>NZ_CP038804.1:0-2762635 GCF_024401155.1 Treponema putidum
ATGAGTGAATGGGATTATAAGATTTTTTGGGATGAGGCCGTCAATCAGTTTAAAGAAGAGCTGTCCTTTCCGGTATTTTCAATGTGGTTTATACCTGCAAAATATGAAAAATCGACGGAAAATTCGGTAGTTTTAACCGTACCGTCTCAGTTTTTTAGAGATCAACTCGTTACAAAGCACAAAAAAGCTATAGAAAAGAAACTTTTTGAACTGTCCGGTAAAAAATTGTCCATAGAATTTAATATCAATAAAGAAAATACTGCAAATCACGATGAAACGGAAGAAAATGCAGCTGTTTCCGGTCCCATATCAACCGAAAAAGAAACAAAAAAAAGGCAAAAGCCGGCCAAAACTGAGGATAATGGGAGGGGACAGCATCCGGACCTAAAAGCTGAATATAGTTTTGATGATTTTGTTGTCGGGCCGAACAACTCCTTTGCCGTAAATGCGGGGATTGCAGTTTCAACAAATCCCGGAACGGCTTATAATCCGATGTTGATTTATGGAGGCGTAGGTTTGGGAAAAACCCATCTTATGCAGGCAATCGGAAATAAAATATGGAATAATACGAATTTAAAAGTTATCTATGTAACGGCAGAAAATTTTACAAATGAATTTGTTGAGTGTATTAAAAAAGGAAAGATGTCCTCATTTAAAAATAAATACCGAAATGCCGACGTTCTTCTTATAGATGACATTCACTTTTTTCAGGGAAAGGTAGAAACTCAAGAAGAACTTTTTCATACATTTAATGAACTCTACGAAAAAAATAAGCAAATCGTGTTCACATGCGACCGTCCGCCTTCAGAGCTTAAAAATCTTTCACAGCGTTTAAAATCCAGATTTGAGAGGGGATTAAATGTTGACCTTCAGACACCTTCTTATGAAGTCCGCTATGCGATTCTTTTAAAGAAAATGGAAAAGCACAGTATAAAAATTCCTAATGAAGTTATCAACATGGTTGCAAAAAATATTTCTTCAAATGTCCGTGACTTGGAAGCGGCCTTAACAAAACTCATAGCCTATAAGGAGCTTACAAAAAAAACAATGGACGAGGCTACGGCAAAGAACGTTTTACGGGATATTTTCGGATCTACCCGCCAAAGGAATGTTACTATCGATCTTATTCAAAAAACCGTTGCCGATTATTTTAGTATTTCAATTTCAGACATTAAAGGCAAAAAGCGCACCAAGAGCTTTTCTTTCCCGCGTCAAATCGCCATGTTCCTTTGCAGGGAAATGACGGAGTGTTCTACAACCGAACTGGGTAATGACTTCGGAGGCCGCGATCATACTACTATTTTGCATGGCTGTAACAAGATTGAAGAACAAATTACTGCTGACCCCAGCATCGAAAAAGTTATTCACGAGCTTATGAATACTATAAAAGAAAATACGAATAAATAATTTATGAGATAAGAAACTTTTTTGTTGTAGATATTCTTTATTATAAAAATTATACTCTTTAATCGAAATATAAATTTGATTCCCTATCGACTTTTTCTTATCTTTTATGTATTATAGTAAAATAGGATAGACAATATTAGGAGAATGTATGAGTAAAAATAACGACGATAAAAACCAAAACGATCCGTTTAACTTTTTTAACTTCGGGCCGGATTCCGATGGAGATGATAAAAAAACTCCCAAGAAGCCGTTTTTTTCTTTATGGCTTTTAGCGCCGCTTTTAGTTATAATTTTTATCTTAATTAACCAAGTAATGATTCTCAACAGTTCCGCCTTAATTCCGTTTTCGGAATTTAAGGATAGGATTACTTCAGGGCAAATAAAAAAAGTTGTTTTAGGTCCCGTTTATTTTACAGGTTATACCAGTGTGCAAGATGATACTTCTTCAAACACTTCTTTATTTTCATTTTTGTCGGTGCAAAAAAATACTAATGAATATACGACTGTCGGGATATATACTTCGGAATTTTTACAGCTTTTGGATGAACATCATGTGGTTTATCATATAAAGCCCAAGGAAAGAAGTTATATTGTTGAGCTTCTTTTACAGTGGGTACTTCCCTTCCTTTTGATATTCCTTGTTTGGCGTGCCATTATGAGGAGGATGACGAAGGGAATGGGCGGTTTAGGAGGAAGTATTTTTTCTCCAGGGCAAGCCAGAAGTGCGGCAATAGACGAGGGAAAGGTTGAAACCCGTTTTAAGGATGTTGCAGGTGTCGATGAGGCTAAAGAAGAATTAATGGAAGTTGTTGACTTCTTAAAATATCCTCAAAAATATACCGAGATAGGCGGAAAAATTCCGCGAGGTGTTCTTTTGGTAGGCCCTCCCGGAACGGGAAAAACTCTTCTTGCAAGGGCTGTTGCAGGTGAAGCAGGAGTTCCTTTCTTTAGAATAAGCGGTTCCGACTTTGTTGAAATGTTTGTCGGCGTGGGAGCTTCCCGCGTGCGTGACCTATTCAGACAGGCCCGTGAAAAAGCCCCGTGTATTATCTTTATAGATGAATTGGATGCTATAGGAAAGTCCCGTCATAATTCTTATAGTTCAAATGATGAAAGAGAACAAACCTTGAACCAGCTTTTAGTTGAAATGGACGGTTTTGATAATAAGACGGGCTTGATTCTTTTGGCTGCTACCAACCGCCCGGATGTCTTGGATCCGGCATTGCTAAGACCCGGCCGCTTTGACCGGCAGGTCGTAGTTGACCGCCCCGATGTTAAGGGAAGAGAACAGATTCTCAAGCTCCATGCAGAAAGTGTTAAGCTGGATGCTTCAGCCGATTTGGCTGCGATAGCCCGTATTACGGCGGGATGTTCCGGTGCTGACCTTGCAAATATTATAAATGAGGCAGCTCTTTTAGCCGTCCGAGGCAAAAGAAAGACCGTAATTATGACGGATTTGGATGAGGCTGTTGAAAAGGCAATGATAGGCTTGCAGAAAAAGTCCCGCGTAATCCGCGAAGAAGAAAGAAGGGTAATAGCTTATCATGAAACAGGTCATGCCATCGTGGGCAGTTTTACCGATGGAGCCGATAAGGTACATAAGGTAACTATCGTTCCCCGCGGAACCTCAACCTTAGGTTATACCTTCCATATTCCCGAAGACGATAAGCACATTGTTACAGAAAAACAACTTTTAGCCGAGATAGATGTTCTTTTAGGCGGCCGTGCCGCTGAACAGGTAAAGTTCAATATGGTTTCTACCGGAGCGGCGAATGATTTAACCCGAGCTACCGATATTGCCCGAAGCCTTATAACCGATTACGGTATGAGCTCTAAATTTAAAAACGTAGCCTTGAGCAAGCGTGGTGCCGGATATCTTGGCGATAATGAACCTAGAATGGTGCGTGAATATGCCGAAACAACTCAGCAATACATTGATGAAGAAATAGCAAAAATAATCAATACACGCTATGAAGGTGTTGTGAAAATGCTGAATGAAAAAAAGCATCTTTTAGAAAAAATTGCTACAACTCTTTTAGAAAAAGAAACTATCGAAAACGAAGAATTTGATGCTATAATCGCAGAAGAAAAGGCTCCTAAACTTTTTGAAAAAGAGAATGAAGAGACGGCAGTATCCTAAAAAGCAGCTCGAGCTATGAACATACGTCTTATGCATTTGTCCGACTACGAAGCCGTGTACGGTTTATGGATATCTTGTGCGGGTATGGGACTTAACAATTTTGACGATTCAAAAGAGGGGATTGCCGCATTTTTAAAACGCAATCCGGAAACTTGTTTTGTTGCCAAAAGCGAAAACCCGAAAGAAATTGCGGGCGTTATATTGGCGGGAAACGACGGACGGAGGGGCTATATCTATCATACCGCCGTTCATCCGAATTACCGTAAGCGAGGGATCGGCTCCCGTTTGGTTGCCTCTGCACTGGACGCTTTAAAAAAGCTCGGCATACATAAGGCTGCTCTGGTTGTATTTGAAAAAAACAAAGACGGAAACGCTTTTTGGGAACAGCAGGGCTTTTCCGTTCGGGACGATTTGGTATACCGCAACAAAGCTCTTTCGGCAATAAAAAGAATAGATACTTAAGCCTGTCTAAAAACTGAAGTTTTTGTACAGGCTTTTGAGGTTGTTATCCTTTGTATTTAAAAATTTTTGAGAGATAAAAAACATCCGTATTGTAAATATAATAAAAAAATGGTAAAATACGCCCTACAAAGATAGGATTATTGGAGGTATGATATGACCAAATGGGGAGCTTTTGCACTCGGTGTTGCTGCAGGAGGAGCCGCGGTTCTCTTAGCCAAAAATGCCGGTTTTAAAAAGGCTTGTGCTAAAGTAGTAGGAGCAGGCCTAAAATTAAAAGAAGATGCCGCCGCCTTTGTCGAAACAGTAAAAGAAGACGCTCAGGATATAGTGGCGGAAGCTGCATATAACAAAGAAGCTGCAGAAGCAAAATAGATTTACCTATAAAATCTTTATGAATTTTTATATTGCTCACCGCCTTCCGGGACGTTTGCGTTTAAGATATAAACGGAAAGGCTTAAGCCGTAAACAAGCCGTTCTTGTAGAGACCCTTGTGTCTTTGCAAGAAGGCATAAGGTCTATAAGTGTAAATCCCGTTTCGGGAAGCATCTTACTTGAATACTCTGGGATAAGTGAAGACGAGTCTCTTTCGTACATCAAGGCTTTAAATTCCGCCTATCTTGAAAATGAAGAACTATTGTCAAGCGTCGAAGAACCTGTTGTAACGGAGAGCTTGGCGGTTTCTCTGATAAGCCTGCTTGCGGAATTCTTTATCCGAAGGCTATTACCTCTTCCCGTCCGCAGAATATTGGCTCTCTATACGATTATGCCCCGTGTAAAAGGCGGAATAAGAGCTTTAGCAGGCGGAAGACCCTTTTGTGCCGAAACCTTGGATGCGGCCGCGCTTTCTCTTTCTTATGGTACGGGAGATTTAAACACTGCCGGTACCATCGCAATGATGCTTGAAATGGGCGAAATATTGGAAGAATATACCAGACGGAAGTCTTATGAAAATTTAGCCCTCAGTTTTTTAAACACAAAAGAAACGGTTCACGTCCTAAGGAACGGAAACGAAACGGAAATATCCGCTAATCTTCTTCAAGCAGGCGATACGGTTATTCTTAGAATAGGTTCGGTTATTCCCGCAGACGGAACGGTTGTTTCAGGGGAGGCTTCCGTCAATCAGGCTTCGATGACGGGGGAAGGGCTTCCCATTCACAAGATACCGGGCGATACCGTCTTTGCTTCAACCATTGTTGAAGAAGGAGAAATCCGTGTCTGTGTAAAGGCTTGCGGCAGGGAAACGCGGGTCAGCAAGATAGCCGATATGATAGACCGCTCGCAATCGCTTAAGGCGGCTTCGCAGATAAAATCTGAGCGGACGGCGGACAAACTGGTGTTTTATAATTTTTTACTCGCAGGCTTAACCTATGCCTTTACCCGTAACTTTGCAAAGTCCGCCTCGACCCTTCTTGTCGACTATTCTTGTGCAATGAAGTTATCTGCCCCCGTCTGCGTGCTTTCAGCTATGAAAAACTGCGCCGAGCACGGCATTACCGTAAAGGGCGGCAAGTTTTTGGAAGACTTTGCCCGTGCGGACACAATCGTGTTCGATAAGACGGGAACACTGACGGAATCCCAGCCCTCGGTTAAAAAGATAATCACCTTCGGCGGCCGAGCCGAAAGAAACATATTGAAAATAGCAGCCTGTCTTGAAGAGCATTTTCCGCATTCGCTTGCACGGGCCGTGGTGCGGGAGGCCGAAAAAAGGGGCATTAAACACCGGGAAGAACATACAAAGGTTTCTTACATTTTAGCCCATGGCCTTGCTTCTACCCTAAAAGGGGAGGAGCTGAGAATAGGAAGCGCTCATTTTATATTCGATGATGAGGGCATTCCTAAAACGGAAGAAGCCGAAAAAGCTATTAAAGATTTGTCGAAAAGCGGCTGTTCTCAGTTATATTTATCGATAGGAAAAGAACTTGCCGGTATCATTGCGATAGAAGATCCGGTGCGGCCTGAGGCAAAAGAAGTTGTTTCAGAACTTCACAAACTCGGAATAAAAAATGTAATTATGCTTACCGGGGACGGCCCCCAAACCGCCCGCAGCATAGCTGAAAGGACGGGGATTGACCGCTATTATGCGCAGGCCCTGCCTGACACAAAGGCCGATTTTATAAAGACATTGAAAAAAGAAGGAAAAACCGTTGTAATGATAGGCGACGGGATAAATGATTCTCCTGCCCTTTCGGAAGCGGATGTGGGCATTGCAATGGGGCAGGCCTCTTCGATAGCGGGAGAAACGGCCGACATTCTTCTGCCAGATGATGGGCTAAGAGCCTTACCCATTTTAAGGCGTATAGCAACAGGCTTAATCAAAAGAATCAAGTCAAACAATGGGGCTATTATCGGTATTAACTCAGCCCTTATTGCAGGGGAACTTGCAGGCTCCATTCCTCCGGCTACGGCCGCTTTTATTCATAACGGATCGACGGTTGCCATAGGTATGTCTGCAATGAGAAGCTATGAGCCGCCTCTTTCATAAAAATTTTTATCGGAGATACGATAAACAGTTCGGCTGAAATTCAGCCTCACTGTTTATCTTCGAGTTTTGTGCTTCTCACAAAACATCGTTTATTCTATGTGCTTTTTCACTTCGTTGCAAAAGCACTACTAAAAACTTTTTTCGGAAGCTGATTCACTATCCGCTTTAGCGGATACGATGAAAAATTTCATTACAGAACAGAGCCGAAAGGCTCTGAGGCTTCCTGCAAAAAGTTTTTATTGGAGAAAGTAATGACTGTTTCAAGTTTTTTTCCCGGGCATATAAGGCTGCGGGGCGAGCTTATAAAAGATGACGATATTTTTAAAGCCTTTGAAAGGGCGGCTTCTTCTCATAAGGCTGTCCGCAAAATTGAAAGGAATGCGAGGATAGGAAGTCTTTGCATAGAGTATGATGCAGATGCCCTGCCTTTATCAAAGTTTGAAATCTTTAGAGAAGATTTACCCGAGCTAAAAAAACTTTCCGATGCTTATATTTTGGGCAAGGTAGAAAAGGAAGCACTTATCAAAAAAATCGCCGAGCTTTGGGAAAAGTTAAACACCGTATGAAAAGCACTTTTATGAAAAGCAACTTTTAGGAAAAGCCGTTGATGTTTTTTATATTTTGGAGTATAATAGTAGGTATGAAAGAAAAATCTTATCTAGGCTTAAAATTCAATTTTTCTCATTATAATTTTTTGTGTGCCGATTATGTGCCGAAAAATGTTAGCCTAAGCTACCCCTCCCATTTTCTCTATTAGGTAAAATATCTCTAATCAAAGCTAGTAATACTTATTTTTCTCATATAGGTCAATTCTTTTTTGAAAATAAACCGTTAAAGAATATATACCATTATATTCTATTTGATTTCACAAAGACAGTTTGTGTTTTTACTTCTTATTTATCAAAGCTAAAATATCTTAATTTAATATAAAAGGAAATTTATTTTATGGAAGTAGTATCTTTTTCGGTTGAAAATTTTAGAAGCATCACAAAGAAAAGTGTAATACCATTAAAAAAACTTTCTATTTTAATCGGTAAAAACAATGAGGGTAAGTCGAACCTCTTAAAGGCTCTTGGGCTTGCAATGGATATTATAAGTTCAGGCCGGTTTATAAAGAGACCTATTAGCAGCAGCCGATTGATATTTTCACGGACTAAGAATTATGACTGGGAAAGGGATTTTCCAATATCCCTCCAAGATGGTATAGGTGGAGAAACAAGACTTGGTCTTGAATTTGAGTTATCTCAGACAGAAAAGGAAGAATTTAATAAGAGGTTTAAAACTAAACTTTCATCCACTATTGTATTTGAAATAAGTATAGATTCAAATGCTAAGGGAGAGCTTGAGATAAGTGAACAAAACAAAAAGAACAAAAAAATAGTTGGAGATCAAAAACATGAGATATGTGAATTCGTAAAAGAAAAAATATATTTCAATTATATTCCTGCAGTCCGAACCGAGGAAGATGCTGCAAAAATTGTCTATGAGCTTATAAGCAATGAATTATTAGGAATCAAAGAAGATAAGAAATATAAACAAGCTTTGGAATCTATCAAAAAACTGGAAGCCCCTGTTTTAAAAAAGATTAGCAAGACCATTAAAGATTCGATAGTACAGCTTGTTCCTAATGTAAAGGATGTAATAATTGCAAACAACAGTGAGCCCTCATATATGAGCAGACATTTGTATTCAGGTCGTGAATATATCGAAATAGATGACGGCACAAAAACAGGTCTTGAGTTAAAGGGTGACGGAGTAAAAAGTTTGGTTACAATGGCCTTGTTAAAGGATATGACATTAAAAAAAGACCAAATTTCTTTTGTGGCAATAGAAGAACCTGAAAGTCATCTACATCCTGAAGCCGTACATCTTTTAAAAAATAAGATATATGAGATAGCCGAAAAAAATCAAGTAATCATCTCTACACATAGTCCTATCTTTGTAGATCGTGAAAATATAGATTCAAACATCATTATAAATGACGGTAAGGCAGCCCCTGCCGGAAATTTAAAAGTTATAAGAGAGGTTTTAGGTATAAAAACATCGGATAACTTAAAAAATGCCGAGCAAGTTTTGGTTGTTGAAGGAGAAAGCGACTTCATTATTTTGCAAGCTGTACTTCCCCTATTAAGTAAGGTATTAAAAGAAAAATTAAAGGAAAATTTTTTAATTATAGAAGAACTACGAGGTAGTTCAAAAATAAAATACAGAATAGGGGAGTTAAAATCTTCCTTTTGTTCTTATCATATTTTGCTTGATAATGATGAAGCAGGACGCAGAGCAAAGACTGATAACGAAATACCGGATAAGGATATTACCTTTGTAACTTGTAAAGGTATGAAGGAATCTGAGCAGGAGATACAACTGTAAAGGTCGATTTTGATTATGAGTTAAAGCTAAAAACACTTACAATTTTTGATGAAGATGCATCCCCCGGCAGTATGATTGTTAAAGGCAAAGAAAAAGTTACTCCTTCTGATGTAGTTGCAAAATTCGATTACGGATCACAGACCGATAAACAAATTCTCGTAACAGTAACAAACGGGACACTTAAATTTGGAGAAAATACGGTAAGCTTGTCGGTTGAAGGATCTGTAGGAAACTATGCAGGTTGGAGTAAGGATATTAAGGTTATAATAAAAGAATATATAACCTATGATATTGCAGGAGTCGAATTTACCATGAAAGGTATAGCCGCTGTGGATGCCCAGTTGGGCGATAATGATTACAATAATAATAGTTTCGATAAGAATCAGCCTCATACCGTAAGTTTAAGTGCCTATCTTATAGGGGAGACTGAGGTAACTCAGGAACTATGGGAAAAGGTGATGGGCAATAATCCCAGCGAGTTTGATGGAAGCTCCGGCAAAGAACCTGTTGCAGGCGAAACACAGGTAAAGCGTCCTGTAGAACGGGTAAACTGGTATCATGCAATAGCTTTTTGTAATAAACTCAGTATAAAACTAAATCTTGAACCCTGCTATACGGTAAATGTTGGAGGAACCCCCGTTGATTTTAAAACTCTTAGCTTTGCCGCAATCCCTACTACTGATAATGCAGATTGGAATAAGGCAGAGCTTGATATGAATAAAAGCGGTTTTAGACTTCCAACGGAGGCGGAATGGGAATGGGCAGCGAAGGGAGGAACTGATTATAAATGGGCAGGAACAAATACCGAGGCTGAACTTAAAAACTATGCTTGGTACACTTTAAACAGCGGAAGTAAAACTCATGAAGTAAAGAAAAAGTCTCCTAACGGCTACGGTTTATATGACATGACGGGAAATGTGAAGGAATTGTGCTGGGATTGGTATGGCTCTATACCGGCTTCTCCGGGGGCGGACTATGCGGGGCCTGCGTCAGGCCCGTACCGTGTTACTCGCGGTGGCGGCTGGACCTGGATGAGTGACGCGACGTACTGCCGTGTAGCCAGGCGGGGTACCTGCTTTACTCACGACGGGGACGAATCTATTGGCTTCCGCTTGGCTTGCCGGCCTTGAGCTCACACATTTTGCCGGAGAGGTACTCAAAATCGGACATCCGTGTCCGATTTTGAGCTTCGAGTTTTGCCTTTTCGGCAAAACATCGCAAGAATGTAACCACCGCTATTCATGGCGGTGAGCGGTAAAAAAAACGGTATGGATCTTATAAGGTACCGCGTCAGGCGCTAGGGAAAGGTAACAACCAACGAAGTTTCTAGATCAAGAAATCTTTTATCCGAAAAAGTTTCTTAGCCTCGAAGCTTCGCCGGCTGTACTTCCCCTAATCTACAGTTTTTCAATTTCGGATTCGGAAAGTCCCGTTATTTCTTTAATTAAAGCTATATCAAAGTTTTTTTGTTTCATAAGTTTAGCTGTTTCTATGGCTTTGCGGTAAATCCCTTTTTCTATAGCATCCATCTCAAAAGTGGACATTAATCTATATTCTTGCCTTGCTTGTTCGTTTTGTTTTACTGTTTGTATCATTTCTTCTATCCTCCTTGTAAATTCACTCTTTGTTTTACCTGTTTTAAGATATTCTAAAAATTCTTTTAATTCTTTGTTTTCAGTACTATTAAAAGCCTCTGAGTTTATTATAATCTTTTTTGTTCCATCTTGTAAAGATGTGTTTTTATCTTCAATACAGATGTTTTCAAAGGTATAAACAGATTTGTTTTTACCGATAGCATCAAAAGTGCAAATAAAAATTATAAAGCTATCGTTTAAATCGTTATAGAAATTCCCCTTATCCAAGAACGAAATATCTATGGCTGCTTGGTAAAACCTCATTCTTTTAGGTATGTTTTTCTCGTTGCTCACCTGCATTTCAACATCGTAAAATTTACCGTTTTCTGTTTGCACTAAAACATCAAATCTTACGGATTTGGCTTGTTCATAGGTGCTAATATTGTGCTGTACCGAAATATATGCAATTTTGCCTATTGTATCAGATAATATCATTTCAATAAGTGCTTTACATAAACCTTCATTTTGCATTCCGCCACGGATGGCGGTGGTTATAGCTGTGAGAGTTTTGCATCAGCAAAACTCTAAGATAAAAAATGTACAGGACGTACATTTTTTATTAGTCGTCCTGCAATGTTAAATCTTCAAACTTCTTAATCATTTGTTTTATCCTTGATTTTTTCACATTTCTCCTCTTCATTATATTTATAGGAATCATTTAAAAAAAATAGTAAATTATAAAAAGATTTTTATCATTCTCCTCTATTTTGTAAGCCCAAGCTCCTCACCCGCCCTTAACCTTGTTCTCATATTTTGAATTTTTGCATCCATAATTTCAAGGTCGGCGAGAATTGCTTTTTCTTTTTTTGAGGTTTCAATAACAGCGGCTATTCCTCCGTTTTTGATAACTATTCGCTTGTCTGCATAGAGGGCAAGGGCGGGGTCATGTGTGGCCATTAAAACAATCTTTTCCTTAGAAACCAAGAGCTCCAAAGCCTTTTTGCGGTCAATGCCTGCGTTTTCTATTTCGTCTATGAGGACGATGGGAGAAGAGCTTAGAATAGCCGTGTCTGCAATCATAAGTGCCCTCGACTGTCCTCCGCTCAAGGCCGTTATTGGCGTATCTAAGTTAAATTTTTCGCCTGCAAGATTGTTTGCCGCTTCTATGATATTTTTTACCGCACCTTCTTTGCCTTGGATAAGCCGGCATTCCGCATGAAGCTCGATAAATTCTTTTACGGATAAATCCATTACAAAGTTCATATTTTGTGAGAGCTGAGCTACAAGTTTATTGTTTACCGAAAAACGGATTGTCTTATCGGGTGTTTTGCCGTTGATCAAAATGCTGCGGTTTGTGGGCGTATCCTTTTGGGCTGTCCATTCGATGTCGGCAAGGAGCCTTGATTTTCCCGAACCTGTCGGGCCTACAATCGAAATAATTTGAGAGGTATAAAGGGTAAGCTCATCAAAGTTTTCGGTTTCGCCGGACTTGTTTGTTCCGGGAAGAATTGTAAGACTGTGGACATCGTTTGCATTTTCCAAATTAAGGAAGGCCTTCATTTGGATTATGTATTCAAAAAATGCAGAGTAGAGTTCTTCTTTGTTAATTGCTTTTTCTTCGCAAACTTCATCGGAAAGCGATTGTAAAAAATCTTTTAAAGTTTTCTCTTTGTTATTTAAAATACCTATTTCAATCAGACGGTTTTCAGTAATAAAATCCTCGATAAAAGGGTACTCGCTTAAAAGATTTTGAATTGATTTTTCAGAAAGTTTTTTAACTTCCGTATTTTCATCATTTAAATAAAATTCATTTTTCATTTTTTTATTCCTTGTTCTTCGGCAATTTTCATTTTGCGGATATTTCCCATTTGGAAATTTTCTCCTATTCTTGTTTCACCCAAACAATAAGAACAAAGAGCTGCCGGCATGGGAAAGCGGAGTTCCATTCCTTGCACCGTAGAAATATCTTCGGCTCTATCGGTTAAAAGGGTGCTGAGCTCAAATGCTCCTTGACCCGTAAGACCGTTTACATGCATGATAACTGCCCTAGGATTTACGGCGTTTACCCTTGCCGCAAAAACTTCGCGTTCGGCCTGAGAAACGATGTCTCCCTTTGTGATAACTACAATGTCGGCGGATTTTAAAAGGGGGCCTATCTTTTTTGGAGTATTTATTCCCGACAGGTTATCGATTACGCAGATGCCTAAAATATTTTTTATATAGGGGGAACAGCGGTTACAAAGCCCAGCTGATTCGCTTACCAAAATGTCAAGTCCTTCCTTGATTCCCCATTGCACGGCTTCTTCTATGTTTGACACAAAGAAGTGGTCGGGACATAGGGAACCGGAGATTCCTTTTTGTACCGGAACACCGGCCTTTTGATATAGAAGGTCATCATCAGTATAGAGGCAGTCGAATTTTACCGCTCCCGTTTTTATATTTTGCCTTTTTAAGGCATCTATCGTTTTTAAGATTACACTTGTTTTGCCCGACGACGGCGGGCCTGAAAATATTATTAAGTTCATAAATATAATATACCAAATCTATGGGAAAAAATCTGTAACGGATGTTACGCAGATATAAAATTTTTCCGGTCTATAACTTTTATAGTTTTTATAAATTCATCAAAGGATGAGCGTTATATGAACGGTCTATGAGAATCCTATGGACGGTGTATCTTCTTGTAAGTTTCTAATTTTTGTAGTACTATAATCTTTCTTTAATTAAAGAAGAACTTAACCTATGAAAGAACAGCAAGAAGAAAATAAAGACTTTCTTACTACACAGATAATCACGTATCTCGGCAATAAAAGGTCTTTAATATACAAAATAGAAGATGAAGTAAAATCAATTCGGAAAAATTTAAACAAAGAAAAACTTATCTGTGCAGACCTTTTTTCGGGTTCAGGTATAGTTGCCCGAATGTTAAAAAAATATTCTTCAAAAATAATTGTTAATGATTTGGAAAATTATTCTTATGTAATAAACGGCTGCTATCTTACAAATAAGGAAGAATATCCTAAAAAACTTTGTAATGAATTGAGAAATGAAATTATATCCTCTTGTTTAAAGGAAAAAATCCCCGGCATAATTACCAAAAACTATGCTCCTAAGGATGACAATAAAATCCAAAGAGGAGAAAGGGTTTTTTATACACATAAGAACGCTCTTTTAATCGACACATACAGAAATTTTATAGATAAAATTATATCGGAAGAAAATTTAAAAAGATTTTTTTTAGCTCCCTTAATTACCGAAGCTTCAATCCATGTAAATACGAGCGGAGTATTTAAAGGATTTTATAAAAATGAAAATACCGGAATAGGCTGCTTCGGTGCCAGCGGTAAAAATGCCCTAACAAGAATATTGGGAGAGGTGGAATTAAAAGAGCCTGTCTTTAGTAATTTTAATTCAGAGCTTGAAATTTTTACAAAAGATGCAGTTCTTCTTTCAAAAGAAATAAAGAATGTTGATATGGTTTATATCGACCCTCCTTATAATCAGCACCCCTACGGTTCAAATTATTTTATGCTTAATTTGATTCTTAAAAATAGACTGGATGTTCCTATAAGCCCCGTCAGTGGAATTACCCAAGGATGGAAACGCTCTGTTTTTAATAAAAGGCATTCGGCCTTAAAATCCCTTGAAGAAATAATATCGTCTCTCGATTCAAAGTACGCCATTATTTCGTACAATTCGGAAGGCTTTATTTCTTTTGAAGAGATGAGCAGTATGCTGCAAAAATACGGAGAGTTAAAAACCTCCAAAATAAAATATAACACTTTTCGAGGAAGCCGTAACCTTAACAATAGAAGTATACATGTTTCGGAATACTTGTTTGTTTTAAAAAAATAGATTAAAATAATACCGATGGAAGAACAATTATCTAATTTTAGAATAAAACAGGGCCGCAGTGTTTTTAATGCGTATAACGGAATCAATTCTTTTTCGTTTGCCCTTGTTACAGGAAATACAATTACTCTTTATGCCCTTGCTTTAAAAGCTAACAGCACCGTTATAGGCTTGCTTACAGCCTTTATGTACATGTGTTATTTTACCATTCCATTAGGGAAACTTATGGCACGGCGGTTTACGATTGTAAAAACTTTTGCCTATACTTGGTTTTTGCGCAATGCCTCTCTTTTACCTATTTTGTTTATTCCGTTTTTTTATTTTAGGGGAGAAAATGAAGCCGCTATCTTTATGCTTTTACTTGCGGTTGCCCTTTTTAATTTTTTTAGAGGAGCAGGGATAGTGGCTAACAATCCTGTCATAAGTCTTTTGGCTCCCGGCAGGGATAGAAATTCTTATATAGTTAAAATATCTTTAACAAATAATTCGGCCGCCCTTGCCGCCATAATATTTTTAACCGTTTTTTTATGGTTTTCTCCAAAGCTAGGAATCGATATAGTTTCTACATATAACATAACTGCAATTATAGGTATTATTACAGGTTTTGCAGCCTCGGCTCTTTTGCTTAAACTTCCGGATCCCGATTTTGAAAAAAGAATGGAAGCGGTGAAAGAGGCTAGAGCTGAAGGAAAAAGCCGAAAAGAAATAAGAAAACTAAAAAAAGGAAATCAAAGTCTTCAAAAAAGTTCTTTTTTTGATGCAGCTAAGGTAACTCTTGCAGATAAAAATTTTAGGCTTTATATTTTTTCGTTTTTTATAATTCAATTCGGAATAAGTTTAGCCCGCCCCTTTATAATTGTTTACGGTAAGGCCGTTTATTCTATCCCCGATAATTTGGTTATTATCTTTTCTCTTGCTTCAACCATGGGCTCTCTTTTGGTGGGGCTTTTAATGCGCCTTTTAATAGACAGGATGGGGGCAAAACCCATGTATGTTATTTTTACGGCTCTCAGTGTTGCGGCTCTTATTCCTGCAATTATAGCTCCGGCCAGAGAAATGCATTTGATTGCTTTTATCTTTTTGATTTTATTTTCGATCCTGACAAATATGGGATTTTCTGCGCAAATGGATGCATCGCAAGCCTACTTCTTCGGAATAGTTCCATCAAATTTTTTGATGGATTTAAGTATGCTTAACTTTTTTGTAATGGGAATTACCGGTGCTCTCGGTTCAATCTTAGGAGGCCGTATTTTGGATATTCTACAATTGGCAGGATTTTCCAATTTAAGCATGTACCGTTTATTTTTTTCGGGAGTTATAATCTGCATCCTGTTTGGAATGATTTTTCAGGTTAAGCTTTTAAACCTTGGAGGCAGATTGGTAAAAGATGCTCTTGCCGTTATTTTTTCGCCGAGAGACATGAAGGCATTAAACCTTTTATATAAGTTGGATTCAAGTGAAAACCTTCAAACGGAAGAAAAAATTTTGCATGAGCTTACGGCAACAGCTTCGCAAGAATCTGCCGACAAGTTAAATCAATATATGAAGTCGCCAAGGTTTTCAATAAGGTATTCTGCAATGCAGTCTTTAAATTCTTTAGAAAAACTTTCTGCAAAAAACAGGGAATCTCTTTTAGAAGAATTGAATAAGGGAGAATTTACTACGGCCGCTCTTGCTGCAAAAACTCTTGCGCATTTTAATATACATCAAGCTGTTGAACCTTTGAGAAATGCTCTTGAAAGTAAAGATTATCTTTTGGCCGCAGAAGCTATGGTTGCCCTTGCTCATTTTAAAGATGAGGCTTCTCAATTTAAAATTTCTCAAATCTTATCCGGAACACAAAACCCTAAAATATTGCTTGCAGGTATAAAAGCAATGGAGACTTATAAGTCGGTAAATTCCATTCCGTTTATAATCGATTTACTCCGCAGGGAAAGCCTTCCTTCCTTGGTAGAAGATGAGGCTTATTTAAGTTTAGCTTCGATGATGAAGGTTGAAGGCGGCTTTTATTTTGCTTATGATAGGTTTAAAAATGAGGCAAGGGATACAGGAGCAATTTTTACCGATATGCTCGATGAAGCTTTTGCAAAAAGAAAACATTCGGATATTGAATTTAAAAAGATAATTTTAACTTTTATAAGCGAAGCTTCAAATGATACTGAATTTATAAAATGGTTTTTGGACTTGGCTGAAGAATTTTTAGGAGTAAACACAGCTCTTCTTTTGAGTGTTATAATGGATGTTGATATGGTTACAAATAAATCTTTTAGATTTTTCTTGTGCTATTGGGCTGTCTCTATTTTTATGGAACCAAAGTTAGCTGCAATTTAAGATTTTATGGAGGTTAGATATGAATGAAATTATTCAAAACATGCTCACCCGTGTGAGCGTCCGTAAGTTTACGGCAGAGAGGGTCGAAGATGAAAAGCTTAAGACAATTGTAGAATGTGCTAAGGCTTCTCCGACGGGTAAAAACAGACAGATGAGGAAATTTACTGTTGTGCATAATCGGGAAAAAATACAGGAACTTGCAAGGGCTGTTTCTTCCGTACTTGATATTCCGAATTACCGAATCTATGACTGTGATGCTTTGATACTCATCAGCTTTGAAGAAGATGACCGATTCGGTTACTGCGATTCTTCGGTTGCAATTGAGAACATCTATCTTGCAGCTCATGCTCTGGGCTTGGGTTCCGTTTGGATAAACCAGTTGAGAGAAAAATGCAATTCGCCTGAGATAAGACGGGTTTTAGATTCTTTTAATATTCCTAAAAATCACGTAGTATGCGGAATATCGGCAATCGGTTATCCTGCAGAACACCCCGAACCTAAAAAACGCACAGAGCCTGTCGAGTTTATAAATTAAGTTTTATAGGCAGTTTTAAAAATTTCCTGCCGGTTTTACGTAAGGAAGATAATCGCCGTAACCCTCTTGTTCCATTTTATCGTAAGGGATAAAACGCAAGGCGGCTCCGTTAATGCAATAGCGTAAGCCGCCTGCATCGGCAGGTCCGTCGTCAAACACATGGCCGAGATGAGCTCCCCCCGTTTTTGAAACGACTTCAGTCCTATTCATGCCGTGGCTTTTATCCTCCAAGTATTGAAGAGCCTGAGTTGTAATAGCCTTTGTAAATGATGGCCAGCCGCAGCCTGCATCGTACTTATTTAATGAAGAAAAAAGAGGTTTCCCTGTAGTTATGTCAACATAAATTCCTTCAGAGTCGAATTTATCGTACTCGCTTGTAAATGGCCTTTCCGTTGCCTTTTCTTGTGTAACCGAAAACTGGATCGGTTTTAAGGATTTTTTTAATTCTTCTTTTGAAAGTACTTTAAATTTACTTTCATCATAGAGAGGCTTTAAAGCAAGGGTTAAGTCTATGTGGCAATATCCTCCCGGATTTTTTTGAAGATAGTCTTGATGATAGTCTTCTGCAAGGATAAAATGTCTAAGTTTTTCTACCTCAACAACAATGGGCCGCGAATATTTTTTTTGCATAAATTTTACAAAACTCTGTATTTCTTTAACCATAGAATCGTCTACATAATAAATACCTGTTCTGTATTGGCGGCCTGCATCGTTTCCTTGTTTGTTTAAAGATGTAGGATCGATTATTCTAAAATAATGGGCCAATAATTCTTGTAAACTTACTTTGGAAGCGTCATAAACTATCTTCACAGTTTCGGCATGGTCGCTATGATGCAAGCCTTTGTAGTTTGCAGAATCGCCTTTCCCGTTTGCATAACCTGTGTCCGTTTCTTTTACGCCCGGTATCTGTCTAAAATATCCTTCAACGCCCCAAAAGCAGCCGCCTGCAAGATATATTTCTTTAATCATTCCGTTTCCTCCAATGGGTAATTTTTGTTCTGCCTGAGCCTTTGTACATGATAGAAATAAAACTACCATCAGTAAAAAACTCAAGTGTACTAAAATGTTTTTATTTTTCATATCTAATTCCTCTCAAAAAAATATACATCTTTTTTTTATAAAAAACAAGGGGCTTTATCCTTAACTCATGATTTTTAGAACTTATTAATGCTTTATTTAATGATTCATGTACCCATTCAATAATTTCATAATTTTATCTTTTTGATTTATTGAAAGTAAAAATTTTGATTTATAGTAAAGTAAAATGTTTAAAATGTTGTTATTAAATTTTGTCATAAAAAAATATATGCTAAACAGTTCAGTTGATTTTTGAAAGCTTAATAATATCAGTTGCAATCTCATCATAAATTTCATTATGAGTTATCATTAAAATTAACTTTTTAGTCTTTAAGTCTTTCAGTATGTCAAACAAAGAACTGGCCGTTTCAGAATCCATAGCATTTTCTATTTCATCAAATAAAATAACTTCTGCATTTTGAATCAAGCATCGTGCCAATGCTAACCTTTGCATTTGTCCCTGTGATAGGAGTATATTTTTGCCGAGTTTCGTATTTAATCCATGTGGAAGGCTTTTTATAACTTTATCTAGTTTTGTTTGTATTAATACTTGGTATAGTTTTTGTTCGTTTATGTTCTGCAAAAAACTTATGTTTTCTAAAATTGTAGCTGAAAAAATAAAAGGTTTTTGTGTAACAAAACCAATTTTTTTATTTAAATTTATAAAACAAATGCTGCCGGTAAGGTGCATCCCATCAGTTTTAGTTAAATCTTTGGCGAGAATATTAAATAAAGTAGTTTTTCCACTTCCATTATCGCCTTTTATTAAATATAAGCCAGGATATGAAAAGTTTATATTTAAGGTTTCAAAAATCTTACTACCATTTGAATATGTAAAGCTTAAATCTTCAATAATTATTTCTTTGTTTGCATTATCTTTATCTTTATAGAAAACTATTGACATTTTATACTTTCTTGCATTAAATGAATCTTCTAAACGCTTTATTGAAACCTTAGAAATGATAATTTGCTTATATACTGATAAAATTGATGAAACAAGTGTACGAAATTTTTGTGAGTACATCAATGAAGCAGTAATTATACCAACAGTGTTTTTACCATCAAAAACACTTAAACCAACAATTATAAAAAACGAAATATTAATGATAAAATTTGATGCAAAAGCAGCAGTTGAGGATTTCATACCAACAAGCGTTATTTTCTTATAAATATTGTAGATGTTTTGAATTAAATGTTTAAATTTTTTCATAAAAAATTTTCTTGCAGAATAATTTTTTATTTCTTGCAAGCCTGAAATACTTTCATTTAAAAACTCCATATATGCATCTTCTTGTTGGTATTGTATTTTTGTTATTTTTGCTTGTTTCTTACCAAAAATTTTTGCCAATATAATTGGAATAACAGAAACTATTATTGTTAAAACAAAAAGCAAGCAGTCTATTTTTAATAATCTAAAAGTAATTACAAATATAATGACAATAGAATTTAAAATTGAAGGAACTTGTAAAGTATAGACGCTTATCAAAACAGAAAGATCTTGCTTAAATAGATTTAATAAAAAACCTTTGTTTTTGTCGGTATATGTTTTTGTCGGTAGATATAAAAAATTTAAATATAAGCATGATAAACAATATGTTCCAATTTTACGATTCAACAAAAATTGAAACCATGAAATTAACAGAGAAAAAATAAAACCTATAATTTGCAATATGATGAAAAAATTTATAAATTGGAAAAAGAGAGCTTTGTTTTGTTTCGTTAATGCATCGATGATTTTTCCTGTAAAAAAAGGTTCAAATGTTGAAATATAATTTGCAAGTAAAGAAAATAAAAAAATTAAAAAAATGCTTAGAAAAAACGGCTTCATAAATTTTATGCTCCATTTTTTTGTGTAGTTTTTCATTTTAAACCCTCATATAACCGGACATTGCAGTGCATTTTCTACTTCTTTGTCGATTTCAAAATATTTGACTATATACTTATCTAAATTACATTTTATATTGCCTAAAAATGGAACGCAGTTAAGCATCCTTCGAGATAAAGCCTTTATGGTTATTTCCCGTTGTTGAGCTGAAATATTTAGTAAACCAATTTCTATATCGTTAAATTCTTTTTGAATTTCTATTTTTTTTATTGGCTTTAATGTATTTATATTTATTTTTTCTATAGTCATTGACAAATTAAGAAAGTATTTTTTAAATTCAGGCGTTTTAAAATCTATAAAAAAAGATTTGTTTAATAAATGTTGCATAATTGCTTCTTCTATTGCTGATTTTAGTGCATTTACTGAATTCTTATCACCGGAAATACCGGAGCCAACGATTTGTTTTTTCGAATCAAAAATAAAAAAAGCGATCGTATGAATATTACTTATGTTTTGACTATAAAAAATTTCAACGGCATTAGTCTGTAGTCCATATTGAGTAATAATATCTTTAACAAGCTTAGTTTTAATTAGTTTTTTACAATATTTTTTATACCACATTAACATTAGCTCATTTTTTTCAATTAATTCCATAATTGCTTTTTCAATTATAAACGCTGACCTCAAACCGGAAGCTGTGCCGGTCGTATCTTTTTTACCATACGCCTTATCAATATCATAACCTAACATTGAACGGTTAATCTGCCTTGGTTTTAAGTTTTGCAATGAAATTAATTGAGTTTCTTGAGTATATCGTGAATTAGCTGACATTTTGAATCTTTCCAGGTATTCACTGTATAGTTTTCCTAATACAACCTGCTTGTTTTTACCGGCAGAAGTATGACCGTAAGGAAATATGGCTTTTTTATCTTTGGTCTTTTCAACTTTAAAAACAGCCATACTAATGATAGGATCATTTAAAAAAACGGTTTTATGTAAAAAAAATGATTTTTCTAAATAGTCAAACATATCTATTCCTTTATGTCAATTTGTGCAATTGCAAGTTGTTGTGTTTTATCGATGTCAAGCTCAAAGGCGATTTTGTTAAAATCTTTTATTTTTTTCAAACAATATTTTGACATGTGCTTACATAAATTTTCAACCTCTTTTATAATTCCTCCAATTTTTAATATCGATTGAATATATCCACTACTACCATACTTTGCAATACAGTTATTCAAGGAAACAAAAAAAGAGATTGAAAAAGAATACTCCCTATTTTTATTTTTTATTTCCATGTATTTCACTAATTTTTTTCCAGTAAAGTCATAGGCATAGTTACCATTTTTCAAGTATTTATCATTATAAAATGAATAAATAACAAAATATAAACATTTTTCGTTAGTTATATTATTTATAATTTTATCAAGTTCAATAATAAATTTATCTGTTTTTAGTACTTCATATTCTTCTAGTGAAATTTTTGAATAGTTTTCAATATTTTTTTGAAGCAAAACCTGATCAATATCTGCAGAAACATAATATTCTCTTATAGGGTTGCTTAATTGATGAAATTTTTTAATATAGTCTAAAAATAACTTATTCATTACAATCGCATATATCCCAGTGAGTTGCAACATCATAGTCCAGCTTATAAGTACTCATATTGAAGCACCGTATCAGCTTTATTCTATATTCATCCAAATCTTGTATATCATTGCTAATTTCATTTATTAGTTTTAAAGCTTTATAGTTGTTTAATATAATTTCTGTATTAAAATATGTAGTTTTTGCATAAATTAGATCAATTAATCCTTGGAAAGATTGCCTGGAATTTAGCTTTGCCTCCGAACGCAACGAACCTTCTAAATGAGAAAAAAAGCAGAGCGGGCAAGGATTATGCCACTCTTTTTTAAAATAATTTGTAAAATAAAAACAGTAATTATAATAAAATACAAATTTATGTATGATGTTTTTTTCTCGCAGTAGATTTGCAAGTTTTTGAAATGCAATATAATTAAACGAAGTTAAAACAATATAACAAATATCGTTTATTTCTACAGAATCAAATAATGCCATATTAATATCGTTATAGTTAAATTCATTTATATAAAAATTAGTTGAACTGCCTTGCATATTAAATTTCAATGATTTTATCAGCAAGGGAGAATCTATAAAAAAATAAATTTTATTTATTTTTGTATTTTTTTTTATATTTTCGCTAGCAAGTTTATTTTTTAATAAAAATTCTAACCAAAAATCAGCTTTATCATCATACAATTCAACTAAATCATTGAACGAAAATGACAGATCATATATACCATCATACTTGCCAAAAAAGTCAATTAATTTTTCATCCAGTAAAACAACAGTAACTTGCTCATTTTGAACAATAGTCATTTCTTCATCATGATATAACAAAAATGGGATTAGCTTATACTTCTTATTTTTTTTCTTTCGCATCATACTCTCGAATTGCTTCCATACACGCCTGCATAGGAACCTGTCCGTCTTTGACATGAATATCAGGTGCCGTACCAAATTCTGTATTTGACATTCCTTCCGTATTAAGCGCATAAGTGGAATCAAATAAAATTAAAGCTCCGCTTTTTGGAAGCGGTATCGGTAGCGGACCAATTACAGACATTCCTGCGCCTGCGGTGTTTTCTCCTACCACCGTTGCAAAACCGGTTTGACGGCAAAAACCGGCAAACTGATCTGCGGCAGAATGTGACTTACTGCTTACTAAAAGCCATATTTTTCGTTCATCTATCGAATTAGTAATGCCGTCTATTTTTTT
This sequence comes from Treponema putidum, assembly GCF_024401155.1. NCBI lineage: Bacteria > Pseudomonadati > Spirochaetota > Spirochaetia > Treponematales > Treponemataceae > Treponema > Treponema putidum. Next base: position 22,856 of record NZ_CP038804.1, read on the forward strand.
TATGGTTTCACGTATTTTGCAGCCATTTTTATGTGCTGTGTTTGTATTTTTCACATTTGGAATTTTATCTTTATTTATTATTTCTATATTACCGATCTTAAATATGTATTCGAGCAGTTCTTTTGTATATTTGTTTTCGGTATACAAACCATACCTATAAAACGCTGCATTATCTTTTAAAAGAAGACCGGTAATGTACATCCAAAAATACCTATCGCCGCCGCCGTTTCTTGTAATGTCAATAATTAAATGCTTATGATCTTTTGTTTTTTCTAAAAAAACTTTTACATCATTTAAGAATTTTTTTCTTTTTTCTTGATCAGTAATCGAAAATGAATCAATTCTAAGACATGCTATTTTACCCTCTTCAACTATATATGTTGTAATACCTTCAATTCGCTGAACATCATTCCAGATAGTACGAACCCAAGCTCCTGACGGTTGGGCAGAATAAAAATCTTTAATGAGTTCATTTTCCGTGCCGTCTTTGTTCACACAGGGATAGTAAGTTTTGTACATTTTGTTATAGTATTGATAGTCAATGGGATACAAATGCCCTACGGGTTTATTTTGAGTTATTTCGGCACAAAGTTCACCGTAAAATGTTAAGTATTGGGATTTAGTTTCTATGTCTTTTAATTTCGGTTGCCATTCTTCTTTTATTTTTTTTAAATCAACCCCATTGCGTTCCAAGACTTCAGTAAATGGAAAACCTTCTTTTATAAAACCCCAAAAGAATTCGTAATCTTCATCTTTTTCTTTTTGGCTTAAATTTAATTTCTGAAGTTCATGAATGGTTTTAGGCTTTTCTTCTTTCTTGCAGGTCAAAAAAGTAAAAAGACAATACAAACATAATACACAAAAAACAATTTTCTTTCTCGTCATAAAAATACCTCACCATGATAGCAAAACACTGAGGAAACCATTGTTATAAAACTTTTTTAGTTTTCTTCAATTATATAACCGCTTCCCGCACCAGGTATGGGTATGCTTGGTGGTGGTGGAAAAATCCCCGGATTTGTTCCATTGTCATCCGGCATATCTGGCTTAGGCTCCGGTGCTCCATGAGGTGGTCTACTAGCGTCACCACCATCACCAGCTGCCATAATGTTAATGAGTCCTCCAAGAGGGGCTCCGTCCGAATCATTTCCATCTGTACTAAACCACTTATGTGTTTGATCATTAACCATATTTCTATTTCTCCTATTTAAAAAACATACGATCTTCCTCAGTTTTGATTATAGCATATAACATATTAGAGTTATTGTCAACTGTCGGGAAAATTATAGGGAATATAAAAATATTGTTTTTTAAAAGATACTCTTATTTTATCCTTTTTTACTGTTTGCTTTTTTCTTGACGGCTCTGATAAGGCGGGTTACCGATGCAGAAATAATTAAGCCTACGGATATCGCTATTGCGATAAAAGCGGCTTGAACACCCTCGCTCACCCCTTTTTCCAATTTGTCGGTAACAAAAAAAAGCATGGTCTTATAAACCTTAAATCCGGGAACTAAAGGAATCGTGCCTATAACGATAAAACATGTAACAGGTGTTTTTTGAAGTACTGCAAATAAATCCGCCAAGAGGCCTACGGCTAGAGCTCCGGCTAAGGTCGCAAATATATAATTTATACCGATGTTCTGAAAAAATATGAGGATTGTCCAAGAGACACTTCCGCACAGGCCGCTTAAACAGATGTTTCTTCTCGGAACCGAAAACAAAAAACAAAAACAAAAACTAGCAACAAAGGATGCGATTGTATGCACATAAAGCGGCATTATATTCCTCCTAAAAGAGAGTACCCGAAGAGAACCGATCCTATTCCGAAGGCTATTGCAATGGCTATCATAATAGCCTCACAGGTACGTGCAAGTCCCGAAACTAAATCTCCCAAAATAAAATCCCGTATACCTGAAGTAAAGGCTACCCCCGGCACAAGAGATAAAACTGCTCCTACTATTATCATGTCAAGATTTTTTACAAAACCTATATGGTAAAAAATAATGGTGGTTATACCGACTAAAAAGCCTGCTATAAAATTTCCTAAAAAGACTGTTTTTGAAAACTGTGCAATTTTATCATTTGAGAAAACGGCTACGAAGGTAGCAAGAAAAGTAACTATAAAATCATTTAATGTTCCGCCGAGCAAAATAGAAAAAAGTCCGCAGGCTATTCCGGAGGTAGTTAATACAAGCCAATACGGATAATTTTTTTCTGCATCAATATTTTTTAAAATATCGAGGGCATCACTTTCAGAAATTTTACCTTGAGTAAAGTTTCTTGAAAATTCGTTGACCAATGAAATTTTATGTATATTGCTGCCCCTGACTCTTATGTTTTTAATGTAAGTTGAGCCTTCCTTCTTGTCATTTCCTATTAATATTACTGTCGGAGTTATAAAAACGGCAATGCCTGTAATTCCGCGTGAGGCGCATATCCTTAAAATGGTTTCTTCCGTTCTGTGCATCTCGGCTCCGTTTTTTATTAGAAGCTCTCCTGCCGTCAGGGCTATCCTAAAAATTGATGAAGCATTTTTTTCTTCTTCCATTATTTTCCTCATTTAAGAATTATTTAAAATTCTAAAAAAGAATATAGCACAGGATATTTAAAAAAACAAGGTATCTAAGATATAACAAATTTGCAAGCAAGGATGACTACTTTATTTAATAAGATTTTTATGATACAATTAAATAAATATGGATTATTATGTAGTACAGGTTAGTACGGGCAAAGAAAAAAAATTTATTGAAGATGCCGAATTTAAAAATAAGTTTGATGAGATTCCTTATTCTATAGTTTTTCCTCAGAGAGTTTTAAAAATAAGAAAAGCCGGTAAAGTAACGGAAAAACAACTGGCTGTTTTTGCAGGTTATTTGTTTATAGGTACCGATGGAATTTCAAGAGAGCTGTATCAGCATATTAAAAAATGTAAGGGCTTCTATCGTTTTTTGCCTAATAATCAAGAGCCTAAATCTTTACAAGGAAGGGATCTGGAAATTCTTAATCAATTTATTTCATTCGGCGGTGTTGCAAAAATTTCACAAGTTATATTTGATGAAAATGATAGGATAAAGATTATTGAAGGCCCTTTAAGCGGACTGGAAGGTTATATTGTAAGAGTAAATAAGCGGAAGGAAAGGGCAACTATTTGTTTGGATATGTGCGAGACATCTTTTTCTATCGACTTAGGGTTTGAAGAAATATCAAAGGAGAAGAAAAAAAATGAGCCGTCCTATTAAACAAAAAGCTTCCATATACATAGTAGGAGCAGGCCTTGCCGGAACTATGATTGCACATGAAATTTCGGCAAAAAAAATATTCGGCAAGGTTGTCGCCTTTTTAGACGATGACTCTAAAAAAATCGGAACTAAGATTGACGGGATTCCGGTATTCGGGCCTATAAGTGAAACCGTTCATTTAATCAGAATAGATGCAGGGGATGAGGCTCTGATTGCAATTCCCAGCATACGCTCCGAGCGTTTACGTGAAATATATGAGCTTTTAAAATCGGCAGGGTTTTCAAAGATAAAACTTCTACCCGCAATTTCACAAATCATTGACGGTTCGGCTCATTTGGTTCAAGCCCGCGAAATAGACCCTCAGGATTTACTTACCCGCACCCCCGTTACAATTTCTTTAAAAAAAAGTTTGGCATATCTTCGCGGAAAGCGCGTTTTAGTTACGGGTGCCGGCGGTTCTATCGGGAGTGAACTTTGCCGTCAGCTTTTATCGGGCGGCGCCGAGCGTCTCTATCTTTTCGGCCATGGAGAGAATTCCATTTATCAAATTTACAAAGAGCTTAAAATATTACAGGCAGGAGGCGTCGGAGACAAGGCGACAATTGTTCCGGTTATAGGGGAATTAAAAGACCGCGAGTATATGCGCTACATTATTAAGCAATTAAAATGTGATGCCGTTTTTCATACGGCGGCTTATAAACATGTTCCCTTATATGGAGGAGAATCCTGTTGCCGTTATTGAAAACAATGTTTTCGGTACAAAAAATCTTTTGGATGCCTGTATTGAATTTAATGTAAAGCGTTTTGTTTTGATCTCGACCGATAAGGCTGTTGAGCCAGTTTCAGTTTACGGTGTTTCAAAACTATTAAGCGAAAAATTGGTATTGCAGGCTGCCGAAACCGTAAAAGAAAAAAAAGATTCAGCCTACATGTTTGTCCGTTTCGGAAATGTTCTGGGTTCACGAGGTTCTATCTTTCCTCTTTTTGTAGAACAGATACAAAACGGAGGACCTGTTACCGTAACCGATAAAAATATGATTCGTTTTTTTATGACAATTCCCGAAGCCTGTTCGCTGGTACTGCAAACCGGCGGTGTAGGCAAATCGGGTGAGTCCTATCTTCTCGATATGGGGGAACCTGTAAATATTTATGAAACTGCAAAACAGCTGATAAGCTATATGGGCTTTGAACCTGAAAAAGATATTAAGATAGAAATAATCGGCCCCAGAGAAGGAGAACGTTTGGAAGAACCTCTTTGGTCTTCAACCGAATATCTTGAAAAAACGGATTACGAAAAAATCATGTGTCTGCGCGATAAAAAAGAATTTGATTCTAAAAACTTAAACGAAATTTTAAATACTCTATATTCGTTTTGTTTTTATAATGAAGAAAAAAAAGATGATTTCCGCAATAAAGAGAAAATGCGTAATTTTTTGGAAGAAAACGATTTGTTAATTTATAAAAAGGAGTAATAAAAAAATACATAATTTATTGTTCATACATGAGATGATTAAAATAAGATTTCAGAAAAAGATAAAAAATATTAATATAAAAAAATTAATAATCGGTATTATAATATTTATTTTTATTTCAGTGTTTATTATAATGTCTATTTTTATCTCAAAAAAACATGATACAATATCCGGTTTTATTTCTGCCGAAGAAATGAAAGCCGACTATGAATATTTTTGGGATTTTATTTATAACGGGTACCCTTTTACCGAAGTATGTGAACGCAAAGGAATTGATTTAGAACAAATAAAACAGACAGGATATAGGTATTTATCGGATCCCATGATGCAACATGGATATTATTCTTTCTATAAGGATTTATGCAGAAAAATTACTATAAATAGGTACATAGGGCATCTTTATCCTTCAGATTATTTTGATTATTATTTTAATTATGAAAAGATATTTAAAAATGGTGCCCCTCAGACTTCATTAATTAAGAAGCGGGCTTTGATAGATAACTTTTATTTTCATATATATCAAGTAGAGGTTCTTAGTGATAAAAATATCGGCAGTTTTAGTAATAGAAATTCTTCATTAATAGGAACTCGTAAATATTCAAAGCCGTTTATACAGATTATTGAGACCGATCATATTGCATATATAGAAATCAAATCTTTTCTTACAACGAAAGCAGAAGAAAAACAAGAGTATCTAAAAGCCTTGGAAGATTTTTTTATTGAGACTGCAAATTATAAACACATAATAATAGATATACAAAATAACGGAGGCGGACATTCTGAAAATTACGAAGCAATAATATCTCCCAATATAAAACAAGATATGAATATAATTTCTTACGGACTTTATAACGAAAATAAATATACGAATACTTATTTGGATATGTTTTTTAAAAATTATAAATCAGAAAAAATAAATCGGCATGAAGTTCCTTATATAGAAAATTGCAGTACTGTAAAAAACGATAAGGCCTATAGATTGGAAGAGATAATTCAAGCTCGTCCTATTAACGGATACAAGCCTTGTGAAGATAAAAAATTTTGGCTTCTTGTAGATAGCGGCGTATATTTGGAAGCGGACAGGTTTGCTTATGTCTGTAAAAAAATCGGTTTTGCAACAGTTGTCGGGACTAATACGGGCGGTTCCGGAACAAACGGTAAATCGCCTATGTACATCGTTCTTCCCAACAGCGGCTTACTGATAAAGTTTGATTTTATGTACGGCCTAACCGAAGACGGATACTGTACTGATGAAACAGGTACTGCTCCTGATATTTATAATCTTCCCGGCAAAAGTGCCCTTGGAACCTGCTTGGAAATTATAAGAAAATTAGGGGAAAAGACAAATTAGGGGAAAAGACAAACTTTTGATGGAGCAAAAGTTTTTCTTCTCCCCTATAACCCCTCATCTTTTCAAAACGCCATTTAAGAGGGGAACATTTTTTAGCTCCCCCTCTTAAAAATCTCCCCTAATATAGCGGTATGGATTGTCATTAAGACAAACCTGCGGTTTTTCTTAATAATCTTTTCCCGTTGCGAAATTGAACGTTAGCTCAACGCTTGGCGTCCCTTGCGGTTATTAAAAATAAATAAAATTGTAAATTTATGTAAAAAAAATACTGTAAATCTTCCTTGACAAATAAGCAGGGCTGCCCTATACTTATAAGTGAAGCCGTAACAGTGTCATCACTTATTAACGGTAAGCATAAGCTTATCCGATTTTTAATATCATTATGGAGGAAATTTAATACCAACAAGAAAACAACTAATGAGGACGTGGGCTTTTTTTCTGTAGAAAACCCATCTATTATTGAACCGATTGCTTCGATTTGCAGCGGACGCCCAAATGATGCTCTTGCTCCGCCTCATGTAGACGGCGGCGGGAGCGGTGGAGGAGGAGGAGGAGGAGTTGATCCTTTCCCTTCGCCAGTAATAGAGCCATCTAAACCAAAAAATCGCCGCTGAGTTTAAAGACAGAACATACTAGTATGAAATTTTAATCAGTATCAAATGGTTCTCTGTTACGGCTGTTTTTTCTATGAGGAGTACTATTTTATGCCATATAACAAAAAGAAGGTTTTAGCTGTTTTTTATTGGTTTATATCGATTATAATTGAAGCCTTTATTGCATTTTTTATTCTTGATCTTATATATGTATATGTTTTTATGTATAAAGAAGAATACTGGTATATAATTCTGACTATTGTGTATACTGTACTGGGCATTGCAATCATAACATTTAAACGGTTTAAAGAAAACAAAAATCTTTTACAATTTAAGCCTTTTAAGTTTTCTACGGTTATAAAGATATACTTTATTGGTATCATTATAACTACACTTATAGCATGGATTTTTCGTGGTTTCGGTAATTTTAAAAATATGATAGAAAGTTCGGTTATTTATTTTTTAAACAGATTTACGGGAAAAGAAAGCTTTACCGTCCGTACCATATTTAATACTAATTTTATATACAAGCCATTAATTATTTATGAATTTATAGCGGCTCTTATCATAGCACCGATATATGAAGAACTTATATTTAGGGGAGTAATCTATGATGATACAAAAAAATTATTTAATGCAAAAATTGCCGCTCTTGTTTCTTCAATACTATTCGGCTTAATACATTTATATGGAGGCTATGCACAAGTGATTGGAGCCATTGTAAGCGGTTTACTATCAGCTTATTGTTATGAAAAAACAAAATCGCTTTATGCATGTATCTTTCTCCATTCTTTACACAATTTTATAGCCGTTGTTATGCGTAGATTATTAAATTGGCAAACATATGTTATACTTATCCTTATTTTTACGCCTGCCTGTGTAATTATGCTTATTGCCGAAGGGATTAGGTATTTCGGCAGAAGAAAGGCACTCATTATAAAGGAATGATTTTATGCCATATAACAAAAAGAAGAAAATAACGAAAGTCCTCTTATAAATCTAACCGGCTATTAGATTTTCTATAGGTTTTAATTACTAAACTATTAAATTAAGGAAAGAAAATGAAAGTTATTCAATCTAAAAAAATTATCACAAAAAAAATATTATCTATGAGTGTATTGATTTATATTTTTTGCTATGGTGATTTGCTTTTTGCTTTCGATTTTGCTCCCTCGTGGGATTTTGGACACATCAACATTGCAGGAAGTTTTTCAAAAGATTCACAAATTCTATATGGTTCTGGAACTTTATTTGATATAAATCTATCAGATGCTGACACAGGGGTAGCATTTTCTTTCTCGCCTTTAGAAATAGAATCAAATCAACAATTAGGGAAAACCAATCTGTTTTTTATAAATGCTGAATTTTCATATAACACATTTAATAATCTATATAAAATATTTCGCTTAGCAGTGTTTGCCAGGATAAATTGGCTTACAGAATCTAATATTTATAAATACGAAAAATCCGTCTTATTGCATAATTCTTAAAATTTTAGTATACTTTGACGTTAGTTTTATACAGCAAAGGACTAAGATGTATGCACGATGCTCAGGCAAAAAAAACAATTCCTTTTTTTACTCCTTCCTTTTCTGAAGAAGAAGAAAAAGCCTTGATAAGAATTTTACATTCCGGATGGCTTACTACGGGGAAGGAAACTCTTGAATTTGAAAAAGAATTTGCTGCTTTTACCGGATCTAAAACCGCTCTTGCCGTCAATTCGGCTTCGAGCGGGCTCATGCTTGCAATGGATGCCTGCGGCATAAAAAAAGGAACAAAAATCGTGACAAGTCCCTATACCTTTATTTCGACGGCAACCTCTGCCCTGCACTTAGGCGGCGATGTAGTTTATGCCGATATCGAAAAAAAATCTTACAGTATAGACCCCGAAAAAATCGAAACTATATTAAAAAAAGATAAGAGTGTAAGGGCTATTGTTCCGATTCATATTGCAGGAAATGTGTGTAATATGAAGGCTATAAATGACCTTGCAAAAAAATATTCCGTTGCCGTGATAGAAGATGCCGCCCATGCTTTTCCTTCAAGGACGGAAGAAGGTTATGCGGGAACTCTCGGCACCTGCGGTGTTTTTTCTTTTTATGCAACAAAAACAATTACTACAGGCGAGGGCGGAATGATTTGTACCAACGATGAGAAAATTGCAGAGCGTATAAAACTGATGCGTTCTCATGGTATAAACCGAACCATTTGGGATAGGTATACAGATACAAAGGCCTCATGGAAGTATGATGTTACGGCTGAGGGATGGAAGTGTAATCTTCCCGATATTCTTTCTGCAATAGGAAGGGTGCAGCTTAAAAAAGCTCAAACTTTTTTTGAGCATAGAAAAAAAATTGCCGAAAAATATAATGACGCATTTGCAGACAATGATTCTTTTATTCTTCCTCCGGACGGAGAAGGTAATGCTTGGCATCTTTATATTTTGCGGCTTAATCTTGAGTCTTTAAAAATAGGCCGAGATGAGTTTGCTCAAGCCTTACAGGAAAGGGGTCTTGGTATTTCGATGCACTTTATACCGCATTTTGAAATGACTTATATAAAAGAAAGATACGGTTTAGATAGTTCCGATTTTCCGGAATCGAATAAAAAATATTTGCAAAGTTTAAGTTTGCCCTTTTATCCTTCAATGAGTGAAGAGAATATAAATTATGTTATAGAAACGGTAATTAAACTTGCAGAACTTAATAGGCGTTAATTTATGGATAAAACTTTTGTTTCCGATTTGGAATTTAAAAATCAGGAATGGGCTCGGCTCATTCGGTGCACAGATGCCGGTGCTAAGATTATAGATATAGAGATTCCCGAACTTCCTGAAGGTTTTGCTTTTTTTTCCGCAAAAGATATTAGCGGCAAGAATTCAATAGATTTTTTAAAAATCGAAATGCCTGTTTTTGCTGATGAAAAAGCGGATTATACGGGGCAGGCTGTAGGCATTTTAACAGGACCCGATAAAAAAAAGCTTTTAGAGCTTTCATCTCTTTTTAAAATAAAAACTCAAGGACATTCCCGCCCTAAGGCTCAATTTACTTTTGAAGAGGAAGTGAAAAACTATTTCGATTATCCTATAATTGCGCATGAAAGTTTGAGTGCAGGAAATGCTGAAGAAGTTTTTGAGAAAAGTTCTAAGGTAGTTTATTCTACTTTTTCTTTTAACCAAAGATACCACTATCATGCAGAAACAGCCTGTGTTAAAACGAATTGGGTTGATGACAAACTTGAAATTCATCTTGCAACTCAGTGGCCTTATCAAGTTTTGAATTCCGTTTGTAATGTTTTAAATTTACCTAAAGAAAAAGTAAATGTTGTTTCACATGCAGAAGCGGAATCTCTTGACGGAAGGATATGGTTCCCTTCATTGCTTGCTGCTCAAGTTTCCATAGCCTCTTTTTTAACAAAGAAGAATATAACAATGGAATTTTCACGGCAAGAAGATTTTTTATATACGGCAAAGTCTCCTATTGTTTTAATTCAGCATAAAACAGCTGTTTCCGATTCAGGAAAAATTACTGCTATGAATGTTTCAATAATTGTGGATGCAGGTTCATTTAATCCTTTTATAGGTCAAATGCTTAAACAGATGGTTGTAACTGCCGCCGGTATTTATAATTTGCCTGTTTATATGATTAGTGCTGTTGCGATAAAAACTGAAAAAAGTTTGACAGGATTGTTTTCGGGTTGGGGCGATTCTTATGTAATATCCGCATTGGAAAAACATATTAATGAAATAGTAGATCAGCTTGATTTATGCCCAATTCAATTTAGACTTCAAAATAATTTGAAAGTAGGGCAAAAGACGATTACAGGAATAAAAAAAGAAGAAAACTTTATTTTTGAAAACATCTTAAAAGCTGTCTGCAATAATAGTGATTTTTATAGAAAATTTCATGCATATAGATTAATGAATAAGGGACGCACGAATCGTTATGATGGAAATTGGCGAGGGATAGGAATTGCCGTAGGATGTCAATATAACGGCTCCAACATTCTTGTAAAATCCGGGATGAATTATTCTGCCGAGATTACTATGACAAAGGATGATAAAGTTTTAGTCAAGGCTGAACCCACTTCAGAAGGATTGAAGCGTATTTTAAAAAAGCAAATCGCAAAAGAATTGGAAGTCGAAGAAAATCAAATTGTTTTTTTAGGAGCATCAACCGATGAGATGAGTCCTACAGGAGCTGCTACAGCTTCTTGCGGTATCAGCATATTACCTGATCTTATTGCAAAATGCTGCACAGGAATAAAAAATCAAAGGTTTAGAAAGCCTCTTCCTATTGCGATAACCAAAACCTATAAACTTTCCCGCTCTAAAGAGTGGGATAATGAATCCTTAATAGGACATCCTTTTATTTCCGAAACTCCCGGAGCTTGCGTTGTTGAACTTGAACTTGATCCGAGCACTTATCAAATTAATGTAAGAGGAATTTGGTTTGCATGTGATCCCGGAAAAATCTATTCAAAAAAAATGGTACATAGAAATATTCATAAAACCATTGCTAATGCTATTTCAAATATTTCGATTGAAGAAATAAAAGAAAATAATTTGCTCCCTTCTAATTATAAAATAATTGCAACCGGAGATATTCCTCCCATCAGAGATTTTATTTTAGAAAGTGAATTAAAAACTAGAGGACTTGGGGAATTAGCTGAAAGTATTGTTCCTGCAGCCTATATTTCTGCTTTAAATCAGATTATGCTTAATCATAAAAGGATCGATTTTTTGCCTGTTTTTACCGAAGATGTTTTTAATGCTGTTACAAAAAGTGAGGCTTTAGATGAAGATTAGTTTTAATTTAAATAAAACTGCGGTTCAAATTGAGGCTCCTGCAAATGAAAGACTTTTGTCGGTATTAAGGCGGGAGTTTAATCTTTTAAGTTTAAAGAGTTCTTGTTTAAGCGGTCAGTGCGGATCTTGCACTGTGTTAATGGATGATAAACCTGTTCCTGCATGTTTTATTCCCGTTTTTAAGGTTGAAGGCAAAAGTATAATAACCTTAGAGCATTTTAAAACAACAGAAGATTATAAAATAATTTCAACAGGTTTTGATCAAGCCGGAGTTGAAATGTGCGGATTTTGTGATGCAGGAAAAATATTTTTTACATATGCAATTTTAAATTCCCATCTCGATATTGAAGACCCTGATGCGGAACAAAAAATAAGAAAATATTATTCAAGCACTATGTGCCGATGTACAAGCTTTGAAGATTTATTTTCGGCTATTGAGAAAATAAATAAAAATCAACGGAGAAAATAAAACTTATGAGTGAATTGACAAAAAACAGTATTATTTATCGAGCTCGCCATATGCAGGAAATGCTGTCTATATTAAAAAACATTTCAAATGTAAGACCTATAGGAGGTTCAACAGGTTTTTTAAATTATCAAACCGATGAAATAGTTGATTTACCTGCGCATGTTTTGGATGTAAATTTTTTACCTGAGTTAAAAATTATTTCTAAAACCGAACGGTATTTTGAATTCGGAGCTGCAGTAACATTAAATGAAATTTTGGATTTAGGTAAAAAAAATATTCCGCCTTCCTTATATTATTCTATCGAAAAGATAGCAAACAATTCCATACGCTCACTTGCAACAATAGGCGGAAACATTGCGGCTGCCAATCCTCTTGCCGGAACGTTTTTACCGATGTTGGCTTTAGATGCAAAGCTGGAAATTAGGACAGCTGAAGATATTGAATGGGTTCCTTTTGCAAAGTACATTGATAAAAGTTATGCCGAAAAAAGAGCAGGGCAATATATTATAAGCCGCATAAGAATTCCGAATGAAACATGGACAAAAAGTTTCTATACAAGACTGGGCACTCCGGGATATATAGATAGTGATACGGCTTCATTTTTATTTTTAATTTTGGTTCAAAAAGATATCTTGTCTGATATGAGGCTGTTTTTTGCATCAGATAAGTTGGTTCGTAATAAAGAATTTGATAATTTACTTTTGGGTAGAACTCTTCCTATTTCACATGGAGAGGTTCCGTTAATAATGCAAAAAGCAAAACAGTTTTTTACACGAGAAGAATTTTCATCAGATTTTCATAACTCTTGTTTTTACAATTTACTTGAAGATAATTTATATAAACTAACCTAAGTTTTAAATATGTTCAAAGGAGTATTGTTCTATTTTTTTTCCTGATTTACAAATTATTTCATAAAGACATATTTCCATAGCTATGTTTTGAAGACCGGTGCCTAAAGACCTTAATTCTAAATCGGTTTCCGATAAGAGTGCTATTATTTTTACACACTGAATCTCATTCCATAGTTTTGCGGCTCTTCTATATTGTGCCAATGCAGTTTTTCCTGAAAAACCGAAACGCTTCAAAGCAAAATCATCCAAATATTCGTTTTCTCTGTGTATTTTGTGCCAATCTTGTAATCGTCTGAAACAATAAGTTAAGCCTGCGATGGTTTGTACCGGAGATGAGTTTTTAGAAAGTATTATTTTTTGATTTATAGATAGGGCTGTTTCTAATCCGCCTAATGTTAAAGCATTGAACAGAGTAAAAGGTGTTTCTTCCTTATTATGTGCAAAAAGTTTTTCGATATTCTCTTGACCGATATGTGAACCTTTTTGAAAATAGAGCACTAAATGTGAACAGGCTGTTTTTAAAGCCTCAGTATTGTTTTCAACCAATTCCAAAAGCTCATCGACTGCTTCATCTTCAATCTCAATGCCCTCTCTAAAAAGAAATGAACGTACCCATTCCTGTTTTTTGTTTTCAAAAAGTTCCCAAAATATTTTTTGTTGAGTTTTAGGAACGGTATCGCTTATTTTTTTTGCGACGGATGTTTCATCTGAAATTAAAATTAAAAAAGAGCTGCCTGCGTTATTTTTTGAAACCGATTGAATCCAGCCGGTAAGCAAATCTATGTCTTCTTTTTTTTTGATAAGCTCTGCGGATTTTAATATAAGTAGTTTTGCAGAAGAAAAAAGAGATGCATTTTGCAAGAGAGAAATTATATCTCCCATGCCGGTATCGCCTGCATATACCGTATGTGTTTCAATATCTCCGTATTGTTTTGAAAGAGTTTTTACTACTGTATCAATGGCTGAATTTCTTTCCCCTATTTCAGGTCCCATAAAAAGCCAAACAGGATTTTCCAATTGTTTCTCCTTAAAAAAACTCGTCGGGCATCTCTAAAAATCTAACAAAGTTTTTAGAAGATGCCAATTAGTATACAATAAATATAGAACTTTGTCAGCTGCTCTATTCGACGCATTCACTAAAGGCTAAGGCTATCGCCTTTGCTATAGCAACTGAGGCAGATCTTTGAGCATCGCTTTCGCTAAAACCTGCACCGCGTTTACTTATATTTTTTTTATAAAGGATTTCGTTTGTGCTTAGATTTTTTATTTCTATATCTGCGTTAAGTCTTACCAAAAATCCGTCAGCAGCTTTTAATACTTCATCTGTTTCTATCCTTGCATGAACAAAAAAGCCTTCAGATGAGTCTTCATTTTTTGTAAATAGTATTTTAAAATTCATGCTTTCTAAAATATCAAAAATTTTTTCTTCAATATTTGAGTTTTTTGGCTTGTCATGTTCTATAAAAAACGAAACGGTTCCTCTTTTTTCTTTTTTTATTTTATTTTCCGGTTTTGTAAATTCAAAATTTATGACTTGTTTAAAAACAATTTGCTGAAGTTCTTTAATAGCTTCTCGATATTCGTTAAAATCTTTTGATCCTAACATTTGTTTGATTTCGGAAATATCCAATTCTATTCTTACACGGCCTTCGGTTTCAATTTTTTCATCATTCAAAATAAAATTTGCGGTGCCGCTTTTGTCTGTTTCAATGCCTTCGATTATTATGGAGGTATTATTTTTTATTTTTGTTTTGTAGCTTATTAGTAAGGGAACATTTTCTTCAGATGTTCCAATGCTTACGGAAATTAAATGCCCGTTTAAAGAATCTTTAAGCTCTTCTTTTTCCAATTTCGGTTTAATTTTTTTTAAGCTTTCTTTTGCATTTGAAATATTTTGTCTAAATTTTATATCCCCGTTTTCGATTCCGGAACTCAAGGCTGCGGACGCTGCTTTAATGTAATTAAGGGCAGCAGAATAATATTTTTCGCCTGCAAAAAAAGCGTCTGCCTTTTTTTCGGGTTCACTCACCGATAAAATTTTTTCTTCTGCAATTTTTAATAAGCGGTTTCTTTCTTTGCGGAGTTCTTGTTTATCATATTCCGCTAAAAGATAAACGGTAACACTGTCTTTATTTTTTTCGGTATAGCGGTTTTTTATTTTTAATTTTTTTATATTAGCAGCCGAAGACTGAGAAATTTCCGATTTTAATATTTTTTCAAGGTTTTCGACGGAACCTAAAGCGGTTGTTGTCGTTTCGGTTTTTATTGAAACTCCTAAATACCGTATGATTTCGTTTATAAGATTATTTTTTGCATCCGCCTCTGCAAGAGTAAAATTTTTATTTGTTCCTGAGGCTGTAAAGTATTCGTAGTCTGCATCGCCGGCGGGCACATTTTCTATCCAAGCAGGCAGATCTTCCTCAGGGTTACTTTTATAACTTGCACATGAGAATAAGGTTAAGGTTAAAATCAATAATAGTAATTTTTTTAATAGTTGTTTTTTTTTCAGCATAGTATTTGTTTTTTATTATAGATGATTTTTAAGCGATAACGGAAGAAAGAAAATTTTATAACTTTTAATAAATGGCTTTCTTTCTTCCGTAGATTGAAAAGATTTATAAGCCTTCCGAAAGAGCTTCCTTTACTCTTTGACGGACAGCCTTCTCTTCTTCGCTCTTGGGCTTATCTTCATCTGCTCCGCTGATTGCATTCTGAATTAGTTTATCCAAGGTTTTTTTGGAGATGCTGTATAAGACTATGTATGTATAATCATCTCCCGTAGGATTTCCATCGGCATCGAAATATCTCATCTGAACCCAATAATCGGTTTCTTTTTTAAAGCCGGAAAGTTTTGTAGAGGTAATTGTTTTGACTATATCTTCAAGATAACCTTCAACCTTGTCCTTATCGCCTGCAGCGGCAGCAGCTGCCTTGCTTTCTACTCTTACCTTAACCATTCTGGCCATTTCGGAAGGGACCGAAAAATCTCTTGTCCATAACTCGGCGCCTTCCAAGCTCTTTGATCTGGGCGACTCGAATTTAAAAAGATAAACATCCTTGCCCTTATAATCATCAGTTTTTTCGATGACATTAGGCTCTTCTGCTACCCAGCCGGGAACAGGTCTATCCCATTTAAGGTTTTTGTGGTCGAGCATTTCAGGTTTTTTAATCTTGCTCGATACGGTTCCAAGCGGTTTTAATTTGTTTGCACAGCCCGATAGAATGAGGACTGCAACTGTTGCAAGGAACATAATTTTAATTGCTTTTTTCATATCTTGCCTCCTAAAATAATTGCAAATATATTTTTAAAATTAGGCGTAATCTACGTCCAATTAAAAGCCTGATTTAAATGTTAAAGTTTTACCTCTTAGCATTACCAGTTTTATATTTTCAAATCCCGGAACGGAATCTGAAGTTTCGTAAATAACGGCTTCAAGGTCATCAACCGTTCCGAAGAATGAGACGGCATATTTTGTTTGTGCCGAGGATTGATATAAAGTTTTTATATCATTGAGATTTTCGCTTAAAGCTTTTCTAAAACGCGCCATGCTCTTGCTGTCAGGAGTTTCGTTTATAATAATTTCATAGCGTATTCCGCGGGAATAGGCTTTAGCTAAAAGAATCTTTGCCTGATCGACAGCCATGGGCAGGGCCTTGTTTACTGCGGATTGAATTGCATTTGATTGAGCATCATAGCTGCTTACTCGGCTAAAAGTTTTTTGGCTTGTGTACGGAACAGAACCGAGTAACTCTCCTGTAGACGGATTGAATATCTTTAAGGTTATCTTTGCCGAACCGTAATAGCCGCTTGTTTCATAACCGCCTTCGGTTACCGCATCAATTTCCATATATACATCGGCGTTTAACTTTTGAGCTATCAACTGAATAGCCGACATTCCTTCATCGGTGCTTTCTTGGTAAATGAGGGCATTATCTTTTTTTAGCTTTTCGACCTCTTTTGAGTCTACGGCCCTATACCCCTGTTTTAAAAGAAAGGCATTTCCCGTTTCTACGGCAGCTTTAAGTAAAAATCTTTCGGTATCTGATTCTTCAGCATCAAAGACCATGTAGGTCATGTTTTCGATATAGTTATTTAAAAATTGAAGATTTTTTTTGCCTTCGGCAGAAGCTTGAGCTTCTTTTAAAATAAGGTCTGCATCTTTTGGTTTTTGTGCATCATTGAAACTTTCTTGAGTCTTGCCGTTTCCGAAAACTATATCATCCATTGATGTTCCGTTTGAGGGGTTACCGGAGCTTATACCTGCCGATGAAAGAGTTGTGGCTAGCTCATTCATTTTTACGGGGATTTTAATTTTAATTATGTATACTTCTCCGTTTTTGGATTTTTGTAGTACGTCTATTTTTTCGTTTACTACATATTCATTCGGATATTCGGTATCGTATATGATACTTTTAATTTTTTGGTAATTAGACTGTTCAGCTTGAAGGCCTATAATGTCGATAACTCCTTGCCGTATTGCTCCTACTTTTGCCTTATTTATGGCCTGCAAAAAAGAAGCATCCTCTCCCATAGAGGTATATTCTTTTGTTTCGGTATAAACCGGTTTTTTTACGTCTAATGCATCTTCAATACTCGCACAGGAAAAAAAGAAGAAAGATGCAGATAAAAGCAAAAAGAGTGAAATCTTTTTCATCATATGTCTCCTAAAGTTATAATTTAATTGTAAAGCCGACTCCGGCAGTAAATCTTAAGATTCCTCTTATTCTATCATAAAAGGTTGAACCTATTTTTACGCCCACGTCGCCTCCTATTTTAAAATTCTTTGTTACAAGAAAACTTGTATGCACAAAGGCTCTAAGCCCGGCTCCCGCAGGAATCGGAAATTTTTCTTTAGAACCGATTATAATCATTGTATAATAAAATTGAATTGTAGGCAAGATTTGTAAACGCCTAAAATATGTATTTCCTATCTCGGTACCCCCGAATATGGTCATAGGTGTTCCTATAGAAAGAATTTTAGCGGTGTTAGAGTCAAATGTCATCTCTGCCCCAAAACAGGGTCTAAAGCGGTAAAACCCCCTTGTTCCTGAAACATTAATACCGAAGGTTCCGCCTCCGTCATATAAACCTCTTTCGGCAACGAAAAAACCGAACTCGCCTAAGGCATAAACTCTGTATTCAAATGGCCCGTGAGGAACCTCTTTAATAGGATCTCCTAAATTTAAGCGCTTTTTTGAATAAAGTATTAATCCTTTGGAAAAATCGCTTTCCGTTTCGGTAACAACAATTAAGCCGGTTTCTTTCTTGCCGTCTTCATTTAAAACAACATATTCATCTCCAAGTTTCACGCCCATTTTTTTTCCAAGCTCAAAATGAACGGTGCCTTTTTCTGCCTTGATTATACCTGTTTTTATGGTAAAGGCTTCTATCTTACGCAGCTCAAGATCAAGTTTTTCCGATAGATTTTTAAGCGCTCTGCTGTATATTTTTTCATAGGTTTTGTCCACAGAGCTTATTTTTATATCAATTTTTTCTTTTAAATCTTCTTTTGAAGAATATATGTAGAATTCCAAAGCAATTTCTACCCTATATCCATCCGTTTCTCCCAAAAATAGATCATTGTATCGTTCCGTTGAAATTGAATAATCCGTAATTACAGGCATTACTACATAATAAGAATTGACCGTTTTTTCCCAGTCTGCTTTTGTAAAGGCTTCTAAACCCATTAAAACGGATTCGGGCAGTTCTGTGTTTTCTTCTCTTGATTGTTTTATAAGCTCGATAAATATGTCTACATCCGTTGAGGCAAGCCTGTATTCCAAGCCTATTATATTAAAACGTTCAAGGTTAAAAAAAACATTCATAACCGCTTCATCAATTCTATCAACTAATTCGTTTGGAATATGCCGGCCGTAATAGGAAGTTACAAAGACGGCAATATCCTTTTTTTCGCTGACCTTTTGAGCAAAAGAAATAGAGCAAAAAAATACAAGAAAAATAATATATAAAAACTTTCCTCTCACTTTGTTCATCGCCGTTTTTCTATTCTAAAATTGAGGTCAGTATATACCATTTGACTTAGATTTTCAAGTAACCCGATATGGACGGTTGCAGGGCTTACGCATGAGTGGTTGCGTTAAATAACATGTTGAACCTAAAGGAATCATCAAATGTACAAATTCATTTCCCTCCGGTCAGAGCTTGCTTTTTGCTTAAACACACCGCAAAAAGGGTTTGGCTGGAAGTTCGGCTTTGCCTCACTGCATGTAACGCTTCAATCGCTGTCCGAAAGAGATAGGTAGGATGTGAATAAATATAAAGTTTTGGGTTCATAAGTTTTATTTATGCCATATTTCAACTTCATCATTTCCAAAAAAGATTTTTTTTACATCATCAGAAATTTTTAGTTCATACAAAAATCTTCCTGTATCATTTTTTTTCTTAAAAATTGAAATTTTAATTTTTATTTTCAACTCATCATTTTTTTTCTGTAAATCAATTTTTTTGATTACATAATTACTGTGCATACACAGTCCTGATATTTTTATTGAAAGTTTATTACCATTTCTATATTCTGTTATTTCAAAATTATCAATATCATTATACTCTAAAACCATTTGTGATAAACAACTCCATAAGCAAATACTTAAAATAGTTAATAAGGTAAATCTAATTATTACTTTTTTCATAGTCATCTCCTCATTCTACTGATGAATCATAAATAGGATCCGATGATACATTAAATGTACTACCTACCCCATAATACTAAGAACCAGAACTTCTGCCAACAGAATTTGATCTCGTACTAGAAGCCCTGCTGCTTGAATTTGGAATTTCTAAAGTTCCATTAGCTTTAGTTATTGACTGTTTCAAAGTTTCGGGATTATTAATAATTATCCAAGTATTAGCATTTAGATATTCGCCTGTATCATAATCCCAAGCATCTTGTGTAAATTTTGAACATGGTCCAAACAATTTCCATACATCTTTACCTTTTTTTTATAATCATTAATTATTTTTAATAAAGCTCGTTCTTGGTTATCATTCAAGTGAACAGTTCTAGTTGCTTCGGCACCTCTATTTTGTTCAAGATTTTCAAATAAATCATTACCTTGTCCAGTAGGATTATTACCCCATGTTCCATATGTTGTCGTAACACCAGTACCATCTGGTGTATAAGAAATCCCAGCCTGCCCCCCATCAAAGAATTTCCAGTTGAATAAATAGTGAGTTTTCCACTCCTTCCATCTGGCTCGGTATATTTAATCGGATTATATAGCTCGAAGCTGCGCTGCATATACCCCGCGTAAATGATACACATGTAAGTTCACAACATTAAATACACCTCCCATTCCCGGCAGGTTTTCATTGTGTTTCTTTGCTTCATCATCTATCGGGGCTGCGTTTAGGGGAGGGAAGACACTTTTGGCAGATAAAAATTCGCCTTGAAGTTGCGCTGGCTGTACCTTTCCTTCCCTATAACCCTTCCTATCTTCAAAATAGCTGCTTAAGGGCTCCGCCCTTAAGAATCCTGAAGTCTCCTTATAGCTTTTAGTACTACACAAAATACAAAAATAAATAAGTACTAGCACCTCGCTTGCTTCGAAGCTGAGACTATCGGATCGCTGCACCAATATCCCTCCAATCGCTGCCCGAAAGATGAGATAGTCAGGCTGTGAATACAAATAAGGTTTTGTTTTCATAATATTTTTTATCTTTTAGTTATTATACTCTTATTTTAATAATATCACATTTCAGCCATTTATACAATTTAGTTTACGGGTTCCTTTTTTAAATATTGCATATACAGTATCAGTTTTTTGGGGAGGATAATCAATTCCACTATTTCCTATTCATATAGAAATCAATTTTGGAATAAAAAGCTTAAATCATATCTGCACTTTAAAAACTTTTTATAATAGTTTTTGTAAAAATAATCGATTTTTTTAAATTTTTTCTTGACATAATGAAATATGTGATTTATACTGTTAATAGAATGTTCTATTAACAGTATGTAATAGAAAAAAATAAAACTTATTAAAAAAAGGAGATTAAAATGGAATTCTTAAAATATGTTAAGAAAGAACCCTATCAGCTTTTTATTGATGGTAAGTATACTCCTTCTGAGGATGGTACTATTGTTGATGTAATTAACCCTGCCGATAACTTGCCTTTTGCTAAAGCCTATCGGGGTACAAAAACTGATTGCGAAAAAGCAATTGCTGCGGCAAGAAAAGCCTTTGATGAAGGCCCATACAGAAAAATGTCTGCAAAGGATCGTAGTAAATTATTATTAAAGGCTGCCCAAATTCTTGAAAGGCGTGCTGAAGAATTTGCAGTTATTGAAACACTTGAATGCGGTAAAAATTATAATGCATGCCGCTATTGGGAAGTTCCAATGGCCGTTGATTCCTTTGAATTTTTTGCAGGAAAGGCCAGGTGTTTGGATGGTAAGGTGGTGCCGAGTGAATATGGGACTCTTAATTATGTAACATGGAACCCTTGCGGAGTAGTAGGAGAAATTCTTCCATGGAACGGGCCATTTCTTATGGGATGTCAAAAAGTAAATGCAATTTTGGCAGCAGGCAATACCGTTATAATTAAGCCTCCAAGTTGGGGTGTGTTGTCAATGATTCTTATGGCAAGTGTTTATGAAGAAGCCGGCTTTCCTCCCGGTGTTGTTAATGTTGTAACCGGCTCAGGCGCTGAAGTAGGAAACTGTCTTGTCGAGAGTGAGCTTGTGGATATGGTATCTATGACGGGCGGGGTAGAAACAGGCCGCGAGATAATTACTCATTCTGCAAAATTAGTAAAAGATATTGCTCTGGAACTGGGCGGCAAAAGCCCTAACATTTTTTTTGAAGATGTTGATATTGATCAAGCTGCTCGTTTTGCTGTTTATGGTTTTACAAATCATGCGGGGCAGATATGTGTATCAGGTACAAGAATTTTAGTACAACGCCGTATATATGAACCTTTTATAAAAGCAATGGCCGATGTTGCTTCTAAATTAAAGCCTGGAGACGGTTTTGATCCGTCTGCAACTATGAATACCCTAATATCCCGAGAACATGCCGATACGGTATGGGGATACATTGAAAAAGGAAAAAAACAAAATGCAAGACTCGTTTGCGGCGGAAACCCATATTCGGAAGCTCTCTTAAAGAAGGGAAATTTTATTCCTCCGACTATTTTTGCAGATGTTACACCTGAAATGGATATATTCCAAAATGAAATCTTTGGGCCGGTTGCTTGTGTTACACCTTTTGATACGGAAGAAGAAGCTATTGCTTTGGCGAATGCAACTAAGTATGGTCTAGCCGGAGGCGTATTTACAAAAGATATAAAGAGAGCAATTCGTGTGGCAGACAGAATAAATAGCGGGCAGATTTATATAAACAATTACTTCAGTAAAGGTATGATTGAATCACCCGGCACCGGATGGAAAGAAAGCGGTATAGGGATAGCAGGAATACATAAATATATGATTTCAAAAACCGTATTCGTTGAAACTATTGATAATGTGTTACCCCCTATTTGATAACACTATTAAAAGGCAGATATTATGGGAGAAGATATTAAACAAAAAGAATCGGTGAATATTTCCATCGGTTCTAAAATTCGTGCCCTTAGAAAAGTGCGCAGTATTTCGTTACAACAAATGGCAAAAGATCTCGGCATGAGTTATTCTTACCTTTCAGGGTTAGAGAATGATAAGTATTCCGTTTCCATCACAAATTTACAAAAACTTGCAAATTATTTTAAGGTTAATCTTGTTTCTTTTCTTACTCCAAGCGGCCCTGTACCAAGAGTGTTCCGCAAAAAGGACTTGTACAGCAATGTCAATACCTACGATAACATTGCATATAAAGTTATTACTCCGGAAAGTTATACCCATTTACAGGTTAGCTATGCATATTTGCCGCCTAACGAACCGTCTGAACGAAACATTCACAAGCATGGTAAGGGACAAGAAATGATTTTAGTTTTAGACGGCTGTGTTTGTGTGATGGTTGAAGCCGAGAAATTTAAAATTGAACAAGGTGATTGTATTATTTTTGATGCTGACGTTGAGCACTTAATTTACACTGAGGAACAACCTGCTACTTTGGTGATAGTATCAAGCCCTCCTTACGGACAGCAAATTTTGCCTGAAAAAAAATAATAAAGTGATAGGAGAGTTATAGATGATATATAAGGCTATTCATTATATAAATCAATTTTATGCCGGTATAGGCGGTGAATCATCGGCAGAATCCGGTTTTATTGTTTTAAAAGAAAAAAAAGGGCCTGCTATAGGTTTAGAAGATTTATGGCAGGGAGAGATGATTGTGACAAAAGTTATTTGTTGCGGAGATAATTATATAAATGTTGATAATAACTTTGAAGAAGTCTGTAGACAGTTAAAAAAGATTGTAGAAGAAGAAAAACCGGATGTTTTAATTGCAGGCCCGGCATTTAACGCCGGAAGATACGGTATGGCTTGTGCTAAAATATGCGACTATGCTCGGCACCGTCTGAACATTCCGTCTGTTACGGCTATGTGGCATGAAAATCCTGCCGTAAAAATATATGTTAAAAATAATTATATAATAAGCAGCACTGAGACTGCCGCGGGAATGCACAAAACATTAGAGAACTTAGCAAAGCTGGCTTTAAAACTTGCTAAAAGAGAAAAAATAGGACCTGCCCGTATTGAAGGATATTTACCGACAGGGCACCGTTATAATGAATACAATCAAAAAACAGGTGCCCAAAGAGTGGTAGATATGTTATTGGATAAGTTAAACGGCAGACCCTATCAAACTGAAGTTCCTCTACGGGGCTTTGAGAGAGTTCCTCCTGCTCCGCCTATTCGTGAAATGAACAAAACAACTATAGCCTTATTTACTACAGGCGGATTAGTTCCTATTGGGAACCCTGATAAACTTAAACAAGCCTTTGCTGAAGACTTTAAAGTTTATGATATTTCTAATCGAAAAACTTTGCCGCAAGGAGTGTATGAATCCATTCATGGAGGATATGATACCACTGCAGCAAGTGCGGATCCTCATAGGTTAATTCCTTTAGATGCTTTAAGACAATGTGAAGCAGAAGGTATTATTGGAGGAGTATATCCTTACTTTGGAACTACATGCGGTGTAGGTACAAATGTGGCGATTAGTGAGTCCATGGGTAAAGCGTGGGCAAATAAACTTAAAGAAGAACATGTAGGAGCTGTAATTTTAACCAGTACGTGAGGAACCTGTACTCGTTGCGGTGCAACGATTTGCAAAGAATTGGATCGTGCGGGTATCCCGAATGTACATATAAACGCCTTTACTTCCATATCCGAAAGTGTCGGAGCAAACCGAATTGTTTTTGGCGGAGGCTTTACCGCTCCTGCCGGTGATCCTCTGCTGCCTCTTGAACGTGAAACGGCATATAGACGTAAAATTATTGATAAAGCTTTAGAAGCCTTGCAGACAGAAGTCTTATCACCTACGATTTTTACTGTAGATCATGGTAAGGAGGGTTAAATATGGATGATATGATTTTAACACGTCAGTATTTTGATGTTAAAGATGTTAAGTTTGGGGATAAATGTTCATTCTCCAATGGAGTTTTAACGGTTTGTGAAAATGAATTGAAAGAAATTACCCGAGATTTATTTAATGCCGTTAAAGGGTTTAGATTGGAGATTACCCATCCCGGCGAAGACGCCCGTATAATTCATGTGTTGGATACTCTTGCATCTATGGTAAAACTTAAAGGCGAGGGACAGCAATATTCCGGCTTTTTTGGAAATCCTTTTACTGTAGGCCGAGGTATAACAAATATCTTTTCAGGTTTTTCTGTTATGGAGAGTGCTGCTCTTCCATGGGATGAGACTAATGCATCAAGCGGTTTGTTGTATCCTCGTGATGCTATAATTGAAATAATCGGTGAGTATGCTCAATATACCCCATTTTCCGAAACGCATAACCTAGTGATAGTATATGATTTAAATGAGGGAAAATCTGCAATGGAATATGACAATGATATCCGCCTGATAGCTATAAAAATATCTACATATCTTGCAGAGCTTACTCGAACTCTTAAACCTGACCGTACCGAAACATTTCAAACTTTACAAAATAATGACTCCCTTCCAAATGTTGTTTTGGTATGGCAATGCCAAAATCAGGGGCCATATGCCGATACTTTTTTATATGGGTTGCCTATTGATGATATTGTGCCCACTATCCTGCATCCTAATGAGATGCTTGACGGATGTATAGTAAGCGGAAATTATGTATGGCCTGCCTTTAAGGTACCGACATACTTGCATGTCAATCATCCTATTTTGTTGGACTTATACCGCCGTCATGGTAAGGAATTATGGTTTAAAGGTGTTATTCTATGTCGAAGTCATAACCCAAGCAACTGGCATAAACAAAGATGTGCAAGCCATTGTATTAAACTTGCGCAAATGCTTGAGGCGGATGGATTGGTGATGGCTTGGGAAGGCGGCGGAAATGCCTGTGTAGACGGGATGCTTACTATTCAAACAGCAGAAAACCATGGAATAAGGGCTTCGACAATTACTTTTGAATTCGGAGGAAAAGACGGAACTGAAGGTGTTTTGCTTGTTGATCACTTCCCTGAAGCGGATGCAGTTTGTACAGGAGGTTCTATTGAAAAGCCTGTATATCTCAAGCAAGTTAAGCGTGTTGTAGGAGGAGATACATTCCGGCTTAATAAGGAATCCGGAGGCTTTTTTCCTCCATCAAAAAACGAATTGGTTTTGGAAAATACAACACATCTTTATCTAGGCGGAAATCAGTGCGGCTACAGCAAAATATTTGCTGAGGCTTACTGATACTATATATTTTATTCAAATTCATCTTTAAGATGAAAGGAGAGCTTATGAAGCGAAGAATGAACAATATTTTTCGAAGTGACGGAAAGGCTTTTGTGCTTGCGTTAGACCATGCTGCAATGATGCCGTCTCCGGATTTGCATGATGCCGGCCATGTTATACGGGAAGCTGTGGCCGGAGGTGCTGATGCTTTTTTGACGACTTATGGTATGATAAAAAATTTCCAAAAAGAGTTTGGAAACACCGGTCTTATCATGAGGGCTGATGGAGGCATTTCTTCATTACGGAAGCCGATGGAACGGCTTGATTTATTGTATTCGGCAGAAGACGCTGTAAGGGTTGGAGCAGATGCTATGTTATGTATGGGCTATCCGGGCTCTACTGATAATGAGCATACTCTCAAATACCTTGCAAAACTTTGTGCCGATGGAGAACGATTAGGGCTGCCCATAGGAGCTGAAATGCTTCCGTTTGGGTTTGAAAAACACGAAGGAGTTGATACTCGTTCAGTTGACAATATAAAGTTCGCTTGCCGCCAAGGAGCAGAACTTGGGGCCGACTTTATCAAAACAGAATTTGTAGGTAAGGATGATTTTATTGGAGTTACCGAAAGCTGCTTTGCACCTATTTTGGTGCTTGGAGGAAGTAAGGCAAAATCCGAAGAAGAGATCTTTTTGGATATTAAGTCTGCATTGGACGCAGGAGCAAAAGGCATAATTATGGGACGGAATATATACCGTAATCCCAATATTGCCCGTTTTTGTGAAGCAATATCGGCTGTGATACATGACAATGCTTCCGTTGCTCAAGCTCTTTCCATACTTAAATAGGAGGATATGGTATGTCAATAAAAATTAGAACTGCCGCAGTTACAGGCTCGCATAAAATAGAAATCTTAGAACTGAATACGCCTGATCTTAGAAGAGGCGAGGTACTTATCAAAGTGCACGCAGTTGCTCTTTGTACTTTGGAGCAGCGGATTTTCCGAGGTGAAATTCATATGCCTCTGCCTTGTACCGGCGGCCATGAGGTTTCAGGTGAAATAGTTTCCTTCGGCGATGGGGTAAATACAAAAAAATGGGCTGTAGGAGATAGGGTGGCTGTCCGCTTGCTTTATAATTGCGGTGAGTGCCATTACTGTCATAGCGGACATAATAATTTATGCGAGCGCGCACAAAAAAAACCTGTAAGAGAAAATTTATTGGTAGGCCCCGGCGGTTTATGTGATTACATCATTGTCAATACTTCCGATCTTTTCCCTTTTTCGGACAGACTCAGCTACGAGGAAGCTTGTCTTACAGAACCCTTAGCTTGCTGTGTTCACAGTATAGAAAGAGCAAATCTCCAACTGAGCGAAGATGTTGTTGTAATAGGAGGCGGCATCATGGGGCAATATCATATAATGTTGGCTAAATGCCGCGGGTGCAGGGTTATTTTAAGCGAAGTTGATCCGGAAAGACGTAAATTAGGAGAACAGTTGGGAGCGGACATAGTCTTTAATCCCTTGGAGAATGACCCTGTTACATTTGTACAGGGTGTAACAAATGGACGGGGAGCGGATGCCGTATTTAATACAACACCGATACCTGAAGTTGTTCCTCAAGCAATAGCAATGACCGGTAAATGCGGCAGAATGATCCAATACAGTTCAATGCATCCTGATTCTCCCACTCTTGTTAGTCCCCAAATGCTGCATGGAAGTGAAATTGTTTTAACCGGAGCAATCAGTCCCGATGAAAAAAACTTTTATACCGCAAATAGATTATTGTCTTCAGGTATTATTAATTGCAAACCCCTGATAGCTAAAAAATTTCCTTTTGAAGAAGCTCAAAAGGCTTTTGAAGCGGCTATTGTTCCGGGTACATTTCGTGTAATTATTACAGATTAAAAATTTTATTTTTATGGAGGTTTATATGAAAATAAAAGAAAATGAAAAATTGGGTTTAGGCTCATGTGTAACTATTCTTGTTGGAGGCTGTATCGGAAGCGCTATTTTTTCTCTTTCCGGAATGACTATGTATTATGCGGGTCCTGCAGCTCTGATTACATGGTTTGTTGCTGCCTTGATTTTAGGCTTGTATGGGATTCAGGTTGCTGAACTATCAATTCGATATCCTAAATCGGGAGGTGTATTTGTATTTCCTGCAAAAGCAATGGGTAAAAATGAGCGGGAAGGAAAAGTATGGGGATTTATTTCTGCTTGGGGCTATATTATTGCGAATATAATTGCAGTAGCTTTTGCTGCTATTTATGTATCTGTATACTTATCCGTCGGTTTTCAAGCTCTAGCCGGATTTAGAATTCCATTGGCAATTATTTCTATTGTTATATGTACGGCTCTTAACTTAATAAAAATTACAAGTGCAGGAAAGTACAATAATGTGTTGGTAGCTTTACTTGTGATAACCATGCTTATTTTTGCAAGCATTGCTCTGTTTGCCGGTAAATGGAATCCTCAAAACATGGTTCCATTTTTTACACAAGGTGCTAAAGGAGTAGCCGGTTTTATTCAAGCTATTCCTAATGCTATGGTTGGGTATGGCTCTGTAGTGGCTATCGCCTTCATGGTTGGAGAAGTAGAGAATCCGAATCGAACTGTTCCTAAATCATTGGCTATTTCTCTTATTCTTGTTGTTCTCTTGTATCAGCTTATGATTTTAGGGACTATGGGAAATATTACCGCAGAATTTTTAATTAAGAATCCCGGTATGAGATTTATACCTATGTTTGCTGCGGCTTTTACATCTCTTAATATGTTCCCATGGCTCTCAAAACTGATTTCTATTTCGGCCACGCTTGCCTTATTGACGACCATGCTTGTTGTCGGGTTCTTAAATGCCCGTGCCGTATGTTCAATGGCAAATGCAAAAATGCTGCCGGCATTTTTCGGTAAAGTCAATAAAAATGGGGTTCCATCCACAGCCTGTCTTACCTTGTCAGCATGTACAATTGTCCTAAGTTGTTTTCCAAGCATTACAGAGTTATTGATAAATCTGGGATCAATTTCGGCAGCAATCACTATAGTTATTGTGTGTTTTTCTTTAATAGCCTCTCGAAAAAAACTACCCCATGTAGAAGGTAATTATGCAGCTCCCGGAGGAAATATTGTTTCAGCATTGACGATTATTCTAATATTAGTTTGTTATATTCCGTCTATTTTTAATGGCAGTGTATATATGTGGTTATTCACGGTTATTTTATATGCTATCGGCGGAATTATTATGTTTATAATGATGAAACAAAATAAGGTCGATTAAGCCTTAAATTTGAAGCAGCGGTTTTCCGCTGCTTCTTTGACAGAGATTTGTCTGTTTTTTGTAGGAGGAAATAATGAAAATTACGGATAAGTTACAACCTATCACTAATGGAGCAAGCTGTGTTGCCATCGGTTTTTTTGATGGACTCCATATTGGACACAAGGCTGTTATTAATAAACTTTGTAAATGCGAGAATCTAAAGCCTGTATTAATTAGCTTGTTTAATAATGCCGGTTCTGTTATTTATACTGAAGAAGAAAAGTCCTATTTATTACAAAACAGTAAACTGGATACTATGTTCTCTCTATCTGAAGACCTAATTAAAAATATGACGGCTGAATCTTTTGCACATGATGTGTTGAATAAGATGCTAAATGCAAAAACCGTTGTAGCCGGAGAGAATGCCTTGTTTGGGTCTGATAAGATAGACGTAAATCACTTTCGTCCAATTGGAAAAAAATACGGTTTTATTGTCGAAACTGTTCCAATGGAATGTATCGGCGGGATTGAAGTTAGTTCCGATGTTATCAAACAAACAATTCAAGAAGGTGATTTTTCTAAGGTATCCTCAATGCTTGGTGCTCCTTACCTTCTACATGGTACTGTAGTTCACGGAAAGGGGGCCGGACATAAATTCGGTATGCCTACGGCAAACCTCTCAGTTGCACCGAATAAACTTTTTCCGCCCCACGGGGTCTATGGATCAATAAGCCATTTTCAAGGCCAAAATCATTTTGGAATGACAAATATAGGTTTACGGCCATCGGATGATAATATTCCAATTCCAACTATTGAAACTTTTTTATTGAATTTTGACCGTGATATATATGGGCAAAAAGTTTTTCTTGAATTATTGGTTTACATTAGAGGTATTCGTAAATTTGAAGGGGGACTTGCTGAAGTAAGACAACAAATAGACAAAGATATTCAGCAAATACATAGTTATATTGAAGAAACAAAAAAGAACCTTTAGTTTTATCCGAATTTCTTTGTACGCCTGATAGTTGCCAATCCTCCCGTTTTCTACTATAATGAATATAGTATGAAAAAACTTAACGGACTCATAGCCTCCGACGGTTTAGCCGCCGGACCGCTGTATTGTATAATTGACCAGCCCGAAACGGTGATTCCTTCTTATTCCATATCTGAAAATGAAATTGATTCGCAAAAATCAAGATTGACAGGGGCAGTGGAAAAGGCAAAAACCGAACTTTCGGAATTAATTTCTTCATCATCTGATGCGGAAAAAAATGAAAACGGCAAAACCGGAGAAGATATTATATCCACCCACATTCTCATGCTCTCGGATACGGCTTTTTTGGATTCCGTTTTTGCCGATATCGAAAAAACAAGGATGAATGCCGAGTTTGTTTTAAAACAAAAATTGGACGAGACCGTTGCAATGTTACAAACAGCCGGAGATGAATACCTTAGCGCAAGAGCTGTAGATATTCAGGATGCCTTTGAATCCGTTTTTGTTCATCTCCTTAAACAGGGAGCAAGGGATTCCCGATTTACAAAGGTTCCTAAGGGCGCAATTATTGCGGCTAAACTGATAAAACCCTCCGAAGCTCTATTGGTAAAAAATGCGGGAGTGAGCGGAATAATTATGGAAGAGGGCGGCGTTACCAGCCATATTTCGATTATGGCCCGTGCTTGGGATATTCCCATGCTTGTAGGTGTAAAAAACTGTATGGATTTTGCCCGAACCAATATGCCGGCTGCTCTCGATGCGGATGGGGGCTTTGTTTTATTTAACCCTCCCAAGCCCCTTATAAAAGAGTATGAGGAACGAATAAAAAAAAGAAATGCTGAAATTAAGGAACTTTTAGAAGCTCAAAAAAATTATACGGAACGTCTTTCAATTACAACAAAGGATGGAATTAAAGTTTCGGTAAATGCGAATATTGCCTTCCCTGAAGAAATTGAAAATAAATTCGTTACAGTATCAAACGGTATAGGCCTCTTCCGCTCCGAGTTTTTATTTTTAGAGGACGGTAAAATTCCGGATGAAGATACTCAGTTTGAAGCCTATAAAAAAGTTGTCGAAGCTATGGGCAAAAAGCCTGTAGTTATCCGAACCTTCGATGTGGGTGCCGACAAGATGATTGATGAGCAGGAAAATTTGCGTGAAAAAAATCCCTTGCTCGGCTGGAGGGCTGTCCGCTATTGCATAGAAAGAAAAGAAATTTTTAAAACTCAAATCAATGCTATCTTACGGGCAGGAGTATTCGGAAACGTTTTTCTTTTAATTCCGATGATTTCAAACGTTGAAGAGATTATCGAAGTTAAAAAAATAATTGAAGAATGTAAACTTGAATGTAATGCTGCCGGTAAAAAAATAATTGAAGAGGTTAATGTCGGAATTATGGTTGAAGTACCCTCGGCGGCTGTAGCAGCCGATCTCTATGCTCCGTATTTGGATTTCTTTTCTATCGGAACAAATGATCTTATTCAATACACGATGGCGGCAGACAGAGAAAACACAAAGGTTGCTTATCTTGCAAATTATTTTGAACCGGCCGTTTTGCGTCTTATCAAAAATGTTATCGATGCACAAAAGTTTATAAAAGAGCAGGAAGGCCATTTGGTTTCAATGTGCGGAGAAATGGCCTCGCATGAAGATGCTGCCTTTTTGCTTTTGGGAATGGGTTTGAGACATTTCAGTATGCCTGCCGGAAAAATTTTAAAAATGCAAAAATTTATGCAGTCCGTAAAAGTCAAGGATGCGGAAGTCTTATACGAAAAAATTAAAAAGTTAAATTCCGCATCGCAAATAAAAGCAGAGGTACAAAAAACATTGGAGCCCTATTATGCCGAAAAATAAAGAAGAAATTATTGATGAAGAAAATATAGATTCAGTGAACTCGGAATTTTCTCATCAAAAAAAATACCAAAATATTCCTTTGATAGCTATCGTAGGCCGCCCCAATGTCGGTAAGTCTACATTGTTTAACCGCTTTTTAAGAAAACGCCGTTCCATTACCGATCCGACTCCCGGCGTAACCCGCGATCCTGTTGAAGCTCAGGCAATTATAAACGGCCTTCCCGTTATGCTTGTAGATACGGGCGGCTTTAAACTTACGAGGAGCGGTGATAAGGCAGAAGATACTATAGATGAGCTTGTTATGGAAAAAACTATTTCCACTCTAAAAAAAGCCGACAGGATTTTACTTCTTCTCGATGCAGGTCTTGCAACTGCTGAGGACGAAGAGTTTATTCAATTTTTACGGCCATATTTTAATAAGCTGGTTGTTGCCGTAAATAAAACTGAGGGCGGAAGACTCATGGCAGAGGCTTGCAACTATTACTCTTACGGCTTTAAATCTTTGACCTGTATAAGTGCCGAACACGGAGACAATATTTCGGTCTTGGCTCAAGAATTGACAGCCGGTCTTGATTTTAGCAATATAAAAGAACTTGAAGAAGATGATACAATAAGAATAACGATTGTCGGTAAACCCAATACGGGAAAGTCAACTTTGGCAAACTATCTTACAGGTTCTTCCGCTTCGATAATTTCAAATGTTGCAGGCACTACCCGCGATATTGTTGAAGGAGAATTTTCTTATAAAAATAAAAAATTCGTTATTCAAGATACGGCGGGAATAAGGCGCAAAGCAAAGGTTAACGAAGATATAGAATATTATT
Source organism: Treponema putidum (assembly GCF_024401155.1). Lineage (NCBI taxonomy): Bacteria > Pseudomonadati > Spirochaetota > Spirochaetia > Treponematales > Treponemataceae > Treponema > Treponema putidum. The sequence goes on from NZ_CP038804.1 coordinate 55,352, forward strand.
CAGTAGTGCGTGCAATTAAAAGCATGGACAATGCCGATATAGTTTTTCATCTGATAGATGTTCAAGAAGGTTTAACCGAACAGGATAAAAAAATTATAGTGCAGGCAACTAACCGCGGACTCGGCGTTATCTTTGTTTTAAATAAATGGGATTTGATGGAGCAAACAAAAAAAGCTTTTAAGGACGAAGAAGAAAGAATAAAGGTTATGTTCGGCAAAATGGATTATGCCCCCGTACTCGCCATTTCGGCAAATGAAGGAACGGGCATCAAAGAGCTTTTAAATACGGCTATTAAAATGTTCGAGCAGCTAAATAAAAAAATAGAAACCTCGGCTCTAAACATTGCATTAAAAGATTGGCTTCAAGCCGCACCCCCTCCGCAAGGCCGTCAAACAGCTTTTACCTTTAAATACATTGTGCAGACAGGTTCCCGCCCGCCTGAGTTTTTGTTGTTTTCAAACAGACCCGACTATGTAACCGAATCTTATATGAGGTATATTCAAAATAAAATCAGAAGCGATTTAGGTTTTGAAATGATTCCTATCTTGCTCAAGGTTAAGGGAAGCCGAAAACGCTGGGAAGAAAGGCTTTAGGAATGAAAGGTTTTTCAATAGGTGAAGTTGAAAAAATTACAGGGATAAAATCTCATACTTTAAGATATTGGGAAGAAAATGTTCCTATCTTGCAGCCTAAAAAAGATTTAGGCGGAAGGAGAATTTATACCTCGCATGATGTGGGTATCATTTATCGGCTGGACTATTTAATAAATAAAAAGAAATACACGGTTGAAGGAGCGGCTGCCGAAATAATAAATCAAAGCGCCGCTCAGGGTTCCCTTACGGCTAAAATATCCGAACTTAGGGATCAACTTTTAAATATTTACGGAATTATACGGGAAGAAAAAAATGACGGAACAAAATAAACCATTCTATGAAAAATTTGTAAAGAAGAACGAAATAAAAATTCACCATCAAAAAAATAAAGAAAAAGAATTTGATGGAAATCTGAATAAAGAAAAAAATACCGAAAACAAAAATAATCGGCAAAAAATTCAGATAAAGAGTGTAAAGACAAAAAATACAGGAAAAAATATTTTTAAGGAAAATGATGAGGCTGCAAAGATTCTTTTAAATTCCTTTGACCTTATTATAAAAGATGCTTTAAAACTTTCTTCAAAACAGTCAGCCTCGGTTCCAAAGGATATCCGTATCTTATTCCATGAACTTACAAATGAAAGAGGCTCGCGAAAAGTAAATTACCTAAATAATCCCGTAAAATTAACGGCCTATATTTACCACTATATGTGGTGGAACTTGGTGCGTATTTCAAAATTGATAGGCAATCTTGATTTTGATTTAAAGGACGGAGATACGATTGCGGACTTCGGCTGCGGGCCTATGACCCTTATGTGTGCTTTTTGGATTGCTAAACCGGAATTGCGTTCAAAAAAACTTCATTGGTATTGTGCCGATATTTCAGGAAAGGCTTTGGCGGCAGGAGAGGCTTTGTTTAATTCTCTTTTTGCTTTTACAAATCAAAATGCCGGAATAGAGCAAGCACCGAATTGGAAACTTACAAAATTAAACGGCAGCTTCGGTCTTCCGTTAAAAGAAAAGGTAGATCTTTTTGTAAGTGCAAATATGTTCAATGAAATATTTTGGGATTCTTCAATTAAGATTGACGGAGAAGCTGAAAGAGCTGCAAAAACAATTCAGCATTATCTTCAAGAGGACGGTGCAGCTTTAATAATTGAACCTGGCATACCCCTTGCGGGGGAATTTGTTTCAGCCTTGCGTAAAAACTTTATCCAAAAAAAATATGAGATTATCTCGCCTTGCCCTCATATGGGAATCTGTCCAATCCCCGGAAAAAAAATAACTGAACCGAGAGATGTGAAATATCCGGTAGCTTCCGGTAAGTGGTGTCATTTTTATTTTTATGCCGATGATGCTCCTCCAAAACTTGTTGAGCTTTCTGAAGCTGCAAGGCTTGAAAAAACCAGAGCAAGTCTTTCTTTTATATATTGCAGAGGAGAAAAAAAACAAAAAGGGGTTGAGACTGAAAAGAAAAAAGAATTCCTTGCACGTATCAGTTCTGAAATAATAAAACTTTCCGACGGTCAAATAGGCCGCTATGCTTGCTCCGAAAAAGGCTTTTTGCTCTTAACCGAAAAAAAAGGAGCACGGTCAAAACTTAAAGAATATGTGGACGGCTCTCTTATAAAGATTGAAACCGAAAAAATAAACCGATTCTTCCATGACAGAAAAACCGGTGCTTTGATTGTTCAAGTTTAATTAGACCTTAAACTTATTAACTTCTGCCGACAGCTGGCTGATACTGTTTTTATTTTTTTGAGAAATATCGCTTACTTCTTTACTTGAGTCATTTATCTCGGAAGCGGCTGCCGACATTTCATTCATACTGTTGTTAATATTTTTGGTAAGCATATCAAGTTTTTGCATTTCTTCCGAAACCTTAATACCTCCGGAAAGCATTTCAATAGATCTGGTCTTTACTTCGTCTGTTATTGTAGTTATATTTTTTATCGCCTGTAAAACTTCATTGCTTCCGTTTTCTTGTTCTTTCATAGCCGCTACTATAAGCTCCTCTTGCTCTGAAATTTGATTTACCAATTCGTAAACGGTAATAAAAGATTTTTCGGCAGCATCTCCTACGACTGAAAGTTTTTCGATAATCTGGGTAGATTTTTTCATAACTTCGCCTATCTGCTTGCCCTGCATATTTGATTCCTCTGAAAGCTTTCTGATTTCGTCGGCTACAACGGCAAAGCCTTTTCCGCTCTCGCCTGCATGGGCCGCCTCAATTGCTGCATTCATAGCCAAAAGATTTGTCTGACTTGCAATATTTTGAATAATCTCACTCGTTTCAAGAAGAGATGCAGAAAGAGATGCTATTTGAGCAACGACATCATTTGCCGACTTTGCTCCGTCCTTACCGTTTTTTGTCTGTTCATATACCGTTTTAATTAGGGTATTATTTTTTTCAAGGTTTTTTGTGACCGAAGCGATATTTGCCGTCATTTGTTCAACCGCTGCAGAGGACTGCTCAATGCTTGAAGCCTGTACTTCAATATCGCTGTCCAATTCTCCAAGCCTGCTGATAACCTGTTCGATTGTTGCAGATGTTTCGGTTACACTGGAGCTCTGATTTTCTGTTTGGGCCTTTACTGATTCTATATTCTGGGTGATTTGATGTATTGCACTTACTCTTTCTGCTATGTTGTTTGCAAGGGCCTCACCGACCTCGCTCATTTCTTGTGAATTCATTAAAACCGCTTTTATCATATAGCTTATTTTTGCAATCGTGTCGGCAAAATATCCTGTCAGCTTTCCAATTTCATTGTTACCCGTTGCAGGAAGAGCAACCCGTAAGTCTCCTTCCGAAATGCTTTTAAGAGAGTCGATAACTTTATTAACAGGACGTATGATAATAAATTTTGTAAAAATTATAATTGTCAAAACAAATAGGATAAATATAAAAACTAAAACAGCTGTTGTCTTTACAAAAAAGTTTGTTTGACTTTTTTGAATTGCTTCAATAGAATATACAAATTTTGAGTATCCTATTATATTTCCTGAAAAATCATACATAGGATAATAAGCCGCTGCGTTGGTTCCATTAATTTTGATAAGATTCTCTTTGTTTCCTAATTCTTCCATAAGCGCAGCAGAGTCTTCGGAATTATCATTTTCAAAATTGGAGCCCATTATTTTATAAGTATTGTCTAAAGTGCGGGCACATATGCTTATATTTAAACCGCCTTCCAATACTTCCTGAGAACAGCTCTTAAGAAAATTTTGTATAAAGTCGCTGTTAACATCGCCCCCATATTCTACCGAACCTATGTGTTTATTGTTTTGATCAAAAAGAGGTTTTACTACTCTAAAACCCAAATCGCTTACTCCTACTTCAAGACCGTGTATTTCTTTTTTTTCGGAATTTGCTTGCAAAATTGTTTTTCTAAATCCTGAAAGATCATCATCGAATTTTTTAGGATTTTGAACGCGCAAAAATGAAATTGCAGGCGGTATATGAAAATGGAATTGTTTAGCTTTATAATTCTTTTTCATTTTATCAAAAAGGGGTAATGTAAGTTCGGTAAGAGTTTCTCTGTCTCTTTCGGCAAAGGCTTTGATTATTTTATCATCTTTTGAGATATTATCCAATATTATTTTCCCCATAATCTCATAAGTATTTAACTCATGGTTGAAGGCCGAATGTTTTAGATCCGCCATCATCTTTATTTGTTTTTCAGAAAATTTTCTAAGGCTTCGCCAATCCTTATATCCGATTATCAGATATTGTATTAAAAGCAGTATAACGGTAAAAATTAAAAGTTTACTACCTATGGAATGAAACCTCGTCTTTGCCGTCCGGGAAGTAATAGCTGAGGTACCTTTTGTTTCTGACATAAAAAATCTCCTTAGATCTAAATATAAATTTTTTGAAATATTACTTTTGTTTTCTTGCTTCAATCTTTACAGGGTCATAAAAGCCTTCTTTCCAGTTAAACCGTGAAGTATCTTCTATGAAGCTTCCATTTCTGCATGAACTTACAATGTATCTGTACTCACTACGCTCTATTTCCGTGTGAGAAAAATCAAGAAGGAATTTATCGAATCCTTTTTTTTCGAGAGCTCCAATGCGGTCGGTTATCGAAAACGGTTTTTCCGGCAGAACAAATGAAGCCGACGGTGTTGAAAAAGTTTTAAACGCCTCTCCTTGTTTATCGGAAAAATATAAGAAATCATAAGTTTTAGGGAGCGTAAATCTCATCCTAAATAGGGCAGGATAGGCAAAAACGGGAATCAGTACCTGTTTTCTCATGCCGGGAGTGTAAACCTCTTCAAGATTTTTTTGAGAGTTTTCGATGGGAGATATAAACTTTAAAATATTATTTTCTTGAAGCCATTTTACCGCCCATCGGTTAAAGCTGTAAAGATAGGGGCCGGCAACAAGGTTTAAATTTTTATTTTTCAGCATTGTAATATGAGCAGGATTGTTTATTACAAATTGAGTATATCCTTTTTCTATGAGGCCGAAAAGATATAGTTCAAGCTCATCGCTTTCTGCCTGCCCCATAAAAGGATCGAGGGAAATAAAGATTTCCCGCTTTGAGAAAGGAAGAGGTTTGCCGTTTTTTTGAGTACCGGCTAAGGCATCCTTTGTATCCTCGTTTAGGTTTATAATTACCCGCACAGGTTTATCGGAAAGAATTGTGTGGAGGCTGTTTACGGAGGACACTTGAACATAGAAACCGTCCGGGAAAATATCTATATTGGATTTAGTCAAAATATTCTTGCTCCGCTTATCCTCATGTCTTTTTTTGACTCCTGTTTTGGCAGAGGCTTTTGTATTCTCCTCAATGTTCCCGGCCGGATTTCCTTCGGGATAGAGCTTAAGCTCGGGAAGTTTGTCATCGCCGGGCCTTTTTCTAAATGGGCTTAGAGTTTTGGGAAGCACCGGAGGATAACGCTTGCTCATGCTTTTAGTCTGCAAAAGGTAAACGCTGTCTCCTATGCCGAAATCGGCAGGAACTTGAATCCATACTTTTTCAGCTGAACCTGCTTTTTGTGCGGCCGATTTTTCAACTCGGATATCTTGAATTTTCCAACTCTCTCTTCCGCGGTCATCCTTTGTATGGAGCCGAATCGAATCTCCGAAATCGGGAGTATAGGAGCCGCCCTTTAAAAGCACATAGTGAACCTTTCTCATTGGGTCTTCTTTTGTTTTTCCTTCAACTTCTTTAATCTTAAATTGGGCAGTTTTGTCTATAGTTCCTAAAAAAATACCCGTGCCCCCTGCCTGATTCGGGCTTAATATTTCCTCAGCCTTTGAAGAAACAAATAAAAAACTCGTCTTTTTTCGGGCAAAGTCTCCGGCTAAAATGCGGCGGCCTGTTTCGACGGCTTCTTTTTTATTCTTTTCCCAGTTATCGATTACATGGCGGTAGGCTGAAACTACCGTCCCTACATATTCCGCACTCTTCATTCTTCCTTCAATTTTAAAAGAGGAGACCCCTGCTCTTATAAGGTCGGGAACATAATCGATGAGCTGCAAGTCATGGGGTGAAAAATAATAGCCGTCCTTATCCCCTTGAGGTGTGTGGGCTGTGTACAGTCTTCGGCAGGCTTGGGCACACATTCCGCGGTTTGCCGATTTTCCTCCGAGGTATGAAGAAAACATACAAAGCCCCGATTGGCAGACGCAGAGAGCTCCGTGCACAAAAACCTCAAGCTCGCAGGAGGTGTTTAAGTTGACCGCTTCAATTTCTTTTAGTGAAAGCTCTCTGGCTAAAACGACCCTTGATATTCCGAACCGGCTTAAAGCATTTGCAGCCTTGGCCGAGGCTATATTCATCTGGGTTGAAGCGTGGAGCCTCAATCCCGGAAAATAGGTTTTAGCCATTTGGACTATACCTAAATCTTGGACAATGATTCCGTCAGGAGAAACGGAAGCAAGGTATTTTAAAAAGCGGTACATCTTTTCGGTTTCTTCTTCGGTTAAAACCGTATTAACGGTAACATAGACCTTTTTATTCCGCTTGTGAAGACTGTCTACGGCTGCTTCAAATTGGTTCCATGCAAAATTGGAGGAACGCATACGCGCATTAAAAGTTTTTAAGCCTAAATATACGGCATCTGCTCCTTCGTTTACGGCAGCATCAAGGGCCTCGGTATTCCCTGCCGGAGCTAAAAGTTCTACGTTCATTGTTTATACCTCATATTTAATTGTATCATATTTTACAAAAAAAATCAAAAAAATCCGGTAAGAAGGAATAAAAGATTTGTGATGTCAGAATGATAACTGTTCTTATTTTTAATTTAAGAGTTAATATACATTTCTGCTTGACTTGAATAAAGTTCATTGTAATAAGGACAGGTATTCATCAAGTCCTTGTGCGCCCCCTGGCCAACTAAAGAGCCTTCCTTTAATACTAAAATACGGTTAGCTTTGCGTATACTGCCGAGTCTGTGAGTTACTAAAATTGTCATTTCTTTTTTAGAAAGAAGAGTTTCATAAAGGTCTCTTTCTTGTATCGGGTCTATGGCCGCTGTAGGTTCATCAACCAATAAAAGAGAGTGGGGCTTATTTAAGCCGCGTGCAATTGCAAGCCTTTGCCATTGGCCTCCTGAAAGCTCAAGGCCTCCAAAAAAAGTTCCGACAAGAGTTTTCTCTTTATCGGGAAAAGAATCAATAAAATCTAAGCCGGCTTGATTAATAAGGTCTTTATTTTTATCTAAGTCACCTTTTAGCAAAATATTTTCAGCGGCAGATATATGGTACTTAACATAATCTTGAAATACGGCTGATATTGCTTTTTGATATTCATTTAAATCAAAATCTTTTAGGTCTACTCCGTTTACTAAAATAGAACCTTCATTAGGGTCGTAAAAACGGGCTATCAGTTTAATGATTGTAGTTTTTCCGGCACCGTTTTCACCGACGATGGCGGTAATATCGTCAGAGTTTAATTTAAAAGAAACCTTCTTTAAAACAAAATCTTTAGAATTATAAGAAAAACTTACATTTTTAAATTCTATCGACTCTATTTTTCCGGCAAAAACTTTCGGATTTTTACTCAGTACAAGTTTGTCTTTCATATCGAAAAAGGTAAAAAGCCTATCAAAAAATGCAATTGCCGAATCTTGATAAGCCCAAAATTCTATAATTGTAAGCATAGCTGAGGAAAAAGCAAAAACAGACTGAAGAAACATTGCCAAAAGTCCTGGGCTTAAAGTTCCATCAGATGCTTTTTGAGAAAGAATGAACATGATAACAGCAACCGCAATTATTCTTACACCTGTTCCGGCAAAATCAATAGCGGCAATTTTTCCTCTAAATTTGGAATTTTTTAAAATAAGTTCTTTTGATTTTGCTTTAAATTTTGAGTAGAATAAGTTTCCAAAATCAAATAACTTGATTTCTCGTGCCGTAGACGGGGCAATCAAAATGTTTCGATAGTAACCTGCTTCACGTTCAATATCATGGATAGTATCTTCCTGTTCAACTTGAATTTTTGCAATTTTTTTTGCCGCAAAAATACCGGGAATGATTGAAATAAATATTGCAAGCGGAATCCAGAATTCAAAATTTAAAAATAAAATAAATATCGATACAAATTCCACAATACTTTTAAACCAATATCTAAAATTATTTACAAAATTTTCAATCCGGTATTGAGAATCCGAAATGCGCTCATATATTGTTTGAAATTTAAGCTCTTCAAAAACAGCTACCCCGGCAAATTGAAGCCTTTTTTCAATTATTTTTTTACCTATCCTGTAAGAAGTTTTTACATTATAGGTATCTATCGAAAGGCGCAAAAATGTCGAAATAGCCTGCTGTATTACCATTGCAGCCATCCACATTGCAATTAATTTTGCAAAAAAATCTACCCCGCCAGATATTCCGCCTGTTACTGCATCGACTAAATTTCTCATAATTAATGCCAAAACGGCGGGTACTGCACCTTCAAGTAAGGTTAAACATACAAGAAAAAAAGTAGACAATGGACTTTGTTTAAAAATAAACCGAAATGCCGCAAAAAAAGTCTTTAATTTTTTCATAGACTTACCTCTGCAAACAAAAGAATATAAATTATATTACAAGATTTGTAAAAAAAATAAAAGCTCTTAAACTAAAACCATAGCTTTTATCTTATTTGTATCAGCTCTTAGTTTTTTTAAAGCCCGCAGTTGGGTTTGGCGGATGGATTCTGCAGAAATTGAATGTTTTTTTCCTAAGACTGCAAAAGTGGTCGAGGTCATAGTACCGTCAAGACCGTATCTGTGTTTTAAAACATCTTTTTCACGGTCATTAAGAATTTCCAAACACTTATTTAATTTTTGTTTGAATTCATTATCTATAAATTCTTCTTCAGGATTATAGGTATTACATGGAATAAAATCATATAGGTTTGTTGAACTTTCATTATCAATCGGGTCATCTAAACTACATATATCCGTATAATTGAAGGCCTTTATCTGAGCGATAACATCTACTTTTTCTTTTAGTATTTCTGCAAGCTGCCTATAAGAAGGTGAAATTCCGTATTTGATTCTATACTTTTCTTCTTCTTGGTGTACTTGCCTGATTAAAGCTTCTTTTCTTACAGGGATTTTTATAACTTTGTCGGACGAATTTAAGTATCTTATAAAAGATTGTTTTATCCACCAAGCTGCATAACTTGAAAAACGAACCTTAAACGATTTTGAAAATTTAGAGGCTGCCTTCATAAGCCCCATATTGCCTTCTTGAATGAGCTCCAAAATTTGGTTTTCATTTGAACTGAACTTTTTTGCCATTTTTATTACAAGCCTCAAGTTTGATGTAATAAGAGTCTCTATTGCCTTTTTATTACCTTTTTTTACTTCATCGGCTAATTCTGCTTCTTCTTGGGCTGATAGGAGAGGATATTTTTTAGTATCATGTATGTAGTGTAAAAGCAAATTTTCTGTCATAGTTTATACCTCATAATCTTTTAAGCAAAAACCGTGCTAAAATATGCTTCTTTTTTGTAAAATTTGTAAGAAGAATTGATTATTTTATCTATGTTTATTTATTTTTATAAGATAATAATAGAGTTATTAAAGCCTATAGATATTTTAAATTGCGTGTTCTAATTCTTAACAAGATATTGTATACTTTTGTATACATTAATATGTATACTTATGTATAATACCGTCCATACCAAGGGCTCTAAAACTTGAATCTTCTTTTTGCTCGATTATTTTTTTAGAATAAATCAATGCCGAAAGAGAAAATTTTCCTCCCCCTTCAGGCAGGTCTGCAGCAAATTGAGGACGGGATAGTCCCGAAAGTTTCGGTTCTACTTTTTCCCAAAGTTTTAGGGCTTTTTTTAAGGGAACACGGAAGTGAGAGGTTCCGGCTGCCGGATCTAATTGAAAAAGATAGCCGGGTTTTATGCCCATACAGGCAAGGCTATGAAAAAGTTTAATCAGAGTGTTTTCATCATCATTTACACCTTTTAGAAGAACAGTCTGGCTTTGAATGGGTATACCTGCCTCAATACAGGCCTTTAAGGCTCTTCTTTGCTCCTTTCCGAGCTCTGCAGGATGGTTTATGTGGGGAATCAGCCATAGCGGTTTTGTTTTTTTTAGCAGGTGCAAAAGTTCTTTAGTAAAAAGCTCGGGAGCAAAGATAGGGGCTCGTGTACAAAGCCTTATTAAAAGGTCATCCTTTATCGCCCTCAGGTTTTCTAAAACATTTTTAAGTTTTTCAAAACCTCCGCTTAAAGGATCGCCCCCTGAAACAAGAATTTCGGTAATGCACGGGTTCTTTTCTATATAGTCTATAACCGTTTTTAGCTCTTTATCGCTGATAAAATCTTGAGATCGGGCTATAAGCCCCCGCCTAAAACAATAGCGGCAATATGAAAGGCATTTCCCCGTAGTTATAAGAAGTACTCTGTTTTCGTATTGATGCACAAGATAATGGGTAATACAGTATTTTTTTTCTCCGAGAGGGTCGGAGGTTTCATAAGAAAATACGGTTTTTTCATCCGCTGAAGGTTCAACTTGCAGACGGAGAGCCTTTGAGTCTTCGGGCTCTGCTTCTTCTATCAGTTTTTGAAAGGCGGAGGAAATTAAGACGGGCTGCTTAAAATCCGCCGTTTCCTTAGCCGAAAATTCCCTCCAGTTTTTTTCATCCATATCTAATGTTTAAAGTTTTAAATATTTTCGACGCCGAACATCATGGCTGCCATAACCTTTGCATCGCTTATGATATTTTTTATAAAAGCATATTCGTTGGGCTGGTGGCAGCTTTCATCAAGGGAGCTCCAAACTACCGCGTTAAAGCCCTTAGAACGTAAACATGCTGCGACCGTTCCTCCTCCTATACCGATAACCGATGATTCAATTCCTTTTACCTTTTTTAGTGCGGATGAAAGGAGCTTTACAATTTTTGCATCTTTAGGTGTTGCAGGAGAGGTCTCCGGTTCGTCATATTCCAGTTTAATGCCGACCCCGTATTTTTTTTCAACCTCGCAGGCTCTTTTTTGCATTTCTTTTAAAACCTCGTTTACATCATAGGTGGGAAGAATGCGGCAGTCTACATAAAAAATGTCATCTCCCGGAATTGTGTTTACATTCGGTACGTTGGCTTCTTTTTTAGTCGGCTGAAAGGTTGAATAATCGGGCGAAAATAAATTGTCTTTTTTATTAAAATGGTTTTCCAAATCGTTTAAGCGGAGGGCAAGGTCGCAGGCTGCAACAAAGGCATTTTTGCCCGTGTTCGGCATTGAAGCATGGGTTTGAACACCCTTTGTAATAACCTTAAGCCAAAGGCTTGTTTTTTCGGCTATTTCTATAGTTTTTCCTTCAGGGTCGCCTCCATCGGGTACAAGAATCAAATCTTCTTTTGTAAAAAGATTGTGTTTATTAATGAGGTAAATTATACCGTATTGAGAGCCGACTTCTTCATCTGCAACAAATAAAAGCTTGATAGTGTGTTCGGGGGTGATTCCCAACTTGATAAAGGCCAAGGCTGCAAAAACCGAAGAAACAAGACCCTGCTGGTTGTCTTCAACCCCGCGTCCTATAAGTTTTCCGTCCTTTTCGATTACTGTCCAAGGATCGTTTTCCCACTTAGATAAGTCTCCAGGCGGAACAACGTCCAGATGGCTCATAATCCAGAGCCTTTCCTTATCGTTTTTACCGGAAATTGTAACTATCAGATTCGGACGTATTTTTGATGAAACCCGCTCATCAGGGGCATCAAGCCTTTCAAAATTGCTAAACCCTGCTTCTTTTAGATATTTTTCCAGGGCTTCGCATTTTTTTAATTCACCGTCACCCTCCGATTCCGGTGCCATTGCGGGAATTGAGCTTAAAAGCCTCTCCAATTCTATAATATTTTCCGTTTCGGATTCGATAAAATCCGTAATTTTTTTAAAGGTGCTCATTTGTTTATTTTATCAAAAAAGGGATAAAAATACAATCGGAAAAAAATAATTATATAAGTATTTTAGGCAAGTAGGTTGACAATTCGACTTTTTCAAAATATACTATAAGTGTATATTGTGTGTATTTTTAAGTGCACAAAGATATAAGAGGTTAAAACTTGTTACAACTGTCATTTTTGAATTTTAAAAAAGGCTCATATATTCTTATAGAAGGAAAGTCGGATACCGATCATTTTTATATTATACAAAGCGGAAAAGTGCAGGTTGCAAAAGAAGATGAGGTTGTTGTTGAAGAAGGAGGTAATGTCCTCGGCCCGGGAGATTTTTTAGGTGTTGTCTCCTGTATGTCGGGTCATAATCAAATTGAAACGGCTATTGCCTTAACGGATGCCCTTTTGATTTCCGTTCCCTATGATCAGTTTCCCCAGCTAATAGAAAAGAATACATCCGTTGCAATGAAGATTATCTATTCTTTTTCAAAAAAAATGCGTTATTTGGATGAGGCTTTAACCCGCATTACCTTAAAAAGGAATGTTGTAACGAGTATATCTCACCTTTTTACAATAGGCGAATATTACCTGAGGATGTCAAAGTTTGATTTAGCCCTCTATGCATATTATCATTATTTGAAAGCTCAGCCTAAGGGAGAATTCGCCGATGCAGCTCAAAAAAGAGTTATGGCTATCAAAGCAATGGGTGTAAAGCTTCCTATGGAAGTGCTTGAACCTCCTACAAATCAGATGATAAGAATCTATGATAAGGAGCACATGGTTTTCTGCGAGTGCCAATCCGGAACCGAGCTCTATATTATTCAAAAAGGCCATGTAAAAATAACAAAGATTTTAGATAATAACGAAGTTTTGTTAGCCGTATTAAAAGAGGGAGATATGTTCGGCGAAATGGCCCTTTTGGAAAATAAGCCCCGATCTGCCAGTGCGATTGTTACCGACGAGGGCTGTCAGCTTTTAGCCGTAAACCGCCAAAACTTTAATCAAATGGTTTCTACCCAGCCTCAACTGATTGCCCGTCTTACGACTACCTTTGCGGATAGAATTTGGGCAATGTACAAACAGCTTGCAAATACCCTTATAAAAGATCATGTCGAAAAAATGTACGATATGCTTGCAATTCAATTGGAAAAATTAAGGATTAAACCTGTAAAGGGCAAGTACCACACCTTTAACTTCGGTCCCGTCGAGTTGGCAAATATGTGCGGCATCCCTAAAGAAGAAGTATCCGAAGCCGTTACAAGATTTTTAAAGCAGCCCATAGTAAGATGTGACGGATCAAAGATTTCCATAACAGATGAGTTGGAGCTTTCAAAACAGGCTGCCTACTTTAAGAAAATGCAGGAAATTGAAAAGTCCCGTATGAATGCCCGTGCAAAAAGCGGCGGATATTGGTAGAACGGAAACGGATTATGAAAAGGCTGTTTTTTTGTGTGGTTTTTATTCTTATAGGTCTTACTTTTTGTGAAGAAGCCGAATCCGGTCAAGAAACGCCCAAAAATACCGGGGCCGAAAAAGCGGAAGAAAATTCTCCCGTATTTGCCGATCTTCCTGCCGGTTACAGAGACATAAACCTCGGAATGAATATGGAGGCCGTTAAAGAAGCTCTTTTAAAAGATTCCACATTCGGGTATCGGGGAGAAAGAGATATTTCTCTTTTACCCGGAAAAAACCGCAGTCTTATTGAAACAAATGGTTCAAGCAATATTAAAAGAGCTTGGTTTCAATTTTATGAAGAAAATTTATATATCATAATTATTCAGATGGATACGGACAGAATAGATTATTATTCGATGTATTCTGCTCTGACTTTAAAATACGGCGAACCTTTAAGTATAGACCCTAAAAGAGCTATTTGGAAAAGTGAAACCGTCTCAATGATTTTGGAGCGGCCTTTGGCAATAAAATATATTGACTTAAAAGTATTTAATGAGCTTTTGGAAAAAAGTCAAACCGATAAGGCCTATAGTGATATTTTGAGGGAGGAATTTATAAATGATTTTTAAAAATGGCTTGATTTTACTTTTTATGCTTTGTTTTTTTTCATGTTCTTCTCAAATTAAAATGGAAACGGAAGAAATTTTTATAGAAAAAATCTCAAATGAAGAGACTGCCGAAGACACAAAAACCGGTGATTCCGCTAAAAAAAATATCGAAAAAATAACCGTAGAGCTTGCAATTACGCCTTTACAGCAGCAAAAAGGATTTATGGAGCGTAAGGTAATTCCTGAAGGTACGGGAATGATTTTTTTATATAAAGAAGATACTAAATTACGATTTTGGATGAAAAACACTCCTCATCCTCTTTCAATAGCCTTTATTGACAGCTCCGGTATAATTAAGGAGATTTATGATATGACGCCTTACAGTCTGGAAACCATAGAAAGTACCTATTCCGTACGCTATGCTCTTGAGGTTCCTCAAGGTATGTTTAAAAGAATGGATATAAAAGAGGGCGATAAATTAACGCAAGAAACAATTTTTCTTTTAAAGAGAAAAATTCAATAAAAAGTAGGAGGTTATTATGAAAAAACCGGATTTTTCTATTAGTTCATTAGGAGAATGTAAAATACAGTCTCCGATTATGCTCTCCGAAACACACGGAGATTTGATTGCAAACTATGTTACGGATTCCGAATTTATAAGGTACAATTTATATGCTTCTTTGGGAGAAACGGGAGAGCCTTTAACCCACTCCGATATCATTGAAAAGGCAGGGCCGCGTCAAAAGATATATTTTAGTCCCAATTATGTGCATGCGGCAATCGCAACATGCGGGGGGCTATGTCCCGGTATAAATGATGTTATAAGGGCTATAGTCCGCTGCCTTTGGACGAGATACGGTGTCCGCCGAATCAGCGGAATAAAATTCGGGTATAAAGGATTTATCTCCGAATACGGATTTTCTCCGGTTACGTTGACACCTGAAGTTGTAAACGGAATACATAAGACAGGCGGGTCTTTCTTGGGCACTTCCCGCGGAGGGGGAACTAGAGTTTCGGAAATAGTAGACGGAATTGAACAGATGAATATCAATATGGTCTTTTTTATCGGGGGAGACGGAACCCAAAAAGGCTCTCTTGAGGTTTCAAAAGAGATTGAAAAACGTAAATTAAAGATTTCAGTAATAGGTATCCCTAAAACTATAGATAATGATCTTTCCTTTATACAAAAATCTTTCGGCTTTGATACGGCCATTGCAAAGGCTACCGAATCGGTAGCTGCCGCCAATATGGAAGCCAGCTCTCAAATTAACGGTATAGGTTTGGTAAAACTCATGGGAAGGGAATCAGGATTTATAGCAACCCATACGGCTATTGCCTGCCATGAAGCTCACTTTGTTCTTATTCCCGAAGTCCGCTTTGAATTAAAAGGCGAAAACGGCTTTTTAAAGCTTTTGGAAAAAAAGCTTATTGAAAACGGTTACGCCCTAATTGTTGCAGCCGAAGGTGCCGGACAGCATTTAATGAATATTGAAGAAGGCACTGATGCCTCCGGAAACAAAAAACTTGCGGATATAGGCTTGTTTTTAAAAAAAGAAATAACCGACTATTTTGAAAAGATAGGCATGCACATAAACTTAAAATACATCGACCCCAGTTATCAGATTCGCTCTTCAATTGCAGCTCCAATAGACTCGGTTTATTGTGAACGTTTAGGAAACAATGCCGTTCATGCTGCTATGGCAGGAAAAACCAGAACCCTAATCGGTCTTGTAAACAATAAATTCGTACACTTACCGATTGAACAAATTGTCGCAGAAAGAAAGCATGTAAACCCTGAAAGTTCATTGTGGCGTGATGCTCTGGACGCTACGGGGCAGCCTACAACTATGGTATAATGAAAAAACGAATTTTTAAAAGGTAAATAACCTTAAGAAAAAGCTCGAAAAGCTGAAGTTTTTCGAGCTTTTTTATTCTTTTTTGATAAAAAGCTGCATTAACATGATAAAGTCGTAGATTTTTTTGTAGGCTTCGACCAGCCATTCTCTTATGGGCCTTTCCGAATGCTGTTCAATTTCTTTCCAGTTTTGTATCAATTCGCGGCGGGGCTTGTCGTAATCGGCTATGATTGTCTTAAAGTTGTTGCCTATGACTATTATATGTTTTAATGAAATATTTATAAGTTTTAGAGCGGTTTCGTTTACATCGTTTAAAAGTTTTGCAGCTTGTCTTCCGGCTTCCTTTTCTCTTTCCATTCTGGAAAGGAGGGTTCTGAATTTTACGCCTATATCCGAGACTTCGGAAAGTTTATCATCAAATTCCACTGTTTTTGAGGCAACCTGTATAATTGCATGAAAGCTGTTTGAGAAGTCGGCTGTAGTTCCTGCAAAGCCGCCCCAGTTTCCTCTTACTAAAAAAAGATCGCACAGTGCCCGAATATCCGTCTTTACATATTCTATTAAAAAAGATTTTAGATAGCTCATTTCTTCGGCATAAATATATCCGGACAGGCCCCTTTTTAAAAAAGCCGTGTTTGCATCGATGGTGTAGTTTTTCATTCCTGAAATGACTTGCTCTCCGAATATTTTGGCTATTAAAACTGCAACCTTTGAAGACCGCTGCTCCTCTATGAGTTTTTTTATAACATTTTGAGTGTTTGCTTTAATTTGCGAAACATAGGTATCGGTTACTTTTTCGGTGAAAGGGGTTGTTTCAACCGTGTAAATTATGTCCTCAGTAATATGCTGAATAATATACTCGAGGGCTTTTGAACGGCGAAGATCGCCTAAGACCCCTAACAGTTTTTTCCATTGACCTGGGTGAACCGGCTGAATGTTTTTATAAGTTTTTATTATCTCAAAGATAATGTTCCAATCGGTATCTATACTTAGTTGGTAAAAAACCGATGCAAAATCTTTTAAGTCTTCGGCAATATATTCTCCTCTTATTGCCTGAAAATTGGGAGTATAGTTAAAATTATTTTCAATAAAGTTGGAATCGAATTTTCTAAGTAAAAAATAATAGTCAAAAAGCACAAAGTGAATAAAGGCATCAAGATGCTGGTAAATTAAATCTATTTTTTGTGTCTGATTGGAATCAAATTCCCCTATAAAGGTTTTCAGTTCATTTTTTACCTTTTCGGCAAGGGCATCCGCATTTGAGCTTTTTGATTGTTCTATGATTGACTCTTCGGAAAGATGTTCAAGAAGTTTTTTTTGTTTGTCCGAAAGAGAATTTTCTACGGTAACATTTTTTAGAACTTTTGAGGACGCCGCTCCTGCTAAAAGCGGACGGGCAGGGCCTACGACCTTATATATATTGTAAAAAAATTGTGCTGCCTGAGGCAGTACTTCTTGAGAGCCTGATTTATACCATTTACTGTATCTGGTTTTTCCTATTTGTTTTGCAATATCCTTTAGCTTGCGCCTTTTTAAGGCTTCAGGACTCTCCGAGGATATAAACAAACCTATTATTTTTTGGAAAAAACTCTCTTTTTTATCGGCCATGCTAATAATATGTGATAAATTCGTTAATTTGTCAACCGGTATAGAGATTCATGGACTAAAAAATAAGCTAAGCAAAAAATAACGGCCTGTGCAGAGCTCAGCACAGGCCATTCTTTAAAGCTCTTTAACCTGTTACTCTTCGTCGCTTTCCATTAAAAGCTTTATGACGGCTTTTTCATTTGCAGCACGTAAGAGTTCTTCTCTTTTTTCTGCACTTTTAAATAATAAGCTGATCTGTGCAAGGAACTGCAAGTGAGGACCTGTTTTATCAAGAGGAGAAAGAGTCATAATAAATATTCGGGCAGGTTCTTGATCCAAAGAATCAAAGTCTACGGGATTATCTGCAATACCTATGCAGGCTACGAGATCGCTTACAGAATCCGTCTTTCCGTGAGGTATAGCTATTCCGTGCTTCATACCGGTAGACATCTTACGTTCCCTATCTAAAACACAAGCCTTGGTAGCAACCTTGTCCTTTACTTTTCCGGCTTTTACAAGCGTATCAAGTAACTCGTCAATAATAGCTTCTTTTGTAGTCCCTTTTAAGTGCAGATTTATGGTTTCAGGAGTGATAACATCCTTTAAATCTACAGAATCGGGTTTTAATGCATCTTTAAATTCCATGCATACATTCTAAGCCTCTTTTGATTAAAAGTCAAGTTTTTTTTAACTTTTTTTCAAATTTATTTTTATTTCCCAAATAAAAGGCTTTTTCCTCAAAATACGCTTAACAATCTCCTAAAAATATGCTATAATTAGGCGAAAGAAAAAGAGGTAGGCGAATGAGAAGATTTAATTATGAAAATTTCGAAAGAGAAACATGGGATATTGAAATTATAAATCTTTTAACACAAATCCATGAGCATAAGGGAAAACAGGAGCTTTTTTTGAAACGCAAGCCCGCAGTTTTGGATAAATTAGTAGAAATTGCTAAAATTCAAAGTGTAGAAGACTCCAACAAAATAGAAGGGATTGTTACTACAGCCGTTAGGATAAAGGAGCTCATGAATCAAAAAACGGCACCTAAAAATAGAGATGAAGAAGAAATATTAGGTTATAGGGATGTGCTAAATACGATTCATGAAAGTTATGAATATATCTCCATAAACCATAATTACATTTTACAACTGCATCGAGATTTATATAAATATAGCGAAAAAGGAATTGGCGGCCGGTATAAAAATACACAAAACTCTATTGTGGAAAAGGATGAATTTGGGAATGTTGTAGAAAGATTTAAGCCTTTATCCCCATATGAAACTCCTGAAGCTGTTTTGCAAATTTGTGCTGAATTAAATAATGCCCTTGATAAAAAAGCGGTGGACGCCTTACTTTTAATTCCAATTTTTATCCATGATTTTCTTTGTATCCATCCTTTTAATGATGGGAACGGGAGAATGAGCCGATTATTAACCACTCTTTTACTATACAGACAAGGTTATGTCATTGGGAGATATATCAGTCTGGAAAGCAAAATAGAAAAAAATAAAGAGAGTTACTATATAGCTTTAGAAAAAAGCGGGATTGGTTGGCATGAAAACAAAGAAAATCCGGTACCGTTTATAAAATATCTTCTTAGAACAATATTAGCTGCATATATTGATTTTGAGGAACGAGTAGATTATGTAGATGAAAAGATGCCGACTCTTGAATTGGTAAGGGGTGCAGTAGACAGAAAAATAGGTAAATTTACAAAAAAAGAGATGACGGAATTAGTCCCAAGTGTCGGTAAGGCTACAATTGAAAATATGCTTAAACGATTAATAGAGGAGGGGTATATTGAGCGGTATGGAAAAGGTAAAGCGACTTTTTATGTAAGAAAATAGTAGATATACAAAAAATGCACAAGTTCAAGCAGAGATAGAAAGCTCTCCCATCTTGACAAGCAGTAATAGGAGAAGCCTCTAAAAATTTTTACACGTTTTTCCGATAAAAGAGTATGAATTCGCCCGGTTTTTTTTATGTTATAAAAAATGTTTTACTTTCGCCTACGGTCATCGGTGTAACCATTGTTTGCGGTCTTATCTTAAGTTTTATTTTTTATGTGATGAGTTATAAGAAAAAGCCTAGAAGTTTTAAAATAAAAAAGGAAAAATCTAAGCCTCAAAAAGATAAAACGCCGCCTCCTAAAGAAGAGGCTGAAGGTGAGGAAAGCGACGCTCAATAAGTTTTCCCTAAGTTTTTAATCTCTATGAGTGAGATAACTGCCTAAATGCTTAACAATCTCCTAAAAATATACTATAATTAGGAGAAAGAAAAAAAGTTTGACGATGGTTTTGTCTTATATGAGTTCGGATATAAGATTAAACTGTAAATATTCTTATAAATTTATGGTGGTAATAAAATGAAGCAATTACGAAAGCTGACCTTTCCGGCCATAATGTTTTTTACATTTGAGATAATAGCTGTTACGTTGTGGTTGGCAAAGGATAATATTTTTTACTTGATTAACTTTAGCTATATAGGTATATCAATTTCTCTGGGGCTTCTCCTAATGGCAGTTAAGTACAAATATGCAAGGAATATTGTTCAATTACTTGTGGGATTGTATATGCTTATCTATCTAGGGCTGCTATGTAATGAAAATATGCAGATTGAAGGATTTTGGTATTATCTTTTTACAGGGGTATTTGAAGCGGCAACGATTCATTATGCCGTAGCTAAGATATTCGGCCCGTTGATATTCGGGCGCGGCTGGTGTGGATATGCTTGTTGGACAGCAATGGTCTTAGATTTCCTACCATATAAAACACCTCGAGGAGCAAGAAAAAAAATAGAATGGATAAGGTATATAGTATTTATCTTATCTTTTATATTCGTATCACTACTATTCCTTGCGAAAGCGGGGAATATAGAGCGCATTATGTTTTGGGCTTTTATTGCCGGCAATGTGCTTTATTACTCCTTAGGAATTGCTCTTGCTTTTGCTTTTAAGGATAATCGTGCATTTTGCAAATACATTTGTCCGATAACAGTATTTTTGAAGCCAATGAGCTATTTTTCTCTCGTTAGAATAAAATGTAAAAAGGACAAATGTGTATCCTGTGATAAATGCAAACGAGTGTGTCCGATGGATGTTGATGTAACGGACAATTCAAGGAAGAGAAAAAATGGAACCGAGTGTATTTTGTGTATGGAATGTGTTAAAAACTGCCCAACGAATGCTCTTTGAAAAATCCGCAAATATCCTTATAAAGCCTTGATATTTCAGCCTTATCTTCTATAAAATAGCGGTGAACATCGGGGATTGTTTTAAAAAAGGTTTCTTGACGCTTGGCGTAGTGCTTGGTATTCCTTTTTATAAGGGCTGAGACTTCCTCCAAGTCCGATTCGGGTTTTAAGTGGTTATTTTCATCGAAAAATTCCCTGTAGCCTATGGCTTTAAGTCCGGAGCTTTCGCTTGTATATCCCATCTCATAAAGTTTTTTTACTTCATTATATAGGCCGTCTTCAAACATAGCATCGACCCTCTTTTCGATTCTTTCGTATAAGAGAGAGCGGGGTCTTTCTATGCTTAAGATAAAAAACTCGTATTGTTCTCTTGGGTTTTCGGGGAGGGTAAAAGAGCTTAAAGGCTTCCCTGAGGCGGCAAAAACTTCGTGAGCCCTTATTATTCTATATTCGTCATGGACATGGAGCCTTCCCGCCGTCTGGGGGTCTATTTTTTTTAGCTCTTCCAAAAGAACGCCGGCTCCTTCTTCTTTTGCCCGCGTTTGAAAATGCTCACGGATTTTAGGGTCGGCTGTGGGCGTAACGGGAAGGCCGTATAGAAAATTCTTTAAGAAAAAGGCCGTACCCCCCATTAAAACAGGAAGTTTTCCACGATTATATATTTCGGGGCAAAGTTTATCGGCCGACTTTACAAAATCGGCTGCAGAGAATTCTTCGGAAGGCTCTTTTATAGCGATCAAGTGATGAGGAAGGTCTTCCAATTCTTCTTTGGAAGGAGAAGCCGAGCCGATATGCAGGTGTTTATACACCTGAACCGAGTCGGCACTTATAATTTCGGCACAAGCTGAAAGAGCCGAAATTCCGCCTTCTTTTGAGAAATTCTTTGAATGTTTATAAGAAAATATTTCGGAGGCTAAGCTTGTCTTTCCCGAAGCCGTCGCTCCGAAAAAAATCAATACGGAAACCACGCAAACTTTTGAAGCAGAAATTTTAGTTGAATTCGGGGTGACGCTCTATCTGATAGTTTACTTCACCGGTAAAAATTTGCCTTGCTCCGGCCGAAACAACCTTATCTCCGCTTTTTTCGGCATTAGGCTCTTGGATTTTAGCCAGCTGATAGGCCCTTCTTGTCGATGCGCATGTAATCTCGTAAATATTGTCATCAAACTCGATGAGTTCTTCTAATGGAAATATCATAGACTCATTCTACTATTATTTAAGAAAAAAGTCAATCATTCGAATTGACATCATTCGAATTATAAGTTTTTTATCCGTTTACTAAAACTTTTAGTGCGAAAACTGGACAAGAGGCTTTTTTTGTGGTATTATTTTTAAAAGGGAGGTTTTATGAAAAAATCTACTATAATATGTTTGCTTATGTTTTTTGCGGTTTTTGGAATATTGACAGCCGAAAAGTCTTCTAAAAAAATGTATGTGAATATAAAAGAAACTTGGATAAAATCGGATGCAGGTTTTTTTGCTAAAAATGTTATGATGGTAAGGTATGGGGAACAAGTATATCTTTTAGAAGAAAAAGGAAAGTGGATGAAAGTTTCTCCCGTTTCAAACCCTGACCTTGTAGGATGGCTTCCAACGGCAAATCTTACAAGGAAAAAAATAGTAGGGTCTTTTGATAAAAAAACTTCGGCTGAAGCAAAGGAATTGGCTCTTGCAGGAAAGGGCTTGACTGAAGGCTCGGGTTCCGAATTTTCGGCATCAGGTAAAAAAAATTATGAGGCAGTTGACAGCGTTGAAGCTATAAAGATAAGCCAAAATGATTTGCAATTGTTTATTAAGGAAGGTTTATTGAAGGACGGTGAATAATGAAAAAGAAATTCGAATTATTTTTAATTATAAGTTTAATAACGGTAACGGTTCTATCTTGTGCCCTATTGGGAAGTCTAAATGATCCTGTTGCTTTTACAAAAAATGTTGTTGATGCTGCAGCCCCGATTGTAGAAGCCTCAAAACCTATTCAAAATGAAGAGGAATATTATATAGGCCGTGAAGTAGCTTCTATAATATTAAGCAACTATAAACTTTACAGAAATAAACAGCTGGAAAAATATCTTAACTTGATTTGTATGACCTTGGTTTTGAATTCCGATGTGCCTGAATCCTATAACGGCTATCATGTTGCGATATTGGATACGGACGAAATAAACGCCTTTGCAACGCCCGGCGGGCATATTCTGATTACCAAGGGGCTCTTGTCTTGTACGGATTCTGAAGATGCCCTTGCAGGTGTAATAGCCCATGAGCTTGGACACATTCAGTTAAAGCACGGTATAGGAGCCATTAAGACTAATAGAATTACTGCTGCCGCTGTAGAAAGTTCGGCAACAATGGCCGTAGGTGTCGAAAAAAAAGCAGACCTTAAATTCTTAGAAGATGCTTCAAAAGAAATCGTAACAACCTTGGTAAATTCAGGTTATTCTAAAAGTCAAGAATATGATGCTGACCGTTTTGCCGTAAACCTAATGGCAAAGGCCGGATATGATCCCAATGCTATGACCGAAATGCTTAGAATGATGAGTGAAAAACAAAAGAATGACCACAGAGGTTTTGGAAAAACTCATCCTTCAGCTGTTTCCCGTATAAAATCCGTAGGAAAGGAATCAAAAAAGCTTGCAGGCGACTATAACCGTTCCGAGAGGCTTAACCGTTATAAAAAAAATAAACTAAATTAAGCAAAAAGAAGAAATTTATGAAGAAAATACAAAGATTCTTTTTTATTTCCATTCCGATTTTTTTCATTTTACTTTTTTTTATTTATTTAGGAGTTTTTAAACAGGCAGAATATTTTTTTTATGATGATAGAATGAATAGGACTGCTTCTTATTTTTCTCCTTCCGATGAAATTGTTTTAGTTTTAGTAGATCA
This sequence comes from Treponema putidum, assembly GCF_024401155.1. Taxonomy (NCBI): domain Bacteria; kingdom Pseudomonadati; phylum Spirochaetota; class Spirochaetia; order Treponematales; family Treponemataceae; genus Treponema; species Treponema putidum. The sequence goes on from NZ_CP038804.1 coordinate 78,813, forward strand.
AAAAGGTTTAAACTATGCCGCTTCAGAAAGGGGCTGGAAGTGGCCTTGGCCGCGTGAAGCCTATGCCGAGATAGTCGATTTTTTTTCCAGCGGGGGAGCAAGGTCGGTAGCCTTTGATATGCTTTTTACCGAACCTTCTTCTTATGGGGCTGATGATGATAAAAAATTTGCAGACTCTTCAAAAGAAAGCGGCATAGTTATTCAAACCGTTTTTTTTGATAGCGTTCAAGGAAATACCGAAGACTGGCCTGGCGCTGCTCCTAAACCGGAACCGATAGATGAAACTTTTTTTAATAAAAGCGGATTCGCTTCTTCTGAGGACTTGCCAGGTATTTTTCCTATAGACGAAATTGCTTCATCTGCCGGCCTTATAGGAAATGTAAACAGTCTTCCCGATTCCGACGGAACTATCAGGCGGGCACGGCTCTTTTATCCATGGAAGAATTATAAGATCCCTACTTTGGGAGTTGCTTCTTATTTTGTAGGAGGGAATGAAGATGCGGAATTCCCTGCAACGCTTAATCTCCGCTTTACAAAAAGTATTGATGATTATATTCCATATAGTGCCGGAGATATTTTAAAGGCTCAAGCCGATATAAGGGCAGGAAGGGAAAGTGAATTAGATCCGGAAGACTTTAAAGACATGTATGTTTTTTTCGGACTCTATGCTCCGGGGCTTTTCGATATTTGTCAAACGCCGGTTTCAGCTTCCTATCCCGGGGTAGGTGTTCATATAACTCTTTTAGATAATATTCTTTCGGGTCAAACGATTATAGAAACATCTTATCCGATTAATATTTTAATTATTTTTATTTGTATTATTCTTGCCGCATTATTCGGGATTTTTGCAGAAAAAATAAAATCGAGAACTATTTCGATAATTGTGAATGCTGTGAGCTTTTTGCTTTTTGTTGCCCTCTATCTTTTTATCTCATATTATTTATTCCGTTTTGGAATTGCTATACCTATAGCCTCGGTGCTTACAGGTATTTCATTATCCTTTGTTGCCTCCCTTGCAGTAAGTTATATTGTCGAGGGAAAACAAAGACGTTATTTAAAAAACGCTTTTAAGCAATATTTAAGCCCTGCCGTTATTGAGCAGCTGATAGCAGACCCGTCTCAATTAAAGCTCGGCGGGGAGCGTAAAGAAATATCAATCTTTTTTTCGGATTTGCAAGGTTTTACTTCAATCTCGGAGAACTTAAGCCCCGAAGCCCTGACCGAACTTTTAAACGATTATCTTTCGGATATGAGTAAAATTATTTTGGATTCTGGCGGGACAATCGACAAGTATGAAGGGGATGCTATCATCGCTTTTTGGAATGCTCCTGCACGAGTGGAGTATCATGCCCGTTCTGCCTTAGAAGCGGCTTGGGCTTGTCAAAAGAAACTTGAAGAAAGGCGTGCCGATTTTGAAAAGAGGGCTCAAGGCAGACCGTTTAAAATGAGAATAGGGCTTAATACGGGGTTTGCTATCGTCGGCAACATGGGCTCGGTAAGCCGTTTCGATTATACAATGCTGGGTGATTCCGTAAACTTGGCCGCCCGTTTGGAAGGTTTAAATAAGCAATTCGGTTCTTACACAATGTGCGCGGAGGCAGCAAAAAAACAAGCCGAAGAAAGCGGCACTGTTCTAAAATTTAGAGAGCTTGCCCGTGCGGCAGTTGTAGGAAAATCCGAACCCGTAGTTGTTTATGAAGTCATGGACGAAAAAACTTATAACGAAAAAAAAGCCTTTATTGATTCCTTTGACAGGGGCTTAAAAGAATTCTATGCCGGAAATTTTAAAGAAGCTTTAAATATTTTTTCTCAAACGGAAGATTTAGATCCGCCTTCAAAGCACTATGCAGAAAAATGTAAGAGTCTTATTTTACAAAAACCGGAAGGTGAATGGACAGGCATTTGGAAGGCTGATACAAAATAAATTTTTAATTGGAATACAAAAATGATAACAGTGAATACTAAATCCAGCTCTGTTAAAGGCTTTAACGAATGGAAAGCAGAGATATACACATTTGTATGGAGTGAGGAGTTAAAAGAATATATTCTTTTTAAAAGGATATATGAATATAAAAAATACTAATTGAATATTTATTTAAATTTCAGTTAGAATATTTTAAGTTTATTATACGGAGGAAAAAATTGAACAGAAACAAACTAAAGTTACTGGCAGGCTTAATTTTTTTAGCTTTTTTATTTTCATGTAATAGCGAGAATACACAAAAACAAAAAAATTTTGCTAAGAATAAAACAACAGAAAGTGCATCTAAGGCAAAAGTTATACTGCCTGAACTTGAAAAAACGCCTGAGCAAATTATCGAAGAAAAAAAACAAAGCGAAATTAAAATTCATCAAGAAAAAATTGATAAGCTTATAGAAGAAATATATAATAAAAGAGAATCAATTTGGCCTAACCGTAATGTTAATATATTTTCTAATATAAAAATTGAGGATAATTTTTTTGACAAAGCTGGAATTGTTAATATAACATTCGACGAAGAAAAAAGGGAAGGTGAGATATATTATAAGAAAAAAGATACAAAAATACTTGAATATAAAATTACTTATAAAGAAGATCAGGCGGGGCATGCTTATTATGTTTCAGAAATTGAACTTATAAGTCAAGTCAATATCGGCAATGTAGATAAAGAAATAATAGAAAAACAAATTATTGGGAATCTAACAGATATTTACAGTTACGGTAGCATAGCTGATTATTTTGTAGAATATGAAGCTGAAAATCATCCCTTAGAATATGATGATTTATGGTCTACCGTCTTGTTCTGTGCGGAAGGTAATTTTACGGATTCCGGTAGTGACGAGTATTTGGTGCTATTTCATCTCGAAGATGGAGACAGTACGACTTTTGGCACTTATATAAGTGAAGTAAAAATATTTATAGTGCCTAAGTATAGGATAGCTAAAGAATATATTTTACATGTTAAAGATATTTATTTCTCTCCCAAGTTTAAAGCAGAAAATTTCGGATTTAGTATTGGCTCAGGTTATCCATGGTGTTGCTGCCGGGTTGCTGACTTTAATCAAAACGGAGTAAATGAAATATATTTTTTCTGTGAGTATGGTTATTATGATGAGAATAATAAATATAAAGATCATAATTTTTTATTATTTGTGGAATTTGATAAAGATGGTTTTAAAACCAATTATGTTTGCCCGGATAGTTATAATCTGAGTTATGTAGATTGGGAACAAAAAAGAATTTATATGAAATCAAAGAACTATGAAAATGAAAATGTAGATTCCGATAAATTTGTTTCAGTTTTTTCCTGGGATGAAGATTTACAAAAATATGTGCTCTTGAAAAAAACATATGAGCTATGGAGAATGCCTTAATGCAAAGTAACAAATTAAAACTTATTTTTATCTTAATATTAGCGGCTTTTATCTTTTCGTGTTCTAAAGATGTTAAAGAACCTGCGGAAGAAAAAAAGTCTGTAGAGACAAAATCAGAAACAGTTGTAAAAATTGAACCAAAAGAAAATGAATTTTTATCAAAGCCCGAATATAACACGCACGTGAAGAGTCCTGAACAAATTAAGGAATTAGAAGAAAAATATGAAAAAAGTGAAGCATATGAAGAAACGCTCAAGCAGCTTAGAACTGAACTTGATAAGAAAGAAAAAATCCTAGACTATAAATTCCCTACAGGTATTACTATTGATGAATTGGCACAGCAAAAGGCTCCGGTATTGTATAGTCCGGCAGATAACCTTGAGTTTATTCATTTTTATGAGATAAAAAAAGATGGTGAATTTTGCTATTGTAAATATAAAGCGCCTACTCAAAACGGAGGAACTCTTGATTATCAGGTTACCTATAAGTGGTACAACATTGAACAGATGTATCTTCCTCTCTCTTATAATCTTTTAAGTGAGAACAACATGGGAAGAATAAATGAAGAGCTTATAGAAAACCAAGTACACGGTTCTGTATATAGTATGGAAAACGATGAAAAAAAAGATGAAATGATAAAACTGTTTGAAGATTACGAAAACACACAATATCCTTTATTTAAGGAAGTTGTCCATACAGATTGGGATACGGGAGTCAAAACTATAGGATATAAACAGTATGATATGAAAATCCTTGATTATGTAAAGGGGAACTTTACAAACTCAGGATATGATGAATACTTTGTTATGTTTTATGAAGATGATCCTGATCCGGAAATATATGATCAATTTATAAAAAGAGTGAGATGTTTTGTAGTTTCTGAAGGCAAGATAATAAGTGACTACTATATTAGTAATTCCGGCGGTTTTTTTTATCCGGGTCTTAGTAATGATAAACTTTCTGAAGTGAAAGATTTCGGGTTTAAATTTTCACAAGGGTGGATAGCCGACTTTAATCAAAATGGAATAAATGAAATATATATTGCTGCTTTTTTTAGTATAGAAGGCGGCGGGCTATTAATGGTTGAATATAATGATGGATCTTTTGTTACTGATTATGTATATGGTGATCGTTACGATATAGTATCTGTTGATTGGTATAAAAAAATGATTATAATAAAAGATAAGTCGGGGAATGGTGAATGGATAGATGATTATCAATGGAATGATGCTTTAAAAGAGTTCATTTTATTAAAGAGCAAATATTAGGAGGGATTAAAAAATCGGCTAGAGCTTTTTCGCCTTCATGTACATAATAATACATTTCTCCGCGATTTAGATAGGCTTCGACATAAGCCGGGTCTGCTTCAATGGCTTTTGTATAATAGTATATAGCCCTTGTACCGTTTTTTTTGCCCTGTTTCCTGCTATGTTAAAATATTCTGCCTGACTGTAGTTTTGTTTTTTATCTGTATCTGTCGTTTTACAGCTACAAATTAAGATTAGGATAAATAAGAATGAGATTGTTATAAAATATATTTTTTTATTTCTCATTATCGTTTCCATTAATATTCCATTCTTACATTGCAGCACTAAATTTAATAATTTCTTATACGCTCATCCATTTGTCCCAAAAAGCCGAACTCACTCTTACCTTGGGTCTATAAATACTTGTGATATTGATTTCACGGATTTCGTTATTTACTTTATACTCAAAAACAGTAATGAATTTTACTTCTTTTATCTTCCTAAAACGTTTTAAATCTTTTTCTTTGTTTATAGTGTCAGGTAGAAATTTCCCAAGTAAAAACCTGCTTGACCATCCATATTTTGTGCCGGGTCTATCGTCATAAATATTTAGCGGAGTATTTTTATATACCGTCCGATCAAAGTTCTCTTTAAAATTTATATACCCCGGCTTACTTTCTAAAATATTTTCAGAATGTAGTTCCACTCCAATGTCTTCAATTATTAGTGTCCAATGTTTGATATGTATAGCTTCTATATCATCTCGATCTGTAAAAACTTTTATTAAGATCATTGAAGGAGATTCCATTTCAAAATAATAAAGCTCTATTGCGTGTTTTAAATCACAAAAAAATAAAAAACCGTCTTTTGTATATTTTTCAAGAACAGCTGCTTTTTCTCCTGTCTCTATAAACTGTTTAAATTCTTTATAATATTCATGAATAAAGTCTACACTGACATTTGTTTTATGCCATAATACTATATTAAATAAAATGATCAGTACCAGTAAAAATATAAAAAAAGATTTCATTTAATATCTCCTACTTGCGGGAATTACCTAAAATTCAATAAGGCACGATATCTACTACAGTATGCACTATCCCTCTTGCGGCATACTCAGTCCACCTGGGTACATCATACCAATTTTCGGGAGGAGCTCCAGGATCAATATAGTTATAGGTTCCACGTATTTTATCATCGGTAACTACTCTTGGATTTTGGTCTGCAAGCGATTTTCCATCATAAACAACTTCCCATCCGTTCGGATGACAATATTTCCTTTCTTTTGGCTCAATACCATCTTGATGAAATATGTCACGGGTTTCTCTCCTCCATTCCATTTGTTCATCTAAAATAATCTTATGCGTGTATATTGAAGTATCATATTTATTTAATTTATCACGCATTTCATAATGCCACTCTGTGGCACCATACCATATTGTTTGAGGAATATTTTCCAATGTTTCTGATAACATATTATGTTGTCTACTGTGAATATCATTAGCCGCGGCTCTGCGAATCATAAGACGCCTCTCGTATTCAGGCGGATTAAAAATTTTTAAAAGCATATTCTCAAATATTCCGCCTGTTTTTTCATGTATATTTGACTTTGCAAAATTTTGTTTACCATCTATTTTGTTTTTTTTATTATGTGATTGATTATCCACAGTGCCTATAGTTTTAGTGCTGACATTTTTATTTTCTTTTTTTTTATCATGACCATATTTTATACTTTTTTCATCCTCATATATTGTATCTTCTTGTCTGTCATAGTTATCGCTTGCTTCCTTATCTTTGCTTTGAGTTTGTTCCTTCGGCCGTTTATCATATATAGTTCTTCAATGGTTAATATTCTGATTTTTGATTTTTTATGTTTGAATTGTTTTTCATCATAAAGCCTCCCTAATAATATGATAAAATATGAATCTTTTTTTGTCAATATAAAGTTTTTTATTTTTCTCCCATTTCAGCTAGAGCTTCGTATGCTTGTTTTTTGTATTCGATGGCATCTTGTTTTTCTGTATTTTGGCTTTCTAAAGCAAATTTAATAGCCATATCAAAGTCCTCTATTGCCTTTTTATATTCTTTGAGATCAAAATAAATTTTTCCTCGAATATTGTATAGAGAGGCATTTTGGGGATACATTCTTATCCCGGTATTACAGTCTTCTACAGCTTCTTTATACTGGCCTCGAAATGAAAATAAGAGGCCTCGTATTCCATATAATATACCTATCCATGAAGGCTTCATTTTTATCATCTTATTGACAATTTCAAATGCTTCATTATGTTTCTTTGTTTCTATATATATAAAAAGGAGCCCATTGTATGGCCATATATCATTAGGATCCAATTTAATAGCTATTTTAAAGTCGTTTATTGCATCATCAGTTCTTTCAAAATGTTCGTGCAATCTCCCTCTTAAATTGTATAGTTTTGCAGATTTCTGATTTAATTTAATTGCGGTATTTATATCCTCAAAAGCTTTTTCATATTCATTGATTTGTTCATAAGCAGTACTTCTGGTTTCGTAATATTCATAATCTTTATCGTTTAAGCTTATCGCAGTATTTAAGTTTTCAATAGCATTATTATAGTTACCGTCATCATTAAGCAATAGGCCTTTAAAATAATAAGCTTTATCTTCTTTCGGATTAAGCTCAATTACCTTATCAAAGTCAGCTAGAGCCTTTTCGTGTTCATTTACGTAATAATACATTTCTCCTCGGTTTAGATAGGCTTCAATATAAGCCGGGTCTGTTTCAATTGCTTTTGTATAATAGTATATAGCCCTTGTTCCGTCTTTTTTTTCTTTTGCAGTGTTCCCTGCAATGTTAAAATACTCGGCTTGACTGTAGCTTTGATTTTTACTTGTATCGGTTGTTTTACAGCCGTAGATTAAGATTAATAAAAATATAATGGTGATAAAAAATTTATTTTTAGATTGCATTTTTAAAGTTACCTTTTATTTTTTTTCTCCCATTTCAGCCAAGGCTTCGTAGGCTTTTGGTTTGTATTCGATGGCATCTTGTTTAACTTTATCGATATTGTCCGGATCCAATTCAATAGCTCTATCAAAGTCTTCTATAGCTTTTTTGTATTCTTTGAGTACCAGATAACATTGTCCTCTAATATTATAGACAACAGCATTATCGGAATTTATTTTTATACTGGCGTTGCAGTCTTCAATAGCTTCTTTATACCGGCCTTGTAATGAAAATAAGCTGGCACGAAATCGATATAACATATCTATGTATGGAGGTTTTAGTTTAATTGTCTTGTTTATGGCTGTAAATGCTTCATCATATTTATTTGCAAACATATAGGCCAAGATTAGTCCATAATATGCCTGCATATAGTTAGAATCTAATGAAATGGCTATTTTAGCATCTTTTATTGCGTCATCATATCGTTTTAGCTCTATGTAAAATGATCCGCGTAAATCATATAGTTTTGCAGATTTCGAATTTAATTTAATTGCGGTATTTATATCTTCAAGAGATTTTTCATATTCATGGACTTGCTTATAAGCATTGCTTCTGACTACGTAATAATCATCATCCGGAGCCAATTTAATAGCCTTATCAAAATCTTCTATTGCTTTTTTGTATTCTTTTAGAGCCAAATAAGATTCTCCTCTGATATAGTAGACTGCGGCATTATGAGAATTTATTTTTATACTGGCGTTACAGTCTTCAATAGCTTCTTTATATTGGTTTCTCAATAAAAATATGTTTGCACGGAATCCGTATAACATATCTATGTATGGAGGTTTTAGTTTAATTGTTTCATTGATAGCTTTAAATGCTTCATTATGTTTATCTGCAAACATATAGGCTAAAATCAATCCATGATATGCCTGCAAATAGTTAGAATCTAATGCAATGGCTGTTTTGGCATCATTTATTGCATCATCATAGCGTTTTAGCTCTATGTAAAATGATCCGCGCAAATCATATAGTTCTGCAGATTTCGGATTTAATTTAATTGCGGCATTTACATTTTCAAGAGCTTTTTCAAATTCATTAAAGTGTATATATAACCTGCTTCTGGTTTCGTAATATTTATAGTTTTTATCATTAAGTTCTATTGATTTATTTAAATTTTCAAGAGCTTTATTCTCTTGCTTTGAGTATACAAAAAAGACGGCTTTCCAATAATAGGCTTTATCTGATTGAGGATTAAGCTCAATTGCCTTATCAAAATCGGCTAGGGCTTTTTCGTGTTCACCCAGATAAACATATGCTTCTCCGCGGTTTAGATAGGCTTCAATATAAGCCGGGTCTGTTTCAATGGCTTTTGTATAATAATATATAGCCCTTGTTCCGTCTTTTTTTTCTTTTGCAGTGTTCCCTGCAATGTTAAAATACTCGGCTTGACTATAGTTTTGATTTTTACTTGTATCGGTTGTATTGTTATCTGTTGTTTTACAGCCGTAGATTAAGATTAATAAAAATATGATTGTAATAAAAAGTCTATTTTTAGATTTCATTTGCGCCTCTCCGGTTATTTTTTTCCTTCCATTTCAGCCAAGGCTTCGTATGCTTGTTTTTTGTATTCTATGGCATCTTCTTTAATTTTATCAATATTGTCCGGATCCAATTTGATAGCCATATCAAAGTCTTCAATTGCTTTTTTATATTCTTTTAGAGCTAAGTAAGCCGTTCTTCTAATATTGTATACAATCGCATTATGTAAATTTATTTTTATACTGGTATTGCAGTCTTCAATAGCTTCTTTATATCGGCCTTGTAGTGAAAATAAGCTGGCTCTAAACCCATATAACATATCTATGTATGGAGGCTTTAGTTTAATTGTTTCATTGATAGCTTCAAATGCTTCATTATGTTTATTTGCAGACATATAGGCTAAAATTAGTCCATAATATGCTTGCATATAGTTAGGATCTAATGAAATGGCCTCGTTCGCAGAATTTATTGCATCATTATAGCGTTTTAGCTCTATGTAAAATGATCCGCGCAAATCATATAGTTCTGCAGATTTCGGATTTAATTTAATTGCGGCATTTACATTTTCAAGAGCCTTTTCAAATTCATTAAAGTGTATATATAACCTGCTTCTGGTTTCATAATATTTATAGTTTTTATCATTAAGTTCTATTGATTTATTTAAATTTTCAAGAGCTTTATTCTCTTGCTTTGAGTATACAAAAAAGACGGCTTTCCAATAATAGGCTTTATCTGATTGAGGATTAAGCTCAATTGCCTTATCAAAATCGGCTAGGGCTTTTTCGTGTTCACCCAGATAAACATATGCTTCTCCTCTGTTTAGATAGGCTTCGGCATAAATAGGATCTGCCTCAATAGCCTTTGTGTAATAGGTTACTGCTCTTGGTATATCTTTTTTTTCTTTTGCACTGTTTCCTGCAATGTTAAAATATTCGGCTTGGCTGTAATTTTGTTTTTTACTTGTATCGCTATTTGTTGTTTTACAGCCGTAGATTAAGATTAATAAAAATAGGATTGTGATAAAATGCCTGTTTTTAGATTTCATCTTTTAACTCTCCGTTTATTTCTTTTCTCCCATTTCAATCAAAGCTTCATAGGCTTGCTGTTTATACTTTATGGCATCTTCTCGTATTTGGAGTGTATCTTCGATAGAGAATTTAATAGCCATATCAAATTCAGCTATTGCTTTTTTATATAATTTAAGTTCAAGATAAGTTAGTCCGCGTGCATAATATGAGAGAACGTCAGAAGGATTTAAAGTGATAGCTCTATTATAATCAGCCATAGCTTTTTCATATTCTTTAAGATTAAAAAAAATCCAACCTCTAGTTCTATATAGAATTTCATCCGGTTTAATTTTTATTACTTTATTAAGTAGACTAAAAGTTTTATCGTTATCTTCCAGAATTCCATATATAAATATTAAACCTTTATAAGACAGTACATAATTAGGATCGATTTGAATTGATTTCTCATATTCTTTTATAGCCTCAGTATATTTATTAATATTGCAATATAATAATCCTTTTTGCATATATAAACTTGCACTATTGGAATTTAATTTAATTGCAGCGTTTATATTATCAAGAGCTTTATCATATATTTTAAGATATCCATAAATTTTACTTCTGGTTTCGTAATATTCATAATCTTTATCGTTTAAGCTTATCGCAGTATTTAAGTTTTCAATAGCATTATTATAGTTACCGTCATCATTAAGCAATAGGCCTTTAAAATAATAAGCTTTATCTTCTTTCGGATTAAGCTCAATTACCTTATCAAAGTCAGCTAGAGCCTTTTCGTGTTCATTTACGTAATAATACATTTCTCCTCGGTTTAGATAGGCTTCAATATAATCAGGATTTGCTTCAATGGCTTTTGTATAATAGTATATAGCTCTTGTTCCGTCTTTTTTTTCTTTTGCAGTGTTCCCTGCCATGTTAAAATACTCGGCTTGACTATAGTTTTGATTTTTATTTGTATCGGTTGTATTGTTATCTGTTGTTTTACAGCCGTAGATTAAGATTAATAAAAATATAATGGTGATAAAAAATTTATTTTTAGATTGCATTTGCGGCTCCTTGACTAATATTCCATTCTTACACCTATACTGCATTTCAGACTTGACAAAGGATTGTTGTCTTTTTCTGTCCAGCTTGGAAAGCCGTTTATTTTAGTCGAATATACATTCAAAGCAGCTTCGGCTCTACATTCTATATAAATATTGCCTGCTCCGATATTGGATTTAACAGGTGTTTTTATGTCTATTCCAATTCGAGGTTGTAAATAATACAAAGTTCCACCGTCTTTTGCTGTATTTATTCCAGGGGATAAACCGAATGACAAATTTGTATTTTCATCTAAGGGCTTGATAATTTTACCTTTTGTATCTACCAGATAATCAACCATATTCCTCATTTTTTCATTGCCTAGATATAAAGCTCCCCCCATGATACCTGCCCATGTCAGTATAGGAAGTATTTCATGGTGCTTAGTTACAGAATCGGTTATAAAATTGGATGTAGATACCAGATCTATGTCTTTTAAAATATTGTCATTGTAGTCATAGTCATTATTCTTTTTCTTATATGTTTGTTTTTCAATATCTTGCTTTATTAGCTGGAAAAATTTAGATTGATTATTAAATTTTTCTGAAGTATCTATGGTTTTATCATTATCTATTTTTTTTAATTTATTATCTTGTTTAAAAAAGTCTTTTTTTGTTTTAATATCTGCGATAGAAATCCCAAATGCCAGATTTTGTTTGTTTGAGTTTTTCTCGTCTGATGAATGTTGCCCATTTCCGGTTACTTGCCCTTCTTTAGCAGCTGATGTTTCCTGAGCCGCAGATGTTTCCTGTTTATTTGGAGTATTCTCCGTCATATCCGGTTCGGTATCTCCTCTTTCCGAATAATCGGGCTCATCCCAGTATTCTTCGTTTGAAGTTCTCGAAGAAGAATCCGTTTTAGGCCGTGACGGTTCACTTGGAGTAGAGGAAGACGAAGATACGCTGCTTTCTTTATCACCAAAGACTATTTTTTGCCCCGGCCGTATTAAGTCAGGGTTTTCTATACCGCTGTTTTTTGCAATTTCTTTAATTTTTTCGGATAGTTCCTTAGTGCTTGCATCAGGATAGTGTTCTCTTGCTATCTTACTTAAAGTGTCTCCTTGTTTTACCGTATAATCTCCTTCATTCTCATCTTTAGATGTCTGTTTACCGCCGTGTATCATATACAGCTCTTCAATGGTTAATATTCTGATTTTTGATTTTTTTATGTTTGAATTTTCTTTCATGCTAAATCCTCCTTAATGTATGATAAAATATGAATATTTTTTTGTCAATATAATAAAATTTTTTACTTTTCTCCCATTTCAGCCAAGGCTTCGTATGCTTGTTTTTTGTATTCGATGGCTTCTTGTTTAACTTTATCAATATTGTCCGGATCCAATTCAATAGCCCTATTAAAGTCTTCTATAGCTTTTTTGTATTCTTTTAGGGCAAAGTAAATTGTCCCGCGTGTATGATAAGAAATTGCACTGGAATGATTTAATTTTATTGAATTATTACAATCTTCAATGGCTTTTTCATATTCATTAAGTTTTAAAAAAAATTCTGCACGTACATTGTATGTCGTCCACTCCGGTTTTAGTTCTAATGCCTTAGTTGCAGCATCAATGGCTTTATAATTTTTATCCGTTATCCCATATATATATAATAATCCTTTATAGGATGTTAGATTGTTTGGATCAATATTAATAGCTTCATTATAATTTTCTATAGCACTATCATATTTTTCTAAAATTTGATATACAATGCCTCTTGTTTCATATAAACTGGGTATATTGGGATTTAACTCAATTGCAATATTTATATCATTAAGAGTATGTATATATTGTTCCATTCTATAGTATACTTTAGCACGTATATAGTAATAATAGTAATTTTTATTGTTTAATTTTATTGCAGTATTTAAATTATTAATAGCAATATTATGATTGCTAAGTTTAGTAAAAACTAATCCTTTCCAATAATAAGCTCTATCTTCTTTCGGATTAAGCTCAATTACCTTATCAAAGTCAGCTAGAGCTTTTTCGTGTTCATTTACGTAATAATACATCTTTCCGCGGTTTAGATAGGCTTCAATATAAGTAGAATCCGCTTCAATTGCTTTTGTATAATAATATATAGCCCTTGTTCCGTCTTTTTTCTCTTTTGCAGTGTTCCCTGCAATGTGAAAATATTCTGCCTGACTGTAGTTTTGTTTTTTTTCTGTATCGCTATTTGTTGTTTTACAGCCATATAGTAAGATTAGGATAAATAAAAATATGATTGTGATAAAACGCTTATTTTTAGATTTCATTTTTTAAGCCTCCTTTTAAGAATATTATAATAGACAAAGTTTGTATTGTCAATTATTTTTCTTGCCCTCTTTTACTCTTTTAAAAATAGAGTTATACTAAAATATAGGCTTTTGTTTTTAAAGAATGAGTTTTTACTCTGTGCCCCTTTTTAAGAACATTAGTCAATTTTATACTAATAGGAGAAGAGTATGCAATCATTAAAAGGAACAAAGACCGAACAGAATATTCTTTCGGCTTTTATCGGAGAGTCTCAAGCTCGTAATAAGTACACATTTTGGGCAAGCACAGCCGAAAAAGAAGGCTTTGTGCAAATTGCAAGGATTTTTATTGAAACGGCAGAGCAGGAAAGAGAACATGCAAAACGCCTCTTTAACTTTTTAGAAGGTGGAGAGGTTACCGTTTCGGCTACGGCGCCTGCAGGCGTGGTTGGTACAACTTTGGAAAATCTAAGGCAGGCTGCCGCCGATGAAAATCATGAATGGCAGCACATGTATCCGGAGTTTGCTAAAACTGCAAGGGAAGAAGGTTTTCCTTTAATCGCTGCCGTTATGGACAGCATCGCTGTTGCCGAAAAATACCATGCAGAAAGGTATGAGGCCTTTATCAAAAGGCTCGAAGAGAATTCTATGTGGGTACAAGAAAGTCCGACAACATGGAAGTGTTTAAACTGCGGCTTTATCGTGGTCAGTAAAAACGCTCCCGAAAAATGTCCTGCCTGTGCTTATCCCAAAGCTTACTTTGCCCGTTTAGAAGAAAGTTTTTAAACTTATCAAATTTTAAACTTAATCTAAACACTAAGCTTATCCTTCCAAAGAGGGGTTTTCAATTTTTTGATAAGCCCCTCTTCGAGCAGCTCAGCACTTAAACGCTTTACGTCCCCTGCTTCCCAAAATGTTTTCTTTGAAGAAAAAAAATCGATAGCTTCATTTTGAGTAAAACTTCTTTTATTTGCTTTTATAAGTTTTATAAAAAGCTTTTCGTCCTCGGGATATTGAACCGCCGTTTTATTACAAATATCGCAGCCCGAACAGGCGATTACTTCTTCATCGGGATTAGAAGCTTCTGCCCTTGTTTCACCGAGGGCCTTTAATAAAACTGCCCTGCGGCACTTTCCGCTTTCGGCAAAGTCTTTAAGAACACCGGCCCTAAGACGCTGTTTTTCGGGCAAAAGCTCTATCCTCTTTTTATCGGCAGGAGACCATAGCAGAACTGCTTCGGCAATGCTCCCGTCTCGCCCGCCCCTTCCTGCTTCTTGAATATAGGCTTCTGCAGTAGGAGAAGGATCCATGTGAATTACAGTTTTAACATCCTTCTTATCGACACCCATCCCCCATGCACAAGTACATATCAGTATACCGCTTTTATGTTCATGGAACCATTTTTCTGTTTCGGCTTTTTCTTCTCTTTCGAGGCCTGCATGATAAAATCTTATATTTTCATCATTTAAGCGGAGACGCAAAAATGAAGCTGTCTGTTCCGTTCCCTTTCGGCTGGAACAAAAAATAACCATAGGTCTTTTTCTTTTTTGAACCTCTTCAAGAAGGGCAGGATTTTTTACCCTGCAATGCTTTACAAAATAAATTATATTTGTTCTATCCGATTCGCCTCGAACCAAATGAGCCCTGCCCTCAAAAAGAATTTCGGCTATACGCTGTAAAACCGGAGGACTCGCCGTTGCCGTAAAAGCTGAAACGGCGAATGGATGAAGCTTTTTGATTATGTTTGTAAGCTCAAGATAGGCAGGTCTAAAACTGTCTCCCCATTCGGTAACGCAGTGTGCCTCGTCTATCGCCAAGTGAACCACATTGCATGCAGCAATCCTATCTATAAGAGTTCCGCCTGAAAGAACTTCTGGGTTTGCAATTATGAGCTTTGCAGGAGGCTTGCCGTCACTCCCTTCCATGCGTGCAAGCTGGGCATCTCTTTCTTCTTTAGTTTGCCCGCCCTTAAAGATGACAGGCTCAAGCCCTCCCTCCGCCATTCGCCTAAACTGATCGCTCATAAGGGCTAGTAGGGGATAAATGATTACTGTAGGCCCGTCCAGCAGGAGGGCCGGAACTTGAAAGCACAAAGATTTTCCGGCTCCTGTGGGAAGGAGAATAATTTGCCTGCCACGCATAATTCCGTCCTCATCATAAAGGGATGTTATTTTTTCTTCTTCGGTGTTTGAGTTAATTTTTTGAAGCAATTTTGTTTTTGTAGCTTTGTCCGAATCTTCCCCGTCTTTATTTTTAAGTTCGGTTTGTTCGGCTTCAATGCGGGCTTCCACTGCGTGAACCGCATCTAAGATATTGGCTATTGCAAGCCTCTGCCAAGGATAGAGCGACGGAATACCGAAAACATTTTTTGCACAGACGGCAACGGCATCTTCGGTTTTTTCTAAGCTGTATTCTGGATTATCGGTTTCGCAAACAAAGGGGCAGCAAAGGTCGTCCGGCGTATCATCCCATATGTACGGCTCATCGGCTTCTTGTAAATTTTGATTTTTCATTTTCACCTCTCAATATTATTGTACGAGATAGATGAAAAAAATCGTAATTTTTTAAAAAGAAATTATAACAAACACAAATGCAACGTATTTTTTTACGTTTCATTTACGTTTGAAACGTATTTTTCTTTCGTTTTATTTGCGTTTGCAAAATGAGTTTAAAATTTACTGAATTACAACAGAAAATCACAGGATTCGAGGGTTTTAAAATTTGAACCTGCGGCAGCTCTTATAAGATAGAATAAAAAATCTTTTAATTCGGCGTAGCCTTGATCAGAGAGGTTTAATTCTCTTGAAATTTTGGGGATAAGATTTTGAACTGCAAAGAGGTATAAAAGGCTTTCCCGTGAAAGCGGAAAGGCCGATTCATGTTTATCCAGACAGGAACTGCACACGCAAGAATCCTCATGCGGAACGAAAAAAAAGTTTTTTTCGGCGTAAGAAAAGGCTGAAACACTTTTATTAAGGCAATCCGTTTCCGGTATGTTGCTTGAAATCCTTATTCCGCAGCGGCAGCAATGTTCCATATCGGGAGCAAGCCCCGATAAGGAGATTACCCTCCACAAAAAACGGAGCAAGGCTGTTCGGCATTCGCCCTCGGAAGAAACGGCACTTCCCGTTAAAAAGGAATTTATGATTTGCCAATCGATGTTTCCTTTAAGTTTTACGGCTAATTCGGCTGCAAAGGCGGCGCACCAAATACGGGTCAGGTTATCGCTTAGGCCTATTCGGTAGTCGCTTACCTTAAAGTCGCTTATCTTGTTTGAATTTTTTATGGGATTGGAATAAATCCAAACTTCTCCTGTGTGATAAGGAATTACCATGCTTCGCAGTTTGCTTTTAGGCCCTCCGAATAGGGCTGCATCTATCAGCTTGCAGGAGTGTTCCGTATCGGGCAAGAGGAGGAGGGCGTTTCTGTGCCCCTCCCCGAATGTCTTCAATGAAAGGACAAGGGCTTCGGAAGACCAAGAGCGGTTTGCCATTTTTATTTAGTGCCTGTCTGACCTGCTTGGGACTCCGGAACCTTGTCATCGGTTTTACTTTGTGTAGAACCCGTCTGTAAGAGGTCTTTAGCCCTTCGGCTTAAAGCTCCGTTTTTTTCGTCTTCGGCAATTAAGGAAACAAGTGGTATCAGTTCAGGGTATTTATTTCGTTTGAACATATCAAGCCCTATGCTCTTAAAAGCGGGGTCATTATGGTTTAGATAGGCCTCAGCTATCGGGGCTGTTCCTTTGTTTTCGACTTTTGAAATAACCTTGCCGATCTCTGCGGAAAATTTATTTTGCTTTTTGTCCGAAATAGCTTTTAGTGATGCCGTTTTTACGTCCTCGAAAATTACATCAAAGTTATTCTTTAAAAGGTTTTCGGCAATTTTTAAACGGAGGGATAGTCCTGTTCTTTCTTCATTAAAAGAATCTATAAGCCATTCGTTTGCTTCCGCATTGTTAAAATGGGAAAGAGCTTCGACGGCAGTCAGCTTTACAACATTTTCAGGGTCTTTTTTTGCCCGGTATAAAATAAAGGGAACGGCATCTTCTGCTTTTTCTTCTTTTGCGGACTGAACGGCTTGAAGTCTTACTTTATAATAGGAATCTTTGAAAGCTTGCATTAAAATATTTTTTGCCTCCGGTACTTTAAAACCTGCAATTCCTTTGATCGCCGCCGTTCTTAAAACCGGATCTTTATTTTCAAAAAGTTCCGATAAAACCGGAACGGCTCTTTCGTCGCCTATTTTTCCAAGTGCCGAAGCCGCACTTCCTCTTATGATGGAATTTTCATCGGAATCTTCAACAACTCTAATTAAAAAATCCCATATTTCGGGTGTGTGTAATTCTTCCAATGCAAACATTATGTTTTGTTTTATTATCAGTGATTTTTTTTCGTCATCGGAGCTTTCAGAATCAAAAAGTTCCGTAAGAAAAACGGCATCTTCCGGTTTTCCTATTTTTCCTATTGCCGAAATACAGATGTCTCTATACTCGTCCTCCTCATCTTTTAAGATTTTACGCAAGGCTTCTATTCCTTCGTATATTTTAAGTTCACTGATATAGGAAATTGCAGAGCGGACGGTTTCTTGGGGGGCATCTTCTTTATTTTCTAAGATAATGAGAGCATCGGTCTTTAAGCAATCGTTCTTTTTTTCGGCAAAGTAAGCAAATAAGGCTTCTCTGATTGCAGGAATTTTGGTTTCGGCAAATATTTTCTGCAAATCGGTATCAAAGCGGTCATCTTCATCGGCTTTTAGTTTTTTTATAAGCTCCAAGATATCGTCGCCGATGCCGTAAAGAATCGTATCTCTTTTTTCTTCAAATTCCGAAACTTCTTTTTTCTTTTTTTCATCAGCTTTAGCTGCCTGATTTTCTGAAGGAGCTTGAGCAGTTTCTTGGGATGCAAGCTGAACTGTTAAGCTAAAAACAAAGAGGCTTAATAAGACCGATTTTAAAAAAAAGTTTAATTCTTTTTTTAGATTTTTCATAAATTATCCTCCGTGATACAAGTTTTTGCCTTACAAAACACTAACGGCTTTAAGGCATACAAAACGCTAACGGTTTTCATATTTCTTTAAAAAGTTTTTATAATAATCGTTAAAAGAATCGTTTTGAATCGCTTCCCTTATGTCCTGTATCATACTATATAAAAAAACCAAGTTATGATAAGTTGCAAGCATTGAGTATAAAATTTCTTTTGTTCTAAATAAATGTCTCAAATAGGCCCTTGTATATTGTCGGCAAACCTTGCACTTGCATTGAGAATCGATGGGGTTAAAGTCGAACTCGTATTCTTTGCGCTTAATTGAAATGGCTCCTTCATGGGTAAAGAGGTTTCCGTTTCGGGCATTGCGTGAAGGCAGCACGCAGTCGAAAATGTCGACTCCGTTTTTTACGGCTTCAAGGATGTAGTCGGGGGTTCCTATTCCCATTACATAGATGGGCTTATTTTTAGGGATCTGCTTTGCCGTAAAGCTCAAATATTCTTGATAGAGGTCTTTAGGTTCTCCTATGGAAAGGCCGCCTATGGCAATTCCCCTAGGTTCATGCTTTAAGATAGCTTCAAGACTTTGAAGTCTTAGGTCTTCAAAAAAACCGCCCTGCACAATAGGAAAGAGGGCTCCGTCATATTCATCGGGGGTATTGTGCCAAGCTGCAAAGGCCCTGTCGAGCCAGTTCATAGTTATTTTAAGGTCGGCAAGGGTTTGGGTTTTGCTTATCCCAAAAGAAGAGCAGATGTCCAGCTGCATTTGAATGTCGCTGTTAAAGCCCGTCTGCAATTCTACCGCAATTTCAGGGCTTAAAAATTGACGGCTTCCGTCTATGTGGCTCTGAAATTTTACACCTTCTTCGGTAATTTTTCTTAATTGTGAAAGCGAAAAAACTTGAAAGCCCCCGGAATCGGTTAAAAAGTTTTTTTTCCAGCCTGAAAAGCCGTGTAAGCCTCCTGCCGCTTTTATAACTTCAATTCCCGGCCGTAAAAAAAGATGGTACGTATTGGCTAAGATAATTTCAAAACCTATTTCGTCTAAGTCATCCTTTGTCATCGCCTTTACGGTAGCCGCCGTTCCCACAGGCATAAAGGCCGGAGTAAGCACCTTTCCATGAGGCAGCTCCAAAACTCCCGTCCTTGCAGGAGAAGCCGCATCTTGATGTAAAAGTGTAAAAATTTCTTTTTTTTCTTTCATTAAATGTTCAATCCTTTAACTATTTGAAAGTTTATCACAAAGACGGTAAAAAATCAATTAAAGGGGAGGTTGCCGGTAGGGACAGCTGGGGTTCGGTATTTAACCGCAACGAGGTTTGTCCGTATATCGGTTGCGAACCCATGTTAGACTTATTATCGCTCAGAAGTAAAAATAATAATGTTATCACTATATCATTTATAGATTTTATGATATAATATCAGAGAGGTGACTAAATGAAAACTGAATTGATTTTAAAAATAGATAAAAATATTGCTGAATCGATGAGAGATTATGCGGTCAAAAATAAAAAAAGTATGTCAAAATTTGTTGAAGATCTTTTTAATAATTCACTGGGTATAACTCAAAGGATAGAAGAAATATCTCCGCTTGTCAAAGAATTGAGCGGCATTATAAAAGAGCAGGATTTAGAAAATATAAGTTATATGAGTTATTTGGAAAAAAAATATGAGTAAAAAAATATTTGTTGATTCAGATGTAATTTTAGATATTTTATGCCAACGTGAACCCCATTATGAATATGCTGCTTATGTATTTTCATTGAGTGATACAAAAAAAATTGTTTTATATACAACATCGTTGGTATTTTCAAATGTATATTATATACTTAGAAAGTTATTAGGCATACAAAAATCAAAAGAAGCATTACGAAAACTGAGGTTGCTTGTTAAAGTAATATCGGTAGAAGAAAAAGAAGTAGATTTAGCTTTGAATTCAAAGTTCTCAGATTTCGAAGATGCTTTACAATATTATACAGCAATGAGGTATGGAATAAAAATATTATTAACACGAAATATAAAAGATTATAAAGAAAGGGAAATAATAGTACAAACACCTAAAGAATTTATAAGCGATAATAAAAAAATTAAAGTCTAACACCCGTTTCAACCTGACATTGCGAACAGCTGAGACTCGGTATTTAACCGCAAGGGGAGAGAAAAGGGCAAAAGTGCCCCAAACCTAATGACTTTAGCCGATGTACGGCTTACTCCATTTTGTTTAATGTAAGCCGAACTAAGCAGTTCTAAGGTTGAAGTGGTTGGTAGGAATTATAATTAACACTTTCAGTGAAGATTACAAGCTGACGCTATCATTGAATATAAACTTTGTGCCGTTTCTCGCGTCATAAAACTAATATCTTTAGCACCAAATGTTCCACTGATATTTACACTATAAAATTTTGTAATTTTATTGTCTGAACTTATATTAACATCAAAATTCAATGATGCTCCAATAATTTCATCTAAACTAACAGTTTTTTGCTGTAATTTAGCAAAAGGTTTAAAAAGTGCTATAAAATAATCAGGTTTAAACTTTATCACTCTTTCATTTAAGTCCAAAACAGTTCCTTGTTTCTCTATTCTCCACCAAATAAAGTTAAGAAAAACAACTATAGGTATTCCTATAGACCAAAGCGGAGTGTGTATTACTTCATTGAAATACCTTATGTAAATAAACAAAGAAGCAATAATAACTCCAGCTGAAAGCAATAAACCTTGCGAAGTAAATTTAATTACATTTTCTCGACATCTCTTTACGCCCATAATTAACCTCCAGATTAAACTGTCTTTATAATATTTATTATTTCATAATAGTAAATGTTGATGTAAGATCCACATTAGAGTTTCCCCAAGCGATTAGCTTGTCAACATAACTATATTTATAATTATATCATACTATATTTAATTGTGTCAATACTATATTTAGTTAAAATATTACGAATGAGTGTGTTTTTAAGAGAACAACAAAATCTTGTTATCGGCAGACTTCGTAAAGAAAGAGAAAAAGCAGGTTTATCCCAGTTAGAATTGGCTTTGCGGGCAGACCTTTCCCAAAATATGATCAATTATATTGAAACAGGTAAAAGAACCCCAAGCCTTGATACTCTTTTAAAAATTTGTCATGCTCTGAATATCAATCCGGCTGTTCTTTTTTCCGATACGGAAGAAGAAAAGGCAGAAGCAAAAAAGCAAGTTCTTGATATGATACAAAGATGGATGTAGGCTTTTATTTAAATTAGTCCGTCTAAATTCCCAACAAGTTTTTCTAAGCGATTACCGGGAGGGGGTCTTAAATTTTAAATACCTCGATATTTGGAAAATCTTTTACATCATAATACGGTTCTTCATTTTCCCATAATTGATGAAATCTTACTATAATATGATCGTTAAAATCACAATCCAAATAAACATAAAAATTTTTATTTGGAAAACTTGTTTTTAAATTTTCAATTAAATTTTTCGTAATTAATTTTGCGGAAGTTACGGCTATATGTTGAGCTCGTTTTTTAACTTTACCACAAATATGAATATGATTTTCATATGCCTCTAATTGTGTTTTATCAGATACTTTATCCAATGAATTTATCATTGAATCTTGAGTTTTTAAAAATATATATTCATTATTTTCAGAATCCATTGCTGTATAAAATTTGGGGAAGAGAATATCTTGTAATTCGATAATAGTTTTAAAACAATTCATATCTTTTTATATTACCTCGCACCCCAGCGTTGAAGCGGGTGTTATGGAATTTTATTTTTACTATTCCAATCAATTTCTATTGTTTGGAATAAAATTAAAAAAATAATACAATATTATTTTTGGATTGCTTTTCTTATTGTATCAATCACTATGAAATAAGATAGCTCCTCATCCATGAATTTTTGAAACCCGTAATGTTCATAAAAGCTTTTTGAAGTTTCTTTCGCATCTACTATTATCAAATATAGGCCTGTTATCTCTGCGACTTGAATAGTCTTTATAAAAACTTGTGAAAGAAGCCATCCTCCTACTCCTTTCCCCTGTAATTCTTTATCAACAGCAAGCCTTGCAATTCTTAATGCAGGAATTGGATATTTCGGCAATTTATCTCTATATTCATCTGGGATTTTTTGATAAGCCACTTGAGCTGTCGCTAATGTAAAATAGCCTGAAACGAAGTTATTGTGATTCAAAGCAACAAAAGTTCTACCTATACCTAACTCATCATTCTTTATTGCATATTGTGATAAAAATTCATTTAACACTTCAATATCACAATCAAATTTTCTAAGTATCGATTTTTGTTGTATTTCTTTGATTGAAACTAATCTATAACTGCTAATCATTGAAATAATTTTTTCAAAGCCTCATTTGGTTCCGGCGGATTATCTAAAGCCATCATCACTAAATCTCTATCACGATTAGAAAGTACAAGAGTGTCATTTTCCGTTAAATCTATTTGTGCTTGTTTTAATGAAGTTGAAAGAATATATGAAGAGAGAGAAATATGTTTAAGTTCAGCAGCTTTCTCAAGTGTAAATTTTTGCTGAATACTAGCTCTCAAGTCAATTTTTACATCTTTTAATGCAACTGCCATTTTTATTACCTCCATAGTAAGTATATCATAAGATGTATAATTTGTACATACAATATATAGATATTTTCAAAAACTTCATACACAAGCCGATGCTGCATGTTGATTCTTCTTTACAACTTTCCTGTTAAATCACCTATTAATTTTTCATAAGGCGGCGGATTTCATAATGAGTCCACATTACCAATCCGGTTCCTTTATGCTTTCTTCCAAAGATTCTTTACCCGTTTCAAGAATAGATTCTCTCATTCCCGGAATAGAACATAAATATAATGTTTTATGATTTGAACACATCCTCATAATTAAAGCGTACTGTATATGGTACGCCTTGTCAAGGTCTGTTTTTTATTTATAAGCATATTTTCGAGCTTCTATGTCAATAATAAATACTATAACTTTTTCTTCTGACACTTTATAAAAAATACGGAAGGCTCCTAATCTAAAGCGATATATCTCTTTGTAAATGCCTTTTAATTTTTTTATGTTAGGTCCGAAATGCGGATTTTTTCTTAATATGGGATATACATAACTTTTTATTTTTTGATATATAAATTCGTACTTTTTTGATTTTATTTTTTTCTCAAAAGCCGCTGTTTCTGCAATTTTATAGTTAGTCAATTACTTTATACCTTCCTGCAGATATATCCGATAGGCCTTTTTTTAAGTCTTTTTCGAATTCGAGTATTTCCTGCATTTCTTCATCATCAACGATAGATTCATTGATGGTATAGTTTAATGCTGCATATTCCATATAATTTGAAATAGTGCGTTTTTGTCCTTCGGCTGCTTTTTTAAATATATCGTATATAGTATTGTCTATGCGTATGGTAATGGTTTTTTGCACTTGTTTTCCTCCTCTTCAAATATATTCAATTTTATTCAATTTGTCAAGATTTTTCTATCACGTAAAATCAATTTTACTCGATAAGCATTTTATAGCCTCCATTGAATAAGATATAAATTTATGCTATACTCGAGCCGATTAAAATAAAGCGATTTAATAGGCCAATACAACGAGGAATGATATGCGGAATTTTTTTACTAATATTAAAGAAAAGTTTTCAGGTATAAACAAAAATTATTCTGAAAATGTTTTAAATTCATATACTGCTAAATTGGTTCAAGTGCTGCAATCTATTGATAATCATATAGAGTATGAAATTGAGCTTGCGAATAATGTAGGCTTAAAACAGGATATATTGGATAAATATGATCCTGTTAAATACATCATTGAACTTGATACTCAAATATTGAAGAAAATCAAAAATTCGGAAAAAACTTTTTACGGCTTTTACAAAAAAGCAATTTTTTTGGATTTAACAGGATTTAAACATGTAAATGAAAAGATATACAGCGAACTTTTGTATAGAATGTTCGAAATGTCGGCAAGTAATAAAAACATGGATGTAAATAAATTTATAAGAGAATTCTATGCCTATTGCAACAAGAATTACTTTGCCTATTCCGGAGAAGAAATTATTAACCGGTTAAAAAAATATCTACAGCTGGCTGAACCCTATATAATAAAAACAAAATATGAGGATAGCTCACAAGAAGATTTTAGAAGCAATTCCGGTCAGCAAGAAAATACAGACTTTTTTGCCGAAACAAAAGAAGATGCTTACGGAGTTAAATTGATTATAGACCTGCTGTTTCAATACAATATAGAAGATATAAAATCATTAAATAAAATGCTAAAAAAAGCAGGCGGCTTCCATTTTTTTGTATGGATTATTCTTCCTATTGTGATAATTTTTTTAGGTGGTATTGCTCGCTCGAATGGGGACATTTCTGATGATATTTTTTGTTGGATTCTTGTTGCATGTTTAATAATTGCCGTAATCAACCTGAGCTTATTTATTTACAGGGCCGCAAAAATAAAATATCTTAAAAAATCCATCATGAAAATTGCAATTGCCGCAAAGATAGGCGAAAATTATATCTATTCTTCTTTAAAAGACCGATACGGAAAAAAAATAAAAAAGCTTTTAAAGTGGAAGTAATCTAAATACAATAGGATTTTTAATCCTTTAAAAACTATTACAGGAGTTTATTATGAAAAAACCGCTTATAGGAATTACGGGCAGCTGCCTTTATGAAACCTCGCAAAACCTCTTTGCAGGTTATGAAAGAATGTACACCAATGCCGACTATGTGAATTCGGTACTTGCCTCAGGCGGGGTACCTTTAATGCTTCCTATAATCGATGACGAAGAAGCTATTCAAAGACAGCTTGAAAACCTTTCAGGGATTATAATTATGGGCGGGCATGATGTAGAGCCTCATTTTTTTAATGAGGAGCCTCTTTCCTGTCTTGGCGAAATTCTACCTAAGCGGGATGTTTACGAACTGAGCCTTATCAAAGCGGCTAAGACTTTAAAAAAGCCTATTTTGGGAATTTGCAGGGGCATGCAGATTTTAAATGTTGCCTTCGGCGGATCGCTTTATCAAGACCTTTCACTCATAAAAAGAGATATTCAAATACAGCATCTACAAAAAGCCCGCCCTCAAGAGCGCACTCATTCTATCAAGACCGAAGATAATTCTATTATGCAAAAAATTTTCGGAAAAGAAAATATGGTTAATTCCTATCATCATCAGGCGGTAAAAGACCTTGCAAAGGACTTTAAAATTACGGCTTATGCTCCTGACGGCATAGTTGAAGCCATCGAATACACAGGAGAAGGCTTTATGATGGGTGTTCAGTTTCACCCTGAAATGACAGCGGCTGTTTATAAGGCTTCATTGGACCTGTTTAAAGAATTTATAAGTCATTGCTAATTTTTTGCTAAAAATAAATAAAAAGATATTCTTGATGTACAAGGCTTTTTTGCCGATAATAGGTGCAGATTATGTGTAAATTTAAACTAAATTTGCGAAAAAGCTCCTTATTGAGCTTTGTACTTTTTACTATTCTCTTAAATTCCGCTTTTTCCGAAGATGCAGTGATAAATTTCGGAGGAACATTCGGGTGGAACAATCTTATCTATTCTAATAATATAGAACAAAGAAACGGGAAATTTGGATTGAAATCCTTAGGTCTATCATCAGCTCCTCAAAATATTACCGAAAGTACGGATATGTATCTCAGTTTCGATTTTAAGGAGACGGTTGAAGAAACCGGAAATTATACTGTGGAGAAAGCTTCTCTTATCCATATTGAAGCTCAAAAAGCAAAGTATGGAGAAGGGGCTGCCCTATGTTATGATAATCCGGGCAAAGAGAGTCTGATTTTAAAACCGTCGAAAGGGGCTTTTTTTTCGGGGACTAAAATAGTAAAATCTTTTACAATAGAATTCTGGCTATGCCCTCAGACAACAGAAAGCGGGAGTACTATTTTACGCTGGTGGACTTCTCTGGTTGACGGAAACAAAACAATGTACCAAAATATAGCGGCCGGTATTTTTCACAATAAGCTGGAATGGTCATTTTTAAATATTTGGCAGGATAAAAATAACAAAGGCCTTGATATAAAACTTACAGGAAAGTCAAACATAATACCTGAAATTTGGAGTCATCATCTTATTACCTATGATGAAAATACAGGGCTCTTGGAATATAGAATGAACGGAAAGACCGAAGCCATTACATATATGACCGATACGGGAAGAGAGAGCCGGCAGGTGCTGCATTCCGTTCTAGGAACCTCATCCGATGTTCTTATCGGTTTAAACTATTCCGGTCTAATAGATGAACTTAAAGTAACAAACTTTTTTTCCAAATTCGGAATGCCTTGGGAAATATCTTCCTTGTTTGAAAAATATCCCCAAGACGGAGGCCGTATCGAAACAAATATAATCGATACCGGAGGGAATAAATCCCGGCCTCTCATATTAAAAGCCTTATATGAAACCCCGGAACAAACCGATGCGGAATTTTTTATCAGAACTGCCGATAGCCCTTTTAATTGGAATGGAACCTACCCTGAATGGAAAAGTATTAAACCGAATGAAGAGATAAAAAATATTTCCGGCCGTTTTTTTCAGATTGCTTGTAATATTTATTCCGATTCGGAAGGGCTTAAATCGCCGATTATTCATTCATTTTCTTTAGAGTATGAAAAAGATAATCTTCCTCTTCCTCCTGCGAAGATTATTGCAAGGGCAGGAGATTCATCCGTTTACTTATCTTGGCCGCCTTCAATAGATACGGATGTAAAGGGGTATTTAATTTATTTTGGAAATAAAAAGGGTGAATACTTTGATGAATTATCGCCTATAGATGCGGGAAATGTAACAAATTATAAAATAGAAAATTTAAAAAACGGCAAATTGTACTTTTTTGCGATAGCTGCTTATGATGAAGAAAACGGAGAACATGCCGATGATACATCAAAAGAGGTGTGGGCTAGGCCTCTGCAAAGTAAAAAGGAAGGAAAGAATGTCGAGTAATTTGAACATTATAATTGAGCAGGCTAATTCAGCTATTTTATCTCGTGATTATGACTTTGCTGAAAAAGTTTTGTTAAATCAGCTGAAAAAGGAAAAAAAAACACCCGATGAGTATTACCTGTTAAAAAGTATTTTGGGAAAACTGTATATCCGATCAGGCGATATAAAAAAAGGTTTAGAAGTCTATAAAGAATTAAATTCTCTTGATGCAAATAATGTAGATATTTTAAATAATATGGGAGTAATATATCGCCGTCTTAATATGCTTAACGAATCGGTAGTTATATTGGAAAAAGCGAAGGCTATTGACAGTAAAAACGAAACTACTATTTATAATTTGGGAAACACATATAAACAAAAGGGCGATTATCAACACGCTATACAATGTTTTATGGACGTGCTGGAAATAAAGCCCGATGATGCCCTTGCTTATAATCATTTGGCAAGTGTGTATTTTTTATGCAAAGATTATTCAAAAGCTCTTGAAGTTTATAAGATGGGCTTAAAAGTTGATCCTAATCATCCTTTTTTAAATTTTAATCTTGCAGATGTTTATAAGGCACAAAAGCTTTATAAAGAAGCCGTCAATTCATACCAAACTGCTTTAAAGACAAAACCTAATT
This sequence comes from Treponema putidum, assembly GCF_024401155.1. NCBI lineage: Bacteria > Pseudomonadati > Spirochaetota > Spirochaetia > Treponematales > Treponemataceae > Treponema > Treponema putidum. Next base: position 106,795 of record NZ_CP038804.1, read on the forward strand.
GGCCTGAAGCTTTAAAAGCCATAGCTGATTGTTATGTCGAAATGGGAGATTTGCAAAAAGCAATTGAAACATATAAAATTATTATAGAATCAAACGGTTCTTCTGAAGAAAATTTTACCGGCTTGGCCGGACTTTACCAAAAGAAGCATCAAGATAAACTTGCTGAAGATTTTTATAAAAAAGCTATCTCTATAAATGATAATTTTTTACCTGCAGTGTTGGAATATTCCAATATGCTTAAAACTCAAAAAAGATACTTTGACGCTTATAGTATTTTGATAAACGCTAAAGAAAAAAATCCCGATAATAAAGACTTGCTATTGAGTACGGCAGATGTATGCTTGATGCTTGAAGATTATGCAAAAGCGAAAGAAATCTTAAATCATTTAAGTAAACAAATTAAGGGTGATAAAGATATTCTTAAAATGCAGGGTAAACTTTATTCCGTATTAGGAGACACTAAAAAGGCAGAGCTTATTTTTGAACACCTGTTGCAGATATCTCCAAGTGAAATAAATATGCGTGCAGAACTGGCTGACCTTTATTTTCATAACGATAAATATAAAGAGGCTGCCGGTGAGCTGATTAAATATCTAAATGAAAGACCCCAAGAAATTTCTGCACGTCTAAAACTAGGAAAGGCCTATGAACAAATGCAAAAATATGATTTAGCCAAGCATGAATATAACAAGATAATAAAAAACGATTCAAAAAATACTGAAGCTCTTGCAGCAATTTTGGAGCTAAATAAAAAAGAAGGAAATACAGCTGAAGCCGTCCGGCTTGCAAATGAAATTGTTGATATTCGAACGGATAGTATCGAAGACGATGATATAAATGGCTTATCCGAGTCGGTTCAATTATATGAAGACGCTGTCAGCTCTTATGGGGATGATGGAATTCTTAATAAAAACCTTGATAAACTTAAGTTTCCGGAAGAAGAGCTTGATATAAGTCTCGAACAAGAACTAAAAGAGGTAGGAGATGTAAACTTTGAAGATGACGATGAAATTACCCTTAGTGAAAGTTTTGAAGATATGCCGGATTTGGAAATGCCTTTTGATGATTTGATGGAATTGGCCGATGATGAAGATCTTAACAAAGAAGAAGATGAAGACTCTTTAGAAAATTTAGTTTATGTTGATGCTCCGATTGATGATAGCCCCGAAATGATTGATGGATATGATTCTCCTGATTTTAGCAATTCAGGTTTAGGAAAAAATCACAAAAATGATATGCCTGAGGAAGAATTTCAACTTCAAGATACTTCAAAACAAAAAGATGCTGCAGAAGAAATGCAAATCCCTCAATCTCCGCCGTCTCAAATTCCTCCAAACGAAAATATTAAGCCTTCACAACCTCAATCAAGTTCTGCTATGCAGCAACCTGAATATTCTGCCGGAGTTAGCCCTACAGCAAAGCCGAATGCAGCTAGCAACTTTGATTCGGAAGATGAAGAAATTGAAATGGGACCGGAATTGAAAACCGCACCTCAACCGAAAGCAGAATCTCAACCGAAAGCTCCGCCTCAATCGAAAGCTGTACCTCAATCGCAAGACGTTTCCAGTCCCTTATCTGAAATACCGGCAGAAAAAAACTCACCTAAAACTTCCGGCGAGCCTAAACTTGATGAAAAGGATCTAAGTGCTGAAGATTTTTTAAGCAATGAAGATAAATTAAATAATGAAAACGGGATAGTGGATGGCCTTCCTGTCAGCTCCGATGATGCTCTTTTGGACACTGCCGATACGGCTTCCAATTCTCTTCTCCCATCTTCAGTCGATAATGATTTGGAATTATCCAAAATACTTGATGAAGATACTAATATGATTTCTAAAAATCCGCATAAGGGAATTCTGCCTCATAATTTAAAAAATTCTCCTCAATTTGAAGAAGAGTTGAATATAATCGAAAGTTATGAAATTGTCAAACTCTTTGTATATTTGCGTGATTTGTTGGATAACCTTCCTGCCATAGAATTGAAAGACTTTCTTATAAGTAATGAGCGAATTCAAATGGAATATGTTATAAATAAACTATCGGGCGATGTGGGATTAAAACGCAGAATGATTCTCTTAAATGTAAGAGGTGCTTTGAAAAAAACAATCGAACCTAAGACTTCCACAGATAAAACTTTAAAAGATGTTTTAGGCTACCTGCGGATAGTTGCATCCCAGCTGCCTGACAAAGGGTTTGCATCCGCTTGCATAGGAAAAATCAATAATCTGATAAAACAAATCGAATAAAGTTTTGATAGGTTAATAACTGGACAAAAAACAAAATATATATTATTCTTGCTAGACAGGAGTTTAAATATGGAATTAAATAAATATATAGATCATACCCTTCTTAAACCTACGGCTTCCGAAAAGGATATAATTAAAATTTGTGATGAAGCAAAGAAATATCATTTTGCTTCCGTTTGTGTAAATCCGTGTAATGTTTTATTGGTGAGTAGGGAGCTTAAAGGTTCCGATGTAAAGGTATGCAGCGTTATTTCTTTTCCCTTTGGAACTTCTTCAACAGAGGTAAAAGTAGAAGAGGCTAAAAAAGCAATTGAAGCCGGAGCGGAAGAGATAGACATGGTTATAAATGTCGGAAAACTTTTAGAGGGAGATTTGAAATATACTCAGAATGAAATAAATGCTGTTACAAAGGCTTGCCATGAAAAGGATGTTCTTCTTAAAGTAATTGTCGAAACTTGTTATCTTGAAGAAAAAAATATTGCAGATATTTGTGCCGTTATCGAAAAAGCGGGAGCGGATTTTATAAAGACTTCGACAGGCTATGGAAGCCGAGGTGCTTCGGTTGAAGATATAAAACTGTTTAAAAAGTATTTAAAAAAAGATACAAAGATAAAGGCTTCAGGCGGAATACGTACCCGTGAAGATGCTGAAACCTATATCGGTTTGGGCTGTTCAAGGATAGGAGCCAGCAGCGGCATATCAATAGTTACCGACAAGTAAATTGTTATAAAGTAACCTCTAAAAAACTGAAGTTTTTAGAGGTCACCCTTAGATTTAAGCTCTCTTGCCGAGTTCTTTATCCAGAATCATAAGGCCCGTATTGCCGTCAATGTACTTAAACTTATCAAGGATAGCTGTAGCATTGGCTTCCTCTTCAACCTGTTCATTGATAAACCAAGTTAAGAAACTTTGAGTTTTATAATCTTTTTCGGCAATGGCCAGCTCGTAAAGATTTGTAATTGAAGCGGTTACAAATTTTTCGTGTTCTAAAACCTTTTTGATTACATCTACCGGTTTTCCGTATTCGGTACTTTGGGCACCGATAGCTCCTAAAACCGGCTTTGCTCCTATTTCAAACAAATATTTGTATATTTTAAGAGCATGTTCCATTTCTTCCTTAGCTTGAAGCTGCATCCAATGGGCAAACCCCAAAAGAGCCTCAGCTTCAAAATGTACAGCCATACCTAAATATAAATAAGCCGATTCCATTTCCTTGTTAATCTGCTCGTTTAAAGCCTTAGTAATTTTTTCGTTCATAATATTTACCGCCTTTTGTATGTTAATATATTAAAGGTAACACTATTTTTATCTATAGTCAAGTAAGAAATTCCATTATTTTCTGCTATAAAATTTGAGAAAATGCTAAAAACAACATTTTACAGAAGAATTATGGACTGTGATTGCCTAAAAATTGATTTTCGTGTTTTTGTACAATACTTAAATAAGCCTTGATTTTATTTAATATATAAGATACACTTATTCAATATTAAAAAATAAGGGATTGATTAAACTTATGTCCTTGGAACAAATTATCTATGCAGAATCGCTTTCCAAAAAATATAAGATGAGGGAAGATTACGCTGTTGAAGACTTTTCGTTAAAGCTGAATTGCGGCGAAATATTAGGGCTTCTCGGCCCCAATGGGGCCGGCAAAAGTACGATTATAAAAATGCTCTTAGGGATTATAAAACCCACAAGCGGAGAAGTCAAGGTTTTTAATAAAAATCCTCTTAAATTTTCTTATCAAGATAAAAAGAAACTTGGTGTTTTTCTCGGAGGTAAATCCAACCTGATTTATCATCTTCCTGTAATTGAAACAATAAAACTTTTTAAGACAATGTATAAAATACCCAATGATATTTATCAAGATAATATAAAAAAATTTTCAAACATTTTAGGGTGTAAAGATTTTCTAAATAATAAAACAGCGACTCTTTCTTTGGGACAAAAAATTCGTGCCGAACTTTTATGTATTTTAATTTATGAGCCGTCCCTGCTTATTTTGGATGAACCTTCTTTAGGTTTGGATATAGAAGGTAAAAGGACGCTGCGGAATATTCTTCAAAATCTGGCATTAAATAAAAATATTTCAATCATAATTACTACTCACGATATTTTGGACATGCAAAAACTATGCAGCAAAATTATTTTAATTGCCAACGGTAAAAAGCTTTTTGAAATGAACCGTCTTCAGTTGGATGCGTATCTTGACAAATATACAAGTTTGACTACAAATGTTGAATTGGATTGTAAACTATTTGATATTAAAAAAACCGATGAAACTCTAACAGGCGATAGGCGTTATTTATTAAAAAGAAATCAAGCCGATTCCGTAAGTAAAACACTTGCAGAGCTTAATGCAAATATAAAGTATGAAGAGCCTAATTTAGAGGATTTGCTTTATGAATATTATAAATAGATTTTTTTTAATTTCCTTAAAAAAGAATTTTGCCTATCCCGCAAATTGTTTTTTTATTATACTTGATGATCTCTTCGATCTTGCCGGAATATGGATTTTTTGGAATTCTCTTTTTGCGTTGGGGTTAAAGGCAGCAAGTTGGAATTACAATAGTTTGACCGTATTTATGGGATTTAGTTTTATATGCACGGCAATTTCTGCATTATTTATCGGAACATATTTTATTGAATATTATATTTTAAACGGAAGTTTGGATCTATGTTTGGTAAAACCCATAAATCCTATCCTTTATATTTTATTGGAACGGGCTAACTTTTTTAGAATTTCATTCAGATTTTTGTTGGGCTTAGGATTTGTTCTATACGGCTTGATAAAATTACAAGCTCTAAAAGTTCTCATACCGGCTCTTATAATTTGTACAGCCGCAACCGTTGCTATAGAAAACATTCGTCTAACCGTTTCTTTTTTAGGTTTCAAAATAGGGAAGGCATATGAATTGCTTGAGTTAAGTTTTTCTTTTTTAGAAATAAAAAAATACCCTCTTAATTTTTTTCCTGCCGTACTGCAAAAAATTTTTACCTATGTAATTCCGGTTATGTTTACTGCTACAGCGCCAGCACGGTTATATTCTTTTTCCGGCGGAAAGAATTATTTTCAACTATTTATTTGGATGATAGTTTTAAGCATACAGTTTTTTCTATCTTATATTCTTTGTAATACCGCATTAAAAAAAGGATTAAGCCTATATGAATCTGCCGTTTAAAAAATATTTAATGTTTTCGATTGCAAAGATTAAGGAAGAAAATCAATTTAAAATAGATTTTATATTATCTTTTTTTTCAATCTTCATAAGTTCAATTATTTTTTTACTTCTTTTTAAAAATATTTTTTTTAATTCTAAGACTGTAAACTTTAAGTATATAACCGGTTACTATATAACGGTAAATATAATTTTTTATTCCGTTTCTTCTGCAATGTATATTGCATATAATTTGATGGAAAATATAAATTCAGGATCAATAGTTCCTCTTTTGATGCAGCCTGTAAATTATATTTTTAGAATTTATATGGAGGCTTTCGGTTTGTTTTTTATCCGCTTAATTATAAATATAATTTTTATTGCAGCCGTTAAAATATTTTTGTTAAATTCTTTTAGTTTGTCTTCAATTTTAATAGGTTTATTTGCTTCAATCCTAGGTTTTTCTATTTTATTTTTTATTCAAGCAATTATCGGCTGCTTTACGGTTTGGTTTACGGATATTACCAGATTTAGAGACTGCATGTATTCTGTTTTACTTATTTTAGGAGGAAAATTTTTTCCTGTAGAATATCTGTATGGAAATTTAAAACATACGGTAAAATATACTCCCATTCCCTATGTTTTTGATACGCCTGCCCGGTGCTTTTTAGAAAAGATAAGTTTTTCGGAATTACAGGCGCAAGGTTTATGGTTTATAATTTTATTTTCAATTTTATTTTTGCTTTTTAATTTAAAAGTAAAACATAATATTGAAATGGGCAGCTAAAAATCTTCTGCCTATGTTTTTAGAGACCCCATAAGTTAAAATTTATTCATTATGCGCACAAAAAAACTGAGTGTCCGTTTAAACTCGTCTAAGCGTATTCTTTCGTCATTGCCGTGAATCAGCCCCCGTTCCTCTTTTGTTAAGTGCATTGCAGAAAATCTATAAACCTTATCTGAGATTCTTGAATAATGCCGGGAGTCGGAGCAGGCCATCATAAGGTAGGGGCTTACAAGGGCATCTTCCCATGTCTGTCTTACGGCATCGCTTAAAAGCTCAAATTCGGGGCAATCTATTTTTGAATACCGGCTGGGTTCTTCATCGTATTTGACTTCAATCTTTACGGCCTCATTTTTTATTATCTTTTTAAAATGCGAAATAATGTTTTCTTTTCCATCCTCAGCTAAGTAGCGGATGTTTATGCCTATGCTGGCCTTAGGGGGAATAACATTAAAGGCATCGGAACCGGCCATCTTTGTTACGGCTGTAGTGCTGCGGAGCATGGCATTTAATTCCCCGCCTGTTTTTTTTGTGAGCATGTTAAAGAGGGGATAAAAAACTTTCAAATTTGCAAAGACCAATCTCATTCCAAGTCCTGCGTGACGGCCGAGAACATCGAACATAGCCGAAACAGGGGGTGTTACGTGCATGGGGAGGGGATGGTTTTCGATGTTGCAGACAGCCTGAGCAAGTTCTCCGGCAATTGTGTGTCTTGGAGGAGTTGAAGCGTGCCCGCCCTTACTTTCCATCGAAAGCTCCACATCCATCTGACCTTTTTCTCCTATACCTATTACTGCAAACCTTTCTTTTATGCCGGGGAAAATGCCTTCAACTACGGCTCCTCCTTCGTCAAGAACAAAGCCGACATTTATATTTTCTTTTTTAAGCTCTTCGACTATTGCAGGACAGCTTGGGCCGTGCGGCTCCTCATCTCCCGAAAATGAAAGATAAATGTCGTGTTCGGGTACAAAGCCTTTTGAAAGAAGGTACTCGGCAGCTTCCATTACACCGCATAGGGTACACTTCGTATCCAAGGTGCCGCGGCCCCATAGTACATTATCTATAATTTCCGCCCCGAATGGATCTCTGCTCCAGCCATCCCTGTTCACGGGAACTACATCATAATGAGCCATAAAAACGGAGGCCTTTTCGGAACTCTTTCCTTTCCAGTGATACAAAAGCCCCTTGGGTCCTAAAATTCGGCGGGGGCAAGTTTCGGTTACCAGAGGATAGGCCTCATTAAGATAGTCTTGGAATTTCTTAAAAACGGTTGGGTCTTCAAGGCTGACATCGGCATGGGAGACTGTGGGAATCTTTATCATACCGGCAAACCGGCTTATGGATTTATCAAAGTCCATATCTACATCTTCGATTATAGGTTTATTCGGCTTTTTAGGTTTAAATGTGAGAGCCCTTAGCAGCAAAACTAAAGGAAATACAAGAAGCAATAACAGCAGGTATAAGTAATTCATAAGTTTCCTCCATAAAAACTTTCTACTTCGTATTATATCATAAAAAACAGATATTTACAAATACCAAATTATGAGTGAAAGCTAGATTTTTTCTTAAAAATATGATACACTGCCGGCATTATCGTTCGGAGGATATCTTATGGAATTGAAAGAAAACAAGTTTGAACAAATAAAATATTTATTATCCGAAAAACGGTATATTGAAGTACAGAGGACATTGGCCGAGTTAAACGAGGTCGATATAGCCGAATTCCTTGAAAGCGAATCCGCACAAAATGCCATTCTAATGTTCCGAATGCTGCCTAAAAGCATGGCAGCCGAAGTTTTTACTCTTTTACCCAAAGAACAGCAAAGCCGTTTTATAGCCGCCGCTACCGATAAAGAGCTGGTTTCAATATTGGATGAAATCTTTTTGGACGATATGGTTGACATTGTTGAAGAAATGCCTGCAAACGTCGTTAAAAAGATACTAAAAAATACCGGCAGTGAAGAGCGTATGCTTATCAATCAGTTCTTAAAATATCCTAAGGACTCGGCGGGAAGTCTTATGACTATTGAGTACGTAGACTTAAAAAAAGATATGACAGTAAAACAGGCTCTTGATTATATCCGGAAGATAGGTTTGGAAAGCGAAACCATTTACACCTGCTATGTTACCGACAAAAATAGAGTTCTTGAAGGCTTTATTTCTCTTAAAGAATTGGTGCTTGCCGATGAAGATAAAAAGATTGAGCAGATTTTTAATAAAGAGTATATATGTGTAAACACCCATGATGATCAGGAAAAGGTTGCCTTCACTTTTAAGAAGTACGGCTTTTTGGCTCTCCCCGTTGTCGATAATGAAAATCGCCTAATAGGCATTATTACTGTTGATGACATAATGGATGTTATGGAACAGGAAGCTACCGAAGACTTTCAGAGGATGGCCGGTATGCAGCCTAACGAAGAAACTTACCTTGAGACGGGAATCTTTAAACTTGCAAAACACCGAATAGGCTGGCTTCTTTTGCTGATGGTATCGGAAACCTTTACCGGAACTATAATCGAACGATACACCCATTTACTTGCCTCTATGACCATTTTAACGGCCTTTATTCCTATGCTGATGGATACGGGCGGTAATTCGGGAAGTCAATCTTCGACCTTGATTATCCGAGGTTTGGCTACAGGAGAAATAGAGTTAAAGGATTGGAAAAAAGTTTTTTTTAAGGAGCTGGGCATTTCCGTTTTGGTAGGCTTTACCTTAGGCCTTTTTAGTTTTTTAAAATCGGTCTTTCTTGGAGGAAGAAATCCTATGGTTGCCCTTACTGTAGGTGCCACCCTTGTTGCAACCGTAAGTGTAGCAAAGATTACAGGCGGTATTCTCCCCATTATTGCAAAAAAATTAAAACTTGACCCTGCAATTATGGCCGGCCCTTTGATTACGACAATTGTAGATACGGTAAGTTTGATTATTTACTTTAAGATAGCAACTGTTTTGTGTGCAGGAATGTTTTAGTGCCTATGAGTTTTTTAAGAAACTTGAGGTATAAGAAATTTTCTCAAAATGAAAAGATTGAAGTCCTAATAAAGGAAACCTTCCGAAAGACTATCCATCTTTGTGCAGCCTTTGTTCCCCTTTTTGCAAGGCACTTTTTTTACCCAACTATAATAGCCTTGTCCTTTATAACCTGCTTATATACGGTTTTTGAAGTTTTAAGATTAAGAGGTCATAATATTTTTATGATTTCAAGTATTACAGGCTTTGCAGCAAGGAAACGGGATAAGGGAAAATTTGTCTTAGGGCCTGTAACTCTTTCTTTGGGGGTTATAAGCAGTCTTCTTATTTTTCCATTTAAGGAAGCAAGTATAGGAATTATGGCACTGGCTTTAGGTGACGGGCTTGCAAGCCTTGTCGGGAAACTTTGGGGAAGACAGCACCTAAATATTTCCAAAGATAAAACCTTTGCAGGAAGCATCGCCTGTTTTACTGCCGTTTTTATTTCTAGTTTTGCAATAAGCAGGAGTTTTATAAAAAGTCTTTGTATTGCCGTCATCGCAACCGGAACGGAAGCTCTTCCATTAAAGGACTTTGACAATATACTGATACCTCTGGTGTGTGCAGGAGCAGCCTTTATATTGGGTGTCTGAAGTAGAGGCTAAATTAATCGCCCTTAGTTTAAGGCTATTTTTAGGATTTCTTCAGGTTTTGAGATTATTACATCAGCACCAGCTTTTTCCAGTTCGGGACGCTGCCTAAAACCCCATAAAACGCCGATCGTAAAAAGGCCTGCATTTTTTCCGGTTTGAACGTCCGTTGCAGTATCTCCTATGTAAAGGCAATCTTCTTTTTCGAGCTTGAGAATTTTTAAAATTTCGTAGACACCTGCAGGCTCAGGCTTTAAGGGAACGGAATCCCTGGCACCTAAGATACATGAAAAAGTATTTTCGCCGAAAATTGTCTTAACCACTTTTTCTGTTGTGGAGTGGGGCTTATTTGAAAGCACATTTACCGAAATCCCGTTTTTGATTAAATCCGCTAAAAGTTCTTTAATTCCCGGATAGGCCTCGCATAGATAAACGGGGTCGGCATCATAGGCTGCATTATATTCTGTAAGAATTTTTTCTTCTAAGGCCTTATCGTTTTTTCCGGATCGTTCAAGGACTCTTTGTACAAGTTTTCTTGCACCGTTTCCGGTTAATATTTTAAATTCTTCCGCATCTACAGGCGGTATGCCGTATTTAGCCGTTTCAGCGTTTAAAAAATGAGCTATCGAATAAAGAGAATTGGTTAAAGTTCCGTCTAAATCAAAAATACATGCTTTTTTCATAAGGCCTTTATTCTAACAAAAATCGAAAATCTATTCAAGCTAACCGCTGCATTTGTTATATATTTTTAAGTAAAGAACATAAGCTTTTTCATATCAGATAAATATAACCGCTATCTTGATTAAAATAGAAAAAACTGGTATATTTAAGCGTAGATATTTAGGAGGACTTTATGTCAGAAAAATATGATTTGGTTATAATTGGAGGCGGTCCCGGCGGTATGGCCGCAGGAATTTATGCAGCCCGTTCAAAGTTAAAGACGGTTATTCTTGAAGAAAAATCCAATCAAGGCGGGCAGTGCTATATTACTGAAGAAATCGAAAACTACCCCGGTTTTCCTGAATCTTCAGGTCCTGCTCTGACCGAAGCCTTTAAAAAACATGCCGAAAAATTCGGTGTAGAATTTAAAAGAGCAAAGGCCGAAAAAATCGAACTTGTTCCTAATTCGCCTACACGTATCGTTCACGGAAGTGACGGCGTAAAGTATGAATGTTTGGCTGTTGTTGTTGCAACTGGTGCCAGTGCCCGAGAGCTCGGCTGTAAGGGTGAAAAAGAACACTGGGGAAAGGGCGTTTCGTACTGCGCAACATGTGACGGAGCCTTCTTTGAAGAGTGCGAAATCGTAGTTATCGGCGGCGGAGACTCCGCTGTTGAAGAAGCCATGTATCTTACAAAATTTGCCGACAAAGTAACTATCGTTCACAGACGGGACGAGCTTAGAGCTGCAAAATCCATTCAAGAAAAGGCTTTTGCCAATCCTAAAATGGCCTTTAAATGGAATGCCGTTGTTGAAGAGGTTTGCGGAGACGGCCTTGTAGACAGTGTTATCTTAAAGGATACAAAGACAGGCGAAACTTCCAAATTCGATACCGAAGGCGTATTCGTATTTATCGGACACAATCCTCAAACCGCTTTTATTCAGGGCTTGGTTGATCTTGATGAAAACGGCTACATCCTTACAAACGGAAAAATGGAAACAAACGTACCCGGTATTTACGGCGTAGGCGATGTTATTCAAAAAGAATCAAGGCAGGTTGTTACGGCAGCAGCCGACGGTGCTCTTGCCGGTATCTGGGCAGGCCACTATATTGACGATATCAAAGCCAAAATGGCTATGAAAAAATAAGGAGATACGATAAACAGTTCGGCAGGAATTCAGCCTCACTGTTTATCTATCGAGTTTTGTACCAAAGGTACAAAACATCGCATTATTATATGCGGTTTGTAAACAAACCGCTTGAAAAAACTTTTTTTCGGAAACTGAGGTTTCCTGCAAAAAGTTTTTATAGGAGAAAAAAAATGGTTGAATTGACAAAAGAAAATTTTGAACAAGAAGTTCATCAGTCAAAGGGTGTAACATTTGTAGATTTTTGGTCGGAAGGATGCGTTCCTTGTAAACAATTAATGCCGGATGTTCATGCAATGGCAGAACGCCATGCCGGAAAGGCAAAGTTTTGCTCATTCAATATTGACGGTGCAAGGCGTGTTGCTATGAAAGAGCAGGTCTTAGGTCTTCCTACAATGCTCATCTATATTGATGGAGTGCGCAAAGACGGCGTTACGGGAAACGATTTGACCATTGCTAAAATTGAAGAAATGGTTAAAAAATACATCTAATTTTAAGTTTTAATCTTTTAAGCCGTAAAAAAGACGATAAGTTTTTTTAACGGCTTTTTAAAGATACGGTTTAATAGACCGTGGGGCAGGTTGGTCTGCCTTAAAAAATTTATCCTAGGAGGATGCTATGGTTGATTTAAAAACCAAAAAAGTCATCATCATTGGTGACAGAGACGGCGTTCCCGGGGAGGCTATTAAGCTCTGTGCAGAATCGGCAGGTGCTGAGGTTGTATATGCTGCAACCGAATGCTTTGTCTGAACAAGCGCAGGAGCAATGGACTTGGAAAACCAAAAGCGAGTCAAAGATTTAGCTGAAAAATACGGTCCTGAGAACGTAATCGTTCTTTTGGGCGGTGCAGAAGCGGAATCTTCAGGTTTAGCCTGCGAAACTGTTACAGTAGGCGACCCGACTTTTGCAGGTCCGTTGGCTGGAGTCTCGTTGGGACTCTTGTGCTATCACGTGGCAGAACCGGAAATTAAGAGCCAAATAGACCCTGCGGTCTATGAAGCGCAGGTAAGCATGATGGAAATGGTTATGGACGTCGATGCTATCATCGCGGAAGTTTCGGAATACCGAAATAAAGGCTGCAAATTTCTGTAATGCCTTTTGAGGCTTATGAAGCGTAAAGCGCATGAGCTTCTTTCGTGTTAGTCAGCGGTGCGGTAATACAAAAATGACCCCATTCTTTAAAATGGAGCATTTTTGCAGCCCACCGCTTTTTTTATTCGTGCGGATGTTTAAGGCCATTGATAGCGTGTAATAATTGGGAATATGTTTTACAATAAGTATAGCGATTATACTCTTGTCTTTCTTTTAGGCTGATAACAGTTTTATTTAATTCTTCCGCATATTTTACCAACTCCGAATTTTTACTGTTGATACCTGCAAAAGATGCACCGCAATCTATAATCATATCCGATTTTTCAATTAAAAGTTTTGCTTCTTTAAATATTGTATCGTTTATAGGTTCAAAAGATTTTTGGACAAGGTATTCGATACTTAAAGACTTAGCTATAGGTGTGTCTAAGTCATTTTCAAATAGAATACCTGAGTTAAAACTTATTTCATATTTATTGAGAAGACGGTATACTGGAATTCCCCTGCCTTCGCCTCCGACAACAAAAATTTTGCAGGAGGTGTCTCGGCGTGCCAGTTCTATATTTCCTAAGAGGGTATTATATGAACCGTTTTTTATATCAAAGGCCTTACAAATCGACTTGTCGCTTATAATCTCTTCCGGCACTCCGTATAAGTAATTATTCTTGTCTAAAATTAAAAGTATTTTATCTGCAATTTTAGGTATCAAATCCAGTTCATGTAAAGAAAGAATGATAATCTTATTTCTTTCTCTAGCTAGGGTGCGCAAGATTCCCAGAAGATCTATTTTATATCTGATATCCAAAAAAGAAGTCGGCTCATCAAGAATCATTAGATCAGCTTCTTGGCAAATTGCTCTTGCAATCATTATACGCTGTTTTTCACCGTCACTTAACGAAAGAAATTCTTTGTGTTTTAATGCCTCTCCGTCTACGATTTTTATTGCATCATCAACAGCTATGTAATCTGCTTCCGTCATTTTTCCGAATTTATTTGTGTGAGGGTATCTGCCTGTTGCAACGATTTCTTCGGCAGTCATAAGATGAGGGCTTATCCTGTCGGTCAGAACTACACTTATTTTTTTTGCTTGTTCTATATTGTTAAGTTTTTCAATATCTTTTTCGCCTATAAAAACTTTTCCACCTAATTTTTTTATGTGTTGTGTAATTGTTTTGATTATTGTTGATTTTCCTGATCCGTTAGGTCCCATAAGGCAAAGTATTTGCCCTTGCTCTAATTCTACCTCAACGTTACCTATGATAATGGTGCTGCCGTATCCGACATCAAGTTTTTTTAATTTAAATAGTTCCATATTTTTTATTTTTACAGGTCATCAGATAAATGACAATCGGAGCGCCTATAATCGATGTAATTGTGCTTAGACTTAGTTCCGTAGGAGCAAATAATGTTCGTGCAAAATAGTCGCTTAAAAGAGAAAAACTTGCACCCATCAATGTAACTGCCGGTATCAGTATTTTAGGCTGCGAGGTTGAAATAATAAGACGCGTTAAATGAGGAACGGCTATACCTACAAAGGATATAGGCCCTGCAAATCCTGTAACACAGGCAGAAAGAATACTTGATAGAAAAATAAGGGCTAGTCTGAAATTTTTAACATTAACTCCCATGCTCTTTGCATAGTTTTCTCCGAGGAGATAGGCTTGTAAGGGTTTTGATAAACAGAATACTCCGATTACAGCCGGAACAATAATTATTGCAGAAATTTGAATCATCTTCCATGTGATGCCTGAAAAACTGCCCATCGACCACATAGTAAGTCCCGCAATTTTATAATCGGAAGCAAAAGCTATCATAAAATTTGTTCCCGCAGAGGCTATGTAGCCTATCATGATACCTACAACAATCAGTATTGAAATGTCTCTTACCCGTTTTGCAAAGGCTAATACTAAAAGCATCGATAGAATACTTCCTATAGCAGATGCAGAAAAAATCAGAAATAAAGAATTAAAAGAAATATTAAATGTAAAATTGGTTAAAATTATAAATCCGACAAAGAGCCGTGCTCCTGATGAAATACCTAATACATAGGGCCCTGCAATCGGGTTTCTAAAAAAAGTTTGTAATAAAAATCCCGATATCGATAAGGCAATACCGAAAAGAACGGCGGCAAGAATTCTCGGAAACCGTATTTTAAATAAAACATTATATTCCAAGGTACTTGGAGTTCTTTCTCCTATACAGATATCCCAAATATCTTTTAAGCTAAAAGATACGGAACCTGAAACAATATTTATTAATACCGCAACTATAAATAAAATTATCAGGATTATAAAAACTATGGTAATCCGTCTTTTCTTTTCGGTATGCATGTGTTATTTTTTTTCTGCCGGAACCGGTGCACTAAATAAATAGAAGTATTCCGTTTCGGTTAATTCTCCGGGTTTTGAATGAATTATTTTATTTAATTCTTCAATCATATCTGCAACATGATCTGCACTCTGATAGTAGTTGGGTTTAACGCCCCAAACTCGGTTTTCTTTTACGGCTTTTAGATCTTTTAAATATTCGGCAAAGGCGGTTAAATCTGAAGTACTTTTAATGGCACTTCCGTTTACGCTGTCATAAAAGAAGAAGTCTGCCTTTTCTGCTCCCTTATAAAATTCTTCAGCATTCATCTTTGTGTTTCCGTTTTTATCGGGATTTAAGTCTTTGAAAATATAGTTGATTCCAAGTATTTCAAACATCTTTACATTGTAATCTCCTGCATTTCGAATATAGAAGATATCTTTAGACATAAAAGCCGAAGCAAAGGTAGTCTTATTTGCGGATTTTTTGTTCATTTCTTCTACCGCATTTATTCTTGCCAATTCTTTTTCATAGTACCTATTTGCTTCTTTTTCTTTTCCCGTTATTTCTCCGGCAAATTTTACCCATTCAAGACGGGCTCGGGGGTCAGCTTCCTGATGATTTGAAACCCCTATCCACTTAAGTCCCAGTTCATCAAATTTGGAAATTATACCCGGAGTTCTTGCCATATTTTCGTAAGTCAATAAAATGGCATCTGCGTTTAATGCATGAAGCATTTCATAGTCTAAAGCGTTTTTACTACCGATAAATTTTATTTTACCGTCATCCATTCCTTTTTTTATTTCAGGAATTTTCCATGTGGAGGATTGTACGGATGTTCCTGTAACTTTATCCAACTCTCCTATAGGACGAAGAAGGGTTGCATGCACGGTCGATAAAATAATTAAAGACTTGACGGGCGTTTCAATGATATTAAGATTTTCTCCACCCTTTATTGTTTTGCCTCTTGGAACGAACCAAACTTCTCTTCCTTCAACATCGGTATACTTTTTTATTCCCTGTTCATAGTAATCGACAGAAAAAGATTTAGCATACTTTAATTCCAGTTGACCTATTTTTTTAAGGTCGGTTTCACTTTTTGTCTCTTGACTTCCCTTTGCCCACACTGATGTAAAAGAAAGCGTCATCAGTATTGCAGCAAACCAAATGGTAATTCGTTTTTTCATAATAATCCCCTTATGAAATTTGATCTTACTCCGTTTTAAGCGGCGGAGTATTCCGCTTTGCGGCTTCATAAGCTATTTCAATCTGCATTGAAATAAATTAAATGGACTCTGTTTTTTGTCAAGATTTTTACATGATACTCAAAATCAAATGGTTTGTCTATATATCCGTTTTTTTTGTTTTTTTATTCTCCATAAGATTCCAACTCAGCTTCCATATTTAAAAATATGCTTTTTAATTTTTCAAGGCTTTCAGATTTTGCATTCCACATTTTACGCTGATTTGCCTCAAGTAAACGCTCTACTATTTGATAAGCTGCATTTTTATTAACCGATTTTATCCAGTTTAATGTGTTTTTATCAAAAAGAAAGGTCTTCGCAAAATCTTCATACATCCAATCTTCTACATTATCGGCGGCAGCATCCCAACCGAAGAGATTATCCATAACCTTGGATATTTCCTGTGCGCCTTTATAGCCATGCTCCTTTAAACCTTCAAGCCATTTTGGATTAAGAATTCTGGAGCGCATAACACGGGACGTCTCTTGATCTAAGGTCATGGTTTCAGGAATATTAATATCGGCAGTGTTTCCCACCGAAACATAGGGCTTTTTTCCCGACTTGGAAGTTACGGCAGCTATAAGCCCTCCGTGATAATTATAAAAATCATCGCAATCTAAAAGATCTATTTCACGGCTTACTTCGTTTTTGATAGCCATATCGGTTTTGCTTAAAAGGTTTTCAAATGCCCTTGTATCTTTTTCTCCATGAAATTTTTTTGAATATGCATGGCTGCTCCATGTTATATAGGCTTCGGCAAGGTCTTCAAAGTTTTGCCATTTTTTTGATTCGATTAAATTTGCAAGTCCCGCCCCATAAGTTCCTGAAGGAGCGCTAAAAACTCTTACCGAGGCTCTATCCCTTGCCTTGTCGGCCGGTATTCCTTCATCTACAAATTTTTTAATTGTTTCTTGAATGTTTTTTTTAATGGGGTTCATTTCATCATCTTCATCAAGAAATGCTACCGAATTAACTGCCTCATCCATTAAAAAAATTAAATTCGGAAAGGAGTCTCTAAAAAGTCCTGAAATGCGCATTGTAACATCAATACGAGGCCGCCCCAATTCTTCAAGAGAAATTGCTTCCACTCCGCATACCGTCTGTGTGTTCTTTATGTAAAGAGGGCGTACACCCATAAGAAAAAATATTTCACCTATGTCTTCTCCATAGGTTTTCATTGTATTTGTGGAATATACAATGATAGCTATATTTTTCGGATAAGTTTTATGTTCTTTATAATATGCCGCTATTTGCAGAGAACCTAATTTTTTTCCTGTTTCGTATGCAGTCTTACTCGGAATTTCTTCAGGGTTAATTGAATAAAAATTTCTTCCTGTGGGCAGCAGCTTGATATTGCCTCGGCTTGGATTTCCGCCAAGGCCTGGTAAAATAAACTCTCCGTTTAAGCCCTTGATAAGGGAGGTTTTTTCATTATCGGTTTTTATAAGACGGGGATATACTTCCCTGCAAATAAATTTAAGGCTTTGTTTTAATTCGTAATTATTGGATTTATTGTTTTGAAAAAACGGCAGCTTATCAATAGCGGCTTCATTAAATTTTACTTCGTTTAGCTCACTGATTAACTTATCTGCTGTTTTCTTTGATTGTTCTAAAATTTTATAGTCATTAAAATTATTTTTTTCGGTATCGCTTAAATTTTTCCTAATCTCTTTAGGACTATATCCCAAAGAAATTATAATTGCATCCTCTAAGCCCTCCGTATCGTCTTGGCTAATTACAGATAATCCCTTTACTAATTGTAGCAAGCGTTTTTTTTCAGGAGTCTTTCCATATATATGAAGCCCGTCCCTTACGATGGAATTTTTTATTTTGTGAATCCAATTATGAATTAAAATAAGGTTTTGTTCGGGATATTTAATTGCATCCTCATATTTTATTTTAAGATCCTTTAAAATAGAATGTTCATTTGCCAGTTTAAAAATACTTTCCGTTACGTTATTTTGTTGAGAGGGAGCCGACTGTTTAGCATGTTCATATTTTTCTAACATATCCTCTAATTCTTGAAGGTAGTCATAAGTATCCGATTCAGCAAAGCTTGGAATTAAATGACTTAAAATTGCAGCGTGGGATCGCCTTCTTGCCTGCATTCCTTCCCCCAATATACCTAAATTATAGATATAAAAATGAGGAATAGAATAGATATTTATGTCAGGATAACTTTCTTTTGAAAGAGCGATTTCTTTTCCCGGAAGCCATTCTAAAGTACCGTGTGTCCCCACATGGATAATAGCATCCGCCTTAAAAATATTGTCAACCCATTTGTAAAAGGCTAAGTATGAATGAGGGGGCGGATTGTGAGTGTCATGATAAGTTTCTATGATTGCATCTTCCGGGCTTCGTGCAGGCTGAAGTCCGATATAAATATTTCCGTCTATAATTCCCGGAATCACAATATGGTCATCCATAAGCATGGATAGGCCGGGAGAATTGCCCCATTTTTGTTTTAAATCAGTGCGGTTGAATTCGGGAAGATTTTTATACCAGTCTTCATATTTTTTTGAGCTTATGGAATCAGCTTTAAATTTCCAAATTGTTTCAGGTGATGTCCATTTCCATTCATTTGTTCCTCTGCGGATTAACTCATCGATAATTTCTTGTCCGTTTGAAAAATTGAAATCCAAACTATAATTTTCTTCCTTTAAAAATTGAAGTATGTTCCATAAAGAGTTCGGTGTATCCAATCCGTGGGCCGAACCTATTAGGTCATTTCTTGGAGGATAGTTGTGCAAAATAATTGCAATCCGCCTTTCTTGAGGCTTTTTATTTTTTAATTGGGCAAACCTGTGTACAAGTTCACATAGGGCTTTTACTCGTTCGGGCATTGGTACAAAAACCCGCCCTACAATTCCGTTTTTTTCTATTTCTTCGGAAGCAGCTATGGGTATAGTAATAATTTGACCGTCGATTTCAGGTTGATATATATTTAATGAAATCGAGGCTATGTCCAATCCTGAAGGTGATTTTTCAAATTCTTCTTTTGAAAGATAGCTTGTGATAGCTTGAAATACAGGAAGATTAAAATTTTCAAAACATGAATGAATAAAATTTTTAAATTCATTTTGGTAATAAGAAGATATGGTATATCCCGTTGTCAGAATTATTGCATCTATAATTAATTTTCCGTTAAAATAAAAATATTTTTCCATAGCTTGCAGTACCCCATCATTATCTTGCGGACCAAGTCTCCCGATAATGCAGATACATTCGGCTCCCTGTTTTTTTAGCTCCTCAATAACCGCGTCGACATGTCTCATATTTTGATTAAGTAAAAAAGGATAGTGTGCAACAATGCCTATAATGTTTTTTCCGGAAGCGGCAATATCGGATAATAATTTTTCTTCATCTTCATTAAGTAAATTTCCGTTCTTGTATATTCCTATTGTTTTTCTTTTTTTTAAAGGCTCTAAGATATAATTTGTCCCTGTTGTAATGTTTGAAAATAGTTTTATAAACTCTGCAATTTGATCCGATCCGCCTGCCTTAAAATAACTATGCAGTTTTATATATTCTTTCGGTTTAATAGAACTGTAAGACATAATTGAGCTGATTTCTTCAGGGATTGAACAATCAAAGAATATTTTTTTACCTTTTATAATTCGGATTACAGTTTCAAGGTTTTGTAAATGTGCGGATGAACCGTGAAAATGCATAATTATTGCATCAGATATTTTTAGTTTGCTGCACATTTGTTGGAATATACTTTTATCGGAATTTACTTTTATAACATCAAAGCAAAAAATATTTAAATTCATATTTTCAGAATCTTTCACCTGTTTTACAGCTGATTGAAATTCAAAGGCTCTGGTATCCCCATAAAAAATTCCCGTTAAATTCATCTCTTTTCCTCCATAATATCAATACGGGATAGAGAGTATTCCGTATTTTGATGTACAATCTCGGTTAGAATTTCAGGTTTTAAATCTTCTATTTGATAGTATCTTGCATTTAAATTTTTTGCAAGTTCTTCAGCAAGTGCTAATTTTACAAAACCCGATTCGGTATCTATAACAACAGAATAAATATTTTCATGCCTTATTTTTTTAGAAATAAAAAGAGCATCCTTAATGGGCTCATCAAAAAAAACGGAACCGTGATTAGATCTTCCGTCTGTAATTAAAAATAGCAAAGGAATCATATCTTTATTTTTTAGCTTATGTATTTTAAAATATTCCAAGGCTTTGTTTAAGCCTAGAGATAGGGGTGTTTTGCCTATTGTTGGGATTATCTGTAACTCTCTTTTTGCAAGCAAGACGCTTCTTGTAAAGGGTAATATTATCTCCGCCTTTGTTCCGGAAAAGGTAATCATAGAAACTTCGTCATGTTTTTGGTAAGAATCCATCAATAAAGATAGGATCGCATTTTTTGTTTCTTTCATCCGCTTCATTGCGCCCATTGAACCGCTTGCATCTACTAAAAAAATAATAGAGGCACCTATACGGGTTTTCCTTTTTTTGAATTTATAATCATCTTTGTTTATTTTAATAATGCCTTCTTTAGGCTTTATTTGATGCGAAGCGGCCGATTTTATTGTGGGTATAATAGCCAGATTATGAAGATTTTGATTTGACCTTGTGCAGCCGAATGTCTTTCCTTTTAGTTCATCGGTGCGGGTCTTATTTCTTTTGCCTAGCCCTTTTCTAAAAGAATTATCTTCATTAATGTTTAAAAGATTTTTTATTTTAAAAATTTTATCTGCAAGCTCCGTATCCGGATTCTTATAGTTTATTCCTTTTTGATTATTGGTATTATGATCTTTGTCTTCTGTGGAGTTGTTTTTATTATTTGAAATTCGGGATTTTGATTCTATTTTTTTATTAGTTTTTTCTTCTGTTTTATTTTTATCGGAATTCTTTTTATCATCATTGTCTTTGTCCGATTTTATTTTGTTATTGTTTTGTGTTTCGGATAAGTTGTTTTTTCTGTGTTTAAGAACCAGCTCGGCGGCTTCTTGTAAGTTTTTGTCTGTGATATATCTGAGGTTGTCAATGGCTGCAAGAGCTCTTGCCGTGTGTACAAGACAAATGCTCGCTCTGTAACCTAAGCAGTTTGCTTCTTTGCTAAGAGCTTCAGCTTTTGTAATTATCGAGTCCGATATTTTTATTCGGTTTAATATTTTTTTTGCAAGCTGAATTTTATCGGATAAAATTTTATCTTCTTTTTTTAATTTTTCAATCAGGTTTCTATCTCCATTATCAAGGTCTAAATTTATTTTTAATATTTTTAATCTTTCTTCTTTGTTTAAATTTGAATTTGTTTCTACATAGATTGAAAATTTATCAGTAATCGAATTGTTTAAAAATCCTTCTTCAGGATTCATTGTACCTATGAGCTTGGACTCTATTATTCTTTTATCGGAGTATCCGTCACGTTCTATTTGAATAAAACCTGTTTCTATTGCATCCAATATCGTATTGATATACTCATTCGGAAAGAGGTTTATCTCATCAATATATAAAATTTTATTTTCGGCTTTGGTTAAGATTCCTTGTTGAAAATGATTTTTACCAGATTCAAGTGTTTTTTTTATATCCAAACCGCCGAATAAATTTTCCTCTGTTATATTGAGCGGGACATTAACGATAGAAATATCGGAAATGTTTTTTAAGCTTCCTGCTGCAATGCTTTTTCCGGTTCCCTTTCCTCCGGCTATAAGGAGGCTGTTTATTTTATCGCTGACAGCAAGGATAAGGAGTGCCCTTACTAATTTTTTTTGACCTACAAGGATGCTAAAAGGATAATCAAAGCCTTTCATTCAGAATATTCTCAATGTCTGATCGGTTTAATGGGTTTATTTCTTCAAAAGGTTTTTTTCTAAGCCTGTGAGAATAGACCATTTGGGCTAAACGGATAATATCGTCTTTTGTAACTTCATCCCTTTCGCGAAAGGCTGCATAGGCCTTAGCGGCTCTAACTAAGGTTAGGTCTCCTCTGTGCCCGTCCACGTTTAGACCTATGGAAAGGCTTACAACCAAGTTTAAAATCTCATCTCTTACTTTAATATAAGGAAAATGTTTTTGAGCTTCTTTTATTTTTGATACTAATTTTTTTTCTTCTTGATAAGAAGAGTTTATAAATTCTACAGGATCAGTTTCAAAGGCCAGCCTTTTTTTTATAATTTCTTTTCTTAAAGCACCATCCTTTTCGCTTTTTACATCTACCAATAAGCCGAAGCGGTCTAAAAGCTGCGGCCTTAATTCTCCTTCTTCAGGATTCATTGTTCCTATTAAAATAAATTTGGATGAATGACTGTATGAAATTCCATCTCTTTCTATTGTATTTACACCCATGGCAGCCGCATCCAATAAGAGGTCGACTATATAATCCTCCAATAGATTTATCTCATCTGCATATAAAATATTTCCGTCAGCTTCTGCTAAGATTCCTTTTTGAAGAACTTTTTCTCCCGTTTTTAAAACTCTTTCTATATCTATTGAACCGGCGACTCTGTCTTCCGTAGCATTTATAGGAAGCTCCACAACTTTAAGGCTTTCTCCATGCCTTTGCATCAGATCTCCTATTCCCCGCACAATTGTAGATTTTCCGGTTCCCTTTTCTCCTCGTATAAGGACACCCGAAATTTCAGGACATATTAAATTTAAAATTATTGCAAGCTTTATATCTTCCTGTCCCTCAATTTGTACAAATGGAAAAATCTTTTTTTCAGTCATAAAATCTCCGTGATATTTACTCCAGCACCTAAAGGGATATTAACATTACGATAGCTGAAAGTCAAGGAGAGGGGAAATTTCTATCATTTTTTATATTATAAAATAATGTTATTAGATTTAAAAAAATATAACGAAAGAACTACAGTTCCAAGTTCAAGAACTGAAACACTTAATAAATTAAAATTTAATATTCCAAAGTTGGAATAACAAAAAAAGATTTTATCCGTATCAGAACCTATTGATAAAAAAATCAAAAGTCTTATTAAGATAAATGATAATTTAGCGGGTTAAATCACGAATAAAATCAAAACAATCGGATAAAAAAGATTGTTATTTTATTGCAATTGTAAAACCAACTTTTTACCTAATACATTTGCTGCTTTTGTTAGCGTAGCCAAGGTAACCGAATCATTTTTAGGATTAAGAAGTCTATTCAATGCGGCTCTTGATGTATTCATTTTTTTTGCCATCTCTGTTTTGTTAATATTTTGAGCATTCATTTCATTCACCAAATTATATGAAATTAATCTTTTTATAGCTTCATTTCTAACTTCAACCTCAATATTTTCTTCTTCAAGAAAATCTTCAAAAGAGCTTCCTACATATTTTTTATTCATAGTGCCTCCCTAGTACTAAATTCTTTCTTTTTTTACTCAAACCTATATCCTCTTGCGGAGTTTTTTGGCTTTTCTTTATAATTGCATGGAGCAATATCATATTTCTTTCTAATATCGTAAAAAACACTCTGCTGATTCTTTTATCCGAAATATTTGAACGCACCTCTCATAAATTTGAATCAAGCTTTCTTACAGCAGGATATCCGATAGGCCAAGACATTTCTATTGCCATTATATCGGCTCCTATTGTTTTTCGATCATCCGGAGCTAAGTCTTTTAGAAAATCACGAACAGGTTCATTTCCTGTTTCGGTCTTAAAGAATTTAGCTATAACTGCTTTATCCATTTTCATTGAATATATTGTACCAAATTTGATACTTTTTATCAAGTAATAACAATAAATTAGTATAAAAAATAGCTTTAACCTAAGATTGATTATCCTTGAATTCAGTGATTATTAGCTTTGCATTCTATATCTCGATGTTTGAAATATCTATCTCTCCAGAAATGAGCTTTGGTAATAGAGTGTCGCGGAGGGATGTAAGGCGATCAATTTCCATATTATTTTTAAAAGTAATTTCAAACATAGGTTTTACAATTTGGTTAAATTTTATATTTGTAGACCTAGAAGGTATTATTATCGAAGACTCTTTTATCGCTGCAGATGATAAGTTAACCTGAACTCCGCTATTAGCACGACTCCTTAAATCTTGTAAAAAATCCTTACTATTTGTAAGTAAGTATATGTATGGATATGATATTTCATATTTTCCATTGCATCTGAGTAATCCTACTCTTTGATTGAGTAAATATTGATTATCTACAGCCATAACAGCTGTATTACCAAGAATTGCAACATTATCCTTCATGTCTGTCATAGCCATAAGTATATCACCTTTGCAAAGAATATATTTTTGTAAATTTTCAGACTTTTTTTTAGGAAACCAGCTTTTTGTTCCTGTAGGTATAAAACCGCCTCCAGATTTTATGTGTCCTTGTTTAAATACTGCATAACAACTTTTTTTTGTTTATTTAATAATTCTTTGCTTTTAAAAGCATATCCATTATAAAATTTTATAACATCTTCCAAATTCCCAATCTTCCAATCATCAGGCATTACACCGCCAAATGGCTCAAAATCGACGAACCAGGCTTTAAAAATAGCCTGAGCTTGCTGCTCTAAATTATCATTTAGCTTAATACTGCTTTATCTGACTTGGCAATTTATCGATAAAAGGTTATAATCTTAAATCTAAGGTTAATAACTATATGCAGAATTATGATTACGCTTATGAAGCTAAAGAGAAAAATCCTATTTTGGCAATTTGCTATGATTTTGATAAAACTTTGTCACCAGATGATATGCAAGCTCAAGGTTATATCCAATCTATCAATTATCAAGTCCAAGATTTTTGGGAAGAATCCAACAAGCTTGCCGCAGACAATGAAATGGATCAAAATTTAGCCTATATGTATTTAATGTCTAAGAAGTCAAGAGGAAAAGTTTTATTTACAAAGGATAAATTAAAGGACTATGGTTCTAAAGTAACGCTCTTTCCTGGCGTAGATACATGGTTTGATAGAATAAATGACTATGGAAATAAGAAAAATGTTAAAGTTGAGCATTATATAATTTCATCAGGGCTTAAAGAAATGATAGAAGGAACGGTAGTTGCAAATAAATTTAAAAAGATATATGCAAGTTCTTTTTATTATGATTCTGATAATGTTGCTGTTTGGCCGGCTCAAGCTGTAAATTATACCAACAAGACACAATTTTTATTTCGAATCGAAAAAGGTGTTTTAGATGTAAATGATCAAAGAATTAATTCTCATTTTGAACCAAAGGAATATAGAGTACCTTTTAGAAATATTGTTTATATAGGTGATAGCGATACTGATATACCATGTATGAAGCTTGTAAATATAAATGGGGGACATTCAATTGGTGTTTACAATGCCGAAACTAAGGATAAATCAAAAGTATTCCGAATGCTTGATGAAAATAGAATAAAGTACTTTGTTCCTGCCGATTATAGTGAAGATTCAAAATTAGAAATGTTGATTAAAATGATTATTGACCGTACCCAATCTAATGAGCTCCTTCAAGATTTACATTTCGAATGTGTGGATGAAAAAGCTGTAGAAACAAGAAATATTACTCAAGAGGATAAGAATAAGGATGTTTTAATTAATAGCCTTGAAGAAAGTAGAAGTTTTGCTAATACGCATTCAATAATCTCTCAATTGCGTGAAATAAACTCATGGTCACCGGAACAAACAAATAAGCTGTTAGATATAGCTTTGACAAATAGACAGGTAGCATATATTTTGACAGATACTGATGTAAAACAATTTTATGAAAGTGTTGTAAAGGATATAGATAAAGATTATTTTGATGAGATTTTTGATAATGATAATATCAATAAAATAAAACAAATGTTAAATCTATAGAGGAACCGATATGTCGACATCATTTACCGAAAACGATTATGAAAATTCAATTATTGAGCTGTTTAGAAATAATTTAGGATATAATTATGTTTACGGCCCCGATGTCGAGCGTAATTTTTCCAGTCCCCTATATGATTCGGTTTTAGAAGATTGCCTTTACCGCTTAAATAAAAAGCTTCCAAAGGAGGCAATACAGAATGCTCTTTTTAAATTAAAACATTTTGAAAACGGTGAGTTAGCTCATAAAAATGAAATTTTTACCGACTATCTTCAAAACGGCATACCTGTACATTATCTTGATAAAAATGAAACAAGATCGGGAATTGTATATCTAGCTGATTATAAAAACCCTCAAAACAATTCCTTTATAATTGCCAATCAATGGACCTTTACCGAAAACAGCAATAAACGTCCCGATATAATTTTATTTTTAAACGGTCTTCCTATAGTATTGATGGAACTAAAGTCTCCTTCACGGGAAGAAACTGATGCTTCGGATGCGTACCGCCAAATCCGCAATTATATGACCGAAATACCTTCAATGTTTATCTACAACGCAATCTGTGTTATGAGCGATCAGTTGACTTCAAAGGCCGGAACCATAACTTCAGGCGAAGACCGCTTTATGGAATGGAAAACAAAAGACGGCAGTTACGAAAACACTCAATATGCCCAATTTGATACCTTTTTTGAAGGCCTTTTTCAAAAAGAAAGACTGCTTGATATTATAAAAAACTTTATCTGCTTTTCAAACGAAGGTTTACAAACTTTTAAAATTCTTGCAGGCTACCACCAATATTTTGCAGTGCGAAAGGCTGTTTTTTCTACCAAAAAGGCTGCACACAGTAACGGAAAAGGCGGAGTTTTTTGGCATACCCAAGGCAGCGGGAAATCTCTGTCCATGGTGTTTTATGCACACCTATTACAGGAAGCCTTGGAAAGTCCGACAATTGTAGTTATTACGGATAGAAATGATCTTGATGATCAGCTTTATGGTCAATTTCTTAAGTGCAAAGAATTTTTACGTCAAGAACCTATACAGGCTGAAAGCAGGAAGGATTTAAAAAAACTTCTTGCCGGAAGAAAGGCAAACGGAATAATCTTTACAACGATGCAAAAGTTTGAAGAATCTGCCGAGGCTCTTTCAGAAAGGCGGAATATAGTTGTTATGGCTGATGAAGCCCATCGAGGACAATACGGACTTACCGAGCAAATTAAAATAACAAAAAATAAGGCCGGAGAGGAAGTCGCAAAAAGAGTTATAGGCACTGCCCGTATTATTAGGAACAGTCTTCCAAATGCGAGTTATATAGGTTTTACCGGCACTCCTATTTCCGCTGCTGACAGAAGTACCCGAGAAGTATTCGGCGACTACATCGATATTTATGATATGACTCAAGCAGTAGAAGATGGAGCAACCCGCCCTGTGTACTATGAAAGCCGGGTTATCAAACTTAAACTTGATAAAAAAACTTTGCAGCTGATAGATGAAGAATATGACCTCATGGCTAAAAATGCCGATGAAGAAGTTATCGAGAAAAGTAAGCATGAGCTTGGCAAGATGGAGGTGCTCTTGGGCAATGATGAAACTATAGACTCCCTTGTAAACGATATACTCTTTCATTATGAAAATAACAGAGCTCATCTTCTTACGGGTAAGGCCATGATTGTCGCTTATACCCGTTCAATAGCTATGAAAATTTACAAAAAGATCTTGGAGTTTCGTCCCGGATGGAAAGAAAAAGTTGCCGTTGTTATGACCTCTGCAAATACCGATGCCGAAGAGTGGAGAGAGATTATCGGGAACAAAAATCACAGGGATAAATTAGCAAAAGAATTTAAAGATAATAAAAGTCCTTTAAAAATTGCAATCGTAGTAGATATGTGGCTGACAGGGTTCGATGTTCCTTCCCTTGCCACTATGTACATATATAAACTTATGGCCGGACATAATCTTATGCAGGCTATCGCCAGAGTCAACCGCGTATTTCAAGATAAAGAAGGCGGTCTCATTGTCGATTATGTGGGAATAGCAGGTGCCTTAAAGCAGGCTATGAACGATTATACAAACCGAGACAAAAATAATTACGGTAATACCGACATTTTAACCGCTGCCTATCCGACCTTCCTTGAAAAACTTTCTATATGTAAGGATATGTTTCATGGTTATGATTATTCAAGTTTTATGAAAGGAAGCGATCTTGAAAGGGCAAGGTCAATAAGCGGTGCCGTCAACTTTATACTTGCCCAAGAAAAAGAAGAAGAAAAAAATATCTTTATAAAAGAAGCTCTTATGATGAGGCAGGCCTTATCTCTTTGTTCATCCGTAGTTGAAGAAAATTTGCGCTTTGAGGCTGCCTTTTTTGAATCGGTTAGAGTCTTCCTTTCAAGGCTTACAAATGAAGGAAGCGGTAAAAAGATTTCGTTACCTGAAATGAATGAACGCATAAACTCGCTTTTAAAACAGAGCATAAAAAGCGAGGGCGTTATAAACCTCTTTTCGGACATTAAAGAAAAATTCTCTCTTTTTTCTCCCAAGTTTCTTGAAGAAATTTCCAAGATGAAGGAAAGAAATTTAGCCGTTGAATTATTAAAAAGGCTCATTGCAGAACAAGTAAGAATTTATCGAAGAAGCAATGTAGTTAAGTCCGAAAAATTCAGCGAGATAATGCAGAGAACCGTTAACTCATACTTAAACGGGCTTATCACAAATGAAGAAGTTATAGCCGAAATGCTGAAACTTGCCAAGCAAATTATAAGTGCCGAAAAAGAAGGCCAAGACCTGGGCTTAAGTGCCGAAGAGGCAGCCTTCTACGATGCTCTTACAAAACCTCAGGCTATAAAAGATTTCTATCAAAACGAAGAACTGATTGCAATAACAAAGGAGCTTACCGAAACCCTGCGCAAAAATAAAGCCGTAGATTGGCAAATAAGAGAGAGTGCACGGGCTCGTATGCGTATGCTCATTAAAAGACTTCTAAAAAAACATAAATATCCGCCCGAAGGTATGGAAGACGCAGTTCAAACCGTTATGATCCAATGCGAGCTTTGGGCCGACAATCTAATGGATTCTGATGGACCGGAATTTAACAAAACGGATTATGATGAAACAAGTTATTTAGACTCCGGAAATAATAACTATGTAGAAATTGCTGCAGAAAGAGAAGCGGTTTATCTGTAGCCTGACTTAATTCTTCCTGCGGTTTTTAAAGAAAGGTTGATTATCATTATGGATTCAAATTCTTTAGAAAGTATCGGTGCCGGCATATGTGCAAGAATGACAAGCTCTCCGTCAATTTTAAATGAAGCCGAATCATCATCACTTTTTACCGGATTTTTCAAACTGCACTGTGTTTTACCCTCAGTGCAGCTTTTTTGTTTTATCTTACCTTTTCTTCAACCTTACTTTCGGTTCGCTTGCGATGCCGAATTTGGGGAAGATTCTGTCGATACCGAAGAGGGTAAATAACAGAATGGTTATAACCGAAATATGGGCCATAAAGTTATACTTTATTATCTGTGTCTGACTGAATTGATAAAGAGGATATACCGTACCGGCGATGCCTATAAAAAAGCTTAAATAAACATGCCAAGGAATTAGCTGGGAACCGAAGATGCCGAGGGCTGAGGAGAAGGTTGCATTTCTCAATTTTAAAGAATAAAGATCCTTTTCATCGCCTTCTACGTTTTCTTCAGTAATGTCCCTTATAATCGGGCCGACGGTAACTATTTGAGCCATCTCGTCGGCAAGGGCTGCGTTTCCTAATAAAGAAATAATACCGTTCCAGAACATCAGCTGTCTTACGTTTCGGGAAAGTTTTACGGCAAGGTTTGACAGAGGTCTAAAGGCATCCATCTTCGACATAATTCCGCCGAAGGCCGCTACCCACATCATCATTATGATAACCCATGAACCTGCCCCTACAAAGCCGTTATACACTATGTCAAAAAAGGCAAGAAGACCCGAAACCGTTCCTGCAAAGCGGCCTAAGATAAAGCATGAAACGATACCTGCGCCAAGGCAAAGAAGGGTAGAGTAGCCCATTAAAGCAATTCCTATAACCAAAATGAGCGGAATTACCATGTAAATGGGGACTCCGTTTTGTACTTGATAGAGGAGGTCTACTGCAACAGGCTTTTCTTCGGCTAATTTTGCCCAAACATCCTGCGGAATAGCCTCTATGGCCTTTTGAGGGCTTACAGCATCACCGGGAAGGCTTAAGCCGGCAATTAAAAATAAAACTCCTGACAGAATCAAACACATAAGCGACCAAAGCCCTTGATTTTTCATACGGTGGGTAACTTCAACCCTATGAATGCCTGAGCTTACGACTGTTGTGTCTGAAATAAGCCCTAGATTATCGCCGAAACATGAGCCGCCTGCAATTGCTGCAATGCTTAAAACCATGTTTCCGTTTAAAATGTGGGTCATCCACAAGAAAATGGGAGCACATGCTGCAAAGGTTCCCCATGAGGTTCCGGTTGCAACCGACAATACTGAGGAAACCAAAAAAGCAACAAGGGCTACAGTTCTGGCGGAAATTCCTATATGTAGGCTTAAGGTAATAATGGAAGCTCCGACTCCTGTGGACATAAAGGCATCAGCCATAGCATAGGCAAACATAAGGATAAAAAACACCAACTGCATTTCCTTAACATTGTCTATGGCAGAGTTTAAAATATCATTGAATTTGAATTTTTCGGTTATCATAGCGACTATGGAAGCGTAGATTACGGCTATGGGGGCTATGATTAAAATGTCCAGCTTAAATCCTAAAGCAGTTGAAAAAGATTCTATGTTTGAAATCATCATCAAACCTGCAAGCAATAAGACCGGAGAGAGCTTAAAAAAAGCGCGCATAAAGTCTCCTTTTATGTGAAATAGGGATGCTAGTATATCATATTTATAAAAAAAAGTGTATAGGATAATTGCACAGGCAGTTGCTACATACAATACGGAAATTACCTATTGACAAAAAGAGATTAAAGCTACATCATATAGGGTATGAAGCTGTCTAATATTTTTACATCATCGAGGCTGGTGCTGGCTCCCATAATCTATGTTTT
Organism: Treponema putidum; assembly: GCF_024401155.1. Taxonomy (NCBI): domain Bacteria; kingdom Pseudomonadati; phylum Spirochaetota; class Spirochaetia; order Treponematales; family Treponemataceae; genus Treponema; species Treponema putidum. The sequence continues at coordinate 137,856 of NZ_CP038804.1, forward strand.
ATATTTTCTGCCGGATTGGATTCCTTTTATAAGCCCTAAAATTACTATCCTCATTATAATCCCGATTTTTATCTTTATGGAATTTACCGATTTTTTGGACGGCTATTATGCAAGGCTGCATAATCAGGTGGATGAGTTCGGAAAAATATTTGATCCCTTTGCGGATGTGGTTGCAAATGTAACCGTTTTATTTTGTTTTTTAATGGACGGCTTTTTGTTTGCTCCCTTCTTTTTAATTATAGTTTACCGCGAATTCGGTATCATGTTTTTGAGGATGAAGGCCCGCGGAGAAGGCATAACGATAGGAGCCAAGATGGGCGGAAAAACAAAGACCGTTCTTTACATTATAGCAGCAAGTGTTTCAATGTTTTTAAAACTTGAACGGATCTACACATTTTTACCTCCGGCTTTTACCCGATATATTCTTTATTTTAATTGGCTTCTTTATTTTGCAGCGGTTATCTTATCGCTCGCTTCATTTACCGATTATATTACTTCATATTTAAAGACAAGGAGGATTGCCGATGAATAATCAGGACGAATTTAAATTTGAGATTATAAAAAGCTATGGAACTATCTCCGAGGGGAAGGGCGGTTGGAAGACCGAACTCAACGAGGTATCATGGAACGGCCGGGACCCTAAATTCGATATAAGGCCTTGGTCACCCGATCACCAAAAAATGGGGAAGGGTATTACCCTTACAAGGGATGAGCTTACGGCCTTAAAAAAACTTTTGGACGAAGCCGGGATTTAGCTGCCGGCCGGGCACTACTTTACTTTTTGGCAGGCCTCGACCGCAAGCCGGTCGCAGGCTTCGTTTAAGGGATTTCCTGCGTGGCCTCTTACCCAAATCCAGCTCGGCTTAATCAGGGATGAAAGGGCATCCAGCTCTTGCCAAAGGTCTTGGTTTTTTACGGGCTGTTTTGAGGCCGTCTTCCAATTATTTTTTTTCCAGTTAAATATCCACGAGCTTATACCCTGCTGTACGTATTGGGAATCGGTATGTACTGAAATGCTTTCATAGTTCAAGGTTTCGCAGGATTTGCCTGCTAAGAATGCTTTCTCTTTTATCTTTTTTAATGCCCTTATAACAGCCATGAGTTCCATGCGGTTATTGGTGGTAGAGCTTTCGCCTCCATTTTCTCTGCATATTTCTTCTTTTGAATCCTTGTTTACTATTATGTAAGCCCAGCCTCCGGGGCCGGGGTTGTTGGAGCAGGCTCCATCGGTGTATATTTCGATATTCATTTTGTCCTTATTAGAGGTAAAGATGTTTGTGTCTGTAAAACAATTTCGGTATTCTTGATAAATACGGAGTATTTCGGTTTTAGTTTCTTCCCAGCCCAAACAGGGATCGGTTATGGATTTACCGTATTCGGTGCTTTCCCTTGCTTTTTCGATCGATGTTTTTCCTTCTTGGATAAAGCTTTCAATCATGCAGCCCCTGATATAGTCAAGAGGCTCATTTTTATCGAAGCGGAGTTTTAAACTTTCTTCAAAGATGCCTATCTGTTTTTTCGGGTCTTTTCCCGAATTTCCGTGGGAACAGTCTATTATTATGCTCGGTTCAAGCATTTTTTCTTTCATAAGAGATGCGGCTTTTACAACTTCTTCTCTATTGTAATTGGGTTTTGAAATTCCTCCCCTTAAAACCAAGTGAGTGTCGGGATTTCCCGTTGTGTGGATTATTGCCGAAAGTCCGTTCCGGGCAATGCCTACAAAGGCATGGGGCAGGCGGGAAACGATTACTCCGTTGACTGCTGCCGTTATGTCTCCGTAGGTGGTATTTTTAAAGCCGACCGGCATTGAAAGCCCTGAAGCTATTTCTCTGTGGATTTGACTTTCGGCCGAGCGGGCACCTATCGAAGCCCAGCTTACGAGGTCGGCAATGTATTGGGGAATCATAGGGTCTACCGTTTCGGAGGCGGCAGGAATACCCATTTCGGCAAGTTTAATCAAAAATTTTCTGGCCTTTTGAATTCCCCCTTCAATATTGATAAAACCGTCAAGTTCAGGCTCCACGATAAGACCCCTCCAGCCTAAAACGGTTCTGGGTTTTTCAAAGTAGGTGCGCATTATAATATAGAAAGAATCGGAGCATTTCTTTTTTAGCTCTAATAGGCGCATAGCATAATCCTCGGCTGCCTCCGTGTCGTGAATCGAGCAGGGGCCGGCTATGAGTAAAAAACGCTTATCCCTTCCGTTTATTATATCGCTGATTGTTTTGCGGGCTTCGGCTATAAAAGAATAAAGATAATCGGATGCAGGTATTTTTTTTAGCATTTCGGCCGGAGAACTTATACAATGAATTCTCTCGATTCGGAGGTCAACAAGGTTACTTATCATCTTTAAAAACTCATCTTTTTTACTTCTCGTTGAGCATAGGCCTCTTCTAAAAGACTGTCTATTTCCATCCTATCGAAAATCTCGGCTGCATCTTTAAGGTTTGAGTATAAAATCGGATGTTTGGGTGAAAACATAACACAGCAATCTTCGTACGGCAAGATTGAGGTTTCGTAGGTGCCTATTTCCTTGGCTTTTATTGTAATTTCTTCCTTATCGAGTCCGATTAAAGGCCTAAAAACAGGAAATTCGGCATAAGAATTGGTTACGGTCAAGTTTTCTACCGTTTGGCTTGCAACCTGGGCAAGGCTTTCGCCGGTGATAAGGCATTTGGAATTTATACCCCTTGCCGTCATATTTGCTATTTTCATCATGCAGATTCTCATCATCAAAGTTAAATAGGCTTCGGGGCTTTTTTCTCTGATTTGCTGCTGAACCTTTGTAAAGGGAATGATGTTGAGGTATCCGCCGAGGCCGTAATCGGCTAAAATGCCGGCCAGTTTTTCAACCTTAGCTTGGGCTTCGGGCGAAGTATAAGGGTAAGAGTGAAAATAAATATAGTCCAACTTCATTCCGCGGGTAAGCATTTTAAAGCCTGCAACGGGGGAGTCTATTCCTCCCGATAGTAGTAAAAGTCCCCTTCCCGAACAGCCGCAGGGAAGCCCCCTCCGTCCCTTGTGCTCAAGGCCGTAGATAAAGGCCTTTTCTCTTACTTCGATGGAAATTACAATATCGGGATTATGAACGTCTACTTTTAAAATCCCTTCAGTGTGGATTACTCCTCCTACTTCCCGTGAAATTTCGTAGGAGGTTAGGGGAAAGGTCTTTTCGCCGCGGCGGGATTCTATTTTAAAGGTCTTAGCCCCCGCATTGCGGGCTTTTACGGCTTCGGCTTTAGCTGTTTCAGTAATGGATTCAATAGTTTTTTCGGCAGGAATGGCTTCGGCCCAGCCTGTAATGCCTATCAGCTTATTTAGGGCTTCTTCGGTTTTTTCTTTAAATTCGGGCTTGACGCTTACATACATTCTTCCGGCTCGCACGCGTATATTGGGCCTAGCTTCGGGCAAATAGCTGCGTAAATTCTGCGAAAGCCGAATTTCAAAGTCTTTTAAATTCCCTTTTTTTAAGTTAATTTCGCCTATTTTTGCAAGATAGAAAAGTTCCATATTTTTATATTTTATCTTAAAAATGCAAAAAAGTCCATCGGGGAAAATTTTATGCTTAATTTTATATTGACCATTCAGTAAAAAAACTGTATCATTCAAGAGTTGAGGTGTTTATGAAACCGATTAAAATTATTTTTTTGGTTATGTTTGTGTTTGTAAGTTTTTCGGCCTTTGCTTTTGAAGAAGGCTTTACTCTGGGTCTTAGAGCTAATTTTTCCGGTTCTTACACTGATCCACATATAAATGAGGCTGATAAAGAATATCTTGGTGCCGATTTTATGCGAGGTATGGCCGGTTTTATTGTGAACGGAGATGCCGAACTTACCTATATTTTTGATTCGAAAAGATACTTTAATTATACAAATAACAATATTTTCGGAGGTCTTGGGCTCGCCTTTAACCTAGGTGTAGGGCAGGGCTTTTCAGGCCAGATTTCGGGATCAAGTCAGCAGCCATTTACTGGAGCGGATGGAAAATCTTATAAAAAAGATATTGAAGTATATTGCCGTGTCTATATGTCACCCGTTATAACTTTTGGGACGAGCCTTAAAACAATGCTTTTAAAGAACAGACTTGTTTTAGGTTTCGGCATAGGAGGAAAAATTCTGGCAGATCCGCAGCCCACTTATGAGCTTTATACTAATCTAAATGATGAAGAACTTGCCGCTTTAAAGGCGGAAAATATTGATTTTTCCTCTGAGACAGGAACTCTTTATATTTCGGAATCTATGATGAAAAAAATGAATCCTTTAAGCCTTCTTTTAAAGTTATCTATCGAATATAATCAGCCGATAATTTCTACAATGGGTTTGACAATAGGCGGATACTTGTCTTATTCCGTTTATAAGCCTGGATATGTAGCTCTTCCTAAAAAGGTAGAAAAAGCTGCAATTATTAATGGTAACAAAAACGGTGTCGGTGTAAATTTTGAACGGGATCCTATAAAGTCATTTTTTATGAATAACCTTGACTTCGGTATAAGTCTGGGGCTTTTATTTAAGGTGTGAGGTGAAATATGAAAAACATAAGTGTTGTAAAAACTAAATTAACAAAAAGGTTTGCAGGTCTTATATTTGCAGGCTTTGTTTTGACATTGTTCAGCGCGTGTAAACCTGCTTTGGGATCTTCTTGGTATCCTCGTGTAAATGATGATATAGGAATGACAATGTATATAACCGAAATATCTGTTGCAGATAATCCTGTTGTCCCCGTCCTTTCCGAAACACCCATTGATGAAGCCGATAGATTAAATAAATTTTCAAAAGCTAAGACCTATATTGTTACAGTTCCTTCTTCGGTTGAAGAGGTTTCTATCGATAATATAAAGGTTAAGGCTGTAAATTCCTTATCAAAGATGGAACCTGTTTTAGTAGATGTAAAAATAAACGGAGAGGGGGCTCCTCTTGTTTCAGGTCAAACGGTACCTATTACAATAAAGGTTGCGGATAATGAGGGGAAATATGCTTCTATTGAGAAAATTATAAAGATTACACAAAGCGAACCCTATGATTTGGAATTGAAGAGCCTTAAAATTTGCGGTATAGATGCTATGCAGGGGGATATTAGTATCCCATATAAATATAGTACCATTGATCCTTCTAATATTGAGGCAAAATTTAAATATGGGGAAAATGAAACGGTTATACCTGTAGATGTGGAAAACTCGCCTGTCGAATTAAAAGAAAATGATACCGTAAATATAAAAATAATGGTTAAAGGGCAAAAGGGGCAGTATAAGGACTTTGAAAAAGTTATTGCTGTAACAAGAGAAGCAAAATCCGAAGACGAAGATGAGGCCTTGCAGCTTTTAGAAATGTATGTTCTAGGTATAAAGGCTGAGATAGGAAAAACCGCTCTTGTTCCGGAAAATACTCAAAGTCTTAATCCCGAAGATGTGGTCTTATCCTTTAAGAAATTCGGTTATATCCCTGCAGAAATAAGTCCTAAACCCGCAGTGTTTGGAAGTGAAGACATAATATCCTTAAAGCTTTCGGTAGCGGCAAAGGAAGGTAAATATCAAGCATGGGAAATGAACATTACCGTAAAGAAAAGTGCAGGAGTTTTATACAATCCTATAGATAAAAATGGGAATAAAAAATATGTAGTAAAAATAAATAACATAATAGAAAATGTTGACCCCTTCGATTATTATAATGAGAATTATGAATTTCCTGCTTCAAAATTTGATGAGTGGGTATTACATATGCCCAGTATGTCGGGTATTATTGCCTCGTACAAGTTCCAAGACGGAAGCTGGAGCGGGAATCCCGAAATGGTTGAAAACATTCCTTCATCAATCGGTTCCGGGTTTAAAGCAATTTCCAATGTAAAAATTTACCGGTATAAAACTAGAAAAGACCGAGGAAGTGCACACGGTACCGATGCCGAACTTGCACCAAATCCTCATGATAACCGATTCTATTTTTACCGTTTTACCGCAGATGCTTCAATGGGGATAAAAGCCGACAATTCCATGTTCTGTGTGGATCGCTATTCCAAGTTCCTTTTTTATTATAGTGATCCGGCTAAGATAAAAAGTATTGCCGGCAGCAAGCTCCCTACGGAATGGACTGACTATGCTGCTGCTTCTATAGGTGATCACATCCAATTTAAAAAACCGTTTTATATGACCGACCCCGTCGGCTATGTAAAAGAAGATGGTAGTGTTGTAATGTACCAGTGGATTAAAGACAATATAAATGCAAGTAATTATCACGCCCAAGAAAATCCGGCTTTTACAAAGCCTGCCGAAAAAAAAGCAAATGGTGCGGGGTTTTCACCTTATAGAAATCCTATTGAGATAAAAAAGACTGAAGTTTCTACTGAAATAAATCCTAAATACACCGTTGCAGAACCTATGATAATGGGGCAGCCTGCCTCCGTATATGCTCATGTAGGGGATAATGTTTCCTTTGAGGTTAGAGTTCTTCCGTCACCCGAAGGAGAGAATCTTTCATATCAGTGGTATAAGAGACTGAATGCAGACGGTTCTTCTGATGAAAAGATTGATGGAGCTGTAGGAGCTATATATGTACCGGATACTTCTGCCGAGATAGATGCTTATTGTTACTGCATAATAAAGAATGAAAATACGGCTAATGGAAAAGTTACCGAGGTTAAATCGGAAGAGGCTAAATTCCGTTTAGTTCCCGGCAGCGGAGAAATTATAATTGATGCCGAATCTCCTAAGATATTGAAGCAGCCCGAAAGTATTAGTATAGCTATCGGTTCTTCTGAAGAAATAAGTCTATCCGTTCTTGCAGAATCCGTTGATGGAGGAAACCTAACATATCAGTGGTTTAAGGCTGATAATGAAGTTGATGCCGGTTCACCGATAAGTGATGCCGTCACTGAAACTTATACATTTACCCCTGAAACATCTGCCGAGCATAACGACTTTTATTATTGTGAGGTTACAAATACAAATACAGGAGTAAACGGAAATAAGACAGCAATTAAAAAGAGCTCCATAGTAAAGGTTTCCGTTGAAGCTTTATACCGTGTAAGTTTTTCGGTCTCAGGCGATGAAGGCGGTTTCCTTACAGCCCTGCATAACGGAAAATCTATCGAATCGGATACATACATAAAAAAAGGCGAAAAGATTAGATTTATTGCAACACCCAAACCTAGGTATATCATAAATGGTTGGGAATGTGCGGGTGCTGCTTTCGAAGTTCCCTACGCTGATAAAACCCTTGCCGTATTAACGGTTGGAGCGGCAAATGCTGCCGTTTCGGTTTCTTTTGAGCCGAAGATGCGCCTTACCATAAGACCCAAAATTGAAAATGAAAGTTTACAGTCGTGGTCAACGGCAGGTTGGGCAGATCATAAGAATCATAAATATATTGACGGTGCTCATTTTGCTCATGATCTTGCCGTTACGGTAAATGCAAATGGCGATACGGGCAACATACAATGGAAATACGACTTTCCCTTTGAAGGAAGCGGTTCAGGCGGTTGGTTTGACGGCGGATACGGTGAATATGTGAAAGAGAACGATTACATAGAACTAGGGGGGGATAAAGCAGATAATAATTTTGTTCTAGCTAAGGATTTCTCTGATTTTTCAGAAATGGATATTGTATTTAAAACCTATCTGATAAAATCAAACCGGCTTGATTATTGGCGATCGGAATGGACAACGGCTGGCGGTGGACCGGTATACCCCAAGCAGCCCTTAGATAATAACAGCATCATTAAACTTGTCTACAACGAAACTACCGGAACATGGCGTTTAGATGCAGCTGCACTACAACTTAATCAGCCGGAGCGTGTAACGATCTCCTATGATGAAAACTTTACCCTTGCCGATGGCGAAGAAAAAGACTTTGTTATTACGTATACGGTTAATAACAACGGCTATAAACATGACGAAGACAAAAAATATAAAAATATGGACGATGGTGGAGAGAATGAAGCCAGTACACGCTCAAAAGGTACGGTAAAGGTAATTTATACAATCAGTTGGAAATAAATTTTAAAAGCCGAAGCCTCCTCGTGAGCCTTCGGCTTTTTTCAAGTTTAGGAATCTTATGAAAAAATTAAGTTTAAAGTTTTTCGTTTTGTTTCTCTTTTGTTTTGTGAATTTTCTAATGGCCGGGGACTTAGAGGATAATAGTATAAAAGCTGATCCTGAAAATCCCGACTGCATTTACGAAAAAGTAAGGCTGGGTGATTGCCTCATCCACATGGCAAAAATTACCTCGCCCTCAAAGGGGTCGGCACCGGTAGTTGAAATTCTTTTTAGCTCAAAGTTTAAATGGGAACCCTGCCTTCCTCATGAAGGCTGGGGAAAAAAAGGAAAAACTTATAAATACCGTGAAACTGAGGTGCCGGGTTCTTCGGTTTTTTTAGGCATAACAAATAAAATAAACGATGTAGTTTATTACAAGGTAGAAGGCGTCCATCCCTTTGATTTGCCTATTTATGATGAGCTTTCAGAAGCTAAAATCCTTGAACGTTTTATCTTTTTTAAATTTACTGCTTATGCGGCTAAAGGCGGTCTTTTTGAAAACGCTCTTAATAACTTAATGTGCGCACTTGATACCCACACTAAACTTCTTTACACCTACGGAATGCCTAGCGAGTACAAAAAAATAATAGGAAACAATTATATTCCGCAAAAATGGCTGCCTTATGAAATTCATCCTAATACGGCGGAAGCAAAATTAAAATTTTATGAATATGACCCAATCGGCTTCGTTTCACTTGAAAAAACTCACGATTTTTTTGGAGTAAAGACCAATGTTCATTTATACGACTGGTGGAACGAATCTGTAGGCGCCGGATCTTCAATGAAGACCGTAAAAGAAAAACGCTTTATGCCGCGTCTTTCCGGCGAAGCTCTTGAGGACTGGACTATCCGCGATGCCTCTAAGCCCGTGCGTTCCCCGTATAGAAAATTTTAAATAAAGTTGTATTTAAACTATTCAAATTATTTTTATCGGACTGTATTATTACTACCGGCCGTCTCATTCCCGGCCCGCTCCCGGACGGAATGCCGAAATCAAGCATATAAATATCACCACGAGTCATTTTTTATACTCTCCCAAACGGTTTCCAGACTTGATTCTCTAATTTTCTTTAAGGCTTCTCCTTCTGCCAACATAAAAGTTTGTTTATTTACATTATTTGCAATAAAGGTAAGAAGACGAATCTGTTCTGCTAAGGAAAAAGAAAGCACTTGATTTTCAACTTGTGTAAGTGCATCAGACATAATTCACCTCCATAATTAACATTATATACTAAATTACCTTTTTCCGCAACTTCTTGTTTGCTTGTGGTTTATTTTCTACCTTTGTTATGTAGACATCTTATTCCGTTTAGTATGCTTTAAAAAAAAATTTATTCCTATTGTCAATATTAAAACGATGACCGACACTAGGGCTGTAAAGCCGCCGGGAGCGACATTTAGGTGATAGGACAAGACCAGACCGAGCATTATGTCTGCAACGCTTATCAAAATAGAAAAAATCAATGTCTTTTTAAAGCTCATTTTTAATTGAAGGGCTGTTGCGACGGGGAGGGCTATCATCGAGCTTAAAACCAACATTCCCACTATTTTTAATGAAACGGCTATCGTTGCCGCAGTTAGACCTGAAAATAAGTAATTGATAAGTCTTGTCTTAACTCCTATTATTTTTGCAATATCTTCATCGAGGGCTATGTACACCATCTTGTGATACATTAGCCCCAAAGTAAGCAATGACAGAATACTTAAAGCAATCACTGTAATCAAATCCGAATAAGAAACGGTTAAGACGCTTCCGAATAAATAGGTTTCGGCATTTGCTCTAACGGTTCCTGAGCTTATGAGGGTAATGGCTATTCCGACGCTCAATGATAAAACTATCGAAAGGATTAAATCTTGGTATTCTTTAAAAGCATTCCTCAGGGCTTCTATCAGAGCTCCTGCCGCAGTCGTAAAAATAAAGGCCCCAAGTATCGGGTTTATTCCTGAAGCGAGGGCGAGGGTAACGCCTGCAAGAGAACTGTGGGAAAGTGTGTCCCCTATGAGGGAGTATCTTCTGAGTACTAAAAATAAGCCGATTGAAGGGCAAAGGATTCCTATAAAAAAAGAAACGATAAAGGCGTTTTGCATAAAACCGTATTGAAGCATCTTATTTTTCCCCTCTTGGTTTAAATTGAACAAAGCTCGGATTAAAAAATTCCGAAGTATATTGTTTAGGATTACACAAATGGCCTTCTCCGTTTTTTATATGAAATATTTTGGTAGAATTAAAAATAGCCGCATCCAGATTATGGTCAACCGAAATGACGGTCAGCCCCTTTTTAGTGTTTAAAACTTTTACAAAAGAATAAATTTCTTTTTGTCCCTGAACATCTATTCCGGTAGAAGGTTCATCTAAAATTAAAAGGTCGGGATCCCCGATAATGGCACGGGCTATGTAGAGTTTTTGAAGCTGACCTCCCGAAAGCTCTCCGGCAAGGCTGTTTTTGTATTCGATTAAATTCACCCTTTCCAAGGCTTTTAGGGCACAATCGCTTTCGCGTATCTTTAATATTTTTCTATAGGAATTTAAAAGTTCAAAAAGCGTAATCGGAAAATCGTTTAGATTTTCTTTTTTTTGCGGAAGATAGCCGATCCTTTTTGCATTGATAATAATTTCACCTTTTTGTATTTTTAACAGTTTTAAAATCAGCTTTAAAAGGGTGCTTTTTCCGCAGCCGTTTTCTCCCACAATCGAAATATAGTCTCCTTGTTTTACTTCCAAATTTATATTTTTTAAAACTTCTTTTTTTGAATTCGGATATTTAAACTTGAGAGAATTTATTTTTACCATAGAGATGATATTTTACTTCTTTTTTTTAAAGATTGCAAGATGGACTTGTATTAAAGATTGTTTAGTTCATCTTGTTTTAAGCCTGTTGCTTGAATAATGACTTCGCGTGCCACACCTAGATCAAGTAAGTTCTTTGCCATTTCGAGTTTTGTTTGGTATGCGCCTTCTGTATATCCTTCGTGTTTTTCTGATGCCATATCGTGTTCATATTTCATGCGGGATTCGTAGAGCCATTTGTCCCGAGGACTCATTTTCATTATTTCAATAGCCGCATTTGCTTTTCTCATCATTTCGGAATTTTGTGCCAACATCTTTCTTACCTCCCTATCGTCTGTTTCAATAAATTTCAGCCAGCTTAATAGACGTTTTGTTTTACTGTCCGTATAATTTGATTCTTCTAAAAGCTTTGCTGTTTCAAGGTTTATAATATGAATCTCAAGTTTTGAAAATAAAGGCTCTTTTGTATCTTTTTCCATAACAAAATATTTATTGTGAAAACGCTTATTTTTATTAAAGCCTTTTCCTATCAAATTTATTGTAATACATTTCGAAAGATTTGTATAGTCTTGACCTTGTTTTATGCTTTCGTTATACATTTTTGACCAATAATATACACTTCTTTCCGGAAAATCTCCTCTCCACCTATTCTGTATTTCAATATTGATAATTGTTCCGTCTTTTAGCCTTAACTTTATATCCAAGATACCTAGTTTTTCGGTCAAAATTTCTTTATGAAATTCCTTATCCAAAAGTTCTAATCCTGCGATATTTTCAGGTAGAATGTCGAGTATACAGTCAAGCAAATCTTGTAGGATGTCTGTGTTTTCCTCAGTTCCAAAAATACGCTTAAAAGCATAGTCATTTCGTAGGGTTATTTTGAAATTTGCATCATTTTTCATGTGTTTATTTAATGCCTCCTATTCTATTTATATGAAAAAATAAAATTTATGAGTAAAATTTAAAAAAATATTTTGTAATTTCTGATTACAACAGCTTAAAAGTTAGCCCATTGCTATTTTTATTTGTTTACTGTAGAATACAACTTAGAGGTTAGTTATGATTCATAAACGCCTGACAAGGTCGGTGCCGAAAAGTAAAAAATGGATATTACTTTCGGCCCTTTCTTCATGGATTTCTTTATTGTGCAATACGGCTATTACTTTTGTAACCGTACGCTTTATTTTCGGCCTATATAATTCTTCGCTTACTAAGGAAACTCTTTTTGTATTATTAGCCGCAGCTTCGGCGGCTCTGATAATAAGGGTCATTGCCGTACGTAAACGCTCTTACTTTTCGTATAGGGCAGGAACCGAGGTTAAAAGAACATTGCGCTCAATGCTCTACGATAAATTTATTTCGTTAAAGCTTAATTATTCTCAATATATAAGCATGGCCGAGGTTACTCAAATAGGTACTGACGGAATCGAACAGCTCGATTCTTATTTCGGAGCCTATCTGCCTCAGTTTTTTTTCAGTATGGCAGCTCCGGTAACCCTTTTTATAATTCTTGCACCGATAAACTTTTTTGCCGCCCTTGTGCTTTTTATCTGTGTGCCTCTAATTCCCCTGTCTATTGCAGCTATTCAAAAAATCGCAAAGCGTATTTTAAAAAAATATCTTGACGTTTATACGGGACTTGGAGATTCATTTTTGGATAAGCTCCGCGGCCTTATTACATTGAAGGCTTATTCCGATGATGAAGCTCAGCACAGGGAACTAAATGCCGAGGCGGAAAATTTTAGACGGGTAACTATGAGGGTTTTGACCATGCAGCTTAATTCCATCTTTGTGATGGATACCGTTGCCTACGGCGGGACTGCCCTCGGTACCATTGTAAGCCTTTATCAGTTAAGGGCAGGAAATCTTTCGATAGAAGGAGCCCTGCTTTTTATTTTGCTCTGTGCGGAATTCTTTTTACCCCTGCGGGCTCTCGGTTCTTTTTTCCATATAGCGATGAACGGCATAACCGCCGCAAACCGCCTATTTGAATTGATTGACGTAAAAAGCGATACCTCTCCAATTTTAAGCGAAGCAGAACTTGAAGAAACAGCAAAAAAAATTAAAAGGGCTCAGCCCGTGCTCGAAGTAAAAAATTTAAACTTTAATTATAACGAGTCAAAATATGCCCTAAAAAATATCTCTCTTGAATTTTTAAAGCCTGGTTTTTACGGCATCGCAGGAGAAAGCGGGTCGGGTAAATCCACTGCGGCTGCCTTACTGACGGGCTTACAAAAAAACTATTCGGGCGAAATTCTCCTATCGGGAATAGAAGCAAGAAAACTTCCCGACGAATTTAGAGCTAAGTATATGAACCTTGTTTCTACCGAAAGCTTTTTGTTCGGAGCGTCGGTTAGAGAAAACCTTTTAATAGCAAAGCCTTCTGCAAGCGATGAAGAATTGATGAGCGTATTAAAAAAGGTACTCTTAGACGAGTTTATCTTAAACAAAAAATCTTTAAAAGACGGTAATTCAGGTTTGGATTTTTATATTGAATCCGGAGGAAAGAATTTATCGGGCGGACAGGTTCAGCGTTTTGCCCTTGCACGGGCACTCCTCCATGATGCTGACATTTATATCTTTGATGAGGCTGTAAGCAATATCGATGTCGAAAGCGAAGATCTTATTTTAAGCACTCTTTATAAATTAAGTAAAACCAAAATAATTATCTTTATTTCGCACAGGCTTGCAAACATTGAAAATGCGGATCACATCTACGTATTTGAAAAGGGTGAGATAAAAGAGGAAGGTCATCATTCAAGCCTCCTTGAAAAAAACGGAATCTATGCAAGAATGTATTTGCAGCAGCAAGAACTTGAAAAAATACGGATGGGTGTAAAATGAAAAAAAGCGTACTTATAAAAAAATTGATAGTATTTGTAAGACCCCTTACCGGCGTTATGGCTATAACGGTCATCTTAAGAGTTGCAGGGTTTATCATTGCAGCGGCTATCCCTGTTTTGGGCGGAGCAGGCATAGTCTCTCTTTTAGGCCTAAAGGTTTTTAATGCTTCGGTTTCCTTAAATTTTGTAATAATAGGACTCATCGTCTGTGCCCTAAGCAGGGGCATCTTTAGATATGGGGAACAGCTTTCTGGGCATTACATAGCCTTCACCCTTTTGGCCTTGATACGGGATAAAATTTTTACGGCTATGAGAAGGCTCGCCTTTGTTAAATTACAAAAAAAGGATTCAGGCAGCCTTTTGTCTATTATCACCGCCGACATAGAATTGCTCGAAGTTTTTTATGCGCACACAATAGCCCCTGCAACTTCTGCCGTTCTCTACTTTGTTTTTGCATTAATTATCTTTGCTAAAATACACATTGTTTTGAGCCTGACGGTTGCCCTTATCTATATAGTCATCGGTCTCTTCCTTCCTCTCCTTTTTGCTAAAATGGATGACGGGGCAGGTGTAGAATACCGTAAAAAAATGAGCTCCCTTAATTCCTTCTTTTTGGATTCCCTTCTCGGTATAAAAGAAATTATCTTTTTTGACAAGATAAAAGAAAGAAAAGAAAATATAGAAAAAAGAGGCGAGGCCATAAGTGGAACCTTTAAGCTCTTAAAAAACTTTGAGGGTAAAACCTTTGCTCTTACTGAAGCAGCCCTTACTCTTTGCAATTTTTTAATGCTGGGCATTTCCGCTTTCCTCTTGCTAAACGGAAAAATTGACTTTGCCGCTTTTTTAATTTCCAACTTGATGCTTATTTCAGGCTACGGCCCGATAATTGCGGTTTCGGGTCTTGCAGTAAACTTGCAGCAAACCTTTGCTTCCGCAGAGAGGGTTTTTTCCCTGCTTGAAGAAAACTCGGAATTAGGTGAAGTTACAGACGGTAAAAACATAAATTTTGAAAAAGCCGAAGCCTGTAATATCAACTTTAGATATGACGATATGGAAGTCTTAAAAGATGTAAGCGTCTCCATTAGAAAAGATGAGATAGTCGGCCTTTGCGGCAAGAGCGGAAGCGGTAAAAGCACCTTGCTCCGCCTAATCATGCGCTTTTTCGATCCCCTGTCGGGAGAGGTAAAGATGAACGGCATCGATATTAAAAAGATAAACACGGCAAGTTTACGGGAGGCCGTTTCTTACATTACCCAAGAGACCTATATTTTTAAAAAATCCGTTTATGAAAACATCCTCCTTGCAAACAGAAATGCGTCAAAGGAGGAGGTTATCGAAGCTGCAAAAAAAGCCTCAATCCACGATTTTATTATGAGCCTTCCTGAAGGTTATGATACAAAGATGGCAGAGCTCGGAGGCAACCTTTCAAGCGGCGAAAAGCAGCGGCTCGGCCTTGCCCGTGCCTTTTTGCACAATGCCCCGCTTCTTTTACTTGATGAGCCTACCGGAAACTTGGACAGCTTAAACGAAGCCGTCATTTTAAATTCGATATACCAAGAAAAAAAAGACAAGGGCGTTTTAATAGTAAGCCACCGCAAATCCACTGTGAACGCCGCCGATAAAATTGTTTATATCGAAAAGGGAAGGGTAAAGTAAAACAATAAAATCCCCATCGGGAAGGAGAACTCTTCCGATGGGGCTAAGTTTTTAATGGATGCGAGGAGTATACCAATTCTATTTTTTTTAATATAATGTATATATGAAAACTTCTAAACTATTTTCTTTGTTTTTAATTTTATCAGGCCTGCTCACTTTATTGACAGGCTGCGCTAGTATGTATATTCATGGTTCAACTCCCGTTCAAAGGGCTGTATCCGCTGCCGATCTCCTTATTGAGGGAAATGTATCGGATGACTACATAAGGGTCTATAAAACCGAGGCCTCACAGGCTGAGAGGTCGATTATGGATATGATTAGTAAGGCTGAAAGGAACAATGTATACTATGCCGATATTGCAGATAATATTTCCGATTGGATGCTGCTTTATAGCCGCGTTTCTACACTTCAAAGAATGTACCCGGAAGGTCTACAGGGAAAAAGAGAATTTGCAGTCTTTGAAGCTAAAGATTACAGCAATCTAAAGGATACGGCCTATACGAAGGCTACGGAAGCTCTTTATGATGAAGCACTACATCTTGTGAATATGCCGGGGAACAATCCTAAAAATATTTCCAAGGCATTGGAGAATTTAAAACGTGCAAAAAAATATTCCCGCCATCTGGATAATGAGATAAATTCGCTGGGTGCGGAGACGGCTTATAATGCGGCCGAAGCTCTTGCTTATACAAATAAACCCGATAATCTTCTTCAAGCCTCAGAATACTATATGCTTGCAAATTCATGGATTCCGGGATATAGGGGCTCTTTGGAAAAAAGCCGGCTTACAAAAGAAAAAGCCGCTTATCTTTATATTGAAGAGGGCAGCTACAATCTACGCTTAAAAGATTATACCGCTTTCCGCCATGCAAAATCTTCTTTTCAAAAAGCTGAAAAAATAATTCCGGGTATAGCTTCAAAAGAACTTGCAGAAGTAAACCGTCTCCTTTCAATTAAATTGGTGATTGCCGGTTTGAATAATACTTATACTGAAGAAGATAGAATACGAAGGTCAATCGCTAATGAATTATCTTCTGCAAATTCAGGGCCTCAAATTGTTGAAATAAATTTTATCAGAGGCGGAATGAATTCCATTTTTAATCTTATAGATATTCGAGATGCCGATTTAGCCCTTATTCCGGCCGATAACTATGGAAAAGTTAAAGAAATATATGGACCTGTAAATACCATAAAGAAGAATGTATCAAAGACAATAAACGGAGTTGTATATAACGGTATAATAACGGAACAAAGTCAGCTTGTTACCGTCTATGCTCAAAATGATTTTGTGTTATATGATATTAGAACATGGAGAAAAACGGAGCTGCGCTATTTTAGCAATGAAACAAATAATTTTTTTAGAAATTTTACGGTAAGATATTATAGCGGAGCTCCTGAAGCAAAGCCTGCGGATTTTGATCCCGGTTTTTTATATGAAGCCGGTCAATATAAAAAATTCTTTCCGGAATTATTGGATGAAAGTAATTCTATGAATTTGATTAGCAACTACGGAAGCCTTAGTTCAAACGGTAAAGAATTGTGTAATATTATTAAAAACTTGCAGTACATTGAGAAGCGGTAAACTTCTTATATCATCACCTAAAAGCTGTTGTTTTACACGATGTTCGATAGTTGATTTTTAAAACTTAAGCCCTTTAATCCAATCTGATATAATCGGCTCCAAGGTTTTTATGTCGAAGCCTAGTTTTAATACTTGAACTCTCTGTTCTGAAGTACCCCAATTTTGGTAGGGGTTGTCATAATTTTGATCAAAAAAATTATAAATAAAATCCTCGGCCTTATTTTCTTTATTATCGAACATCGAAATTTTGTGAATGGCGGATTTTTCGAGTACCTTTCGTATTGAAGCTCTTATCTCCTCAAAAAAGAGCCCCTTATGAATTTGATATTTGTCTCCCCTCATAGTCTTAATAATTTCTGCAATTGAGCCTGAAGGATTCATCTCAAGCAATGGCCTTTCAAAATGAGGTGCCGGCTTAGATTCTTCTTTTGGGATTTCTGCAAAGCCTTCTTTTAGATTCTCATTTTCGCTGATAACTTGTTCAGCCTCAGCCTTTTTAAGTTCTTTTATTTTTTTCTCAGGTAAGGATTTTTTATTTTGTAAATTGTTTTCTAAATTTAATTCCTCGTTTTTAGCTTTCTTTGTTTGAAGAACCGTTTCTTTTTTGGAATCTGCTGATTTTTTAATTCTTGCATTTCCGGTTTTTTTATCCTGAGTCTTTTTTTCTTTTTTCGGTTTTACTTTTTTTTCTAAGACAGCTTCTTCACCTGAAGCTTTATCAATAGACTCTTTTTTCTTTTTTACAGGCTCTATCGAAACTTTTAACCTTGCCCATTCTCTTTGAAGATAAAGATCCCCGCTTATGCTGTAGTAATAGCCGTTTACCAAATTCAACAGGACTGCTTGTAAAATTTCTTCATCTTTCCAGTTTCTAAACCTTCCGATTTTTACAGCCTGAAAAATATTAAAGTTATTGGTCCTGTATTTTCGGCTATACAATAAAACTATATTTTCAAATCCGCCGTCTGTATAAACAGGCCAATACTTTAAGGTGTAAGCAATAACTTGATCTTCAACCCTTTTAATATCGGGAGAAATAATTATTGCATCTACTTGTTCTTTTGTAAAAACAATCTTAGAAAAGTCAAAGGTTTTAGGAGGTTTGTAGGCAGAGCGTTCTCTTCTTTGACGAGACAACATTTCATCCTGCTCATCTTTATAAGCCTTTACCGATGAAAGAGTATCTGTAACATATAGCCGTATAAGCTCTGCCGATTTTTTCATGGGCAGCTCTTTAAAACCTATGATATCGGCATAGCGTGCATATTTTTCGGTAAATGAAATAGAAGCAAATCTATCGGAAGAAATAGCCGACACTACTTTTTCGCATTCTTGAATAACCTTGTAAACATCATTTGTATCAAGATTGGCTGTTTTTTCGGTAATAAAAACTATAACCCGTTTAATCTGCATTATAGTCTTTTGAGCTAGGTTGATTAAATTTTCAGTAAGCAATTCTTGAAATCTATGAGACCTCTGCCTATATGACGACATCAGTTCATACCTCATAGAGTCATCCGGGTATTTACGCTTTAATTTTCCATCATATAATAAAAGGGCTTCATTCAGATGCCCGGTTTTTCTAAGTTCAAAATATCTTTCAATGTCAAGGTCTTCCGAAAGACTTACTTGCGGATATTCTTGTTTTAAGACTTGTTTTTCAAGTTCCGTTATTTCCATAAAAACCGCCGATTTTAGGCAAAATAATACCGTAATAATATAGCAAAAAAAGAAAAAAAACAAGTGCGGAGGCAGAGTATCAAAAAAATTATTCAAAGGGAATAATTTTATATTGACTTTTAATACGTAATAATCTATACTTAATACGTATGGAGGTAAATATGCCAAAAAAACTTACTTTAAGTATCGATAATGAGCTGATAGATTTTGCCCATCTTTACTCCCGAAAAAGCGGAATATCTATTTCAAGGTTATTTGAACAATATCTTATGAATTTACGGAACACCGATAACCAACACAAGCTTAACCCCAAAACAGCCGCCTTGTATGGAATCTTTGAAAAACGCCCTATACCGGATAAAAAAAAATTGCGGAAAGAATTTTATGAAAAAGGTTCTAATTGATTTAAATATAATTTTGGATTTTCTTAACAAACGTAATTTTCACGAGGAAGCGGCAAACATTATAAATATGTGTGTCGAAAAAAAGCTATCCGGTTTCATTGCTGCTCACGAAATAACAACCCTATCTTATTTTTTATTAAAAGAAAAAAAGAATAAAAACAAGGCGGCTGAAACCATCACAGCTTTTCTTGATATTTTTAATATAATCCCTACTGATGAAAAAATTTTACGAGAAGCTTTATTTTCTCCGGTTAAGGATTATGAAGATGCCGTAATTGAAGTAAGTGCCGTAAAAAACGGTATTGATTATATAATTTCAAGAAATTTAGCCGATTTTAAATCGGCAAGAGTTCAGGTCTGTACGCCGGAACAATTCTTTATAAAACTATCAAACTCTTAAATCGACTGAAAGAGGCAGTTCGTATTTTGACGGCTCTCCATAGCGGACAAAAACTGAAGAAGTATCCGAATCGAAAAATCCTGCTTCCGTTAAGCAGGAAGTAAAAAGCTTTTCCAAATCCGTTTTTTCTTTTTGCGAAAGCTCGGTATCTTCACGCATAAATGTAAATTCTTTATCCTGCAAAGAAAAAATCCAGGGCTCGCTTTTTTCAGACGGAGCCTTTTTAAAATTACAGCGGAGTACCAGAGACTTAAGTTCTTTTAAGCTTATATCCAATAGGAGGGCCAAAGAGCCTGATGCCTTAGAAGAGTCAAAGTCTCTGTCAAAGGGGAGAATTATCCAATGAAGGCCCTCGCCTTTTAGGTGGTTTAGCATCTCCAAAACTTCATCATCATTTTTTTCTCTGCCGCCGCCGAAAACGGCTGCATAGATTTGCGAAAAAAGCTCATCAGAAAGCTCAATGCCCTTGTTTTCGATAAGAGAAGCGGCAAAGACGTTTTTTTCTTTTTCTTTTAAAGATGCTTTGCCTGCCGGCTTGCCTGTTTTTTTGTATAAAAAGTTAAAAATCCGGTTTATTGATTTTTGGTCAAGGCGGCTTTCCATCGCTGTAAAAAAGGCAAGAATACTTGAAGTCAATTCGTTTTGCGGAATTCCAAGTTTAGAAAAGACGTCTTTTGCGGAAGATGTTTCGTTTCCTTTTTCGGGAATGAGAAGGACTCTGTCAGAGTCGATGATGACCCTCATTTTCAGACTGTCGCCTTCCTTTAGGCTTCCTGAAACATTCCCCTCAAAAATATTTCCGTTAAAAAAAATACGGGCTGCCCCGTCCGTCTTTAAGCTTAAAATCTTGGCGTTTACAATATCGCCGTTTTTTAAGCTCATTGAACCTGAGTCAGCCCGTCTTGAAGCGGTAAAAAAAACTTTTGTACCGTCCGTATAAATCACAAATCTATTTGCCGATTTAAAAGTTTAAACTCAAAACCTTATGAGTTCTTTTTGGTGATAAGGGTCTTAATCTTAGCGGCCTTACCTACCTTATCTCTGATATAGTAAAGTTTAGCTCGGCGAACTTTTCCGGGGCGTACAACCTCGACCTTAGCAATTCGAGGTGAATGAAGGGGGAAAACACGCTCAACTCCTACACCGTAAGAATTTTTGCGTACGGTAAATGTTCTTCCGATTCCTGAATTTTTAAAACAGATTACCAAGCCTTCATAAACCTGAATTCGCTCGGTTTTTCCTTCAACGATTTTAAAGTGAACTTTAACCGTATCTCCTACACGGAAAACGGGAGGGTTTTCAGCCTTTTGCTGAGCTTCAATTTTCATAATCAGATCACTCATTTTCAAACTCCTTAAGTATTTTTTCTGCTTCCTTTGTCCACATCCCGCAATTTCTTGCCTTTTCGATAAGATCGGGCCTCGTTTTAAGCGTTTTTTCGATACGCTTTTTCAGCCTCCACTTATGGATATTTAGATGGTGTCCTGAAAGGAGCACTTCGGGAACCTCTTTTCCCTTAAAATTTCTTGGTCTTGTATATTGAGGGTACTCAAGCAAAAATCCTGAAAAACTTTCTTCTTCAAGCGATTCGCCGGAAATAACTCCGTCTATCAGGCGGTAAACCGCATCGATTATTACTAGGGCTGCAAGCTCGCCTGAGGACATAACATAGTCACCGACCGAGATTTCATCATCAACATATTCATCGATTATTCTCTGATCGATTCCTTCATATCTTCCGCAGACAAATACTAGCTCTTCTTCTGAAGAAAGCTCTTTTGCAAGCTCTTGGTTAAAGGGCTTCCCTGAGGGGGTAACGTAGATTACCCGCTTTGAAGAAGTATTAACCGAGTCCAATGCGAGGCTCAAAGGTTCCGGTAAGAGTAACATTCCGGCCCCTCCGCCATAAACGATGTCATCGCATGAGCGGTGCTTGTCGAAAGCAAAGTCCCTGATGTTTACCAAGTTGCAGCTAATAATTCCCTTTTCTACGGCCTTGGCCATAATCGAAGTTTTAAAAAAAGCTTCGGGTATTTCGGGGAATAAGGTCAGCACATCGAATCTCATTCAAGAATCCAGCGGTGCATGAGCTCCACGGTTTTGGCTTTTAAGTCGATTTTTCCGATAAATTCCTTGTTAAAGGGAACATAAAAGCTCGATTCCGCAGCAGCCTCGGAGGTTTTGCCGGCTATTTCTAAGAGGTAACCGCCTCCGCCTTCTGCTACACTTGTTATTTTTCCAACAAGAGTTCCTTCGCATACAAGATTACAATTACAAAGATCATGGACATAAACTTCGCCCTCGTCGAGGGGGGCGGCCTTGTCCCTAGGAATAAACAATTCCGAACCCGTCAAGCTCTTGGCGGCTTCGGGGTTGTCTATCCCCTTAAATTTTACAAGAGCATCGGCTTTTCTCAAATTGACTTCTTCAATTTCAAACCAGCCGTCTTTATATTTTTGCTCTTTTAATTTTTCCTGAGGGATACTTAAAAAAACTCTGTCAAACAATAAAAAATGCCCGTATTCCCCGGAAAAACTTTCAACTTTCACAAACCCTTCGACCCCGAAGGTTCCTCGGATTCGTCCTGTTGCAAGCAAATCCATTATTAGTCTACAATTTCAAGCGAATAACGCTTTCCGGACTTTCCTGCGCTTGCACTCAGCAAGGTTCTGATCGACTTTGCGATTCTTCCCTGCTTTCCGATTACTTTGCCGATGTCGCCTGAAGCTACTTTAAGCTCGATGACTGTGCCCTTTTCGTTTTCACTTTCCGATACCGTTACAGCGGAAGGATCGTCAACAAGGGATTTGGCAATGTATTCTATTAAATCTTTTTGCATTTTGTTTTCCTTTTCACTTATTAAGTAATTTTACACTTATAGAGTGAATTCTTTTTTGTTAAGTAAACGTCTAACCGTGTCGGTCGGCTGTGCGCCTTTTCCCAACCAGTTTCTAACCTTATCGGCATCAAAAGAAATCTGCTTTTCTGCCGTTTCGATCGGATGATAAATGCCGACTTCATCGATGGTTTTGCCGTTTCGAGGTTCTCTTACATCCTGAACAACAATTCGATAATAAGGGCGTTTTTTAGTTCCGAGTCTTTTTAGTCTGATTTTTACCACATAAACCTCCCGGGATTAACCCAAAATTTCAATATAAAACCCGTGTTTTAATGAAAATACGAGTAAGAAAGCATAATACTATAAAGAAGAGAATTAGTCAATAGGGAATTTTAAGGATTTGCATCCTTCCTGATATCCACTAAATCGGCTCCGTCTATCATGGTTTCGGTAAATTTTCCCATATTTTGCATGGTAAAAACGGCCCCTTCAAGCATCTTAAATAGGAGAGGACAGCCGCTTCCTTCTCCCAAACGCATTTTCATATTTAAGACGGGCTCGATTTCAAGCTCAGCAGTGCATATCTTAGCTCCTCTTTCTTCCGACTTATGAGAAGCAAAAAGATAATCCCTTACACGAGGATTTAAGTTTACGGCACAGAGGGCTGCAAGGCTCGAAATATAGCCGTCGATTACGGCGGGGATTCCGCGGGCGGCAAGGCCTATGTAACAGCCGCACATTGCCGCAATATCAAAGCCCCCGACTTTCGAAATACAATCGATTGAATCGCCTTTTTTGGGGGCGTTTATTTCGATCGCTTTTTTTACGGTCTTAATCTTGAGCTCATACATAGCCTCTGTCGTAGAAGCCCCGCGCCCTACGGTCAGCTCAGGCTCTACCCCGCAAAGCCCAGAAAGCACAGCCGCCGTTGTGGTAGTATTACAAATCCCCAGCTCCCCTATTCCTGCAATATCGAAGTCCTCATCGGCGATTTCAAAGGCTGCCTCTATTCCGGTTTCAATCATGCGGATACAGTCTTCCCTGCTCATCGCAGGGCATTGGGCTATGTTTTCCGTACCGAATTTTATTTTTTTATTGATGACATCTTTCCGTGCACTTGTTTTTATCATTCCGACATCGTAAACTCTGATACCGCTTCCTGCCCATTTTGAAATTGTTCCTAAACCTGTTTTTCCCGTGTGCATAATCTCGGCAAGCAAGAAGGTGGTTATCTGGGGCTGGGAGGTAATTTTTTCTGCATAAACTCCGTTATCCGCACAAAAGACAGCCGTTATTTTTTTATCGATTTTTAAATTGTCAAAGCCCTTGATTTTTGCAAGCCTTACCGTCATCTCTTCAAGAGCCCCCAAAGAACCCGGCGGATGAGCAAGGCTGTCCCAAAAAAGCTTGGCTTTTTTTCCTTCTTCTTCCGAAACGGGTTTAATCGAATTCAATGTGTTTTCTAAAATATTCATAAAGGTCTATCTCGTATATCCATAATAAATTTATCTGTTTTTTCTTGAAGATTTTACACATATTATTGTGTAAAATCAAGTATCTGAAAAACTCAATTTTCCGCAGCCTAATGGCCCCAAATAAAACTTATTTTTCCCGAAGCAAAATTATAAAAAAGGTCTTCCAAAACAATCTGCTTTTCGTTTCCTACAGAATAGCTTTTAGTGATTGATTTTAACTTTATATCGTGCATACTTACATTTTAAATGCAATAATTTGAGGTGTCAAGTTGATTTTATGTTTTTTGCAAGTTTTAACTACAAAACACGATAAAGCTAGAGTATCTATTATTCAATTATAGAATCGGTAATTGAAACAGAATCTATACCGCTTTTAATCGAAGCATTTTTTGAATTAAAACCGGTAATTATTACTTTCCCCACACTACTTGTAACTGAAGGGTTTAAAAGTTTTTCCGACACCGAAGTTTTAATTTTTATCCATCCCAAATCGGAGGCGATTGTACATGTATTTTTTAAGATACCATCAAACAAAATATTTCCATCGGTAATAATAACCGGACTATCAAAAATACAGTTTCTCATGGTAATGTTTCCGTACTCACCCTGAATGCCCAAATCTTTACATTCAATATTATTACAGATAACAGATTTACCATTATTTATATTAATGCTTTGATTCTTTTTTGCAAAAGATAAATAAATCTTATTAGCATTTCCTTTTATAACTAGATTATGTTTTACTTGGCTGCGATTTTCTTTTATTTCTTGTGTTTTATTCATATTTTGGAAAAAATGTAGAGCGTACAAATAAGCTTCTGCATTAAGATTCATAGATATGTTTCCTGACTTACTTTGAATAATATTGTTTCCATATATTTCACCTTGAAAATAAAGATTTCCAGTATCGGTTTTTAAATCAATGTTTTCAAAATGAGAATTATGCACTGTAACAGAACCGCTTTCCATTTGAATTTTAACCTTTTCTGTTATAGTACTGTCTTCAATTTGAAATTTTCCATTCTTTACATGAAAGAAACATATTGCAGCCGTCATATTTTTGATCATGCTTGTATTTTCCGTCTCAATAGTAAGCATTTGCAGTATATGATTCTTAGGTATGCGAATACTGATAAGCGGAGGATTCCATCTTGTACGAGGTAAAAAAGTCAAAAAGGGTTCTTCCTTAAAAATAAGGGTACCATCTTCAACAGTAACACTCACATATCTTTCTTTTACATTGCTGATTGTATATTCAAGAGAAATATTGTTATTATTTTCAGAAGGGGTATTATCGGCTATAAGTTCAATATCACAAAATTGCGTAAATATCGAAATATTTTTTATCTTTTGAAAATCTATACTATGAGGAACAGAAGTTTGTCTTCCATTCATATTTGTAGCACATCCCATAGTAATCGGGAGAAAAACAATAACAAAAAATATTATTTTTTTCATATTCATCATATTCACCTGCCTTTTTTAAAGGTTACATCAACTCGTTTATCATTGTAACCTCCACATCAATTGTAAACTATTTTTTAGTAAAAAGCAAGAGACCACACTGAAGTATCGACCAATACAAATTTCATCTCAACCTCATTTTTTTATAATTATAATGAGGATCATATTCTACTTGCCCGAATAGTTTTATAAGATCTTCGGATTTTCGCCTTTTAATAAATTCTTCAAGAGCCGTATTTACCGTTTCTTTTTTTGTGCTATATCCGCCTATCTTATAGGCTGTATCAAGCAGCTCTTCATTTATTGCAAGATTAGTTGCCATAGCATTTACCTCTATAGTATATTTTACACATATTATTGTGTAAAATCAAGGAGGCTGCTTAATAATTCGGCATTAAATATTTACTTAGCCCAATATGATTCTTTTTAAATCGGCTTAATTTTTATTGACAAACTCCGTAATGGCTAAAACTAAATCCTTTGAAATCGGATAAGACGGATCTATATAAGTTTTCATTTGTTCCTGAGGAGAATTAATTTCTTTTAAAGTGTGAGTCATCTTTTCGATAATTTTTAATTCTATACCCTCTTTTGCAGAGTTTAAAAGCTTTGAATCTTCAACCCCTACCTGAATGTCATTTCCGCCTTGAATAACCAAAACAGGTATTTTCAATTCAGCAATTTCTTTTTTGGGTTCATACTTAAACCAAGAAATCAAATATGGCTGAACCGATTTTCTAAATAAGCTGTTTAAAACAAGCGGAACATTTTCTTCCATTTTACCGTCTTTTAGTTTTTCTATAATCTTTTTAGAAGAAACTTTTAACGTTTCAGGATTAGCGGGATTTTTTTCGATTTGTTCCAAAATAAGGTCTGCAGAATTTTTTCCTACCCCTGCAATCGAAATAAAACCGTCAACTTTTTCCGTCTTTGCACAAAGAATGGAAACCAGAGAACCTTCACTATGGCCTATTAAAAATATCTTTTTACATTTTTTAAGACTTTTTAGATGAGAAATTATAGCCTTTAAATCTTGGACATTGGTTTCAAATCTAATGTCTTCTTCTTTAAATTGAGCCGGAAGACTTTTACCGACTCCGCGCTTGTCGTATCGAAAAGAAGCTATTCCGTTTTCGGCAAGACCTTCCGCCAAGAGTTTATAAGTATCGGCTCTTAGATTAAAGCCGCTGTTTCCGTCTCGGTCTATAGGCCCTGAACCGGGAACTATGATACAAACGGAAGCTGCTTTTTCTGTCTTAGGAAAAAGCAAAGTCCCCGCAAGAACAGTTCCCTCGGCTTTTATTTCCAAATCTCCTCCATATAGACTAAGAGTTGAAAATAAAAATAACACAGCTGTTATGAATCTAAAATTTTTAAACTTAAACATATTGAAAATCCTCCCGGTATTTAAAGAATCTTAAACTGTTCCCGCATAAGAATACATTCTTATCGTTTCAAATTTCTTAATCTAACACAAAAACAAGTATCTGAAAAACTCGGAATGAAAAATGTATACAGCTATCAGCGTTTGGAAAAAAATCAAATCCGTCTTTGCAAATGATAAAAAAAATAATCTCAATTTTCCCTGCAATAAAACTTGAAATGCTTTTTTAATTTTTATCTATGCCTGCAATTATATTTAAAAGACTTGATTTTCCGCAACCTGATGGCCCCAAAATAAAACTTATTTTTCCTGAAGCAAAATTATAAGAAAGATCATCCAAAACAACCTGCTTTTCATTTCCTACGGAATAGATTTTAGTGATTGATTTTAATTTTATATCGTGCATACTTATATTTTAAATGCAATAATTTGAGGTGTCAAGTTGTTTTTATGGAATAAAAGCAGCCCTACCCCAATAGTCCTTTAATCTCTTCATGCGTTAATGGACGGTGTTTGCCTACAGGGAGGTCTGCTAGGTACACGCAGCCTATTCTGACGCGTGTAAGTTTTTTTATTTTGATGTTAAAGAATTTTAATACCCGTCGGATTTCGCGGTTTTTGCCTTCAATCAAAACCAGTCGCATTTTGTTTTTGGATATGCGTTCTGCCGAAAGAGCTTTATAAAAAACTCCTTCGATACGCACTCCTCTTAAAAATTTTTGGAGGATTTCATCGGGATATTCAAAGACGGTTATTACCTCATACTCTTTTTCAATTTCGGAAGAAGGATGCTCAACCTTTGCGGAAAAGTCTCCATCATTTGTAAAAAGAATGGCTCCGCCTGAAAGCATATCCAAACGGCCTATATTGTAAAGCCTTTCGGTATAGGTATCTTTTAAAAGAGAGGCGGCGATGGGTCTATCTTTTTCGTCGGCGAGGGAGCAAACATAGCCTTCAGGCTTATTCAATAGAACATACCGTTTTTCAGCTTCGGGGAAAATTTGTTTTCCGTCAAGACAAATTTTTTCTTTACCCGAAACTTTTGTACCGAGTTCGGTTATTATTTTGCCGTCAACGCTTACCCTTCCGTTTAAGATGAGATTTTCAGAGGCTCTCCTTGAAGCAACTCCGCAACGGGCTAAATAAACTTGAAGTCTTATTTCGTCTATCATAAAAATAAAAGATTCTCTTAATCGAAGGCTCTCTTATCGGGCAAGCTCAAACCGTTCTCTTTCGGTTTCATCGAGTTTGGGCAGGTCTGCAATGCTGTCGAGTCTGAAGATTTTTAAAAATTCCTTTGTGGTACCGAACATTGACGGTTTACCCGGAACATCTTTTTTGCCGGTCTCTTTTATAAGGTTCTTTTCAATAAGAAGACGAATCATATTATCGGCGGAAACTCCTCGGATAGCTTCGATTTCTGCTCTTGTTACCGGCTGGGAATATGCAATTATCGAAAGAGTTTCCATCGCCGCACGGGAAAGGCGTCCTTCGTTTTTTTTGCCGTAGCGGTCTTTTAAATGTTCCCACAATTCCTTTTTCGGCATTATCACCCAGCCGCCCATCATTTTAGCAAGTTCGATTCCGCTTTGAGGGGCAGCATAAGATTCCTGTAATGCCTTAATAGTATCGCTTATTATTTCCGGCGAAAGGCCTGATATTTTACAAAGAGCTTCATCGGTTAAAGGATCACCTTCCAAATAAAGGATGGCTTCAACCAAGGCGATTTCTTTTTCTAAATTATAATTCTGAACCATTATCCTGCTCCCATGGGCGTATTTTTATATCGCCGAACATTCTGTTTTGCCAGATGCTTGCCATCTTAAATTTAACGGCTTCCAAAATTGCCATAAAAGCACAAACCACATCCATTAAATTTCCCTTCCGCACAATTAAATCCGTAAACATACATTCACCCTTTTTTTCCAAAAACTCGTTCATAAGGGTTATCTTCTCATTTACCGAAACTTCTTCGTAAAGGTCTAAGATATGTTCGGCCTTATAATTGGACATGAGCTGAGAAAAGGTTTTTAAAAGATCCCAAGTATCGACCCTCTCCCAAAGTTCTTCTTCTCCGAAAGGCAGGGCATGCTGAATTTTTTTTCTTTCAAAGAACCATTCCGCTTCGCTTTCTTTTTCTTCCATCAGCTCGGAAAGTTTTTTATACTTTTGATACTCGATGAGTTTATCGACCAGCTCGGAACGCGGGTCTTCAATGTCTTCATCATCAACCGAAACTTCAACCGGCAAAAGCATTCTGCTTTTTATATAAATTAAATTTGCTGCCATCGAATAAAAATCAACGAGGTTATCCAAATCGGGTTCGATTGCATAATCTAGATATTCCAGATATTGCTCGGTTATTTCCGCAATCGGAATGTCGTAGATATTTACCTCGTTTTTATTTATTAAAAACAAAAGAAGATCCAATGGGCCTTCAAAGTTATGCACTTTAAATTCCGTGTTGGGATAGCTTGCTCCCTGTGTATCAATTTGATTTAAAGCTTCTGTACTCATAATGCCGCTCCTCTTTTATTGTTCGGCATTTTTAAAAAAAATTCAAGTTTCTTATCCACCTTTAAGACTTAAAAAAGGCTGTCGTCCGCCGGCAGACCTACGGTCTCGGTTTTTTTCGCCTTTGAAGCGGCTGCTTTTTCTTGAACGGAATCATCCGTTTCGTCTTTTTTAGCTTTCAGCGCATCTTCCTTTGAAGCTTCTTCTTTTTTAAGAGCTTCTACGGCCTTTTCTTGGGCTTCTTTTTGTTCCTTTGTTTTTTCGACAAAACTTGAAACAAATGGTCTGCCCGGGAAGAGTTTTTCTCTCAATTCTTTTTCAATCTTTTGGGCTATTTCAATGTTCTCTTCTAGGAATTTTACGGCATTGGGTCTTCCTTGACCGATTTTATCGTCCCCGTAAGAATACCATGATCCGCTCTTTCCTATTATTTCTTGTTTTACGGCAGAATCCAAGAGGCTTCCATAGGGACAAACTCCTTTGCCGAAAAGAATTTCCATTTCGACTTTTCTAAATGGAGGAGCAACTTTGTTTTTTACAACTTTTACGCGTATTTTATTTCCCCATGCTTCATCTTCATCCTTTCCGAGGGTTTCAATT
Source organism: Treponema putidum (assembly GCF_024401155.1). Taxonomy (NCBI): domain Bacteria; kingdom Pseudomonadati; phylum Spirochaetota; class Spirochaetia; order Treponematales; family Treponemataceae; genus Treponema; species Treponema putidum. Next base: position 167,508 of record NZ_CP038804.1, read on the forward strand.
TTTCGTACATCCAATCGGACGGAAGCGTAAAATTTAAGGGCATTTCCTCCCGTAGTTGTTTCGGGACTGCCGAACATAACGCCTATCTTCATTCGGATTTGGTTTATAAAGATTATCATACAGTTGGACTTGCCTATGATGGCAGTGAGTTTCCTCAAGGCTTGGCTCATCAAGCGGGCCTGTAAACCCATGTGAGAGTCTCCCATTTCTCCGGCAATTTCTGCCTGAGGCGTTAGGGCTGCGACCGAGTCAATTACTATTATGTCCACTGCTCCGGAACGTACAAGGCTTTCTGCTATTTCAAGGGCCTGTTCTCCTGTATCGGGTTGTGAAACCCAAAGCTCGTCAATGTTTACTCCCAAGGCTTTTGCGTATTGGGGATCCAAGGCATGTTCGGCATCGATAAAGGCGGCTATGCCTCCCTGCTTTTGTGCCTCTGCGACGGCATGAAGAGCTATCGTAGTCTTACCCGAAGATTCGGGGCCGAATATTTCGATAATTCTGCCGCGGGGATAACCGCCGATTCCCAGAGCTTCATCCAAAAGAATGCTTCCAGAAGGAATAACTTCTATGTTTCCGATAGCGGAATTATTCCCTAACTTCATCAAAGAGCCTTGCCCGAATTGTTTTTCGATTTGAAGGCGGGCAGCCTCCAGCGCCTTTAACTTATCATCCGGATTTGCAACTGCCGGTACTTCATTTTTTGCTTTTGCCAAAATATTCTCCTATAAAAAGTTTTTGTAGGAAGCCTCACTGTTTATCGAAGCTCCTATAAAAAAGTTTTCTTGTTCTACTAATATTGTATAAATAAAAAAGATTTTTTCTCCTTTTTTTAAAAAAAAATTATTTTTTTTATGTGGGCGGAGGGTTTAATACCCCGACGCAAGCGTCGGGGTATTAAACCCATTCCAGCTTTTTAAATCTAATCTCTGTTTTATAAGCCGAAACAAACATTATAATGGTACAAAGTATTAAAATGCCGCCGTTAATTCCTAAATCTTTTAATAAACTTGCTTTTAAATCGGGTTCTTCAAAAATTAAAGAGCCGAGCTCTTTAAAAGCTTCAGAAAAAGTTACATCAAATTTGACCCGCACCATATCATAAAGACGCCAAGCATATTCCAAATATGTTCCGGCAATCAAACCTGCAGCTAAAATTATAAACATAAAGACAAGGGCCTTTATTGTTAATTTTCCGGCTAACTTTTTGTATAAATTTGATGCACCAATGGATAATAAAGCCGGAACCAGCCAAACATAATAACCGGCTCGCCCTACCAAAGCATATAAAATTATGCCTACAATGGCAACTCCAATAATACCTAAAATTCCTAATAAGAAATTTTCGCTTTTTTCCTTGTCGGCTTCTTTTTTAAATTTTAAATCCATACCGAGGTCTTGGAATTCGCTTTCGGTTAAAAATAAATATTCGCTTCCGAACTTTGCAAGTTTTACGGAACCGTCATCTTTGCCGTTGACAAAACCTCCGCTTTGATAATTATTTTCTTTTAAGATAGGAATAAGAATACTTGTAATCCGGTCAAAGAACTCTTTATTCTTTTCATTCTCTCTTGATGCAGTCAGAGCACTAAGCATCTTGTAATTGATAATAATCCTAGCTTTTTCAACATTGAATTTTACATTCTTTAAAGCGTTAAGAGGTTCCAATAGCCGAGTCAAGGCAGCTTCATCACCGTCTTTATAAGCCCCAAAAGAAAGTTTACATTCTCTTGCAGATAAATCTACATCAAAGACGCAATAAAATCCTTGGTACCGTCCGGAATATCCATTTTTATGTCTTTTAAATCCATACACTTCTTCTAAAAAGGAAAAAAATTTCATCTCTATATCTCCAAATCTTTTTGTTGATTTTTAGCCTTCCAATTTTTGTTTTGCTTTTTTAGGCCAATCCGAATCATTTAGAAGAGCCCGTCCTACACCGATTAGATCGGCTTTTCCTTCCTGTAAAATCTTTTCGGCAGCTTCGGGATTTACAATGCCTCCCGTAAGAATTACAGGCACCCCTACTTTTTCTTTTACGGCCTGAGTTATACGGCTGAACCATCCTTCTTCTTCAAGTTCGGGATTGGTATATCCGCAAAAACCTCCCGAAATATCAAGTAAGTCAACTCCGGCTTTTTTAAAAAGAAGACAGGCCTTAACTGAGTCCTCAAGAGAGCTGCCTCCGGAAACATAATCACAGGCACCCAAACGGACGGCAAGTAAAAAATCAGGGCCGGTTATCTTACGAATAGCTCCTATAATTTCTAAATGGAGTCTTGTTCTGCCTTCAATGGAAGAGCCGGTATACTTATCCGCACGCTTATTCATAATCGGCGAAAAAAACTGGTTCAATAGATAGCCGTGTGCTGAATGTATTTCCACGCCGTCAAAGCCCGCTTCTTTTGCACGCCTTGCAGCCTGAGCAAAATCGTTTATAACCTTATCGATATCCCTCTGACTCATTTCTTTAGGCAATTCGTAATTCGAGCTTTTACGCGGAATCTTAACGGAACTTGAACTTAAAACATCATATCCGGTTATCTCGTGATGAGCTGCCGCTCCGGCGTGGGAAATCTGAGCTATTACCTTTGTTCCGTTTTTATGCAAAACGGATGCAAGTTTTTTAAAACCTTCGATTGCAGAATCATCCGAAATAGATAGCTGTCCTAAGCTAGCCTTTCCCTCAGGACTGACATAAGAGTGTTCCGTTATTACAAGACCTATATAGGCTCCCTTTGTTTTTTCATCGTAATAATCACAAAGGGCTTGGCTTACAAGACCTCCTTTATCTGCCTTTTCAGAGGCCATGGGAGGCATTACTAATTTAGTGTTAAGCTCTATATTTCTAATTTTAAAATTCGAAAACAACAAAGACATTTTAAGGCCTCCATAAAAATATTTTCGATATTCTATCATATTTTGCAAAGTATTGTAAGACCTCCCATTAAATCATCATGGAAATCCAATTCAAGTATAATATGTCTAACAAAACTGCCCTCTTGCATTCCATGCCGGTATGCCGTATACTCATCGATTGATATGAATATATTGGATTTTATTTATAATATAGTTGCAGACCTTGATTTACCCACTACAATCCTCATCTCGTTTGCATTGATACTGATAAGCGGTTTTTTTGTAACACGTTTTACAAAAAAGATACAGCTGCCTAAGGTTAGCGGTTATATTTTGGCCGGAATTATTATAGGCCCAAGCGGGCTGCATCTTATTCACAGGCGGTTTATTATAAATTTGGACGTTATTTCCATTATTGCGCTCAGTTTTATCGCTTTTGATATGGGTCGGTATTTTAAACGCAGCAACGATAAAAAAGAGATACGGAATATCGTATTTATTACTCTGTGCGAATCGCTGCTTGCGGGTTTGCTGGTTACACTCTCCATGCTTTTCGTATTTAAAATGGAACTTTCTTTTTCTTTTTTGCTCGGTGCAATCGCAACGGCTACTGCTCCGGCAAGTACCATTATGACGATAAAAGAATATAACGGCAAAGGACCATTTGTAGATTTGCTGTTACGGATTACCGCCTTTGATGACGTCGTATGTCTTTTTGTATTCAGTATAATGGTTGCAGTGGTTAATGCACAGGAAAGCAATGTTTTTAATATTATGAGTATTCTAAAACCGATCGGACTAAATGCTGCGGTGCTGATTTTAGGTTATTTTACCGCGCTCTGTATGGAATTTATGATAACGGAAAAAAGAAGTTTTGATAATAGATTGATATTGGCAGTAGCATTTTTGTTTTTTATTTCGGGGATATGCTCGTATTATAAGGTGAGTCCGCTTCTTGCCTGTATGGTGTGCGGTGCCGTCTATTATAACCGTACTAACGATAATAAATTATTTGAACAAATGAACAGTTTTTCACCGCCGGTTATGAGTAGTTTTTTTATTATTTCCGGTATGAATATGGATTTAAGTATCATTGTGACTGCCGGTATTATAGGCGCTGCTTATTTTATAATCCGCATTATCGGAAAATATACCGGCGCCTTTGCGTCATGTAAAATGTTATCAATCGATAAAAAAATCACAAATAATATGGGCTTTGCCTTAATGCCGCAAGCCGGTGTTGCGATAGGACTTGCTTTTATGGGAAAAATGCTGCTGCCGGAAAAAGAGGGCTTGATTTTATTTAATATCATACTGGCGTCATCGGTATTATACGAACTTTTGGGCCCTGTAACTGCAAAAATCGCCTTAATACGTGCCGGAGCAATCGATCCTAACAAGCTTAAAAAAAAGGTATAACTTCAACTTCCGTCATGCTGAGCTTTATAAAAGCTGCCATTAGCAGTAAATCAACAACCTCGACGCAGAGCGTACGTTGCGCAGCAACAGGGTATTAAACCGCACGAATAAAAATGCCATTGGTAGACACTGAAATCAATTTTTACGCAGCGTTACAAAAGTGCGGAATAAAGATGATAAACAGTTGAGAGACGGAGAAAAGAAAGATATTAGTCGGTAACGGGTTACCCATTACCGATTGATTATAAACTTTCCACTTCTTCTTTGGTAAGTCCGGTAGCTTGCATTATTTTTTTTACGGAATCGCCGAGTTGTTTTAATATTTTTGCCGTTTCAAGAGCTTTTTTATAGGAGCCGTCAGAAAAACCTTGCGCAATACCTCTTTCAAAGCCTTCACTTCTTCCTTCTTCCCGTGCGTCCATTTCAAACCCCGACATAAAGCGGTATTCCTTGCGTGCCTGTTCGTTGTGTTTTACTGCCTGTATCATTTTTTCTATCCTCCCTGTAAAGTCTGTGTTTACCGTGCCTGTTTTCAGGTATTCCAAAAAGCCTTTTAGCTCTGTGTCTTCGGCTTTTCTGAATGCTTCCGCATTTATTATAATTTTTTTTGTTCCGTCTTGTAAAAACGTTTGCCTGTCTTAAAGGCAGATGTTTTCGAAGGTGTAAAGCGGTTTGCCTTTTCCTACTGCGTCAAAAAGACAGACGAAAATAATGAAGCTGTCGTTTAATGCTTTGTAGTGAGTACCCTTGTCCAAAAAGGAAATATCGATTGCCGCTTGATAGTATCACATTCTTTTGGGGATATTGTGTTCGTTTGCGACCTGCATTTTGATGTCGTAGGATTTACCGGTTTCGTCTTTTACAAGCAGGTCGAGGCGTATCGATTTGGATTCGGAACCGGTAAGGACGGCATCTTGGGATGAAAGATAGGCGATTTTTCCTATTTTGTCGGCTAAAACCATTTCGAGGAATTCTTTGCATAAACCTTCATCCTGCATGACCTTGCAAAACATAAAATCATCGGCGATGGTAAGTTCGTCAAAACTTTTTTTCATACGCTGCCCCTTTTACTTTTCGGTTTTCTTAAGTTTAGTATAGCACAATTACCGCAGTTTTGTAAGGGGCTTTTTTAATTATTAGCCGTTAAGACATTAAAAAGCTTTCTTTTATGATAAAATTTATGTCCACGCCCCCATTTAAAGAAAAATTTTCTTAAAAAAAGTATTTTTTGTCAAGAGGGGCTTGACAAAATTCAATTAACTACACACTTTTTCTTTGTTTCAAACCGGCGGAGATTGTTCCCTCATCCAAAAAGTCTAATTCTTCACCTATTGGAATACCTTGCATCAGTTCAGTAATTTTCACATCTATACCTGCCAGCAAGTTTATAATATAATGACCGGTAATTTTTGCATCTATAGTTGCAGGAATGGCCAAAAAAACTTATTTGACATTTTATTCCGAACGCTGATATACAAGCATAGTAATCAAAAAAATAAGAACTGCAATCGGTACGCTAAAGGCTATAAGGGATACGTATCTAGGCGTCAGACAAACAAAAAAGGCAATTTGAAGTTTACAAATATATTTAAATGTTTCCATTAAGATATAAGACAAAAACGGGCAAAGAGGAGAAAATAAAAATACCCTCTTATTTAATCTTTTACCCGGCAATATCCTAAAACGCCAAGCCAATATAAGAACCAGTAAGGAAACACTCAACAATAAAAGCGGTTCAGTCAAGCGGTATAGTACCTCGCTTAAATAGGCTTCTTTTTTTAAACCGTATTTTTCGGCTATCAAACTAAAATAATACAAATCGGATATCTTCATCGCAGAAGGGCCGCTTATAGACTTTTCAATTAAAATAAAATCATCCATACTCATGGGAAGTAAAATATTATGAACATTTTCTCTTGGAATTTCGCCGGCCAAAACCTTGGGGTAAACATTATTTTCGGGAGTGTATCTGTCAACGGAACAAATTTGAAGCATTAGTTTTGTTTTGCCGTCATTGTCTTTAAACTGAATAAGTTTTGCATAAGGAATAATTATAGACCATTTTTCCGTGTTAGACATCCCTAAACGTGTGTACATCGTATTCATAAGATATATTTCGTTTCGGAAAGTTGAGCTTCCATGAGAAATTCCGTGTATTTTTATTCCGGCATATTCATGAGTATGTTCTCCGGCGGTAAAACTTATATCCCCCTTTATTACAAAGTTAGGAATATTTTTAAGCTCATCGGTAAAAAAAACATTTTTTTCAAGCTCAATTCGGGATAAATTCAAAAGCCTCTCAACTTCAGGGTCTTTTTGATCCGGATTTAAGCCTTTAACGGATGATTCAATCTGTAAAAACGAATAATAAGCTTTTATATAATCGCCGCCTTGCAATGCTTCATAGGCTTCTTTTTTCTTTTTATAAATGGCTATGAGAGGAGCGTCTTTATAAGCAGTCAGTCCTTTTTCAACTTCTGCCCAAGATCTCAATGCAAGTTTTTCCGCATCAGCATGTAAAGGGTCTCCATCCTTAAAGGTATTTAAGGCAAGTTTTGCATAATAATGAGCCGTATAAAAATCGAATGTTAAAGCTGCTCTTTCCGCTCTTTTTAAAGCTGCTTCGGCAGTCATGCTGCTCACATTATCTTCCTCTGAAACCGTTTTCCTTAAAACAGAATCTGTTTTATCGATAGAAAGTTTTTCATTGGCAATCTTAATCTTGTCATTCAGCTGTATCGCTTCTTCCGACTGAGGCCATATACTCAAAGCACATTCAATATGATCTCCGGCTTGGTTATAGTCATTTCTGTTATAAGCTTCTTTTGCAAGTTTAGTATATTCTTTATATGTAAGGGTTTGAGAAACGGATCGCGATTGGGCTTCCATTAAAATAGGCCTAATGGCTTCGGCCAAAACCACATATAAAGACAAAACGGCAAGAGAAAAAATAAAAAAATGCTGTATAAACCTAATCATATTAGGCGATCGGCGGTCCATCTTTACAGGGCCGAATTTTGCAAAAATAATGGGATAAGCAAAAATCAAAGCAGATATATAGATAAAAGGAAAATAAAAAATAAACACTAATATCGATTCACGAATTTTCCATGAAAATAAAAATACCGGAAGAACGGAATCTCTTAAAGGGATAAAAAAAACATAAGCAAAGGAAGCAGCTAGGCCGATTAAAAAATGAACAAAAAGATAAGGAAAAAATCTTGAAATTTTATGCATCAATGTCCCCCGCTTTAAAGTCTTCTAAATTATCGGGAATTAAGGTATCAAATTCTTCTTTTGCTTTTTTGCCTTTTTTAGGTTTAACGGGTTTCGGCATCTTAATTTTAGGAGCCTTGGGTTTCTTTACTTTAGGAGCCTTTATTTTTTGTTTTCTAATCTTTTGTGTTTTCGGCATTTTTTTTGCGTGCCTTATGAGAAGCAATATCGATGTATAAATGTAGATTAGTAAGGACGCAAGACAAAACAAAATAGGACTTATCCAAAACTTTAGGATTTCAAAAGGAAGTACATCCTCTATGCTCAGGATAAAGCCTTCAGTTCTTATATAACTATAAGCATAAAGTATTAAAATTAATAAAAGCGGCAAAAAAGTAAAATTGACTATTTTCCATTCCGTTAATGTTGTAAATACCCAAAGTGAAAATATGAGCAAAAAAATCGAACCTGAAAAAATAAGATAGGATATGTAAGAAACTTTATATTGTTCATATATATCATACACAAAGGGGCGTGCTATGCTGCTTACTGCCTGTACAAAGGCAGGTTGTTCTATAAAAGTTTCTAAGTTCTTATCCTCAATTACCGCCTTTTCATGCGAATTAAAAGTATTATCTATTTTTTCACCCTGAGAATACGCAAGCGGAATAATTAAGGCAAAAAATAAAGCAAATGTTATAATCAAGGTCAAAAAAGATAGGCTTTGTTTTTCGGAATGCCGCATCATAAAAACATAGACTGAAAATATTGAAATAATACAAGCTATTGGAAGTATCAGATAAAGGCAATGTAAAAAAGCAGAGAAAAACAAGCCCGGTACATCTCCATACATCACCGACTGCCACATTCCCACCGATACGGAAAAGGCCAAAGCAGCTAAAATAAAATTTGAGATAAACACTACAGGTACAAGCAGGCAATTTTTCATACAAGACTTATTTTAGCATAAAACTACCGATATAACAAGGTGCAAGTAACTTAAAAACGAAATTACAAACAAACTTTCCGTTAGTCTAGCAGCCTCAGCGGTCCTTCTTTTTTATAACCTTCTTTACTTTTGACTTTTCTTCCGTAGGCCTTTCAGTGCTGCGGCCCTTCCTTGAACGGACATTTACAGGCTTATCACTTTTTTCTCCTAAAGACTTTTTTGCATCAAGAATTTTTTTTGTTTTCGCCTTTGCTTTTTCTTTTCTGTTTTTTTCGATAAATTCGATACATTTGTCCAAGCCCTGTAAAAAAGGCCTCATCTCATCTTCAAAAACTACAACGGCATGGCGGTCAAAACCAAGCCCCTCAGATGCCTTGCTTTCAACTACCTGCAAAAAAACATCGCCCTTTGTATTTTCTTTAACATTAAAAAAATATGTCCGGTTTTCTGCCGATACCTGAATTGTAAAAAGTTCACCTCTAATTCCCATAATCTTCTCCAATAAAAACTTTTTGTAAATTATACGCCTAAATCGGCACGCCTTACCATTTCGCCTTGCCATTCGGCTAAATATATTTCATCTTCGGATGAAGAACCTTTTATATCAGCCATTATTCGGAACACGGGTTCCGTTCCCGAACCTCGCATCCATATAAACCCTACAGGTTCATCTTTTGAATTATAAAACTGAATTTTAAGGCCGCCTCTTCCCGACACGGAAAAGTCGTGCAAATCTTCGGTTTGCTTTGTTCCGTTATTTGAAAAGCTGCGGTACCTTACAATACCGAATCTGCTTTTAAGGTCATCCTTCTTTTTAAGCCATTCTTCTTCAAATATCTTTTGATAATGGCCTTTTAAAATCCCATGATCTTTTGTTTCGATTTTTAAAAGAGCCCTTTGTTCACTCGTAGGTGTAGTTTTATATTGAGGTAAAGTCTTTAAAATATCCGTCAAGGTAAAATCAGGTTTATATTTATCCATTTGTTTTGATTTTTCACACCAAATATGGAAAAGGCCTTTTTTCATAAATTCCGTTTTTATTAAAAGTAGTTTTAAAATTGCAAAAATGGTATTTATAGGATCCCTGACCTTGGCAGGGTGGGTAATGTTTCCTCCGTTTGACCCTTCACCTAAAATTCTAACGTTATAATTTTTTTTCCGCAATTCGGCGGCTAGGTTAACCACATTGGCTTCACCCACTTCGGCTCTAAAAACTTCAGCACCGAAACATGCTGCCGCTTCTTCAATCCTCAAAGAAGTAGGTCCGTTTACGGCAATAGCCGGTTTTTTATTACCGTTCTTACAATAGAAAGAATAAGCCGTTTCTGCAATCACCGAAAGTGTAAATACTTCTTGGGCTTCAAGAGGAATAGCCTTATTAAGCTCCTCATTCCAATAGATTATGTTTCCCCTGTCTCCGTCGCAGTCAGGCATATAACCTAAAAAGCAATTTTTATCCAACGGGCTTGCATTCGGATCCGAGTGAAGATGTTCTATCTTTTTTGCACAAAAATCCAAATTAGCTCCCTCAGGTAATATTCCGTGTACGATATTTCCGGGTACTTCGTTTATACCGATTAACGCTATTTCATTTTCAGTAAAAAACTGCCTGTCAATGGAGGCAGCTCTTGCACTTCCGTTAAAATCGGCAACTATAGAAAGCGGCCTGCCTTCTTTTTTTGCATCAGTAACGGCTTTTTTTAACTTATCAAAAAATTTGTTTTGCATTTTGGGATCGGCCGAATTTGTAATTACAGTTTTGGAATGATTATAATAGGCTGACAAGGCTTCGTTTTTTACATAAACAGTCTGCATTTTTATTTCTTGTAATTTTTTTAAATTAAAGTCATGTAAGATTTTTAATGCTTTGTCTTCGGTATCATCGGCTTTAAGATTTTCCTTAAACTTGTTGATTAAAATTTTAGCTTGGCCGCCGTCAAGAACACCCCCTGTGTTCAAGCCGAATTTAAGGCCGTTATGTCCTATCGGATTATGGCTGGCTGAAATATAAGCAAAGGCTGCATTGATAGACTGCGCATAAGCCATTATTTCGGGGGCAGCCGTACAGCCTATAACTTTTAAATCGTAAGAAGTTGAAAGAAAAGTTTTGATAAACACTTCTTCTATAGCTGAACCGGTAGGGCGGCTGTCCCTCCCGATTACTATCGTTTTTATATTTGGAAAATTTGCACTTAAGAATTCTGAAAAGGCCAAAGCGGCATGACATAATAGTATGGAATCTTCATATTTTATATTAGAGCTTCCGTCTTCCTCTTTGCCTGATTCAGCAAAAACCTTTCTCCAACCTGAGGCAGATAATATCATTTTCGATAATTCGTTATTTATATCGATGCCGTATTTTTTATCCATCAGTCCCTAAAACCTCTTATTCTTAGCCTGATAAATTTTTCAGTTTATTTTTTCTTTTAAGACTATTGCATCAACTTCTTCTATCTGTTGAAAGTCCATAGTCATCTTGGAAATATCCAGTTTTTTAGGAACATTTATAAAAAGAACAACCTTAGAATGTTCTTTGGAAGATTTTGATGCACGGACATTTGTAGATACAATGGAGGCCGAGTATTCCGTTAATGTATTTATAATCTCTGTCATAGGCGGGGTGTTTCCATGAAAATATATTTCCAAGAATTTATTTTGCCTTAAAGGAAAAATTTTAAGCTCAAGCCTGTTAACAAGTGAAAGTGTCAATAAGGAAATAACGGTCATCACCACTCCTACAGTATATAAGCCGCTTCCTATAGCTAGGCCTATGCCTGCAATTACCCATATTGAAGCTGCCGTAGTCAGCCCCTTTACATTGGCTCCTATTTTTAAGATTGTTCCGGCACCTAAAAAGCCCATACCCGAAACAACCTGAGCTGCAATTCTGGCCGAATCACCCTTTCCTCCGGCCTGAGGCATCCAGATGGAAATTAACATCATCCCGCATGCCCCTACACAAATTAAAATATGAGTACGTAAGCCCGCTACCTGCCTCTTACCGGAACGCTCAATACCTATACAACATCCGGCTAAAAAGCTTAAAAGTAAACGAATAATAATTATTTTGTCTGTTAAAGCTCCGGCATCCATAAAAATTCCTTATGCGGTAGTTGTAATTTTTGAACTTTTGCCCTGAGGGGGACTTGAACCCCCATGCCGTTAAGCACTAGTACCTGAAACTAGCGTGTCTACCAATTCCACCATCGGGGCAAACAATAGGCTATTATAGCAAAAAAAAAGAAGAGTGTCAATTATAGCGCTCGACATTATATCGCTCGAATGCATCTCGAATGTTATCTAATGTACAAGGAATGGGTAGAAATTAAATATGCGTAATATGGAATAAGAAGCTCTTTTGTGCTATAATCACAAGCATGAAACACAATAACATTCCGCAGCAAACGCATTTTATCGGTGTTTTGCTGCCGGAGGATATAACCTGTAGGCTTGAAGACTGCCGTCGATACATGAACAAGGCTTACGGCTGTAAGTCCGGGCACGGAACGCCAATCCATGTTACGCTTGTCCCTCCGTTTAAACTGCCGGAAGAATATGCAACAGCCGATTTAATACTAGCTATTGAAAAAGATGTCTTGCCTAAGCGTTTGGGCTTTACGGCTTATATAGATAATTTTGATGCTTTTGGAGACCGGACACTTTTTGCAAACGTGATTGCCGATGATGCGTGGACAAAGCTGCGGGATGAAACGGTAAAAGCGATATTGAACGCCTGTCCGGGCTGCACTAAAAAAGACAAGAAACCTTTCCAGCCTCATGCTACTGTTTCCAATCGGGATATTCCTGCAGGCGTAATGACAAAGGTTCTTCAGGTTATGAATGAACTGAACCTTGCCGAAGATTTTCCGGTTGATAATATCACTATTTTCGAGCGGAAAGGCAACCGGTGGGAAGCGGGGGCTACTTTAGAATTTTCCATATATTGACTTTAGAATTTCCCCGCCTTAGACTTTGGATTATCATCAATATCGCGTATTAAATCGTACATGTGAAATTTTTCTCCGCATTATACTTATAATCATAAAATGCATTCGCGATCCGATGAGATATAGATTCAATTTCGTTTTTTGACAGCTCATTTAGTTTTTGCATTTTTACGTCCTCTCTTTTTTTATAAAAATAAATTTGATGTTCCATAGGGTATTAAAGCGGGCTGCAATTACCTTATAGAACATTTCCGGCAGCGTTTTTATTTGTTCGATAAATTAAATCCAGTTACTAATAGTAAATGATTATTGAGTTTAGCTGATTCCAATTCTATTAATAAATCTGTATATGTAATAAATTTAATTTTCTTTATCTCATCTTTCTCCTACTCCCCCTCCACAATCTTTGCCTCATCCGACGTCAGCCCATACAGCCCATATACAACAGTATTTATCTGCTTATCCAAAATGTCAACCCGCTGCTGTAAGAATTTTTTATCAGAATCGGAAAGCGCTCTGTTCAGCTGCTCCTGTGCGGCAATCATCTGGTCAACAAGTTTTATAAGCAATTCATTGTTTTTGTTACCATCTAAATCCGGAAATGAGAAACGAGTAATAAATTCCGGTGTTAAACGATAGGCATTGCCTCGGAGCGCCGTACTTGTATTTGAAATAAAAAACCAAAAAAGATTACTGTTCAAAATTGCTAAATATATTTTTTCAGATACTTTACAGCCTATTTCATTAAATACCGGACAATGAATTGCGGGGCCTGTAAAGAACTCTCCATGTACATCAAAACCCATTCGATTTGAGACCAACATATCGGGTATCAGTATTTTCGGTTGTTCATAATCATTTAAACTGCGAGCAGCAGAATATTTATAGAAATTATCATTCGTCAGAGGAATTTTTCTGGTCATCAACAGTGTCTTAAATTTCAATAAATAATTAAAACACAACGGGTAAGTATTCTTCATTTCCTTCGCGTATATCAGCTCATATTTTCCATTAGTCTTTTTATATGGAAAAAGCAGATATTTTATTTGAGTATATGGCTGATACCTTCTGATAGATTCTCCATAAAGAAACTTTCGCAATATACCTTTTTCAATTTCAACGGAACCGTCTGAAAGTTCTGACTTGACGATTACCGTATCACCTTTATCTTGTAATAGATCAAATAAAAATATCTTATCATTTCCGGTTGAAGAACCTTTGAAAATTTTTACGGTAATATCCTTAAAATTATATTTTTGCATTTGAATTTTTTGAAGCAGTTCATCTTTCTTTTCTACATTAAAAAACCAACCATCATCAGCCAATGCAGAATAATTAATTTTATCAAACGTAAGGTGTTCAAGTTTTGTAAAATCTTCTCCAAGTTCAAATTTTTTATATTCAAAGGAATCTTTATTGAAGTTGCTAAGAAAGAGTAAACAAGTGTAGGTAGTAGCATTTGCAAAAACTTGATTTGTTGTAAAATCAACAATCTGAGAGACTGCGGTATTCTTTTTAAGTAGAATGCGAAGTTTTGCGCCCATTTCAGCTTGGAAGAATTTATGAGGTTGAATAAAACCTAAAAGCCCATCCTTGTCTAATAACGTATATCCTTTATAAATGAAAAGCAAATATAAATCATAACTGCCTGATGCAACTGCTTTATATTTTTCATTGTAATATTCTACAGATTCACTATTCGTATCATTCAATGTCTGTATTCGTACATACGGCGGATTCCCTATCACACAGTCAAAACCGCCATCCGCAAATATGTCAGGGAACTGCGCATCCCAGTCAAAGGCATTCACCTTGCGCTGTTCCTCGATACCGAACAACGTTAAATCCTTACCCGCGTAATAATCCGTCCCGATAAGGCTGTTCCCGCATTTAATATTGTGCGACATATCCGGTAGAATTTTTGCCTGTATGTCGCTAGTTCTGAACAGTGATGCCTGTCCCGTTGCGGAAAGCGCCTTGCCTCCATTTTCCAAGAGCTTCAAAAAAAGCGAGAGCTTTGTTACCTCAACCGCCTGCGCGTCAATATCAACACCGTAGATATTGTTTAGCAAAATGCGCTTTTTCTCTTCAATGCTGAGCTTATATCCTTGAGTTGCAGCATCTTTGTAAATAAGACCTTGCTTCTCCGCCTGCGTCCGTTGTTTTTCTGCATAATACCAATCCAAGTGCCAGTCCAGCAGATACTGATACGCTCCGACAAGAAAGCTCCCCGAACCGCAGGCAGGATCCACAAAGCGCAAACGGCTTACCTCATCAGGTGTTCTGCCTGCAAGTTTTTTACCGATTGTGTTTTCAACGATGTATTTAACGATATAAGGCGGCGTATAATACACCCCGCCTGCTTTTTGCACTTCCGGTTTTTCAAGAATTTCTATACTGTGCCCGTTTTTTGTTTTGCGCGTAAAGCGGATAATCTTTCCCAAAAAGCGTTCATAAATGGAACCGAGTATTTCAACCGGCAGAACGCTGAACTCATACTGGCATTCAGGATAATAGAGCGCATTGATAATACTGATGAGTGTTTTATCCTCAACAGCAAGTCCGTCAAGCCATCGGTCGGGAGCAAACAACCCCGCATTAAATTTAGCATTTGCGCTTTCAAAAAGCCGCTGCACATTTTTATAAACAGCCGTTTTTTGCTCCGCGATTTTTTTAAGCTGATTTCCTTCTTCGATTTCTTTATCTTCACAAATCCGCAAAAAGAGAAGCCGGTCGATAATTTTTTGCACGGCACCCGTCAAATTGAATTCATCTATTCCTTCGTTATGCAGCGCAATATCTTCGGCCAGCACCGTACGCCATTTTTCGATCATATTCAAAATGTCATCGTCAACGGTTGCCGTTCCCCGCTTATCCTTATTGCCTTCGTAATAGGTATCGAAGGTTCCGAGATCGACGGCATCCCAGCTGATTTTATCGTACAGCGATTCAAAATTTTCGGAGAACTTATCGTAGGTCAAATACTCAATGCGGGCAGTGGCAGCGGTATCTTTTTCGGACGGCTTAATCCGCGTGTCGTAAATTGCCAATTCCTGAAAATCCGTCAGCACAGCAATAGGCATCTTTGACGTATACGCATAACGCCGCACCTGCAGCGCCGGTTCGGGATTCGTTTTAAGATCAACGCTTGGTTGTTTTGCTTCTACATACATCTTCCGCTCGCCCCCGTAGCAGAGCGTGTAGTCGGGATGCTTTACCTGACCGTTCATCACTACGCGGTCTTCGGTAATGACCTCCTGCCGATCATGCCGTGCCCCCTTTTCGTTTTTGACATCCCATTTTAGGCATTCAAGCAGAGGATCGATGAACTTATTACGCACTTCGCTTTCCACAAAATCTTTGGAAAGATAAAAGGCCTCATTTTCCTTAAATTGTTTTACCAGCTGCGCTACACGCTCCTTGCGTTCAGCCGGTGTCATATCTTTTGCCTTAATGGACATTGTCTACTCCCATAATACGATGTTTGCCTGAAAGGCAAACTCGAAGATAAACAGCTAGGCACCATTTGTGCCGAACTGTTTATCACACCTCCTGCTTATATGTAATCATATCATAGCTTTTAGAACGCGTTTCCTCTGCGGTCATTCACCTATTCTACGCCAATGCCAGCCGAATACGGAGTGTGCATTTGTTACAACCATAAAGGCATCCGGATCGTTTTTGGCAAGATAGCTTTTTAACTTTACAAAATCCCTGCGGCTCATAACCGTTTGGATAACGGAACGTTCGCTTCTTGTGTAAGCACCGGTTGCCTTATATACATTTGCCGAACGGCCCAGTTTCACCATAAAACTGCAAAGTTCGTCCGGTTTATCCGTATTTATAACGCAATATTTGCTAATGTTAAGACCGTCAATTGTAGAGTCTATTATAAGCCCG
This sequence comes from Treponema putidum, assembly GCF_024401155.1. NCBI lineage: Bacteria > Pseudomonadati > Spirochaetota > Spirochaetia > Treponematales > Treponemataceae > Treponema > Treponema putidum. The sequence goes on from NZ_CP038804.1 coordinate 183,798, forward strand.
TTTATGATTACGCCTACTAACGAAAATAAGGCTATTTCGGTTCCGTAAGCAAAGCCTGCAAAAACAGTGATAGCGAAGTCCGTGAGTAAGCATCCTTTTCCTAAATCAAGGCCGAAATATTTTTGCAGGATCATTGCAAAAATATCGCTTCCTCCGGTTGATGCATATTGATTTAAAACTATACCTACGCCTCCGCCGTAAAGGATTACGGCTATGATTAGCTGTAAGAATTTGTCGTTTACAATCGGCCCCTGCAATGGAACAAAAACTTCCAAAAGCCATACGGCTCCTGAAAGCCCAAGGCTCGCACAAACCGTTTTAAGACCGAATTTGTTTCCGATGAGTAAAAAGCCTATAGCAAACAGAAAAATGTTTACTACAACAAGTAAGGCTCCTGTAGAAAGCGGAAGATATTTTGATAATACCAAGGCCATTCCTGTAGCTCCGCCCAAGGATAATTTTGAAGGCAGCAAGAAAAAATGAATACCTGATGCTATCATCAAAACTCCGCAAACGATGTAAAAAAAACTTAATAATTTTTCTTTCATTTTTTTCCCTTATGTGTAAAAATATAATTTATTTAAAATTTAAAAAGTAAACAATTATAATTCTGATATAATTCTGAGCCTCTACTTATTTTTTAACTCAAGAATTTCGGATGCCTTCTTTTTCCATTTTCCCGAACAATAGTAAATGATTGTTAAAAAGCAACCGGCTGCCGAACCTATCGAAACAGCCAGCCAAATTCCATCCGAGCCTAAATATCTTGACAGAACAGCTGCTGTAGGCACTCTAAACACCCACATAGCCAATAGGGTTGAAATCATAGGAAAAACAGTTTCTCCAGCTCCGCGTATGACCCCGTTTAATGTAAAAGTTATTGTATTAAAAAAGTATGCAGGTGCAACTATTACTAAGTATCTGGCACCCAATGTGATTACGTCAGGGTTATTTACAAAAAGAAACATGGCTGTCTTGCCGAAAATAACTATTACCGTAGTAGCTATAACTGTAATTCCAAGTCCTAAAAATAATGAAGCCCGCAAACCTCTTTTTACTCTGTCCAATTTTCCGGCTCCTATGTTTTGGCCCGTAAAGGATGAAAGAGCAACTCCTATATTTAGGGCCGGCATCACGATAAAACCGTCGAGTTTGCCTGCAGCCGAATAGGCTGCTGCCGTTTGAGTGCCGAAAGTATTTACAATCGAAAGAAGAGCCATAAAACCTCCCCCGACCAAGGCTTGTTGTATTCCTGATGGAAATCCCATTTTGATAGACTGAACACAGATAATTTTATCGAATTTTAATTTAAAAAAGTTTACTCTAAAGGCTTTATATTTTATTCTCGAATAAAGTATAAGCCAAACGCAAGAAACAAATTGAGCTATTACAGTTGCTATTGCGGCTCCTGCAATACCCCATTTGAATACTATGACAAAAAGACAGTCAAGGCCTATGTTTATTATTGTAGAAATGATTAGGGCATAAAGCGGTGTCATTGAGTCCCCGAAACCTCTCAGCATTGCCGTAAATGCATTATATATAAACAAAAAAATAATTCCGGTAAAAATGAGCCTTAAATAAATAAGGGCTTCCTCAAAGACATCGGACGGGGTATTTATTATTTTTAATATATAAGGAGAACAAACAATGCCTACAGCAGCCGCTACAAGACCCGCCCAAAATAGAATTAATATACTTGTTTGAATTACTTTATCTATTTCTTCATCTTTTTTTGCTCCGACAAATTGAGCTATTAAAATATTACAAGCCATAGTAAAACCTATGACAAGGGATATAAAAATAAACCATACGGGGAAAGAAATACCTACGGCTGCAAGAGCGTGGTCTCCTATGCTTTTTCCTACTACGATGCTGTCAACAACATTATATAATTGCTGAAAGATATTTCCTAACAGCATTGGTAAGGAAAAAAGTGTTATTTGCTTTAGCTCATTTCCTTGAGTTAAGTTTTTCATATTATTGTCCTTATAAGTTAGTTAAGAAATCTATTTTGTTGTCATGTTTACAATATCGCTGTGTGTTGCCGCCGTTTCGGTATCTGCAAGAAGCATCTTCATTCTTTCAACATACATCTTTGAAGGCTCATCATCGGGAGCGACTTCTAAGCACTTGTTAAAAATATTAAGGGCTTTTTGATATTCTCTTTGCCGGTAAAAATCTATTGCGTTTTCAAATATGCCTACAAGTCTTACCATTTCGGCAGGAGCTTCGGATCTGACTGCCATAACATTGTAAAGCTGAACCGGCGTGTTAATACCTACAACCCTTACGCGGTCAAGACGCCGGCCTAGGAATGCCCCATTAGTTTCGTTCCATGTAGATTCGGAAGCTAAAATCCATGTGCCGTATTTTTTGTTTACACCTTCAAGACGGGCTGCAAGGTTTACGTCATTTCCCATAATTGTGTAGTTCATCTTTTTTTCGGTACCCATGTTTCCTACAACCATCTCACCGGTATTTATTCCTATACGGGTAAAAATGGGCATGGGAATATCTCCCGCATCATAAAGCTGTTTATTTAGTTCGGCTTCCGCTTGTTTCATCCTTATCGCTGCAAGGCAGGCTCTATAAGCATGGTCGGGTAAATCCGTCGGCGCTCCAAAAAAAGAAACTATAGCGTCTCCTATGTATTTGTCAATCGTTCCTTTTTCGCTTAAAATCAAATCGCTCATTTGTGTGAGGTATACGTTTAAAACCGAAACGAGGTGTTCAGGCGTAATTTTTTCGGATAGGGTGGAAAAAGATTTTATATCGGTGAACAAGGCCGTAATTCTTTTTTGCTGTCCTCCGAGAGCGAGCTTATCCGGATCGGAAATAATTTCGTTTACAACATCGTCCGAAAGATAAACGCCGAAGGCCTTTCTTAAAAAGCCTTTTTCTTTTTCGCTGAAAATAAAGTTTAAAAGGAGAATAACTATAAAGCTGATGACTACTGTAATCACCGGCAGAAATAGCTGTAGGTAAATTTTGCCGAATACAAATAAAAGAATGCCTATGGCAAGAGTTATACCCGATAAAACCATCCCTAGAATAACCTTTACAAAACCTCTTTCCGCTTTTTTCATTATAAAGGCTGTAAATACGGCTATTAAAAAAGCAATGATTATCGAAATCCATTTTGGAAGCGGTCTTATAAAATCCTCATTCATAATTGTATTATAAATGTTCGCATGAGTACCTACGTTAGGATAAGATTTCCAAAACGGGTTTACACCTAAATCTGAAGTTCCTACACCGCTGTAACCTATTACTGCAAAAGCATTATTACAAAAACCTTTTATATATTTTATATGTTCCGAATAGTTTTTATATTCTTCTTTTGCATTGTTAAAGATATCCGTAACATATTCATCTATCTTTCCGTATTCTTCAGACCCGCTTTGTTCTTGTAGTTTTGCAAAAAGGCTGTGTATTTCTTTATCGAAGTTTCCGCTTAAAAATTTGCCGTAGTTATCAAAAAAAGAATTGCGTGCTGCAAAGTATTCGTTAAAATCTTGTCTGGTTTTATTCAGCAGTTCTTTTTTCCATTCACCGAGTGCTGCATATTCGTTTTCTAAGGAAGTAACTTCATTGTGGTAAGAAAGGTAGCCTTCTGAGGTTCTTATTTGTAAATCTTTTATAGTTCCCAAAAATGAAATTAAGTTTTTTTCCATAATGTCGGCATAGGTGAGGGCATAAACGGATAAACTTTTAAAACTGCCGTTTTCGGGATTTTCCGTATCGGCAAAGCGCTTTTTTAGCCAGTTTATTAAAAGATTTCCGTCATCATCCAGAGGAATTGTAAGGTCTTTTCTTTTTTTCAAATCGGACGGAACCTTGGCATTTTTTAAAATCAGTTTTCGTCCGGAGCGGATGATTTTTTCGGGCTCAAGGATATGAAGGATTGGGGTAAAAACAAGTTGGCCTATATATCTTCCTTCATATTCGGTTAAAAGAGAAATGCGCCGCCTTACTCCGTCTTCGTCTATAACCACATTCGGAAAACCTGCGCCTTTTGCATGCTTCAAAATGGGCATAATCGTTGGAGCCATTCCGTATTCTTCATTTGCAGCCTTGCGGTTTGCTAAGGTTTCCTTTTTAAAAAGGTCTGCTCCATCCTCTACATTGGTAAACAAAAAATTATTGTAGGCAAAATCTTTTAGTTCTTTTGTTTCTCCGCTTATGTTTATATTTACTGCATTTATAGTTAAAAACGCATTTTCAAAAAAGCCTACAGCGGCTCCCATGTATGCATCATTGTCCCTAAACACATTATTTTTAATTGAATCGGAAAGTTCATCAATTTTTGATTCAAAATATTCGGACATATCATTTCCGACTGTCTTTACTTCAGAAAGCGGAATGTTTTTGCTTGCCACTGCATCCGAAAATTCTTTTATATATTCTCCGAATTCCTGACGCACGGCTGCATATTCTTTGGGCAATTCATTTTCAACATAAGCATTATTTGCACCCGTCCTTCCGGCGGACAGGTATTCAATATCGAAAACGGCGGCCTTTCCTCCTGCTTCTTTTAAACGGATTAAAACATCGGCTAAGACATCCCTTGACCAAGGCCAAGAACCTATTTGCTCTATCGAAAAGTCATCAATATTTAAAAGAAGAATTTCATTTTTTTCTTTGATTTCGGGTTTAAGCCTTAGCATGGCATCGTAGACTTGGTTTTCGATATTGCGGCCTAACGTAATAAAGCTAAAAACCGTAAAACTTAAAAACACTGTAATTGCAATTATAAAATTAAGATTTGTTTGTAAAAATCCTTTAAATGCCGATTTATTCTTTTCTTTTTTGACCATAAATTTCTCCCGAGCTGTTTATCATATTCCTCTTTTTTGTTTTATATAAAAAAGTTTACACAAAAATCGCAATTGCAATTATAATCTAAAAATTATTAAAAAACAAGCCTTTATATCGATAGACTTTTATTATATTTTAGGGTATTATAACCGATAAGATTACTTCACATTTTTAAGGAGATATATAATGAAGATATTGGTTATCAACTGCGGAAGCTCTTCTTTAAAGTATCAGTTAATTGATATGACTAATGAAGATGTTTTAGTAAAAGGCCTTGTTGAAAGAATCGGTATTGAAGGCTCACGAATCAAACATGAAAAAAAAGGAATGGATGCCGTTTTAATTGAAGAAAAAATGAATGACCACAAAAGAGCCATTCAGCTTGTTTTGGATGCTCTTGTAGACAAAAATCACGGCGTAGTAAAATCCATGGATGAGATTACGGCTGTCGGTCACAGGGTAGTTCACGGCGGAGAAGAATTCAATAAGTCGGTTCTTTTGGATGACAGGGTAATGGCCGGTATTAAAGAATGTATCGACCTTGCTCCCTTACACAACCCTGCAAATATTATGGGAATCGAGGCTTGTAAGGCTCTTATGCCGAAAACTCCGATGGTTGCGGTTTTTGATACGGCTTTCCATCAGACAATGCCGGCTGAAAACTATATCTATGCTCTTCCCTATGAATATTACGAAAAATATAAGGTACGCCGTTACGGTTTCCACGGAACATCGCACCGCTTTGTTTCGGAAAAAGCCGCTGAAACCCTAAAAAATAACTCACCCGATTTTAAGGTTATTACCTGCCACTTAGGAAACGGTTCCAGTTTGGCTGCTATTAAGGGCGGAAAATGCGTCGATACCTCGATGGGGCTTACTCCCCTTGAAGGGCTCGCTATGGGAACTCGCTCAGGAGACTTAGACCCTGCAATTCTTCCCTTTATAATGAACAAGGAAAAACTTTCTGCCGATGATATGAGCAATGTTTTAAACAAAAAATCCGGTGTTTTGGGCATTTCAGGTGTAAGCAGCGACTTTAGAGATATTGAAACCGCTGCAAAAGAAGGAAACAAGAGGGCTCAGCTTGCCTTGGATGTATTCTGCAACAGAGTTAGAAAGTACATAGCTTCTTATGCCGCCCAGCTCGGCGGGGTGGATGCCTTGGTATTTACGGCAGGCATAGGCGAAAACTCTATCGAACTTAGAGAAAAAATCTGCCACGGTTTGGAATTCCTCGGTGTAGAAATCGATTCCGAAAAAAATAAGGTAAGGGGAAAACTCACCGATGCAAGCAAGGCCTCCTCAAAGGTTAAGATTCTTATAATTCCTACAAATGAAGAGCTTATGATTGCTAAGGATACGATGAATTTGGTAAAATAAAGCTTAAGCAAAAATAGACTATAGGGCTTATCCTGTAGTCTATTTTATTTTGGAGGTTCAGATGAAAAATAAAATTATAAGCATCTTCTTTTTTTTATTTTATTTAACTATTTTTGCAGACATAAGGGATGCAGTATGTATTGTCAGACCCAACTATGAGGAAAAAACTTTACAATTTATGGATGATGCTGCTGATGAAATTTCAAAGGCCGGTTATAGCGATATTGCCGAACTTTTTGAAAAGGCGAAAGATGGTGTTTTCGGTTCAGGATTTTTTATTCGTGGTCAAAATAAGAAAATCTATGTACTGACGAACTATCATGTTGCAGCCTATGCTTCATCTCTTTCTCTTGAAATTGAAAATATTGACGGTGCAAAGATTAAAATTGAAAATTGCCCTGTTGTAGCAATAGATGAAGAATTGGATCTTGCAATAGCTGAGGTTGAAGATAAAAGAGTAAAGTCTTTTTTGAATTTTGCAGATAAGCTTCCCTCCGATGGAGCCGACGTTTGGTCAGCCGGTTATCCGGGGCTTGGAGGGAAACCGCTTTGGCAGCTTGGAAAAGGAACCGTTACCAATTCAAAAGCAAGGCTTAGTAATATTGTCGACCCTAAAAAGTCCTTTTTTATTCAACATTCCGCTCCGATAGATTCGGGAAATTCCGGAGGCCCTCTTTTAGTCAAATCTCTAAATTCTTCGGGCGGGGGGAATCCTAACGGATACGAAGTTATAGGTATAAATTCGGCTAAGGCTGTTTTTAGGCAATCTACAAATTTTGCAATTCCTGCAACATCTATTAAAAATTTTATCAATGGAAGAGTTTTTGGAGGCAGTGAAAAGTCCGAAAACAATTTAAAACTCGCATTAGATGAATTTGCAGAAGCCTGTAAGAATTTTAAGATTGATAAAGAAGATCAAAAAAATGAAGAAATTCTAAAAAGGCTTCGAAAAATTGCGATGTATATTTCCGAGGATTATGCTATAAATGAGGGCTTGGATGCTTACAAGACAGCTTTACGAAAGGCTCCCAGACTTTTTAGGACTGAGATTCTGGCTGCTTCAATCCTTGGAAACCCGATAAACGGAATCAGAACAGCTCTTGCTTATCAAATATATACCTCTATAAAGCCTGAAGAAAATTCATATAGACCTGAAACAAGCATAGATCTTAAATCTTTAAAAAATATCGGCAAAAAATATGAATTTGTGCTGTATGATGAGGCTGAAAAATCTAAATTTTTTACCGTTTGGAAAAATAATCATAATTTTTGGCAAATTGAAGCTTCCAATTTGAACGGTTCGCCCGAAAAAAAATCTTCCGAAAAAGCGGCAAAAAAAGAAAAGCAAAATACGGGAGCATCTTTTATTTCTATCGAAGAGATTCCGACAAGAATGAGAATATATGCATCCTACATCGGTTTAAAAAAGGATACTGGCTGGGCATCAGGCTTCTCCTTAGGTTATCTTTATAGTTTTAAATATGTAGAAATAGGTTTTTCAGGAGTTATCGATAAACCTAGGACTCTGCCAAGCTTTACCTTTATTAAGCAGCCGAAAATCGGTATCGGAATGGGACCGGAATTGCGGTTTCTGTTGCCTCTTAATATTAAAGATGCAGTATATCTTGCTCCTCAAGCCTTTGTAGGAGGAGGTGTGTTTATACCTCCCTTTGAGTTTTTTGTCCAATACGGTGGGGGAATTGAGATTGTACCGGTAAGTTTTACATCAGTATCATTCGGAATTGAGTGTCTTGTCAGGTCATATTTTAAAGAAATAAAAGAAACAAATATAGGAATTCGCGCAAGTATTTCGTTGCGTATATAATAAGAGGAGATTAATTATGGAATTGAAAAAGAATTCTATCAAGGTTGGGGCATGGCTTATATGTTTTATAGGCTTAACGGTGCTCCTTAATTCATGCCTTTTTTTGGCTTTTTCAGGAAAAGGTGTATCTGAAGGAGAGGCAGGTATAAACGGTGAACAGGTCAAACTAAAGGAAATGGTAAATTCCGATAAGGAGTGCCTGGTATACGGTTATCTGGACGTGGGCGGATTTCATACGTATGCTCAAATGGACGCTTCAAAAGAGCCTATGTTTGTTTTGCCTAAATCTTTTGGAGGCGGAGTTTTTTGTTTTCCTCCAATGGACAAAGGCTTGAGTTTTCAGCTTGTAGAAATGAATTATAGTAACTGGTTTACTAAAACAACTACAACTTTTACACCGGGGCTTGGCAAAACAGGTAATATAACATTTACTACTAAAAAAACAGGATTACAGTTTATCGGAGCTTATGACTTTATAATTAACGGTTCTTCAGCCTCTCTTTCTCTTTATCCCCGAGGAGAACAATCAAAATATGAGCTAAAATGTTTGAATAAAATGAAGAGTAAGTTTAAAAAGACTAAGTGGGAAGCCCTTATTGACAAGAGAATACAGGAGATTGAAAATGAAAAATAGAAAATACCTTTTATTATTTCTTATTGCATTTGTAAATATTGCAGTATTTGCGGCCGATAAAAAACCTCCAAAACCGCCTGCAAAAAGTGAGGTTGTTGTTGTTTTTGCTCTAAAAATTAAACCTGAGCCTAATACTGACTTCTTTTCAAATTATAGGTATGCCTTTTCCTTTTCTTCGAAGCTTCAAACAAAGGATTCTCGTGATATGACGGATAGAATAACGATTAAAGCTTCAAACCGTAGGGTGCCTCTTTTGGGCTTGATTGATGAAGATGCTAAAAAAGTTGAATTTGCTATGGTAAAACTGCCTTTTGCTTACGGCCAGCGGTATATCAATATTGAGGCTTTACAATATCATTTTGCAGGTACTGAACCTCTTAGAATAAGCATTCCCTTAAATGGAAAGCTTGAAGTTCCTGAAGGTGTAAAATATGTCTATATCGGAGATTTTGTCTGCAAGTGTGCTCTTCCGTTTTATGACATAACAGATGTCAAAGAAATTGATAATTTTGATGCGGCTTCTAAGGCTTTAAAGGAAATGTATGGAAAAGATGCAGAGCTTGAAAGAATTCCATTAATTCCGATTGAAAAATAATAAAGCTCTTTCAAGTAAAAAAAGGCGGGCCTTGTTTAAAGCCTCGCCTTTTTTAATGGGAACCTCGAAAAACTTCAGTTTTTCGAGGTTCCTTAATCAGCTTTTATCTGTAAGATAAAAACGCTAAACCTTATTCTACAACAGCAACCAAATCGTTTGACTTTAAAATCAAATGATCTACACCGTCGATTTGAATTTGAGTTCCGGCATATTTGTCATGGATAACTTTTTGTCCGACGGAAACCTTGATTTTTTCTTTATCATCTCCGACAGCTACGACCACACCTCTTTGGGTTTTTTCTTGAGCTGTGTCGGGAATGATAATTCCTCCCGCCGTCTTTGTTTCTACTGCATCCGGTTTTACTAAAACTCTGTCTCCTAAGGGTTTAACTTTCATCAAAAGACCTCCTAAAAAATTAAAAGAAAGCAAAAAGCTTTTTTGTGCCTTTTTGGCACTCTTTTTTGTGTTTTATTTCGGGATGTGTCATTTCAGTACACCTCTCCCGAACATCATAAAATATAAGAAAAAAAAACTAAAAAGGCAATAGGTTTTGATTATTTTAGGCATTAAGTATTTTATTTTATAATTCTATATTGGATATAGAGTTATACCATTGATTATCCTGTTTTTTTAGGTTTAAAATATTTCTTTTCTTAATTTAGTACCTTAGCATAGTTTTTGCTTGTATATGTAGGAGGCTAAAAACTTTCACAGTTTTATACAAGGAGTTGAATTATGTATAACAGAAACAAAAAAGACTATAGCGCAGAAACAAACTCGCTGGCTACTTATTTAAAAGAAATAAACAAGATACCGCTTTTAACTGCGGAAGAAGAGATAAAATATGCTAAACTTGCAGAAAAGGGCGATGAAGATGCCAAAAACATGTTGGTAAATTCAAACCTCCGCTTTGTCGTAAATGTTGCAAAAAAATATCAAAACCAAGGGCTTCCTCTTATGGACCTCATTAGCGAAGGCAATATAGGCTTGATAAATGCTGCCGAAAGATTCGATGTTTCAAAGGGCTATAAGTTTATTTCTTATGCGGTCTGGTGGATTAAACAATCTATTTTAAAGGCTATTTGTGAAAAGTCAAGGATGATACGCCTTCCCTTAAACAGAGCAAACGAGCTTGTTCAAATTGAAAAGGCAAAAAAAGAAATTGATTTTGCCGGAAACGAAACTCAAGAACTAAACGAGATTGCAGGTATTTTAAATATGAATAACAGTATGGTTCATACTATTATGAATGCGGCTAAAGAGCCGATTTCCATAGATGCTCCCGTTTTTGACGAACCTGGAAGCTCAAGTGTAAACGACTTCTTACAGGATGAAACTCATCAGATGCCTGAAGATTATGCACTGGATATGAGCCTTAGGGATGAAGTAAACGAGCTTCTTAAAAATCTTGATGACAGGGAAGCAGAGATAATCCGCCTCCGTTTTGGGCTTGACGGTTCCGCTCCTCTTTCTTTAAAAGAGGTCGGCCTTATCTTTAACCTTACAAAAGAAAGAATACGCCAAATCGAAAAAAAGGCCTTGCAGCAGCTTAAAAACCCTGCCGAAAAACAAAAACTTGCCGTTTACGTCGCGTAAACAATTTACGTAGCGTAAACAATTTACGTTGCGTAAATGATTAGTTCCATGCGATTAACTTAGGGCTGTCTTTTAGGCAGCCCTTTTTATAAGCTAAACGTGGGGCTTACTCCATAATGTACAAAACCGTTTCCATATTGCCTCCGCGGAGGCTGTGTTTTTTTAAGACGGCATCCTTATTTTGCTTGCAGAATATTTTTTCGAATTCTTTTTTGCTTGTGATAAAACCGAGCTTCCAGTCCGGGAAGTGTTGAGGTATTTCGGCCATCCGTTTATAAAGTTCAAAGGTTTCTTCCTCGCTTCCGAGCCTTTCGCCGTAGGGCGGATTCGATAAAAGGATGCCGCTGTCATAAGGGGCTTCCAGTTCCGAAAAGTCCGATTGAATAAAGTCAGGACGCTCGATGTGATGGGTAATGCCTGCTGCATGAAGTTCCCTTCCTGCGATGATGCAGGCCCTTTCGGCATTGGCCTTTGAAAGAGAAACTGCTTCTTCCGAAATATCCGAGCCCGTTATTCTTGCAAGGCAGTCGGTGCGTACCTCCGAGGCGGCTCTTTCTTTTTCTTCTTTTAAAACCGTTTCCATTTTTTCTTTTTCAAAACATATAAAGTTTTCAAAGGCAAAGTGACGGGCAATTCCGGGCGGAATGTTATAGGCATACCAAGCAGCCTCAATCGGAATAGTCCCTGAGCCGCAAAAAGCATCGTGGAGAGGGATTTTTCTTTTCCATTGCATTAGCTGAATTAGTACGGCTGCCAAGGTTTCTCTCATGGGGGCGGCTCCTCCGCTTAAACGATAACCCCTTCTATAAAGCGGTTCCCCCGATAAGTCTAAACAGACGTAGACATTGTTGTTTTCTATGTAAATGCGGATCATAAAACGGGTTCCGGTTTCGGGCAGGGAGTGCATATTCCATTTTTTGCACAGCTTGTCGCACACCGCCTTGTGGACGATGGATTGAACGGCATGTTCCGAAGAAAGTTTTGATTTATAGATACGCACCTTGTCGATTGTAATTCGGGCATCACGCGGAAAATAATTATGCCAGTCTATCGAAAAGACCAAATCAAAAAGGTCATCAAAATTTTCGGCCTTTGCGGTATTTATAAGCATAAAAACCCTGTCGGCTGTACGTAAAAAATAATTTGCCTTAAAAAAAGCTAAAATAGGTTCGGCTTCGGTTGAAGTAAAAAATACCCTTCCGGGCAATCTATTATACGGCTTAAAGCCTAAAATTTTTAATTCCCTTGTAAGGACGGGTTCTGCACCTACGGCACATAGAGCAATAAAATCATTCATAAGTGTTCGCAGTATAGCATTTTTTTAAAATTTTTTATATACTTTTAATGTAAAATTATAAACATATTTAAATTAGAATTCGGAGAATCTATGAAAAGAATAAAAATACTCTTACCGTATACTTTAAGCTTTTTGCTGCTACTTTCGTTTTTAACTTCTTGTACAACAAAAAAAACTTATTTACAAGAAGAACAAACCGAATCTAAGGCGGTTTTAATAAAACATCCTGAAAGAATGTTTTGGGAAATAAAAAAAGATGAGGCTTCAATCTATATTTTAGGTACAATTCATGTTGCCGATAAGGATTTTTATCCTTTGGAAGATAAGATACTCGAAGCCTTTGACAAAGCGGACAAGCTGGTCAGCGAATTAGGCGGCAGCGAAGAAATGAATACGGTTCAAGAAAAATTTCAAATGAAGATGCTGCAAAATATTAATTTAAATCCTGAAAAAGATTTATCTAACTTTTTATCTCAATATGAAATAGATGTTGTTAAACAAGAGTTGGGAGAAAACATTGCAATTCCCTTATTTAAATTTAATCCATGGATTCTTACGGTAACATTGAACCACATTCTTTATGAAAAGGCAGGTCTTGATTCTCAAAACGGTATAGACATGCATCTTATCAGCCGTGCTGAAAAAAGAAAAATTGAAGCACTTGAAAGTATTGATGAGCAGCTTGAACTCTTATCCTCCGGCACCTTTAACGAGCAGCTTAAGGAACTTAAAAAAACTATAGAAGACTTACAGAATTTTGATCAAACTATTGATTTACTTACTAAGATAAAAAAACTTTATTTGGAAAATAATGATAGGGACTTAAAAGATTTTATAAACTCTCTTTTAGATATGAGCGAGGGGATAAGCCAAGATGCTCTTTTAAAAAATAGAAATATTGCTTGGGCGGAAAAGTTGGAAAACTATCTTAATGAAGGCGGAAAAACCTTCGTGTTTGCAGGTCTTGCTCATTTTTTAGGTGAAGACAGCGTATTTGAGCAAATGAGATTAAAAGGAATTTTAGAGTAAAATGAAAAATAGATTAATAGTTTTTGCACTTTTATTGATTTGTGTTTTATCTTGTAAAACAAAGCCGATTGAGCCTAAAAAAATTGGAGGGGCCTATATACAGCTTACCGACAGGGCTCAAATATCTTTTAAGGATCTTCCTTGTACCGTGTTTTTTTCGGACGGTACTCAAGAAAAATATATAACGAATGAAGACGGCAAGATTGTAGTTCAAGTTATTGAAGGCCGTATAATAACAAAGGTCGTCTATGATTTTTCCGGTTATAAAAGGCCTAAGGGAAAGCTTTTGGCAAAGGAGGAGTTTTCAATAATAAGAAAACTTAAAACAAAACCTAAATCTTTGATTCAAACCTTTGATATAAATATTGAGCCCCGCAAGGGAATGCAGCTTATAATAATCTTGGATGTTTTTGATCTTTAATTATGAGCCTTTCTTTTTTGAACTTTATTCATTAAAAATATCTTCGGGATCTAAAAAACGGCCTGCAAAGCGGTAGGTATTTTTCCAATATTTTTCTTCTAGTGAAGAAATTATTACACCTGTATGTTTACCCTGCGAAGCGGAATGGATAAATTCTCCGTTACCGATATAAATTCCTACATGCGATACTTTGTTTCCCACGGTGTAGAAAAATAAAAGATCGCCGGGTTGAACTTCTTTGTCTGAAATTCGTTTAGCAAAGTCAGCAAGCCCCTTTGTGCTTCTGGGCACGGTCATTTCAAGGCCGTCAAGGGCAGCCCTATATACAAAACCTGAGCAATCCATTCCGGCCTTAGTAGTACCTGCATATTTATATGGAGTTTTTAAGTATTTATATGCGGCATTTATAAAATCGAGCCGAGGAGATTCGGGCGGTTGAGCTCCAAAAATCATGCATCCGTTTAAAAAAAAGCTAAAGATAATAAAAATAAATATTTTTTTCATAAATTCTGCAACCTCTTATCTCTTATCGGGTCTAACTATAAGAGAATTTAGCTAAATTTATTTATAAAAGGAAGATCTTATGGCAAATCTTAATAAAAAACCTTGGGCATTTTTAGATGAATGGAGGGGATCAAAATTTAAAGGCGAATGGCCGACCCTCCCCGAAATGTTTGAAATTACTGCAGAGCGGTACCCTGACAGAAATTGTTTTACGGTCTTTGAACCGGATCGTATTACCCTTTCTTATTCGGAAAGTTTGAAGGTAATAAAAGACTTGGCCTATTGGATGACTGAAAAGGGTGTTACGAAGGGAACTCATGTTGCCGTTTCGGGAAAAAACTCCCCTGAATGGGCTGTTGTATATTTGGCAGCCCTTTTTGCAGGCGGAATAATAATTCCGATAGACTATGGCCTTCATAATGAAGAGATTGAAACCCTTTTAAAAACATCAAAACCGAAGATTTTTTTTGTAGATGAAGAAAAATTCGATTTTTTTGCAGAAAAAGCAAAAACCGAGACCTTTATAGGTTCCCTTTATTCTTTAAGTAAAAAACACCCTGAAATTTATGTTTATAATCTAAAGCCTTCCGGAAATCCTGAACTTGCAAAGGCCCAAGAAAACGATACGGCTGCAATTCTTTTTACCTCAGGAACTACAGGAAACCCTAAAGGCGTTGTTTTAACTCATAAAAATTTTGTTTCGGATTGCTATATCGCACAGTCGAACCTTAACATCTATCATACGGACGTATTCTATGCTCTTTTACCGCTTCATCACTCGTATACTATGCTTGCGGTATTTATCGAAGCCCTCTCGGTCGGTGCAGAGCTGGTATTCGGAAAAACTCTTGCAGTTTCAAAAATGCTTGCCGAGCTTAAAGCCGGAAAAATCACAATGCTTTTGGGCGTGCCTCTCTTATTCAATAAACTTCTTGCCGGTATTTTTAAAGGAATTAAAGCAAAGGGTATTGTCGTATTCGGTATTATCAGAGCATTGATGGGCTTTTCATACTTTGTTAAAAAGGTCTTTAAGGCTAATATCGGCAGTAAGCTCTTCCATGGAATTTTAGATAAGGCCAGTTTGGGTAATGTAAGAATTGCTATATGCGGAGGAGGCCCTTTAGCTCCCAAGGTATGCAGGGCTTATAATGAGTTCGGCATCGACTTTGTTCAAGGTTACGGCCTTACAGAGACATCTCCCATCATTGCCCTTAATCCTAAAGAGCACTTTAAAATTGCCAGCGTCGGGCAGTATTTTATTTCTTATATGGAAATGAAGATACTTGATCCTGATGAAAAGGGAATAGGGGAGGTTGCCGTAAAGGGGCCTATGGTTATGCAAGGCTATTACAATATGCCCGAAGAAACAGCCGAAGTTCTTTCTCCCGACGGCTGGTTAAAAACAGGAGACCTCGGCTGGCTTGATGATGAGGGTTATCTCTATCTTTGCGGAAGGGCTAAAAACCTCATAGTTACCGCCGGAGGAAAAAACGTCTTCCCCGAAGAAATCGAAAATATGTTCCAGCTTTATTATAATGAAATTGAACAGATTACCGCTGCAGGCTATCAGGCTGAGGAGGGGGAGGAAGTCGAAGCCCTTGTTTATCCCGCCGATGAACTTTACAAAAAGCTTAATATGACGCGCGGCACAAGCGAGGGTGATGCAGCCGTTCAAAAAGAAATCGATGCCATTATCGAAACCGTAAATAAAAAGCTTTTACCTTATCAGCGGATTACAAAGACAACTTATCTGTCCGAACCCTTGGAAATGACCACAACCAAAAAAGTAAAGCGCTTTAAGAAGTAGGTAGTTATAAAAAGGAACCTCTAAGAACTTACATTTTTTAGAGGTTCCCATATCTTTTAAGATGGAAAGATGTTTGAAATGGGCCTTGCAATATGCATCAATACCGTGTATACTAAATACCAATGATATGGAAACGCACCGCCGGCAGTTATAAACATTCTCACAAAAAAATTACAAAAAGTTTTGAAAAAGCTCTTGACATAAAGCAGCCTATCGGGCAAAATTCACAGCTTCACAGCTTCACAGCTTCACAGCTTCACAGCTTCACAGCTTCACAGCTTCACAGCTTCACAGCTTCACAGCTTCACAGCTTCACAGCTTCACAGCTTCACAGCTTCACAGCTTCACAGCTTCACAGCTGATAGGTGCCTGTGCTCAGATAAATTTACAATCAAACACAAACAAATTTACTCACATAAAAAACCGCATAAGGGCCGTAGTACGCTTTTATGCGTTTTTTATATTACACCGCAAGGCACGCAAAGCGTTGAGCTTAGCTCAACTTCGCAAAGGATAACTAAGGATGTCCTTACAAAGACTCCCTTAAACCTCTTTGCGTTCTTGGCGTGCTCGGCGGTTAAATTAAAAATTAACTTTGACAGGAGGAATTTATGACAAAGTTTAAAACAAATAAGAAGAAGGCAAAAGCTTTTAAGGGAGCAGTGGTGCTCATCATAGCCGCAATATTGGTCATGGTCATTACAGCCTGTCCCAATAGAGCGAGCAGTTCCGGCGGAGGCGGAACGCCGCCTGCAACTTCTGAAACCGAGTACAAGTTTGTAGACATTCAAGGGGTAACCATTAAAGGCGCTTTTCCCGGATGTACCTTACCCGAAAGTGAAGATTGGTGGAAAGGCGTATTTATTAACGGGCGGACGGTAAAATTAAGCCCGTACAAGTTAGGCAAGACAGAGGTAACGTATGATTTATGGTATAAAGTGCGTACGTGGGCAGAAAGTAAAGGCTACACCTTTGCAAACAAAGGGCTTGAAGGTTGGGACGGCACAGGCGGCGGAGGTAGTCATCCCAATTATACAAACATAGGCAATCCTCCTACAGGAAACAAAAATCATCCTGTAGCAATGGTAAGCTGGCGGGATTGCATAGTATGGTGTAATGCGTATACGGAAATGAAGCTGGGCTCCGATGAGCAATGTGTATACCGCAAAAGCGATAGCGATACTACGGTATTAAAAGACGCAAAAGCGAAAGAAGGGGAAGTATTTATTTGCGATAAAGCCTATGCCGATATGAATAAAAAAGGCTTTAGACTTCCGACTGAAGCCGAGTGGGAATATGCAGTCCGTTGGCAGGGAAGCGATAAAACAAATGCTGGAAAATACGGCGATGTATACCTTACCAAATTAAACAGTGCAAGCGGAGCGAAAGCTGACTGGAATGATGCTGCGGAAACAGGAGAGGTTGCGTGGTATAGTGGTAATTCAGGAGGAAAAACTCATCCTGTAGGAAAAAGGAGAGAGAATGCACTTGGCTTACACGATATGAGCGGGAATGTCTGGGAATGGTGTTTTGATTGGCATGACACCATAGCAGCAGAAAATGTTACCGATCCGCAAGGTGCAGCGGTGGGTATTTACCGTGTTAAACGCGGCGGCAGCTGGCTCCACGACGCGAAGTACTGCACTGTAGGCGGACGGAACAGCATCAATACTGACTACAGTTACATAGATATTGGCTTCCGCTTGGCTTGTCGGCATTGAGCCGATGAAAAATGTACGTCCTGTACATTTTTCATCTTAGAGTTTTAGACTTGCGTCTAAAACTCTTGGAAGTTTTGAACCACCGCCGTCCATGGCGGTACGCGGTGAAGCCGAACAGGCAAAATGTGTGGCGTGGTGCAGTAAATTTTTTGAAGCAGAGATGAAACTGCACTGTGTCAGCCGCTTTAGCGGCTCGAAAGTTTTTGTAATTTAAGGAGTTTTATACTATGAACAAATCAATTTTTTCAACATATCATAACGCCGAAAACAGAGTAACCTCTACGATACTGGCGGTTTTGGAACGGCTGAGCAATCCGACGCTGTCGGCTATTTTCCAAGGCATAGAAGGGGAAAGTAACTTTAAAATGATTACTTTCGAAAATCAATATAAAAACGGCAACTCCGTACCGGATGCACGGATTTTTGCATCGCTCGATTATATCATCGAAACAAAAATCGAAAAAAATGCCGTCGATAGAGCTCAGCTTGAAAGGCATCGTAACAATTCAAAGGAGGCCAAACTAATAGTTTTAACGCCCGACGAATCCTGTCCTCAGTGCATAACGGAGCTTGCACGCGAAACATCCGGCTCAAAAATCATCTGGTGCAATTTTGACATTTTATACGAAATACTGCACACGGTAACAGAAGAAGTAACGATGATACCGCACGAGATTTTCTTGCTTTCGGAGCTGCAGGCATTCTTTAGAGAAGAAGGCTTACTGAATGCAAATTTAAACGATGAACAGAAAACTGCAGTCATCGTTCCCGCACGGGAAGCCTGGCCGTTTTATAAGAAGTACGGCATCTACCGCTGCCAAGAAAACAGATATTTTATGCCTACAAAGTATATGGGTTTTTATGCGGAGCAGAGTATTCAGCCCCTTTTCCCCGAAATTATCGGTTCTGTAGAGAGCCTGATACTAAACGACGATGCCGCACTTGATCAAGCCGGTGTCAAGACCTGCATGGGTAAACGGGAAGAAGTAATAGAGCGGCTGCGGGAATTTAAAAAGATTTACCCGAATACCGACCGGCTGAACGACGAACGCTGTAAATATATCGTATTGGCAAAAAAAGAAGACACAAGTCGAGTCGTTTCTATCAAAGCCCCGATTAAAAACGATAAAAAAGCATACAGCGGGCGAAATTTCGCCTTCGTAATGAAGCAAGCCTATATCCTCATCGACGAACTGCAAAAAGCAACAAAAACATCCGAATTAACACTGCTGTAAATTTTTACATTACAAAGTTAAATATTATCCTGTTACAGAATCTGATAGAGCCCATGCAGGAGTTTTTCGAAGCAGCTTAACAAGCGTAATCAACAACCCCGACGCAAGCGTCGGGGTATTAAACCCTCCGCACGAATAAAAAAACTCCACATCGGATTGTCCGGCGTGGAGTTTTTTTATTTAGGCTTTAGCCTATTCTTCTTGCTCTTCCATGAAAGCCTTGGCTTCGGCTATTATCTCATCGGCAATCTTACCGGATATCGGATCATAGTGATCAAAGGACATTTCAAAAGAGCCCGTACCGCTCGTCATTGAGCGGAGGTCTATTGCATAGCGCAAAAGCTCCTTGTGGGGAACCTGTGCTCTGATTTCTTCAATGCCGCTTGCGGGGGAGGACTGGCCTAGGATTCTGCCTCGGCGTGAAGAAAGGTCGCTCATTATATCTCCCAAGTAGGAATTTTCGACAAAGACGGTTAGGTTCATAATGGGCTCAAGGAGGATGGGGCCGGCATTGCGCATCGCATCCTTAAAGGCATTTCGGGCTGCAATCTTAAAGGCCATTTCAGATGAGTCTACGGGGTGCTCTTTTCCGTCAAGAACGGTTACGGCAACATCTACTACGGGGTAGCCTGCAGAAACGCCTTTTTCCATAGCCTCAATAACGCCCTTTTCGACACCGGGTATGTAGCCCTTGGAGATAGCTCCTCCGAAAACCGCATTGGTAAACTTGTATTTTTCACCTCTGGGGAGGGGTTCGATTGCCAAAACAACCCTGCCGAATTGCCCGTGACCGCCTGACTGCTTTTTATGCGTGTATTCGGCTTGGGATTTGCGCTGAATTGTTTCTCGATAGGCAATTCGTGGAATGGAGGTTTGAATTTCGATTTTAGACTGTTTTTTTACCTTATCCAAAACTATGTTTGTATGAAGGTCTCCCATACCCGATAGAACATTTTGCCTTGTTTCGGCATTGAAGGCAAAGGATAGCGTCATATCTTCTTCGCAAGCTCTAAACAACTGCTCGCTTACCTTATCGTCATTCTTTTTATCGATTGCCGAAACTGCCAGCGAATAAATAGGTTCCGGTGTTCTAAGTCTTACGAAGGGAACTGCATCGGATAGGGCGGCCAAAGTATCATTCGTCTTTGTGCTCGTAAGTTTTACCAGAACTCCTATATCTCCTGCTTGAAGCTCTTTTATTTCAGTAAGTTTTTTACCCATTATCTTATAGATTTTGCCGACTCTTTCTTTTTTTTCTTCTCTAAGATTATATACCTCGGAATCGGCCGAAAGAACTCCCATAACAACCTTTACATAAGAAAGACGGCCTGAGAATTGATCGTTAGAGGTTTTTACTACAATGGCCGAAAGAGGGGCTGAAGGGTCCAGTTTAACGGAAACTTCTTCTCCTTCTTTAGTGATTCCCCTTTCCAGGGAACCCTCAGGGGACGGCAGGATTTCGCTTATAAAACGTAAAAGAGAATTAAGGCCTGAATTATTTATTGCCGAACCTGCAAAGATGGGCACTATTCTGTTATCTGCCATTGCAAGGGTAAGCCCTCGGCTTATTTCTTCAGAAGAAAGTTCGCCTTCATCTATAAATTTGACAAGTAATTCTTCATCTCCTTCTGCAGCAGCTCCGGCCAGAACTTCCAGAGCTTCCTTGTATTTATCCTGATACTCGGCAGGGATTTCCGTTTCTATTTCTTTTCCGCCCTCGATTTTATATGCTTTTCCGTGTAGGACATCTACAACGCCCTTAAAATTACCTCCCGTTCCCATGGGAAAGCTTACGGGGAAAACATCTACCTGAAATTGTTTTTTGACATCGGCTATACAGTTATCAAAATCGGCTCTGTCTTCGTCCATTTTGTTTGCAAAAACAAGGCGGGGTTTGTTTCTTCTGTCAAGGTCGCGCCAATACTTTATTGTTTCGATTTGAACGCCCGATCTTCCGTCCAAAACTATGAGAGCCGCTTCGGATGAGCGGAATGCGGCGATTACCTCACCGATAAAATCAGAGGCACCGGGAGTATCCCAAATGTTTATAAGCTTATCGTCTTTTTGTAAATTAACTAATGTGGAATAAATAGATATCTTTCGATCGATTTCTTCCTGACTGTAGTCCGTTACTGTTTTTCCGGACTCTACCGATTCGGCCTTATCGATAAGGCCTGAAACGTAAAGCAAGTGTTCGACAAGACTGGTTTTTCCCGATTGCCCGTGTCCTGCAACGGCAATTGTCCTGATTTTATCCGTTGTAAATCCCATAAAAACTCCTTTTATATAAAGCGTAAAAGCTTAAATTTAATCACAGAATAAGGATACACTATATTTTCAAAAATTGCAAGGTTAATAATATAGAAAATTTGCGGAAGAGAATAGAAAAAAGTAAGCCTATGAAAAAAGTAAGCCTATTGACACATAAGCCTTTTATAGATTAGTATTAGCTGTCTCTAACAATTAAGATGAGCATTTTAAAGATGCTGATTAAAATTAAAGGAAAACATAAGGAGTTTAAAACTATGAGTTCAACGACACAATCAGGCAAAAAAATGAGAACAAAGGATCTTATCTATGCAGGTGCATTCGGTGCAATGTACATTGTGCTGATGCTGATTATCGTAATGGGTTCTTCCGCCATTTCTCCGGTACTGTATTTTATGGCACCGCTTACGGTGGGACTGGTATGCGGTACGGTATATATGCTGTGCGTCCTTAAAGTGCATAAGTTCGGTGCGGCTTTGGTATTCGGAGCATTTTTTACACTGATAGCCTGCACTCAAAGTGTGTATGCAGTTATTTTTTCGCTGGCGGCGGCGCTTATGGCAGAGCTGGTTCTTTTCTTAGGCAAATACCAATCCCGCAAGATGTATCTTCTGTCATTTGTTTTTTTTAACCTGAATATGTCGGCACCGACTATGATGCTGCTCACCGATTATAATAAATTTATAACCCTGACGGAAAAATATCAAGGTGCCGCTTATACGGAGACGCTTGCAAAATTGGCTTTTAACGGAAAGATATGGTTCGCCATACTGGGCTGTGCCGTTCTCGGAGGAATAGGCGGTGCGCTTATTGCAAAAAGTTTGGTTAAAAAGCATTTTGAAAAGGCCGGAGCCGTATAAATGGCGTTCGGGCTGTACGGAAGCGAGGCCGGGCTTTTAAAGCTTGACCCGCGGACAAAGCTGCTGTTATTTTTTGCGGGTATCGTCGTCAGTACCTTTTCCTATAATGCTATCTCGTTTTGGATGTACTGTGCGGCGATGTGTGCACTGTTAGCCTTGTGCGGTAAAAAATGGTTTGCTCTCAAATGCGGCGTTCTTATTGCATTTATGGAATATCTGCGCTATCGAATCATCACCTCAGGGACAGGAGCTCCTGCCCTAACCGGAATTCTTGTTGCACTTGTTATGATTTGCCGGTATGGGATTCCCTTGCTTCTTTCTCTTTCATTTTTAATTAAAACAACACGGATAAGTCAGCTCATTGCAGCACTGTCTGCTCTCCATCTTCCGCTCTTTGTAATTATCCCTCTATCCGTAATGCTCAGGTTTATCCCAACGGTGCAGGAAGAATGGGACGGCGTGCGCAAAGCTATGGCCTTTAGGGGCATATCTCTTGAACCGGGTGCGGTTATACGGGCACCTTTTAGAACTATCGAGTACATACTGATACCTCTCCTTTTCAGCTGTATTGCCGTTATGGATGAGCTTGCTTCCGCTTCCCTTGCACGAGGCCTCGATGCCGAGCGAAAACGTACATCTTATGAAAGGGTCAAGATGTGCTTTCCCGACTACATCGTAATGCTGCTGTTTGTAGGGATTGTGATATATGCGGTTATAGGCGGAAGAGGGTAGGAGCCTTTTTCTTACGCAGCCGAGGAAGAAAAGGTATTAAACCCTTTGAATGAATCACATCTGAAAGTCAAAACATTTTTACTTCACAATTTCCGCATTTTTTTAAGCACTCATCTTCGGTAAATCTCTTTTTGTCAGGACTGCCGGCAGCACAATATATGCTTAACTCGGACAGATTAAAAACGGAACTCCATGCAGTTTTGAAGTTTTCTTCTTTACCGTATTGGCAGATAAAGCCGTACCGTCCTCGTAAAACATCCATTGCAAATTCGACGGGACTTTCTATTTTGTTTTGAAAAGCATCAAATACGGTTTTATACCGTTCTTGCGATCTAAAAATATTTCCGTCAGAATTATAGTACCGCCTCATTTGTTCAACCGTAAAATGATTTGCCGCAATGATGAATTTGCTTCCGTATGGATTGATGTTGCATTCACGTATTTTCTTTGTATCGGACGAAACTTCTGCGACGGCCATGTTTCCGTTTTTGTCACAGAGTAGAATATTTGCAGGGGAAGATACCGGCAATTTTTTTAAGATAGTTACAGCCTCTTCCGTTGTTCTGCATTTTTCCAAAATCAACAACCCCGACGCAGAGCGTCGGGGTATTAAACCCTCCGCACGAATAAACCGAATTAAAAACAATGCATTAAGGCCCGGTCTTATTTCTTCTAAATGAGGAAGGATAAAAGTCATTGCGGCGGCCAACCCATGCTCGTTCATTCCTTCTTCTCCGTTTGTGAATGAAGATGTATTAAGCATAAAACGACTGCTGCCCCTGGGTGCGTATAAAATTCGTTTGCAGCCTTTATGCAAAAACGGAGGCAGATCATTATTTCTGCCGTAATATACTTCACTTCCATAAGAAAAAGCAAATGCCGTGCAGCCTCTCGTTTCCGCCGTCCAAGATTCATCAAGGTTATACAGACAGCATCCCATGCACATAAGCCACGCCGTAAAAAGTCCGATGTCGGCCTGTACGGTATCCGTAATGCCGCGAATTTCTTCCGCAATTTCCGGAAAAAAGTTTTTTAATACGGCTCCACTTGCTGTTCCGAATTGTCTTTGAAAATCGTCAAGTTTTTGTAAAGGAAACATTATTCCTGCTTTTAAAAAAATATGTCCTAACTTTTTTCCCATCTCATAGTGGGAACCTTTCAATCGTAAATGATACATTGCGCCTCCATACCGTGAAGTATTCACTTCTATGATAAGAGATATAATTTTAATGTCAATGAATTATGCGAAGAAAGTATGAACAAATTCTCCTCGTACGGAAAAGCATTCCGATAAATTCATCAAACGAAAAGGTTATCAAATCTTGAGGTTTGATGAATTTTCGCACTTTCGTAACTCAGTTAAGAAAGTGTATTCTATCGGCGATGTTTTGCGATTACGCAAAACTCGGCGTTTAACAAAGCTGCGAAATTTTAGCGGCTGCAAAATCAGTAGGGCGTAAAGCAGCCTCAAAAAATCTCGCTTTACTCTTAAGAGCACCTTAATAATGCTATTGCCAAGGAATAGTATAAATGAAACAAACGGTTCATTTAGCCATGTATGATTGATTCAATTTATGGAATTATTTTTGAGCAAAAAGCTTCATACTTGAAAAGACCGTATGCAGTTTGTGTTATAACACCATGCAGAGTGTGCCTGCCGTAATCAGCAGTGAACCGATTATCGATTTTGCATTGACGTTTTCATGTAGAAAAATGACAGCTAAAATCAATGTAATCACTACGCTTAATTTATCGATAGGCACAACTTTGGATGCCTCGCCGATTTGCAATGCCTTGTAATAACACAGCCATGAAGCCCCTGTTGCCAGTCCTGAAAGAATCAGAAATATCCAGCTCTTCTTACTGATGTCCATAATTCCGTGTTGCGCATTGGTGATAAAAACCATACCCCACGCCATTGCTACCACAACAATCGTTCTTACTGCCGTTGCTAAATTTGAGTTTACTCCTTCAATTCCGACCTTTGCCAAAATAGAAGTAAGTGCCGCAAATACAGCGGATAAGAACGCAAAAACCGCCCATATCATTTTACTGCCTCCTGGTTAATCTTATGTTCTTTGCAGCGTTTTTTCGCGCCTATTGCCGGTATATGCACCGTCTTTACAATGACCTGATAAAACAAATCCCTTTGCTCCATAGTAGTTGTTCAAGAATGTGCTACCCGAGTCGCAATCCAAACGTAAAAAGCCTTTCTTCCGGCAAATAGCCAGTTTTTCAATTTCAGCGAGTATAATTTTTCCGGCGCCTTTGACGACAGGATCCGTTACTAGGTTATGTATGTAATACGCATGATCATCTGCTTTATCTGTCCAACGGTTATCATGTTCCAACAAAACCACGGCGCCTATGATGCAGCCGTTGTCTTTTAACGCATAAAGATTTCCCGTAGTCTGCTGCGTTACATAATAAGCAACAGGATATACAGTCAAATAATCCCAGACATTCCAATGCCGAATGCCTACCTCATCCATCCAACGGATTCGTTTTTCATATAATGCAAATACTGCCTCAACCTCTGCGGAGTGTGCCGACTGAAAAGTATACACCATGTTCATTACCTCTTTAACTCTTTGCTGTGCCGGATCGCATATTCCGTTACGCTCCGTATATCTTTTGCCGGTATATTACTTGAAATGAGGTTTAAGTCAAGTAGGAAAATGAAATAAGAGTTTCATAAATAGAAAGCGGTGGTGTAACAAAACGTACGGAGCGGCCGTAAGCATAAGGGCGAAATATACGCGGCATGTAAGATAAGAAAGAACCGGCTTAAAGCCGGAAGGTATCAATGCGCACACTTGTTTTTTCCGCTAATTTGAATATAATTATATTTAGAATTACATATCCGCAACAGGAGGCGTTTATGGGAAAGAAATTAACTATTACCGAAGGGTTTTTCCCGATGCCCGTACTTATGGTTGCTACATATAACGATGACGGCAGCGTAAATGTTATGAATGCTGCATGGGGAACAATGCAGGATCGTAATATTGTAGCACTTAATTTAACGGAAACGCATAAGACCGTGCAAAATATCAAGGCGCGAGGGGCTTTTACCGTTAGTATTGCGGACGCATCTCATGTTCTTGAAGCCGACTATTTTGGCGTCGCATCCGGTAACAAGGTTCCCAATAAACTGGAGAAAGCGGGGCTTACCGCAAGTAAGGCGGAAACAGTCGACGCTCCGGTTATAAATGAATTTCCGCTTTGTCTGGAATGTGAATTTATTGAGTATCAAAATAGTAAATACGGCTGCGGTGTTATCGGAAAGGTTGTAAATGTAACTGCCGATGAAAGCGTTATGCCGAATGGAAAGCTCGATATGTCATTAGTAAATGCCATAGCTTTCGATCCCTATACACACGGATATTACAAAGTATCGGAGCGTGTCGGTGAAGCATTTAAAGATGGGTTAAAGCTCGGATAAACGGAGAGCTTTATCTCAAGGCCGTTTCTCATTCCAAAACGGCGTAATTCGACATCCGTAGAAATCTTCAAGATTTCTACGGAAACTTTTTTTAAAGGAAAGGTTAGGTAATGCACTATTGTTTTCGTTATCTTTTTATCATCAATGGCATATCATATTCATCTTTACCGTTTTCAATAAATCCGAGCGATTTCCAAAATCTTATGGAATCTTCTTTACTACAGTTCAGCTCATAATATATTGAACCATCGCTCTTGGTATATTGCTCCAAAGCTTCAAAACAGAGATACCCTGTACCGTTTCCTCTATATTCAGGGAAGACCCAAAAATCTAAGATAAAGCATTTTCCATCTTCACTTTGATAAATACAGTAAGAAGCTGCTCCAATTCTAACTCCATCTCGAAGAAAATAGACCATATGCTGTTTGTCCGTATTTCGAATCATATGCGATTCCAAAATTCCGCGATATTCTTCACCCGTAAAATAGTCAATATCTTCTTTATCTGTGATTATGCTGTCATCAACCAAATAGGTAATATGCAGGCTCCAGAATTCGCTGATGTCCGTTATAGGAATTTCTTCAATTTCAATCATATTTATCTCATTTTAAGTTGTTTTAAAGGTAGAGTCAAGAATAAACGGTGTCAAGAAACGGCATCAATTACGAAAAATTATACGTTTCTTCAAAGTTTAGTTATGCGAATTTGTGCGTTTCTTCAATATTTTGAAAATATTACACGGTAATTTCAATCGGGTTATCTTCGATTGCGGCAATGCGGGTACTATTAAAATAACTAAAATAGTGTTATAATTGTTCCTATAGTTTTGGGATATGAGAACATTAGGATATATTTATGACGGAATACAAGAACAATCATAATTTCAGATATGACGGTCTATTGCCTGAGCAAAAAGCACGTGTTTATATAGATGCATATCTTGAAGATGCCGGCTGGACGGTAGTCAACCGGGATGAGTTTGTTCCCGAAGCGATAAATGCGCAAGCCGTCCGTGAAAATATCTTAAAAGGTAATAAAGAAGCTGATTACATTCTTTATCTTGACGGAAAGGCTATAGGGGTTCTTGAAGCAAAAAGAAAAGAGAATAATTTAGGTCTTGAAGTTGCAGAACAAGCGCAAAATTACGGAAATATTCTGCCCGATTGGATACGGGCATGGAAAACTCCGCTTCCGTTTATTTTTCTTTCAAACGACGAGACTTTGCTCTTTAAGGATATGCACGACGAAAAACCGAGTTATAAAGTTCTTAAAAAAATGCTCACTCCGAAAGATATTGTTAAATTGGCAGGCGGCGACATTGATTCGGAATATGCAAAACTTCCTTCCGTCCCGTCTGTAGGGTCAAAAGGTTTAAGGGAATGTCAATTTGAAGCAATCACGAAGCTGGAACTTTCATTTAAGCAGGGATTCAAAAAGGCTCTTATCGTTTTAGCTACGGGTGCTGGAAAAACATTTACCGCCTGTACGGCAGCGTATCGGCTTTTGAATTATACATCCGCAAAGCGGGTTCTTTTTCTTGTAGACCGTAACAATCTTGGGAAGCAAGCCGAAGGCGAGTTCGGAACATATAAACTTACGGAAACCGGTAATCCTTTCTCCGATGAATACATTGTTCATCGTCTTAAAAGCGTTGAAAAAATAGGAAATGCAAGTGTCGTCATTTCAACGATTCAGCGGCTTTTTGCAGCGCTCACGGGGCAAGAAATAAACGATGCCGACGATGACGAAGAAACGGATAATGATGAAAACGCACCGGGAGAACAGATTCAGTTTACAGGAAACATCCTTTTACCGCCGGATTTCTTTGACGTAATTATAATTGATGAATGTCATCGTTCGATTTATGGAGATTGGCGGCAGGTGCTTACCTATTTCAATAATGCAAAAATCATCGGACTGACGGCAACTCCGACACCGGAAGCTGAAGCGTTTTTTAATAAAAACCGAGTAGTCAATTACACTTTGGAAAAATCCGTTGCCGACGGCGTTAATGTTCCTCCGCGTGTGTATAGAATTAAAACCGAAATCTCGGAAACCGGCGGCACCATTAAAGACGGTGAAAAAATCAAAAAAGTTTCCAACTTGAGCGGTAAAAGAAAAACGCAAAAGCAGCATGAAGACCGGCAATTTACCAAAACGGACATAGACAGAAGTGTTGTAATTCCGGCACAAATCGAAACAGTTGTTCAAGCATATAAAGATTCCATCTATGAGTCTCTGTATCCGGACAGAAAAAAAGATTGGGCTATGATTCCAAAAACGCTTTTCTTTGCAAAAAAAGAAAGCCATGCGGAAGACATATTAGAAGCAATCAAAAGGGTTTTCAAAAACGAATTTCCTAACGGAGAGCTCCCCGAACATTATGCTCAGTTGATTACGTGTAAATCCGGAAATTCAAATCAACTGATTAACGATTTTAGAAATAACAAAGATTTTCGGATTGCTATTACCGTTACGCTTGTTGCAACAGGCACCGATATCAGGCCTTTGGAAATTCTTGTTTTTATGCGCGATATACATTCCGAAGTTCTCTACACTCAGATGAAAGGACGCGGATGCAGAACGCTTGCCGACGATAAACTAAGAAACGTAACCGCAAATGCGGCCTCAAAAGATTTTTATTATCTGGTGGATGCCGTTGGTGTAACGGAGCATGAAAAATCAATGCCGACTCCGGACGGAAACGGTGATATAAAAAAAGTCTTGTCGCTCAAAGACCTTCTTGAACATCTTGCACACGGGGAATTATCCGATAAGAATTTGGAACTTTTAGCGGACTATCTTTCAAACGTAAATAAAAAAGCCGAATCGGAAGATATTATCGAACTTAATGAATTGCTCGGCTCTATTACCGTAAAACAATTGGCGGTAAATATTTTTGAGGCAATCGCACATGAGTCTTGCAGTTTACCGCCCTATAAAGATATTAACGAGCCGAACTCGGAAAGAAAAATTTTGATTTTCCCGCTCATCAACAACGTAAAAGCCCGTAAAAAACTTTTGGAAATCAATGCCGGATTTATTAAAATTGCCCTTGAAAAAAAGGACACGTTACTGTATGCAGGATTTTCAAAAGAACAGGCAAAAGAATATATCACTACATTTGAAACCTATCTTAATGACAATAAAGATGAAATTGAAGCATTAAGAATTCTTTATAATCAGGAAAAAGTCGCCATCACTTATACGATGCTGAAAGATTTGGAAAAGAAACTTGTTGCGTATAATAGCCAGTTCAATCCGGAATTTTTATGGACGTGCTATCAAACGCTGGACGGAGAAAGCGGAAAAGTAAAACCTTTAAACAGAGAAACGGAACTGGGCGTTTTTACCAATCTTATTCAACTGGTAAGATACGGATATAAGGTGGATGATGAACTTGTGTCCCTTAAAAGACGATTCGGCAGTTATTTCAACCTTTACTGCGGACAGGCTTGGCGTAAATTTACGCCGGAACAAATTGAAATCGTGCGGCAGATTGCAGAATACATCGTACAAAACGGCTGTATCACGAACATTGAATTAAACAACGCAAAACATGATTTATTCGTAAAAGCCGTTCCAATCTTCGGAGCCGACAAACTGAACGAGGAAATGCAGACAATCTCCAAATACTTATTCTACGGAAAGGTAGCATAAAAATGGCAAAAAAAGAAGCAACGCAGGCAAAACCGGAACAGACACTTACGAAAAAAGTTTGGAACATGGCGGACGTTCTTGCAGCAGCAGGTGTCGGATTTACGGATTATATTATTCAGCTGACATATCTATTATTTCTAAAAATGGATTTTGAAAAAGAATCGTACGGTTTAGGCAGCGCACTTCCTGACGGAAGCAAATGGAAAGATATCGTTCAGCTGGACGGACCCGATCAACTTGCAAAATATGAAAAGATTCTGGAAATTTTACAAGCAACTGACGGACTTATCGGCGCAATTTTTACGGAAGCACAAAATAAGATTACAAAACCGGCTCTTCTTAAAAAACTGATCGGAATGATCGATGAAGAAAACTGGTTCAGTATGGACGGAGACCTAAAAGGGGCAATTTACGAAAGTATTCTTGAAAAAAACGGACAGGATAAAAAATCCGGAGCAGGGCAGTACTTTACGCCGCGCCCTTTGATTAATGCTATCGTTACTGTTGTTCAGCCGAAGATTGCGGAGACCGTTGCCGACCCGGCGTGCGGAACCGGAGGGTTCTTGCTTGCTGCCTATGACTATATGCGCAAACAAAGCGACGAACAGAGTAAAGTGGATTTCTTACAAACGAAAGCACTGCGGGGAAATGACATTACGCCTCTTGTCGTAACGCTGGCTTCTATGAATCTGTATCTTCACGACATTGGGGCAGGCACCACACCGATTAAATGTGAAGATAGTTTGGAACACGAACCCGAACATCTTGTAGATGTAATTCTTGCAAATCCGCCTTTCGGGGCTCGGCCTGCAGGAAGCGTCGATATTTCGACCATGCGCTCCGATTTGATTGTAACAACAAGCAACAACCAGTTAAATTTTTTGCAGCACATGATGGTCATGTTAAAAGACGGCGGGAGAGCCGGAATCGTTCTTCCCGATAATGTGCTTTTTGCAGACGGTGCCGGAGAAATTCTCCGCAAAAAACTTCTAAAAGATTTTAATCTTCATACGATCCTTCGTTTGCCGACCGGTATTTTCTACGCAAACGGCGTAAAAGCAAATGTGCTGTTCTTTGAAAAAGGAAGCCCGACACAAGAGACATGGTATTACGATTACCGGACAGGGATTAAACACACCCTTGCAACGAAACCGCTTAAACGCTCCGACCTTGAAGACTTTGTAAACTGCTACTGCGCAGGACATTTTAAAGACCGCAAAGAAACGTGGTCGCCCGAAAATCCCAACGGCAGATGGCGTAAGTTTCCGGTTGAAGAAATCTTAAAAGACGAAAAGACCAGCCTCGACTTAAAATGGATAAAAGACGATTCCGGCAACGTAGACTGTTCCCTTACCGAACTTATGCAAACCATTCAAACCAAAAGCGCAAACATCGCCGCAGCTGTTGCCGAACTTTCCAAATTGATTGGGGGTATTGAAGAATGAGCCAGACAAACGAACAGCAGGTCTTCAATCAACTTGCAGAAGTCATCGACGAATACAACAGCCTGCACATTGCTCATCAGCTTGATTACGATAAATTCTATCTGTATTCAATTATTACCCATTCAACCGCAATAGAAGGTTCTACCGTAACGGAAATTGAAAATCAACTTCTCTTTGACGAGGGGATAAGTGCGAATAAGCCGATTTATGAACAGCTTATGAATCTTGACTTAAAAGCTGCGTACGAAAGAAGTTTTGAACTTGTCAAACAGCATACGCAAATCACACCGGGAATCCTCTGTGAACTTTCGTCTCTCGTGATGAAAAACACCGGTTCTGTGTACAATACAATCGGAGGAACATTTTCTTCTGCCAAAGGAGAACTCAGACTTTTAAACGTCAGTGCGGGGCGCGGCGGGAAAAGCTATACGGCATGGCAAAAGCTCCCGAAAAAGCTGGAAGAATTTTGCAGTTGGCTCAATGCGGAACTAAAAACCATTGCAGAAAAACCTATACAAGAACAATACGCTTTTAGTTTTCTCGTTCATTATAAACTTGTGCAAATTCATCCGTGGGCGGATGGAAACGGACGAATGAGCCGCCTCTTAATGAATGTTATCCAATATGAGGCAGGGATAATTCCTTCGATAATAAAAAAAGAAAACAGGGCAGAACATATTCAAAGTCTTGCTGCCTCGCAAGACAAAGATGATCCTACGGAGTTCTTACATTTTATGTTTTCGCACCATATACGGAATTTGAGCGAGCAGATAGAAGAATATAAAACCTCGCTTGAAATGAGCGGCAGCTGATAATGGCTGTTACAGGGAGATTGGACAGTGAACACAAATGCATTACGTCAAAAAATATTAGACCTCGCAATTCATGGAAAGCTGGTAAAGCAAGACCCGGCCGATGAGAGTGCAGCCATACTCCTTGAAAAAATCCGTGCTGAAAAAGCCGCAAAAATTAAAAGCGGTGAGCTGAAAGCGGATAAAAATGCTTCGTATATCTTTAAATATACCGGCGAATCCGATGAAAGCACAACCGATGCGTATCCTGCAGGACTACAACATAACAGGCACTATGAGAAGTTCGCAGACGGCAGGGTGAAGGACATCGAGGACGAAATCCCGTTTGCCGTGCCGGAGGGCTGGGCGTGGTGTAGGTTACCGAATATTTCAGCTTCCATATTTGCAGGCGGTGATAGACCAATTATTTACGAAAAAACAAAATCAGACAAATGTAATATTCCTATATATTCAAATGGAATTGAAAATAATGGTCTATATGGTTTCACGGATAAATCTGTAGTTAATGTTTCTAGCCTTACTATTTCTGCAAGGGGAACAATAGGCTTTTCATGTATTAGAAATGAACCTTTTGTGCCTATTATTCGACTAATTACTATAATTCCATTTATAGAATGTATTAATTTAGTTTTTTTAAAGTTCTCATTTGATGCACTATTTTCTTTTTCAGAAGGTTCCAGCATTCCTCAGCTCACTGTTCCAACCGTAAAACAATTTCTTCTTCCTCTCCCGCCCCTCTCGGAGCAGCAACGCATCGTCGCAAAAATTGAAACAATTTTTGCAGAAATCGACCTGATGGAACAAAATAAAGCCGACTTACAGACAGCCGTCAAACAGGCGAAGTCAAAAATCCTTGATCTTGCAATCCGCGGGAAACTTGTTCCGCAAGATCCTGCCGATGAACCTGCGCCCGTGATGCTGGAAAAACTCCGTGCTGAAAAAGAAGCTAAGATTGCAGCCGGAGAGATGAAACGGGATAAGAATGATTCGTATATTTATAAAAATTCTACTGATAATTGTTATTATCAAAAATATACCGATGGTGGCGAGGAAAATATTTCTGACGAAATCCCGTTTGCCGTGCCGGATGGATGGGCTTGGTGCAGGCTGGGGGAACTGGCAGATATTGAGCGTGGCGGCTCACCGCGACCTATTGAAGATTTTATTACTGATAAAGGAAATGGTATAAATTGGATAAAGATAGGTGATACGGCTCCGGAAAGTAAATATATCATTTCTGCAAAAGAAAAAATTAAACCTGAAGGTAAAAAACATTCTCGTTTTGTTCATGCGGGGGATTTCTTGCTAACAAATTCTATGAGTTTCGGTCGTCCTTATATTTTAAAAATAGATGGCTGTATACATGACGGTTGGCTTGTGTTTGCTGACATAAGAAATTCTCTTCTAAAAGACTTCTTGTATTATGCTCTAAGTTCTCAGTATATTTACAACTCATTTTCTTTAGTTGCCGCAGGTTCAACTGTCAAAAATTTAAAATCTAATACGGTAAAGCAAGTTTTATTTCCCCTTCCTCCTCTCGCCGAACAACAGCGAATAGTTGCCAAGATTGAAGAAATGTTTACTCGGCTTGATTTTATCAAGGCTGCGCTTTGACATATACACGTAATATGGCTATAATATCAATATGATAAAGAATTTTGTGGATAAAGAAACAGAGCTTGTTTATAAACAAAAGTTTTCAAAACGGCATCCGAATACAATTCAGAAAGCAGCATTAAGAAAACTGATCATGATGACAATGCAAAAACTCTTTAAAACTTGCAATTTTTTTTGCGTATCTGACAAATATTTTATAGCATTGCAGAATGATATAGATAAAAGACTTATTCTTATGTGTAAGAATAGAAAATATAGGAGGACAAGCAAATGAATAATATCCTAAATTTCCCTGGCTTTCCATTTGAATTGGAACAGAATAATGAACAAGAAGCGCAAGATATTATTTATGATGCATGGGACAGTGATTCATCAGTACAACGAAAACGATTAGCACAAAAAGCTCTTGAACTTGATCCAAACTGTGTAGATGCATACTGCATTCTGGTAAAAGAGTATACATCATATAAAAAGAAAAATGAGTATTACAAAAAAGGAATAGAAGTATTCAGAAAAAAACATGGGGAAAAGTATTTTTCAGAAAATAGCGGATATTTCTGGGAGATATTTGAAACAAGGCCGTTTATGCGGCTTTCGGCAGGATATGGACAATTATTATGGAATAATGAAAAAAAAGATGAAGCAATAAAAATATATGAAGAGTTATTACATTGAACCCGAATGATAATCAGGGATTACGATATATTTTGATCAATTGGTTAATAGACCAAAATCAGTTGGACAGAGTAATGGAATTACTAAAAAAGTATCAGGAAGGAACTGCTTTCATGCTGTTTAGCGATCTATTACTTTCTATAAAAAAGCAAGAAAGCAACGCAAAAATTTTAAAAAAATATATAAAAGCTAAAAAGTCAAATCCGTATATAGTGAAGTATCTACTAAAGGAAAGTGAATTGCCTGAATATTTACCGGACTATTATGGATTGGGCGATGAAGATGAGGCCGTAACATATTGTTTTGATTCGATGGATGTATGAAGAAACGACCAAGATACTATTAAAAAACTAAAAGAAATTAGCAACGAATAACACTCTATTCAAGCTTACAACAGAGGAAAATTAAGTTGTAGGTTGAGTAAATATTAGGCGACTATGCTGCGCAGAGTATAATAAAAAAAGAGTTGATATATTGTTATAACAAAGATATATATCCCCCGTTTAATCCGACATTACATATTAAGCAAATGTTAGTCATGCGGATAATTTAAAGCAAGCTAACCGTCCAAAAACTGAAAACCTATCGGCTTTTTATGTAAGGAAATGATTTATCATATCCGCTAAAGCGGATTGCGTAAAAGTTTTTGGATGGTTACAATTTTTACCACGTTACAATAGTATCAACCAACTCCCGCTGCTCGCTGGCGGTACGGCGTAGATAAATGCGAGTCGTTTCAATGCTTTCATGCCCCATCAAATCGGCAAGGAGAGAAATATCATTGAACTTTTCAAGAAAATTCTTTGCATAGCGGTGCCGGAATGAGTGCGGATATACAACCTTTTCATTTATCCCGTACTTTCTGGCATAATTCTTTAGCTGCTGCGCAATTCCGCGGGTGGTGATATGCTTTTCAAAGCGATTGAGAAAGAGATAGCCGGATTGTCGCCCGATTGCTTCCAGCCATTGCAAGGCTTCTTCTTTCAAGATTTTCGGAATATAGAGCCGCCTAAGTTTTCCGCCTTTTGAGTATAGATCAAAATATCCCAATTTAACATGCTCAACTTTTATCTGAATAAGCTCGCTAACACGAGCCCCTGTCGCAGCGAGGAACCACACGACAAAATACCATTCACGGTTTCCGTCTTTTTTAAGACTCGATTTCAAAAACTGATAGTCTGCATTACTGATAACATTTTCAAGAAAGTTTTTCTGCTGGACTTTTACAAACTTCAACTGCAGCTGATCTTTGTGCATAAACTGCAAATACTTGTTAATGCCCTGAATCCTTAAATTCACCGTCTTCGGTTTAAAGAACTCAATCAGATAGCCTTTGTATGCAAGCAGATTTTCCTTACTGACAGAATCATAATGTTCTGTGTAGTATTTAATCGTCCATAAATATGACGTAAGAGTATTTTGAGAAAGATTGCTTTTTTTCAAATACTCTTCAAAACTTGTGCCGTTTTCCATAACGACCTCCCAATAAACAAGATTTGCGATCTCTCGCTTACTTAAAGTATACTTGTAATGTGATTTCTTGTTATTATGAGAAGTTTAGTGATGGAACCAAAAAAGCTGTAGAAATGCTCTATGCTATTCCTGAATCGTGGACATGGTGTCATTTTTCCGATGTCGCTGATGTAATAAACGGAAAAAATCAATCGCAGGTAGAAGATGACACCGGCGAATATCCAATTTATGGAAGCGGCGGTATTATGGGATACGCTAATGACTATATTTGTCCGGAAAATTGCACAATAATCGGGCGTAAAGGTTCAATAAACAATCCTATATTTGTGGAAGAAAAATTCTGGAATGTCGACACTGCTTTTGGCCTTGTACCATCATCAATTGTTCTGCCGCGATATCTATTTCATTTCTGTAAATCATTTGACTTTACATCATTGGACAGCAGTACAACATTGCCGAGTTTAACCAAAACAAGTATTCAGCGTATCTTATTTCCATTACCGCCATTAGCTGCACAAAAACGGATTTTAGATAAAATTGATGAACTTTTTAGCCAATTAGACAAGATTTCTTTGAATATCGTCTAAAGCATTAAATATTTCTTCAATTTTAGCAACGATTCTTTTTTGCTCTGAAATTGGAGGAATAGCAATAAAAGATTCTGCCATTTCTTGTAAATAAAATCCCATTTGAGCAGTACCGGTAGCATGTTCAGCTACATAATTTTGATAAAAATTACTGTCAAAAAAGAATTTCACATATTTGTTGTAAACCTTGGTGTTGAGAATGGAAACACTCCGTTGAAAACAGATATTCATACTGCCATCATAAATACAGCTTCTACCTAATGAGCCTACAGATGTGAATAAGATATCACCGGCAGCAGCATTAGTTCTCAAATTTTCTACTTCAAACATTTCTTTCGTTAAATATCTGACATTCTCTAAATCTTCTACTGTGTTATGATTAATATTTCTTGAAGAAATCATTATATATTCTGTTTTTTCTTCGATACCTTTAGGCGGATTATGATCTCCATCTACAAGCTTATCGCAAATTCTTCCTAATTTTGTCCATTGCCAGTTTTCCGGCAGTTCAAAAGGAATCTCATTATCAATACAAATATCATTTTTCCCCCCGAACTTCTCATAATAACAATTATCAGTAGAATTTTTATAAATATACGAATCATTCTTATCCCGTTTCATCTCTCCGGCTGCAATCTTTGCTTCTTTTTCAGCACGGAGTCTCTCCAGCATAACGGAGGCAGGTTCATCGGCAGGATCTTGCGGAACAAGTTTCCCGCGGATTGCAAGGTCGAGGATTTTTGACTTTGCCTGTTTGATGGCGGTTTGCAGATCGGCTTTGTTTGTTTCCAGTAGGTCTATATGTGCAAAGATTGCTTCTATTTCTGCGACGATGCGTTGCTGCTCGGAGAGGGGCGGGAGAGGAAGAGGAATCCTTTTTAAGAGATTCAAACTAACGCCTCCTATTAGACCGCTTTTGTTTACATTGAAGAAATCAATAAATGTGGAACTTCGAAGATAATAGAATAAATATAGATTATCAATAAATTCACAATGTAAACAACAAAGTTTATTTACAAAACAAACTTCTTTATTAATAAAACCGATTTTTCTACCTGCACTACCACCTTCAATACAAATTAGTGATGATTGTGCAGGTGCAATTTTAAATTTAGATTCAGAAAAAGGAATTTTTATGCCATTTTCATAGTTTATTACTCCTTCAAAATCTATATCTTTTGTTGCTATATAAAACAACCCGTCCGAAACGTTTGAGTATTTTTTGTTTTTTTCATTCTCATTAATACTATTCCCGGTATAAATATTAGCGATTTCCGATAGAGAAGCCCACACCCACCTCTCTGGCACGGTAAACGGGATTTCATCTTCGATATCCTTTATCCTGCCGTCGGCGAACTTCTCATAGTGCCTGTTATGCAATCATATATCTGCGGCACGTCGAATAGTGCAAAAATCATGGCTGAGTACCGGGAGCTTCTAAAAATATCAGTTTGTAGAGGGTTACCTTAGATTTAGATGCGATTGAGGTGTGCGCTATCACGCACGAATGCAGCAGTCTTTGAGAATTGATATTCTCTCAACTGCTGCATTTTAAGGATACAATAAAGCAAGTTTTGTCTACTCCGCATTCTTGAGCACCACGGAAATCAATTTTGCTAAAAACTGCCGATAATGAAGGTATGGAAATAGAAAATATATTTGATTACTTTAACGACATCAAAATAATTAGCAATCACGACGGATATTTTTACAGCGTAAAGGAAGCTTTAAAAATATTACTACTTGGACTTCTTTGTGGACGTAAAAATATTAGAGAGATACACGAGTGGGCAACTGAAGATATTATAAAAGAAAAACTTCGTAAAGAATTCGGAATAGAGAAAATACCTTGCTATTATTGGCTAACCTGTCTACTTAAATTGATAAACATAGACTCATTAAACGAATGTTTTATGAATATGGCTGAAGCTCTTATCAAAGAATACGGTACAGAAAAGCCTCTTACAATAGCGATAGACGGAAAAACTATCCGTTCAACAGATAAAATGAGCAGCTATGAAAGTCCGCTGCACATAGTCTCTGCACAAGTTGCAGAATTTGGTATAACATTGGCACAAAAATGTGTTAAAGGAAAGACAAACGAGATACCTACGGTTCAAGCTCTTATAAAAACTCTTAATATAAAAGGGCATATAATCGTTGCAGATGCCTTAAATTGTCAAAAAGAAACGGCAAAAATCATAAAAGAGGGAAAAGGGGACTATTTACTGTCGGTAAAAGGGAAGCAGCCTTTACTAAAAACGGATATTGAAGAATATGTTCAAGATGAAATTTTAAGAAAACAAATGGAAACAGCTTGTAAAAGTGAAAAAAATCGTGAAAGAG
The DNA here is from genome assembly GCF_024401155.1 of Treponema putidum. Classification (NCBI taxonomy): domain Bacteria; kingdom Pseudomonadati; phylum Spirochaetota; class Spirochaetia; order Treponematales; family Treponemataceae; genus Treponema; species Treponema putidum. The sequence goes on from NZ_CP038804.1 coordinate 222,584, forward strand.
TTGAAAAGCGAACAGCCTTCTGCACAACTAATTTAGGTTGGATGGATAATACAGATGAATGGGAGGGGTTAAGCTGTATTGGAGCTATTCATTCAGAGTTTAAGAGTAAGAAAGGAAAGAGTGATTGATGAGGCATTATTATATTTCGAGCAGAAAACTTACAGCTCAACAGCTATTGGATATAGCAAGAAAAGAATGGGTTGTAGAAACCATGCATTGGTTATTAGATGTTCATTTTAGAGAAGACTTTTGTCGGCTTTTAGATAAAAATCTACAACAAGCCTTGAACATAGGACGGAAAGTGGCGTTAAATTTGGTCTCGCGATACAAACAAAAAAATGCACCTAAATCTTCTTTGTCACACATTATGTTTAAAGCTCTCATGGATATATCTTTTATCAAAAAAATATTACAAAATTGATTTCCATTCTTGAGCACTGCCGTAACGTTTCCTGTTCCGAGCAGAGCTTTCAGTTCAGCCTTAGTTATGCCCTCCAGCTTCCCCAGCGGGGTAAAATTCCACGAGTTTTTATCGTAGTAAATTACAAATGATTTTCCCTGATATAAAATCAGATCGCCTGCATCGGTGTTGGTCTGCTTATCATTGCGCGGGAGGCTTACCGGTAAATCGCCGACTTTTTCAAAATTACCGTAGTCGTGCATGTCGATGGTAACCTCACCTTTTTGCAGCAACTCAACCAGCGCACGGGCGGAAGAATTATCGTATAAAGACGCTGTGAGCGTTTTACCGTTTACCGTAATCGTTATTTTCATTGTTTTGGCTCCTATTTTCGAGGCTTGTGCATCTTTATCGCCGTTTTCATCGAGAGCGCAAGCTGAAAGAATACACAAGACGGCTAATATCGTACTTACGAGTTTTTTTATCATAGCTTACATACTCTCCTTTAATATTTGCACGATTTCGTCATGCGTTAAAATTTTGTATCCGCCTTTTAGAATAAAAGTTCCATCGGCGATACCTTCGAACATATCTTCATTAACGCCGAGTTCCTTTAGACTCAATACGAGCTTAAGTTCTTCCATCCACTTTTTCATTTCGGCAAGACCGGCTTCTGCAATTTCCCGATCGGATTTACCGACAGGGTTTACGTTCCAAACAGCTTGAGCATAGCGCACAAACTTGGGGATTGCATTCGGCATAATGTGCCGGTAATATGCAAGCGAAACTGCGGAAAGCGTCATTCCGTGCGTGGCATCTGTGAATGCGCCGACTGATTGTCCGATCATGTGCACCATCCAATCGGTTGGCTTACCCTTTGCAACCAGCGTGTTGAGCGCCCATGTTGCAATCCACATGATATTACTGCGGGCTTCGTAGTTTTTAGGATCTTTTACTGCAATCCTGCTGCTGTGGATGAGCGAACGCAATAGTCCTTCCATTATATAATCGGAGGTGTTGTCGTCATCGCCTGAAAAATACTGCTCGAGGATATGCGACATAATATCGAAAAATCCGGCGGTCATCTGGTAATACGGTACCGTGTATGTAAACTCAGGGTTCAAAATGGGAAACTTAGGAAACACATCCTCGCCGAGCACCCGTCCGATTTTCCGCTGTATCTTGTGATTGGTAATAACCGAACCGCCGTTCATCTCGGAGCCGGTGCCGACCATCGTCAAAACCGTGCCGACAGGGATGATCTCATTGTCCACCGGTTTCATATTGATAAAGTATTTGTCCCACGGGTCTTCCGTACAATGCGCAGAAACGGATACAGCCTTTGCATAATCGCACACGGAGCCTCCGCCTACCGCAAGGATAAAATCCGCACTGCTCTTTTTTGCCAACGCTGCTCCTTCGTATAGTTTTTCGAGTGTCGGGTTCGGCATAACACCGCTCAATTCCGTAACGGTTTTTCCGGCCTCTTTTAATGCGCTCATAACCGTGTCATAAACGCCGGTCTTTTTAATCGAGCCGCCGCCGTATATCAGCAGCACATTCTTGCCGTAATGGGGCAGCTCTTTGCGCAGTTCTTGAAGTGAATCCTTCCCAAAATACAATTTCGTCGGGTTTGAATACGTGAAATTTCCTAACATAGTGTCCTCCTGAATACATTCAGTATATATTGCAAAGTTTGGTTTAAAGTCAAGAGGAACAGGGCGATTATTTCTTCCATATTATTATATGTACCATTCAATCATCAATTTTATATTATCAATTTTTTCATCTGCCGCTTTTTATATCATTATCCTTGGCTCAAAATGAAGGAATTCTAAAGCATAAACTGTTACCCATTTCTATGCAATAGTCTGCCTTGCAGAAGAAATTATGAAAAAGCATAAAAAAGTTTAAATTTTTTTTCAAACCTGACACATTCTGACAGGTTGATGTGCTATAATAGACTTGTTGAAAAAACTTTTTTCGGAAACTTATGTTTCCTGCAAAAAGTTTTTTCAAGGAGTAAACTATGCCCAGACCGGCAACAAAAGAAGATTTAATTTTTGCCTCAAACGAACAGTTTACAAAACTGTGTAGCTTAATTGATGAAATGACGGATGAAGAAAAGAGTGCCGATATTCTTCCGAATGAACGGGATAAAAATTTACGCGATGTACTGACGCATCTTTATGAATGGCACTGCCTTTTATTGAATTGGATAAAGGTCAACACGCAGGGCAAACCTGCCTCCTTTTTACCTGAGTCTTACAACTGGAAAACATATCCTAAAATGAATATCGAGTTTTGGAAAAAACATCAAAGCACTCCATACTCTGATGCCGAAAAAATGTTTAAAAAAACGCATAAAGAAGTTACGAAACTCCTCGATACTTTTTCCAATGATGAGCTTTTTTCGAAAAAGCATTTTGGGTGGACGGGCACGACGACACTCGGCAGCTACTGTGTTTCAGCAACTTCCAGCCATTACGATTGGGCAATCAAGGATATTAAACGAGCCTTAAAAAGATATAGGGCATGATAAAACGGACACCAATGAATTTTTAAGGAATAGGAAGCACATGCACTTTGTACAAGCAAAAGGAATTTTATCAGCTAAAAACGGAATGAACTTATACCGAGGTTGTACGCATGGGTGTATTTACTGCGATTCGCGCAGTGAATGCTATCATATAAATCATCTGTTTGAAGATATCGAAGTAAAAGAAAATGCAATAGAACTGCTCGAAGATTCTTTGCGCCGAAAACGCAGCAAATGTATGATCGGTACCGGTTCTATGACCGACCCGTATATGCCGCTTGAAGAAAAAATCGGCATGACACGGAAGGCGATAGAGACCGTGTATCGCTACGGTTTCGGTTTTACGGTGATAACGAAATCTCCCCTGGTGTTGCGCGACCTCGATCTTCTAAAAGCCATAAACGAAAAAGCGAAATGCGTTGTGCAGATGACGCTTACCACATATAACGATAGCCTGTGCAAAATGCTTGAACCGAATGTTGCCGTTACAAGCGAACGCTTTGCCGTGCTTCAAACACTGCGCGATGCGGGTATCCCGACTGTTGTATGGCTTACGCCGATCCTTCCGTTTATCAATGATACTGCGGAAAATATAGAAGGTATTGTGCAGTATTGCATCGAAGCAAAAGTCTTCGGCGTAATCTGTTTTGGTATGGGCTTAACATTGAGAGACGGCAGCCGCGAATATTTTTATAAGAAACTCGACCAATATTTTCCGGGATTAAAAGAAAGGTATATAGAGCGTTACGGGAATAGCTATTCCGTTATGAGCCCGCACAATGCACGCTTGATGAATATCTTCCGCACACGGTGTAAAGAACATGGGATAGAAACAAATCCCGATACCATATTTGCATATCTGTCAGCTTTTGAGGATAAAAGCCGACAGACACCCGCACAGCCGGAATTGTTTTGATTAGACATTATACCTACTATGTATTCGGTGTTTTATTTTTGTGAAAACAGCTTCATACTTGCAAACATCGTATGCAATTTGTGTTCGTCAAACGGCAGGTATTCGGCAATCGTAAATCCAACAATGTCCGCGTGTGTTTCAATGCACTGCAATATGGTATGTAATTTTTCCATTGTCATTTTACCGCCGCCGGCACCGTCGCAGGTCAGTGACCTGCCGTAATCGGCAGTGACCGATTATCGATTTTTCTCGTCGATAATCCTTTGCACAAATTGCACAGCGGCTTGTGCAGCCTGCCGCATTGTGTTCCCGTGAAAACCGTGACTGGCACCGTTCATTTTAATTAGCTCCGCATTGGGGAATACGGTAACCGCCCGTTCGGAATATGAAAGGGGAACAGTCGAATCGGCAGTTCCGTGTATGATCAGAGTTTTACCGGAGTACCTCGGCATCATCGTATAAATATCGAAGGACAGTGCATCCTGATTATAAATGCGCCCGATGGTTTTTCCCAGCAGCTTCATTGTTGCCGGTATATTCGCCGGATCGGGAGTGCGCCGCCGCGCGTCATCATGAATCACAAAGGCGGGGTATAATAAAACCGAGCCTGCAACTTCGTCAGGGCGCTCCGCGGCGACATACGTCGAAATAAACCCGCCTTGGCTTTCTCCGAATAAAAAAATTTGTTCTGCATTAAACCGCTCATCAGTTTTCAAATGATCGAGGATAATCATTAAATCTTTCGCCTCGGTAAGCACCGACATATCCGTCATTTTACCGCCGCTTTTAATATTATTTCCTCCGCCGATAAAATCGAATATATATGCTGCAATCCCCTGTTCTACAAAAAATTTTGCATAGTTCCTCACACTGCCGCGGTTTCCGCCGAAGCCGTGCGAAAGAATAACTAACGGCATTGGCGATGTACGCTCGGGGATAAAAAGTTCACCCGATATCGTGATTCCGTTTCTTTGAAAGTTTTGTTCTTCAATCCTAAAATCGACTGGATCGATACTCGTTTGCGTTGCCTCAATTCCTATCATACTTACAATACAGTACATTATTGCTAATAGAAAGACTGATTTTTTCATTGTTCTCCCTCCGTAATTTTTTCAATTCCGCCTTACTTTCCGCTGAATACGGGGAAACGGCTGCCGTCTCCGTAATCAAAAAAATCTTTTAATGCAGAAAGGGCTGCCATATATTCTTTTGTAATTTCGAAGCCGAGTTCGGCGTTGCTTTTCATGTGATCGGCATTTGCGGTTTTCGGAAGAGAAACAAAACCGAGCTTAGGAATTTCTGCTCCGTTTTCCAAGGTATAGATTTCTTTTAAAATCATAATGCTCCTCCTATGTTTGTGCTGATATTTATCCGCTTTGTATGCTCCATTATTATTAGCTAAGGTTCAGTTTAAGTCAAGAGGCTATATAATTGAAAAATATTATGAAATCTTCTTTTAGAACAAACCTCGTTTTTTTAAGCGGATATGATCGAGCGCCAATTTTTCTTCTATTGACTTACCATATTTTAACTTGTATATTTATTGCAAGAGGCAAGTTGCTAAATGGACAACTTAACAAAACTGAACTTGCTGAGTGGGCTGCACAATTTTAACGATGCTTAAAAAAATGAATTTACGGAGGTAGTATGATAAAACAGTATATTGTTGATGCGTTTGCAGATAAGGTGTTTTCGGGGAATCCCGCAGCCGTATGTATTTTAGAAAAGTGGCTTAAAGATGAGCTGATGATGGATATGGCACGAGAAAATAATTTGTCCGAAACGGCATTTGCAGTAAAGATTCATAATGGAAAATATCACCTGAGATGGTTTACACCGGGCGGAGAAATCGATCTGTGCGGTCATGCAACACTTGCTACAGCGTATGTAATTATGAATTATTACGAACAGAAAATACAAGAAGTTCGGTTCGAAACATTGAGCGGAGAATTGTTTGTAAAAAAGAAAGCCGGCCTTTACGAGATGGACTTTCCTGCATATGATTTAACTGAAGTTTCAATTACGGATGAAATGATAAAAGCTATCGGAATAAGGCCGTCCAAGGCATTTATCGGGCGAGACTTACTTTGTATTTTAGACAAAGAAGAAGATGTAAAAAGCTGCAATCCGAATCTTGAAAAAGCTAAAGACCTTGACGGTCTTCTTCTGCATGTAACGGCATCGGGAAAAGACTATGACTGCGTATCAAGAAGTTTTGCTCCAAAGTTAAATGTTGCAGAAGATCCGGTATGCGGCTCCGGGCATTGTCATATTATTCCGTATTGGGCAAAGGTAACGGGGAAAAAAGAATTTAAAGCATATCAAGCATCGCAACGCGGCGGAACATTGTATTGTACACTGAAAGACAATGGCGTTACACTTGCCGGGAAGGCTTGTCTATACGCAAAATCCGAACTCTATATTTAATTAGCGATATGCTAACCCTACTCGTTTTTATATAATGTCATGCGAGGTGATTTATGAAAAAAATACTTCTATTAAATGCAAGCCCAAGAAAGAATTGGAATACTGCACAAATACTTAAATCGGCGATGAGAGGCGCTCAAACTGCCGGTGCGGAAGTTGAATATATCGATTTATATGATTTGAATTTTACGGGATGCAGAAGCTGCATGTTGTGCAAAAGAAAAGGAGTTGAAAGATGCCGATGTTATTGGAAAGATGACCTTTCTCCAATAATAGAAAAAGTTTTTTCGGCAGACGCACTCTTTATCGGAACTCCTATATATTTAGGAAGACCTACTAGTCACTATTTTGCATTTATGGAACGCTTGCATTTTTGTTCACTTTCTTATGATGACTATAGCAATTATTTCAAAGGAAAGGTTAATGTTGTGCTGTTTTTAACAATGAATGCGACAAAAGATTTTTACGATAAACTGTATAAGGAAAAATTTGGAAATTATGCAAATGAATTTAAATCATTGAATGGCAATGTTACCTTGTATCCATGTTATAATACACTGCAAGTAAATGATTATTCAAAGTTCGATATGACAAGTTTTAGTGAAGATAAAAAGAGAAAATCACGCGAAGAATGTTTTCCAATCGATTTGGAAAATGCCTTCCAGCTCGGTAAAAAATTGAGCACATAGTTTTCATAAAAGTGATAAAATAATTGGAAAATGATGTTGATGGATAACAATTGCTTTCGTTCTCGGCCTCCTGCGTCGGGGAATCAAATGTTTAGTTGCCGATTACGGCAGACGTACTTGAATGGCATTATAAATGGGCTATAATGTAAGTAAGCGAGGAGGTTTGATGAAAACGATATCCATGGAATTTGATAAGATAAACAGCAATCCAATCATCAAACGCATTGCAGTACGCAGCGTTATAACAAAATCGAATTTGCCCGTTTCCGACTATTCCGTTAATCCATACATCGGGTGCACGCATGCATGTAAATATTGTTATGCGTCTTTTATGAAACGCTTCACCGGACATACCGAACCGTGGGGAACTTTCCTCGACTTTAAAGACTGGCCTGAAATAAAACATCCGGAAAAATACGCTGGAAAAGAATTATTTTTCGGTTCCGTTACCGATCCGTATAATCCGGAAGAAGGCTATGTACGAGCGCACCCGTACGCTGCTCTTACAGCTGAAAGGCAGCGGTGCAAAAATAAGCATTGCAACAAAAAACGATTTAGTCTTGCGCGATTTGGATATAATCAAGAGTTTTCCCAACGCCCGCGTTTCATGGTCGATTAACACACTTGATGACCGATTTCAACAAGATATGGATAAAGCCGTTTCGATTAAACGGCGTCTTACGGCAATGAAAACTTTTTACCGTGCAGGAGTGCGTACGGAGGTGATTTAAATGCCGAGGATGAATAAAGGCACTATTAACAAACTCTATATTATTGTAATATGGGTTCCGAATAATATAGTAATAAGGCAATATGGATAAGTAATTATATGGATAAGATCGCAAGACAAATTTTCCGTGCGGCTCATGAAGGAAAATGGCTGAGTATTGAATATCGTAATAAGAAATTCGAACAAATTTCTCGATTTTGGATAGGAATAAAAAATATTCTTAAAAATAAGAATGGAATATTGGATACATTACAATGCAGCGGTCTTCATATTCATGATTATACGCTTGAGGATAACATGCAGCTTTCCGTAGAGCGTATACTATCCGCAAATATTGTGGATGGCACATATATGCCGATAAATAAAGATCTTATTGACGATATTGCTTGCAATCCTGCAAAGTATCAATATCTGTTTTACGGATCCGCAAACTATAAAATTCTCAATTACCTTGCTGATTGCAATAAATTTGAAAGTGTACCCTCATTAAACAATGATTTTTGTCTCATAGAGAATTTAGATGACAGTATTATCATCAGTAATCCGCTAGAATATCCTTTATCTGTTAAACAGTATCAAGAAATTGTTGATGCGTTCAATAAACGATTGAGAACAAAACAGAAAAAGTATCAAGAGGCGGGGCAGCTTTGTTTAAATAAGCTAAGTCTTTATACCAGGAAGGGACTATATGTACTTGCATATCGCGAAGTTTTTTTAGATGTTGAAAAGCATACATTAAAAGTATCAAACGAAATTTCCTTTAATAAAGAATTTTATGTGAATGCCGATTCGAAAGACGGAAAAATTGAAAGTATTCGCCGTTTTTTTGAACCGTGCGAATTATATCTGCTTAATGATTTTGATAAAAATTTACAAAAAATAGAAGACATTATTCAGGATAAAATTTCAAAAGAAAAAATAGATGATCGTCCTTATTTTTTATATTTGAAGCGTAATGCTCAAGTTAATCTTGAAAAAGAATACGACGCAATTTTTAGTATGTATAAAACCGGCGATGTATCCGTCCCCATACGTGCATTTTTCGGAGAACTACATACTGTTGAAAAAAACGGAAATGATATACCGATAACTTTACTTAATAAAAAAATAAATCTTGATCAGTTGCTTTCCATACGTAATGCAATGAATAGTCCGGTATCGTATACGCAAGGACCTCCCGGAACCGGCAAAACCAATACGATAATAAACACTATCATTACCGCATTTTTTAACAATAAAACGGTTTTGTTTTCTTCATATAACAACCATCCAATCGATACCGTATTTCAAACTTTAAGTTCACTTCAATATAAAAGGCAATCCGGGAATGTTGATATTATACCATTTCCTGTTCTCCGCCTTGGCAGCAATGAAAAAGTGAAAGAAGCGTTAAATTATATAAAAGTTCTTTATCAAAAATGCAAAAATATTAAAGTATATGGTGAAACGCTTGAACGAAATAAAAAAGATACAATTAAACAAACAAAAAAACTATCGGAATTGTTAAAAAATCATCAAGAAACGGTAGAACTTGCCGAACGAAAAGATACACTTAAAGCAATGCTTGAAAAAAACACAAGTATGGAAATGCGGCTTGTTTTGGAGGGACAGCAGCTTAATGCAATCAGAAAGAGACTTAGTGAGATCCCTAAGGTTTCCGATCAGGATGCTCTTAACCTTTTGGAAAAAGATGAAAATGAGTTCCTCAAATACCTTTACTATACATCGGCAGGGTATATCCAACGACTCGCCGAACCCGATTATGATGATCTTCGTCTTATTTTAAAACTTGAAAAAGAAGAAGAACTCATTACGGCTTTTAATAAATATACATCTGTCGATGATAACATTTGCAAGCTGCAAAAGATATTTCCGATTATTGCAACTACTTGTATTTCGGCGCATAAACTCGGCAACGGCAAATGTTGTTTTGATTGCACTATAATTGATGAAGCAAGTCAATGCAATACGGCTTTATCGCTTATTCCGATTATACGCGGTAAAACTCTTATGTTGGTAGGTGACCCTCAACAGCTTAATCCGGTAATTACTTTAGATGAGAACATCAATAAGTCATTAAAAGAAAAATACGGAGTTTCCGATGATTATGATTATATTACAAATTCAATCTATAAAACTTTTTTAGCAAACGATTCAATCAGTGAAGAAATCTTACTTCATAATCATTACCGTTGTAATAGAGAAATTATTCAATTTAATAATGAAAAATATTATAACAATCAATTGAACATAGTATCCGAATCTACCGTTTCGGAATCTTTGGTGTTTTATAATGTTGATAGTACAGGAAATAATTTTAAGAATACTTCAGAGAAAGAAGCTGAAGAAATTGTAAAGTATATAAACAACAACCGTGATAAAAAGATTGGGATTATTACTCCTTTTAGAAATCAGAAAGAACAGATAGAATATTCACTGAAGACAGCCGGTATCAATTCCGAAAAATACAGCTGCGGAACAGTTCATGCATTTCAAGGAGACGAAAAGGATGTTATTCTATTTTCGCTAGCATTGACCGATTCCACTCATAATAAAACATATGAATGGCTAAAAAATAACCGCGAGCTGATAAATGTTGCGACATCCCGTGCAAAAGATCGTCTTGTGATATTTTCAAATTCCTCCGTTATTAATCGGCTGCATCGGAATACGGAGAAAACAAAACCGGACGATATATACGAACTTGCCGAATATGTAAGAAACAACGGGTCATACACAATAACAAACTGCACTTGCAATTCACGTGCGCTTGGTACAAAACCGTATAAGACGGAAACGGAAGAAGAATTTTTAGCAACATTAAATCATGCACTTTCAACTATTTTCTTGGAAAATAAAAAATACTGTGTTGAGACAGAAGTCCAGCCTTCCCATATTTTTAAAAAAGGAATGATTCATCTTGACTATTTTTATCGGTGCAGTTTTGATTTTGTTATTTATAAACTAGGTTACAGAAATAAAAAAGAAGCGGTTCTTGCGATTGAGTTAAACGGACGAGAACATTATAATAATAAAAAAATAATGGAACATGATAAGATGAAAAAAGAAATTTGCAAAGAGCAGGGGTTTACTCTTATTACTGTAGAAAATTCTTATGCTCGACGGTATAATTTTATCAAAGACGTATTAATCGGATATTTTGAGCAAACAACCGATTCACATAAATAGGCGGACTGCCAAAATGCTTGAATGTAGAAGGAGGATAACTATGAAAGCATTATATGCTTAACTTCCGGGTCAAACAAAGGAACTGCGGCTTTATATCGAAAGTAAAGTATCACTCGTTTTCGCTGATATATACTTCCAACTCGGCATCGTCTTCGGGGAGGTCATCAACAAAGCCCGGATCCATGTGCATTAAAAACCGGTACTGACCGTTTGCATCCCGATATGTAACCGCTTCACCGTCTTCGGAGCCGTGATATTCGCGAAAGACGGAAAAGCCTTTTTTTTCTAACACGGCTTTCACACGCAAAAAGTTTCTCTCGCGCTTTTCGATATAAGTTTTAAGTTCGTTGTTTCCGATTAAGTAGGCATCGACAAGTGTGCATCCTTCAACGGTATTTGCTTTCCCGTCATCAAAAGCTTCAACCTCAATCGCAATAGCTTCGGCTTCGTCATCGGCAAACGAAAACTTCGATAATGGGAATTTTTTCTTTTCATAAGCTATTTCAACGAAGCTGCCTAGGGCTGCAACATGCAACTTGCCTAAAACGCCATACTCATCGCCGGAATACACTTCAAAGCCCGGAATTTTTTCCAAAAAAGCTTTTATGTTGGCTTCGGAATCAAAAGCCCCGACGAGGTGTTCCCTGCCGCTTTCTATAAATTTTAACAAAAACATTTTTTCTCCTCAAGGCACGGTTCGGCTTGAATTACACGTGTCAACAAATCCAGCATAACCGTATTAAAATAATTCGAACAGAAGTATGCTGTTCCGATAATTTAGAGTTTCTGCATCATACTTTTCTTTATCACTATGAAGAATGCTTTATGTCGATTATGCCTCATGTTTGTTGCAGCGCATCCAACCAAGCTAAATAGTCCCTTGCGCTCCGCTCTACCTCTTGCCGTGCAGCTTCGCTATATCCCGCGTTGCTGTCTATTGTATGGAAAGTGAACGGCGGGCGGTAGTCTGCATTGCAGTATTTCGCTGTCAGTTCAAACGGACGCAGTACTTCGGTAACGCTGCATCCGACAGCACCATCTGCGCGGTAGTCTGCGACCGGTGCACCGAACGAGACGGCAAGCGCAATTTTTCTGCCCTTAAGCGCCTTGCCTTTCGAGCCATAAGCCCAGCCATGAGTCAGCACTTCATCCAACCACTGCTTCAATAACGGCGGACAATTAAACCAGTATATGGGAAATTGCCACACAAGTGAATCGTGCGTTTCTATCAATTTTTGTTCAGCCTCTACATCAATCTTACCTTGCGGATAGACAGCGTACAGTTCGTGAATGGTAAAGCGATCGCTATGTTGCCGCACTGCATCCGACCAGTGTTTATGAACGGTAGATTGAGAAATATTAGGGTGAGCAAGAATAATCAGGGTTTTCGGCATTGTAAATTCCTTGAATGAGTTACGTCAAGAGTATACCATAAAAGATAAAAATGTTCTATACTGAGGGACAGGTAGTAAAATGAAACTTTTAATTTACGGTGCGGGCGTAATCGGCAGTTTGTATGCCGCTGCGTTCGCCGAAGCAGGCTATGACACAACCGTGTACGCAAGAGGGAAAAAACTTGAAACATTGAAAACCAGCGGTTTGCTGTATGAAAAAAACGGCAAACAGTATAAAGCAAAGGTTAAAGTTATCGATGCATTGCAAAACGATGATATCTATGATTTTATCTTTTTGACGGTAAAAGAAAATCAAGTGCATACGGCGCTCGAAGAACTCCGGCCGAACGGCAGCCCGAACATCGTTACAATGGTCAATACGCTTGAACTCTACACCGACTGGGAGAACCTGTGCGGAGAAGGGCGCATTATCCCCGCCTTTCCGGGGGCGGGCGGCAGCTATGAAGACGGCGTGCTGAAAGCGGACTTTACGCCGCCTCTTATTCAGGCGACGACATTTGCCGAAATCGGCGGGAACACATCGGAGCGCCTGAAAAAACTCGCAGCCCTTTTTAAGACGGCGGGCGTGCCGTACCGAATCGTAAAAGACATGCACGGCTGGCAGTTGTGTCACTTGGCTCTGGTTGTTTCGATTGCCGATGCGTATTATAAAGCCGAAAATCCGGAAGAAGTTTGGAAAGAAGCGGGCATTATGAACGATACGGCACGGCAAATAAAAAACAATTTTCAAAAATTGTACCGTTCGGGAGTAAAACTTTCTCCTCCGAAAATGCACCTTTTGAGACTGCTGCCGGCTCCAATTCTGCAAGCCATTTTTACTCAAGTTTTTAAAAGCCGCTTCGGAAATTTATTTATGTACCGGCACTCGATGAATGCTCCTGACGAAATGCGGCAGCTGCACTCGCAGTTGTATGAATACCTTGCCGCAATTCCGACGAACCATAATTAAACAAAGGTGTAAAGAGTACTTTAAAAACAAACATAAAAGAGATACTATATATGCCCAAAGGAGATTACAAAGCATGCGTTTATTTTTATGTTCACATTTTTCAAGCGTCGGCTCCTCTGTTGAAGAGCAAATTGCGGGGAAAAAGGTTCTGTTCATTCCGACCGCATCAATACACGAAGGGTATACGGGATATGTCGGTTCGGCACGTAAATTATTCAAAAAAGCGGGCGCCTTGCTGACGGAAATCGATATTTCGACCGAAGAATTTTCGAAAATAAAAACGCTGTTTGATGATGCCGATGTTATTTATTTTACCGGAGGTAATTCGTTTTTCCTCATCGACTGTTTACGAAAAACCGGAACGGATAAACTTTTAAAACGGCAACTGGAAAAAGGGAAATTATTTATCGGAGAGTCGGCAGGGGCTATCGTATGTGCACCGACAATTTCTTATATTGAGAAAATGGATCCGATTCCGAAAGATTATTCGCAAAGCGACTATGCGGGATTAAAGCTTATCGATTTTTATGTCCTGCCGCATTATCTAACCGCGCCGTTCAAAAAAGCTACGGAGCAAATTATGCAAGCCTTTCCGACGCTTGAAATATGCGCTATCAATAATTCGCAAGCCGTTATTATTAAAGACGGCAAACGAACCATAATCAGCGTGGAATGAGACTTATTTGTTTCGGCATCGGCAAAGATTTTGGCTGCGGAAATAGAAAAAGCCGCATTGCGATAGAGCCCGCAAAAGCCGCCGATTCGGCGGCCGCGTTTATTTGCCGTATTTTCTTTCTATGGCGGAAAGAGTGTCGACCCGTTCCGTGTAAACGCCGCCTTCAAAGCGGGCATCGAGAAAGGCGTCGACAATCATTTTTGCTTCTTCGGGTCCGACGATACATACGCCCATGGCGACCGCATTTATGTCACTGTGTTCGACGGCGAGCTTTGCCGTACACGGTTCGCTGCACGCCGCAGCCCTCACTCCCGGAACTTTGTTTGCGGCAAGAGAAATGCCGACGCCCGATCCGCACACCATCACACCCTTTTCAACTTCGCGCGATTTAATCGCTTCGGCAACCTTTAAGCCGAATTCGGCATAGTTTGCCGGAACCTTCGAATCCGCCGCACCGTAATCGACGCATTCGTATCCTTTATTGTGAACGTGTTCCATTAAAATATGTTTTAATGCGACTCCCGAATGATCGCTTCCAAATCCGATTTTCATATGCGCACTCCCTTTATATAAAAATATAGGGCACTTATAAAAACCTATTTTTTTAGCACCCATAATTATTTTAGTAGTTTTTTTATAAATTGTCTAGTGTAAAAGCCGGGTTACTTTCTCCGCCTTGCATAACAATCTTTTTGCGATAATTTTGCCTTATTTTGTTCTTCTTGCCATTGTTAAGGTTCGTGAATTCTTCTGCACAATTCCCTTGCCTAAAAGTATGCATTTCAGTATTTTTTAAAAGGAGGTAATCCTATGGATGAAAAGAAACGCAAAGTTACCGTTGTGGGAGCAGGTGCGGTCGGTTCAACCTTTGCCTACGCATTGGCTCAAAGCGGTTATGCGGACGAAATAGCAATAACCGATATGAATAAAAATTTTGCCGAAGGACAAGCTCTCGACCTTGTGCAGGGGCTGCCCTTTTTGCCGCAAGTCGACATACACGCGGGCGATAAAGCTGATTATGCCGACAGCGACATCGTTGTGGTTACGGCGGGAGCAAAACAACAGAGCGGAGAAACTCGCATAGATTTGCTGAAACGCAATGCATCCATTATCACCGGCATTGCAAAGGACATCGCGGAAAGCGGCTGCAGCGGCGTTATGCTGATTGTGAGCAATCCCGTCGATATTTTAACGCGGGCGGCACTCAAGGCTTCGGGATGGGAGCGCGGAAGAGTTATCGGTTCCGGTACCGTTTTAGACACTGCACGTTTCCGCTACACTCTTAGCAAAGAGTGCGGTGTCGATGCGCGCAACATTCACGGTTATATTTTGGGCGAACACGGTGACAGCGAATTTGCGGCTTGGTCGATGACATCCGTTGCAGGACGGCGCATCGACGAATATTGTTCAGGCGGTGTGTGCAGCTCAGGCCTGCACTTCGATAAAGCAAAAATTCTGGAAGAAGTACGGAATTCCGCTTACCACATTATCGACTACAAAGGTTCTACTTATTTTGCCGTCGGCTTAGCCCTGACGAGAATAGCCGGCGCCATTTTGCGCAACGAGCACAGCATTCTGTCCGTTTCGATGACGCTGGACGGAGAGTTCGGGCTTAAAGATGTATGCTTGAGCGTTCCCTGCATTGTCGGGCGCAACGGTGCGGAACGGGTTATAGAAAGCGATCTTCCCGCTGATGAACAGGCCGCATTGGAAGCAAGCGCAAAACGGCTTAAAGAAGCTTTTACCGAGATGAATTAACCAAAACTACTTTTTACCGAGAATTTCGTTTATTACAATTATTCTGCATTTAAAGTTGAACTGAACGGACGGTACTACACCGCACATTTTAAATTACTGCAACGGGATTTTTTTTGTACCGCACGAGTACCATCTGTACATTATTACTGAGGCAAGCACAAACGATAAAAAATCGGCAGCCGGCTGCAATAGGTAAATGCCGGTTTTTCCATAGAGGGCAGGCAGAAGATATAAAAGCGGAATGTAAAAGAGTCCCTGCCGTGAAACGGAAATGAGAAGGGCTGAAAAATAATTGCCGATATTCTGCATAAACATACTGCTTACGGCAAAAAAGCCTAAAAGCGGCAGCGAAAAGCATTGCATTTTCAGTATACTGATTCCGGTAGACACAACTTCACCATCGTTAGACATAAGCCCGATACATTGTTCGGCAAAGAAGAATAAGATTATTGCGGAAACTGTTAAAAAAATTGTGCCGGCTGCAACGGTAATTATAAAAGCTTTTTTTACTCTTGAGTATTGTTTTGCGCCGTAATTCATAGCACAAATAGGCTGAAAGCCTTGTCCCCAGCCGATCATAATCATAAAAGCCAATGCTGCAATTCTTGAACTTACCGTTAAAGCCGCTATCATACTTTCTCCGTAGCGTGCTGCCGTAACATTGAGTAAAACCAATGCGGCAGAGTTAATTGCCTGCCGCGAAAAATTAGGAAGTCCGCCTGCAAGAATATGATAAATACGATTTTTATTGCAGTGAGCTTTTTTTACACTGATTGGAATATTCCCGTGTCTTTTTGCTAAGAACGTCAGGGTGATGCATCCGATAATCTGGCCGATTAGCGTTGCATAGCCTGCGCCGATAAATCCCATTTTAAGCGGAAACATCAACAGCGGATCCAAAATCATATTGCTGAGCATTCCGGAAAGCAAGCCTATCATTCCGTCCCGTACATTTCCGCAAAGGCGCAGCTGATTATAAACCGTTATGGAATATAAGCCGAACGGAACGCTGATGATGATAATGCTTAAGTACTGTACGGTAAAGGCGAGTACGTCTTCAGATGCACTTCCGCCTATGAGGTTTGAAAGAGGCACAATAAAAATGCGTGCTGCAATTGCTATCACAATGCCTGTTATGGTTGCAATGACAATTCCTATCGACGAAATGATTTCCGCTTCCCGATAGTTTTTTTCTCCGATTTTTTTTGACATAGCATTGCCGCTGCCGTAGCCGAACCAAAAACCTATCGCTTGAATAATGCTCACAAAACTGAACACAATACCGATTGCAGCAATCATTGCTCTGTTATGCAGGCGTCCGACAAAAAAGGTATCGGTCAAATTATATATAACGCTTATCAACATGCCGATGATTGTCGGGATTGATGTTTTGACCAACAACGGAAAAATCGGTTTGGTTAGAATATTGAACCGTCTTTGCTCTTTTGAATCCATCTTAAGCGCTCCTCACTTCACCCTTGTTTCCGTCAACCGTAATCATGTCGCCGTCCTTAAATCGTGCAGTGGCAAACCCTACACCCAGTACCGCCGGTATGGCAAATTCCCGTGCAACAATTGCCGCATGACTGAGAGCGGAACCGGTGTCTGCGACGACAGCACTTGCAAGTTTAAAAAGAGGTGTCCATTCAGGATCGGTAAGCCGGCAGACAAGGACATCGCCTTTTTGCATCTTATAAAATTCTTTCGGACTGAGGATAATGCGCACCTTTCCTACAACAGTTCCCGGGCTTCCGCTTACTCCTTTCAGTACATCACCTGTCGAATCAAATATCAATAATTTTGAGGCTTCCCACACTTTTTCCGCAAGCGGAAATTTTTCATTCCGTTTGGTAATCTTTTCTTTATAGGCATCGGTTAGCCGTCCCGCTTTCAACACTTCCATTAATTCACGGTGAAAAAGATTTGCAATTCCGTGCTTATAGTCTTCACTTTTTAATAAAAGAATGTTTATCCGCTTTACACACTGTCTGACATAATAAAAGAGAGTTTCCCACAGATACTGCGTTTCTTCCCGGACAACATGAAAATACCTAAAGTTTTGTACATCGTGTTCTATGCGCGGATATTTAGACCCGTAGATACGCTTTAATTTCTGCATTAATTCCGCATAATTTTTATTCTTGTCATTATAAGAATTCTGATTGAAATTCCGCTCATCTGCGTTTAAGAGCGGGCGGATAATATTAACGAGTCTGTCGGGATCTTCGATAAACGTTTGAGCTTCAATACAATAGCAGTTGTAGTCCGACTTAAAACCGTTGCGGTTTATAAAATCATCTGCAAGCTGTTTAAATTCGGGAAAAGCGGCGCACAAAGAAGTGAATTTTTCTCCGGATAGTACGGCTTCGGTTAGGGCGGAGTTTTTCTTTATCGTATCCGCCATGAGTGAAATCTCGTTTGTAACAAGGGCCGTTTTATTGTTGAGTTCCCAATAAAAATCAAATGCGGAACAGTTCTTATCGACGCGCTGTATTATTCTTGTGAATTTTTTACTCATCAAAAAAGACGGAAATAGTGCGTATTTAAATCTGTTATACGCAATCTGTTGTACAAGCTCATAACTTTGTTCCATAAATGCACTGCATTCCGGTAAAGTCATGTTTTTAAAATCCAGCCTTTTAATGCGTTCTATTTCTTGTTCATACTGAGTCATAAATTTTTTACATACTTCGGAACAATAGTCAAAATCTTTGAGCATTCGTATTATTTTAAAGATATGAACTATATTCGGCGTCAAGCCGTTTTTATTGTCCGGAAGTGTTTGAATCCCGTCATCATCAATTGCCGGATTTGAATTAACAACAATACCGCCTTCTGCAAATATCCGTGCTTTTTGATTATTAATTGCTGTCATATAGTCAAAATCGAGTGCCCGATATGCAAAGGGCATTTTCTCAAACAGGAATGCCATGTTTTCTTTTATCATTTTTGGTAACGGTCTTTTTTTAATATATTTTTGAATGAGCTTTTTATCATCAGCGTTCTTTAAGGCCGTTATTGCGCGTGCCTGTAAGATATATATTTTGTCATGATAGATAGCCCATTCAATATCCATCGGCATACCGTAGTGCTTTTCTATTTTTAATCCGGCATTCACAAGACCTGCAATTTCAGTATCATTTAATGCCCTCTGCATTCTTTTTGTTTCGCTTACAGGTTCTTCCTTTGTATTTTTATCGCCATAGACGATTAGCGTTTCTTTACTGCCGATACTTACTTCGATTATATCGCCCGCCTTATTTACGATATAACCGTCTGCCGTTACCCGTCCTGAAACAACACTTTCACCTAATCCGTAACTTGCGTTGATCAGCATTTCATCTTTATTGCGTGTTACCGGATTGAGCGTAAAAAGAACGCCCGCTTTTTCGCTTTCTACCATTTCTTGAATAACGACGGCAATGGCAACAGTGTTTTGATTATAGCCTTGATTACAGCGATAACTTACCGCTCTATCGCCCCAAAGAGAAGCATAGCAGTTGCGTATTTGAATCAGAACATCCTCTATCCCCTGCACGTTCAAATAGGTTTCCTGCTGACCTGCAAAACTTGCATCGGGTAAATCTTCCGCCGTTGCCGATGAGCGTACCGCAACTCTTGCGGCTTTTCCAAGTTCCGAATATTTTTGCCGTATCTCGTTTTCCAGTTGAGCGGGAAAATGCCCTGCTCTAATTCTTTTACGGAATTCTCCCGCTGCGGATAACAAAGCCTTTTCATCCGCTTGCTCTTCATTAAGATTACTCGAAATAATTTCGTCAATCCGATTTTCTTTTAAAAATTCTCGATAGGCATCTGCGGTGATGACAAATCCTTTAGGTACATTTATTCCCGCAGCGGTCATCTCTCCGAGGTTCGCTCCTTTACCGCCGGCTATTAACACATCGTCTTTATGTATTTGAGTAAAATCAAGTATCATCATTGTATTTCTCTCCTTCTGCTACACTTCTATATATTTATCTACAATTGCGGATATAAATGTTCGCAGCACATCGTTAAAATACGCCGTATCAAATTGATAATAATGCGAACATAATAAAAAACTTCCGGTAAGCGCATTCAATAAGCCTTTTTTATCCGCCCGTTTAATTACGCCGTTTTGTTCCCAATATTGTATAAGCCTTGTTAAAAAATCATCATACAGACTTTCAATCCTATGTACTTCGCTTCGGTCTTTTGCTTCAAATACCTTAAACGCATCTTTATAGATAGGCTGCTTTTGAATTTTAGTCATAAGATCAATCAAAAATTGATATATTATGTCGGTAAGAAATTCCGCCGGATTTGCAAGCGAAGATGAAAATTTCTTTTCAACAGTGCGTAATTTTTGAACCGAGCGATACGCAAAGAGTTCCATAACCAATGCATCTTTATTCCGCCAAAAATTATAAAAGCTCCCCTGTGCAATGCCGGCACGTTTTGTCAATTCCGCTATATTCAAAGCCTTTGTTCCTTTATCGTGAAACAAATCCAGTGCAGCTTCCAGTATTTTTTCTTTTATTTTGATCCGCTCTTGTTCGGTAAAAGCTTTTGCCATCATCCGCTCCTTAACACATCTTCCTTACACCGCAATGAATATTTGTTTATTCATTCATTGCCAGTATAGCAAAAAAGCGCAGCCTTGTCAATGAATATTTTATAATTTATTCATAGATTTTTACATGAGTAAATACGGTACTTGACTTTATAACCTTTTTTGTTTTACTATAGCAGGCATGAAAAAAAATATAAGCATTATTTTATTTATTTTTATAAGTTCTCTTTGTTTTTCTCAAAATATTACTACTGCAGGGGACTTTTTTTCTTCAGTATCGGATAGATACGCTCAAATACAGGACTATATTGTCGACATGAATATAGCAGTCGGGACTTCAAAACAGCAGGCTACGGCGATGTTCAAAAGACCGGATAAACTTCGATTGGACTTTAAATCACCTGCAGAACAATGTATTGTTTTTAACGGAAATACTCTTTCAATTTACCTGCCTCAATATAGAACAATTCTAACTCAGGATGTTGAACAAAGCTCCGCCGGAGGTTCATCTTTAGCTACACCCCAAGGTCTGTCTCTCATTAAAAGAGGGTACACAATTCAATATGAGGCTACCTCAGCTCCACAGCCGCTGGAGGAAGGTTCGTCGGAAAACGTTATTATTTTGCTTATGAACCGAAAATCTGCAACGGAAGCGTTTAAAACCCTGCGTGTTATGATTTATCCTGACGGTAAATTGATACGCCGAATTGAAGCTGTTCCCGTTTCCGGAGGTAAAATCATATTCGATTTTTATAATTACAGAATAAATACCGGAGTGGGAAGCAGAAACTTTGTGTTTGATGCTCCTTCTACCGCAAAGACTTTTAATGATTTTCTTTTTATCGATTAATTTGGGAGATAAATGATGAATGAAATCGGAAAACTACTTACCGAAACAAGAATAAAACGCGATCTTGAACTTGATCAGGTTGCTCGAGAAACAAATATAGCTAAAAGATATTTAGAAGCCTTGGAACAGGATGATTATAGTGTTTTTCCGGCTGAGCCCTATGTTTTGGGTTTTTTGAGGAATTATTGTGAATATTTAGACCTTGATCCCGAGGAAATGATAAATCTTTATAAGCAAATTAAGATACAGGAGAGCTCCTTGCCTCCCGATGCCTTGCTGCAAAAAAGAAGCTTTTCGTTTTCTAGGCCTCTTTTGATAGGCTTGGGCGTATTGGCTGCCATTGCACTGATGGCCGTACTTGTATTTTTTGCTTTAAAAAGCTGGATTCCGGCTATAAGGAATAGAAAACAACAAGAAAATTCAAAAATAGAAAGAATCGAAAAACGGGAAGCAAAAATTTATGAACTAGGGGAATCAAAGTTTGAAGAAAGAGTATTTGAGCAAGATTCTTTAAAGTTAAGAATAGAAGACCGAGAATATACAATTGAGGTAGAAAAAATAAGTCCAAGGTTAAATTTAAAGACTAGTGCAGGAACTCAAGTAATAAGCTTAGGACAAACAGTAAAAATAGATCTCAATGATGACTTAACCGCAGATATTGAGATTACTGTAGAAGATATAGATAAAAATAACTCGGAAGTAGGGGCTCTTATATCAGTATTGACAGGAAGTAATGTTTCGGAAGGAGCTCCGACGGTAGAAAGCGATGTAGTTGTGTCGGACTCGGAATCTGCTGTTTCCTCAGCTTCAAAGGTGCTTTTTGAGAGCGGCTCAGCCTACCCTGTGGTCTTAAATGCTACTTTTAGAGGCTACTGTTTATTTAGGCATGAGGCGGATAAAGCTAATCGGGAAGAAAGATATTACCAAAAAGCCGAACAGCTTACCGTTCAAGCCAATAACGGCTTAAGGATTTGGGCATCCAACGGGAATGCAGTAAAACTCCAAGTAGTTGCAGGAGGAAAAACCGTTGATTTGGAAGTAAGCCGTCCCGGAGAAGTTATAGTCAAAGACTTAAAATGGATACGGGATGATCAAACCAAGCGGTTTAAATTCATAGTCGTAGACGTTGATTAAAATAGATGCTTCAAAAGAAATTTTTTATGGATTTGCACGGCTGTGCAAAGAACCAAGTTGATGCTGAAATTCTAATCGGTATAATGGAAAATCTATCATGGCAAAACACCTCCAATCCCGATGAGGCTGATCTTATTATAGTCAATTCATGCGGATTTATTAATTCTGCAAAAGAAGAATCGATAAATGCCGTTTTACAGGCCAAGACAGCCCATCCTAACGCTAAAATTCTACTAGCCGGATGTCTTGCGGAGCGTTATGCCGATGTTCTTAAAAACGATTTACTTGAAGCTGATGCAATCTTCGGTAACGGCAATCTTTCACTTTTGCCCGAAATAATAGATGCCTTATTTCCTAAAAAGCCGTTATGTGAAAAAAGTCTTTTAATGCCCATTGAGAAACGTCCCGTAATGCCCCTTTCACGGCTCCTTATTTCTCCTCAAATAGGCATATGCGGAGGGGCAAGACCTAAAATACTCAACTTTCCGCGTTCCGTATATATAAAAATAACCGAAGGCTGTGACAACTTTTGCAGTTTTTGTGCCATCCCCATTATTCGCGGAAGATTAAGAAGCCGTCCTATAAAAGATATCTGCGATGAAATAAAGGCATTTTTAGAAAAAGGCTTTTATGAATTTAACCTGATAGGGCAAGACTTAGCCGCCTATCAGACAGGAAAAGATGATATACAAGAACTTCAAGACAACGAAAAATCCGGCTTGTCCTTGCTTTTAAAATCAATCTCTCAAATAGAAGGTAATTTTAAAATTCGCCTGCTTTATATCCATCCTGATCATTTTCCGCTTGATATTCTCCCTATAATGACGGCGGATAGCAGATTTTTACCTTATTTTGACATTCCATTTCAGTCGGGCTCGGAAAAGATAATAAAAGCTATGAACAGAAAAGGTTCTGCCGAGGTTTACCTTGATACCGTAAAGAATATACGGTCAGCTTTTGAAAAGGCAAAAAGTCCTTACGGTGAACCCCAAATACGTACAACTTTTTTGGTAGGTTTCCCCGGAGAAACGGATGAAGACCTCAATCAAACAGTCGCCTTTTTAAGAAAATTACGGCCCCTTTGGTCGGGCGGTTTTACATACTCCCGAGAAGAGGATACGCCTTCATATTCTTTTAAAGGCCGCGTCGAAAAAAAAACGGCAGAAGCCCGTCTTGCTGCAATACAAGATGTCCAAAGTTCAATAACCGAAAAAAAACTCGATTCTTTTATAGGAAAAGAAATAGAAGTTCTTGTAGAAGAACTCATTCCGGCAGAGGATAAAATACTTTTAGCTCTCGGCAGGGCATGGTTCCAAGCTCCGGACGTGGATGGCGCCGTTGTTTTAAGTTTTCTCTTGGACCAAAAAGATACGGATGGAAATCGGATTGCCCCCGGCTCTATTGTAAAAGCAAAGGTCTCGGCAAGAAACGGTTTTGATTTGGAAGCCGCAGCTCTATAAAATCCGTTTTTTGTCGGTTCAAAATCTTATCTATAAAAAGTGCAATATTTATAAAGTCTCAAGAAAATTTACCGATAACGTAGTGAGTTCTAATTTATTATATCAGCTTTCGGGGTTTACTAAAACCTTATAAATATGATAAAATAGATATTGGAGATTTAAATTGCGCACCGGCTTGAAAGTTCTTATAAGTTTAGTTATCTCTTTAGCGGTATTTATAGGCCTTTTGCTTTTAACTGTATCGGATTATGAATCTTTTATTGAAACAAAAGTGTATAAGCCTGCCATAGTAAGGTATATCAATGATAATTTAGCCGATATTGAGGAATCTTTTAAAAACTGGAATGAAACAAACCTTCACCTATTCAAAAGCGTACTGAATGAGCAAGCCCTAATGTCTGCAGCAAAGCAAGATCAAAGCCAATCGGACATAGAAGAAAGAGACAATATCATTTCAAAAATCATATCTACTGTGCCAGGATTTATAGGCCTTAGAATAATCGATTCGCAATATCAGAAGATGCACTTTAGTACTTTTCCGGAAGACATTCTTACTAAAACGGATTCAATGCTTTCTTACAGAAGGTATGATGATACGGAGCTTTTAATTCCTTATCAGCATATAGAAGTCCCTGATAACGGAGAAGTTAAAATTACAGCTATAACGGAAGCCGATACTATTTTATACTGTTTACCTTTTTATGACTCTTATGATGTGTATAGAGGGACTGCGGTCTTTTATATTTCGGGAAGTAGTTTTTTATACCGTTTGATTTCTGATAATATACTTTCAATAAGCGACGGTTTAGCCTTACTTTCCGATGAAACTCATACCATGCTGGGGATTTTAACCGAAACGAATAATATCATTTCACCGGACTTAAAAGACCTTGTCCTAAGTGATTGGGAACGGTTACCCCAAAGTTTGCGTCTTATAAGTCTTGATGGAAAAGATAGTTGGGTTCTTGTTACAAAAAAAACGGACTTCGGCTATATAGGCAGAATAACCGAAAAAAATGTGTTTATGTTCCCTATAGCCGTTAAGTATTTTTTGATATTTACGGTTTTTGTGACAGTATTTTTAATGTTCTTTTTATTATTAAATATAAAAAGAAACCGTTTATTTATTGCACAAAATAAAATTCAACAGCTGCATTGGTCAATTCTAAAAAATTATTTAAAAACATCACAGAAAAGAAATTGGGATGAACTGCAAAAAGAACTTGAATATCATAGGCATGAAGTAAATGCGGAAATAAAAAAAGGATTGGGTAAAAAACTTCTTCAGCGTAAAGAAAAAGAAATAGACGCTATCTTGCAAAAAAATTGGCAGGAAATATTTGATATTATAAACAAGACAGCAATAGCTAAATCTTCGGACCTTAATTTAAAGGGAATTCAAACTGAAGAGCTTATTTCTCTTTTGATAAAAGCCCTAAAAGATCAACAAATTATTTCCGAAAAAAATAATACTGTTTCCGGCACTGAAGTCTTACCGAAAGGTATTTCTGAAGTGCAAGAAGCTGAAACTGTCGAAGAACTTGACGAAGTACAAGAAGCCGAGGCAGTCGAAGACCTTGAGGAAGTGCAAGAAGCTGAAACTGTTGAAGAACTTGAGGAAGTGCAAGAAGCCGAGCCTGTTGAAGAACTGGATGAAGTGGAAGATGCCCCTGCTGTTGAGGACCTTGAAGAAGTACAAGAAGCCGAGTCCGTTGAAGATATTGACGAAGTTCAAGAAGCTGAAACTGTTGAAGAACTTGAGGAAGTCCAAGAAGCCGAGCCTGTTGAAGAACTGGATGAAGTGGAAGATACCGCTGCTGTCGAGGAACTTGAAGAAGTCCAAGAAGCTGAAACTGTTGAAGACCTTGAGGAAGTGCAAGAAGTCGAGGCTGTCGAAGACCTAGATGAAGTGGTAGATGCCCCTGCTGTCGAAGAACTTGACGAAGTCCAAAAAGCAGAGCCTGTTGAAGAACTGGATGAAGAGAAAATTGCCGAATCTAAAATATTTGATAAAATAGAGAAATCGAAAGTTGCAACTCCTCTTGATGAAGATGAAGAAGCTATCTTAGCGGAAAGTACAGATGATCCGATGCTCCGTTTAAATGACCTAGGGTATACTATTTCAGGCTTGGATTTTTCTGAGCTGGATATTTCTATCTCTGAGTTGGAAAAAACGGAAGCCAAAAAAGTAGAATACATAGACGAAGATTATAGTCCGGCACGGTCAATGTGGGGTAAATATGATCAAAGCCCTGTTTTGGATGATTTGGATGTAGTAGGTGATAGTGAACCAATGCCGTTAATAGATATAAATGATGAACAAACAATTGTAAATGAAGACGGTGTCTTTGTTATCCGCAAAACAGAATCGGCCGAACCTAAAAATAAAGATTTTAAGGCTCTTGTAGACTCCGTACTTAGATAACGGCAACATGCAAAAAATTTTTAAAAAGCTATTCTTAGTTTTATTTTTTATAGGAAATTTTAGTTTTGTTTTGGGTCAAAATCAAGATCGGCTTGATAATTTTAATTTTAACCTTGACAATCCTTGGCTTAGCTTAAAAGCCATACAAATGGCCTATCCCGATCTCGTAAAAAACATTTCCTTTGATTCGGAAGTAAATGATTGGTTTATAACTATAAGAAACCAAAATCTATATTGGGCAAACGGAAGGCTTTTACCTAAAGAAGATATTAAAAACTTCCAAAATTGGGCACCCATAATTTCATACTTTTATACCGATGAGGTGCAAAACCCTAATATGTTTTCGGAGAACCTCATTGCAGCATTAAAACCTGAAGGCTTAATAAAAAATAGAAAAAAAACGCCTCCTCCAAATTACACCTTTTTTATGATTTTATTTAATGGAAGAAACAGAAAAGAGATTATAAAGCAGCTGCGGCACTTTACATTCTTGGGTTATGATGTTTGGGTGCATAACCGTGCGGCCGAGCCTTTAAAGCGGGTTCAAAAAAAAATATACGAAGCTCAAAAAACGGACGCAGAGGTAAAAAAATTCTTAAAAGAATTAAATCAATGTTGGAGCTTTAATTGGAGAGTTATAGCGGACTCGGGAAAATTAAGCAATCACAGCTGGGGCTCGGCTATAGACATTTTGCCAAAAAACTACAGAAATAAAAAAATTTATTGGTTTTGGGAAGCAGCCAATGATGATTACTGGATGAAGATTATGCCCTATAGAAGATGGTCTCCTCCTAAGGCTGTAATAGAAGCCTTTGAAAGCGAAGGTTTTATATGGGGCGGTAAATGGACGCTATGGGATAATATGCATTTTGAATACCGTCCCGAACTCTTATATATTAGGAATTTTGTTCTACAGGCGGAATTTAATGAATTTATAGCAAAGGATACGCAAAGTATAAATCAAACGCCTCAAATTGAAACAAGTAAAAAAAATCCTCAACAACTTGCCGATATTTTTAAAATGGCAGAATTGATAAAATTTACATCATCCTTTTCCCGTAATATACTATCTTTTTACGGTAAAAATGATAAAACGGAAGAAGACAATTTTGATGAAGAAAATATAGAAGTACCTCAGGAACCTAAATATTTGGAGGAAATGATTGATTAAGATTGTATTAGGGATATTTATCATTATAATATTCTTTTTACTAGGTTTAGTTATAGGAAAATACAAGGAAAGAAGTTTAAACCTAAAGAAGTTAAAAGAAGCAAGAAAAGATGCCGTAAAACGTTCCCGGGCGGTATTAAACGGGCAGCTTTCAGAACAGCTGGCTCCTTTTTTCCCCGATTTTCCTGCACACCCTACGGAAATACGCTTTATAGGTCAGCCTATAGACTATATTGCCTTTAACGGTTCTTCTCAAGGTACTATTACCGATATCAGCTTTATTGAAGTAAAAACAGGTTCTTCTTCTCTGAGTGCTGTTGAAAGGTCTTTAAAGGACGTAGTCGAAAAAAAAAAGATAAATTACATAGAATATAGGGCAGATTTTAATAATAAGTAGATATTTTAGATTAAACCGCACAAAACGGTAATAAAAGTAATAAAAATACATTTTTTTCTTAGAATTTCTTAAAAACTGCTTGACATTTTTTGTTTAATTTGGTATATTACATTTACACACAGAAAAGATACACATACTACTTCAAAAAGAACCCCCATATCCTCCTTTTGGGGGTTCTTTTTCTTTATTTTGAGAAAAATTTAATCTATTTGATAAAAAAATCCTTGTCAATAATTTCAATCGAAGCCTTATCATTCCCCAAAACGGAAATAGAATTATCTTTATAAAATAAAAAGCAGGCCGGCATTTCAGGGAAGCCGATAAGAGGAAAATCTTCCTCAACTAATCTTTGTAAAAGAGTTCTTGTTTTTTCTTCCCCTAAAACATAACTTGATGTGGAAAGAGCATCGGCAAGAGTGGAGCTTTTACTCATAATAGAAGAAGCATTTAAGTTATTTTGTACCGGATAGCCGGTTTTTGAGTCAAAAATGTGATGATAAAGCGTTCCGTCTTTTTGTATAAACCTTTCATAGTTTCCTGATGTTACAATTGAAGCGTCTTGAAGATTCAGGCTTATAACAGGATTTTGCTTTCCTATTATGGGACTTCTTAGGGCTATTTTCCAGTTTTTTCCTAAGGGGTTTTTACCTGAAGCTAGGATATTGCCACCCAAATCTATTAAAAAATCTTTTATACCGTAGTCTAAGATTATTTTTGCAATTTTATCGGCAGCATAGCCTTTTGCAATACCTCCAAGGTCGAGTCTCATTCCTTTTTGTTGTAAAAAGACCTGATTTTCGTCTCTTAATTCTATATTTTTATAGTCTAAAAGAGGTAATATATCATCAATTTCTTTTTGAGACGGCACGGTCTCATTTTCAAAGCCTATGTTCCAAAGTTTTACTAAGGGGCCTATAGCCGGATTAAAGGCTCCATCGGTAAGCTCCGCCATCATAAGGGAAATTTGCAAAAGCTCATATAATTCCGGTGAAACTGCTAAGGGGGAAATTCCTGCTGCTTTGTTTAAGCGTTCAAGTTCCGATTCTTGTGTTTTTATCAAACCGTTAAGATTATTATTATCAATCGAAGACTCATCCGTATTTGCGTTAAATATCCCGTCAAGTTTTATCAGCTCGGCATAGACTTTTTCTAAGACTTCGTCAGCCTTTTTTTTAGGTTCATCGGTCAGGATACGCACCCTGCAAACCGTTCCCATAACAAGCCATATATTGGAGTACTCTTTTATTGTCGATTTGCATGAAGCAGCTAAAAGCAGACAAAAAGCTAAAGCTGAGAGAAAGATAGTTTTTTTTAACATAAGGGGCTCCGGTTTAGCTATCTTGAAGCTTTTTTTGCTTTATACCCTGTAAAATCAAATTTATTCCAAGCCCTATTCCGCAGCAAACAATAAAAGAATCGGCTGCATTAAAGGTTGGCCATCTTTCCAGTCCTAAAATACCGAAAAACTTTACATCGATAAAGTCTACAACGCCTTCAGGCCTAAAAAAACGGTCTATAAGGTTTCCAAAGCCTCCGCCTATTATACCGCATATAAACCATCTCTGGGCATTACTTAATTCTTTGGACTTTAATAGAACGGCTACTAGGCCGAATAAAAGCATGGCCGGTAAAACACCTAAAAGCATTTTTCTGGCAATATCCCCAAAACCTGCACCTAGACTAAAGGCCGCTCCGGTATTATATACCAGCCGTAAATTTAAAAAATCACCCAATATATGAATAACTTGATATTCCTCCATATATTGTACAACCAATAATTTACTGATCTGATCTACAATAATAACTATTGCAGTCATAATAAAGGGAATATAATAATCTTTTTTATTGCTCACAGTATCCTGCCTTATAGTACATATAAATTTTGTTCTTTTGAGCGGCGGGTATTAACATACCTCGTTAAGTCGGTCATATTTTGTACGATAATTCTATCATCATAGACGGAAATTCTGCCCTGATCTATAAATTTGCGTATATTATCTTCAGTTTCTTCTATTGAAAGACCGGCCCAACGTGCAACCTCTTCAATTGTCGTATCAAATGTCCTCATCTCCGTAGTGCGGTCAAGACTCGGCTGGGTTTCATCCAGCATCAAAAAAACATCTGCAATTCTTGCAGGTCTGTCTTCAATGGTTAAAATCATAAACCTGCGTCTTTGGGCATAGATACGCCTTACAAAGGTCTTTAAAAGCCGCATAGCGATGGCAGGATTTCCCTTCATTAAAATTTCAAAGTTTTCTTTATTGAATTCAAGAGCCATTACATCGTCATAGGCTATGGCAGAGGCCGAACGCGGAGAATTATCCAAAATGGCCATTTCGCCGAAAATTTCTCCGGGCTGCAATATGTCAAGGTTTTTTTCAAACCCGTTTATAATCTTTATAAGCTGAACGCGGCCAGACTGTATCAAATAGAATGATGAACCGGGTTCAAATTCTGCAAATATAAGAGACCCTTTGGGAAAACTTTTTGCAAATCTTGAAAACGAAGAAAAAAGATCCGACATAGTTTACGCTCCTTGCAGCCTAGAGCTGCATTCTTTTTGAAGTTCCCGAATTTTTCCGATTATATCGGCACCTGACAAGATGGCGGCTTTATCAAAAAAGGCTATTGCCTTATCGGGCCTTTCCATATCCATATAACACATACCCAGATACATTAGTGCATCTCCTATTTTTGCGGACTTTGGATGCTGGGAAATAAAGCCGGTTAAAAGCTGTAAGCAGCGCACATATTCTTTTTGAGTATGGAGAGTTTTCCCTGCACCTATATATGCCTTGTCGGTAATTTCATCGCCTGCCCCTGCTTCAATTACGGCATGATATTGATCATAAGCGGCTTCAAATTCTCCTTTTTCAAAAAGGTCTTCAGCTTTGTTATAAGCAAGGTAAACCGTGCCGTCGGAAACCGGTGCCGGTTTTTCAGGCTGGATAAAAGAGGCCTCATTATTGTGCCCTTCTGCGTTCCCGAAAGAGCGGCCCGAAGCCTCTGCCGTACTTCTAACTATCTGATCTACTTCCGAAATATATTTTCCGTTAGGGTAAATAGTTTTGTACCTTGCTCCTACCTGTCCGGCCGCCTTATAATGTTGGGAAGAATAAAAGGCATTCATAACATTAAAAAGTCCTTCTTCAGGATTTGTTTCTTCTTCGCTGTCCAAAAGCGAGGCTAATTGTTTATGAATAGCCCTAAGCTGGCGGGAAAACACCTTTATCATCTGTAAAATAATACGGGTGTTGGTTTGTGCAAAGGCTTCAAATTCCTTGCTTGTAAAAGAATAAACTATAGAATCGGTGAGAACCATGGCACTTTCTTCTCTTGGGTAATTTCCCAATGCCGATTTAACTCCAAAGAATTCTCCGGTCTTTATATAGTCGGTAACCTGTTCTCCGGTTTCAATGTCTATAGATGTAAGGGCTATGCTGCCCGTGTTTAAGAGAAAAACACGTTCATCAAAGTCTCCCGAGAAATAAACTACTGAATTTGCCTTATAATTAATAGCCTTAGGCATTACGGCCTCCCAATGCAAAACTTGCGTTCTTATATTTTAGCATATTTTTTAAGAAAAACCTAGCCCTTCTTTGTTTTTTTTGATATAATCTTTTTCTATGGTGGACTTACACACGCATTCAACGGCATCGGATGGCACCTTTACCCCCGCTGAACTTGCCGCCGCAGTTAAAAAAGCGGGCATTTCAGCCTTTGCCTTAACCGATCACGATATCTTAAGCGGACTCGATGAAGCTGCTGCAGAAGCTAAAAGACAGGGTATAATTTTTATACGCGGTGTAGAAATAAGCGTTAAATGGAGTCCCGGAGAACTCCACTTATTGGGGCTTGATTTGCGCAAAGATTCCCGTGAGCTTAACATGCTCTTACAGGATCTGCAAGATGAAAGGATAAACAGAAATCAAAGGATGGCCGAAAAATTAAAAAAGGCCGGTTTTGATATTTCATATGAAAAGGTGAGAGATTTTGCAGGCGGAGATAAAGGCTTAGGCCGTCCTCATTTTGCGGCTTATATGGCGGCTCATAAAATGGTCAAAAAAAATCAGGAAGCCTTTGATAAGTATTTCGCAAAGGGAAGGCCTTTTTTTGAAGAAAAAGAAAATGCAGAGCTTGTTGCCGCAATTTCTGCCGTAAAATCGGCAGGAGGAATTCCCGTTTTGGCCCATCCTATGTCCCTGTATTTATCTTGGTCATCCCTTCCCGATGTTATAGCCGATTTTAAGAGGCAGGGACTTGTAGGGCTCGAAGCTTGGAATTCTTCGACAAAATATAATGATTGTAAAAGATTGGAAAAACTGGCGGCATCCCTCGATATGCCCATAACTGCGGGAAGCGATTTTCACGGTTCAATCCGAAAAGACAGAAAACTCGGAGAAACTTCAAAAAACGGTATAAAGATTGAGGACAGGTTTTACGAAAACTTAAGAGCTCTTCATCCCGATCTTCCGCCCATAAAGCCGAAAGAAAATTCTTAAATAACAACTTATGCAAAAAGAAATTGTAAAAACGCAAAAAATGGTTTTCGGTGCTTCCTGCATAGCTTCCTTAAAAGAAGGTAAGGCCGTTTTTATTCCCTATTCTCTTCCAGATGAAGTTTTGGAAATTTCCATCATAAAAGAACATAAAAATTATACCGAAGGAAAAATCGAAAAAATTTTAGAACCCTCTCCTCACAGGGTAACACCTAAGTGTCCTCACTTTTATGCCTGCGGTGGATGTAACCTCCAAATAGCCGATGACAAATATCAGCATTTTTTACGCAAATCTATGGCCATTGAAGCCCTTGATAGAGCTTTGGGTTTACATAAGGAAAAAGCTGCTTTTGATAAACCGGCTCTTGAAAAGCCCTTTTTTGAAAAGAGCTTTTTTGAAAAAACTGTTTTTGTGAGCGGGCAGGATTGGGCTTATAGGGCACGCTTTCAGTTTTACATTGACAAGGACGGTTCTCTTTCTTTAAAAGAAAATAAAAGTTCCGGTTCGGTAAAGATAAAGGGATGCCCTGTCGCAGTACAGGCAATAAAAAATCTTCTAAAATCGAATTTAAAAGCATATGCTACGAATTCGAGAATCCACATTTTTTCGGACGGAGAAAAAATTTTTACCCAAGATAATGCAAAAGACTGCGAGGTAAGGCTTGCAGGAAAAAGAATTAAATTTAATCCCTTGGGCTTTTTTCAATCTAATTTGGACATGACCGAAAAACTGATAAACACTATTTTTGAGTACGCAGAAATTTCAGAGCGAGTTTTGGATCTTTATTCCGGGGTAGGAACCTTTTCTCTCTTTGCCTATGACCAGGCAAAAGAAATTCACCTTGTAGAACATAATAAACATGCCCTCGCTTATGCTAAGGAAAATTTTTTGATAAATAGGAATAGCTCATCAGCCGGAATTTTCAAAGAAAGAAATGCGAGCTATCCGCCTAAAATTTTTTATCACGGCTTAGACGGAAAAAATTGGCCGAAAACAAGAGAATCAAAACTGAATTTCGATACGGTATTTGTAGACCCTCCTAGGAGCGGTATAGATAAAGAAGTCCTATCTTGGCTTTGTTCAAGCGGCATACGTCAAATCTTTTACATCTCCTGTGATCCCGTAACCTTCGCCCGCGACACGGCAAGCCTTCTTTTATCTGGCTACAAGCTGGAAAAACATTTTCTATTCGATTTTTATCCTCAAACCCACCACATCGAAACCTTGGGGATTTTTAAGAAAGAAGGAATGGGCAATACCATTGTAATTTGAAAGACAAATTTTAAACTATTGATGAGCGGTTTAAACACGCCGATTACGTCATTGACTAATTATAAGTATTTATGATAATATATCTAAAAATTTAATATATCAGGAGTATTTTATGATAGAAGTAAATGCAATGGGACAGGCTTGTCCTATTCCCGTTATTATGGCGAAAAAGGCTGTTAGGGAAAACACAGGTACAAATATCTTGGTTAGGGTCGATAACGAGGCTGCAACTCAAAACCTTTCAAAGATGGCTAGTCAGCTCGGCATAGGTTCCGAAGTAAAAAAAGTTTCGGAAAAGGAATTTACGGTTCTTTTAAAGGCAGAAGCCGGAGTAAATTTAAACCCTGCCGCTGTTCCTCAAATTTCGAACGGAGAATATGCAGTTGTGATAAATTCGGATCAGATGGGTGCGGGGGATGAAGGCTTCGGTAAAAAACTTTTAGAAGGTTTTATCTATGCTCTTACGGAACAGGATGTGCTTCCCAAGTTTGTTATCTGTTATAATTCCGGTGTAAAACTTACAACCCAAAACGAAAAAACCGTAAATGACCTAAAGGCTCTTGCCTCTCAAGGATGCGAGGTACTGTCTTGCGGGCTTTGTTTGGACTTTTACGGGCTTAAAGAAAAGCTTCAAGTCGGTTCTCCTACAAATATGTACCGCATTACCGAAATTATGCGTACCCATTTTGTAGTACGCCCATAGCTTCCCAAGGTAGAGCTGGGCAAAAGATATCGGACTAAAGATTTGAAAACCTACGGACTTTTTTCTTTTTCGTCCTCGCATCATGCGATAGCTGCTGAAGCTATAACTGCTGACGCAGTTACAGCTTCAGCTGAAGTTTCCGATGCTGAAGCATTGGAAACTTCGGAAGAGAATCTGACTGAGGCGAGGCTTATCCCTCTTCCGCCTGAAATATCTGCGGGCTGCGGGCTTGTGTTACGGGTAAATGAAGAAGGCATAACAAAGGCTTCAAGTCTTTTAAAAGGGGCCGAAATCCCTTATACAGGAACTTATCTTTTAAAAATAGAAAACAATAAGAGGTTTGTTGAAAAATATGATTTATCTTGACAATAGCGCAACCACCCTCCAAAAACCTGAAAGTGTAGCTGAAGAGGTGTTTAAGGGAATTGCTTCACATCAATTCGGGAATCCGGGAAGAGGAGCACATAGTACGGCACATGCGGCCCTCACGGAGCTTTTTAAGACAAGGCAAACTTTGGCAAAGCTTTTTAATATAAAAAATCCCTTAAATGTTGCTCTTTGTCAAAATGCAACCGCTGCATTAAACCTTGTCATAAAAAGCCTTTTTTTAGGTAAAGAAAAAGACACTCACATCATAACCACCGCTTTTGAACATAATTCTGTTTTGCGCCCTCTCTATCAGCTCGAAAAAGAGGGAGCGGAACTTTCCATTATTCCTATTCAAGACGGTTTTTTGTGTTATGGGCTAATAGAAAAAGAAATCAAATCAAACACTAAGGCCATTATCGTAAACCACTGCTCAAACGTAATAGGTTCAATCTGTGATTTAGATTATGTTTATTCCATATGCAAAAAACACGGCCTAATCTTAATTGTAGACGCTTCACAAAGTGCTGGCACAATTCCTATCGATGCTTCAAAATACGATCAAAGTATTTTTTGTTTTACGGGGCACAAGGGGCTTTATGGGCCTCAAGGTACGGGCGGCATCATTGTAAACGGGACATTCGATTTTTCTCCCGTATTTTCGGGAGGAAGCGGGGTTCATTCTTTCGATAAAACTCACCCTTCCGAGATGCCCGATATCTTTGAAGCAGGCACCATGAATGTTCCCTCCTTTATGGGCTTAAATGCCGGAGCCTCTTACGTTTTAAAAATGGGCGTTAATTCCATTCAAAAAAAATTAGCCGATTTAAAATTAAGCTTTATTGAAGAAATAAAGACTGTTCCCAATATTAAAATATACGGAAATCCTTGGAGCGAAAAAACAGGGGCTGTAATAGGTATAAACATAGGAGATATTCCCTCTGGAGAAATAAGCCGCCTCCTCGATGAAGAGTTCGGCATCGCAAGCCGGCCGGGAGCTCACTGTGCTCCCTTGGTACACAAGGCTCTCGGAACCGAAGAACAGGGCATAGTCAGGTTTAGTTTTTCTTCTTTCAATACCTTTGAGGAAGTCAAGCAAGCTGCCGAGGCCTTAAAACAAATAGCTAAACACTCATAAAAAAAGCGGCCGATTTTTTCAAACCGGCCGCTTGGCTTAAAATAAATTTTTCCACTGAGATTTATTCTATCTCGTTATATAACCGCTCCTGAAAGTTCACCGGGAGCTTTTTTACCTCTGGTAATCATCTCTCCGGCCTTTTTACCCTTGGAAGTAAGAGCGATAAAATAAGACGCAATATAAATTGACGAATAGGTACCGCTTATAAGACCTACAATTAAGGCCAAAGCAAAATCTTTCATTGAATCGGTAGTAAACAAATAAAGAGCCACAACCGCAACCATAGTTGTAAGGGTCGTAATAATTGTTCGAGTAAGCACTTCGGTTAAGGCTTTATCTAAAACCGCATTGCATTCCAGCTTAGGCTCGAGATTTATCTTTTCGCGGATACGGTCAAAAATAACGATTGTATCGTTTATAGAATAACCTATAATCGTAAGAATGGCTGCTATCGTTGTAGAATTAAACTCCATCTGCGTCCACGATATAAACATAACCATTACTAGCGTATCGTGAAGCAGCGCAATAATTGCAGCCAGTGAAAAATTCCACTGAAAACGGAACATTGCATAAACAAAGATTAAAACCAAAGCTCCGCCTACCAGCAATATTGCCTGTTGTGCCAATGAAGAAGAAAAGCGGGAACCTACAAAGTCCGTACCTATGACTGCAATATTTTCGGGGCCGTAGGCTGCAATTAAGGCGGAATTTATAATCGACCTCAATTCTTGGTTTGCATTTTCATACTTTCCGTCATCGGCAAGCCTTATCTGAAAATACCTGTCTTCCGGAACTCCCAATTGCTGAACCGAAACTGACGGTATTGAAGAAAGAGCATGACGGATCTCATCGGTACTTATCGGTTTAAGCCCTTTTTCCAAATGATGAAGTCTAAGCACATCAGCTGAAAGACGGGAAGAAGACTCCGAATCGGAAAATAAGTCTTTAAGAAGTACATTTCCCGAAGCGGTAATTTTTATCTTTAAGCCTTCAACGGAAGCAAGGCCGTCGGCAAAGTCTTTAAGAGATGGATTATCGGCAAATTTAAAAACATAGGATTTGTTTTCACCATCTAAAGAAGTGGTAGTAATCGAAATATCCGATATACTTTGCGAAAAAGAAACCGTCAAAGGCCCCTCATAAGAAAGTTCTACCGCCGTAGGTGCTATTTTTACCTTTTCTATAAAACCTGCCTGAAAGTCAATGCCGAAATTTATTCCTTTGGTAAAGTAGCCTATTATTCCAAAAATCATGAGTCCTATGCTGAAAATAAAACACGGAACAAAAAATTTCGAAAAACTAATTACTTTTTTCATTTTTTAACTTCCTCCAGCTGATATGAATCTTATTGAATTTTAAAGTTTGAGTTCCGAAATCGAATATTAAGCGTGAAACAAACAAAGCGGTAAAGACGGAGGACACAACACCTATGGCTAAACTGTATGCAAAACCTTTAATCGGGCCTGTTCCAAGGATGGATAGGAAGAAGGCTGCTATAAAAGTAGTTATATTTGAGTCCATAATAGCAGAAAAAGCGTGTTCAAAGCCTGCATTGACAGCGGCTTCCCTTGTCTTACCTAATTTCAGTTCTTCTTTTATTCTTTCAAAAACTACAACGTTAGCATCTACAGCCATACCGATAGTTAAAATCATACCGGCAATACTGGGCAATGTAAGAGTTAGATTGAAGGCTGAAAGGACGCTGAACATTATATAAAGGTTTAAAATTTGAGCAATACAAGCATTTATTCCGGCTTCTTTATAAAATACAAGCATAAAAACTAAAACGGCAATTAAGCCCCATTGTAAGGCCTTAATACCTTCGTTAATTTTTTCGTCTCCTAAGCTGGCTCCTACAACCTGTTGTGTTTCAAGTTGAAGCGGAACATTTAACCATGCGGTTCTTAAAACTGTTTTAAGGTTTTCTGCCTCTGTTGCAGACATTCCGCTTATGCTTCCTGCCCCTCCCGTAATAGGTTCTTTGAGGTTAGGAGCGGATTTTATTTTATTGTCCGAAACTATGGCAAGTCTTTTTCCGACATTGTTTGCGGTTAACTCTGAGAATATTTTAGCTCCTTCTGCATCAAGAGAAAAAGTAACAAGAGGATTATTGGACATTTGGTCTGCGACAGTGTCTACGCTTACCAAGTGCTTTCCTTCGAGGCCTGCCTGTTTTTTTACGACAAGGAAGGGTTCCCTATCATCTCTTTCATCTATACCGTAGGCATCTTTGTGATATACACCCAGTACCATACAGTCTTCAGGGATAATTTCGGGGTTTAAAAGATTGTATTCGGCATCAAAGGTCTTTCCCGGATTGTTGCGGTAATATTCTCTAAAGGCCTGAGTAGCTTCATCATCTACCAAATGAAATGCTAAGATACCTCGCCCCATTATAATGGAGTTTATCTTATCTGCATCTGCAGCTCCCGGCATTTCAATGTAGATTCTGTCATCTCCCTGACGGCGGATAACCGGATCTGTAAGACCGAACTTGTCTATTCGGCTTCTGAGCGTATCCATAGCTAAATTCATGGCAGCTTTCTTTGAGTCTGCTATCGTTTCACTGCTTGCTCCATCTGCAGAAATTGCAGCATCCAAGTCGGCCTTAATAATGACCAACATGCCGCCCGAAAGGTCAAGCCCCAGCTTAACGGCATTTGTTTGGTATTTTTTTATCCCTAAAATGGAATCCCTATATGCAGTTTCTAAAATAGGCTGTGCTATAGGAATGAACTTTTCTTTTGAGGAAAGTTTAAAGCTTGCAGCAACCTCTTGGGCCGTCCATTGAGAGGGAAGCTCCATACCTAAGGCCTTTCGGCGGGCCTTTGCTTCTTTAATTATGGGGGCATATTTTTCAGAAAGAGGCTCGGTTGAATTTGAAACAGCCATTTCTATAAGCTTATCAACATCAGCCCTAGCCATATTTTCGGAATAATCTTTAATCTTTTCTCTGGATGCCAAAGCCAAAGCCTTATCTTCTTTATTCGTCCAAAAATACCATTTTAAAGTAGGATATAAGAAAACAAAGCACAGGGCAATAACAAGAAGAACGATGATAAATCTAACTCTTTTACTCATTATTTATCTCCAAATAGCTGCGGTTTTAATGCAAAAACCGCAAATTTTGTTATTTTGATTCGTTTTGTGAAGCTGTGCCGTCATTTTGGGAGTCGTCAGCCTTTTTTCCGAATAAAGGCTTTTTCTTGTCTTCCTCACCGGCAAAATCAGGCTTAGGGGGTGTATCTTTTAAAACGGTACCTACTGCAGATCGGTTAATTTCTATCTTACAGTTATCATCAACTTTAATAACAAGTGTTTTTTCTTTAGTAGAACTTACAACACCGTGAATGCCGCCGATAGTGATGATTTTGTCTCCCTTTTGAAGCTGAGAAATCATCTTTTCGGTTTTTTGCTGCTCCTTTTTCTGCGGACGTATAAGCAAAAAATAAAAAATAACGAAAACCAAGAGCATTGGTATTAAAAAACCGAAGGAGCTAAAACCGCCTTGAGAAGCTCCTTGTAATAAAGGTATAAAATTCATAAATTCATCCTCTTTAAATTGATTTAAAATATAAATATAGAAAAATACAATATCATATTTTTATATATTCAGTCAATAAGAAAGAATATTAAAAAAAAATAATTTTTTTTTAAAAGTTTACTAAAAACTGCATTTAAAACCATATAATTATATGAAAGCAAGGGAAAGGCGCCTCCCGAACTTTTCAAACATATTGAACAACCGGTTCAAGTTTTAGATTATTTTTTTGATTTTTGGAGGAATAAAATGAAATCATTAAATTCACTTATTATTGAAGGGAACATGGTTCGCGAGCCTGTTTTAAAAACTACGCCTAATGGAACGGCTTTATGTACTTTCTCTATCGCTTCGAACAGAAACTACAAAAAAGATGATAACTTTGTGCAGGAAACTTCCTATTTTGACGTGGAAACATGGGCAAGCCTTGCAAAATTGTGTGAACAAAACGGAGCAAAGGGCAGGGGAGTGAGGGTTGTAGGCAGAATTAAGCAGGACAGATGGGTAGGTACTGACGGTAAAAACTACAGCAAGGTAAAGGTCGTTGCTGAACATGTGGAATTTAAACCTGTCTTTAAGAATGCAGGCGAAAAGACGCAGGCAAAGGAGGAGGTTCTTATTGAAGAAAAAGTAATGGCATTTTAAAACATAATAATTTCCACTTGCTGTCAAGGCCGAATGCGATTTTTTTAAGACATAAAAAATACTTTGCAGTTAAGACTGCACAGGCCTTGTCAGCATCTTTATTCCGCATATAGTTTTTTTATAATAAAAAGGCCGAATTGACGGGGTAAAATTCTATATAAAAAAAGCAAAAAGGCATAGGCCCTATTGTAAGGACAAAAAAATCTTATTCTCTTCTTTTCGGCAAGAGAGGCAACGAATTTTCCTAACTTTTCAGGATTCATACCTTTTTGCTCGTCTTTTTCCATTTTTGTAACACTTTTTGAAATTCTTCCGTTATAAACATCATCTCCCAGATTCGATTTGTTTCTTGCCGCTGTGAATGGGGTTGCAACATCTCCGGGCATTATTAGGGCACAGTCCACACCGAATGGCTGAAGCTCTGCCCTAAAGGCTTCTAAAAGCTTGCCGATGGCCGCCTTCGATGCCGAATAAAAGGCTTGAAATGGAATGGCTATTTCTCCTGCTATAGAACTGATCACAAATATTTTTCCAAAATGTTGAGGCCTCATATAAGAAGCCGACAGTCTTATAAATAGAAAAGCACCGAAAAAATTTACATCCATTTGTTTTTTTGCTTCTGCAAGGCTTGTAAATTCCACTGCTCCCGAAATACCGAATCCCGATGCACAAACGGCTAAGTCAATCCGCCCTTCCTTTTCCCAAATATCTGAAAAGGCTTTTTTAAGATTTTCTTCATCCGTAATATCAAGTCTAAGGTGCTTAGTCTTTTCTTGGGGCAAACTTAAAAATTCTCTGCGGCTTATTGTGTAAACAAAATAATTTTTTAAGATCAGAGCTTTTGTAATTTCAAGACCGATACCGCTTGAGCCTCCTGCCACTATTGCTGTTTTTTTCATAAATATACCCTTTTTAGCCGATTGAAGTTTTACATCATTATAGATAAAATTCTTTTTTTCTTCTATCGGATATCGGAAGGTTTAAATATTTCCTTATAAGATATTTTCTGCTTTTCTTCTATACTTGAAAATTTATACGTCTTCATATATACTTGCTCGGTATAAATTTAGCCTAAGGAGTTTAAAATGATTTCACGGAATGCAGCTTTTAGAGAGTCTAATTTACCTCTCCCTTCAAAACAAACCGGAAAAGTAAGGGATTGGTATTCACCTGAAGAAGGGAAAAGACTGATTGTAACTACAGATAGGATTTCAGCCTTTGACAGGGTTCTTACAGCCCTTCCATATAAGGGACAGGTTTTAAACCAGCTTTCCCTTTGGTGGTTTGAAAATACCAAGGATATAATCAAAAATCATATAATTTCTTGTCCGGATCCTAACTGCATTATCGTAACGGAAGTAAAACCTCTTCCAATTGAAGTAATAGTTCGAGGATATATCACGGGAGTAACTACCACAGCCCTTTGGTACAGATATTCTTTAGGAGAAAGAAATATATACGGGTATGATTTTCCTGAAGGCTTGAAAAAAAATCAGGCACTTCCTAAACCGATCATAACCCCCACTACAAAGGGCGGCCCTACAGGTCATGATGAGAGACTTACCTGCGATGAAGTTGTTTCGCAAGGCTACCTATCAAAAGAACAATGGGATTTTGTACAAAAAGCAGCCCTTGCCCTTTTTGAAAGAGGTCAAAAA
The DNA here is from genome assembly GCF_024401155.1 of Treponema putidum. Classification (NCBI taxonomy): domain Bacteria; kingdom Pseudomonadati; phylum Spirochaetota; class Spirochaetia; order Treponematales; family Treponemataceae; genus Treponema; species Treponema putidum. Next base: position 264,084 of record NZ_CP038804.1, read on the forward strand.
AGCGCAAATGAAGCGGGGTTGATTTTAGTGGATACAAAATACGAATTCGGAGTAGACAAGGACAATAATATTCTTTTGATAGATGAAGTACATACTCCCGATTCTTCACGCTATTGGAAACTGGATACTTATGAACAGAGATTAAAAGACGGTAAAGAGCCTGAAAACTTTGATAAAGAATTTGTAAGAATGGCCTATGCTGCAAAAGGTTACCGAGGTGACGGAGAAATCCCCGAGCTCGATGAAAATGTCTGGAACGAAGCTATTCAGCTTTATATTAGAGCTTACGAAAAGTTGACAAAATCAAAATTTATTCCGGGAGAATATCCGGTTGAAGAGCGCATAATAAAAAATTTAAAAAAGGCAGGCTTAATGTGAAACCTCTTGTAATAATTCTTATGGGTTCGGCTTCGGATATGGGGCATGCAGAAAAAATAGCCGAGGAGTTAAGTGTATTTGGAATAGAATATGTAATCAGAATAGGCTCGGCTCATAAAACAGCGGAGCATGTTGTTTCTATGCTAAAAGAATATGAAGCCCTTGAAAGGCCTAAACTTTATATCACCATTGCAGGAAGGAGCAATGCTCTTTCAGGTTTTGTTGACGGCTTTGTGAAGGGACCGACAATCGCTTGTCCGCCTCATTCCGATAGTTTTGCAGGAGCTGATATTTACTCTTCACTTAGGATGCCGTCAGGCATTTCCCCTGCCCTCGTATTGGAACCTAAAAATGCGGCTCTCCTTGCAGCAAGAATATTTTCTCTCTATGATAAGAAAATAGCGGCTTTAGTCAAAATTTATATGGAATCAAATGCTCAAAAAATAATTGAAGAGGATTCAAAACTAAAATAACAATAAAGGCGGTTTTATTTACAATAAATAAACTGCCTAAAAAATTATGGCGGAATAAAATGCATAAACGATTTTTTATAGCGGTCTTGTTATGCTGTTTTTTTGTAGTTAGACCTTACGCACAAAACATAGAGGATAAACTCGATGCTTCTTTATTGCCGAATGATACGGCTTATAAGATTGACATTGTAGAATACAGCATAAAAGGTCTTACTAAGGCCGGCCATTTATCGGCTAAAGTGCCTATAGACAAAAATAGAATATTTGCCTCACGGGAAGAGCTTGATGCATATATTTTAGGACTTAATACGGAATTAAATAACATAAGGACAATTGAAAGGCATGAAATCAGCTTTGAATTTTTAGAACCCAAAAACAATATTATTCCGGTAAAACTTAAAATATATGTTAAAGATACTTGGAATATTATAGCCATACCTTATCCCAGTTTTGATTCAAACAAAGGCCTTGAGTTTAAAATAAAATTAAAAGATTTTAATTTTTTAGGGACTCTTGAACCTCTTACAATCGATTTAATATATAATAGAAACAATGAAGGTAAATCTTCTTTCGAGTTCGGTTCAGGGTTTGCATTACCTTTTTATATTAATCCGGTTAGACTTCTTTGGAGCTCTAGTGAATGGATTAGTATAAACCAAGATAAAAAATTAGACTTTGAGTTTGAGACAGGCTTAAGTGCTTCCTCTAAGTTAGGTGTTGATTGGATTACCCTAACGGCAGGCATCAAACAAAGTATAGATGTATCTGCTTCTCCGTCGGAAAAAGATTATTATCTTACAAACGGGTTTTATACATCGCTGACATTCGATATATATAAAAATCAAACGTTAGGCTCAATCACGTGGACACCTTATTTTGGTATAAACGGTAATTGGAAATTCAAAAAAATGACCGATGAAAAAAGAAAGGGGTTAAATATTAATTGGTCGCATAGTCTCGGGATGGGAAAGGTAAACTGGATAAATAATTTTAGGCAAGGCTTTGCGGCAAGTTTTGATAATAGTTATGAATATAATACTTATAGAAAAGGCCATGTAGATGTTTCTTTTAATTTGGAAACGAAAGGCTTTTATTCTTTTTTAGATCGAGTAGGTTTATACGGTAGATGTGATTTTTATTATAACTTGTTTAATAAAACTTCAGAAAAAAGCGGAAAAATTTTGCGCGGTATTTTAAACAATAGGATTAAGACGGATACGGCTTTTAGTTTTAATTTTGATGTACCTATAAAAATAGGCGTTTTTAAATGGGAAGAAATTACCGGAGTTGAATGGACACGTTTCTTCGGATTTGAGCTGCACGTAACACCGTTTTTGGATATGGCCTTGGTTCATGATACTGAATCAAATACTTATTATAATCCTAAATACGGCTGGTATTCAGGCGGTTTCGAAATAATAATGTACCCGGTAAAAATGAGAAGTATTTATGCACGCATAAGCTATGGGCATGATTTAAGAGAAATAAAAAATAAAGACGGTTATGCAAAGCGTGACGGAAGGCCTATTTCCGAAATTTTTATCGGTATAGGTTTACATTATTAAAACGGAGGCAGAATGCGGTTTAGTTCCCATTATAAAATGGAAGGTGATGATATAATCGATTACGTATTTGAGCACAGTAATTTTTTTGATTCAAATGAAAATTTAATTTGCGAAGAAATAGGAGACGGTAATATAAATTATGTTTACCGGATTTTCGATAATAACACAAAAAAATCTCTCATTTTAAAACAAGCTGATGTTCAAACAAGAGTCCGCCCTGACGGATATTTAAACCCCGACAGGAGTATACGTGAAGCTGAAGTTTTAAAGCTGTATAACGAATCTGCTCCCGATTTTTCTCCAAAAATAATCTATGCAGATCCGGTTATGGCTGCAATCATAATGGAAGATATCGGTTCTTATTCCAATTTGAGAATAGAATTAATGGCCGGAAAAATATTTTACGGAATTGAAAAACTGATTGCCCGTTTTATCGTAGACACAAGCCTCCCTTCCACTGATTTGGTTTTAGGTTATCAAAAAAAATTTAAAGCAGCAGTCAAATTTTATAATCCCGATCTTTGTAAAATTACGGAAGACTTAGTTTTTACTCACCCTTATAAGGATGTGAGACAAAGAAATATTCTATTACCCGAAAATGCCGAGTGGCTTAAAAAAAAGTTTTATGAAGATTCAAACCTCATTGCAAGAGTTGCAGCCTTAAAAGAAAAATTCAATAACTATCCTCAAGCATTGATTCATGGTGACCTGCATTCGGGCTCTATTTTTGTAAAAAATGAAAATGAAGAAACTAAGATAAAAATAATCGATCCCGAATTTGCTTTTTACGGTCCCATAGCCTATGACCTTGGAAATGTTCTTGCCCATTTTATTTTTGCCCAAGGCTATGCAAAATACTCACCTCTTTTTGCCGATAAAGAAACGCAAAGAACAGACTTTTTATCTTGGCTTGAAGACGTAAAAAATAACCTATTTAAATTCTTTTATATTTTTGCAAAAGACTTTCTTATTAAGAACATAAAAGATCCGGTTTATCAAAATGAAATTTTTATTGACAATTATATTGAAAAGATAAAAACAGATGCCGTTTCTTTTTGCGGTACCGAATTAAACAGAAGGATAATCGGTTCTGCAAAGACTGCTGAAATTACAAGCGTAAAAAAAATTGAAAACCGTATTGCCCTCGAAAGGGATTTAGCCGAGTTGGGATCTGCTATGATTTTAAACCCGGAAGAAATTTTAAGAGGACGTTAAACCTGATGAAGGCACTTGTGGGTTTGAGCGGAGGTGTTGATTCCGCCGTTGCGGCAAAGCTATTGATAGATCAAGGCTATGATGTTACAGGAGTTACGATACAGCTCTTGCCGAAATTATCCGGTATTTATAAAGAACAGACCGATGATATTGAAGATGCAAAAAAAGTTGCAGACAAGCTCGGTATTAAGCACATTGTATACGATATGAGGGAAACTTTTAAGGCTGAAATCATCGACTACTTTGTAGAAGAATACAAACAAGGAAGAACGCCCAATCCCTGCTTTATATGTAACAGCAAAATTAAATTCGGCCTTTTTTTAGAGCAGGCTTTAAAAGGCGGCTTCGATAAAATTGCAACAGGACATTATGCAAAAATAGAAAAAACCGAAATTGAAGGCGAAAAAAGATTTTTGCTAAGACAAGCTGAAGATGCTCAAAAAGATCAAAGCTACTTTTTAGCTCTTCTTACTCAAGAGCAGCTTTCCCATTCCATTTTCCCCTTAGGAGGTTTTACCAAAGAAAGAGTTAGGAAAATAGCCGAAGATGCAGGCCTTATAAATGCTCATCGTCCCGACAGCCAAGATATCTGCTTTGTTCCCGATGACGATTACACAAGGGTAATAAATGCTCTTGCATCGGATTCTTTTAAAGAGGGAAAATTTGTAGACATGCAAGGAAACGAAATAGGCCGCCACAAAGGGCTTCAATATTACACGATAGGCCAAAGGCGGGGACTTGCAATTGCAATGGGCTATCCCGTTTACGTTGTAAAAAAAGATGCAAAGGAGAATACGGTTACTGTAGGCAAGAGCGAAGATCTATTTGCCGCAAGCCTCATCACTTCAAATGTAAATATAATCTCAAAAAAAACAATAGATAAAGAAATAGACATTGAGGTAAAAACACGGTACCGCCAACAAAAGAAAAAAGCAAAATTAATTCCGCTAAAAAGTGAAGAGCTTAAACCTACGGGAAAATTTAAAGTAGAATTTATAGAGCCTGAAAAAGCCGTCGCCGAAGGACAGGCTGCCGTCTTTTATGACGGGGATTATATTATCGGAGGCGGAATAATAGAATCGGTTGAGAGGATTGTATTATGAATTGCAGAAATGTCCTTAAATTTGACATTTTGCAAATGTTATATCATTAATATCAAAGACTTCATAGGTTTTCTAAAACGAAATTTAAGCAGGGATCGTTTTGATTTTTAATATCTTCAATCGTATCCATAATAAAAATATCAGGCGATATGCCCTTATTGTTAATTTCCATATTATTGTACATAGTTTTTTGCAATGATAGTACAATTGAAAAATTATTTGTAAGCTTAAATATTCCGATGTTTCCTGTAGCTCCTTTAGTATTTGTTCCGATTAGCCTTATGTTTAATTCTTTACAAAAACATGCAAAATTATCGCAAGCGGAACCGCTTTTGTAAGATGTAAAAACGGTTATATTTTTATTATGGATTTTATATTTATTTGCAGCCGAGATAAGCTTTTCTTCTAATTTTTCCATCTCATTAAATTGCATAAGAAAGTTGTCTATTTGTTGTAATATTTTATCTTCTTCTGCCGACATTAACAATTGATGGGCTTTCATTAATTTAGCATCGTTAATAAAAGTATTTAGTTTTATAAGGGTATCATGATTTATCACCTTTAAATTTGTATCTTTTATTGCAGCCAGAGTAATCAGAATAGGCGTTAATCGGCGTTGAAAATCTTTAATATTGATTGAAGATATTTCAATATCGGTTTTTCCTGTAAGTATTTTTAAAATTGCAAATCCTATACTTGAATTACCGCCGCTATTTTTTCGAATGTCCAAAATAAGATGATCGGAATTTTCTAACAAAGGAATAATTTTTCCAATAAATTCATCTATCATACGGTAATCCCAAAAATTATGTATTTGTATCAAAGCATATTTTTCTTTAATCTTATAAATCGAAAAATTATAGCTTGAATATATCTTATTGAGTTTATCATAATAATCAGGGATTTTATTAAATTTTACATTACCTATGTTCTTTTGAGGAATTGAATATTTCAATTCCAAATTAACTTCATTTTTATCGACCTCAAATGTAAATTTTATTTTTTTATTTTGTGAAGAATATAAAAGCCGTTTTATCATTGAATTTTCAAAAGCATGAGGCGTTTTTACTGGAATATATTTTGCAATATTATTTAATAAATATTTTTTTGTATCTTCATCATTAATTTTTATAAGCTCTGAACCTAGAGGTATTTTTATATTGTTTTCTTTATATGAAAGATAGTATTTCCCGTCAGCATAGTCCACTCCGGCAGGTAAAAAATAAAAAGGAGTGTTTGAGCCTTGTTCGTAAAAAACGGCAGTATGTCCGTCATTGATTACAGCTAATAACTCTTCAAAGTATGTGTAAATTTTATATTTATCGCTTTCATACATAATTTTATTTGAAAGCTCAAAATATTTTTCATTAAGATTATTTAAAATAACATCATTTAAAAAAGGAGAATACTCTTTAATATATGAATATAATTCTGCTAAACTTATAATGTGGTTTTTATTTTGCTCAGCTGTTAAAGTCCTATTAGAGAATGTATCAGTATCAGAACAGCCTAAAAATATTACAATAATACAAATTATAAATACGATTTTTTTATAATATCGCTTCATGCTTGTTATTTTAACATAAATTAAATAGCGTGTAAACAGATATAAGGTATGTTGTTGATTGCTCATTTCATAGGAATTTTCACTTGGCCCTCAAGACAAAGTTCAAAAAAAATGTTATAATCTTTTAAATTGATAAAATGTAAGCTATTATAAATTACGATAGCCATTTTATGGAGGTTACTATGATAAAACTTGCAACAATTGCCGGATCGGATGCTTCCGGAGGAGCCGGTTTGGAAGCCGACTTAAAAACCTTTCAGGAATACGGCGTATACGGAATGGCCGCCGTTACCGTAATTGCAACTATGAATCCCGATAAAGAGTGGGGACATGAGGTTTTTCCTCTTGATGAGCAAACGATAAGAGCCCAGCTTGAAACCATCTTTAAGGGTATAGGTGTTAATGCTGCAAAAACGGGAATGCTTGCAACAAATTATGCAGTTGAACTTTCTGCCGAATACTTAAAAAAATATAATGTAGAAAATTATGTGCTGGATCCTGTGATGGTTTGTAAGGGCGGAGACCTTGCTTTAAACCCCGAGCTCAATAATCTCATTATAAAAAAACTTTTGCCTTTGGCAAAGCTTATTACGCCGAACCTTTTTGAAGCGGGGCAGATTGCAAAAATGCCGACACCTTCTACAATCGAAGAAATAAAAGAAGCCTGCAAGATTATTCACGGAATGGGCGTTCCCTATGTCTTTATAAAAGGCGGACCCAAATTACAGGGAGAGCAATCAGCCGTAGATATTTTTTATGACGGAGAACAATTCTTAAAGGTTGAAGGCGGGCTTATAGATACAAGATGGACACATGGAGCCGGCTGTACAACAGCCGCAGCTATCGCCGCAGGTTTAGGCACAGGCCTTGAACCGTATGAAGCCGTAAGAAGAGCAAAAAAGTTTATCACCTTGAGCCTTCAAAACGGATTCCAGCTTAATAAATGGGTCGGACCCGGTAACCCTGCCGCATGGCGAAAGAGTTTTAATTAATTTGTAATTGCCGATGGGTAATAAGTGTATAAGCCGCTTATTACCCATTTTAAATTTTTATCCTTTCTTTAAAATTACTTCCTTATATTGTATATGACAAATGTCATATTTAAACTCGCAAAAATATGACAATTTTCAGTTTTAAAATTTCAAAAAAAAGATATAATTATATACAAAAGATTAGATTATAGATAGGAGGTGTGATAAACAGTTCGGCAGAAATTCAGCCTCACTGTTTATCTGCCGAGTTTTGTGCAAAGCACAAAACATCGCATTATTGTATGCAGTTTTGCAAAGCAAAACTGCGTGAAAAAATTTTTTTCGGAAGCTTAGGCTTCCTGCAAAAAGTTTTATGGAGGAATTTATGATTTTAACGGTAAAAAATCTTGTAAAACGCTACAACGAAAAAACGGCACTTGATCACTTTAACATGGAAGTTAAAGAAGGTGAAATCCTCGGCCTTCTGGGCCCCAACGGATGCGGAAAAACTACAGCCATAAACTGTATGCTTTCTCTTTTAAAACACGGCAAGGGGGAAATCACTATTTTCGGCGAAGAAATGAAGCCTAATGCCCTGAACATCAAAAAAAGGATTGGCCTTGTTCCTCAAGAGGTTTCGGTTTTCTATGATTTTACCGTAAAACAAAACATAGATTATTTTTGCGGGCTTTATGTGAGCAATACCCAAGAGAGAAAAAAATTGGTAGATGAGGCAATTGATTTTGTAGGTTTAAAAAATTATGCTTCATTCCGTGCAAAAAAACTTTCAGGCGGTCTTTTGCGCCGGCTCAATATTGCCTGCGGTATAGCGCATAAACCTGAGCTGATTTTTTTGGATGAGCCCACAGTTGCCGTCGATGCCCAAAGCCGCAACTTCATTCTTTCAGGAATAAAGGAACTGGCAAAAAGAGGAAGCACCATCGTGTATACTACCCATTATCTTGAAGAAGTGGAAGAGCTTTGCGATAGAATCATCATCATGGATGAGGGAAGAGATATAGCAAACGGCACATTAGAAGAATTGCACAAGCTGATCCGCACAAGCGAAAAAATGGTTGTTGAATTTGTCGAAACTAAGGATAACCTGCAAGAAGAACTAAAAAAAATCCCTCATGTTCTGGAAGTTACCAAAAACGGAAACGAGTTTTTAATCAGTTTTGAAAATTCGATTAACAACTTAAACGAACTTATTTTATTTATCAATAATAATAGTTTGGCTTATACCAAATTATATTCGGAGTTACCCAGCTTAAACGACATTTTCTTGGAGCTTACGGGAAAGGAGTTAAGAGACTGATGAAATTCTTTTTACGCGAAATAAAATATTATAGTATCGGAATGTTTTATTCTTTAGACGGAATGTTTTGGACGCTTTTATATCCTATTCTTATGGCAGGACTGTTCTTTACAATATTTTCGGCCGTAGGTAATTCCGATACCGGTAAAATAGAAATCGGAATTGAAAAAGACAATCCTGTTTATTATCCGCTTAAATTTACAGGGATGTTCGATACAAAAATAATAGATGAGACATCGGCAAATGAGATGCTCCGTACAAAAAAAATAAAGGCCTTTGTTGAAGCCGATCAATCTTTGAGGTTGAGCGAAGACGGATTATCTCAGACAATAACAAAAACAGTGCTGGATCAAATAAAGCAAATAGAAGCCCTTAATATTCCAATGAATTCTTTTGAATACGGTAAAAACTATGTCGAAAGTAAAAACGAAAAAATGAGTTTGAGCATTATATTGTTCTATTCTCTTTTGGCAATGGTTTCGATTTATACAATGTTCGGTTCGATAGATATAGCCGTAAAAATACAGGGTAATATTTCAAAAATCGGAGCAAGAATTTGCACAACTCCTATTAAACGCTTTTATTCTTATCTTGCAGGAATTATATTTTATATTATCTTTAATCTTACAGCCAATCTCATATATATTTCCTTTGTGCTCTTTGTTTTAAAGATACCATTTATTACGGATTTTAAAATTACTCTTTTGCTCTTGATCTATGCGAATTTTTTTGGAGCGGCTCTCGGCTTATTTATAGGCTCAACGCCTATTGGAGATATTCGGTCAAAAAATATGATATGTGTTTTTACAAGTCTTGTTTTAGCCTTTTTATCCGGTATGATGGGGCCTGAGGTAAAAATGTCCATTGAAAAAATAATACCGATTTTAGGAACAATAAATCCTATAGCTCTTTTTACTACCAACCTTTATAACATAAATATTTTGGGAGAATATAACGCAGTACCGGTATTTTTTATTGTTTACACAATAGGTATTGTCATTCTTTTATCGCTTTCATTTATTAACTCAAGGAAGGTTCAATATGATAGTTTATAAAAACTTTTTAAGATTAATTTATACAAAAATAATCACTACTATTATTTATGTTGTTATTTTTTTGTTTATCAGTTTTATGACGCTAAGGTCTCAAAACTCTAAGGTAAGCGAATTTGAAGAAACACCCTTAACCGTAAATATAATCGACAGGGACGGCTCCGAACTATCAAAACATTTAATCTCTTATTTGAGGTCAAAACATGATGTTATTATTATAGACGAAAAAGATAAGATCGATGAAGAAATTTTACGCAAGCTAAAAAAGGATATTTCTCTGCAAAGAATACATGCTGGGATTATTATAAATAAGAATATGGAAGAAAATGTAATGAGCGGTAAAAAGGCCCTTATAACTTTTAAAGATGACAGAAAAAAGTCGGGCTTTTATATGGATTTACAGCTTAATACGTATTTAACCTTTGCTGCAAACGTAAAAAACGCTCAAGGATATTTCGATTTTCAGAGAATAGAAAAAGCTCTTCAAGTAAATACAAAGGTTAATAAGATTAGTTTTCAAAAAAATACTTCGGTAAATATTTGGTTTAAAATATTTTTTAACTATTTAGGCTGGATAGTTTTTTCCGTTGTTCTTAATTCTGTAGGCTGGGCTATGTTCGAGTTAAATAACGAACGCTTAAAAATGCGGAATAATGTTTCTCCGGTATCGACTTTACGCTTTGTTTGTGAAAACTTTTTGGCTCAATTAACGATAGTAGTTCTTATTCTTTCAATATTGATAGGTTTTGCTATTATTACAAATATAACGAGATTGGAAAATATCCCTCTTTTATTCTATACGTTTAATGCCTTAATGTACACGGCTGTTATTTTAAGTTTAACTTTTATGTTTAATTCTTTTTTAAAAAAGGGCTCTGTTATGGGTATAATCGGTACTGTTCTTCCTCTTTCACTAGCATTTATTTCGGGTATCTTTGTTGAGCAAGAACTCCTGCCGGATTTTATTGTAAATATCTCCCGCCTTTTCCCGACCTATTATTATATAAGGGCAAACGAATTTACCCAAGTTAATTTATCGATTGATTGGAAAAATATCGGAATGCTCTTTTTATTCCTATTTCTTTATTTTACTGTGGGTACCTACTTTTCAAAATTAGGAAGGTCTCAAAGCAAGATAGAATTTAGTCAGCAATAAAAAAAGCCGGTAAGAGTTTTGGGTATATCTAAAAAAAGATTCCCTTTTGTCTTACCGGCTTCTTGCTTAAATCATTCCTTCAACCATCAGCTTTTCAAACCATAAAAAAGCTCCGACTGTAATCGTTAAGGTTCCGTTAACGGAAGGAGTTCCCTTTTTAACATAAACGGTAATTCCGTTGTTTTCAAATTTATCGAAACTATCGATATTATTGGGTACACCGACATACACGGTCGGTTCTAATCTAGTACCCCCTCAAGATGAGCACATCTGAAGTGCGCAATAAACCGAGTCTGCATTTTTTTCTTTTATTTTATCTCTCGCAGAATCTTCAACTATAATATTCATTTTTGGCCTCCAATAAGTTATAAAATAAAAATAAAAACTTTTTGAGTGAAAGTCAAGAAATCAATTAGGACTTTCATATTTTTTTAATCTCTCTTTTCTGTAGTCATCGAGGGTTTTTCCTGTATTTGGAATTGTACCTGCCTAAGCCGAACAATCACAGTCATCTACAAAGAGCAAAAACCAATTATTTTCAATATCAAAAAAGTAAAATGTCTTTTTGATAAAGCCGCCGTCTAAGATAACTATTTTTAAGATTGCCTTATAGTTTTTTGGTAAGTCTATTTTTAAGTTCTGTATTTCATCGCTTTCAAAACTTGCAGGATCAACGGCTGTAGGGATTTCTTTGACAATAGCACAATATACGCCGTCTTTATCTTTAGATTCTTCACAAAAACCGCCGTCAGGCATTCGATTATAAAATGGGATGGATCCTCCGAATTTATTGGCTGAGGGTATGGTAGAAAAATCGGTGCTTTCATCAAAGCCGAAACCGTCCTCTGCCGAAAAAAGAAGAGGAGCGGACCCGGGATTATAGAAACGTCTTATGCCGTAATCAGGGTGAACAAAATCGGCTAATTTTGGGCTTGAATTTTTTAAAAGGAGATTAAAGTTATTTTCCCAATACACATTTGATAAAAAAGAAAAAGCAAAGGAAATAAGATTTCCCTCATCATAAGATTTTTCATCCTGAGAGTTTGTATCTTCAATTTCTTCTTGAGAAAGCGAGGCGGAGGTCAGCTCAAAAGAATCTATTACATGAGTTAAAATATCCCTATATGTATCATAATCTTTTTTATTATATTCAAATCTTATTGTATAAAATTTTTCGTTTATAGCGAATGTCTGACAAAAAAACATTTTGTCCTTTGAATAGCCTTTTAAAACAAAACCGTCACGTCCCATATTTTTATCGCTTACCGTAAATCTTTCAGCTTCTTTTTTTTCATAAAGGTCAGCGGTTTTAAAAATAAACTCGGGGCTTAATTCTTTTAAGGCAGAAACGGAAACCGATAAACTTACCTCTCCGTCATTGCTTGTAAAGACTTGTTCCTCCGAAGAACTTTTGACCGGTTTTAAAATTTCTGAAGGGTAGTCGATTTCATAACCTTCTTGTGTATTTGTGTAGGTTAAATACTTTCCTGTAAATTCCGGATCTTGTTTTGAACAGGATATAAAAATTAAGCCAAAAACAGCAAAAAAAACTTTTCTTAGATTCAAGATATTTCTCCCATAAAAAGTCAACAAACAAAATCGGCCTTTGTAAAAAAAATTAAAGGGAACCTCTAAAAACTTCTGTTCTTAGAGGTTCAGCTTCATTTTATTTTTTGTACTTTTGCTCGACAAGGCGTTTTACCATATTTTCATCCGCGATAAACGGAATGGTGATGTGTCCTTTGCCGGAATAGTTCTTGTTGTATTCGATGCTGGTCGTAATCGAATTTTGATTGCGTGCCCAGTTACGACGGGCTACGCCTCCCATTACGTCCCACATAATGGCCGATTTGATAATCTCGTCAACCCGTTCGCTTCCGTCAAGCACGAGTCCGAAGCCTCCGTTAATGGATTTTCCGATACCGACGCCGCCGCCGTTATGAAGAGCTACAAGGCTCATTCCGCGCGCAGCATTTCCGGCATAGCACTGTACGGCCATATCCGCCATTACATTGCTTCCGTCCTTTATGTTGGAGGTTTCACGGAAAGGCGAATCGGTTCCGCTTACGTCATGGTGATCTCGTCCCATCATAACGGGGCCGATTTCTCCCTTGCGTACCATTTCGTTAAACTTTAATGCTATGTCGCGCCTTCCTTCCGCATCCTGATAAAGAATGCGTGCCTGAGTGCCGACGACAAGCCGGTTCTTTTTGGCATCGCGTACCCAATAGTAGTTGTCCCTGTCCTGTCCTCGTCGGTCGGGGTTAATGCAGCTCATTGCAGCGGCATCCGTCTTGTCCAAGTCTTCAGGCTTTCCCGATAAGCATACCCAGCGGAAGGGGCCGTAACCGTAGTCAAAGAGTTCGGGTCCCATAAGGTCTTCTACATAAGAAGGGAAGATAAAGCCGTCTTTTTCATCGATTCCGTTTTTGGAAACATCCCTTGCTCCTGCATCGAATACGGCTTTGAGGAAGGAGTTTCCGTAGTCGAAAAAGTATGTTCCTCTCGAAGAAAGAATTTTTATAAGCTCAAAGTGGTGCTTTAATGTAGAATCGACCCTCTTACAGAATTCTTCGCGGTTTTCATAGAGGAGTTTAGTTCTTTCTTCAAAGGTCATCTTTTCGGGACAATAGCCGCCCTCATAGGGTGCATGGCAGGAGGTTTGATCCGAAAGGAGGTCGATGTGAACGTTTTTGTCTACACAATATTGAAGAAGGTCTACAATATTGCCGTGATAGGCAATCGAGATAGGCTCCTTCTTTTTTAGGTACTCGTCTACCTTTTTAAAGATTTCATCCAAGTTATCGGACATTTCGTGAACCCAGCCCTGTTCAAGGCGGGTATTGATTCTCGATTTATCGACTTCGGCAAAAACGCCGACGGCATTTGCAATTTCGCAGGCCTTCGGTTGTGCGCCCGACATTCCGCCTAAGCCGGAAGAAATAAAAAGTTTTCCCTTTAAGTCGCCGTCGCTTGCTACTCCAAGTTCTTTTCGGCCTGCTGTGAGAATTGTATTGAATGTTCCGTGAACGATGCCCTGAGGCCCTATGTACATCCAGCCGCCGGCGGTCATTTGGCCGTAGTTTGCAACGCCCATTTCTTCTGCAATTTCCCAGTCCTTGTAATTGTCAAACATACCTATCATAAGGCCGTTTGTAATTATAACACGCGGGGCATCCGGTTTTGAGGGGAAAAGACCGACGGGGTGTCCCGATTCCATAACAAGGGTTTGATTTTCGGTAAGTTCTTCCAAGTATTTTTTGATAAGCCGGTACTGAAGCCAGTCATGGCATACGGAACCTGTTTCACCGTAGGTCACGAGCTCATAGGGGTAGAGGGCTACATCGAAGTCAAGGTTGTTGTCTATCATAACCTGAAAAGCCTTTCCGGCAAGGCACTTGCCCTTGTAGTCATTTACGGGCTTTCCGTAGATGTTTCCTGCAGGGCGATAGCGGTAGGCATAAATTCGGCCGTAGGTAAAAAGTTCATCCAAAAACTCAGGGGCGAGCTTTTCATGAAGTTCTTCCGGTACATAGCGGAGGGCATTTTTTAAGGCCGTTTCAGTCTGAGCCTTTGTCAGGTTAAAGCCCCTGCTGGGCGCCCTTCTTATTCCCTTTTCAAAAACAGGGTCGGGCGGCAGCACCGCATCCAGTTTAAAAGTCATCGCATTGCCGATTTCTTTGTTTGTAATCATAACAGTTTTCTCCTTTGAATTATTGTGGTAAAATTACATAATTGCTTTCTGTAGGGTGCAAGTATAACATGAAGGCCTAAAATATGCAAGATTTATTTTCTTAATTCAAACTGAAGAAGCTGGCAGTTTTTTATTTCTATTTTTTCCAGTTCTTCTTGTGAATAAGATTTAAAATAAGTGCAAATCATCGTGCTTATCATTCCATGGCAGACAAAAAGTACATTTTCGTTTTTGTGCTTTTCTGCAATTTCATCAATTATATTATAGGCACGGTGTGCCGTTTGCACTAAAGATTCTCCTTGCGGAAACCGAAAAAAAGGACTTTCGGATATTTTTAAAAATTCGGGCTTTCTCCAATCCTCACCTTCAAAAGTTCCGAAATTTATTTCCATTAAACGTTTATCCGTTTTTGCTTTTATCCCTAAAGCTTCTTCGATATAGGCCGCCGTTGCGAGGGCTCTTTTAAGGGGTGAAACATAGATAACTCCGATTTTATTTTTATCTTGTTCGGCCGCAAGGCGTTCGGCAAGTTCTTTTGCTTGGGCTTTTCCTTTTTCGGTAAGGGAAGCTTCGGAAATACCGCAAGCCATCATCTTAGAATTCCAGTCTGTTTCTCCGTGACGTACGACAAAAAGTTTCATGTAAAAATTATATCGTTTTTAAGCTTAAAGGGCAAGGGCTAATGTGTAGTTGAGAGCATCTTCAATTACACATTTACTTATCCATTTTGCAGAGAGTGTATCTGCACTGACTTTACGCCGATGTTTTTTAATCGGGATTTTAATTTTGGCTGTTTCCCTTTACCGATGCCAAAACTTCTTCTGCTTGTTTTAAAGAAATCTTTGCCGTTTCTGAAAGGGCTTGAGCTGTTGTGTTTTTTAGGCCTTCCATATTGCCAAAGGCCTTTAATAAAGAGAAAGCTCTTTTTTTGCCGATGTGGGGAAGGCCTTCAAATTCCGTTTTAAGTTTATTTGCTCTGCGCAGCTTATTGTTCCTTGTGTTTGAAAAACGGTGTGCCTCGTCACGGATTCTTTGGAGAAGGCGGAGGGCATCGCTTCTTCTGGGTAAGATCACAGGTTCCGAATTGTGCGGAAAATAAACTTCTTCATTTTTTTCGGCAAGGCCGATAACCGGAATGCCGAGATCGAGGGCGTTTACAATTTTGCTTGCCGCATTTACCTGCCCAATGCCTCCGTCTATAAGAATTAGGTCCGGAAGGTCGGCTCCCTCGTTGACAAGGCGGGTATAGCGGCGGGCTATTACCTCCCTCATTGAAGCATAGTCATCGATTATGCCGTCAGTATTTTTTAACCTGAATATCCTGTAATTCTTTTTGTCGGGGTTTCCTTCTTTAAAGGAAATCAGAGCAGCGACTGTAAAGGTGCCGCCTAGGTGAGCAATGTCGAAGCCCTCGATACGCTGCGGAAGGCAGGGTAGGTTAAGCCTTTTTTGCAAGTCTTCAACGGCGGCGAAATCTCCCTGTTCTCTTAGACGGCGCAGAGCATCTTCTTTTGCGTTAAAGCGAGCCATCTTTAAGGCTGCCTTGTGGTGCTTAATTTCAGCCGGAGAAAGATTTAGTCTTTTTTCTTGGACAGCCAAAGGTGCCGGCTCTTTAACAGTGTAGTCAATTTTTTTGGAAGCCGCTTCTTCAATTTCTTCAGAGGTTGCTGTTCCGAATGCGGTTTCTATTTTGGAGCTTGCAGTTTCTTCTGCTGTAATATTTTCTTTTTCTAAAGGAATGATGCTTATCCTTGTCTTAGCGTGAAGCTCCTCATTGAGCCATTTTTCGATGAGGGCATTTCCATCGGCAGCTTGCGGAATAAATATTTTAGGCGGAACTTCGTTTGCCGAAGTGTAATAAGCCGATATAAATTCGGATAGAATTTCTCCTTCTTCTTTTAAGCTATGCGAACGATAAAGGTCGCGGCCGACAAGCCGTCCGTTTCTCATTTTTAGAACGGCTATGCTGACCATGGTTCCTTCAAAGGCCCATGCAATGTAGTCGCGGCTTTCTGGGTCCATGTCTTGAACTATGTTTTGTCCGCGGAGAGCATAGACTGCCTGTATTCCGTCACGGAGGCGGGCGGCTTTTTCAAACTCTTTTTTTTCTGCCGCTTCTTTCATCTTTTCTTTTAGGGCGGCAGATACTTCTCCCATTTCGCCTTCTAAGAGCATGGTAATTTCTTCTATATCTTTGCCGTATTCTTCTGCACTTATCTTGCCGCAGCAGGGAGCCTTGCATCTTCCGATATGAAAATAAAGGCAAGGAGTTTCTCTTTTTTTTAATCTCTTGCATTGGCGCAGGGTATAATTATGTTTTATGAGAGCTAAAAACATATCGACGGCTGAAACATTCGGAAAGGGGCCGAAATATTTTGAGCCGTCATTTTTAATGTTCCTTGTGCGGTAAAGTTTTGGAAATTCTTCATTGGTTAATTTTAAAACAGGATAGGTTTTTCCGTCTTTTAGATTTATATTGTATCTCGGTTTATGTTTTTTGATTAGAGTATTTTCCAAGAGAAGTGCTTCATATTCATTTTCTGTTTGAATGTACTCGATTGAATCGGCACGGGAAACAAGGATGCGGGTTTTAATATCCCTGTTCGATGTAAAATAAGAACTGAGGCGGTTCTTTAAAGATTTAGCCTTCCCGACATAGATGACCGTTCCTGCCTTATCTTTCCAAAGGTAAACCCCGCTCGTTTTCGGGGCCGAGAGAGCAACCGCATGCAGTTTTTCGCGAACATTGTTTTTTTCCATAAATGAAGATTGTTCCATTTTTAAAATAATTTATATTTTTTCAATAATCCAATCTTTGATTGTTTTTGAGATTTGATCAAAACTTACGCCTATCGCAATGATTTTCTTACTTCCCGTATGGTAAGGTTCAGTATATGCTTTTTCTTTTATTTGATTTAATGCTGTTTCCGCCGTACCTGAGCCGTCAACTTTAAATTCAAATACATATACATTGTCTTTTGTAGTTACAACGCAGTCAGCCCTGCCTGTGGAGCAATGAACCTCCGTTTCAACAAATTGTCCCATCAACTTAAATACAAGATAGACCGCAGTTTGGTAGTTTTGTTCGCGCAAGTTAGTTTTTTCTCCGATTAAATTAGTCCCCAGATTATCATACGGAATACCCGATATAATAGTTTTTAATCTTTGCATAAAAGATTCGGTATTACCTTCTTCAATATCTTTTGAAAATTCCTTAATCGAATATGCTGTCGTTGTTGAATCTAAATTTGAATATGAGGGCAGGAGGCTGTTTAAGAATGCATAACGGACTTCATCATTCGGAAAGCCCAATGTATAAAGTTTATATTTTGTATTATAGCTTTTAATTGTTAAATATCCTGCCTGAAACAGAATAGGAATCGTAGACTCTGAATCAGCTCTATAATCCGTTAAACCTGCCTCATCGAGCTCAACCTTTCCATCCAAATCTTGAATATTATATTGAGTTTTTTTTAGGTAATTTATCAAAAAAGTTGGAGTACCTGTTGCAAACCAGTAGTTCTTAAATTCACAAGAGTCAAAGGTATTTAGAATACTAAAAGGATTGTATACCGTTTGTCCGTTGCTGCTAAAAAGATAACCGTCATAGCTGCTTTTTAGTTCTTTTAGTGTTTCTGCTGTGTTCATATTATTGGCTTTTGCAAGTTTTTCAATTTCTACTTTAAAAGACGCTTCCATTTCATTTTGTGTAATTCCGCAAATTTCTGCATAATCGTTAAGCATACTTATATCTTTTAGATTATTCATATCACTGAAAATACTTACCTTGCTGAATTTTGTAACGCCTGTTAAAAAAGCAAATCTTATATATTGGTCACAAGTTTTTATCACTGAATAAAAGGCTTTAAGAATGTTGCGGTATTCTTCATTTAAGTTTTTGTTTATCTCCATAGTTTGTAAAAGAGGTTTGTCATATTCATCTACAAGAATAACTACTTGTTTACCTGTCTTTTTGTGAAGAGATAAAATTATCTGCATAAATCTAAGCTCAACATCGCCTGATGTTTTTTTGATATTATAGGTTTCTTCTATCAGGTCGAGGTGTAAATTTATAATACTTATAAGCGAGCCGGTTTTTATGTAATTTTTTGTGTTAAAATCAAAATAAAGAACAGGGTATTCCGTCCAGCTTTTTTCACCGGTTTTTATGCTCCTTTCTTCTTCCGCTTTTTCGATATACAATCCTTTGAAAAGCTCTTTTTGTCCTAAAAAATAAACCTTGAGCATGGAAAGAAAGAGGCTCTTTCCAAAACGGCGGGGACGGCTTAAAAAGTAAACTCTATTTGAATGTACTAGACGAAATATAAATTGAGTTTTATCGACATAAATAAATTTATCGTTCCGCATAACTTCAAAACTTTGAACACCTATGGGAAGTTTTCTTGACAAATCAATCATAAGCTCCGCCCTCTTTACTTACAGACACTTGTTTAAAGACTCAATAATGTATTCATCATATTTTTCTTCAATGCTTGCAGGATGAATATAAAAAAAATCTTCTTCTATAAAACCTATTATCGGAATCGGCATTTCGCGCAAAAGTTTTTTTAGTTTTTCGCAAGGTGTTTTTGTATTTAGTTTTACGGCCCAAGAGCTGAAGCCCGTGTCGGGGGTGCTGCCTCCTCCTAGGGAAAAGTTTTTTTGTACCAATTGGCCGGTTCCGTTTTTTATACCGTCAATTATTTTTTCGGCACGCTTCTTTATTTTCTTTTGATCTAAAAGGAGTGCCCTTTGAGCTGCAGATTCTCCTCCGTTTAAGTAGAGGATGAGGCATTCCTGCATAAGGCTTGCTACTGCCCGTCCTACTCGGTAGGTCCGCATGAGCTGATTTTTAGCTACGGTTTGGACGAGATCTTTTTTGCCGACAATCCAACCCGCCTGAGGCCCTCCTAAAATCTTATCTCCCGAAAAGCAAACCAAATCCGCTCCCTCTTTTATGATTGAAGAAACCGTAGGTTCTTCCGGAACATTTAAGGCTAAATTTCCCGAGCCCTGATCCACTGCGAGAATTATGTTTTGCGGAAGGATAGCCTTGATTTCTGAAATTGAAGGCTGCTCCGTAAAGCCCCGTATCTTATAGTTTGAGGTATGAACCCAAAGCACCATGGCCGTGTTTTCGTTTATTGCTTTTTGAATGTCCTTAAGGCTTGTGATATTTGTTGTGCCGACTTCGACGAGCTTACAGCCTGCCATCTGTAAAATTTCGGGGATACGGAAGCCTCCGCCTATTTGAACCTGCTGGCCGCGGGAAACTATAACTTCCTTTCCGCCTGCGAGTGCCTTTAACATTAAAAATACTGCCGCTGCATTGTTGTTCAATATGAGGGCATCCTCGGCTCCGGTCAAAAAGCTCATACAGTCATTTAAAAACTCGAACCTCTTTCCGCGGTTACCGTCCCGCAAATCCATTTCGATAGAAGAATAGCCCGAAGCGGTTTCCTTTGCCCTGTCCCAAATATTTTCAGGCAGGGGCGAGCGGCCTAGGTTTGTATGGAGAATTATTCCGGTTGCATTTATTACGGGGGTTATTTTTGTGCGGACTATTGGCCTGCATAGTTTGTTTATCTCTTCGGCGCAAGTCTTAAGTGAAGGAACATCTTCGCCTGCCATTGCCTTTTTTCGGATGTTTTCCAAATATTCTGCTGCCTTTTTTACAACAAAGGGCCTTCCGATAAGAGCTGCCGTGTTTTTTAATACATCTTCATTTAAAAGTTTTTCGACTTGCGGAATCTTTGCAAGCGGGTTTGAATTTTCTTTTGCCATGATTGAAGTATAGAATAGAAA
Organism: Treponema putidum; assembly: GCF_024401155.1. Taxonomy (NCBI): domain Bacteria; kingdom Pseudomonadati; phylum Spirochaetota; class Spirochaetia; order Treponematales; family Treponemataceae; genus Treponema; species Treponema putidum. The sequence continues at coordinate 284,381 of NZ_CP038804.1, forward strand.
GGTGGTCTTGTCAAGGAATCGGATAGTACTTGATTATTTGCAATATGATCGATATAATTATATTATTAGATGAACAGAAAATCAATTCCGTTTTTATTTTTGTGGGGGATATGAATATGAAAAAATATTTGGGTTTGGTACAGGCAGTTTATCCTATGCCGGTGTTGATGGTAGCTGCTTATGACGACAATGAGAAGGTTAATGTTATGAATGTTGCATGGGGCCAGATATGCCACCATGACAAAGTTATCCTTTTTATCGATGAAGGGAAAAAAACATGGCTGAATATAAAGGCCAGCAAGGCTTTTACAGTTGCCATTGCCGATAGGCCCCATATGGTTGAGGCTGATTTTTTCGGTATCGCCTCAGGCAATAAGATCAATGACAAGTTTGAACGTACCGGCTATCACGCTGTAAAAAGCGATAAGGTACATGCTCCGATCATTGAGGAGTTCCCTGTAGTTATGGAATGCGAGTTGTTGGAGTTTCTTAATACAGAGCATGTTTCCGGCATTGTCGGAAAAATTGTCAATGTGAAGGCTGAGGAATCCGTCCTAAGTGAAAACGGTAAGGTCGATCCAACTAAGCTGAATGCCCTGATTTTTGAACAGTTTCAGAACGGCTACTATGTAATCGGTGAGAAGGTCGGTAAAGCATGGAGTGTCGGTGCTCCGCTTATGAAAAAAGGTAAAAATGCTTAAATATACTTTTTTTTTATTTATCTTTTCATTTCGTTAAATGTTCTTTTTGCTCAAGAAAATATTTATGACGGAATTTTGGAATACCGCTGCAAAAACGATACCGATATTGTTTTGATAGAAAACGAGGCGGCTATAGCCTTAAATAATTATAAATCCGTAAGGCTGAATTCCATTTTTGCCTTTGATTTTAGTTCTACCTTTAATTTTAATCTTAGTTCCGAGAAGGATAAATCGGAATTTTCCGTACAGCCTTCGGTTTCGGCAGGCTTGCCTCTTTATAATAATTTGGGACTTAAATTGTCAGCTCCTTATTCTTATAAGATGGGAAAAGGTTCTCAAGATTTTTCGTTGGGGCTTTCGGGCGATATTTACAGCCAAGCCCGCAAAAGGAAGAAGCAAGAAATTGCGGCCTCATTGGAGGCTCTTAAAGAGGCCGAAAAGAAAGTAAAGAGAGGTAAGGCTCTTGCCGAAAAAAAACTTTTAACCGATATTCAAAAAATATTAAGTGAATATTCTTCTCTTCTTGCAAAGCGTCTTTCAGGCATTCAGGCCGATATTAACTACAAGCAGGTTCTTGCAGAAGGCTATTCCGAAACATCTTCAAAGTTAAGAACGGCAAGGCTTAATTTGATAAGCTCTGAAAGGGACGAAAAAGAGACCGAATTTTCTTTTGAGGTCTCTGCCCGTCTTTTTTTTGAATCCTGCGGCCTTGATATTGCAAAAAAAGACGAAGATGAATTTTTTATAAAACTTGCCCAAAGTATCCCGAAGCAAAAGTTGATTTCTATGGAAAACCTAAATGCCGAAAACTATAAGCCCCTTTTAAAAGCGGAAAGTGATTATAAAAATCTTCTTGAAAAGAATAAAATGGATTTAAGCCCCTTTTCGGCTTCTGCAAGTTTGGGATATTCTTATACGGGTTCATACATGAATAAACTTGAGAATATAAGTTCGGGGCTGCAGCTGATGTTCCCCGGGGTAAGGCTTGATACCGGGCTTAGCTTAAGCTTAGCCTCAGGTTCCGTTCCGTCGATGCAAGTATCTTTTTCGATAAATCCGCTTGCAATTTATGATTATTATCTTAATAAAAAGAATGTTGCCTTAAAAGAAGCGGGCGAAAAGATAAAGCTGGGAAACACAAGGAATAATTTTGCTATAGAGTTTAATACCTTTAAGCTTAAATGGGAAAGGCTTGAGTGGCAGCAAATCCGCTATGCCGAAGAGCTGGATATTTATAAAGAAAATGCCGAAGAACATGCCGGATGGTTTCAAAGAGGCCTTATAAATGCTTTGGAAAATAGGCAGGCTTCTTTGCAATATATTACCGCCCTTTTAGGTTTAGTCGATTCACATATAGCCGTACATATTTTCAATGCCGAGTTAAAAGAAGCTTTTGACATAGAGGAAAAAATAGATGAATGATACAAAACAAAAAAATAAGAAAAAGATTATTTTAATAATAGTTGCTGCAATACTTATACTTTTGATCGTTTGGATTCTCTTTTTACCCAAGAAAGGTACTGAAGAGATTTCTCAAACGGTTACCGTAAATAAGGAAATAATACGGGATGTTATTCAAGTTTCAGGCTATATTCAGCCTGCTCAGCAGCAAAATCTCCAATCACCGGGTGAAGGGCTTATAAAAAAGGTTGCGGTTAAGGAAGGCGATATAGTAAAAAAAGGAGACCTTATCTTTGCTCTTGACAATACCTATCAAGCCTTTCAAGTTGCAAAGCAGGAATTTGCTATTGAAAAAGAAAAATTGCAAGGCTATTCTAAAAATCTTGAACTTATGAAACTGGAACTTGAATCTTTAAAGAGGGCATTACGGGATAGAAGCGTTTATGCAAAGTTTGACGGTATAGTTGTTTCGTTTGACCTTACCGAAGGTACCTATGTTATGCCTAAGGATAATTTCGGCGTAATTATAGACCGCTCCTTTTTTAAATCCACAGTTGACGTTTCCGAAGGAGATGTACCGCGGTTAAAGGTAGGGCAGAAGGTTTTACTTAGCTTTCAAGCTCTGGGGGATGAAAAAGTGGAGGGCCGTGTTACCTATCATTCGTCGATAGCCAAGTCCAGCTTACAAAAAGGTTCTACCGTTATCGAAACAAAGATAGTTGTCGATAAGCTCCCCGAAAAGGTTTTACCCGGTTATTCTTTTAGCGGAAACATCATTGCCGGTGAAGATGAAGAAGTTTTGCTTTTGGATCAAACGGCGGTTTTCTATGATAAGGGTGCTCCTTATGTAGAAAAGCTGCTTGAAAACGGCAAGATTGAAAGAGTTAATATTGAGGTGGAGGCCTATACTCCGGGAACCGTAAAGGTCTTATCGGGCTTAAAGGAAGGCGATACTTTGAGGGTAAGACCTCCTAATTGGTAAGAGAAAAATGTTTGAAGATTTTATAAACGCCATTCATAATTTTAGAACGAACAAGATGCGCACCCTTCTTTCTTTATTGGGTATAGTGATAGGTGTTACATCCGTTATAATTGTTACAAGCCTTGCAAGTTCTCTTTCAAACAGCATGGTAAAAGAATTTGAAGAATTCAGTATGGATATAATCAACATAGGCACTCAGGTGGATAATCCGGATTTCATAGGTGAAGGTATAAAATTTGATGAAGCTTTCCGTAAAAAATTGATGCAAAGAATACCGGAGATAAAGCATGTTTTTTATTCTACCCGTTTTCCGGCTTCGGCTATAAGGAACGGTTTAAGGATTGACTCAATCGATATTGAAGGAATCGAGGCTGAAAGGCTGGAGTCTCATAGGGTAGTCATGGATTACGGCAGTTTTTTTTCTTCTTCCGATTATTCCATGGGAGCGGAAAAGGTTATTATAGGGGAGAGGATAGCTTTTCAGCTTTTCCCTGAGGGGAGAGCCGTAGGTAAATTTATTACTTTGCAGATTCGGTCAGGCAGCGAAAATACTCCTCCCCATATTGTGCGTCTTCAAGTTATAGGAGTTGTAAAGCCTAAAAACACATGGGTTCTCCATACCTCGGATGCCGTCTTTGTTCCAAGAAAATTTGCCCTATGCAAACTTCCGGGAAAAATAGCTGAAACCGTTTGGTCAGCCGAAGTTGCTATTTCGGACCCTAAGGACTCCTCCAATGTTGAAGTAAAGATTCAAGATTTTTCTGAAGAACTGTCGGGCGGTAATCGGTTTGCAATCTGGGTGTACTCTGCCCGCCAGCAGTTTGAACAAATGACTAAGATTACCGGAATGGTAAGCCTTGTGCTTTCGGCCATAGCGGGAATATCCTTGCTTGTCGGGGGAATAGGCATTATGAATATAATGCTTGTTACCGTTACCGAACGCCGAAGGGAGATAGGTATAAGAAAGGCTTTAGGTGCTACGGGCAGAGCCATAAGAATGCAGTTTTTAATAGAGTCGGCTTCTCTCACTCTTACAGGGGGGCTCATAGGTATAGTTTTAGGGCTTCTAATCAGTAAGCTGATTGTAAATGTTTTCTTCCCTCCCGAAATAATCTTTTTACCCAATTTTTCGGGCTCGCTGATAGCCTTTTCGGTCAGCGTATGTACGGGAATATTTTTCGGCCTTCATCCTGCTATCAAGGCTGCAAGACTTGATCCCGTCCTAGCCCTTGCAGAATAAATGAGGTTTTTCTTATGGATATTGAAGCTTTAGAATTGCGTGCCCTGAGTATTCAGGCCGCAAGGGAATTTTTTATTAAAAAGAATTATTTGGAATTGGATACGCCGGCTCTTTCGGCAGAGCTAATCCCCGAAACCTGTTTGGAAGTTTTTAAAACGGAATATCTAAGTCCGTCTTTGTCAAAAGATACCCATCGAAGGAAAGCCCTTTTTTTGGTTCCATCTCCCGAAGTTTATATTAAGCCTATAATAGCCCAAACAGCCCGCTCGGTTTTTCAAATTTCAAAATGCTACCGCAATGCAGAATCGATAGGCAATATCCATAGCCCCGAATTTACCATGCTTGAATATTACACGGTAAACGCAAACTATAAAGATTCCGTAAAGATAAGCGAAGAATTTTTAAACCATGTTTCCGATAGGGTAAAAGAAAATTCTCTTGTTGACGGGGAGGTCTTAAAAATCTTGTCAAAGGGATTTGAGTGTCTGACTATGGATGAGGCCTTTAGAAAATATGCAGGAGTGCCTTTAAGTACGGAACATTCACCGGAGGAACTCGCTTACTACGCCGAAAACTTAGGGCTCGGAGAGGCTGAAAACTATTCGGATTGGAAAGAGGACGATTTATACGAGCTTATTTTAGTCCACGCCGTTGAGCCCAATCTTCCTAAAAACAAACTCATAGCCATTTTGGATTATCCCGCCTTTGTTCCCTGCCTTGCCGCAGAAAATTCCAAAACGGTTTTAAATAAAAAAAATGAAGAACTTGAATGGAAGACAGTCGAGCGTTGGGAAGTCTATTTAAACGGGGTTGAGCTTGCCAACTGCTATACCGAAGAAAGGGATGAAAGCAAAATAAACTCTTATTTTAAAAACGAAAACGAATTAAAGCAAAAGAATGCTCTTGTCCCTCATCCGGCTATAAAGAACTTCGGGAAAATTTGCTCTAAAATGCCTCCATGTTCAGGGGTTGCCATGGGCTTTGACCGCCTTATCATGCTCTTGGCCGAAAAAAAAACTCTCGGGCCGGTAACTGGATATACGGCCGTGCCGGTAATTGGATTTGCAGCCGGTTCAATGAGCAATTTATAATTACAGATTACCAATTAAAAAAATACTCCCTTACAAAATTGCGGTAAGTGTGCTATAATACAATAAGTGAGGAAACAGTTATGAGTACTTCAAACAGAAAGTTGATAAAAAATGTACATACAGAGTACATTTTTTATCTTAGAGTTTTGCCTTAGCAAAACTCTTGAAGTTGAAACCTCCGCCATCCGTGGCGAAGCATAAAAGTAGAGGGTGTAGAAAAATGAGTAAACAGAAGCGCAATTATAAAGATTCGGTGTTTGTAGACCTTTTCAGCGAAGACGAAAAAGCAAAAGAAAAATTTTTGTCGCTGTATAATGCCTTGCATGGAACTAATTTGCCGCTTTCATGCCCTATAGAAAACATACGACTTGAAAACGTCATGTACATGAACATAATCAACGATGTTTCCTGCCTTGTAGACGGTAAAATAATTGTGCTCGCAGAACACCAATCTACGATAAACGAAAACATGCCTTTGCGTTTTTTGGAATACACCGCGCGTCTCTATGAAAAGTTGCAAGCACCGACAGACAGGTATTTAAGAAAATTGTCAAAAATACCTACACCTGAGTTTTATGTCTTTTACAACGGCACAGAAGACTATCCTGAAACTACGGTTCTAAAACTTTCGGATGCATTTATCAACAAAGTCCGAGCACGCTCCGCTGGAACTGACAGAGCAAGTCCTCAATATCAACACGGACAAAGCAAACAAAGTTTTAGCAGCCTGCAAGCCGCTTGAAGAATACAGTCTCTTTGTAGAAGGGGTAAGAAAACAAACCCAACTGGACTCAGAAAATGGTTTTACCAATGCGGTAAAGATATGCATAGAAAAAGGAATATTAAGAGAATACTTACAGCGAAAATCACGGGAGGTAATCAATATGCTAGTAGCAGAATACGACTACGATACGGACATTGCGGTACAGAGAGCTGAAGAAAGACAAATAGCTTTTGCCGAAGGAATTGAAAGAGGAATTGAGCAGGGGATTGCAGATGGTTCGTACCAAACAAAACTTGAAACGGCAAAATTGATGAAACATGCGAATTGTGAACTTGATTTTATTATGCAGATGACCGGTCTCACTAAAGAAGAAGTGGAAGCGATTAATTAATTGATAATGGATAATGGGGAATTACACATAAGTTTCTTTCTTAGTTTCATAAAAAAAATTCCTTTGCGCTTCTAGCAGCCATTGCGGTTAAAAATCATAAAAATCCTTACCCAAACTTGTTAAATTTATTGACAAGAACCTTTTTTGCGGTTAGAATATTAGTGCTGGAAGAAATGAAATTTTGCAGGAGGATGGTATGGCTTCAAAAATAGGAATTAAACTTGCAGACGGGAAATTTTTCCCAATCTTGGATGAAGATGCTTTGTCGGAACAATCTTTGGAATTGACTACAGTCAGGGATGATCAAGAAAGCGTTCAAATAAATTTATTTAAGCAATTTGAAGAAGAACCTCCCGAATACATAGGCTCCCTTATTGTAGAAGATGTTTCAACAGGAGCTGCAGGTGATCCAACTATAAATTTGAAAATAAAGCTTGATGAAGAAAAAAATCTTTCTGCAGAAGCTATCGATGAGGGTTCAGGTTCGCATCAGTCTCTAAAAGTTTCCTTAAAAAATCTTGATGAAGCAAGTCTTGACGGGCTGGATTTTGATTTTGCCTCGTTTGACGATTCTTTAGCTTCCGATTCAGGCATTATAGATAACGATGATTTTATGGTACCGGGTGAATCTTCTTCAATGGATGAACCTGATGAGGAAGAATCTCAGACCCATTCTCAGCTTTATGCTCACAATGAAGAAAAATCGGAAAAGAAAAAGATGCCCCTTTGGCTTATAATTGTAATAATAATTCTTTGTATAACGGCCTTGGTCTTTGCCATTCTCCTTTTAACAAAAAAAATGCCTTTTGCCGATAAGGATAAGATAGCTTCCGCCTCTGAAAAAGTTGAACAGGTGCAAGAGCCTAAAAAAGATGTAAATGCTACCACCTCTATTGTTCCGCAAGAAAATGCCGAAGAAAAAGCCGCTGCCGAAGCTAAACGTAAAGCGGAAGAAGAAAGACAAAGAGCCGAAGCTCAAAAGAAGGCTGAAGAAGAAGCTAAGCAGAAGGCCGAAGAAGAGGCTAAAAAGAAAGCTGAAGAAGAAGCTAAACAAAAAGCGGAGGCCAAAAAAAAGGCTGAAGCTCAAAAAAAGACAACCGTAAATTCCGGCGGTGCGGTACGGTACAAGGTTAAATGGGGTGATACTCTTTGGGATTTATCCGAAACCTATTATAAAACTCCTTGGCTCTATAAAAAAATAGCGGATTACAACAAAATAAAAAATCCGAACTTGATTATAGCAGGGACTTATATAGATATTCCGCCTAAATAATTTTTAAGAGGATAGTCTTATAACTTCTAAATTTAACCGCATTGCTTTAATCTTATTCTTTTTATTCCTTTGTCTTTGCAGCGTTTCCTGTGCGGGCTCTTACGATAAAGAGGAAGAAGCCCGCTTGATTGGTGACCTTTATTCAGAGAATTTTTATCGTTTTTTAAGGCCCCAACCTTTGGAATTAAAGAAGCTGTATAATACCGATCCTTCATCCTTGTACTACATAGGTCTTGCCGTTAAAAAGGCGAGTGTAGGGGCTTCGGATAAAAAAATATATGATGAATCGGCTAGGGCTTATTTTGAGTACGCAGTAAAAAATGTCCCCATGCCCTATAAAAAACTGGCCGATGATGAGCTTTATTCTCTTTTATCCACTGAAGAAAAACTTAAAATACTTGAAAAAAAACTTGCTTTACCCGAAGCTATCCAATTAGACAATAAATTAGAAAATCAAACAATAAGGGAAGAAATTCAAAGACTTCTATTCTTATCGGGAAATTTTAAAAAAATGGACATGTCCTTGCCTGAGTATCTTAGCACACAGAAATTTGATGCAGAGATTATTGAGGGCTTAAAAAATCTCGAAAAAAATAAAGATGAGTTAAAAAGCTGCGGAGATGATTTTTTTAATGTCTGTCAGGCCAGAAAACTTGTCTTTGATTCTGCCTTTAAAGATGCTTGGGAAATTTTTAAGCCCTTAATTCAAGAAGAAAGTAATCCTAATCTTGAACATAGAATGGTCTTATCGGATTTGGGAAAGGCTGCCTTATCCGGTTCGGAAGATTATGCCTCCGATGTTCTGCTTTTTGAAAATCGGCTTGATTTTTACGAAAAAAAATCTGCAAAACCTTCAGATTATATCCTACAAAAATACATGTATGCATTTTATGCAGCCCGAATGCGCTTAAAAATGGGAGGCAAAGATAATGTGGAAAAATCTCTTTTACTTTTTAAAAAAGCTAAAACTTATCCGCCTCAACCTTACGATTATGATATTGCCCTGTGGTACATTCTCGATATAGAAAAAAATAGGTCATTTAAGGTGTTTTTGGAAGAACTCTGTGCATCGGCCCCTTCATGGAAAAATAGTTCCATTTATGAAGAGCTTGCAGCTCATGCCTGTATGAAACTGGTCATTTTACAGGATTGGAAAAGCCTTGAAAAACTTCAAAAAGCCGTTCAAAAAACCAATCTATTGACGGCACAAGCCCGCCTTACCTATATACTTGCCGGCTCAAAAAGTATACCCGAAGAGGCAAAAAAACTTTACCTTGAAGTCTATGAAAAAAATCATAATTCCTTTTATTATAGGGCTATGGCTGCTTATAGGCTTGGCGTCCCCATGGCCTTGTCTGCCTGCAAACAAAATTATAAAAGAAAATCGAATACGGAATTTTCGGATGAAGATTCTATTAAAATTTTAGAAGGTTTTATAAAATATAAACTTTATTCTCAAATTTATCAAAAGATTACTCTTTTATACCCTCAAATCAGTGCAAAAGAAGCCGCTTTTTTTGCGCAAGTTTTATCTGAAAACGGCTATTATGCCGATTCGATGAGGGTTATGACTTTTGCGGTCAACTCTGAAGGTTCTCAATTTAATGAAGAGCATTTAAAATTAATGTATCCGCGTCCTTGGCTGGAATCGGTTAAACGCTATGCGGCAGAATACAACCTACCGGAGTATCTTTTATATGCCCTGCTCAGGAGTGAAAGTTATTTTAAGCCGGAAGTTGTTTCCCATGCAGGGGCTATAGGTCTTGCCCAGCTCATGAAGCCCACTGCCGCCGACATTGCCCGCCGCCTGCAGCTGGAAACTTATGACCTAAACAATCCCGATACAAATATCCGCTTTGGGGCTTTCTATCTTTCGGATATGATACGCCGCAATGGCGGAAAAATTATGCATGCTCTTTTTTCTTATAATGCCGGTCCTAATGCGGTAAAGCGTTGGGTAAGGCAAGCCGACGGCTTACCGATGGATTTATTTTTAGAGAGCCTCGCTTATGCGGAAACAAGAGGCTACGGTAGAAATATCCTATCTGCAGCCATTATGTACGGCTGCCTATATTACGGCAAAGATTACGGCGAAATTATAAAAGAATTTTTCCCCGATATTAGATAAACTTTTTTCTGCCCTTATTTTTCAAAGGCTGCTTCAAAGCGTGCACAAAGATTTTTAAGTTGCTCTTCGGATTTTATTTTAAATCTTTTTAGCAGGACTTCAGGAATTTGATAGTATTCTATTTTTCCCTGAGAAAAGTTAAGCATAAAATCTGCAAGACAAACGCTTTCGACTAAGTCCTTATGTTCTTCGGGGGCATTTTCGAAGTTATCCTGATACCTTATTGTTACTATTATAGGTTCGGGGAAGTTCCACTTTTCTGCAAGAGTTGCTCCTATTTCGGCCTGTGCCATTCCGCTCATAATCATATCCATAACTTGAGGAGGTATGTTTCTCTCAGCTTGGATTTCTGCCAACTTTACTACCAATTCAGGATACATTGAACCGAGTATAATCTTTCCAAGGTCATGGAGAAGACCGCAAATATAGGCATCGTCAACTACAGTCCTTTTTCCCGTAAGTTTTGCAACATTTAAGGAGAAAAAAGCCAGTCTGTAGGCATTTTCCCAAATTTGCTTTTGTTCGTTTTCCGTCGTTTCCAGTATTTTAATGGTTCCCATTGAGTACAGCAAATTCTGTATTCCGCGCAAACCTACAAATTTAACGGCTTCTACAATGTTCATACATGGTTTTGCAAGGCCGAATGCTACGGAGTTTACATGTTTTAGAAGGTCTGTTGCTAAACCGATATCGCTGCTTATAAGTTGTGCAATCTTCTGCATTTTCGATTCGGGATCGTTAATAGCCCTCTGTATTTGCATGATATTTTCAGGGAATTGCGGTATTTCGTTGATATATTCTACAATGGCCTTTGTGAGAGGCTCCGCTTCTTTTTTTAACTTCAATTTAAGGGGGATTGTAACACGGTTTACAGTTATGCCGTCTAAGACATCTATTTGATAAGCCTTTTCATCCAGTCCCATTTTTTTAAGCATTAGAACCATTATTACAAGGCCTAAACCGGCTCCTTCTGTGCTGTCTAAAACCTGTGTGAACGCTTCGTCTAATGAAGAGAATTGTCTTGCTCTGACTATTTTGTCAAAAATTCTTTTAAATTCTTGACGGGTTAGAGCCGAATTATTGCTGACCTCAAGGACTATATTATCTTTTTTTAGCTGTAGAGATAATTTTACATAGAGTCCTGCTTTTTTTTGAAGATCCAGATAATGGTCCATGTTTGAGATTGTATCTTCTTTAAAGTCCTTCATTCCCTGATCATAATCTTCTGAATCAGAGATGTCTAAGCCTCTTTCTTTAAAATAGACCCTCTTTGTATTTGCTTTTTTTGCATTTGTTGTAAGCTCGTTTGTGTAGTATACGATATAGTCCGTAATATCGGAACAATGAAGCTGTTTTAAAAATTCGGAAATAACGTCATTAATATAAATTTCCGTTTCTTTAGGCAGGGTATACGAAGTTATAGCTATAGGTACACCTAAGCGAATGGCCGTTTCAATTTTTTCTGAATCAACAATTATTTTTTTATCTTTTTCCATAGAATAATCCTACCACATAAATAAAAAAAAATAAATACCTTTTCTACTATTTATGATAAATTTTTCTCATTTTAACTATCGGCTTTAAGGTCTTAAATCTTAAATTTCATAATTTTGAATTCTATATTTAGAATAAAACAAAAAAATCGCCCCGGGAGTATGCGGACCGGGGCGATTAAAATAGAGTATAAACCATTCACATATAAATACTTTTATGAACGCTTTACGCAGGTAATTTTGGATAACTACCCGCAATCTGTGCCTGAATGTAAGTTACCATATTCTTACTTTTTTGTCAAGCGAATTTGGAAAAAAATTATAAATTTTTTAATTTTTTATCGATTTTTTCAAAAGTTTCTTCCAAATCCTCAAATAAAAGGTCCGTATAGGAGTCAAATTGTGTGGGCTGATTGTTTACTATTGCTATCTTACCTCCGTTTCTTAAAGTATAGGCCGGAAGAGCTGCCGCAGGATAAACCAAAAGACTGGTACCTAAAACCAGCATAAAATCAGACTTAGAGGCTTCCATTTCTGCTTTTATCAGAGCTTTTTGAGGCAGAGCTTCTCCAAAAAAGGTTATTGCCGGTTTTATGGGGCTTCCGCATTTGGGACATCTCGGTACTTCTCCCGTTTTAGCTGTCTTTGCGGCTTCTTCAAAGGTTTCGGTGTAAGAACAATTTATACAATAGTGAACCGATGGAGAACCGTGTACCTCAATGACATTTTTACTGCCTGCTTTTTGGTGGAGTAAATCGATGTTTTGGGTTATTACGGCCTTTAGAATTCCCCTTTTTTCAAGCTCTGCAAGGACGTTATGCACTACGGCAGGCCTTTTATCATCTAATCCATAGATAAATTCTTTTGCCATGCTGTAATAAACTGAAGGATCCCTATAAAAAACATCTATATCGAACATTTTTTCGGTATTCGGCTGTTTATAAAGGCCGTCCTTTCCTCTAAAGTCCTTGATTCCGGCTAAGGTGCTTATTCCTGCCCCTGTAAAGGCTGTCAGATGTTTTGCATTCATTATTGACTCAAAAAGCTTATCATAATCTTCTTCTTTAGACATAAATTCTCCCATAATGCGACGTTTGCCGAAAGGCAAACTCGAAGATAAACAGTGAGGCACCATTTGTGCCGAACTGTTTATCATATCTCCCTTAAATAGTATTATAAGTTATTTTTATCTTAAAATAAAGGGCTTGTTGCCTCTTGAATTTAATTCTTTTTCAATGTATGCTGACAAATATGCAGATTGCCGCAATCATGTTTTCTTCCTTTGCCCTTGCAATTATTTGGGCTTTTATTGTTAGGAAAAAAGAAAATTTATCGGTTAAACCTTTATTATATATTTTTTTGTTTTCATTTTTTGCTGTTCTTATTTCCATTTTAATGCAGACCCTTATATATTTTTTGTCTCAAAATTTTTTAAAAAAAGCTGGATATGGTATTCTTTTTGATTCTTTTATTCACTCTGCCTTGCCGGAAGAAGCCGTTAAGACCCTCCTTTTTTATATTTTTGTAAAATTGCTTTGGGCGGATAAGATGAAGAGTATGGATGAAATTACTCCGGCCGAAACCAGGACAAATATAAGGATTTTAATGCTTTTATCCGTTTTTTACGGTTTAATTTTTGCATCTTTTGAGAATCTTGCTTATGCGGTGCGTTATCCGGAAGCAATTTGGATTAGAAGTTTGACTTCAAATATTTTACATGCAGGTTTGGGTGTATATTATCTTGAAATAAGTATGGTACAGAAGAGAAGGAAACTTATAAAGCCTTTTATCTTTACATGGGGTATGCACGGTCTTTATAATATGTTTTTTTCTATAGGTTCTTATTTTGTAATTTTTGGAATCGTTATTGTGTTTTTTGTTATTTCAAATGCCGTAAACCGGTATGACCGTTTTAAGAGTAATTAGCTTTACTGCCTATTAAAAAGTCTTTTGCGGTGGTTTAAGCAGGTCTTTAGGATATTCTATTGCCCATAAAAAAAGACCGTGGGGCGGAGCGGTGGGGCCTGCCTTTTCTCTCACCCTTGATTCTAAAATGTCCTTAAAATCTTTTTTGGAAGCGCCTATTTCTTCTAAATGTAAAAGAGTTCCCACTATTGAACGTACCATCTTCCATAAAAAGGCGTTTGCTCGGATTTCAAAAATAAGATAATCGTTTTCGATAAAAAAGACCGCCTTTTTGATATAGCGGGACTTGCTTAGGCTTTGGTCTCCTGCTGCCGAAAAAGCCGTGCAGTCCAATTCTCCCGAAAGGCAGGAAGCCATTTCGTTTAAGCTGCATATATCAGGGTACCGCCTTATGTGCCAAGTATAGGGCTGCTCGTGGGCAAAGATTGTTTTGCCGCATTTGATTTTATAGCGGTATGTCCTTGAAAGAGCATTAAAGCGTGCATGTAATAGGGGGGACACTTCAGCTGCTTCCATAACCCTTATGTCTCTGGGCAAAATTGAGTTAAGGGCGGGCAAAAAATTTGAAGCCGTCATGCTTTTTATATCGCTAAAAAAGTTTACGGCTTGACGGGCTGCGTGTACTCCTGAATCAGTGCGGCCGGAGCCGTTTGTTTCGATAGGGTGTTTATGAATTTTGGCTAGGGCTTTTTCCAATTCTCCTTGAACCGTACGGAAGGTTTCAGTTCCTTCTCTGGTCTGTTTTTGCCATCCGCAAAAATTCGTACCGTCATATGAGAGGGTAAGGAGAATGTTTTTTTGATTTTGAGGGGCTTCCATTAATCATCCACATCCTTTAGCTCTACCTTGAGTGTATCATAGAGATTTCTTGCAGCTTCCAAAATCGGGCCTGGCTTGTTTTTACTTGACTTACCTAAACCGAACATTTTTGCAAGGGCAAATTTTTGATAATCCAAACGCTTTAGACGCATTTCCATGTCCAGTTTTTGGCCGTATTTATATTCAAGAAGGGCAGAAAGATAGATTATGCCGTCATAGCCGTAGTTTTTATCCACATCAGGGCCGAATGATTTTAAGCCTGCTATTATTTCTGTCCCGCTTGATTCCAATTCAAGGGCACGGCGGTAAAGGAACGTTGCTTTTTGGTAAAACAGATCCGAAACATATTTGTAATTTTCTTCAGGATATTTTTTGCCGAGCTCGTTAAAAAGCCAAGCCGCTCTTATTGCACATATAGCCTGCTTGATTGTAGGGGAGAATTTTTCTTCAAACAATTCATAGCATAAAATGGCAAGGTAATAGGAAGCAGCTCCTTCTTTTAAGCCTCTGGGTTTTGTAAAATCCACATTGTGAAAAAGACCTTTTATTGCATCATATCTTACTTCCGTATTTTCAAAAAGTTTTTCGATAACGGGACGGGAAGGAATTGAAAAATCTTGAGGAAAGGCCGCATAAAGACACTTGTGACATACCGTTAAATTGTACACGGCCGGAAATATTTCACCGTATTTTGCCGAAGGTTCATAAAGCCGGCGTAATTCGTCGGTCAGATCTCCTGCTATAAGTCTCCCTCCGCCGGAGTGTAGTTCTTCTCTTTTAAATTTTGTACTGCACACGGGGCACTGTACCTGCTCTTTTGAATAAAAAGTTATGCTGCTTATCCGTGAGTCTTTTTCAGTATTTTTTTTTATCATCGCTTTATTCCCCATTATTGATTATCGGTACTTTTTTGTATTTTTAAGACTTATATTCCGAACCTTTTTATGGAAATTCTCATTTTTTTAATGATACTATTTTCAGTCCGGAAAAAAAAGCATAAAACTAATTTTCTATTCTATAAAAATCAAACAATCTCCATCTTTATTTGCTATTTATGTTTGGCACCCTTTTTGCTTGTAAAAATATATTATTTAAAGTTAAAAGGAGATAAAAAGTGATTATAAGTTTAGAAAAAGGAGAAGAATTTGTCAATACCTATAATAGCGGTAACACAAATTCGTCAATAAAAGAAAAAATTGTAATGGAAATTTTTGAAATTGTTTATGTAAATTTGGAAAAATTCGGGGTATATTTTAAAGATGAGGATTTGCGTAGTGATTTTTTATTTCAATTTTATTATAGAATTCCTAAAATTTTAAAAAATTATAAGCCTTCATTATCAAGTTTTTATACCTATCTAACCAATCATCTGCATTTTTATTATTTAACCTTTAAGTGTAAAAATATAAGGCGTGAGATAAATGATACCGTTATAGCCGGTCAAGAGGGCACAAGATGGGAGCACCTTATGGGAGAATATGATTTAGATGAAAATTTTAATTTTTATGTTGCCGAACCTGAATCTAAGTACTGTAAAATACAAAAGCCGAATTCTCTTTTGCCCGAATGTAAAATTTCCAAACAAGAACTGGAAAATAGAAGAACTCTTTATTTTAATATGCCCTTAGAGCATAGAAAAATTTTTTTACTGGCTTGTAAGGCTTGCTTTTTTCTTGATGATGATTTAATAGACAAAATCGCTGCGGAAATTAAGATTGCTCCTGAGCTTTTATGTTCTATCATTCAAGATTTAAAAACGGCTTGTTTTAAACGCTTTGAAAAAATAAATAACTGCATTTGTAATAGAAACAGGTATTATGTAAAGATTCAGCTTTTTAGATATCTTTTATTCCATACTCATAATACAAAATGCCAGCTTGATAAGCTTTGTTTTTCGTTAAAGCATAACCGCTATTTATGGCAAAAGTCAAAAAAATTAAATAAGGTTCAATTAAAATCGCCCAGCAGCAGGGATATACAAAAATACATAAATGTATACAAGGGAACAATCGATAAAAATATTGCAAAGGTTTTAAAAATTTGGTATACTTCCGGCCATGAAGATATATCTGGCATCAGGAAATATAAACAAAAAGCGGGAAGTTCAAGAGCTGCTTCCGTCTCATAGGATTGTTTTACCTAAAGATGAAGGTATGGAATTTGATCCTGAAGAAACAGGAAGTACTTTTTTTGAAAACTCAATGATAAAAGCGAAAGCTCTTTATGATATTGTAAAAGCTCCGGTTCTTGCAGATGATTCCGGCCTTTGTGTCGACTTTTTAAACGGAGCCCCGGGTGTTCATTCCGCCCGATACGGTTCCATTGAAGGAGAGCATGTTTCAGCTGAGGCCGGTATTATCAAGGTTCTTAATGAGCTAAAGGGAGTAAAAAAGCGCTCGGCTTTTTTTGCATGTTGCATTGTTTTTCTTTTAAACGAAAACCGCTTTTATTCGGTTCAGGAAATATGTGAAGGAACTATAAGCGAAGCTCCGTCAGGGGCGGGCGGTTTCGGCTACGATCCGATATTCTTTGTGGAAAAGTTAGGCAAAACTTTTGCCGAACTTACTTCTGAAGAAAAAAATTCCATTTCTCACAGAGGCAAGGCTCTTGTTTCAATTTCAAAGCTCATAGAACCTCTCAAAACTTCAATTTTTTAGAGATTCTTATTATACTTAAATTAAGAAAGTCTTCAATAACTAATTTTTTTTTACGAGGGGATAATTGATATATTTTATATTTTTGTATATACTCAAACCGTTAAAATGTTAAACTGGATGAGGTTAATATGAAAAAGAAAAAGCATTTCTCAATACGGAAAAAATTATTGATTGTTTTCGGATTATTGATTATGTTGGGCGGAGTTATACAGGGCTCCGTATCGTGGTATACCTTTAGAAAGGCAATGATTAGAGATGTCGAAGAACGCTTAACGGATAAGGCTGACGATATTGCTACCCTTGTGGAAAGCATAATAGATGTCGATTTTGAGTATTTAAGAGGCGTTGCCCGTATTCCCGATTTAAATGATGATAGTTTGTCATATCCTCAAAAATCCGCACGGCTGCAGCAGGAGCTCTCCTCTGATAACGATGGAGCTTTTTTAAATATATGCGACTTAAACGGCAATACATATTATATGGACGGAAGAGTGGTTTCGGTTGCAGACAGACATTGGTATAAGACGGCTCTTGAAGGAAACTATTTTATTTCGGAACCCTATCTTTCTCCGGATACGGGTAAGATTCACGTCGTTTTTTCTTTGCCGATTTACAACACAGACGGTGAAATTTCGGGTGTTATGTGCGCAGGGCTTCAAGGGCTTATTTTGTCGGAAGATATTAAAGAGCTTGTTATCGGTAAAACCGGTTACTGCTACATGATGAGTAAAGACGGAACCATTATTGCACATAGGGACAATAAGCTTGTTTCCGGTTTTGTCAATTATCAAAAACTTGCGGAAAAGAATAGCGAGTTTGCTTCCATTGCCGCATTCCAAAAAAAGGCCTTGCAGGACCAAGAGCCGGGAGTAGGTTATTACACGCTTGACGGAGAAAAAAATATCGGCGCTTATGCAAAAATGGAAAGGAGCGGATGGACGATCGTTATACGGGCTCCTGTAAGCGAATTCTTAATTTCGCTTAATACGCTGACACGCGCAATCATAATTTCAGTTATTATAATACTGCTTGTAACAATAGTTATATCGTTTATTATTTCTACAAAGATGGTAGGTCCCGTGCAGACCGCCGTGAATGTTCTTAGGGATATTGCGCAAGGCGAAGGCGACTTAACCGTTCAGCTTCCGCTTATCGGAAACGATGAGGTTACGCAGCTGTCGGAATATTTTAACGAAACAATCGAAAAAATACGTCTTTCTATTAAATCTGTGGATTTAAATGCCGGAACAATGCAGAGCATCGGTGACGAGCTTGCAGGTAATATGACGGAGACTGCAAGCGCAGTAAACCAAATAAGTGCAAACGTTGAAGGTATTAAACAGCAAGCTATTACTCAGGCGGCAAGTGTTAGCCAGACATCGGCAACCGTCGAAGAAATTATCAATACGATAAAAAAACTTGATGACAGAATAGAACTGCAGGCGGCAAGCGTCGCCCGTTCCTCGGCTTCGGTAGAACAAATGGTTGCAAACATCGGCTCAATTACTCAAACTCTTGAAAAAAGCGACGGTGCCATTAAAACCCTTGCGACGGCAACCGCCGACGGAAAAGACACCGTGCTAACTTCAAATACAATCACGCAAAAAATAGCCGAAGAATCCGGCAGCCTTTTAGAGGCTTCAAGCGTTATTCAGCACATTGCAAGCCAGACAAACCTCCTTGCGATGAATGCCGCAATCGAGGCTGCCCACGCAGGCGAAGCCGGAAAAGGTTTTGCAGTCGTCGCCGATGAAATAAGAAAACTCGCTGAGGATTCCGCTGCTCAAGGTAAGACCATCACCGCCGTATTAAAAACCTTAAGCAACGAAATTGAAGTCTTGTCGGCTTCTTCCAAAACCGTTGAAGAAAAGTTTAATACCATCTTCTCGCTTTCCGAAGAAGTAAAGACGATGAGTAATAGTTTAACCGAAGCGATGAGGGAACAAGAAAACGGCAGTAAAGAAGTGCTTGCCGCTATCCGCGACATCAATGCCGTAACGGTAGAAGTAAAAGAAGGTTCCGCCGAAATGTTAAGAGGCGGCGAGCAAACTGCCGAAGAAATGCAAAAGCTGGACGGTCTTACACGGGTTATTACCGACGGAATGAACGAAATGGCTGCCGGCGTTATCGAGATAAATAATGCAGTACAGGAAGTAAACGAAATTACTCAAAAAAATAAGATAAGCATTGAAAACCTGGCGGATGAGGTTAAGAAGTTTAAGATTTAAATTAATGACTAATCGGTAATGGGCAATTTGTAATTAAATTACCCATTACAAATTTTCTAATTATCAAAATATGAGGAGCCGAGTTTTTTCTTTAAGCGGCTAAAAAGCAAAAAGAGAAATATGGCCGTTATAGGGAAGATGATGAGAATGGGCGGCAGCGGGTCGGTAAAGAGGTTTTTACAAAGCCAATAAATGTGGAAAAATAGGGCAAGGATAAAAAACTTTAGGCTTATTATGACTATCATTATGTTGACCTTAGAAACCGAAAAAGAGCCTGCAACGGTCGAAAGGAGATTCTTATCTATAGGGTCGTTATGGCGATTTTTAAGATGCCCAAAAACATATTCGGTGTATCTTCCGGTTTTTTTATTGCAAAAGATTTTATCAAGAGCCGATTCGGCTTCGGCTTTGTCTTTCCAAAACAGAGGGTTATCGCTCATCGCTGCTAAATTGCTTTCATAAAGCTCGTACCAAGCCTTTGAGCCCTTGCCCATGATAATCCAGAGCACCGAAAAGATTATACCTAAAAGACAGATGACGATTGGAACCGCACCCGGCATAAAAAGTGCCGAAAACGGCTTATCTTTTTTTATTGAATCCTTAATTTCGAGGTTACTGTTTGGGTTTATGATTAGTGTATACTTCGTTGAGCCGTCTACCTCTTTTTTGACCGCATTAAGTGTTGCGGTAATTTGATTTGGGTTTAAGTTGGGAATAAAAATGTCTTTTATATAAAGGGCATAGGCACTTGCAATGCCCAGTAAAAAAACTGCAAGAAAAACAGACCTCTGCCAAAGATGTTTAAGCTCAAAATCCCTGCCCCGCCAAAGGTAATCGTACATATCCTTTGCGGTGGGTCTATCCTTTTCATTCTTTGTTGTATCAGCCATAAAAGAGCTCCTTATTTTGCAGTGATGTTTTTACAATAAGTTTCGAATATTTTGGCGACGGTTTTTTTGTAATACCGATTGATAGTAATAGTTTTTTCGGCAGGTTTAAGATTTTGGGCTTGTGAACTTTCATTGGTTTCCTGATATTTTTCTTTTTTTGTCTATATCTTTTTTAGGTGTATCTACCATATGTTTATCCCTGTCATCTTCTAATTTTTTAAGAGCTTTGTCATAGGCTTCGGTTAATAAATGGTTTTTATTCTTTTCTTTATAATATAAAAAATTTAGAATACAGAATAAAATATTTAAAACCGACATAACAACTGTGATAATTGAACAGATTATAAATACCTCAACCTCCCAGTCATTTTTGCGGAATATATACAAAGTTACAAAAGCGATTATAAGAACTATATTTGATACAGTAAAAATTATACAGCAGCATAAATTGGGACAAATATTATTATCTTCTTTTTTTCTATTTTCACACATCCTTTTTTCTCCTTTTATTCGTGTGTCGGGGTTGTTGTTCTCATAATGGGGCTGTCCAAAAACTTCAGTTTTTGGACAGTTTCCTTGATTTTATATGCGATGTTTAAAATTAAGTCATTACTGTACAAAGACTTAATTTTAAACTCGTCGGGGATGGCGAAAAAGTAACAAACTTTTGAGACATCCCCACTGCAAATTACCGATTGATTTTAATCTTTCTTCCAGATGAAAAGAGCATAACCGCCCTCATATTTGCATAAATACTTTGCCGCTTTTGAAGGATCCCTTAAATCGTTTGCAACTATATCCTGATATCCTCCACTGTAGCCATACCTACGCCACCCTGTTGGGTCTTCGAAGACGGCACTTTCTAAATTTGTATCCACAAAAGCCTCCCTGCCTATTGACTTAAGGCTTGCAGGCAGGTTTATAGTTTGTAAACCCGTACAACCGCAAAAAGCTCTTCTTCCTATATACGTAAGGCTTGCAGGCAGACTGATACTTGTTATGCCGGTACAATTATAAAAAGCTCCGTCATAGCCCGTATCATACTGATCAGTTCTTATTCCGGTAATACCTTCCGGGATTATTATCTTGCCTTTAGGTTTTGATCCGTTGTAGCCCTTATCATTTACCGTTTCAAGTGCTTTTCCTTTAATATTAAATCGGGTATAGTTGGTTACGGCGTATACGGTCATGTGTTTGTCTATTGGGTAGGTATCGACAAGTTTTATTCCGTTTTCATCGCCGAGCCTCCACTCATAGATGCCATAATCTCCGTTATTATCTTCGTTATTCCATTCGGTTGTTAAGCTTACTTTGCCTGTTGCCTCAGCTTTTATATCGTTCCACGTTTTACCCTGATCGATTGTTAGTATATTTTCGGATATGACTGTTCTTTCATCTCCTTTTACGGTAATTCTGTACTTGGTAGCCCATAGGGCCTTGTAGGTTTCAGCCGGTAAAGCCGGAAATGTAGAGGGGAGTTCCGGTTCCCAGCCATCAAAAATAAGGGGGTCTTTTTTCAAGTTTGTAAGCTCCGGTATTTTTGCTCCGAATTTTCCTGTTAGGAGCTTTGTAGAGTCTTCTCCGTCCGTAAGCGGTGTGGTCGTAGTTCCGCCGTCTAAATTAAGTTTAAGAGTGATTGTTTTTCTGTCATACTTAATTTGCACTACAGTGGAGCCGTCAGCCTTTATTGCCGCTTGACTAAAACCTTGAGCAGTAAAACCTGCGTATGGTTTAGCTGCTGCAGAGGTAGTTTCGTCGGCCTTGCCGCTTAATGTTTCCGTTTCGTACAAGGTGTAATTATCGTCTGCAATATTTTGCTGCAAATGTTCTACCTTGTAATTATACTTAGGGTCTACTTTAGGCTTACAGCCTGTCAATCCTATCAGCAGTCCTGCTGCCAATACCAATGCAGTAAGGTTTACTGCCCGTCTTAAATTAATTTGTTTCATTATAAAAATCTCCTTATTTTGTTTGGATTGACGGGTCCCAATCCAGTAGGACGTTTCGATTACAATACGTCTGCTGTAGATTATGTACTACGGCAGGCGTAGACTGTGTTCTACGGCTGACGAAGCTTATAATCTGCGGCCGGCGCAGATTATGTACTACGGCTGACGTAGATTAGTATCTTTGCCTGCCGTAGAACCGTTTGTTTAAGCGGTGCACGTAAGCGGTTTATCGAATCTGCCCGTTTTAAGGGTTTTGCTTTTTTGCGATGAACCGATCATCTTTGTGCGCACTTCGATGTACCAGTTGCCTGCTGCTAAATCGGCGGGGATTATGGCCATAAGGCGGGCAGGCTTGTTTTCGGCGGTTACGGCTGCACGGACGGGGGCTCCCGTTTCGGGCACAAAGAAGATGCCTTGAGAGGCGTCTTTTGCGTCGAATTTAAGACGGCTTCCTACTAACTGAACTACTCCGCCTTTAGTGAGTACTTCGTTTACCTTGCCGGAAACGATGTCGGCGACTTCGGTGATGTAGGGGCCGGTGCTCGCTCCTTCGGTTTTTTCGCATTTGACTTTTGTAACAGCCTCGCGCAAAAGGGAGCCGGCGGTTAGGTTTAAGTTTACCGTGTGCCGCTTTTTGTCGAAAGAGTCGTTCGCCCCGTTGAACACGCCTGAAATGCTCAAAGAGGTATTCATAAGCGGGGTGTTGACCGCCGATCCGTCTGCAATGAGCGAGGCGCATACTTCGCCGTAGATTTGCAGTACAGCCGCAACGTCGGCCCTCGTGAGCGTGGAACCTTTTTGCATCATAAGGTCGATAATCTCGTCAAGGGTGTACGAGCGCACATCCTGTGCCTGCGCCATGTAATCGTCCGGCGCAGGGGTGAGTAAGTTTTCTCGTAGTGAATACTTTAACATCTCTTTGCCTCCTAAAAATTGTTTTTAAGGGGAGGTGTCCCCTTAGACCCCTCGGTTTTCTTAGGGAGAGAGAGGACACCTCGTTCAGAGCAAGGTTTCCTCTCTCTCCCTAAAACCCTCTCTCTCCTTCCCGCGCTGCCAAAGGGGACACCCCTTTGGAAACCCCGTTTATAGGCGGGGTTCTTAGGGGTGGAACCCCTAAGCGGTTCTTTTGAAGAAAGGTGGGGCCATAGGAGAGAGTAACAACCAACGAAGTTTCGAGGTTAAGGAACTTTTATCCGAAAAAGTGCCGTTCCTCCCCTATTCATTTTGGATTGATGAGTCTCAATCCGTAGGACGTTCCTATTATTTCTTTGCGAAGCTGAGCGAAGCTCAACGCTTTGCGTTCCTTGCGGTTTATTAAACGGTGTAATGTAAAAAACGCACGAAGACGGTAATCCTGTCTTGTGCGTGTTATCGGTTGAGAAAATCGTATTTTTGGGTGTATTTTTATTTGGGCAGACTGCGCACTTATGCCGCTTGCCGCTTGCCGCTTGCCGCTTGCCGCAAAAATTATGAAAGCGTTGTCAAGCGTGTCAAGTGCTTTGCACGGTGCTTTGCACGGTATTTTTGCAAAACTTGTCAAAATTTTATGTTTTGACATTGCATTTTTTTTGTGAGAATGTGTATAACTGCCGACTGAGCGTTTATCTGTCATTACTGTGAAGTATAGCATGTTTATACGCAGATTTCAACCTTTAGGGGAAAGATTTTTTTTATTTAACCGCAAGGGGCGCAGAGGAATTTTTTTTATGAAATTAAGAAAGAAACTTATGTGTAATTCTACATTATCAATTACACATTAATTAATCGCTTCCACTTCTTCTTTTGTAAGGCCGGTCGCTTGTGCTATATCTTCAATCGGCAATCTTAACCCGATTAAGTTTTTTGCCGTTTCAAGTTTTGTTTGGTACGAACCGTCGGCAAAGCCTTGTTTAATACCTTGTTGTATACCAATCCTTAAACTTTCTTCCCTCTGTACTGCGATGTCTGTATCATAATCGTATTCTGCTACTAACATATTTATTACCTCTCTTTTGCAAATATGCGGGCATCTACTGCGTCACACGGCAAAAAAGTGTCCTCGACGTATACCCGATACGCCTGCGGTACTTTTTTGCCTAACTTCTTGCATCTGCTCCGCCTATTTGCAAAAGTGCTGTCAGTAATATAGCGGAGAGATTCGGGTTCAAACGCTTTCCACCTCTTCTTTTGTAAGGCCTGTCATCTGCATAATAAAATCAAGTTCACAATTCGCATGTTTCATCAACTTTGCCGTTTCAAGAGCTTTTTTGTATGAACCGTCGGCAAAGCCTTGTTGTACTCCTTGCCGGATACCTATCCTTAAACTTTCTTCCCTCTGTACTGCGATGTCTGTATCATAATCGTATTCTGCTACTAACATATTGATTACCTCCCGTGATTTTCTCTGTAAGTATTCTTTTAAGATTCCTTTTTCTATACATATTTTTACCGCATTGGTAAAACCGTTTTCTGAGTCCAGTTGGGTTTGTTTTCTTACCTCTTTCACAAATAGACTGTATTCTTCAAGCGGCTTGCAGGCTGCTAAGACTTTATTTGCTTTGTCCGTGTTGATGTTTAAAACCTGCACCGTCAGTTCCAGCGGGGCGTGTTCAAGTTTTGTTATAAATGCATCAGACAGTTTTAGAACCGTAGTTTCAGGGTAATCTTCCGTGCCGTTGTAAAAGACATAAAACTCAGGTGTAGGTATTTTTGACAGCTTTCTTAAATATCTGTCTGTCGGTGCTTGCAACTTTTCATAGAGACGCGCGATGTATTCTAAAAAGCGTAACGGCATGTTTTCGTTTATTGTCGATTGGTGTTCCGCGAGGACGATGATTTTACCGTCTACAAGGCAGGAAACGTCGTTGATTATGTTCATGTACATAACGTTTTCAAGCCTTATGTTTTCTACAGGGCATGAAAGCGGAAGGTTCGTACTGTGTAAGGCGTTGTATAGCGACAAGAAATTTTCTTTTGCTTTTTCATCTTCACTGAAAAGGTCTACAAACACCGAATCTTTATATTTTCTGTTTGACGTAGTCATGACTATGCCCTCCTTGTCATATTATACCATATCTTCAGCAATTTTAAAAGGGCAGTTCTTTTAATTTAACCGCAAGGGACGCAGAGAGCGAAAAGGAATTTTTTTTATGAAATTAAGAAAGAAACTTATGTGTAATTCTTTATTATCAATTACACATTAACCATTGATTACTGCACTTTCTAAAGCTGTTCGATTTCTTCTTTTGTAAGGCCTGTCATCTGCATAATAAAATCAAGTTCACAATTCGCATGTTTCATCAACTTTGCCGTTTCAAGTTTTGTTTGGTACGAACCGTCGGCAAAGCCTTGCTGTATGCCTTTTTCAATCCCCTGCTCAATCCCTTGTTCAATTCCTTGTTCAATTCCTTCGGCAAAGGCTATTTCACGCTCTTCTGCACGTTGTACGGCTATATCGGTTTCATAATCATATTCGGCTAACAACATGTTCAATACCTCCTTAGTCTTGCGTTTTAGATATTCACGCAAAATATTGTTTTCTATACATTCTTCAACGGCTTTTTCAAAACCGTTTTGAGCATCTATTTCTTTCCACTTGCGCACCGTTTCCACAAATATGCTGTATTCCTGCATTGTCCGGCAGTTTTCCAATACCGGATGGCGGTTTTGCCGGTTTATGTTTATTACTTTAACAGTCAATTCAAGATTAGTTTCCGTTCCTCTTTCTATAAAGGCCTCCGATAGTTTCAGATTTTTATCAGAAGGATAGGCTTCCTCGCCATTGTAAAAAACATAAAATTCGGGAGTAGGAATGTTTAAGAGTTTGCGGCTGTATTTTTCTTTTGATTCAAATAGAGTTTCATAAAGGCGGCTGATGTACTCAAGGCAGCGTAAAGGCATATTCGGGTTGATTGTCGACTGATGTTCAGCAAGGACTATTATTTTATTATCTACAAGATAAGAAACATCATTATAGAATGTCATGTACAAGACTTGATCGAGGCGGATATTTTTTAAGTTCTCTATTGCCGTAAGTTTAGTATCATGCAAGGCATTATACAGCGACAAGAAATTTTCTTTTGCTTTTTCGTCTTCACTGAACAAATCGACAAACACCGAGTCTTTATATTTTCTATTTGACGTACTCATAGCGGTTTCCTCACTTATTGTATTATAGCACACTTACAGCAATTTTAAAAGGGCAGTTCTTTTTATTTAACCGCAAGGGGCGCAAAGGAATTTGAAGGGAGTTTTGCTAAGATATTCTTTAATTCACTCTTTGCGAAGTTGAGCGAAGCTCAGCGCTTTGCGGGCTTGGCGGTTTATGTTTAACCGCAAGGGACGCAGAGGAACTTGAAAAGGGGCTTTTCTAAGATATTCTTTAATTTACCTTTGCGAAGTTGAGCGAAGCTCAGCGCTTTGCGGGCTTCGCGGTTTATGTTTAATTTAATGGCGGATTCCAATGTTTGGGAAAAGATTTTTTTAATTGACACCGTTCGCAACATTTTTCTTCCGAAAAAGCGTCTTAGCCTCGAAGCATTTAAAAAAATCTTAGCGGTCTTTGCTTTCCTTGCGATTAAATTAAACACGCCTTTTAAAACGCCTATTTACTTTTTTTTGTTTATCGTATATTATCGAAAACATGCATAAAAAAAGCACCTTTTTAAAATTTGCGGCCTATTATAAGCCTTATAAATTCTTGTTTTTCTTTGATCTATTTTGCGCTCTTTTGGTGTCTGCGGTGGACTTGGTTTTTCCTCAGGTGATAAGGTATTTAACAAGGATAATTCCAAAAATAAGAAGAGGCGAGGTTTTGCTTTTTTCGGATAAGACAATTTTTAGTTTTGATGTGCAAGCCTCGGCCATTGTATATCTTGGGCTTATAATTGCAGCCATTCTTTTGGGGCTTTATATCATAAGATACTTTGCCCAGTATTTTATAACTTCATGGGGACACATAATGGGTGCCCGTATGGAAAGGGATATGAGGAATGACCTCTTTAACCACATGCAGCGGCTTTCCTTTTCATATTACGATCAAAACAAAACAGGCGATATGATTTCGAGGATTGTTTCAGACCTTTTTGATATATCTGAGCTTGCACACCACGGCCCCGAAAACCTTTTTATTTCCTTTTTAAAAATAATAGGGTCATTTTCGCTCCTTTGTTTTATCAATGTAAGGCTTACCCTCATTTTGGCTTCGGTTACATCGCTTATGTTCATCTTTACTTTTTTTCAAAACAAAAAGATGCGTAAAATCTTTATGCTCAACCGCAAAACAATAGCCGGAATAAATTCGCAGGTGCAGGATACTCTTTCGGGGATAAGGGTGGTGCAGTCCTTTGCAAACGAAGAATTGGAAAGTAAAAAATTCGATACGGCAAACGAGGCATTTGTTCATTCTAAATATATAAACTACAGGCAGATGGGAGAGTTTTTTGCGGTAAACGGTCTTTTGCAGGGGCTGTTTTTTATCGTAACGGTTTTAGCCGGAAGTTTTTTTGTTGCAAAGAATGAACTTACAATTCCCGATTTGACCATCTATGTCTTGTACATAAATATTTATATCGCTCCGATAAATTTACTTATCAATTTTACCGAGATGTTTCAAAAGGGAGCTGCCGGTTTTAAACGCTTTTTGCAGATTGTAGAAACGGCACCTGACATTACCGAAAAAGAAGATGCCGTCGAGCTAAAGGACGTAAAGGGGAACATAAAATACGAAAATGTAGATTTCAGCTACAATGAAACTACAACAATCTTAAAAAATATTTCGATAGATATTCCGGCAGGAAAAACCCTTGCCCTAGTCGGCCCCTCAGGAGGCGGAAAAACGACGATATGTTCTCTTCTTCCCCGTTTTTATGATGTACTAAACGGAAAAATAAGCATAGACGGTAAGGACATTCGGGACTTAACTTTAAAGTCCTTGAGGGAAAATATAGGGATTGTGCAGCAGGATGTTTATCTTTTCGGCGGGACGATAAAAGAAAATATAGCCTACGGAAAACCGGAGGCTTCCGATGAAGAAATTATTGAAGCGGCAAAGAATGCCCACATTCATGATTTTATTATGAGCTTGGAGGAAGGCTATGATTCTTACGTGGGAGAGCGGGGAGTAAGACTTTCGGGCGGACAAAAACAAAGAATTTCCATTGCCAGAGTCTTTTTAAAAAATCCTCCGATTTTGATTTTAGATGAGGCAACATCAGCCCTCGATACCGAAAACGAAATTTTAATTCAAAGGGCAATCGAAGAGCTTTCGGAGGAAAGGACTACAATAGTTATAGCCCACCGTCTTTCTACCATAAGAAATGCCGACAGGATTTTGGTTGTTACCGATGAAGGCATTATGGAAAGAGGCACTCACGAGGAGCTTTTAAGTTTAAACGGCATCTATGCGAATTTGCGCAAACTTGATGAGTTTTAATCGATAGCTTAAAACTAATAATTAAAAACCGATTAACTGGAGACATTTAGGTGCAAAACGGATTAAAGGATATAAAAGAATTAAAAAAGAAATTTAAAAAGGCCATACTTTCCCGCAAACATACCATAGACGAGTTACGTTTTGAGTATGATGATATTTTATATTCACCTCATATGCCGAACAATGTGGACATATCTGAAACCGAGTTTAGAGGAATAAAGACCGATATATTAAGACCCGAGATGGCAATTTCAGGAAGAGCAATCTTATATATCCATGGCGGTTCTTTTATAAGCGGCACAAAAAAGGCTTACCGTTCCTTTTGTGCAGGCCTTGCTCATGAAGCTTCTGCCGATTTGTATTTACCCGAGTACAAGCCGGCTCCCGAACATCCCTTTCCTGCCGCCTTTGAAGATATTTATAAGGTTTATTCAAAACTTATAGACTCGCATACGGTTGAATCGGCAAATTTGATTCTTGCAGGAGACGGGGCCGGCGGAGGCTTGATTCTTTCGCTAATCCATTATTTAAAGAATAAACGGCTTCCCCTCCCTGCCTTACTGGTTTTATTTTCGCCTTGGGCGGATTTAAGCTGTTCAAGCGAGGGCTTAAGCGCAAACAAAAAAAAAGATTTTGTGTTTTCTCAAGAAGCTCTGCTGGGTGCCGCCCAATTATACACTGAAGAAAAAAACTTTACCAATGAACTTGTCTCTCCTATTTTTGGAAACTTTGAAAACTTTCCTCCTGTTTTTATTCAATGCGGGGGCAATGAAATTCTTTTAGATGATTCAATGAGGCTTTGCGAAAAAATCGAAAAGGCCGGAGGAGTGGCTGTGCTCGATAAAATTGATGATATGCCCCATTTGTTTCATGCCTTACCCGATTACTTTGCTAATGCTCATCTTGAAGTTGAAGCTGTCGGAAAAAAAATAACCGGCTTTTTTGATAACGGCTCCGTGATAGAAAATAAGGCCGATTTGATAGGGGAATAATAATGGAAATTCTTTCGCCTGCGGGCAATTTTGAAAAATTGGATTATGCATGGGAGTACGGAGCCGATGCAGCCTATATAGGATTAAAAAACTTTTCGCTTAGAGCTAAGGCCGATAATTTTTCGGGAGAAGAATATAAAAATATTTCTCTTTTAAAAGAAGAGTATAAAAAGAGGGGCTTAACAAAAAAACTTTATTGTGCAATAAATATTTCGTTTCATAATGAGGATTTAAAAAAACTTTTAGAAGAGACAAAATATTTTAAGCAATATCCTTTCGATGCCTTTATTGTTCAAGATTTGGGAGCCGCCAGAATTTTAAAAGAAAACTTTCCCGATATTCCGCTTCATTTAAGTACGCAGGCAAACTGCATAAACTATGAGGCCGTAAGGGTGTACAAGGACTTAGGCTTTTCCCGCGTAGTTTTGGGAAGGGAAGCAAGCCTTGAGGACGTGAGCGAAATAAAACAAAGGGTCCCCGAAATGGAGCTTGAATGTTTTGTGCACGGGGCAATGTGTATTTCTTATTCGGGAAGATGCCTTATAAGCGCCTATCTTACCGACCGAAGTGCGAACGCAGGGGAATGCACCCATTCATGCCGCTGGAATTATAAGATGTACTGCGAAAAAGGCGGACACTTCTTTGTAGAAGAATCCGAGCGGAAGGGAGAGCTTTTCCCCGTAGAAGAAGGCGAAAACTATACGGCTCTTTTTTCTTCAAAAGATTTATGTATGATAGACCACCTCGACAAAATGAAAGAAGCCGGAGCCGATTCTTTAAAAATAGAAGGCCGCATGAAAAGCATTTACTATACGGCCTTAACCGCAAGGGCTTACCGAAAAAAAATAGATTTTTTAGACGGGAAAATAGGAGAAAAAGAAGCTGCCCCCTTTATACAAGAACTATACAATACGGCCCACAGGGAGTTTACTACCGGCTTTTATTTTTCGAGTGCGGAGGCAAATAAAACTACCGCAGGCGAGTCAAAGTCTCCATATATTCTTGCAGGCAAAATCGGTAAAAGGCTTTCGGAAGATGAATACGAATTTATTTCGATGAATAAAATAGATTCAAGTCTTCCGCTCGAATATGTAGGGCCTGATATTTGTTCTATAGAGGACAGGGATTATGTTCTTCTTAAACCCGACACAAGGGAAAAAATGGATTGGGTCTGCCACGGGCATCCCTGTATCATCAAAACCGATAAACCCATAGCCGAAAAATTTTTGGTAAGGTGTAAGGAATAGGAGCATTATTGTAGGAGGTTATATGAAAAATATTAAAATTGAAATTTGTGCGGGGTCTCTTGAGGATGCAGTCTTAGCAGAAAAGGCAGGAGCATCAAGGGTTGAGCTTAATTCTTCTCTTTTTTTGGGAGGTTTAACGCCCTCCCTTGGAACTTTAAAATTGGTTAAAAAAGAAACTCATCTTGAGGTTATGACCATGGTAAGACCGAGAGCTGCCGGCTTCTTTTATTCGTCTTATGAGTATAAGACTATGCTTGAAGATGCAAAACTTTTTATAGACAACGGCGCAGACGGCATTGTTTTCGGTTTTTTAAAAAAAGACGGAACCATAGATGCAAAACGGTGTGAGGCTATGATAAAAATTGCAGGAAGAGCGGATAGGGTTTTTCATAGAGCTATTGATGTGGTGCCCGATCCCTTAAAGGCTCTGGATGAACTTATTTCTTTAGGCTTTACCAGAGTTTTAACGAGCGGCCAAGAGCCCACAGCTTATGAGGGTGCCGACCTAATTGCCAAAATGGTAAAGCGTGCAAAAGGCCGAATCGAAATTTTACCCGGCGGCGGCATCACCGAAAAAAACGCTTCAAAAATAATCAAACTCACAGGTGTTGATCAGATTCACTTTGCAGCCCTAAAACGCAGGGAAGAGCCGTCTACTAGGGCAAATCCTTCAATCTACTACGGAGGAGGCCTCTATCCGCCTGAGGACAGCATTGAAGTTGCCGGTCTTGATGAGATGATAAGGGTCAGAGAAAGTTTGTAATGGGTAAATGCTGAAGTGAAAAGTGCAATTTGGAATTTGACACTTTTTCTTTGATATTTTTGACTTTTTTTCTGGAGCTACAGTTTTTCGATTTCGGATTCGGTAAGACCTGTCATTAACAAAATTTCAGGAACTGGATAGCCTCGTTTTTTCATAAGTTTAGCTGTTTCTCGTTTATTGTCATAAGCACCTTTATCCCTAGCATCCATCTCAAAAGTGGACATTAATCTGTATTCCTGCCTTGCCTGTTCGTTTTGTTTTATTACTTGTATCATAGCTTCTATCTCCCTTGTAAATTCATTTTTTACTTTTCCGGTTTTAATATATTCTAAAAATTCCTTTAGTTCTTTGTCCTCAGTGTTATTAAAGGCCTCTGCATTTATTATAACCTTTAGAGTGCCGTCTTGTAAAGGGGTATTTTTGTCCTCTATACAAAGGTTTTCAAAGGTATAAATAGGCCTATTTTTGCCTATAACATCAAACAAGCAGATAAAAATTATAATGCTGTCATTTAAGTTATTATAGGAATTACCTTTGTCCAAAAACGAGATATCTATGGCAGCTTGGTAAAACCGCATACGCTTCGGGATATTGCGTTCATTGCTTACCTGCATTTCTATATCATAAAGTTTACCATCTTCTGCCTGCACCAAAACATCAAACCGTACGGACTTTGCCTGTTCATAGGTACTAATATTATGCTGTATCGAAATATAGGTAACTTTTCCTATTGTATCTGATAATATCATTTCAATAAGCCCTTTGCATAGCTTCGGATTTTGCATGATTTTACAAAACATAAAATCATCCGTAAATGTTAAATCTTCAAATTTTTTTAGCATTTGCTTTCTCCCATTATATTTATAGGGTATATTTGAAAAAAGAGTAAGTTAGAAAAAGATTTTTGTAATCGAAGCAGTTTAAAAAAATTCCTTTGTGAAGTTGAGCGTGAGCTCAACGCTTTGCGTCCCTTGCGGTTAAATAATCAATAAAATTTAATTCTTTTTAAAAAAATTTTTGCTATTAACTTCAAATAATCTCTATAATAATTATGAAAGGGGGAAGTTTTTTCTTCTTTTAAAAAAAATTATTTAGAGAGATTAAATATGAAAAAACTTTTTAAAATCACCCTCCAAAACGACTACGCATTTAAACGTGTTTTTGGTACTGAGGAGAACAAGGACGTATTACAGGACTTGCTGGAATGTATCTTAGACATTCCGTCTGAAACAATTACAGGCTTGGAGCTCTTAGATAAGGAGTTTTATAAGGAGATTTTAACTGAAAAATTAGGTATTTTAGATATCAAGCTAAGATTAAAAGACGGAACTTTTGTAGATATTGAAATTCAAAATGTATGGCATCGTGATTTTGATGCAAGAACTTTGTATTATTGGTCCAAGATGTACAATGAAGGAATAAAACAAGGTCAAGACTATACAAATCTCCCAAAATGTATTACAATAAATTTGATAGGAAAAGGCTTTAATAAAAATAAGCGGTTGCACAATAAGTATCTTGTTCTTGAACAAGATACAAAAGAGCCTTTAGCTTCAAAACTTGAGATTCATATATTAAACCTTGAGAAAGCAAAAGTGTTAGAAGGTTCTCAATTTAGAGATAACAAAATGAAACGCTTATTAAACTGGCTGAAATTTATAGAAACCGACAATTCGGAGGTAAGAAAAATGTTAGAACAAGAATCACCGATGATGAGAAAGGCAAATACCGCTATTTCTGTAATGGAAATGAGTCCTAGAGATAAATGGCTTTATGATTCCCGTATGAAATATGAACACGACAGGGCATCATGTATAAATGAAGGGTATCAACAGGGCATTGAACAGGGAATTGAACAAGGCATATCTCAAGGTGCTTACCAAAACAAACTTGAAACGGCCAAATTATTAAAGCAGTTAGGGGATTCAATCCAAAAAATTATACAAGTTACAGGTCTCAGCAAAGAAGATATACAAAAACTCTGATTAGCGGGTAGAAAAATTTAATAATTTTTTTAAATTTTACTTGGTATTTTAAATTTTTTGATGTATAATGATAGAACGAAGTACAAATGTAGAAGTATAAAGTGTGAATGACCAGATGCAAAACGCCGTTCGATATTCCTCATTTCTAGTTTTCTCGAAACGGCTGAAATTCATCAATCCTAGAAAATTGATATTTTCTGCGGTTGATGAATTTATATGGAGGTTTTTATGAAAAAGATGTTTTTTGTTTTGATGATACTTGTTTTGACGGTATCATCCTGTAATTTATTTTTAAATGAAGAATACGGCGAGCTTATTTTGAGCTTTGATGGAACACTTCCCGATGGAGCCAGAGCCTTGGATTCCAACGGACTTCCAGTTCTTTCATCTTCACGTATGAAAATCAATATAATCAAAGAGAACGGCTATACTGTAACGAGGGAGCTAAGTGCCGAAGAACCTAAATCTCTGGTTGAGCTGGTTCCCGTCGGTGAAACGATAGAGATAATAGTTACGGCGATTAACCCATCCGGTCAATGGTCGGGAAGGACTTTTCACACCGTAGCCTCAGGCCAAAATCAAGTAACCGTCCTATTAAACAAAAACGTTTCCGGCTTAAACAACCTTTTGTTTACGCAGACCGTAGAGGGGCAGCACGACTACAACTTAACCCTCTACATGGGCGGAAAAGAAATTAATGCTCCCAAATCGGAAAACCCGTACAGCTTTGCTCGTGACAGTAAGGGACGGCTGTATGTCAGATATAGAGACGGAGATACCTATCTTGTCCGTTATACGAGTGAGGGTGAACTTGATGTCCATCCGGCAGTTAAAACGACGATCAAATTTCTCGCAAACGATTATACAACGGGGAAAATGTACGGGATGGGTGTAGGCTTAAATGAAATAAATGAGAACGATTTGACGCATCCAACTACTATTACAGGTTTCTCCACTGTTAATAATTTCTTTGCCGTAGATAACGGCAGAGTTGCATGGCTGCATGTAAGCAGCGTAAATAACATAATAAATGCCGCAAGTTTGACCGGGGCATCTCATTCAGACATTCTGATTAATTCTCATATTGATATTCACCATTGCAAGCCATCAGAAGTAAAAGATATTTTTATCCGCGGCGATTATGTATATGTGCTTTTTAATACAGTTAATGAAAGTATAACATCAAGTGATCCTAACCTTTACTCTTTAGGCGGGGTTGTCCGCTATAATATAAACAATTTGGCGGGGAATCATGTAAAAATCGGTTTTTCAAACAGCGTAGGCTTTGAAAATCGGGCAGTGCCCGCCTCTTATTATTCCGAAAATTTTTACGGGGCGGTAAAGGTAATCGGTTTTGACGACGAAAACATCTACATAGCCGATGACGGCTTTGATGCTGCCGATACTCCTGCAGGTGCCCGTATCGTTAAAAACCGCAACCGCATCGCAGCTCTTAATATCGCAACAAACGCTTTGAGTTTTAGTGATGCCGGGCCTGCAAAGTGGTATAACGAATGGAAAGAGTGGAGAACGCCTAATACGAAGATGATAGTGTGGGAATCTGATGCCGACTCCTCAAGAATTGGGATGAGTTACTATCAGGTAGAAAGAGGCGATGAGGACTTATCAAGTGCTCATCCGTTTATAACTTCCGGCGTCTACACCCCCACCGGTGTTTTATACAGCGATGTATTTTGTTATGACAGCGCAGGAAACTTCTATGTTTCGGGCAAAGACGGCAGCGATGAAAAATTATACCGATATGTATTAGAAGATGACGGAAACTATGAGACTGACGGAGAAAAGGCTATATCCGAGAAACCGACGACTATTGCAGTTTCCGTTTCGTCCGTACCTGATGATGCAGGAAAAACAATTTTGTTCTACTATTTTGAGTCCGTACATGGTCACAACATAGGGCGGCTTGCATGGTATACCGATGATTTTACTCATGCTGCCCAACAAAGGAACATAACACTCTCTGATTTAGGCCAGAATGATACCGTTACTGCAATGGCGGCAAATAAGGACGGCATTTTTGTTGCGGTAAAAACCGTAACGGGTAAGGATTCTCCCAATGAAAAATACAAGATTACGGTTAAAAAATATGCACATAAACGGCTTGACTCTCTGGGAAATATTAGTGCTGCTGAAACCGTAACCGTTATTGATGAAACATCGACAAACTATCCTAATGTTCCTCCTCATTGGACACCGGAACAGGCAAACGCATACATCAATGAAGACCTCAATGCTCTCTATATTTCAGACGGCGTATTATACGGTCTTACAACTAACCAAAAGGGATATATAGAGGGCCTTTTCTCCATGGCAACGGAGGTGTTTATAGGCGGTAAACTGCTTAAAATCGGGAATACCAAATCCCTTGGTTCTTACGTTGTTGTATTGTATAAAAACGACGGTCTTAGGCCTGCAACGTCTGGAGAATTCGCCCCCTACCGCTTTATTGCAGTTAAGCCAAAGAAACTCGTTATAGCTTCCGACGGCTATTACGGTAAGGAAACGACTCCCAGAAATAAAAATAAGGTGTTTGTATTTGATATAGGAAACTGGGCTCATCCTGATGAAACGGTTACTCATGCTATAATCAATTTCTCAAAACAATTGAACTATTCCAGCGGCTCATTCATCTGGACAATTGAATAGGCCTATTATAAGTCTTTCCATTCCGGTTTACGGAATGGAAAGCTTTTTGCCTGCTCTTTTGGACAGTATTTTAGCTCAGAACCTATTGCTTAAAAATTCTGTTCAAAAGAGCGGCTTTTTTTCACATAATAAAGATACCTTGCCCATAGAAGTGCTCATCGTAAATGATGGAAGTCCTGGCGGTGATGCTTTACCTAAAATCCTTAAACCCTATAAAAAAAAGTTTAAAAACCTCGGTATTACTCTGACTCTTTTGGAACACCGCAAAAATCTGGGACTTTTTGAAGCTCGCCGTACTTTGGTAAATGCTGCCTGCGGAGACTATGTTTTTTTTATAGACCCCGATGATACCCTGCCTTCCGATTCTTTGTTGAATTTTTATGATGGTCTGCTTGCTTCAGGCAGCGGTATTCTTTCAAATGCTGCGGATATCATTCACGGTAAAATGCGGTTGTCTGTTCCTCAGTTCAATATGGCAGATAAAAAAAATGCGGAAAAATTCGACACTTTTTCAAAAAGCGTGCAGTCGATACATCCGGGTTTTCTTTCGGGAAACGAAGTTCTTGAAAATTTTTTAATCAAAAAAGAACACTCAGGTTTTTTATGTGCTAAGCTATTTCGTACCGGTCTTTTACAAGAGGTATATGCCGAGCTTCCTCATATTTTTTGTATTATGGCGGAAGACCTCTTGTTGTATTTTTTTGTGCTTTTAAAAAAGCCTGTGTACTACGGTATCGATTCTTTTGTATATAATTATATTAACGATACGGGTATATCTTCAGTCCTTCAGGTTACAAGCCTTGACCGCTGGGAAAAAATATGCTCCGGTTCCTCTGTCTTTACCCTTATTTTTTCCTATATTCAGGAACATCCCATTGATGAAAAATATATAGATGAATTACGCATCGCATGCAATAACCAGCTTAAAAAAATTATAAGCAAATTGAAAAGAGATTTTACAGACTCCCTCCAAGCCGAAGCCTATGCAATTCTCTGCGATTACTGGGGCGAAGACTATGTAAAACAAATTGAAAAAAGCATGAAAGATGAAGAACAAAAGTAAAAGTGAAAAAGTTGAAAAAGTGAGATTTGACAATTTTTTCATTTATGTGTTATAATATACTTTATGGAGAAAAATTATCGGAAGCTAGGTGTGTTGATTCTCATCTTTTTGGGGCTGGTAGGTGCGGGAACTCTTGCGGTGTATCAAAAACTAAAAGTCCCTTTGGGACAGCCTGCTAAAGTACAGGCGGAGCTTTCTAAAACGGAAACTGCCGAGCTTGAAAAGCCTAAACAAGAGACTGAAAACACGGAACCTAAAAAAGAACTTAAAAAGGAAGAGCCTAAAAGGGTTGTACCTAAAAAAAAACTTAAAAAAGCATCTAAGGCAAAAGATAATGAGGTTTCGGCTAAACCGCCCGAGTCTAAAACAGAAGACTCTCCTTTGAACACCGAGCCTGAAAAACCCTCAATAGGAATCTCCCTTGCCGATAGGGATAAAAAAACTTTTAACTGGTCATTAGGGCTATTGGCCGAGGCAAATATGAATTCGCCTGACGGTTATGCGATGGGCACGGGACTTTACACCCTTTTTATGCTTCCTTTAAAACTCAAAATAGGGCACCTATCCTTGGGAGCCAGGACTCTTTATTCCAATGACTTTAAAAAACACCATATTTTTGATGCCGCTCTCTTATTCCGTTGGAACTTTTATGATTTTTCAAAGATAAAAGAACGGGATTCGGGCTTTTTTATCCAATTGGAAGGCGGTGCCGTTTTCGGCCTAAAAGAAAAAAGAGAGCCTTCAAAACTTTTTATGTATGCCCTCGGCGAAGCCGCATTCGGTTACCGCTTTACAATAAATAACTTTTTTATCGAACCCTATCTAAGAGGCGGCTATCCCGTAATCTGGGCAATAGGAATCAGCGGAGGATTTAGAATATGAAAAAATTTTTTGTTTTATTTTGGCGATACTTTTTGTATCGGTTTCGGCTTGTAAAAACCCGTTTTTTAAAAACATGCTGGACGAGGATTCGGGGAGTGAAGAGGCCGGAGATTGGAATTCTCAAAGTTACGATTTTGTTCTTGTCACACCTCCTGCAAACGGCATCGTAGGCGTTGACCCTGACTACGCCTTACCCGGAAGTCAAGATTATTGGAAAGGCGTATTTATTGCAGGGCGCACGGTAAAACTGAGTCCCTATATGATCGACAAAACAGAGGTAACCTATGAGCTGTGGTATAGTGTACTCAAATGGAATACTGATAATGGTAAGGGATACGTCTTTGCGAACAAAGGGCTTGAAGGTTGGGACGGCACAGGCGGCGGAGGTACTTATCCTAATTATGCGAATATCGGTAAGCCTCCTACAGAAAACAAAAATCATCCTGTAACAATGGTAAGCTGGCGGGACTGCATAGTATGGTGTAATGCGTATACGGAAATGACGAATGGCTCCGATGAGCAATGCATATACCGCAAAAGCAAAACCGACAGTACCGTATTAAAAAACGCAACGGATGGAGCTGCTTGTGATTCAGCCTATGCCGATATGAATAAAAAAGGCTTTAGACTTCCGACGGAAGCCGAGTGGGAATATGCTGCCCGCCGGCAAAATGACAACACAAATGCGACAGACTACGGCGAAGGTGGTAGTGAGGTATGGCTGACCAAACTAAACAGTGCAAGCGGAGCCAAAGATAAATGGGATACGGCTGAAACAGGAGAGGTTGCATGGTATTGGGATAATTCAGGCCATAAAACTCATACGGTCGGAAAAAAGCGGGCAAATGCACTTGGTTTACACGATATGAGCGGGAACATATGGGAATGGTGTTTTGATTGGTGGAATAATAATCCTACAGCAAACGATAGTGCTTATATGCAAGGCGGTATTGTTACCGATCCTCAGGGTGGTGCGTCGGGTGCTGGCCGTGTTTTACGCGGCGGCAGCTGGGGCAACTACGCGAGCTACTGCACTGTAGGCAAGCGGTACGACTACAGTCCTGGCCGCAGGCACGGCGCTCTTGGCGTGCGCTTGGCTTGCCGGCCATAGAGCCGCTTAAAAATGTACATCCTTGTACATTTTTAAGCTTCGAGTGTTTTTGCTTTGCAAAAAACTCGCAAGAATGGAACCACCGGCATCCGTGCCGGTTGGAGAATGTACGTCCTGTACATTTTTCATCTTAGAGTTTTAGACTTGCGTCTAAAACTCTTGGAAGTTTGGAACCACCGCCGTCCATGGCGGTAAAGCAGCGAAACCGAACAGGCAAAATGTGTGGTGTGGTGCAGTGTATTTTTGAAAAGAAGAGTAAATTATAAAAAGATTTTTGTAATCGATGCAGTTTTTAAAAATTTCTTTGCGAAGTTGAGCGTAAGCTCAACGCTTTGCGCTCACTGCGGTTAAATAATACCCTTACAAAATTACCGAAGTTGTGGTATAATAATAGATAAGGACATAGATAAAAGATAATGGAATTTGAATGGGATGCAGAAAAAAATAAAATAAATATCAAAAAACACGGGATCGCTTTTGAGATGGCGGCAAAGGTTTTTTTAGATGATAAACGTATTGAACGGTATGATGCAGAACATTCTTCAATAGATGAGCATAGGTAAAAACAATCGGTATGGTAAATAAGGTGTTGACTGTTATCTATACCGAACGTAAAACTGCAATCAGAATTATTTCGGCACGCCTTGCCGAACAGGAGGAAATAGATGAGTACTATAAAAACTATGAGTTTAGATGAAGTTGCAAACTACGAGATACCCGCTGAAGATTTGGAACGGCTGAATAATTTTAAGAATACTGATTTTTCCGATTGTCCGAAAGATACGGCTGCACAGTTGAAACTGTATAAACCATGGTATAAACTTCATCCTCACGGTTATGGACAACAAAAAGCCGATATGCAAACCGAAATTGATGATGACCTTCTTGCATGGCTGAAGCAAGGAGAGGAAGGTTATCAGACCCGTTTGAATGCAGTATTACGCTGGGCAAAGCAGAACGGTTGCCCTATGGCAGCTCTTGGAAGAAGGTAATTGACTGAGGATAGAAACAAGGATTTTCCGATGGCTCATACAAAAACAAACTTGAAATAGCAAATCTTATGATGTGTATGAATTATCCGAACACTCGAACGAGTGTATACCCTCCACTCGGACGAGAGGCAGAGTGTTCTGCAGAACCGTCTTTAGACTTACCGCAATCCCTCTGTTTTCAATCTCAGCTAAAGATTAAACTAAAAATTTGATAACAATGCGGGTTCTTAGGGGCGGAGCCCCTAAGCGGTTCTTTTGAAGATAGGAGGGGTCATAGGGGAGGCAACAACCAACGAAGTTTCTAGGTCAAGAAATCTTTTATCCGAAAAAGTTTCTTTCCTCCCCTAATTTACAGTTTTTCAATCTCTTCTTCGGGAAGACCAGTTATCTTTTTTATTAAAGACATATCCAGTTTTTCCATTTTCATAAGTTTGGCTGTTTCTCTCTTATTTTCATAAATACCTTTATACCTAGCATCCATCTCAAAAGTTGACATTAATCTATATTCTTGTCTTGCTTGTTCATTTTGTTTTACTGTTTGTATCATAGCCTCTATCTCCCTTGTAAATTTGCTTTTTGCTTTACCCGTTTTAAGGTATTCTAAAAACTCTTTTAATTCTTTGTCTTCGGTATTTTCAAAAGCCTCTGAGTTTATTATAACCTTTTTTGTTCCGTCTTGTAAAGATATGTTTTTATCTTCAATACAAAGATTTTCAAAAGTATAAACCGGTCTATTTTTACCGATAACATCAAAAGTGCAGATAAAAATTATAAAGCTATCGTTTAAATTATTATAGGAATTGCCCTTATCCAAGAACGAAATATCAATGGCTGCTTGGTAAAACCTCATTCTTTTGGGGGTATTCTTCTCATTACTTACCTGCATTTCAATATCATAAAATTTACCGTTCTCTGTCTGTACTAAAACATCAAATCTCACTGACTTTGCCTGTTCATAGTTTTTAATATTATGCTGTATCGAAATATATGTAATTTTACCTATTGTATCGGCCAGTATCATTTCGATTAGTCTTTTGCATAAATCCGGATTTTGCATAACTTTACAAAACATAAAATCGTCTTGTAAAGTCAAATCTTCAAATCTTTTTATTATTTGTGTTCTCCTATTTTTTTTATATTCTCCCTCCTCATTATATTTATAGAAAATATTTGAAAAAAATAGTAAATTATAAAAAAATTTTTGTAATCGATGCAGTTTTAAAAAATTTCTTTGCGAAGTTGAGCGTAAGCTCAACGCTTTGCGTCCCCTGCGGTTAAATAATCAATAAAATGTAAAATTACGCCTAAAGAACAACACGATTATCGACATAGAAATTCAAAACAGATGGAACAGCGAGTTTGTTCAAAGAACCATTT
Organism: Treponema putidum; assembly: GCF_024401155.1. Taxonomy (NCBI): domain Bacteria; kingdom Pseudomonadati; phylum Spirochaetota; class Spirochaetia; order Treponematales; family Treponemataceae; genus Treponema; species Treponema putidum. The sequence continues at coordinate 325,765 of NZ_CP038804.1, forward strand.
TTTTTAACTATTGAAAAATTGATATTTATATGGTAATATCTTTAATAAAGGTAATGCTAAAAATTTACAAAATAAGACGGGTTCTTAGTGATTGCAAGCTGGCGTAGCAATCCAAGCCCTAAGCGGTTCTTTTGAAGATAGGAGGGGTTATAGGGGAGGCCACAACCAACGAAGTTTCTAGGTCAAGAAATCTTTTATCCGAAAAAGTGTCTTTCCTCCCCTAATTAATCAGGAGGTGAGGAAGATGTTAGCACAAGAATCCCCTATGATGGCAAAGGCCAATGCAACAATAGAAGTAATGGAAATGAGCCCAAAAGAAAAATGGCTCTATGAAAACCGCATGAAATACGAACATGACAAGGCCTCTTGGAAACATGTGGGTTATCAAGAAGGTATTGAAGCTGGAATACAAGAAGGTCTTGATAAAGGTGCATACCAAAAAGCTCTTGAAACGGCAAAATTGATGCGTATGCATAATTACCCCATTGCCGAAATTTGTACAATATCCGGTCTCAGTAAAGAAGAAGTGGAAGCGATTAATTAATTGACTTATTTGGTCATTTTAATATATCAAATACTTTTTCCTCATCTTCAAAAACTTTTTTTCATCTTTTTCGATAAATTTAAAGTAGTCATCTAAGGAAAGGCTCATCGAGCTTAGCTTGTTTGTTCCGGTTAATAAATTAAGGCCGCAGAGTTCGGCAGGGTAGTTATTTATCTTAAACTTATCGGGATATATTTCCCTTATCTTGTACATCACCGCAACTGCACTTTTTACGGGCAAGAATTTGTTTTTATCCCTCACTATGATTTGAACTCCTCCGCACAGTTCCTCCTTATAAACCGAAACGGCCGGTGTAAAATAGGCAGGTCTAAAAAAAACTCCGGCAAGGTTAAGGGCGTTTAGAGCTTCTGCTAAGGCCTCGCCATCTATATACGGGGCACCTATGTATTTAAAGGGCATTGTAGTTCCCCTTCCTACCGAAATGTTTACCCCTTCAAAGATACAAAAGCCGGAATAAACTAAGGCCGTATCTGGTGTAGGAATGTTGGGCGAAGGAGGAATCCACATTAAATTAAGGTCTTCAAAATAGTTTTCTCTTTTCCAGCCCTGCATCGGGATTACTTTTAAGTTACAGCCTATTTTAAATTCTTTATTGAACATTAGGGCTAATTCTCCCACGGTCATGCCGTGCCTTTGTGCAATCGGAAAATAGCCTGTAAAAGATCTATACTCCTCTTCCAGAATATTGCCCTCTACATTTATGCCGTTTATAGGGTTGGGCCTGTCAAAAACAACAAAGGTTTTTCCGTCCCGGGCGCATGCTTCCATTGCATAGGCCATTGTGTAAATATATGTGTAAAACCTTGCTCCTACATCTTGAATATCAAAGCATAAAACATCTATTTCTTGGAGCATCTCCTTTGTAGGCCGTTTTGTTTTTCCGTAAAGGCTGTAAACTGTAAGCCCCGTTTTTTGATCTACCGTGTTTGAAATACCTGCCCCCTCCCTAGCATTTCCTCTTATTCCGTGTTCCGGGGAAAATAGGGCGGTAAGATTAGTCTTTTCGTATAAGATTTCGACGATTGATCTTCCTAAAGAATCTATGCCTGTCTGATTGGTAATCAATCCTATTCTTTTTCTCTTAAAAAGATTAAAAAACTCGTCTACGCGTTCAATTCCCGTCTTAAAATCGGACTCGTCCGGCTGCTCTGCTTTTTTTTCTGCAAAAACCATGAGAGCAAGACTAAAAAAACAAAATAAAAAAAACTTCTTTTTCATCTTGCCTTTCCTTCGGCTTGTTTTTTTGCTAAGTTTTTCTTTGAATTCCTTGATTGAATTTCTGCAATTATAGCCATTGCTTTTTCACTTTTTAAAAACTCTCTCAATATTGCAGATTGCTTTGACTGTTCTCTTATGCTTTCCATTACGGCTATTAAGTCCTTGAGGGTTCCCTCGTTATCATAAATTTCAGGAATCATATTTATAAGTTCTTTTCTGCCTACAGCAAGTTCAATGAGCATTTGATCCAGCATAGCATTATCATAGTTTTTAAATGCGGAATAAATAAAGGTTGTAATGGCTCCATAGTTTTTTGCAAGATAAAAATCTCCCTCATATTTTCCGCATAAATATTTTCCAAAAAGGGCAGGGGTGTTTTTTGCGCTTGTAAAGATTATGATTATTAAATCTTCTTTAGGATCGATTAGAGTTAATGTCCCCGTCCAGCCTGTGTGTCCTATAGTGTCCGCACTTGCAAGCTGCGAGAAAGCCCAAGCGTAGCTGTTATTGAGCCCCTGCCTTCTCCAACCTAAACCTGCCTGCGAAAAAAAATTCCCCTGACTGGTAAATAAATTTAAAACGCTTGAATCAAATAGCTTTATATTTCCGTATCCGCCGCCGTTCAGCATGACCTGAGCCAGGACTGCTATACTTTCGGCATTTGCAAAAAGCCCTGCATGGCCGCTTACCTGATCCATTGCATTGTAGGCTTCAGGGTCGTGTACCGTCCCGTGAACAGGCAAGTATTTTATGTCTTTGAATTTTTCGTCCTTTGTTCTTTTGACGGCCCGTATTTCGGTTGCGGTAATATCCTCTTTTGTAAATCCTTTTTTTAATGGCTCATAGCAAATCGAAGATAGATTTAAGGGCTTATAAAGATTTTCTTCCGTATACTTATCTAAGGGAAGGCCGGTTACTTTTTCTATAATCAAACCTAAGAGCATATAATCTATATCGGAATATAAGGCCTCAGTACGCGGAGCATATATTAAAGGTGTGCTGCAAATAAGCTCTAAAACAATCTCCTTGTTTTGCCTTTTATCGTTTTTCTTTTTTTGTGTTATTTTTTTGTTCACATAATACTGTGCCCCTGCCGGAAAACCTGCTTGATGTTTTAATAAGTCCTCAACCGTAATTTCGCTTTTTCCCTTAAACCGATCCTTTTTTTTATCCTTAAAATCAGGAAAAAAATCTTTTACCTTATCATAGATCGAAATCTTTTCTTCGGATATAAGTTTTTGTAAGGCAAAATTTACCGTATACATTTTGGTGTTGCTGGCCAAATCAAAAAGAGTGTCTTTTGTAATAGGCTTTTTGTTTTTTTGCATCAGGGATTCTCCGAATTCGTCCACAGTGCTGATATAACCGTAGGCTGAGTTTTTTATCATTCTTCCGTTTTTTACAACTACAAGCTGAATCGAGGGAAATCCGTTTGCTGTTTGAGCCTCCATGATGTCATCTATTATTTGAAAGGCTCTATAATTTACGTTATTTAATTTTTCTCTTTTTTCAATAATGGAAGGGTAGGGGATTTTTACCGATAGGGTATAGGTTTTCGAAAAGCCCTTATCATCTTTTTCGGCTTCAATATTTGTAATGAGTAAGTTATTGGTGCCGTTTATTACTTCATCTCCGATATAAATTTTAGTATATTTATTTTTACAGATTTTTTTTGTATCTATTTTTTTCCCGTTTAAATATAAAAGAAATTTTTTTACATTTTCAGTATGAAAGTAAAGATAGCCCTGTCCGGTATAAGCCTTAAAAGGAATAAAGTTGTTCGGTAAAATTGAAGGATCATATTTTTCTTCCTCCGGAGGAAAGCTTACCTCCGTTTGAAAGCCGGCAAAACTTTCTTTGTTTTTTTCAGATGTATAAATGTCCGTTTTTGCCGGATCAATTTTTATCTTTGATATTTGTGCCGATCGGCATGATAATATTAGGGCAGCAAATAAAATGCACAAAAACTTTTTCATTTACCTATTCTATCATAAAATGTAAAAATAGAAAAGAAGAAAAATTTCTTCTTGCACATAAAATGATTATCGTATATAATGAATTCGGAGGTAATTTATGTCAAAATTTAAAATGCAAAAGGCTAGTGCCAAAATTCTGGATAAATTGATAAAGCCTGTTTCATCGATTACCGGTTCTCATAATGAGGGTTTTTTACTGACTGCAGGATCCGGAACGGAAAAAGGCAAGTGGAATACAATGACAGCCGGCTGGGGAAATATAGGCTTTTTGTGGAATAAACTTACAGCTACGGTTTATATAAGACCTACAAGATATACTGCCGAATTTGCCGATAAAGAAGATTATATAACTCTTTCTTTTTTTGACGAAAATGACCCATGGGCTAAGGGGATGCTGGCTTTTTGCGGGACAGTTTCAGGCCGTAATGTAGATAAGGCAAAGGAAACAGGCTTAAAACCCGTAATGCTTGAAGACGGTGCCGTATCTTTTGAACAGGCTCAGACCGTTCTTGTGTGCCGTAAACTTTATCGAAGTAAATTTGATATGGATTTATTTGTTGACCCGCAGATTGTTATAGATTCATACCCCAAAAAAGATTTTCATTATGTTTACATTTGCGAGATAGTTTCCGTTTATACAAAATAAGTTTAAGGGCTAACGTCCTATGATAGAAACGTTTGCGCCAAACCATTTTTTACTGGTTTTTTCTAAAAAATCGGTTTTTGCCATATCTTTTAAGGTGGATTCGACGGCATTCATAAGAGCGATGTCTTCTTTTCTGAAGGCTATAACATATTCTTCATAGGCTATGGCTTCATCGAGAACCCTATATGAGCCGGTTTTGGCCTGCATTAAACTATTTATAGATAAAAGATCATAGACGATGCAATTTATTTCATCTTTTTCAAGAGCATTTAAGGCGTCCTGTGCTTTCTGAAATACAACCGTATTTTTAAATACGCCATAAGTTAATTCCGCCTTTTTAAGATTTGCGTGTATAGATGACAAAGCTATAACACCTATCTTTTTTTCTCTTATGTCTTGAATAGAATAATAAGGGTCTTTATCTTTTACAACCAATATTACGGCACTCTTTATATAAGGTGTTGTCAGTGAATACGCCTCGTCACGTTCTTTACTGTATGAAAAGCCGCTCCATATGCAGTCAATCTCTCCATTGTTAAGCAGTTTATCCCTTTCGTTCCATGCAATAGCTTTAAAAATCGGTTTTATTTTCATGTTTTTGCACAGTTCTTCAGCTACTTCAATATCATAGCCCTCCAGCTTTGTTGTAAAAAGGTTTAAAAAAGAAAAGGGGGGCAGATCATCCCTAACACCTATTATAAATTCTTTTTTTACAAGAACCTTTGCAAGTGAAACATCGTTCTTTTTTTTCTTGCCTGAGACTTCTTTTGGAGTACAAGCCGAAACTGCCAAGGCAATAAATAAAAACATCAAGTTTAGTTTAAAAACATAATTCGGATTTTTTTTCATATAATTACACCCTTATTTCCCAAAAATTACCATATTTGTGCCAAACCATTTTCTTGAAATTTTTTCAAGTCTTCCCGCCTCTTCCATTTCAAATAATGCGTTTTCTACTTCTTCTTTTAAAGCCGTACTTCCTTTTTTAAAAGCATATACAAAGGAATCCAAGGCTATAGCTTCTTCAATGAGGCTATAAGTATCAGGCTCCTTGGTTAAATATGTTGCCATAATTGAAATATCTCCTACGCAGGCATCAACTTCATGGTTTTTTAAACTGTTCAGAATTTGCGGTATGTTATTATATAAGTATTCTACTAAATATATCTGATTCATCAATTCGGGATTGTTTTTAATCAGAGTAAGTCCTAAGCCTCCCATTTGTCCTGCTATTTTTTTCCCTTTTAAATCTTTTATATTTTTAATATTATTTGATTTTAAAGTTAAAAGCACTACCGCATTGCGTAAATAAGGCCTTGTAAGTTCATAAATTTCGTTCCGTTGATCCGTATAGGAAAAGCCCGATGCAATACAATCTATAGCTCTGCTATTGATTAGATTTTCCGCCTCACTTGGAACTATTGTCTTAAATTCTACATCAATATTCAGTATATCCGCTATTTCTTTAAAAACATCAACATCAAACCCTTCAATCTCATTTTCACTATTGTAAGAACACATAGGAGGATTTTGTGAGTCTACTCCTACAATGATTTTAGAATTTACGAGAACTTCGACTAAAGATGTATCATCAGCATACATTGTATCGCTTTCTTTTTTTCTGCATGAAAAAAACAATGTAATCAATAAAATTACCGCAAAGAAAAACGCTTTTGAGTTTAATTTATTACGCATGTGCTTAATATATCATAGTATTTGCAAATTGTAAAGAACGGAAAAGAAGCTTGTTTTTCTTTATTGAAACTTTTGCTAAAAAATGATAGAGTGTGAATCAGGAGAAATTTGTGAACGATAAGATTGCCGTTATCGGAGCCGGTTCTTGGGGAACGGCCGTGGCCTGTTCGCTCGGAAAAAACGGACACACAGTTGTGCTTTGGAGCCATACTGCTGACGTTGCCGATTCGATAAATACCGGCCATATAAATGTAAAATATTTGCCTAGCCATAAGTTGCCTAAAACAGTTTCTGCGTCTACTGATATGAAAGAGGTATGTAAAGACGCTGCCTTTATTTTTTTAGCGAGCCCTTCACTTTATTTAACTTCTACTGTTGAAGAACTTCTGAAATTCGCTCCTTTTAGCCATGACGATGGAGCAATGCCTTATCCGACGATAGCGGTATTGACAAAGGGCTTTATTCCCGATGAAAACGGTGAACCCAAGTTTATAATAGATGTTTTGGAGAAAATGCTTCCGGATTTTTATAAAAACCATCTGGTTTACGTAGCGGGGCCAAGCCATGGCGAAGAGGTAGCCGAAGGCAAGCTGACCGGCCTGATTGCCGCTTCTCAAAATCCGATGTGCTCTATCCGGTGCCGCGAAATATTAAGATCGAGGAATTTGCTTGTTTATTCCAGTTTAGATATAATCGGAGTGCAGGTATGTGCGGCTGCAAAAAATGTTGTAGCCGTTGCCTTCGGTGTTTTAGACGCTTTAACCGTAACTTCCGATATTTTCGGCGACAATACGGAATCCCTCCTTTTGGCTGCCGGCCTAAACGAGATTCAGATTATAGGCCGTGCTATGGGGGCAACTCATCCTGAAACCTTTACATCGATTGCCGGTGTGGGTGACTTGGACGTAACTTGCCGAAGTAAGTACGGCAGAAACCGGCGTTTCGGTAACGAAATCATAACAAAGAAGATTCTCCTTTCATTTGAGGATGTGGATGATCTTATTAAAAATATCGACAAAATAGGCTATTTGCCCGAAGGGGTAGTTGCCTGCAAATACTTGAATATTCTTGCAGAAAAAAGAAATTTAAAACTGCCTATTTGTTCGGGTCTTTATAAAATCTTAAACAAAGAATTAAAACCTCTTGACTTAATAGAAAACTTATTAAAGGGAGATACAAAGTAATGCTCGAAAATATCACCGAAAAATTCAGCGGAATAATACGTTCATTGAGCGGTAAGTCTAAAATTACCGAAAAAAATATTGAAGACACAATCGAAGAAATTAAGACGGCTCTTTTAGATGCCGACGTAAACTTGCGTGTTGTACGCCGTTTTATAAATGCTACAGCTGAAGAAGCCAAGGGAGAAAGGGTTTTAAAATCCGTAGATCCAGGGCAGCAGTTTACAAAGATTGTTTACGATAAGATGACTTCTTTTTTAGGGGATGAAAAAAAAGCCCTTGATCTAAGGGGGCCTGATACCCAATCGGTCATCCTTTTTTTGGGGCTTCAAGGCTCCGGAAAGACTACCAGTGCCGCAAAATTGGCCTTAAAGCTTAAAAAAGAAGGACGAAAACCTCTTTTGGCTGCCTGCGACCTTGTACGTCCTGCCGCCGTAGAGCAGCTTTCCGTTTTGGGAGAAAACATCAGCGTCCCTGTTTACAAGGAAGAAACTAAGGATGCAGTAAAAGTAGCTAAAAATGCTCTGGCTTTTGCTAAGAAAAACTTTTACGATACGGTCATAGTCGATACGGCAGGACGTCTTCAAATAGATGAAGACATGATGAAGGAAATCGTCAATATTAAATCTGCCGTAAAGACTATGGAAACCATCCTTGTTGCAGATTCAATGACAGGTCAAAGCGCAGTCGATGTTGCAAAAGAATTTGATGAGCAGGTAGGGCTATCGGGCTTAATACTCACAAAATTCGATTCCGATACCAGAGGCGGTGCCGCCCTTTCCTTAAAAACCATAACGGGAAAACCTATTTTTTATATAGGAACAGGCGAAAAGCTGGAAGACCTTGAGCCCTTTTATCCCGACCGTATTGCAAGCCGTATTTTGGGCATGGGAGACATTGTTTCTCTTGTTGAAAAGGCTCAGGCTGTTTATGATGAAGAAGAGGCGGAAAAGCTTCAAAAAAAGATGCAGAGCGAAAGTTTCAGCCTTGCCGATATGCTCATGCAGTTGGAGCAGGCCGAAAAAATGGGGCCATTGGAATCTATGCTTGATATGATTCCGGGCCTTTCAGGTCAAATAGACAAAGATAAACTTGACCTTTCTCTTTTAAAACGCCAAAAAGCCATAATTCAGTCGATGACTTTAAAAGAAAGGGATAATTTCCGCATTATCGGACCGCCCCGCCGTAAACGCATCGCAAAGGGCTCAGGAACCTCTGTAGGCGATGTAAACAAGCTTTTAAAGCAATTTGAAAAGACCCGTCAAATGATGAGAAAGGTGTCAAAAAACAAGGGTCTTCAAGCAAAAATGATGTCCGGCGGACTTTTCGGCTAGATTTGCTCTCTTTAAAATCAAAAAAGCCTTGAAACTATCAAGGCTTTTTTGATGCTGCATCATACTTTGTTTTGATTTATTTTATGGACTCGTCTTTTTTTCCGATTTGCTTTGACAGGCAATACATTTTAAAGCATAGGGCAGGGCTTTTAGCCTGTCCTCAGGTATCTGCTCCTTACAGGTAATACACTTGCCGTATTTTCTTTCCCTTATTCTTTCCAATGCCGAATCAATCTTCTGGAGCTTTTTTATATTACTTTCTCCGATAAAATCCAGCATATCCCTATCGGTACTATACGAAGCCAAATCTGCAAAGTCCTTGGGGATGCTGTTTGCCAAAGTTTCTGCATATTCTTCGTCATTCCGCTTTAAAGAGGTCATTATCTCCTCTCTTTCTTTTAGCAAGTATTCTTTCATTTCCTCAATAAACTTTTTTTTCATATACGTCTCCTAGTTGACAATTTTTTTAATAGACTTTAGAATTATACGGCTGAATTGAAAAAAAAGCAAATGTTTTTTTGAAATTTATTCATTTTTTTGGAGGTCTTGTGTCTAAAGAAGAAGCAATTGAAGTTGAAGGTATTGTTAAGGAATCTCTCCCCAATACTATGTTTAGGGTTGAGTTAAAAAACGGGCATGTTATTTTAGCTCATTTATCGGGAAAAATGCGCAAACATTATATTAAAATTGTGCCGGGAGATACGGTTAAAGTTGCCCTATCCCCCTATGATTTGACCAGAGGCAGAATTATCTTTAGAGAAAGATAAGAGCTTACCCAAGGTAAGCCTTATCTTTGATAAGCCTTATCAAAGGTAAGCTCTACCTGAATATCGCCGCATAGCCTTTCCGTATTCGGATGACACCTTCCGAGACAAGGTAAAAGGCTAAAAGCAAACCGAAAATTCCTAAAAAAATAACACTCTTAAAAAGCAAAATACCTACTATCGTTAGCAATATCCCGTGTATAATGATTTTAAAGGCTTCTTTGCGGGGGATATTTTCTTTTTTCTTGGTATTATTTTCTTTTGTTTTTCTCCAGTTTTGCCACCATTCAGCGGTAAATATGTCTTCTCCAAAAGGATTTTCATTTTGCCTATAAGTATAGGTGCCGGAAGTAAATGTGCTTTCCATACTTAAGTCATAGTCTTTTCGTTTTTGCGGATTTGATAATATAGAATAAGCCTCGCTTATCCTTTTAAACCTTTCTTCAGCTATTTTGTTCCCCGGGTTTTTGTCGGGATGATACTTCATAGCAAGGTTTCTATAGGCCTTTTTAATTTCTTCTTCATCAGCAGACTTAGAAACATTCAGTATGTTGTAATAATTTTCCATTAGCCGATCACCGTCCCCTTAAATTCTACACCATTGAGAATATTTTCCAAATTTTCAATGTCTTTTCCTGCTGCACAAATTACCCTTATACCTGCTTTTTGGGCTCTTTGACTTGCTATAGGATCAAAAGGAGTATTTTTCCCGGGAACCCATTCCGTTCCCACTAGTTTTATAAAATCTTCCCATGAAATTTTATCTATCGGCTTTGCTTCAGGATTTTTTTTGGGATCATCGGTATAAACCTTGGCAATATTTGAAAGGTTTACCACCAAATTTCCTGAAAACCTTTCGGCAAGAAGTACGGCATCATTATCTGTAGAAAAACCGGGTTTCCAGCCGGCAGCAACTAATATTTGTCCTCCGAACATATCAACGGTAGTTGGGTCATAAACTACAGGATTAGGGCAAAGGTCGGAGAATACGGCTCTTACGAGCTGGGCATTTAGCCTTGTTGCCATTATACCTATCCAGTCGGCTTCATCATTGCTTATGTTCTTTTTACATAAATCGCAGACTGTTCTATAAGCGTTTTGATAGTCTCTGGCAGGAGCTCCTCCTCCAATTACCATAATCAGTTTTCGTGATGAGTCTTGAGAAAGCCACCCTCTTACAGCTTTTGAAAATTTATCTAAAAAAACAAAATCCGGTTTATCCGGGGCTACTATAGAGCCTCCTACCGACAAAACAGTCACCATAATATCCCTCCTCAAGGATAATTATCCGTATATTAACAACTATACATAAAAAAAAGTTTCTTAAAAATTTCAGTTAAATGCATTACATCGAATTCGGATGCTCCTGCAGATGATAAAAGCTCAATAAAAAAGGTCTCATTTGTTTTTTTCCCTCCTTTTTTGAATAGCCCCAGACCTGAAAGGTATTTGCATATCTGTTCCGAGTTTTCTTGAATTATCTTCATTGAAGCTTTTGTTAAATAAATGTTTTTTTCTATGAGCGGATTATCTTTTTCTGCTATATAAATAGAATAGCAAAGAATCAGAACTGCATGGGAAAGGTTGTAAGAGCCGAATTTTTCTTCAGCGGGAATATTAACGGAAAAAGAGCACATATTAAGCTCTTCATCCGTAAGACCGGTGCGTTCATTTCCAAAAACAAGGCCCAATCTGCCTCCATAAAATTTTTTTAAGTCAAGACAGAGAGTCTCAGGGCTGATACCTAAATCTTTACGTTTATGTCCTGTACGCCTGCTGGTTCCTATTAAAACCGAACAGTCTGCCGCCGCTTCTTTTAAACCGGCATCGGTAGGAGGATAAAAATGCGCATTTTCCCAAATGTGGGAGGCATGAAGTGCAAGTTTTAAGACTTCGGTTTCATCATAGTCCTCTTTTTTTCCTGTGATTCTTAAATCATCAAAAGCCGTGTTTGCCATAACCCTGCATACGGCTCCTATGTTTGCGCTTGTTTCAGGACGGCAAAGAATAATCGTTTTTTCAAAGTTCATTTTTGTATATTGCCGTCATTGGACTATTATGTCAAGCGAAATTAAAAATAATCTTTAAAAAATTTGATAAAATATGCTATAGGGCAAATATATACCATCCGATACTGTAACTGTAAAGAAATGTCTTTGTTCTATTATGGTGTTCTTTGAATTTTTAAAAGTAAAAGTTACAGAAAAATAGATATTTTTTTGTTTTATATTTGACTTTTTTTAAAATAAAGAGTATAATACAGGATGGAGATACTGGATTATTTCTTTATTTTGAAAGAATCGGGAGAATTATGAGTAATAACAGTGTTATAGCCGGTTTTGATGATGAAAAAGATGATAGCTTGAAAATTCGGCTTCAAAGAGTAGATGGACTTGATAAGTGCGTAGTTGTTTTTTTAAACGGCTACATTGATACATATAACTCTGCGTTTTTTCAGAAACGTATTGCTAAAGTTATAGACGGCGGTTTTATACAGATTGTATTTAACTGTGCTGCTTTGAATTATGTTTCATCTACGGGTATAGGTTCATTTACAGCATTCTTGAAGACTGTAAAACCAAGGGGTGGAGATATAGTTTTATTGGATATCCAGCCTAAGGTTTACGAAATATTTCAGCTTTTGGGCTTTTCTCAATTTTTTAATATTAAGGATGCCTTGTCCGATGCAGTGGCTTTTTTCCAAAGTTCAAACACCACGGCAACAGCTCAAGTCTTTCCTAAAATATTTGCCTGCCCTATATGTTCAAAAAAGCTTAAGGCTACTAAGTCAGGGCGTTTTAGATGCTCTGAATGTAAAACCATATTGGCTATCGATAATAATGCTCAAGTATTTTTGGGCTAAGCCCCGGACTAATTTTAACCTTATTAAAATAATTGCAGCTTATTCTAAATCGATTTCTTTCGCATAGGCTTAAGCAGCTTATAAGCGCTATGAGCTGCAATAAATCCCTAAATAAAGACGTTCAAACTTACGTTCAAACTTAGGTTTGGCTAGTTTAAAATGAATTAACCGAAAGAGGTGATCCTATCCAGATACCCTCAGCCCCAAGATATTCTTTTTTCTTACCTTGAATCAAAAATTGAACGGAACTTACGGTAGGAAATTCGCATGCAGTAAGTACTATTTGTGCAAGCTGGGCTTGGTAGGCTTCGATACCGTACCGATTAAACTGAAAATCTTCACTTATGTTTATTTCGGCAATTCCGTTTTTTACCTCAATCGATATTAGTTTTGTATCCGGAGGAATAAAGGTTCGGTAGCCTTGTTTTATTTCGTCTGTTGTAGGGCCTTGTAAAAGACTTTTTACGGCATCGGTTAGAGGTGAGTCTGTTTTTTCAAGTTCGCGTATAACGGCCTTGCGTACCAGCTTCCCATCCGATTCTATTTTAATCAAATAAATTTTAGAGCTTCGTTTTTCTGATGTTTTTTCATTTTTTTGTTCAAGTTTAGACTCTTCTTTTTTAGATTCATCTTTATTTTTAGTTTCAGGCTTTTTTTTGCCGGTTTGAGATTCCGTTTTTTGATTTTCTTGGTTTGATGTTTTTGCAGCTGTCTTTTTTTCTTCCTTCGACTTATTTCTTTCCGTTGTTTTTTCCGTTTCGATAGTCTTTTTTACCGTTTTTTGACTTTGCTCAACCGGTTTTTCTGCCTCTTCTTCGGTTGTTTCTTCTTCAGGAGGCTTTCCTTCATCTTTTTCTGCTGCTCTTATTTTTTCTATTTCGTTTTGGATACCCTCAATATCTGCTTCTTTTTGTATTTCATCCTTAGATTCTTTTTTTTGGAATATGCTCATAGCATTCGTTTTTTCAAAAACACGGGCGATATTATTTTTGTTGATAAAAAAAAGGAGAGCGACCAATAAAATAAATGCAAGCCAAAAAAAACAGCCTAAAGATGTATTTTTCTTTCCCATAATGTCTGACATAATAATATATTTTATAAAAAAATACTATACTTTTTATAAAAAAGTATATACATAATGTTAAAAAAATTGTATAATCATAGGATATGATAATAGCGATCGATGGTCCTGCAGGCTCAGGTAAAAGTACCCTTGCAAAGATGCTTGCCGAACACTTGAACATCACATTTATGAATACGGGCAGTTTTTATAGAGCCTTGGCTCTGGCTGTTTTGCGCTCTTTCGGAGGGAGAGATGACGGAAGCGGAGGACAAGCTCCTGACCTTTCCGATGAAAAAAAGTGGACTTCCTTTGCCGAAAAAACCGAGCTTTTTTATATAAACGGTTCCATGTTCTTGGGTAAAGAAAATGTCGAGCCCTATCTTAGAAGTGATGCTGTAGAATCCATTGTTGCACCTCTTTCAGCTATAGTTCCTATAAGACGGATATTAAATAAAAAAATTCGAGAAGAAGCGGCTAAAACCGGAGCTGTTTGCGAAGGTAGAGATATGACTACCGTAGTTTTCCCGAATGCAGATATTAAGTTTTACCTTGATGCTTCGGCAGAAGCTAGAGCTAAAAGACGCTTTGAGCAGGGAACAAGCAGCCTTTCGTTGGAAGAGATAAAAAAGGCTATCCTTGAAAGAGATGAAGTCGATAAAAACAAAAAAGAAGGGAGCTTAAAAGTAGCTCCGGATGCAGTATATTTGGATACGTCGGATTTGACTATAAATGAAGTTTATGAAAAAATGCTGGCGAAAGTGTCGGCAATAATGTCGGCAGAATTGTCGGAAAATATAAATAATAAAGGGTTATCTATGGAAAAGATGGAAGTGGTTAAGGATGTTGAAAAAGGCTCTAACGAAAACATCCAAGCACAATTACAAGAGGAGTACTTAAATAATTTTGAGGCTCCGGAGGCGGGGACAATTAAGGAAGGTCATGTTGTTGCTGTAAACAACGGAACCGTTTTTGTCGATGTAGGCGGTAAATCCGAAGGTCATATTTCTTTGGATGAATTTGATGAAGAACCTAAGATTAACGATAAGGTAAATGTTCTTATCGAAAAAACCGAAAGTTCTAACGGCCATTTGTCCGTATCTAAAATTAAGGCTGATAGACTTATTCTTCAAAGAGAGTTTAAACAAGCTTATGCCGATAAAACTCCGATTGATGGTACGATTGCAAAGCAGCTTAGATCAGGCTATGAAGTAAAACTCGGCGGAGGATTGACTGCATTTTTACCTCTAAGCCAAGCGGATGTGTCAAGGGTTGAAAAACCTGAAACCTTGGTGGGATTAAAGTCAAAATTTTATATTGAAAAATTGAGCTTTAACTCACGTTCAGGTGAAAATATTGTTGTAAACCGCCGTAAATATATCTTAGAATGTATTGAAAAAGAAAGAAACGCTTTTTTTGAAAACACAAAGATAGGAGACACTGTAAAAGGAGAGGTTAAGAGTTTTACCAGTTTCGGTGCCTTTATTGATTTAGGCGGCTTTGACGGTCTTTTACATATCAATGACATGAGCTGGGGACATGTAACACGCCCGAAAGATTTTGTAAAAAAAGGCGAGGAAATTGAACTTAAAGTAATCCGTCTTGATCCGGAAAATAAGAGAATAAACCTTTCATTAAAACATTTTACTCAGGATCCTTGGCTTCAGTTTGAGGATAAATTCCACGTTGATGATATTGTTACAGGTACGGTTACAAAGACGACAGACTTTGGTGCCTTTATTGAGTTGGATGAAGGTATTGAAGGTTTGGCTCATATAAGCGAATTCAGCTGGGTTAAGAAGATTAATAAACCTGAGGATATCCTAAAGCCGGGAGATAAGGTAACATGTATGATTCTAGGCTATGATATTCAGGCAGGAAGGGTTTCTTTAGGGCTTAAGCAGGTTACAGACAATCCTTGGGATACAATCGAAGAACGTTACCCTGTAGGAACCCGTTTAACCAGAAAAGTTGTAAAAATTACCAATGCAGGCGCCTTTATTTCCCTTGAAGAAGGTATTGACGGATTTTTACATGCAGACGATATTTCATGGATTAAACGTGTAAAACATCCGGGCAGCGAGCTTGAAGTAGGCAAAGAAATTGAAGTTATTGTTATTGAGTGCGATGCCGAATCAAGAAGAATCCGTTTGGGTATCAAACAGCTTACTGATGATCCTTGGGAAAAGTTCGGAGCCGTTTATAAGGTCGGTTCTACTGTTGAAGGAGAAGTTTCCTCAATTACCGACTTCGGTATATTTGTAAAAATCCCCGGAGACATCGAGGGCTTGATTCACAAACAAAATTTGGTTGAGTCTAGGGATGAAACGCCGGAAGAAGCTCTTGCAAAATATGCTGTAGGAGATAAGATCAAGGCTGTGGTAATCGAAATAAATCCGAGAAACAAAAAAACCGCTTTCTCGATTAGGGATTTTAAACGAAAACAGCAGCAGGAAGAAATTTCTCAGTATATGTCAACCGAACAAGAAGATGAAGATTCATCTTATACTCTTGGAGACCTTTTAAAGAATAAACCGGAGTAAATTCGTTCGTTATGAGTACGATCGAGAGCATTAAAAGAGATAAGCTTAATACTCTTATAAATACGAGCTTGCTGATAAATTCTAATTACTCTGATTTGAGTGTTCTATTGGAAAAGATAGTAGAATCGGCAATGGAAGTTGTGGAAGGAGATGCAGCGTCTCTTCTGATGCTTGAACCTGACGGTGAAAGACTTAGGTTTGAAATTGCTATCGGCCCTAAGGGAATTGAAGCAAAAAAGATTGTACTTGCTTTGGATGGTATTGCAGGCTGGGTTATAAAATATAATCGAAGTGCCATCATAAACGATGTATTAAGCGATCCGCGTTTTGATCCTACAGTGCAAAAAGTTACAGGTTATCGAAATCGTAATATGCTTGCGGTCCCTATGTGCATTAAAGAAAAATGCATAGGTGTTATTGAGGTTTTAAATAAGAGGGACGGAAAAAACTTTGATGCAGACGATTTAAATGTTTTGGAACTTTTTGCCACTCAAACGGCCATAGCTTATCAAAATGCGAAGCACTATGAAAAATCCCGCGAAGAAATTATTTGTTTACAAGATCAGCTGGAGCAGGATAGAGGATATCACACTTTTATTACAAAAAGTAAGGTAATGAATGAAAAGCTCGATTTGTGCCGTAATATAGCGGCCTCAGATGCTTCAGTGCTTATCTTGGGCGAAAGCGGAGTGGGAAAGGAGCTTATTGCAGAGCAGCTCCATCTTAATTCCCACAGGGCAGATAATCCCTTTATAAGGGTAAACTGTGCAGCCTTGCCGGAAGGTTTGCTTGAAAGTGAGCTTTTCGGCCATGTAAGAGGAGCCTTTACGGATGCAATTTCGGATCGAAAAGGCAGATTCGAACTTGCAGACCATGGGACTATTTTTTTGGATGAAATAGGGGATATTCCCCTTGCTCTTCAAACAAAACTCTTGAGGGTTTTACAGGAAATGGCATTTGAAAGGGTAGGTTCAAATAAAACTCTTACGGTTGATACCCGTATAATTGCTGCTACAAATAAAAACATAGAAGAACTTGTTAAGCAGGGAAAATTCAGGTCGGATCTTTATTATCGTTTGAATGTTTTGCCTGTCTATATACCTCCTCTTAGAAATAGGAAAGAGGATATACCCGAACTGGCTTATTTCTTTTTAAAGAAATTCAGCAAAGAGGTAAAAAAAACGTTTTTAGGTTTTTCGCCCGATGCGGAAAAACTTATAAATGCTTATTCTTGGCCGGGAAATATTCGGGAACTCGAAAATGCCGTTGAGAGGGCCTGTGTTTTAGGCAAACCGCCGTACATAGACAAAAAAGATTTGCTTTTAAAACTTGAATCCGGTTCCGTTGAAACTGAGACGGATTATTCGAATATGGATTTAAAATCGGCTGTAAATGATTTTAAAAAATCTTTTATCGTCAATATTTTAAATGAGCAAAAATGGAATCAAACTGCTGCAGCCGAAAAACTCGGAATACAGCGTACATATTTATCGAGATTGATAAAAGAGCTTGAAATTAAGGAGATATAAAATGAATTTGGAAGAAAATAAAGATTTGGCACAAAAAATCAGTGATTTTTTAGCTGCAAACAGAAAAATAGTAATTGGTGTTTTTGTCTGTATTTTACTTGTTGTTGCAGGTACTGTTAGCTGGTTTGTAATAGGTGAAAATTTAAGAAAAACTTCAGTAACAAGTGTAGAAAAAGTTATTTATGAACTTGAAGAGTTTAAACGCCAAGATCAGGCAAAAAATTCTTCTGCCGGAAATACTGACGCAGAAGACCAAGAAATAGTCTCTGAGGCCGTTAAGGAGGCAGAGGATAAGGCTATTGAAGAACTTAAACTTCTTGGGGCAAAATATTCTTCTTCCTATGCCGGTTTTAGAGCAAATACTGTTATAGCCGAAATTTATTTTCAGAGAAAAATGTATGAAGATGCTTTTAAATTTTATGAACTTGCTGCCGCAGCCGTAAAGAATTCTTATGTTGAAGGCGTTGCATCTTTTAATGCTGCATCTTGTGCCGATGAGTTAGGCGATAAAGAAAAAGCTCTCGCTTATTATGAAAGAGCCTCAAAGGTTGAAGATTTTCCCCTAGTGCCCAGAGCTATTTTTAACACAGGACGCTTGTATGAGGCTTTATCCAAAAAAGATGAGGCTATCCTCTCATATAATAAACTTCTGGAAAAATATCCTCAAAACGAATGGGCACTTCTTGCAAAGTCCCGTGTAATTGTTCTTACAGGAGACGGCACAAAGTAGGTTAATATGAAGATTAAGGATAAATTGTAAAAAAACGATTTATCCTGACGTGAGACTTTATATGTTTAAGAAAAACATATTATTTACGGTAATTGCTTTTATTTTTTTGTCCTGCGGTATAGATGATGTTGTTTATTTGGAGCCTCCTAAGTTAATTCATAGTCCTACGAGCCATAGCGATGAAAATGAAAAATACTTTGAATTTAGAACTTCCGATACGGCTAATTTGACCGGATCAGCCGGTTATTTTAAAGGTTTTGAAGTTTATTACCGTATTTATGAGTCAAAAAATGACTGTGAAAATGCAATAAAGAGTATGGAGCAATATGCAGAAACAAATCCTTCAAACTCTGTAAATTATCTGATTTCCGCATATAATTATAAACTTTTAAGCCATTCAAATCATTATTATCAAAATAGACCCATTGTTAATGCTGCGTCTTCTGATCGAAGTGTTAAATTCCGTATTGAAAAGCTGAATTCCTCTAATGATTTTAGTATAGACGGATCGGTCAAGGGTAGGGTTTTACGTCAGTTCGGTGAAGAATTTACCGATGAAAAACAAGGGGATTATGATGTTCAATCTTCAAGTAATCTTTCTTCTAATCCTCCTTCCGATTCTTTTTATGTTGCAGCCTTTGCAGCGACTTACGGGTTTGATAGTACTTTTAAAACCGTTTACAGTAAGCTTATTTCTTTGGGCTATGTTGAGATTAAAAAAAATAGTTAAATTTCTCCATAATACTTGAAATTCTATGTATGATATGATAAAATACATCTCACGAGGCTTTTATGAAAATCCTGAGATTTGTTGTTTTTGTATTTATGTGTTTGGTTATGTCCTCATGTACACGTATCACAAAGAAAAATTCAGCTAAATACGATATAGATAATATTTTGAATAAAGATGACCCGGTAACAATAAATATGTGGCATTATTATACGGCATCGCAAAAAGATAAATTCGACAAGCTTGTGGAAAATTTCAATGCTTCTGAAGGTGCAAAATATGGTGTCTATGTGCGAAGCATAAGAAAGGCAGGAAACGCAAGTGAAATATCGGCTTTTCTCGCTGATGCCTTGGACAAAAAAATTGAGGCAGATGAAATTCCCGATATTTTTTCGGCATATCCCGATACGGCTTATGAATTCAATGAAAAAGATCTTTTATTGGATTTGTCCGATTTTTTTACAGAAAAAGAAAAGGAAGAATATGTAAGAAGTTTTTTGTATTCATCCGGCTTTGGAGTAAAAAACGAAATAAAGCTATTTCCTGTTGCAAAGGCTACTGAGGTTTTGGTAGTTAATAAGACTGAATGGAAACCCTTTGCAGATGTTATGGGCGTTTCTTACAATGATTTGGCTACATGGGAAGGCTTGGTAAAGGTTGCAGAGCAGTATTATAAGTGGACTGATTCTTTAACGGATGAACCTAATGACGGTAAACCATTTTTTGGGCGGGATGCCCTAAGTAACTATATTTTAATCGGTACCTATGAACTCGGTAAAAGTATCTTCAATGTTTTAGAAAACGGAGATGTGAATTTTGTTTTAGATAAAAAGGTTATGAAAACCTGTTGGGATAATTATTATGTTCCGTTTGTAAAAGGTTTTTTTACTGCAAAAGGAAGATTTAGAAGTGATGATTTAAAAACCGGAGATATAATCGCATGTATAACATCAACTTCTTCCGCAATATATTTACCGTCTAAAGTTATAGACGATTCCGCTAATTTTACTCCCGTTGATTTGCAGGTTTTGCCTGTTCCTCATTTTAAAGATACAACAAATAAAGCTATTGTTCAGCAGGGAGCCGGTATGGCTGTACTTAAAAGCAGCCTAAAGCGTGAAACGGCCTCCGTTCTATTTTTAAAATGGCTCACGGATATGCAAAAATATTCCGAATTTGCCGTTTCTACCGGATATTTACCTGTAAAGAAAAAAGAGCTTGAATCTAAGGCTGTTACGGAAGCCTTTTGCAGTGACGGCGTATGTATTTTACCTGTTGTTCAAGATTCTCTTAAGGTAAGCCTTGAAGCAATAAAGTCCATGGATATTTATTTTCAGCCTGCTTTTAAGAACTCGGATAAGGCAAGAAATCTTCTTGCTGATTTATTGCAAGAAAAAGCAGAAAAAGATAGGGCTGAGGTTCTTGAAAGCATTAAAGCCGGAAAAAACTATGATGAAGCTTTAAAGAAATTTCTTAGCGATAATGGTTTTGAAGAGTGGTTAAAAGAACTTGAAGAAAAATTGTTTGGTTTAAAGTAATCGGAGTAATAATGCAAAAAAGTAACCGGCATCGAAAACATTCTGCCTCAATTTTGTCACGCCTTTTGGTTCCTATGCTTTTTGTCTTTGTTATTCAGGCAGCGGTAATGGTAATAATGTTTTTAAATTCGGATATTCTTAAAAAATCCAGCGACGATGCCTACAGAGTTTTAAGTGAAAAAGTTTTAAACCGTAAAATTATTATCGAAAATGAAATGGCTAATAGATGGACTAGAATTGAAGACTTGCATGAAAATGTTTTAAATGTAATTCAAGCCGAATTATCTCAAAATAATATTGAAATTTATCAGCTTGCAGATAGGCCTGATTTGCAAAACCGCATTCTCGATGCACTCCTTCCTCAGCTGACCTATATTATAAGGCGAAACTATGTTACAGGAGCCTTTGTGGTTATTGATGCTCCGGCTTCTTCGATAAGAGCAAATGAATTTTTTTATCCCGGCTTATATGTTAGAAATGATGACCCCTCTTCTTATTCTTCAAGTAATGAGGATATTCTTGTATCGAGAGGACCTGCAGAAGTTGTACAAAAGCATAATATTGCTTTAGGAGTGGATTGGTCTCCTTTTTTTACTATTTCTCCTAATAGCAGCGCCTCAGCCTACAGGTATTTTAACTCGCCTATTGGTGCAGCACTAAAACATCCTAATGAACCGGCTAAGGATTTAGGGTTTTGGAATACTTTATTTAAACTGGACTCTTTAAGTAATGAGGTTATTACATATTCAATTCCGATAATGGACGGGAGAGGAAATATTTACGGAGTTATCGGTATAGATCTGTCTGCAAAATATATTCAGTCCTTTTTAAATTTTGGTGAACTGGATATTTCCAAACGAGGAATGTATTGTATAGCCGTTGACGTCAGCAACGATAATAGTCAAATATTTTCGCCTATAGTGTTTAATAGTGTTGCAGATAATTTGAGTGTAAATCATATTCCGGATTTTACGGTTAGCAAGGGTGAGTATAAAAATATTTATACTATTGATGAAGGATCAATATTTATAGAGAAATACTGTTTAGCTGTCGAACCTTTTCATCTGTACCGAAACAATGGAATGTATAAAAATCAAGAGTGGGTATTGATAGGATTTTCTCCACAAAAGAATGTGCTTTCATTTTCAATAACTATAAAAAGTATTTTCTGGAAGTCTGTGCTTGTTTCAGGATTTTTGTTTGTGGTAGGTTTATATTTATCAAGCAAACAAATTTCTACTATGTTTAACAAGGTTGTAATAAAACTGCAAAATAGTGATCCGCGCAAAAAAGTGAACATCGAAAAGATGAATATAAGAGAGATTGATACCCTCATTGTTGCAATAGAAAATTTGAGTGCCAGCGTTTTTAATGCAGCTTCTCGCGTATCTACAATTATAGAAAAACTTCAGGTTCCTATAGGTGTTTTTGAAGAGAATATGTTGATGGGGACGGTATTTTGTAATTCTATTTGGTTTAAGTTATTTAACATTCAAGCCTATTCAGGCGATTCCGTTTTAAAGGCGGATGAATTTTATAGTCAGCTTAAACATTATGAATATTATATAAATGAAAAGGATGATATTAAGACTATCTATGCTATTCCTACAGATGAACATGGAAAAGTTCGTTGGATAAGGTTTACGCAGATGAAGGAAAATAATAAGGTGCTTGGTATAGCTGTTGATATTACCAAAGAAATTGAAGATAGAAAAAAACTTGAGCTTCAAATAAATTATGACAATTTGACAGGTCTTTACAATAGGTATGCTTTTGATAAAAAGATTACCGAAATATTTAAAAACCACTATTTAGGCATATGTGCTCTTGTTATGTGGGACCTTGATAATTTAAAATATCTTAATGACTCTTTTGGCCATGCATACGGTGATATGCATTTGATATCTTTCGGAAAAAAACTTGCCATGCTTCAACAAGAATACTGCATTGTGTGCAGACATTCCGGTGATGAGTTTTATACATTCTTTTATAATTTTTCTTCATCTGATGAAATAAGGCTTATTTTGGCTTCCTTTTGGAAAGAAATACAGGATACAAGCATAATGCTTCCCAACGGTGAGTATTCAAAGTTACGCGTTTCGGCCGGTTTGGCTTGGTATCCCTACGATGCAGACAATCAGACCGATTTAATTAGATATGCAGATTTTGCAGTGTATGATGTAAAACATTCTTTTAAGGGTTCCTTGCATGAGTTTAATTTGGATTTTTACAAAAAAAATTATATAATGATTTCCGGTACAGAAGCTCTTAATCAAATGCTCGAAAAGAATTTAATTAAATATGCTATGCAGCCAATAGTTATTTCCGGTACAGGCGATGTTTACGGATATGAAATGCTCATGCGATCTTCAATTCCCGAATTTAAAAACCCTGAGGATGTTTTGCGGTTGGCAAAGGCTCAATCAAAACTTCATAAACTTGAAGAGCTTACTTTTTTCGGTGCTATGGAGACCTTTGTAGAGAAAATCGAAAAAGGTGAAATATCCGGAAATACAAAAGTATTTTTAAATACTATAAGCTCTCAAGTTCTTTCCGATGCAAAATTTTTGGAATTTGAAGAAAGATTTAGGCCATATCTTTCGAATATTGTTTTGGAAATTACTGAGTCGAAACCGCTTAATACAAACTTTTATGAGATAAAAAACGAAAAAATACGTAGTTGGAATGCTATGGTGGCCATAGACGATTTTGGAAGCGGGTATAGTAACGAATCATCTCTTTTATTTTTATCACCGAACCTAGTCAAAATCGATATGTCCATAGTAAGGGATGTTCACAAAAGTCTTGATAAACAAAATGTGTTGGAAAATCTCGTTGCTTATGCAAAAAAGAGGAATATAATAATATTGGCTGAAGGGGTTGAAACTATAGATGAGATAGATGTTCTGCTGCGCTTTGGTGTAGATTTATTTCAAGGTTACTTTTTTGCAAAGCCTTCTTTTGACATTCTTCCCATACCTGAAGAAAGAATACAGGAATTAAATAGAATTTTTTCGCTCTATTAGGCTAATTGTGTTTTGTTGCGGTAGAGCCTAATTGACCGCATGCTCCTCCTATTTTTTGACCCCGTTTTTGTCTGGTACTTATGTTAAAGCCCGCTTTTTTTAGATAGCCTTCAAAATTCCGTACTTCGGCTTCTGACGGGCTTTTAAAATTCAATCCTTCTATGGGATTCCATGGAATTAAATTTATATAACAGTCAAGGCCTTCAGCAAATTGGATGACCTTTTCAGCCGCTTTTTTATCAGTATTAATCCCATGCATAAGGGCAAGTTCTAAGGTTACCCTTTTGTTTGATTTTGAATTAAAATATTTTATTGTTTTTTTTAAATCTGCAAGGGGGTTTGTTTTATTAACCGGCATGAGCTCTGTCCTTAATGTCTCATCGGCCGTTGTTAAGGATACTGCAAGACGTACTTCCGGTCCATTGTCTGCCATTTCATAGATTCCCTTGCATAGGCCCGAAGTTGAAACGGTTATGCGCCTTTTAGAAAGATTTCTGCCTTTAGGATGTGAAAGAATGTTTATCGTCTTGTTTATTTCGGGTAAATTTAACATGGGTTCCCCCATTCCCATAAAAACTATATTGTCTAAGGTTCCGGCTTCTTGTTCCAAGTATAAAAATTGTTCTATTATTTCTGAGGCTGATAAGTTTCTTAAAAATCCGATTTGTCCGGTTTTACAAAAAGCACACTTCATCGGGCAGCCTGCTTGGCAGGAGACACAGGCCGTTTTTCTTTTTGCTTTATCTGTAAGTAAAACAGTTTCAACAACCGCTCCGTCGTATAGTTCGATAGCTAATTTGATTGTACCGTCCGGGTCCTTTAAAGTCTCTTTTATTTTTGTGGAAAATAAAGAAAATTTTTCATTAAGCTGACGGCGCATATCCAATGACAGATTGGTCATGTCATCGAAAGTCTTTGCGCCTGAAGCTATCCAATAAAAAATTTGTTGGGCTCGGAATTTTTCTTTTAATCCGCAAAAGTCTTGAATCTCCTCAGGCAGCATTCCCGAAAGAGCTGTTTTGTCCTCTTTAATGGTCATTTTTTGTCAGTTCGAACAAAAGATCCGAAATTGTTTGATTTTTTATGCCTAGTTTTTGGAAGTCGATTAAAGTATCTATAGCCTTTTGCTTTTCTTTTTTTTCGATATAGCATTGGGCAAGTTCAAGGTATACCCTGTAGTTTGTATCTTCAGTATTTTTAAGATGGGTTAGGGTAGTAATGGCCTGATCGTATTTTTGCTGTAATTTGCATAATATTGCAAGGCCGAGCATTGCATAAGAATCGAAGTCGATATCAAGGGCTTTTTGATAACATTCTTTTGCTTTTTCAAAATCATTCATACTGCGGTAGGCATCACCTACTCGTGTTAAAATGACCTTGTTGTTAGGATCAAGTTCAAGTATTTTTTTCCAGTATACTATGGAGTTATATTGCTGATTTAGACCTCGGTAACAGTCTGCAAGACCGAAAAGGCCGTAAAAATTATCAGGTGAGCGTTCAAGTGCTCTTTCAAAATAATATACACCACGGTCAAAGAGTTTCATTTTTCGGTAACAGTTGCCGATAGAAGTTAAGATGCGGATGTCTACAAATTCCCCGCTGGATTCCATTACTTTTTCCCAATAGACAAGGGCTTCCCTATATTTTTTAAAATCATAGTTTAAGTGCCCTAAGCCTATTAGAGCATAGGCATTTTTAGGAGATTTTTCTAAAACTTTAAGATAAAGTTGTTCTGCTTTTTCAAATTCCTTAGTTTTGCGATAAGCGTCGGCTACACGGGTCAATACGGTGATATTTTTATCATCAAACTTAAGGTATTCTTCCCAGATAGCTATGGCCTTTGGAAACTGATTCATTGACTTGTAGCAGTCGGCAAGGCCGAAAAGGGCGTAGTTGTTGCTTGGATGGTGTTCCAGGCATTGTTTGTAAAATTTTATTGCATCGTTGAATTTATTGTTTTTGCGCTCTGCATCCCCTAATCCGACCAACGCATAATTATTTGCGGGATCAAGTTCCAATATTTTTTTAAAAACATTTATAGCTTCCTTGATACTATTACCTTTTAAAAGAGAATAGGCTTGCTTTGAAAGTTCGGATATTTCTACTTGGGTTGAATTTTCGGCAGCTGATATATCTTTGTTAAATTCCGGGCTATTTATAAAAAAAAGCTCATCAATGGGGGCATCCTCGCTCCCGGGTGTTTTTTTGAAAACTATTGTAGTTTCATCAATGTTATCCATACTTTTTAATTCCTCTTTATGTTTTATATTAATCTTAACTATAACTATCTTAATCTAACACTAAGTATATGCCGCAATTTTAAATAAGCATGCGTATAATTTCCGCTAATTTGTCCAGCAAAATATCTTCTTTGTGCGTATTATGTGCCAGATGATAAAATTTTAATGCTTTTAGTTGTTCATTTTGGTTTGCATAATAGTCGCCTATTCTTGCAAGCCCGTCCGAATAACCTGTTGTGATAAATATCCTTTCCGCAGCGAGTATGTCTTTTTTATTATAGAGCTCGTTTCCTCGAAGATTAAGTTTGGCTTTTTGCTCTGAAGTCAATGTCTTAACAGGTAATTCGGAGGTTTTGATAAATCCTTCTTCAATTTTTTGCAATATTCTCTTCCTTAATTAAATAAACATTTTAAACATAACAATATAAATATTTAAAAATTTTTATTATATTGATTGTAAAAATACTACCTATGTTGCATTTTTACAATCAATTTTCGAATATTATACCACGAGTCTTAATCTAATTCAATAACTAATAGAAGAAAAATATAACCGAAAAGTAGAATTTACCTGCTTTTTGGGTATGCAGTAAATTTATTTTTACATATTATTCGTCAAAATCGTTATAATCTAGGTCATCATCATCGTCGTCATATTCAAAATCTTCATCGTCATTAAAGTCATCATCAAAATCATCGTCATCAAAGTCTTCATCATCGTCAAAGTCTTCATCATCATCAAATTCATCGTCATCAAAGTCTTCATCGCCATCGAAATCATCAAAATCATCGTCATCAAAATCATCATCGAAATCGTCATCATCAAAGTCGTCATTATAAGAATCACTAAAAATTAAGGCCTTATTGAATGTCTCCAATTCAAGATTTTCAAGCATAAGTAACTCCTTGTACTACTATTAGTTTATATCTATATAATTATAATAGATGAGAGCTTATATTTTTGTCAACTAGATAATATCAAATTCTTGTCTTTTTTATATAATTTATTACCGTATTTTATAGACCAGTAAGCCCGAGCGGCCTGTTTCAAAAAAATTCTGTTCTTCCCATGCGGAAATTATTGCGCCGTTTTTTATTATAAAGTAGGTATAGATAAAGTTTTCAGGTAGCTTAGGCAGTTTTAATTCTTCCCATTCCTGTGTTTGAGGTTCAAAATAAAATAATTCTCCCGTTTCTAAAAGAAGAGCTTTAATCTTATCTTCAGCCTTAAATTCGCAGACTGAAGCGGTAATTTCAAAGTCGCCTTTGTATGAGTTTTTAGAGTTTTGGTAAAAAATTACTTGTTTTGTATTTAAATCTTCCGAAAAGAATTCGGCCTTTACGTTTTTTTGAGTTTGCTGTAAGATTTTATCTATTCCGTCTTCATCTGATACAATAGGAGAAGATGCATTTATAAATTCTTCTTGGCTTATTTTAAAATAGTTTCCTTTTAATAGTTCTTCAAACGAAAAAAATGAAAAATAGTCAAAACTGACATGATCGTTTTTTTCCGTTTTAAAAGCCGTAAACCATTTTTTATTGAACTCAAGAGCCGATAACTGCGAAGTATTTTCAAGGTTAAAGGTTTTAGGTGTGATAAGGCTTAAAAGCTCGCCATTGACGCTATTATAGCGTAATAGGCGTGAAGGGCTTTCATCTTGAATAACCGGAGAAAAGATGGTGTTTGTATATAGCCTTATAAGGCTTCCAACGTCGGTTTTATAAAAACCGTCCGCTGTTTTTGCATAAAATTCGCTCTTTACTTCTATTTTGGGTTCTTCATCAATAGTAAATGCGGGCAAGATTCCGGCCTTATTTACGAGAAAGAGGGGCGGATCATACATCAGCCCTAATCCTGAAACTCTTATAGCTTCCGTCCATGGTAAAAAATCGGTTCTTGGTGCTTCATCAGGTGAATTTATTTTTTTTAATGCCGACACCTCTAAAGTTTCATCTTGAGTAAAATAATACCAAGCTGAGGTAATAGGTATAGCGGGACTTTCTTGATTTTCCGGTTTGTTTATATTTTCGGCTTCGGCCGACTTATTTGTACACGAGGCAAACAAGAGGGCTAAAGCCGATAATACCGTAAAGATTGTTTTTTGCGATAAACTATGCAAGGGCGATTACTTCTATTTCTACAAGGGCATCTTTAGGAAGGCGTGCAACTTGTACGGCAGATCTTGCCGGATGGTTTGAAGATCCGAAGATTTCTGCATATACTTCATTCATTGCAGCAAAGTTATTCATATCGCTTAAAAAGACGGTGGTTTTTATTGCCTTATCTATGCTTGTTCCGGCTTGTTCCAAAATAGCTTTTACATTGAGCAAGGACTGGCGCGTTTGGGCTTTAATTCCTTCAGGAAAGGCTCCCGTAGCAGGATCCAAAGGAATTTGTCCCGATGTAAACACAAGGCCGTTTGCCTTAATTCCCTGAGAATAGGGGCCGATAGCTGAAGGGGCTTTGTTTGTTGCGATAATTTCTTTCATATTTGATACTCCTAAAAATAAAATTTTATGTAAATATTCTACTCGTTTAAGGCCTTATAGTCAAGGCCGGCATGGTTGTGTATCTTGCCGGTGCATTCCCTTGTATTTTCTTTAAAGTTAAATTCAACCTAAAAAAAAGTTATTCATCACGTAAAAATCTAACACATTCTTGTTATTATGATATTAACAATTTCAGCACCCCCGCTTGAAAAAATGCCTTACTTTGAATATACTCGCAGAATAATTTTCATTTATTTTGGAGTTTTTTAGATGGAAAGTAAATCTTTTTTTAAGAAAGAAATCGGGCTTGAAAACTTTATCTTTTTAGTATGTTTTTTTGCCTTCTTTTTCGGTGTCGGCTCGGTTATGGGCGGCGTAAATATGATTAAGACAATGATGGAAACAGGCTTTGACTTACTTATCAATATCTGTTTGTACTTAATGGCGGTTGCCGTATTGGCCGGAGCCGTATCGGGGCTTTTTTCGGAA
This sequence comes from Treponema putidum, assembly GCF_024401155.1. Lineage (NCBI taxonomy): Bacteria > Pseudomonadati > Spirochaetota > Spirochaetia > Treponematales > Treponemataceae > Treponema > Treponema putidum. The sequence goes on from NZ_CP038804.1 coordinate 354,382, forward strand.
TTCGGTACCGTTGCTTTGATTAACAAAATCTTGTACAAATTGATGAATCCCTTGTATGACTTGCCGGGTGCTTCTTCCCTAGGTATCTTAAACTGCTTTTTGTCGGATAATCCTGCAATTTTAACCCTTGCCGATGACGATAATTTTAGGCGTTATTTTAAACAATACCAGCTTCCTGCCCTTACAAACCTCGGAACGGCCTTCGGAATGGGATTGATTACCACAACGGCAATGATGGGACTAAACATAAAATCGGCGGTTCCGGCGGCTTTGATTGGAAATGTCGGAGCAATAGCAGGAAGTATAGTTTCAGTCCGCTTGATGATTTACTTTTCAAAAAAACGCTACGGAACGGAAGCCCTTGTTTCTACAAAACGAGTTGACCCCATCCCCGAAAAAATGCGTCCCGTAAGGGCAGGCGGTGCCGGAAGCCGATTTATTCAGGCCTTGCTTGACGGCGGAAAATCGGGAGTCAGCATGGGCATAGCTATTATTCCGGGTGTAGTAATTATCTGTACAATAGTCATAATGCTTACAAACGGCCCAAGCGCAGATGGTACATATACGGGAGCCGCCCGCGAAGGTATAGCCCTTCTTCCATGGATAGGCAAAAAGATAAGTTTTATCTTGAATCCGATTTACGGCTTCAGCACCCCTGAGGCTATCTCCGTTCCGATTACAGCACTCGGTTCTACAGGCGCCGCATTAGGCATTGTAAAAGAAATGTCTTTAATGGGAAAAATAAATGCAAACGATATAGCAGTTTTTACAGCTATCTGTATGTGCTGGAGCGGTTATATTTCTACCCATATTGCAATGATGGATGCCCTTGATACAAAGGAGATGACCGGAAAAGCTATTTTAAGCCACACCATCGGCGGCCTCTTTGCAGGTTTTGTAGCCCACATTATAGCCTTTATACTTTAATATAATGGCAAGTATAATGATTCAAGGGACAACCTCTTCTGCGGGTAAGTCCCTTTTTTGTACGGGCCTTTGTAGAATCTTTAAAAAGAAAGGCTTAAAAGTTGTTCCCTTTAAATCCCAAAATATGTCCTCGATTTTTTTTACCGCATTTGACGGAAAAAAGATAAGCAGTGCCCAAGCCCTTCAAGCGAGGGCTGCCGGTATTGAGCCCCGTCCCGAAATGAATCCCATTCTCCTCATCCCCAAAACTGATGTAGGCTCTAAGGTTATAATCCTAGGAGAAGAAAAAAAGGAGATGAAGGCGAGGGAGTATTTTGAGTATAAAAAGACCTGCAAACCTATGATATTGGAAACTTTTCAAAAACTTGAAAGGGAAAACGATATTGTAGTTATAGAGGGAGCAGGGAGTCCTGCCGAAATAAACCTAAACCAAAATGACATAGTCAACATGGGCATGGCCGAGATGGCCGATGCTCCGGTTCTCTTGATTGCCGACATAGACAGGGGCGGAGTCTTTGCCCAGCTCTACGGAACAGTAATGCTCCTCCCTGAAAAAGATAGAAAAAGGATTAAGGGCATGATTATAAATAAATTCCGCGGAGACAAGAGCCTATTAGATCCCGGCATCAAGATGATTGAAGACCTTGTAAAGATTCCTGTGATAGCAACCATCCCCTACATGCACTTGGAACTTGCCGATGAGGACAGCCTCATAGACGATGATAAAAAATGCAATACCCAAGCCCAAAGCGAGGAAGAGCTGGAAAAAGAGCTGGATAAACTCGCCCGCCTCATCGAAGAGAACAGCGATATGGAGTTTATCTTTAAGACAGCCGGGCTTAAAGCCGGGCTTAAAGCCGGGCTTTAGCCCTGGCTGTAAAGCCGGCTTTACAGCCAATTATTGCGTCTAGTTCTTCTTTTTTAAATGACCGGCAGAGTCAACCTCCCATTCTTCTGTTCCCTTCTTTGTAACTTTAAATTTATTTGCATTGACACCGGTATTGCCTGTTAGTACTTGGGTCGACGCCTTGTATTTAGACTTGGGCACGGTAATTCTTGCAGCTTGGTTTTGATCTGCATCTAAGGTACTGCCAACATTTATTGCTGTTGAATTATTTAAATAGACATCATTTTTACCGTGTATATGCTCATCTCCATCGGTTGAAGGGGTTATTTTAGCAGAGCCGGACATATTGAAGATACCGTTATTGTAAACTGCTCCCCCTTCCTTGGCTTCGTTTCCTGTAATTGTTCCGCCTTCCATTGTGAGAGTTCCTAAATTACATATACCGCCTCCAAAACCGGTATGAGTATCGTTGTTTTTATTCTTTGCTATATTATTCTTTATTTCACACGAATCTTTTATGATAAGCGTGCTGCCTGATTTAATATAAATTCCGCCGCCTCCGCTATCTGTATCAGAATTTTTTGATTCATTGTTGAATATTTTTGTGTTACCTTTTAATACAAGATTTCCATTCTCTATATATATACCTCCACCTTGTCCAAAAGAAAAGCATATATTATGACTTATTTCAGCGTTACCTTCAATTATATTTTCACCTGAATTGGTAGCAATGTAAATTCCGGCTCCATTATATGCTCCATTGTCTTTTATTGTGGATGTTCCCTTTATCCATAACCGCCCATTATGTGAAAGATTCTTTATATAAATTGCACCGCCCATTCCAGTACCTGTATTACTTTTACATTCCTTTATAGTTACATTTTCAATTTCTAATGATGCTTCTTCTACATATACTCCTACCCCAATGCCTTCTTTTCCTTTTTTAAGAGTTATATCTTTTAATTTAAGAGTTACTCCGTTAGAAACCTTGAATATCCTGCATTTTTCATTGGCATTAAGAGTTATATTAGAATTTTTACCTATAACAGTTACATTCCTATTTACGTTAATTTCATCAGTGGATACGGTAGCGGTAAGGTTTGTTTCTGTCCCATCCACTATAATAACCTCAGCCCCGCCGGTCTTTTCAACTTCGGTTTTTAACTCTGCCCAAGTTGTAACTGTCTTACTACTATTTTCTTCCAATTGTCCGGCTGTATTTATTTTCCACTTTTTACCGTCTGGAGGTTGATCGGTAACCTTGAATTTAGATACTTTATCTGCAAGAGTAACACCGGAAGCGGCTGTTAAGACAGTGATTGTAGGAGTAAGGGCTGAAGGATAATTCATAGGACTTATTCGGGCAACAGCGGCTTCCGATAAATTTCCCGTGATTGTGATTACCTTGTCTGCAGGGAGATAAACATCATTTTTGTCTGCATCAATAGTTATCTTTGCAGAACCGGAGATTTTGAAAGTTCCGTTATTGTAGACTGCTCCTCCATGTTGCGCCTCATTATCTTTTATTTCCCCGCCTTCTATTGTGAGAGTTCCTAAATTACATATACCGCCTCCAAAACCGGTAAGAGAAGTACCGTCGGATTTTTTTGCCTTGTTTCCCTCGATAAGACAAGAACCTTTTATAGTAAGGGTTCCATTTGGCGAAATATAAACACCTCCTCCGCCTGCAGCACCAACCCTTGATTCATTATTTAATATTTTTGCATTACCCTGTAAAACAAGAGCCCCCTTATGGATATATATACCCCCTCCTTGACCGTTACTTTGACAAATATTACCCCTTATTTCAGCGTTACCTTCAATTATGTTTTCACCTGAAGTGATGTCAATGTAAATTCCGGCTCCTAATTCTGCTTGATTGTTTTCTATTTTTGAGTTACCCTTTATCAATAATCTCCTATCAGAAGAATTACTTATATAAATTGCACCGCCTTTTCCTGAATTTTTTTCATTCTTACATTCAGTTATAGTTACATCTTCAATTTCTAATGATGCTCCTGTTACATGTACTCCTGCCCCGAGGCCGGTAATACTTTTTCCTTTTTTAAGAGTTATATCTTTTAGCGTAAGAGTTGCCCCGTTAAAAACATTGAATATTCTATGTTTGTAATTTGCATCGAGTATAGCCGCACCTTCGCCCTTAATTGTAAGGTCTTTATTTATTAAAATTTCCGAAGTGTTCTCATCGGCTGTAAGAGTAGTTTTTACGGTTATGGTATTGCCGGAGCTTGCTGCAGTTACGGCATCTTGAAGTCCTTGCCAGCTCGTAATTTCAGTTGCCTCTTTTTTTAGTACAAGAGCATTTAGTGTAGAATCCCTTTGAAGCGACCAAGTTTGTCCCGATTTTTGAGTTAAACTAAATTTGGATATGTCCCCATCATTCAAGGCATAACCTTCGCCTTTTACTACCTGCCTACCGGCAGTATATGTATTGTCTGCAGGTGTTATTCTAGCGACGGAGGCTTCCGATAAATTTCCTGTAATTGTAATTACTTTTCCTGCAGGGAGGTAAACATCGTTTTTTCCTAGGGTATTTTCATCGGGGGCTGCAGAAGGCACTATCTGTGCAGAACCGGAGATTTTGAGGGTTCCGCTGTTATAGATGGCTCCGCCTAAACCGTTAGGAGAAATAATCTTATTGTCTTTTATTATAGAATTCCCTTTAATATCAATATTACCTGTTGAAGATATCGCTCCTCCTGCCATACCGGCTTCCGAATCCTTTATATCCGTATTGTTGAGGGTTAAAACCGAGTTGATGTCGGCTTTTATAGCCCCGCCTGTAGCCTCATAAGTATTTCCTTCAATTTTTCCGTTTTGAAGAGTGAGGCCGGTCAAGTTTAAAGTTGCTCCGCTTTTTATATTGAAAATACGATGAGAGGGATTAGGCTTATTAGAGCCGTCCTTATTAGCATCTATAATGCTGCCGGCCTTTCCGCTTAAGCCTTGGATATTTATTTTTTTGCTTACCTCAAATTCTCCCGAATTATTTGCTTCATTTGTTGAAGTTATATTCCCGTTTATATAAATAGTATCCCCGTCAGAAGCCTTTTTCACAGTCTTTTTAAGAATCTGCCATGAACCATTACCGGCACGTACTTCTTTTTTTATTTTATAGTAATAAGTCTTTTCATCGCTGTCGGTATAATTAGGCCCGCTTGCCTTTAATTTAACCTCGTATATTTCATCCACTCCCGGAATCGGGTCCAGTAATATCTTTGTAGAGTTTCCGTCTTGTTGGCTGCTGCCTGTAGGCCCTGTAAAATCTGCGGGCGCCGGAGTAGAAGTTGAAAGTTTTACCTCAGCATTTATGGTTACACCGTCAGGATAAGCGTCATTATGAGCTTTTAGAATAACAGGGTTTCCAAAACATGAAGATATATGAATCGGATTCGCAAATGTTCCTGTGCTCAATGCACTTTCATTATCTTTATAGACTCCGTAATTTGTTAATTCACCCATGGCAGAATGATAAGAAATTTTCGGGGTAGGAAGTTTTGCTAAATTGGTTACACCTGAAGTTTCATCAGAAGCAAGGCCTCGCAAATCTTTTACTTTAACCTTATAACTCAAGCTCTGTTTGGTTTTTACCCCCGTTTTTATACAGAGCATCCATTTTCTATCATCAGAATTCGCAGCAGGGATAGACGGAAAGCTTGTTGGTCCTCCTCCTGTTATTTCTTCGTTTGCAAGTTGTTTGATTTCTTCATTAGTAGGAATAAGGATTCCCTGAGAGCCGCTCACATCGAAGCCTTCTTTTGTTAATTTTACCTGAATAGGGGCTTTTTGGTTTTCTCCTTCAGTGAAGTAAACCTCAGATATATCTCCATGGAGTGAAGTATCTATTGAATTAGCAGGTACTGCAAATTTAAAGATTAAAACATAATACGAATTTTCCCCATCTATTATTTTTCCTGTAGTAACCCATTCCGGTTTAGGAGGAACCGTGTTAGCCCTAAGTTTATAATTATAGTTTTGTACAAATCTTCGGTTATCTTTTTTATTGTAAAGTTTTATTTTAGGATTAAGGTTCGCCTTACCTTGTTCGTTTTTAAGTAAAAAATCTTTTTTATAAGTGAGCTCGATTCTATCGTAACTTGTTTGGGTTAAAGTATAATCTTCTCCAAATTTAGGCCTTCCTCCGCTTTTACCATTTACGTTTTTATCAAAGACGATAATATCATCCGGAGCGTTCGAATCACCGGGCATTAAAAATTCAAATTTTTGGGAGTTATTAAGTTTAAAATAAATGTGTGCATCTTCGCCGGAGGGCAAGGCGAAAAAGTCGTCTTTGTCAATCGGAAGTCCGGAGGGAATCTCAATCTCGGTTATATTTGCAGTATTTGCCCAATAGGAAAAAGTTTTATCAATATCGTCAAGAAGCTGCTTGCATGATGTTAAACTTACTAAAAGCAGCAACGGTAAAAATTTAGTTAAAATTTTTTTCATTTCTATTTCTCCTATAGGTTAAAATTCCCAGCCCAAAGAAAGGGACGGCTGAATTACATATTTAGGAAAATCCTTTCTAAATAAAATGATGTGATCTAAATTTATCTCAAAATATAATTTTTTATAAAGATAAACTTGAACGGCTGTTCCTCCGTTTACCGAAGGGCACCAAAACCAATAAACGGGACTTTGTATATCCGATTCGGGATACGTAAATTTTGCCTGTATTAAAAAAGCCGCTCCTCCTCCCAAATGCAGATCAAAATTAAGTCTGCGCTTGATTATTGGAAACATATATACCAAGTTAAATTGAGGTATGATAAAACCGGATTTTAATGTATAGATTTCATCTTTAGAGCTTTTTAAAAATAAGCCTGAAGCTGAAAGATTAAAACCTATACGGCCGTATAATTTCTTTATAGGTATAATACTAAACCGTAAAGAACCTCCGGCAGGATAAATATTCGATTTAAAATATCGGTATAATATTTTATTTTGCATAAAGGCACTAAAAGTGTAGCCTAAAGATAAAAATATATCGAGCGGCTTTTGAAACGCAAAGGCTATATTTTTGGAGCTATCATGTAAACCGCTTGGATCTGTTGCAGTAAAAGTATAAATTCCGGGTGAGAACTTTGAAAAATCCAGCTTAAGTTTTATTTTTTTTCCGTCTTTATCCGCTTCTATTACGGTGCATGGTATTGGGTTTTCCGTATCTTTGTTCAAAGTAAATATTGTTTCCGCAAAAAGATTATTGCCTAAGACGATGAGTGAGTCTGAATCCGTTTCATCGAAGTATATTGTATTGACTGATAATGATAAAACTTCAGGCTGATAGGCTATGCGCACATCAAAATTTCTATATTCACTTGCAGAGTCCAGCTGATTAAGAAGATTAATTATAGCTACCTTATAGCGGTATTTTCCCGGTTGTAAAGAAACATTTATTGAATTCTTTTTTAAATTCTTTTTATCGATTTGTATCCAGTTACCCGAATTATCTTGTTTTTCGAGTACAAATTCAAAACCTAAGATGTTGTCTATTGCTTCCCATGATAAATGCTGATATATAGATGCTCCTTTATTGCCTTCTTCTATAAAGTAGCTTTTTTTAGCCTTATCTTCGGTTTTTAACGGTTCCTGTGCATATAAAATAAAGCTGCATAGAAAAATAGATATAATGGTAATCGGCTTTAATTTTATCGAAAATCTTACCTTAGTTCGGCTGATTTTTTGCTTACTCATCTATAAATAACCCCTATATTAGAACCATGAATTCTTTTATATTATTCGGTAAAGTTATCATAATTTACCTGTTATTTCAAGACTATGGCAGCTTTGTGTTTATAGCCGGATTTAGGAGTTATATAATACCGTTTTTAAAGGCAAAGGCAGCAAGTTGAGTCCGATCGGCGACAAAGGTCTTATCAAAGATTACGGAAATACTGTTCTTAATTGTGCCTTCTGAAAGGCCTTGTTTGTAGGCAATTTGTTTGTTTGAAAGCCCCTCTGCGACCAGCCTTATAATTTCTATTTCTTTTTGGCTCAAGCCGTACTCGTCTTGAATTTCGGGCAGGGGCTTTGGGGTTCTTTCGCCCGATCCTTCATGGCTTTCAAAAAGCATGGTTTTTGCGACTTCAGGATTTATAACAATATTGCCCGAAATAGCCGCCTTGATTCCGTCATAGATTACATCGGGAGCGCTGTCTTTTAAAAGATAACCTGAGGCACCGTATTGAAGAGCTTTTTGAATGTATTCGGTATCATTAAAGGTGGTGAGAATCAATATTTTTATATCGGGAAAACTTTTTTTTATTTTTTTTGCCGCCTCTACACCGTTACATTCAGGCATTCTTATGTCCATGAGGAGAAGCTCAGGTTCTTTTTCTTCACATATTTTTAAGGCCTCATTTCCGTTACAGCCCGTTGCAACAACTTCAATGTCGGGATAAGCAGAAAAAATAATTTTTAAGCCCTCGCATATTAGTTTTTCATCGTCTACAATAGCTATTCTCATAGATTTAATATAGCATAGTTTTAGTGCCTGAATCAATATAATCGCACTTTAAACTTTTTTTTGCGATAATCAATGACTATTTTCCTTATAAAAAATGACTTTCGGCACTTTTATTTTCACCGGAATAAATTAAAATAAGGGCATATAAATCAAGAAACTTCTATGGAGGTGTTTTATGAAAATATTGGAAGTTAAGGATGTATCAAAAAAATACGGAAAAAAGCAGGTGCTTTCCGGTGTTTCTTTTGATATTGAAGAAGGAGACATTTTTGGTTTAATCGGGCCTAACGGTGCCGGAAAATCAACCCTGATAAACATAATAACCGGAATCTTGGATCCGCTAAACGGCGAAGTGCTTATAGGCGGACACAATATCAAAAAAAATCCGATAGAAGCAAAAAAATTGATAGGCCTTGTACCTCAAGAGCTGGCTCTCTCAGAGGATATATCAGCGATCGATAATCTCAATTTTTTTGCAAGCCTTTACGGTCTTTCAGGAAAAAAACTAAAGGATGCTGTAAGCGAAGCCTTGGAAGTAACCGGCTTAACCGAAAAGAAAAAAGAAAAGGTAAAAAAATTTTCGGGCGGTATGAAAAGAAGACTTAACCTTGCTGCAGCCATTATGCACAAGCCCCGCCTTTTAATATTAGATGAGCCGACTGTAGGTATTGACCCCCAGTCAAGGAACAATATATTTGAGTATCTGCGCAAGATAAATTCCCAAGACAAAACTACAATTCTTTATACCTCCCACTACATGGAAGAGGTGGAAGAGCTTTGCAAAAATATCTTTGTAATCGATGAGGGAAGGGAGATTGCCTACGGCACCCTTAATTCCGTAAAGGAAAAGGCCAACGGAACCGTAACCCTTGAAATAAAGGCCGACAATATAAATGAAGACCTAATAGAAAAAATCAGGCTTCTTGATGGGGCATTAAATGTAGAACAATCAGCAGATACCGTTACCATTCTATATGAGAGAAGTAAGGTCAATCTTGATGAAACTATTAAAATATTACAAACCTCAGGAGCCGTAATTAAGGCTCTTCAAATCAATGAGCTTAATTTAGGCGAAGTATTTTTGCAGCTTACAGGAAAAAAATTGCGTGAATAACGATTGAAGCTTCAGGAGGAATATAGATGAAAGCATTTTTAAAAATTACGCTTATAGCGATAAAAGATAACTTTATTACCTTTATTTTAATCTACCTTTGTCTTCCGATTATTTTTGTAGGCTATAACGGTTTTTTGCGAAAATCGGATTTTAAGGCTGAAACAAATGAAAAAGCTATTTCTGTTTTTTTCGATGATGAAGATAAATCTTTCTTATCGGAACAGCTGATCGGTACTTTAAATTCAAATATCTTAAAAGATTTTATAAAAATTGAAAATGAAACAAATGCAAAATATAAAATCAAAATTCCAAAAGGCTATCAAAATTCGGTAGAAGAAAACAAAGAATTTGATATTGTAATTATCGGTAAAGAAAAGTCTTCTGCATCAATTACTTTTTTATCGAATATAATTAAAAGCATAAGTAGTTCCATTAGCGGCAATTATAAAATTACTAAAGCGATTGCCGCTTCAGGTGAATCTAAGGAGCTTATGGATAAGTATCTTAATATTCAAAAAGAAACAGCTAAACCGATAGGGAAAATTTTTATGCATCCCGCCCTTCACACCATGTCAAGTTATGAAGTCTATGCAATATCCCTAAGCATCTTGTTATTTTTTATGTTTGTTATGGAAATACTTAATCCATCATATAAGAAAAAGGCTGCCGGTCTTACCATGCGTATTAACTCGATACCAAAAAGCCCAGCCTATATCTTTAATGCTCAAATAATAAGTATGGCCTTAAAAGTTTTTATTGCTATCACAATTTATCTTTTAATTTTTAGATTGTTAAAAGTTTCTTTTATGGGAAATCCTATTCTTCTTTTTATATATGCTGCATGTTTTTCCCTTGTAACCGGCAGCATTGCCTGTACCCTTACAACCTTTAACAAAAAGGATATTGTGTATGCGGCGGTTTTGATTATATTTTTCGTATTCGGAGTTTTGGGAACGGTTCTCTTTTCAATTCCGAATGAAAACAAAATTGCAAAATTATTTTCAAAATATAACATTTCCCAAATTATAACAAATCCTCTTAGGGAAATTGTCTTGGAAAATTCTTTTGGAGGAATGATAGGCAGCCTGCTTATAATGCTCACCCTTGGTGCAGCATTTTATATTTTGGGTTTACTGATGGTAAATTTTAAAAAAACGGAAATTTGATAAACAGTGAGGCAGAAATTCCGCTTATAGGAGATATGATAAACAGTTCGGCATAAATGGTGCCTCACTGTTTATCCGTCGAGTTTGCCTTTCGGCAAACATCGTTTTATAGGAGATATGATATGAAAGAATTTTTATGTTTATTTTTTGCACAACTAAAAAGAATATTAAAAAATATGACAAATACGAGTATGTTGGTTTTTTTTCCTTTTGCTATGATAATTCTTATTTTTGCAATAAGATTTATTCTTGACCCAAAAGAGACTGATGAGTCGAAAACTAAAAATACCGGCTATACCGTTCAAATGGATGAGGTAGGATATTTTGTCGATGATACGGGAGAATTATGGGAAAACTTTTTTTCCGGTTCGGGATCTATAGTACATTCTGAAAATAGAGGAGAAGAATTGGAAAAGGCTAAGGAAAAACTTGCAACCGGAAAAATACCCGGTCTTATAATTATACCTAAAGATTTTTCCGAAAAATTACAAAAAGGAGAAAAACCGGAACTTGAAATTTTAAAAACTGAAGACAGTATTATTCTTGAAAATAGAATTCAAGCTCTTAATTTAAGCATCAATGCTTATCTTATGGATAATTTTATCAAAGGTTCAACTCTGGCTGAAAATGAAAAAAATCTTTTAACCAATAATATAGATATTGTATTTAAAACACCGGATAATAAAAACATTATAAGTTTAGGCTTAAAAATAATGACCTTGTTTGTATTGTATATAATCATTTTCGGCTCAACAGCAATTGTAACGGATCTAATAAAATTCAGGGAAACAAAGATGTTGGCTCGTGCAATAATAAGTCCCAACTCGGAATTTAAAATAGTGGGAAGTTTTTTACTCGCCTTTGTATTTATTCAGGTAGTAACAAATATGATAGTATTTGTTACTGCAACAATAATATTTAAGTTAGAGATTACAGGGCTTCCTCTGATCTTCTTAGCTGTAGTTTCAACAAGTTTTTTTGCTCTATCTATAGCTATTTTAATTGCGAGAATTTTTAAAAAGGAGTCTCAGCTGGCACTTGCTTCGAATATAACAAGCCTGCTTACAATAGTCTTATTTTTCCTTGCTGTTATTTCTGTAACACCCTTTGTTTCAATTCCTCCCGTGTTTAAAAATATTTCTATGTTTTCACCCCTATATTGGCTGATGGAAATGCTTGATAAAGAAAAACTTTTTCCAAACATATTGATAGTTTGGGCGATGAATGCCGCTATCTTTACAGCCGGCAGCTGGAAAATAAAAGAATTTAACAACGAAACAAATTAAAGCAAAATTTAAAGGAGGCTGATATAGCCTCCTTTTTTTAAATGCCAATCTTGCAAAAGCTTAATTATTATAATATAATCATATTCATGAAAAATAAATTTTTGATTTTTATTCATTATTTTTTAATAACATCCAGCCTTATTCAAACAAGCATAAACGGAAATCAGATTACAGGAACTCAATTTTTATTATATCTTTGTTTTATTATATTGCTTAATCTTAAACTCTTTTATACAAAGAGTAAAACCTTTCTTTTTGCTCTTTGCTTAACCGATTGGTTCCTTTGTTTTTTACTGAACATTACCGGAGCTGCCATTCCATTTCTTTTATTTTTAATTCCATTGATTGATAGTTTTTATTATAATTCAAAACCCTATACCTACATATTGGGAATAATAGGACTTACAGTTTGCATATTTTCATTGAAGAACTTTGATATGGAAATAATCATAAACTATACAGCCCTTTTTATTTTAAGCGGAGGAGTTTTAGAATATTTTAAACTAAACCAACATGAAATTATTTCTTACCAAAAAAAACAAGAAGAATTAAGTATTCAAAGGGATGAGCTTTTAAATTCTATCCATGATTTGGAAATATACAATGAATCGATAGAAGACCTTATGACCTTAAAAGAGCGAAACCGCATATCCAGAGAAATACATGACAGTGTAGGACATGGACTTTCTACAATGATTATTCAGCTAAACGCACTCTATGCTGCTGCAAAGAACAAAAACAATGATTTACCTCAAAAAATTTTAGATTTAAATTCCTTTGCTAAAAAGAATTTAGAAGAAGTCAGGTTTGCTTTGAGAGAATTAAAACCGGTAGATTATAACAAGTATGAAATAATAATCCTAGTTCATAATCTGATAGGAGAATTTAAAAAAATGACAAATATCAATGTACAGTTTACTTTCTCAAAAGATATTTGGAGTTTAAATGAAAAACAAAGCCATTCAGTATATAAGGCTGTTCAGGAATTCTTATCAAATTCGGCTAGATACGGCAAACCTTCAAAAATTACAATCCACTTTTCTTACACTGATACGTCGCTCATAATTACAATGAAAGATAACGGAGCCGGATGCATTGAAATCAAAAAAGGCATAGGTCTAAAAGCTATTGAAGAAAGAGCAAAAGAAGCAGGCGGAACAGTCCATTATGAAAGCCTTCCCGCCGTAAAAGGTTTTTCTATGCGTTTGGTATTTTTCAATTGGAAACTAAAATAAAACACAAATCAAAAAACTAAATTCTGCCGGGAAGGCTAATGTGTAAAGTAAGCTAATACTGTTCTTATTGGCCGGAGTCTGTTTTTTTCAATACCTCTCTTTTAAAGATAAGGCTGTCCTCTCCCTTGTCTACCAGTATTGTGCTGCCTTCGGGAAATTTGCCTTCAAGAACACAGCGGGCGAGTTTGTTTTCAAGCTCGGCCTGTATAGCCCTCTTTAGGGGTCGGGCACCGAACATGGGGTCATAGCCTATGTCTGCAAGGAAATCCTTTGCCTTATCCGAAACTTTAAGGCTCAAGCGGCGCGTCTTCAAGCGTTCTGCAACGGACTTAAGCTGAATATCGACAATCTTTCGGATATGCTCTTTTTCGAGCCTGTTAAAGGTTAAGATTTCGTCAATGCGGTTTAAAAATTCGGGTCTAAAATTATCGCGGAGGATTTGGGTAATTTCTTCTTTTATGCTTCCCATATCCTTTGCGGTCAATATATACTCTGAACCTATATTGCTGGTCATAATTATAATTGTGTTCTTAAAATCGACTACACGGCCTTGCCCGTCTGTAAGACGTCCGTCATCCAAGATCTGCAAAAAAACGTTAAAAACATCTTGATGAGCTTTTTCTATTTCGTCAAAGAGGATGACGCTGTACGGCCTCCGTCTTACGGCTTCGGTAAGCTGTCCTCCCTCATCGTAACCGACATATCCCGGAGGAGCTCCTATCAGGCGGCTCACGGAATGTTTTTCCATGTACTCGCTCATGTCGATTCGGGTAAGTGCCTTTTCATCATTGAACAAAAAGTCGGCTAGGGTTCTGGCTAATTCGGTTTTGCCGACACCTGTGGGGCCTATACATAAAAAACTGCCCAAGGGACGGTTCATATCGGAAAGGCCTGCCTTGTTTCGTCTGATAGCATCCGAAACCACCTTTACGGCTTCATCTTGTCCGACGACGCGGGCTTGCAGCACCTTTTCGAGTTCCAAAAATTTTTGCATTTCGCTTGCAAGCATTTTTGAAACGGGGATACCTGTCCACATTGAAACGATTCGGGCTATGTCTTCTTCGCAAACCTCTTCACGTAAAAGCTGTCCTTCCTGACCAGCTTTTTTTTCAAGCTCGGCAGTAACGGCCGCTATCTTTTTTTCAAGTTCGGGTATTTTTCCGTATTTCAGCTCGGCAGCCTTGTTTAAGTTTCCTTCCCGGCTGTACTTGGTTTCTTCAATACGCAGTTGTTCCAATTCTTCCTTGTATTTGCGGGATTCGTTAATGCGGGCTTTTTCGTTTTGCCATTGGGCCTGCATCGTATTCCGTTTTGAAGAAAGTTCTGCCAACTCTTCTTCAAGTTTTACAAGTCTTTCCTTTGAGGCTGCATCATTTTCTTTTCCTATAGAAACCTTTTCGATATTCAGTTGAAGAATTTTGCGCTCAACCTGATCAAGCTCAACAGGCTGGCTTTCTATTTCCATTTTTAGGCGGCTTGCTGCCTCATCCACAAGGTCTATTGCCTTATCGGGTAAAAAGCGGTTTGTGATATAACGGTTGGAAAGTACGGCCGCCGCTATAAGAGCTTCATCCCTTATGCGTACCCCGTGATGAACTTCATATTTTTCCTGTAGACCGCGCAGGATTGCTATTGTGTCTTCAACCGTAGGTTCGGGACAGTAAACCTGCTGGAAACGGCGCTCAAGGGCTGCATCTTTTTCGATGTATTTTCGGTATTCGTTTAGGGTGGTGGCTCCTATCGCCCTGAGCTCTCCGCGGGCAAGGGCGGGTTTTAGCAAGTTTGAAGCATCCATCGAGCCTTCGCTTGCTCCGGCACCTACAAGGGTGTGAAGCTCGTCAATAAAGAGAATGACTCGGCCTTCGGATTTTTGTACTTCGGAAATTACGGCCTTTAATCTTTCTTCAAATTCGCCGCGGAATTTTGCTCCTGCAACCAAGGCTCCGAGGTCTAAGGATAAAAGTCTTTTTCCTTTTAAGCTGTCGGGAACATCCCCTGAAACTATACGTCTTGCAAGGCCTTCAACTATTGCCGTTTTTCCGACTCCGGGTTCTCCGATTAAAACGGGATTGTTTTTTGTCCTGCGGGAAAGTACCTGCATTACCCGCCTTATTTCTTCATCCCGCCCGATTACGGGATCTATCTTTTCGTTTTTTGCAAGCTGGGTTAGGTCACGGCAAAATTTTTCCAAACTTCTGAATGTAGATTCGGGGTCATCGCTTGTTACTCTATTATTTCCGCGTACTTCTTTAAGCGCAGAAAGGAGATTTTTTAGATTGATACCCCGTGAACGCAAGAGTTCTCCGGTTTCATCCTTTGACTCACTTAGAGCGAGTAAAAGGTGCTCGGTAGAAACATACTCATCTTTTAATTTATCTGCATAGCCTTCAGCATTTGCAAAAACCTTTGCAAGCAAGGGCGAAATATATGTTTGAGCGGATTGTCCCGTAACACGGGGCTTTCTGTTAAGCATTTTGTCGAGTTCGTCCAATAGGCCTTCGGGATTTACTCCGATTTTTTCTACTAAAGGAGGAACAATTCCGTCCTCTTGTTCTAAAAGAGCATATAAAAGATGCTCACTTTCGACTTGACTGTGGTCGTCTCTTTGGGCAAGCGAAGAAGCCTCTTGAACGGCTTCCGATGCCTTAACTGTATACTTATCTATATTCATATATACAAAATAATAAAAATTCGGAAAAAAATCAATAATCTAATCTTAAAATATCAGACGAACTTGAAGAAAACCAACTTGTCATATTTTCCGATTATCTAAAAATCCCATGAGTCTTTTGCATTTCCCGTTATAGGTATCTTCTTACCGAGAAATGTAGGCTTCACATTGAACATTACCAAAAAGCATGTAGATGTTTATGCCTGCAATTCCTATTAAAATTAAAGCAAAAAGAAAAATAATGCATAAGGTTATTTTTTTTATGGGTCCAGTCTATAACGGGAGCTGTACAAGGCGACCCATTGCAGCAAGCACAAGCACCGAATGGATCGAAATTGGCCATCCCCTTTGGGCAAATGAGTGAAACGGAGAAATTTCTTTACAAAAACAGTTGGAGTATGTAACATAATAAAATACTCCTTAGCTATTTATATTTCAATCCTGAATTAGTTAAAGCCCCTTGGAAAATAGAAATACTTTGCCCAGAGAATTCCAAGAGTTCTACAAGGTAATCCAGAGGAGTTATTTAAGTTGGAAATAAGTTCAGTTTAAGAAAGACTCCTTCCAGGAAAAGCATGTATCTTCCTGGTTGATATTCACCCATTGAAAAGATAATCAACAAATCATCTTCATTTAAGTAATAAACCTGTAATCGCTGCTCTTTTGTCACAATATTGGATATGCCATCTGATTCCAGATGCAATTTATTTATTACATCTTGTTTGACCGGACAGTCTATTAATTTATGTGGAGTAATGTCATCCACAATAAATAACACAGATTTTCCCTCTATATTTAATTGAAAATCTTTATCGAATAGTCCATCCTCAATGCCATCGAACAATTTTGTTCTTTTGAATTCTAAAAGTCTCATCTTCGCTCAATTTTTCCACTATTTAATAATCCGTCGATTCCACCCTCAGAAGCAGGAATCTCATATTGTATACCTCCGCAAACCACATGAATAATTGTAACAGTTAAAGTATCTTCATCAACTGCGTAAAAGATTGAATAATTACCTACACTAAAAAATCTTATCCCACGAGATAACCATGGTTCTTTTGGATATAGATGATACCTATACGGCATAAAATTCAAGTCCTGCATTGCTTCATAAAGACGCTTAAAAACGGCATCGGCATTAATTTTTGATTTTAAATTATTTAATATGTAAGAATAAATACTGCTCAAATCTTCTTTTGCTTGATCTGAAATAACAACTTGGTATTTCATTAAATAAACCTTGACTTTATTTCTTCAAAAGCATCGTTTAAAGGAGTTACATTTCCATTAATCATATCGGTAAAACCTTTATTCATATTGGCTTCAAATTCTTCATCCGATTCTTTTAAAAGAGACATCTTTTCGTGTCCATATTGATACATTAAAAACTGCACATATTTGGAAATATCCTCCAAGTAAACATCCGGTAAGGTTTTTATCTGTTCAACAAGAGTTTCATACGACATAGATTCCTCCGTCAATATAAACTAACTATGATTATTTTATCGCAAATATCCGTTTTTTTCAAGTTCATTTTTTAGCTTTATTCGTGCGGAGGGTTTAATACCCCGACGCTCTGCGTCGTAACAAAGGGTATTAAAGCCGACTGCAACTACCTTATGAGAACAACATACCTCGATGCTCTGCGTCGGGGTTGTTGATTTTTAAAAATCCCATGTATCTTTTGCATTTCCCGTTATCGGTATTTTCTTACCGAGGAATGTAGGCTTCACATTGAACATTACTAAAAAGAAAGTTTTTACTCTTGCCAAGGCTTCTCTTATTTCCCAGCTTATATGGGTTTCCCTGCTGTACCTTAAAACCTCAGGAGCTTCATAGGCTATAACATCGAGACCTAATTTTCTTCCTATGTAAACGGCTCTTGCGGTATGGAAGGCCTGTGTTACCACAACGGCATCTTCAATACAAAAGATTTCCCGGGCACGGTACATTGTTTCATAGGTAGAAAAACCTGCATGATCCATAAAGATTAGATTTTCGTCAGTGCCGTAAATATCCTGCATAAAAATACGCATTCTGTTTACCTCATCATAACCCTTTCTTCCGTGGTCACCTGAAATCAAAACTCTTTCAGCTTTTTTGTTTTTTAAACAATTTACGGCAGCTTCGATCCTATCCCTCACAACATGCGAAACCGTGTTTTTATAAACTTTAGCTCCGGGTACAATCACAACATATTTTTCCGGCAAGGCGGAAATGTTTTTATAAATATAAGGTTTTGAATAGCTAAGCATGTAGATGTTTATGCTTACAATTCCTATTAAAATTAGAACAAAAAGAAAAGTAAGGCCTAAGATTATTTTTTTTAAGGATTTAGATTTCATGTAAATTAAGGCTCCTTTTAATTATAAATTGCATTTCTTAAAATTTTTTCTTCTCCCCTAATCCGTTTTTTTTCTTAATCTTTTGATTTCTTCCAAGCAAGTTCCAAGGGCACTTTTACCGGGGAAATTATAAATATCGGGAGCAGTGCCGAATTCATCGGTACAATATCCGTCTTCGGTTAAGCCGTACATAAAATCAAACTTTATCAATAAACCGCTGTTGGGAAGAACTATGTACATCGGAGATTTACCGTTTGTTCCGGCTCCGCCGGTATTAGACCCAACCACTGTTGCAAAACCGCTTTTTTTACAGACATAAGCAAACCGGTCAGCTTCCGAATATACACCGCTATCTACAAGAAGCCAAAATTTTTTACGTTCACAAGGTTTATATCCGCTAACGGGACGAGGTACAACCGTTTCTTCCAGTCTATAAGCCTTATCGTTTTTTACAGTACCGCAATTTTTTATATTCGGAACTTCATACCGATTTATATTTTTTGATTTATAATTTTTAAAAAACATATCCAAATAAATATCAGTATATTTATTTTCATTATAAAGGCCGTAAGATATTATATTCATATCTTTTGTTATATTGAAAGATAGTATTGCTTCGTAATTTTCAGTATATCCTCCGCCGTTATTTCGTATGTCTATTATTATGTGTTTATAATTTGCCGTTTCAATAAAAAAATTTTCTAAGACTTTTAGATACTCTTGTTTTTCTTCCTCTTCCGTTGTAAGAAAAGATTTGATTTCTATGTATGCAATATGATCGGTCTCAATAATCTGTATAAACGGCTTTGAATATTTACGTATTCCTATTGATGACGAATTTTTATTGCTAAAATTACCGATATTTTGGTAACTAAGAGTCTCTGCTTGATATATATGAGAATAAAAGTTATCTATCAAAGCCTGCTTCTTAATTGATAGACTCTGAGCTGTATTTTCTATTTTTTTATAATTAAAATAATAATCAAAATAATCGAAAGGATAAAGATGACCTATATATCTATTTCCAGTAATTTTTCTGCATAAATCTTTATAAAAAAAATAATAACCATACTGCATCATAGGATCCGATAAATACCTATATCCTGCCTGTCTTATTTGCTCTAAATCAATTCTTTTGCGTTCACATACTTCAGTAAAGGGACAACCGGTATAAATAAAATCCCAAAAATATTCATAATCAGCCCTCATTTCTTCAGCAGAAATAAAACCGTATATTACATCATTTTTTTTTGAGATGATAAGAGCTATTATAACAAATACGAAAACAAGAATAAATACTACAGTTCGGAATATCAGTTTTTTTATAATCATATTTTAAGCCTTTACCTAAATTCTATTTCCATTTTACCATATATGAAAAATAAGTCAAGCG
Source organism: Treponema putidum (assembly GCF_024401155.1). Classification (NCBI taxonomy): domain Bacteria; kingdom Pseudomonadati; phylum Spirochaetota; class Spirochaetia; order Treponematales; family Treponemataceae; genus Treponema; species Treponema putidum. The sequence goes on from NZ_CP038804.1 coordinate 373,856, forward strand.
TGTGGCAAAACAGCGTGATGCAAAACGTTTACAAAGCATTTCCAGAGCAAATGTTTTTACGGAAAAATCTGACGAATAAAGCTGAAACTAAGGCCTAAATTAACAGAAAATTTTTAAAATCAAGACTCTTGCATAAAAATATCAAAAATGCTAAAATATCGCACAATTTTAAATGAGGTGAAAAATGATTAGAGGCGGAGATATAGCTAAGGGCACTGTTTTGCTGAATAAGGGAACCCCTTATTTGGTTGTTGAAAGAGAATTTGTAAATCCCGGAAAGGGTGCGGCCTTTGCCCGTGTTAAAATGAAGAATCTAAGGGACGGATCGGTTTTGATGCAGACTATCAAAACGGCAGACACCGTTGAAGATGCGGTAGTAGATACACACAAGTGTCAGTATCAGTACAAGGATGGAGACTTATTTATGTTCATGGATACTGAGAGCTTTGAATCGGTTTCCGTACCTTCGGACACAGTAGGCGACAAGGAACATTATCTAAGAGAAGGGGATGAATACGATATTCTCATCTGGGAAAATGAACCCATAGATGTCAGGATTCCCACTAAGATGATTTTTATTGTAGAGCAAAGCGAAAACTATATAAAGGGAGATACTGTCTCTGGAGCTACAAAACCCATTGTTACCGAAACAGGTCTTGTAGTCCGTGTTCCATTATTTATCAAACAGGGTGAAAAAATACTCGTAAACACTGAAACTAACGAATATCAGGAAAGAGTTAACAGCTAAAATAAAAGCGGTAATTAAGGGGAACACCCCTTAATTACTCCTTAGCTTAACTAAAAGGTAGTACGATTAGGCTACTACGGAACCCGCTTCTGAAAGCTCGTGAATGTAGCCCGTGCGAACGCACATATCAAAAAGATCTTTTTCTATAAAATCTTCACTTATTTTTTGATAGCCGTCTTTATCCATACAAATGCGCAGGATGTATCCGGCATCGGTTTCTTGCAAAATGGAACAATATGAGGCGTCGCTTTGAGTAGTTTTTATCGAATATAATTTCATACTTTCCCTCCGTATAGTAATATTTTCGGTATACAAAACGATACCTTTAGTATATAATGACTCCCATGTACACCGATGCCCATGTTCATATTTTAGACACAATAGAGGAACTAAATTCTCAAAATATAGAAAATCCTATTTTAAAAACCTTCGATAAGGAGATATTTTTTTGCGCTTCGGCAAATGAGGCAATCCGGTTTGAGGTTCAAGAAAAAATATGCAGGGAAAATTCCAAGCATTTTATTCTGTCATTCGGAATACATCCTCAATGCCCGATAGAAGACGAAATACCTTATTTAGAAAAACTCATAACCGAAAAAAGAATAGCCGCTATCGGGGAATGCGGATTCGACCTATTTGATGAGCATTATAAAAGCACATTAGAAGCCCAAAAAAAAGTATGGAATACCCAATTAAATCTTGCCCAAAAATCGAATCTCCCCATAGTTGTACACTGCCGCAAAGGAATGCACCTCATATTCGATGATGCAAAAACTCTAAAGAAAATAAGTGCGGTTATCTTTCATGGATGGGCTGGCTCCGTAACCGAAGCAAGGTCATTTCTAAAAAAAGGAGTAAATGCTTATTTTTGTATCGGCAAAGGATTGCTCCGCGGACAAAAAGCTCAAATAGAAACTGCTGCAAATTTAGAAACCGGAAGACTTTTAACCGAAACGGATGCCCCATACATGAGTCTAAAAGAAGAAAACTTATCTCTTCCAACAGATATAAAAACGGTCTTTTCGGCTTTCGCAGAATTAAGAGCTAAATCGGAAGGACTTTCAAACTATGATGAAAAAAATTACAAAAATTATACGGAAGAATTAAAAGATTCAATCTTTGAGAATTTTAAAAAAACATATAATATCCGTTTTAACGGCAATTGATTTTTTTTTAATCTTATTCTAAAATAAGCCTTATGAAACAATTTATAAGAATTTTTATGGGCGGAGATGTTTGCGGTAATCTAGGACTTCAAACCTTACAAAAACATTTGCCCTTGATAATAGAAAAAGAAAAAATAGATTTCTGCGTGGTAAACGGAGAAAACACGGCACACGGTGTAGGGATAAAAGATGACCAGACGGAACTATTTTTTAATGCAGGCGTTGATGTTATAACTGGAGGAAATCATACACTGGAAAGATTTGATATCCGTATGAACTTCGGTAAGGACAGAAGAGTTTTGAGGCCTCATAATTTTCCTCTTGCTCAAGGCTCGGGACTTGCAGTTATCGAAAAAACCGGAATCAAATATAGCGTAATAAATCTTCAAGGAAGAGAAAATATGAGGGCCATCGACTGCCCATTCCAGTCCATTGATTTTCTTTTCTCTTCGCAAAATGAAAATAATTTATCCGAGTCGATTAACATTATAGATTTCCATGCAGAATCTACAATGGAAAAAGAAGCCCTCGCCTTTTATGTGGACGGCCGAGTATCTGCTTTTGCAGGTACACATACTCATACTCAAACGGCAGATGAAAGAATCTTACCGAACGGCACGGCTTATATTACCGACCTCGGAATGATAGGAGCTAAAGAGTCCGTAATCGGAGGGAGCCCCTTTACAGCCATTACAAGAACAAAGAGCCAAGTTCCGCAGCGGGTTGAAGTCATGGAAGAAGGAGTTGCAATATTTTGCGGCTTAATCGCAGAGATAGATACCGAAACAAAAAAAGCCGTTTCGGTAAAAAGAATTCAAATCACTTCATAGGCTTTTAACTGATTTTTATCTCTTTAAAAATCTACCTTTCCTGAAATTCCTGCATTTATGTTGAGTAAAAAAGAATTTGATGTTGTAGAAGCGCCTTCCAATTCTGCAAATATTTTTATTTCACCGTGAGAACCTATCTTTGTAGATTGTAAATGCTTAAAAGAAAACTTGTAGTTAAGTTTTTGTAAATTCTTATTTTGCGAGAACTCTACAGAAAGTCTTTCTTCTCTGCTATCCGATAGAGGTATTTTTGAAAAAGTTTCTATTATTAATCGGGGAAGAGATGAGCCTCCTTTGTAAGAAAAAATAAAACTGAATTTTTCTTTCCATTCGTCGGTTAAGAATTTCTGCATATCTATTTTTGAAGCCGTATATAAAAACTCGTTTTCAATGCCCAATTTATTATTTAAGCTAAAGAAAAAATAAAGACTATGAATTGAATTAAAATTAAATTTAAAAAAGTCTTTTCCAAACGAAAAACCGAATTTGTAAAGCCTATTCAACTCATCTTGATCATAAAATTTAAACCAATCAAAATGGCCGTATTTTCCTGAAATATTCAAAGCCGTATATTTAAATAAAAAATCAAGCCCGTATATATTTACAGGCGATTTACCGGTTTGAGATGATTGAACCAGCCTGGATAATGATGAGCCGAATTCAATGGGTACGTATAAATCTTTGATAGAACCGCTTATCAATCTTGAAACAGAGAATCCGTAAGAATTAAAAAAGCTGTAAAATAAATTTTTATTTTCGGTTTGTATCTGACTGTTTATTCTTTGATCGAACATGTCATAAAAAAACGGTTTGGAAAATAACCAATATTGTTCACCTAAACCAGTAAACAAGGAATTCAAATCCAAAGCATAGGATTTAAGTTTTTCAGCTTCTATAGCCTTTTTCTCTTTTGTAATTTTTCTTTTTATAATCGGAGAGAAAAATATTTTCCCCGTATTGAATGGTACGGAAATTTCAATACCTGTTTCATCACCTGATTTTTTTTCTGTTTTATTTTGGAAATCTATTTTTGAGAAAGCTTCAAAATTAAAACCTGACAGTCTAAAGCCTGTTTTATCTTCTTCATTTACAAAATAGTTAAATAAAAACTTTAGATCGGCAGCTCTGTTTTCGGCATTTTTTTCGCCTATTGAGTACATATCGATTAAGCTTTTTTTCCATGCTTCATAATATGATAAGGATGAAGGATAAAAATCGGTTCTGTATTTTTGCCCCACAGAAAAATTAGTCTGAGTATATATTGTTCCGAATTTTGCCTGCGGAATAATAGGCGCAATTGATGCGAATATTTTTTGAGAAGCATAATCTTTATTGTAGTCAATAGCGGTAATATAATTTATATCTATATATTTTTGAAAATCAATTTTACATTCACGCCTTAGAATAGAATCATGTATGTTAACAAAAAAATCTTCCGAAGCATTAAAAAAATAAATCGGCATTATTACGGAATGGCCGTAACTTTCAATAATATTCAATTCCGATTTTTTTTGTAAAAAATCGGCTTTTAAGGATAACAAACCTGCTAATTTTATTTTCCATATATCAAGTGCTGCATTAGTTTTTGTATGAAGATTTAAAGACTTTTTATCACTTATAAAATTTTCTTCAAAATAAAAAAGAGGATTAGAAAAAATGGGTACATTATTTTTAGAATATAAAGAGCCTGTAAAACTATAATTAAAATATGTTTTATTTTGAAAAGAGTAAAATTGTTCTCTTGCTTTTTTATTACGATCAACATCGGATTCAAAACCTATAACAGTTCCTGTTTTTATTTTTTGGTTTTGATAATCTATACCGCTTGAAAGTTTATATGTATCAATAGGAATAATTTTTTGTTTTGCCGTTTCCCAATCACCGGAACCTGCAAAAAAAACATCCAACCCTTTAATCGGTTTCCAGTGCGCACCTCCTGCAAATCTTATAGTACCCGAATCCGAATAGGTCACGCCTTCTTTCCATTGGATTTCTACAATATCATTTGAAAAAATAGGTTCATCTATCGTTAAAGTATGATTGGATTCATTATAAGAAAAGTTGAATATCCTTATTTTATTTTTAAAAATACGGATACTTCCCGGAATAGTCGTATCGGGTAAGCTAAACCCTGGTGTTGGAGTATAATTTTTGCATAATATTTGTAAACTTAAATTGGTCTCATCGGAATTACCTTGAAGATATATTTTATAATCCGTTTTGAAAAACGGAAACATTTGTTCGGGATTACTAAAATCATAGTCTTTACTTAAATCCAAAACCTGGATAAATTTCAGTTTTTGAAAATCACTTAAAAAATTATCTGTTGTCTCTGTATTCGCCGTAAAATGAGGATTCACATTTTGATTATATGTGTAGACAACCGATGAGGAAGAATCCCCTTCGACTTGAGGCGCATTATACCTTGAGGCAATTTCAAAAGGCGAAAATTTTTTTTCTTTTAAAACCAAATAATCCTTACCAAAAATATTTTTTTTATATCCTTCAACATTAGCGGGAATAGAATTTGCTAATTCATTTATTTCCGGGATTGAACCTAATACTGAAAAATAATTTTTGACTTTACTTAAGTGTGTATTAGCAGGATTATTCGTATCTGACGGATTGGGCTCTAAATCAAAATAATTTATAGCCACCCCTTCAGGATAAGATTTTTTTAATGATAAGACTTTTAAACGCGGGTCAATCGAAAATTCATCAGAACTTAAACGCCTCCATTGACTGCCTGCAAAATCTTTAACAAAAATGGAAACGGGTTTTCCATATAAATTATCTACGGGAATATAAAAATGTTTGCCCCTTTGCCAAGCGTTAATCGAAATTTTATTTTCTATAATTTCAGTATTGCCATAGTATGCTTTTGAATTATATTCGGAGCTTTCATATCTGAGTACTGCATCAGCGTTCCATTTGTCTCCTTCAAAAGTTCCCATCACACCTGGGCTGATAAACTTGCCTCCTCCCGTATCTATGTACCCATAATTAAGAGGAAATTTTATATTACTGTTACCTGCACGAATGTGTTTTATGGGAGAATCTTCTTTTCCAAAATAGCCGAAGGCTAAAGTACTTTTTTTATAGTCATCTTTATAAAGTGTTTCAAAATAAAACATTTTATTTAATAAAAGTAGTAGCGATAAATTTGCCTTTTGTTTAAATACACCCTGAAAAGAATTTACTTTTGCATAACCTTCAAAAAATTCAAAACTTGAAAGCCCTAAAAATTCAATATCCCAAAAACCATCTAAAAAAAGAACAGTATTTTCCGAATCAAAATTTTTAAAGTATTGGCCTGCTTTGTTTTCACCGGTTCTGTTTTTAATTAAATCGATACCAAAATCAATATCGGCACTTCCGTCATTTTCAAAACCATAGGCAGCCGTCCATAAAAAAATAAAAATTATAAAGAAAGGTAAAATTTTATTTTTCATTACAAACCATCCTTATCGTTTTGTAAAAGACGAGCCGGTTTTAAAATATTCTTACCTTCTTTTTTTGTAAGGGTATACATAGTTTCTTGCATCTTTCGTTTCTTTATATTTTTTTCACTATAAAAAAGTTCAGATTGAGCTTCGGGAATATCGGCTTCAACATTCATGATACAAAGCCCCAATAATCTTATGGGTGTTTTATTATCGAATTTTTTATAAAAAAGTTCTTTTGCCCGCTCAAATAAGTCTTGAGTATCATTGACAATGGAACCTGTAGATTGAACGGAAACGGTTGTAAAATCATTATATCGTATTTTTACCGAAACGGTTTTTCCTTTTATCTTTTCATCGAAAATTCTATACATAATCTCCGATGCAAGATAAAAAAGAACATCATTTATATCTGCAGGAGAAAATAAGTCGTGTTCAAATGTCCGTTCCGTACTTATCGAGTGCGATTTAACATCATCGTTAAAAACATCATAAAGCTCTCCTCTAACAGCTCTGTACAAAAAACTACCTGATGCATTTCCTAAAATACTTTGCAAAAGATTTTCACTTGAATTAAAAATTTGAGGCACTGTAGTCAAACCTGCTGCAAGAAGTCTTTTCCGCGTTTTTCCTCCTATACCCCACACATCCTTTAAAGGAAGATTTTTCATAAAATCAATTTCTTCACCCGCCGGTACAATAAAAAGTCCGTCAGGTTTTGAGCGGCTTGAAGCTATCTTAGCAATATATTTAGTTTGAGCGCAACCTACCGAAACCGTTAAACCCGTTTTTTCTTTTATAGTTTTTTTTAATAGAAGTGCGGAATTTTTAGGAGTACCGAATATTTTTTCCATCCCAGTCATATTTAAAAAAGCTTCATCAATAGAAAGTTGGTTTACCTCCGGACTAAAATCTTTAAATATAGTCATTACCTCTTTTGACTTTTCATGATACCGATCCATGCGACATCTTAAAAATATGCCGTTCGGACAAAACTTTTTAGCCTGCAAAATAGGCATTGCAGAATGAACTCCGAATTTTCGAGCTTCATAAGAACAAGTTGAAACGACGCCTCTTTCCGATTGACCTCCCACAATTACAGGCTTACCTCGGTATTCGGGATTATCAAGCTGTTCAACTGAAGCAAAAAAAGCATCTATATCAACATGGAAAAAAACTTTTCTGTTTGCCATATTAAGCTCCTGCATCGGGCAACAAATCGAATTCTTTTATGACATGAAAAATTAATTTTTTGTTTTTTAAATTTTCATTTGAAATTTCAAAAACAGGACTGATAGGATTATCATAAAACCATGCAAGTATTTTTACGTGCAAAACAGCATTTTTTTCTCCCGAAAATTTTATAGAAAAAGGTTCAGTCAAATTAATAGGTGAAACAAATTCAGCACTTCTTCCCTCATCCGATTTTTTAAATTCCATAGTTGCTTCATAAATAGGGAAACCATCCGTACGGCTTATAATAACCTGTATAACAGCTGCCCTAATCTTAGGAACAATATTTACCTCACCTATTACACGCTCAAGATAATTTTCTGTTTTCGCCTGTACCTTAATAAAATCAGCATCTCCAATACCGGATAACTCAGGAACTTGTTCATCTGCATCAATATCCTGAGAGACGGTTTTTATATTTGAGATGACAGATATATATTTATTTCCGTTTTCAATATTATATAAAATAAATTCATCCGTATTTTTAGGATGTAAAAACTTAGGATAAATTAAAATAAGAACAATAAGAGATACTGTGATAAAAGTTATTGCTCCTGATACAATGAACGGTATAGATTTTGCTTTAGGCCGTTCTTTTTGTAACTGCATGAAAAACCTTATAAGCATCAAAGTATATGGAAGAATAAACATTGATGTTAAAATATGATCGGAATAAAATAAAACATTAGTAAGATTATCTTTAATAAATATTATATCTGAAAAATGATATATAAATAATAAAATATATAATATAAAAAATATTATTTGTGCATATATTTTTTGAAAATGATAAGAAATAAAAGATAAAATATACATCTCCAATAGTATAATTGTTAATGATAAATTGACTCTCGAAAAGATAAATATATTAAGAAAGCACACAATGCTTGCCAAATATCCATAGATAAAAATATTACTAGGCATTTTCGCATATTTACTTATGTACGCAAACAAAGATATTATTAATGATGCAAATAAAAATTTTAAAAATATTGCTCCAAGAGGCAAAAGGTTAATAGATTCTTCAAAACCGAATTTAAAAGAAAAAACACGAAGAGCAAAATATTCTCCTATATAAAGAGCAAATAAATTGATTATAAAAAAGAAAACAGGAACTCTCCAAAGAACTACAAGGTCTTTAATATTTCTCTCCCGTTTTTTCCCAAATAAAAAACTGAATATAAATATATAAAAAAGAGCCGATAAAGCAACAGCCATTATTAAAATTACTAATGTATTTTCATTTATAATTATAAGACCGAATATTTTTTTTATATTATAATGCATATCCCATTCCGATGGAATTCCATTGGAATAAATATTTATTAAGGATTTTAGAGTTGGCCTGATATCCGAATTGTAAGATATTTTAATTGCAGGAATATTTTCTTTTAAATATTCAGATAAAATATCATCGGTTATTATTCCAAGACGGTACAAAGTAATATTATTGTATTTAAACTCAAAAGGAATACTTTGTTTTTCTAAAATTTCTTTTAAATCTTTTAGCATCCATGGCGGACAGGTTTTTTTTTCACCTCCCGGAGTTAATACAGCTTTATCCGGCAGGCCGTCAGATAAAATAAAAACAACAGCGGCCTTATTTTCATTTATTTTTGAAATAAGTTTTTTTGTATTTTGGGATTCTATTATATCAATACTTTCAGGGAGATTAGGAAAGTCATTATCGGTAATTGCAATTATAACACGTGTTTGAAGAGGTGCTTCCTTTAACTCTTTTACAAAATTTTCTAAGAGCTGTGTAGAAAATGTCGGTTCATTATTTTGATTCCTTGCAGCAGTAAACACAATAACATTTTCAGTTTTAGGTCCTAATTCATAAATTGTATTTTCGGAATAAATATGCAGTGTGAGAAAAAACAATAAAATTAAACAGAAGTTTTTTTTCAATCTAAAATTCCTTATGAATTTAAGTCTTTTTCGGATAAAATCTTTCCTGTCTTAAACCAAGTCTCTATTTTTCGATAAGAATTATTGATACGCCTTATTATCATATTTGCCTCAGTCTGCTTTGACGGCGAATTTTGCAAATCAGGATGATGTTTTTTTATTAAACGCTTCCATGACTTTTTACATTCATCCAAGGGTACTCCCGGTAAAACGTTTAAAACTGCAAAGTCTTCAATCAATTCGGGAGGAACAGGGATGCGCTTTACTGATTTATCTATCTTAGGCGGAGGGCGCCTCTCCATCCGTCCTCCCATAGTGCGGTAGCGTCCGTTTGATCTTTGAGTTGCAGCCTTAAAAGGATCTTCATCCGAGGTAAGAGCATCCCGCAAAATATTCCCCATATCATTATAATAATTCTTACTCATATCTTATTTCCTTGTAAGAAAATCTTGCATTAAAAGACCGTCACCGGCTTTAACTGATTTTTGTAAAACGGCACCGATAAAACTATCAAACATATCAGGCACCTCTCCTACCGATAAAATTTTTTCCGTTCTTAAAACGGCTATATCCTTATCGGTTATGATCTCTCCCTTTTTTAAATCTTGCAGATAATGAATAGACCTATTTGTGCGGCCGTAATTTTTACTTTCCGCTAGACTTAATTTTTTTTCTCCCGATCCGATAACTTCATTTATAAATTTTAAAGAATAATTTAATGTTGTTAAATCCTCTATGATTTCATCACAAGTTTTTTTAGAAAAGGAATTTATAGAAGAACACATTTTTTTAAACATTTCAGGCTCTAAGGCAACAGGATCATCCAAGCCCTTTTCATTGCGGGACAGGCAAATATGTTTTTCTATTATAAAGCCTCCTGATGCAAGCGTTAAGGCCGGCACTAAAACCGGATCTAAAGAGTGATCGCTTACTCCGCAAGCAATACCGAAAATACGGCTCAAATTTTTAACCACAGAAACATTGTATTCCTTTTCCGGAGCAGGATAAGATGTAATACAGTGAAGCAGGGCAAGGCTCAAGTCTTTATTTTCGGAATGTAAAACGGTCAAAGCTGTTTCAATATCTTTTAAAAGAGAAACTCCGCTCGATAAAATCATAGGAATATTAAATCGGGCGCAATATTTTAAAAGCTGCACATAATTAAGCTCAGGTGAGGCTATTTTTATAAAATCAGGTTTAAGAGAAACAAGCTCTGCAGCTGATCTAAGTCCGAAGGGACTGGCCGAAAACAAAAGTTTTTTTGATCGGCTGTATTCGGCAAGCTCTTTATAAAAACTTACAGGAACTTCTAAACTTTTAAAACGCTCATATAGGGGAATCTTACCCGTAGGTAAATCTACATATCCCGTATTAGGATGAAGAATTTCATCGGCATAAACAATTTGAAATTTTACAGCCCTTGCTCCGGCTTCTTTAGCTGCATCTATCAACTTTACGGCTCTTTCAATAGATCCGTTATGGCTTGTTCCTATTTCGGCAATTGTAAGAGGATTTTTTATTGAAAAAATTTCCGAACCGAGCCTAAACTCTTCATATTTATTATTCATAATATCCGTAGAATATTACATTAAATTTTAAAAAAAAACAAGATGAAAAAATTTAAAATCTTGATTTCAGTTTTATATTTTACTTTTTTTCGACGGATAAAAAAACCTTGTTCGGCAGGCAGGCATTCCAATCGCCGTGATTTTTCAATTTCGGAGCTGTTATACAGGTTTTATTTAAACAAGTTGAGCTGACGACAAAGGCTTCATTTTTTTCTATTCTGATATTTACAGGCCCTGTTTCTCCTTCAACTTCAAAAGATATATCAGTATCCATAGGATATATCCAATTCCCTTTCGGTGTATGTACCGATAGGTAGAGGGTAGAGTTATCTGCAGAATATATAAAAAGTGACGTTAATGTTATAAATGCAACAATTATAGCAAAAATTATAATATCAAAAGTTTTAACCTTATTAAAAAACTTTTTCATTCTTTAACCTTTTAACAGTCTTTTTCATCATTCTTTTACGGTTTAAAAAGCCTGAAAGCCCGTTTTGAAAAAATTCAAGGAGCTCTTTTTTATTATTCATAGTTATGGAATATCCCATCTGAATTTGGTATAGAGGATCTGAAAAATCATGCGAAACCTTATCGGTGTCAATATCGAGAATATGGGTCGGAGTATTACATTCTCTATAACAGGATTTTATTGAAGCTACTTCCAAACATCTTGTTAAAACTGAAATTGAAGAATCTATATCATTATTATTTATAGACTTAAAGGTTCCAAGCGTTACAGCCAAAATATTTTTAAAGCCCTTTTGTTTAGCAATCCAAACAGGTGTATTGTTTTTTACACAACCGTCTACAAAAAGTTTTCCGTTATAATTAAACGGTGCAAAAAAACCGGGATAGGAGTATGAAGCTCTCATAGCGTCAGCCAAAAATCCCTTATCAAAAACCACTTCGTTCCCTTCACATAAATCTGTTGCATTGCAATAGAAAGGAATCTTAAGCTGGTCAAAGGTTTGATAACAGGAAAGTTTTTTAAAAAGAGTTAAACTCCTTTCGCCTGAATCCGCCCCTTGATGAGAAATTAAATTATTTAAGCCCACTCCGATTTGCAATATTTTTGTGAGTTTAGTTATACCGAATCCTAAATGAGAGGCATCGAGGTAGTCGGTTAATTCAAAATCGTTTGAAAAGAAAGAAACCATCTCATCTACTGTCATGCCTGAAGCATATAGGCCGCCGATAATCGCCCCCATAGAACATCCGACAATACAATTAGGAAGCGGATATTCTAATTCTTCAAGAGCTTTAAACATTCCAATGTAGGCAAGGCCCTTTGCGCCTCCGCCCGATAAAACCAATGCCCATTCCATAATGTAATTATATCTATATTTTTAAATTTATGCTAGACTAAACTTTACAATAAAGCGGCAATTTTATCGGGATAATCCGTTATAATTGAATCCAGCCCCGTTCTTAAAACTTGAGAATAGTCCGTTTGGATCGAACCGAACCAAGCATTAACCCTAATGCCTTCATTATGAAGTTCATCTACAAATTCTTTTGTAAGCCTATATGCAGGAGGATGATAACATTCTATGCCATACTTCTTTAAGTAATCGGCCGGATGCAAATCCCAAGAATCAACTAAAAAGCCGCATACAAGAGAAGAATCTATCTTTTTCATCCTCAAAACACTTTCATGATTAAAAGAAGAAATAATACATTTGTCTTGCAGATTATATTTTTTTAAAAGAGCATATACGGTTTCCTCTATACCCGGATATTCAAAGACACCTGTCTTTAATTCAATGTTAGAAATAATATCCTTATCCTTTATAAAATCAAAATACTCTTCAAGACAAGGAATCTTTTCATCCAAAGGTTTTGAGCTTTTAAAATTTGCTGCGGCATTTATTTTTTTTAGCTCGGCAAAAGAAAAATCTTTTACAAAACCTGAAGCATTACATGTTCTATCCAACGCTTCATCATGAATGATAATAGGAACACCGTCAGAAGAAAGATGAACATCAAATTCTATACCGTCAACGCCTGAGTCCGCAGCTTTAGAAAAAGCAAGCATCGTGTTTTCAGGATACTTACTGCGGAAACCTCTATGTGCAAAATTAAGAGTTTTAAACATATTACCAACCTCCCGAAGCACCGCCTCCGCCGAAGCTGCCTCCGCCTCCTGAAAAGCCTCCGCCTGAAAAACCGCCTCCTGACGATCTTCCTATCGAACCGCCGAAAAAAGAACTTCTTGAAGATGATCTTCCGCTAAAAGGACGTCCGGCTCTGCCTCTTCGAGAAAGCAAGTAAAATATCCAAAAAAGCCCGCCCGGAGAAAATCTTGAAATTAAAATATAGACACAAATTAAAAACAATAAAACCGGAGGAAATCCGTCTTCATCATCTTCATCTGATGCATTGATTTCTTTTAAGAGGCTTTCATCTTCTGAGGCATAAGCCGCCATAGCCTTAAGCCCGTCATAAATTCCTTCACCGTAATTACCCGAACGGAACTGAGGGGCAATAATACTTCGGATGATTTGACCGCTTCGGGAATCGGTTAGATTTTCTTCAAGTCCATAACCTACTTCAATACGGAGTTTTTTATCGTTAACTGCAACAACTAAAATAGCTCCTGAGTCTTTTTCTTTAGAACCGAGCTTCCATTCTTCAGCAACCTGCATAGAATAATCTTCGATAGATTCGCCTTCTAAGGATGGAATTATCAGAACCGCTATTTGAATTTGAGACCTATTGTTTAAATCCAAAAGAAAATTTTCTATTTTTTCGGATTCGTCCCTCGAAAGGATTCCGGCTTTGTCAACCACAGGACCGGAAAGCGGAGGAACAGCTAAGCCGAAAGAATTAAAATTATAAAAGATAAAAAAGCATAAAACAATTATCTTTTTTAAGATTTTATCTTTTTGCATAATTTTTAGAAGTTTACCTTAGGAGCGGATGAGGCTTGATCATCAGCTTTAAAATAAGCCTTTTCCCTAAAACCGTTCATATTGGCAATAATAGAACGAGGAAATTGTCTTATATAAACATTGTATGATTGAACGGCTTCATTATATCTTTTTCGTTCAACGGCAATGCGGTTTTCGGTTCCTTCAAGCTGAGTTTGTAAATCCATAAAATTTTGATTTGCCTTTAACTCAGGATAGTTTTCGGTAATAACAAGTAAACGCTGTAAAGCCGCTCCAAGCTCGCTTTGGGCTTGTTGAAATTTTTCAAAGGATTCGGGATTATTTAAAACCTCATCTGAAACTTGCATAACACCGCCGGCCTTAGACCTTGCTTCTGCAATATCCGTAAAGACCTTTGCCTCATGGCTTGCGTAGCCTTTTACGGTATTTACCAAATTGGGAATTAAATCAAAACGCCTTTGATAAACATTTTCCACCTGGCTCCATGCAGACTTTACCTCTTCTTCTGCTTTAATAATAGAATTATATGTTCCTACAAAAAAATTATATAAGCCGAACGCTAAAACAAGAACAACAGCCAAAATAATTAATCCGGTTTTTAAACCCTTGCTCATAACAACTCCTGATAAAATATTAAAATAAGTTATATTTAATCTAACAAATTTTATATAAAAAAACAAGTAGAAGGCAATAATGCAAATTACAGTCTTCTATTTGTTTATAAATGCTTTTATATTTTTGCAGTTGCGAAAATAAGAAACAAAAAAACGACTGCTGAATTTTTCACCGCTTACTTTAACATAAAATTTTTACATTACCTTAACCCCGATTGAAAACTTTTAAAAAATCCGTTATACTCCGTATCTTATGGAAGATATTAAAACTACATGGCAAAAAATTATTGCCGAAACTTTAAACGATATAGCTCCCGAATCATGCGGTAAGATTTTGCCTGAACAGATAAATATGGAAACTCCTCCTAATCCTGAGATGGGAGATGTAGCCTTTCCTCTTTTCACATTTGCAAAGAGCTTTAAAGCCGCTCCGGCTAAGATTGCATCGGATGTTTGTGCCCGCATTTTACAAAACGAAGATATAAAAAAATACGGGAATCCTAAGGCGATTGGCCCTTATCTAAATATCTTTCTTGCCAAAGGGGATTTAGCCTCGAATGTTTTGGATAAGGTTTTAAAGGAAAAAGAAAATTACGGGAAAACTTCTTCTCTTTCAGGCAAAAGAATTATGGTTGAGTTTTCAAGCCCAAACACAAATAAGCCTCTTCACCTCGGCCATCTGCGTAACGATGCCTTGGGTGAAAGTATTTCGCGTATTTTAAAATTTTGCGGGGCCGATGTTTTTAAGGTAAACATTATAAACGATCGGGGCGTTCATATCTGTAAGTCCATGATAGCCTATCAAAAATTCGGCGAAGGAAAAACTCCCGAAAGCGAAAACATAAAGTCTGACCGCTTTGTCGGGGATATGTATGTTGCTTTCCATAAATACAGTCAGGAAAATCCCGAAAAGGCAGAAGCCGAGGCAAAGCAGATGCTTTTGGATTGGGAAGCCGGAGAGAACAAAGCTCTTATCGATCTTTGGAAGAAAATGAATGGCTGGGCGATAGACGGTATTAAGGAAACCTACAAGAGGATGGGCATCTCTTTTGATAAACTTTATTTTGAAAGCGAAACTTATTTAAAAGGAAAGGATCAGATATTAAAAGGTTTGGAGGCCGGAGTTTTTTATAAAGAAGAGGACGGTTCCGTTTGGGTTGACCTTTCTCCAATCAAGCTCGACAAAAAAGTATTGCTGAGAAGCGACGGAACCTCTCTTTATATGACTCAGGACATAGGTACGGCAATTTCCCGCCACAAGGATTGGCCTTTTAAT
The DNA here is from genome assembly GCF_024401155.1 of Treponema putidum. Lineage (NCBI taxonomy): Bacteria > Pseudomonadati > Spirochaetota > Spirochaetia > Treponematales > Treponemataceae > Treponema > Treponema putidum. The sequence goes on from NZ_CP038804.1 coordinate 389,536, forward strand.
CAGCTGATCTATGTTGTAGGAAACGAACAGGAATATCACTTTAAGGTTCTTTTTTATGTTTTAAAACAGCTCGGCTTTGAATGGTCTGACGACCTCTATCATCTTTCTTACGGAATGGTAAACCTGCCTGAAGGAAAAATGAAAAGCCGCGAAGGTACGGTTGTGGATGCCGATGACCTTATCAATTCTTTGCAAGATGAGGCCTTAAAAAAAATTGAAGAAAACGGAAGAGAAAAGGAAGTGGGCGATGCCTCAGCTGCTGCCGAAAACATTGCCGTCGGAGCCCTGCATTATTTTCTTTTACAGGTAAGCCCTAAAAAGGATATGCTTTTTAATCCTAAAGAGTCCCTTTCTTTTACCGGAAACACAGGCCCCTATCTTCAATACATGGGTGCAAGAATTTCTTCTATTTTAAGAAAGGCCGAAACAGCCGAAGGCAAAGAAAAGTTAAAGAACGGAAAACTCAATGCTTCTCTTTTGACAACTGAATCCGAATGGGAACTGTTAAAGACCTTAGAAGACTTCCCTGAACAAGTTGAACGGGCGGCCTTGCGTAAAGATCCGAGTGCCCTTACAGCTTATCTTTATGAGCTTTCAAAGGCATTCAGCCGCTTCTACAGGGATTGCCCCATTCTTTCGGGAGAAAATGCCGACCTTTCCTATACAAGAATGGAATTGGCAAGGGCTACAAAGATAGTGCTTCAAAATGCAATGAACTTGGTGCTCATTCCCTTTATGGAAGTAATGTAAACTTTTTATAAATTATTTTTTTAAAATTACTAAACGATTTATAAAATTATGATAATACTAATAGGAGTATTATCATGATAAAAAAAATTAAACTAAGAGCTTTGACTTATCTGCGGAATATTTATGCCCGGATAATTTGTCCGCAAGTTTGTTTCTTTTGCGGGGAAGAAACGGGAACAGGTATTCCGTTGTGCAGCAAATGTTTACAAAAAGAAATTACCGAGCCTGTTTTGTTCCGGCTTAAAAATCCTGAAAAGTTTTGTTCATCTTGCGGAAAAATTTTGATTTCCGAAAAAGAGCTTTGCACGGGGTGCAGGGCTAAATTAAGAGAAAAAGAAAATCTAAGAACAGAAGAAAGGGAAAAGACCGAAAAGAGAAAGGAAGATAGTACAAAACCGATTTCCGTTCAATCCGATTTTCTCAAAAAGGTTTACACCATCTATCCTTACAAGGGCAGGGGTGGAGAAGTTTTGCGTTTATGGAAAAATCAAAACATGCGGGGCTTTGCAGGAATCTATGCTTCTGCCCTTGCTTCCTTTATCGAAGGGGTGCCTGAACTTCAACATATTCCGATGGTGCCGGTTCCGCCCCGTCCTAAAAAGATTAAAACCAAGGGCTGGGATCAAATAGAAGATATGTCTCTTTATTTGGAACATATTTATAATCTTCCAATCTTGCGTTGTTTAAAGCGAAGGGACGGGGCTTCTCAAAAAAGTCTTTCCAAAGAAAAACGGGCAAGCAATCTAAAAGGAAAGATCTTTTTAAAAAGGCAAAGATCCTTTTTAAAATCGAAAAACTCAAAACAACCTTTACCGGAAAAGCTCATAATCTTAGACGATGTTATGACTACAGGAGCAACCCTTAACTTTTGTGCGGAGGCATTAAAAGAGGGAGGCTGCAAAGAAGTGATCGGCCTCTGTCTCTTTTTTGATTAAGCACCTTTTTAAATATCGAACCTTGTTCCGCTTTGTACAAAGCTGAAAAAATTTCCGTTAGGTACTAAGATTATATGATCCAAAAGTTTGATGCCTAAGATTTTTCCGGCCTCGTAAAGGCGCCTTGTCAATTCCATATCTTCTTTTGAGGGCTCCAAATTTCCCGAAGGATGATTATGGGCTGCAATTATTGAAGCTGCCCTGTCTTTTAAAGGGTCGGAATACACTTCACGGGGATGCACAATTGTTCGATTGATAGTCCCGACGCTTACAACACGGGTTGCAATAATTTCGTTTGCTCCGTTTAAGGAGATGCAGATAAAATGTTCCTGATTCCTGTCGGCGTAGTGCTGTAAAAGCGGAACTACATCTGTCGGGTGTGAAATAGTGCGGCTCTTGTTGTCATAATACCTTCTTCCCAATTCCATAGCAGCAAGTATTGTTGCTATTTTTGAATCCCCCATCCCGCGGATAGAACGCAGATAGCCCTCAATTTTTTCAGGCTTTGCCCTATCGATGTGCAGAATAATATCATCGGCCAACTCTTTTACGGGTTTATCCTTAATACCTGTGCGTAAAAGAATGGCCACCAAATCAGAGTCGCTTAAATTTTGAGGCCCGTACTCTAAAAGCCTTTCCCTCATATCGGGTTTGTCCGTATTGGACGAATTTTTATAGTCTATCATCAATTATGTTATATGTATTATTTGAAATATTTAGTACTTTTTATAAAATTATCGATTAAAGTTTTTGATAAAATCCGTCTATAAATTTTCTAAAAGCGGAGCCTTCTTTTATATCGATTGGGCAGATAAGAGGAATGGTCTTTAGCACAATGTCTGATTCTTTTATACGGTATTCAAGTGTTCCTATTTGCTGACCTGCAAAAAGGGGCGCTCTTATTGAATCGGGTAAAGTTATAACCTGTTCTATATGCCGCTCATCGTGTTTAAATACCGTAAGATAGTCTTGCGAAAAGGCCTCATCGGCGAGGAGAGGTATAAAGGCAGAAGTCTTAGGAGCGAGGTTTGAACCTAGGACGCTTACACTTCTTCTAATTTTGTTGTGCTCCCTTATGTCGAAACTTGTAAAATTATCGAATGCAAAATTCATAAGTTTGATGGAATTTTTTTCCCGTGTGGAAATCCCATCATCAAAATTTTTCCATTTTCCTCCTAAGATAACTGCAATAAAACGCTCTCCGTTTTTTTGAGCCGTAAGCGAAATATTAAAACCGGACTCGTAGATAAAGCCGGTCTTTAAACCGTCACAGCCTTCTATTTTTTTTAGGAGGGTATTGGTAGCCGGCTTAATTTGAAACTGCTTTAAACCGGCGGAATTCTTTTTGATAAGATTATGTTTTTGAGGATAGTTGATTGAACTAACCGAATGAAACTTTTTTAAGTTTTCAGGATATTGTTTTAAATAGTGAAGGGAAAATAAGGCAAAGTCCCTTGCCGTGGTTTGATCTTTTTCGCTTAAGCCCGAAGAATCCTCAAAGCGGGTGGATCTTAGTCCCATCTTCTTAACGGCCTCGTTCATTTTGAACGTAAACTTTTTAAGACTTCCTTCCGTAAGCAGGGCAGCTGCAAGGGCTGCATCATTGCCCGAACAAACAGCCATTCCCCTTATCAACTCTTTTACGCTTAAACTTTGATTTTCTCCCAAGCCCATCCAAGCCGCTCCTTTTGGAAGAAAAATTGCCCAAGCCTCCTTAGGCGGAAAAACGATCTTTTCCAAATCTTTAAACTCAGGCTTTTGAAGCATGGTATAAATTGTTACCAGCTTTGTAAGGGAAGCCGGAGGGATTATTTTATCGGCATTGTATTCGGCTAAAATCGTTCCGGTTTTTGCGTGAATAAGAATGTAGGACTCGGCATCGATTTTAGGTAATTCTATTTTTTTGGCCGAGGGGTTAATATTAGAAGACGATGATTTTACGGGCAAAAAATTTTCTATGGAATTAAGGGGCGGAAAGTCTGAGTTAATCTTATGCTGCCTGTAAAAGGCTTCAAGCGCCGCTTTTTTTTCCTCTTGTGAAATCTCAATGGGCTTTGCTTTTTTTAATTCCGAAACATGAAAAAAAACAAAACCTGCAAAGCTCAAAACACAAAAAAACACAGCAGCAAAAAGAACAAAAATAAATTTTATAATTCCTTTTGTGCCGTGTTTCATTTTTTTTAAGGTCTTAATTTTTAGTAAGAGTTAAAACTCTGCCGACTTTGGTGCCCGCGGGAAGGGGATAACATCCCTTATGTTTGCCATACCCGTAACATATAGGAGGAGACGCTCAAAGCCGAGCCCGAAGCCCGAATGAGGAACCGTACCGTATCGGCGGAGGTCAAGGTACCACCAATAGTCTTCTTCCCTTAAACCCAATTCCTTAATTCGCCCTTGTAAAATATCGAGGTTTTCTTCTCTTTGGGAGCCTCCGATTATTTCGCCCAAGCCCGGTACAAGTACGTCCATTGCCCGCACGGTTTTTCCGTCCTCGTTTAACTTCATATAAAAGGATTTAATCTCCTTGGGATAGTTTGTAACTATTATCGGCCCCTTATACACTTCCTCGGTCAAAAATCTTTCATGCTCGCTCTGGAGGTCGCAGCCCCAATAGGGCTTAAACTCAAAGCGGTCAACGTGCTTTTCAAGTTCGGTTATAGCCTCAGTGTAGGTAAGGCGTGTAAAGGGTGTGTTTACGACATTTTTGAGCATCTCGATAAGCCCTTTTTTGATTCTTGAATCAAAAAAGGCCAAATCCTCTTTGCATTTTTCCAAGGCCCATTTTAAAAGGTAGACGATAAAATCTTCTGCCAGCTCCATGTTTTCTTTTATGGTAAAAAAGGACATTTCGGGTTCTACCATCCAAAATTCTGCAAGGTGGCGGCTTGTGTTCGAGTTTTCCGCTCTGAAGGTCGGGCCGAAGGTGTAAATTCGAGAAAGAGCCGTTGCATAGGCTTCTCCTTCAAGCTGGCCTGAAACGGTCAGGTTAGCCTGCTTGCCGAAAAAATCTTGAGAATAATCTATTTTAAAAGAATCGGGATCCTTTTTTTCTCTTAAAGCTTTTTTTACCGTTTCTTCTATATCGAAGGTCGTAACATGGAACATTTCGCCTGCACCCTCGCAGTCCGAGCCGGTAATAATAGGCGTATGCACATATTGAAAACCTCTTTCATTAAAAAAGGTGTGAATCGCATAGGCCATCTGGCTCCTCACGCGTGCAACAGCCCCGAAGGTATTGGTACGGGCTCTCAAGTGAGCCGTTTCTCTTAAAAATTCCATGCTATGACGCTTTTTTTGTAAAGGATATTTTTCCTGATCAGCCTCACCGAAAATATGGATATTATTAGCCTGAAGTTCAACACTTTGCCCTGCCGCAGGGGAGGGAACGAGATTACCTGAAACCTTTACCGAAGCTCCGGTACCGGCTTTTTTTAAGAGAGCTTCAGTATTATTATCGAGACCGGTATCCCTGTCAAATGCTGCCTGAATGGAGGCAAAACAAGAGCCGTCATTGATCTCAATAAAAACCAAATTCTTGGTTTCCCGCTTTGTGCGAACCCAGCCGTAAACATCGATTGCTTGGCCTTTCGGTTCGGAGGTTAAAATATCTTTAATTAAATGTATCATAATAGGTATATTATATGTCAAATTCCGATTCTGTCAAGCAATTAAATTTTTATTAAATTTTTATTCTATTGACCGCTCCTATTCAATGTGATAAAATTACATGAATATCAATAGATAGAAAAATCGGCAAGGAGGGGAAATGAAAAACAAGGCTGAAATAATACAAAAAATTAAAAATGCAGGGCTTGCAGCGAGGGAAGGAAGGGCGGAGCCTTTACTTGCAACCGTTTCAGGTGTTCTTTCTACAAAACCTAATTTGATAAGATATTGCGCCGATGAGCTGGGTTTCGGCCTTGTTACCACAAAGAGTTTTCAAGTGCTGCCTAATCCGGGAAACCGCGAACCCATCCTTTGTGAGCCCGAACTGGGCTGTTTCGGCAATTCTGTGGGCTTGCGTAACTGCGGAATGGAACAGGCCGTAAAAGAGCTAAAAGAGCTCCGCTCCTCATGGAAAACCGATTCTATTTTAAACGTTTCCCTTTCGGCCTCAAATCCCGAAGATTTTATCAGCCTTGTGAAGGGCTTTGAAGAATTAGCCGACTGCTTTGAGCTTAATTTTTCATGTCCCCATGCTTCGGCAGGCTTCGGTGCCTCCATAGGCTGCGACCCTGCGATTGCCTCAGAATACGTAAAGGCGATAAAAAAAGCCAACCCTGATTGTGCCGTGCCGATTTTTGTAAAACTTACCCCCAATGTTGAAGATATAGGAGCCATAGCTTCCGCCGTAATCGAATCCGGGGCAGACGGCATAACGGCTATCAACACTGTAGGCCCCACGGTTTACATTGAACCCCATTCGGGAAAGCCCATCTTACAAAATAAACTCGGCGGAAAGGGCGGCATGAGCGGCAAATGGGTGTTTCCAAGGGCTTTAGAATGTATCGGGCAAATACGGAAGGCTGTAGGAGAAGAAATTCCTATAATCGGAATGGGCGGCGTTATGACAGGCTCTCAAGCAGCCGAACTCATCAAAGCGGGTGCCGATATAATAGGCATAGGCTCTGCCTGCGGTATGCTTGAGCAGGATGATTTAAAGCCGTTTTTTCAAAACCTTGCCTCAGATGCTCTAAACTGCATACGCGGAAAAGAAACCGACAAAACTTTCTCCTTTTTGCGCAAAAACAAGGCCTTGGAGTATGAAGCTAAAACCATCGTAAAAATCGAAAAAGAAAGTGAAGATATTATAATCATTACCCTAAACGGAAAATGTAAATTCGAAGCCGGTCAATTTGTGTTTTTATGGATTCCCGAAGTTGGAGAAAAGCCCTTCTCCCTTGCGGAAGCCGATCCTATAAGCCTTATAATAAAAAAACGCGGTCCATTTACCGAAGCTCTTTTTAAACTAAAAGAAGGGGATACAATCTATATGAGGGGGCCTTACGGCAAAGGAATAAGGCCGCCTAAAACCGAAAATGCCCTTTTAATTGCCGGCGGAACAGGAGTTGCAGTATTACCGGCTCTTGCAAAGCGCCTAAAAAAACAGGGAACTTTAATTTCTACCTATGTGGGAACTTCCGAAGAAATTAGAAAAAAGGGACCCAACGGCATCGAAAAAATTCTAATCGAATGCGGAGCATATAAAAAGATAGCCGACAAGGGCGTTATCGGCAGGGTTTTAAATCAATTCCAAAAAGACATTATTGAAAAAAATACAGGTCTTCCCATTCGGTCTAAGTCTGAAAATATCTCAAAGCCGGAATTCTTTGCCGCTTATCTGGTAGGCCCTATGATATTTATGCGCCGTGCTTCAGAAATCCTTTTAAAATTGGGAGTCCGAAAGCCTCAGATTTTTATGTCATTAGAGATGAATACGATGTGCGGTGTGGGAATTTGCGGAGAGTGTTCTTGCGGAAACATCTTAACCTGTAAAAAAGGAACCTTTGTAAGTTTGGATAGGATTGATAATTTTTATTAAATTGCTCAAAATAATCCGTTATAGGACACATTACAGCAAAACGATTGAAAACTAAAGTGTTCTATGATATAATCTGCATATAAGGGATAAAGTTATGTCTGAAAAAATGTATTGTGATCCGGCCGAGATTTTGGAAGTAACGGTACAAAAGGGTATTGTAAAGGCTTCGACTCCTGTGTGGAAGCTTCTTTGCTTAGGATTTTTAGCAGGGGTTTTTATTGCTTTTGCTTCGGAAGGCTCCAATATGGCTGCCTGCGGGCTTTTTGCAAAACCTGAAACTTACGGGCTTGGAAAATTCGTTGCAGGGCTTATCTTTCCTGTAGGCCTTATCTTGGTGCTCCTTGCCGGAGCCGAGCTTTTTACGGGAAATAATTTAATCATTGCAGCCGTTTTAGAAAAAAAAGTAAGTCTTACTGCAATGCTTAAAAACTGGATTGCCGTTTATATCGGGAATCTTATAGGTTCTGTTTTTATTGCTTTTTTGATTGTACAAAGCGGACAGCTTTCAAGCGGAGCAAGCCTTTTGAGCGGAATTACCGTAAAGATTGCTTACGGTAAAGTTTCTCTTTCTTTTGTGCAGGCAGTTTTTTTAGGAATCATGTGTAATTGGCTGGTTTGCCTTGCAGTCTGGCTTTGCTATGGTGCTAAGGATATGACCGGAAAAATGCTTGCCGCTTTTTTCCCGATTTGGCTTTTTATAACTTCAGGTTTTGAGCACAGTGTTGCAAACATGTATTATATCCCCGCAGGGATTTTCTCGAAAAGCGTTCCGGCCTATGCTGCCGCTTCCGGTCTTTCAGCCGAGGCTCTTTCAAATATAAATTGGGCTGCTTTTTTTATAAAGAATTTAATGCCCGTTACCATCGGGAACATAATAGGCGGAGCCTTTTTTGTCGGAATGTTTTATTGGATTTGCTATAAGAAAAAATAATTTTTTTCGGAAGTTTCTGCTTCCTGCAAAAAATTTTTATTAAGGGAGACTTTAAATTATGAAGGTTGAAAATTGCGATGCGGGCTTTATAGGCCTTGGAGTTATGGGAAAAAGCATGGCCGAAAGATTAAGAGCGGCCGGTGCTAGGATGCATGTTTTTACACGCACAAAAAAATCCGCTGAAGAGATTCTTTCAAAGGGGGCTGTTTGGTATGACGACCCGGCAAGCCTTGCTCCCAATTGTAAAATTATTTTTACCATAGTAGGCTATCCGCAAGACGTTGAAGAAATATATTTAGGAGAAAAGGGTTTATTAAAAACCGCAAAGCCCGGAACGATTTTTGCGGATATGACAACCTCAAGCCCGATTTTGGCAAAAAAGATTTATGATGAAGCAAAGAAAAAGGGCTGTTTTTCTGTAGATGCTCCCGTTTCAGGCGGAGATATAGGGGCTAAAAACGGCACCCTCTCGATTATGGCAGGCGGAGATGAAAAAGCCTTTAAGGAGTTGGAGCCTTTTTTTGCCTGTATGGGGAAGACTTGGGCCCTTCAAGGAGGTGCAGGGGCAGGGCAGCACACTAAGATGGCAAACCAAATAGCCGTAGCCGCAAACCTTTTCGGCACGGTCGAGGCTGTCTGCTATGCCGAGGCTGCAGGCCTTGATCCTCAAAAAATGCTTTCGGCTATCGGGGGCGGTGCTGCAGGAAGCTGGCAGATTTTAAACAACGGGCCTAAAATGCTTAAAAAAGATTTTGCGCCGGGCTTTTATGTTAAACACTTTTTAAAGGATTTAAACATAACCTTAAATGTTGCAAAAGAACTCAAACTGCGTATTCCCGTTTTGGAGCTTGCACAAAACTTTTTTAACAAGATGAATGAAGAAGGTTATTCCGAAAAAGGAACTCAAGCCATCTATGAATACTATAAGACTATCTAAAGGAAAATTTTATGCACAAAGATGAAAAGAAAATTGCAGAGGTTCAAAAAAAATATGGACCGCTTTTGGCTAAAACGGCTTTTGAACTAGGGGCTTTAAAACTATCTCCTGCCGATCCATTTACTTGGGCATCAGGCTACCGTATGCCCATTTATAATGATAACCGCCGTTTTTTAGCCCTGCCTGAGATGCGCCGTACTATAGCCGAAGCCTTTGCAGAGCTTTTAAAAGCGGTTGATTTTGACCCCGACTGGCTTGCAGGAACCGCTACGGCAGGAATTCCCCATTCAGTAAGTTTGGGAGACCTCTTGCAAAAAAGCGTTTCCTATGTACGCTCAGGCGGAAAAGATCACGGCCTAAAAAATCAGATTGAGGGCTTGGGCGCTAATGCGGATTATAAAGGAGCCGGTGTACTTGTTGTTGAGGACTTAATTTCAACAGGGGGAAGCTCCATCAAGGCTGTTGAGGCTGTGCGTAATGCAAACGGAAATGTTCCATTTTGTTTTGCTATCTTTTCTTACGGATTTGCAGAAGCCGAAAAAGCCTTTGCCGAATTAGCTCCGCCCTGTATTCCCGTAACTATTTTAGATTACGATATCATGCTGAATGAGGCCGTAAGGCAAAATTACATAAGCGAAGAAAATAAAAAGAGCCTTGCCGAATGGAGGCTCGATCCCTTCGGCTGGGGCGAAAAGCGGGGCTTTCCCAAGGTCTGATATTTTTTTAAGATATTTTTTAGTGGCCGTAAAAAAACTTAGCTTTTTTTACGGCTATTTAGTTTGTTAAAAATTAAAACTCCTGCAAAGGCCGCTATGCTCCCTATCAAAAACACTGCAAGTGCAAGCCCCGTGTTTTTTTGGGCTAAACTTTTTCCTGTTATAGTTGACGCTAATATAGCCGGAAAACGGGCAAGAGTACTTAGTATGAGCCATTCGCTTAAACGTATAGGTGTAAGCCCTGCCATGTAGGTTAATAAGTCCTTAGGTGTTCCCGGAATTAAAAAAACGATAAAAACTATGAGGTGGAGTCTTTTTTTGTTTTTAAATATTTTTATGGATTCTATTTTTTCGGGAGAAAAGAAAATTTCTATTGCCGCTTTGCCGAATTTTTTTACAAATAAAAAAATTAAAATACTTGCGGCTGCTATTCCTGTCAATGATACTAAGGCTCCCTCTACCGCTCCAAAAGCATAGCCTGCTCCTATTTCGAAGGGGCCTCCCGGTATTACCGCAACTACTACTTGCAAAAAAACGGCAGCCATAAAAAATATTCGGCTCGAAAAAGGATGAGATTCAACATAGGCATGTACTTTTTCTGCATCCATAAGAAATTTTATAAGAGGCTGTCCCCAAAAAAAATATAGAAAGATGCTTAAACACAAAAGAAAAATTATTAAGCCTATAGTAATGATTTTCCGCCATTTATCGGTTAGTTTTCTTTTTTTCATTTTAGAATTTTTATAAGTTCATCTTAAATTTTATATCTTACTATACTAAAAACAAAAAGAATAGACAATACGGAATTTATAAAAAACTGAATTTTTTTAAAGTTATTAAGTAGATAATAAAAAAGCGGTTCTTTTTAGAACCGCTTTTCCGTCAAACTGTTTACAGCTTACCTTAACAAGGTCATGACACTCTGAGTTGCCTGATTTGCCTGTGCAAGCATTGCCGTACCGGACTGTGTGAGAATCTGGTTTTTGGTATAATCTACCATCTCCTTAGCCATATCTACGTCACGGATTCGTGATTCGGAGGCTTGGAGGTTTTCTGCTGCGATATTGATACCTACAACAGTGAGTTCGAGTCTGTTTTGGTATGCACCAAGGTCGGCTCTTTGCTTGTTGATTTTCTTGATAGCTTCATCAAGGGTACCGATAGCGCGGTTAGCTGTTTCGGGTGTATCGATAGTCATAATCGATTCATCCCCGACATTGCGAACGCCGAGAGCCTTAGCTGTCATTGTTCCAATGTAAGCTCTTGTTCTCTGATCCATGTTGGCACCGATGTGGAACCACATAGAAGCAGTTACGGTGTTTTCTCCGGTTTCTTGAGCAAACCTTCCGGTAAGCATATTCATACCGTTAAACTGTGCGTGGCTTGCAATTCGGTCTACTTCAGCGATGAGCTGAGATACTTCAACCTGAATGTACAATCTGTCTTCTGCCGAGTAAATACCGTTGGAAGACTGAACGCTGAGCTCGCGGATTCTCTGGATAACATCTGTAGTTTCCTGAAGGAAAGCTTCTGCAACTTGAATAAAAGAAATGCCGTTTTGTGCGTTGGCACTTGCTTGGTTCAAACCGCGGATTTGGCTTCTCATTTTTTCTGATACGGCCAAACCGGATGCATCATCGCCCGCTCGGTTAATACGTAAACCTGAAGAAAGTTTTTCTATGTTTTTTTGGTTCATCAAATTGGTGTGACCCAATGTCCTCTGTGAAAACATAGCGCTCATGTTGTGATTAATGATCATATTCCTACTCCTTTGGTGATTTTCGGCAATTTTAAAATTCCCGCGGCATCCCTGCCGATATGTCATTTCCGGATCCTCTGTCTTTCCGCAGAAGACGGAAGCACATTAAAATTTAAGCTGTGCTTATTTCATTTATCGGAGAACTAAAAAAAGACTTAAGAAAAAAGTTAGGATTTTTTATCCAACGGAATCCTGCAAAAATTTTATATTCCTTTTTCTAAAAAAAAAATTTACAATGCCGAAAATCATATAAGAGGTGGTTATATGGTAAGAGGTTGGTATACTGCGGCGAGCGGAATGCTTGCTCAGCAGCGTCAGTTGGATGTTATTTCAAATAATTTAGCTAACTTGGATACGACCAGTTTTAAAAGAGATGTTTCCGTTCAAAAGTCTTTTCCCGAATTGCTTTTAAGAAGGCTGAATGATGACGGTGTAATAAAAAATCCATTCGGTTCATCGGATATAGCCCCTATTATAGGAAAACTTGGGCTCGGCGTTGAAACTAACGAGATATTTACCGAGTTTGAGCAGGGCTCTTTAAAACAGACAAGCTCTCCGGCCGATTTAGCCTTGGAAGGGCAGGGCTTTTTTGCCGTTGAAACACCTTACGGAGAAAAGTATACTCGAAACGGAAATTTCATGGTCGGAGTTGAAGGCTATCTTATGACCAAGGAAGGCTATCCGGTTATGGGAGAAAATGGCCGCATCTTTTTACAGGACATGGAATATAAGATCAACCAAGACGGACAAATCTATGTACGCCCGATTACCGCACCCGAAAGCGATTCCGTTTATCTGGACCGTTTAAAAATAGTGGAATTTGAAAACGATAGATATTTAAGCAAAAACGGAACAAGCTTTTATTTGGATACACCTCTTTCAGGAAAAGCCATTGCTGCCGAGGGACCGTCACGTCCCGTTGTAGTGCAGGGCTTTATCGAGGCTTCCAATGTAAATGTCGTAAACGAAATGGTTAGAATGATAGAAGTAAACAGGGCCTATGAGGCCAATCAAAAATCCATTCAGGCCGAAGATACAATGATGGCCAAACTATGGAACGAAGCAGTTAAAAAATAAAGGTTAAAAGGTAGGAGTTAGGATAAACAGTTCGGCAGAAATTCAGCCTCACTGTTTATCTACGAGTTTTGTGCTTTGCACAAAACATCGTGTTATTATAGGAGTTAAATTATGGTTAGAAGTTTATGGACGGCCGCAACAGGCATGAACACTCAACAGGCAAACATCGACACGGTTGCAAACAACTTGGCAAACGTAAATACAAGCGGTTTTAAAAAGCAGAGAGCGGAATTTGAAGACCTCATCTATCAGACGGTAAAAACTGCCGGTACGCCTGCTACAGAGGATACGATTACTCCGGTAGGAGTTCAGATGGGACACGGTGCAAGGCTTGCCGCTACCCAAAGAATATTTGAACAAGGGTCCTTGCAAAATACGGGTGTAACAAGCGATATAGCTATTCAGGGTGAAGGTTTTTTTAGAGTTCTTCAATATGACGGAACCTATGCTTATACAAGGGACGGTTCCTTTAAGATTGATAGAGACCGCCAGCTTGTAACCTCAAACGGTTTACGCGTTTTGCCTGAAATCATTTTCCCCGAAGGCTATCGGGAGAATACTATTGCCGTTAGCAGGGACGGCCGTGTTACAGTTAAGGTCGGCGATATAGACGATCCTATCGAAGTAGGCCAGATAGAGCTTTACCGCTTCCAGAACAATGCTGGTCTTTCAGCCGAGGGTACTAACCTTTTTAGGCAGACCCCTGCCTCAGGTACGGCTATTCCGGGGCGCCCCGGGTTTACCGGCTTCGGAAGCACCGAGCACAAGTTTTTGGAAATGTCAAATGTTTCTACCGTAAGCGAAATGGTAAACATGATTGTAGCTCAAAGAGCTTACGAGTTTAATTCGAAAGCTATCCAGACAAGCGATAATATGCTTGGTACTGCGGTAAGTTTAAAGCGATAGTTTTTAGTTAATTCTTAAAGATAATTTTTAATTAAGGCTTGGGAGGGAAGAAATGGAAGTAAACAAAATAGGAACAAATCAAGCGGGCAGGGAAGAGGTAAAAAATTCTTTGATAAATAAAAATGAAATCCCTGCATCGGCAAAACCTCAACAAAATTTTACTCAAATGCTTGAAGCTCTTAGAGGTTCTGAAAGAGCGTCTTCCATTATTTCCAATATTCAGGGCGAAAACTCTGCTTCCGTCTCAGGCTTAAAAACAGGCCAATCGGAAGCCCTCTTTGATACCCGCCTCCCCGGCGATATTTTAAAATCGATGAAAATAGAAAATCCCGTTCCGGCCGACACCCACAGGGAGGTTCAGGGCATGGCCTCCTCCTTTGGAAAATCCGGCGAGACGGTTCATTCAAAATATTCGATTGACAGGACGAGTAAGCTTTACGAACAAGCCCTTGAGTTTGAATCCTATTTTGTAAAAATAATGCTCGACTCTATGAGGAATACTTTGACAGGTAAAACTCTTGCAGGAGACGAATCTTTTGCAGGTAAGATGTACCAAGACATGATGTATGACGAACTCGGCCGCAGCATGACCAAAAATGCCGGCTTCGGCCTCGCCGATCAAATCTATCTGGAACTTTCAGGCAAAGGCTAAAATCGGTAATGAGTAATTACACTAAAAATTTCCGATTGGATACTGCTTTATAGCCGTGTTATTCTTCAAAGGGGATAATTAAAATTACCGATAAGAAAAATTAAGCAATATTTTTTCTATTTTATTCCTATGTTGTAAGAGTATGCTAATTGGGTGCTTTGAAGTTATATATAGGTTTTACAAAATCTTTTATATCGGCAGTCGGCTTAATGTGTTTTAGAATTATTTCCTTATTTTTATAAGCTGATGGAGCTTCATCTAAGGTGTTTTTTGTTGCAGTTGTTGTAAATATTCCGGCATTTTTCATTTCCTTTTGAAAATCTTTTAGTGAAAGTTCGTTAAATGCTTTGGAGCGGGACATAATTCTTCCTGCTCCATGTGGAGCCGATTGGTTGTAGTCATCATTTCCTTTCCCTATACAAAATGCAAATCCGTCACGCATGTTAAAAGGAATAATAAGCCTTTCATTTAATCCGGCGGAAGTTGCTCCTTTTCGGATGATGCCGTCCTCACCTATAAAATTGTGAACCGATTCTACAGTTTCTTCAATTTCCGTATTTAAAAATTGTGAGATCAATTCTATCATTTTTTTTCGGTTTTCTTTTGCATATTTTTGAGCAAAATAGGTTGCTCTTAAATAAGCTTTTCCTTCATCACTTTCTGTAAATAAATATTCCAAATTTTTATCTTCAGGCGTGAGAAGTTTTTGTTCATCTAAAAGCTGCTGTGCTTTTTTTTGATAAAAACCGGCAATCTGAAGGCCTAGGTTTCTGCTTCCCGAATGAACCGTGAGCCACAGTTTTCCTTGAGAATCTTTTCCAAGCTCTATAAAATGATTTCCGCCTCCTAATGTTCCTATACTTTTTAAAGCCCTATCTTCATCCATATGAACCTTTTTTGATTCTTCTATAATTTCTTCTTCAAATTCTTTATTGTCTATTTTTATATTCTGATGAACGGCTCTGCCATGAGGGATATTTTTTTTGATAAAGTTGTCTAGTTCTGCAAGATCCGGATTTTTTATACTAAGCCGCGCCGAAAGAATTCCGCAGCCGATATCTACACCTACAATGTTTGGGATTATGTATTTGTCTATATTCATTGTAAAACCGATAACGGCTCCTTTACCTGCATGACAGTCCGGCATTATTGCTATATTTGTGCCTTCAAAGGCCTTATGATTGAGAAAAGTTTTAATTTGTTTTTCGGTTTCAGAATCGATTGAATCGATCATCACACTAGCATTGTTGTATGTTCCTTCAATTATTTGCATAAGCATATTTTAACATAAGAGAGATAAAAAGTCAAATTGGGCTTTATGAAGAACAACAAGACTATTGCGTGAGGGAAAACTGTTTGCTGTTCCGCCTTAATCATTTAACTGCTAAAACTTTCCGGCTAATCCTGTAAAAGGAATTAGCCGGATTTTTATGGGACTGCTTCCTATGAAATGATTCGTTTTATTTGCATATTAAAGCGGACACAGAAATTCATGTGGTCGCTAGAATTTTTACTTACCTTTTACGCTACGGTATGCTTCGTATAAAACAAAAGGCATCATTCCTATTTCATCAACTCCGGTAGGTCCATATTTATTTGCTGCTTCTTCTCCATTTAAGGAAAAATAATTTAATTGAAACATCATATCACCTCCTATATTATGAATGAGGAACATCATTTTTAGAGGCTGACCTTTCATATTTCCTGTGTATGTTACAAATACTAAACCTGACTCGGTGTCCGGAGTATACTCCCATTTAGAATCGCTGCAAAGTGTTTGCATCATTTCTCCTATTGTAACATCGTAAGTAACCTCAGCAAAATACCCGTCTTTTACCGTATTAATGATGGTATTGTATATTTTTCTCTTACCGCATGAATACAGTATTGCGATTATCGCAATAATAACGATAACAAAAGTAATTATTTTTTTTTCTCATTTTGACTATCCTTTTATTAAAAATATTTTTGAATATTAACTATTAAGCAATTTCTGTTTTTGAGTTTCAAATTCTTCTTGTGAAAGAAATCCTTTTTCAACCATACTAATAAGCCGTTCTAGCTGATCTGCAATATCAATAGTTGATGGTCCATTTTGTACAGCTTTTTGAACATTCGCCTCCGATGATCTATTCTTTCTGTTTTCTATTGCATTATTGACAGCATCAACAAAAGGTTTTACTGATTCTTTAGTACAGTTTTCAATTATCATTCTTGCTCCACCATGCCAAATTTCAATTGAGCCCAACATCAAGCCTTTATTATATGATATTGAATTGATTTTATCCAAAGACATTTCAGTTTGCTTCATACCAAAGAACATTCCTTTATCTAAAAGGATAATTCTTTCTTCTGTGCAAACAATCAGCCAGGTTGTTCCATCCATCAAACCTGAAGTAAGATAAAGAATATGCTCAGAATCCTTCATTATTTCAGGTAAGCAGTTTACCTCTTTTTTTGTTCCAAATAAATCAACATCACCTAGAGCGTTAATTTCTGCTTGTATAGCTTCCAATGTTTTCATTTTTTCTCTCCATAAATTAACATAGATATATAATCAATATCTTTTATGTATTTTATTATATACTAGCTATTCTAATAAACCTATTTGTTAAATTTTCCTTTATAACCTAATTCCTTTAAACGTTTTTGGGTTAAAAGCGGAAGATTTGTACCTAAAAATATATTATCATCTGCAAATTCTACTTCAGTCAGTGAGTCAGGAATAATCAATTCCTTCAATGAAGTTAACTCTTGGAAAGTATGGTAGTCTATCTTTTGTAATGATTCAGGTAAATTTACTGATACTAATGCACTAGAATTATCTGAAAGTGTACTATGAAATAAGTAAAAGCCAATTTTTGTTAAAGAATTAGGCAGTCTAAGATATTCTAGATTTTTACAACTTGAAAAAGAACAGTCAAGTACTGTAACAGAATCTGGAATTATAAGTTTTTTTCCCTTATATCCATAAAAGGCACCTGATAGAATTGTGGTAACGGTATCAGGTATAGTTAATTCTGTAAAAGAACAGTCTGCAAATGCATTTTCACCTATTTTTGTAAGCCCTTCCGGAAGAATAATCTTTCGTAATGAAGTACACCCTGAAAACATTTCGTTTCCAATAACGGTGATTGATGAAGGTAGGAATACTTCTTGCAGTTTTTTACACTTGCTAAATACATAACTGGATATTTCATATTCTTCAAAAAAACTTTTTGAACGGAAAGTTATTCTATCAGGTAGATAAATAGATTTTAAACCACTTTGTGAAAATGCACTTCTTTCAATATTTGTAATATGATCAGGTATTATAAATTCTTCCAGTGATTCACATGAAGAAAACATACCTTCTGCAATACTCGTTATTGTTTTTGACAAACTAATATTTTTTAATTTATCACAGAAATTAAATACATATCTACCTACTTTTTTTACAGTATCAGGTATGATTATTGTTTCCAGTTTTTTTCTACTTGAAAATGAGTAGTCTGCTAATTCTGTAACAGGCAAGCCTTCAATTTCATTAGGAATAAGGACATGCAAAGCTTCTCCGCGGTATTTAGTTATTTTTACGCCTTCCATATCCTCTGTAAGTTCATACTCAAAATCACTTAGAGGGGGAACTTTTGCCATGGCAAAGTATTTTTCCTGATTAGAGGATGTTTTTTTCTCTTCTGTAAAAATATTTACAGAAACCAATAAGACACATAAAAAAATAATTGCTGTCTTTTTCATTTTTAACCTTCCTTTTGTAATTTTATTATCTGTTATTATTACACTTTAATATAATGGCATTAAGTCTTGCTCTTAAATTAGGATCATTAATACCCTCTGCATCCATTGTTTGCAGTGTTTTTTCAGCCATCTCCTTTGCTTTTGAATAACATTGTTGTGATGTCAAATAATGTGCTTGAGGATCCCCAAATTTTTCATTTTTATAATATGCATACTCACGATCTGCTTTTCGAAGGTGGGTTTCTGCTGTGCTAGTATATCGTTTTATTAAAGTTAAAGTCTTATCTTTGTCCATAATTTATTTCCTTTTTGAATAGTTAGTCATTGTACGCTCAATGGATGAAAACATTGACTTTAAAATTTGTGATATAATTGATGATTTTTCATCGCCTGTTTTATATTGTTCTTTAGCATTATGTGCTCGTTCAGCAATATCTGTCGCTCTCTGTCTAAATTCTGACTTTTCTTCCTCTGTCAGATTATTCCAATTTTTTGCCATAAATTTTCTCCTATATAGGTTAATAATATTTCAATTTTTATAACTCAATTACAAAATTATCATCCACAATTGTCACTATGAGCATCTTCTAAATCTTCTGGCGTATCAACATTGTAGATATCTGACATTTCATCCATTTCATCAAACCTCTCTTTTGAGTAATATAGATCCTTTTGTGTATCGTACCATGAACCATCATCTTGTTCTTCAAATCGTGAATTATCTTTCAAACTCATAAAAATCTCCTATGTAAATAAAATTTATTTTTAAGGCTTATAATTTGGATAGGTTCCACACAAATATCCCTTTACATAGAAAGTTATTTGTCAATCCAAATTTTTGACCGTAAAAACCTAAGCTGCTAAACCGCCCTGCTAAATTGTAAAACAAAAATCTTGATTTACTTTCAAATTTAGTTTCAAAGCGGTAAATATATAAAAAAACACACAAGACAAAATAACATAATTGTCTTATGTGTTTATTACAAAAGAGAAAAAAAGAATGATATAAAAGATTTTGACTTAGTTTATAAACTGTGTCGTTTTGACACACGGGGGGGGGTAAAATGGCACAGTGTTTTATTTATAAGACCACTGCGGTTTTTTACCTCATTTAAAGTATTTAATGAGAAATTTTTAAAAAAATATAAATTTAAAAAATCTATCATAAGCTGACCTTAGCATAAAATATCTATTCTGTCAATCACTGTAAATAAGTATTGTATAAATTAATTTTTATTTATAAATCCTTCTGCATTATAATCTCATCGTCGTCTTTGTCGATTTCATAAAAGCCGAAATTTTCATAGAGGTGTTTTGCTGCTATATCGCCTTCAACATAGCAAAGCTGAATACATGGGTATCTTTTTTCGGCTTCTATCATCGAAAGCCATTTTTGTAAAGCTGCTTTTCCTAAACCCTTTCCTTGACTTTTTTTATCTATCATAAATTGATCCATAATACAGACAATTTTGTTACCGTCAATCCAATCTCTCTGCATTATAAGACCTATGGGTTTATCCGAATGATATACGGCAAAAACCTTTGCATTTTCTTTTCTGTAAACAAAGGCTCTTGCAAGGATTGTAACATTTGAGGCTGCAAAATTTTTTTGTTCTTCTTTTATGGAAAGAGAATTGATTATTCTCCAATTATCGGGAGTAACCTCTTTAAATTCAATATTATCGGGAGTAGGGTGGTTAGTTTTCATAAAAATATAATATAAAGTTTAGGTGTAAATTTCAATAGACCAATAGTACTGATATTTATAGGTTTTGCAGGTATGCGGGCAGTGGACTTAAAAATAAAAAATATTTATAATCTATATTAAAGAATTTCGATTCTTATTTTAAGAACGGAATTTTATTGAGAGGTAATTATGAACTCTAAATTTTTTACGATTTTGGGATGGGTTGCAACCGCAACCGCTATGGCCATGTATGTTTCGTATATTCCGCAAATAAGTAATAATTTAAACGGAATGAAAGGAAATTGGCTTCAGCCCTTGGTTGCTGCAATAAACTGTACTCTTTGGGTAACATACGGGCTTATGAAAAAACCTAAACGGGACTGGCCCATTGCCTTTGCAAATTCACCCGGCATAGTTTTCGGTTTAGTTGCTTTTATTACCGCTCTGTAATACAATAACAAGAATTATACGGCTTGTGATTTTTGTTTAAAAATGATAGAATAACTCTTGGAGGTAACTTATGGAAAATAAACGGATATTAAATAAAATACATATTAAAAATAAAGACTTGGATTTGATTAAAAATGCTGTTGCAGAGGCGGAAAAAAACTAATGGAGAAATAGCCTTGCCCCTTATTCCTCGAAGTGATTCTTATTCGTTTGTAGAATTGTTTGCTGCCGTCTGCTTAGCCTTTATTTCTTTTTTTGTTATGCTTTATTTCGGAAACGGTATTTGGAAATTACTCGAAACAAAACTTTGGTATCCTTCACCTAAGACTCTTACGGCCGTAATCGGGGCAGGTGTTTTCGTTGTAATGCTCCTTTTCTTTTTGCTGATAAATATTCCTGCTCTCGATAGATTAATAATTCCAAAAAAAATAAAGGAAGCAAGGGTATATGCAAGAGCTTTAAAACATTTTGAGGCTGCAAAATTTTTTTGTTCTTTTTTTACGGAAAGAGAATTGATTATTCTCCAATTATCGGGAGTAATCTCTTTAAATTCAATGTTATAGGGAGTAGGGTGGTTAGTTTTTATAAAAATATAATATAAAGTTTAGGTGTAAATTTCAATAGACCAATAATATTTATTGGAAAAATATTTATAGGTTTTGTCTTTTAGTAAAATTTTAAATTCTTTTTCGGTATAAAAGTTTTTCATTATTTCATACTCGGTGCCGTCTTTAAGTTTTCGTATTTGATAGGTATTGCCGTTTTTATCGGTTTTGGATATCGGAGTACTTTCTCCTTCCACAAAAAGGTTGTCCATAAAGAATATTAAAGAAGGCTTTTTAGTTTTTTCTATGAGAGTTTCGACAAGATTTAAAAATTCATGTTTTGTAAGATGACTTGCCAAAAAGCCTATAAATATGCCGTTGTATTCGTTATTAGGTTTATAGTTTCTATAATCCAAAATTGCAAATTCCGGCTTGCAGACTTTAAATATTTTTTGTTTTGCAAGTGTCAATACTTCCTTATTAATGTCGGTTGCAAATACGGTTTTCGCAGTTTCTGTTAATGTTTCTGTCCAAAATCCGGTTCCGCAGGCGAGTTCTAATACATTCCTGTTTTGGAAAAGTTCTTTAATATAATCTTGATATTCAAGAATGCTTTTTTGTCTTTCCGGTTTTTTATATATATCTTCATATTCTTTTGCTCTTTTTTTGTAATATTCTATCATAGGTTTTACTTTTCCTTTGCGAGTTTTAAGTTTCCTTCATAATCAAGATCACCGTCCAAACCGAAGGCCTTGAAAATTGCATTCTTATCTTTTTTGTTTGCCGGATTATTTAAGCTGCCGCCGGCTGCGGGATAAAATGGAGCATTGGATTTTGCTTTTATACATTCTTCCAATTTGTCTATCTCCAAGAAACAACCTATTAATTCCGCTCTGTAATTTTTATGATACCAATCTTCATCCTCGTATAGAGCATATTCTTTTAAAGACATTTCTTTATATATCAAGCCGTATTGAAGATAGGCAATATCTCTATCTTGATAATTTATACTCTCGCTTGTCGATATCGGAGCATCATTTAAGTCTTGATACGTAACTTTTCTGTTTCCGATAATTTTATATTCGCCGTAATAAATATTGTTATCCATAAGGGGCTGTGCAGGGAGGGATAAGTTTTTTTCCAATTCGTCAAGATCAATGTTGATGCTGTCGCTTATTTTATGATAGACCTTTACAATTAAAGCCGTTCCCATCAAATTGTTAAGACCGTAGTTTTTATTCTTTTTAAATTCGGGTGTTTTTCTTAACTTAACAATATCGATTAAAATTTTACCGAAGCCGTATTGCCGTCTTCCTATTTTAAAAGCAAAGATATCCCCTTCCTTATATTTTTGATGCTCTCTTTTTTCATTTTTAAAATTTTCCAAATCGGCTAAATCTTCTTTCGATGTTTCCTTTATCCATTTTTCAATCCAAGAATTGAGAGCCGAAACCTTGCTTTCTTCCAACCTTTCCGAATAATAGGTTTTTTGTGTAGTGTAGTTTCCTATGCAGACATATCTGCTTCCAAATGAAAAATATAAGCCTATTCCTCTAAATGATTGAGTTGCCGTAAAGTTTAATTTTTTCGGTTTTCCTTTTGCCGTTTTAGGAAGTACAATGGTTCTGTTTTCGGCAGTTTCAATATTAAGCTCGTTTTCTTTATAGTAAAAAGCCTCGCTTTCAGAATTCGATACCGATATTTCTTTTTTGATAATATTGCCGTCAAAGTAATAGAGGGTGCCTTTTATATCCATTACTTCCCAGTGATCCTCAATCGGATTTAAACCTAGATATTTTCTTTGCTCGTTGGTTAAAATAAATCTTTTATTCATATTTTTCCTCCTCAGCCGGCAAAACTTTATATAACCAGTCTTTCCAAATATGAAAATATTTTAGAAACGGCTTGCTTGTTCTCTTCGGTCATATTCATAGCTCTGTCTATCTCGCTTGCAATAAGCTCCGATTTTTGATTGATCTCATTCATATTACAGCTTATGCTTTTAGAAATGTCTACAAGCCTAGTCATTTCTTTTCCTGCTTCGGTGTTTCCTATAAGCATTTCTTCCGAACCGCTTCTGACTTCAGAGGTTATCTGCATAATATTTTTTACTGCTCTAAGTATTTGAGAGCTTCCCGTGTCTTGTTCATTCATAGCATTCATTATTTCGCTGTTTCTGTTGTTGACAAGGTTAAGAATACGCATTACTTCCGTAAACTGAGTTTCGCCCATTGAGGAAGATTTTGTTACTTCTTCTATCTGATTTTTTAACTCCGTTAAAACGCTTGTTATTACCTTGCCCTGAGTGCCGGACTCTTCGGCGAGTTTTCGTATTTCATCGGCAACAACAGCAAAGCCCTTTCCTGCTTCTCCTGCGTGAGCGGCTTCAATGGCTGCATTCATGGCCAGTAGGTTTGTTTGACTTGCTATGTTTTGGATTACCGAAGTAGTTTCTAAAAGACCTTCGGATTTTTCGCTTAGGGATTTAACAAATTCGTTTGTTTCTGAAATTGATTTTCTTCCCTTTTCGGCTGCGATATTTAATTCTTCCATAGAACCTAAGTTGTTTTTTAAAACAGAGGTAATGGATTTTATATTTGCCGTCATCTCTTCAATAGCGGAAACAGACTCTGTTACGGCAGAAGATTGGTTTATAATATTTTTGTCAAGCTGTTCAAGGTTTTTTGCAATTTGTTCCAGTGTGGATTGAGTTTGCAAAACACCCGATGATTGGTTTTGAATACTGTTATTTATTGAGGAAATATTTCCCGTAATTTGGTCCACGACATTTGAAGCTGTTGTCATATTCGATAAAAGATTATGGGCAATATCCTGTGAGGTTTGACCTGTGGTTTTTACATCATTAAAAAATTTTTTATTAAAATCTAAAAGGACATTAAAATCTTTTATTAAAAGAGCCGCCTCATCTCTCGAATCTATCATAAGAAAATCTTGATTATAATTTCCTAAAGATAGATTTTTTATTGCTGTTTGTAGGCTTGAGATTTTCTTTTTGGTCGATTTAGTTATAAGAACTATATTTATTATTGAAAGAATTATTCCATAGCTAAAAAGCGGAAGAACCTTTGTCAAAAGCTGCATGTAAATATCATCGCTTTGTGTCCTAACTAAAGGGGCCATTGTAAAAAAAGAAGTTGACAGAATACTTAAAATACTTACGAGTGCAGTTCTTCGTGTCATCGAAAGGTCTAAATGATTTTCTTGAATCGGTAGAAAAGCTGCCCATTTTTCCAATGCTCTTATCATAAAAGAACCGAAGAATATCCCAATTAAGAACATATTTCCCATTGTTATACTCATATATGAAATGAATGTTCTTGTTTGAGAGATTAGACCGGATTCCAGCGAAGTAAAAAACGGTCCGAAAATAGCAATCATCAGCGGGATGGTAAATGCAATTTTTACATATAATGATATATTCTTTTGTGCCTTTATAGGGTTTTCTTTCCAGTTGACTATTGACGGCATTATAAATTTCCATTTGATAAGGGGGTTAAAAATCGATGTTATCATTATAACTGCAAAAGCCTTAGTGCTGAGGATATTCATGATATTTCCTGAGCTTCCTACAATGCGGTTGGTTAAAATGGTCGATAAAATCCATGCCAAGTTGGTTAATAAATCAAATACCAATATTTTTTTAGATGGACTATAAATGTCCTCATTTTTTTTGCTCATAGCATACTCCTTCTATATCTTTGAGTTGTTTAATTTTACCGTAAAATGCATACTGTGGAATTTAGTGGGAAAAAAGAGCATGATTCAGTATTTTCGTTAGGTTATCATATAAATAAATTTTAAATAGGTAAGTTACTGTAAAACAGGTAAATTTTCAATTTTTTTGCCATTTTGTGATGCCCGATCTCAAAAGTTTGAATTCCCGTATTATCAAAATAGATATGGGTATTGCACTCAATATTTCAATTAGAAATGTACCATAATAAATCCCTGCAATACCGATAAACATAGGAAGGATTAACATTACCGGAATATAAAACACGATTTGCTGTAAAATCCCCAATATTGAGCTGATTTTTCCTTTGTTGACGGCAGGGAAAAAAGCTAGGGCAAAAAAGGCTAGGGGCATAACCGGAAGGAGAGCCATGTAAATCCTAAAATAGGAAATATTGTGAATGCTTAAGTGCGGATTTTTCATCATCAAGGAAACCGATGTTTGAGGGAAGATAAGTATTAAAATCCATAATGGAGCTATCAAAACAAGGGCTGCAAATACAAATCTCTTAAAGGCTGAAATAAGACGTTCCGTTTTATCTGCTCCGAAATTTATTCCTATCATGGGAGAGAGGGCAATCATGAAGCCTCCTATCGGCTGCAGTATAAATGAAAAGATGCGGGTAATGATTCCGTAAAAGGCAATGTCGTCCTGTGAGCCGTAGTGGTTTAATACATTTAAAACTAAAAGCATTTGAATAGTTCCCATAAACTGCATTATAAAACCTGCTAATCCCATCGAAATAATCTTAGATATAATTTCTCCGTTCATTCTGATTGTAAATACTGAAACCGGAGAATCAGGATTCTTTTTTGTAAAATAAACGGTACTGATGATAGCTTGTACCGCCATACCGATATTTGTTCCTATGGCGGCACCTTTTATGCCGAAATTAAAAATCACCATGAGTGTATAATTTGCACATCCATTGACAAGCAGGCTTATCCCCATAATTGCCGCTGCGGTTTTCATTTTTCCTTCGGAACGGATGAGATTATTAAGAGCAATGGCATATATCCAAATCGGAGTGCCCCATAAAAGGGTGCGGTAGTATTCGCCTCCATGTATTAGGGCATTGCCTCTTCCGCCCATTAAAAAAAGAGTTTGCTCCGAAAAAAGAAATCCTAAAGTCATTACGATTACACTTATTACAAGTGTCAAAAAATTGACATTGCCTAAAATCTTTTTTTGAATATTTTTATCTTCTGCACCGATTGCAATACTTGAAAGAGTTCCGGCTCCCGTGCCGATGAGAATACCTAAACCTATTATCGTTATGAGTGGAGGCAGGGCTACCGAGATACCCGCAAAAGCTCCTTCTTCGGCAAAATGTCCGACAAAGATTCCGTCCAGCACATTGTTTGCTCCCAGTAAAATCATTGCAATAACGGCAGGCCATGAAAGATCAAAAATAACTTTCCACAAGTTTCCGTTTAAAATAAATTCTTTTTGCTTTTCATTTTCCATAGTGTAAAAATTCCTAAATCATATAATGCGGAATTTAGCTGTCTTTGTCAATAGTTTTTTCTATTCTCAAATCAATTCTTGACAATAATCATGTATGCTGTTATAATTCTAAATGTTAGCTTGTGCTTACGAAAGGAGGCCTTAATTGTTTAGGTTTATCATAAAACGAAAAGTATATTTTGTGCTTTTTTTTGTTTTAAGTGGAATCGATTTGTTTTTTACGATGAAGCTTCAATTATGGAAGGGACAGCTTCTTGATACGGCCTTAGGGAAAACCGCTTATTCACTTTATACCTTGATGCTCTTGTGTTTAGGAGCGATGGTCTTTGCCTCTTTATTTTCTTATCTTTACAGTCTTGTAAAATCGAAACTTGTGGTAACTGCCGAGGCAGATTTACGGAAAACTTATTTTGATGCCCTTCTTAAAAAAACGATGGGAGAATATATCAACATCCCTGAAGGAAAAATAAGTGCCGATTATACGGATAAGATAGATGTGATACGTACTCAGTATTTTTATGTTTGGACGGCTTTGGCCGACAGTGTCTTGATATTCTCGGTAACGGTAATAACCCTTTTGACAATAAATATACAGGCGGCCATTGTTACCGTTCTCTTATTAATGATTCCTCTTATTGTTCCGACTGTTTTAAAAAAGATTTTGGCTAAGGTTTCAAAGGAAAAGATGGAGGCAGTCGAAAAACATTTTTCAGCCGTGAGAACTTGGTTAAAAGGAATTGATATTATAAAAGTTTTTTCTTGTGAGCAATATATAATTTTCAGATACGATAAGATAAACGAATTTTTAAGAAAAAAACAAATGGATGCCATAAATGTAAGTTGTCTTGAGATAGGGGTAAGTTTTTTTGTATCGGCTATCGTTAATTTGCTTATGACGGCTTATTGTGCATATTATGTTTATAAGGGTATTTTTTCTATCGGAGAATTTTATACCATAATGAGCCTAATCGGAATTCTGTCCAGACCAATGTATTGGACAGCGAATTTATTAAAGACTTTCTTTTCTTCCCGTCCTGTCCGTGATGCAATGATTGAATTTATAGATGCTAAAACGGAAACAGGCGAAATAGGAAACTTAAACGAATTTAACATTGATGCTGTAGGCTTATCGTTTTCATATAATGAAAAGAAGGTTTTAAATAATACCGATTTTACATTTAAGCAAAACGAAAAAATTTTGATCCTAGGGGAATCGGGCTCAGGAAAGTCTACGATAATGCGGCTTCTTTTGGGAATGTATGCTCCGGATTCCGGTTCGCTTACAATAGGCAGAGCTGCTCCGAAAAAAATAAAAAATATTGCCGATATAATTTCGATTCAGCAACAAGAAGCCTATATCTTTAAAATGAATCTCTTGGATAATTTGTTTTTAGATAAAGACATAAGCGAAGAAAGGGTAAAAGAGGTTCTTGATTCCTTAGGTTTAAATAAGTACACGCAAGATAAATATTTAAAGGAAACCGTCATAGGGGAAACTTACGGTTTTTCAGGCGGAGAAAAAAAGCGCATAAGTATTGCAAGAGCTGTTTTGCATAAACGCCCGATAATGATATTCGATGAACCTCTTGCCAATATCGATGATGAAAATATTGAACGGGTAAAAAAAATAATTTTCGATATAAAGGATTCTACCGTAATAATTATTTCGCACATTGCAGATGCAGAAACAAAAAAAATGTTTGATCGAATTTATAAATTTGATACAACCGAAAGGAGATTATATGAAGAAGCTGTCTAATCTTGAAAAATCATTTATATTTTTTGCGCTTTTATTTTTAATTTTTTCAGCCGCCGCCGTTACGGCTTTTTCATGGTTAAGCGGAAAAATAGCCGATGCTGCCGTAAGCAAGGATATTGAAAAAATAATTATCTTTGTATCTGCATATTTTGTTGCAATACTGGTGAGGGGAGGAGCACACGGACTTTATTCTTATTTTTTCGGAAGATTTAAAACAAGCCGTTTAAAACTTTTACGGCAAGGTCTTTTCCATTCTTGGGTAAAAGCCGAGTATGAAGAATTCTACAGCATTGAAGAAGGAAAGAAAATTTCTTATTATCAACAACAGCTTCCTTCTCTCGACGGAATATACTATCAATCATTCTATGGAATGGGACAGATTCTTATGGAAACGGTTTTTGCTTCAGCCTTATTTTTATATGTTAATATAAAATTAGCTATTGCGGGGCTCTTTTTTATTTTTATTACTTCGATTATTCCTCAAGTTTTTAAAAAGCTCTTGGATAAAACTCAATCCGAATCAATAGAAAGTGTAAATGAGCACATGGGAGAATTTTCCGATTGGCTAAAAGGCTTTGAGGTAATAAAAAATTATGGAAGTGAAAGCCGTTTTCGAAACCTCTTAAATAAATCGGTAGAAAAGGTGGCAAAAAAACAATTTTCGGTTTCAGCGGCAAATGTTGCATCACGAACTCTTTCTTCTTTTGCATCTCAATTAAGTATAATTGCAGTTGCTTTTTACGGCGTTTACATGATTAATAAAAATGAATTAAGCATAGCGGAGTTTATGATGGCTAACGGCTTGGTTGTACAGCTAAGGTCTCAAGTTTATTATATCTCTATGTATGTGAACCGCTTTATTATGAGTAAGGTTATCCTTGAAGGTTATAAGACTTTGATAGTTAAGGAGCTGGAAGAAGAAAAGATTGAAGCCGAGGTTTCTTCCGGCGATATATCGTTTAATGATGTAAGCTATGCTTACAGTGAGCTGCCTGTTCTTCAAAGTGTAAATAAAAAATTTACCGATAAGGGTATACACATCATTTATGGAGAAAGCGGAAGCGGAAAATCTACGGCGATGAAAATTCTTTTAGGTCTATTAAAGCCTAAAAGCGGCAACATAGTATTGGATGGAAAAAATATTCATTCCATAAAAAACAGGTCAGACCTTATTTCGTTTTTAGCGCAAGAAGCCGTTTTCTTTGATGATACTTTAAAAAACAATTTAACATTAGGCGAGAATATTGCAGAAGAAAAAATATTCGGCTTAATGGAAAAATTGGGCTTGGAAAAATTCGCAAATACGGAAGCCTTAAATATGGACTTTACCCACATCGAAAACAAATTTTCAGGCGGCGAGTTAAAGCGGTTAAGCTTTGTGCGTACCCTCTTGAGGGATACGCCTGTCGTAATTTTCGACGAACCCTTTGCAAATATAGATGCTCAAAATATAGAAAAAGTCGAAGACCTTATTTTAAGCCTAGATGATAAAAAAGTTTTTATTGTAACCCATCAGCTTAACGAGAAGATCAAAGAAAAAGCAGCTTCCCTCTGGAAGATAGGAGCTTGATGATTTTTGGGTATATAGGGCATCTCTAAAAATCTAACAAAGTTTTTAGAGATGCCCATAATTCGGATCAGCGGATATTAACCGATTAAACTAATATACCCACTTTTCCGTGGCTGTAGACTTATCAATCATGTTTTTGTACAATTCGGATTTTTGCAAGAGCTCCGCGTGTTTGCCTTCAGCTTCTATTTTGCCTTCGTTCATCACGATAATTTTATCTGCATTTTCGACCGATTTTAATCTGTGCGAAATGATGATAACTGTTTTATCTTTGATGAGCTTATTTAAGCTTTCTTGAATCTTCATTTCGTTTTCGACATCGAGCGACGCACTGATTTCGTCCAAGATGATAATCGGGGCGTTTTTTAAAAAAGCTCGCGCTATCGAAAGACGCTGGCGCTCTCCGCCTGAAAGACGGCTGCCGTTTTCTCCGACAAAGGTATTCCAGCTTTCGGGCAGAGCTTCGATAAACTCGGTGCAGTTTGCAAGACGGGCTGCTTCCTTTACTTCCTCATCAGCGGCATTTTTATTTCCGACACGGATATTTTCCATAATCGATGTATTGAATAAACCTACGTCTTGGAACACAATCGAAATCTTTTCAAAAAGGCTGTCGGTGTCGATTTTTGCAATGTCCTTTCCGTCTATAAGAATCTGTCCCTTGTTGTAATCATAGAGGCGAGAAGCCAAACGGAGTACGGTAGTTTTTCCGCAGCCCGAAGGACCTACAAGGGCGGTAACCTGATTTTGTTCGGCGGTAAAAGAAATGCCGTCAATAATTTTTTGCCCGTCATTGTAAGAAAACTCAACGTCTTTAAATTCAATACCGTATTTTTGTAAACTTGCAGGTTCTCCTTTTTGTACCGGAGTTTCGCGCAGCTCATTGATACGTTTAACGCGTGAATCGATGTACATAAGCTCTGCAAGGTTTGCTTCGACGGAGGCAACAGCGTCGATAATTCTTGCTGCTGCAATAATGTACCCTATAAAATAAAGGAGAGGGGCGGTTCCGGCTAAATACATTTTTAAACCGAAAAATACCGTTACCCCGACCGAAAACTTGAGTACTGCCATTGCGATGTTAAGCGGAATCGCTTGATGGGCTTCAACCGATAGATGAAGTTTTTCCGCCTCATCGACATTGCGGTTTAATTTTTCTGCAACCGTATCTGTTCGGCCGTAGCTTTTAATTTCCTGTTGAAGCTCAATCGCCTCTTGGAAAAATTCGGAACGCTCTCGCTGTTTATTAAAATCGCGTGTTGTTTCCCGTACTTGAATCTTCTTTGATAAGATAAGTAAAATAAAACTAATTATAATAGGAACAAAGATACAAAGTCCGAGTCCGGGATGGAATGCAATCATCATTATGCCGATAAGGGCTAAATAAATTAGCAGTCCTATCGTCTGCGGAATGGCATGACTCAAGGCATGTTCAAGAGTTGCAACGTCTGCCATAACCGCTTGCGACAAGTCGGAAATATCATGTTTGGAAAAGTAAGCAAGCGGCAGTGCTTTTAAACGGTTGGCAATTTCAACCCTAAGCTCCTTGCATTCTTTAAACGTTACCGTGTATAGCGTGTCGTAATTTATGTGCAAAAGAATATACATCACCGCTGCAATAACTACAATAATGCCTGTATAAAAGTAAGCGCTTTTAAGCGAACCTTCAAAATAACCTTGTAAAAAAAACATAATCAAAAACATCGGCAGGATATAAGCGATATTTGAAAACACCGACCACACCGATGCCCTAACTAAATCCCGAGCTCCATGCTCGGTAACTCCAAATAATTTTTGTAATTTCTTTTTCATTATCAAAATCTCCATTCATTTGCTTGTGAATATAGCTTTTGTAATCGGCTGTATTTTCCGCCATTTGCCATAAGTTCTTTGTCGCTGCCGCGTTCTATTATGTTTCCGTCTTCTACAACCAGAATTTCATCGACGTTTTTAATGGAACTTAATCTATGTGCAATCATGATTACCGTTTTATTTTTCATCAAGTTTGAAAATGCCTGCTGAATTTCGTATTCGTTTTCGGGATCGGCAGCTGCTGAAGCTTCATCCAAGATAATGATATCAGCATTTTTTAAAATGGCACGGGCGATTGCAACCCGCTGAATCTCTCCGCCCGATAAATGGACACCCTTGGATCCGATAATTGTATTTTCTCTGTCTTTGAATTTATCCAAAATATCTTCGCAGCGTGCAAGGCGTAGAGCATCAAGAACTTCTTCCTTACTTGCATCCTTATTTCCCATTTTAACGTTTTCAAAAATACTGGTTTTAAAAAGTTTAGATGTCTGAAAAACAAAGGCTATATTTTTCATCAAGGCTTGTTTAGAGTATGACGTAATGTTCTTATTTCCTATTAAAATCTCGCCTTCATTTATTCTGTAAAAGCCTGAAATAAGTTTTGCGATTGTACTCTTTCCTCCGCCTGATGATCCTACAAGTGCATAGGTTTTGCCGGGCTCAAGTTTAAAGCTGACATTTTTTAAAATCATTTCTTCATTATAGCCGAATGAAACGTCTTTAAATTCTATATTGAAATTATCGAATTTTTCGTCCGTTCCATGTGTTATGTTATCCTTGCTCATTTCGGTAAAAAGAGTTTCCAACTTATCTACAACGCTCTTTGCCTGAAAGTTGTACATGCCTACATACATAACACGCATAAACGACCCGAAGAGAACTCCTGCAAAGCAGACATAAAAAATAATTTGCGCAACAATAAGATTTCCATCTGCGCCTTTATTCATAAAGTAAATTGCAGCTGGAACCGTAAAGGCGGCAAACAAATTGAACAACACTTGAAACATAACATATGGAATTCGGCAGCTGAGTGTGTACTTATATGCTAAATCCGAATAGTCGATAATTGCAGTGTAAAATGCCTTGAAAGACTCTACCGTGCTTTTAAAGATTTTTACAACCTGCATACCGCGTACGTATTCAACCGCCTCGCTGTTCATCCTTTCCAAAGCAGCCATGTACTTTTGCATAAAGTTCTTATTGCCCATCATAAACACCATCTGCACACCGCCGATTACAGCGATGATGCTGAGCAGAATGCCGAGCTTTACATCTACCATAAAAACAATGATGAACATTAAAATCGGCGTAACAATTGCGGCTACATTGTCTGGAATAAGGTGAGCTACAATCATGTGCGTTTCTTGCGCATTGTCATCGATGATTTTGCGAATCTTTCCCGAATTGTTTACATCGAAAAAAGCAAAGGACGCATTCATCAAATGTTTGATTGCTTCTTTTCGCAAATTCGATTCAAGACGGAAACCCAAGACATGCGAAGCCCATAGGGACGCGAAATACACGAACGAGTAACCGAGCATAAGAGCGACAATCACCGTTGCATAAAACGATCCGTCCGTAACGCTTTTTGTAACCAAAAAGGCATATAAAAACTTCCATAAGTACCAAAATGCTCCCATTTGGCAAGCAACGCCTAAAAAGGAGCAAATAACTGAAATATACACGCAGTGAATTTTTTCGGGTGTATATTTCAACAATCTTTTGTATGTGTCCATAAAGACCTCCTATACCGATTAATTATGTATTTTTGAGCCCAGTCGTTTTTCCAATCGCCAGTGCGGCGCTTTGCCGTCGTCCGCCCAATATTCATCCATCGAAATAATTTTATCGTTCATAGTTTTAATTCTCCGAAAATATTTTGTTTATAAACGATACGATCGCTTCTTCAAGCTGACCGATGCCCGGCTGTTCAATCGGAAAGTGCCCGGCGTTTTCAAGTACGCGCAG
Organism: Treponema putidum; assembly: GCF_024401155.1. Classification (NCBI taxonomy): domain Bacteria; kingdom Pseudomonadati; phylum Spirochaetota; class Spirochaetia; order Treponematales; family Treponemataceae; genus Treponema; species Treponema putidum. The sequence goes on from NZ_CP038804.1 coordinate 422,494, forward strand.
TTCTTTCGCACCCCGTATGCGGTCGAAAAACAGGCGGCTTATCCGCTCCGGCGTCCAGCGGTCTTTTTCGGGATGGCAAAGCAAAAGCGGAAGTCCGAACGCCTCAGGCTCTGCGGCGGGAACGCTTTCCATCATGGAACATAAAAAACCCAAGTACACGGATGAACCCGCGCCTCTTTTGTCCCGCAGCAGCAAAGACAGGATCCGCTCGTCGTTGGCGATTGCCTTCATATTCGTTACCGTTCTTACCGGAATCTTTAAACGCCGAATGAAGCGGGGAATAAAGGGCAAAAGCGGTAAGGCGATGTGCGCCTGCACTTTGTTCTTTGCCGAATATTCGCGCACTTCTTTGAATCGGTTGTCCAACAAGGTCGTAACGATGACACCCGACACGCCGCGTACCAAACAAGCGATGTTGTATGCGAGCATGCCGCCGGCGCTCAAACCCAGCACAAAAAGCTTTTTACAGCACGGCAACTCCCGCCGAACGATATAAACGCCCGCATCAATCCACGTGGTGTATGTAGGCACGCCCTCGTATTCGGTATAGCCGTAGCCGGGCAAATCGGGGCATACAATCTTATAGCCGAGACGCGCCAAAGGAACGGCGATAAACGACAAAAGCCGGCCGTTACCGCCGACACCGTGGAACAGCACGAGTGTAATACCGTTGTTGTTTTGTTCGTTGTACACATCGAGATGAATGTCCGCAGCGCCGAATGAACTGAAAGTTTCGGCCGGTGCGCAGCAAGAGCCGATCCTGTTGCGTTCGGGTAAAAACGCTTGCAGTTTTTTCCATGTGTTATCATTCGTGTACACAAGGTACTCCTTTATTCAACAGTTCCACACCTCAAGCCCTCTTGTTTTCAAAGAACTCCAGCCAATGCCCGTCGGGATCTTCGAAGGTCAGCAGTTTGCCGTAAGATTCTTCTCTGACGCCTCCGATCAATTTGACGCCGAGAGAAACCAAATGCCGCCGGATTCGCGTCTTGATATGTTTTGTCTTGTTTTTCCATCTCCGTTATTCCTTCACTTGTTCCATCCAATATTGTTTCCAGCCGGCACAATGGTATACATTAAAGTCGAGCACATATTTCACCGCTTCCGATTTTTTCAAATTATGATAAAAGATCTCTTTTAAATTTTCAAAATGGGATGTTACCATGACATGAATAAAAAACCGTATACGGCGCGACATTTTAACGCCGTCGAGTTTTAATAATTGAAAGGTATCTTTTTCAGTTATATCGATTGCCTTATCGAAAATATGCTCGTAAGAACTTCCCTTCGAACAGCAGACAATCAATTTCATCGCATCCCAATTATCGTAAAAAAAATCTATCATTCGCAAGAACCGATGTTGCGATAGTTCCGTAATTGCGGAAAGGTCGCTCGTTTTCATACCGAAGTTCTGCGATTCAAGAAGATCGCTGTGTGCCATGGTGTTCAATAACTCATCAAATACGCCGCTTACAAGAGCTTCGAATATGCAGTCCTTATTATCAAAAAGGTTATACAGCGCCCCTGTCGTAACCCCCGCCTTTTCTGCAATGGCACGCACGTTAGTATCTGCAAAGCCGTTGGTAAAAAACTCCTGTTTTGCAGCGCGTAAAATCTTTGCCCGTGTGTTTAGCTCATCCTTATCGGCTAATATTTTTCCTTTATAGTTGTCCATATTTGTAATAACCATTCTACTAATTAAGAACAATGTTACTAAAAAGAACTAAAAATGTCAAGCAGGGGTTACTATTATCATCGCAGTGCAGGAACCATAAATGGGATAAGCCTTGCCGGTTCAATGAAGTGAGCCGATTCTCCCAGTAGTATAGTTCCTGCAAATCAGTTAAACCGCGGACATCAAGCGAGACAAGCTCATTGCTGCAGCAGTTCAGCTTAGTAATTATTCTCCCGCAGCCAGTTTCCAGCTTATGCCCGATTGGAAGTTGTTCCACATGCTGTTGTACATGCCGGTCTTTGCTAAAAGCTCTGCATGAGTTCCGGTCTCTTCAATTTTGCCTTCATTGATAACGCAGATTTGATCTGCATTGACAATTGAAGAAAGACGATGAGCAATCATTATTACCGTTTTGTCTTTAAGTAATTGACTTAATGTTTTTTTGATTTTATGTTCGTTTTCTGCATCGGCAAAGCTGGTGGCCTCATCGAGAACAATAATCGGAGAATCATGCAAAAGGGAGCGGGCAATCGCAAGCCTCTGTGCTTCTCCTCCGGAAAGGTATATTCCCTTAGTACCGTATACCGTGTCTATTCCGTCAGGCAGCTTTTCGATAATATCCATGCACTCTGCTTTTTGCAGTACTGCAAGGACTTCTTCGCGTGTTGCATCTTTTTTACCGTAGCGGATATTTTCAAAAATGCTTTCATTAAAAAGTTTATTTTCCTGAAACACAAAGCTGATAAGGTGCATGAGGTCATCTGTTTTGATATCTTTGATATTTACGCCGCCGACGGTAATTTCTCCGGAATCGACTTCCCAAAAGCGTCCGAGTAAATTGACGAGGGTGGTTTTTCCGCCGCCAGAAGGTCCGACAAGAGCAGTCAACGAATGTTCGGGAAGTTTAAGCGATATGCCGCTGATGGCCTTTTTAAAAGACTGTTCGGCAGTTTGAGTCTCTTGTGTTCCTTCTTCTTTATAAGAAAATACAACATTCTTAAACTCAATATCGAATTTTTTCGGCATAACCGAATGTTCCGGTTCGGGGGCGGGCTTTTCATTTAAGATAGCTTCAATGCGGTTGAGGGCATCTCCTCCTTGAAGATTTAAAGTTGAACCATACACGATTTTTATCATCATATTAAATAAAACAGGCGAAAGAGAAAGATAAAAAATAAAACCGTACAAAAACTTTGCATAAGGCTCGCCATTTCCTGCCGTTCCGGCAAAGATAAATGCGGCGGGAACCAAAAAGATAAAGCCCGCTTTTAATAGAGCAAGAAAAACTGCAAAGCCGTTTTCCCAAGCAACGGTATACTTTAAAACATTATCGCGGTAGTTTATAATCGAACTGTAAAAATCCTTAAAGCGGTGTACCGATTGATTAAAAGTTTTAATAACCGAAATACCGCGGATATATTCCGTACCGGCACTGTTCATTTTTTCAAGTGAGTTTTCATAGCTTTCCATAAATCCCATTTTTTTGCCCTTTGCCATCATCACACCTTGAAGAACAAAGGCGATAACAAGTGTCAAAAATGAAATAAGGCCGAATCGCCAATCAAAAAAGAAAAGCAAAAACAAAACGGCAATCGGACTAACTATATTTTGTACGACATCGGGCAGCATGTGTGCAATAAGACCTTCAAGCGAATGGACATTTTTTTCAAATACCTTTCGCACAGAACCGCTTGCATGTGATGTGTGCCAGCCGACCGGAAGGCGGGCAAATGTTTCCGCCAAGCGCATATTCATATTCCCCATTAAATTGAATGCGGTAATATGCGAACATATAAGAGCACCGAAGTACAAAAGGAAACCTGCTGCAGCGGAAATAAGAGCCGCCGCTCCGTAAAAAATCATCCGGTTTATATCGATCGGCACACCCGACATATAAGCTGAAATAATATCGCGCATAACATAAAATACAACTGCATACGGAATAAGCAGTGCAACCGTACTCAAGCTCGATAAAAAAAGCGACACATAGATAAAGGGTTTATGCTTCCCCGCATAAGAGAGAATGCGGCTTACAACCCCCGCCTGCTTTTCCTTTTTAGCCTTCTTTTTTTCTTCATTTGTCTTCATAGTATTACTCCTTTAAAATAATTTGTAACTTGTAACGGATAATTCGTAATTGGAATTGAATTATCCACCGCCCTCCTTGGCGGTTCTGACAAGAGGCTTCTCCTAGCTCGCAAATAGGCGGAGCAGATGCTAGGAGCCTAGCAAAAATAAAGCGGAGACGTACTTTTTGTACGTTGAGCATTTATTTTTGCGTAGCGACAACGCAGATGCCCGCATATTTGCGAGTTAGGCCGACCATGACTCGCTTTCCTTTTGTAGTTTGTACATCATTGGATACGATGACTTTCCTTTTATCAACTCTTCATGTGTACCTATTTCTTCTATCGCTCCGTCTTTGAGAACAACGATTTTATCGGCATTCTCGATTGTTCTTAAACGGTGAGCGATGACTATAACTGTCTTGTTTTTAACGAGCTTGCTCAATGCTTCTTGAATTAAGGTTTCGTTTTCGGGGTCGAGGGCTGCCGTCGCTTCATCGAGGAGGATTATAGGTGCATCTTTTAAAAGAGCACGGGCTATAGAAAGCCTCTGTCTTTCTCCGCCTGAAAGCGTGTAACCGTTTTCGCCGATTACCGTGTCATAACCTTGCGGCAGTTTTTCGATAAAGTCGGTGCACCTTGCAGCCTTTGCGGCGGCAAGAACCTGCTCTCTTGCAGCGTCTTTATTCCCGACAAGGATATTATTGTAGACTGTGTCATTAAAAAGCACTACATCTTGAAAGACGATTGAAAAAGCAGTCAAAAGGGTTTCAGGGTCTACGGTAGAAACATCCGTGCCGCCCACACTCACCGTGCCGGAAGCGGCATCCCAAAAGCGGGCTGCAAGACGGGCAATTGTTGACTTGCCGCAGCCTGAATGTCCGACGAGGGCAGTGATTTCTCCCTGCTTGGCAGTAAAGCTGATATTGCTTACCGTATCGCGGCTTGCATTATCATTGTATGAAAACGAAACATTGTCATATTGAATATCGTAGCCCTTGGGGTTAAAAGTTTCGCTTCCTTTCTGCTTGGGGTAGTTTATGATTTCCATTTGGCGTTCGACTGCCGTGCGTGCGTGGAAAAACTCGCCGAGCAGCATAAAAACGGCGGTAAGGGGTTCAAAAATTCTTCCGGCAATCAGTAAAAAGACGAGGTAGGTAAAAAGCGGGAGACTTCCTTGTGCATACAAAACCGCCCCGACTGCAATAACCAACGGAAATCCGAAGCGGATAATTATGATGGAACCTATCATAGTCGAGCCGACAAATAATTCGGCCTTAACCGCTTCCTTTGTGCTGTGTGCAATATCGTCTTTTACCTTTTGTACATAGCTTTCTTTTTTGTCGGAGGATTTAAGCACCTTGATATTGTCGAGCATTTGCTGAATGGAATTGTAAACGCCGAGCAGTACTGTGTTAATTCTAATTGCATAACGGCGGGCTTGTTTGCGTGATGAGTATACAAGCAAAAATCCGAAAACGGAACAGCTGAAAAGAGCAATCGTCATTCGCCAATCAAAAAGAGCAAGCATTGCCGCCGATACAATAATTGAAATTGCCGCTCCGAATAACTCGGATGCCGTGTGGCTTAGTGCGTGTTCCATTGTAGCAACATCGTTTAAAAGCGTTGCCGTCAAATCCGATAAGTCTTTTTTTCCGAAATACGAGAGAGGCAGCTTCCTGATACTTTCTGCAAGGGAAATACGCACATTAGCCGACTCGTCATAACAAGTTGTATAGGTTTTGCGGTACTTGAGTTTTTCAATTAAAAAAAGCACAATAATGATCAGTACACAAATCCCTAGATAAATCCACGGATTAAAAGCTGCAAGGGAACCGCCTTGAATGGGCTTTAAAAGTTCCTGCAGTGCATAAAATGAAAGTCCCAACGGAACAATCAAAAACAAATTCCCGAAGGTAGTAACAGCTACCGCCTTGTTTAGATCCCGCGCTCCCTTGTCTGACAGCGCAAAATAATTCTTTAACATCATGCCTCCTATAACTAATTCATAATTAGGAATTGAATTAACTCCTAATTAAGTACTTCATTTTTCAAATAATTAAAAACCTCTTCGGCTTTTTCTTTTGTAAATTCCGAATGAGAAATCACAGCTCCTTTTTCCATTAAAATTATTTCGTCGGTAACCAGACTTAAAAATTCAAAGTCATGACTGATAATTAAAATAAGAGTTTGGTTAGATCGTATCGAATTAATCAGCTTGGCCGTTTCTTTCATGTGAAAGTAATCCATTCCTGAGGTCGGCTCATCCATGATGATAATACGCGCACCTGAACTGATAGCAGCTCCTATCGAAACACGTTGTTTTTGTCCTCCCGACAAACTTAGTGGGTGCTTATCTTTTAGCTCCGTCAAATTCATCGCCTTTAAAATAGCTTCAACATCGGGAGCTCTTTCTTCCTTATTTTCAGCTTTAGTGTTTTGTTCCGGTTTAATCTTTTTATTTTTACCGAGAGCTATTTCATCTTCAACGCTTTCGGTAAAAAGCTGATAGCCTACATCCTGCAATACCATGTACGAAAGCTCAAGCCGCCGTTCGGCATTAATCTTTTTTCCGTTTAATAGAACGGAATCTTTTTTTGCTTTGAGTAAGCCGGTAAGACATTGAGCAAATGTACTTTTGCCTTGACCGTTTTTTCCGGTAAGAGCGATAACCTTGCCGAATTCCATTTTTAAATTTTGCACACGGAGAAAATCGTTTTTTTCTTTTTTAAAACGATAGAATAAATTTTCTACAGTCAGATGTGCCGATTTTGTGTCTTCCGTATTTTTATCTTCTTTATTTTTACGGATAGTTTCCGAGCTTTGCACCTGCATATAATCCGAATCTTCCAAACGGTTAAAAACATTTTTGTTCATTGTTATGGGACGAAGCAAGAATTCTTTTCTATTTTGTTCCGAAAGAGCAAGGAATTCTTGTTGAGAAAATTCTTTTTCAAGCTTACCTTCTTTTATTAAAAAAGCCCGATCTATAAGTTCATTTAAAAAATACAGGCGGTGTTCACTTATGATTAAAGTTTTACCCGACTTTTTTAAAAGACTAATAACTTCAGCTATTTTTTCTATATAATATAAGTCCAAATTGGATGTGGGCTCATCCATAACGATGATATCCGTATCGGCAGCAAGAGCTGAGGCTATAGCAATCATCTGTTTTTCTCCGCCTGAGAGATTAAAAATATTCCGGTCAAGCAGATGTTTAATATTCAAAAATTCCGAAATAAAGTTGAGCCTTTGATGCATCTTTTCAAAAGGCGTTCCCATGTTTTCAAGAAAGAAAAGAATTTCAGAAGTGGTATCCAAATTAAAAAACTGGGATTTGGGGTTTTGGAAAACCGTAGAAACTTTTTTTGAAATATCGTAAATAGGTTTTTCTTTTATCGATTCTCCCAAAACTTCAATGGAGCCTAAAAGTTTTCCTTCATAATAGTTTGGAATCAGACCGTTTATTGTGCGCAGCACGCTTGTTTTTCCGCAGCCGGAAATTCCTGTAAGTAAAATACATTCTCCTTTTTTTATCGAAATGGAAATATCGTTTAGTGCGGATAAGTTTTTTGTGTCTGGCTGATCCATATTTTCAGAGGCTTGATAATTAAAACAGAGGTTTTGAAGATTGACTGCCGTTTCCATTATGCATGTATCCTCGTTATTCCTGCAGCGATAAAGACCGCTATTATGTAAAGAAAAATAAAAGCATCTGCCGCCGTAAAGCGGGAGGTTTTATAGCGTACTTTTTTTGCCGGAGCGTCTACGCCCTTGGTGTGTCCCGCAGCAGCAAGTTCATCTCCGATTCTTGAAGCGGATGAAAGGAGGGGAACCATCATATATTCAAGTGTCAAAATAGGTTTACTGATTACATTTACCGCATTAAGACCGATTCCCCTCATTTTCATTGCATTTTTAATATTGCCGTATTCTTCTTTAAGGGTCGGAAAAAATCTGAACATAACTGCAATAGTTATCACAAGTGAAAAAGGCAGTTTTAATTTTTCAAGAGCGTTCATCAAAAGACCGACAGGCGTTGAAGAAATTAAATAGTTTCCGGCAACAATGGGCATCATAAATCTGCGGACAATAAAACCTACAGGCATTACAATACTTGTAACGCCGGGAATATCTTGAGGCAGATAGGTGAGGCCGGCAAGAAATAAAAAGACCGCCATCAATTTTATTGCCGATTTAACTTGCCTGTTCATCACAAATAAAAAGGCTAAAAGAGCGGCACTTAAAATTTCTACATATATGGGAACAAGAATTATGATAGATGCTCCCATTGCCAGAACTAAAAATATTTTTGTCCGCGGATCAAGAACCAAGATTGCTTTTTTTTTCATTCAATTTTTTTAAAGAAAGTCTGCTTTTAATTACAGAAGGCCTGCTTTTTCAAAGTGTTTCTTTAAAACTTTTTTACCCAAAAGCCCGCCGAGTAGTCCGCCTAAAAATGCCGTAATATAGAGTATCGGCATAATCCACCATGGGAGACTTGTTAATCCTATTGCATATTCGGTTCCCATCATTTTTTCGGTGAGAGCAAAATATTGATCTTTTAAAATAAAGATTTGCCAAAACGCTCCGCAAAGCCACAGCGACATGATCGAATATCCTGCGATGCTTCCCTTTGCCGTATTATAACCGAATATTTTGCGTACGATTTCTGCAAGGGCTGCAACAATAAGTGAGTGGATTGCAACTACCGGCGTGTGTCCAGTGAGGGTCATAAGACATCCGGGAATTGCTGCAAAGATAAAAAGGGCGAAGGGTTTTTGCACCTTTGCAAGTAAAAACATTACCGCAATTCCTAAAACTAAACTTACGGTAAAGGGGAATGCTAAATAGGTTATAATCGCAAGACCTAATGGCATGCCTATTACAAAAAGTCCTACAAAATAAATAACGGTAAAAATACCTATATTGATTAGATCCTTTAAAGCCAACTTGTTGTTCATAAATAGACTCCTTATGAGATTGACAAAAATAAGGACAGCCGCCTATTAAAGCGCCGGTACTGTCATCAACGGCTAACATTATACAAAAAATAAGGATTTAGTCAACTATCAGTAACTTTTTTTTGATCGGCCGGCCGGCCGGTTATAAGGTTTCCGCTTCCCAAGTGCCGGCAGTTCCTTCATCGATACCGTCGGCAAACATCGCTCCTATTAGGACTATCTTTTTTCCGCCCGCCTTATATGGTTCAGCATAGCCTTTTTCTCTTATCTGCCGGATAGCTTCTTTAGGTGTGCCCGAATTCATCAGTTTAAACTCGAAGACATAAACCGTATCATCCGTGTGAACCACACAGTCAGCCCTTCCTTTTGAGCTTACTACCTCCGTTTGAACAAATTGTCCCATCAGACTAGAGATTATATAAAAGGCTATCTGATAATCCCTTTCCCTCATCTGCACATTTTCTTTTGAAGCTAAACTGTAAGGAAGGCCTGCACAGGCTGTGTACATCCTTTTCATAAAAGATTCGGTATCTCCCTTTTCAATGTCTCTGACAAAATTGCCTATAAATAAACCGCTTGAATCCTTTGGGATTGAAGTATAGGCCGACACAAGATTATCTAAAAAACCGTATTTTACTTCATCATTCGGAAAGCCGAGTTTGTACAAGCCCAGTCTCTCGTCATAATCTTTTATGGTTAAATAGCCCGATTGGAACAGAATCGGTATCGGGTTATTCATATCGGGACGGTAATCCTGTAAGGCATTTTCGCCCATTTCGGTATTTTCTAAAATATCGCGGATAGAAATATCTTTTTGCTTTTGTAAGGTTCTAACCAAAAAGGTGGGGGTTCCTGTTGCAAACCAGTAAGAGCCCGTTTCTTTTTTTATAAGGGCATTAAGCAAACTAAAGGGATTGTATACGCTCTCTCCTTCATGATGAAAAAAATATCCGTCATAACGCTTTTTTAGAAGAGCAAGAGTTTCCTCATAACTTAGGTTACGGTTGACCGCCAACTCTTCAATTTCGGGTTTAAAGGATTGTATCAATTCGTTTTCAGTAATACCGCAAATACATGAATAATCTTTTTCCAGAGATATGTCCCGCAAATTATTTAAATCGCTGAAGATGCTCACCTTGCTGAATTTAGTTACCCCCGTTAAAAAGGCAAAACGGATATATTCATCGCAGGATTTAATGACTCCGTAAAAGCCCTTTAATATACGGCGGTATTCTTCATTTAGGGACTCATTTATAATCATAGTTTCAAGGAGGGGCTTATCGTATTCGTCCACTAGGATAACCGCCTGTTTACCGGTTTTTTCGTAAGCTCTTCTTATAATTCCCATAAAACGCTCAGGAAAAGTAGTCTCGGATGACCTTTCCCCATAGGTTTCTTCCCAAATACAAAGCCTATTGTTTAAAAGAGCTTCCAAATCTTCTCTTGTCTCATATTTTGAAGCATTAAAATCCAAGTATAGAACGGGATGTTCAACCCACGCTTCGGTTTTTTCCCTTTCGGCCCGCTTTTCTTCCTCGTCTTCGATATAAAGTCCTTTAAAAAGGTCTTTTTTACCCGAAAAATAAGCCTTTAAGGTAGAAAGAAAAAGGCTTTTTCCGAACCTTCGCGGGCGGCTTAAAAAAAATACACGGCTTTCAGCTGCAAGTTTTAACACATATTCGGTTTTATCTACATAAACAAAGCCGTCATTACGCATAACTTTAAAACTTTGAACGCCTATAGGCAGTCTTCTAATACCGGTCATTTTCTATCCCCTTAAAATTATTCGGCAATTTTTAATGTATAATTAACCGTTGCTCATTGATTTATTATATCATATTTTTTAAATTTTTATAAGGGAATAAGAATAACGGATAATTACCGATTTAACCAACCGGTGAATTATCCGTTATAACCTGTTACAAATTATTAAATAGCTGCGGTTTCATAAAATTGGTGGCCGATTTGTTTCAATGGCTTCCATTTTTTGTTTTTGATTACTTGCAGTTCGTCCGGGGTAAAGTCCGTATAGTTACCCTCGGTAATGCCGCTTATGTCGGCATAAAGAACGCACTGTGCATCCTCGTTGGTCTTCTTCTTAGGTAAATCGTTAAAGAGTTGTGTAAAAGCAGCTTTATCAAGCTGATTGTTGTAGCACCACAGCTCTTTTAAGTTAGTTAAAACCTGCACATTCAGCTTTGTAAGCTGATTGTTGTAGCAGCGCAGAGTTTTTAAGTTATTTAACCCCTGCACATTCAGCTCTTTAAGCTGATTCATGGCGCAATTCAGATATGTTAAGTTATTTAATCCCTGCACATGCAGCTTTGTAAGCTGATTGTTGTTGCAGACCAGCATTTTTAAGTTATTTAACCCCTGCGCATTCAGCTCTGTAAGCTTATTATCCGTGCAGTACAGTTCTGTGATATCCCCTTTTAAGATAACCCTGTCGCCGGTTGCGGTTAGGGTGGTTTGAACTCCGGAACTAAGTGGTTCGTTTTCTTCACATCCTGCCACAGTTATATCACCACTGTTTAGGGTTTTGTCGTAAATAGTAATTTCTTTTTTATCGGGGCTAAGATAAAGGATTGCTCCTTTTTCTACCTTTATGTTGCAGGTTGCAGTCTTGTTACCGTCTTTCGTAGTTGCCCTAATTACGGCGGTACCTCCGGCCTTACCCGTTACATTTCCGTTTTGGTCTACTTCCGCAATTGCAGGCTTGTCCGAAGCCCACATTATAGTTTTGTTGCTTGCATTTGCAGGGTTGATTGTTGCAGTCAGTTTAGAGCTTTTTCCCGACAGAAGTTCCAGTGCCGTTGTATTGAGTGTTATACTCTCTACGGGTATAAACTTTACCTGTATTGTGCAGCTTGCCGTCTTGTTGCCGTCTTGCGTAGTTGCCCTAATTACGGCCTTGCCTTCGGCCTTACCCCTTACAGTTCCGTCTTGGTCTACTTCCGCAATATCAGGCTTGTTCGAATCCCAGGTTATTGTTTTGTTGCTTGCATTTGCAGGGTTGATTGTTGCAGTCAGCTTAGTGCTTTCGCCTACCCCGAGGTTAAGTTCCGTTTTATCGAGCGTTACGCCCTCTACCGAAACTTTTTTGTCCTCAACTTTTTGCGGACAGCCTGTAAACAAACCGATAAACAGCATAAAGAGTGCCGCTCCCGGTAAAATTCTTTTTGCATAGTTCGTTATTTTCATATCAACTCCTATCTCCTTTAATGTATTTTATTCTTGACGATGTTTTTTCCGTATTCAAAAAGGCTTATAAATGTACTTATGCCGAAGCCGTTTTGTGCTTGTATGATTTTTAATACATCTAAACCCATTTCTTTTACGCTCTTATTCTCGTCAATAAATTGCCTGATCATTTTTGTGCTTTTTTCATCGCTTTTTACAATGTCAAGAAGTTCTTTTTTATTTAAAAACCCCTTATTTTTGGCAAAGCACAAAAAACTTGAAAGTTTTACCTTTATAAGCTCATTATTAAAACTTGAATCGGTGTAAAAGCCTTCATCTTTTAAACTTTGAACAAAGTCGGCTTTTATAACAGGGTCTTCTTCAAGGAATACCAAATAATCGCCGTCAATTGCGACCTTAGTTTCGTCTCCCATCTTCTTCAATAATTTAGCAAGATTTTCCGCCTTTTCATCCTTACCGTACTTTGCATTTGCATCAAGAATGTAGGATTTTAACCTTGTTTCGTTTATTTGAAGATTTTGAGCCTTTTCTCTGTTGTTTTTTCCTTCTAAAAGGCCGTGCTTTTCAAAAAGAAAAAAGAGCAAACAGTCCAAGTCCCTTTTAGGCATACTGCCGAAAGGATGTTTTTGCAATTCTTCAAATAAGTCCTTAGAAAAGTGTTCAAATGGCTTTTCATTTGACTTTTCGTCGTAATCTGTGTTTAATTTCATATTAAACCTCCTCCGTAAATGCTTAATACATACAAAAAAATGCTTAATGTATAAAAAAAACCGTACAGCCGGAATAAATTGACCATACGGTTTGGATTTGAGATGATGCCGATATACGAAAAAGAATTTTTAAAAAAACTATCTGTTAGAGATATTATAGCTAATAGAGAAAATGGGGGGGGGTGGGTAAGCTATAGTTGACATTTTTATTCCGTTCCCGTCATACAAGTATGGAATATTAAAAAGAGTAAATTGTCCGTCAAAAACAGCTTTTTTATTCATAATTTTACTTTAGCCTAAAAAATAAAAGATGTCAATAGCTTGCCGGAATGGTGCATGGAAATCAATTTTGTAATATTTTTTTGATAAAGGATATATCCATGAGAGCTTTAAACATAATGTGTGACAAAGAAGATTTAGGTGCATTTTTTTGTTTGTATCGCGAGACCAAATTTAACGCCACTTTCCGTCCTATGTTCAAGGCTTGTTGTAGATTTTTATCTAAAAGCCGACAAAAGTCTTCTCTAAAATGAACATCTAATAACCAATGCATGGTTTCTACAACCCATTCTTTTCTTGCTATATCCAATAGCTGTTGAGCTGTAAGTTTTCTGCTCGAAATATAATAATGCCATTCATCACTCTTTCCTTTCTTACTCTTAAACTCTGAATGAATAGCTCCAATACAGCTTAACCCCTCCCATTCATCTGTATTATCCATCCAACCTAAATTAGTTGTGCAGAAGGCTGTTCGCTTTTCAACTCTTTCACGATTTTTTTCACTTTTACAAGCTGTTTCCATTTGTTTTCTTAAAATTTCATCTTGAACATATTCTTCAATATCCGTTTTTAGTAAAGGCTGCTTCCCTTTTACCGACAGTAAATAGTCCCCTTTTCCCTCTTTTATGATTTTTGCCGTTTCTTTTTGACAATTTAAGGCATCTGCAACGATTATATGCCCTTTTATATTAAGAGTTTTTATAAGAGCTTGAACCGTAGGTATCTCGTTTGTCTTTCCTTTAACACATTTTTGTGCCAATGTTATACCAAATTCTGCAACTTGTGCAGAGACTATGTGCAGCGGACTTTCATAGCTGCTCATTTTATCTGTTGAACGGATAGTTTTTCCGTCTATCGCTATTGTAAGAGGCTTTTCTGTACCGTATTCTTTGATAAGAGCTTCAGCCATATTCATAAAACATTCGTTTAATGAGTCTATGTTTATCAATTTAAGTAGACAGGTTAGCCAATAATAGCAAGGTATTTTCTCTATTCCGAATTCTTTACGAAGTTTTTCTTTTATAATATCTTCAGTTGCCCACTCGTGTATCTCTCTAATATTTTTACGTCCACAAAGAAGTCCAAGTAGTAATATTTTTAAAGCTTCCTTTACGCTGTAAAAATATCCGTCGTGATTGCTAATTATTTTGATGTCGTTAAAGTAATCAAATATATTTTCTATTTCCATACCTTCATTATCGGCAGTTTTTAGCAAAATTGATTTCCGTGGGAATGGTGTCGGAATGGCCGGCCGGCTTCCTGTTGTTTTACCGAAGCTCCTTATAACGAATTAACATACTTGACATAAAATACTTGACGATTGAAAAATAAGCCGTTTTATGGTATAATCGAGGTGTTGAGAGGTTAAAAGGTGCTCAAAAGTTTTGATGAGTTGACCATTGCAGACGACTTTATGTTCTGTAAAATTACGCAAGATTTTGTAAGATTTTGTAAGATTATGCAGGATGAAAAAACGTGTAAAACCTTTCTAAACGTATGAGAATATAAAAAATAATGGAGAAGTATATGAGCATTACAAAAGATATTGAAAGCCTGATTCCTCACAGAAAACCTTTTTTGTTTGTGGACGAGATTATCAGTGCCGACGAAAACGGGAGTGTGAGTGAACACGTCTTTACCCAAGACGAATTCTTTTTTAAGGGACACTTCCCCGAATACCCTGTTGTGCCGGGAGTCATCCTTGTCGAAACAATGGCTCAGGCCGGAGGAGCTGCCTTGAGTTTTCAAAAGATTTTGGAAGAGGGGTCTTTATTCTTTTTGGCTACAGTCGATAAGGTTAAGTTCCGATCGCAGGTTAAGCCCGGCGATAAGGTCAGGATGGAAGTTACAAACTTGCGTGTATCTCCGCGCATGATTAAGCAGGCAGGAAAGGCCTATGTAGGCGATACCCTTGCCGCCGAAGCCGAATGGATGTGCCTCGTCGGTAAAGGGGTTTAAAACCTATTTTGAAACATAGTCCCCTGCAAAGTCCATAACGCTTACGGCACCGTAGGGGGCTTTACCCTTATCGTTATAACCGATACCCGCCTTTTTAAATTCTTTTTTGAGGATATTTATGCGGTGTCCGCGATCCGCAACTCCGTCATCGATTAAAAGCTGTGCTACAATTTCTCTCCCTGTCTTAGGACCGTATGCGCAGTTTTCGCCGGCAGTTATAAGTACTTTTCCGTAACGGTTCATTCGGTCAAATGGAGATGAACCGTCACTGCCGTAATGTCCTGCTTGCCCTGTTTCAGCTTGATCATCGGCAAGCCATTGGGCGGAATAACACAGGCCTTTTTCAAGTTCTAAAAGCTCCATTGGTTTTGTCTTCATCAGAGCATCCATACATTCTTTTACTGCTGATGCTCCCTCATTTGTTAATATAGGAATTTGCCCCGGAGCTTTATAAAGTTTTCCGTCAAAGTATTTTAGCCGAGGTTTAATTTCTTCTTCGGCATATTTTTTAGGATTGCGCCTTACCCTGTTAAGTTCAGCGAGAATATCTTTTACAATAGAGCTCTGTGTTGCATTATCATGCGGTGCATTGTCATGCATTGCATTGCTATTCACTGTATTGTCATTTGAAGCAACATTCGCCTGTGCCGGAGAAGAAAGGCTCTCGCATGAACTTAAAAAAATAAAAACAGAAAGCACCCAGAGGGCAAATAACTTATTTTTCATATAATTCCTCCCATAAGATAAACAGCGAGGCAACATTTGTGCCAAACTGCTTATTACACCTCCCATAAAAAGTCAATAGGATTGTTATTGACATATCATATTGATTTTATAAAGCCTCTATTTCTTCTTTGGGAAGACCGGTCATTGTACAAATTTCGGCAATGGGGTAATTATGCATACGCATAAGCTTTGCCGTTTCAAGTTTTGTTTGGTAAGCTCCATCGGAAAACCCTTGTTCAATTCCTTGCTCAATGCCTTCAGCAAAGGCGATTTCACGCTCTTCAGCTCTCTGTACTGCAATGTCCGTATCATAGTCATATTCTGCCACTAACATATTGATTACCTCCCGTGATTTTCGCTGTAAATATTCTCTTAATATTCCTTTTTCTATACATATTTTTACCGCATTGGTAAAACCGTTTTCGCTGTCGAGTTGAGTTTGGGTTCTCACCTCTTTAACAAACAAACTATATTCATCTAAGGTTTTACAACGGCTCAATACTTCCGTTCTCTTACTCTTGTTTATGTTATATACCTTTACCTCAAGCTCTAACGGTATCTGTTCAGACTTTGTAATAAAAGCATCGGATAGTTTTAGAACCGTAGTTTCAGGGTAATCGTCTAATCCATTATAAAAAACGTAAAACTCAGGTGTAGGTATTTTTGACAGTTTTCTTAAATACCTGTCGGTTGGTGCTTGTAGTTTTTCATATAGTCTTGCTATATATTCTAAAAAGCGTAGAGGCATATTTTCATTTATTGTAGATTGGTGTTCAGCCAATACAATGATTTTACCGTCTACAAGGCATGAAACATCATTGACAATGTTCATGTACATGACATTATCAAGCCTTATGTTTTCTACAGGGCATGAAAGCGGCAAATTTGTGCCGTGTAATGCGTTGTAAAGTGATAAAAAGTTTTCTTTTGCCTTTTCGTCTTCACTGAATAGGTCGACAAAAACCGAGTCTTTATATTTTCTGTTTAAAGTACTCATAGAAGTTTCCTCACTTATTGTATTATAGCACACTTACAGCAATTTTGTAAGGGAGTATCTTTTTTAATTGGTAATGTGTAATTAAAAACCTTTCCCCAAAAGATATCAATATTACTTGATAATTTACAACTTATCAATTATACTTTTTCTTATGGAATATAAAAAATCGATTGCAGAATGTATCAAAGATATTGAAGTTATAAATTTCTTTGGAAAATATAAATCCCTTATAAATTCTATAGAGTATGATTCTAGGAAGATAGTACCCGCCGTTATAGACGATGAAACGGGCATAAAAAAAGGTGCTGCATTTTTTGCTCTTCCCGGTATTCATACCGACGGGAAAAAATTTATAGATTCTGCAATCAAAAACGGAGCCGTTTGTGTTTTTTATGAGGGAGATTTAAATAATCATTCTTATGATGAAATTTGTTTTATTCAGGTGAATGATGTGCGCAAAACCATGTCCAAGGTTTCTTCTGTTCTTTATGATGAGCCGTCAAAGGCACTAGGCGTAATAGGTGTTACCGGAACCGAAGGAAAGAGCAGTACCGTTTCTTTTATCTTTCAGCTTTTAAACCTTTGCGGAAAAAAGGCCGGTTTTTTTTCTACAGTTGAATATTCCATAGACGGAAATGTAATTCCGAATCCTGAACATCAGACCACTCCCGAATCTAACATAGTCCAGCTGCGTCTGGCTCAAATGAGGGATTCTGGATGCAGCTATGCCGTAGTGGAAGCCTCCTCTCACGGTCTTTCCCCGAGGACTGCCCGTCTTGAAGATGTGGCCTTTGATGCAGCTGTTTTTATGAACGTAACTCAGGAGCACTTGGAATTTCACGGAACCGTCGAACAGTACCGATATGACAAGGCCAATCTTTTTAGAGCTCTGGATAAAAATTTAGGGAAAGGATTTCCCATATTCGGAATAGTAAACTATGAAGACCCGTCCGCTCCTTATTTTATGGAAGCAACTAAAAAACATGTCTATCCTTTTAGCACCGAGCTTAAAGATCTAAAAAAAATTGAAGAATATGGAGGCCTTTTTGCCAAGGATATTAAAGAGTATTCAACCGGAATTAAATTTACGCTTTGCGATTTTTCTGTTAAAAAAGAATATGGGTGCGAATTAAAACTTGCAGGAATCTTTAATGTAAAAAATATTCTCGCCTCGGTCTTGGTCGTACAAAGAATTACGGGACTTGATATCGAGCTTATAATAGAAAAACTTCCTCTTGTAAAACCCGTAAAGGGAAGGATGATGCTGATAGATGAGGGGCAGGATTTTGAGGTGCTCATCGATTATGCCCACACCCCTTCTTCCTTTATGACAATTTTCCCTTCAATAAAAGAGCGCATAAAAAAATCGGGAGGAAGGGTCATAAGCCTTTTCGGTTCGGGCGGAGAAAGAGATGTAAAAAAAAGGCCGGAGCAGGGGCGAATAGCGGCCCTATATTCCGATATCGTAATTCTTGCAGACGAAGACCCTCGCGGCGAGGATTCCGTTGAGCTTTTGGAAATGATAGCCGCAGGCTGTCCCGAAAAAAAGAGAGGAGAAGAGCTTTTTATAATTCCAGACCGTCCTTCTGCAATCAAAAAAGCATTCAGCCTTGCCGGTAAAAACGATGCGGTTCTCCTTTTAGGAAAGGGACACGAAAATTCCATCATCTTTAAAGATAGAACCATGCCCTACGATGAAGAAACCACGGCAAGGGAACTGTTAAAAGCGATGATTATGACAAACTTATAATCTAGGATCCACTGGCTCGCTTTCTAGGGCTAAAACGGCAAAGACACTTTCGTGCACACGCCTTAAAGGTTCTTTTTTTACAAAGCGTTCAAGAGCCTCTATGCCTAAGGCAAATTCCTTTAAGGCTAGGGCTCTTTTTTTTGCTAAGCCTCTTTTCTTTAGCCGGTCTAAATTTTCTTTTTCGCAATATTCGGGGCCGTAAATAATACGCAAGTATTCTTTACCTCGGCACTTAACTGCCGGTTGAATGAGACCCTTTTTAAACAAGAATTACAAGACTTGTGATTTTTATTAAAAAATGATAGAATAAACCTCGAACACAATATGGAGATAATTATGCAAAACAATAGAATATTAAATAAAATACATATCAAACCTAAAGATTTGGATTTGATTAAAGATGCCGTTGCAGAGGCGGAAAAAACTACAAACGGTGAAATTGCTTTGGCTGTTATTCCTCAAAGCGATTCCTACTCCTTTGTAGAAATGTTTGCCGCCGTCTGCCTAGCCTTTATTTCTTTCTTTGCCATGCTTTATTTTGGAGACGGTATTTGGCGCTTGCTCGAAACAAAACTTTGGTATCCTTCACCTAAAACTCTCACAGCCGTAATAGGGTCAGGGGTTTTGGTTGTGATGCTCCTTTTCTTTTTACTTGTAAACATTCCTGCTCTCGATAGATTGATAATTCCAAAAAGAATAAAAGAAGCAAGAGTCTATGCAAGAGCTTTAAGGCATTTTGTGGAATGTGGAATTTATAAGACTGTCCAAAGGACGGGCATTTTGATCTTTGTTTCTATCCTTGAAAGAAAGGTCTTTATTATCGCAGATTCCGGTATTGCCGAAAAAGTTGAGCAAAACACATGGGGCGGCATTTGCGGCATAATAACTTCCGGCTTAAAGTCAAAGAATACAACGCAGAGTTTTTGCAAGGCTGTAGAAGAATGCGGAAAAATCCTTGCGGAACATTTTCCTAAAACAAAAGGAAACCCGAATGAATACCCCGATGGGCTGGTAATTTTGGAGAGGTAAATCCCCGGTTAGATTATTTTTTTACTTAAAAATTCCAAAAAATATGTTTTTTTGACTAATTTAGTATTGACATTTATTTATACCTATGATATTATAGCCCCCGTTGCAAATGCAAAATGGGCTATTAGCTCAGTAGGTAGAGCAACGCCCTTTTAAGGCGTGGGTCTCAGGTTCGAATCCTGAATAGCTCAAAACGGAATCGGTTTATATCGGTTCCGTTTTTTTTTGCCCGATGTTTATGTACACATGTACGCCGATACGATGTACGCAGATGTACGCCGATGTATTGACAAAAGGGCTGTATAAGTGGTACTATTCTATTTTAAGTCTAAATTTATATTTTTAGAGGTTTATATGGCTAGTTCAAAAAAGATTGCTGCTTCCATAGGGGGCATTATAGTTTTTGTTTTGGGAGTAATTGCCTTCGTTGCGGCTCCTATGATTACGGATCGGGCTTCTCAAGGTTTTAAAGTCGTCGGTAAATGGGGTAAGGTAAGAATAGATAACAGTTCATCATCTCCTTTTGTGGATCAATATCACTTTTTGGCTAATTATGTTGAACGCCAAAAAATGGAGCCTGAAGATTCTCAAATGAGAGAATATTTTTGGCAGCAAATTTCTTATTTGGCTTTTAGGGCTGCTGTTGTGCAGGTAGCTATGGAGGATGAGGTTATAAGTGCAGGATACCGTGTTCCGCAATTCCGTATAAACAAGGATTTAATAAACTATTATTTGGATGAAAACGGTGTTTATTCCGAAAGCAAATATCAGAACACTCCCGAAACTACGCGTGTTACATATCGAAAAGAAATTGAAAAATACATTAAGGATAATCGTTATATAGAAGATTTGTTCGGAAACGGAAGCGGGTATGGGCTTAAAACCTCTTCCAAGGAAACGGATTTTATTGTCGATATGGCAAAAAAAGAAAGAAGCTTTAAATATGTTGTTTTTAATTTGAGCCTTTATCCTTCTTCCGAAATCATAAAGTACGGAAAAGAACACAGTGATCTTTTTACAAGTTATGATTTATCCTTATTAAGCTATCCTACCGAAGAAGAAGCAAAGAAGATGCTGGCCTCGCTTAAAAGCGGAGAGGTAAGTTTTGAAGATGCCGTTATTTTAAATGCAACAAAAACTCTTACTGATGACAACGGAAAGATTACTTCAAATTATCGAACGGATATAAATAGATATTTCCCCGATAATGAGCACCTTAAGGCTGTTTTGGCTTTAAAGCCTTCCGATTTTAGTCCCGTTGTTTTAATGCAAAACGGAATGTTCGGAATTGTAAGATGTAATGCAGCACCTTCTCTTCCCGATTTTGAAAGCGAAGCCCTTATTTCAAATATTCGAAATTATATGAACCGAAATGAAAAGGGTATGCTTGAAGATTATGTTCTTCAGACTGCAAATAGATTTGCAGAAGCCGCAAGAACCGCAGGTTTTGAAACGGCTGCTGAAGATTTTGAAGAAACAACTCTAACTGTTGAAACTTCAAACTTGTTCGGCATAAACTACGGAAATGCAAGCTCTCTTCCGCCTCTTCCGTCTCAAGGTATTTTTGCAGCTCTTGAAAAAAATGAACCTTTCTTTAAAAAAGCTTTTGCCTTAAAGAGCGGAGAAATTTCCGATCCGATTCTTGCGGGATCCGAAGTTGCAGTATTAACTCTTGAAGAAGAAAAAGAAATTGATGAGTACACTATTGACCGCACTAAAAAGGATTACCAAAATCAAGCAGGTGCTTGGTTTCCATATTATCATATAGCGGCTATTATGAGTATGCAGGGTATGAACTATCCTCTTCCTATTGCTCATAAAACCTTTATGGATTATGTTTTTACAAATTCCAAATTCCAAGATAATTTTGGGAACCTGTTTAAATAATAATGACTGCAAATAATGAAAAACCTGAGCTAATTCCGATTGACTCAGGTTTTTCGGTTTTATACAAGGGAAAGTACTTATATTCAAAACGCTCACCGCAAAAAAATATCCTACAATTAATTTCTTCTATTGTAATTCAAAATGAAACATTGGTTCTTTGTGTATCTCCGGCTTTGGGATACGGATTAAAAGAGCTCATTAAAAAACTTCCGGAGGATTCTTTTGCTCTCGGTCTGGAAGCTGATGAAGAGTTGTTGAATCTTTCAAAAAGCGAAATCGATAAAAACATTTTAGAATATCCTAAATTCTTATATGCAGGAACGGATTCGATAACTATCTTATTAAACCGGCTTGATGATTTTATTAAAGGAAAAAAAATTAGACGCGTTATAAGAATAGATTTTTCGGGCGGAGCGGCTTTTAATCAAACCTTTTATTCTCAAGCCTTTGATTTTATCTCTCAATATATTTCGCAAATATGGATTAACCGATTAACACTAATTCAATTCGGCAGAAATTATGCCCGTAATTTTTTTAAAAACTATTATTCAATTTTACGGTCTATTTCAAAGACTTCCGATAAAACTTCGGCTTTAAATATAAATTCTCGTTTCGGTTCTTTAATTGAAAAATCGATTAATAGGCCTATCATTGTAATAGGGGCGGGGCCGTCCCTTGATTCTTCCATTGAATTTATAAAAGAAAATAGGAACAGGCTTTTTGTTCTTGCAGTCGATGCTGTTTTTGCAGGGCTTTATCCCGAAATAAGACCTGATGCTGTAGTTTTGCTTGAGTCTCAATATTGGATTCAAAAAGCCTTTATCGGTATTGCAGACTCAGGTATTCCAGTTATTGCCGATCTTACTGCTAATCCTTCTTTGATCGTAAAGTTAAATGGAAATAAAGCTTTTTTCTTTACCGATTATTCCGTTCAAGATTCCTTAGCAAGCTCTTTTTTTTACGCTTTAAAAGAAAAAAATATTTTACCTTTAAGACTTGAAGCTATGGGCTCTGTGGGGCTTGCTGCCTTAGCCCTTGCCGAAAGATTGGCTTTTGACGGTCTTCCTATTTTTCACACGGGTTTGGATTTTTCGTGGGGGCAGGGATTCAGTCATTCAAAATTAAGCTATCAAGTTAAAAATATATTTTCGGATATTTCCAAAATAAAAAGTCTTTACACGGGAGAATCTTTGTTTCCGAATAAGCTTAGTTTTGAAAAGGGTAAAAACGGCAGTCTTGCTTTTACTTCTCCTAATTTAAAAAATTACGGAGAGCTTTATAAAAAACTTTTTGCTTCTAAAGAAAACTTTTTTGATATAGGGCAATCAGGTTTGGAGCTAAATTCAAAAAAAATAAGCTTTGATACGGCAAAAAAAATCATAGACGATTTTTATTCGTGTTATGAAGCATCTTGTTTTATAAATAAAAATAATGATAAAAAAAATTTTATAAGCTATGATTATGCAGATAAAGAAAAAGCGATAAAAGATTTTTTAATTTCCGAAAAAGAAAAACTTCTTAGGCTCAAAAGTATTTTTACCGGAAAAATAAATTCTTCTGATGCAGAAATTAAAACTCTTCTTTTGTCTATGCCTTATCTATATCTTCATTTCCCGGATTATAATTCCTTATCCGAAACTCTCTTGGATAAACATTTTTTATCTCGTGTAAGAATTGAGATAGAATATTTTTTAAAAATACATCTAACAAATGAAAATTTTATCAATTAAGAAAATGCCAAAGCTTTAGTAAAATTTATATCGTATTTTTTTCCTCTTGATAGTATTTTGCTTGTGCATTCCAAAGTTCATAGTACTTGCCGTTTATATCGGAAACGAGCTCATTATGATTTCCGTATTGAACAAGACTGCCTTCATCCATAACGGCAATTTTATCGCAGAATTTACAAGATGAAAGCCGGTGCGAAATATAGATTGCAGTATTTTTTGAAGTTATATTATCAAAATGAGAATAAATCTCTGCTTCCGAAATAGGATCGAGGGCTGCCGTAGGTTCATCCAAAATAAAGATTTTGCCTCCGTGATAAATTGCGCGTGCCATTGCAATTTTTTGAGCTTCTCCGCCGGAGGCTTCAATTCCGCCTATGTCAAAGTTTTGATATAGATAGGCTTCGGCTCCATGCTTTTTATAAAAAGCTTCCATGCCCGTTTTTGAAAGAGCATCGGCAACTTTTTTTTCATCATACGAACTTGATGCGGAAACATTCTCGCCTAATTTAAGCGATAATAATTTAAAGTCTTGAAAGACAACTGAGAACGCATCTATGTACTCATCATAATCATATTCTTTTATGTTTACTCCGTTTAAAAGTATTTCTCCTTTAGTCGGCTCGTAGAGCCTTACAAGCAATTTTATAAGAGTAGTTTTTCCCGATCCGTTTTTACCGACCATTGCAAGTTTTTGACTTGAATCTATTTTTAGGTTTATATTCTTAAGAGCGTATTTATCCCGATCGGGATATTTAAAACTTATATTTTTTAATTCAAACACAATGGGCTCGTCTTTTTTTATGGAAAGTTTTCCTGAGTATTTTTTTTCGTCTATATCGAGAAAGTTTAATAATTTTTCTCGGGACTTATCTGAAGCAACAAGAGTAGTTAATCCGTCCATAGCTTCAGATACTTGAGCCGAAAAAACATTTATAGCTCCTATGAAAAAAAAGACTTCACTCAAGGCGATGGAACCGTAAACGGCTTTTAAACCTACAAATAAGAAAACTAAAAGCAAAAGAGAGCCTTCGAGGAGTTTAGCTGACCCTATAGTACGGGAAAAAAACTTTGCCATAAAATCATGAGTACTTTTCTGCATTGCAAGATAGGTGCCTGTGTATTTTTCGGCTAAGGCCTTATCATATAATCTAATATCCTTTCCCGTCCTATAATCATAAATTAAATTCATATAAGATTTTATATAACGGGCACTTTTTTTGACTTCTCCCGAAATATGGTCTCCGAATTTTTTATAAATATATTTTGCCAAATAAAAAGAAATTATATTAAAGGCTATCAAAAGAATTAAAAAGGCTGAATTTATAAATGCTCCTGAAAGCCCCATAAATCCTTGGGAATTAAAAAGACCTATAAAAAAATATAGGGCGATACCTGCTCCTATAAATCCCCCTACAGAGGTTCCGGTTTTTCTCATAAAATCGCCGTGAGAAAAAACTATAAAACGTTCAAATTGTTTGATTGAATTTAAATCGTTTTGAAATTCGTTTTGTTCGGTAAGTTCAAAATTTAATCTTAATATTTTAAGAGCTTTTTCCATAGTATGCTTTTTAGAAAAACATTTTAAATGGTACATAAAGCGTTTTTCCAATATTCCTGAAATTATCGATAAAATCATAAATGCCGTTAAAAGAATAATGGTTGATCTTAAAACTTCACTCGGCAATCTTTGCGACGTTGCTGATTCAATGATTATTTTGGATAAATAGAGGAGGCAGAAAGGCCGCAGTGCCTCTATTATATTAAAAAAGATGCTGCTCCACATTGAGCCCTTCTCTATTTTTTCAAAATAAAAAAACATTCTAAAAAATCTTTTAAGCCTCTTCATTTTCATCTCCTTGTTATGGCCTCTAAAAACTTCAGTTTTTAGAGGGCTTCCTTAAATATATTTGCGATGTTTTTAATAAGTTAAAGACTTATTAAAAACTCGTCAGGCAAGTCTAAAAATCTAACAAAGTTTTTAGACTTGCCTATAATACTTACTTTGAACATCATACATTTTTCTGTATGTTTTATTTTGATTCATAAGTTCATTATGAGTGCCTTCTTCTATTATTTTTCCGTGTTCCAGTAAAATAATCCTGTCACAAAATTTTGTAGACGCGAGTCTATGCGAAATAAAAATAGAAGTTTTTTCTTTACTCATTGCATCATACTCTTCATATATTTTGCTTTCCGCAATCGGGTCAAGGGCAGCCGTCGGTTCATCCAGAATATTTATTTTTGCATTTTTATAAAGAGCTCTAGCAAGCAGCATCCTTTGATTTTGTCCGCCCGATAAATCGATTGCTTCATCATTGCTTTCCTTTACCAAAATAGTTTGGCTGCCGTTTGGAAGACTTGAAACCATTTCATTTAAACCGCTCGAAGTAATTGCATTTTTTAATTTTTCTTCATTTATATTTTCAGTTCCGGCAATATTAGCTGCAAAAGTTTCCGGGAAAATATTTATATCCTGAAATACCGGAGAAAATAAATTATAGTATTCTGTTTTTTTAAAGTCAGTGCTGTTTTTTTCGTCAATTAAAACGGAGCCCTCGGTGGGTTCTAAAAGTCCCATTAAAAGGTGCATAAGTGTTGTTTTTCCGGCTCCGTTGATACCGACAAGAGCTAACTTTTCTCCTGCATCGATTTTTAAATTAAAGTCTTTAAAAATCCATGCTGCATCTTCCGAATATCTAAAGGAAAGATTTCTAAATTCGATTGAAGGTTTTTCGCCCGTATCATTTGCGGTAAGCTCTCCGCCTGTTTTTTCATCAGGAGTGTTCAAAAAAATTCTTATTTGACTTAATTCGCTATTAAATATAATGAGGTTACTTATTTGAAGAACAATAGCATCCATCCATCTTGAAAATTCCATGATCAGACCTATAAGAAAAACAAATTGAGAAACGGCAATGGTTCCAGCGTTTAATTGGTAAATTAAGTAAATATAGGCAAAAACATCTCTTATAAAAATCATTAAGGCATTTAGAATTTTTCCTCCTGCTTGTACATTCGATTCAGCTTTTAAAAATTTTTTTACTCGTCCGTGATAGTGTTCAAAGTTTTCGATCAGCCAATCCTTCATCTTATAAAGGCGGATGTCTTTTGCAAAGCGTCTGTCTTCCGCCGTTGTAAGAATGTAGCTCTCTTTTTTTTCGTCATCGCCTCGTTCTTTCATGTTTTTTTGTGTGTACTTTCCCGTATAGATTCCGTACAATAAATTTACGGTTCCTGAAGCTAAAACAATAAATAGAAGAATTAAGTCGATGCTTATAATACCTGAACTGAAGAAAAAGGCTCCTGCAATTGCGGTTAAAAGAAAGGATAAATTAAGCCCGAAAAAATGAAAGGGACCGCCCGAGCTTCCCGTCATGACTATGTTTTTTACCTTGGTTATTTTTGTTTGCACTTCGGGAGAAATAAGGGTTTGATAGTTAAGCTCAAACATTTTTTTATTTACAGGTACCGAATAAATATGGAATAGAGGGCGGGAGCCGAGAGCCATCAGTTTTGTTTCAAGTATCTGTATGATAATTTTACAGGCTGTTATCAAAAGCCCTGCCGTCAATATGGAAAGTAAAATC
This sequence comes from Treponema putidum, assembly GCF_024401155.1. Classification (NCBI taxonomy): domain Bacteria; kingdom Pseudomonadati; phylum Spirochaetota; class Spirochaetia; order Treponematales; family Treponemataceae; genus Treponema; species Treponema putidum. Next base: position 449,054 of record NZ_CP038804.1, read on the forward strand.
GCCTTAGCCTCTGCTCCGGTTTCAATACCCAATATAATGGTTTTCGGGATAAGAATGGTTTGATAAATCATAAAAATACGGATAGGTACCGAAATAAGTATAAAGAAAATACCGGCCGGGAAGGTTTTTAACCAAACTCCTAAGTAATAGAAGATATTGTTAAAAAGGTTTAATTTTGTATCGCTTTTTTCCATAATTTCCTCTCTAAAGTTAAAGTATGCCGTTTCTGACTTTGTTGCGAAACGGCGGAAAATAAGCAATGCTCAGAAACTGATGTTTCTTCCGCTTGCTTATTTTAATAGAAACTTTTAAATATGTAAGACTATTCTAACATAGAACTTAAAATCGGTCAAGTGTAAAATTTAAAAATATCAAAAATTTGAAAAAAATTTAATTTTTTATGTAAACTACTATAGTAGCATTGATAAATTTGAGCATTTTGTTTAAAATGAAATAAACTACCGGAGTAGTATATGAAAATTAAGCTATTTGATTCTGAATTAAAAATAATGAATATTCTTTGGGATAGTGGAGAAATGACTGCAAAACAAATTTCAATAACGAGAATTAAAAATAATTCTAAATAGATTCCATGGGGGTATTAAAATGAAACAAAATCGATGTAAATTAATTAAGATGTTAAGCGCTTCCTTAATATTTTTTTGTTTTTTTAGCGGCATATTTGCACAGAATGAATCTGAATGTGAAAAAGCCGTCCAAGCGCTTGCAGAAGCTTGTAACGAAAAATCCGTAACGAATGTACTGCCTTATTTGGCTGAAGATTTTTCAATTGCAGGACAGAGCGGTAATAGGGCAAAAGCAATTTTGCAGCAATTATTGGCCGGAGTGGGAGCGGTAGTTTCCTATGAAAAAACAGAAAGCCTTATGGAAGACGGAAAACTTATTTTAAAGTACTCAATTGAATATTCTCAAGTAGGAAAGAAAGAGTCCGTATTTATTTTCAATAAGGATAATTTAATTGTCGAAGCTGAACTTATGAAAATAAAAGTAAAAACTTTGTCTTCAGAAGAACGAACTATAGAGTACAATACACATAAAATCACTTCCATTCCTTTTATATTTGCAGAAAATCTGCCGTTGGTAGACGTATTGCTTAATGGTGAAAGCAGATTGTTTTTATTAGACAGCGGTGCACCTTTTTCTATTTTAAATTCAAAGTACATTGAAGGATTAAACACGGACACAAAAAAACTTGGTAGTTTTCAAGATGTCAGCGGTAATGTTTCAAGTCCGAATATGGATATAACAACCGTAAAAGAATTGGAATTCGCCGGTAGTAAAATAAAAAATCAAAAAATAGTAGTTCTTGATATGAGTCGTCTTGAACAGAGTTTAAAAACGGACGGCATATACGGATTAATAGGCTATGATATGCTAAAAGAATATGATGTCTTTTTAGATTATCAAAAAAAGCAGTTGACACTTATAAGACCGGATTCGTATGATAGTTTTATAAAATCTAATACATTAAAAGTATATTCAAAAATTCCGTGTAAAATGGTAGGTCATATTCCGGTTATTGAAGTAGCGATTGGAAACAAAACCTATACATTGGGACTCGATACCGGAGCTGAATTCAATTTACTCGACAGCTTTTATTTTAATGAATTAGAACCGTCCTTAACAAACAAAGAAAAAACCGAACTGAGCGGAGCAGGCGGAATTAAACAGGAAATATATCAAGCGGAATTAAAAACAATGAAGATAGGCGGTAAAACATATAAAAATATAAAAACTGCCTTTTCCGATATTTCTCATTTGCGAAAAAAGCCCGATAGTTATGACGGTCTTTTAGGTCATCCCTTTTTGTCCGCCCAACCGTTTCTTATAAGTTATAAACGTGGAGAAATAATTTTGTTTAAATAAACAAAAAACTTTATTTCGTAAACCTCTAAAAACTTCAGTTTTTAGAAGGTAAGCTTTGCTCACCGGTTTATCTTAAGCTTACTTGTGATGTCAATTTCTTATTTTTCTGTTATACTATGTTTATGAGTACGATTAGAAAAATGCCTATAGGCGTTCAAAGTTTTGACGAAGCAAGAAAGGCAAAAGATATGAATTTTTATCTAACGGTGGCTTTACAAACTTTTTCCGATATTGTTTTTTTTTCTATTTTGTAATATACTACTAACCTATAAAACAAATAATTTGGAGGTAACAATGAACCCATTGCAGAACACTGAACCTAAGGAAGTATTTAAATGGTTTTACGAAATCTCTCAAGTGCCGAGAGGTTCCGGAAACGAAAGAGCTATCAGCGATTTTCTTGTAAAATTTGCAAAAGATAGAAGTCTTGAAGTTTATCAAGATAAGGCTATGAACGTTATCATAAAAAAGCCCGGAACTGCCGGTTATGAAAAATCTCCGGCAGTTATTATTCAGGGACACATGGATATGGTTTGCGAGAAGGATGCTTCCTCAAACCATGATTTTTTAAAGGATCCTATTAAATTCGTTGTAAAGGACGGAATGCTCTATGCAGATAAGACAACCCTTGGAGGAGATGACGGCATAGCCGTAGCTTATGCTCTTACTCTTCTTGATTCAAAAGATATTCCCCACCCGCCGCTGGAAGTTTTGATTACGACTGAAGAAGAAACAGGCATGTACGGAGCGATGGCCCTTACCGGTGAGCATCTGCAAGGTACACGTCTTTTAAATATAGATTCGGAAGAAGAAGGAGTCTTCTTGGTAAGCTGTGCAGGCGGAGCTAACATCCATATCTCTTTCGATGTAAAAAAAGAAGCTTCTAAAGGAAAATTCTTAAAAATCACCGTAGGAGGTCTCCTTGGAGGACATTCAGGTATCGAGATAAACAAGCAAAGAGCCAACTCCATCAAGCTTTTGGGAAGGATTCTTTATAACATCAAGCGAAACGAAAAAATCAATTTAGTCGAAATTTCGGGCGGTTCAAAACACAATGCAATTGCAAAAGATGCCTATGCAGTCATAGCCGTCGAAAATACGTCAGCCGTTTTTAAGATTGTCGAAAAACTTACCGCTGATTTTAAAAATGAATACAGAGCTGTGGACAAACTTTTAACCGTTACGGCAGCTGAAACTCAAAACCCTTCAGGAAAAATGTTTACAAAAGAGCTTACCTTAAATCTGATTGATTTTATGGCAAGTATTCCCAATGGTGTGCAATATATGAGCATGGAAATTCCCGGCCTTGTCCAAACAAGTTTAAATAACGGTGTTTTGGAAGAAGTAGATGGAAAAATTAAATTTACAACATCGATACGAAGCAGCGTAAAGAGTGCCTTGGATGAAATTGCCGATGTGCTTAAGATTCAAGCTGAACGGTGCGGAGCCCAATTTGAAAAAGCTTCGGAATATCCCGCTTGGGAGTATAGTCCCGATTCTCCTGTGCGCGAGAAGGCTGTTAATGTTTATAAAAAACTTAATAACAAAGAGCCTGTAATTACAGCAATCCACGCAGGACTTGAATGCGGCCTTTTAAAGAAGACTCTTCCCAATGTCGATGCCGTAAGTTTCGGTCCCAATTTGCATGATGTGCACACTCCTAACGAACACATGGACATAGCTTCCGTTCAACGCGTATGGAAATTCTTATTGGCATATCTAGCCGAATTAAAGAATTAAAAATAAGGTGGACTGAGGCCTAAACTACGTCAGACTTATTAAAAACTAAAAAGGGGCATGAAGTCATGCCCCTTATGGGAGTTGTGCTTTGAACCGCCTAATGGCGGATACTCACATCTCCCGCTTAATATAATTTTAGCATAATTACTGTAATTGTCAAGTAAAATCATCCTAAAAATTTAATTTTTTTCGCCGAAGCTCTTGTACGATACATAAAGAAGATTAAAGAGGGTTCCAAGCAAAAGAATAAATGCCCATGTTCTTGCATGTATGAAGGGATTTTTTATTGGTAAAAAGAGGTCTGATAGGACGGAGCTTAAATTTGTTAGGATATCCCATGAATTCCACCTTAAAAACCTGCCTAAATAGATACCGAAAGCCGAAAGATATATCACAAAAACCGAAAAAATTTGCGGGTATCTTATATTAAAAAGTTTTTTAATCTTAGTTTCGATAAAATCCAAACTTACTAAGCCGTAAAAAAGGCCTGTAAGACTATATGAAAGAAGGAGAATCAGGTCATACCAGCGCATTGTTGAAGCTGCTGTTTTTAGATGAATAAAATCGGTTACTATATAAAGAGCATTGGGAAAGAATAGGAGCCACAGCATAGCAAAAATTATAAACGGTATTTTTTTACAATTTTTTGACAAATATAGTATGGAAGATATAAACCACGGTACAAAGGCCAAAAATAAATTCCATACTAAAAAGAGTAAAAAATAGTTTTCTGCTATAAATATTCTGCATACCGATAAAAAAATACAAAAAAAAGACAAGAACATCAAAGCAAAGGTGCTTTTAATCCGGAATATATTTTTAAAGTAATGCCTCATACAATATCGATAAACAGTGAGGCACCATTTGTGCCGAACTGTTTATCACACCTCCCATAAAAAGTCAAAAGACCGCCCGTGCCTTTTATTTTAAATTTTCATAGATGCGCATTAGATTTGCTTTCATGCGTTCAAGATAGGTTTTGTTATCTTCTGGGCTTTCGATTGTGTAAATTTTTTCAACCCTGGCTCCAAGCTCTGCTGCAAGGGTTTTTGAAACAAGGGGGCTTGCCGCTTCTTCCGTAAAGATAACTTTTACTTTGTGTTCCCTACAATATTCGACCAGTTTTGCAAGTTCTTTCGGATTCGGTTCATTTTCATTAAAGATATCGGTTACCGAATTTTGTTCTAAAGAAAAATCTCTGCAAAGGTATCCGAAGGCGGCATGACCTGTTACAAAGTGTTTGTTTTTTACGTTGGAAAATTTTTCAATATATTCTTTTAAAAGTTCATCAATTTCGGAAATATATTTGCTTGCATTTTCTTTATAGCTTTTTGCATTTTCAGGGTCAGCCGCAGCAAGAACATTTTCGATATTTTTTATCATAATTTTTGCAGAAGAAAGGCTGAGCCATGTATGCGGATCGAACTCGCCGTGATGGCAGTGTTCATGCTCTTTGTCATCAGGTTTTCCTGCACAAGCTTCGCAGTCACAGTCTTCGCCATGTTCATCATGGTTATGGTGCCCAGCCTTGATTGGCTCAATTCCGCTGCTTGCTTCGACCATAATCAGTTTTTTATTGTTGACTGCTTTTATAGCTTCATCAAGCCAAAACTCCATGCCCAGACCGTTATAGATTAACACATCTGCTTTCGATAAAAAAGCAAGGTCTTTAGCCTTGGGCTCAAAGTCATGGGCTTCCATTCCCGGCGGAATTATAACCGAAATATTGACATTATCGCCTGCAACTGCCTGAGTAAGCTCCTTCATTGCATCGAAGGTAACAGCAACATTTTTTCTACCGTTATCGGGAATTTCTTTTGCTCCCATAGCAAAGAGACTTACCGATGAAACGATACCAATAAATAAACATGTTTTTAAAATAGACTTCATATAAACTCCAAAACTCCATATTTTTTAAGACGGAATAGAATATAATACCGTGCCGAAATTAAGTCAATCAAAATAAGCTAAAATTAGATTTTTAGGGCTGAAGCTCGGGCTCCAGGCCCGGAACCAAATATTTTTCAGGTATTTTAACGGGCCGGCCCGTACTGTCTACACAGGCCCATGTTACCCTTGCTTCGGCGCAGACTTTACCTTCTTCATTTTTTATAACCTGTAAAAAGGTACCGGAAACCTTACCCAGTTCAACATGGGTAACCTCAATAGCCAGTTTATCGTAAAGTTTAGCTGAGTGTTTGTATTTAATATCTATGTGAGATACATAGAGCATGTAGCCTTCTTCAATCATTGATACATAATCGAAGCCTATTTTTTTTAAAAACTGCATTCTGGCATGTTCCAAATAATTTAAGTAAACGGCATTATTTACATGGTTATAAGCGTCAAGCTCGTAGCTTCGCACTTCAACATAAAATGTATGTGTCACAATCTTCTCCTATTTTAGCCGTCCGATTTCGTTTGCTTCGTGCATCTTTTCAAGCTCTGCCATTACCCGATCGACAACAGCCTGCTTTTTATCTATACCCGTAAGTTCTTTATGTTCGGCTTTTACTTTTTCGCGAAAATCTGCACAGTTTATGACCGGGCTTGAATCAAAGATTAGCCTATCCTTCCAGACAGTATCTTCTGTCATATCTCCCGATTCCGAAATACGCAGGCAGTTTCCATTGCTTGAAACCAAGAGCATTATATCGGACATTTTAATGTACGAATCTATTTCTTTTACTCCCTTCTTTGTTTCGGGTTTTCCGGGGCGGTACCTGGTACCTGCAGGATATACAAGAACTACTCTACCTTCCTCTTTTGCCTTTTCGAGTGCTCTCATAGAAGCAAGGTTTATCATCTTACTTCGTTTTAATTCCGATTCCAATAATTCGAGGTCTTTAATTGATTTGATAGAACGGCTGGGATATATATAAATTCGGTCATAGGCACTTGCAAAGGCCGCAACATAGGGATTATCCTCGCCCAGCTTTAAGCCTGCCATTGCTATGCACTTTTCTGCAAGCTCTGACCCTTTAGTTCCGGTTTTTTTCATTAAATTGATAAAAGCAGGGTAATCCAGATTACTGTAGTGTTCTGCAAGAATTATGCCTTTTTTTCCTTTATTTATCTCATCTAAAAATTCTTCTAAGTGTTCAGGATGTCTAAATTCCGAATTCTCAAGGATGAGATCGTCTACCATCTTATCAAGAATTTTAATTAGAACAGGATTACCTTTTTGCAATACATTTTCAGGTGTAACTGCCGGATTTTTTATTGTGTGTTTTGCAATTTCGGGTAAAAAGTCTTTTACATACTCCATTAAAGTTTGCTGCATATTAAACCTCCGCGAATTTTTTATAGAATAAAATTACTACTCTAAAATAAGCCGTCAAAATAATCTTTATATTTTTGATACGAAGATTTATCGACGGTTAAACTTACTACCGTATATTTTGAATTTTCTTTTTTTATTATCAATTTAATATCGTGTTTTATGCTTTTTGATTCAAGGTCATAGACGCTGTTTATGATTTTAAATTTTTGTTTTGTTCCATTGATGTCCGTATTTTTTGAAAGTACCTTAGAAACCTCTCCCGACGAAGAAAAATATCTTATCAAAAAATCGATTTCTTTTCCGCTTATATCAGGGACTAGTTTTAAATCTACAGTATTTACATTTAAAAAGGCCTCGTTTCCCATCAAAAATGTATTGTCGGCTATCTGCTTCCATTGGCTGTCTAACAAAAGTTTAACTCCGTCAACGGTTCTTGTTTCTTTTTTCGCCTTGGGGTTTAAAACAAATTTAGACTCAAGAGGTTTAATTTCTTCGAGAGGGCTAAACTCAAAAAAAGTTTTTTCGTCTTTTACCCTTCCCATTTCTACCAGTTCAAAGGCTTTTTCTTTATTGGAATCTAAAATTTCTTTTATATGAAAGAGGGGAATGTAGGAGTGGAATTTTATCTCGCTTTCGCCTCCGAATTGTTCTTCATTTACTATTTTGGAACCGGTTTTTATTACAAGGCTTTCAGTTAATTTTTGTGTCTTCCATGAGTAGAGTTTTGGGAGGATTCCCATAAGGTAGTTAACCGCATAGGTGTAGGCCGGATCGGTGTTAATACCCGAAATATTATTTTGACCCGTTATTACAAAGTCTCCATCTAAAATTTCTCCGCTAAACAAAACCTTTGCAAAGACTTTTCCGTTTGAGGTATATAAGAAACTGCCTATTGTGTTGCCGTTATAATATAAAAAGCCGACCCATGTCTGCTCTTTCCATGAAAGGTCTTGATAGATAAGATAATCTCCGGATTCCGAATCCTCCCATGCCGATTTTTCCTCGGCAGTGAGGTTAAAACTTACTGCCGTGAATAGAAAAAAAAGTAGAAAAACCGAAATTAAAATCTTTTTCATCTTAAGAATCCTTTAGTTTAATTTTGCAAGTTCTTCTTTTACGGTTTTTTCAACTAAGTCTATAACCTTATCTTTATCGACCAAGCGGCTTTCTTCCGCCTTTCTAAGTTTAAATTCAATATTGGGAAGATTTTTTTCGCCGACTACGAGCCTTATCGGAATGCCTATAAGGTCCATATCCTTAAACTTAACGCCCGTTCTTTCTTTGCGGTCATCTAGGAGGACTTCAATTCCTCTTTTTTTACATTCGTCATAAAGGCGGTCGGCTTCCTTTTGCATTTCTCCCTCGTATTTTATGGGGACTATAGCAACCTGAAAGGGGGCGATGCTCATAGGCCAGATTATTCCGTTCTCATCGTGGTGTTCTTCGACAATTGAAGCTGTAAGTCTGTCAAGCCCTATGCCGTAGCAGCCCATGGAAGGATGCTGTTGTTTTCCGTTTTCATCGAGATAGGTCATATTCATCGCCTTCGTATATTTATATCCCAGCTTAAAGATATGTCCGAGTTCGTTTCCTTTTTTGGTGTAAAGAGGCGCACCGCAAACCGAACACTTATCTCCTGCCCTTACCGTGCGGAGGTCAAAGATATAATCGGGGGTAAAATCCCGTAAAGGTTCTACATGAATTAAATGCTTATCCCTTTTTAAGGCTCCGGTTACCGTATCGTGCATCAGCATAACGCTTTCATCGGCTATGATCGGAATATTTTTTAAACCTGCTGGGCCGATAAAACCTATAACAGTTCCCGTAACTTCTTCTACCTCTCTATCACTTGTAAGAACGGCTTCAGATGCTTTAAGAGCAGATTTTAACTTTGCTTCGTTTACTTCCAAGTCACCCCTTATACAAACCGCAACCAGCTGTCCCCCATCAATACCGTTTTTATGCTTATTGTCCGCTGTCTTTGCAGCAAGGACTTCGGAATTCTCTATACGGTAAATTAAGGCCTTAATAAGGCAATCACTGGGCCTTTTTAAAAAAGAAGCTAAGGCCTCTATTGTCCTCACATCAGGCGTATCGATTTCTTCCATAACCGGGGTTGAATCTTGGGAGGTATTTCCGTTTTCCGGCTGTTTATCGGGCGCACAGGCTGCCTTTTCTTCATTTGCTGCATAGCCGCAAGAAGGGCAGATGAGGAGGGTGTCGTCACCAACGGAAGATTCTACCATGAACTCTTGGGAACCGCTTCCTCCCATGGCTCCTGAGTCGGCCTTTACTCCTATTACCGTAAGACCGCAGCGCTTAAAAATCTTTACATAAGCTTTTTCAAAGCTGAGATAGGCTTCGTCTAAACTTTTATCGTTTGTATGGAAAGAATAGGCATCTTTCATAGTAAATTCGCGGGTTCTCATAAGTCCGTATCGGGGGCGGATTTCATCGCGGTATTTTGTATTTATTTGATAAGCCAAAACAGGATAGTGCTTATAGGAAGACAACTCATTCTTTAAAAGAGCAGTAAAGGCTTCTTCGTCCGTAGGGCTTACTACCAATTCTTGATTTAGGCGGTTTTTAATACGCAAAAGTTCAGGCCCCATCGAGTCCCATCTTCCCGATTCTTGCCAAATTTCACCCGGAACAATTACGGGAGGCTTAAATTCGAGACAGCCTATTGCATCCATTTCTTCCCTGATAATTTTTTCTACCTTTCTAAAGGCCTTTAAACCGAGGGGCAAATATGCAAAAAGTCCGTTAGCTAAATTTCTTATCATTCCTGCCCTTAAAAGCAACTTATGGCTTTCAACAACGGCCTCATTAGGGACTTCTCTCAAGGTAGGCATATACATCTGCGTCATCTTCATAATTTATAACTCCAATAAAAACTTTAACTCCAATAGAAACTTTTTAAAGTATATATTGTACCTCTTTTGATAAAAAAAATCTATAGGCCGGATTTTTTAAAAACGCGCGAACTCTAGTACAAAATACAAAAAAGTGATATACTCTGTTTCTAATCGGCCTTTATTTTGTTTAGACAGTAATAGGGCGGCCTTTAAAGGCTGATGTTTTTAGAGGCGATTTATAAATTACTAGGAGTTTTCATGTCAATGCTTTTTTATGCAGAATCGGCTTTAAGTTTCTTATTTTCAATCTTGCTGATTATAAAAAACGGCTCGAGCCTTGCCGTTACAGCCTTAATCTTAGGTGCGGCTTTTTCCGCTTGGACGGCCTTTTGTACTTATTCTTTTTTTCAAAAAAAGACCGTAAAAACAATGTCCGTGATGCGTAAAACTATGGAGTATGTGCCTTATTTTTTTATGGCTTGTTTTATTATGTCCAGAGCTGTGCATACTGAGCAGGATAGGTCGATTCTTGATGCCGTCTTAGCTTTTTATTGGATTGCGATGATTATTTATAATAGAGTCCTTTTGTTTAGACTAAAGGATAAGAGGCTTCCTAAGTACTTTCCGGAATTACCTGAGCTTCCTAAGAAAAAGCGTTCTTTTATTTTAGAAATTTTAGATTGGGCCGATGCAATATTGCAAGCTGCCTGTGTAGTTCTTCTTTTTAGCGTTTTTGTCTTGCAGCTCTATGTAATTCCTTCCGAGTCTATGGTTCAGCAGTTTATGATAGGGGATAGGGTTGCAGGCTTTAAGCTCGCAGCAGGGCCGACTTTTCCGCTTTCTTCATTCCGCTTTCCTCAAATTTATAATTATAAGAGGGGAGATGTTGTCATAATCCGCAATCCCCATTATGAAGATGAACCCAATAATGAGCTTAAATTCTTTACTTCCCAGTTGGTTCAGTACTTAACCCTCACTATGGTCAACATCAACAAGGATGAAAACGGCAGGATTAAGGCCGACCCCTTGGTTAAGAGGATTGTGGGCCTAAGCGGAGAAAAACTGATGCTTGTTGATGGGGTGCTTTATATAAAAAAGGCTGGCGAAAAGGATTTTAAGGCCTTTGATGAAACTTCTTATGCCGTTTGGGATTTATCTAAGCTGCCTCAATCAAGCCTAAAATACGTAAAAGATGTAAAAATGAATACTGAAGACTTAAACCGTCTTCAATCGGTGGAATCTTGGCGGGCAAGGGTTGATTTTGACGAGGCCGAAAAGGAAGCTCTTTCCCTTGTTAAAAAGATGAAAGAAATAAAGGCTAATCCCGATAAGGTTTTTTCGGCCAAGGATTTTTTAAGTAAGGGACAATATCTTGCGAGCCAAATGGCTAGAGATAACGAAGCTATAGCTTCAAAAATTTTGACGACTGACGGCGGGCTTATGTGGTTTGAAAACTTTTTAACTTCATGGAAAAAGCCGATAGAAAAAGATTCCTACAATCTATACGAGATGAGAAATGCCCAGCTCAATGTTCTTATTAAACTCGGGTTTGGAAAGCTCCTTGTACGAAATGCCGAACTTTATAAGGCCAATGTCAGCGAAGCGGTTTTTTCTTCGGATGCAGAACGTCAAGCTATTATAAACGAGCTTGGTGAATACCTATATTATTTGGCTCTATCACCGCAAAGAAACATGGACGAATTCCCTAAGGGAGAAGAAGAATACATCCCTGAAAACTGTTATTTTATGATGGGGGATAACCGCTTTAATTCCACTGATATGAGGCATGAATATCAATACCATTTGGAAGCCCTAAGCAAGGACGACCCTATGTCGATGATGTTTGTAACAAATGTAGCACCCCGTTATATACATTCCTCAAGGATGCTCGGTACGGTAAACCTTATTCTATATCCCAGAGCCCGTTTCGGTTTGGTAAAATAAATTAAATCTTTTGGTAAAATAGATTGAATCTTTTGGTAAATATAGATTGAATCTAAGGAAAGCCTCAAAAAACTTCAGTTTTTTGAGGCTTTATTCAGTTACTGCTTACTTGAAGAGTTCGGGAAAGTTTTTTTTCGTCTGCCCATTCGGAGCGGGCTTTAAATACCTCGCTTCCGTCCTTAGCTCTTATTATGGAGTGTATGCAAACGTTTTCCGACCGGCTTGATCTGCATATAAGGTCTTCACCGTACATAGCTGAAGAAAGAAAATTGGTATCCAAGGTTTTTAGAAGTTTTCCTTTACAAAAATCGGCACTCATATAGGACAAAATCCACCTCAAATAGGTTAAATTGTTTACATGGGAATTTACATCGATATCCAAAAGGGTGGGGCGGAAAGGCTCTTCTATGTTCCAAGTTTCAGGCAACTGGATTTTTGCAAAAACCTTGCCTTCAAGGTGTTCTTCATTAAAGGCTAAGTTACCGAAAACCTTTGTGTCCGGTTTTACAGGCTGCCCTGTTTCTGAGTTCAATATTACCCAACAAGAACTTGCCCTGAAGATGGGCTCTTTAAGTTCTTTATATTCTTCTTTTATTGAATATAGATTTTCTTTTCCTTCTTCGATACGGAGGTTTTCAGCTAAGGCATCATCTATAGAATTTTTTTTGCCTTTTTTTGCATAAAAGAAGGCAAAGTCCCTCAAACAAAAAAATCCCTTCGGCGTCTGAGCCCATGTTTGAACTATTAAATCATCCATCCAAAGAGGGTATTCTGTAATTTCAAAATGCTGCTTTGTGATAACCCAGGTTAAGCTCATTCTTTGCAAATGAGGAATTGAAAGGCCTGTACAGCTGTAATGCCCTGCAGCCAATTCCTGCACCAAAATCGCAAACTCCATCGGAGTTGCCCTGCATTTTCCGTCTATGTTTTCCGTAAGCACCTTATGCCTAATAGTATATTTATTATCGATAATCATAGCCGGATTATAGCAGTTTTTTAAAATTGTTTCTAGGTAATCGATTGACAAGCGGTCTGGCGAGTGGTCTGACGACCGTCTGACGACCGTCTGACGGTAATCGACATATTTTATAAAATATAATATACTATAAGCCGGTTATAAATTAGGAGATATGTATTTATGAGAACTTTTTTTAAATTTGCACGAGTAGTTTTTTTTGGATTTCTTATTGCAGCTTCCTTTTTTGTCGTAAGCTGCGGCATAACCGGCAATACTGTCCTTAATAAAGATAAACCGCTTGTATTTTTTAACCGCCAGCCTTCAGATCCGGCAACAGGAAAAATAGATATGGCTTCTATGAACTGGAATGATAAGACCTATTACGTAGGTTTTGATGCCGCAGTCGGCGGTGCATTTCAAGGAAAACTTATTACCGATTTTCTTGCATCTGCAGAAACTTCTCTTGACAGAAACAGTGACGGCATTATCGGCTATGTTCTTTGTATAGGAGACGTAGGCCACAACGATTCAAAGGCTAGGACGGAAGGTATCAGAAAGGCTTTGGATACTTGGGCAGGTTCTACCGATCCCGATAAAACAAAGCAGGGTTCCGTTACTATAGCAGGAAAAACCTTCGGTGTTATTGAGCTTGAAGGAAAGGCTATGACAGGGACTGACGGTTCTACATGGAATGCCAATGCAGCAACAGCGGCTATGGATGAATGGACTGCAAAGTTCGGCGATAAAATCGACATGGTTGTTTCAAATAATGACGGTATGGCAATGGGGTGCTTACGAGCATCGCACTATCCTGCAGGCGTTCCGATTTTCGGATATGATGCAAACGAAGATGCCATCGAAGCTGTAGGCAAGGGGCTTCTTACCGGTACTGTTTCTCAAAATGTTGATGCACAAGCTGCCGTAACCTTACAAATTTTGCGCAACTTACTTGACGGTTTAACCGGAACTGATGTATACAGCAAGGGTATTACAACTGAAGATTCTTACGGTAATAAAATTTCAGCTCCTGTTCAGTACTGGGTAGATGTAAAGGCTATTATGGCTGCAAACTCAGGTGTTACAACCGCTAACTACAAAAACTATCTTGGAAGAAAAAGAGAGCTAGGAGTTAAGCAGACAAATGCTCTCAAAAAAAAGGTTCTTTTAACAATTTATAACTCAGGCGACAACTTTCTTTCTTCTTCATACTTGCCTGCATTAAGATACTATGCTCCTCTTTTGAATCTTGATCTGACAATTGTTCAGGGAGACGGGCAAAACGAATCAAGCTGTTTGAATAAATTTACAAATCTAAATGACTTTGATGCTTTTGCAATAAATATGGTTAAAACTAATTCAGGCTCAGACTATATTGATAAGTTAAAATATTAATCTTTTGGTTTACTAAAATGAGACAAGCAAATAAACAAGTTGTCATTGCTTGCCTCATTGCTTAATCTACGTGATTACGGTTCTGTTACATTTCCTCGTGCATCAAGGTAGTACACAGGGATGGCAACAACTGAATTGCGATCGTTTCGCCATTTTGATTGCATACCTTTCTGAAGCGGGCTGTAATAATAAGCCTTTGAGCTTGCCTCACAGATGGATGTCCAAAAGTCTTTGCTAGTAAATTGAGCAATCTTTTCGGCTTCATCCCGTGAAGGCAGCCATCCGCCTTTGGAAACACAATACATAACTGCACAATTTGCGGCTGTATGCGTTTTGGAGCCATTCGCTTCGAATTCGGCTTTTAGGAAAATGCTGTTTTCTTTTCCGGCTCCTATGTCCGAGGATAGGTTCTTTACGCTTATAAACTTTGAGGAATTAAGATCCCAGGGCATCGGCTCTGATGGAGTTCCCATCGCAAGAAATCGCCATGAGCCTGCACCTGTATTTTCCCATACGATAGTCTTATCTCCAACTCTATCGCCTACTGCAAGCTGCCTTACCGCCGGTTTATCTTCCGGAACGGCCATACCTTCCAAAAAAGCACAGCTTGAAAAAAGCAATGCAATCAATGCGGTTGTGATGAGCACCGCAGCTCTCATTTTGTTCTGTGTTTTAAACTTTGTCATATATACCTCCTGTCAAAGTTATTTTTTAATATTTACCATTACTAAATTAATTATCACATTGCAATATTTTAAAAACTTCTTCCTCCGCCTCCATGTGTTTCCCCTGAGGAAGATGTGTGAGTAGTGCTGTTGCTTCCGCTGCTGTTTCTATTCGATTCAATAACATGAGATACCGTATTGGTAGAAAGAAAGGTGTCATTGACTGTTGCAAATGAGACAAGACTGTTCTTATTGACATCATAGAACGGTGCGGCAGCAAAGTTTCCCTTGTTTTTATATTTTTTAAGCGTTCCTAAAAATTTAGAAAGAAAGACTAATATTGCAAGGCCTAAGCTCAGTAAAATCTCCAAAAGGGAAAGGCTGTTATAAAATCTTCTGCCTAGAGTATTAAGATATGACTCTATTCCGCTGAGATAATCGTTTTCTTTTAAGCCTCCGTCTATAAGAGAATCCAAAAGTCTTTCGACAGTACTGTCGGTAATAGTTTTTATTGTTTTTTCTCCATGGGTTGAAATATGGGCATGTCTTGTACCCGGAGTTCCGTCCCCTGTTATAATGAGTAAAAGACTTCCTTCTTTTTTAGAACCTTGACCATAACCATTGTAATCAAAATAATCATCGGCATAGTCTTGGGGAGTTTTTTCCCCTGCGTCGGAAACAATAACAACAACTGCATCAGAACCGCTCTTTTGGGAAACTGTTTTAAGACGTTTTTCTATTTTAGCAAAAACTTCAGGCTGTAGAACGCCCGCTTCATCTATCAAAAGTTTTTTTTCACTTTCTGAATAAACGTTTATGCAGATAAAAAACATTAATGCGTAAATAATTTTTTTTGCTACCATATAAACCTCCCGCCTAAGAGTAAGAGAGCTGCAAGAATTCCCGATATAATACCTGATACAAGGGCAAGTTTAGATTTATTTACCGGAAGCTCGCCTGTAGCTTTTCCTGTTTCTCCATTCACCGCAAAGACATAGGTTTTTCCCTTATAAAGATAGGTAAGTATCCATGAGGGGAGCAAAACATAGTTATAATTTTTTACGGTATAGGAAGTATTATCCTGTTCATCTTCAATACTTCCGCCATAATCGGTAGAGTCTTGAATAAGCCCTTTAGTATAATCTTCCGCTCTGCCTTTTATTATAGGCTCTATATCTTCCTTTTTAATATCATATTGCTCCGAAGAAAAGCCGGCAAGATAACCTTGAGAAAAATCTTTTTGGTTCTTCAAATCATAGGGACTTATTGCATTGATAAGGGTTTTGTCTATCTTTGTAAAAGCCAGCTCTTGAAACTTATCCAACTCAATCTTTCCCGTGCGGTCAATCTTATACTTATCCGTTTTTGTATATTCAGTGTTCCCGCTTCGAGTCGTAGATATTTTAAGTCCCGTAGCATGATAGTCAACGTCAGCTGTAACATCAGCCTGCCAATGAGGAAGATAAATCCCCGTCATCTTTTCTTGCGTACCGGTACTTGTAAAGTCTGCGGGTACATAGCTTTTGCCTTTTACCCAAGATGCAAAATGCTTTAAGGCCTCTTTTTTATCAATTTTAAAAGGAATAATCTTATCAGGTTTAAAGTCCCCTTTAAGCCTGTCGGACAAAACTACTGGACTGTGGCAATAGTAGCAAAAGGCCGTACTTGAAGTGTCACCCACCACAACTTCCGCACCGCAGTTGTTACAGTGATATTGTTTTATCTTTCCGTCCCCTGAACTTTCTCCGGTTTCGGAAGAAGAGTTTTCTTCATAGCCTTCCTTTTTTTCTTTTAGCCCTTCCATATATTTGGTAAGTTCTTCTTCCGTATAGCTTGAAAAACAATAGCCGCACTTAAAGCCTCCGGTTTTCGGGTCAAAACTTATAGGAGCCCCGCAGGATGGACATTTATAATTTTCAATACTCATATTTTTCCTCTTTATAAACTATAATTTTGCTCCGCATTCGGGACAGAATTTTGAACCTGCCTTTATTTCTGCACCGCATGAAGGGCAACCGCTTCCTTGAGGTTTAGGGCTTCCGCATTCGGCACAAAACTTTCCGGTGTTTTTATGGCCGCATTCGGTGCAAAACCATTCACCTGCGGCTTTACCGCCCGCACCGGCTCCTTGAGCCGCTCCTTGTGCACCTCCCTGAGCGGCCTGCTGCATTTGCATCTGCTGCATATTGGTTTGACTGGCTTGTCCCATAAAACCGCCTGCCGCATTCATGCCCATACCCATGCCCATAAAGGCCATTCCGGCTCCTGCCTGATTTGAACCTGCCGCTTCCATACCGCGGGCAATCGAGCCTTGCACATAGCCCTCTCGTACGCTAGGATCTCCGAGCATAGCTCCTTTATTGCGCATATTGATAAGTTCTTTAGATTCATCATCATAGGAAATACTTGCAATACCGACTGAAAGCACCTCCATTCCCCGCAATTCTTTCCATGAATCATCCAGAATTTGGGACATGTGTTTGCTTAAAACCGTACCCTTCGAAGGAATAAAGGAAATGCGCTCGCCTTCCATAGACATTTGGCTTATGGCAGCCTGTAAGGCTTCTAGGAATTCGCTTAAATATTGTTCGTTTATTTCATCAATGTGAACATTTTCGGCATCGCGTGGGCAGGCTTCTTTAAAAAACTTTATCGGATCGGTTATCTTAATCGAATAATTTCCGAAAGTACGCAAAAACAATTCTGCATTATAGAAATTATCAAAGTATTGCAGTGGATTGGGAGTTCCGAATTTAATGCCCTTAATCTCCTGTAAATTAACATAAAATACTTCCTGTTTCATCGGGGTGGTTCCGCCGAATTTAAAACGGCTGAAGGTTTCTTTTAAGGCATCACCGAATTGACCGCCGAAAAGGGAGGGCGAGGCCGAATTTTCTACCTTAAAATAACCGGGCTCCGCCGTATAATCTACTATTTTTCCTCCGTCTACCAACATCATAAACTGGTTTTGATCTACATGAATAATAGAACCGTTTGAAATAATGTCGCTTGAACCTTTTTTGTTTGTGTTCCTCTTATCGGTGCGGACGGCAACGCCTTTTGCAAGAACGACGCTTTCACCCATATCTCCTGCTTCAATAACCTCAAGCCACTGATCGGCTAAACCGCCGCCTACGGCTCCAACTGCTGCTGCTATAAGTCCCATAATACCTCCAATAATGAAGTTGAAAAACGCACGCTCTAAATATAGTGTTGCAGCTGCGTTTTCACACCATCATTATTACACTATATAACATTTTTCCGTATGTTACAACTTTTTTGAAGAGATTTTTTTGTTTTTTGCAAGAAATTAAGTTTCTAAAACTGCGGCTCCCGAAGATATTTATATGCCTCACTAACGGAACAGCCTCTAATAGCTTTATCCCTACAAAATCAGCATTGCGTCCCCATACGAAAAGAATTTATATTTTTCTTCGACGGCATGGCGGTAGGCTTTAAAAATATTTTCTTTTCCTGCGAGGGCGGAGACCAGCATTACGAGGCTCGACTCCGGGGTGTGAAAATTGGTAAAGAGCTTATCTATCAGCTTAAACTTATATGAGGGGTAAATAAAAATATCCGTAGACTGATTGCCCCGTTTTAATTCTTTTCTTTTTTCATCCCATGCGGATTCGAGGGTGCGCACGGTAGTCGTTCCTACGGCTATAATAGGCCTTCCTTCCTTCTTTGCTTTTTCAACGGCCTGAGCCGTTTTTTCCGAAATAAAAAAATGTTCGGTGTGCATCTTATGGTCTTCTATTTTTTCCGCCCGTACGGGAAGAAAGGTACCGAGTCCCACATGGAGGGTTACATATTCAATATCGATTCCTTTATCCCTTATTTTTGAAAGCACTTCTTGTGTAAAATGGAGGCCTGCTGTGGGAGCCGCAATCGAGCCGTAGATTTCTGCATAGACAGTCTGATAGCGATCTGCATCTTCTTGGGTGTCTTTCCTGTGAATGTAGGGAGGCAGGGGCATGTGCCCGTATTTATCCAGCCATTCATCATCGATGATTCTATTAAATTTCATACAGCGGAATTCGCTTTCGAGAGGTATCTCGGACTCGATTATTTCGGCCTCAGTTCCGTCTTCAAACAAAAAGCTTTTCCCGGGCTTTTGGCGTTTTGCTTTTTTTGCCATAACCTGCCAAAGGGTACCGTCCGAGTCCTTCATAGGATTAATCATTAAAAATTCGCAAACCGCATTTGTTTTGCTTTTTGCATAAATGCGGGCATGACGCACCTTCGAGTTATTAAAAACCA
This sequence comes from Treponema putidum, assembly GCF_024401155.1. NCBI lineage: Bacteria > Pseudomonadati > Spirochaetota > Spirochaetia > Treponematales > Treponemataceae > Treponema > Treponema putidum. The sequence continues at coordinate 468,044 of NZ_CP038804.1, forward strand.
TGAGGGCCTTTTTTGGCAGTAGTTCCGGCAGTTCCGTAAAGAGCCTGTCCTCAAGTTTTCCGCTTTGTTTGTCTAAAATTAAAAGCCTGTCGCCTCCTCTTTTTTCGGAGGGAGATTGAGCTATAAGCTCTTCGGGCAAGTCAAAGTTAAATTCTTTTGTAAGCATAGTTTTCCGTCACAGTAAGTGTTTTAATTTGCTTGTTCGCCGAACAAGGATAAAATTTTTTTATCTCCGAAGAGCTTTGCGTACCCGAGGGCAGACATACCTAGTCCGTCCTTGATATTGCAGTCGGCCCCGTGTTTTACAAGCATTTCCGCAATCTCGGCTTCACGGCGGCCTACGGAAAGAATCAAGGCTGTTTGTCCGTCCTTGCTTTGAATATTGGTATCGGCTTTTTTTTCGAGGAGGGCTTGTACCGCTTTAAGGTATCCGACTTGAGCCGCATCCATCAGGGCAGAGTAGTTTCTGTCTTCGGCGCAAAGATTTATTGCCGCCCCTTTTTCAAGCAGGAGTTCAAGTGTTTCAAAACATTTGTTTCTTACGGCAAGGGATAAAACCGGCGTTCCGAGGGAATCTTTTTGTGAAGGGTCAAAGCCTGCATCGATAAAAAGTTCTACGATTTCTTTTTCATTATTTTTAACCGCACGCACATAATTCGGAATAAAAAGAGAATAGCCGTTTTCTAAAAGTTTTGAGCGTGCCTGTTCTTTAAGCTGATTTTCCGTAAAGCGTTTTTTTTCTACCTCAAAATAGGCCTCAAAGGACTTAATTGTCAGCATAACAAACGAACGCAAAAAGTTTTTAGGAAGCTCAAGTTTTTCATTTTCTTCCAGCACAAGAACCGGAAGATTTAAACCGGTGGCATAGCCCGAAAAAAACATAAAGCCCAAATAGGCAGCAGGGTTTTTACTGTAAATAAAGAGAACATGTGAAATGTTTTTCATAATATGGCGCGGCGTGTTTAAATTTTCATCTTTCCATATCTCATCTTCATTGTATAAAGTTACATCACATTCATGGGATATGATTATATTTTTAATAGCCATCGCTGCATCTTTTTTCTTTTCATCATAAAAAATAGCGACATTCATAATACTGATTATATCTTCTTACAAAAAAAAAGTAAATAGAATGGATTTTATGCTGGTATAATTTTAAAAACTATATTATAATAATTCTATGAGTAAAGAGCTTTGTTCAAAAGATACTAATCTAAGGGCTGCATATATCACCCCTCATCCTCCGATAATAATTCCCGAAATAGGCAGGGGAGAGGAGAAAAAAATAGCTTCAACTTCTAAGGCTCTTAAAACCATATCGAAAGAAGTAAAGCAAATAGAACCTGAAACTATTATAATCATTACTCCACATGCAAAAATGCACCGAGGGGCAGTTACAATAAATACGGCTCCTCTTATCGAAGGAACTATGGCTCAATTCGGCTGTCCCGATTTGCGTTTTTCGGCAAAAAACGATGAGCGGATTGTAAAAGAAATAATCAAAAAATGTAAAAAGATGGGGTTTCCTTATTCGGCTGTAGATATGAATCTCGATCACGGCTCCTTTGTTCCGCTTTATTTTATAAGTTCCGAGTTTTCAAATTTTTCTCTTGTGCATATAAATTACGGAATTATGTTGAGCACAATGCTTGAAGAATTCGGGTCAATTCTTTCCGATATTATTGAAGAAAAAAAATGCAAATCGGTTTTTATTGCGAGCGGAGATCTTTCACATCGGCTTCTTTCTACAGGCCCTTACGGTTTTGCCCCTGAAGGACCCAAATTCGATAAGGAATTTGTAAGAATTATAGAAAAGGGAAGTCTTTCCGAATTTGCCGATATTCCTCCTTTGCTTACCGAAAGGGCGGGGGAGTGCGGGCTTAATTCTTTTTTAATTTTGTCGGGGCTTTTATCCTGCTATAAACATTCTCAAGAGCTGCTTTCCTACGAGGGCCCATTCGGAGTCGGATACGGTGTTGCCCGATTTAAGGTTGAATCTATAAGGCAGACGGAAGATGAGGACTTAGAGGTTGTTTTTAAAGAAAAAAAGAAATTTATATTGCCCGATTCTCAAACAAATGACCCTTATATAAATCTTGCACGAAGGAGTATTATCTACTATTTAAAGCATAATAAGTTTTTAAAGTCTAAGAATACAGAGGGCATCCAACCGGGAAAGGCCGGTGTTTTTGTATGCTTAAAGAAAAAAGGGGAGCTTCGAGGATGTATAGGTACAATACTTCCTACCAAAGGCCGCATAAGTGAAGAAATAATTAAAAATGCAGTATCGGCAGCCTTGAATGATCCACGGTTTCCGCCTGTCGCTTTATCCGAAATGAATGAAATTGTATGTTCTGTGGATATTCTTTCAAAACCGGAAGAAATAAGCTCTATTGCCGATTTGGATGTAAAGCGTTTCGGTGTAATAGTTTCATTCGGGCATCGTACCGGACTTCTTTTACCCAACCTTGAAGGTATCGATTCTGCCGGTATGCAGGTCGCCATAGCTCTTCAAAAAGGCGGAATAAGCCCCGAAGAACCTTACCGCATGTACCGCTTTGAAGTTATAAGGCATGAGTAGAAACCTCTTCAATAATCCATTCTCCGACGGTCTTTTCTTCCGGATCAAAACTGACACCGATGAGCATTATCTTTTTATTTTCAGCCCTGTATTTTTCGGCATAGTTTTTTTCTTTTATTTGCTCTAAGGCGGCTTCCGCACTCTCTTTTAGCTTAAACTCAAAAATATAAATCGTACTTTCCGTTTTTATCACTGCATCGGTTCTTCCGTTGGAAACAGGAGTTTCAAGTTCGATAAACTGTCCCAATAGAGCAAATACCAAGTATACGCAAATTTGAAAATTATGTTCCCTCAATACGATGCTTTCCCCGCTGTCTTTTTTTATGTTGTCATAGGGGAGAGCCGCCATTATAGATTTTAACCTCTGCATAAACTCTTCTATCCTGCCTGCAATTATATCCCTATAAAATTGAGCAATACAAAAGGGGCCGTCTGCATAAACTACATTACAATAGCTCGGAAAAAGATTATATAAAAAGCCGTATCTGACTTCATCATTCGGAAAGCCCAGCCTATAAAGCTGTAATAATTTATCGTAACCCTTTATTGTCAAATATCCCGCTTGGAACAATATAGGTATTTCGGAGCCCGCTCCTGCCCTATAATCCGACAAACCGGCAGAGGTCATCTCTACATTTCCGTCTAAGTTAGGGATATGGAAATCTTCTTTTTTTAACGCATTTACTAAAAAGGTGGGCGTTCCCGTTGCAAACCAATAATACTCAAATTGTTGCCCAAAAAAGACATTTAGCAAGCTAAAGGGATTGTACATTCTTTCAGTATCGGGAGAAAAGCAATAGCCGTCATATTTTTGTTTTAGGGTTTTGATGCACTCGTCATAGCTTAAGCCGTTAGCATCAGCTAGGGCTCTTATTTCAGGTTCAAAGGTCCTTAATAATTCTTTTTGGCTTATCCCGCAGATGCCAGAAAATTGAGGTAAGAGGCTTATATCATTTAAGTTGTTTAAGTCGCTAAAAATACTTACCTTGCTGAATTTGGTAACACCGGTTAAAAAGGCTAAGCGTATATATTGATCTGCTGTTTTTAAAACCGAATAAAAGGATTTTAGAGCAGCCCTGTATTCTTCATTTAAGGCTTCATTATCCATTGAATATAAAAGAGGCTTATCGTACTCGTCGATTAGCACAGTTACCTGTTTTCCCGTTTTTTCATAAGCTCTTTTTAAAGCACCTTCAAAACGTTTTGCATAATTACCCTCTTCTTTAGCGGCCCCATATTTTTTTTCTAAATCCGATAAGAATACATTAAAATTGGTATTTAAGGCTTCAATACAGTCATATTTACCGACATTAAAGTCCAAGTAAAAAACGGGATATTCCTGCCAGATTTCGCGCTTTCCCTTTTCGGCTTCTTCAAGGCTTTCTATTGCCAAGCCCTTGAAAAGTTCTTTTTGCCCTAAAAAGTAGGCTTCTAATGTCGAAAGGAAAAGGCTTTTTCCGAACCTGCGGGGGCGGCTTAAAAAATAAACTTTACTTGCATTTGCAAGACGAAAAACATATTCGGTTTTATCCGCATAGAGGAATTCTTTTTCGCGTAAATCCTTAAAACTTTGTAAGCCTATAGGCAATTTTCTGCTAAAATCCATCATAGTTATAGTCTAACATAAGGTAGGTCAATTGTCAATTATTTATATAGGGTTCAATAGGTTCCGCTTCTATTGAACCGAATGTGTTTATAAGTTATACTTGAAAAAGAAACTTGAGGTGAAAAAAATTAAAAACCGAAAATTTAAATTATTGACATATTTTTTTTGTAGTCTGTTCTTTGTTATCTTGTTGACTTTTTCTTGTAAGAGCCGCCGAATTGCCGAACCATTGGAGCCTTCTAAGCCTGAGGTAACCGAAAAGGAACCGGAAGACCCTTTTTTGGGTGTCTATGTTATGAGCTTTCCTTCATTTCGAAGCGAGACATCCCAAAGCGGAGCATCCCAAAATGAGATATCCCGTTTTGGGATTACAAGTTATTCGGTGGAATTTAAGGCCGATCAAAGTGCAAGGGTTTTGCTTTTTAAAGAAAGAAGAACGGAGCCTGAAATCTCACATGGTAAATGGCTTATAGCAAAGGACGGGATTATTATTTTGTATTTTGAACAAAGTGTCCTGAGCGAATTTTTTATAAAAAATGATGACGGTTCTCTTTCATTTTTAGACGGTCAAAGAAAGCCCTATTCGGGAGAATTGGGTAAACTTCTTATTTTGCGCAAAATTAAAATAAGCCAAGACGATCCTAAGTAAAGGAAATATTTGATGATTATATTTTTAGTTGGAATGAGCAGGGCAGGAAAAACTGAAACGGGAAAGATTTTAGCAAAAAAATTAAAAGCCTCCTTTATAGATACCGACGCTTATATGGAAGAATTTTACGGGAAAAATATAAGAGAACTTTATCAGACCTTTGGAGAAAAAATTTTCCGTTTAAAAGAATTTGAATGCTTTAACAAAATAATCGGCAAAAACGCCGTTATCTGTGATGACAAAAACGCCGTTATCTGTGGAAACAAAAACGCCGTTATAAGCACAGGCGGCGGTTCGGCTGATAATATTCTACTTATCGAAAAAATCAAATCCCATCCAAACATCGTTTTAATAGATACGCCTCCTTCCGAAATTTTTTATAGAATAAAAACGGCTGCACATAAAGAAGGCTTTTATCCTGCATTTTTAGGAGAAAATATTAAAAATGAAAAAGATGCGGAAAAACGTTTTTTTTCAATATATGAAAGGCGTATAAAAATCTACAAGGCCCTATCTTCATTTTCAGTAAACCCGAAGGGGCTCTCGCCCGAAAAAACGGCAGATAAAATCATTTCATCTTTAGTTAAATAAAATTTAAGGCTTGATAAAATCCTGTTCTTATGTTATCATTATTCTATGAAAAGAATCGATAAGGAGTTGAACTCCATTACTGAATTATTCCCGTCCGATTTTACGGATGATGAAAAGGCTCTCGCGAAAACGCATTTTTTAAAAAAACTGTCGGTTTTAACCCACAGTTTTTACGGCGGAAAGCTCCAGACTGTCCCCAAATGTGGTTTGTACGGTTTTAATTGGTTTAACGTTTGGTATACGCCCGGCGTTTCGGCAATTTCTACCTCAATTCGCGATGATAATGAAACATCCTTTGCTCTTTCCAACAAAGGTAATTTGGTTGCGGTTGTAAGCGACTCTACACGGGTCTTGGGCGACGGCGACTGCACTCCTCCCGGAGGACTGGGTGTTATGGAAGGCAAATGTATGCTTATGAAGTATTTAGGCGGCGTTGACTCTTATCCTCTATGTATTGATTCAATTGTACGCGTAGATGAAGAAAGCCGCAGAAGCGTCAAAGCAGGCAAACACGATCCCGACAAGATAATCGATTTTGTCAGAATGCTCGAGCCCTCGGTAGGAGCCGTAAACCTTGAAGACATTCAGCAGCCTGACTGCTTTAAGGTTTTGGATACCTTGAGAGAGGTCTGCGAAATCCCCGTCTGGCATGATGATGCTCAAGGCACCGCCTGTATAACCCTTGCGGGTCTTTTGAACGCCATAAAACTTGCCGGTAAAAAGATGGAAGACTGCAAGATTGTACTTTTGGGAGCAGGAGCATCAAACACGACAATAGCCCGTCTTATCTTGGCTGACGGCGGTAAGCCTGAAAATATGATTATCTGCGACTCAAGGGGAGCATTGCATTCCGGCAGAAAAGACATAGAAGAGGATAAACGCTATTACCGCAAGTGGGAGCTCTGTTTACAGACCAACCCCCAAAAGATACAGACCTTTGATGAGGCAATGAAGGGTGCCGACGTTTTAATCGCTCTTTCTACACCCGGGCCCAACACCGTAACAAAGGAACAGGTAGCCTCGATGAATAAAAAAGCTATCGTCTTTACATGTGCAAACCCCATCCCTGAAATCTGGCCCCACGAAGCTAAGGCCGCTGGCGCCTTTATCGTCGGAACGGGACGAGGAGACTTCCCGAACCAGATTAACAACTCCGTATGTTTCCCCGGTATTCTAAAGGGAGCTCTTTTGGTAAGAGCTAAAAAGATTTCAGACGGAATGGCTATCCGATGTTCTCACTCGATTGCCGACTACTCCGAGAAAAAGGGCATAAATCCCGACAATATCATAGTTACAATGCAGGATGAAGACGTATTCGCTGTTGAAGCTGCCGATGTTGCAATGCAGGCAATTAAGGAAGGTCTGGCCCGTGTAACCATGACATGGGATGAAGCCTACGAGAGGGCAAAAAAAGATATCGAAGAAAGCCGCTCCTTGACTAAGATGTTGATGGAAAAGAACTTCATCAAAGAGCCTCCTCAGGAGTTCTATGAAAAGGCCTTAGAATATGCTGTCGAGCAAATTAAAAAGAACAGAAAATAAATCTTTCTAAAAATCTTTTTGGATTTTTAGAAGTACTTTGTACAAGACCGGCCGGCTCTTAAAAAGAATCGGCCGGTTTTTTATTGAAAACCGGTTTTTTATTGAAAACCGGTTTTTTAGTTACCAATCTTTCCACGAGATATAAGCCCCGTGCTCATCGGTTGCCGGAAAAGAAATGTTTCCTGCATAAACTACATTTGAGTTTTTTATTTCGGTACCGCTGATGGAGCAAAATTTTTTTATAGAAGAAAAGAATTTTTCGTTCATCGTGGCGGAGGATTTTATTTCATATATTTTAAGAAGAGGCCTTCCTTTTGACAGTGTTTCTATTATTAAGTCGATTTCAAGACCGTTGGAATTACGCCAATAAAAAGATTCGGGTTCCCTTCCCTCAAAAAATTCGTTTTTGTAATAAGTGCTTATTATGAGGTTTTCAAAAATTCCTCCCCTTAAATAGTGTGTGCTTACTTGTTCAGGGTTTTCTATTCCCAATAGGGAACAAACCAAGCCCGTATCATAAAAATAAAGTTTAGGAGATTTAATGAGCCTTTTTCCGTAATTTTTTGAATATGGCTTTAAGAAAAAAATAAGCCCGCTTGTTTCAAGAACTGAAAGCCAAGAACGAGCCGTTATTACCGAAAGTCCCGCCTCATTTGAAAGCTCTGTAAGATTCAGTATTTGTCCGGTTCTACCTGCACACAGGCGGATAAATTTATGAAAAGAAGATAAATCGTTTATGTTTTTTAAATCCCGTAAATCCCGCTCAATGTAGGTTTTGATATAAGAGCGGTAAAAATCTTGGGGCAAAGGTTTTTGGTCATAAATACGCGGATAAAAACCGGTAAATAAACATTCGTCGATATTTTCAATTAAAAGATTACTCTCTTTTAACTCCCGTATCGAAAAGGTTGAAAGGTTTAAAACGGCACATCTTCCTGCCAGAGTTTGGGATATTGACTGCATAAGTAAAAAGTTTTGCGATCCTGAGAGGATATAAATGCCGGTTTTACTGAGAGAATCGGTATGGGCTTGAATATACGAAAATAAATCGGGAACACGCTGCACCTCATCGAAAATAGCCTTTTCGGGGTAAAGGCTTAAAAAATATCGAGGGTCTTTTTGGGCAGCCTGCCTTATATCCAAGTCTTCAAGAGAAACATACTTCCAGTCAGGGAAAAGGTATTTTAAAAGAGTCGATTTTCCGCATTGCCGGCAGCCCGTTAATGCAACTATCGGAAAAGAAGAGACTAACTGCTTTAATTTTTTTATAATATGCCTTTGGACAAGTCTTTTTTTCATAAAAAACCTTTTTTTTCAATTTATGCTGTAAAAACCATGTAAATCGTATAGTCTATTATATGATTTGCATAGCTTTTTGTCAAGGTTTTTTATTTTATATAACAATATATAAAATAAAAAGTTTATTAAAATATTTTCAAGGTTTCGGAAAGAAGTTTTTCAAATTCGTTTATAAGTTCATTATGCATAACTCTGCAAGTTTTTCCTGTATAATGTGCTTTTATTTTCTAATTTTTCTCAAATTACTAATAAAATTTTTAAAATAAAATAAAAAAAATATTTGACAAATATTCATATCTGTGCTTTAATATATGCAGTGTTTTAAACACATAAAAACAACAGGAGGAATTTAATGAAGAATTTTGTTAAGTTTTTAGCATGTATGCTTGCAGTGGCTTTGGTATTTACTGCATGCGGAGGCGGCGCCGGAACTGCCGCAGGAGGCAAAAGCCCTGTAAAGAACGGTACCTATGTAGATAAGGTTATCTACTCCGTAAGTACGGATCAGACGGTTGCCTTAAAAGATGTTATTGAGGGAAAAGCCGATCTTATGTTTACCTCTGTTCCGTCGGTACTTTTGTCGGGTTTGAGCGATGAAGACAGAGACAAGATAGATGTTTATCCTGTTCCTACAGGTTATTGGTCTCTTCTATTTAACCCTATTCCTAACAAGGCTCCCTATGTTTGGAAGACGGAAGCCGGAGAGGAAATGTTTAACCCCGTTGCAATCAAAGAAGTCCGCTATGCCTTTAACTGGTTAATCAACCGAAAGAAATTGGTAGATGAACTTCTTTTGGGTGAAGGTTCTCCTATGTACACACCCTGTACTGTAGGTCTTCCCGGAGCATACCGCTATAATATCTTGGCTTCCAAATTCGGAATCACCGAAACGGGAGATGAGCAAAAAGCTATCAGCATGATTGAAGACGCTATGCAAAAGGCTTCTCAACTTGCTGAAAACAAGGGAAAACTTGTAAAAGAGAACGGAAAATGGATGTACAAGGGCAAGCCCGTTACAATCAAGTCTATAATGCGTGTTGACGATCCTACAGGCCGTCTTCCTGCAGCCCGTTATATTCATGCTCAGATCGAAAAAGCCGGTCTTACGGTTGAAGGTTTTGAGAGAGATAGAAAAACAGCCGGAAGTCTTGTTTACGGCGGAAACCCTGCCAATTATGATTGGACGATGTACCTTGAAGGCTGGGGTTCAGGCGGTTTCTACGTAACATGGGAAACTCCTCTTTGTCAGATGTACAGCCCCTTCTACGGCTACATGCCCGGAGGCGGAGAGGCCGAATTCTGGAATTATTCAAACGAAAAGCTCGATGTTTTAGGAAAAAAGGCAGCATACGGCCAGTATTTGACAGCAGAAGAATTCTTTAGCGAGACCACCGATATGTGTGCATTGGGAATGGAAGAGGCTATCCGTGTTTATGTTGTTTCTCAAAACGATTTATATGTAGCCAATAAGGGAAGATTTAATTCCCGTCTTTTCTATGGAACCTCTGACGGCTTTAACGGCTGGACCGTAAGATGTGCCGATGTTAAGCCCGATGCTGACGGCCCCTATAAGGGAAAGAGAGTTTTACGCGTATTGCAGTTCTCGGCTCAAGGCTCCCTATTTATGTCTGAATGGGATCCTATAGGCGGACAAGGCTTTAGCGATACCTATAGTTCTGCATTTACAAATACAGTTACCGATAGAGCTTCCTTTGATAACCCTGCTATAGGACGATCCGAATTTGCTATGTCAACGGTTGATGTTGCAAATGCAAAATTCTCTCCTAAATTTGTAGCCACAGGTAATAAGACGGAAGAAGGCGATGATGAACTTGTAATGGGCGGTGATATTCCTGTTCCTGCAGAGGCCGTTATGTATGATACGGCTTCAAAAAAATGGGTTCCTGCCGAGGCCGGTCAAAGTGTTGCAACTGTTGCAACCGGTAAGCTTGTAGACGGTTATTACTGGCATCACGGCGAACCTGTAGACCTTAACGATGTCCGCTATGCTTTTGCTTTTGCTTATGAGTGGGCTATAAAGGACGGAGAGGGAGACCTCTACTATGATGCTCCTTTAAGCAGTGTTACCCTTCCAAGTCTTAAAACCACAAAAGGTATAGTATTTAATAAGGACGGTTCTATCACTACATACAGTAACTACTTCCATGCTCCTATCCCAAGAGACACAGCCATAAGTGTAGGCGGTTTAAGCGTAAAGGCTGCTAACCCCGGACGACGAACAAACGTACCTTGGGAAATTTATGAAGCCTTGGCAGAAATCGTAGTACACGGCTCAAAGAGCGGAACGGTTTATAACTTTGCTAAAGACGGCGGAGAGCGCGGTGTAGAAGCAAACGTTAAAAACCCCGATTGTCTTGCAGACCTCAAGGCTAAATTGGAAGAATTTGTTGCTTCAAAGCATATTCCTGATCCGTTAAAAGGCTTTATAAATGCAGATTATGCCGTTAAAAGATACAAGGCTTCTATAGCCTTTATCGAAAAATACGGAAATGCTTATATTACAACAGGTCCCTTAATGTTCGAAAAAATCGATCCTATTACAAGTTCCGTCGTATTGGCTAACTTCGATAAGTATCCTTATAAGAGCGACTACTTCCCGAATATGTTTAGAACGGACCTTACCGAGATTCAGTATGTCAAGGCTCCTGTAGCTCCTTCAGCAGACAAGGATGCCGTATTTGAGGTAACCGTTTCCAAGTATTCTTATCCTGAGGTTGAAAGAGTTCCTCTCGATAAGGGAAAGGTTGAAGGACGTCTCCAGCTTCCTTCAGGCGGAGAGAAAGCTTATACCGCTAAATCAATCGGCGACGGAAAATTCACAATTACCGTACCTGCATCAGACTTAGCCGGACTTGAAAAAGGTGTAGAATACATAATGGTTGTATTAACCTCAATTTCCGATGAGCCTCCTTCAGCAAATTCGGTAAGTTTTACAATACTTAAATAAAACTTAAGATTGTATTTTAATCAAGATGCCTTGAAGCAGGGTATTTCTAAAAGTATAACAATGTTTTTAGAGATGCCCAAAGGCTTTGAGGCATTTTGAGCTTTTTTAGCAGTAATGTGCCTTGAGCTCAAGCCTAAATTTTGTAGGAGACTTTTATGTACAAGTGGTATGCACTTAAACGTATTTTACGCGGTGTGGTAATATATTCCATTCTTATTTTTATCTTTTCTTTTTTGTTTAATCAAATAAATGAAAAGGTTCAGCGCAGCCAAATAATGGAAATGGTACGCGCTGAAGCAAAGGGTCTAAAAAATATGACTGCCGAACAGATAATGGCATGGCGTAAAGATCAAGAATTGACCCTTATCAGACAATATAAATTAGACAGGCCCTTAGTTGAGCGTGTTTTACATAACGCAAAGAGGGTTCTAACATTTGATTTCGGTAAATCGACGACGATAAAATCCTTAACGGGTTCTCAAGAGGTTATCAAAATATTGGGAGAGGCAATTCCCAGAACCCTCTTGCTTTTTACAACAGCCTTTGTGATTAATACGCTGATTGGTTTAGCCCTGGGCTTAAAGAAGGCTCAAAAGCCGGGAAGCCGGCAGGATAAGACAACAAGTTTGATTACTCTTATCATTTACGGTATGCCCAGCTGGTGGTTAGCCATGCTTTTAATATTTGTGTTTGTTTATAAAATTCCCCTTTTTCCGTCGGGAGGTGTAAACTCTGTCCCTGTACCGGAAGGTATATGGTTTGTATTTGATAGACTGCAGCATCTTGCTCTTCCGATTCTTACCTTGGTTTTATTAGGTTTTTGGAGTACGGCTTACATTATCCGAAACCTTGTTTTGGGTACCTTGCAGGAAGATTTTATAATGAGTGCAAGGGCTCGCGGTATCCCCGAAAAGAAGGTTCTCCACGGCCACACTTTAAGGACATCGGCTCCTCCATTGGTAACGATGATTTTGCTCTCCTTTTTGGCCTCAATGTCGGGAAGTATCATATTTGAGGGTATTTTTTCGTGGCCCGGTTTAGGTCAGCTTTATTGGATTGCCGTTCAGCAAAACGATATTCCTGTCTTAATGGGCGATTTGGCTATTACAACAGGTCTTTATCAAGCAGGTCTTATAATCCTTGATCTGGTTTACGGTTTCTTAGACCCGCGTATAAAAGTCGGAGGCAAGGAATAATGGAAAATTTTGTTGATAGATTTAAAGAATTTTGGAATGATTTTAAAAAAGAAAAAATAGGCATAGTTGCCATAGTTCTTTTAGGTTTACTTGTGCTTTTAATTATACTTGAGCCTATTGTCTTGCCCTTTAAGGGAACAAATGATAATTGGCATAATATTTCTTATTGGGAAGATAACCCTGCTTCCGCTCCTCCCGTATGGTCGGAATTATTTAGCTCAAAAAAATCGGCTAGGACGGTTCGGTTTACCGAGCCCGAGATTACGGAAGAAGAATCGGAGCATTTCGGTAAGGCTAAGGTTTATAATTTTAAGTATAACTATAATTATGATAAAAATCCCAACAACATTATTTTTAGAGCCGAACTTACGGGCAATGTAATAATGAGTATGGATGTTATCCGGCCTGACGGAAAGCGTATAGAGCTCGGTGTTTTTCAAAAAGGAAATTTAAAAGATTATCACAGCCGTTTTACGGTTTTAACCGATGCAAAATCCACAATGCAGCAATTTACGGCTGCTTACGGTGCTTCTGCTACATCGGGAAATGCAAATCCTGTTCAGTTATTGTTCTCTGAAGTTTCAAAGACCATGTACAGGGATAAAAAGCCTTTAAAGGGTGAATATGTTTTTAAATTTGTTATACCTAAAGATGTTGCATCCAACTCTGCCAATAAGATTGAAAATCCTCGGCTTATAATTCCGGGAGCGGTTTCGGGTCTTTTGGGTACCGACCTAAACAAGAGAGATTTATTTTCCGGCGTTATGGCCGGTTTAAAATGGGCTCTTTTAATAGGTCTTGTTGCAAGTATTATTTCCGTTTTGGTCGGCGTTATGTACGGAATTATAAGTGCCTACTTCGGCGGAACGGTTGATACGATTATGATGTTTATCTTTGAAATAGTCGTGTCCGTTCCTATTATTCCTATATTGATTGTAGCGGCCGCAGTTTTTAAACCGAGTATATGGATGATAATCCTTGCCCTTATTATTTTCGGCTGGACAGGCTCGGTAAAGACCGTCCGCTCAATGGCCTTACAAATAAAGGAAGAAACCTATATTGAAGCCGCAAAGGCCCTCGGTGCCGGAAAATGGAGAATCATTCTAAAACATATCGCTCCTCTTCTTTTGCCGTATTCTTTTGCTATTATGGCAAGTTCGGTTCCGGGAGCTATTATTTTTGAATCCTCTCTTTCGCTTTTAGGTTTGGGAGATCCTTCTATTGTAACTTGGGGACAAATTCTCCATGATGCACAAAGCTCCGGCGCAACCTTAAACGGCTTATGGTGGTGGATTATTCCCCCCGGTCTTTTTATAGCCCTTTTGGGTATGATATTTGCATTCCTAGGTTTTGCAATGGATAAGATTCTGCATCCTAAACTCAGGACAAGGTAAGGAGGTTTTAATATGGAAAATAAAGAAGTAGTTCTTGATGTAAAAAACTTGAGATTGTACTATCACACCTCCGCAGGTATTGTAAAAGCCTTGGATGATGTGAGTTTTACTCTTCATGCCGGCGAAACGCTGGGTCTTGTAGGAGAATCCGGCTGCGGTAAGACGACTACAGGTATGGCTCTGCTTAAAATGCCCTCTCCTCCGGGTAGAGTAGAGGAGAATTCTCAGATTATAATCAATAGAAGGGACATTGTTCCCCTCTCCGATTCAGAGATAAGAAAAAATGTGCGCTGGCAGGAAATTTCGATGGTCTTCCAAGGAGCTATGAACAGTTTAACTCCGGTTTACACAATCGGAAAACAGATGCTTGAAACCCTGAGAGAACACAAAGAAATGAGCGATAAAGAAGCTCAAGACCTAATGGAAGAGTATCTGGGCTATGTCGGACTTCCGCCCGAAGTTTTAAACCGCTATCCCCACGAGCTTTCCGGAGGAATGAAGCAGAGGGTTGTTATAGCAAGCGGTTTATTTTTAAAGCCTAAACTGGTTATCTTGGATGAACCTACCACTGCCCTCGATGTTATTGTTCAAGCTCAGATTATAAACCTCTTAAAGGAACTAAAACAGAAATTTAAGCTTTCCTTTATATTTATTACTCACGATCTGTCGCTTGAAGCCGAGATTTCGGATAGGATTTGTGTTATGTATGCGGGAAAAATTGCCGAGCTCGGAACCAATGAGCAGATATACGGTAAGGAGCCCCTGCACCCATATACCCAAAAACTTTTACAGGCAACACCTCTTTTAAGAAAGAGGGTGAGCGAGCTTTCCTATATTCCGGGAACGCCGCCCGACCTTATTTCTCCGCCCAAGGGCTGCCGCTTTAATCCGAGGTGTCATTGTACGATGGATAAGTGCTTCGAAGTTGAACCTCCTCTTATTGAGGTTGAACCGGGACATCAAGTAGCATGCTGGAGGTGTGTAAAATGAGCGATAACGAAAAAAAGATAGATCCTAATGACCATGTTCTTGAACTCATTAATATAAAAAAATATTTTGAACCCCATCAAGGTTTAGTCCAAAGCCTTTCAAAAGGTATAGCCAAAAAGATAAAGGCTGTAGATGATGTTACCTTGCGTCTGAGGAGGGGAGAAATCTTCGGCCTCATAGGGGAGTCGGGTTCAGGTAAAACTACGATAGGAAAGATAGCTATGAAGCTTCATAGCCCTACCGAGGGAACAATCCTATATAATGGAGAAGATGTTACAAACAGCGATAAGGAAAAGACTGCCTTTTACCGCCGCCGTGTTCAGATGATTTTCCAAGACCCTTATGCTTCAATGAATCCCCGTTTTAAAATTCGGGATGTAATGGAAGAACCTCTTCTTATTCATAAGATTAAGGGAACAAGGGCAGAAAATGATGAAAAAATCATCAAGGCTATTTCGGAGGTAAAGCTAAATCCGCCTGAGGAATTTATGACAAGACATCCTCACATGCTTTCGGGCGGCCAAAGGCAGCGTATAGCTACGGCGAGAACCCTTATCCTAAATCCTGAAGTTATAGTTGCAGATGAGCCTGTTTCGATGATTGACCTTTCAACCCGTGCTGAAATTCTTCACATGATGAGGGAGGTTCAAAGGAAACTAGGGCTTACCTATCTGTATATTACCCACGACCTTTCAACTGCAAGGTATTTTACCGACCGAATAGCGGTTATGTATCTCGGCCGCATCGTAGAGATGGGGGATGCCGATGATGTTATAGATAATCCCATGCATCCTTATACTCAAGCCTTAATTGAAGCTGTTCCCGAACCTAAATCGGGAATGCTTAACGTAATAAAAAAACTCCCTATTTCGGGCGAAATCCCTTCGCCTGCAAATATTCCGCAAGGGTGCCGCTTTCACCCGCGATGTCCCTATGCGGATGAGTCATGTTCATCTATGGAAGAACCTTCGTTGACGGACATAGGAAAGGGACACTTTCATGCCTGCCGAAAGGCCGAAGAGATTAAGAAAGGGTAAAATGAGGTTTAAAAACCGCTTTCGTTCTCTTGAGCAAATGCGTTTCTTATGATAATATTCAAGCTGCGGGTTACTGTAACCCGCAGCTTTTATTTTATGGAGGTATCGATTTTATGGAAGCAAAAAAACTTACGGAAAGCGTTCATTGTATTCATGCAGATATACATGACAGAACAGCCCGCTTTGAAGGCATATGGTTATTGCCCCACGGCGTTTCGATAAATTCTTATGTTGTAAAGGGAGAAAAAACAGCCCTTATCGATATAGTAAAAGATTGGGACGGATCGGTAAATTCTTACCGAAAACAGCTGGAGTCCATAGGCCTTTCATTCTCTTCTTTTGATTATGTAATTTTAAACCACCTTGAACCGGATCATGCAGACCTTATAAACCTTGTGCGGGAAGAAAACCCAAGAGCCGAGATATTGGCTTCTTCAAAAGGGGCAGCCCTTGTTAAAAACTTTTTTAAAATAAACGAGGGGGTAAGGGCTGTAAAAGACGGAGAAGTTTTGGACTTAGGCGGAGGCAAAAAACTCATTTTTTATGAAACACCGAATATCCACTGGCCCGAAACCATGATGACCTATGACCCTGACGATAAAATTTTATTTTCTTGTGATGCCTTCGGTTCTTACGGCTGTATAGGCGAAAAAATCTTCGACGACCAGCATACCGAAGATGAGCTTAAATTTTTTGAAAATGAGGCTTTAAGGTACTATTCAAACATTGTTGCAAGTTTCAGCTCCTTTGTAAATAAAGGAATCGAAAAACTTGCCTCCCTTGATCTTAAATTTATTTGTCCGAGTCACGGTCTGGTTTGGAAGGGATCTCCATCACGTATCGTAAGCCTTTATAAAAAATTTGCGGGTTATAACACGGGCGGAGAGTTGGAAAAAAACATCTGTGTTATATGGGGTTCAATGTACGGCTACACTAAGGCCGGCCTTGAT
The DNA here is from genome assembly GCF_024401155.1 of Treponema putidum. Lineage (NCBI taxonomy): Bacteria > Pseudomonadati > Spirochaetota > Spirochaetia > Treponematales > Treponemataceae > Treponema > Treponema putidum. The sequence goes on from NZ_CP038804.1 coordinate 484,847, forward strand.
GCGGTTATTGAAGGCATAAATGAAGAAGGAGTATCTTATTCTATCTACAGAATTCCCGACACGGACGCAACCTTTATTTTAGGCGAAGCTTACCGTTCTGCAGGCCTTTTATTGGCAATGCCTACTTACGAGTATAAAATGTTCCCGCCTATGGCTCATGTCCTTGACATGTTTGAACGAAAGCACTTTACAGGCAAAAAGGTATTGCGCATAGGAAACTGGGGCTGGGTAGGCGGCGCCAAAAAAGAATACGAAGAAAAAATAGAAAAATTTAAGTGGACCAATATTGAATCCCATGAATGGCAGGGTAAGCTCAGCGATGAGGATAAACGGATATTAAAAGAAAGAGGTAAGGAATTGGCAAGAGCTGTAAAGAACGGATAAAAGCCTTTGATAAAAAATATTTGACAAATACTTAATACTGTGCTTTAATATAGGAGGTGTTTTAAACACATAAAAACAACAGGAGGAATTTAATGAAGAGTTTTGTTAAGTTTTTATCATGTATGCTTGTAGTGGCTTTGGTATTTACTGCATGCGGAGGCGGCACCGGAACAGCCGCAGGAGGCAAAAGCCCTGTAAAAAACGGTACCTATGTAGATAAGGTTATCTACTCTGTAAGTACCGATCAGACGGTTGCCTTAAAGGACGTTATTGAGGGCAAAGCTGATCTCATGTTTACCTCTGTTCCGCCCGTACTTTTGTCGGGTCTGAGCGATGCAGACAGAGATAAAATAGATGTTTACCCTGTTTCTGCAGGCTATTGGTCGCTTCTATTTAACCCCATTCCTAACAAGGCTCCATATGTTTGGAAGACCGAATCCGGCGAAGAAATGTTTAATCCGGTTGCAATCAAAGAAGTCCGTTATGCCTTTAACTGGCTGATCAACCGAAAGAAATTGGTAGATGAACTTCTTTTAGGTGAAGGCTCTCCTATGTACACGCCTTGTACCGTAGGACTTCCCGGAACATACCGATATAATATCTTAGCATCTAAATTCGGTATTACCGAAACCGGAGATGAGCAAAAAGCTCTCAACATGATTGAAGATGCTATGCAAAAGGCTTCACAGCTTGCTGAAAACAGAGGGAAACTTGTAAAAGAAAACGGAAAGTGGATGTATAACGGTAAGCCCGTTACAATTAAGTCGATAATGCGTGTTGACGATCCTACAGGCCGTCTTCCTGCAGCCCGATATATTCATGCACAAATTGAAAAGGCAGGTCTTACTGTTGAAGGTTTTGAGAGAGATCGAAAAACGGCCGGCGGCCTTGTTTACGGCGGGAACCCTGCCAACTATGATTGGACAATGTATCTTGAAGGATGGGGTTCAGGCGGTTTCTATGTAACATGGGAAACTCCCCTTTGCGCTATGTACAGTCCTTTCTACGGATACCTGCCCGGAGGCGGAGATGCCGAATTCTGGAATTATACAAACGAAAAGCTCGATGTTTTAGGAAAAAAGGCAGCATACGGTCAGTATTTGACAGCAGAAGAATTCTTTAGCGAGACCACCGATATGTGTGCATTGGGAATGGAAGAGGCTATCCGTGTTTATGTTGTTTCTCAAAACGACTTATATGTAGCTAATAAATCACGATTTAATTCCCGCCTTTTTTATGGAGTCTTTGAAGGCTTTAACGGCTGGACTGTAAGATGTGCCGATGTTAAGCCCGATGTTGACGGTCCATATAAGGGAAAGAGAGTTTTACGCATATTGCAGTATTCGGCGCAAGGTTCTTTGTTTATGTCTGAATGGGATCCTGTAGGAGGCCAGGGCTTTAGCGATATCTGGAGTGCCGCATTTATAAATACCGTTACCGATGAAGCTGCCTTTACTAACCCTGCTGTAGGACGAACCGAATTTGCTATGTCAACTGTTGATGTTGCAAATGCAAAATTCGCTCCCAAATTCGTAGCAACAGGCAACAAGACCGAGGAAGGCGATGATGAACTTGAAATGAGCGGTGATATTCCCGTTCCTGCCGAAGCCGTTATGTATGACACGGCTTCAAAAAAATGGGTTCCTGCCGAGTCAGGTCAAAGTGTTGCAACTGTTTCAACGGGAAAGTTAGTAGACGGTTATTATTGGCATCACGGAGAACCTGTAGACCTTAACGATGTCCGATATGCTTTTGCCTTTGCCTATGAGTGGGCTATTAAAGACGGAGATGGAGACCTCTACTATGATTCTCCTTTAAGCAGTGTTACTCTTCCAAGTCTTAAAACCACAAAGGGCATAGTATTTAATAAAGACGGTTCTATCACAACCTATAGCAACTACTACCATGCTCCTATTCCAAGGGACACGGCTATAACTGTAGGCGGATTAAGCGTAAAAGCAGCTAATCCCGGCCGAAGAACAAATGTGCCTTGGGAAATTTATGAAGCCTTGGCAGAAATCGTAGTACACGGATCAAAGAGCGGAACGGTTTATAACTTTGCTAAAGACGGAGGAGAGCGAGGTGTAGAAGCAAACGTTAAGAACCCCGATTGTCTGGCAGATATCAAGGCCAAGTTGGAAGAATTTGTTTCAACAAAGCATATTCCCGATTCATTAAAAGGCTTTATAAATGAAGATTATGCCGTTAAGAGATATAAGGCTTCTATAGCCTTTATCGAAAAATACGGAAATGCTTATATTACAACAGGTCCCTTAATGTTCGAAAAAATCGATCCTGTTACAAACTCGGTTGTATTAAATAATTTCGATAAGTATCCTTATAAGAGCGACTACTTCCCGAATATGTTTAGAACGGATCTCACCCAGATTCAGTATGTCAAGGCTCCTGTAGCACCTTCAGCCGACAAGGATGCCGTATTTGAAGTAACGGTTTCTAAGTATGCTTATCCTGAGGTTGAAAGAGTGCCTCTTGATAAGGGAAAGGTTGAAGGCCGGCTCCAGCTTCCTTCAGGCGGAGAGAAGGTTTATGAAGCTAAAGCAAGCGGGGATGGTAAATTCACGATTACAATACCTGCATCAGAGGTAGCCGGACTTGAAAAAGGTGTAGAGTACATAATGGTTGTATTAACCTCAATTTCGGATGAACCGCCTTCTGCAAGTTCAGCTAGTTTTACAATTCTTAAATAGAATTTAAGATTGTAATTTAAATCGAGATGCCTTAGAGCCCATATGGCTTTGAGGCATTTTCGGCTTTTTATCTTTTCTTTTTTATTTGACCAAATAAAAATCTTTGATATATCTTGACATATTCGTACATTTAGTGCAAAATAGTTGAGCTCATTTTTTTGTTTATATGTTTAGCCGAGCAAGTTTAAGTATTATATGAGGTAAGTTTTGGCAAGCGAAATTTTAACTATTGAAGAAGTAGCCCGTTATTTGCGTGTTTCCGAAAGAACCGTCTACGAATGGGCTCAAAAAGGAGAAATACCTGCCGGAAAAATCGGAACAGTATGGCGTTTTAAAAAGGACGATATTGAGAGCTGGGTTGATGAAAGGTTAGCTTCTTCAAGGACTTCTCCTGCGAAGCATCATAAAATAACAACCGAAAACTTTTTGTCGCCGGATAGGATTATACCCTTAGATTATTCTACAAAACACGATGTTTTGGTTATGATGTCCGAGGTCTTATCTAAGGCTCCGCAGGTAAAAAATTCGGCAGAGCTTTTAGATGCAATTTTAAAGAGGGAAGCACTTATGTCTACCGCTGTAGGAAGAGGAATTGCCATTCCCCACGTGAGATTATCTTCCGTTACCGATTTGGTCATGGCTGTAGGTATTTCTAAAAGGGATATTTTAGACTTTGACGCTGTTGACGGAAACCCCGTGCGATTGGTTTTTATGATTGCTGCAGCAAACAATCAGCATGATTATTATTTGCAGACAATCTCCCATTTTAGCGCAAAGCTACGTAATGAAGAACTTAAAAGCCGCCTCTTAAATTCCACCGACCCTGCGGAGATTTATGATCTTTTGTGTGAATAGGGCGGAGTTTTGATGTGCTCTGAACCTTTTTTAGGTCTTCCGAATTATGATTCTCCGGCGGAGCTAAAAGCTCTTTTAGAGACCTTAGGCTTTTCCATGCAAAAAAAATTCGGTCAAAATTTTTTAGTCGATAAAAAGACCCGTGAGAGTTTGATTTCCCTTTTGGAGCTTAAAGAAGAAACAAGAATTTGGGAGGTAGGCCCGGGTCTTGGGGCGATGACCTGTCTTCTTTTAGAAAAGGGAGTTAATCTTACGGCCTTTGAAATTGACAAGGGCTTTATATCTCTTTTAAAAAAATTCTTTTTGGACAAAGGACAAAATTTTACTCTTGTTGAAGGAGATGTTCAAAAAAACTGGCTTCCTTACTTAAAAGAGCATGGGAAGCCCGATATTTTTTTCGGGAACCTGCCGTATAACATTGCCTCTGAGTTGATTGCTTCTACTATAGAAGCCGGAGTTGTTTTTGATACCATGCTTTTTACCGTGCAAAAAGAAGCTGCCGAAAGGATTACTGCAAGGCCGGACAATAAAAACTATACGGCATTTTCAGTACTTTGCTCCTTGTTTTATGAGTGTAAGATAGTAAAGACTATTCCTGCTTCTGCCTTTTGGCCTCAACCCAATGTAGAATCCGCCGCCGTCTTGTTTAAGGCAGAAAAAGAATTTGCAGAATATAAAAACTTTAAGCTTTTTATCAAAATAGTCAAGGCTCTTTTTTCTTCACGCAGAAAAAATATAAAAAATAATTTGAGCTCTTGGCTTAAATCAAACGGATATGACTGTAATGCCGATTTTGTTTTACAAAAAGCGGGATTAAGCGGGAATTTAAGGGCCGAATCCCTTGCCCTATATGATTTTTTGCTTCTTTCTGATATAATTTCTTCTTCGGATAAAAACAAATGAAGCATACAAAAAAAATTGCCTTTTTAATTTTCTTTGTTTCTCTTTTTTCTATTCTTCCCGTTTATGCGGAAGATACTGATGCTTCAAGAACCCCCGACCCCTATGGGGCCGAGGAATTTAAGCAATGGCAAAAGGACTTGCGCCGCTTTGAGATTATAACCTTCGGTGCTTTGCCCTTTGTTTCCCTTTTATCGTTTTGGGCCTATGACATAAGCCGCTCAATAGCTCATAAAGGGGATCCGGCCTATAATCCATGGCCTATTAAAGATGCCAAGATTGCAGTAAAACTTACCGAAAAGGAACAGCTGGGTGTTTTTTTAACGGCTGTCGGTATTTCTTTGGGGGTTGCAATAATAGATTTAACTTACCGTTCAATTAAAAGAGCTAACGCAAAAAAACTTGAGCAAAAAAATGAAGAGGAAGCGATTTTGTTGATTCCCATTGAAGAAAATAAAAGTGAAGAAACCGAAACTCCAAATACAGGGGAATCCGATGACGCTCAATAAGAGTGTTTCTTCTAAGTCAATATCCGAAAAATTTAAGGTTGAAGGCCTTTTATCTCCTTGCAGGATTGATGTTTATTGTACCGAAAGGCTTAAAAACTTGAGCCGCTCTCAATTAAAAAGCGGTTTAAAATCTCTTTTTGTTAATTCAAAAAAGACTAAACTTTCACGGAATGTTCAAAACGGAGACCTTATTGAGCTTCTCTGGGATAATCCTGTTCCAGAATATGCCTATCCTCAAAAACTTCCGCTTAATATAATTTATGAAGATGAGAATATAATTGTTATAAATAAGGAAAGGGGCAGGGTAACTCATCCGGCAGGCGGAAATTGGGACGGCACCCTTGTAAATGCCTTAAATTATTACAGGCTTGACGAGTCTAAGATTAAGGATGAGTTTGCCGTAGAACTTAATAAGTTTTTAAGTGAAGAAAAGGATTTAAAAACTATTGAAAAACTTTCTCTAGATCCTTACCGCATGGGTATTGTCCACCGTCTGGATAAAGAAACTTCGGGCCTTATTATTACGGCAAGGAATCTAAAAACTGAAAACCTTTTAAAATCCTTTTTTAAAAAAAGGGCGGTAAAAAAATATTATCTTGCAGTCCTTGACGGTGTTCCGCCTAAAAATAAGGGCAGAATAAAAACTTGCGTTTTTCGATCAAGTTCGGACAGAAAAAAATTTAGCGTTTCTGCCGATTTGACAAAAGGAAAGATTGCTCTTTCAGCCTATAAGGTGCTGAAATCTAACGGAAAAATGTCCTTGGTTCTTTTTAGAATTTATACCGGAAGAACCCATCAAATACGCTTACATGCTAAATTTATGGGATGCCCCGTTGCAGGAGATAAGGTTTACGGCAAAAAAAAGGCAGGTCTTGATAAGACCGGTATGCCGCTTATGCTTCATTCTTATAAGCTGATAGTTCCTGCGGCTGTAAATCAAAAAAAAGAATTTAAGGCACCTATACCTAATGATTTTAAACAAATACTTATACGGGAGGCTCTATGTTAATTGACTGTAAATTTTCTTCTCAGGCTGACGTCATTTTTGAAAATGAGGCTTACGCCGTTCTATATAAGCCTCGCGGAATGCCGACAGCTCCTCTAGTCGAGGATGAAGAAGGTACCTTGCTTTCGTGGTTTTTAAAAAAATGCCCGGAAGCAGTGTCAGTAAAAGGTAAAAAAGATATTGAGGCCGGTCTTATCCATAGGCTTGACACGGCAACAAGCGGTTTGGTTTTGATAGCAAAAAACCAAGAAGCCTATGAGGCCTTTAATTTGATGCAGGTAAATAATTTGATTAAAAAAACTTATACCGCATTTGCTGATACAAGAGATAAAGCGGGCTTAAATCCTGACTTTTCACAATCCAACCTTCCATATAGAATTTCAAGTCAGTTTAAAGCTTACGGGCCTAGAGGAAAAACGGTCATACCCGTTTTTTACGGTATGAGAGACTTTTCTTCTACAGGTAAAATGTATACAACTAATATTATCGATATAACCGATATTCCGTTTACAGGTAATTCAGCACCGAGAGTAACCTGCACCTTAACTCAAGGCTTTAGGCATCAGGTAAGGGCTCACTTGGCATCTATAGGCTTGCCTATCTATTACGACCCTCTGTATAATGCAAACTATAAGGATTGTCAAGAGCAACTTGATAATCACAATTATCCCTTGCAATTATATGCTGTAGGCATTTCTTTTCCAAAGCCTCAAAAAGAATTTACTATTGACGGAGCAAAAGAGTATGTATCCTTTTTGCTTCAGCCGCCAGATAAAATGATCCTGTAATTAAAAGAGGCCGTTTTTTTTCTTTACATTCGGTTATTTCTTTTTTTATTACGGCTTCATAGTTCTCATTTTTTTCCACTATACAGGAAGAACCTATGAACTCTTGTTGAAAGGCTTCATAAGTTAATTCAGGGTTACTCTTTTTTGCCGCTCCCGGAATTGTAACGATGATTTTTGTAAAACAGTCTTTAAAAAAAGGAACCATGTCCTTTATATTTTTATCTTCGGCACAGGCAAAGATAAGAGTCCCTTTTTCTTTTACAAGTTCAGAGTAAGTTTTCATGCACAGGGCAATGCTGTTTTTTGTATGGGCTCCGTCAATTATAACTTCAGGCTCATCCGAAAGAAGTTCAAAGCGGGCAGGAAGCCAGGCTGATGCAAGCCCTCGTTCTATAACCGCTTCATCCATTTGGGGAAAAAGATATTTTATCGTACAAGCTGCAAGGGCTGCATTTTCTGCCTGAATCAGGTCAAGGAGCTTTAGGTTTGCGCTTATCGGCCTTTTAAAAAGACCGCCTAGACCACCGGAAGTTTTGAATTCCACATCTATTTTTAAACCTTTTTTAGATAGGCTGTAATTTACGGGCTCCTTTACTATTTCGGGTATATAAAAAAATCTTGCATTTAATTGTTTTGCTCTTTCTTTAAAAACTTTTAAGACGGCCTCCGGCTGCTTACAGCAAAAGACAGGAGTGTTTTGCTTGATTATTCCGGCCTTTTCAAAGGCTATTTTTTCGAGGGTATTTCCCAAATATTTAGTATGCTCGAGTTCTATCGGAGTTAAAACGCAGGCTCTGGGTTTGAGGATGTTTGTCATATCCAGCCTTCCTCCCATACCTGTTTCGATAACCGCCCAATCCGTTTTTTGCATACTAAAGAGCAAAAAGGCCGTAACCGTAACTATTTCAAACCAACCGGGGTCTATGTCGGGGGCTTTTTCGATTATTGTCTTAAACCCTTCTACAATTCTTTTATAAGAAGCAGAGTAGGCCTCATCATCAAAAAAAGTCCCTGCCTCGGTCATCCTTTCTCTAAAATCTGAAACGTGCGGCGATGTATACAGTCCCGTCCTTATTCCGGCCTCTTTTAAAATGGAAGCTATCATTGTAGAAACGGAGCCCTTTCCTTTTGATCCTGCAATATGGATAGATAAAAAATCGTCTTGCGGATTACCGAAAAAATGAGCAAATTTTCTCATTTTTTTTAGATTGTCTTCGTTTTTATTTGCATTCCGCTCATAGTTTATAAAGGCATCAAGCCATTTACCGAATTCTTCCGTGTTCATCCCGCATCCTCTTGCCCTTGAGTTTAAGTAAACCCTATTGCTAAAAAAAAGAATATAGAATATTATATACCCATGTGTCAAGTTATTCTACCCGATAAGTTAAAAGGCTTTAAGGTTTATATGATCGGCATTAAGGGCACGGGAATGACGGCTTTGGCGGAGATTTTGGTTTCAAGAGGAGCTGTGGTTTCAGGAAGTGATGTGCCTGAAAGTTTTTATACTGATGATGCTTTAAAGAAACTTAATATAAAGATTTTTTCTCCATTTTCTCCCGATAATATTCCTGATGATGCAGAGCTTGTCATCTATTCGGCGGCTTATTCTCCCGATAACAATGAAGAAATGTATGAGGTAGAACAAAGAAACCTCCCTAAGATGTCTTATCCTGAAGCAATAGGAGCTTTGTCCCGTCATTCCTATTCTTGCGGTATTGCCGGAGTTCAAGGAAAAACCAGTACAACAGGTATTACAGGTTCTATCTTAAAAGAATTAAAACTTCCCGTTTCGGTTTTAGCCGGAAGTATAATAAAGAGTTTCGGCGATTCATGTACAATGCTTACAGGTTCAAAATACTTTGTCGCCGAAACTTGCGAGTATAAAAGACATTTTTTAAATTTTCACCCAAAAAAAATAATTTTAACGGGAATTGAACCGGATCATCAAGATTATTATCCGACCTATGAATCTATTTTAACCGCCTTTTTACAGTACATAGACAGGCTGCCCCAATTCGGTGAATTATTTTATTGTGCCGATGATGAGGGGGCTTGTGAGGCCGCCCGCTTAAGTTTTTCGAGCAGGCCTGACCTCTTTTTTATTCCATACGGAGAAAAGGCTTCAGGGGATTATAAACTGACTGTCTCAGGCGTACGGGATGAAAAGCTGTATTTTTCTCTTGCAGGTTTTTCGGGAGAGTTTTATTTGCAAATTCCGGGAAAACATAATGCCTTAAATGCTGCGGCTGCAATAGCTCTTTCTATCAGCCTATTGAAAGAAGAATATGGTGAAGTCTCGATTGCCAATATTTCGGCTATCAAAAAGGCAATATCTTCCTATGCCGGAGCAAAAAGGCGGACTGAACTTATAGGAAAAATCGATTCAAAAGATATTTTGGTTTATGATGACTATGCCCATCATCCTACGGCTATAAAGTCCCTTTTAAGCGGTTTACGCCAATTCTATCCGAAAAGGAGGATAATTGCAGACTTTATGTCTCATACCTATTCCCGGACAGAAGCTCTTTTGGAGGAATTTGCTTCTTGTTTTAAAGATGCAGATACGGTAATTTTGCATAAGATTTTCAGTTCTGCACGTGAGCAGTATCATGGACAGGTTGATGCCGAGCTCCTTTTTAACCGCACAAAAAAATATCATAAAAACGTCTTTTTCTTTAATGAAGTATTGGATGCAAAAAGTTTCGTTTTAGAAAAATTAAGGCCGGGGGATATTTTTATTACGATTGGTGCGGGGGATAATTATGTTCTGGGTACCGAAATCTTAAAGGAGATGAATGTTTAAATATGAAAAGTATGACGGGCTATGCCCTTACCGAAAAAAATGAGCCTAATTCCTTTATCAGTTTGGAAATAAAGAGCTATAATTCAAGATATTTGGATTTAAATTTGAATTTTCCCTTTTGGCTTTCAGCCCTTGAGCCGGTTTTTAGAACCTATTTTTCTGAAAGGATTGCCCGAGGGAAAGTTGAGATTTCCCTTCATGTAAAAGATGCCGATATCGATGTCGATATCCTTACCAATACCAAAGTTGCAAAGGCCTATGCAAAGGCTATGAGGGAGGTGGCTGACGCTGCCGGTATAAATTCCGAAATAGATATAAACAGCTTTTCGGAAAAAGAAGGTGTTATCATAATAGAAAGAAACATAGATATTCCAGCTTGGGAAAATACTCTGCTTCCCATATTTGAAGAAACTTTTATAAAATACGATAAGACAAGACTTGATGAAGGAGCCGTGTTAAAAAAAGATATTTTAAATAACTTAGATAGAATTTATGCTTCTTTAAAAATTATAAAAAAATATGCTCCTCAAATGGAAGAAATTTTTTGTCAAAGCATTAAGGAAAGATTTACCGAACTTTTAGGGAGCGAAGTAAATGAACAGCGTATTATGCAGGAAGTTGCCGTAATGCTCGTTAAATATACAATCAACGAAGAAATTGTCAGGCTTGAAGCTCATTGCAATTCTCTATCGAATGAGCTGAAAAAGGATGTCCCCGTAGGTAAAAAACTCGACTTTATCTGTCAGGAAATAAATAGGGAGATAAACACTATAGGTTCAAAAAATCAGATGATTGAAATGTCTCAGTCCATTATTGAAGTAAAAGATGCTCTCGAAAACATAAGAGAACAAAGCAGAAATGTTGAATAGGTTAAATAAATGAAAAAAGTTTGTTATAAAATCCCTGAAGGAAGAGAGTTGAGAATTGCAATTTCGGGGCCGTCCGGATGTGGGAACACTACGGTTTCTACCTTAACTGCAAAGGCCTTAAATTTGCCATGTATAAATTATACTTTTAAAAACATTGCAGAAGAGCTTAATATGTCTTTTGAAGAGGTTTTAAAAAGAGCTCAAAAAGATTTTTCTTTTGATAAGATGGTAGATGAAAAACAAATTGAACTGGCTTCTTCAGGCCCTTGTGTTTTGGGATCAAGGCTGGCAATTTGGCTTTTAAAGTCAGCGGATTTGAAGGTTTATTTAAGAGCCTCAATAGATGTAAGGGCAAAAAGAATTCAAAAAAGAGAAGGCGGCGATATAGAAAAAATAAAAGCCGATACCGATTTTAGAGATATGGAAGATACGCGAAGATATAAACTATTATACGGTATTGATAATACAAAATACGAAAAGGCCGATCTTATCATAGACACGGATAACCTTAGTCCTGAGAAAATTTTAGAAAAAATATTGGAAGAGCTTTATTCCCGCGGCCTTTTAATTTAAGAAGTCTGTAATTATTTTTTTATCTTCATCGGACAAATCCGCAAAGTTTAAATTTAATACATTGTCGTTTGAAACAATTTTACAATTTGGAACTATAAACCCATGTTCGATTTTTAATGAACATTGGTCAAGGAGCATACCGGCTGTTAAATTACTTGTATTGGCCGGCATATCGGGTAAAAATACCAGCCCTTTGTCAGTTAAGTTTTTTACTGTTCCCGTTATTATAGTTTCATTTATAGGATTCGTAAATAAAAACTGCACACTCTTTTCAAAGTCTTTAACATGCTTGTAATTATAGCGGTCAAAAATCATGCGTAACTCTTCAAGAATTCCCTTAAAATTGCCGGGTTCTTTTATAGCTATAACCCCCTGAACGCCTAAAAACATAGCCTTGTCGGCTTCATCTGCAGAGAAGTCTTTTGGCGTTAAAAGTACAATCAACACTTCTTCCTTTGAGTTATCCCAGCGGATGTGTTGTGTAATAGGCTTCCAATGACGCGGAAAGTCTCTGGCGTTGATAATTACAATATTAGGGCTGATTTCCTCAATATTGTCCAAGGCTTTTAACGGAGAGCGGTAATGTATAAGGTCAAATTTATATTCTGAAAAAAGAGGTTGTAAATCATCGGTTGACCGAGGTAAATCCGAAATCAATAATGCTTTCATTAGAATTCATCCTTATTCTGTCCCTAAGTTTTCGACTATATAATCATATACAGTCCAAATTCCATCTTTAGATGCTAAAAAATATGTAAAGCGTTTCTTTTCTCTAAAATTGGAATATTCAAACCATTCTATTACTTTGACTTCTGCTTTTGTGTCCGTGTAGCCTGTATGTTCTATTTTAAATTCTACCGGAATAACGGCAATGTCCTTGTCGACTCTTTCTTGGCTTAATTCATGTTTATACACTTCAACCATTTCCATTCTGCCGGCTTCGGATTCGGCCTTAAATCGCCGATTTCGTGAAGGGTCTCTGGATATCATTTTTTCCAAATCCATGTAGAGAAAAAATTGCTCCCATAAAGATTTTTGTCGAGCGGTCAAAAGATAGCTTATTACCTGATCCGGAGGAATGGGTTTTGCTTGTAATATCTCTCCCGAAAGCGGAGAAACAGGCAGGGAACCCAAGGCAGCTGCCGAAGGTGCCGGTTTTATTTCGAGGCTCAACTTGTTTGAAAGTATGTGCGCTTCTGAATTATCTGAGTACCGTTTTAATTCTGGAAAAAACAAAGAGTTTACAAGAAAAATTCCGGGTTCATTAATTTCGATATAATCTTTAAGATTCTCGATAAAAGAATAAGTTTCTCCCGGTTCTAAGGTTATTTCTCTGAAATAAATTTGGCGGTTGGTATTTCTTTTTCTCATCCATTCGGCAGTGTGCTGTAATTGTCTGTTTTTACTGTTTATAATCCCGAAATCTATACTAAATGACCTGTCATCTGCAAGTTTGAACCTAAGGGTTTCAGAATTATTATTTGTAATTGAAATTTGTATAAAAACCGGTTCGGACGAACCCGATCCCGGATAATAAACACGCCTATCATAAAATCTTATAGAAACATCGGCCTTTGAAACAGGCTCAGCCGTGTTTTGAGCAAATATAAATAAAGACTGAATAATGCAAAAAATACTTATAGCAACTTTTTTCACGTTAAATTCCTCCGTTTTAGATTAAGAAAACCTCAATCTATTATCGGCATTTTTTCTCTTTTTCATTAGTTTATACATTATCACTATTGACTCAAGTCTAATCAATAGAGTATACTAACTTAGGTATTCTAATATTTCTTTTAAGCTGTAGCAAGTATATAGCTTTTTTTTAAAATTAACAATACCATTGTAAGCACAATGGAGGAAAAATATGTCAACTTTACAAGAAAAGTCAAAAAAATTAAGCACTCTAAGGCATAGTACTGCCCATGTTATGGCTGAAGCCGTAGTCAAACTTTTTCCGGGAACGAAGGTTGCTATCGGACCGGCTATCGATTACGGATTTTATTATGATTTTGAATTGCCTCGTCCCATAAATAATGATGACTTACCTGCAATCGAAAAAGAAATGCGTAAAATTTTATCGACCCATTCAAATTTTGAAAAAGAAGTGATAAGCCGCGCAAAAGCTCTTGAAATGTTTAAAGATCAGCCCTTTAAGGTTGAACTTATAAACGGTTTGTCAGATGATGAAGAGATAAGTATTTATAGATCGGGTGAGTTTACCGACCTTTGCCGAGGCCCTCATGTTTGCTCGATGGCCGACATAAATGCTCAAGGTTTTAAACTTATGAAAATAGCCGGAGCATATTGGCGCGGAGATGAAACAAAACCTATGCTTACCCGAATTTACGGTACGGCTTGGGAAAAACCCAATGACTTAAAAGAGTATTTGGCTATGCTTGAAGAAGCCGAAAAAAGGGATCACCGAAAGATCGGAAAGGCTATGGATTTATTTCATATAGACGAAGAAAATCCCGGGCAAATATTTTGGCATCCTAAGGGCTGGACTCTTTATTTGACCGTGCAAAACTATGTAAGGAAACGCGTAAAGGAAGACGGCTATCTTGAAGTGCATACTCCTTTTGTTATGCCCCGTTCTTTGTGGGAAAGGTCAGGCCATTGGGCTAAGTATAAAGAAAATATGTTTATAACCGAAAGCGAAAAAAGGCTTTTTGCTTTAAAACCGATGAACTGTCCCGGCCATGTAGAGATATTTAAACAGGGAATTAAAAGCTACCGAGATTTACCCCTTCGTTTAGCCGAATTCGGTTCTTGTACCAGAAATGAACCTTCCGGTTCTTTACACGGTATAATGCGTGTCCGCGGGTTTGTTCAAGATGATGCCCACATCTTTTGTACCGAAGAGCAAACTTCGGCTGAAGTTTCAAAATTCTGTGAATTGCTAAAAAGTATGTACAAAGATTTCGGCTTTGAGGAAGATAAAATTCTTGTTAAATTTTCTACGCGTCCCGAGCAGAGGGTAGGGGATGATGCTACATGGGATAGGGCAGAAAAGGCTCTCTCTGATGCTTGTGCAGATGCCGGCCTTAAATATGAAATTGCCGAAGGTGAGGGCGCTTTTTACGGACCTAAGCTGGAGTTTACTTTAATTGATGCCCTCGGCCGTGAATGGCAGTGCGGAACCATACAGCTGGATTATCAGCTTCCGTCTGCAGAAAGACTAAATGCCGAGTACATAGGAGATGACAACAATAAGCATCATCCTGTAATGCTTCATAGGGCAGTTATAGGCTCACTGGAAAGGTTTATAGGAATTTTAATAGAAAACTGTGCCGGTATTTTGCCGCCTTGGCTTGCCCCTGTGCAGGCGGTTATAGTTCCTGTAGCTCCCGCCTTTAATGAGTACGCTCAAAAGGTTCAAAAAATCTTGGACGAAAAAGGTTTTAGGGTTATTGCCGATATCGGAACGGACCGAATGAATGCTAAAATCCGGAAACACCAAGAAGAAAAGGTCATTTATCAGCTGATTGTAGGTCAAAGCGAAATGGACAATAATTCCGTTGCAGTCAGAATGCGAAAGGGCGGACAAAAGGTTATGAGTCTGGATGACTTTATCTCATTTTTAAAAGATAAGGTTGATTCTTTTGCTATTGATGCAGAATAGGGGAAGAATAAAAAAGTTTTACCTATCGTTTGACTGCGGGATGTAGGACTATTCCTACCTGAACAATTAAACCGTCTGAGCTTTTATTTTTTAGATTATCCCAAAGGTTTGATATGGGCAGGTAGGCTTTTAGCTGCACACCTGCCTTCCAGCCTGATGTCATAGTGTACTCGGTTTTAAAACGTAATGAGGGATAAATAAAGCGCCCTTTTTGCCAAAAATATTTGTTTATTTCCTTTGTTTCTTTTACTGCACTTAATCCTTCAGCTCCTGTTTCCTCAGGCTTTATTCCGGGTTCAAGTAAGCCGAAACGCATAAAAAGAGCAAGCCCTCCTCCTATGCTGATTGTCCAAGGGTTTAAGTCAAATCGTGCTAAAAATGGAACATCAACTAAAAAGCTCATTGTAAGAGCCGTCCTGTTTTCTATTTCGCAAATGTAGGCCTTTTCTTTGTAAAGAGAATAATGGAAAAGAGAAAAATCCAAGGAGGGTATTATACTTACCGCTCTTATGCCCTTGTATTCATATTCGGCCCCTAGATTTAAGGCTGTACCTATGGGAGGGGCAGCTTGTTTTTTTAGGCTGGAAAATATTATTTCCGTGCCGAAGTAAAAACCGAAATCTGAAGGAACATTAGTTAGAACTTTTGCTTGATCAGCCTCATTTACTTCTTCGGTTTTTTGTTCAGATTCCTGTTTTGGTTCCGTTTCTTGAGCATAGATATTAAAACTTAAGCACATTATAAGTAATATGAAAAAAAATAAGTTTGTTTTTTTGATCATAATTCTCTCCGATTTTTTTTCTTCGGCTATAAATCTCCTAGTTTATCTGTCTTCAGTTTGTTGTAGAATTTTTTCGTTTTCAAGGGTTTTCGGTATATCAGTGTAAATTTCGGGTACAAATGCCGAACGCGGTTTTACCATGTTTTGGATATTTGCATAAGCAAGGTTTATCGTTTTTGCCCGAATCATAGTTTCAGGGTTTCGGTTTAGAGCATCCCAAGCTCTTGTCGATTCTCCAAATAAGGAAATAGCTCTTCCGTTTTTGTTGGAATCTCCGTTTTGAACGGCAATCCTGTTTAATACAACTGCTAAGTTATTTGATGTGTGCATATAGTCTTCGACAAATTCGGCATGGTCAACACGGGTTTGCGGAAAGACAATTCCTTTCCTTATTTTTTCTGCTTCCAATAACTCCATCAATCTTTCATAGTAAGCCTGAGCTGCAAAATAATTTGTATATTTAAACAAGACATTTCCAAATCCGTATAAAAGGTTTCTATCGTTAGGTTTTTCACTGTAGGCTAAAGTCATAGCCTTCATTGCATCCGAGTAGTTTTCCTTTTGATAATAAATATAGCCCATTCTATACTGAATTGAGGGAGTATTGTTTAATTCTCTTACTGCATGTTCGTAAGCATCCAAGGCTTCATCATAATCTCCGGCTATAAAATAAGAAATATCTCCATAGTTTGCATAAAGTTTTCCGATAACAGGAGACGGGTAAATACCTTTTTGAGCTGTATAAGCTTCGTATTTTGCTAAGGCTTTTGCGTAAATTTCTTGGGCTTCATTATACAACTTGTCCTCTGCTATGAGTTCTCCGTAAAGACGCATTGCATCTATCTGCCTGATAGTGCGTTTTGGTGTCATTTTTATGCTGTCTTCGTAGAGGTTTATTGCGTTTACAAGATAATCCTTGGCTGCTTCATTTTTTTTGTTATGTAAAAAGAATCGTCCCATATTATAATTGGCTTCAGGACTTTCGGGGCTTTTTTTTATGGATTTTTCCAATAGCTCGCGTAAGTCTTCTATTTTTCCTATCAGATTTTCAGAATCGGTAGGCTTAGGCTCATATCTTTTTTCGAGAAGATAACCGCTAAGTTCAATTAGGTCTTCATCGGGCAGCTTTTTGTTTAAAAAATAATCCTTTAACGGTAAAACTTCGGCTAAATTATCGGTACGGATAAAGTAACGCATCATTCTTCCTGAAAATACATCTTTAGTTCCGTAAAGGTTTATAAGGCTTGCATAGGTTTTTCGGGCATCTTCATATTTTGAGAAGTCTTCATCGGCCCAATCCAAGTAAACATCGCCTAAAGCCACGAGGGCACTTTGGTCGTTTATGTGATAGTCAAGGACTCCTCTTTTGAGAACCTTTTCGGCTTTTTCATAATTGCGTAAATCGGTGCTCAGCATATCTGCATATTCTATACCGCCTTGCCGGTCATGGTTAAAGTCGGATAAAAGCCTTTCGTAAATTGTTTCGGCTGATAGAAACTGTTTTTTTTGACGGAAGGCATTTGCAAATTTAAAATACCATTTTCGTTTTTTCTTATAAGTTCCTGCTTCGTCAAAGCTCTTGACAGCTTTTTGATATTGACCCGACTCTATATAGCTGATACCTTCCTTATAAAAGCCTTCGGCTACAACAGGTTTGTATATAAATTGCCATACCAGCACAAAAACCGAAAAGATAAAACCTAGGGCTACGGCGGTTAAAATTGCTGCAGGTAAGATCTTATGTACAAAGCGGTACTTTAAGCTCCTTTTTTCTTTTTCATATTCTTCATAAGATTTTTTATCGAATCCGCGTGGAATAGGAATGGACTTGTCTAGTATGCCTTCCAATTTGCTTACTATCTTTTTTAAAGAGACATCACTTACAATTAAGTGAACTATTTCCATCTTGTTTAATTCGGAATCGTCTACATTAACTAAATAGTCTTCAATTTCTATTCTTAAGTTGAGAGGGAATGAAGAAATCCTATCGATTAGATGATCATAATCCTCTTCCGAAATGGAAAGAGGTATCTTTCCTTCATAGGTTTCTTCGTCTATGGCTTTTCTTGATTCAAAGGCTTTAAAACTCTTATCGGGAGAAAATTGAACGAAACTTTCGGGAACCGAAAAATCATCCATGCCCCCGCCCATTTCCGTGTTTAAAACATTGTCGTCTATGGCAAAGGCCGTATGTTCATCTATTTCGGGAATATCTATGTCGGTAAAACCTGCGCTTTGAGGTGAATCTTCTTGAGCTGTACCCGGTTCTTCTGTATCGTACAAGTCTTTCCCCGTAGAAAATTCGCCCAAGGATGGGGCAGTCGGCTCTGATGATCCGGAAAAACTTGAAAAGTCTTCTTGATTATCTTGTGAAAAAGAAGGATTAATTCTGTCGGCTTTTCCCGATAATGGGGACATGTCCATACTGTCAAGTTCATCAGCCTCAGGGGCCAGGTCTATGCCTTCCAAGTCATCAGCTTCAGGGGATAAGTCTATGCCTTCCAAGTCATCAGCCTCAGGAGATAGATCAATGCTTTCCAAGTTATCAGCCTCAGGAGATAAGTCTATGCTTTCTAAGTTATCAGCCTCAGGGGATAAGTCTATACTTTCAAGTTCATCAGCCTCAGGCGATAAGTCTATGCTTTCTAAATCACCGGCTTCATCTGACGAAATTGTATCTAAATCAGACTGTTTTAAAGATGAGCTTCTGTCTTCTGTGCTATCAATCGGTTCAATGTCTGAAAAGTCTTCATTTGAAAGGTCTATTTCCGTATAAGGCGGAGGTTCCTCATCTGTGACTTCTTCAAGTCCTGTTTCTTCGGTACTTAAGTCATCTAAACCGTTTAAGTCATCTAAATCGGCTATATTTTCTATGTCAGGTTTGCCGGTCCCTTCTAATGGCATTAAAGGGTGTTCCTGTGTAGCAAAATCCGTATCAAATTCAGGAAAAATTTCGTCTGTTTTATCGTCGGTTTTTCTGGCATCTTCGACCATATCGCCTAAGCCGGATAGCAAGGCCTCAGGCACATCAAGGCCGTACTCGTCTGAGTTCCCTATATTATCAGGTAAATCCGCCCCTTCAAGGTCCAGATCCGAAAGCATAGTGTCAAAGTCCTGAGAGGCAGCATTTTTTTTATCTCCGTCAAGCGGAAGAGTTTCAATAGGTTCAAATTCCCGAGAGTCATTTGTTTCCTGTTCAGGTGAAATTTCGTCTTCTTTGAAATCTAATAGATCGTCAACATTTACGTCAGGAATGGGCATTTCTTTGGGTAAAGGAATTTCCTCACGTCTTTCGCCCCATTTAGCCGTAATTTCGGGTTCATTTGCTATTGTGAGAAGTTGATTTTTAAATTTTTCAAGCTCTTTTATACTGGGCATTTGAGCTGGCCTCCCCCCTTATTTTCGGCTTATTTTTACTTAACTTGATTATTATTTTATACCATAAAAGGAGTTTTTTTTCAATGTATTCAAAAACTAAATATGAATGCCGATAATTTTAATATGATGCCGTTAAAAAGTTGTTTTTATAGTTTGCTTCTCTTGACATAACGGCTTTTTTGCATTATGATGGCATAATTTAGTAGTGGTTGTTTGGCGGAGAAATCCGCTGATTTAGGGGAAATGTGTGAATTTATCAAAAAGTTATTTACAATCCGTTTCAATGGATGAGCTTTTACAAATTGCCGATGATTACGGCATATTTGTACCGGCTGGGTTATGCAGAAATCTAATAATTGAAGAACTTCTGGAAATAAATGAAGATACTCAAGTATCTTATAATAAGCTCAAAAATTATTCCGGTGACGATTTCCTTTTAGATGATGATCAAGCAGACGACAACTATAATTTCGATTTGGTGATTTCATATAATAAAACCGAAATTCATGCCTTACTCAGAGATCCTATGTGGGCATTTGTTTTTTGGGATTTTTATAAGCCTGAATTTTTAAATATTATAAATGATCCCGATTTCGATTCTTTCTTTTTGAGAGTCCTTTTGTTCTCTGAGGATAATTTATCAAAAGCCTATGATTATTTTGATATTGATGTGGAAGAAACCGATAGAAACAGGTATTTTTATCTTTCTTTTGAAGATTCGGTAACAAGGGTAGAATTATGTGCCCGTAAACTTGAAGATAATTTTATTGTTTTGGCAAGCTCAAATATTATAAGACTTAAACGGGAAAATATTCCTAATAATTTATGTATTCTTGACAATGATGTAAGTTCTCCTGTCTATCTTTCAGGAATTTCCATATTAAAAAAACATCATTTTAAAAATTATCGTCAGGCCTTTAGGGGAAAAGAGGAGCCGAAAGTTGAAAGATTATAATCTGCTTTTTATTTTGGATGCACATTTGCCTTATGTACGCAATGAATCTGAGCAAGGCCTTGTAGAAGAAGATTGGCTTTTTAATGCTCTATCTTATTTATATCTGCCTATCTTGAAAATGTGTTCTAATTTAATGAGAGAGAATGTTCCGTTTAAAATCGGAGCTGTCTTTGAACCTGCATTGTGCGACATGCTTGCCGATAAAGTTTTGCAAGATCGATACCGCCTTAATATTCAGAGTAAAATCGAGTTTGCAAAAAAAGAGCTTGAACGTTTTGCGGAATGTGCAGAAACAAAAAAACTGATTCAATATAATTTAAAGCATTTTAGCGATAACAAAAGAATTTTTGAAGATTGCGGAGGAAATGTCTTAAAACAATTTGATTATCTTGCCCGTAAGGGTTATGTAGAATTATTAGCTACAACTGCAACGAATACCTTCTTACCGTTTTTTTTAAATATGCCTGAAGCCATTGCTGCACAAATTGAAATGGGACAGATAAATTACCGCAAACATTTTAGTACTGTTTCATCAGGCTTTTGGCTGCCTTCTATGGCATATTTTGAAGGCTTGGATGATATTATCAGAAGCTACGGCTATGATTATACGGTTGTGTCTTCAAAAGCATTTTTGCTTTCGGATAAGATTCCTCCTGCCGGCGTTTTTTCGGCAGCATCTTCAAAAAACGGATTAAAATTTTTGGCTTGCGATCTTTGTGCTTGCGGATATATTTATGATGAAACCGATTCCATTCCTCAAAATAAAATTTATATTGATGTAGAAAATGATGTAGGTTTTAAATTATCCGAAGAGTATTTGGCTTCCGTTTTTGATGCTTCAAAAGGAAGGCGTGCAATAGGTTTCCGCTACTGGTCAAAGGAAGAAGACGTTCCTTATGACATACATAAAGCCCATGCACAAATTTACTCAGATGCCGAAGCTTATGTGAACTCCCGTGTGGAATCTCTAAGAGCTGTTAAAGAAACAAAGGTTTGTGAGTCGCCTTTTTCCCTCCTGACTATTTCATCGGATTTTTTCGGTAAAAAATGGTGCGAAGGTATTATCTGGCTTGAACATATTTTTAGGTTGATAAATGATAATTCTGAGGTAAAGTCTATTTTGCCTTCTACTGCCGCCAATCTATCTAAACAGCTTTATACCGTTAGGCCTTTTTTTTCCTCTTTCTTGCAATCAGGTTATGCAGACGAGCTTTTAACAAAAAAAAATGATTGGATGTATAGATATATTGTCAAGATTACAGAAAGGATGATAGAACTTGTTGAAATGTTTCCTGCAGACGGCAGTTTAAAAGAACGCGTTTTAAACGCTGCTGCAAGAGAAGTTCTTCTTTTACAGTCTATGTATTGGCCCCTTTATGCAAATAATCCCCAGCTTAAGGATTTTGCCGAAAGACGATTTGTAGAACACGTCAATTCTTTTACGGCGGCCTATGAAGCTCTTGGGGCAGATTCTCCCGATGCAAAATGGCTTTCCGAACGCGAAAATAAATATCCTCTATTTAAAGATATTAACTACCGTATTTTTAGCCGCAAAAAATAAAGGGCGTACATTCCCCAACCGCCATGGATGGCGGTGGTTATGTCAAATGCGTACGTCCTTGTACGCATTTGACACCGAGTTTTTCAAAGACAAGCTTTGAAAAACATCGCAATAGTCTACAGTAATCGACCTCCTGTCGATGTTTTGCCTTCAGGCAAAACTCGAAGTTCAATTCTGCATAGGCAGAATTGATACAAACTCTAAGATGGAAATCGGGCACGGATGTCCGATTTCCATCGGTATTGAACAAAACTTTATAAATGTATAAAATATTCTTATGAGAGCGACAAAGGCTATTATCCATTTGGATAACTTACAATACAATGTTAAAGAGATAAAAAAAAGACTTAACAAAGATGTTAAGATATGTCTTCCGGTTAAAGCCGATGCTTACGGGCATGGGGCAGTGAGGGTAGCGGTTGCAGCGATAAGAGCCGGTGTTTCTTATTTGGCCGTTGCATCCGTTCAAGAAGCCGTAGAATTAAGAGATGCAGGTATTGTAGCTCCTATTATTTCTTTAAGTCTTCCTATTCTTGAAGAAATTCCTGAACTTCTTAAATATGATATTGAACCTTTGGTGATCGATGAAGAATTTATAAACGATTTAAACCGCTTTGCAAAAAAACTGAATAAAAAGGCAGGCGTTCATCTTAAAATAGATACCGGAATGCGCAGGATAGGCTGTTCGCCTATGGAAGCCGTTAAACTTGCAGTACAGATAGACCGTGCAGAAAATCTTGAACTTAAAGGCGTATGTACGCATTTCGCCGTTTCGGATTCTACCGATAAAAAAAATATTGAATTTACAAAAAAACAGATTTCGGTTTTTAAGGACTCAATAAAAGAAATAAAAGAAGCGGGGATTAATCCCGGATTAGTCCATGCTGCAAATTCCGGGGCTGTTCTTCAATATCCCGAAGCTCAATTCGATATGGTGCGTCCGGGAATCTTGGTTTACGGTTATACTCCTTCTCCATCATTAAACGCCTTAATAGATTTAAAGCCTGTAATGGAGCTTGTTACACAGGTGGTTCTTATCAAAAAAATTGAAAAGAATACAAGCGTTTCCTATGATAGATGTTGGACATCCGAAAAAGAAACCTTTGTTGCAACTCTTCCTATAGGCTATGCAGACGGTCTCATGCGCTCTCTTAGCGGATTAAAGGTGAGAATAGGAAAAGATTTTTTCCCGATTATCGGACGCATATGTATGGATCAATGTATGATAGATATAGGTGCTTCTCCATGGGTTCAAAGATGGGATGAGGTTTGTATCTTCGGCCCTGTTTCAAAAGAACATCCTAAAAATAATACGGCTCAAGATCTTGCAAAAATTGCCGGAACTATTCCCTACGAGCTGACATGCGATATAAACAAAAGAGTTCCGCGTATTTTTATTGATGAAACCATACAATAAATTATTTTGTGCAGGCGGTTTTTATGGTTGTAAAACGTGCAAAAGTTTTAGGTTATTGTTCCGGAGTACGCAGAGCCGTTGATACGGTTCTTAAAATAGCTAAAGAAAATACTGAAAATAAATTCGGCATTTATACCTTCGGACCATTGATTCATAATCCTTCTACAATGTTACGGCTAAAGCAAATGGGTGTAAAAATTCTTGATACTGAAGATTTTACCGGAGATGAAGACTATAAAGATTCCGTTATTGTAATAAGGGCTCACGGTATTTCTCCGTCAAAAAAAGGCGAGCTTGAAAAAAGCGGGGCTAAGGTGATAGACGCAACATGTTCAAGAGTAAAGGCAAGTCAGGCCCTTGCAAAAAAACATTCCGAAGAGGCCTTTGTTATTTTAGCCGGAGATAAAAACCACGGAGAACTTATAAGTATTGCAGGTTATGCGGAAGGAAAATGCTTAATTGTTCAAAATGCAGAAGAAGCCGCTTTAATAGATTTACCTCCTTCTTTAAGTACAAACGGAACTGCCGTTTTAATTGCTCAAACGACGATTAAGGAATCGGAATATGAGGCAATAGCTTCCGCTTTGAAGAAAAGAATTTCCGATTTAAAAGTTTTTAATACGATTTGTCCTGCAACTACTGATAGGCAGGCAGCTTTAAAAAAATTAGCCTATGAAGTTGATGCACTTTTAGTTATAGGCGGAAAAAACTCGGCAAACACAAAAAGGCTTTTTCAAACCGCTGTTGATACACAAAAGCCTTCATGGTTAATCGAAGATGCCTCCGAAATACCTCGAGAAATTTTTTCTTACTCCGTAGTCGGCTTAACTGCCGGGGCATCAACTCCCGATTTTATAATCGATGAGGTAGAAAAAAAATTACTTGAGGGATAAAAATAAGCCTTTAGTCTATTTTTAAACTTAATCAAGGATATAAGTATTATACGATTCTTTACAGTTGATTTGCAAGGCCGTCATTAGAGGAAAGGCATAATAATCGGTATCATCTATTTCAAAATAAATTTGCTTGTAAGAAGTTAATAAATTATTGATTATAACTTGAAAATAATTTAGATATATTTCGATTTCTTCTATTGTCCTTCCGCCAAGGTAGCCGATTTCGGGAAAATTTTCCATATAAACTATCACATAGGCTGATACTTCGTTATTAAAAATTAAACATGAGGATTTTTCTTTATCGCAATCGGCTAAAATTTCATTTGAAAATTCTTTTATACATATATCCTTATTGAGCGGGTTTATGCTTTTGTGTGTATCGGCATAATTAAAGTAAAATATTTTTTTGAATTCTTCTTTTTCTTTTGAATTTAAATTTATAAAAGGTTTTATCTGCATATTTTTAAATTCGATAGAAGTTTCCTTTGACAAAAAAATATTTTTAGCTTTTTTTTTTAGATCAAAACTATATGACCTGCGGGCTAAAACAAAACCTTCTTTAAGTAAAAATTGAATTAGCTCCTCTTTACCGGAAGAACACATAACTTGAAATCTTTTTTTTTCGGATTTTTCTTTTAAGGCTTTTAAAAGCCGGCTTCTCAATCCTTTGTTCCTATAGTCTTTATCGATATGGATATTTATATAATCTCTGTATGGATGAAAAGAATTTGTGTAAAGACTGCCTGCTCCGATTATCTTTTCTTTATCGAATAAGCCGATTAGATTTCCTCTTTGGTTAAGATTAGCTTTTTGAAGAAAGTCTTTTACTTCCTTTTGAGAAATAATTTTATCGGTAAGACCAATTGATTTTATGCTCATGATTTAAAGAACCTCTTCAATCCCACAGTTTAATATTATATCAAAAATTCTATCTTTTTGGGAATAGTCTATTTTTTGTTTTTGCCAAACTTGAAAATAAAGCTCACGTAAAAAGCTTAAAATTGCAAAGGCTTTTATTTGTAAAAACGCTTTGTTTTTACTTTCGCCTATTTCGGAAAAATATGTATTTAAAACTTCCTTTGCTTCATCGGTAATATTATACCATTCTTTTTTATTTAAGCCTAAAATATTTATATGTTCAAATTGATATAAATTTAAACCGGAAGTAAGATGTTCGGCATCAATTATTTTTAAGCTGCCCTTTTCTGTTTTAAGCATATTTCCCGTATTCATGTCTTCAATGATAATACAGCCTAGGCCCAGGTTTAAATTTTCAATATTTTTTTTAATAATTTTTTTATCATGTTTACCCCTGTATATTTCAAGATAGGGGAGGGCTTCCGCATTTATCATCTCTTCAATTGAAGGATAGCTTTTACCGTCCAAATACATTGAAGAAAAAGAGCTCGAAGATGTGTTATTTAAATTTAGATGTGCAAGTTTTTTAAAAAAATCTTTTATCAGATATCTATCGGTTTTGGTAGGCTGACAACCTTCAAGCCATTCGCTTATAAAAATATAGTAATCGTCAGTTTCAATAAAGTTTTTATATTTTAAAATAAAGTCTTCACTGTCATTTAAAGCATTTAAATATTTAATTGAATTTTTAATACTCTCCGTTTTCTGCCGTAATTTTACCGCAAAAGTTTCATTGCCGCCGGTTATTCCCTTAAATAAATCCGTGTAAGTATGATCTTCCAGTTGAATCGGTTCAAGGGTTTTAAACTTATCGTTTTTAAGGTGTGAATCGAGAAGGTCTTTAATTGTATCGGGTTTAATGTTTTCTTTCATAATTAAAAATACTATTTATGTTTTTTATTTTAATATTCCATAACAAGATATGTTATAATCTTCAATATTGTGTAAGCCGTTTTTTATGTAGAAATCTATAAGTTTTATTTGCATGTTATTATCCTTTTTATCATTATCGTATTTAAAATCCGTTAAAAACTTCAATGCCTTTATAAGTAATTTCATTTTTATTATCGGATAAAAAGATTTCTAAGATGCTGACTGCTGAATTTTTAGGAGCAAATTTATTTCTTAAAGAAAAATTATCCAATGCCCAAGCTAAAGCCATTGTTATTGTACCGTAATGGGTTACGATTATGCTATCCTCGTCTTTTAAGGCTAACTCTTCTAAAAAGTCGGAAGTTCTTTTAAAATGTTCAAAGGATGTTTCGCCTTCAGGCGGAGCTGAGATATCGTTGTTTTCAATCCAGTTTTTTGCTTCAATAGGATATTTTTTTTGCGTCTCTTCAAATGTTAAGCCCTTAAAAATACCGAAGTTATATTCTTGTAGCCTTTTATCGGTTTGAATATTTTTAAATCCTAAGTACTCGGCCGTTTGTAATGCCCTTTTAAAGGGACTTGAATAAACTTTAAATGAATTAAATTCTTTTAATCTAGGTTTTAAAAGATCAAGCATAGGATAGGCTTCTTCTGCCAAGGGGCTGTTATCCAGGCTGAATACCTTTTTTTTATTTGTTACCGTTATTCCGTGTCTTATAAAAACTATTTTCATATTCTATCCTTACGTATTGCCTCCAAAAATTCCTGTTTTTGAATGTGAGCATTGTCCGCCGTTTTTTTTGATTTAATTTGAAATAAAAAAACTTGAGCTTAAAACTGCAAGTTCCGTTAATTCTACAATGAGACCGTTTACATCACCTGTCGTGCCGCCTATTTTTTTATATGAAATTCTTATTATGATAAATGTTAGAATAAATACGGTTAAGGGAAAAAGCAAATATTTTATGCGCTCAGTTAAAACAAATGATCCTTGCATTTTTGAAAAAGCAGCTATCTCCGGCGTAAAAAGAGATAAGAAGCATACTAGGAGCAGCCAAAAGAAAAAACTAAACTTTGATGCCGACTTATGGAAGAGTAGGCCAAGTCCTGTTTCTTTTGCCGGTTTTGAAAACACAACCGTGCCTAATCCTGCAAGCCTCGAAGTTATTCCGGCTATTATAAGCAGCCCTGCATCAGGCATTATGGTAGAATAATTTATGTATCTAAGGAGCAAAAAGACATTAAGCCCTATTGTCCCATAGGTTCCTATTCTCGGATCTTGCATAATTTCCAATATTTTTTCTTTTTTTCTTGCAGAAAAAAAACCGTCTATCGTGTCTCCGACCCCGTCAAGGTGTATACTTCCTGTTAAAAATAAATATAGGAGCAGACTTAAGAATGCCGATATTTCAAGATATTTTTGCGGAAGAAAGTAGACGGGGATAAGAACAATGCCGGCAATAAGTCCTCCTATAAGAGGTAAAAAATAAAAAGCTTTTTTAATATTTTTTTCGTTAAAGTCTATGTTTATGTTGATTGGAATACGTGTAAAAAACTGCAAAGCTAAAATAAAACCTTTCATATTGATGTTCCGTCTTTTATTTTTATCGGTAAACCGCAAACGCAGAGAATGACCTCATCGGCGAGTTCGGCAATTTTTGCATTTACTATTCCTTGAATATCCGAAAAAGCTCTTGACACGGGATGCATAGGTACAATAGAAGAGCCGACCTCATTGGTTACAAGAATTAAGGAGCCGTTTATTTTTTTTATTTCTAAAATAAGATTTTTGATTTGAGTTAAGGATGTTTCGATTGTTTTTTGAATATCTTCTTCGCAGGGTTTTTCTTTTTTTTCTGTTATTTGAAAAAGAACTCTCGAAATTAAATTTGTTATGCAGTCAAGTAAATAATATTTTTCTTCTTTGACGGCCTTTTCTAAATTTAAAAATCCCTCATAGGTGCGCCATTTTGGATTGCGTCTTTTAATATGCTTTTTTACTCTTTCCTGCATTTCAGAATCATAGATTTCGGCAGTGGCTATATAAACAACATCATCTATGCTGTCTAAAAGTTTTTCGGCATAAGCCGATTTTCCGCTCCTTGATCCTCCGGTTATAAGTGTTATCATAAGATAATTATATCAAAAAAAAGGAAAATGTTAAGAGGATAAAATGTCTCATGGCAGATTTTAGAGAGCTCGATTTTAAAAAGGCTTTCTAGTGATTTTTCCCTAGCCTCTTGTATAAAGAGCTTTTTTTTGCGAAAATGAACATAATGAATTTTTATGATGAAGTAAGAAACCGATATGGGAATGTAAAAAGAGCACGGGGCTTTTATCTTTATACCGAAAAAAGCGTAAGACTTTTGGATATGTACCTTGACGGAGGAATGTCAATTTTGGGTAGAAGGGAAAATCAAGCTCCTTTAGTTTTTAAA
Organism: Treponema putidum; assembly: GCF_024401155.1. NCBI lineage: Bacteria > Pseudomonadati > Spirochaetota > Spirochaetia > Treponematales > Treponemataceae > Treponema > Treponema putidum. The sequence goes on from NZ_CP038804.1 coordinate 513,084, forward strand.
CAGAGTATAGATAAGGGCTTAAATGCCTTCCTGCCTTCTTCAGGCGATTACAGGCTTAAAAAGGCCTTAAATTCCCTTTTCCCCGAGCACCCTCATTTTTACCTCCTTTCGGAATGGAGCAATGCCCTTTCGTTTTTGGAAACGGAAGATAAGAAATCCGATTTTGAGTCTTATATGATGGAAAATATTTGGAAACCTTTTTTACCCTCGTCTGAAAACCTAAAGAAAAAAAAAGTTTTTTTTGTTAATCCTCCGTTTTGCACTTCAATAAAAATTGCGGTTTCTAAAGATGCTCTTCCTATTTTATCCTGTGCTGTTTCTGCAGCCGAAAAAGAAGTACTAGCTAGGGCTTTTTTTGATTTGATAAGAATTATTAAATTGTGGGAATATGAAAGCGAGCTTTCGGATGCAGAATTGATAAATTCAGCTAGAGGAAAAAAGCAAAAACAGCAGCTTGCAAAGAACATAAAATCTTATAAGCGAATCAAAGACTTATGTTCCATGTTTTGGAATATTGATGGCTGCTATCTTTTTCCAAAATTGAGTGAAGAAAAATATGAGATTTTTTTTAAGGATGCCTTGGATTCTCATATTCTTTTGTCTCCTTATTTTACTATTCCGTCGATATTGCCGAAAATAAGGATATACACCGAGCTTGAGAATTTCCTTAAAACTCAACTACGGAATGAAGGGTTAAATAATGAATGATTTGCTTAAATTTTTATCGGAAGGTTATCCTATTTTATTGTTTGTAAAACTGTTTCTAGGTGCCGCCGCCGTTTTTTTTGGAATTATAGTATGGAGCAAAACAAAAAAAGTTTCAATGATTCTTTTTGTGCTCGGCGTGTTTTTGATGTATATTTCGATTTTAACCGATACCCTTGTATATTTCGGCTTTATAAATACTAATTTTTTTACTATCGGACGCATTCCTCTTCTTTCTCTCGTTTTAGAAAGTGTACCAATAATTTTTTTTATAGCCGGTTTTTGCGCGTTTTTACGCGAGAGAATTTTTTAATTTCGATTTAGTTTTTGAAAGTTTAGTTTTTACAAGCCCTTACAATGTAAATAGGATTTTCACCCTTAAAAAGGCCTGCCTTTCCCATTGAGGCGGTTTGAATAAGATCGGCTTCAATCTCGGTATATCCGTATTTTTCAAGAAGTTTTAAAAATTCGTTTAAATTTTTTATAAGAATAAAATTAGCACAAATTATTCCGCCTTTTTTTAAATGCTCTTCCAGATACTCAAATATGGTTTTTAACCCGCCGCCGCTTCCGCCGATAAAGCACTTGTCGAAATTTAAGTCCTTATATTCGGCCGATAAAAGAGCTTCGGGTGCTCTCCCTAAAATAAGATTTATTTTTACTCCGAATTTTTTTGCGTTTTCTTTTATGAGAGTGTATGCCGTTTTATCAAATTCAACTGTTGAAACTTCCGCTCCCTGCAAGGCGGCCTCAATCGAAACGGAACCTGTGCCTCCACCAATATCTAAAAACTTATCGCCTTTTTCTATTTGAAGATGAGCGATAGACAGGCTCCGTACATTGAATTTTGTCATAGGCACTTCGCCTCTGATAAATTCCGAATCTTTAATATTTTTCATTTTGAACCAACACCGTATTTAAAAAAGATTTTACCGTTATTTTATCGCCTATATTATATTCTTCAATCGATTCATCAGGGTACGAAAGATTGTAGCCTACAAAAAGCCTTCCTTTAAAGCTTTCTTTTTTTAGCCTTGCCGAGATTGTATCGGGATTGTTTGTCTTATCGGTAAGAATAAAAAAGCTATCCTTATGCTTTATTTCTGAAAAGTCTATTTCTCTTCCGTGAAAGGAATAAAAGGGTATAGACTGCCATGGTTTTTGAAGCTTACTCATAAAATACTGCATTGAAGAAATGCCTGTTATTATTTTTTCTATTTTTATATTTTTCTTTTTGATAAACTCGGTAATTCCAAAAAAACAGGGGTCTCCGGAGGCAAGGACTAAAACTTTTTTTATCTCTATAGGAAGGTCAAGAATTCCTGAGATTCCATTTAGAGTTTTTACGTCATTCCTTATCGGTTTAACATCGGAAGCTATACGTTCAAAGCCTGCAACTATATCCGCCTCTTTGATTATATGTATAACCTCTTGGGTTAAAAGTTCTATATTTCCGGGGCCTGCTCCGGCGACTGTTAAAGGCATAATTTACTTTGAACCTACGGCTTTTAAGGCTGTATCAAAAAGTTTTTCAAAACCTGCCTTGTTTAAACTTCCCAGGTGAAGGGTGCCGGGGATAAGTTTTCCGTTTTTGTCTACCATAAAACTTGTAGGAAAGCCTGCAATCTTCTCGTACATGGGCAAAAAGCTGTCAACGGTTACAAGTGCCTTAAAGGAGCAGCCTGCATCCTTCCATATTTCTTTGGCCAAGGCCAGAGTTTCGGCATCGTTTTCAGGAAGATCGGCAGTAATGGCGATAACGTTTACTTTTTTACCGGAATAGGCTTTGTAAGCTGCTTCTAAATGGGGTAATTCCATTTTGCAGGGACCGCAAAATGTGCCCCAGATATTTACCAATGTAACATCGTATTTTTTAAATATTTCACTGGTAACCGTGTTTCCGTCAATATCCTTTGTTGAAAATGTAAGACGGTTTTGGCTGCCGCTTAAAATTGTCGATTCCGATTCGGCTGCCTCTTCACTTGCAGTTAAAGATTTTTCTGCTTCTGCATTTCTTTGTGCTTCGGTTTTTGAACATGAAGCAAAAAAAATACCTGCAAAGATTGTGATTAGTACATAAAAATGTAACTTCTTCATTTGTAAACTCCTATAGTTTAAAATAATTATAAATTTATAAATCAATATACTTAGTCATTATTTAAGAATCAAGGGTATTGAGAAAATTGATTATAGAAATTTTTTCAACCGGAAATTATCCAATCGAAAAACATTCCTGTACTCTAAAGATTAGAAGCTGAATTAGAGATTTTCAATTTCTGCTCGGCTTAGGCCTGTGGCTTTTATAATATTTTCTACCGATAAACCTATATCAAGCAAGTTTTTTGCCGTTTCAAGTTTATTTTGGTGAGCCCCATCAGCAAAACCTTTGGCTATACCTTCTTGTATTCCTACTAGCCTGCCTTCTTTTATTCCTTCTTCTAATCCTTCTTTAATTCCTTCTTGTCTGCCATAATAACGGGCATCCATTTCAAAACCTGAAATAAAGCGGTATTCGCTTCTCGCTTGTTCATTGTTTTTTAATTTTTCTATCATCTTTTCTATCCTCCCTGTAAATTCTGTTGTAATTTTGCCGGTTTTTACATATTCTAAAAAACCTCTTAAATTTTTATCTTTTGCCTTTGTAAAGGCATTTGCATTTATTATAATCTTTTTTGTGCCTTCATTTAAGAGCGTTTGCCTGTCTTCAAGACAGATATTTTCAAAGGTATAAATGGGCATATCTTTTCCAATAGAATCGAAAAGACATAGAAAGATTATGTAGCTATCATTCAAATTGCTGTAGTGTTCGCCTTTATCTAAAAACAAAACATCAATTGCCGCCTGATAGTAACGCATTCTTTTTGCGAGATTATGCTCATTTACTGCCTGCATTTCAATATCATAGGATTTACCGGTTTCATCTTTTACCAGAATATCAAGGCATATTGACTTAGCTTCCGAGGTTGTAGTTATTGCATTTTGAGATGAAAGATATGTGATTTTACCTATTTTATCGGCTAGAGTCATTTCAAGGAAGGTTTTGCATGTTTCTTCATCTTGCATAATTTTGCAAAACATATAATCGTCCGCGATGGTTAAATCATCAAAACTTTTCCTCATTTGCACCTCCTTATAGTTTTATTATACCACAGTAGAGGATGTTTTTCAATATTTGTGACATATTTGTGACATATTTGTGATTATTAAACATATACATTCTAAAAAAAACTATCTTTCGGCTTTAGCTTGCAGTTTATTGTTTTCCGTAAAAAGAAAGCTGTGTTCTATGGCTTTTACGGGACAGGCCTTGATACATTCCCCACATCTTATACATTCGGGGCTGTTGGGTTTCTTATATGTCGGAATATCCAGCTTACAGGTTCTTTCGCATTTTCTGCATTTTATGCACTTGTCGTTTATTTTTAAGCGGTACAGACTTATAGGATTGAACATTCCTAAAAAGGCACCGAGGGGGCATAAATAGCGGCAAAATGGCCTATAAAAAATCATTGAAAGCATCGTAATGATTGTTAAAATCGTAAATTTTAGGCCGAATAAGGCTCCTAAAGAGGAGGTGAGAGCTCGGTTTATGGATATAAGCGGAATTGCTCCGAATAGGATACCTGACGGGCAAATATATTTGCAAAAGTAAGGATCGCTCATTCCGTATTTGTCCTGCAAGGCAAAGGGGAGAACAAAGACAAAAAATACAAGGATAAAGTATTTTAAGTTTTTTAAAACCTTGTTTACTTTTTGCGGAACCTTAATTTTTTTTAATGGAATCTTATCCAATAAGTCTTGGAAAAGTCCGAAGGGACAAAGGTAGCCGCAAAAAAATCTTCCTGCGGCTATTGCGAATAGCGACAATAGGCCTACTACATAAAAAGCAAAATTAAATTTTTTGCTTCCAATGGTTGCCTGTATTGAGCCGATAGGACATCCGAACAAAGCTCCCGGGCATGAATAGCAGTTTAAAACAGGCATACAGACTTTTTTCATAGGGCCCTTATAGATTTGCCCCCTTAAAAAGCCTATAAGATTTCCATTTAATGCCAACATTCCTAATGCTTGAATTGCATGACGTTTTTTATTCAGTGTTTTTTGTTTGTTTTGCTTAGCCAATTCCTATACACTCCATACATATATTTACGGCCTTTTTGAGGACTACAGCAACTTCACCTCGATGTATTCCTATAAGAGTAAAGCCTAATGCTAAGATAATAATAAGTATTGCCGCTATTTTCTTTTTCATTTATTTTCCTGCTTCTTAATATATACAACTTATATAGCATTTAGATACACGTATCGGAGTAATATTTTAGATTATTTGCTCACGTTTACCCATTTTACCGCCTGTGATGCCTTTTCCAGTTCTTGAACATTCATGCGGACAGCAGTATTTTCGGTTCCTACAGCTGGATAGACCCAATCCAATGGCCGTATGGATTCATCTATGTAGACGGAAACTTGAGTTTTAAGCCCGAAAGGACAGACTCCGCCTGCAGGATGGCCTATGAAGTTGAAAAGCTGCTCTTCATTCATCATCTTTGTTTTGCAGTGAAATGTTTGCCTGAATTTTGCATTATCTATACGGGCTGATCCTGCAAGAAGAACGAGTACAGGGGTTTCTTTTACCATAAACGCTAAGGTTTTTACGATGAATTCGGGTTTGCATCCAAGTGCTGCAGCTGCAAGGTCTACAGTTGCACTTGACTTATCGAATTCGATAATCCTGTCTTCCAATGAAAATAGTTTTAAATGTTCGCGTGCTTCTTTTAATCCCATGGTTTTACCTTTTAAAGCCTCCTATATCCGAGTTCAAGTGTTTTAAGGCTTTTACTTTGTTATTCTCCTTTATAGCATAAATTATGCTTTCGTGGTGTGAGCTAAAAGCTTTTTTTGGAATTTCTTCCCATTTACCCCAATAATTTTGAATAAAAAAACGGGTCATTTTTTTCATTGTACGCTCTAAACTGAGTAAAGCATGAGAATTATTATGCAATTTGAATAAGCCTATATGAAATACTGAATTGTTTTGCCATTCACTTACTGCATTTGTGTTGCTTAGTTTTCTTGTATGTTCCAGTAAGTTGTCCAGTATGGAAGGATCACAGTTAGCTACTTCTTTCCAGTTTTTTTCTAAAAAACCGCATTCCAGTACTAATCGGTAATTCAGCATTTCTGTCAAATCTTCTTGTTTGAGCGTTATTAGTTCATATCCATAGCGGGGGATGCTCTTAAAAACATTTTCACTACAAAGTTCTATTAAAGCATCTCTTATTGGAGCTCTGCTTATTTTTAAATATTTTTCAAGATCCGAGAGATTTATTATGTCTCCGGATTTGATTGTATTGTCAGTTACGAGGTCGTATATCTTTATATAAGCATCCTGCTTTAAGGATTTTTTTTTCGTTGTCAATTTATCGGTTGTCATAGTAAATTTTATTATACAAGTTTTTTTTCCTTAAAGTTTTATAAATTTAAAATATGTATACTACAGTATAACATAATTTAGGGTATTAGAACAATTATTTTTCATTATATTATTTTAGCTTATAAATTGTAAGAGGTATAAACAAAAAAAATAAATAAAAACATTTTTTTTGTATTTTTTTGTTGACAACCGGAAAATTCTGATTTACAATATAAATATATCAGTGATATATCAGTAATTAAAAATGATTTGAATGGAGGTACTGATGTTATTGCAGCAACTAATTAATGGTTTGGTTATAGGAAGTACATATGCATTGGTTACAATAGGCTTTAATATGGTGTACGGTGTGTTGGAGCTGACTAATTTTGCTCATAGCTCTTTTTATATGTTAGCCGCATATATAGGTCAATTTATTTTGTTAAAATTTTTTATGAATATATCGGTTCCTATTGCTCTAATTATAACATTTTTAACCTCCATAATTATAACAGCCTCTTTAGGTGCTCTTATGGATAAAATTGCTTTGGAGCCTATAAGAATAAAAAAAGGTGCTCCTATTTCATCTTTAATAAGTACTGTCGGTGTTCAGACTATAATCAATAACTCCGTTCTTTTAATTTTCGGCACAGTTCCATTATACTTTCCTGATTTATTAAAGCTGGGCAAATTCACTATTTATGGCGGAACTGTTGTTCAATGGATACAGGTTCTCATATTGATTATGACTTTAATTATAATGCTTGTATTAACTTTTATTGTTACGCGTACACGCTTAGGAAAGTCAATGCGGGCAATTTCTCAAAATCAAGTTGCTGCAAGACTTATGGGAATAAATATAAATAGAGTTATAACCCTTACATTTTTTATAGGAACTACAGTTGCCGGTATTTCAGGTTTGATGGTTGCAATGTATTATCAAAGAGTAGATACCTTAATGGGGGCATCTGTAGGATTAAAGTCATTTGCTGCAGCAGTTCTTGGCGGAATGGGCTCTCTTCCGGGAGCGGCTATAGGAGGATTATTGATAGGTTTGCTTGAAACTCTTTTTGCCGCTTATATAAGTTCAGGATATAGAGATATTGTTGCATTCGTGATATTGATATTGGTTCTTCTTATTCGGCCATCAGGTTTAATGGGCAAAAAAAGTGTAGATAAGGTATAGGAGGACTGTATGATAAAAAAATCGATTATTTTAGATAAAATGATTAAAAAAATCGCTAAAAATCAGATATTTGTTTTAATTATACTTGCTGTTCTGGCAATATTTTTTCCGATTTTTGTTGACAATAATTACTATCTTGGAATAGCAATAATGTTCTTTATATATTCAATATTGACCTTATCTCTTAATTTAGTTACGGGTTATGTAGGATTTACGCTTTTGGGACAAGCGGCTTTCTTCGGCTTGGGGGCTTATGTTGCTGCAATACTGGGAACGCGTTTTCAAGTTGATTTTATTATCGGATGTATAGCAGCCTCTTTATTTGCTGCTATTTTTGGAGCAATGCTGGCTCTCCCGACATTGCGCATACGCGGCCGATATTTTGCAATTGTAACTTTAGGTTTTTCTGAAATCATGCGAATGATAGAGCTTAACTGGATGGAGATGACCAGAGGCCCCCAGGGAATTTCAAGGATACCGGGTATATTAATTTTTGGAAAAGAGTTTGACTCATACAGATTTAAGTACTATGTTGGGCTTGTTCTTTTAATATTTGCCTTATATATAATTAATTCAATTTTAAATTCAAAACATGGGCGTGCCGTACGCGCAATAAAAGATGACGATTTAGCTGCCGGAGCCATTGGAGTAAATGTATATAAATATACCGTTATTATATTTTCCATTTCGGCGGGTATCGCGGGTATGGCCGGGGCCTATTACGCTCATTATATGAGTTTCATTGATCCTAATGCTTTTAACTTTGAACAATCAATTTTAATTTTATCGATGGCAATATTTGGAGGATTAGGAAGTTTACCCGGAAGTATTTTAGGAGCCCTGGCATTGACGATTTTACCTGAAGCCCTCAGATTTTTATCCGATTACCGGCAAATTATATATGGCCTTATATTGGTGTTGATTGTTATATTTAAGCCCTCAGGTGTTATGGGGAAGATAAATTTTGAACGAATACGGTCTATAGCAAATATGGAAAAGGAGGACTTAAATGTCGAATCCAATTCTTAAAATAACGGATGTAACCAAACGCTTTGGCGGTATTACGGCTGTTGATAATATAAACATGTCTGTATATCTTGGAAAGATTCAAGGAATTATAGGCCCTAATGGAGCGGGGAAAACTACTCTTTTCAATTTAATATCAGGTATATATAAACCTACACTGGGAAGTATTCATTTTTGCGGTGAAGATATAACGAATTTGAAACCTCATAAAATAAATGAAAAAGGAATTGTACGTACATTCCAAAATATACGTTTATTTAAGAATATGACAATATTGGATAACGTAATGGTAGGCTGCCATAACAGAGAAAATGAAGATATATTCTCTGCTTTATTTAAAACTAAAAAACACAAAGTTGAAGAACAAAAGAATAAAAACAAGGCTTTGAGTCTTTTGGATAGAGTAGGGCTGATTCATCTTAGGTATGAAATGCCCGATTCTTTGCCCTATGGTTTACAGCGTAAATTGGAGATTGCACGGGCTTTGGCATCAAATCCTAAACTCCTTATGCTTGATGAGCCTGCTGCAGGTATGAATGAACAAGAAACAATAGAGTTGACTGAATTTATACAAAGTTTAAAATCAAAAGATATGGCTATAATGCTGATTGAACATGATATGAAGTTAGTTATGACTCTTAGTGACAGTGTTTATGTTATAAACCATGGGCTAAAAATAGCGGAAGACTCTCCTGAAGAAATAGTTAAGGATAAAGCCGTTATTAATGCATACCTTGGAGAGGAGGATGTTTAGTGCTTTTAGAAGTTAAAGATTTACATGTCAGTTACGGAGAAATAAAAGCAATCCGTGGAATTAATTTTAATATTAATCAAGGTGAAATTGTAACTATAATAGGTTCAAATGGTGCCGGAAAAAGTACAACTTTAAACAGCTTAGCAGGGCTGATAAAACCGGCATCCGGTACGGTTTTATTCAATGGTGAGGATGTTACAAAGTTAGAGTCGTATGAACTTGTAAAGAAAGGGATCTCTTTGTCACCAGAGGGGCGACAAATATTTCCTCGAATGTCAGTAATAGAAAATCTTGAGCTAGGAGGTTATTTTAGAACTAGAGCTGAATTAGAGAAAGGAAAAAACAATGTTTTTGAACTGTTTCCTATTTTGAAGGAACGTAGTTGGCAAGCTGGCGGAACTTTGTCCGGGGGTGAACAGCAAATGCTTGCAATTGGAAGAGCTTTGATGGCATCACCTAAGATATTGATTCTTGATGAGCCTTCACTGGGTCTTGCTCCTATAATTGTTAAAGAAATATTTAAAATGATTAGGAAAATTCGGGATGAAGGGATTACGGTTTTATTAGTCGAGCAAAACGCAAAAATGGCTTTATCTATTTCCGATAGGGGCTATGTACTTGAAACCGGAAAAATAAGATTGGAGGGTAAAAGTGAAGAATTATTAAACAATGAAGAAGTGCATAAATTATATTTAGGAGGCATATAGTGGTTATAACAAATATAAAACGGAAAAGCAGTCCGGCTTTGGATGGACAACGTAATATATGTCAAAGAAGAGCTGCTACTATCAGTAATATGATAAAATGCGCAGCTGAACGCGGGCTTGATAAACAATTTGCAAGAGATGCAATCTATAAGTATGGGCAAGATATTGCAGCAAACATGAAAAAGTCTTTAAAAAAAGATTTTACTATTGATGAGTTTCTTGAGGTTTTTGCTTCACAGCCACACTTTGATATTTATGAAATGGAAGTCGTAAAAAAAACGGAAGATATGTTTTTGATTCATTTTAACTATTGTCCTTATGTTGAAGAGTGGACAAAACAAGGTTACTGTGATGATGAACTTGCTGAGTTATGCGACATAACAATGGAAGGCGACAAGGCTATAGGCGATTGTTTTCCTAATTTGAGATTTACACTTGGAAAAACAATAGCACAAGGTCACTGCGTATGTGAATTATTATTTGAAAAAATAAAGGAGACGGAAAAATGAAAAAAATAAGGATATATATTTTAAGTTTATTAAGTGTTATATTGATATTAAATTCTTGTACAGGAAAGGATGAAGCAAAAACAACTGAAGACAAGGCAAATAAACCTATCTATTTTGCTTGGTACGGTCCTTTAACCGGAGATGCAAAGCAATACGGTGATACGGAAAAAATTGCTGTGGAGCTTGCTTTAAAGGATATCAATGATGCAGGGAATGGAGTTCTCGGCGGAAGGAAAATTATTGTAGATTTTTATGATGATAAAAATGATGCAAAAGAAGCGGTTAATATTGCAAATAAGATTGTTGCAGAAAAAAAATATCTTGCCGTAGTAGGAGGCTTCGGTTCTACACCTTCAATGGCTGCCGCTCCCATATACGAGAAAGCAAAAATTATCAATTATTCGCCCACTTCATCACATGCGGATTTTTCATCATTGGGTAAATTTATGTTTAGAAATACGCCTACGCAACAAATTGAGACCACACAGTATGCAGACTATGTTTATAAAAAGCTTGGAATTAAAAGCGTCGCCATTCTTAATGTAAATGATGACTGGGGAAATAATATTGCAAAAATATTTACCAACGAATTTGTAAAACTTGGCGGAAAAATAACCGATCTTCAAACTTATATACCTAATCAGACATCCGACTTTACTCCGATGATATCTAAAGCAAAAACAACAAATCCTGAAGCTTTCTTTCCTGTAGCCTATTATCAAGATTCTGCAAATATAGTAAGGCAGGCAAAAAATTTGGATTTTAATGTTCAAATGATTCTCTCAAGTTCTACACTAAAACAAGAACTGATAGACCTGGCCGGAGATATAGTTGAAGGCTCTTTTATAATGAATGCATATTCTCCCGATATAAATACGCCTGAATTTATACGTGTAATTGGAGAGTATACAAAGAGAACAGGAAAACAGGGTGATGCTTTTGTAATGCAAACTTATGATGTCGTTAAGCAGCTGGCAACAGCGGTAGATATGGCCGGCAGTGACGACCCTGTGGTTGTAAGAGAAACCTTAGCTAATATGAAAGGATATAATGCCTTATCCGGACCTTATGATATGAATGAATTAGGTGATGCTGTAAGATCTCTTGTTCCTATGTTTATTAAAAACGGTAAATTTACCAGAATTGATGATTAAGGAGCTCCTATGAAAAAAATATTAAATAGACCTGAAGAATTTGTAGATGAAACGGTAGAAGGAATTTTATACGCCTATCCAGATAAAATAATGTCGTTAAATGGGGATAAGCGGGTTATTCTTAATAAAACAAAAAAGGACAATAAGGTCGGTATTGTTACTGCGGGAGGCAGCGGCCATCTTCCTGTCTTTCTAGGCTATGTAGGTGATGGAATGCTTGACGGATGTGCTGTAGGTAATGTTTTTGCTTCTCCTTCAGCCAATAAAATGTATGAGATGATTAAAGCCTGCAATTTCGGCAAAGGTGTATTATGTCTGTATGGAAATTACGGTGGAGATAAACTTAATTTTGAAATGGCAATGTCGATGGCTGAAATGGATGGTATACAGGTCAAAGAAATAAGAGTAATGGATGATATTGCCTCATCACCGATTGATGCTAAGGATAAGCGCCGGGGAGTTGCGGGAATGGTTTTTGCTTACAAAATTGCAGGAGCTGCAGCTCAAAGAGGTTATGATCTTGAAAAACTTGTTTCAGTTACGGAAAAGGCTCTTGATAACATACGCACGATGGGAGTGGCTTTATCTCCATGTATAGTTCCTGAAGTCGGCAAACCGACTTTTTCAATCGAAGACGATGAAATGGAAATAGGAATGGGAATTCACGGAGAAGTAGGTATAGAGGTTTCAAAACTAAAAACTTCAGCCGAGGTTGCAAAAATGATTTTTGATAAAATTGCAACCGAAATTTCTTTTTCGAAAAACGATGAAGTTGCAGTAATGATTAACGGTCTTGGTGCTACTCCTCTTGAAGAGTTATTTATTGTATATCGGGATCTATTTAATATTTTAAACGGCCTTGGTGTAAAAGTAATAAGCCCGCACATAGGAGAATTTGCAACTTCAATGGAAATGGCTGGACTGTCGATTACAATTATGAAATTGGATGATGAATTAAAAGCCTTGCTTCTATGTGATGCAAATACGCCCTTCTATACAAATTCAAATAAAAAATAGGATATGGCTATGATTACAAAGGATATAATTTTAGATGTATTAATTGAAATAGCAAAGACTATGGAAAACGAAAAAGATTACCTTATTGAGCTTGATCAACAAAACGGTGACGGTGATTTAGGTATATCGATGAGTGCCGGATTCAATGCGGCTGTTAATGCATTTAAAGATGACAGTGGAAAAGACATAGGCCTCGGTATTCTCAAAGCTGCGATGGCTTTTAATGAAAAAGCTCCTTCAAGTTTAGGTACCATATTGTCATTCGGACTAATGGCTATGGGAAGAACTTTTAAAGGAAAACAAGAGCTAACTAGGGAAGAACTTGTATCCGGCTTTTCAAAATTTAATGAAGAGATTATGAATAAGGGAGGTGCAAAGCCGGGAGAAAAAACCATTGTTGATACACTTGTTCCCGTTGAAAAATTCGTTCGGGAAAATTTGGGTAAAATTCCGGATGATGAACTGATAAAAGAGTCTGAAAAAATTGCAAAAGAAGGTTCTGACTCAACACGGAACATGAAATCTGTTCATGGCAGAGCCGCTTACTATGCAGAAAAAAGTATCGGTATTCTTGATGGCGGTTCTTATGTGGGATATTTATTATTTAAGGCTTTAAATAATTATCTGGAAGATAAATAGTTTAGAGGTGTGAAGCATGAAAGAAAAAAGAAAATTGATTTTGGATGTTTTTAACAATAAACATGTCCAAAGAGTTCCTGTCGGTTTTTGGTGGCATTTTGCCGATGAGTACAGACAGTTCCGTGGTTTATTGGATGACGGAATTATTCAGGTAACAATTGACGGCACAAAAAAAATGTATGACGATTTAAAACCTGATATGGTAAAAATAATGTCTGACGGTTTTTTCGGTCATCCGTCAATTATGAAAAATGACATTAATAGTATTGATGATATTAAAAAAATAAAGTCGATAGGAAATTCGTCGCCATGGTATGATAAGCAAATCGATATGGTAAATAGTATTTTAGATTACTTTGACGGTGAAGTTGCTGCATTTTATAATATCTTTGCTCCGCTCAACTACATAAGGTTGTATACGGAGTGTTATAAAAAACAGCCCGATTTGTTTGTTAAACTTTTTTTTGAAAACCCGAATGCTATGTTGGAAGCTTCTTTAGAAATTGCCGATGACTTGATTGTGCTTGCCGATAAGCTAAAAAGCAAAACAAAACTTGACGGAATTTATTACAGTGTGCAAAGCGTTCAGTCAAAAGATGCCGATTTAAATTTCCATCAAGAATATGTTTCGGCTTCGGATAAAAAAGTCCTTGATAAAATAAATTCTCTTTGGGACAATAACATTCTTCATATCTGCGGCTATGCCGATTATACTAATGATCTATCTTTTTATAAAGATTATAAAGCTAAGGTGTATAACTGGGCTGTAAACACTGAAAAAGTTTCCTTAGCAGCAGGAAAAAAATTCTTCGGCAATGCTTGTGTCCTTGGCGGGTTTGATAATAACAGGGGCACTCTTATCGATGTAGGCCCCGATACTGCGATTGAAAACTATGTTGATAGTTTGATAAAAGAAGCGGGAACGACCGGTATTATTATAGGTGCCGACTGTACTATTGCTCCTGAAATCGGATATAAAAGACTTGAACAAATAAGAAACTACGCTGAAAAGCATAGTAAATAGAACACCTCCTATTTTAGTTTTATTTGAACAGCGAGTAGTATTACTGCCCGCTGTTCTCCCATTTACTTCCTCCTTAAAAGATATACAAAAAAGGGACCTCCGATTAGGGCCATCAGGGTGCCGACAGGCAATTCTATCGGAGCCGCTATTGTGCGTGCAAAGGTGTCGGCTATCAGTAAAAATATTCCTCCGTTTAATATTGAAAGGGGTAAAAGATATTTATAGTTAGGTCCCGTAATAAGTCTTACAATATGGGGAATTACAAGGCCGACAAAGCTGATGACTCCGACAAGGGAGGTAGAAATAGCCGCCAAAAAAGAGGCTGTTAGCGAAATTAAGATTCGGCTCCTTGTAATGTTTAAGCCCAAACTGCCGGCCTTTTCGTCTCCGAATAAGAGGAGATTGCTTGGGCGAATTACTGCAATGGCGGCTGCAAGGCCTATGAGGGAGTAGGGCAGGATGAGCTTAACATCGTACATACTTCGTCCCGAAAGATTTCCGCTGAGCCAAAGCATGATGTTTTGAATCTTGTCGCTGTTTAACACGGTTATAAGATAGCTTATCCCTGCAAAAAAAGCGTTTACTGCAACGCCTGCCAAAATAAGGCGGACGGTCTTTACTCCGCCTTTCCAAGCTAAAAGGTAAACCAAAACGGCAGCCCCCATAGCTCCTATAAATGCGAAAAGGGGAGCGGCCGTAACAAATTGCGGAAAAATCAACAGAGCCAGTAAAAGCCCCAGCTTTGCTCCGCTCGAAATACCTATTATTCCGGGATCTGCTAAGGGATTTTGGATAACCGCTTGGAGAAGGGCTCCTGAAGCGGCAAGGTTTGCCCCGACTATGAGGGCTAAAATAATTCTGGGAATTCTTATGTCCCAAATAATTATGGAAACATCCGAATTTTCATGATAAAATATAATTTTTATAATTTCACCGACAGGTATCTTTGTGCTTCCGAAATAGATTGCTGCTAACACGGATACGGCCAAAAGAATACAAGAGATAATGAGAAAGATAAGCATTTTTTTTCGGCGTTCATCTTGCATTTTTTTTACCTTTTAGAATTTAGTCTTCGGTTTCTCCGTAGATTATTTCTTTTAAATTCTCGATCGTCTGCATTATTTTAATATTCCGTGAAACGGTGTATAAATTACTGTCAAGGTCATAGATTTTATCCTCTTTCACGGCCTTTACCTTCTGCCAAATTTCATTCTTTGCGAACTCTGCCCTGAGGCTCTCAGCGGTATCTTCGGAATTTGTATGGGTAAGGCGTATGATGACATCGGGCTGATGTTTTACGATTTCTTCTATGTTTATGGGAACATAGGACTTGTCGAAGTCTCCGATATCGTTTGCGATATTGTGAATTTTTAAAACCTCCATCAGGCTTCCTGTGTAGCAGTTTTTTGTTCCCATCATCAGCTTTTTAGGCGAACCTAAAAGCATCAATACCTTTGGGCTTTTTTTGCCGTAAATGGAGCGGCGTACTTCGAGGGTTTTAGCTTCAATAGTTTGAATCACATGTTCCGCATTTTTTTGTTTTGAAGTCATTTCTCCCAGATGTCTGATTGTATTTAAACATGCTTCATAGGAATTTAAATCGAGATATTCCGTTTTTATGTTTTGGTTTTGAAATATCTTATCCAATGTAGGTTTTGATCCGAGTGAGGCCAAATAGATATCCGCATTCAGCCGTTTTACCGTTTCAATATCCGGCTGCTGCGGCATTCCTATTTTTTCGGCCTTTGCATAAAGCTCTGGCATGGGATGACGGCTTGAAGGAACTCCTGCGACATTTTTATAGCCTAGATCATCTAAAATTTCTACTATGGACATGGTGCCTGCAATAACCCGAGGTCCTGCTTCCGGAAGGCTGCGGTTAGGCAAGCCGTTTTTATCTTGTTTAAAAAAATTATTAATTTTTGAACAGCTTACAGCAAATAAAGTTAGGGAAACAACTAATACGTAATATATAAGCAGCTTATTTGTTTTCATAGCAAAATATTCTAATGTTATACATAAAAAAAATCAAGTACGCTTTTTATAACTTTTATTTATTTCCGGTGCGGTTGCCCTGAAAAATTATACAAGTAAGCTTAAGGTAAACCTCTAAAAAACTGAAGTTTTTAGAGGTTCCCATAAAAAGGAGTGTAAAGATTCCTAATATTTGTAACCATTTTAATATTTCGTGTATCCATCCCTTTGATTTTATGAAAGAGATTAAACTAATAATTTAGATATTTAATCTCTTTTTTAATATTTATCCATCACTCATTTTTTTATATTTTTGCATGTCATTATCCTTTTTATCATTACGGCTTCCCATTTTGCCGGCGGAATATATTCAGTTATAAACGGCATCTTGTCTTCTCTTTCATTGAAGATTGTAAAGCCGTTTTTTTTATAAAATTCTATTGTCCATTCAAACATTTTAAGAGCTTTTAGTATAAGATATTCCAAACCTATATGTTTTGCTTCTTGTTCAATAAAATTTAAAATGTATTTACCGTATCCTTTTCTTTGTATTTTATGTTTGATGTATATGGCTGAAATAAGTCCATGGGTATTTTTATCTTTAAGTGATATAAATCCGATTGCCTGATTATCTTCATATAGAATATATGTATTTTCGGTTTTTATCATATTTTCAAAGGTTTCGATTATATCTTGTTCCGGTACAACTCCGAAAACCTTGTTACTGTCGTTATAGATATCTAAAATAGTTTTTGCTTCTTCTATTCCGGCTTTTTCGGTTTTGAGCATTTTTGTTTCTCCCATAAAAGGTTTTGTAAACTATTCTAATTATATTTTGACAGGAATTCAAGGGTTTAGATAACGTGTAATCGGTGTTTTTGCCTAGTACCGATTACACGTTTTTTTTTGTAAAAACTATTTGGTTAAATTTTTTAGCTCTGAAAGTTTTTGTTCTGCTATATCTTGAACTTGTTTGTTGGGATTTTTTTTCATACGAAGATAGTATTCTTTTGCCTTGTCGTATTGCTTTAGGGCTTCATAGCATCTGCCTATGTTAAAGATAATTACATAATCTTCATTTGCAAGTTTATCGGCTTTTAACAGCACATTTAAAGCCTCTTTGAATTTTCCTTGATCGATATATGCCAAAGCCAAATATTTATGAACTTCGATATTTTTAGGATATAGTTTCAATTGGGCTTCACATGTTTTTTCTGCAGCACTTAGGGTTTGAGGGAGACTTTTTTGAAGCCAAGCTTTATAATACTCGTTTATCGAAATTAGAAAAAAGTGTTCACTTTCTGATGCTGGAATTACCTCATTCATGCTCCAAAGCCATTTATGATTTATCTCTTTTCCAAGTTTTAGAACTTCTATAATCTTTTGTGATTGCTTTTCATATTCTCCTATTTCGCCTAAAATATGAATTCTTCCAAAATACATATCCAAGCGGTTTTTACCGAATTTTAATCCTTTCTCCAAATATGACAAGGCTTTATCGACATCTTCTTTTTCGTACCAGATATTATTGTTTAAATACCCCGCTATTTGATTTGTCTTTTGATCCACCAAGGCCAAGGAATTAGTATTATCCTTCTTATAGGTATCCAATGAATGTGTAGACCTTTGACCTTTAAGCAGATAATAATTAAAATAGGCAATATAGAGTTCAGGGTTTTTGGGCTCAGCTTTTTCCCATTTTGGTAAAAGAGCTGCAATTCCTTCTAAATTTCTTGCCGAGAGCAGATTGTCATATTCGGATTTGTAATCGGCAAAAATCCGGAATGACACCAACAAAATTAAAAATAGCACAATATTTTTTTTCATATATTCCTCTTTAAAATAATTATAGCTACATTCTAACATTGGCTTTATGATCTGTCAATAGTTGCATTTTTTTGTGTTTTTCGTTGCCATTTTTCTTGGTAAAAATAGTGCTCTAATACTCTCTTGGCTATGTTTTTAAAATTAGCTAAATCTTCTGTGAATACAAATACTGAAGATGTAACTAAATATTAAAATATGTCTTTAATGTAAATCGGCTATAATGCCGAAAATAATATAAACAAAGAAATTTCAGGAGATATTTTTATGAAGTGCAAATATTGCGGAAAAGATGTCAGACCCGTCGGGCCTAACTTGGAAAGTGATGATAACGGGTATAATTGTCCTGCAAGCATATCAAAAAAACATGCTATTATATCCGATGGTTCGCATTGTATTTATTGCGGCCGTGAAACGAAAATCTTAGGGGACAGGGTTGTTACAAGTTATGGGATAAGGTGTTCGGCTTCCCCTTCAGGAAGACATGCAATACAGTAAGGTAAAGAATCAAGGCTTAGCGTTTTAGTAAAAAACGGTAAGCCTTTTTATAACCTTTAATTTTTTATAACGGTTTCATATTTCAAATAGTTTTTATTTATTCCTATGATACCGGTCCATAAGTTATTACAGAAGACGCATATTTTTTTATTTTCTATGCCGGAGTTTTTGGCCTTTTCTAAAACTTCATCGGCATTTAAAAACCAATTAAATCTCATCTTTTTTCCGTCATAAAAATCATTTAAATAGCTTTGATCCAAGAAAATTTTAGCTAAACCAATGTTGTCTGCCGCCTCAGGGGAAAAAATAATAGATTTTGCCTTTATTTCAGAAAAATCAATTTCTTTTTGTTTATAAAACTTTTTATAAAACTTTTCCGGCGCTGCAGAAAAATCATTTAAAATGCTAAAACCTGCCGCATCTTCAAGTTTAAAGGTTCCTACAGCAGTTCTTCTTAAAGCCCTGACATGGGCACAAGAAGATGCCTTCCTTGCAAGGTCTCTTGCAAGGGAGCGTATGTAGGTTCCTTTTGAGCATTCTACGCTTATATGGGTATATTTTATTTTTAGCTCGGTGTTTATGTTAAAAAAATCTTTTTCCATAAATTCCAGACCGCCATCGGTAATTATTCTTTTAAGCTCAAGTTTAACAATTTCTATTTCCCGCTCTGCAATTTCTATCTTTTCGCCGCTTCTGGTTCTGTCGGATGCCCGTTTTCCGTTTATTTTTATTGCAGAAAATTCGGGCGGTCTTTGGAGTATTTTTCCTAAAAAAGAGGGTATGGATTCCGCTAAATTTTTGTAAGAGGGGAGCGGGGCGGTCAAAACGGGCTCGCCTTCAGGGTCGAGGGTATCCGTTTCTGTTCCGAATTCTATCCATGCTTCGTAGGTTTTTTTTTCGGCTGAAATTATATCGGCGAGGCGGGTTAGCTTTCCTGTAAGAAGCACAAGAAGACCGTCTGCAAAAAGATCAAGAGTTCCTGTGTGGCCTACCTTTTTTGTTAAAAGGGCTTTTTTTACCGCCGACATTGAAGCAAAGCTGGTAAGTCCCGCTTGTTTTGCAAACGGGACGATAAGGTTTTTATTTAATTCCATTTTTACGATAGAATTTATTCGGCTGCAGAGGTATCGGCTGTTTTTTCAGTGTTTTCATCGGGGTCGGTAAAATACTCAAGGCTTTCAAGTTTGTTTACCATGTCGATTCCTTCTTTTATGCTCTTATCGAATATAAACTTGAGTTCAGGACACTGCCTTATATGAAGTTTTTTTGCAAGGCTTGTTCTTATAAAGCCCGATGCATTTTCCAAGCCCCTTACCCCCTGCTTGGTCTTATGTTCATCTAAAAAACTTGAAACATAGACCTTTGCATAAGCAAGGTCTCCCGAAACGATTACCCTGTTTACTGAAAGAAGAGAAGAAACCCTCGGATCCTTTATTTTGCCTGAGCAGATAAGACTCGAAATTTCTTCCCTTATCTGCTCGCCCAATCTTTCAAGTCTAAACTCACTCATCAGCTTCTTTTCCTTCTTCTTTAATTTCGGGAGCCTTATATTTTTCGCTGTCACTCAATTTTCGGGCAACCTGAATCATTTCGATAATCTCAAGCTGGTCATCGACCTGTATGTCGTTAAAGTCTTCGATGCCGATACCGCATTCAAAGCCTGCAGCAACTTCTTTTACATCGTCTTTGAATCTCTTTAACGAGGAAAGTTTTCCCGAGTGAACGACTATGCCGTCTCTGATAACGTGGACTGCACAGTTTCTCTTTACGAGGCCTTCAAGAACATAGCAGCCGGCAATTTTCCCGATTTTCGGAACCTTAAAGGTATTTCTGACTTCGACCATACCGATAACCTGTTCTTTGATATCGGGTGAAAGCATTCCTTCCATCGCAAGCTGAATTTCTTCAACAGCCTTGTAGATAACAGTGTATTTTCTTATATCGACCTTTTCTTGATCAGCTAATAGTTTGGCCTGAGGAGTGGGGCGCACGTTAAAGCCTATGATTAGGGCATTCGAGTCGGCTGCTGCAAGCATAACATCGGAATCGTTGATAGCTCCTGCCGAAGCATGTATTACGTTAAGCCTTATTTCCGGAGTGGAAAGTTTTTCCAATGATTGCTTTAAGGCTTCTACAGAACCTTGAACGTCTCCCTTTATGATAACCTTGAGTTCCAAGATTTCTCCGTCATGAATGGTTTCATAGAGGTTATCGAGGGTAACCTTCTTAACGTTCCTTGAATCTTCAAAGCGTTTAAGCTCTTGCCTCTTGTCCGAAATCTGGCGGGCTATGCGCTCGGAATCGGTAACTTGGAAGGGGTCTCCTGCATTCGGCATACCTTCAAGTCCTAGGATTTCGACGGGCATACTTGGGGTAGCTTCTTCTATTTTTTCTCCCCTGTCATTGAAAATGGCTCTTACACGCCCTGAATAAATACCTGCAACATAGGGGTCTCCCGTTCTCAAGGTTCCGCGCTGAACGATAATGGTTGCAACTACACCTCTTCCGTGGTCAATGCGGGATTCTATAACCTTTCCTTCCGCATTGCATGTATAATTGGCCTTTAGTTCAAGAACTTCGGCTTGCAGTAAGATTGTGTCTAAGAGGTTGTCCAGTCCCAATTTTTTTAAAGCCGAAATTTCGACAAACATTGTGTCTCCGCCCCATTCTTCAGGCATGAGGCCTAATTCGGAAAGGCGGGTTTTAACCTTGTCAACATTTGCTTCAGGCTTATCAATCTTGTTTACTGCAACTATTATGGGAACCTTTGCATCTCGTGCATGGTTTATAGCTTCGATGGTTTGAGGCATTACGCCGTCATCGGCCGCAACTACCAAAACAACTATGTCCGTAATTTCGGCTCCTCGTGCACGCATCATTGTAAAGGCTTCGTGTCCGGGAGTGTCTAGGAAAGTTATCTTGCCGCCGTGGGTGTTTACCGTATAAGCTCCTATGTGCTGAGTAATTCCTCCGAATTCTCCTGCTATAACATTAGAGCTTCTTATTGCGTCAAGGGTTTTGGTTTTACCGTGGTCAACATGTCCCATTATCGTTACAACGGGAGGTCTGGGTTTCAGTTCTGATAAATCGTCTGCCTTGCTTTCGATAACCGTTTCATCATAGAGGCTTACAATTTTAACATCACAGTCATATTCCGATGCAAGAATCGTTGCCGTATCGGCATCGATGGACTGGTTCATCGTAACCATCATTCCCATGCCCATAAGTTTTCCGATAAGCTCGGAGGCCTTTAGATTCATCTTCTTGGCCAATTCGGAAACCGAAATGGATTCCATTATTTCGATCTGTTTAGGAATATTATGAATCTTTTCTTTTTGCTTTTTCTTTTGATTTAAGAGACGTTCTTCAAAAAATTCATCTTCTTTATTTTTCTTGTTGTATATTTCTTTTTTGGCCTTATGGGCTTTTTTATTTGTTTGAGCCTTGTTTTTTTCGACGGGAATCGGTGCCGGAGCTGCTCCCTGCCTTGGGCCGCCGAAGCCTGTCCTGTTTTGAGGCCTGTCTCCGCCTCGTCCCTGCTGTCCGCCTTGCCCTGTTCTAAAGCCTTGCTTTTTTCCGTCGGAGTAGGCCCGTGCTTGGGCTCCCGAAAAATTGCTTTCGCGTCGGCGGCCTTGTCCTGTTTGGCTCTGTCCCTGACCGCCTGGCCTTTGTGAGCGGTTGCCTTGCCCTCGGTTGTTTTTTCTTCCTGAGTCGGCAAGGTTTCCGGCTTTGACATTAGGTCGTTTGCTTGCGAAATCTATCGAAGTCATAGAAAAAGGTTCAGCCTTTTTTCTTTCAGGCTGTTTTTCTTCTCTTCTTGCAGAATCGGAGCTTTGATTTTCAATTTTAGCCGGCGGTATTTCGCTCTTTTTATCTTCACGGGGAGTTACGTTTCTTTTTTCTTTTGTCGAGGTATCTACAGGCTTTGAGCTTTGGGGCGAAACTTTTTTAACGGAGATAACCTGTTTTCCGGAAGTTTTGCCGGCAGAAGAATCTTCCGCTGCCGAGTCAGGCTTCTTGGATTTTCCTGCTGCATTTTTTGAAACTTTTACAACGAATTTCTTTTTAGAGTCTGCCTTACCGGATTCAGGCTTAGTATCAGCCGTTTTACCGCTTTTTTTGTTAAGAATTACATCAGGTTTGTTTGTGTTTTCTATATCCATATTACTCCTACTCTTCGTTCTCATATTCAAAAGCAAGATCTACTCCGCAGTTGGGGCATTTTGTCATATCAATTGTGATTTTATGACCGCATTCGGGACATTCGAATTCTTCAGTCTCGTCCTCATGCTCCAAAACAGGTTTGCTTTCCTCATTAGTTTCATCTTCATCGTCTTCTACAACTTCAACGGCATTGGCTATAATGTCGAGAAGGGTATCGGCCATCTCTGCTGTAAGACCTTCCAATTTTCTGATTTCATCATCTTCCATATTGATTAGGTCTTGTATGTCTTCTATTTCGTTATTGTACAATACCGTTAGAATATCTTCGGTAATGCTGGGAAGTTCCGAAACGTTGGAAATCTCCTCGTATTCATCTTCATCACCTGTGTCATCAGTGAATAAGTTTTCAACAGCCTTTCGGGCATCCGTGTAAATATCCATTTGTTTAAACTGTTCTTCGGTTTTTACGTCAATGTTCCAGTCTACAAGCCGGTTTGCAAGGCGTACATTTAAACCCTGCTTTCCTATGGCTAATGATAGTTGAGAGTCCGATACTATTGCAAGTGCCAGCCTTTTTTCCGCATCTAAGATCATAACATCTATGACTTCTGCCGGAGAAAGAGCGCTTTTTATATAGGCCTTGGGATCCTCCGAATAGGGTAGAATATCTATCTTCTCATCATCCAGCTCGGCAATAACCGCTTGAATTCTGGCACCCTTTGCGCCGACACAAGCTCCTACAGGATCTATATCATCCCTATCCGTCGAAACTGATATTTTTGTTCTGTAACCGGGCTCACGTACAATGTTATGTATTTTTACTATTCCGTTTTCAATTTCCGGTACTTCCAATTCCAATATACGTCTTACAAATTCCGCATCGGTTCTCGAAAGGATTAGCTGTACTACGTTAGACTGGCGGTGTTTTTTTACCTCCCTAACGAGGGCCTTTATTCTTGATTCTTCGCCGGCAGCCGAATTTCGGCCAAAGTGATCCCTCGGGGACTGATATTTTTTAGGAAGCAAGCCTTCAACCTTTCCCAAATCTACGTATATGTTTCCGTTCCGTTCTCTGTGGTAGTAGCCGATGATAATTTCGCCTACCTTTGTACTGTATTCTGCATAAAGAGAATCTTTTTGTATTTCTCTGATGCACTGGGTCGCCCTTTGCATTCCGACCCTGACCGAGTTTATGCCGAATGTTTTAGGATCAACTTCAACTAGGAGCTCATCACCTGCTTCACAGTCGGGGGCAAGATTTTTTGCTTCTTTCAGACTAATCTCAAAAACGGGATTTTTTGCATGCTCCGTTATTATTTTTTTTGAGTATATTTTTCCTGTTTCTTCATTGAACACGGCATTGGCATCCGTTCCGAATTGTTTTTTGTAGGATGCCTTTAGAGCCTGTTCTACAATGTGTAAAACAAAATCATCATCAATCCCTTTTTCTTGTGCAAAGTCTCGAATTGCTTCAATTATTCCCTCAGACATTTAACTAAATCTCCTTACAAAGCTAAATTTATTCGTTAAAGATTACATCTGGCTTTTTTTATATTCTGATACGAAATTTTAATGTCTTGATTATCAGAATTTAAAACAATACCTTCGGAATTGACTTCCTTTATAATTCCGTGCCGCCAATCAGTAATACTGTTGTCCCAAATCTCGGCCTGTTCACCGGCAAAGGCATAAAACTCAACCGTCCGCTTCACAATGCGGTTTATTCCGGGAGAGCTTACCTCCATAGTGACATCCTGTGATCCCAGTAAGGCTTCAAGGCGAGGCTGAAGAGTTCTGTGCACGGAGGTGCAGTCCTTGATGCCGACCCCTTTTTCCGATTTTATAACCGCCTTTACCTGCCATACATCTTTTTTGTGAAGGACATTCAGGTCTACCAGTTTAAAACCCAGCCCCTCAACAAGAGGTTCGCATTCGGTAAAGTACGGAATATCTTTTTTTTGTATAAATTCCACTTCAACCTCCTCTGCCTTCCGTATACAAAAAAGGAGCCGTTTGAACGACTCCGAATGTATAAGGATAATATATGTTCTAGGGTTGATAATACCATAAAATTGAAATATATTCAATACACACATATAGAAAAATATTAAGTTTTTTACTTAAAAATATTAAAAAAAACTTTTTTATGCCTTTAATACTATTGACAGTAATGGAAAATAGCTTTATAAGGTAATTTATTATTATTATATTTTGGGAGGTCGGCCTAATGGATAGAAAGGATTACATTAGCGATTCTGAGTGGAAACACTTTATGAGTTTTTCAGAAAATCTGGAAACGCCCTGTGTTGTTATCAACCTAAAAACAATCAAAAAAAATTATCAAAAGTTAAGAGAGAACTTTCCTTATGCGGATATTTTTTATGCGATCAAGGCAAACCCGCATGAAGAAATTATCACAATGCTAAACGAGATGGGTTCATGTTTTGACATAGCTTCACGCTATGAGCTTGACAAGGTTTTGAAATTGGGTGTAAGCCCTGACAGACTCAGCTACGGAAACACCATAAAAAAAGCAAAGGATATTGCTTATTTTTATGAAAAGGGTGTCAGAATGTTTGCTACAGACAGTAAGGACGACCTTAAAAATATAGCCCAACTTGCTCCCGGTTCGAGGGTTTATGTGAGAATCCTTGTTGAAAATACCACCAGTGCCGACTGGCCCTTGTCAAGAAAATTCGGCTGTCATCCCGATATGGCTTATGATCTTTGCATTCAAGCCAGAGATTCGGGGCTTATTCCTTACGGTATTTCTTTCCACGTAGGAAGCCAGCAGCGGGATATCGGCCAGTGGAATGATGCTATTGCAAAGACAAAGTACCTAATGGATTCTTTGGAAGAAGAAGAGGATATTAAGCTCGAAATGGTCAACATGGGAGGAGGTTTTCCCGCTTCTTATGTTACGCCTGCAAACGATTTAAGCGAGTATGCTTCAGAAATAACCAGATATTTGGAAGACGACTTCGGTGAAGATCGTCCCCGCATTATTTTGGAACCCGGCCGCTCACTTGTAGGCGACAGCGGTGTTTTGGTAACCGAGGTTGTTATGATTTCGCGCAAGAACAATACAGCCCTCTTTAGATGGGTATATTTGGATACTGGGCTCTTTAACGGTCTTATCGAAACTCTGAACGAGTCCTTAAAATACCCGATTATTACAGATAAGGATGAAGGCTGCAAAAAATGGGGAGAGGTTGTTTTGGCAGGCCCTACGTGCGATAGTATGGATATTATGTATGAAGACTATAAATACAGCCTTCCCATTAACCTTAAACCGGGTGACAGGGTATATTTCCTTACAACAGGTGCTTATACCTCCAGTTATGCGTCCGTAGAGTTTAACGGTTTTCCGCCGATTAAAACCTACATAATGAACTAATCTTATAAAGAGTCCGGCTATGATAAAAAACTTTTGTAAATTTGCTGCTCTTGTTGTTTTTAGCCTTTTTGTTTTCTCATGTTCCGGAAAGGGACGGGAAGATGAGACTGAACATCAAGAAATACAGCCTAAGGTCGACTCTCAGGCCGGACAAACTTTAGAAAATAAAAAGGACGGGGCAGCTCAATCGGGTACCGATAAGGATGACTCGGCAAATAAAGCTAATGACTTATATAAAAAAGCCTTGAATGAAGCATCCATTATTTTTGAGTTCGAGACTGTAAATAAAAAAATAAGTTTAAGTCTTATTGCCGATAAAAACGTCAAAATTGAAGGTGCCGTTCCTTCGGAAATTCCTGCCGACGGTTCCGAAATTGAAGTATTTATAGCAAAGAACTCTATTGCCCTGTTAGGAGATGTTAAGGAGCTTAAAATACTTGACTCAGGAATTTTAAACAAAGTTAAAATAATTAAGGCTCCCGATTTAAGGCTCTTGGATATTTCCTTTTCAGGATTGAAAAATATAGAATTTTTAGATTGCCCTGTTCTTGAAAATTTGGTTCTTGAAGGGAACAAGCAAATGGAAAGGCCTGATTTTTCTTCCTTAAAAGGCTTAAAAAAACTCAATTTAGCTAAAACAGCAATTCACGAGGTGGATTTTTCTTCTTTCTCTCATCTTGAATATCTTGATATAAGCTCGGTAAACCTAAAAGCTCTAGACCTTACAAAAAACATTGAGCTTAAGGAGCTTTATTGCGAAAATGCAGGTTTAAAAAATTTGGATGTAAGTAAAAATGTAAAGTTAACTCATCTTAATTGCAGGGAAAACCGGCTTGACGATTTGTCTATTTTTCAAAACAAGGAGCTAAAGTTTTTGGATTGCGGAAAAAACGGGCTTGATACACTCTTGATAAACCTTAACACAAAACTTCAAAGGCTTCACTGTGATTCCAACGAAATAAAGGATTTGGATATTTCTTCTTTAAAGGAAATTGAAGAAGTTTATTGCTACCGTAACAAAATCGAAAACATTGTTTTGGGCTCAAATATTAAGCTAAAATCTCTTTTTTGTTTTGAAAATAATATTGATGAAAAGTCAATGAAAACTCTTTTTGATTCTTTAATCGCAGGTGACGGATATAATTTTAAAACCATTGTAGTTTATGCCGAAAAAAATCCCAATCTAATATACAAGCCGGATAAATACTTTGACCATAATTTTGTTCCTACAGAGGAAATGCTTAATTCTTCCTCCTTTAAATTCTGGAAAGTTTACTTTACTCTTTACGGCCTTGAAGACATAGGGAGCATACTAGACTCTCTTCTTCAAAAAACAGGAGAAGCCCTTTAGTCTACGTATTGACTGAATCTTTTTCTTTTTGTAAAATGAGTTATGAAAATTTGGATAAAATATCTTATAGGGGCCGTACTAGGTATTATAATTGCAGCCCTTTCTTCTTCCGATAGCGCTTTTTTTAACGTTGCTATTGATTTTGTTTCCAATATTGCCATTCAATTCGGCCGCTATTCCTTATATCCCGTTTTATTTTTCGGCTTTACTGTGAGTATATCTAAATTACGCGAAAGCCGCTCCTTGTTAAAACTTTCGATATATATTGCCGTGTTTATTATTCTGTCATCTTTTTTGGCAGCCCTGTTAGGTTTGCTTTCCATATCTATAAGTTCTATGCCGAGAATTCCTATTTTTGTTGAAGAAACGAGCGCCGTTGAAAATTTAGGTATTGCGGAATCTTTTTTAAGGCTTTTTCCTTCAAGCGCATTTGAAGCCTTTATGGATGGCCTTTATATACTCCCGCTTTGTATCTTTGCAGGTTTTGCAGGAGCGGCCTGCGCTGTAGATAAAAATATATCAAAACCCGTTTTGACACTATTTGATTCCATATCCAGAGTTTCATATGCCGTTATGGCTTTTTTTGTTGATATGTTTTCAATAGGGCTTATAGCCGTGTCCGTAAATTGGTTTATCAAGTTTCAGGCGATGCTTTCTACCAAATTTTTTACGGGTTTAATTGTTCTTCTATTGGTAGATTTTTTTATAATTGCCCTAATCATATATCCTATCATCTTAAAAATACTATGCAGGGATGTAAATCCTTACAAGGTGCTTTATGCTTCAATAGCACCTGTTTGTGCGGCATTTTTTTCGGGAGATACCAATCTAACCTTGCCGGTTTTATTACGGCATTCTAATGAGAGTTTGGGTGTCAGAAGGAGAATTTCTTCGGTATCCTTGCCTGTCTTTTCGGTTTTCGGCAGGGCAGGAAGTGCGATGGTAGTTACCATCAGCTTTATCGTAATTTTAAAGTCCTATTCCAGTTTAGGCATAAGTTTAGAGGATAGATTTTGGCTTGTCGGTATTTCTACCCTTTTTTCATTTTTTTTAGGCCGTTTTCCTATAACAGGAACATATGTTTCCCTTGTTGCCGTTTGTGCAATTTACGGACGCGGTTTTGAATCGGGGTTTTTAATTTTGCGCCCGGCTGTCTTTTTTATAGGCTCGGTAGCTGCCGCAATTGATGCATTAACCGCAATGGTAGGAACCTATATAATAGGCCATTTATCTAAGATGACCAATACACGCAATTTAAGGTTCTTTATATAAGAACTTTGATTGAATATTTTTTAAAAGGAAGAAAAAATGAACTGTATTTTTTTGGGCCCTCCGGGAGCCGGAAAGGGAACCCTCGCTTTTGAGGTTTCAAAATCGTATAAGATTCCGCACATTTCAAGCGGAGATCTTTTTAGAGCTGCAATCAAGGAACAAACCGAATTGGGAAAAAAGGTTAAGGCTGTAATAGATTCCGGGGCATTGGTAAGCGATGAGCTCACAATTGCCCTTATAAAGGAAAGATTGGAAAAGGATGATACTAAAAACGGTTTTATCCTCGACGGCTTCCCCCGTACGATTGCTCAAGCTGATGCCTTAGAGAATATTGCAAAGATTCATTCCGTTATCAACTTTGATATAAGCGATGATGAGGTTATCAAGCGGCTTTCAGGAAGACGGGTTTGCTCTTCATGCGGTAAAAGTTTTCATATTGAATTCGTAAAACCTAAAAAAGAAAGTGTTTGTGATTCATGTTCGGGAGAGCTCATTATCCGTCCCGATGATAAAATCGAAGCCGTCCAAAAGCGTCTTGAAACTTACAGAAATCAAACCGCCCCATTGATAGACTATTATACAAAAAAGAATTTAATCGTAAATATAGATGCCCGCCCGTCAACGGATAAAGTATTGGCTTCTTTTAAAGTGAAGTTTCCGAATTAGTGGAAGAGGGCAACTTGTTCAGACGCAAGTTTCCCTCTTCTCTTAAAAATTTTTAGTTTAGTCAGACCCGCCGCAATAAGATATAGGGAACCTCTAAAAACTTCAGTTTTTTCGAGATTTACCTTAGAGTATAAAAAAACTAGGCTGTAAATACCTGTCTTGCAGAATGTCTTACAGAAAGACAGGATAAACAGCCTAGTGTAAAGGTAAACTTGTGATTTGTTTACCTTGTAAGCTTAAATATGCTCAAAACGTGCCGTAAAGAAGCGCAGTTGTTTAGGTTCATAAACAAACTTTAATCCTTTTATAACTTCCTTGTGCTTGTATAGCTTAATAACTGCATCTGCTACAATGTCCATATGTTTATAGGTATAAACACGGCGGGGGATAGTTAAGCGGACGGTTTCAAGTTTAGGTATGTGGTTTTCGCGGGTTTTGGGATCGCGTCCTGCTGAAACGATACCTCGTTCCATGCTCCTAACTCCGGATTCTATATAAAGTTCTGCGGCCAGAGCTTGAGCCGGGAATTGAAGCTGATCCAAGTGCGGGCAGAAGCGTCTTGCATCGAGGAATACTGCATGGCCTCCTACGGGCTCAATTATGGGAACTCCGGCTTCCAAGAGCTTGTCGCCTAAATAGCGTACCTGCTTGACTCTGTGTTCAATGTATTCAAATTGCAGGGATTCTTTTAGACCGATAGCCATAGCTTCCATATCCCGTCCTGCCATACCGCCGTATGAAGGCATTCCTTCAAATACAACAACGATTTCTTTTGCAGCCTGGAAAAGTTCCTCATCATTCATACATAGGAAACCGCCGATATTGACGATACAATCCTTTTTACCGCTCATAGTACATCCGTCTGCATAGCTGAACATTTCATGTACTATTTCTTTTATAGATTTATCGGCATAGCCTGCTTCCTGTTCTTTGATAAAGTAGGCATTTTCTACACAGCGGGTTGCATCATAGAACACCTTGATGCCGTGCTTTTTTGTAAGCTCACGGACAGCCTTCATATTTTTCATAGAAACGGGCTGACCTCCTGCAAGGTTTACCGTAACGGCTAAACAAACGTATGCAATATTTTCGGCTCCTTTTTCGTTTATAAGTTTTTCCAGCTTTGCAAGGTCTATGTCGCCCTTAAACGGAACATTTTTGCCTGCATCGTGGGCATCATCTTTGATTACGTCTACGAAGATACCGCCGTTTGCTTCCTGATGATAGCGGGTAGTGGTAAAATACATGTTTCCGGGTACATATTGACCGGGTTTAATGGCTATTCTTGAAAGAAGGTTTTCGGCACCTCGCCCTTGATGGGTGGGTACAAGATGCTTAAAGCCGAAAATATCTTGGACGGTTTTTTCCAAGTGGTGAAAGTTACGGCTTCCGGCATAGGCTTCATCTCCTATCATCATGCCGGCCCATTGCTTATCGCTCATGGCGTTTGTTCCTGAGTCGGTAAGAAGGTCAATGTAAACGTCTTCAGAGTTAATAAGGAAGGTGTTGTAACCTGCCTCTTTTGCAACCTTTGCCCTCTGTTCCTTATCAATCATCTTAACAGTTTCTACAACCTTAATTCTAAAAGGTTCCGCAGGATAATTTTTAATATCCATAAAAGTCCTCCATCTGTCAGTTCTACAGAAAATGATATTAGGGAAAATCTCCCCGTGCACTATACCATAAAGATAAGGTATTGTCTAGGTAGTATAATATGTGATATAAATATTCTATGAAATTAAAAAAGGCTCGGATTATTTTAAGTTTTTTATTCTTTTTTGTTATTTATCCTCACATCAAGGCAGAAGGCAACGAGTCCGATTTTTCGACAGTGTTGGAAGAAGCAGAAAAATATTTTTCAGACATAGATTGGACGGAATCCGGGAGTGTTTTGCCATATCCCATGCCGGAGCCTTTTATATTGGATGATGTACAAACAGATAACCTCAGCTCTTACGGTGATACCGATTTACAGGAAACTTTATTCCCTTCTTTAGAGGGGCTGGGTATATTAGATTATACAGGCATTGAAAAATCCGTGTTAAATTTTTTAGATAATTTAAGTTTACAATTTAAAGAAAGCAAAGTGGATATAAGCCTTTGTTCAAAAGAAAAACCTTTTTTACCTTATCTTATAAACTACAGGCTCGATTCCTTTAAGCCCATAGTTTCGTCTTTTTACGGCAGACCTGAAAACACGGCTGATCAAAAAGTAAAAGCTATGTTTAGGTGTAATATCAGAGGCAACGAAAAAGTATTTTATAGACTTTTTGAAATAACACTTATTTTTATGGACGAAAAATGGTATATAGATTCCTTTGATGTTATTGGAGATGAAAATGAACAAGCCTCTCAATAGAATCGAATACGAATATATTTCGGATACCCTTGTAAGGGAAAAACCTCCTTTAAATCTTTTATGTAAAAATAATTTTGTAAAGTTAGATCCTTTTTTTTATAAAATTATAGGAGAATATATTTTTTTTAAGACCGAAGGTATAGAACCGAATGATGATATAAAAGTTTTTTTTAATCATCGAAAAAGACCCCTTTATTTTTTTAGTAAGGTAGAAAAAAAAGAAAATATTTTGGCCTTTAAGCTTTCAGATAAATTTTATAAATATGATGATGAACTTAAAAACTGCAAAATTTTATTGTGGAATTCTAACGGCTTTAAACTAAAAGCTGATATTTCAAGAGACTTTCCCCTTAGCTTTCCTTGCCCGCCGATTGTAGATGATGAGGACAGCGAAAAATTTGCCGAACTTCGACCTAAAATTTCTTCTTTGATGAAGATAAACGAAGAAAAAGTGCCGGATGCTTTTTTTTACCGCCTTTATGACATATTGATAAAAAACAACGCTCCTGAATTTTCCCCATGCCTTTTATACATAGATGCGGAATTTATACTTATTTTTTGTACTGAAGAAAAAAGCAAACCTATTTCCGTTCAAGTATCGGCTCAAACTGAAATAGGTTTTGATCACAGAAAAGTTAATTTTTTATCGGTATTTTCTTTCTTTTTGCCTGCCGTTCATCCGAATCAGGCAGGAGAAAAGTGCGGAATCTTGTGCCTTTCAATTAAAAATATTCAAGAAGAAGACAAACGCTTTTTACATGAAAAAGCGCATTCGAGCAAATACGGATATCCTAAAAGCAAGCTTTAGCACTGAGTATAATTATATTGAAATGCCGTGTTTTTTTTGAGGATATTTTTTTAACATTGCAACTCCGTTTTTTTTCTTGTTAAAAATAAAGCCTCCATCCCAATATTCTAGGGCAGCAAAGAGAGCGTTTCCTCCGTCATACTCATCGCTTTTGTCCGTTCTAAAAGAAACATAGGCTCCAAGATTTGCAAAGTCTTGTTTATGAAGACATTCCAAGCGTTTTTTATTGAATTCATTCCACTTATCGATTTCTTTAAAACCTTCTCCCTCATCCTCAACTATTAGATGTGCATGAGTTGAGCTGAATTCGTACCATACCTTGACTTTTTTGGATGGATTACATCTGTTCCCATGCTTTACGGCATTTTTAATAATTTCGCTTATTTGTTGCTCTAATAGGTTGATTCCTTTTATTTCTAAAGGTGCAGATTGTACTATCAAGAGTGTAAAATATCTGATTTGTCTAAAATCAGATGGAAATTCTTTATATAACATACCTGTTTTATCGAATAAGGGGCTTTTTTCATCAACTTTAAGTTCTTTTATAGCTGTCATATTTTTGTCCTCCGCTTTAGCTTTCCATTTTTTGTAATGCTTCTTCCAAGCTATTTGTTATGGGAAAATATCCCATCAACTTAGTAAGCTCTATAACTTTTTTCACGGAACCGTGAATATTGGTTATGAAGAGCCTTAAATTCATCTTTTTTACTGTGGAGCATATATAAATAAGGGCTCCTATTCCTGAAGAGTCTATATAGTCGACATCTTCAAGATTGATTATCATACATTTTATTTGACGCTCTATCATCTTCATAACAAGTTCTTTTAGTCTGTATGAATTATATAGGTCCATTTCACCGCTTACGTCAATAATGTAAACTTCTTTGTTTTTTCGGATTTTTAGTTCCATAACAATCTCCTTAACAACCTCTTTAATTATCTAGCCTTAATAATCAGCAACGTGCGATCATCGTGAGTTGGGGCCTTTCCTATAAACGAAACCATATCGGTTTTTATTTTATTTGCAATATCCTTTGAGGAATTTAAATGATTATCTGCCATTAATTTAGCGAGTCTGGTTACGCCATACTGCTCTCCCGCTTCATTAAGGCTTTCAATAATACCATCCGTGTATAAAGCTGCTACATCACCCTCATGCAAAGGAATTTTTATACTATTATATTTTGAACGGACATCTATTCCTATAGGGTCGGTTTTTTGCTGAAATAATTCAATTTTATTTTTTTCTTTACTCCATACCATCATTGCCTGATGACCGGCACCTATGAATTCTATTGTTTTGCTTTTTTGTTCATAGGATAAAAGAGAAATACTTGCAAAGTGGTCTATATCGATCTTCCCTGTAATACCCTTATTAAGCCAATCCAATATGGCTTCCATGTTTTGATCCGTGTTTGTGATAAGATAGAGTATAGCTCTAATCATAATCATAATAATGGCCGACTGAATGCTTTTGCCTGCAATATCTGCGAGAACAACAAAGATTCGTTTTTGTTGAACAATTACATCATAGTAATCACTGCAGATGCCTCTTTCCTGTAAAAAATACTCTCCGATTTCCAAACCGGGGATTTTTTTTAAGTTTTTAGGTAAAAGAATTTTTTGAATTGTGGCAACAGTATCGGTTATATTTTCAATTTCAGCGTATTCCGAGGCCTCGGATATGCTTAAAGTAAGGTTAATAATTTCTGCGGCAAAACCCGATAAATCTTCTCCTATTTTTACTTCATTTTCGGAAAAGGGTGTCCTGTCCGGCCTGCGGGATACGGCTGCAACGCCTACCACTACGGTATTTACTATCAAAGGGAAAAAAATTAGGCTTCCGTGCTGTAAAAATTTTTCGCTGCCGTTATCGGGAAGCAAAGGATTTCCCTTTCCCTTGCTGATAAGCATGGTTTTCCCGCTTGATGCAACCTCGGTAAATATCGATTCACCCAGTCCAAACTGTGCATGTTTAAAATTGGATAATATGTGTTCTTCTTTGCGGGCAAGATCATCCGGCAATTTATAGGGCGGCGGAAAGCTTCCTACCAGCGATTTTACGGTTAAGACATCTTCAAAACTTTGTACGGCAAGAACTACCGCTCCGTCTGCCGCTAATTCAGTTAAAAAAGATTCGGCAATATGTGAAAACATCTCGGATGAAATATCTTTTCGTCCCTGTATCAGTCCGTTTGTCTTTTGGAGTAATAAACGTGCCGTGTTTATAAGTTTTCTTGCCATTAAAGAGTCTTTTGACGGCAGGTTTTTAAGCTCGTTTATATACTCTGCATTTGCCTTTTCTTTTTTTAGTTTTTCGACCTGCTCCTTTAAATAAGTCTTTTCGGATAAAATCATATAAACCGTAAAAATAACGGCAACCAAGGAAAGGCCTATATTTAAAATAATATAGTTTTTAAATACCGCTGAAACTGCAGCACTTATGCTTATTATAAAAGTCGATATCACAGTAGAAGATATTAACAACTCAAAAGGCCTTGATATCTCTCTGGCTTTTTTTTTGTTTATAACCGTCAACCTTATGAGAAACAAGAACAATAAAATAGTCAAAACTGAAAGAGTAATTAATGCATAAAAATCAAGAGAAGCAATCCGTTTCATCCTAGTAATTCTATCATCTATAGAGAATATCGTCAAGGTTATTTCAACATATTATTTTAAAAATAATTAGAACAATCTCTATTTTTTCTAGTCATTTATCTCCAATACATGTCTACTGTACGCATTAATAACTTCTGTCTGCCTATATTTTGAACTGCGGCTTTGTTGGGGGTCATATATGTGCACTTGACCGTGTACGAGATATTTCGGTTTAAAAAAATTTATGAATTTGGTAAAACATTCAAAACATTCCTGTTTGTTTTCATCTTTTTCTTCGTCAATAAAAGGCGGGCTGTGAGTTACTAAAATGTCCAAATAACGGCCGTATCTTAGCTTATTAAAAAATAATGCCGGAATCATTTTTGAAAGTTTGCGCTTCATTTGTTTTTCTGTAAACTGGTTTTTTCCGTCATTGTGCTTTTTTGCTCCCGAAATACCGGCTATTATCATATTTTCATATTTACAGCTTTTAAACCCTATATAAGTGCCCGTGTTGCTTTTTATTTTATTTTCTTTAGAAAATATATTCACTTCTCCTTCCTTTTGCTTTTCTGCCATTTCGGGGTGATAATGGGTTAGAGCTTTTAAATGATGGCTTCCGAAAACAAAATAAAGAGGCTTGTTTAAAGATGTCTGTACAAAGTCCAGATACTCTATAGGCAAGTCTCCGGCTGATATTATAAAATCTACATCTCCATACTTTTCTTTTATGTGTTTGCTGTAAATTACCGGATCTATCTGGTCGGAAATACATAGAATCTTTTTCATTATTTGTTTCCTAAAATTTAAATTTTACTTTTTCAACTATTCTTTCAAGTTTTTGCCTGTCAATAAGGTTAAATGGCCTGTTTTCTGCAAACTTTATTGCATCAGGAGAAAAATTGCCCGAGGTTATGATGTGAGAAGTAACGACAGCTTGTTTTTTCATCTCTTCATGCACAGACCTTAAAAATGACTCGGTTATAGTGCTTCCATCTCTTGAAAAAATCAAAAGTTGAGGTTTTTTTCTTGTATTAAGCCATTGTTCCGAGCCTTTTTCTACTGCAAGAATGGTGCAGCCTATTTTTGTTTCTTTTAAGGCTTGGACGGGATAGTCAAAGTACTGCTCGGTAATATCTCTGCACATTTTAAAAAATTCTTCTTTTATGAGAGTCAAATATTCTTTCATGTGATCGTTGGTACGCAAATCAGAATATTCTTCAAGTTTTTGAGCCGTATTTCTGAATTTTGGGTTAACGGCACTTATAGCTTCCCATTGCTCTATTGCCTTGTCTATGTTTCTTTGCTTTTCATAACATTCCGCTAAAAGGTATCTCGAATAAAGCACTTCAGGTGAGGAAGGCTGTTTTGAAGATTTTATCGCACGAATAAATTCGAATTCTGCCTTTTCAAGGCTGTTTGTTTCCAAATAGCAGTTTCCTCGTTCAAAAAAGCATTTTGTTCTGATTTCCTGTTTTCTTGCAGCTTTTTCGAGAGCTGAAAGGGCTCCGGCATAGTTTTTTTTGCTTTTTAATATTCTTCCGTGGTAATAGAGGGTTTCGCTGTTATCGGGGGCTAATTTTAGGGCAGTGGCAATGGCTTTTTCGGCTTCGGGAATTTGGTTCGATTTAAAAAGTAAAAGTCCCAATGACGCATAAGCCTCAGAAAAGCGGGAATCGACTTCTATAGTTTTTTGAAAATAAGCTATTGCCTGATCCGTCATATTTTTATTTTCATAGATCTGGCCTGCTTGAAAATAAGGCTTGGGATTTTTAGGATCTTTTTTAGTTAAAAGTATAAATTCCTTTAAAGCTTCGTCCGGCTGCTGGAATTTTAAATATAAATCTGCTATAATGGTTCTGAATTCGATTTCTGTCGCGGGATTATTAAATACGGCAGTTTTGTTTAGAGTTTTAAATTCGATAAAGGCAAGATCGGTTTTTTTGTCTGCAAGATAGGCCTTTCCCAGAAGGTAGCGGGCTTCGGAGTCTCTGGGATTTTTTGAAAGAATGGACTTTGCATCCTTTATGGCAGCTCCGTATTTTCCGGCTTTTAAGTTTTTTTCGATTCTCGATTTCTTTTTTGGAAAAAGAACCGATTTTAACAAAAAAATAATGAGAAAAATAAGGCCGGAACTTATTGCGGCAATCAAAATAATCGTTAATGAAGACATATCTATATGGTATAGTTTTTGGGAGGGAATGTCAAATATGAAAGCGTATTTTTATCAATTAAATTTCAAAAAAGGCATATTTTTTGCCGTTTTTGTATCTTTTTTTTCATTGATTTTTGCTGTTGACTATTTTGAGGAGGGCAAAAAACTTTTGTATGAAGATAGACCTCAAGAAGCGGTTTCTGCCCTTTTTAAGGCTAGTCAGGAAGCCGGAACCCCTAAATCGGTTTATCTTTATCTTGGGGTTGCTTATTTTAGGACAGGGAAGTACAGTGAGGCCTTAACCTATCTTTCTCAGGGTAAAGATAAGGACATTCTCAATGGGCATTTGTATTATTATAATATAGGCAATGTTTACTTTTTACAAAATCAGTTTGAAGCCTCCGAATTGGCGTATAGTGAGGCTATTTCTTCAAACGGTCTATATGCTCCGGCTTTTTTGAATAGGGCTAATACTCGTATAAAACTGGAAAAACTTGAGGGTGCTTTACAAGATTATAAGATTTATTTAAACTTAAACCCTGAAACGCTCCAAAGATCTTCAATCGAAAAAATGATTTCTCTTCTGGAAGGTATTGCTGAAGAAGCAGCAAGAGCCAGGGCTCTTGCTGAAGCAAAAAAAGCAGCCGAAGAAGCGGAGCGTTTGGCCGCTGAGGCGAGGTATAAAAAACTTATGGATGATGTAAATTCTAATCTTTCATCGGTAGATAATGCAGATGCCTTATCGGCCGGTGCCGACAATACAATAGATTATTCGGAGGAAAACGAACTTGACTGATTTTCAAAAATTTTTAATAGGTACTCTGACGGGTATTTTGATAGCTGTTTTAGTTGTTGTAGGTATTTTATTTTTTACAAAGAGCAAGGCACAGGATGCCGGCTCTGCCGATATGCAAACTATTGCAAAGATTGAAGCTGAAAAAGAAGAACTTGCACGCCTTCAAGAAAAAAGAGCTAAAATTGAAGCCGAGCTTGAACAAGCCAGAATAGAAAGCGAAAAAGAGCGGGCTCTCTTAGAGGCGGAAAATCTAAGACAGGCTGAAGAAATTAATAAAACTCTCGCTGCTGCTTCTGAAAAAGAAAAAAAGGAAGCTGAGGCTGAAAGA
The DNA here is from genome assembly GCF_024401155.1 of Treponema putidum. Lineage (NCBI taxonomy): Bacteria > Pseudomonadati > Spirochaetota > Spirochaetia > Treponematales > Treponemataceae > Treponema > Treponema putidum. Next base: position 551,411 of record NZ_CP038804.1, read on the forward strand.
AAAAGAAAGGCCGAAGAAGCTTTAAAAAGAGCTGAAGAAGCAAAGAAAAGACAAGAAGAATTGATTAAACAGCAACAGGAATTAAAAGAAGCTGAAGCAAGAAAAAAAGCCTCAATAGATGAAGCAAATAAAATTGCGGCCGAGAAAGCCGAAGCAGACCGCAAAGCAAAGGCTGAACAGGAGCGCAAGGCTAAGGAAGAAGCTGACCGCAAAGCAAAAGCTGCTGCGGAACAAAAGGCAAAAGATGAATCGGCAAAAAAGATAGCTGAAGAAGAAAAGAAGAGGCTTGAAGATGAAGCTAAAAAGCAAGCTGCTATAGATGCTCAAAAAGCTCAAGAAGCTGAAAAGCTTGCAAAGCAAAATGCCGATGCAAAGATTAAAGCTCAAATGGATGAGGTAGATCGTCTTGTTTCTGAAGGAATTAACTTTTTAAATAACGGAAACCTTAATTCGGCTCTTAGTACATTTTCAAAGGCTTCCTCTAAAATGCCCGACTCTGAAGTTTCGTTTACTGCAAAAAAATATTTGGATATGGCTTCTGCTTTAAATGACTATGCTTCGGCTCGTGAAGGAACAGGGGATGCCGAAAAAGCTCTTTCGGATGCAGACTCATACATAAAGAAATCCGTAAATGCCGATGATCAAAACGCAAGAGCTCATTACGTTTATTCTCAAATTGCCGATGCACAAAAACAGCCTCAGGTTGCTCTTGTTGAATTGGAAAAAGCTCAAAGTTTAGATCCGGATAATTATTTATACAATTATGAACTCGGTAAAAAATATTATTCAAGAGGCCATTATCAAAAAGCTAAAACTTCTTTTGACCGAAGCGTAAAGTCAAATCCTAAATTTGATAGTGCTTTTTTTAATTTGGGAATGTCTTGCAGAAAGTTAGGTTTGGAAAATGATGCTTTTTCCGCTTTTTCTTCTGCTGTAAAGATAAAACCCGATTATGTAAAGGCTTTTTTGGAAATGGCCCGCATACGCAAATCCCAGCGGAAATTTGATCAAGCTATCGACAACTATAAAAAAGCTCTTTCTTATGAACCTGCCAATCTTTCAGCCTTACGTGAGATGGCTCAAGTCTATGCGGAACTGGGAGAAAATAATTTAGCAGAGCGTCACTTTAAGGAAGCCATTACACTAGGCGAAGACGATGCCATAACCTATTATAATTTGGCAACGGTACAAGTTGATTTAGGAAAATATGGGGAGGCTTTGGCTAATGCAGAAAAAGCCTATAACCTAAAGCCGGCGGACGCTAGAGTCTTATATACATACGGATTGACCTTAGAAAAAAACGGAAAAAAAGCCGAGGCTTACGATTATTATACTCAGGCCGTGTCTGCAAATAAAAGCTATGCAAAACCTAAGATAAACCTAGGCCGTATGTATTTGGATGAAGGTAAATTCGGTGAAGCTGAAGAAAACCTTTTAGATGCATATAAACTTGAGCCCAATAATTTTGAAGTAAATACAAATTTAGGCAAGTTATACGGCTTAAAAGGAGACTATAATAAGTCCGTTAATCATTATTCAAATGCCGTAAAAACCCAGCCTCTTAGCATTACGGCAAAACAGAATTTGGCTTCGGCTTATATTTCTGCAGATCTAAAAGAAAATGCCGTAAGCGTTTATGAACAGATTATCAAGGTTGATGCAAAAAACTGGGATACATATTATGAGTTGGGCAAGCTTTATATAAGCCTGGATAAAAAAGCCGATGCAAAACTTATTTTGGAGGGCTTACTGAATAAAAATCCGAATTATTCAAAAGCTGCTGAAATTCGCTCAATGCTTTCGTCCCTTTAGAGCATCCTTTAGGATATCCTAAAGGATATAATTAAGGACAACCGTAAAAACCTTGTCGGATTTTTAGAACTGCCCTATAGTATTTGTTTTAAAATTATGTTAAACTTGGGAACGTTGTAGGTAGTCTTTATTTTACGTGCTTTTTCACTTCGTTGCAAAAGCACGTAAAAACTTTTTTCGCAAATTGATATTTGCTGCAAAAAGTTTTTATGAAGGTAAGATAAACAGTTCGGCAGGAATTCAGCCTCACTGTTTATCTGCCGAGTTTGCCTTTAGGCAAACGTCACATTTATTATGGGAGTGTTCATGGCTACAAGTGAAAAAAAGCGGGTTTTAGATCTTCCGTTAAAGCTTATTTTGACTCAGGAAGGTTCTACTTTTTTTATAAAAAGAAATAAAAAACTCCTTAAATTTAAGCTTGCAGGAAATATTGAGGAATACGGTATTTCTCTTGATAAATTTATTCCGGAAACCATTCAGCGCCTTCTTTTGGCAGACTATATCTCAAAAATTGAAATCTCGAAACCGGAATTTGTTTCTTCAAGGCAAGAGGTTATGGACCTTTCAAAACTTATAGTATATTCGGTTTTATATAAGCAATATGATGATTATATATTTAAACAAATCCTAAACTCTCCGGTTATAAAAAAATGGAACCGCCAAAACCCTGCAAGCATAATAGATGAGAAAACACGTATAAACGAAAAATATTTGGCAAATGTATTGCAGCAAAACGAAAAAATGATTTATGAAGCAAAGCAAGAAATCGTAAAGCCTCTTTTTTCGTTTATAACAAAAAATAATGCTCTTTCTCCCGAAGAAAAAAATATTCAACTTTTTTTAGCCGAGAAATTTTTAAATATAATGAGGCCCTTTACTTGGTTTATTATAACGAAATTCAGAATGCACAAAGATTTTGATTTAATCTTAAAAACAATAAGGACATCTTTAACCGAATATATGGATAAAACAAAAATAGCCGAGTACATAGCCCTTATGCTGATGGAGCTTATTATAAGTGCAGAAAATATGAATTTGCGTAAAGAGGCCTTGATTCTTTTTCCTGAACTGGATGACCCTCAAGAAGCATTACTTGATCCTGAAATACGCCGGCGGCTTGTTGCCGAGCTCGAAAAAAAACAAGAACTGGTATTTGTTTCATGGAAAATTGGAAGCGGAGGAACGGCCTCTATAGGTACGCAGGGTAAGCTCCAGATTACCCTTTACAGTAAAAACGAACAGTCGGATGCGGTTAGGGCAAACCTAAATGATTTAAAGATGGCCGATGTCGACAAAAATTCTTTAATTGACTTTTACAGAGCTCTTCCCGAAGGTTCGGAAGATTTGAATTTGGGAATGTATTATATTTCATATTTAAATGATGCTTGCGAAAAGGTAAATGTCCGTTTTGAGTCGAGTGCAAACCGCTTTGAAGATACGGATCTGACTGTAATGAATATGTCCTTTATGTTTTAGAACAGCACTTATTAAAAAAATACCGGATAGCACAATGAAAAAAAATATAAAAAAAGAATATCCAAAGAGTTTAATTCTTTTTATTCTAATCATTTTATTTTCGTGTTCTTTTGAAAACCCTGAAATGCCTGAGCTTTCTGTAAAAATTATAAAAATAGAAACCGATGCAGATACTATTGAAGAGCGGCTTTCCGTCTTTTTAAAGTATAGGGATGAAAACGGGCGTAATGATTATTCCTCGATACGGATTATACATTTGGAGTCCGGTTTTACATGGGTGTTAAATAGGGAAAACACTTCTTTTTTTTCTTCTTCACGGCTTGGATCTTCCGATAGCGAAAAAATTCTATGGGCCGGCTCGAATAAAATAGGGGCTCCTCTATGTCAAATACCCGTAGGAGTTCCTCGAGGCCGAATACTCACAGGAGAATACTCCATCATTGTAGAAGATTTAGCAGGCAATAGGACAATAAAAAAAATTACGATAAAAGAAAGTGAACTTATTTCTTCCCGCCCCTTCGTTTTTGAAATTCAAGATAAGAAGTGGAAAATAGAAGTTGATGAAGTATCGCAGTTTAAGAATTTTTCTCTTATTCTTTCCGGTGCCGATAAGCAGCCTCTATTTGTTCAAGTTTTACCATCAGCTCTCAAGTATGACGAGTCCCTTTCTCCTTTACTCGAAAAATATCCTGATGCCCGTTATATTCAATGTATGGCTAAAAATTTAAAAGGCGATATAGCCTATTTGACAAAGTATCATAGTTTGTACTAATATCAAAAAATGAATGAAGATATAATCGACGGTAGAGATTCCGATCAAAGTCAGGAAGTTATCGAGTGCTCTAATCTTAATCCTCATTTTCGATCTATAAAAACCTTTGTTTTACGTGCAGGCCGTATGACCGATGGGCAAAGGAGAAACTATGAAAATTTTTTCAAAAAATGGTGTGTCCCATATTCTGAAAATAAAATTGATTTTACGGCCCTTTTTCAAAATAATAATCCTATAATTATAGAAATAGGGTTCGGAATGGGGACTTCAACTGCCCAAATTGCCGAAGATAATCCAGATAAAAACTATCTCGGCATAGAAGTTTTTAAGGCCGGGGTGGGAAAACTTTTAGGTGAAATTGAAGAAAAGAAATTGAACAATGTGCGGATTATTGAACATGATGCAATTGAAGTTTTAGAAAATATGATAAATGATGAAAGTATTGACGGCTTTCATATTTTTTTCCCCGATCCGTGGCAAAAAAAACGGAATCATAAAAGGAGGCTTGTAAGAAGACCTCGAACCGATTTGCTGTCAAAAAAATTAAAAAAAGGCGGTTATATTTATATGGTAACCGATTGGGAAAATTATGCAGAGGATGCCTTTGAGCAATTGAGAGAAACTCCTAATCTAAAATCAAAATACGAAAAATTTGCTCCAAGTCAAAGCTGGCGTCCCACAACAAAGTTTGAAAAAAAAGGCTTAAAAAAAGAACATGTGATAAATGAGCTGATTTTTGAAAAAGAGTAAGCCGCTTTTATAAAGTGTTATTGTATGCAGTTTGTAAACAAACTGCATAAAAAAACTTTTTTCAGGATTTGATTCGCTATCCGCTTTAGCGGATACGATTAAAAATTTCCTTGCAGAACAGAGCCATAAGGCTCTGATAATCCTTACAAAAAGTTTTTATGGGAGGTGTGATAAACAGTTCGGCAGGAATTCAGCCTCACTGTTTATCTGATGAGTTTTGTGCTTTGCACAAAACATCGCATTATTGATTGCCGTTTCTCACAGGTGTTGCGAAACGGCGTAAAAAGTCAAATCGAAAATTGATATTTTCTCATTGACTTTTTATGGGAGTAATCTATGGGGGCAAATTCTTTTGGGCGTTTTTTTACGTTGACAACTTTTGGAGAAAGTAGGAGTGCCGGAGTAGGGGCGGTAATAGACGGATGCCCCGCAGGAATCTCTCTTTGTTCCGAGGATATTCAAAAAGAACTTAACCGTAGAAAACCTTCGCCCTCAGGCCTTTTTTCTACAAAGCGGAAAGAGGATGACCTTTGTGAAATTCTATCCGGCGTTTTTGAAAATAAAACCATAGGCAGCCCCATTGCCGTTCTGGTTAGAAATAACGAAACCTCCTCCAAGGATTATGAAAACCTACAAGATTTTTACCGTCCGGGGCATGCCGATTATGCTTATGATGTAAAATACGGGCATCGGGATTACCGCGGAGGCGGAAGGGCTTCCGGACGGGAAACGGTAGGCAGGGTTATAGGCGGAGCTGTTGCAAAAAAAATGCTCGAAGCCTTTGCTCTAAAAGAGGAAAAAAAGCCCATTGAGGTAGGGGCAAGAGCCGAAGAAATTGCAGGTCTTAAAACAGGTATGCCTCTCAGTGAAGATGATGCACTGCCTGAGCCGATTTTTGAAAAATTGAACGATTTGGCTTCTAAGGGAGATTCAGCCGGATGTGTTTTGTCCTGTTCTATTTTAAATGTTCCTGAAGGATTGGGCTCTCCTGTTTTCGGCAAACTTGATGCGGTTTTAGCCCAATCCCTAATGTCGATAGGTGCCGTAAAAGGGATAGAAATCGGAGGCGGCTTTTACTCGGCCTCCATTACCGGCAGTGAAAATAATGACCTTGCAAAAAATTATTCGGGCGGCATTTTAGGCGGTATTTCCTGCAATATGGGCTATAACTTAAATTCCAATTATAAGGGAAATAGAAAAGATGAGAACTCATGCCGGATAGATTTGAGACTTGCCGTAAAACCCGTTCCATCAATAAAAATGAATCAAGCATCCCTTAACAAAAGAGGAGAGAAGTGCTCTCTTTCTGTTGGAGGAAATCACGACATTTGCCTTTTTCCGCGCATTTTGCCTGTGGTTGAAGCAATGTGCTATTTAGTTCTTGCAGACGCCTTTCTGGCCTCGAAAATAGAAAGATTTTAGAATTGTTAAAAATTAGGGGTGTCTTCTTTTTTTGCCGATAACTCTTTTGCTTGCTCTTTTTGTTCAAACCTTTTACAATTTATATCTATATTTTACGATATAAAGGTTATGGGATTAGTAAAATTTATTTATTTTTATAGATAAACTTAAGAGCAAAATACGTCTTAAAAAATTGAAGTTTTCGAGGTTTACCTTAGATTTAACTTTATTAAATAATAAAGCCTCCTTTACGATAGGATTATGTCTGGTACTAAACTAATAATCGAACCGGAAATCAAAAAAGCAAAACAATCTTTTTTAATAAATTTGAGTCTTTAATTTGCTTTTTCTACTTTTAAGATAATCTTTTTATTTGCAGCATCATAATGAAAAGCAGCTTTTACAGTAGGAGCGTTTGTATATACTGTAATATTAGTGCAATATGAAGGATCTTCTTTTAATTTATGAAAATAAACATTTATGGACTTGGTGCCATCAATTACGGCAGGAATGTCAATATCTCCGAAAATAGCATTTTTTAATAATTTTTCTCTATCAGCAGCAGGAAGAGTAAAATCTATACTAGACACTTTAACATTTTCATTTGATGTATTTTCTATTTGAATTGATATAGGTTCGGTCTTTTTTATCTTTAAGTCGTTATCTTTTCGAGACAAGACGCATGGAGTAGGCGGGTCAAAATCAAGTGCTGCATATATACTTTTTTTGAATAAATATGTCCGTTTTACTTTGTCATCTGCTGCGAATGTTTCAACTTTAGATTCACCGTCAATTTTTACCGTAATTGATACATCATGTCCGCTTTCATTTGTAATATAAAAATCATAATTCAATGGCTGAACTGTGTTATTGCACGATGTTATTATTGCTAAAAGACAAAAAATAAATATAAAATGTTTTTTCATTTTCATATCTCCCTTATAGGGTACATTTTACCTTATTTTTGCAGTGAGGTCAAGGGTTAAAAGTATTGACAGGGTTAAAAGTATTGACAGAGTTAAAATAGACTATAGAAATAATCCATAGTTTTACGCTCATATTTCCTCACTTTAGTAAGTCTTATAGCTTACATATAGTTTACATATTACTTACAATATCGGCAAAAATGAAGTAAAAATAACTAAAATAATGTGAAATCATACTTTGCTTAATAATCGTGTAATTCTATAATAGCTATAAAAATATAAAAGTAAACCACAAAAAAGATTAGCGGCAATAGGGCTTGAACCTATGACCTAACGGATATGAGCCGTTTGCTCTACCAACTGAGCTATACCGCCGTATGGATTTTGAGTATATAGAAAATATACATTTATGTCAAGCCCTAATTTAGAAATCTAAGCTTAAAACTTTAAATATTGAAATAATTTTCGGATTTATATCTTTATATAAAAAGATAGCTTCTCTGTCTTCAGGTTTAACCCCTTTAAGAGCTCTAAGTTTTTTCATTATTTCGGGGTTTGTATTTTTTGTTGCATATATTGCACCGATATCAACCAATTTTTTGCTTACAATGAGCTCCCCGCCTGATGCAAGGTTTTGAAGGCGGCACGCAAGATTTATGCCGTAACCTACATAATCTCTATATTTTAGTTGAGACGCTTCTGCCGAAATTTCATACTTATATACCTTATCTAAGACCAAGGCTCCGCCTATTGATAGATTTCCATAAGGTTTAAATAGTTCTTCGTTTGCAAATTCTATATATGTATTAAAAACCGTAACGGCTTCTTTGATAGCAACTCCATCTAACTTATCCCATATAACTAGGGCTCCGTCTCCAAGCAACTTATAATACGAACAATTATAGCCGAATTGGTTAAGGCAGGAGAGAAAATTAGCCGTAAAAGATTTAATTAGGCCGAAAACAACCGTTTCTTCATTATTACACATAAAGTCGCTAAAGCCGCGTACGTCTATACAAAGAATAAGAGAATGCGGTCTTGTTTCACCTAGGTATATATTATCAAATATATCTATCGGTCCTTTTTTTAGGGCTTCCAACGTAAGCGAATCAAGTTCAACCGTATCTTTGTCTGATGTATTTATCCCTAATTCTGAAATTATATCATCACTCATAGGGACATTGTAATATATATTTAAAAAAATAGCAAGGTTTTAACCGGTTTATTTAACTTTTAATAATTTTGTAACTTTTAATAAGGTTGCGGGTAAATAAAAAAGACCGTTATGTTAAACATCATAACGGTCTTCATTTTTTTATATACGGAAATCTAAAATCTTAATACATGCCCGCATACGGTAATCTTAAATTCTAGTACATTCCCATGCCGCCCATGTCGGGTGAAGGCATTGCAGGGCCTGCCTGTTTTTCAGGGATGTCGGTAATTGCACATTCTGTTGTCAGCAATAAGCTTGCAATCGAAGCTGCATTTTGTAAAGCTGAGCGTGTAACCTTGGCAGGGTCGATGATGCCGGCTTTTACCATATCAGTCCATTCCATCTTAGCGGCGTCAAAACCTACGCCCTTCTTTTCCTTAGCCTTTTCTGCAATGACTGCTCCGTCCAAGCCGGCATTTTCGGCAATTTGGCGGATAGGTTCTTCGAGAGCCCTCTTTACAATCTTGAAACCTACTTTTTCGTCTTCAGTAAGAGATGTCATATCGGCCTTTTCTAGGGCTGAGATAGCCTGAATCATTGCAAGACCGCCTCCTGCAACAATACCTTCTTCGATAGCGGCCCTTGTTGCCGAAAGAGCGTCTTCAACTCTGTGCTTTTTCTCTTTCATTTCAACTTCGGTTACGGCACCTATCTTGATAACGGCAACGCCTCCTGAGAGCTTAGCTAATCTTTCTCTTAGCTTTTCGCTGTCATATTCCGAATCGGTTGCATCTAGCTGAGCCTTGATTTGGGAAACCCTGTCTTTAATATCCTTGGATTTTCCGGCTCCGTCTATAATCATCGTATTGTCTTTATCGATTTTTATGCTCTTTGCCTGTCCTAACATTGAAATTTGAGCTGCTTCAAGCTTAAAGCCCAATTCTTCCGAAACGACCTGTCCGCCCGTTAAAACGGCTATGTCTTCGAGCATCTCCTTTCTTCTGTCACCGAAGCCTGGTGCTTTAACTGCACAAGTCTTTAGTGCACCCCTAAGGCTGTTTACAACCAAGGTTGCAAGAGCTTCGCCTTCAACATCTTCTGCGATGATTAAAAGAGGGCGTCCCGATTGAGCTACCTGCTCCAAAAGGGGGAGAAGATCCTTCATTGTTGAAATTGATTTATCGTAAATAAGAATGTAAGGATTTTCAAAAACGGTTTCCATTCTGTCTCTATCAGTTACAAAGTAAGAAGAGATATAACCTCTATCGAATTGCATACCTTCTACATAGTCCGTAACGGTTTCCATTGTTTGGGCTTCACCTACATCAATAACGCCGTCCTTTCCTACTTTTGCGATAGCATCGGCGATAATTTTACCGATTTCCGCATCATTGTTTGCGGAAACTGAGGCTACGTGGGCTACTTCTTCCGAGCCCTTAATTTCTTTTGAATTTTTTTGAATATCTTCAACGGCAATAGCTACAGCCTTGTCAATACCGCGCTTTAATTCGAGCGGAGTCATGCCTGCGGCTACGGCTTTTAAGCCTTCTTTTACCATAGAGTATGCAAGAACAGTTGCTGTTGTGGTTCCGTCGCCGGCAACATCATTTGTTTTTGTTGCAACTTCTTTTAAAAGCTGGGCTCCCATATTTTCAAATTTGTTTTCGAGTTCAACTTCCCGTGCTACGGATACACCATCCTTTGTAACGGTCGGGGCACCGAAGCTCTTATCGATAAGAACGTTTCGTCCCTTTGGGCCGAGTGTAACCTTTACTGCGTTTGAAATTTGTTCAACACCGGCGAGAAGGCTCTTTCTAGCCTCTTCATTAAACAATAATTGTTTAGCCATTTTAGTTCTCCTTAAGAATCTATATTAATTTATTAATTATCGTAGGTATAAGATACAAAAAAAAATGCAAAACGGCAAGAGGGGGAAAGAATTGAGAGCGTGTAATTGGTTTAATTGCAACTACACGCTCTAATGGCAGGGATTTATAGATTAACGGATTCTATTTTCCCTTTTTTATAAAGGCATCTTTAAAGCCCAGCTGCTTAAAACGTTCAAGAACGGCGCCGGTTTCATCAGCTTTTAAAGGACCGACAAATATGGTATATCTTGTGTTGTTTTTTATAAGCCTTTCTTCCACTACCATAGGATAGTTTTTTCCGTATTTTTTTAAGGTCTCATCACGATTGTATTTATCGTTATAAATTACGATTTGAACATAGGTTTTGCCTTTTTCAAGGGTATTTGGTACGGTTTCAGTTTCGGAATTTATGGACATAACGGATGTTTCTTCGGCCTTTTCTTGGGTGGTTACACTGTATATATCCGAATCCGTTTCATCGTATGAGTTTGAATCTTCGGCTTCTTCGGCCGGTGTCTCTTCAATAGATATTTTTTCAACCGGAGCCGGAAGGTCTTCACTTGTATCTGAAGCAGGCTCATTTTTGGGTGTAACGTCGGAAACTGTGTCAACCTTTTTTTCTTCAACCGGAGCTTTAACAGGCTCTGCCACGGGATCGACGACTTCAACTTCTTTTATTTCTTCTTTAGCCTGTTCAGGCTCGCTGGGCTCCGATATTTCGGTTACAGGAGCAGGGGGGGCTTCTTTTTCAGGCTCAGGTTCACTTATAGGTGCTACCGTTACAGGCGGCTTTTCCGTTGCCGGCTCCATATAGATTTCGGTTGCGGTATCGACAGTTTCAGGCCTATGTGTCAAAGATGAATCTTCAACAGGCGGCTTATTCGGTTTTACTTCCGGTGCTTCCACTTCTTCCACTGGTTCTGTAGATACGGATTCTGCGGTTTCTTCGGCTGCAGGATCAAGTATTGCCTCTACATTAGGGACTTCTTCCTCTGTAGTTGTGTTTTCTAAAGGAGTTTCGGCAGAAGAATCTTCTTCTACAGGAGCTGCTTCAACCGTTTCAGAAGTCTCGGTATCATCAATATGGCTTTCAATACTATCATAGAGAATTGTATCGCCGTATGTATTTTCGGATACGGGTTTAGTTTCTTCATTTTTGATATTTGCATTAGGTAAATCCGAATGAGAGGCGACAAAGAGGGCCGGATTGGTATCTAAGTCTTGAGATTCGGGGCTTGTTGTTGAAATGCTTTTACCGTCATCTCCATCTTCATTTACCGGACTCGGAGTAAAGACCCTCATTCTGACAACCTTTCCCATAGGAACCTTAAGCTCTTCTCCTAATTCAGGGGACAGACTGACAAGAAGGCCGGGAATTCCCGAGGGACCTATTACAACGGCTCTGGCCTTTATGTTTTTTTCAAGGTTTGTTATTTCCAAAAGGGTGTGTTTGGGAAACATATCGCTTCTGACAAACAAACCTTCGGCCGGAAAGTCTGAAGAAGATCCTATGCCTCCGTTTCCTTCCCAAACCGCCCATATACATGAAAACGATATAATGAATACCAATGCAAATAAAACTTTTTTGTTCATAATCCCTCTCCTTATTGCCTGTTAATTGCTTCGAATACTTCTTTTGATATTTGATCCGCCAGTTTTAAGGCCTTTTTTTCAGGGCCTTCTTCTTTTAGTTTAGTTATATCTATATTTTTTTTATATATTTCTTTTTCTTTTTTACAGTTTATTACTCTTATGCTCAAAGCCTGCCAATCCGGTTCCTTTGAATCGTTTTTTTTATTAAACAGGAGTTCATTTCCGTATTGCATGTAAAAAACAATCAGATAATTAGGTTCTTCTTGAAAAGAAGATTTTATTTCCGAAAGCGAAATATCTTTTTCCGATTTTACTTCGCTGATAGGAATGTTGGTAGCAATAAAACCTTCATCAAAAAACTTGTCAAAAAGATTGTCTTCAAATATTTCTGTAATATTTCTGCATTTTTCGTGAGCATCTTTGTTTTGGAAACAGGCAAAGGCTGCCGTATCTGCAAAGGCAAAGCCGAAAAAAATAAAAAATAATATACAGCTTATGTGTTTTTTTAACATAATAGTCCTCGTGATAGATTATCGGTATTTCAAAAAAAAGGTTAAGAGAATTTAAAAATCGATAAATTTAATGGATAATGTGTAATGAGTAATTGTTAATTCAAAGACAAGCTTCAATTATCCACATTTTGTGTATTTTTTGATTTCTAAAATCTTCGGGTATTGTAGCCTTTGTTATGTCCTTTACCCTTATATTTTTTTTGGAAGAACTAATAAGCTCTGCCTCATCGAATTTTATTTTTTGAGAATTGGTCGAAAAATAAAGCTTTCCGTTTTTTGACAGCACCTCTAGGCAGAGGAGGCAGAGCCTTAGCCAATCTCTATTTACATCAAAGATATCCGCACTTTTTGAATTTGAAAAGGTAGGAGGATCGCAGATAATTAGATCCCATTTTTTTTGTTCTTGGATTGATTTTTCCAAAAAGCGGATTACATCGCTTTTTATAAGCCCTGTCTTTTTTGCATCAAATAGCTTGTTTAATTTTAAATTTTCCTTTGCCCAATTTAAATAGGTGTTTGAAAGGTCAACCGAATCCACGGAAGAGGCTCCGCCCTTTGCCGCATAAACAGAAAAACTTCCCGTATATGAAAATAGGTTTAAAACTTTTTTATTTTTTGCTTCTTTAATAACCATGGAACGGGCAGGGCGGTGATCCAAAAAAAGACCTGAATCCAAATAGTCTTCTATATTTATGTAGAAAAAGCATTCTCCTTCTTTTATAGTTATAAGATTTTTACTTGAGCCGGTCTTTTCGTATTGACTCTTGCCTTTTTGCTTTTCCCGTAATTTTACAAAAATTCTTTCTTTAGGAATAAGGAGGCTTATCGAGGCCGCTTCTTCAATTTCTAAAAGCCATTCCCTTTCTTCTTCTTGAGACTTTTCATAAGGTCGTTTATAAAGATAAATCATTAAAAAGGCTTTTTTTGAGGTCTTATTTTCTATTTCTCCATAGTCCATACCGTCTTCGGCAAAATAAATATCTACGGCAAGAGGGATTTCGGGTATGTCCTTGTCATACAGCCTATAAGCAAAAATGCCCTCCCGTTTTGCCCACTTTGACAAATGTTTGAATCTTTTTTGAAGCCGATTTTTAAAAAGCTCCGCCTGATATTGATTTTTTTGCATCTTATTTTTTGATATTCATCATAACGCCGAGCATTGCATAACCTGAGCTTAAATTGTCTTTTTGAACTACAACATCATCGGGAACAGTGATTTTGATATTTGTAAAATTCCAAATTGCCTTGATTCTGGCCTTTATAATGGCGTTTGCAGCTTCTTGAGCATATTTTGAAGGTACGGTTAATATTGCAATTTCCGGTTTATATTCTTTGGCTTTTTCTTCTAGCTCATCTATTCCAAAAACCGAAAGCCCGTGGATTTTTTTCCCGATTTTTCTTTTATCGGAATCGAAGGCCGCACAAATATTTAGACTGTGTTCTCTGAATTCCTGATAACCTGAAAGAGCCGTACCCAAACTTCCGGCACCTATTACAAAGGCCTTTTTTTCCCTATTCCAGCCTAAAAATTTTTCAATGGCTTTTATTAGGTCTTTTACGGGATAACCTTTTTTGGGCTTACCTATAATCCCTGTGATTGTCAAATCTTTCCGTACTTGAATAGGTTCAAGCTCCAATTCTTCGGCTATAACCGTTCCCGAAATATATTCCAAACCTTCATCATCCGCTTTTTTTATAAGATGAAGATAGGACGGCAGTCTCCGCACAGATGGAGCTGCCGATACTTTTTGTTTTGTCATAAAATCCTCATTAAGATAAAAGTATTTATTCTATAATTCTATATTCAAACACTTGCAATGTCAAGGGAATTACTGTGGATGTTCGACAGGAAAGTCCGCAGATGATTTTTAATTATCCTTAAAAAAATGAGGCTTTAGTCTTGACAAGCTCTCCATTTTGTAATATTATTAAGTTCATACTATTTTATTTAAGGAGAGCCGGAATGCCTTGCGGAAAAAAACGAAAACGAAAGAAGATGTCGACGCATAAACGAAAGAAGAAGCTTAGAAAGAATCGACATAAGAACAAGAAATAAATTAGGCGGGGTTTCCCCTAATTGTTCAAATATCTGTAACTTTCGGTTAAACGGAAGGGGGGCTCAGCTTTGAAGCCCCTTTTTTTTAGATTTTGGTGGAATGTAATGGCAAATAACACCTTATTAAGTAGAATAAAAGGCCCTGAGGATATAAAACACCTTTCCTATAATGAACTTAAGACCCTCGCTTTAGAAATACGTAAAGAAATTCTCACTGTGGTAGGGCATAATGGAGGGCACCTTGCAAGTAATCTGGGAGTAATTGAACTTACGCTTGCAATTCACAGGGTTTTTTCCAGTCCTTATGATTCAATAGTCTGGGATGTCGGGCATCAGTCATATACACATAAGATGATAACAGGCAGACAATCCCGTTTTTCTACTTTGCGCCTTTGGGAAGGCCTTTCCGGCTTCCCAAAAAAAGAAGAAAGTGTCCACGATGCTTTTAATACCGGCCATGCTTCAACCTCCATTTCAGCAGCTTTGGGAATCCTTGAAGGAAAAAGACTAAAAAAAGATACCGGAAAGGTAATAGCCGTTATAGGTGACGGTGCGATGACGGGAGGCATGGCTTTTGAAGCTCTTTCAAATGCCGGTGAACTAAAAAAAGATTTAATCGTTATAATAAACGATAATAAAATGTCCATAGGCAAAAATACGGGGGCATTTTCAGAGTATTTAAGCCGCCTTACGGTACATGAAGGCTATCAGCGTTTTAAGTACCTTTTTGATAAAACTATAAGTTCAATCCCTCTAATCGGAAACAAACTCAATTCCATAATTTGGCGCTTAAAAAGAGGTATGAAGGGTATATTCTACAAGAATAATATCTTTGTGGACTTCGGTTTTGAATATGTCGGCCCAATAAACGGGCATAATATAAAAGAACTTGAAAAGGTTTTAAAAAACGTAAAAAAACTGGACTGTCCCGTTGTAATGCTTGTTGAAACTATCAAAGGAAAAGGTTATCCATTCGCAGAAATAAATCCTTCCGCTTTTCATGGAATAGGACCCTTTAATATTGCCGATGGCAAGGTTGAAAAAAATGATGCAATTACCTTTACTCAGGCCTTTGGAAAATCTTTGGTAAAAGAGGCCGAAAAAGATTCCGGAATTGTTGCAATAACAGCTGCCATGGAATCGGGTACCGGCCTTTCTCTATTTCATAATAAATTTCCTGAAAGATTTTTTGATGTAGGTATTGCCGAAGCCCATGCAGTAACTTTTGCAGCAGGCCTTGCTTCAGCCGGAATGAAACCCGTTGCGGCGATTTACAGCACTTTTTTACAACGTGCAATAGATCAGGTTATACATGACACTTCAATACAGAATTTGCCTGTAATTTTTGCTATAGATCGTGCAGGTCCTGTTCCGGCAGACGGAGAAACCCATCAGGGACTTTTTGACATAGCCCTGCTGCGCCCTGTTCCAAATATGACAATCCTTTGTCCCGCCTCAGAAAAGGAATTGAATCTAATGCTTTCTTGGGCTCTTATTCAGGATAATCCTGTAGCAATAAGGTATCCTAAGGCTGACTGTCCGAAAGAAATCCCCGAATTTTCTCAAAGTATTGAAACGGGACGGGGAGTACTGATAAAGAATTCCGATAAGAGCCGCATTTTAATAGCCTGTACCGGCGGAATGTACAAGGAAGTTAAAGAAGCTTCTGCAATCCTTGCTCATAAAAGCCTGTTTACGGATATCTATAATGTTAGATTTGCAAAACCGGTAGACGAAAAGTATTTTTTAAACATTACAAAAAACTATTCATATATTCTTTTTGTTGAAGACGGTATGAAGATAGGCAGTTTAAGTTCGTATTTGGAATCCCTTGTTTTAAGGCATCAAAATAAAAAAGCCGAGCATCAAAATAAAAAAACAGCGGTGCTTGCATTTGAAGATATGTTCTTCCCGCATGGAACGCGCTCTGAAATTTTTAAGGGGGCAGGTGTATCGGCAGAACACATAGCTCAAGCTGCAGAATTACTTTTTGCCGAGACTTATACTGTTTCGGGAACTGCCGCTTTGAATATAAATGATTTATCGCTTCGAAGAGAATGATTTACTGCTTCGCAAAAATTAAGGAGAATATGTAAAATATGGAATTAATTAGAAACATTACAGCTTTTTATTCTTCCTATCTAAGGCCTGTTCTTGATGTGCTTTTGCTTGCATTTTTGATGTATAAGGCCTATCAAATTTTATTAAAAACTCAGGCTATTCAGCTTATAAAGGGTGCAATGTCTATATTGGTGATTTATGCAGTTGCCCTGCTTTTTAATCTTAAAACCCTTTTGTGGATTTTGAATACCTTGGGGCCGGGCATTGTTATAGGTGTAGCTATCGTATTTCAACCGGAGCTTCGTAAAATATTTTTAAAGATAGGGCAGAGTAACTGGCTTAGAACCGGAAAACACTCTAACCACAGTCATATAGACTCTATCGTTACGGCTGCCGAAATCTTATCCGATAAAAGACGGGGAATGCTGGTAGTTTTTGTGCGCCGGAATAATTTAAAGGATATTATAGATACGGGAACAAAACTAAATGCCGAACTTTCATCCAGTTTACTTGTTACTATTTTCGGGCATGATACGCCGCTTCATGACGGGGCTGCTGTTGTACAAAACGGAATGGTAGTTTCGGCGGGCTGTTTTCTTCCGCTTTCGGAGCAGCAAGATATAAGAAAGAGTTTTGGAACCCGCCATAGAGCGGCAATCGGTGTTTCAGAAGAAACGGATGCAGTTGTTCTTGTCGTATCCGAAGAAACAGGGGCTTTAAGCCTTGCCTATGATTCCCGTCTTTATTACGATTTGAGCGGCGATGAAGTTGTAGCTCAGCTTGAGCAGCTTTTAGAAATAAAAAAATATTATGTTCAAGAAGAATCTTTAGATTTAACGGAGGCTTTGCAGGATGAAAATTAAAAAGATATTTGACCTCGTAACTGAAAATTGGCTTGCAAAGGTTATAAGTTTTGCCCTTGCTATAGTGCTGGTACAGCTCTACAAGGGAAGCCTTTTAGAAAAAAAGTATTTTTATGTTCCTCTTGTAATAGAAAATTCGGGAGACCTTGTTCCGGCTGTTAATATTCCGAGGCTGGTCAAGGTTTCGGTTTGGGGAGATTCGACGGTTATAGCTCCGATTATGGAAGAGCATATTTCAGCCTATATGGACTTATCTTCAATTACAAGCCGGGGCGAATACCGTATTCCTATTCAAGCAAAATTAAAAGGTCTAGCTTCAGATGTAACTGATTTTGAAATTTCGGTTGATCCGTCTGACATAAAATTAACCCTAGAAGAAAGTTTATCTAAGAGGGTAAACGTACGCTTAAATTTAGGAGGCGAACCTGCAGAAAATTATGAGGTGTATGAAAGGGATGTAGATCCTGCAACCGTCGAAATAAAGGGGCCTCAATCTGTGGTTTCACAAATTGAAGAAATGCTGACCAACAGTGTACAAATAGATAAGCGCAAAACAGGGTTTTCAGGCTATGTGGATGTATTTGCTTCAAATCCTCTTGTTTCCGTAGTAGGGACTTCCAGAATTGCTTATTCAATTAAGATACGCGAGATAGTAAGTATTCAAACTTATGGCGAACTTAATTTGTATTTTGATAATTTAAATAATAACCTTGAAGTGGTTTCAGATATAGCTGCCGGTAATGTAACAGTCAGAGGTGCTAAGTCCGCAATTGCATCATGGGTTCCTCCTGAAAATGTATTGAGGGTTAATTGTTCAAATATAATTCTACCGGGAATTTATAGTCTCCCCGTGCAGGCCGTTGTTCCAGGAAAACTTTCTCTTATAGATGCAAACCCAAAAAACATTCAGTTTGAAGTTAAACAAAAAGAAGAGCCTTCCGAATAATGATACTCGGCCTTGGTATAGACATAGTTGAAGTTTCCCGCATTGAAAAATGGCTGAATGATGAAAAGCTCCTTCAAAGGTTTTTTAATAAAGAAGAAATTGAGTATGTGCTTTCTAAGGAGAATGGAGCAGCACGTTCCTTAGCTGTCCGCTTTGCAGCAAAGGAAGCCTTTGGAAAGGCTCTCGGAACGGGCTTATCAGGTATAGAGCTTAAAGATATAGTTGTTGTAAACGATAAAACGGGGAGGCCTTTTTTAAAACTTTCCGGTACTGCCCTTCAAGCCTTAAATAAAAAAGGCGGGAAAGCTGTTCATATTTCATTAAGTCATGAAAAAGCTACTGCCGCCGCCGTTGTTGTAATAGAAGGCTTGTTTTAAGGGTGCAAATGCTTATAATTGCCGTGTTGACATGATTTTAATATATGAATAAAATATTTAAGTTATAATTTTAATTCGGAGAAAGAATATGAGCTTAGATAAATCAAAGTCTGAAAAGTATGTTCAAATTCTAAAAGAGGAATTGGTTCCTGCCCTCGGATGTACGGAGCCTATTGCTATTGCTTACACGGCTGCCAATTTACGAAAAATCATGGGAGGCGTTCCCGATGAAATCTTAATCGAGAGCAGCGGTAATATTATTAAAAATGCAAAGTCGGTTATTGTACCGAATACCGGCGGAATGAAGGGAATGGAAGCCTCCGCCTGGATAGGTCTTATCGGAGGAAATGCCGATAAGGGTTTGGAGGTACTAGCCGATGTTACCGATGAGCATGTAAAACAGGCTCATAAATATTTAGCTAAGGGCTGCACCAAACTTAAGCTAATGGATACACCTGCAAGCCTTCATATAAGAATTACAGGCAAATTAAACGGAGATACCGGAGTGGCCGAACTCATTCACCAGCACACAAACATCGTACTTCTTAAAAAAAATAATGAGGTTATCTTTGAAAAGCCTTTTAGCTTAGAGTCCGCTGCGGGGGCTTTAACCGATAGGACTTGTTTAAACGTAAAAGATATTTTGGAATTTGCAGACACTGTTCCGGTTGATGAAGTTGCTCCTATCATAAATAGACAAATAGAATATAATATGCGTGTTTCCGAGGATGGCTTAAAAACGTCTTACGGCATTGAAACAGGAAAAAATATCTTAAAATATAACCAGAAGAAGGGCGATGATTTTTCGGTTAAAATTCAAGCGGAAGGTGAAGTCGCCGCAGCCTCCGACGCACGTATGTGCGGCTGTTCTTATCCGGTTATTACCAATTCGGGAAGCGGTAATCAGGGCTTAGCCGTTTCGGTGCCCGTAGTTGTATATGCCCGCGAAAATAAGATAAGCGAAGAAAAACTAATCCGCTGTTTGATTGTAAGCAATCTTTTAGCCATTCACCAAAAAACCGGAATAGGCAGACTTTCTGCTTATTGCGGTGCGGTAACTGCCGGAGCTGCTTGCGCTGCTGCAATTACCTATATGAAGGGCGGCTCTTATGAACAGATTTGCGGAACAATAGTCAATACTCTGGGTACCGTATCGGGAATCCTTTGTGACGGAGCCAAGCAGTCATGTGCCGCTAAAATAGCTTCTGCCTTGGACTCGGCTCTTTTTTCTCACGAGCTTGCTATGGACGGAAACTTCTTTGCAGGCGGTGACGGCATAGTCAAGGACGATATCGAAAAAACCATAGCCGGCATCGGCGTTGTTGCAGCTGAGGGTATGCATAAAACCGATGAAGTTGTGTTACAGGTAATGCTTAAGGACTAATTTTCATTTGGGCATCTCTAAAAACCTTGTCGGATTTTTAGAGATGCCCGACGAGTTTTTTATAATTCCTTATGTATCAATGACTTATGAAAAACATCGCAAATTAAATTTAAGGAAAACCTCTAAAAACTGATGTTTTTAGAGGTTTTCATTTAGAACATAAAAAATTCTTTTGCGGGTATTTCCCCTGTTGTCCGTAAGGGTCAGCTCATGTCGGCCCTTAAGGGTACCTCTTCGACCAGACTTTAGAGGCTGAATTTTCATTTGGTGATAGGATTTTGTGCTTCCTAAATATTCTCCGTCCAAATCCCAGTAGATTACAGCTTCGGGGTTTTTATGGGCGGCTTCTGCGACCAATGCCCCAAAAGAGCCATCAAGTTCCGTGGGAATATAAACTGATGTTCCGTCTTCGGGAAATAGAATTTCAAACTCGCCTGCATTTGATGCCGTACTTTCGGGAAGCCACTGGGGGAGGGATTTATATTCCGGATGCCCCTGCTTATAAAAATATTCTGCAGCTGCCGGAAGGACGAACCTATTTTCTATTTTAGGTAATTCGTTTATATCGTTTGCCTTAACTTGAAACTTGCCGTCAGGACTTAAAGATACCTTTTTACAATAAGGGCAGGTGCTTTGGGTATGAGCGTGTATAGGCTTTAAAACAGCCTTTGTGTTTTTACAAAATTCTCCTGCGGGGTAACCCGAGTCTGCACAAGTTTTTATAAATTCAAAATCTTTTAATTCTTTTTCGGGCCAGTCCGATTTTGGCAAGATATTAAAAATTTCAAATAGGATTGGAGCGGCCAGTTTTGTGCTTGTAATCTCAGGCCTTCCTTCTCCCGAAGCATTGCCGCACCAAACGCCTACGGAATATTTAGGCGTAATTCCTATAGTCCAAGCATCCTTGTTCCCGTAACTGGTTCCTGTCTTCCATGCAATTTTTTGATTTTGTGCATAGAGCTGCCAGATAGCTTCTTCTTCCGGCCTGTTCCCTTCGGTAAGCACATCCATTGTTATTCTGCAGGCTCCCGAAGAAAAAGGAAATTTTTCGTCAAGTTTGTTTTGAGCTCTCAGCATCATCTTTCGATAAGTGTTTGTAATTTCGTATAGGCTTATTTCTCCTCCTCCTAAAATCAGAGGAAGTCCGTATTCGTCGGCCGAACGGTTAAATGTGGTAAAGCCTGATCTTTTTAAGATATCCAAAAAGGCCGGTATTGTAAATTCACGCAGGGCTCTTATAAACGGAATGTTTAAAGAATAGGAAAGAGCCTTGCGGGCAGGAACAGCTCCAGAGTATGTGTAGTTACTGTTTTGAGGTGTGTAGCCTGCAATCTTTGTCGGAATATCTATGAGGAGTTGGTCCGGTAAAATCATTCCCGCATCCAGCATTGCCGCAAACAAAAAGGGTTTTAACAAGCTCCCCGAACTCCGCCTTGCATAAATCATATCGACATGTTCGTTTTTTGCATCGGCATTGTTAAGCCCTGTGTTTCCTATATAGGCTAGAGTTTTTCCCGTTTCGGTGTCTAAAACTAAAACGGCTGTATTATAAACACCGCTTGAAAGATTTCTTTTAAAATGATGATCTGCAATTTCAAAAATTATTTCCTGTAAAGAATAATCCAAACTGCTTATATTTTTTTGATCGGTACTTTTTGTTTTTAAAAACTCAAGGTAGTGATAAGCCTTTTGCGGAAGAGCTTTAGGTTTATCGGGAACAGGTTCTGCGACGGAAAGACTGTAGGTTTCCTTATCGATTTTTTTTTGTAAAAAAAGATTGTACAAGAGCCTGTCCCTCTTTTCTTTTAAAATTTCGGATTCTTTTCCCGGGCGAACCAAAGAGGGCTGATTGGGAAGGACTGCAAGGCAGGCGGCTTCCGCCCATGTTAAATCTTCAGGCCCCCTTCCGAAATACCTCCATGAGGCGGCTTCAAGGCCTACAACATTTCCGCCGTATGGTGCATGGGATGAGTAAAGATTAAGAATATCTTCTTTTGAATAGGAAAGCTCCAAAAAAAGAGATAAAAAACTTTCCCTAAGTTTTTGCTTAAAGTTTCTTACCGGTTTTTTTTCTGAAAGACGGTCTGAAAGACGGTCTGAAAGACGGTCTGAAAGACGGTCTGAGAGACGGGAGGTTTGCATTGTAATTGTAGAAGCTCCCGAAATTATTTTTCCTTTTAGAACATTTTCAACTGCTGCCCTAAAAACCGAAAGAGGGTCTATCCCAAAATGAAAATAAAAATTTTTATCTTCATAGGTAAGTAGAGCTTCCCTGTATTTTTCAGGCAGCTTTGAGCTTTGAGGAAATCTCCACTGCCCGTCACTTGCAGCCGATGCACCTAAAAGTTTTCCGTCGGAGCTGTAAAGAGTAAAAGAATAATCAACTTTAAAATCCGGTGTAAAAAAAAGTATTAAAAATAAAACTATCAGGCCGGAAATAAAGGCCGGAATCAGGGCCTTAAAAATTTTTTTTATCGGCAGTTCTTTTGGAAAATTCATTTTTAAGTCTCCGCGGGAGATTATAGCATAAGGAAAGGTTGAGGACAAGCATAACAGCGTTTTAACGTGAGGAAATTTGTATACTTGACTATTTTTTTCATTTTCGATATAATTAACCTTAAAATTTTATTATATCGCACACTTAGGAAATGTGCAGAAGGAGAATCGTTGGCTGAAGTAAAAGGTTTGCGGGTAAATGATCAAATCCGCGTAAGAGAGGTTAGGTTAATCGGGGTTAATGGAGAACAAGCAGGTATTGTTCCCACTATTGAGGCTGTAAAAATGGCCGCAGAAGCCGGGCTTGACCTTGTTGAAGTTGCACCTACCGCGAAGCCTCCGGTTTGCAAAATAATAGATTACGGTAAGTATAGATTTCAAATGGAGAAAAAGCTCCGTGACTCCAAGAAAAATCAAAAGCAGCAGATGATGAGAGAAATCAGAATGCAGCCTAAGATACACGACCATGATCTTGAGTTTAAATCTGCACATATTAAAAAATTTCTTGAGGGCGGCGATAAAGTAAAAGTAACCGTGCGTTTTTGGGGACGCGAACTTGCTCATACTGAGCTCGGTTATGAAGTTTTAAACAAGGTTTTGGAAAAACTGGGGGGTGAAGAAGCCTGTACCCTCGAGAAAAAACCTGCTATGGAAGGACGGACGATGTCTATGACATTGAGTCCCAAACAAAAGAAATAAGCTTATAATAAATTTGGAGGTACTTATGCCTAAGATGAAGAGCAAAAGGGCTGCTAAAAAAAGATTTTCTCTTACTGCAAACGGTAAGGTAAAATACAAGCAGATGAACAAGGGTCATATTATGACTAAAAAATCTCAAAAACGGGTACGCCGTCTTAAGAAATCGGCCATTCTTTCAGAGGCTGACAGTATAAAGATGAGAAAGCAGTTATTGCCCTATGGTTAATTTATTTGAAATAGAAGTCAGGAGTTTATAATGTCAAGATCAACAAGCAGTGATAGAAGAATTACAAGAAGAAAAGCTATATTAAAGCAAGCCAAGGGCTTTAGAGGCCGACGGGGTACTAACTTTAAGGCAGCCCGGGATGCCGTACGGAAGGCCCTTCTCCACAGCTATGTAGGACGAAAAGATAAAAAAAGCGATATGAGGCAGATATGGATTACCCGTATCAATGCAGCCGTTAGAGCTGAGGGTATTACCTATTCACGCTTTATTGCCGGAATGAACAAGGCCGGAATCCAATTAAACAGAAAGGCCCTTTCAAACATGGCTATCGAAGACCCTACCGCTTTTAAGGCTGTTGTGGAAGCTTCAAAAAAAGCTTTAGGAGTCTAATATGCTCAATCTCGATCAGGTAAGGCTCCTTGAAAACAAGGTAGAAAGGGCTGTACAGATGATAAAAAGCCTTCATACCGAAAAAGATGCTCTAAAAAAGGAAATTGAAGTTAGAGATAAACGTATTTCCGAATTGGAGAAACTTATAGTAACTTTTAAGGATGATCAATCCAAGATCGAGGAAGGAATCATCAACGCACTTAATCAATTAAGTGCGTTTGAGGATGCCTCTTATGTAAAAAAACATGAAATGAGGCCTGCGGCCTCGGAATTTGAAACCTCTGCCCCTGTTTCTGTCGGCTCCGGATCAGAGACTTTTTCTGCACCGATTCCTAAAAAAGAACAAACAGCACAAGAAAGCGGCTTAACGGAAGAACCTGTTTCCGATAATCTTCAAAAAGACCTTGATGATGTACTGGGACAATCCTCCGATACAAGTAAACAGATGGATATATTTTAGGTAAAAATGAGCAAAGGGCAATTAAATATAGACTTACTGGGAACTTCCTTTGCAATTCAAGCCAATGAAACGGATGAATATCTAAATCAAATTTATAATCACTATTTAAATGTTTTAGACCAAGTGAGGCAAAGTTCTAAGGTTACCGATCCTTTAAAACTTGCCATACTTGCAGGTATTTTGATTACCGACGAATTATACAAGGAAGAATTTTCGGAACAAAATTCCGACGAGCTAATCAAAAAAGCTTTTGATATAGAAAAATCCGCTATGAGGATGATCGAAAAAATCAATGAGGTAATATGAAAATCTGGGTGGATGCAGATTCATGCCCCGTTAGAATAAGGCAGATTACGGCCAATGCAGGAAACCGCCTAAAAATACCTGTAATTTTTGCAGCAAACAGGGAAATACCCGTACCTAAGAGTAAAAACATAAGCATGGTTGTTACTGAAAATACCGAACAATCGGCCGATTTATACATAACCGAAAATTCGGCTGAGGGAGATTTGGCTATAACCAGAGATATTCCATTAGCAAAAATATTGGTAGATAAGGGGCTTTATGTGATAAATGACAGAGGAACTCGTTTTACCCGTGAGAACATAAATACCTACCTATCTGCAAGGAATTTTATGTATGAATTACAGGCCAACGGACTCGCTCCCGAAAAAACAAACTCTTTCGGTAAAAAAGAGATTCAAAAATTTTCAAATCTTTTAGACAGTCTTTTGACTAAAGCCTTAAAATAAGGTGCTTTTAGCTCAGAATTTTAGTCCTTATTGTACTTTTAGGGGAAAAATGGTATTATAACCGGATGAAAAATAAATTTATTTTAATGTTAATGCTTTGCCTTATTCTTATAAGCTGTAAACAAGATCCTGATCTTTATTTATATGATGGAATGGATAACTTAAAAGACGAGCAAAGAACTCTTATTGAAGTATTAAAAAAGGCGGAAAGCAAAGAAATGAGTTTTGCCGTTAAGGATAGAATAGCAAAAAATCTCAAAGTTAAAAAGAAAAATAAGCTTTTAATTGTATTTTTAAGCTCCCTCATAGAAAACAACCCCGAAGACCCTTATAAGGGCTATTGGCTTTTAATGCTGGCAAACGAGTACATGGAACAAAAAATGAATGAACCGGCTGCCTATTTTTTTGAAAGAGTTATCAAACTTGATAAAGATATGGAAATTTCAGGAAAGTCCATTCAATATCTAAGTTTAAAAAATTTAATAAATATAACCAATGATCCTAAGCGTCTTGTAGAGTATTACTCTCTTTTACTTTCTAACTTTTATGACGACATTGATCCTGCTTATTCTTATTTTATGCTTGCACAAAATTACGAAAAGCTAGGAGAATGGAATTTAGCCATTCAAACCTATTCAAAATTTATAGGTCTCGGACGCTTTGATTTAATTATTCCAGGTATTCCCGATAATTACGGTTATGCCCGAAAAATCGTAGACTACAGCACTTCGACAAAAAGCTGGACAATGGAAAGCCTTGATGAACTTTTGTCCATTATTAAGTCGGCAATTCAGAGGAAGGACTATGATACTTTGGAGAGGTACCGTTCAAAGGTAAACTTTTTTTCTATGGCATGGAAACAGGAGCTTTCCGATATTTACGGTTCTCCCGATTTTTCTTTAAGAAATTTTATGTACGGAACTTATATAAAAATAGAGCCTGAGATTGACCCTTCTTCTACACCCTACGAGGCCTACCTTAAAACCTCCGGTTGGAACCAATATTCAAGAATATGGTACCTGTATTTTAGAAAGGTAAATTTTCCGGCAGACCCTGAAATCCATGGAAGATGGGAATGGGCAGGTATTTACTACGGAGAAAAAATTTAGTGAAGATTCGACTATTTTTTATAGTATCAGTTTTTTTTAGCCTTGATCTCATTCATTCAGCTTCTTTAAATTTTACAAGAGATGAACCTGTTGAACTTTGGCAATATAATAAAACTTCCCTTTCTTATAACCGCCAAAAATCGCTTCATGGTACGGTCATCGTTTCTTCAAAATACCCTCTAATTGAAAAATTTAGAACTCGGTATCTTAATGAAGACGGCTTACGCTATTTGGAAGCGATTATGCAAAAGTCTATTCCTTACCGCAATTTTATTATTGAAGAACTTCGCAGAGAAAATCTTCCTCCGGAACTTTTGTTCTTACCGGTGATAGAATCCGGTTTTTCTCCTAAGGCTGTTTCCAAATCGGGGGCCGTGGGCATCTGGCAGTTTATGCGGAACAGTATCGGCGGTTATGATATTCATATCGATGAATGGATTGATGAAAGGAGAGACCCATGGAAGACCAGTGCCGCCGCCGTAAAAAAACTTAAATGGAACTATAATTATTATAATGACTGGTACTTGGCTCTTGCAGCTTATAATTGCGGAGTAGGTGCCTTAGACAAGGCTATAAAAAAAGCCGGAAGCCGCAATTATTGGTACTTGGTCGAAAACAAATTTTTAAAGACTGAAACCTCCCTCTATGTTGCCAAATTTTTAGCTATTGCAGAAATTCTTATGCAAAGTGAAAAGTACGGCATAGATTGGGGCGAGGCTCTTGATTATCAAGCCACTGATGTTATCCCGATAAGGCGTTCTGTGGATATTGTTCTGATTGCAGAAAAAATTAACGCTGATACTGAGCTTTTTTCAGCCCTTAATCCTTCTTTGAAATTTAATATTACACCTCCCAATGTAAAATATAACTTGCGTATTCCTCTGGAATATAAAGATGCTGTTCAAGATTTGCTTGAAAAAAACACCCTTCTCATAAAATATTACAGTTATAAGATAAAATCAGGTGATACTCTTTATGCCTTATCAAAACACTATGGCGTAAGTGTTAAGTCTATTATGAACTATAACCCCAATGTCAAACCATCCGCCCTTAAGATAGGGCAGGTAATTAAAATACCCGCTTTAAAAACCGTAGCTTCATACCGTAATAGAAAAGATGACCAAAATGTTGAATTTACTGATGTATATGTAATTAAAAAGGGTGATACGCTTTGGTCTATAGCCTTAAAATATAATATTCAGGTTGAAACTCTTGCCGAAAAAAACGGAATCGAGGTGAATTCGGTGCTTTCCTTAGGTCAAAAACTAAAGGTGCCGATAATAAACTGATAGCCAAGGGGATAAGCAAATGAATAAATTTTTAAATAAAAATAGCACTTTAAAAAACGCCAAGAGCTTAAGCAGCTTCTTTTTGTTTTTTTTCCTTTTTAGTTTTACCTTAAATGCCTATGAACCCGTTTTGCAATCTTCTTCCGTTCAAAATTGGGAGAACGGTACAATCGAATCCTTAATAAAACTGGATATGAATAAAAGCGGATTTTATCTTCCAAGTGATAGGGATGCGGCTTTTAATACAATAGAAAGATATATGCCTTCACTTTTAAAAGACATTTATCTTTCAGTTATAGTTGATTCTTCCCACCGTCTGGGAAACTATCTTGCTGAAGAAAAAGTAAATCTAAACAGTATAAACAAGATAATTGAAAAGGGAAATTATAAAAATCCTCATTTTTCAAATGATCTATCCGATGCCTTGATACAAACAAGTACTGAAATGCATGAAATTGCAAAGCTGTTTATAAAGCACAATACTCCTTATACACCCTCAATTCCGCCAAGTACGGCAGTGAGCAAGGTCTATACGGGTATTTTAATAGATGCCAGAGGCCTGCTGCCCGTGCACGGAGAATACACAAAGGAAAAACTTCAACCCTGCATTTTTCCGAAAATCTGGGATACCGATATGTCTACCATATATGAAAAGAACATGGTTGATCCTAAAATAGCAAAAAAACTGGGCATAGTTTTATATTCTTCAAGCCTTAATGAAGAGCTGTATAGGGAATATGTCGGCACCGAGCCCTTGCGTATAATAGCAAGAGGTGTTTTCGGCCAAAATAGAACCGATCCGATTATTTCGATGGAAGACAGCAGCCGTATTTTATCAAAGCCTGAAAACTTAAAACTTTTACAGGAGGGGAGAGTCGTTATCGTCTGTGATGAAGATATGCTTCATGTTACAGAGCCCTTTACTCCTCCCGATGAAAACTATTACTTTGCCTATCATGATATTGAACTATTACTTGAAAAGAAAAAAGAAAAAGGAATTGAATTATCCAATCCGAAAAATATCATAAAGATAATTATGTATGATATACGGTTTGTTGCGGATATGCCCGATGTACTTCCTGAAGAGATGGGAAAGATAGATTTAATTGCGGAAGCTCTTTTAAAATTAGGGCCTTATACAAAATTTTTAATTGAAGGTCATACGGCTGACCTCAACAGACCTGAGGAAGAAAAAATTCTTTCGATACAGAGAGCTGAAAGAATTGCAGATGAAATTTCAAAACGGGGAATTGACCGCTCAAGGATAACGACAGCCGGTTACGGCAGTACAAAACCAAGGGCTCCCAGTAATAATGAGGCAAATATGGCAAAAAACCGTCGGGTTGAAATTACGGTAATCCGTGAGTAATCGTTTACATGAGGCTGATTTTAATTATGATACTTTTTTTAGCCTTGTTTGTTTATGCTGTATTAAAATATAATTTAAATAAAATTGGAGAATAAAATGATAAAAAAATTTAGAGTTAAGGCCTGTGTTTTTAATTTGTTTGGCCTTACAATTTTAATGACTGCAATTTCTTTGCTGTTTTCTTGTTCCAGTCTTCCGACTGATGAAACCGTTCCTGCAAATCTTACACCGATTGAACTAAATCAAAGGGCTCAAGCAGAACTTGATAACGGTTATTTAAGAAATGCTCTTGAGTATTATAAAATAATTATAAAACGCTACGGCTCTGATGCCTCTACCAGAACAGCTGCAGAATACGAGATAGCCCATATCTATATAAGTCAAAACAAATGGCTTGAAGCCGATGATATGCTTAAAACTATCATCGACAGGTACGAAATGGCCGGAGGGGCTGGCCTTGCTCCTAAGTATTTGGTTCTTGCAAGGAAGGATTATAAAAAAACTCAAGGGCATATCCAAAAATACAACTTGAGAAAAACAAAGGCACAACCCGAAAAAACAGAATAACAAGTTTAATAGGATTTTATCCTATAACCTTTTTTCTATCCATTCAAAAATATCGGCCTTAACTTCTTCCTTATTGGTTTCGTTTAAGATTTCATGGCGGGCTCCTTCATAGAGCTTTAAGTTAAGGTCTTTGATACCATTGGCCTTATAAATATCATATAGTTTTTTTACGCTCTTACCGAGGTTTGAAACGGGATCCCTCGCGCCTGAAGTAATTAGGATGGGCAGGTCAGTCGGAATCTTAGTCATTTCCTTACTTTTGTGCGTTTGTTTTAGTCCTTTAATCATGTCTTGATAAAAACCTACAGTGCATACAAAACCGCAAAATTCATCATCAATATATTTTTGAACCTCTTTTTCATCTCTTGAAAGCCAGTCAAAATTTGTTTTAGGGGAATCAACGGTTTTATTGTAGGCTCCAAAGCTTAGTTTATCCATAAATTGAGAAGGCTTTTTTCTTCCTGAAAACAGCTTGTTTAAGCCGGCAGCAATGCCTGCGATTTTCAATATAGGGTTTGGGCCTGCACTCCCTACTAAGACAGCCGCCTTCACGGTTTTACCGTAGTTTTCTATATAGTTTTGAGTTATAAAAGACCCGAATGAATGTCCCAATATTATAACCGGAATATCCGGATAAATTTTTTGAATTTCATCATTGATTTCTTTTTGGTCTTCCACCACTCTTTGGAAACCGTTATTATCCGAAAGGTATCCTTTAAGCATTACATTTCCGCAAGTTTTGCCGTGTCCTCGATGGTCTGCTGCAAAAACGGTAAAACCTCTAGTGCAAGCGTCTTCTGCAAAATCTTCATATCTTAAAGCATGTTCTGCCATTCCGTGAACTATATGGATTACAGCTTTTGGCTTTTTTTTAGGCAGCCATTGATGCACTGCAATAGCCGATCCGTCGTTCATTGTTTGATAAATTGTCTGCATAATTAATCCCCTTTTAGATATTATAATTCATAAAAATATAATTTTCAATAAATAAATAGGCAAATTAAAAAAAAGTATAAATCATTTACTTTTTTCATTTTTTATGGTAAAGTGGTAAAACTATAAATCATTTTTGGAGGACTTTATGGATTTTAAACGAAATATAGAAAAATATGTTGAACTTATTTTGAAAGTCGGCCTTAATATACAAAAGGGCGATGGTATCTTTGTACTTGTAAACGAACATTCAATCGGCATGGTTCGGGAGGTTACAAAACAGGCTTATAAGATGGGAGCCAAGGATGTTATCTATGACTTTTCCGATGATCAGATGACCCTTGACCGCTATGCTTACGGTGCTGACAGCATCTTTAAGGAAATGCCCAAATTTAAAATAGACTATATGGAGGCGGCTTATAAAAATAATTACCATCGCCTTGCAATAGTAGCAGATAATCCAGAACTTTTAAAAAACGCTGATGCAAAAAAAGTTTCTGAATGGAATAAGACTAGGGCTATAGCCTCAAAGCCCATAATGAAATACACAATGGAAAACCACGTAAAATGGTGCGTTGCCGCGCACCCGACTCCCGAATGGGCAAAATCTGTATTTCCCGAATTACCTCAAGACCAAGCTCTAACAAAACTTTGGGAAAAAGTATTCGACGCAACAAGGGTAAGCATTCCCGACCCTGTTGCCGCATGGAAAGAACATGATGCCGCCTTAAAAAAACATCAAAACTTTTTAAACGAGATGGCTTTTGAAAAGCTCTTATACAAGGGACCGGGAACCGATTTGGAAGTATATCTTACCCAAGGACACCGCTGGGTCGGCGGCTCCGGCAAGAGCACTAGAGGAGATGTCTTTATGGCCAATATTCCTACTGAAGAAGTATTTTCGATGCCTCATGCCTTTAAGGTAAACGGAACATTAAAAGCCACAAAGCCATTGGCTGCCAGAGGAAGAATTATCGATGATTTTCATTTTACCTTTAAGGACGGAAAAGTTATAGACTTTGATGCTAAGAAAGGAAAAGAGGTGCTTCAATCTCTATTAGATTCCGATGAAGGATCACGCCGTCTTGGTGAAGTTGCCTTGGTAGCAGATGATTCTCCCATCAGCAACACAGGCATTCTTTTTAAAAACACTCTCTTTGATGAAAACGCATCCTGCCATTTTGCCATAGGAAACGCCTATAGCGAAAATATAGAAGGAGGAGAAACCTTTACCGACGAAGAAAAGAAAAAAATAGGGATGAATAATTCTATTATTCATGTTGACTTTATGGTCGGCGGCCCTGAGCTTTCCGTTATAGGTGTTAAAAAGGACGGAACTCAAGTTCAGCTTCTAAAAGACGGAAACTGGGTGATATAAAATAAAGAAATGTATCATAAACGAAAAAATTTATTTTAAGGATTTTTATGAATAAAACAACAATCAAACTAATCGGTATTGTAAAAGCTGCCCTGATAACGGCTCTTTTGGTTATGTGCATCGGCTGCCGATCCTTTTCCGATTCAGATAAGTCAATCAAAGGAAACGGAATAATAGAAACTAAATCATTTTCTGAAAATAATTTTACTACTGTTTGCATCTCAGGCGGTTGGACTGCCGATATACGGTGCAGCGAAGCCTTTTCCATTCAAATTGAAACGGATGAAAATATTTTCTCCTATTTAGATATATCCGTTACCGGCACCACTCTTAACATCGGTTTTAAGTCGGGATACAGCATATCAAAGACGCATTGTAAAGCCTCTATTACAATGCCTGCTTTAATAAAGTTGCAGACGTCCGGTTCAGTTAGAGGCAGCATTTCATCATTCAATATGCCTAAAGATTCAATGTCGATAGATATCTCAGGCAGCGGTGATATTACTGCACTCGATATTACGGTAAATACCTTAAGGTTGGACGTATCCGGCGCAGCCGATTTTTCCGCAACAGGAAAAGCCGAAAATATGATAGCGGATATTTCCGGTTCAGGGGATATAAAAACAACCGGTTTGGAAACCGAAAAAGCCGATATTTCAATTTCAGGTGCCGGTTCTGCAAAAGTTTGGGTTACAAGGAATTTAAAAGCCGATATCAGCGGTTCAGGTTCAGTCCGTTATAAGGGTAATCCTGAAATTAAAGTAAAAAGCTCGGGCAGCGGCAGCATATCTTCTCTTTAACAATGGAGTGATTAGCCATGAAGGATTTTATATAATATGAAAAAAGAAAACCAAGAACATCTCCCTGTTATGGGAGTAGGGCCTGTGTGTATTGCAATTATGATTGCGCTCACCGCTGCAGGGATTGCGCTTGTCAAATTCAATATGCTTACAAGCGGCAATGTTACCGGTGGTATCATCGCAGTTCTTTTTGTAATTGCCGGAATCTTGTGCATTGCAGTCGGGGGTATCTTGTGGTATGCTGCGGTATTCGGCGCCAAGATCGACATCAAGATAAAGTCGAACCGGCTTGAAACCGGCGACGTGTATGCCCTCGTGCGTAATCCCATTTATTCCGCCTTTTTGTTTATCTGTATCGGTGCGCTGCTGTTCTGCCGTAATTGGTATGTATTGATTTTGCCGCCTATTTTTTGGCTGTACCTTACCGTGTTTATGAAGCTTACGGAAGAGCGATGGCTTTTAGACCGCTTCGGAGAGGAATATAAAGCTTATAGTAAACGGGTCAACCGATTTATTCCGTGGAAAAAGAATAAGTAATCTTGCCGGCAAGACTATGAACATACAGGATTTTTGGAATGCGGTGTTAAAACAGGATAAGGAGAGTTTGCGTACCTTTTTTGCAGATTCGGCATATATCAACTGGCATTGTACCAATGAGCATTTTACAGCGGAAGAATACATACGGGTAAACTGTGAATATCCGGGGACATGGGACGGTACAATCGAAAGGGTAGAACAAATCGGAGACCTTACCATCACCGCAGTCAACGTATACAGCGCCGATAAAACAAGTTCTTTTCACGTGGTGTCGTTTATAAAAATAAAAGACGGTAAAATCATTGCGATGGATGAATATTGGGGATATGACGGAGAACCTCCTCAATGGAGACTGGAGAAAAATACATAACCGATTGGTAACGGATAATTTGTAATTGGTAATTAAAGTAGCCTACGTACGGTATGCGGTAATTACACATTGCACATTACAAATTATCAATTTATATAAGGGAGGTTTATTTATGAGAAGAGTAGACAGGGCAGTAACGGATAATCGTCAAATACAATCAATTATCGAAAAAGCAAAGGTTGTACATATCGGTATGATCGATAATGACCGGCCGTATGTAGTACCGATGCAGTACGGTTTTATATTTAACGAAGGCAAATTGACTTTATATGTGCACTGCGCAAAAAAAGGGCGGAAGCTGGATATTATAAACAAGAACCCTCATGTTTTTATCGAGCTTGAAACGGAAGCTGTGATTATTTCCGGAGGGGAAATTCCGTGTGAGTACGGATCGGAATATGCAAGCGTTATGGGAGACGGCACGGCTTTTTTTGTTGAAGATGTAAAAGAAAAGATTTTAGGCTTGCAGCTGCTGATGAAAACACAGACAGGCCGGGATTTTGAAATAACCGAACAGATGACAAAACAGGTTACTGTTTTACGTATCGATGTTCCATGTGTAACGGCAAAAAGCAGAGCTAAGGCTTAGTTGGAGGTGTGATAAACAGTTCGGCACAAATACTGCCTCACTGTTTATCTGCCGAGTTTGCCTTTCAGGCAAACGTCGTGTTATTGTATGCGGTTTGCAAGCAAACCGCTTGAAAAAGCTTTTTTCAGGATTTGATTCGCTATCCGCTTTAGCGGATACGATGAAAAATTTCCTTACAGAACAGAGCCGAAAGGCTCTGATAATCCTTGCAAAAAGTTTTTATGGGAGGATAAAATGTGTGAAGAATGTTATGTAAACGAAAATAGAATTACTCCGCTGCTTAATCCCGTAGATTGTTTGGAGCACCATACACAATATATCTGCGGAACATGCGGACGGTGTATTTGTATTGAGCGTGATCCTCAACGAGGTTTGCAAAGATGGAATTTTCCGTTTAAATCATTGGAAATTGCCAAGCTCTATTTACGGACCGCGGATTATACGGAAAAAAAGGCCTGCGGTATCTACGAAATAGAAAGCAGCAAGGGAAAAAAATCATATAAAATTTTCCCTTCCTATGATGATCTGCTTTTATTTTTGAAAAAAAATAAAGATAAAAAATGCAAACAAACAGCGCCTCTTTTTACTGTTGGAGAATATAAAGAATATCCGCATACACAAATACGTATGTTGGCTTCTGCCGAAGTAAGACAATATATGAGTGAACGTTAACTAAATTTTATGAGAGGTAATGACTTTGAATGAGCATATAAAAAATCCTTATACCAAAAACGGAAAAACTTTATTGTTTACTTGCCAAGATAAAAGGTCTTTGGATATTCTGGAAAAAACTGGACTTTTTCTTAATAAAAGAATATACATAGAAGAACACCTTGCAGGCATCTCATCTTTTATGCTTAAATGCTATGACTGGTTCATAAAAGAATCATCTAAGCGCATAAAAAAGCCCGATTATGCCGATTATCATATCTGGTGCTCTGTGAGTGCAAAAAGTTGTATGCGCCCGGAAGAAGGCGAAGTCGCCTATGTTTTGGAAGTCCCCGATGAAGAAATCTTGTACTTCAGCGGGTTTAAATGGGATTACGTGTTAAATCTGCACTATGTTCCTGAAAACGAAGCGGATCTTGCAGCCTACGAAGAAGACATAAAGCAAAAGGGTTTTAAAAATTCCTATGAATTCATTAACGGAAGATATGCACGGATGTTCCCCGATGAAGAAAAACGGGTACGGGACAGCTGGCTCAGAGTTTTTGATATAGAAGATTGGAATATCTTTGATGTGCAGGCAAATATCTGGCACATAAAAAAAGAATGGGTTAAACAGGTCATAAGACCGGGTGAAAGAATCCCCGAATGTTTCGTCTTGGATTAAAGAAAAGAGATATCTTTGTGTTAATACACTGTTATGGGCGGTCTCTTGACTATGCCTCACAAATGATATAAAGTAATTTCTATAAGGAGAAAACTGAATGAAAAAGCTTGTTTTGATTGCTTTGATTGCTGTTTTATTTGTTGGTTGTGGTAAAAAAGAAAAAGGAATTGTAACTATTGAAAATAAATCTTCTTATCCCATAGAGTTTGAATTTGCCCAAAACTATGAATCCAAGATGATAACACTTCAATCCAATAATGCAATTGATTGTGCATGGGAACATTACTTTCATTGTATCATAAAAAAGCCCAGCACTAATATTTTGAAAAAACAGGAAACAAAAGAAAAAATAGTGTTTTTAAACAATGATAATTTATGCTCTTATACTGTCAAAAATGGGGTGTGTGATTTAATAATGCTGGATAATAACCAATCTCTATTGGCTTTGCCTACAAATTCTCCAACTGATTCAATAACTCTTAATAAAGGTCAATCTAATATTAAGACTTTTCGTTCTCTTTCTGTTCAAAATGTGATTTTTAATAAAAATATTACTATTGGAACTGATCAATATCTGCAATTTAAAAGAGATGGGAATCTTTTTTATTATGAAAAAACTAGCGGTGATTATTCCATTGTTATAATTAAAGTAGAAATATCTGGAAACAATATAATAATATTCAAGATAAACAGTTAATCAACTATAAAATAACCAGCAAGGAGGCTTTAATGCACATAATCTACGAAACTAATGGTTTGGGGTTTCTTGGTTGGATAAAAGATTTACCCGGGGCTTATATTCGGGGGAAGACACTGGAAGAGGCTAGGGGGAAAGTCAATAAAGAAATAGCTTTATATAATGAATGGCTTAATTTTGAAGAAGCTATCGATATGCAAATAAATGAAGAAATAAAAGAATCCGATTTACACATTGAAGATGCCGATTCCGATATTATATTTGATTCGGAGCTAATAGATTTTGATAAAAAAGACGATTTTCTTTTTTGGTGCAATAAAGTTTTACTTTCCGGAACAAAAACTGAAGAAATATATAAAAGAATGAAGAATAAATCGCTAATTGACATTACGATGAAGCGGAAGACTTTTTACGGTGATGTATATTGTACAATTAACGATCAATATCGTCACATTGTTAAGGTTCAAAACTACTATCTAAATCAAATCGGTACTGAAATGGATATAGGCGATGAGCTCCGGCTCAATCGTATGGAATTTATAGAAAAGCTAAAGGAAAAATATCTAAAAGAGGGCAATAAGCTGTATCGCAATGAGAGTGAGGATTGGACGGTTAAAAAAGTAATTCGTAGAACTATTTGGCATGACCGCATTCATATCAGAGCTATAGAAAGAATGGAAAAACGCTTAAGCAAAATAAAGCCTTGATTTTATTAAAATTATGTTAAATTTAGATACAAAAAGTTATATTTGTGTTATAATAATTTAGAGGAGGTATGTTTATGTCTTATGAACAGTATTCTCAGTTGGAAACACAGGTTTCAGAAATGCCTTATGAACAGAAACTTCAGCTTCTTTATATAATTGTGGATAGTTTAAAAAATACGACAATAAGTAAAAAGGATAATTTAAAGTATAAGAAGCCAAAACGCAGATTTGGGATTTTGAAAGGTAAAATTTGGATGGCTCCTGATTTTGATGATACTCCTCCCGGTTTTGAGGAGTATATGTAATGTACATTTTAGATACGCACACGCTTTTATGGCTTTTTGATGAAGATGAAAATCTTTCTTCTTCTGCTAAAAATATTATTCTAACTGAAGATACATTGTATGTAAGCATTGTAACTTTTTGGGAAATTGCAATAAAACAAAATATTGAAAAGTTAAAATTAGAATATACTCCATCTGAACTGATAACATTAGCTGAGCAGCAGGCTATAAGTGTTTTGCAAATCTCACCTAAGCATCTTGATACTATTAGAACATTGGAAAAAATACATAACGATCCTTTTGACCGCTTGATTATTGCACAAGCTCAATGTGAAGATATGACAATTATTACAAAGGATTCTATTATTCCAAAATACAAAGTAAAAATCTTATGGTAATAGTGGGGAAAAATTATGGATTTAAGTTTCAGGTTATCAAAAGATGCCGAGTATATCGCATTAATGAATAAAGATGTGCAAGAGCTTCATTACAAATTGTATCCTGAGTATTTTAAACCTTTTTCATATGATGAAACATTAAATTTTTTTAAAAAGCAATTACAAGAAGAAAATTGGTTTTGCTATATTGTCTCTTGTGACGGAAAAGATGCCGGTTATGCTTTATTTTATATTCGGGATTATCAAGAAAATTCTTTTAGAAAAGCCTATAGAGGAATACATATCGATCAAATCGGCATAGTGCCTGGATACAGACGAAAGGGAATCGGCAAGGCTTTTATAAAAGAAATTGAAAAAATTGCCGTTAAAGAAAAAGCCTCACAAATTGAGCTGAGCCATTGGGAGCTGAACGAAGATGCAAAGTGTTTCTATGAGAGTCTTGGCTTTGATACATATATCAGATTTGTTGTTAAAAAAATATAAAGCCCCCCAATAAATAGCCTTGATTTTATCTGAAAAAAGGCATACAATAGATGTAGAATAATATGGATACATAAGAAGGAGGTAGAAACTTGGTTATTTCAAAAGAAGAAGTAAAGGATTCCGTCATAAGACGCTTAAAAAGAAATTTCAGTAAAAGTCTTGATAAGGCTACCCGCCGAGAGATTTATGATGCCGTAGCCAGTACGGTTATGGAGCTTATCCAATCTAACTGGATTAAGACTATGAATGCTCAAGAGAAAACCGGAGTCAGAAGGATGTATTATCTTTCGGCCGAATTTTTGATGGGACGAGCCTTAATAAATAATATAAACAATATGGGTATTCGAAAAACCATTGAAGAAATTGCAGATGAAATATCCGAGCCTCTTTCTATTATCGAAGATGAAGAGCCCGATGCCGGTTTGGGTAACGGAGGCTTGGGAAGACTCGCCGCATGTTTTTTGGATTCCCTTGCAACTATGGACTATCCCGGGCACGGATACGGCATCCGTTATAAGTATGGAATGTTTGAACAAAGAATCGAAAACGGTTATCAGGTCGAATATCCCGACCGCTGGCTTTTTGCCCGCGACCCTTGGGAGGTACGCCGCTCCGATTTGAGCGTTAAGGTATATTTTGGAGGAATTCCTTCTTCCCGAACCTCAGAGAGCGGAAAACTATATTATGATCTAAACGGGGCAGAAGAAATTATAGCTACCCCCTATGATATGCCGATTGTGGGTTACGGTACGGATACGGTAAACACCCTCCGCCTTTGGGAAGCTTCCTCAGATGACGGCTTTGATCTTCCGCTTTTTAACAGTATGGAATATAACAGGGCATTCCAAAAACAGATAGATGCCGAAAGCATTTCCTGTATTCTATATCCGAATGATTCCGGCCCGCCCGGAATGAATTTACGCTTAAAACAGCAATACTTTTTTACTTCAGCAAGTTTACAGGATATTATACGCTCATTTATACATAGAGAGGGTACGGATTTTACCAAGCTGCCAGATTATGTTGTAATCCAGCTAAACGATACCCACCCTGTTGTAGGAATCCCTGAACTTATGCGTATTTTGATGGACGATTATCATCTTGAATGGGATGCGGCTTGGGATATTACAAAAAAAGTTTTTGCATATACAAACCACACGATTTTAGCTGAGGCCTTGGAGAAATGGCCCATAGATGTTTTCCAAAAACTTTTGCCCAGAGTTTATCAAATAGTTGAAGAGATAAACAGGCGTTTTTTGGCACAACTTTACGAAAAGTATCCGGGAGATTGGAAAAAGCATAATAATATGGCGATCATGGCTGACGGAAAGATTCATATGGCACGCCTTGCTATAGCCGGATCTTTTTCGGTAAACGGAGTTGCCGCTCTTCATACCGAAATCCTAAAGCATAAAGAACTTGCCGATTTTTATGACCTATATCCTCATAAGTTTAACAATAAGACCAACGGAGTAACTCAGAGACGCTGGCTCTTAACGGCCAATCCTCTTCTTTCCGCTTTTATAACAAAATACATAGGTGACGGCTGGATAACCAACTTGGAAGAATTAAAAAAACTTGAAGCCTTTATAGACAATGAAGACTTCTTGGAAGGCTTTATCGAAGTTAAGCATAAAAACAAGATAAGACTTGCCGAGTATCTTGAAGAAAATCAGGGAATATTTATCAACCCCGATTCTATCTACGATGTTCAGATAAAACGCCTTCACGAATATAAAAGGCAGTTATTAAATATTTTCCACATAATGACCCTTTATAACAGAATTATAAATGATCCTTCCTATGATCCGATTCCGATGACATTTATTTTCGGAGCAAAGGCTGCAGCGGCTTATAGACGTGCAAAGGAGATAATAAAGCTCATAAATACGGTTGCCGACAGAATAAATAACGATCACAGGGTTGCCGGTAAATTAAGAGTTGTTTTTGTCGAAAACTACCGTGTTTCTGCTGCAGAAAAAATATTTCCTGCCGCCGATATTTCGGAACAAATTTCTACTGCCGGAAAAGAAGCCTCCGGTACGGGTAATATGAAATTTATGATTAACGGAGCCGTAACAATCGGTACTTTTGACGGAGCGAATATCGAGATTATTGAAGAAGCCGGAGCGGAGAATGAATTTATCTTCGGACTTAAGGCTGAAGAGATTTTAAAGATGGATAAGGAAAACACCTATAATCCGAGGGAATATCTTTCAGCAAATCCTGAACTGGAAAAAGCTGTAAACCAGCTTATTGACGGGACATACACCCTGCCGGGAGAGCAAACCTTTAGAGGACTTTACGATTCTTTGATTTACGGTGTTGAAGGACAGCGGCCTGATACTTATTATATTCTTGCCGATTTTAAGAGCTATCAAAAAGCTCATGAACGAATTATAAGCGAGTATTATCACCGCCATGATTGGGCAAAAAAATGTATTTTAAATATAGCCCGATCCGGAAAATTCAGTTCGGATAGGACTATTCAAAATTATGTTGATGAAATTTGGAAACTGGAAAGAATTAAAGTATAAAATGGTCTTAATACAATAAGCCTTCGATAAACTTAATCAAAATATAACTGTAACCAAATGCGATGCCTATAAAAGAAATTATTATCGGTAAGGTCTTTATTATCAAAGATAGGAATGAAGTTTTATAGTGCTCGGTTATTATTGCCAGACAAATATGAGTAGGAGACACTTGTGAAGCAATATAACTTATACTCATAAAAAGGACTAATTCTCCCAGTCCTGCATTAGGTATTGTCGAAAAAGCAATAGGAACTATCATAGCTATCATGGCTTGAGCTCCTGCGACTATTGTTCCCAAAAAAATTATTATCGAAAACACGGCAGTAACCGGAATTGGCAGTTTTCCAAAAAAGTTAGGCAAAGTTTCAATAACATGAGTATACTCCAATACTGTTTTAAAAATCATAACCAGTAGAAAAGTTAAAAGCATTTTTGCTTCAAAAGCTTTAACTGCAAAAATTTTTAAATCGGAAAATTTAAATTTATAAATAAAAATCATTATTATAATTGCCGGTAAAACTGCAAAAACAACCTGAATCTTCAATACAAGAATTAACAAGGTTGTAAGTGCTATAGGCCATAGAGCTTTAAAAAATGAGTAAACGGCATCTTTTTTATCCTGATTTTTGTCTTTATCCGTATTTTTAGGTATCTTTCTTACGTAAAATATAAAACCCAGTAAAAAAAGAACAAAAACCATTGGAAGCATGCTTATAACAAAGGCTGTCATATCCACACCGGTAAGTTTTAGAGCTAAAAGTATTGAAGCATAAGTGGGCATAAATAGCTCTGATATGTGCCTATAATAACTCGCTACAAAGGTTCTTTCATTAACATTAAGATTATCCTCCGAGGCGGCATCTACTATAGGAGCCGCAATAAGTACCGCTCCCGGTGAAGGAAGCAATCCTACTATAAAGGGGGCAACCATTGCATTTATGCGTTTAGAATGAAACATTTGTTCAAGAGATTTTTCAGCAAGCATTAGAAGATTCTTGTTTTCCATCATACGTTGTAAATAAGTAACGACATAAAAAGCAAGTAAAAGATATATTGTTTGAGAATTTAAAGAGGCATCTTTGACTATCCATATAAAATCAGGCAAAGGGATCTTATACAAGATAACTGAAAAAACGACCCCTAAAATTATGGCCTGATAAAGGGGCCGCTTCAAGGCCAGCCCCAATATAATAGCCAAAAATATTATCCCCAAATAGACTAATTGCATATAATATTTTAAAATCTTTTTTTCTTTAATGCGTCACCTAGCATATCCAAGTGCCGCTGTAAAATTTTAGTGGGACAGCCGACATTGATTCTTTCAAAGCCGTCTCCTTCAGAACCGAAAACATAACCTTCATCTGTAAAAAATTGGGCTTCATTGTGCATAAAGTTTTCCAAAGTTTTATTATCCATTCCGAGTGCCTTAAAATCAACCCATTGAAGATAAGTACCTTCAATATATCGGCTTTTAAGCATGGGGAAATTGGCATCAAAATAGTCTTTAACCAGCTTTTGATTCTTGTCAAGAACTTGAAGAAGCTCTCCAAGCCACTTATCACACTGAGTATAAGCTATCTCGCAGGCTTTAAAGCCTAGAGCATTTACGCTTGAAGATCTCATCTTCTGAAGCATGTCAGAATATTTTGTTCTAATGTTTTCATTTTCAACAATTATATTTGATGTAGCAAGCCCTGCCACATTGAAAGTCTTTGAAGGTGCTGTCGCAGTTATAGTGTTTGCCGCTATTTCTTTTGAAATGCTTGCCATAAGAGTGTGTTTATAACCGGGCATTACAAGATCATTCCAAATCTCATCGGAAAAAACTATAACGTTATTTGCCAAGGCTATTTCGGCAAGTTTTTTTAATTCCTCTTTTTTCCATACACGGCCGACAGGATTATGAGGCGAACAGAAAATCAAAAGTTTATTTTTAGGCTGTTTTGCTAAGCGTTCAAATTCGTCATAATCTATTGTATAATAATAATCTTTATCACATAAGAGAGGGCAGTTCACAAGTTCCCTGTCATTCATCTCAACAGCCATAGAAAAAGGATAATATACCGGTCTCATGACAATTACTCCGTCCCCTTTTTCGGTAAAGGCATTTACTGCGGCAAAAAAAGCATTTACAATACCGGGAGTCTGAATAATCATTTCAGGATTTACAGTATAACCATGCTTACGTTTAAGCCAATTGATTACGGCATTATCATAATCCTCGTACCGCATAGAATAACCTAAAATCAGTCTATCAAGATAGCTTTTTAGACCTTCAGTTATTTCCGGCGGGTTTTTAAATTCCATATCAGCTACAGAGAGCGGAATAATGCCGTCCGAAACGTCCGGCTTCCACTTGTACATAAGTTCCCACTTAGCTGCTCCTATTTTTTTTCGTGGTAGGGTGTTTTCAAAATCATACATAATTTGTCTCCTGATAGTTAAGGGTCTAATCAATAGTATACACTAAAAATATAAACTTTACAAGCAAAATTTAAAAAAATGTCAAAATTTTATGTTAAAAATTTAAAAAAATCGAAAATATTTCGACAAATTTTTAAATTTTTTTCTTGACAAATATCGAATATGGATGTTATACTGATATAAATAGTTAATAATCTTAACTATTTATATCTTTATGTATCACTGCGCTTTGCAAAATTGCCGTATATGTTTTTAACAGCCCAAAAACTTGCAGAGCCGGTGTAGGAGGTCTTATGAATACAATTACTATTGTAAACGGAACTGTGTGGATTTTTGCCATTATACTGACATCTTTCGTCGTCATCCAAGCAGCTGTATTTCTAAAAAAAGCTTTAAGTTTTAACAAGAAACATAAACTGCTCACGGAAGAAGAGGTAACGATTTCAGTAAGAACCGGAATTTTTTCAATTATTGGGCCCGCTTTTTCCGTAATGGTAGCGGCATTAACAATTATGGCTATGTTGGGTTCCGGAGCAGCATTTATGCGCATTGGAGTTATCGGGTCTGCAAATTACGAGTTAATGTTAGCCGGAATTGCAGCAGATGCTTTGGGTGTAGAGCTTGCAAATGCTAACATAACAACAGGTGTTTTCATTTTAGTTCTTTATGCAATGATTCTAGGAAGCGCGCCTTACTTTATCAACTGCTTTTTTAGTTTAAAACCAATGGAACGTTCTTTGATAAAAAATAAAAATATTGAAGGCAGTTTTGCAAAAATAGTTGGTTTTATCGCATCTATAGCTCTTATAGGCTATTTTGCAATCGACAATTTCCGCAAGGGAAAGGTTGAAGCTATAGTAATGTTTATTTCAGGCGGTATAACTCTATTATTGTCGATGTACGCAGAAAAATCCAAGAAAAAATGGATCTACGAATGGATGCTGGCCATTGCTTTGGTTGTAGGGCTCGGCAGTTCGATTATTTTAACTGAATTTATTTTTAAATAGGAGATTTTTATGGAAACTACTAATAACTTAGTTACTGATTACGAAAACAAATTTATTCCCGGTATTCATAAATGGGGAAGACTTTCAATGCTCATAGCACTCATACTTTCATTTCTGCCTATAGGATACATGTATTTTGTAAAGGGATGGAGTGAAAGCGCTTCCGCCTTTGCAAGCGTAACTATTGCTATAGCATCATTCGGCATAGGCATGTGGCTGACCGAACCGATGAGTTATTTTCCTATACTCGGCAGTGCAGGAACTTATATGGGGTATTTTGCAGGAAATGTCTCAAACATGAGAGTACCTGTAGCTCTTTCAATTCAAAATGCTCTTAAATCAGATGTAACTGAAC
The DNA here is from genome assembly GCF_024401155.1 of Treponema putidum. Lineage (NCBI taxonomy): Bacteria > Pseudomonadati > Spirochaetota > Spirochaetia > Treponematales > Treponemataceae > Treponema > Treponema putidum. The sequence goes on from NZ_CP038804.1 coordinate 595,553, forward strand.
CGCGTGGAAATATTGCAACTATTATTGCTGTTGCAACTTCAGTATTTGTAAATTTGTGTATTCTACTGATTGTAATTATTGTAGGTCAAAAACTACTTACAGTTTTCCCGCCGGTAGTAATTAAATCTTTTAAATATGTTTTGCCGTCTCTATTTGGATCACTTATTGTAATGCGCTTTAAAGGAGAACCGAAAAAAGCCATCAAATATTTTATCCCGACTGCTATTATATACTATCTGATAGGATTCATACCGGGCATAGGCACTTTTAAATTGGCAATAGTTATCGGCGGTACTATTATATATGGTTATATTTTTCACAAAATTGAAAAAAACAAAAAGGCGGAGTAAATGAATTATATCGATCTGCATTGCGACACTTTAATGTTGACATGGAAAGAAGAACCTGGAGAAACGGTTGTATCCAATAAATCTTTTTCCGTAGATTTTGAGAGGTTAAAAAAATCAGGGGCATATGCTCAGTTTTTTGCTATTTTTATGTTAACCGAATCTATATTCAAATTTATAAAAAGACCTGTAATTTCGGATGATGAATACATCGAAAGCTTACTCGATCAAATAAAAAGAAATATAGAGAAAGTTGATTATGTAAAAATATGCAAATCCTATGACGAGTTTTTAAAAAATAAAAGCCAAAATATCATATCTGCTTTTTTAACTCTCGAAGACGGAAGAGCTGTCAATGGCGATCTAAAACGGCTTGATCACTTTTATGAAAAGGGCATTAGGTTAATAACCTTAACATGGAATAATGAAAACTGTATAGGTTTTCCCAATTCAAAAGACCCTGCGATTATGAATAGGGGATTAAAGCCGTTTGGAATTGAGCTTATTGAACGTATGAATAAATTGGGTATAATCATTGATGTAAGCCATCTTTCTGATGGAGGCTTTTATGATGTAGCAAAATACTCAAAAAAACCGTTTACAGCATCGCATTCGAATTCCCGCATATTAAGTCCTCATACAAGAAATATGACTGATGATATGATAAAGGTATTGGCGGACAAGGGCGGAGTGATGGGACTTAATTTAGGGCCGGAATTTTTAAATGAAGATATAACAAGTAAAGACAGCACCGTTGCCTTAATGGTTAAACATCTAAACCACCAAAAAAATATAGGAGGAATAGAAGTTCTAGCACTCGGTTCGGATTTCGATGGAGTTTTCGGTAACTTGGAAGTTAACAGCTGTGATAAGTATTATCTTCTTTTTGATGCGCTTAAAAAAGACGGATGGACGGAACATGAAATAGAAATGTTAGCATATAAAAATGCCGAAAGATTTCTAAAAGATGTCCTTAAATAGAACATTGAATAATAAGGAACCTCTAAAAGCTTCAGTTTTTAGAGGTTTCCCCTCGATTTAATTATTAAAGTTAAAAGTGATACACAAAGTGTGACACAAAGTGTGTCCATCTATTGACAGAAAACCTATTTTTTTTTATACTTATCAAGATAGCGTAACAATAACTAGGAGGCACATATGGCTGGTGCAAGTAAAAACTCACGAACTGCTGCTGCGACTCAAAAATTTAATTGTCCTTGCGGCGGAGAAATCGTATTAAAAACAATGGTCGATAACGGTAAGATTAAAAATATTGCAGAATGTTCAAAATGTAAAAGAGTTGAACGACGACCTAAAGACTTTCATTAATCGATCCGGTTTTAAAGTTCTTAAAACGCCGAAGAGGGAGGCTCTTTCTGTAAGATGAGGGTCTCCCTTTGTTATTTTTGCGAAATTTAAGGAGAATAGGGAAAAATGAGCAAGGATGATATTTTTAAATCGAGTTTGGGGGAAGAATGCGGAATTGCGGCTGTTTGGGATTCAAATTCCTATAAGACGGAAAATCCTGAAAGGCTGCCTTTCAGGCTGGATGATGCTGCCCGCTCGGTTTTCTATGCTCTTTTTTCTCTTCAGCATAGGGGACAGGAGGCTGCCGGTATGGCTGTTTCAAACGGAAAACACATCCGAGTCTTCAAAAAACCCGGCCTTGTTTCAAACATTTTTACCGAGCACGATATATCGAACCTTCAAGGCTATGCTGCCATAGGCCACACCCGATATTCGACTACGGGCTCTTCTTCTTTTGGAAATATCCAGCCCTTTTATATAGAAACAATGCACGGGCCTATAGCCCTTGCTCATAACGGAAACCTTGTAAATGCCCCGCATTTAAGGCAAAAACTTTTGGAAAGAGGGGTAGGCCTTTCTTCTACCTCGGATACCGAAGTTATGATTATGATGCTTGCCGCTGCCAAGGGCGATTCTTGGGCGGAGCGTATAGCTTCGTGTATGCGAGAATGGGAAGGAGCTTTTTCGATTGCCGTTTTAACGGTTGAAGGCATCTACATAGCCAGAGACCCTTGGGGCTTCAGGCCTCTTTGTGTCGGAAGTTTTCAGGACGGAGTATCGGTTGCAGCAAGCGAGTCTTGTGCTCTTTTAACCCTTGGATGCAAGGATTTTACTGAGGTAAAAGCCGGTGAAATTCTAAAACTTATAGACAACGGAGCCGAGCTTTGTATGCGCATTCCGCCTAAGGAGCCTCTTTCCCCATGTATCTTTGAGTACGTCTACTTTGCCCGCCCCGACTCGGTTTGGAACAATGCATCGGTTCATGTATCCCGTGTAAATTTCGGCAAGGAGCTTGCAAAAAATGCCCCCGTTGATGCCGATATAGTTATAGCCATTCCCGACTCGTCCCGTTCGGCGGCCATAGGCTATTCCCAAGAATCGGGCATCCCTTATGATGAAGGCTTTTCAAAAAACCGCTACATAGGACGCACCTTTATTCAGCCTACACAAAAATTGCGGGACCAAGGCGTTGCGATGAAATTCAATGTTCTTTCAGAAGCTGTCCAAGGAAAACGCATCATAGTGGTTGATGACAGCATCGTTAGAGGAAGCACCATGGGACCCTTAATCAAAATGCTTAGGGGAGCGGGTGCAAAAGAAGTACACATCAGAATATCTTCTCCTCCTGTACGGTACTCCTGCTTTATGGGCGTAGATATGGGAAACCCCGAAAACCTCATCGCCCACAAAAAAACGGTTGAAGAAATCAGGGAACACATCGGAGCCGACTCCTTAGTTTATCTGTCCCAAGAAAGTATGCTCAAGGCTATGAAAGATGCCGGAGCAAACACCCGCTTTTGCTGTGCCTGCTTTGACGGTAAATACCCCGTCGATGTCAGTGCCGCCGCCGATAAGAACAGCTTTGAGTAGAGAGCTCCTACCTTGAAAATTTTACTGATTTAATTAAAATGTATATCATATTGTGGAGATAAAATATGTTATGGAATGAACAAACGGAAAAATATTTTTTCAAAGAAGCTCTAAAATCTTTTGCCTCCCCTGAACAACTTTTTTATAACTTACAATCCGGCTATTATGCGTATATACCCAAAGATTTTGATTCTGAAGGACAAACATTGCAAAGTCGAAATTCATTGATAGGGCAATTTACAGAAAAATGGTGTAAACAAATTTTTTCTCCTATTGCTGAAGAATTCGGTTTATACGCTATTAATGGTGTAGTTTGTGAAGAAATTGCACTGACGAAATCGTCCAGTGCCGATCTGGCTCTTTGTACCAAAAATAGTATCAAGCAAAAAGCAGAAGATATAAAACTCATTTTTGAAATAAAAATGAGTATTGTTTCAAATTATCGCTTTGAACAACCTGATACTTTAACTTTAATCGGAGATTATAAAAGTCATAAAGGAAATCCGTCTCTGCTTAGATCAGATTCAATGTTAAAAGCTATAGGAAAATCTATTAATATTAGAGTTTCCGGTTCAAATGCAAATACTATCCCGATAATCATTTTAGGTAACAGTCCAATAACATCTACATATTCAAAAAAAGTTGATTTTTTAAAATCAGCCGGAGTTATTCAGGGCTTTTATAGTTTAAACCCAAATCCTACAAAATCGGATTTTATTTTTGAATCTCCTGAAAAAGGTTTTATAACGATTACTGATGAACATGAGTTGAAGAATTTATGTAAACGAATTTTATCGGAAGAACGGCATTATTTTTCTTCTATGATTTCAAAAAAACAACTTGGCAAGATAATAAGTATTGCGGCAAAAGAAATTGATGATGTTAAAAAAGGTGAAAAATTCTTAAAATTATTGCGAGGTTGTAATGAATAAAGTCGGTACTGAAACTAGCAGCTTTGGAGTTAGAGGCAGAATAAACCATGATTCCAGTAAATTTTATGATTCAAGATTATATAAAGAATTAGAAAAAAAAGAGCAAATTATTTCGGATATTGAAAATCCTTTTCCGGAAGAGTTACTTGATTCTATTATATTAGGTTCTTGTGAAAACATGAGTCAGATACCTGATAATTCTTTGCATTTAATGATAACATCTCCCCCCTACAATGTATCGAAAGAATATGATGATGATTTATCATTAGAAGAGTATTTGAAACTTCTTGAAAATGTTTTTTCCGAAACATATCGGGTGCTTGTAAATGGAGGGAGGGCATGTATAAATGTTGCAAATTTAGGACGTAAGCCGTATATTCCATTATCCGATTATATTTCAAAAATGATGGTTGATATAGGTTTTAATATGCGTGGCGAAATTATTTGGAATAAGGCGGCAAGCGCAAGTCCTTCAACAGCATGGGGCAGTTGGCAAAGCGCGTCAAATCCTACATTAAGAGATATTCATGAATATATCTTAGTTTTCTCAAAAGGAGATTATAAACGTCCACAATTACAAAAAGAAAATACTATACAACGCGAAGAATTTATGGAATGGACTAAGTCAATTTGGACAATGAATGCTGAAAGTGCAAAGAGAGTGGGGCATCCGGCTCCCTTTCCAATTGAATTGCCTTATAGATTAATTCAATTATACTCTTTTAAAAATGATATAGTTTTAGATCCTTTTATGGGCAGTGGAACGACGGCTATAGGAGCTTTGAAATCTCAACGGCATTATATAGGGTATGAAATAAATAATGATTATATAAATTTAGCAAATGAAAGGATTTATCCATATAAAATCGATAATCAGTTGTTTGCATAGTTGTAATTACTTTAAAGCAAGAATTTTTTATGGGAGTTAAACATGAAAAAACTTGTATTACTTTTTTGTGCTATTTTTACACTAGTTATTGTATTGATATTTATACCGAAATCGGTAATCGGTAAAAATAGAAATGACGAAAAATTTGTGTTATACAACACTAATATAAATACCATATATTTTGATTCTATAAAATTAGATGTAAAAGGCTCAACAGAAACTGTTAGACTTACTAAAACTGAATATGATAATTCTATTTGGGATATAGGTTTTGAAGTCTTAACGGAAAATATACCTGTAGATTTTAAATATAACGGAATTTTAAAATTAATGATTTTTGATGAAGATAATAATCTAATCGAGAGTAAAGAAATTAATTCGGTAGAGAGGTTTGTCTTTTCCGGTAAAGATTTATCAAATATTAAAATTGCTGCTTTTTGGAGAGATGTATTTAAAATTTCCGGTGAATATATTGATTTAATTTTATTAGTAGAAAAGGAAGATTCTCAATTATCAGGTTATCCTATTAGATGTTTTCTAGGTCCTATTGTAACTCCATAATATCCTGTTTGATCTTTTTCTTTTTTTTCAATTGCAAAATTTGCCTCTTTTTGATATAATATCCCTAGTAATTATTTAGGGGGAAATATGATTTATACATCTGAAAGCCTGCTTGAAGCTGCAAAAAACGCCGTTCCTAAGGCGGATCTTGTAACTTTACGCATTCACCGCACAAAGGATACCTTCTTTGCTGCGCAAGATGGAGCTTTTGAATCTTCCGGTTATTCGGCTGATCAGGGCTTTATGGTTGAAGTCTTGTATAAGGGGCATATTGCTTATGGGGCAAGTCAAAACATGACGCCTCAAGGAGCTGCCGAAACTGCCTGCCAAGCCTTTAATGCCGCTCAAAGCGCTTCAGCCTTTAAGATTGCCGATTTTGATAAAAAGGTCAGGCCGGATACGGAATTAAAATACGAGACTCTTAGGGGCAAAAAGACCCGACCTTCCAAAACGGAAATTTTCGATTATCTTTTTGAGATATGCAATATTTTAAAAGTCTCGGATGAGATTATTGATACTCACGCCTATGTAAGTTTAGGCGAAGAGGTAATCGAGCTTTTAAGTTCCGGCGGTGCAAATATCTTACAAGATTTTTATATAATAGGTTCAAGTTTCGGTGCAGCTGCCCGCCGAGGGGATATAATTCAGAGGCGAAGTTATAACGGCTTAGGTGCCCGCACCTTTCAGGGAGGATACGAGTTTTTAAATTTTGCCAAATCCAAAGCAGAGGCAAAAAGGGTAGGAAATGAGGTAATTGAACTTTTGGGAGCTGAACCCTGTCCTTCAGACAGACGCACTCTTGTCCTTATGCCTGACCAAATGCTTTTGCAAATTCACGAAAGCGTCGGTCATCCCTTGGAAATTGACCGCATTTTAGGGGATGAAAGAAACTTTGCAGGAGGCAGTTTTATAAAGCCTGAAGATATAGGAACCTTCCAATACGGTTCAAGCCTTATGAACATCTGCTACGATCCTACAATCCCATATCAGCTTGCCACCTTCGCCGCCGACCAAACGGGAGCTCAGGCAAAGAAAACCTTTATAATCAAGGACGGAATTTTAGTCTGCGCCTTAGGAAGCCTCGAAAGTGCAGGCCGCCTCTATGCGGGCAAACCCGTTCCGCAGGACAAGATGGTCGCAAACCAAAGAGCAACTTCGTGGAACCGTCCGCCGATAGACAGAATGGCAAACCTAAACCTTGAACCGGGAACGAGCAGCTTTGATCAAATAATTTCTTCAATCGAAAAAGGAATTATCATGACATCAAACCGCTCATGGTCGATAGACGATTACCGCAATAAATTTCAATTCGGATGCGAATACGGCCGGTTAATCGAAAACGGAAAAATTACGAAAACCGTGCGCGACCCGAACTACCGAGGCGTATCTCAAAACTTTTGGCGCAGCCTCTGTGCCGTAGGCGACAAATCTACCTTCCATGTTTACGGAACGCCTAACTGCGGTAAGGGAGAACCGAATCAAGTTATCAGTGTAGGACACGCAAGTCCTGTCTGTGCATTTTCTGATGTAGAAGTTTTTGGAGGCGGAAAATGAAAATGAGTTTTAAAGAATATTTTGAATCGATTGCCGATTTTATGCTTTCGGAACTGCTTGAGGGAGAAAAGATTTCTATTTCGTTTTCGGGCGAAAAGAGTTACTTTATGCGCTTTAGCAAGGCTAAGGTGCGCCAAAACGGAACGGTTGATCAAGGCTATTTTTCTTGTATCTTTTGGAAAAAGAACCGGACTCATAATTTCAGTTTCGGCATTCAGATGAGTATGGAAAGGGATAAGAAGATGGCTGCTGAGGCTCTTCAAGAAGCAAGGGACTCTATAATGCTCCTTCCTGAAGACAAGTACCAGTCAATTCCGGAAGCCTCAGACACTTCTTCGGCAATATATACGGGAAAACTTTTGCCCGAAGATAAGATACCCGAAATTATCTTATCGCCTGTCAAAGGCCTTGATTTTACAGGCCTTTATTCTCAGGGTGTTATTTGTGAAGGGGTTATAACCTCGGCAGGGGCAAGCCATTGGTTTCAAACCGAAACCTTTGTTTTGGATTATTCGGTCTGGCTTGAAAACGGGCGCGGTATAAAATCTCTTTATTCGGGAACGGAATGGAGTGATGCACAATATAAGGCAAAGATAGAGCAAGCTCGAAAGGGCTTGGAAGTTCTGCACACGCCTCAAAAAAAATTAGCACCAGGAAAATATAAAGCTTTTATAAGCGCCGATGCCCTCCTTGATGTAACGGACTTTTTTTCGTGGGACGGTTTTAGCGAAAGGAGTATGCAGCAAGGCTCCAGTGCCTATCTTGCCTTAAAGGAGGGAAGGGAACATTTTTCCGATAAGTTTAATTTGACTCAAGATTTTTCTCTAGGGCTTGAACCTGCCTTTAACTCAAACGGAGAGCTTGCCCCCGAAAAATTAAGTATAATCGAAAAGGGTAAACTTAAAAATACCTTGGTCAGCTTAAGAACCGAAACCCAGTACGGAGTAAAATCCAACGGTGCCCCTTTAAGCGAGGGTATGCGTTCAATAGTTATCGGAACGGGAAACCTAAACGAAGCTGATGCCGTAAAAGAGCTGGGTACGGGTATTTATATTTCTAACTTTAACTACCTAAACTGGAGCGATACATCCTCGGCCCGTGTTACCGGCATGACCCGTTTTGCCTGCCTTTGGGTAGAGGACGGAAAAATCGTTGCCCCGATTGCCGATATGCGCTGGGATGAATCCTTATACAATATGTTTGGGGAAAACCTTTTGGCCGTAACAAAGGAAAGCCGAATCTTTGCAAATACCGGTACCTACGGCAGAAGAAGAACGGGAGGTGCTTCGCTTCCCGGCATCTTGGTAAAGGATTTTAACTGTACGCTTTAGGGAGCTCCCCAAAGGGAGTACCCTTTTGGGTGCACCCTTTGGGGTGTCCTCCTTTGGGGATAAAAAATAAATGATATTAAAGCAAAGGCAGCAGCAGATTTTATCTCAAAAAATGGTGATGAACCAGCAGATGCTAAATGCTGTTGCCTTGCTTAATTTATCGACTGAAGAACTTCAAGAAGAGGTAATAAAAGAAGTAAAACGGAATCCTGCCCTTATTTTTAAAACCTCTTCACGAGTAAGTGCCGCCTCTACAGAGGAAGGGGATAAGCATCAAAGTTTTTTGGAGAGCATCGAAGATGATTCCCGCAAAACCCTTCAAGCCCATCTGATTGAACAAGCCGGAGAATCTATTACGGATGAATATGTTCTAGATGCTGCAATGCTCATCATCCAAAATTTAGACCGAAACGGTTTTTATTGGGTTCCTCTTGAAGAACTCTTTGCAGACATGCTTTCCGAAAAAAAAATAAAACATACTGAAATAAAAAAAGCCCTCAATATAGTCAGACGGCTTGAACCGATAGGCTGTGCCTGTACCGGTATTAAAGAATCTCTTATTGTGCAGGCCGGAATCCTTTGCGAGTCGCCCAAAACGCATGAAATCCTTGATATTTATAAAACCATACATTCTCTTTGCGTAAAGATAATAAAAGAACACTATGAAATTCTTGTCTTTGTTTCCGATTTAAAACTTTTTATAAAAAAACTTGCTCAAAAAAAAATCGTTATAGATATGGAAACGGCGGAAGAACTTGCAGAGCTGATAAACTCCTTAAACCCTAAGCCGGGACTTGCCTATTCACGCGAAGCCGTAGATGAAAAATTTATTGTGCCGGTTGCCGAGATAAAACGGGAAGGAAACGAATTTAAGATTATAATAAATGATGAGGAAGTCCCTGCCTTGGAAATTTCTCCCGAATATGAAAGAATAAAAAACTCGGGTTCGCGGGAAGAAAAAAAAGAGGCGTCGGACTTTTTAAACAAGGCTTCTCTATTTATGAGTGTTCTTGCCTACCGCAATCAGACTATACTAAAAGTCTTAACTGCCATTGTACATTTTCAAGAGCCTTTTTTTTTAGGCCGCCCCTGCAAACCTTCTGTTGAAGTGGAGAGTGAAAAAATGCAGGCAGGGTATTTAAAGCCCTTAAAACAAATCGATATTGCAGAAATTGTGGGCTTAAGCCCTTCTACCGTTTCGAGAGTTTCAAACCAAAAGTATATAAGATGCGAGTGGGGCATCTTTGAAATTAAAGACCTATTTTCGCCGGAAGTAAGCGGCGGCCTTTCAAAAGACTTTGTAGAAAAAGCCATACAAGAAATCATCGAATCGGATACCGAAAAAAAAACCGATGCCCGTATTTCGCAAATCTTAAAAGAACGCGGAATCGATATCGCCGTAAGAACTGTAAATAAGTACCGCAAGGAAATAGGACTTCCTTCATCGTATAACCGTAGTTGACATTTTTGCCGAATTGCCGTATAAAAAGATATGGAAATTACGGAGATTTATACCGGCCCGCTTTTTGTAAAGACTTGGGCTCTTCCCTTGGATAAAAAAACGGTTCTCCTCGTTGATCCGGGCGGCACGGATGAGGAATTGATGGAATATCTAAAAAACAAAAATGCCGAAAGACTCGAAATTATGCTTACCCACGGACATTTTGACCATGTGGGCGGCGTGCCAGAACTTATGCTAAAATATCCCGGTTCTTCTTTGTGGATTCATCCTGCAGATGCGGGCTATCTGGGTAAAAACGGAAAAGAAAAGCATATTGCATGTTTTAGCCAAATCCGTGCAGAGCGGTATATAAAAGCTATGAAATACGATTTTCCCGATCCTACCGGTTTTTTAAATGACGGAGATATTGTAAACGGTTTTAAGGTTTTATATACTCCCGGGCATACCGAAGGTTCTGTTTGTTTTTGGAATGAGGAAGAAAAAGTGCTTTTTTCGGGGGATACCCTTTTTTACCGCTCCCACGGAAGAACCGACCTTTTGGGCGGAGACGATCAGAAAATGAAGGCCTCATTAAAATCCCTTTTAAACCTGCCGGATGACACTGCCGTTTATCCCGGGCATGGATCAAATACCTCTATTGGGGATGAAAGGGGCTGGATAGAAAAAATTTAGACGGCCCTAAATATTTCCGGGATGAACATATTTTAAATTTTTTTGAGCTATCTTACACAGGCGCCTGATTGTTTCAGGCTTCGTTGGGAGCTTATCTTTCATTTTGTAGGCAGGATAGAAAGCTGAGATATGAAGGGGTATATCGGCTCTTATTTTTGAAAGCATTCGGGATAGGGCTTCCATTTCATCATCTCCGCTGTTATACCCTTCTATAATCAAGCAAGTAACTTCAATATGAATTTGTGAGGCGGCTTTTTTTATAGTGTTTATTACGGGTTCTATTTTCCCCTTACAAACCTTGGTATAAAACTGCGGAGAAAATGATTTTAAGTCTATATTCATTGCGTCAATCTTCGGAAGAATTCCGGCGAGCGGAGCTTCTTCGATAAAGCCGTTTGTTACAAGCACGGTCTTTAAATCTTTTTCTTTTGCAAGCGGGAGGACATCCTTAACATATTCATACCAAACTGTGGGCTCGTTATAGGTAAAAGCTATGCCGATGGAGGGAGTTTTTAAAACAGCCCCAATCAGCTCTGCAGGACTAACCCTATCATAGTCCGTTTCCTTTTCTATTTTTTCTTCTCTTGGAACGGAATGAACAAGGGAGTGGTTTTGACAAAATAGGCAGTCAAAGTTACAGCCGAAGGTTCCTACCGAGAAGATATAGGATGAAGGATAAAAATGATATAGGGGCTTTTTTTCGATAGGGTCGAGAGCTGCTCCCAAAACCTTGCCGTAGTTTAAGCTATAAAGTTTTCCGCCTATGTTTTTGCGGCTAAGGCATCGGGAGCTTTGTCCTTCTTTTATAAGACATCTGTGAGGGCATAAAAGGCAGCGTATTTTATCGTCTTCTTTTTTTGAAAATGAAGGTTCGTTTTTCCAAAATTCCGCTTCTTTCATAGCCCTCCTAAAGTCCTTTTAAAAAGATGCTCGAGCATCTCTATTGCGATGGATGTAAAACACATTCAACAATGTTTTTTATGACTTATAAAATTACTTCTTTTTTGCGGCTGCCTTAGAAGGTTTGGCTGCCGGTTTGTTTGCATCTGCCTTGGGAGCTTTGCTTGAAGGCTTAGCAGGCTTCGCCTCCTTTGCCGGCTTTGCCGGCTTTTTAGCGGCAGGAGCCTTAGCAGTGCTTACCTTTACTGCAGAAGGTTTTGTATTAGGAAGCTCAATGCCGAGCTTTTCGCTCAATTTTTCAAGCATATCCTTTGTCATGCTTTCAAGGTTATACTTAGGCTTCCAACCCCATTCTTTTTTTGCACAAGAATCATCTAGGGAGTTAGGCCAAGAATCTGCTATGGCCTGACGTACCGGGTCTACATCATAGCTCATCTTAAATTTGGGAATATGCTTTTTGATTTCTGCAGCTATCGTTTCGGGTGCAAAGCTCATAGCCGTGATGTTAAATGCATTTCTGTGTTTTAATTTTGCAGGGTCTGCCTCAAGAAGTTTAAAGATAGCGTTTAAGGCATCGGGCATGTACATCATGTCCATAAGGGTTCCTTTTTTGATAAAGGAAGTATAGGCTCCTTGTTTTAAGGCCTCATAGTAGATATGAACTGCATAGTCGGTTGTTCCGCCGCCGGGGAGAGCTTCATAGGATATAAGACCGGGGAAGCGTACACCCCTTGTGTCTACACCGAATTTTTGATGGTAATAATCGCACAAAAGTTCTCCGGCAACCTTTGTAACACCGTACATTGAAGTAGGTCTCTGGATTGTATCCTGCGGAGTCTTATCGGCCGGAGTAGAGGGGCCGAATGCGGCTATTGAGCTTGGCACAAAGAGAGAGTATTTTTGTTCTCTTGAGAGTTCCAACATATTGTGTAAACCTGTAAGATTAATCTGATAAGCTAATTGAGGATTTTTTTCGGCAACGGCTGAAAGAAGGGCTGCAAGGTGTATTATCGTATTGACCTTATATTTCTTGCAAACCTCAAGAGTTTTTTTACCGTCAAGGACGTCTAGTTTTTCAAAGGGGCCGCTTTCGATAACCTTGGGCACGTCTTTTTTTTCGATATCGGAAGCTATAACATTGTCGTTTCCGTACTCATTTCTCAAAAACATAACCAATTCACTTCCGATCTGTCCGAGTGAACCGGTAACCAAAATTTTTCTTTTAGTCATACTATCTCCTTTTTTTGCAGTAAGATTTTATTCCTGTCAAAAAAACTATTTGCAATTTTACCATATTTTTATTTTATGTGCTAGATGTTAATGACGTTGTTAATAACGATGTTAATGACGTTGTTAATGACGTTGTCAATGACTGTCAGTGACAGCCGCTGACAGGTGTACATTCTTAGTAAATTACTTATATCCTCCGTTATGTTTTAGTTCCTTAAAAAGACTTATGACTATCAAGATTATTATAATTCCTAAAGGAAAGGCTGCTATAATTGAAAGGCTTTGCAGCTGATTTAAATTTGTTCCCACAAGGATTAAGGCTGCAGGAAGCATGACAAAGACTACAGCCCAAAAAGCTCTTAAGCCTTTTTTAGGTTCCGAATGTTTTTCAAGATTCTTTTGAGAATAGGAGGCTATTACCAAGGTAATTGCATCAAAGGTACTCGAATAAAAAGCTATCATTGTAATTATCAAAATACCCAAAACAATTTTTGCATAAGGAAGGGTGTTAAGAATTTGTAAGATAACCTGAGAAGGATCCGTTTCCTTTATTGCGGAAGCAGCGTCAAATATTCCGTGAGTCTGTAAATGAAGTCCGTAATTTCCAAGAATTATAAAAGAACAATAAGTTCCTGCTATGCCGCAGATAAGCCCGCCTATTATAGTATTTTTTATTGTACGGCCTTCCGAAATTTTTCCTATAAAGAAAGGAGTTGCAACAAACCATGCTATCCAATAGGCCCAGTAAAATATTGTCCATTTTTGAGGGAATCCCGATCCGCCGTCACCCGAAATACGCAATGGGTCCATCCATGTGGACATACCGAAAAAGTTTTGAATAACCTTTCCGATTCCGGTTATACTGGTTTCAATTATATATATTTTAGGAGAGGCTATAAAGACAAATCCTAGAAGAACACAAAAGGAGATAACCGAAACCTTTGCAAGCTGAGAAATACCCTTTAACCCCAATAAGACAGCAGCTGTGTAGACGGCCGCTATTATGAGAAGAATAGAAAGGGTCAAAATCTTCCCTTGAGGAATTCCAAAAATAGTAGAAACAGCCAAGGATAAAAGAGGTGTCGCAAGGGAAAAGGTTGTAGCAGTTCCTGCCAATAAACCTATTACCGAAAAAACATCTATCATCTTTCCTATAGGGCCGTCAATCTTATTCCCGAAAATAGGGCGGCAACTTTCTGACAGCTTTTGTTTTGTTCTTCCCTTTACGTGGAGCATATAAGCAAAGGCTACGGCAGGCACTATATGAAAAGCCCACGGCGTTATGCCCCAATGGAATAGAGGATAGGCGGCTGCCCAATCCTGCCTTTCTGCAAGCGAAAGAGCCGATAGACCGAAAGGGCTTTCACCGAAATAATAGGCCCATTCTATTAAAGACCAGTAAAGAATATCGGCTGCCATAGTCGAGGTAAAAATCATAGAGCCCCATGTAAAATTTCCGTAACGTGGTTTTTCAAGGTTACCCAGTTTTACGGTACCGAAACGGGAAAAGGCTAAACCTATAGCAGTAAAAACAAGGCCCAAGCCTAGCAAAATATAGAAAAAGCCCAGTTTGTTTACAAAAACATACCAAAGGGCATCAACAACCTTCATCGATTGCGCCGGGAAAAAGAGAATCAACCCCGTCAAACATATTATCGCCGCCAGCGGTAATACTGTTATAAGCCAGTCAATCTCATTTTTGTCTTTTAATTCAAGTTCCTTTACGCCTAATTCATTTTCAGTGTTCATCATCAATTATCTCCTACTATAATCTTTACCCTTTTATAATAATCCTTTGCATACCGGTACATTTTTAAACCGTAATCTCCAAAACTCACGCCCAAAGCCTCTTTATAACAAGTCCAAAGAGCCCATAAAAAACCCGAAAGAGCAACATAACAATAGATACGAAGCCTTTCACCTTTTTCAGGTTTTCTTTGAAAATAAAGCTCCATCAAATTTTCAAGTTCTGTATTGTCATAGTAGGCATAAATAGCAAACATTGCTATATCGATCAGGGGATCGCACATAGCCGCATATTCCCAATCGATTAAATGCACATCATCGCCGCTGATTATAAAATTATCCGGCACAAGATCTATATGACTTAAAACATGGGGCTTTTCCGTATTTTCAATCAATTCTAAAAGTTCGTTCATTAAATTTCTAATCTCATTATAGTCATGATATAAAATACCGTTTTTTTCATTTGCAATTTTTTCGTAATAATTTATACGCTCACGTAAATTAAAGGAGTGGCCGACCTTTAAGTCGGACTCATGGAGGCGGCGGGCAACTGCCATACATTTTTTTAAATCTTCAAGATTGCGGGCATCCGCAGTATGAGAGTTGGGAATAAACTTGCTGATCTTTACACCTTTTTCAGGATCAAAATAAATAATGGAATCGCTTAAATTTAAAGGAGAAACAGCCTTATAAACTTCATATTCTTCCTTTCTGTTAATAAGAGCTTGAGTACCTTCTCCCGGTATTCTAAAAATATATTCTTCGCCTTCAAATTCAAACAAAAACGATTTATTTGTCATCCCGAATTTTAGAGGTTTTAAATTTGTAATGCTGTGCTCGGGTCTTTTAAATACTTGTGAAATAAGTTCAAGCCATTTATCATGGGATGAAAGAAGATAGGAAGAGTCAAAAAGCCGGATATCATCGAGAGATTCAAATTCATATACCTGATGTTCCCTCTGCTTATTTGCAAACATTGTAAGCTCTTTTATGTTCCGCATGTAAACATCTTCCCAATACCAATCGTCCGTATCGTCTCGTTTATAGGCTTGTTCAATCATCGGAACTATCTTATCCGAAAACTCTTTTGAAAAATAAACAGGGCCGTACATAACCCAGCCGTTTTTTCCGCCCACTTTCACACTCATAATTTTATCGTGAAGACCTAACTTTAATATCCATTCTTTCGTCTTGCCGGTTACCTTAACGGAAGAATACCAGGAATCATATTCATGGGAATGATACATGTTTTCCCTAAGCCAATTATCGCTTGAAAGAATATAGGTATTTTTAAGTTCGTCTCTTACGTGGTAAAGGGTCGAAAGATTGTTTTTGTTTTTAAAATCCGGATTATATACAAGCTTTACATCGTACTTATCTATAAGATATTCAAAGGTTTCTTTTAAGTAACCTACAACTATTGTTATATCATTAACACCGGCAGCCTTTAACTGTTCAATCTGCCTTTCTATCATCCTTTCGCCGAATACTTCCAACAAGCCCTTGGGTGTTGCATAGGTTAAAGGAACAAAACGTGAACCGAAACCGGCAGCCATAATGATTGCATTATCCACCTTACATTCATCAAAAGCCTTTAAAGCCTTTTCCGTAAGCCTCTTTTTTCCAAAAGGGGGAACACCTTCGGTATGCAAAAAACCGTCATGTTCCATATCTAATAAAATTTTATTCACATAGGCCAAGGATATCTTTATTTTTTTTGCAATATTTCTTTGCGAAATATCCTTATCTTTTTGCATCAGCTCAATAATTTGAAAATATCTTTTTTTCATAGACAAGTATATTATACAAAAATAATGTTCAAAGTCAAGACTTTTTATATAAAAAAGTGAACACTGCAAGTGAGTTTAAGGTAGACCTCTAAAAGCTTAGTTTTTTAGAGGCTCCATTTTGTGAATTCACGTAAATCCATCTTGTTAATTTACATAAAAATAGAAAATTTTTCGTTATAAATATCTTGACAATATAATAGTTTTGATTGTATAGTTAAGTTGTTCTGATTTGACGCTTGTAGGCTTAAATCAGTAACAATATCGCTATATGCGTAAAAGGAGTTTAATTGCACTATGGAACAATTTTTAAAAAATCTTACAGACTGGGTTTCTTCGGTTAACGGATTTATCTGGGGCGTTTACTTCCTCATTCCGCTTCTATGCGGTACCGGTTTGTTTTTTACAATCCGGTTAGGAGGAGTACAGTTCACAAAATTCGGAGCCGGCTGGAAACGCCTTTTCGGTAACTTTTCTTTAAGCGGAGAAAAAGCCGGAAAACACGGTATGAGTTCTTTCCAAGCTGTTGCTACAGCAATTGCAGCACAGGTAGGAACGGGAAACCTTGTAGGTGCTATGACAGCCCTCATTATGGGCGGCCCCGGTGCTATTTTCTGGATGTGGCTTGCAGCTCTCGCAGGTATGGCAACAAACTTTGCAGAAGCCTGTATTGCTCAAATTTACAAGACAAAAGATGATTCAGGCCAAACAGTAGGAGGCCCTGCATACTATATTTCCGCAGGTTTAAAAACCAAATGCGGAGAAGGCTTTTCAAAATTTCTTGCAGGTTTCTTTGCAATAGCAATCATCCTCGCCCTCGGTTTTATGGGCAATATGGTTCAAGCTAATTCAATTTCAGATGCTTTCCAAAACGCTTTCCATATTCCTACATGGATAACGGGTGCCGTTCTTGCAGTAATTGCCGGTATTATCTTCATGGGCGGTGTTAAGCGGATTGCTTCGGTTACCGAAAAAGTCGTTCCCCTTATGGCCATCGTTTACATTGTGGTCGGTCTTGTGGTCATTATCATCAATGCATCTCAGATCCCCGAAATGTTTGCTATGATCTTTAAGGGTGCTTTTAATCCCAAAGCTGTTTGGGGCGGTGCACTCGGTTTCGGAATGGGAAGAGCTGTCCGCTACGGTGTTGCCCGAGGCCTTTTCTCGAATGAAGCAGGTATGGGTTCTACACCTCATGCTCATGCTGTTGCAGATGTAAAACATCCTGTGGAACAGGGCGTATTGGGTATTGTTGCCGTATTTATCGACACCTTTGTTGTTTTAAACATTACAGTATTTACCGTTTTGAGCTCAGGCGTTGTAAAATTTGAAGGCGGCGAACCTACAATGAAGGGAATTAGGCTCGTTCAAGAAGCTTTTGCACAACACTTGTTCGGAACCACATTCGGCTATCTTTTCATTGCTATCTGTCTTTTCTTCTTTGCATTCTCTACAATTATCGGCTGGTACTACTTCGGAGAAACAAATATCAGATACTTATTCGGAACAAAAGGGCTTATTCCCTACCAGCTCCTAGTAGTTATCTTCATTTTTGTCGGAAGCTTGCTTAAGATAGATTTGGTTTGGGAATTGACCGACTTCTTTAACGGAATCATGGTTATACCTAACCTTATAGCCTTGCTATTACTAAGCGGAGCCGTTGCTAAGGTCTTAAAAGACTATAACAAGGGACTCCCATACGACGCAAGCCAGTATAAATAAACACTAAAAAGGGCAGCTTGAGCTGCCCTTTATCTTTACTTTTATTTTCCAAAACATAAGATATGCAAAAAGATTCAAAAACTAACAAAAGACTTATTATCACAAATAACCCTAAAGTTAAGACTTTCTATGAAGAAGATAGAACGAGACTAAAAGACCGCTATGAGCTTAAATTTTTGGATTCAAGAGATGAAGTTTTTAAGACAGTAAGGGATTTGATCCATTCCAACTGGAAGCTCTTAAACCATGCAATGGCAGGAAACATTCCGCTTCACAAGCACCCATACCGCAGCATGGCTTTGGAACAGCAGGAAAATCTTGACACAAATTCCCTGATTCTGTGGGAATCGGCGATGGAACGTGTAAAAAGAGGTAAAACACCCGCCTATCCTGACGATGTATTGGAAGATTTTCAAGAACTGGATTATAATCTATTTTCGGGCTCGGTAAAATTTTAACAACTATCTTAAATTCATTTATAAGCTGAAGGTGAGGCTTTGGCGAATTTAAAAGAAAAGCCACGAGCTTACATCATCGATGATTTTTGTTAAAATCATTGCATGTATTTCCTGTTTTTCAGATTCTACATATTCTTTCCATGAAGTGTGAGTATAATTTTTATTGATTCTTGAACGCAATAGAAGAGATTTTTCTTTTAGTTCCTCTTCAGTTAATTTTGAATAGGCTTTTAAAACATTGACCACAAAATACGTACTTAGAGTTTTTATAAGGGTATTTTTAGCCGTATCCGATACTTTATTAAATAAAGCTGCACTTTTTTCGTATTCTTTCATCATTTGTAGGGAGAGAGCCGAATAAAATACAAGCCATTCACTTGATTCCGTATTTGAAACAGGCAAAGATGAGGTAAATTCAAAAACATCCTGATAGTCTCCCGAAATCATCTTAGCTGCAGCAAATTTTGGGCCTAATTTTATCAAATACTTATATTTATGTTCTTTTAAAAAGGAACATAACTTATTCATAGAAGAAAAATCTCCCAAAAGAATAAGAGATTCAGCTAAGAGTTTTGAATTTTTATAGTTTATTCTTTTTTTTGTATAAATTTTCATTTCAAGCAGGGAGGCGAGAGATGACCAATCTTCAGCCTCAATATAGTCAATCAATGTCTTGTTTTTAAAAAAGAGGATATTTACAAACAGTATCAGAATAAAAAATACGGGACCGAAAAACCAGTTTGTCTTCCAAAATTCCCTCATAAACGAACCGTCAGCATAAAACAAAGGCAGGAAAAAAACGGTAAACAATAATAAACTTAAGACGATATTAAATATAATAAATAGTACTTTTAATTTCATATAAAATCCTTTATAATATATGTACATTATACTATAGGAGAGAAAATAAGTGAATACCTATAATGCCGACCATATAAAAGATTTATCATTTTTTAATAAAAATGTTTATTTAGACAAGAAATTTTTGCTTTTAATCCCCGAAACGCCGCTTACGGCCGAGCTAAAAGCTATTTTAAGCGAGTGGGATTTTTCTCTCCTTTATTCCGACGGTGAACCATCAAGTTTTATGAGTTTTAGGACAAATAAGGCTGAATCTTCAGACAAGGACGTACTGGACTCGAGCAAGGAAAACGAAATTATTTCAGAAAAGCTAAAAAAGCAAAAAGAAATGATGGAAGAAATCGAAAATAAATTTTGGGATTTTTTACGATTTACGGATAAAATTTTTACCGATTATACTATGAAAAAAATCTTGGAGCCGCGTCTTATTTTTGATAAAGTAAAAGAGCTTTGCGATTTCGTAAAAAACGATAAAAAGCTAATCCTTCTTATAGAAATGCAAAAATACAGCTCTCCGACAAATTATCTTGTCATGCACTCCCTAAGATCTTCAATTTTTGCCATAATTATAGGAATTCAGCTAAAAATGCCTCCCCATAGACTAATAGAGCTGGGAGCAGCCTGTCTTTTACACGAAATAGGAATGTTTAGGCTTCCGCCTCAATACTATATGTATGATGCACCATTAAGCGAAGAAGGAAAAAAGGCCTTATTTACACATCCTGTTCTGTCCTATAATATTTTAAAAACCTCATCTTTTTCTTTGCCCATATGCTTAGCCGTATTGGAGCATCATGAAAGAGAGAATGGTATGGGCTATCCTAGGGGGCTTACAAAGGAAAAAATTTCAATGTATGGTAAAATAATAGCCGTTGCCTGTTCCTATGAAGCGGCTACTTCACCCCGTCCTTATAAGGAAGCTCAAGATGCCTCATCTGGTATTGTCGAAATGATAAAAAATGCTAACGGACAATATGATGAAACTATCTTAAAGGCTCTTCTTTATGCCCTGTCTTTTTATCCTGTCGGAATGTATGTTCATCTTTCTAATGGAAAAATTGCAAAAGTCATTGATGTAAATCCGAGCGATCCGCGCTTTCCGATAGTTCAACTGTACGGTCAAACAGGGCCTACAGGAGAACCCGTAATAATACAGACTAAAGCAAGTACCGTAACCATAAAAAGACAGTTATCTAAAGAAGAACTAAAAAATATTGACCGTAACTCAACTGCCTTATTTTAAAATTACCCAAGTGGAGCCGGTTCCGCCATCTGCATTTTTCGGATGGCCGGTTTCGCCTGCTCTTTTATGCTTTTCAAGATAGGAACGGACAAATGGTGCCAAGACTGCTCCTCCGTCTGAATGATTCCCCTTGCCATGTATAATCAAAATTTTTTTTAAGCCTTTTCGTATCGAATTTTCAAAAAAGATATTTAACGCAGCTTCGGCTTCATCACAGGTCATACCGTGTAAATCGATTTCGTCCTCATATCTCATATCCCGCAATATTTTTCGTTCCCTTGCGTAATCTATTTTGTTCAAAGATTCTTGAGCATCTTTATCTTCAGTGCCGTACCGTCTTAACCAGAGTTCCATAGGATTAATCTTTTTTTTATTTTCTTCGCTTATGAGTGTTTTATGATTTTTTTTATTTGAACGCTCATCTTTTTTTATCTGTTTTTTTCCATAAGGTTTTCCTGAAATTCTATCCCATTCATCTAAAATATCACCGAAATTACTCATGCAAATCTCCTAATCCGTTATAATAAATTCGCTCTTTTTTTGCCAGCCGCCCGTACCGTCTCTCTTTTCAACAAAAAACCATTCAGAAGTTTTTTGCTTTATAATAACCGTTTCTCCTATTTGCAAGGAGCTTACTATCGCTCCGTTTTTTTCAGGGATATGATAAACCACAGATTCTTCGTCATAGCCGGTAGGGCGGTAAACGGCTCTTTCATATTGTCCCGAATAAAAAAAGAGAAGTGCAGAAACAAAAATAAAACAAACTATCAAAAGAGTCTTAAGCCGATTTTTTTTCTTCTTAAAGCATATAATAAAATATACTTCGGCCGCCAATAAAATAAAAAGTAAGGGCCATAATATTTTTTTAAAAATTGCAGACCTGACAGTAAAGCTTTCCTTTAAATTCAAGTCTTTTTCATATTCAAGCCTCTTAGCTTTTTCTTGTCCCGAAAAAAGGCTGTTGGCTTCTTTTACACGCAGTTGAGCGATTATCAAGGCTTTTGATATTTTTTCATCAAAATTTTTTTTATGATTGTCGGAAACGTTTTGGGCTGCCGAACTATCCTTAACCTCCAAAGCGGATTTTAAACTTTCATAAGCTTTTTTTTCGTCATCGCTTATTTTTTCTTGTTCAAGTCTTCCCTCTATTACATTTACTTTTTGCTCTCTAATATAAATTTTACGTGAACTTTTTGATTCGGAAGTAATACTTATTTGAGGTATGGGAAGACTTATCTCACCGGTTTTTAAAGGTGTCCAAAAAAAACAAGAGACGGCTTTCCAACCTAATTCTTTAATATCGATATTATTTTTAATATTATCGGTATCCTCCAAAATGGAATTTTCAGGAGCTTGGCAGTTTATATCCAAACCGGAAGGTTTACCGTCTCTGCTAAAGTAATCATAAAAAAAGCCTGCCAAAACTATAAGATATTTTTTCCCCTGCACAATTTTTTCCACAGGGGAATATGAAACTGCATCCAATATTTTCCATTTGAATATCGTATCTTTTGATAGAGCAGGGGGCTCTACTTGAATAGAAAAATTTTTAAGTTTTGTTCGGCTGTTTCCTAAAGATAGATAGGGAACAAGTCCAAA
The DNA here is from genome assembly GCF_024401155.1 of Treponema putidum. NCBI lineage: Bacteria > Pseudomonadati > Spirochaetota > Spirochaetia > Treponematales > Treponemataceae > Treponema > Treponema putidum. The sequence continues at coordinate 617,745 of NZ_CP038804.1, forward strand.
GGTTCCGATTTTTTTTAATTTATATTTGTTTGTAATTAGAATCCCGCCATATAATGAATTTACAGCCGAATCTAAAAATTCAAGAACTTCTTCATCATCCACAATAATAAGTTTAGGTATATCGGCATAGCCGGCATAGCCGGCGTAGCCGGCAGAGCTATGATAATGGAACGAAGAGTCATCTAATTTTATTTTTATTTCAAAAACAGAATCTATAAACAAAGGGCTTGAAGAAAATGACAACTGTGCATCTTCTTCTATTCCGGCATGAGCAAAGCTGAAACAAAAAAATAAAAGAAAAAATGCTATCAATAATCGAATGCCTGAGATTGATTGTTTTCTTGCTCTTTCTTTTGCCATTGCTCTTTCTCCTTTTTTCGTATCAAATTTAAAATAGTTTTTTCTTGTAAACTGTCTTCTTTATTTTCTATGACAGCCGGACCTTGACTATTAATAGGTTTATCTTTTTCTCTTTTTTGATAGCGCTTACTCAATTCAAAATTAATTTTAGCATCAACACTATCCGGTTCAAGTTCAAGAGATTTTCTAAAAAGAATTACAGCTTTCTCATAGTCTTGATTTTTAAATGCAATTATTCCTTTTTGATAATAAATATAGGAATTCAATCTTTTATCATTATTTTCATTTATTTTTTCAAAGCGGGAAAGAGCCGAAGCATCTTCATTTTGCATAAGATAGATTGAACCGATTGCAAATTCCGAATAGTCTTTTATTTTTTCATCTTTAATTTCTTCACTTAAATCCATTGAGTCAAAAAATTTTGATGCAGCCTTGTTCCAGTTGTTTTGTTTCCATGCAATATATCCCGATAGAAAATCGAGTCTGGCCTTATCGCCTTTACTGCATGCGGAGATCAATAAAACAAGAAAAATTATATAGACTATTTTATTTATTTTTACCATAAATAGACACTCCGCCCAAACATAAAAAAATAAAAGCAAGTAAAAGCATTTCAAAATTTCTTTTTACCGGTTCCTGTATATAAACCATTTTTTCCACACCCTCTATTCCGGTATCGATTATTTTTAAAATACTTTCTATAGAACCCGAACTTAAAGCTGAAATATACATACTATCGCCGCCTGCCGCTTTTGCAGCTTTTTGTAAAAACTCTTCTTCCAATCGTGCATCCTTTAATTGGGTATTTCCCTTTTCATCAACTACTCTTATTTTACTGTCTTCAAGGGTACCGAATCCCACAATAATGAGAAGCACATCCGTCTTTTTGATTTTTTCTGCGGCGTGTAAAAGAGAGCCTGTAGTTTCCCCGCCGTCCGTGCATAAAATTATTATTTTTGAATTTCCCCTGTTCTCCCCAAAAGAATCCAAAGCCCGTAATACTCCTGCTTCAAGGTTTGTCCCTGCGGAAGAAAGGATTAACGGAGACAGGGCATCTATTGCAGAGGACAGTGCATTTTTTTCAAAGCTTAACGGAACAGATAAAACTCCGTCACCCTTTGTAATTACAAGTCCAACTGCAGGCTCAGTATGCCCTGTATTCCCTGCTGAGGTTTTATGCATTTTTTCCAGCAGTATTTTTAAAAATTTTCTTTGTACCGCAATGCGGCTGGGCTGAATATCCTGAAGGCTCATACTTTTTGAAATATCGGAAACAAGCATAACCGATACTCCTCTGCGTCTTACCGAAATAGGTTTAGCCCCCCAAAGGGGACAGGCTAAACCCAAAACCAAAAAAATCCAAGCAAGAGAAAAAAACAATGCCCTTGTCTTAGCCTTTTTGATTATTTTTTTTAAATTTTCCAAACTTAAATAAGCTTTTTTTATCTTTTTTAAGTTTATATAAAAAATGAACCAAACAGGAAGTAAAAATATAATCAAAAATAAATATGCAGGGTTTTCAAAACTTATCATAGATATACCCTCATAAAAATTCTGCGTAAAAGCCATGCAAAAGCAAAAGAAAATATTGAGGCGGATAAAAAATAAACATATAAATTTTCTTCGATTATCTGTGTAAAATTTGACTGTGCAGAAGGGATTTGCTTGGACATAGTATTAAATATATTTTCAAGCATCTCAGGTGAAGAGGCGGAGGCATATTTTCCGTTTCCGTATTGAGCTGTTTTTTTTAACTCAAGCTCATCGAACTTAGAAAAAATAGAACCTGAGTAAGTTTTTCCTGTTTTTCGATCCGTATATTCCAAAGTAGTATATCCCGCACTTCCTATTCCTATAACATAAAAGCCGATGTTTTTATTTACTAAAGATGTTGCAGCAGTTTTCGGATTAATTTCTCCCGTATTATTTTCGCCGTCAGTAAGTAAAATAATATATGAAGAGTTGAATTTACTTCTTGTCATATAGGCTGAAGAAACTGCAAGTCCCATGCCGATTGCCGTTCCGTCTCCCAATTCTCCTATACTTAAAGAATTAAGGCGCGATAAAAACACCTTATGGTCAATTGTAGGAGGAACAATTAGAGCTGCAGAACTTGATAAAGCAGCCAAGCCGAAAGAATCTCCCGGATACTTTGCAACAAATTTTCTTATAATTTTTTTTGCACTTTCGATTCTTGTTTCTCCGTTCATATCCTTTGCAGCCATCGAAGGACTTATGTCCAATAAAAACATAATCGAACTTCCTGCATCGGTATACATTTGTTTATTTTTAAAAATAACAGGCTCTGATAAAGTTATTATCAAAAATATAATTCCGCAATACCAAAGAAAATAAGATAAAAAATTCCCGAATTCCATTAGTTTATTTTTTTTTGGAAAAAGCCCTTTCCAATTTACCAAATTTAAATTTAACTCGGGACTTTGCATCAGTCCGTTTTTTTTTAATATAAAAAAGAGAGGGAAAAGTAATAGCAATAAAAACACGATAGGGTGGTTAAAACTAATCATCTTCACCTTCTTGTATTCTTATCTTTATTTTTGTTTTTTGTTTTGAATTTATAATTTTTTGAATTTCGGATTCGGCTATTTTCATAAGTTTAAAAGTTTGATTAAAAAAATACATGCTTTCCATTTCAAAGTTTATTTTTGTAATGTCCGTACCCCCGAAACGGATAGCTTGGAGTTTAAAAAAAAGTTTTTCAAATTCAAAGTAAACACCGTATGTATTTTTAAATTTTGTTTTAAGTCTTTCCAACATTTCCGAGTAGGTAAGGCTGTCCCCTTCATCCGATTTTACAACCTGTTCAGATTCAGTCAAGCTGAAGCAATACTTTCTAAAAACAAATTCAAACTTTTTTAACCAATCTTTTCTTTTTGCAATCATTTCAAGATTATCGGAAGAAGAAACGGAAGAGATTTGCCGCTTTAGCCTTTTTAAAGCTTTATTCAATGTTCTGATTCTTATTCTTTGAGCCCTCGAAAAAGAATAAACAAAAAAATGTTTTTTTACCGCAGAAAAAATCATTATAGAGGTAAAAATAAATACGGCACTTACTGAAGCTATAAGATAAAGCAAATAGCTAGTACCCGGAAGTAAAAGAGGAGAACGCGGAGGCTGTATGACCTCAACCTTTGCCGTTTCCAATATTGAAGAAATAAAAACTTGGGGCATTGAATCGTAAATACCGGCCTCAGCCAATGAAGGAAAAAATACGGAGCCAGTTTCCCATGGAGTAAAATTTATGGATATGTATTCTTTTGTTTTCTGTTTTTTAATTTGAATGGAAGTTATATCCATCATAGTATTTTGTTTTATCTTATCAACCTTAAAAGAGCCGGACATTAAAATAGAAGGATCAAAAGATTGCAAAGCATCTATGGGAAATAAAAATTCTGCGGAGTCTCCTACAAAAACCTGTTGAGGAATTAAAATGCCTTCCATCCATCCGCTCCGAACTTAGCTAAATTATTTTTTAAAACACGCTGATTGCTTTGTTTCGACAAAAAGAAGTCACCCAATACTTTTACGGTATCGTCATTTACATCGAGTAAAACAGGATTTGCAAGGGAGTGCTTACAGGTATTTTCCCACCTTGATATTTCTTCACTAAAATTCTTTTTATATTCCATCTGAAAAGTCTTAGAACCCGTAGGCAAAAGCATTCTAAAATCGGTTTCAGGGTCTTTAAATCTTATAGATCCGGCTTCCGGCAAAAAAGAATCCATAGATCCGCTTATCTTAAGGCAAACAACATCATGTTTTGCCGCCAAAAGGCCAAGCTCCTTTTCATAACCCTCAACCTTAAAATCCGAAATGATTATTACCAAGGAACGTGAACGCAAAATCTTAGAGGCGGCTGTCATCGCAGACGCAATCTGTGTTCCCCGTACCGGTTTTCGATTTTTGCAAAAGGCAAAATCTTCCATAGATTTTAATATGGTCAAAATATGATCTTCTCCCGTTCTAGGAATAAACAAAGGGCCTTTTTCTCCATCAAAAAAAAGGGCTCCGACCGGAGAAAATATATTCCTCCCCGCAAAGGCTAAAAGGGCTGCCGTTTCGATAGCTTTTTCCTTAGGACTGATTTTATCCAGCCCCGGCTCCATCGAAAGTGAAAAATCCACACAGATAAAAATGCTTAAATCTCTTTCTTCACGGTACATCTTAACATAGGTCTTACCGCTCCGCGCCGTAAGGTTCCAATCTATAGAGCGCACATCATCTCCCGTTTCATATTCCCGTACCGAGTCAAATTCTATACCTTGCCCGCGAAAAGCCGAACTGAAGCTGCCTGAGCGTAGGCCTTCGGAAATCGAAAGAGAAGAGATTTTAAGCTGTTTTGCCCTTTCCGCGATAAAACCTGTTTTCATAAGGTTTTATTTTATTACGAAAATCAGTTTTATTCAAGACAGTGCATTGCCTTACACTGTAGGACAGTCCCGCCTTAGTGTGAGGTGCCCACCCGCCTTAGTGTGAGGTGCCCACCCGCATTAGTGTGAGGTGCCCACCCGCATTAGTGTGAGGTGCCCACCCGCATTAGTGTGAGGTACGCACTCGTCCGAGTGTAGGGTACCCACCCGAGCGATACGAGCGGCTCGGCAGGCATGGAAATCAATTTTTGAAAAAACACAGTGCTGCGGTGCATATAACTTTCTACAGGCAGCCTCGTGTAGTGCTGAAACATGTCACCTATTGTAGCCGTAATAGATCACCTATTGTAGCCTTATACTTGCAGCTTCCACTGCCATCTATGGCAGGAAGACCAATTATACATTAAACCAAATTCCCCTGTATCTAATCCTTCTCTTTCAAATATCCGTATCTGTCTACTTCCCAATTCTTGCCGTCATTCGGCGTTACCTGAAACTTGCCGTGTTCCGAGTTTAAAAATGTTGTATTACCAAGCACTTTGGTACTCGTCAGGTATTTGTCGTTCGGTACCGTAATGCGCGCGGCGGGGTTGTTTGACAAGGTGCTGAAAACCTTAATCCATGAACCGCTGTCCAAATACACATCGTTGTTTACCGCAATTCGTGTGCCGTTTTCCATACTTACGTCTATTTCATTTGCGTATACGCCGCCGCCTTTTGCCGCCTGATTGCCGATAATCAGTAAGGCGGAATTTAGCCTCAAGTCGCACCGGTCGCCGACATAGATGCCGCCGCCGTTGCCGTCGGAGCCGGTCGCTTTGTTTGCCTCTCCTGTGCCTGTGCCGCCTATAGTGCCGCCGCTGATTGTTACCACAGGGATACGATCTCCCTTTATTATATAGATGCCGCCGCCGTTCTTTGCGGTGTTTCCCGTAAAGATGCAGTTTGTGATGGTAGTAGGTGTGCCCTCAACATTTAAGCCGCCGCCGTTTGTAGCTGCTTCGTTGCCCGTAATGATACAGTTTTCTATGTTGACTGTTGATGCATTTTTTGCATAGATTGCCCCGCCGCTGCCTGCATCGCCTGTCCCGGTTGCCTTTCCGCCTTTAAGCGTCAGGTTTTTGAGGATGAGCGTTTTGCCGCTTGCCACTTTGAAAATGCGGCTCAGACCGTTTGCGTCAAGTATGTCTTTGTCGGGTCCGGTTTTGCCCTCTATCGTAAGGGTTTCGTCTATTTCGATTTCGCCCGCATTGTCGCCGGATGTCGCCTCTATTCTGCCGTCTATGGTGATAACGGCATTATGGTCAGCGATTTCGACGACTTTTTTTAACAACTGCCACGCGTTATCATCGGAGCTGTTTACGGTTCCTTTCTTCTTAAACTTGACCGTTACGGTTTTAGGCTCATTCACAATGAGGCTTGCATTTAGCGAGGAGGAGCTTACGCCCGTCCAGATGTCAAGCTCCCAACCTAGATAGGGTATTGCGGTAAAGGTTACCGTCTTTCCGTCTTCAACCTCATCGCCCGACTGAATATCGGTACTATCAACTTTTGCTTTAAGCGCTCCGAGTCCGTCTGCTACGCTGAAGGTTACGGTGTACTTCGCCTCCGTCCACTTTGCATAGAGCGTTATATTGCTTGTTACCGTGTCTGTTGCAAAGTTCCATTCTTGTCCGTCGGAGCAGTCAGCGTTTTTATACCAGCCGCCGAAGATATGACCCTGTTTTGCAGGATTCGATGACGGCTTTGTTACCTTATCACCCTTTAGTATATATTGAGTACCGGGCACTGGCGTTCCGCCTTGTGCATCAAATTTAACTTCAAATTTCTCTTTTAGCTCTGCGGTAACGCTGTCCGAAACAACACCTTCTTTGTCGCTCAAGGTTATGGTGTAGGATGTTTGCGGGTTGGAGCTTTCTACTTTTACACCGGTGTCAAAATACAATACCCACTTTTCTGACGCTGACGGTAAGGCTGCAGTTAGTTGTTGTACGTTTCCACGCTCGATAAACGACGTTTCGGCAGGTTTTTTAAAGTCTGAATTGTCATCATTGTATAAAAGAGTGTAATGGGCATCGTTTATTGTGATCTCTTTAATATCCTTGTGTACCGGTGCACTGCCGGAGTTCATCGCTACCGTCTTTATCATTTTGGCCAAATCGAATTTAAGGCAGAGCACATAATGAGGGTTAGTTCCTGTTGTTTTTGCAATTACGATTTCTTTAGGTGCAGGCGGCGGGGTGTTCGATTTTATGCCGAAGGTATAGGTTTTCTTAAATACTCTGCCGTCTGTAGCTTTAAGGGTGATAGTCGGGTTTAAACTGCCTGAACCTTGTTCGTATTTTTGTAAAAAGTCTTTTGTATATGTAAGCTTCAGCCTGCCGGAAGCGGTTCGCCCCAGTTTATAGTGGGTTCCTACCGTAGGCTGCACGAAAAGTTCTTTAAATTCGACAATGCCCGCAGGTTCCGAAGCAGTCGGCAGAACAAACGAAAAGCCTTTCGGGTTATGCACTGTAAGCATAATAGTCACCTTTTCTGAAGAGCTGACACAAGGCACACCCGCTCCGTCCGGTCTAACTGCCGAACCTATGCTGTGGTCTTTTACGAAGGCCTCACTAGCCCAATAGCTTAAAAAATCCTCCGGATCTTTCAGAAATTGCTCGCAGGCCGTAAAAAGCAAAATTACGGCAACTGCCGCTATTAAAGTTTTCAAAAAAGTTAAACGTTTTCTCATCATATCCTTATATCCTCCTTTTTTGAGGAAAAAAACACCCTGTAGGTCTAATATTAAGTATCCTGTAAGTCTAATCTTAAGTATATAGTATCACAATTTTAATGTTTTATCCATAGTAGCGGGCTCATATTGCTAAAAAGAACCAAGGTTACTCGCTCAAAATCGGACATCCGTGTCCGATTTTGAGCTTCGAGTATTTTTGCTTACGCAAAAAACTCGTAAGGCGTGGAACCAGCGGCATCCGTGCCGCTGAAGGATCGGATATCCGTGTCCGATTTTGAGCTTCGAGTATTTTTGCTTACGCAAAAAACTCGTAAGGCGTGGAACCAGCGGCATCCGTGCCGCTGAAGGATCGGACATCCGTGTCCGATTTTGAGCTTCGAGTGTTTTTGCTTACGCAAAAAACTCGTAAGGCGTATTTGTTGTGCTCTTTACGGTTAAATTCAAGTATTCACCAATTATTCATTATCCATTACACATTTTCAGTCCCTGCTATGAACGTGGGGGTAGACTTGAAGAGCTGCTTTTTACCCGGTGTCTATATAGAAGAGAAACCGTATCGGGCTCTTGATTTTTTTTAAAAAAAGGCCGAAAATATAAGATATGAAGAAAGGGTTTATTATATTTCTATTTTCCATCATTTCAGCTTTTTGTTTTGCTGATGAAGCCGGTATTAACGAAAATGAACTATCTCAATTGGTACCTGAAGTACAACCGGATAAAACAGGTTCCGAAAAGATAGAATTTTCCGAAAAATCTCAAGACCAACAAAAACAAGAAGATTTTAGTTTCTTGTCCTTTTCAATTCTTACAAGAGAAAAATACGTAATTATCAGCTGGAAAGCAAAACCCGAAGGAAGAAACTTAATCCTTTACAGATCCACAACCGGCTTTTCATCAATCAGTTCCCTTGCCGAAGCCGTTCCGATTGCAAACATAACCGATGACGGGCTCCCGTTTTTTGACAATCCAATTCCGGGAATACCTTATTATTATGCAATAGCCGAAGAAAACGAAATCGCTTCAGGTAAAATTCAATTTATAAACGGAATAAATACAATCAACAGCCCTGTAGAAGTTTTTGCTTCTTATGAAGAACAAGAGAAAAGAAAGGATGCAGCACAAAACCGCCCCATTCCTTTGCCTTTTTTAAACCCCGAAAAACAAACGGAAAAAAGAATGGAATTTTTTTCATCCCAAACGGAAACCATAATAAATACTCTTACGGCAGAAAAAAGAGATTTTAGAGAATTTATTATTTCTTCTCAAAGACTTGAACCCTATATCTTTCCTGATGACAAAAAAACGCCTAACGGCGGTGAGAGTATGGAACTGCAAAGAATTCTAAAGGACTATTTTTATACAAAAAATTGGCAAAAATGCCGGATTGAACTCAGCAATTTTTTAAGGATAAGAAGAACATCCAGAATTTCTGCAAGAACGCATTTTTACATAGGGCAGACTCTTTTTTTTCAAAACTCATATGATAATGCCCTATTGGAATTTTTAACCGCCCAAGACATGTACCCGTCTCAGGCAAAAGAATGGGCTCATTATTGCCTTGTCGAGCTAGCGAATTCTTCTGAGAAGTAAGAGTAACGAAGAATTTTTTTCGCCGGCAAATTGAATTAGTTCTTCGCCTACGAATTTTCGCTAGCGAATTCTTCTGAGAAGCAAGAGTAACGAAGAATTTTTTTGACCATAATCCGCATAGTCTTCAGCCATTTTTTCTTTTTCATTCTCACTAAAAAGAATTATAGAATCGCCGGCATTCATTCTGTCGTAGTAACCGTTTCTATTTAAAAGACCTTCCGATAAATCTTCTTCGGACTTTGATGGTTCAAAATAACCCAATAGGTCGGACGGGTCAAACACAATACCTAAACCTTCTTTTTCGATAACCAAGCCGTCCTTTCGTATAACGGCAATTTTTAAGTCTTTAAAATCGGAATCATGCTTTCCTATATCGATAACGGCCTCATTTTGATAACGGTTTATAAGCTTTCCTACGATCGGCATTGCTTCATTTAACATTGAAGAAAGCCGCCTTATACCGTTTGAAAAGCGGTCATTCCCTGAACGGTAAACCGTAAATGTTTTTGCAGGAGAACCCGTACGTGAAACATAAAGCTCCAATATAATTTGAATATCCCTTCTGTTCTCTTTAAGCCTTATAATACCGAAATAGTCCTCATTTGCCGTACGCGATTTTTTCGAAGCATCCCTGTAAGTTACAGGCTTATCCGAATAAGAAGTTATTTTGATTCTGGGATTATAAGAAAAAATATCTGAGGTAAGGATTTGAGTTATACGCTCGGCTTCAGGATGTAAAACATTTGAGCTTTCTATAGCATAAAACAAACCTATGGATATGTGGGCTTTATCCAAATAAAGGGGATCGATGCGCCACTTTGATTGAATGGAACTTAAAAGATGTTTTTCATAAGCTTCAACTGCATCATTTACCCTAGTATTGCTTTTTACTATTGACTGAATAAAAAGCATTTGTTCCAAATATCTTTCGGGATAACCGAGACGGAGCAAAATACCGGCATAGGCTTCCCTGCTTTCAACATCATAAGGATATATTTTTAAAGTCCGTCTATACTCATAGAGGGCATTGTCGGTCATATTCCGCCTCGCAAAACCTAGGGCTCTTTCAGCATGATATTTTGAAAGCTCCATACGGAAGGAATCTTCAAAATTTAAATTCTCTATTGCCAGTTCTTCTAAAAGGCAGCGCATTATTTCATCATCTGCATCCAAAGAAAGACCGACTCTGGCGGCATTTATCGCATCACTGTGCTTTTCAAGCCGTCTTAAACTCAAAGTTTTTAAGTACCAAGCATCCGGTCTATCCCTTTTTTTTGAAATCCTCATGTCGGAAATCTTTATAACCTCTTCATAGCGTCTTTGTGCATATAAGACGGAAGCAAGCAGAGCATAGGCCTCGTCATAATCTTCTTTTAATTTAAGAGCCGAATAAATACGCCCTTCAGCTTCTTCCAATCGGCCTTCAAGGGAATTTAAATAGGCTGCAAAATAGTGAACCTGAGGATTATCTCCATGGTATTTTAATGCCCTTTTAATGTAATCGTCGGCCTGTTTAATATTTCCGGCCTCATAGCTCACAAGGGCTAAGGAAAGGAGAGCCTTGCGGTTTTCTCCTTGACGATTAAGATTTTGCTTATACATCTCGGATGCAAGATACAGCTTTCCCTGACTAACTTCTATTTCTGCCAAGCCGAAACGGGCTTCGGGATTATTGGGATATTTTTTTAAAACCTCGTTAAAAAGAGTCTTGGCTTCGTCTATTTTTCCAAGGCCGACTAAAATAAACCCGTGGAGGTTTTGTAAATCGGGATCATCTTTTTTATATTTTCGGGCTGACTCTACAAAGGACAGAGCTTGGTCATATTCATCTAAAGCATAAAAACATTCGGCTAAACCCTGATATACCAAATTATAAGAAGGGTTCTCCTTTAAAGCGGATTGGTACATTTCAATAGCTCCATACCAATCTTCATTAGCCTGATATTCTGCCCCCCTTTGATATAAGTCTGCAGGATTACAAAATAAAGAAGCTGAAAATAAAGCAATAAATATAAATCCGAAAAAAGATTTTTTCATAAACTCCCCCTAATTTTGCATAGACTCCTTGTTGCGAACAATTTTAACGGTTTTAACCTTGTGCCCGTCCATATCCTGAACGATAAAATCAAAATCCTTCCATGCTGTTTTTTCATATTTGGCAGGTATTTTTCCGAAAAGATCGAATACAAAACCTCCCAATGTTTCAAACTCATCTACAGGCAGATCATCGGTTTTGATTGTTTCGGCTAGGTCATCCAAATCGACGCGGGCATCGCAAAGCCAAACGCCGGGTGCTATTTCGGTAATATCTTCACCCTCATTGTCAAATTCATCCTGTATGTCGCCTACAATTTCTTCAATGATATCTTCCATACAGACAATACCCGAAACGCCCCCATATTCGTCAACTGCAACTGCAATATGAACATGGCGTCTTTTAAATTCGGCTAAAAGAGCATCAATTCGTTTTGACTCCGGAACAAAAAATGCACGGCGCACTACCTTATCAAGCTCAATTTTTTGATTCTTTGTTAAAAGTTTAATAATGTCCTTAACATAAAGAATCCCTATAACGTTATCAATGGATTCATCATAAACAGGAAAGCGGGAATGGCCGCTTTCAGATATCCTATCTAAAATTTCATCGCTCGGCGTATCAAGGGCTAAAAAATCAACATCAATGCGCGGAATCATAACTTCTTTTACTGCCGTATCGGATAAGTCTACAACGCCTCGTATCATATCCCTTTTTTCGTCATTTAAGCCTTCTTTTAAAATATTGTTTACATTTCGCTTCTTTTTAAATAAGTCTATTATACCCATAACTATGCCCGATAAATATCTATATTTTTATATTGAATAAGCAATTCTTCCTGAAACTTAAGCATTTCCTGTTCTGGAGAATTATCCTCATGATCCATTCCGTTTAAATGCAAAATACCGTGTACAATAAGCCTTTTTAGTTCTTCATTTATTTCTACATTAAATTCGCCGGCATTAAACTTAAGGCTATCAAGGCTTATAACTATATCTCCCGCCATAAACCTCTTTTCTCCGGCTTCGTCAAAATATTCGTCCCCCTGCTCAAAAGAAAGAACATCTGTCGGCGAATCAATATTTCTATATTGTTTATTAAGATTTTGAATAAAAGCGTCATCACAAAACAACAACGAAATATCCCAATTTTTCAAGTTTAGCCCGTTTAGAACCTCAGATATAAAATTTTCAACTTTTACAGGGTCTATAGACCCCGGAGGTTCATCATTAAATGACACACTAATCGAATTAGACATTATTATTTTCCTTTTGAGGCTGTTCCTCATTAATTTCGGTCTCCGTTTTTTGGCCGTTTTTATTCTGAGGCTTTGTTCCATCATCATCATCAATATTTTTTTGATTCGGATATTCTATCCTGGAATGATAGTAACCGGCTAAAATTTTTACAAAGGCAGCTTTGATTATTCTGACTTCACGGAAAGTAAGCTCCGAGTTATCCAGCTGACCGGCCTTGATTTTTCCTGAAACAAGTTCATCTATAAATTTTTCCAAACGGGGAACGGAAGGTTTTTCCAAGGTACGACATGCTGCCTCAACTACATCAGCTAACATTACAACAGCAGACTCTTTTGAGCGGGGCGGTATGCCGGGATAACAAAAGTCTTCTATATCCACATTCGGATCAATTTCTTTTGCCTTTGCGTAAAAATAGGATATACAACTGTTACCATGATGCTCGGCTATGATATCAATAACAGCCTGAGGCAAATGCAGCTGTTTTGCTTTTTCAATACCTATTTTTACATGACTTCTTATTACCGTAGCCGAAAGGCGAGGATTTATGTCCAAGTGCTTGTTATAATTTGTTTGATTTTCTACAAAGTATTCGCCCTGTTCCATTTTCCCTATATCGTGATAATAAGCTCCTACACGGGCTAAAATTGAGTTTGCCCCTATTTCACGGCACGCACTTTCGGCCAAGGAAGCAACCATCATTGAATGGTTATAGGTTCCTGCAACGGTTATAAGCATTTTTTTCATAATGGGTGAATTAAGGTCGGATAATTCCATCAATCTAAAATTAGTCGGCACATTCATCAAGGTTTCCAAAATAGGCAAAAAACCTAAAACAAGAATTCCGCTTATAAAGCCGTTTGCCGCAGAACCAAGCAAAAGAAGCGATTTATCTCCTGCCGAATCCGGAAAAATCAAAAGCATACAAAGAAAAATTAAAGGCTGCACCAAAATTAAACTTGAGGCAGTCTTAATCAGGTCCATCCTTCTGCCCTTAATGTTTACCATACCCGCTCCCACAAGACCCGAAAGAATAGCAAACATGGTCGGCTGAATTTTAAATCCTGTTGCACCGAAAACGGCAAGAGAAAACACAAAAACGGAAAAGACCGAAATTTTTCTTGAAGTTAAAGCCGTAAGCAACATAGTAAAAAAGGTAACAGGTAATATGGGAACAATATCAAGAGGATATGAAAACATTGAAAGTCTTGAAATAAAAAGAACCAAAATATAAATCAAATCGAAAGAGATTAAAACAAGTAACCTAAATTTAAAGTCCAAGTCCTGCCCTATAATTTTTTGAGAAAATAAAAAAAGGCTTGTTATGAGAGATAAACTTAAAAAGACTAAGGCGGCTGCAATCTGTCTAAGGTCTACGTATCTGCCGTCAGCCGCATAGACTTTAAGGCGTGTATAGGCATCTTCAGATATTATAAAACCTCTTTTTATAATCTTTTGATTTTTTTCTATATTTATTTTTACGGGCACAACCTTTTTTAAGGCTTCTTCAACTCTTTTCTCCGTTTCTTTTGCATCAAATAAAATATTAGGGTGAGCAAAGGGCTGTATAATGTTAAAAACATCAATTTCAAAACCTGATTTTTTAACGCTGAAAAGAAAAGTTTTAATTTGCTCTCTCAGATTGTCCGGTAAAACAATATCATTCAAAAATACGCTTATATAGGACTGTTCTTGGTTGACATTTAGACCCAAACTTATCTCAGTATCATTTAGATCCTCAATGCCTGTAAGAGGCATTTCTATAATTCCCGTGTCAAAAAGCTGTTTTAGCACGGTCAACGCAAGAGAGGTAATTTCATCAAAATCCTTAGAATTATATATACGCTCCAAAGCATCTTCCGAAAGAATAACTGGATATTTTTCCATAAACATGAATTTAAAAGCCGTAAAGCTCTTTGACGCATCTTTTACTCCGATTGTATAGCTGACAAATTCGGAGTATTCTCTTATCATTTGTTCGGAAACCGAATTATCTTTATAAAAAACAGCTCTAACGGAGTGTTTAGCTGCAAGTTTTTTTATTTCCGTTGCTTTTTCGTCGACAGCTTCCATATTCCGGTTTGATATTATATCCCTGTCAGCTACCATTCCGATCTCAAAATCTGAAATTGTCAACTTTGAAAGGCCCGAATTTTCATAGGCATTGATATAAATCAATACCGATAAAATAAAAAAACTCACCAAAAGCGAAATTACAAAGGCCTTGTTTTTTTTGAATATAAGGCTTACGGAAGATAATTGTTCTTTTAACTTATTTTGTTTTTTATTCTTTATCATAGGCTGTAATTATTTTTTGAACCAGGGAATGACGGACAACATCTTCCGAAGAGAATCGAACAATACCGATTCCGCGAATTTTCGATAGAAGATTTGCAGCATGGACCAAACCCGAATTCTTAGCCGAACTTATATCGGATTGAGACGGATCCCCGGTTACGATGAGCTTTGAACCTTCACCCATCCTCGTCAAAAACATTTTCATTTGCTCTCTAGTAGTATTTTGAGCTTCATCCAATATTACAACGGCATTATGAAGGGTTCTTCCCCTCATATAGGCCAAAGGTGCTACCTCTATCATATTAGATTCCTCCATCTGGCGTATCAGCTCGAAAGGCATTAAAAGCTCTATAGAATCATAAAGAGGTCTCAAGTAAGGTGTTATTTTTTGAACAAGATCACCAGGTAAAAAGCCTAGACTCTCTCCGGCTTCTACTACGGGTCTTGTAAAAACAATCTTGCGCACCTGTCTCGACATCAACATTTGAAGGGCACAGGCTACAGCTAAGTAGGTTTTTCCCGTACCGGCAGCTCCTAGGCCGAAACTTATATCGTTATTACGGATAGAATGTATAAATTCCAGCTGATGAGGGTTTTTAGGATATACGGAACGTATTCCCCTAGGTATATGAATACAACCTGAAGAAATATCCTGCTTATCGGAAACATTTATTGTGGAAATCAAAGATTCAATATATTCCGATGAGTTTTCGGACTTGATTTCCGAAGAATTCACAGCCTTATCAACCACATGCTGAAACTTCTTACAAACTTCATCATCTGCACTTAGCACGCTCACTTCGTTGCCTCGGCACACGACCGGAACGCCAAGATACTGCTCAAGAAAATTCAAATTTCTGTCATTGGCTCCGCAAAGAGCGGAAAGCACTTGTTCATCTTTTAACACTATTGTATACGCTTCTTCCAAATATAAACCTCTAGTAGTCTATTTTAAATGGAAAAAAGCAGTTCCGTCAAGACCTTTAGACCTTATTTCTTTCAATATTAGGTATAAAATACATAAATTCACGCAAAAAAAGAGATACCGGATTTATCGGTATCTCTTTTAAACTACTCACCGTCTTTTTGGGTTTCGCCGCCGGCATCATCCGTACTGCCGTCGTTTTTCCACCATTCGGTTGAAGTTTCGGTTTGTTTTTTCATTGCCTCTTCTGATAAACCTGAATCTGATGGGGTTTTTGTAATCAGAGCCAATAAAAAGGTTGTTACAAAAAACAAGGCAACAACGACGTATGTAGCTCTTGTTAATACATTACTCGATTTTGATCCGAAAGCCGAATTACTTCCGCCCGAAAAAAGACCGCCTAAGCTGTCGCCTTCTTCATTTTGCAATAAAACCAAAAAGATAATAATCGCACAAATTATGACAAAAAGTACTAACAAAGCAATACCTAAACCACCCATAGTCTAACTCCAAATTATAAAAATACGCCCTATAGAATACAATAAAAACGGAAAAGTTTCAATAGCTCTTGTTAAGTTTTTAGCGTCCTTTTCTAAAAATAACGCGTTTTAGTACGATTGTGTTTGTTTTTCCTACTGAAGCAGCTTTTAAATCTTCAACTTCAAACTTGGAAAAAACATTAGTTCTTTTGTATTCGGCGATAAATTCCATAATAATTTTTTCGCAGTCGGCTTCATTATAGGTATCGTTACTTTCCTCATAAGTGAGATAAAACTCAACCTGATTTTCCAATCCCGGGACATCCATCTTTGTCCAATAAATTACGGCAGTCGGCCTTCCTTTAATCTCAAATTTTTCGGTCTTGGGCTTTACAAGTGCCGGATTTTCGGCAAAAACAGCCAAAACCAATAAAGCCATAATACTAATTGCAAAAAATTTCTTTTTCATGTTAATAACCCTCCAATTTAAGTTATTTTATTATACTGTAAGTATACTGTAAGGTTAAACAACCCTCACAGTCGTTAAGATACTAGCATTTTATGCTCATTTTTTCAAGTAGACGGTAGAAAGCTAAAGCATCAAAAGTAAAAAAGGTTGTTTACTCAATCGTCTTATCTTTTACTCGGAAAATAAGGCTATGGGCAAAAATGTTTTCGCTTTAAGGCCGGCTCCGCCTATTAAGCCCCCGTCAATATTGGGCTTTTTTAAAAGGCCTTCGGCGTTTTCAGGCTTCATGGAGCCGCCGTATTGGATTATCATATCTTTAGCAGCCTTCTCACCGTAAAGAGCGGCTAATGTCTTTCTTATTGAAGAGTGAATGGCATCAGCATCTTCAGGGCTTGCATTTTTTCCGGTTCCTATTGCCCAAACGGGCTCATAAGCTATCGTTACCTTATGCAAATCTTGTGCAGAAACCTCAGCGAGCCCTTTTTTAATCTGCCTTTCGCATACGGCTTCGGCATGACCGGCTTCACGCTCTTCGAGAAGCTCTCCCACACATAGGATAACCTCAAGGCCGTGTTTTAAGGCAAGTTTTACCTTTTTATTGATAAAATCATCGGTTTCTTTATATATGTGCCTTCTTTCGGAATGTCCCAAGATGACGGTTTGAACACCTACATCTAAAAGCTGAAGAACAGAAACCTCTCCCGTATGAGCACCTTTTTCTTCCAAGCCCATATTTTGGGCACCCAGCAAGATATTGGAGCCCTTAAGTACGGCTGCAACATCCTGTAAGAGGGTAAATGAAGGGGCTATCATGTACTTGTTTTTTCCGCTTTTTAGGCCGGCCTTTATTTCTTCTGCAAGGGTTTTGGCCTCAGCCCTATTCATATTCATCTTCCAATTTGCCGCAATATAAAACTTTTTCACTTTTCCTCCTAATTAATCGAGGTTAAAAGACCTCATTCTTCTTAGAACAGGTTATCCCTTTACGGAGGAGTTGTCAAGAAGGTAAAAAATGATCACACTTGCACCTTTGCCTATTTTTGAGTATAGTACATTTATGAAGCAAAGAATCGCATTTCTATACCTTAAAACGGGAGCGGGCCATTTGTCAGGAGCAAAAGCGCTGTCGAACAAATTAATGGATTTATATCCTGATAAGGTTGAATGTCTTCTAAAAGACGGCTTTGACAAGGGTGTTCCGCTTTTTAAGTTCTTTTTTGAAAAGGGTTATCTTGGCACTACAAATTATTTTGAACCGGGATATGTGGCCTTTTATCAATTTAACGGTTTGGATTTCGTTATGAAAGGGTCTAAAAAAATTATAGCTCCATATATTGTTGGAAAATTAGTAGACTTTTTAAAGTCAAATAAAATAACAAAGGTAGTCTGCTTACATCAAATTCTTATAACTCTTTGCCGTGATGCCATAAATAGGGTTAATCCCAATATTTCCTTAATAAGTATCGTTATGGATCCTTTTACCATACATCCTGTATGGTTTTTTGAAAAAAATACCGAGCTTGTAGTTTTTTCTCAAAAAGCAAGGAGAGAAGCTATAGAAAAATACGGTCTGGATGCTAAAAGAATACATCAATTTCCTTTAATGCTTTCTGAACAGTTTGATACCGCTTATAGCAAAGAGCAAATATCTGACACAAAAAAAAGGTTGGGAATTCCTCAAGATAAAAAGATTGTACTTATTGCAGGGGGCGGAGAGGGACTAAAGCAGGCAACCCCTATTGTGCTTTCATTTATGAAAAAATCTACAGATGTATTTTTAATTGTAGTATGCGGAAAAAATCGTCCTCTTAGGCATAGCCTTGAATATTTGATTCAGTTTTCATCTTTTAAAAATATTAAAATATTCGGCTTTGTTTCTTTTATGCCTGACCTAATGAATATAGCAGATTGTGTTATAACAAAGGGAGGTCCTGCAACTCTTATGGAAGCTATTTCCATAGGAAAACCTGTTATTATTTCTACATATATACGGGGGCAAGAACTTGGAAATATGCTGTATATTACGCAAAATAAACTCGGATGGTATATTTCAAAACCTAATGACATTGTTGAAAAAGTATCTGAAATATTTTCAGATGATAAAAACCTTGAAGAAATACAAAGCCGAATAAAAAAAATGAATATAAAAAACGGTCTAAAGGATATAGCAAATTTTATATATAATTTTGGTATCTATTGAAAAAAAGGAGCTTTAAATATATACTTAAAAAATGAAACGATTTAAAATCCTTTTCTATTTTTTAATATGTTTGAATTTGTTTAATCTTCAAGCACAGGATATAACTTCTTATGCTAAAATACTTTACGATCATGATTCGCCTTATTATGATGATTTATATCTTATGTCGCTTGAAAACGGTTCAGTACTGCTTTCTTATAAAAAGCCTCTGTCTCTTGCCGAGATTGCAATATTCTATAAAGAAATAGATCCGGCATATTTATCTAAAAACGGCGAAACATTATACGGAAATCTCGGCACCCTCCTTTTAAAAAATAATATGCTTTTTTCCCATGATAATTTTAATTTTAATACAAATCTTATTTTAGCGCTTCAGGGGCAATACTTTTATAATTCTGATAAAGTACCTGCGGTAGATAAATTTATAAAATACAACCGAATGCCTGCCCCTATTACCGTTCCGATAGAACTTGGGTTTTCCAAATATGTTTATTCTTACACAGATCTAATAATTGGAAAAAATTTTAGCGGATTCCGCTTATCCTATCCTTATACAAATCTACCTCTAAGCCAAACGGCCTTAGACTACCATTTCCCAAAAAAAGCCGGTATATCCGTGGGAAACAGTTTTTTTAATGTACATATGGGAAGAGGACGGCTGAATGTAGGAAAGACCTTAAGCGGCAGTATGCTTATTTCTGACCTACCGGACAGGCATGATTATATAACAGCATCTTTGTTTTCAAAGCATATAAAAATTGATACAACCATTGCAGAATTAAAACCTATGCGTTTTTTTATAACACATGCTCTAAGTTTTAAACCTGTAAAGCAATTTTCAATAACCATACATGAAGGAATAATTCTCGACTCTCTCTTTGATCCGAAGTTTTTGAATCCTCTGGTGGTTTTCCATAATTACGCAGCATGGAAAGAACCATACGTAAATCATACTAATGATGAAAATTCTATGGGCTGTCAATTCGGTTTTGATATTAATATCGTACCGATTAAGGGTTTAAGACTTTACGGACAATTCGGCATGAATCAATTCCAGACCCCCTCGGAACTAAAGGGCGGATACTCTTATATTCCTAACAGTATGGGCGGAATAGCCGGAGCGGAATACGCATTTTCCCTGCCTATAGGTTATCTTATACTCACGGGAGAGTTTATGTATGCTGACCCATGGTTATATATAGGCATGGCAAAAAACATCAGCTTTTACACCTACCGAAAAGAAAATGTCCATGCAGCGGAGGATTATGATAAATCTCTGATAGAGTATTGGCTTGCAAATCCTTACGGGCCTGACAGTATTACAGCATTTTTAAAAGCATCATTAATTATTCCGCACAAATATAAGGCAGACATTACTTATAGATTTGTATCTAAGGGAGAAAATGAAGAAAAGTTTTTTAAGGCAACGGGAGACTACTATCCTTCTGAAAGTAATCCCGAGCCAGCTAAGTACAAAACGCCGTCAGGAAATCCTACATATTTTCACACCTTACAATTGACAGGGGAATATAGTATTTTACAGAATCTTCATATCAATGGAGGTCTATCATGGACAATAGCACACGGAAAAATTAAAGGGTATTCGGTTGACTTTTTATGCGGCATTATTTACTCTATACGATGATTAGATAAACTATTTTAGCAATTAAGGAAATAAATTATGAAAAATAAAATTTTTATCGCTATTTTTATCATTATGGGTCTTTGTGTTTTTTCTCAAGCTGCAGTGGACATCTTTGATCCCTTATATGAAGATATAAGGATATGGGAAAATATAGGTTTACTTAATGATGTATCTTCATTACGGCCTTACCCCTTACAAGAAATAGAAAGAATTTTAAACATTGTTATTGAATCAGGAGCTGAAAAACAAATAAAAAAAGCTCAAGAATATAAAAAACGCTTATTCGGATGTGTATTTCACTATGGAGGTGAGGCTGAATTAGGCATCAAGATTCCTAAAAAACAAAGAGATATTTTGATTGCTCCATTATTGGAGATGAATATTTCCATAAATAGATTACTTACGGCTTCAGCTCATGCCGATTTTAGTTTATTAAATAAATTGCCCAAAGAAGAAGGACAGCCTGCTTTTCAATTTTCTAAAAAAGATATTATGAAAGACAGTACTTCAGTCGGTTCATTTTATCTATTACCTATGTTTAACTCAGGTATTGCGGTAGGTACGCCTGAATATTATTTTACGGCAGGGATGGCTAGAACATCCTTCGGCCCATTTGATGAAAATAATATTCTGATAGGAGAACAGGCCTTTCATTCGGGACAATTTATATTTGTTGTCAACAAAGAAAAATTTACATATAATCAAGCTTTACTGGCTATATCTGCATCAAATGACCGAGGAGGTTCTTATTTTCCTCAGAAATTTACGGCAGCACATTCAATAACATACAGGCCTCTTCCATGGATATCGGTTGGACTTGTTGATATAATCACATACGGAGGCAGATTCGAGCCTATTTACCTTCTTCCTCTTTCAGTATTTTTTGTAGGTCAGAGCATATACAACTTTGCTGACGCCAGTATGCTGGGCTTAACATTCACAGTCAAACCTATAAAAGGCTTAAAAATAGATGTTGTACTCTTGGCTGATGATATAGGATTTAATGAGATAGTAAAATTCAAAAAAGATGCAAAATGGAGAATGGCAGGCCAATTCGGGGTTTCCTATGCAATGCCTAAAGATCATTGGTTCAGCTTTGCAGATATAAACTATACTCTGGTAACGCCCTACTGCTACACAAGTGTTCATAATTATGATAGAACAAAGCCTAACTATGAAAATTATACACACAATGGAGAGCCTCTAGGCAGCAATCTTCCTCCAAACTCCGACAGAATAAAAGTTAAAGCTCAGTTTAGACCTTTAGAAGGTCTTGCAATAAATGTATCAAATACCTTTATCCGCCATGCCAACGTTACGGAAAGTGTCTATGATCCTGTAATACTAAGAGAGTATCTCAAAGAAGGAAATTATTCGACTGACGGCTCGGTCTTTAACCATTCGGCAATAATAGAGCTAAAAGATAATAAAATTAATACCGAACATTCATTCTTAAAGTCCACTCCATTTCTAACCCAACAGACAATTCAATATGTCAATCAGCTTGGATTAGAGGGAGTTGTTAATCTCCCAATCTTAAAATCCGGCGGTTTAATACAATTTAAAATGGGCTATACCTTTGAAGCAAATATAAATCCTGGTGTAAATAACCATATTTATAATGAAAAAATTGATTTTTCGGGTTTAAACGAAGAACAAATAAAAAATAAAACTATAAATGAAGCCAATAGGCAGTTAAAAAAATGGAGAGAGCAAGCGGTCGGAAAAGAGTTTAATCATTACTTTAACATAGGCGTAAAAATCTCTTATTAAGAATCATTTAGCGGTCTTTTGCCAGACTTTATTTTTAATTTTCCATGTGCATAGACCGCTTTTTTCTTCTTTAAATTCGACATCGGCGTAGTACCGGCTGCGGCAGCTCAAAATTGAAAAAACAGGCAGGTTTGTTTTTTGTTTTAAGTTTTCAAGTTGTAAAAATATTGTTTTTGCCTTTGCACCTGCATCACCCAAGATAAAGCCTCCGTTAGCCTCAAAAGAATCGGGAGAATTACAAGGTCTTACAATTAGAGAGCCTGACAAAATCGGCGGATAAATTATAAGGGAGTCAAATTTTTCCCTTGTTTTAAAAATAGGAATAATTTTACGAAAAGGAAAAGGCAAAAGACTTTGAATAAGCTTTTGCTCTTCATAGAGAATGGTCATTAGATTGTCAGGTAAAAAAATACAAGTTTCCGTCATATTTAAAAAGTTCTATTTTCAAAATTTTGAAAAAGCGAAGCATTGAATTTGAGCTCTGTACCTATTGAAGATGGAGGACCGTAAAAGGGCATAATAATAAGACTGTTATCCAAACCCATGAGCTTTGTTTTTAAAATATTTCGAAGGGTTCGCTCCGCATACACATTTGAAGTTTGACCGATCATGCCGGCGGATAAGGAGTTACCTGTAAATACAATATTCTCAATTTGAAATATGTAAGAGTATGATGAGTGTGCAGGAATTGCAAAATATCTTACAGGATAAGCGGCTAAATCTATGCAGCCGTCTCCTCTCAGTGTATTTATTGTTACATTTTCCGAAAAGCAGCTTCCGGCATAAACCTTTGGACTGTAAATTTTTAAAATCGTATTGAGACCCGTTTCATACGGATGCTCAAGGTTATGAGTCAATAAAACGGCTTTAAGATTAAATTCGTTTTTTTCAATTTGATATATCATCTTTTCCGTTATCTTTGCAGGATCAATTATAACAGCTTCTTTTGTAATTTCATTTCCGATAAGATAGGTGTTTGTAAAAAGTTGGGGTGAAAAATGAAGATAAACTTTCATACGAATTCATCTCCTTCCGTAAAAACCGCCTCACGGGTATTGGATGACTTATAAGAAACGCCGTCTTCTTCCGAATATAAAAACAGGGTCTTTTTAAGGTTGCAGTTTTGAAAATAAACGTTTTTTAAAAACGAAAACATAAAACGTGAACTGTATAAATCCGAATCATTAAAGGAAACCTCTTCAGCCCTTATTCCGTTAAAATTATTTTGCAAAAGCTCGGAATTCTTAAAATCTGTGCGGATAATTTTTGCTCCGCCGAATGAGGAAAACTGAATATCGGAATTTTGAAAATTACAGGATTCTATTTCACAAAAATCAAAAAAACACATTCTAAGATGTAAACCACTACAATTACAGTTTTTAAATTTGCTGTTTGAAAAACTGCATCCTGTAAAAGATTTTTTTGAAAAGTCTAAACCTTCAAATTCCAAACCGGATAAATTTAAACTATTCAAAGAATCGGATTTTTTTAAAAGCTCGAGAAAATCTTTGTATTCCGTTTTTTTGTCAAAACTAAACATCTGCTCCTTTTACAGGTTTGGACATATCGTAACCCAGTTCATAATAATGATTATTATTATAATCGAATTTTTTTATTACCTCAAAACCGACTTTTTTTGTGTGTGCAGCAAAGGAGCGTGGATTTGCTTCATTTATAAACGTAATTAAAACAGGGAAACGTTTACTCATCTCCCGTCGGGAGGTTTCAAATAAATTACGTACTACATTTTTTCCACGATAAGCTTTGTCAATGCAAACAGGCCCGTATTGAAACGAGTTTTCGGTTGTCAGCTGTTTGCCAAGATAGTTTACATTCGGAAGGTCTTTAATCATAAATTGGAACATTGGCCATGCCGACCAAAAGTCCCAAGAAGCAGCCATAGCATAGGCCGCAACCTTTCCGTTATCACAAGCTATAGTCAATCCGTTTTCTTTTTCGATAATAGCCTTAAATTGTTCATGGGTAAATTCTGTAGTTACAAAACCGTCCTTTTTATCTTCTTCACTTACAGTAGATACATGATATCTTTTTTGGAGCTCGGCCACCATTTTAATATCTGCGATAGTTGCATTTCTATATTCCATAACTTCTCCTTTGATTTTAATATTTTAAACTTAAAAAAAATATGTTTCAAGTAGTTTTTTAAAACATATTAAAATTTTATGTTTTAAAAAATATAGTTTTGACAAAATAGTCTCTTATAAATTCTTACACGTGTGTATGAGGTAATGCGCCCCCTTGTTCCTTTTTTGTTTTAGTACTATAATGCTTGTAATTATCAATAAAATAGGAGTTTTTTATGCGAAGGGAACATGACTTACTCGGAGAATTGGATATTCCGGAAGATGCTTATTATGGAATTCAAACATTCCGCAGTGTTGAAAATTTTCAAATTACAGGATTAAGGCTCTGTGATTTTCCCGATTTTATTAAAGGGCTTGCTTACACAAAGCAGGCAGCAGCCGAAGCCAACCATGAACTCGGCTATTTAAGTGATGAAGTTTATAAGGCTATGATTCAGGCTTGTAAAGAGGTTGCCGAAGGTAAATTCAACAAAGAATTTGTTGTCGATATGATTCAAGGCGGAGCCGGAACTTCTACCAATATGAATGCAAACGAGGTTATCGCCAACCGTGCAAACGAAATTTTAGGAAAGGCTAAGGGAACTTATTCGCCCTGCCATCCCAATAATCATGTAAACTTTGCCCAATCTACAAACGATGCCTATCCTACAGCTGCAAAACTCGGCATCTCGTTAAATACACCGGCTCTTATAGATGAGCTTAAAGCTCTTGTATCTTCTTTTAGAAAAAAGGCGCAGGAACTTGGAGACAATATAAAGATGGGAAGAACTCAGCTTCAAGATGCCGTGCCCATGACACTCGGCCAAGAGTTTGAATCCTATGCAGCTTCTTTGGAAAGTGAAATCCCTCAGATTCAATTTGCAAGGGAAAATCTTCATACCATAAATATGGGAGCTACCGCAATCGGAACCGGTATCAACTCGGATCCTAACTATACACCGAAAGTTACCTCTCATCTGGCAAAGATTTCGGGTCTTAATCTAAAAGCTGCACACAACATGATAGCCGCCACAAACGATACGTCCGACTTTGTAACATATTCTTCCGAGCTAAAACGCCTTTCTGCAAAGCTTTCAAAGATATGCAGCGATTTACGCCTTCTTTCTTCGGGTCCCAGAACAGGACTTTACGATATAAGCCTTCCTCCGATGCAGCCCGGTTCTTCTATCATGCCCGGAAAGGTAAACCCGGTTATTCCTGAGGTTGTCAATCAGGTTTGCTACAGGGTTATCGGAAACGATACGGCTGTTATCTTGGCTGCAGAATCAGGCCAGCTTGAGCTCAATGTTTTTGAACCTGTTATGATTTATTCTATCTTTGAGTCGATTAAGCTTCTTATAAATGCAATGAAGACTTTGAGGGAAAGATGTGTTACGGGCATTGTAGGAAACTATGAGCATTGTAAGGATAGCGTTCACAGAAGTATCGGCTTGGTTACGGCCTTAAATCCCGTCATCGGTTATGAGGCTTCTTCGGATATTGCAAAGACTGCCTTGCGTGATAACCGCAGTGTTTACGAGCTTGTTTTGGAAAGAGGGCTTCTTTCAAAAGAAAAATTGGATGAGGTTTTAAAACCCGAAAACATGACAAAGCCCAGAAAGCTTTAATCCACGATAGTAATTTCGACGCGTCTATTTTGGGCGCGTCCTTCTTCGGTGCCGTTTGGGGCAATGGGCTTTGTTCCGCCGGCACCCTGATAAATAAACTTTTCAGCCGGTATGCCCCTTTTTACAAGTTTTTCGATGACGGTCTTAGCCCTTTCTTGGGACAGAATTTTTTCTTCTTCCGGCTTACCGACATCGGCTGTATGACCTTCCACAAAAAAGAATTCGCTTTCCGATTTTTTTAAAATCTTTGCTATCTCATCAAGCTTTGCTTCTTCTCCTTTTAAAAGAACAGCCCTATCAGGTTCAAATTGAAGATTTTTAAGCCTCAGCATTGTGCCCCGTTTTGTTTTAGTTACCTCAAAATCTTTATTGGGTTTGATTTCCAGCCTTTCTTTTTGCAAAGGAATTTCTTGTGAGGGCGTTTTTTTTGAGGCGGCTTCTTGTGAGCGGGTGCCTTGTGCAAGGCCGCCTTGTGCAATGGTACTTCCCGTGTAAGAATAAAAATGAAGCAAAAAGCCTCGGTGTTTTAGCCTTTTTCCGTCCGCATAAAAAAACTCTTCATCTATTTTTTCCCGTATTAAAATAGGCCTATTTGTACCGTCAAGGTAGATGTCTGTTTTTCTTCCGCCTTCAGATCTTATAAGTTCATCATCGCCTAGGTTGTCGCTGTGCTTGTAGCGGAGGCCGAATACGGCTTCGATATGATGAACGTTTTGGCCGTTTAAAATAGTTATTCCCATATATTTAAAACCTGCGTTTACGGGTATCCTTGTAGCAGCTTTTTCAGGCTTGGGCCTTACGGCGACGGTACATTTTCCTTCCCAAGTTTTTCCTATGTCCGTAGCCGTAAAAGCTCTTTCGGGCAAAACAGGAAAATTTCTCAAAAGAGGGTAACCCGAATCTTCATTGAAAATTTGAGGCTGGTAAGGATTTTCAATATCTTCTTCCTCTTGTTCGGGAATAAATTTAAATGAAATAGGTAAGATCGAATCGATCGGCAAAGCAGCTTTCAGCCCGTCTTTGCGTGTTTTTTGAAGCACAAAGGCTTCTCCTTCGTAAAGATAGGCATCTTCATTGCCGAGCCTTGTTTCGCTCATGTAGAGCCGTGTTTCTCTGGAAGTAAGCCCTGCATATTTTCCGTCAATGTAGACGGAGTAATCGGCTCTTTCCGTAATGAGTATTTTGCCTTCGGATAAATTTTCTTGCCCTAAAAGAAGATTTAAACAAAAACTAAAGAGAAAGCAGATTAAAAAAAGTTTTTTTACGAAAGTGCGGTTTGCCTTTACGCGCCAAATTATCATTTGTCTTTTCTATAGTTTTTCTATTTCTTCTTTACTTAGACCTGTCATCTGTATTATAAAGTCAATTTTACAGTTTGCTTTTTTCATAAGATTTGCAGTTTCAAGAGCTTTTTGGTGAACCCCTTTATCAATCCCCTGCTCAAGACCTTGACGATAACCTTCACTTATACATGATGCTCTGTCATGCTCGTATTTCATACGGGAATCATATAGCCATTTATCTCTAGGGCTCATTTCCATTACTTCTATCGTCGCATTTGCTTTTCTCATCATCGGCGATTCTTGTGCTAACATGTTTCTCACCTCCGGATTATCAATTAGGAGAGGAAAGACAACCCGACAGAACAGGTTTGCCTTGAAGCTGCGCTGGCTGTACCTTTCCTCCCCTATAACCCCTCCTATCTTTTCCGTCTGCCAAAGGGAGAACCCTTTGGAAACCCCTTCTTAACTTTTGATATATTAAAGTATATTACCATTATTATAATAACATTCGGTTAAAAATTTTACAATAGTCTTGACCTTGTTTTATGTTTTCGTTGTACATTTTAGACCAATAATACAGGGTTCTTTCAGGAAAATCAAAATGCCAACTGTTTTGAATTTCAATGTCGACAAAGGTTCCATCTTTTAGTCTTAACTTGATGTCCAAGATACCGAGTTTTTCACTTAAAATCTCCTTATGAAACTCCTTATCCAAGAGCTCCAAACCTGCGATATCCTCAGGCGGAATTTCTAAGATACACTCCAATAAATCCTGTAGTACATCCTTGTTTTCCTCAACTCCGAATACACGCTTAAATGCGTAGTCGTTACGGAGAGTTAGTTTAAACAATTTTTTCATTTTTTGCTCCAATAAAATTACTTAAAAGAAGAAAAATTTTTCTCCTCTCATAATTATTATAGAAATTGTTTGCAATAAATAGTAAAATTCCGCACTTGAAATCGGCAGGGAAATATGATAAAATCGCCGTCTTGAGCAATAGGTCTTAAAGCATGGAATACTTTGATGATGATTATTTTGACGACGAAAAAATATACCCCCTGGACCCTAAAATGGTTTCTTCTCTTTTGGAGGAGGACGGACCCCTTGCTTCATTTTTTGAAAAATACGAGGCCCGTGAGCCGCAGCTTGCTTTAACAAAATCGATTTGCCGCTGTTTTAATGAAGAGGCTATAGGAGTCTTTGAGGCCGGTACCGGAGTAGGGAAGAGCCTTGCTTATCTTTTGCCTGCAATGATGTGGGCAAAACAAAATAAAAAACGCGTTGTAATTTCGACGGGGACTATAAATTTACAGCAGCAGCTCATCGAAAAAGATGTTCTTACTGCAAAGAAAATTTTGGGCAAGAGCTTTCAGGATATGAAGGCTTGCCTTGTAAAGGGTCGGCATAATTTTTTATGCTTACGCAGAATGACTCAGGCATTAAGGGAGAACGATTTTTTTACTGAGGGGCAGGAAGAGCTTGACAAGATAAAAGAATGGGCAACCGAAACAAAAGACGGCAGCCGCTCGGATCTTGATTTTATGCCGACGGAAAAAGTTTGGTCTACTGTTTGTTCCGAACCCGACAACTGCCCGATGAATAAGTGCCCTTATTTTTCGGGCTGCTTTGTGATGAAGCTGAAAAGAGAAGCGGAAAACTCCTCCATACTGGTTGCTAATCATCACATCTTATTTGCAGACCTTTCAGTTAGGGCAGAAGGCTTCGGCTATCAGGGAACGGCAGTTCTTCCTTCTTATGACAATATAATAATCGATGAAGCTCACGGAACAGAAGATGCGGCACAAAGTTTTTTTTCGAGCGATATTTCCCGATTTGCCTTACACAAGCAAATCAACTTACTTTATAGATTTAGGCGGGGAAAGCAGGCAGGCATTTTAAGCGGCATAGTTTCAATATCCAAAAAGGCGGAACTCTTTACCGAAATCATAAACCTTCTTGAAGTTTCTGTGGCTTCTTTTAATATTCTTGAAGAACAAGCCTTGCAAGTTCTGCAAAGCTATCAGTCAAAAAGCCTTGCACAAACTTCAAGCGATGAAAAAGAAAAACTCTTATCTTCTGTAGACAATTTTTTTAAAAACATAAACAATCTAAACATAAAACTTGAAAGCCTTATCAATGCAGCTGATGGAGAAGATGATGAAGAAGGCTATATAAGAGACGGTTTTGTAATTCTTCGCCGCTTAAAAAAAATGGCTTCCGTAATGGAAAACTTTTTAAACAGTCGAGAGTTCCCGGACGATGTTTTTTGGTTTGAAAAAATAAAAACCTCTCAAGGGGAGGCTGTCCGCTTTATTCAGACACCGTTAAATTTGGCCCCGATAATGCGGCGTTCGGTTTTTATGCCAATGGCAACCGTCATCTGTGTTTCAGCTACCTTAAAAATCGGAGACGATTTTAACTTTTGGCTTAACAGAAACGGCCTTTATAATTTTACCGAAAAGAAAATTATAAAAGATTTTTTCCCTTCTCCTTTTCCGTACGAAAAAAATGTTGTCTTTAATATTCCGACAGATATGCCCATGCCTGATGAAAACAATTTTCAAGATGCCGTAAACGAAACCGTCCTCGCCTTATTGGAAATAACTCAAGGCAAGACCCTTATTTTGTTTACGTCTTATGATTCTCTTCAAAAAACTTGCGAATATGTAAGAGAGCATATTGATGAAAAAATAAAGATTTTAAAACAGGGCGAGGCTGATAGAATGCAGCTTTTATACGAATTTAAAGATGATGTTACAAGCTGCCTTTTTGCTACTTCGTCTTTTTGGGCAGGGGTGGATGTGCCGGGAGAATCCCTTTCCCATGTAATTTTGATAAAACTTCCCTTTGCGGTTCCGACCGAGCCCATATTTAAAGCAAGGGCTGATTTGATAGAAAGATCGGGCGGAAATTCCTTTATGCAGCTGAGTGTTCCGGAAGCCGTTGTACAATTTAGGCAAGGCTTTGGACGGCTCATGCGTTCCAATACCGACAGGGGTATAGTTACCGTCTTGGATAAAAGAATTTTGGTAAAGCGTTACGGTTCAATATTTATTCAAAGCATTCCGCAGACGATTCAATGTTTTTCCGAAACAAAAGCCGTATTGAACAAAATAGAAGATTTTTTGTATAATGAGTAGATTGTTTATATGCGTTATTATAGGGGTAGGAAATGAGTGCTATTATTGCGATTTTATGTTGTTTGGTAATCTTATCATGGAGGGCAATGCTGATTGGCCTATGTCATTCCGTTTACAGACGGGGCTGTGATTGGGTTAATAGCGAAGTAATTGTAAGACCTGCTCCGAGATTACTGTTTGCGGTTTTTAAACAATATATCGGTTTTAAGTTTGAAGGAGATTATACCCTTACGGATCAGCTGCCTGAGCAGTATTTGGTTATATCCAACCATCAAAGTCTTTTAGACATAGTGGTTCACATGAACTATTATAATGGAACGCGTCTCCGCTTCGTTTCAAAAGAAGAACTCGGGCGTAATGTTCCCCTGGTTTCTCCTATGCTTAAAAGCGGAAAACATTGTTTGGTAAAAAGAACAGGAAGTCCGATGCAGGCTATGAAGGCTGTCGATAAATTTGCAGACTATGTTGCAAAAAACAATCTTATTCCCGTTATCTTCCCCGAAGGTTCCCGCTCAAAGGACGGTAATTTAAAAACTTTTCATGCGGCCGGGTTCCGCCGGTTTTTAAATGCGGCTCCAATGCCTGTAGCAGTCTGTGCCGTTGACGGAGGCTGGAAAATATCTTCGCTGACCCGTATGGCAAAAAACCTAAAAGGCGGCGCATACAGGATTAAACTTTTAAAAATTTATGATGCTCCTCAAACAAAGGAAGAACAGATTAAGATTCTTGAAGAAGGGAAAGCCCTCATACAGGCCCAGCTTGATGAGTGGCGTAAAGCCGATAAAAAATAGGACTTAACTGCTTTAAGTTTTAACCTAGAATTTTATTTGTATAATAGCTTTAAATTTTCCTATCTTTACTTTTTCAAGAGGATGAGCGTATTCCATACCGATATTTGCGGCTGTGCTTATGGTCATATAAAGTTTGCCGTAAACCGACTGATAAATATCGGCCGTGTTTTTTCCTGCGTCTAAAAAGTTAAAGATTGCTCTGTATCCTGTTGTAATATTTAGCCTGTTAAAAAATATTGGAAGCCATGAACTTCCTGTTTGAATATCGTAACTTAAAAGATTTACCTCTCCTTCAAAGCCGAAGCCGTAATTTAATTTTCCCGGACGGATAAGTTTTTTTACGTTTTCATATTCGCTCATATCCGGAAGATAAGATGCCATGCCCATCAAAGCCGTGCTGTTAAAAAATCCGTAACTGTCGGTATGAGGACTTGCAAAAGAATTATATCCTAAATATGAACTTAAATTTAATTTAACCGGAACTACCGGCGGTCTAAAGCCGGCAAAGACCTGAAAAACTGTGGCATTTGTTTTTGAAGGAAAATGAAAGCCGTGTTTTAATCCGGCCGCTGCCTGAAACATTATAAAGTCTTTTGTAAAAAAATTCGTATTTAATTTTTGAGAAGATTTTTGATAAGTATAAACAGCCGACAATTCTTCGGATAGGACGGGGTTTCCTAATTTTTGTTCATAGAGAGTTTTTGCTCTTTTATAGGAAGAATCAAAAAAGCTGAACCCCTCAATCGATAAACCGGCTTTTCCCGAAACATTATGATAAAAAGAATTCAAAGGAAAAAACAATTCGCTTTCTATGCCGCTTCCGATTTTTCTATATTTAAAAGATTTATTTTCATCATAAAATTTAATCCTGATATCGGCAGGCCTTGTTTTCGCTTTGAGCAAAACGGATGTTTCATAAAAGAAAGGTTTAAAATAAAAAAGAGAAAGATTTTCAAAATATAAAAAGTTAGTAGGATCATTCCAATATAATTTTATACCGATAGGTACGGCTTTGCTTTCTTCTAAGAGCCCCGAAAAATCAATGATGGGCAGGGGAAAGGGTTTATGCATCCACGAAAAATAACTGTATTTATTTTTAGTTAAAATCTCGGTATTAGGAATTTTTGTTTTAGTTTCCTGAGCTGAAATATCAAAGTCCTTTAACGAAACTTTTCTGCCGGTATAAAGGGAAGCATCTGTTTTGTATAAGGAATTATACTTCGTAAAAATACCTACATAAATAACTTCGTATTCTTTAGTATCTTTTTTTCGGCTTACAATCGGAAAAAAAGTACCTCCGGAAATATCTTTTTCTAAAACGTTTAATTCATTTGTTTTTAAATTAAAAAAAGCCGACCTATAAAGATTATTTTTACCCGCCCATGAAAAACTTAAAATAGGTTCTTCTTCCGAATTGTTGCTTTGCAAATACCTTATTGCAGGAAGCGGATTTTCGAATTCAAGTTTTTGTATTTTTTTTGAAACCGTATCGATTATCAGAATATCGCGGTTTATTCCGTTGGCGGCAATGAGGGCAATTTTGTTTTTGCCTGCAAATACCGGATTATAAAGTGCCGAATAAGGAAGTCCCGGCCCGGCCTTTAAAAGGCCGGTCTTTTCAAAAGATTTTTGATCGATTAAAACAAGCTCCGAAAACTGACTCTGTATTTCGATTCCGCAAATAGTTTGTCCGCAAAAAGATGCGTATCTTAATGACTGATATTCTTTACCTAAAAACTTTTTTTTCTGCATATCGAAGATGATAGCCCTATTGTGTTCGCCGAAAGGGGTATCTACTAAGTCGCTCACTAAAAGAAATTTTCCGTCTTGTGAAAAATTTAAAAAAGAAAGAGTCGGGTTTGCCGTAAAAAGTTTTTCTTCTTTTCCCGAATTATCAAAAAATATTACGTTTTTTGTTGTAAAATCAAAACAGGCAAAGCCCTTACTTGTTCTTGCCGTAATATTAAATCCAGATACTTCTTTAATCGGCTCTTGCGGCATGATAGCCTTTTCGGGAAATTGAATGGATTCCAAAAAATTGTTCCAAAGTTTATCAAGTTCCCTGTCAAAAATTTTCTTTGTCTTACTCTTTGGGAAAGACGAAAGAGGATTAGCCCAGTATTTTGCATAGGTTTCCATTCCGTAAATTTTTTGAAGATATTCGGCAAATGCTCCGCCGTAAATATAAGGCCAAAGTCCGCCGGGGTAGACATCTCGCGCTCCGGCTGCTTGTTTCCATGAAGGGTTTGCATTTTCAATCCTGCCCTGCATTAAGCTGTGCATTATTAACGGATCATTCAGCCTGCCTTGGTCATCATTCATACTTTCGTAAGAAACTGCAACACCCTCAGTAAAGGACATGGGGAGGAGAGGCAAAAAATATGTGAGAGAAATTGCATGGGTTAATTCATGGTAAAAGACCTTTAAGATTATATCGCTTAAATTGCTTAGCTGACCTTCTTCAGGCGTAGTATCAAAAAGAACTATCCTGCGGTACGGGAAAAAAGTATAATAACCGTTTAAGGCCTCTTTTCCGGCTTGAATGTAGACGGGCATCCTTTTTGGAATTTTACGGTTTAGTTTTTTAGAAATTTCCTCGGCAAAGCCGTCGCCGTATTCTGCAATTAGGGCTGCCGTTTTTTCCGATACGGGAGAATAAATTATATCGAAGTACTTCGTTTTTTGAACAAGAAGATTTTGAGCATTTAGGTGTATAAATATACCGATTAAAAAGAAAATAAAAACGGTTTTTGTTTTGAATTGCATATTTTGCAATTATGCGTAAAAAAACTTAGGCTGTCAAGTCGAGCACGGCAGCAGGAAGAGGATTTCCGCCATAGCCGATATTTTCGGTTTGTATCATAGTGTTTTTGATCTGATTGTGGTAGTAATCCAAAAGACCGTCTATTTGATTTTCGGTTATCTCCGATTCTACTTGGGCTGCTGCAGATTCCGTAAGTTTTGCTTTTTGAGCTTCATTGGTTTTCATGGATACGAGTTGGTCGATTATTGAGTTTAAAATGCGCAGCTTGTCGATACTCATGCCCGATTGGCCCTGAGCCTGAGCAAAACCCGAAACATATTTAAAGTGGGCATAGAGGACTTGGCTTGGTTTGACGGGCACATAGGCCCTTCCGCCTGCCGAAATCTTGGGCATTGCAATTTGAGAAAGAGCTTGAAGCGGTGAACTATTCGAAACCATCTATCCCTCCAATAAGCTATGTTTTGCATCTTGTGTGCAAAACTCGGCAGATAAACATGAAGGCTTGTATTTCAAGCCGAAATGTTTATCGATTCCTCCAATACTTAGATTATCGGAATTTTTAAAATCGGCTTTAGTATCGATGATTTTTTTATTTTTTTACCATAAATTTATTGAAGATTTTGATTTTATGTGATAAAATATATAACAACTATTATGCTGATTTTTTTGGAGAAATTATGTTAAAAAATGAGGGCTCAAACGAGAAGGTTAAATTCTCAATCGGTGCTAAGCTGATAATTATTATTTCGATTTTGGTTGTGTTTTCTCTGGGGACTATGACAGGCCTCGTTACATGGTTTGTAGGAGAAGATATTCAAACTATGTCTGAGGAAAGCAACAGAACGGTAAATTTTCAAGCAGGGGCTGCGGCAGAAAAAGAGCTTTTGTCTATAAGGGCCAATGCCTTTTTGTTCTTGGATGTTCTTAACTCGACGGAAAGCGGATCAGGCATAGCAAAGCAGACTGCCGACTTTTATTTTGAGAGAAATCCTCAAGTTGCAGCCGTTTTGGTTACAGATGCAAGAATGGATAAACGCCTTTATAGGAAACTCTTGAGTACCAATTTCTTCCTTTCGCATGAGCTTGATTCTTCCATTATTGATGAATTTATCGAAAACGAAATGGATACGGCCATTCAGGCGGAAAAGGGAATAGCGCAGGTTATAAATGCCTCTCCGTTTTTTGGGGATTCTATTCTTGTTCTTTTTTACCCGTATAAGGAGAATGGCTTGGATCAGGGCTTGGTAATCTTCTTTTCTTCCGAAACATTATCAGAGCACTTAGGTTCCGGAAAACTTCAAACAACCTATCTTGTAAATAATTTGGGAGACATCTTAATTCATCCCGACTTTGAACTTACCAAAAACGGAGTTAATGTAAGGGACTCAAAACTCTTTATGGAAATGCGCGAAAAAGGAGACATGAACAGGCAAATTCTTTTTACCGACAAAGAAGGTAAAAAACAATTCGGAGCCTACAGAAAACTTTCGATAGCTGATCTTGCAGTTCTTACCACAGCCGAAGCCGATAAGGTTTTGGAACCGGTAGTCAGGTCAACCTTTAAAAATGTTACCTTGGGTGTTGCGGTCTTGGCTCTTGCAATCCTTTTTATCTGGTTTTTCTCCAAATCGATAAGCTCTCCGGTTAAGGCTCTTGCCTCGGCAGCAGGCGAAATAGAGCAGGGCAATTATGAGCTTGATCTTAAAGCTAAGACTAAGGATGAAATAGGCCTTTTAACGAACAGCTTTGTAAGAATGGGTAAGGGCTTGGCTGAAAGAGAAAGACTTAAAGATTCGTTCGGACGCTTTATAAATAAGGAGATTGCAGAGCTTGCTATGAAGGGTGAGCTTGCACTCGGAGGCGAAACAAAGAATACAACTATCTTCTTTTCGGATATCCGTTCCTTTACGGCTATTTCTGAAAAACTTGAACCGAATGAGGTTGTAGAATTCCTAAACGAGTACATGACCCAGATGGTAGAGTGCGTAAACGATACCCATGGCGTAGTAGATAAATTTATAGGCGATGCAGTTATGGCCGTTTGGGGTGCGCCTACAAGTGCGGGCAGTCCTAGAGAGGATGCGCTTAACTGTATAAGGGCTGCTTTGAGGATGAGGGCCGCCTTAATTATATTTAATCAGGGCAGAGGAGGCGATAAAAAGCCTATAATCCGCATAGGCTGCGGTATTAACTCAGGTCCCGTAGTTGCAGGCCAGATAGGTTCAAAGAAGAGGATGGAATATACGGTAATAGGCGATGCCGTAAACTTAGCATCCCGTACCGAATCCTTAAATAAGCCTCTCGGAACGGATATTCTTATTACCGAAAACACTTATAAACTTGTAAAAGATAAGGTATTGGTTGAAGAAATGCCGTCCGTTACGGTTAAAGGAAAATCGGATCCTTTAAGAATGTTTGCGGTTATAAATATGCCTGAAGAAACGGGCATTCCCGGAGCCGGAGAAAAAGGGCCTAAGAGTTTGGCTCAAATTAGAGCAAAATTAGGAATTCCTACTCCCGATTTAAATAAGGTAGATGTAAATGAAGACGAAAAGAAATACAACATTCAATCCCAAAACAAACAGTAATTTTTTAGACCTTGTTGTGGTCATTGTTTCTCTGACGGTTATATTTTTTGACTTGTTTTTGTTTGTAAAGGAGCTAAACAGAACATTTGAACGCACGGATACTCCCATAGCGACCATTGAATATAAATACAAAACCGTTCAGCGTAAATTCAACGATAGAGCCGTATGGGATCGTCCCGTTCAAAATTCCTATTTATATAACGGAGATACTATAAGAACTGCAAATGAAGCCTTGGCGACCATTCATTTTTTGGGAAATGAGGATGCAAGCAATGTAGTCGAGGTTGACTCAAACACGATGGTTCAGATTTTTACAAAAAATGAAGAATCGGAACTTAATTTGAATTCGGGCTCGGTTTCGGCAAAAACGGCAAACAATAATTTACGCTTAAAATCGGATAATGCTGACATAAACATCGAAAAAGGCTCGGTATTGCATGTTCAAAAAGGCGATGCTGAAAGTCTTCAGCTTGCGGTAGAAGAAGGTTCCGTTTCAGTTACAGGCGGAAAAAACGGAGAAACGGAAGTTTTAGAAGCCGGTTCCGTCTTACAGCAGGGCGAACAGGCAAAACTGGTTATGATAAGCCCCGGAAAGAGCCTGAGACTTTTAAATCAATCGAGGGATGATTTAGGTGTTGATATTAAATTTAAGTGGCAATCTTCCTTTCCCAATAACGAAGAAATTTTCCTTGAAACTTCTCCTTTGAGCAATTTTAGCGTAGATACTAAAAAATATGATGTCCGCGGTTTAAAAGAATTTACCGTCAAGCATGACAGCGGTGCCCTGCACTGGAGATTGTATGCAGGTAAGGCAGGAGCTGAAAGCGAAGATGCCGTATCCGGAAAAGTAACGGTTATCAAAGCTCCGACTCCGGTAACTCTTCTTCCTGAACCGGATACTGCCTTTGCCTATAATACGAATCCGCCCTCTATCAGATTTTTATGGGAAGGTAATGAGCTTTCTTCATACTACACGGTTGAGATTGCAGACAATAAGAATATGGAAAATCCTAAAGTAGTCAAAAATTCGAGCACGGAATCTTTTTCAATTTCGGAATTGACGGAAGGAACTTGGTATTGGCGTGTTCTTCCAAAATACGGATTCGATTCTTCATTTAAAGCCCAAGCCTCCGAAGTTTCGGCTTTCCGTGTAAAAAAGACGGAAGATGCCGAAAAGCCCGAACTTCTTCATATGAAAAAAGTTATGGATACCTCGAAAGGAAAGGGCATTACTTTTTCTTGGAAACCTAATTTGGATGCGGCAAAATACAGGGTGAAAATAGCGAGAGATAAGGATATGACCGATGTTCTTATAAACAATATAGTCATAACGAGCTATTTGGACTTAAAAGAAGCTTCAAAACTTTTGCCTAACGGCGAGTATTATATGACTGTTGCCTCTCTTGACGCAAAGGATAACGAAATAGGTATAAGCGATCCGGCTTCTTTTAGAACTATGGACTCAGAGATTATTTTGCGTGCCGTTTTTCCGCCTAATGATTATAATTTGCTTCAGCCTTTGACGGGAGACACCTTCTTCACATGGAAGAGTAATTTCGATTCGGAACAGATTGTTCAGGTTTCGGATACCGAAGACTTTAAAACTCTTACCGTTAATAAATCTACCAAAGGTTTAGGCATTGACGGCATTACCTTACCTGAAGGCAAATGGTATTGGCGCGTATGTACCGAATTGGACGGAAAGCAGTATGTATCGGACGTAAAAAAATTAAACGTTATTCCTCTTCTCGATAAGCCTGAGCTGGAAAATGCAAAAAAAAGCATTGTCATAGTGCCCGGACGTAAAAGCAAATTTAACTGGAAACCGGTAGAAGGTGCGGATTACTATCAGGTAAAACTGACAGACAGAATTCCCGGCTCTAAACCTTTTTATGAAGACCTTTATGCTTCAAAAACCGAAATAGAAATTGCTATGGGTAAATTTGAAGACGGGGACTACATATTGAATATACAGGCCTTTGCAAATGCAACATTGACTTCAAGCCGAAAGTTTGGGCTTTCACAGGCGCACGGCTTTACGGCAAAACATTTGAAGCCTGTAGAGCTGTTAAAACCTGCCGAAGGTGCAAAGATTGACGGTATTGAAGCCGCTTTGAATCCTTCTCAGGCAGAGTGGTCGTCCGTTCATCCGCCTGTAGGTGTAGAATTTATTCTGGAAAAGGTAGGCGTACGCGCTCCCGTTTTTGCTTTAAAAGATGCGGGGTATAAGGTGCAGCTTCCGCCTTTAGCATCAGGAAAATACCGCTGGAAGGTTATAGCCGAAACCGAGGACGGATTCGATATTTCGTCGGAAAAATATTCCGCATTTACGGTTTTGCCCATACCGCCTCTTCCAAAGGCAAGGTTTGTATTCCCGGGCGAAAAAGAAGTCTTAGGTATTCCATTCTTTTCTTCACATCGAAGTATAGTCTTTAAGTGGAAGCCTGTTGATAAGGCAACTCATTATGTTATGAAAATATATAATGAGAAAAACAAAGTAATTGCAAGCACCGAAATTAAAGCAAAATCGGGAGCAGAGGATCTTGTTTATGAATTTAAGGATTTAAGCCGATTATCTCGCGGGGCATTCTTTACAGAGGTTATTGCGGAACGGCGTTTGGACAGCGGATTGGTGTTTCAAACCGGAACTCCTTCAAGAAAACGTTTTGACATCGATTTACCTAAAAAAGATAATGTAGAAACTGATGAAACGGGAGTCCTTTATGGAAGATAAAAGAATATTTATCAGGAATTTAGTGATTTTATTTTTGCTGCTTTTGTTCCCTTTGGGCGCTTTTGCTCAAAAGGTTGAAGAGACTAATGAAGTAAAGAAAAATTATATTATTGAAACGGAAGGAAAAAAAACGGTTTTTTATCAAACGCTTTCTTGGGAAAATGTAGAAGGTATCCTGCATTTTGAATTCGAGCTTGAAAAGAAAGAAAAAAACGGCAAGTGGGTTATTGTAGATAAAAAGAAATTAAAGCAAAATTCTCTTGAAGTGTCCCTACCTGCCGGGAATTACCGGTACAGGATAAAGGTTATAAACCTTTTAGGTCAGGTAGATGCTGTAAGTGCAGACCGTTATTTTGATATTCTTTTGGCTTATCAGCCTGAAACTTTTTCAGTTTCGCCGGAGGCAATATATTTTGACGAAGAATACAGCGATGTTGTAAGCCTTTCAGGTAAAAATTTTAGAGAAGAAACGGCCTTTGCTCTTCAAAAAGAAGGCAGCTCTCCCATTTTCGGCAAAATTGTAGAGATAAGCCCTGACGGAACTAAGGCAAAGATAAGTTTTAATATGTTGAGAGTCAATCCGGGGCAGTATGAATTTGTTGTTACCGACCCAAGCGGTTTAAAAGATTCAAAACAAAAAATGACATTTAAGTTTCAAAAACCTGTTGATATTTATCTGTCGGGCGGCTATGCCTTTAACGGCTTTGCAGGGAACAAGGTTTTTAAAGAATACTTTGGAAAAGATTTTGCCGCCTTAAGCGGCGTTTTAAGGTTTTCTTTTGTGCCTATAAAGCGTTCCTACGGAAATTTCGGCTTTAATCTTACCGGTTCGGGGATGTACTTAAAAAATAAAAACACCGATTATACCCTGTCTGCGGGTCTTCTTTTAGCCGGCATACAGGCTGTTTATATGAAATCTATAATAAGGCACCGCCTTAATTTTGATGCACACTTAGGTTTCGGTTCTGCATTTATGGTAAATACACAATTTATTTTCGACGATTCCGATTTTAGAAGCGATCAAGCTTGGTACTGGGGGTTGACAATGAATTTCGGAACAGCCTTGCAGGTTTATGTTTATAAAAAATTATATATAGAATTAAATGTCGATCATATAATTCCGTTTAGAAAAAGTTTTCCCAAATACATAGTGCAGCCCTCGCTTTCAGTAGGCTGGGAATTTTAGTATTGGAAAGCTCGCCCCCAAAATTAAGGGAGTAATCAGTGATGAAAAAACTTTTAAAGATTTTAACAATTGGAACGGCAGTATTGACAGCTGCCATTGTATTTACAAGCTGCAAACAGTTTTTAGAAGACCCTGAAGAATTCCTAGGCTACTGGTCTAGTGAAGTTGTTCCTAGGGGCTTCGACATTGATAAGTCCCATCCAACGAATGCGGCTGGAGTGCCGTGCGTACCGTCGGCAGACGATGTAACGCTTACGATTAAACTGCATAATCCTAGAAAATTCAGCCTCGTTATGCCAACCGCAGCCGATCCGGGAAAGGTTATCAGCTTTCCCGGGCTTTCAACGCCGCCTGTATACAACGCGGACTACACTCTGGAGCAAACGCCTGATAAACTGACACTAAAGCTCACGTACAAGTCGGACTTTTTGAAAAAGCACGAATGGAGCTCCCGCGACATAGGCCCCGAAATTGCCCTTATTTCAACAGACGGCAGAAAATTCAATAAAAAGTTTAGTCTAAACCTAAAGGCAGATACAGCTCCTTCTTTAGAATACAAGGGAGTTGGAAAAACGCAGGTAGGAACGAAATGGTACTATGTGCTCATATTCCAAGCAAAGAATATGGGAGACGAGGCAACCTCGGGGCATTATGTACATGAAGACATAAAAAAGCTGCATATCACAACAGAAGGCGGAGGTTCCTCTGATTACACCGTAACAGGTATCGATTTTACGGCTAAAAAAATTAACTGGGAATCAGGTTCTCCGTTTTTAGCTAATGCAACTCAGTTGGTCACAGGCGAATATGAGGGGACTCCGCCTTCATTCCCTGCGCCTACAGATAAATGGCTCATATATTTTAAAACGGATGTCGAAGTTTCTCCTTCATCAGCGTTAAAAACATACGAGGCATGGCTCAGCGATGAAGCGGGACTCGTTTCAAACAAAGTTCAAGGCAGCACTTGTATAAGAAAGATCGGAGAAATACAGGTACAGTCGACTCCTCCTGTGCCAAGCGGAAGCGGAGACGGTTCAGACATAAATCCATATGAGATAAGCTGTAACGGAGACGATGTAGATCTGGAGGTATGGTGCCTAACCCCGTCCGATAGCGTAAAGATTAGGTATTGGGTAACAAACTTGGAAACTAGCACAACGGGTAGTGGTGAAGGATTGGCAACCCCGACTACCCCTCTGCAAGGCATAAAGCTACTTGCACCCTCTGCCATAGGAAGTACGATAAACTATGAAGTACGGTTTAAAGCAGACAAGCCGGGCTTTGCCTCTAACCAAAAAACCGTTTACTACAGGCTTAAGCGGATAGTAGGCAATGTAATTGACGGCAGCAAGCCTGACGCATGGGCTAAGCTAAAATATGCCGTCGAACGTGAAACTGAACCTGTCATTACCATAAAAAACGAAATAAAAGCGCAAGACAGCGGCGGCATAACCATAGGCGGACAGACCATAAAGAATAACGAACAAATAAATGTGGGCCGAAATGTTAAAATAAAGGTTTTTAATACAGATGCAGTGATTAATGCCGATTCTAAATGCCGCATCTTCAATGTGGCAAGCGGTAAAAGTCTTGAGCTGAACGGGTTGACGCTTAAACAAGGAAATGCAAACATGGGCCAATATGGGACGGACAGGTACGGCGGTGCAATCTACGCAGAAGGCGCAACCGTCAAAATAACAAATAGCACCCTTACGGGAAACACCGCAATACAAGGCGGAGCCATCTACGCAAAAAAGGACGGCAGCACCGGCTCCAGCGTAACCATTTCAGGCGGCTCTATCGGCGGCACGGATACGAACAAAAATATAGCGCAAAAAGACGGCGGCGGCATCTGGGTCGGCGAAAGCTGCACCTTAACGATGAAGAACGACGCAGAGGTTATCGGTAACAAAGCGAAGAATGGGTCCGGCGGCGGCATATACGCAGAAGGAGCCATCGTCAACATAACAAACTGCACCTTTAAAGGCAACGAGACGGATGTGAACACCTACAACAGAATCGGCGGAGCCATCTACGCAAAAAAGACCGACAGTTCGTTGAACAAACCGTCCATCGTAACCATCTCAGGCGGCACCATCGGCGGCACGGGTGCAAATGACGCAAACAAAGCGACCTCCGGCGGCGGCATCTGGGTCGGCATAGGCTGCGAATTGACGCTTAAAGACAACGTACAGGTTATCGGCAACGACTCAAATTTTTCCGGCGGCGGCGTATACGCAGAAGGAGCCACCGTCAACATAAAAAACTGCACCCTTAAAGGCAACACGGCAAGAGCCGCAGGCGGCAGCGGTGGCGGTGGCGCAATCTACGTGGTAAAGAAAGATACCACCGTCTCGACCGTAACCATCAAAGGCGGGACAATCGGCGGTATGGGTACGGATGAGGCAAACGAAGCGAAGAACTTAGGAATAGGCGGCGCAATATGTATCGGAGAAGGCTGCATCTTGAATCTAGGCGGCATCTCGGCAGAGGGCGTACAACTTATTGGCAACAAAGCGGAAGAGTCTGGCGGTGGCATATATGCATATGGCGCAACCGTCAAAATAACAAACTGCACCCTTAAAGGCAACACGGCAAAGAGCGGCGGCGCAATCTTCGCGAACAGCAGTTCCGATCAAGCTAAAGTAACCGTCTCAGGCAATACCACCATCGGCGGCACGGGTACAAATGACGCAAACAAAGCGACAGGAGACGGCTACTATGAAAGCGGCGGCGGCATCTGGGTCGGCCCAGAATGCGAATTGACGCTTGAAGACAACGTACAGGTTATCAATAACTGGGCGAAGAAAAATGGCAGCGGCGTGTATGTCCAGAACGCCAACACAGTATTTAAAATGAAGGGCAGTGCAAAAATTGATGTAAACAGCAACGATGTGTATTTGGAAAAATACGGCGGCGGTGCAAAGATAACCGTTGACGGCTCCTTGAGTCCCTCAGGCGGTAAGGCAGCACGCATTACGGTACCGAACGACAGCTACAATGTGGGTACGCAGGTGCTTGGCGGCACCCCTGTAGCGATTACCCAAACCTACAAAAAGTTTGAGGTAACGCCGCAGGCAGGCTCTCCCCCGATCCAGTGGTATGTCGGCTCAAATGGCTGTTTGACGACTGTGCAGCCTTTGCCTTAATAGCAACGGTGGGGTATAATTGTTCGAAAACCGTGCAGGATGCACGGTTTTCAACAGATTTGCCGCTTTTGCGGCATAATGCAACAGCTGGCGATAATGGCTCAATGCGGGTTCTTAGGGGTGCAGCCCCTAAGCGGAATTTTGGCTGCCAAAGCGGACAGGATGTCTGCCTGTATAAGCTATAGTTTTTCAATCTCTTCTTCGGGAAGGCCTGTTATTTCTTTAATTAAGGCTATGTCAAAGTTTTTTAGCTTCATAAGTTTGGCTGTTTTTCGATTCGTTAACTACTCATGATTCATTAAATTATACTATCTCTTGGCGTTCTTTGCGCTCGCTGCGGTTAAATAAAGGAATATAAACCGCCAAGGCCGCAAGGAACGCCAAGGGTAAATTAAATAATATAAATATTAAAACACCATTAAAAAATTTCTTTGCGTTCTTTATATCTTTGCGGTTAAATAATGCCCTTACAAAATTACCGAAGTTGTGGTATAATAAAGTATGAAACGGCGGATATATCTTGATACATCAGTGATAAGTTTTCTCAAAGCTGAAGACTCACCGGAAAAAATGTATGACACAGTGCTATTAATGTTTTGACGATTGCCGACATATAGCAACGGCGATAATGGCTCAGTGTGATATAATCATATCATGGAATTTTAAACACATTGTCAATGATAAAACAATTGACGGTATAAAGCGGATAACGAACATAAGAAATCTGCCTGAAATCAAAATATACTGTCCGTCAATGCTTATAGGAGGCACAGATGAATAAACCGACCGTAAGCGGTAATTTTACCGTAGAAGACATTCATAATATCAGGGAATGGAATTATGCGATGATGAAGTCCGGTAAAGAATTCACCGATACGAATACCGTATCGGGTATAATACAGTCATTTCCAAAAGCTAAATATGTTCCACTGCGTGATTTTATGATGGAGCCGTCACATTGCTTTTTCGGAAAAAGATAATGCAAGCGACAGGCCTCAGCCAAAAAGAAGTGGAAGCAATTAATTAATTGCCGGCGGATAGCCTCGATTTTTCATAAGTTTGGCTGTTTCTTTTTTAGTTTTATAAAAAAATACTTTGCGAAGTTGAGCGTGAGCTCAACGCTTTGCGCTCGCTGCGGTTAAATAAAGGAATATAAACCGCCAAGGCCGCAAGGAACGCCAAGGGTAAATTTAATAATATAATAGGGCATCTCTAAAAACCTTGTTGGATTTTTAGAGATGCCTGACGAGTTTTTCATAAGCCTTTATATGTCAATGACTTATGAAAAACATCGCAAATTAAAATCAAGGAAAACCTCAAAAAACTGAAGTTTTTAGAGGTTACCAATATTAAAACACCATTAAAAAATCCTTTGCGGTCTTTGCATCTTGGCGGTTAAATAAAAAAACTACAGAAAGGGCGGCTTACTTTTCAGGCAGGCTGTCTAGCGGCTTTTCTTCTTCCGGAGCCTTTGAAATAAAAC
Source organism: Treponema putidum (assembly GCF_024401155.1). Classification (NCBI taxonomy): domain Bacteria; kingdom Pseudomonadati; phylum Spirochaetota; class Spirochaetia; order Treponematales; family Treponemataceae; genus Treponema; species Treponema putidum. Next base: position 662,734 of record NZ_CP038804.1, read on the forward strand.
ATCCTTTTTCGTTATTTCTGTGCTGAACAATTATCCGAGCATCAGGATTGCCTCTTTCTTTAATCCCGCTCATTAAAAGTGGATATATTTTAGCCTCTTTTTTGGGGCTTCTGTTAAAGATTAGGATTAAGGCCTTGTCTTTAAAAGCATCCATCATATAAAAATCGCCGTCCCCGTCGCCTGCTATTAAAACGGGAGCTTTGTTTTGGTGTTTCGGGGCAAGGACTTTTTTTATTGCTTCGGCCTTTCCTTCTTTTCTTGTTGCAGGAATCGAGCTGTCATCTATAACGGTAAGCTTTTTATTTTCATCCAGGAGCCTTCTTCTTCCGAAAACGTTTTTGCTCTCCAGCTTATATCCATATTTTGGGTTGGAGGCAAAAACTCGTACATTGTCTTCTTGGGAGGCCGAGCAAATATAAACTTCGATTCCGTTTTTCCTTAAAGCCGAAAACAGGTCTTGCATTTCTTCTTGAACGCGCAAGCCCTTTCTATAGCCGCCTTCTACTTCTCCGGCTCTTCCTTTTAAGACCGATGAAGATCTTACCTTATAAGTTTTTATTTCGTCTTTTAGTCCTTGGTCTATTGCCGTTTCGGTAAGGGCTGAAAGTTCTTCTATCGTCATACCGGTGCTTACGGATTGGCCGATGTCCACACCGCAAAGGGAGGCTGCTCCCCGCATTAAAACGAGCATCTTAGCCTTAAAATCTATAAATTCTTCGGTCGATGTAATTTCTGCAAGGCTCATTTTTCCGCTAAGGCTCAAATAATTTTTATATAGAAACTTGTAGCGTTCATTTAGATCGTCCGAAAGTTCTTCGGCAGTTAAGGCTCTGCCTTCAAGGTTTATTGTATGGGGCAAAATCTCGTCTTGAGGAATTCCCGCCCTTATGGTTTGATTAAATTCTTCAGGGTTTAAATTAAAACAAAGATTTTCAATCTGGTACACAAAAAGATTATCCTGTGTGTCATAAAAAATTGAAGTAAAATCCCAGTCAAAAACGGCATAATTTCCGTTAAAGGCTTTTTCCCTTATCAGTTTTTCAAGCCTCTTTTTATTTTGAGGCTCCCAGTTTCCCGTCTTTAAAATTAAAGCATCATCGTTAAGCATAAGCCTTATTATGAATAAATTATAAAATAAAGTCAATCGGAAAGGGAAAAAAATGAAAGTTTATGGTTTGATAATATAGCCATAATACTTCATGCAAACCGATACGGTTATCTTCTAAAATTAATTATAGTCTATCAATTTCTTCTTTGCTTAAACCGCTAATTTTTGAAATTATGTTTAAATCAAAAGCTTCATGTTTCATAATTCTGGCTGTTTCAATTGACTTCTGATAAACTCCATTAGCAAAGCCTCGTTCAATACCTTCTTGATACCCCACATGTTTCCACGAGGCTTTGTCATGTTCATATTTCATACGGTTTTCATATAGCCATTTTTCTTTTGGGCTCATTTCCATTATGTTTATTGTTGCATTGGCTTTTGCCATTATAGGTGATTCTTGTGCCAGCATATTACGTACCTCCTCATTATCAATTAGGGGAGGAAAGACAACCCGACAGAACAGGTTTTCTTTCCTCCCCTATAACCCCTCCTATCTTTTCCGTCTGCCAAAGGGAGTTCCCTTTGGAAACCCCTTCTTAACTTTCGATATATTAAAGTGTATTACCATTATTATAATAATATTCGGCTAAAAATTTTACAATAGTCTTGACCTTGTTTTATTCCTTCATTGTACATTTTAGACCAATAATACAGGGTTCTTTCAGGAAAATCAAAATGCCAGTTGTTTTGAATCTCAATATCGACAAAGGTTCCGTCTTTTAGTCTTAACTTAATATCCAAGATACCGAGTTTTTCACTTAAAAGCTCCTTATGAAACTCTTTATCCAAGAGCTCTAAACCTGCGATATTCTCAGGCGGAATGTCTAAGATACATTCTAATAAATCCTGTAGAACATCTTTGTTTTCTTCAGTTCCAAAGACTCGTTTAAAAGCGTAGTCGTTGCGGAGGGTGATTGTAAATGGTTGATTCATACCAAACTTCATAGAAATTATTTAAAAGAGAAAAATTTTTTCCCTTTCATAATTATTATATAAATTGTTTGCAATAGATGGTAAAATTTGAAAAAAATAAGGTAGTTGAATGACCAAATAATTACATATATTCAATTAAAATTCTTTTTGTTTTTTGCAGGTAAATTAAAAACTGAAAATAAACCAAAGGAATGTGCAGCTCTTTTCAAAATTGTGTCATTGTGATACACTGAATTCCATGAAATGTGTTGTTTTTACCGGAGGCGGAACGGGGGGGCATATTTTTCCCGGACTGGCAGTTGCCGAGGCCTTGAGCTCTTCTTTAGAATGTAGAATAGTTTGGATCGGCTCTGCTAAGGGCATTGACCGCAAGATAGTTGAATCTTCCGAGCTTTACTCGGCTTCTCCTTCAGTTCTTGAATTCATAGGTATTCCTGCCGGAAAATTAAGGCGGTATTTTAGTTTTCAAAATTTTATAGATATTTTTAAGGTTGCGGCAGGCTTTATAAAATCATTTTTTATTCTTTTAAAGTTAAAACCTGTTTTTGTTTTTTCTAAGGGCGGGTTTGTTTCGGTGCCGCCATGCGCTGCAACAAGGCTTTTAAAAATTCCCGTTATCACTCATGAGTGTGATTTTTCGCCCGGCCTTGCAACAAGGATTAATGCAAAATTTGCAAACCGTATTTTGGTTTCATATCAAGAAACGGCGGAACTTTTACCGGCTCCGCTTCGCTCAAAGGTTATTTGTACGGGGAATCCCGTGCGCTTAAGTTTTTATTCGGGTAGGCCTGAAAATGGGCAATCCTTTTTAAACATAAAATCGGACTTACCTGTTTTGTTTGTATTGGGCGGGAGCCTCGGTGCAAGACAGTTAAACGCTTTGATTTCGGATTCAATCGAGTATCTTGTAAAGCATTTTGTTGTGGTTCATCAGATTGGAGAAGCCAATATGGATCAGGGACAAAAAATTAAAGAAGACCTTTTAAATTCTTCCCCCGAATTTGCAGAAAACTATAAGCCCTATCCCTTTATAAAAAAAGAGATGGCCGATGTTTTAAGCCTTTCTTCGGTTGTGGTGTCGCGGGCAGGAGCGAATACGGTTTGGGAATCGGCTGCCGCCGGTAAGCCTATGATTTTGGTTCCTCTTGAAAAGGGAAGCTCCCGCGGCGATCAAATAGAAAATGCCGAATTCTTTAAGAAAAAAGGTGCCGCAGAAATTCTTTTGGGTGAAGATGTAAGGTCTGATGTCTTTATAAGGCTTTTGCGGGAGCTTGGGTTTGAAGAAAGCGTAACCGGAAACGAGAGGCTAAAAAAGATGGCTCAGGCCTCAGCTGCCTTGGCCGGTGAAAAACCTGCCCTTGTAATTGCCGATTTTTTAAAAACTTTTTTTACCGTTAAGGATTAGGAGTTTTAAATAGATGGAGATAATTAAATGGTGGAGAATAATTAAATGCGGATAGGAAGTGCCGATATAGTTTTTTTGATTATCATGGCTTTTTTTGTTATTAAGGTTACTATTACAGGATTTATAGACGAGTTTTTTTCAAAAGCGGCGGTTATTGTCGGCGGGCTTGTAGCTTTTTTGTTTTATAAATTACTTACTCCCGTAATTACCGAGCTTTTAGGCGAAAAGTCATTATCCGCTATAATATCATTTTTGATTTTATTTTTATCCGTTTATTTGGTTATAAAATTGGTGCAAGTTTTTTTAGGCTCTCTTTTTTCAAGCGAGTCCTTAAAAAATTTGGATAGGTCATTGGGATTTTTTTTAGGTCTTGTAGAGGGATTGATTGTAATAGGAGTTATCCTAATGCTCATCAATATACAAACCTTTGTTTCATTTGATAAAATATTGAGTGAAAGCATTTTTGCTAAAATTCTTTCTCCATTTATTTTAGATATAACCAAGCAGTTGTAGTTTTTATAGGGGGTATAAATGTTTGAAAATCTCATAGATCAAGAAGCTGGTCTTAGGCTCATTCAAGATATACAACAAAAAAAACTTCCGCCTTCGATTTTGTTTTCGGGGCCTGAGTGTTCAGGAAAACTGACCGCAGCCCTTGAGCTTGCCCGTTCCGTTTCTTGTACGGGAACAGGAAACTGGACTTGTACTTGTTCTTCATGCTTAAGACAAAAAGAAATGATTTCTCCCGATGTTCTTATTTTAGGAGCACGGGACCACAGCCCCGAAATAAAGGCTGCCTGCGAGACCTTATTAAAAACAAAAACCATTTCTTCGCGATATTTATTTTTGCGGGCTATTAGAAAACTTACCTCCCGATTCGATTCCCGTCTTTGGGATACGGATGAAACAAAATTCGTCAAAGCCGCTCCCGTCATTGCAGAGATTGAAGAGCTTCTAGCCGATCTATGCTCCTGCCCTATCGAAACTATAGATGACAAGGTGCTTAACAAAACTGCGGAAGCTCTTGTCTTAAAAGCCGCAAAACTTCAAGATGAATGTATGTACGATACTATTCCCATAAATCAGGTTAGAAAGGCTTCATCATGGGTACGCCTAATGCCTTCGGGAATAAAAAAAGTATTGATTGTTGAAAATGCCGATAAAATGCAGGAAGGCGCAAGAAATGCCTTTTTAAAAATTTTGGAAGAGCCGCCTTCTTATGCGGTTTTTGTTTTAACTACGGCTCATCGTGGCGCGATTATGCCGACAATACTATCAAGAGTCCGCACTTATACTTTTAAAGAAAGAGAAAAAAAATCCCAAGAAGAAGTTATAAGACGGGTTTTTAAAGGAGAACCTTGTCATGAGCCCTTCGGTAAGTTTAATCTTTTAAGCTCTTACCTTTACGGTTTTTTACCGGTGAGTTTCCTGACAATTCAAAATGCTGCATCCTTATTTTATGAATATATTTTTTTGCTCATAGACAGGCAAAATAAAATTCTTCCTTCAGCTCTTTATAATTCAATCTCAAATTACAAAAATAAAAATAAGTATGACAATTCAAATTGCACGATCGCAAACATCGTAAATCTTTTAAATAAATGTAAGCCGCATACGATTTATATTTTATTCTTAAACAGCCTTTTATTTTTTTTACAAGACGGATTAAAAAATGAAGTATGTTCGGCATTGGAAGTTGAGTCTTATTTTAAAATAACGGTATTGATAAAAAGAGCCGAAGCCGGTGTAGATATTTTTAATATTTCACCTCAAGCTGCTTTAGAAAACTTGGCAGAACAAATTAAGGAAAAACTTATATGAGAGAATTTATGAGAAGGGGAATACAAAAGTCCTCAAGTATGAATGAAGCTCAACTTAGAACTTTTGTCAAATTAATGGCAAGCGAATATTCTCTTTTGGACTCTATGATGGACTCACTAAATGACGGAGTTGTAGTTGCCGACTCGGAGAATAAAATAGTAAAATCCAACAGAGCTGCTGAACGTATTTTGGAAAGTCATTTAAGCGATAATCAAGAAAAAAACGTTTGGGAGTATATAAACTCGTCTGATATTTCAGAATTTGTAGCTTCGGTTATTCAAAATGAAAGCGGGCAAACTTCAAAAGAGTTTAATCTAAAAGCCGATAAGCCCGAAAGTAAAAATAAATATATTGAAGTTTCGGTTCTTCCCTTGGTAAACGAAAAAAAAATTCAAGGTACGATAATTATGATTGCGGATATTACCGAAAAAAGAATTGAAGAAATTAAAACCCGCCGCCTTGAAAGTCTTGCAAGTCTAACAAATGTGGCAGCCGCCGTTGCTCATGAAATAAAAAATCCTCTTGCCGCAATCAGTATTCATTTACAGCTTTTAAAGAAAAATTTTACAGCCTGTAATTTATCGATAAACCAAAAAGCTCAAAAACATATAGATGTTATTGAAGAAGAAATTGAAAGACTCAATAAAATCGTGGTGGATTTTTTATTTGCCGTGCGCCCATTAAAATTCGAATTTGTTCCCGTAGATATAAATGTTTTATTAAAAAATTTATACGATACATTTTTTGACGAGTTTAATGACAGCGGTATAACTATTTCTCTTAGTTTTTCAAAGGATATGCCTAAGATTCAAGGTGATGAAAGATTCTTGCGGCAGGCATTTATGAATGTATTAACTAATGCAAAAGCCGCAATGCCAGGCGGCGGCTTTTTGGATATATCGACAAAAGCAGTAAACGATTTTATTGTTGTAATCATTTCGGATTCCGGGCAGGGTATCTTACCCGAAGATATGCATAAAATTTTCGAACCTTATTTTACAACGAAGCATGACGGAACAGGTTTGGGGCTGACCATGACTTATAAGGTCATAAAAGAACATGGAGGAGACATAAACGTTTATTCCGATTACGGTATGGGAACAAGTTTTAAATTTTCACTGCCCATAGAGCGAAAGGGTTCACAGCTTTTACTCTCCGATAAAACTTCAGATTTTGATGCGGTAAAGGATATAAAATGAAATTTAATATTTTGATTATTGATGATGAAAAAAATATTCGTGAAGGCCTTGCGATGGCCTTGGAAGATGAGGGGTATGGAGTAATTACTGCCGATAACGGAAGAACAGGTTTGGATATTGCCTTAAAAGAAGAAGTCGATCTTGTAATTACCGATTTAAAAATGCCTGAAATCAGCGGTGAAGAAGTCTTACGTGAAGTTATTTCAAAAACCCCCGGAGTTCCCGTAATTGTTTTAACCGGCCACGGCACGGTAGAAACTGCTGTTGAAGCCATGAGAATGGGAGCCTACGATTTTTTAACCAAGCCCTTGAATTTGGAACGTCTTTTTCTTTTAGTAAAAAGAGCCTTACAAAACAGGGCACTTGTTCTTCAAAATAGAGCACTTTTACACGACATTGAAACCAAACAAAGTTTTGAAAATATTATAGGCAAGAGCCCTCTTATGGAAAAGGTTTTTGAAAATATAAAAAAAGTTGCTCCTACAAAGGCAAGCGTCTTAATTACCGGAGAAACGGGAGTTGGAAAAGAACTGATAGCTCGGGCTATTCATAATCTTTCAAACCGCAAGGATAAGCCCTTTGTACAAGTCCACTGTGCTTCCTTTGCCGAGAGCCTTTTGGAATCCGAACTTTTCGGCCATGAAAAAGGGGCATTTACAGGAGCCGTACAACGTAGCCGAGGCCGTTTTGAGATTGCAAACGGGGGGTCTCTTTTTTTGGATGAAATAGGCGAAATCAACCAAATGATACAGGTAAAACTCTTGCGTGTTCTTCAAGAAAAAAAGTTTGAGAGGGTAGGAGGTACTGAAACTATTAGCATAGATACAAGGATAATTGCCGCAACAAACAGGGATCTGGTAGAGGAAATAAAAAAAGGAAATTTTAGAGAAGACCTTTACTTTAGATTGAATGTTGTTCATATTCACGTGCCTCCCTTACGCGAACGCAAAGAAGATATTCCTCTTTTGGCCGCTGCCTTTATAAAAGAATTTGCCGAGGAGAACGATAAAAAAATAGATTCTATTGAACCGCGTGCAAGGACTGCAATTTATAATTATGAATGGCCTGGAAATATAAGGCAGCTTCAAAACTGTATTCAAAGTGCCGTTGTAATGAGCTCCGATAATGTAATTCATTTTGACGACTTGCCGGCAAGTTTACGCGAAAAAGCCGAGCCTTCTTCAATCCGTATACCTATGGGAGTAAATATGGCCGAAGCCGAAAAGCAAATTATTTTGCAGACTCTTGCAAACCAAAATAACAATAAATCCAAGACAGCCGATATTTTGGGAATAGGACGCAGAACCCTCCATCGGAAACTTGATGAATATGCTGAGGAAATTGAAGAGGATACATCCCGAATGTTGGAAGAAAAAAAAATTCAATCCAAAAAGGAAAAATCAAATGGCAAAAAATAAATACAGCGAACCGGATTATTGGTCAAAAAAAGCTTTTGCCGAAAATTATCCTGCACGTTCCGTATACAAACTTGAAGAAATGAACAAAAAATTTAATCTTTTTTCGCCTAATGATAAGGTATTGGATTTGGGAGCTGCCCCCGGAAGCTGGACTGTTTATGTTTTGCGCTTTTTAAATAGAGAGGGCAGGGTAACTGCCGTCGATTTAAAGCCTCTGGATTCTTCAGTTTATGATGAAAGGCTTAATTTTTTTCAAGGCGATATGTTCGATAAGGGGATAATAAAATCGGTAAAAGAATTGGGGCCTTATGATGCGGTTATCTGCGATGCAGCTCCTTCAACAACAGGAAACAAAACGGTTGATACGGCGCGTTCTTCAGGTTTGGTAGAGCTTGCGCTTTATTATGCTCAAGAGCAGCTAAAACAAGGCGGAGCCTTTGTAGTAAAGATATTTCAAGGAGGAGATCAACAGATTCACTTAAATAACTTAAGGAAATGTTTTAAGACGGCAAGAGCCTTTAAGCCGGAAGCATGCCGCAGTTCAAGTTTTGAAACCTATTTAATAGGTTTGGATTTTAAGGGTTAGAATCTTCCTTGCTGATTATTTTATCGATTATAATATTTATCTGAATAATCAATATACCCGTGTACCGCTCTATCTGTTCGATTATATATTTTTGGAGCTGATTGATTTTTCCGGTCAGCTGAGTTCCGAAAGGAATATCAACAGTTATGTCAAGTCTGTATCCGCTTTCTTCTTTTTTGATGTTGAGTTTTTTGATAACCACTTCTTTATCGTACTCTTTAAGACAATTAAATACCATTTGAGTTAAAGCGGATTCGGATATTTCAACTGTGCCGACTTTTGAGAATTCCGGACGGACTACGGATTTTTCAAAAAGTTTTGATTGTTCCGTTCCTACAAAGGGCATTTTTTTGCTTTTAAAAAAGAGCCGTATCTTATCATAAAATATTTTCGGATAGTTTTTTTGTACTTCCAATGAAGGAACAGGTATTACATGCTTACCTTCAACACGCCTTGACCTCATGGCCGTTTCGATTTCTTCTCTGCTTGCAATGTCTTCAATTTTAATTATTTTTTGAGGCTGCGGAATTTGAAGGCGGGCGGCAATCTTGTTTACCATTTTTTCGGAAGTTCCCAATATTAAAATCTTTTTAAAACTATGGGATTGCAAAGCCTTTGCCGCCCCGTCTCTATGTTTTTTATCGTCAAATAAGGCAACCTTTACGGCAGCTAAAAAAGTTTTTTCTCTTTTTGCAGATTGACCTGCAATTATCTTATCGTTATAGATTAAAAGCCCGTCATCGATGATAAGCTTGATGCCGTATTTTTCGGCAAGAAGTTGAGCTCTAAAACTCTTTCCCGTTCCGCTTTCACCGACAAGGGCATAAACTGAAGTACCTTTAATCTTCCGTAAAATTTTTTTTAAAAGTCTTTTTAAATCAAACATCGGCTCTTAGTTTCGTTCCGATAAAGTTAAGTTTAAATCAACAAGATTTTTTCCTCTGATAATTTTAACCTTTACCGTTTCACCGGGTTTTTTATCCTCCAGTACCGAATAATAATCGGTTATATTATTTATCTTTTGTCCGTCTATTTCGACAATGACATCTCCGCCTATGTAAAAGACGGAACTGTATCTGCCCATTCCCGAACGTACCGCTTCATTCCCTCCGCGAAGGCCAGCCTTTGCCGCATTGCCTCCTTTTTTTACTTCGGAAACAAGGAGGCCGTAAGAAACGGGAAGTTTTGCATAAGAGGCAAGTCTTCCGGAAACTTGAACCAAATCGGCATCGATAGAACCGCGGATAACCTTTCCGTATTTTAAGATATCTGCAACGACTCTTTTAGCCGTATTTACTGGAACTGCAAAGCCTACACCGGCCGAGCTTCCCGATGTGGAATAAATCATGGTGTTTATTCCTATCATTCTTCCTTGTGTATCTAAAAGAGGTCCGCCTGAGTTGCCGGGGTTAATTGCCGTATCGGTTTGAATCATATTTTTGATGATGATATTTTTATCGTTTTGAATCGGGCGCTTCAGTGCCGAAACGATTCCGTCTGTAAGAGTTCTTTCAAGCCCGAATGGGTTTCCTATAGCTAAAACTCTTTGGCCGACTTTTAAATTGGCTGAGTCTCCGAATTTTATTACAGTAAGTTTTATATTTTTAGGCGGGTCAAATTTTAAAACCGCCAAATCGTTTTCGGCATCTGTTCCTACTACTTTTGCCTCATATTGACTTCCGTCATAAAGTGAAATAAAAATTTTCGAGGCTTCTGCAATTACATGTGTATTGGTAAGTACTAGGCCGCTTTCGTCGATTATTGAGCCCGAACCTGAACCGCCTTCGACGGGAACGGGTTCAAAAAACCAGTTTACTCCCATAGTTTCTGTGGTTATGTTTACGACAGCTTCATTGGTCGATTCGTATACCTGAATATTCTGCGATTCGGCAGGACTATAGCTCATATAACCTGTTTCATTTGAAATACTTAAGGCCGCCGTGTTTCCATGCTGCATATTTAAATTTTGCGAATTTTCCGTCTGAGCAAATCCGCCTTCTGCATTTTCTTCAAAACCGGCAAGGCTCGCTGAGGTTTCGTTTTGAATTTCATTCAAGCTGCCGTTTCCCTTATTAAGTTTTATACCGGCAAAAAAACCGGCACTTGCAAAAATAACCGCTGCAATAAGCGAAAATGCTAATGTTTGTCTTCTACTGTAAAGTTTCATAATGCTTAAAATTCTCCTATAATTATAGTCTATTAAAAATACCCCCTATTTGTCAAGCGTGGATGTAAAAATCTCATCGCGTGTCTATTTTATATTGGATTTAAGATGAGGCAAATCTGGCACTATACGAATAAATGATACTGTGATATAATGGACTAAAAATGGGAGCTGTTTATGTCTGCTGGTGAAATACCTATTGGCGAAATTGCTTTGCAAATAGTCCTTTCCGTTGGAATTATCGTTATTGTTGCAAAGTACCTCGGCCTTCTTGCAAAAAAACTGAATATTCCGCAAGTTGCGGGTGAAATTGTTGCAGGGCTTTTATTACGCTGCCTGCCTTTTTTCCGTAATTTCGGCGGAGTTGAACCGAACATTATCTATGCCGAAACCAATCAGTTTATCGGATATATGTCTGAAATCGGCGTTATCCTGATTATGTTCTCTGCCGGATTGGGTACTAATTTAAAATCACTTGTTGCATCCGGTATCAAATCCACAGTGATCGCTGCCTGCGGCGTTATCGTCCCATTGGTTTTAGGTACGGCTATGGCCTTAGTTTTTTGGGGCTTCGACGGTTTTGGAACACCCGTATTTTATCAAGCCCTATTCATCGGGACTATTTTGACGGCAACTTCGGTGAGCATTACCGTTGCTGCATTGAAAGAGCTGGGAAAGATAAATTCGGAAGTCGGACAAACAATTATCAGTGCCGCAATCATCGATGATGTCTTAGGCATTATTGCATTAACGGTTGTACTCGGTGCAAGTTCCGGTAAGGGCGACTATCTCGGACTTATTATAAAAACGGCAGCGTTCTTTGCCGCTTCGCTGGCAGCGGGGTATGTGATTTACCGAATCTTCAAATGGTATGATAAAAGGCATCCTCATACCCACCGTATTTCGATTTACGGGCTAGGGCTTGCCTTGATTTTTGCCTATTGTACCGAACGATTTTTCGGTATTGCCGATATTACCGGTGCCTATGTTGCAGGGGTTGTATTATGCAACTTGCATGATGCTTCCTATATGGAAAAGAAAATAGACATAAATTCGTATATGTTTTTTAGCCCTATCTTTTTTACCTCTATCGGACTTAAAACGGACTTTAGCGGATTGAATATGAGCTTACTATGGTTTTCATTAGCCTTTGTGCTCGTAGGTTGTATCAGCAAAATAATCGGCTGCGGCGGTTCGGCATTGGCTCTGGGCTTTAAGCGTCAGGAATCGCTCCGGATAGGGCTTGGAATGATGGTGCGCGGTGAAGTAGCCCTCATCGTAGCTCAAAAGGGACTTGCGGCCGGGATGGTTAAAGCTGAATACTTTGCACCGGTCATTTTACTGATTATTGTTTCCTCTATGATTGCGCCTATTTTGTTGGGCAAAGCATTTTCTGATAGGTCCGTTGCACCTCCAATGAAGGAGCAGGTATAGAATCTTGCCTTCAATCCGCCTTGATCTAATTGTAGCTTTGATTTCTTATTTTAAAATACGTCCTATTTGTCAAGCGTGGATTGAAAATTCTTCCGTTTTTTGATATACTGGGTTCATGTCTGTAGTTTCTCTTGTATTCCAGATGCTTGGAAGTTTAGGTTTAATCTTATACGGAATGAAAATGATGAGTGACGGTATTCAAAAAAGTGCCGGCGAAAGTCTACACCGTACACTCAATTTTATGACGGGAAACAGATTTTTAGCTGTTTTGACGGGTATAGTTGTTACCGGCATTGTTCAATCTTCCGGTGCTACAACCGTTATGACCGTTTCATTTGTCAATGCAGGAATGTTGAGTCTTCAGCAAGCTATAGGTGTAATTTTCGGTGCAAACATAGGTACGACCGTTACGGCATGGATAGTTTCACTCCTGGGTTTTAAATTTTCTATAGCAAGCATAGCCATTCCTGCCTTCGGAATAGGCTATTTTTTAACCTTTTTTAAAAAACTTAAAAAAGACAATCTGGGTGAGGCCATCATGGGCTTCGGCCTCCTTTTTACCGGCTTGGATTTTTTGGCTTCAGCCGTGCCGAATATTTCGGGTGAACATATTGCCCTTTTTTCTCTTTTTAGACAGACAGGTATTCATAGTATTATAATCGGTGTTATCCTCGGTTTTGTGCTTACGGTTTTTCTTCATTCGTCGAGTGCGACAACTGCCGTTCTTTTGACAATGGCTCATACAGGGATAGTGGGCTGGGAATTTTCTGCAGCCGTAGTTTTAGGAAGCAATGTCGGTTCTACCGTAGATGCGGTATTGGCCTCAATAGGAACAAAGCTTAATGCGAGGAGGGCGGCGGCCGTACACGTTTTGTTTAATGTTGCAGGAAGTATTTTTACCCTAATTCTTTTTACGCCGTTTTTATCCTTAGTGGATTTGATTTGCCCTTCAAGCAGTCTTATGACTAAAATTGCAGTGTTCCATACCTTGTTCAATCTAATCAACACTCTTGTTGCCATTCCGTTTGTAAATCAAATTGCAAAATTTGTGTGCCGGCTTATTAAACCCGGAGAAGATGAAGAGCCTGCCCGCTATGTTCTTGCTTTTCAAGCACCCGGCATGAAAGAAAATACGGAGGCCTACGTGCTTCGTGCCGAGGTTGAAATTCTAAAGATGTCCGGTATTGTACGGGAAATGTTCAGCCTCTTGCGTTCTCTTTTAAGCAAAGAAGAAAACGTTTCAAGAGAATTTGTGATAAGGCAGTTGACCGAAAAAGAAGATTATACCGATCAAATGCAGGAAGAGCTTTCCGTATACCTTATTAAAACTTCTCAGCTTTCTTTATCCGAAAAAAACAGAAAGAATGTACGCCTTATGCTCGGTATTGTAGATGATATAGAAAATATGACCGATCAGATTTTTGAGTTAGGTCTTTTTATCAACCGAAGTATAGAATTAAAGATGCCCATCAGCCAAGACGATATGGATAAACTTTTGCCCTATATGGGGATTGTAAATCAGTTTATTCATTTTGTTCACGAACACTTAAATAAACCTCTTGCAGCGGAGCAGCTTGCAATGGCCCACGAAATGGAAGAATCTATCGATGCGATGAGGCAACACCTAAAGCATCTTGCCCGTACACGCTTGGAAAAAGGTGCAAATGTAAAAGCGGAGCTTTTGTACATAGACATGGTCCGCAACTTGGAAAAAATAGGAGATTTTGCTTTTAGTATTTCGCGTGCCCTTGCCGAAACCGAATAAGAATTTTTATGTATTTTAATAATTCTGCTAATGGATAATATATTAAAGAATATCTGTAGTTTTTTTATATAATTTAGGCAAACAGTTTTGGCGTAATCTAAATTTGGTACCATGGTTATGCCCTGTCCGTGCATCAAAATCAACTAAAATATTTCCAGCCTCCAGTTCATACAAGAATTTATCAAACGAAAATGTTTGAAGCATTATCACTTTATTGAAATGAAAAAACTCATCTCCATTTTCTCTTTTTACATCAGCTTGAACATAAAAACAATTAAGCAGTTTTGTGCCGGCCTTATGCTCTAAATCGTCAAAGCCCCAATAAGGTTGGGGAAATAATTCATTAAGACCTACCTTTCTTTTAACTTCATGAAGCCAATCTTTGTGCTCATTAGCTACAGATTCCGCATCAAATGAAATCAGAACTTTTTTTTCATTTCGATTTATTTTTACACAGAACCCTCTATCACTCCTAACTTTACTGCTAATAGTTTGTCTAAAACTCATTTCAGTTTCAGGATATTTAATTCCGGCTTCCTTGTGTTTCCATCCGTAATTCAGCAATAAAATTTGAGGTACAAATTTGACTGCACGAGGGGACGGTTCACAATGAAAAAGAGTTGGTAATGCGCTTGTATTCTTCCTTTGTGCCTTTAGTTCCCATTCAGCAGCATTGGGTATGGGTAAATTATTTTCGTCAATTCCTAATAAGTCCTCCAATGTATTACCAACACTGCCTTGATTACCTTTACGGGTATTTTTAATCCAACCCCGTCTTTCTATTTCTATAAAATTTTTAATAAGAGTTTCTTTTGTAAAAAGTTTCATTGTGCTGCCTCAAATAAAGATAGTTCATTTGTGTTGTATACTTTTGAATGACATTCCAGATTTCCTAACCTTTCTTCTGCCATCATACAATAATCAGGAGATAACTCAATACCAATATAATCCCTAGATAGTTGTTTTGCAGCTATGGCTGTTGTACCGCTTCCCATAAACGGATCAAGAACCAGTTTTGCATTTGTAGATGATATAATTCTATCTATTAAGGCAACAGGAAAAGGAGCCGGATGGCTATTTTTCATTTCTTGGGTAAATTCCCATACGTCTCCATGAGCATTTGCTTTTGGAACTAATTTAAATTTAGGTTTTGGAATAAGATATATTACTTCATATGTTGGAAGAAAATAGCCGGGATTAAAATTAATTCCGCCTTTTCTTTTCCAGATAATAATTTGCCGAACAGGCATATCTCTAATTATATCGCTTCTATTTTGCATTAAGCCATTTTGAACTCTCCATTTATGATTGTAAAAAATTGCTCCGTCATTTTTTATTAGCCGATACATTTCTTTTAAACAAGTATATTGCCATTCAGCATATTCTTCATGCGGCATATTGTCATCATAATGACTATATCCATTTTGCAAAGCTGCTCCTGCCCACTTTCCACTGGTAGTACAGGCCTTCATTCCATTGCCGGTCGAGTTTTTTAGGTTATATGGCGGAGATGTAATAATCAAATCAATGGATTCACTCGGAATTTGCCCCATAACATCAAGGCAGTCTCCGCAAATTATCTTATTTACAAAATCTTCAGGAAATATCATAAGCATTGATATGATAGCATTTTTTATGTATTTTTTCAATGAGTAGTAGTTTAGCTCTTTACCACCTACTCCTTACAATACAATTCTGTCATTATCTTGCCTTTTTAACTTGCCTTCTTTTTCGAGAAGGTTAAGAATCGGGAGAATGTATTTGCGGGAAAGGCCGGTTACTTCCCGTGCGTCGGCTATCGAAATTTTATCCCCTGTTTTGTATTTTGCAAATAAGGAATTTACGGTTTTTTTGTAAAAATCCGTATGGTAGTGTAAAAAATTTTCAAGGCAGATTAGCTTACCTAATTTTATCAGGTCTCTGGCTTCTTTTCGAGCTTGAGGAATTTTTATCTTGTCTATTTCGATACCCTCAAACCCTGCCTTAAATGCAGCATCCAAAAGAGCTTTTGCATTTTTAGAAATATCTTCACCCGTTCTTCCGCTCAGTTTATAAATATGAGCATCTTTTTCGATTTTCTTTTCATCACAAAGTTTTTTTAAAATTATGTTTTTTACCTTTTGCGGAACAGGTAAATCCGTTTCTTCAAGGGTAAAACCGGCCTGACTTTCTTGGGCTGTTTTTAAAATTTTATTTTCCCAAAACTCAAGCCGCTTTTTTAAAAAACGCCAAGAGCCGTACTCAATGACTTCACTCTTATCCGATGTGAGCTCTTCGGTTTTGATTTTAGTATCCTCGACAAAGCCTTCAATATTAAACTTGTAGCTGTGAATGGAAGGAAGTTCCTTATCCCTGTAAACCTCAAAGGCTTCCTTAAACTGTATTCTTTTATAGCTTGGAAAACTTGCGAGCACTCTGGCCGAGGCTAGAATTTCGCTTCCGCCGTGCCTTATTAAAACGGATCTTTGATTCCAAGCTGAAGCAATAGGTTCTTCTAAAGAAAGACGGCCCAAGCTCCTGTCGAATTGGTTTAAGTGAATGCTGCCTATTGCATGAGCACTTCCGAGGGCTATTTCAATTTCGGCATGATTTTTAAAGCCCCCTTCCTTGTTTGTAAATACCTCATCGATTCGTACTAAAAGTTCTTTTCCGCTTAAGACAAAATTTGAATCCTTTTCAGCTAAGAGCATTCCTCTTTCAAGATTTGTTTTTTCTCCCAGCTTTAAGTTGAGGGCTGTCCGCGTGCCTGGGTCTATTTTTTCCACATCCTTATGATGGTTTTGTATCGATTTAATTCTACATTCTTCATTTGAAGGATATATCTGCAAGCTGTCGCCCGTATGCAGGCCTTTTCCTCTTAATGTTCCGGTAACGGTGGTTCCTATGCCTTTTAGGACAAAGACCCTGTCTACATATAAAAAGGGAGTAGGCGGGCTTTGCTTTTTTGATGAAGAAAGAAGTTTTGTAATCTCGGCTTTGAGTTCTTCGATTCCGCTTCCGGTAAGGGAAGATACTGCGACGGCGGGCAGTTTCCTTCCGATTATTTTTTCGCATTGGGCATTGGCATCTTCTATAAGAAGTTCAAGCATGTCCTTTTCTGCAAGGTCCGATTTTGTGATTACAAGAAGAATGGAGTCTATCTTCATGGCCTTCAGTACACGCAAATGATCGGAGGACATCTGCATCCAGCCGTCATCGGCTGCCACTATTAAAAGAGCCGCATCCAAGCCCCATGTGCCTGCAACCATGTTGCGGATAAAGCGTTCATGGCCGGGAACATCTACTATGCCGACAGTACCGTGAACAGGATCTTCAAGCGAAGCAAAGCCGAGCTCTATGGTCATCCCCCGCTTTTTTTCTTCAGGCAGATGACTGGTTTCAATTCCTGTAAGCCTTTTTACCAAGGCAGTCTTTCCATGGTCTACATGTCCCGCTGTTCCCAAAATATACGGCATTCTTTCCCCCAATCAATATTTATCGTATTCAGAGCATTTTAGCATAACTAAGGGATTAGGGGAAGAGGGAGAAGAGTTATGCGTGTACTTGACAAGCCGTTTTTTTTGTATTACACGTGTAATACGGAGGCTGCCATGACAACAGTAAGACTGCCGGTTGAGTATGAACAAAAGCTTAACTTTCTATCTACCGTAAAGAAAAAGAATAAAAGCGATTTAATAAAAGAAGCTCTTGATATGTTATTCCGAAATGAAGAAATGGAAATTGATTCATATGAGCTGGGAAAAGAATATTTCGGCAAATACGGGAGCGGAAACTCAAGTCTATCGGTTTCTTATAAGCAAAAAATCAAGGAGAAAATAAATGCTAAATACCGTGCTCATTGATACAGGTACTCTTATTGCCTTGTTTGATAAAGACGATAAATATCATTTAAGCGTTATAGACTTTATCAAAGACGGTAATTATAAATTTGTATCAACCATTGCAGTATTGACCGAAGTCATGTATATGCTTGATTTTAATAGACCTGTTCGATAACCTTTTCAAAACAATAGCAATCGGTTATAATATATTGGGTGATAAAAATGAACAATGAGGAGGATGAGGATGATAAAACAAGTGCTTTTAAAAGAAAATGACGGATTTTATGGGATTTGGTATCCGAATTCAAAGAGAGAAAGTCATTGCGGTATGATACTCATGATTGGTGATTCTTCGGACGGCAGGATGGTTTGCGCCGGGGTAAAATGGGTGCATGGGCAAGGACTTCATGCGCTTTCCCTTTCGCCAGAGAAAAAGGATCTCGGTCGACACAATTATCCGCTCGAATCCGTGGGAAAGGCGATTGAATTCCTTCGAACTCAAGGCTGTGAGAAAATCGGAATTTGCGGGGTATCTGCAACGGGGATAACTGTTCTTCTTGCAGCATCTTATTATTCGGACATCCGTCTTACCATAGCAATGACTCCTGCGGATTTTGTCATGGAGGGGTATTATAGGGACGGTGCGGACGGCGTTCACGAGCGACCGGGAGATCATGAATCTTCCGTGTCATGGGAGTGAAAACCTTTGCCGTATTTGCCTTATGCTTACAGACATCCGGAGTATTGGAAAAAAATTAAAGAAGAGTCCAAAGCGGGCGGTGATTTGATTGCGGCTCGAAAGATGTTTGAGGAATCGGAACGTCGTCATCCCGTCACCGAAGAAGAAACGATTAAAATTGAACGTATTCACGGAAAGGTGGTCTGTATCGGAGCGGAAGATGACGTTTTGTGGGATACCTGCAAATATATTCAAAGAATGCAGCGGAGACTGGAACGGCTCCCACACAACTGTGATTTTGAGGCATTGACTTATGAACACGGTACACATTTTGTGTTTCCGGAGTCCATGTTGAAGCGGATATTTCCGATCGGTTCGGGCCTTCTCCTTCGACTCATGTTCAAGGCGGCACGAGAATATCCGAAGGAATGTAAAGAGACAAGGTTGGATATTGACAGGAGACTTATGCGGATAATCAGTAAATGGTCAAACGAAAAATAAAAGAAAAGCCATTACTTCCCGACTTAATGACATCGGTCTTTAACCGAGGCTGTCGATTTTTTAATTGAATGGATGGTTGACAACGAATATCTTTTATGGCATAATATCGTCGGCACTCATTAAGAAGGAGTGCTAACAATAAAGAGGGGTGAATAAAGATGGAAAAAAAACACTATCAAGAGAATCTCCGAATTAATAAATAAATATTCCGACAGGCCAATGGATTTTGCAGATGCAACATTGGTAGCCGCAGCAGAAGAGCGAGAAATCAATCGGATAATCAGTATAGATTCGGATTTTGATATTTACCGTCTGCATGGTAAAGCAAAGATAGAAAATATATTTAAAAAGAGATTGAAATAAGCTCCCACAATTACATATCATATTCTTTGAACTTATAACTAAATGTTCAGCTTCTTTAAAATCTTTTTTGTTGTATGTTATTATAAAAACTTACTGTTAGAATGAATCGCAAGTTCTAATATGTGATCATCATGAGAATCTTTTAAATATGGTTTCCGCAAATAAAAAAGTTTTATCTTCTTTCCGATACAACAAAGGCTTGAATTTGAGAATTTTTAGGGAGAAAAATTTAAAAATTTATAAATTTATAGTCAAATATTTTTTGCAATTTAGCTATTGTCTTTAGGGTCGGATTTGTCTTTTTAGGATTCTCTAAATTCTGATATTGCTGATATGATATATTGAGTTTATCTGCTACTTCAATTTGTGTTTTATTTCCTCGGTTTTTACGCAGCATAATAGCAAATGCAATATTAGGTTCAACTTCAACAGCATATTTAGAGATAAAATTGGGAAGCGGTATTTTGATTCCACGCGATGTTTCACTTTCTAAAACTCCGTTTAATGCTTCTCCGGCCATTTCTAAGGCTTCTTTTTTTGTATTGCCGAAAGTAAAGACATGCGGCAGATCAGGAAAAGCAACATAATAAACTCCGTCTTCTTTTTTTAATGTACAGCAGTATTTCATAATCACTCCTTAATTCCGGCAAGGCGGAAAATATTTTTTACAGTGCCTATCGGTAAGTCTTTGTTTCCGTGAACAGGTACAGGAATAGTTTTGTCATCTTTAATAAAGATATGATGTGAACCTTTTATTCTATCAATAGTCCATCCATTTTTCTTTAATATTTTGGTTATTTCTTTACCTGTCATATTTAAATAATACAATATATAAGTTGTGTTGTCAAGGTATGAGAATAAATTTAGAAGAATTATAAAATGCCCTTAAAGCAAAATTACAGATTGGGGTGTAGACAAATTAAATTGCGGAGGCACTGTGAATGAAAAATGCCGTTATATATACACGGGAGTATCTTTCCTATGTTAGAAAAAATCCTATAACTTGGGACATTCCTACCGCTATTCTTTACGGTAAAAAATATGATATAATCTCTTTAAAAGCTATGACTGATTTTGCAAATAAAATACATGCAGATTTAACGGTTTTTGATGATGGCGAACATTGGTTTCATACGGAAGAACAAATGAATTTTTTAGATAATTGGTTTAAAAAATTTATTTGCTGATTTACGGTTTCTTAATTCAAGGAGAAAAAATATGATTAACATAAGAATAGCAGACCATAAGGATGCCGAACAGGTTGCTCTTATTGCAGAAAAAACATTCAGAGAAACTTTTGGCGCATTTAATACAAAAGAAGATATGGACGAACACTGCAAAAAAAGTTACGGTGCGGAAATTCAGCAAGGCGAAATTGCCGACACAAACAAATGCACTCTTGTCTGCGGAGAGGATAACAAAATCATCGGTTATGCACAAATCAATTGGAACAAGAGTTTTGAAGGCATTCATGGTAGTCCTCAGGCGGAAATACAGCGGATTTATATCGCAAAAGACAGGCACGGAACGGGTGCTGCACAGGAACTTATGCGGGTTATTATCGGTATGGTAAGGCAGCGGAAGATTCGGCATGTCTGGCTCGGCGTGTGGGAAAAAAATCCGCGTGCGATCGCATTTTACAAAAAGTTCGGCTTTGTAGAAACCGGCGAACACGTTTTTTTACTCGGTAGCGACCCGCAGCGGGACATTATTTTGCACAAGGCTTTGGAAGAGTGAATCAGCAGCGGATATCTAACGGAAAGAGCCTTTTACTTGTACCACACGCTAATCAAAAACGTTTACATCTCCACAACGATTTTTCCGTTTACCTTACCGCCGTCACATGCTGCGCAGGCTAGGCTAATATCGCGGAACGCAAAGCGCTCTCCTATAAGCGGCTGCAAGTTATGTTTTGTTAAAAAGCTGAAAATCGAATCGATGTCGGCTTGTACGGGAAAATTGCTATGAAATCCGGTCAGATACACACCGGCGGGAATTTCTTTTATAGGATTAAAACCTTCCATCTCAAACACGCCGCCGAGTACGCCCGTATTGCACACAATTCCTCCTGCGGTCATGCACCACATGGTATCCCGCAAGGTTTTACAGCCTACCAGTTCCAGCGCTTTGGTAAAGCGGCTTTTATATGTTTCGCTTAAATTGCCGGTATCCAAGATACACTCATCGGCACCGGCATCTTGCAGCAGTTGCAGTTTGCTTTCACGGTGTGTTGTCGCTGAAACACGGCAGCCGAGTGCTTTTGCAATTTGGATTGCCGCATAGCCGAGTGCACAGGTGCCGCCGCGGATTAAGAGCGTGTCGTCTTTTTGTAAACGCAGGCAGTGGAACAGCGAACCCCATGCGGTAAAATATGTTTCGGGAACGGCGGCAATATCCGTCCATGCCATATCGGACTGTATTGCAAAAACATGGTGGGTAGGAAGCAGGGCGTATTCTGCATAGCTGCCGTTGAAGCTGCGTCCCATGCCGCCCATCAGAGCAACCACTTTTTGTCCGGCGGAAAAAGACGAATCGGAAGCGTCGGCTATTTCTCCGGCGCACTCGATTCCGGGTATAATAGGTTTTTGTATGTAGTCATGTTCAATTTCAAACTGCCGTAGAATTTGTTCGGAATGATTGAGTCCGAACGCATGGATTTTTACCAGCACCCATCCGCTTTTTACGGCGGGTACGGGAACATCGGTTAGCATAATCTCGTCTGCAGCGGCCGGTTTAGTCAACACAACGGCTTTCATAGTATGGGGTATGGTATTCATCATAAACTCCTTGAAGTATGGGTATTATTAAAAACTAAAATTTTTAGAAATTCTCTATGAAAATTAAAATGCTAAAAAATTTTTTCCTCATGTAACTTTTTTCCAGCATTGGGGATCGGTGGCGTAGAAATCTCCGCCGCAGCTTCCGCTCGCAACGGCAGGGCATCCGCGGCAGTACGGGAGCAGTTCGCATTTTGAGCACTTGCTGAATTTTCCGTAGTCGCGATAAGCTTCCATTCGTGTTCCTGTCCATACATCACTCAGCCGGTCGGTATAGGCATTTCCTACACAGCTGTTTGCAACTCGGCGGCAGGCGTAAATATCGCCGGTAGGTAAAATGGTGATATGACAGTTTCCGCAGTTGCAGCCGCCGTAAATAATCAATTCATCCTGATTGGACGAAGTACCGTTATGTGCAGGAGTGTTAGGGGGCAATGTTAATCGGCCGTGTTCATAGTCGAAAAGCGTCCATAGGTGATCTTTTCTATTAAAATAGGTTTTGCAGTCCCGGTTTTCATAAGCGGTGTAGATATCATCAATCTTTTCAAGAAAATCCCGGTACCGTTCAGGAGCGATATACCAATCGCTTTCTTCGTTGCCCTTGCTGTCACTTGTAGGAACATACCTTGCAAACGCATACACCTGTGCTTCGGCAGCGACAACGGCATCGATTATCGCCGGAATTTCATCGATGTTTGTACCGCTGACTGTTGTCATAATCACACTTGTTATGCCGGCATCATTGATAACTTTGATTTTTTCCAGAGTTGTTTTAAAACTGCCAGGTTTTCTGAACCAATCATGCGTGTGCTCCATACCGTCGATACTCATCTGATATTTATCGCATCCGTACTCACGCATTTTCTTACATACGGCATCCGTCAGATGGAAGGGATTTCCCATAAGGGTAAAAGGAATGTCATGGGCCTTCATAAGCGAAAGCAAATCCCAAAAGTGAGGATGCAGAATCGGATCACCGCCTGTGATATAAAAATAGGGAAGACGATTGAATGTTTTGCAAAATTCCAACGCATTATAAAAAACATGCTCCATCCGTTCACGGTTCATCGTTACTAAAGCGGGATGTCCTTCCGCAAAGATATAGCAATGTTTACAGCGTTGGTCGCATTCGTCGGTGATATGCCACTGAAAGGCAAAATACTGTTGAGCCATGGTAGTAAAAAAAACGGACAGCAGCGAAAAATCTACCGTCCGCTCTAGTCTACAAATGGATTATTTTCCGCCTGCCCCGCAAGCAGAACCGCACGCTGCGGGTTTCTTTTTGGGGTCTGCCGGTTTTTCAGCTCCACAAGCAGAACCGCATGCCGCAGGCTTTTTTTCCGGTTTTGCAGGTTTTTCTGCCCCGCATGCAGAGCCGCACGAAGATCCCTTTTCGGGACTTGCGGTTGTTTGATTCCAATCAGCCAAGTTTGAAAGTGCCATATTAGCCTCCATTACAAAGTATTATATGAATAATATAGGGTAATTCGAAAAATAATGCAAGAACGCACTTTTTTGTAACCGCCTATTTGGCTATATACTCTTTATAATAATTCCCCCATTTCTGCATTTCGGTGAGGAGAGGGCGTAGGGTTTCTCCTAAAGGAGAAAGCGAGTACTCAACTACTTTCGGCGGCTCACTTTGAATTTCACACCGGATGATAATGCCGTCATCTTCCATTGAGCGTAGACTTTCCGTCAGAACTTTTTGGCTTATGCCGTTAAGGTCTCTCTTTAGTTCATTAAACCGCCAAGGTCTGACAAGCAAGTCCCTGATGATAAACAGTTTCCACTTACTGCCGAGTATTTGTAACGTTGTTGCTACGGGGCAGTCAGGTAAATCTTCTTTCTTTTTCATATCCCTGCCTTTTTCAAATTTGTGATTATCTTTCTTCGGATTTTTATCATGCTGTAAAAGTTAAACGAAATGCTCTGTTTTAGCGCCTCTTTTACGCATTTAGTTTAACTATTGCTTGCACAGGGCAATTTTCGTAGCAGCTGCCGCAGTGGAGGCAATGCTCTTGTTGGATAACAAAGGGTTGGCCCTCCGTAATGCAGTTTTGAGGACAGTTTTGTGTACATGTTCCGCATTCGATACAGGAATCCGTTATGGTGTATCCCTTTGCCGTGATTTTACCGCTGCCGATCACATAGCTTTCTCTGAAAATCGGATTTACGCCAAGATTAAAATATTCAATACTCGTATTGCGGATTTCAAATATAATTCCGATATCCCGTGTGTTTCCGGGGTAGACATTGGAAAGATAGGGCTGCTCTGAAAAAATTGTGTCAATCCAATATTTTTGTTTATCTTGCTCCGCCGGCACGGCCTTTGCCGACAGACGGATCATCTCTTTATATCTTGTATAGCCGAGAATTTGTACCCTGCCATCAGAAAGCAATTCTTTGCAAAAATCCTTTCCTCTGGCAGTAAAAAAATACAACGCATCCGGCTCATAATGAATGGCACTGATATTGCGTACCTGCGGATTTCCGTTGTCATCTACGGTTGCAAAGGCAAGCACACCTACATATTCTAACTTTTCCAAACAAGTTTTTGCATCCATAATTTCTCCTTGTAATTATTTTAAAATAATTTCATACATAAAACAAGAACGCACTTTTTTGTAACCGCCTATTTGCCTGTCATTCTTTATAGATGACATCTAAAAACCTCAGTTTTTACAGATGCCCTATAATACATATCTCATTTACTCATTTTTGTGCAAAAACTAAGCCGCAGTTTACATAAAAGTACATCTGATTTTTATAAGGTTCAATTTCATTTCTCCTTAGGTTTTGTTTATACCATAAACCGGCAGGAGGAACAAGCCTGCTTATATCTCAACAACATGCTGGTGCTGACGGATAAAGACTGCGACTATTGGATTAAAAACAAAGGCGAATAAATCTAAGACAAACATCGAAAAATTGAGGCTTTTAGATGTTTGTTTCCTTTAAAAATTTTCCCATTGGAATAAAATTATCGGCAATATAAAATCCTGATTTTTTATAGAAATGTATATGTGCTTTATCATTCACACTTGATAGTTCTATAAGTGTGACACCATTTATTTTAACAATATCTTCCATGGCTTTTATTAGTGATGTGCCGTATCCTTTATTTTGATGGTTTGTGTCTATTACTATTTCATCTAAAAAATATGCTAATAAATCATCGAATTGTTTATAATATCCTAAAATAAAACCTATCAATAATTCTTCTTTATACATACCCAGACACATTGAATCGCTAATCGTAATAAGTTGAGAGATTCTTTTACAGGCCTTTTCTTTTGTCCAGCAGCCGTTTTCAATGTTATTATAGTAGTTAATATAAATTTGCGTTATACTGTTAATATCTTCAATCGTTAATTTTTTATATTCCAAATAAGACCTCATTAAGTTCAAAATAATTATTTGGTATTCTACATAAGTCCGGCACTTTTTTCAATGCCTTGCTTTTTTGTAAAAAATAGCTTATAATCGGTTTCCAATGAATCTTGAAGCTTTTATTTTAGGCTGCGGCGGAATGATGCCGCTTCCATATCGACATTTAACATCGGTTTTGCTTCGCCGTGAGGGCGATTTGTTTTTGTTTGATTGCGGGGAGGGGACTCAGGTTGCCCTGCGCCGCCTTAATTTGCGCTGGAAAAGGATTAATGCTATTTTTATAAGCCATACCCATGCCGACCATATAACCGGTCTTCCGGGTCTTCTAATGCTCTCATCTCAAGTTGATAGGGATGAACCTCTTTATATAATAGGGCCTCCCAAGGTTGCCGAATATGTAGAGACCAGCCGGAAAGTTTTAGATATGTATATCAATTATGAGATTATCGTAAAAGAAATAAAGGAGCCGGGCGTAGTTTATTCTACCGGCGAATTTCAGGTACGCTCTTTTTGGCTGGATCATACAAAACCCTGTCTGGGCTACACATTTGAAGAGTTTGA
This sequence comes from Treponema putidum, assembly GCF_024401155.1. Taxonomy (NCBI): domain Bacteria; kingdom Pseudomonadati; phylum Spirochaetota; class Spirochaetia; order Treponematales; family Treponemataceae; genus Treponema; species Treponema putidum. The sequence continues at coordinate 688,662 of NZ_CP038804.1, forward strand.
AAGGCCGGGGGAATTTAATCCAGAGGCTGCAAGGGCTTTAAATGTTCCCTGCGGCCCTCTTTGGTCAAAGCTCCAAGGCGGAAATGAAGTAACCTCAGCCGACGGAAAAACAGTCCGGCCAGAAGATGTTATGGGCCCTAAAAGAAAGGGCAGAAAATTCAGCTTTGTAACCGATACAAAATATTTACCCTCCATTGCTCAAGAGGTCAAACATTCCGACTTTTTTGTTTGCGAAGGGATGTTTGAAAAGGGAATGGAAAAGGATGCAGCCGAAAAAAAACACATGACATGCACTCAGGCGGCTCAAATAGCTAAAGATGCTGAGGTAAAAAAGATGGCCCTAATTCATTACAGTCCGAGGTACACCGATAATGAGCTTAAAGTTCTTTTAGATCATGCCAGAGAAGTTTTCCCCGAAACAATCCTTTCAAAAGACAGAATGAATATTCAACTGGAATATGAAGATTAGAAGTTTGTTAAAGTATGCGAAGTTTATCAGTTTTCATCAATAATTATTTCATCAATTGATTTATCCGGGAATACAGTTAAACCTTCTTCGCTTTTAAATAAATCTTTCCTTTTGGCGAATACTGTTATCTCTTTATTCGTGCGGAGGGTTTAATACCCTGTTGCTGCGCAACGTAAGTTCTGCGTCGTAATAAAGGGTATTAAAGCCGACTGCAACCACCTTATAAGAACAACATACCCGGATGCTCTGCGTCGGGGTATGTTGATTTTTTAAAGCTAAACATTCAAGGGCAACACTAATTTCAAAGTTGCAATATGATTCATAAATCAATACAGCTGTTTTTTTCATATCAAGTCTCCATTGAATTCAATTCCATGCTTATTCTTAACTTCCTATCCGCCTTACTTCTTCTATTTTGTCTCTTATGACTGCGGCCTCTTCAAACATGAGCATGTCGGCGTATTCGGCCATTTGAGCTTCTAGTTTTTTGATAAGTTTTTTTCTGTCGGCAGGGTTTAAAATGTTTAGGCTGTTGATGAGGGGGCAGGCTTCTGCAAGGGCCGCTTCTTTTTTAATTTCATTTTCCCGCGTTAAAATATCTTCAATCGCTTTTTTGATTGTCTTGGGTGTTATACCGTGTTCCTTGTTATAGGCTTCCTGAATAGCACGGCGGCGGTTTGTTTCTTCGATGGTTTCTTTCATGGCATCGCTTATCCTGTCGGCATACATAACTACCTTACCGTTTTCGTTTCTGGCTGCCCGCCCTACAATCTGAATAAGACTTGTAGTAGAACGCAAAAAACCTATCTTATCTGCATCGAGAATTCCGATAAAAGAAACTTCGGGTAAGTCGATGCCCTCTCTTAAAAGGTTGATTCCTATAAGTACATCAAATTCTCCTGCACGCAAGCCCTTTAGAATTTCGACACGCTCAATCGTTTCAACTTCGCTGTGGATATATTTTACTTTGAGACCGAGCCCTGTAAGATAATCGGTTAAGTCTTCCGCCATTTTTTTTGTAAGAGTTAGAATTAGACAGCGTTCGTTTAAGGCAATGCGTTTTTTTACCTCCCCATAAATATGTTCCATCTGGCCTTCGCTTTTATGAATCTCGATTATCGGATCCAAAAGGCCTGTAGGGCGTATTACTTGTTCGACAATGCGGGTAGAGTATTTTATTTCTTTAGGGCCGGGGGTTGCGGAAACAAAAACAGCCTGATTCAGCATCTTTTCAAACTCTGCAATTTTTAAGGGACGGTTGTCTAAGGCACACGGAAGACGGAAACCGAAGTCTACAAGATTTTGTTTGCGGCTGCGGTCGCCTTCGTACATTGCTCCCACTTGAGGAAATGTTACATGGCTTTCATCCATGAACAATAAAAAGTCATCGGGAAAATAATGAAAGAGGGTAGCGGGAGGCTCTCCGGGTTTCCGGTTTGCGATTGGGGCCGAGTAGTTTTCGATGCCGGGGCAATAGCCCATTTCGGAAAGCATTTCGATATCGTATTCGGTGCGGGTTTTTAGCCTTTCCGCTTCAAGAAGTTTTCCTTCCTTATTTAAAACATTCAGCCTTTCTTCCAATTCTTTTTTTATCCTTTCAAGAGCATTGGGAATTGCATCTTCGGGCATTACAAAGTGTTTTGCAGGATAAATTGAAAGCTCTTCGTATTCCTGTATTACCTCACCCGAAATCGGATTGAATTTTCTGATGCGTACAATTTCTTCCCAATCGAATTCAAGGCGGTAGGCATCTTCCATGTAGGCCGGAAAAATTTCCATAACATCACCTTTGACGCGGAAGCGGCCTCTTTCAAGGACAGCATCGTTTCTTTCATATTGTAAACTTATCAACTGTTTTTTTAATTTTTCGATTTCGATGCTTTCGCCCTTTTCTATGGTTATGCGTAAGTCCCGCCACGATTCGGGAAGCCCTAAACCGTAAATACAGGAAACGGTGGAAACGACGATTACATCTCGGCGTTCCATAAGGCTGAATGTTGCCGATAGGCGGAGGCGGTCGATCTCGTCATTTATTGAAGCGTCTTTTTCTATATAAAGGTCGCGTGCGGGAACATAGGCTTCAGGCTGATAGTAGTCGTAATATGAAACAAAGTATTCGACGGCATTTTCCGGAAAAAAGGTTTTAAATTCCCTGTAAAGCTGGGCGGCAAGGGTTTTGTTGTGGCTTATGATTAGGGTCGGCTTTTGTACGGCTTGAATAATATTTGCCATTGTAAAAGTTTTTCCCGATCCCGTAACACCTTTTAGCGTTTGGAATTTGTCGCCTGCAATTATTCCGTCCGAAAGAGCTTTGATAGCTTCTCCCTGATCTCCTGAAGGTTTATAATCCGAAATAAGTTTAAACTGCTTCATATTATTTTACCTGTCGTGCCTTTGATTCTTTAAATTGCTCCCCTTCCAGTTTTTCCAAATTTTTAATGAGCTTGCTTGCCGTTAAGCTATAGCTTGCTCCTGCATTATGAGAAGCAAGGCTGTGGGCGAGGCTCCCCGTAATTGCAGCATCAAGAGGCTTATAGCCTTGGGCCAAGAGGGAGCATATAAGGCCTGTAAGCACATCGCCTGAGCCCGCCTTTGAAAGAGAGGGAGAGCCCAGAGTGTTGATAAATATTTTTCCGTTATGGGCTATTAAGGTATTCGCTCCCTTTAGCACAAGTACAAGCTTAGGGAATTTTTTTGAAAAACTTAAGGCCGATGGAAAGCGTTTTTTTTGTATTTCTTCAATGCTTAAATTTCCCAAGTCGGTGATATTTAAAAGCGAAGAAAATTCTTTTGGGTGAGGAGTTAAAACGGTGGCACTTAATTTGGGTAAGATTTTTTTTAGTTCGGCATAATAAAAGATATCCGCATCTAAGACCATTGGCATTGATTGTGTTTCTTTCATTTTTATGATAGAAAAAAGTTCATTATTTTTTCTTCCAAGTCCTTGACCTATTGCGAGGCTTGTAAATTTTTTAACATTGAATTCGCCGGCCTCAAATTTGCCGTCATACATAAAATCGGCTTTTAAGTTTTTAGGCCTTTCCCGATTTTTTCCTACCAATGTTACAAGGCCTGCGCCGAATTCCAAGGCGGCAGAAGCTGCCAAAAGTGCTGCCCCGTTTTTTTCTCCTATAATTATTCCTGCATGACCGAAACTTCCCTTATGGGTGTTTTGTTTTTTTCTTGAAGGGAGAAGCATATCTTCTTTTTCGAGTAAAAAAACATTGGACTTTTCGTTTTGTTCGTATGAGGAGCGGGGGAGACCTAGGTCTATGACCTCGATTTTTCCCGTAATATCCTTTGCCTCATCCGAATAAAAGGCCTGCTTTAAGGCTCCCATCGAAAAGTTCATGTTACATAGAACTGCATTAGGGCTTGCTTCTCCGTCAAGGTTTAAGCCGCTAGGTATATCGCAGGCTATCTTAAAGGCCTTGACCTTATTTATCTTCTCTATTGTTTTTTTATCCTCGGCTTTTAAAAGCCCTTTTAAGCCGGTACCTAAAAATGCATCAAAAAGAATATCCGATTCGGGTAAGATGTTTTTGGCTGTTTTTATATTCAAGGCTTTTAATCTTTCGTATTGTAGTTTACATAGTTCCGATTTTGGCTCTTTTAAAATTATGACATGAATATTAAAATCATCGGCTAAGATTCTCGCAAGAGCGAGCCCGTCTCCGCCGTTGTCGCCTGAGCCGCAGACAATCTGTAGAGTTTTTTTTGCATCTTCTTTTTTTAACGGAAAAAGATTTTTAATTTTTTCTGCGGAACCGCGGGCTGCGTTTTCCATTAAGATTCCGTTTTTTAAATTAAAATCTTCTTCGGCTCTTTTATCCAATTCCTTTAAAGAATAAAAAACATTTTGCATAAGTTCTTTCCCTTTACACCTGCACAAATCTTACAGTCAGATTTGGAATATCTATATCCTCGGCTTTTACATTTATGCGCTCGTTAATCGATAATTCTTTTTTTAATCTCATCTCAGTTTCATATCCGATAGACGGAATGGAAATGCGGGCCGTGTTTTTTATGGTTTCTAAGATTACGGCTTCTCCTTGCCAGTTAGGGTTTTGTAAAAGATAGATCAGAGTCCAGTGTTGCCGCGAGGCTCTTTCGGCATAGGAACAATTTTTGCCTGCAATGTCTCCTGCCGCTATTCTCATAAGAAGGTCATCGGTTTTCATCACCTCTTTTCCGTCGATAAATTTTAAAAGCTGTTGATGGGCGACCAAGTCTCCGTAGCGGCGGAGGGGGCTTGTAACTTGACTGTACGTTGCAATTCCGAGGGCTGAGTGCATTGCAGGAATTGTGCCCACATTCCTCGGCCTCATAGCTTTTCTTTTTCGGTATTCGCCTGCAAGCCCCTCGGGAAGTTTTTTCGGTAATTCTGGAGCTTCCTGACTTACATACTGAAACGGAATATTATTTTTAAAAGCAAAGCGGGCAGCCGCCTCTCCTGCAAGGAGCATCATTTCTTTTACCATCAAAAAAGATTTCGTAAAGTTATACGGGCTTATAAAAACTTTTTGATTTTCATTTTCGGTTTCTACTTTGATTTGAACTTCCGGCATGTCTATCGAAACTGCCCCGGCCGCTTCCCGTTTTTTTCTGTTTTTTTCGGCTATTTCAAAGAGGGGGCTCAGACTTGCACTCATCTTTTCTTCATCGGCCTTTTCAAAACTTATGCAGTTGACTTTTATCTTGGTACGCAAAATATCTACATCGAGAATTTCTGCCGATTCATTTAGCTTAAGTTTAAACGACAGTGCATAAGAGTCATCATGCAGGCCGAGGGCAAAGGCATCGACTGCCGATTCTCCCAACATTCTGGAAACACCTTCAGGGATGTACAAAGTCGCCCCCCGCTTTCTTGCATCCATGTCGCTTTTGGAATCGGGTGTAATGATGTCGGCCGGATTTGCAATATGAATCCATAAGTGTTCTCCGTCAAAGCATACGGCATCGTCGGGATCAGTGCTGCCTTCATTGTCGATGGCATAGGCTGTAAGATGGGTAAGGTCTTCATATTTTTTATTATGCTCAATGGGCGGCAATTCAAGCTTAGGAGAATTTAGCGGATGCTTAAAACGGGTGGGGTAGGGATTTTTTTCTATTTTCCAATATCCAGTCTTAATTAAAATCTTATGGGCCGATTCCGGAGTTTCTTTTAAGTGAGCCTCGCTTAAGAGTTTTGACTTGTCTGTTTTTTCTAAGGCTAGGGCTTCTATTTCCTGCAAAAAATGAGAGTATTTTATTAAGTCGAAAATTTCTTCTTTTTTTTCTTTTATAAATTTTGATAAGCCGGTTATAAATTCTTTACGCTCTTTTTCTTCTGCCTGCTTTTCGGTTTCTTTTTTTAGTGCAGCAGCGGCTATGGCCTCAGCTTCTTCTTTTGTTCTTATTTTAATCGGAAGGTCAGGGCTTTCTGTAATAAAAAGAGGGGAGGCTGAAACTAAAAGCCAAGCCGCCCACATTTGTTCCGGGTTTAAATTTTCCCAAACCAATTCGCTTATTTCAGAGAAGAGGGCGGTTCCTTCTTCAAAAAAATCCGTGGCTTCATTAAAGTCAGGTTCGGGACAGGAAGCGGTTAAAATATTTTTTAATGATGAGGAATTATTTGGAGCCAAAACGGAAAAATCTTTTTCACGCACCTTTTTGATGCCCGTTTCAGTTTCTATTTCAAATTTTCCATCAGCCTGCCCTTTTATAAGAGCCGGACGGTTTTTATATAAGACGATTGCATTTATATTCATTTTTATTCCTCAAAATAAGCCGCTTAAAATAAGCCGCTTAGAATAATTATGCTTAAAATAAGCGGCTTATAATAAGCGGCTTACAATAATTTTAAAATTCAAGTTTTGTTATAGATATTTGCCGTATAAATCCGTTTAAATACAAGACTTGAATCTTGTTAGACTTATAAAAATAGTTTTCACAATCTCCTGCCTTATAAACAGGTTTACCGAAAAAAGTTTCAAAAGATTTTTTTGTTTCTCCTACCCGTAAATCATTTGGCAATGATAAATTAGAATCTGCAAAAATAGAAATTTTTTCTATGTTATTGTTTGTTGCAGTTGAAATAGAAACCTCGGCATTTAAAAAATCGTAATACCACTTTTCAGAAAAATAATTATACTTTATTCCTGAAGGTTTACCCCAATATTCGATTAAATCATCTGTGGTATCTTCGAGCTTAATATTTTTTAAAATTATGGGGCTGTATTTTTCCATAGAGAAAATTAAATTACGTAATTGTTCTCTCACCTTTAATGCCTTACTTGTTTCTCCCAATCCAAAAAGAATTTTCGCATAGTTAAAAATTAGCAGCCTTGTATCGATTATAGTTCCTGCAAATAGAAAGAGCGGGTCGTTTTTTATGATTGAATTTTCTTTTATTAAAGATTCGAAAATCAGTTTTGACTTTGTAAAATCTTTTTGCAAAAGGTAGAGGAGGGAAGCATAGTTGGATGCGGCAATCAGGCTTCCTGTTCCGTTTTCACTTAGGTATGCTTTTTCGGCAAGGGAGAGAGCCAGATTTTTATCATTTATGTTAGGAGAATAAAAAAGAAGCATTGAGTATGAGGATTCCAATCCGGATTCTTCAATCGAATTTAGGTAACTTTTATACGCTCTGACAGCTTCATCATAATCGTTTATGTTTCCCGGAATTGCTTCGGTTTCTTCATTTGTTTGATTTATTAAAAGGCTTTTGGGATCGAAATTTAAAATCTCATAGTTTTGATTTACTGTTTTTGAATCTTGTGCAGCTGCAGGATAGGCGGTTAAAAGTCCTTCGTTTGAAATACCTGATGCCCATTTTTTATGTGTTATTATGGCGGCCAGTCTTTTAAAATACATACTGTTAGGAAAGGCAGTCCGCAGGGCAGAGACTCTTTGCTTTGCATCTTCGATAGCATTTTCATCATCACTTCTGACTGCATCAAGCGCATAGAAAATTTCATCGGCAATAGCTTCTGCCTCATCCTTGTGTTTAAGTAAGTTACTTATGCGCTGTTGAGGTGAAAAATTTTCGATAAAAAAGCTTTCGAATTTTTTTGTATAGTTAGGGTCATTTTGGATTCTTTTTAGGTCTTCAAGATGATTGTAAAAAAGGTTTAAATCATAGCCTGCAAGTTTTAAAAGAATTAAGGTAAAGCTGTCAGCAGTCAAATTATAGCTTTTTAAAAGTTCGCTGTTTTTCTCTCCGCTTCTCCTTGGATCCGAAAAATAGACCAATTTATTGTCAAGGGCAAAAGATGCAGCCGCATTAGCCAAAAAGACTGAAAGCGTTTTTTCTCTTTCCATATTTAGATTTTTTATCCGGCGTGGCGAAGCTGTTAAATTTTCGGCAATCCTGGCTTCTATGTAATCAAAGAGACCGGTGCTGATTAAGATGGTTCCGTCAGGATAAATTCCGCATTTTATTATTTGATTTTCTTCTATAAGAAGACGCATTCTTCCGCGATAAAGCTCATTATTTCTTATGAGCATAAAAAGGGAGGCATTAAGCACTTCCTGCCAAACCCCTAAGTTTTCGGCAGATATTTCGTTGATTGAGGCTGCTGCGATTTCATTTCGGTAAAAATCCATGGCTTCGGCTCTTATTTCTTTAATTGACTTGTCATTTTCTTGGGCAAAACTTTGAGCATAGCCTTGAAAAAGCGTTAAAATGAGAATAAAACAACAAAGTTTCCGCATAATTTTTCCTTTTATCATTTTCACATAATAGCACAATATAGGATTTTTAGCAAGATTTCGTATTGATTTTATCGATGTTATTAATTTTTGATTATGCGTAGTTACTGATACCATTGTCTTTGATTATGCGCAAGGTTATAGCCTTTTACTTCGGTTTTCGGCAGTTATTCTGCTTTCTTCTACTTTAAAAATCAGTCTAAATATGGTAATATAAAAAGACTGGAGGCTTGCATGATCACAAATGTTCAGGAATGTATAAAACCGATTTCATACATAAAGACAAATGCCGCTGATATGATGCATTTTGTGAATGACAGAAAAGAACCGCTTATCATTACGCAAAATGGGGAACCACGGGCAGTTTTGATTGATGTTGAATCGTACCAAGAAATGAAAAATGCGTTCAATTTGTTGAAAATAATTCAACTTTCTGAAAAGGATGTAAAATCCGGAAAAACTAAATCGGCTTCGGAAGTTTTTGCAAATTTGAGAAGGCAGTATAATCTTGGAAATTAAAGAAGTTATTGTTTCTCGGTTTGCAGAAGACGATTTGAATGAAATTGTAGGGTATTATTTTTCTTTAAGTCCGAATTATGTAGAGAAAATAGTTTCTGAATTTGAAAAAAATATTATGTCTTTGCAGAACAACCCTAAGAGCGGAAGGATTGTTCCTGAGCTTGAAAGACAAGGGATTTCACAATACAGGGAATTGATTCAAGGGCACTATAGAATTGTGTATGAAATTTCGGAAGATAAACTAATATTTCATACAATTATTGATGGCAGGAGAAATTTTGAAGATATAATAATTTCAAAATTGTCTCGTTATTATGGAAATAAAACCTAAGGCTCGCTTTAACCGGCAGGGTAAATGATACCTTGAAAAATTCAACAATCAACATCAATAAATACACCTTGATTTTTTCTTATAAGTACGATATATTGTACTTATGAGGAGTTTTGTATGGATGCAATTACATATTCGGATTTACGCCGCAATCTAAAAGCATATATGGACAAAGTTTACAATGACTATGAGCCCTTGATAATATCAAGGAAAAATTCGGAAAATGTTGTTCTTCTATCGGTACGTGAGTATAATAGTCTTATTGAAACCGATTATTTGCTTAAGAACGAGGCGAACGCAGCTCATTTAATAAAATCAATTGAGCAGCATAGAGCTGGGAAAATACAAAAACACGAGTTGCTGGAAGATGAATAAACTCTTTACAGATGAGGCTTGGGCTGATTATATCTATTGGTTTAATACGGATAAAAAAGTTCTTAAAAGAATAAATGATTTGATAAAAGAAATCGAAAGAACGCCGTTTACGGGCAAGGGAAAACCGGAACCGTTAAAATATTCTTTGTCAGGATATTGGTCAAGGCGGATAAATCATGAACATAGAATCGTATATCAAGTAGAAAAGCAGCAGTTAGTGTTTATTTCTTTTAGGTACCACTATGAAAAATAATTTAATCTATTTCTATCTTTTTTCCGGTCTGCTTGATTAAAGACCCAATAATATGTTAAAGTAGACCAATAGAGTTGAAATTATATTCAAAATAAATGGAGGTTTGTAAATGCCTGAATTAAAACGTTTTGATGGCATTGTAATATATCTAATGTTCAATGATATAAAACACCATAATAAACCTCATGTTCATGTTTTCTATGGAGAATTTAGAGCTTCTGTTGCCATTGATGGAACAATTTTGGCCGGAGAAATGCCTGCAAAGCAGTTAAAATCAGTTCAGAATTGGCTTAAAAGAAATGAAGAAAAAGCATACGCAGCATGGAATCTTGCTGTTCAAAATAAGCATTTTGATAAAATAGATTCATAAATAAGGAGGTTTTGCAATGCACGAAAAAAATGGAATTGTATATTCAGATAATCCGGAGCCGATGCTTACTGTACTTGAGATAAAGCATATGTACAGCGGAGTTTATATGGTAAAATTCTCTAATGATCAAATACGTCTTTTTGATTCAACTATTTTGAAAGGAGAAGTTTTTGAACCTTTAAGTAGACCTGAAATTTATGAAAATCCTATGTTAAAGTATGGAATTGTTACTTGGAATAATGGACAAATTGATTGTTCTCCGGAATATATGTATAAAAATAGTTATGAGTATAATAAATCAGAGATTGTTGTAGCCTGATTTCTATCTTTTTTCCCGTCTGCTTGATTAAAGGTGCTATAATATGTTAGAGTAGGCCAATGGTAAAAGCTGTTTTTGCAGGGTCTTTTGATCCGCCCACCTTCGGGCATTTAAATGTAATTGAAAGAGCTCAAAAGATATTCACCGAGGTACATGTAGTAATCGCAGTAAATAACAACAAAAACTATTTATTTTCGGGCGAAGAGCGTAAACATATGATGGAAGAACTGACCCAAAAATGGGATAATGTTTTTGTAAATACTTGGAATTCGCTGATAGTAAACTATGCCGAAAAAATCGGTGCCAATGTTTTAATTCGCGGAGTACGGAATGTTTCCGATTTTTCCTATGAATTCGATCTAGCCGTTATGAATAAAGGCTTAAATCAGAAGATAGAAACCGTTTTTATGGTTCCCGACACAAAGTACTTTGTATTGCGTTCAAGCTCCATAAAAGAATTGGCAGCCTTCGGCGGAAACCTTTCAGGTATGATTCCTCCCATAGTCGAAAAGGCCTTAAAGGAAAAAATAGAGGAAATATAAAACCGTTTGCGTAGGGGGTATAGATGTTTATTATAGAAATTTTAGTTCCCTGTTTCCTTTTGGTGTGGTCTATTTCATCTTTTTTAGGGTATTTATACACCCGTTATTTAATAGATAAATACGATAGGGCCGTATTACCCGGATGCCGTATTAATGCCCAAAAATATCAGTGGAGCTCAAAACAGGTTTGGGAAGACTCTTTTACCCTGCTTTCCGGCTTGTGGTTAAAATTTTTTTGTATCTTTGCACCTATAAGCCTGATTATTGATAGTCTTTGGCTCTTCCTTAAATCCTTCCGCTTATATATCTCGATAGCCGGAGGCCTGTTTTTTCTAATTTTTATGCTTATATTTATAATAAAGGGAATAAAAATACACAAATCTTTTTGCTTAAAAGGATGGTTTTGGACTTCTTATAATACGGGAAAATCAAACGGAATTAAGGTGATTTAAGAGATTAAAAAAATACTCATATTTATTTGCTAAAACATGGAAAAATACTAAGATTTTTGTTATAATAAAATATAGAGTTCCAATAAGGAGGCTAGTATGATCTATGAAACAATATTTGAACAGATAAAATCTGTTCCTAATGAATGTCTTGCAGATATTGAGGAGTATATTGGTTATGTGATGTACCGCCACAAAAAAAATATGTATGAGACTAAACATAATGATTTATCTAAATATTTTGGAAGTATAAAAATAAATAAAGATGTGCTTGAAATACAGAAGGAAATGCGTAATGAATGGAATTGATTACATAGCAGATACAAATGCTATTATTTATCTGCTTTCAGGTAATCTATGCATGAAACCGTATATTTCAAAAAGGCTGGGTATATCAATTATTTCGGAAATGGAAATACTTTCTTTTTCCGGTATGACGGATGCTGATGAAAAATGTATAATGTCTTTTGTAAATGATTGTATTGTTTTGGAATTATCGGAAAAAATAAAAAATCATGCGATTATGTTACGCCGTATTTGTAAAATAAAACTTCCTGACGCTATTGCTGCGGCTACAGCAATAGAGTATAGTCTCCCCTTAATTACTGCGGATAAAAATTTTAGACAGATTCCCGGAATTGATCTTATACTCATTGAACCGATTTTGTCATAGTTTTTTCTCCCTCATTATAAAATAGTAAAGGCCTGCAATAAGATAAAGACAGGCAGAACTTATAAAAAATGAGCCGATTTTGATAAGGCCTGCTGTAATTCCTCCGGCTAAGAAAAAAAGAATGTTGAGGCTGTAAAACAAAAAAAATCGGAATTTGTCTTTTTTGCCCCTAAGGCACATAGCTAGGGCAAAGGCAGCATCTGTAAGGTAGCCTGTTATGTGGGTGGTTCTTACAAGGATATCTCCATAGAAGATAAACATGGCGTTTTGAACTCCGGCTGCAAAACTTAGGGCAGATACTTTGAGGATTTGGGGTGTTTTAAGCAATGCCAAACTTAAAAATATCATAGCCAGGCCCATCAGCAAAATGCCGTATCTTTTCTTTAATCCGAATTTTCTTTGGTGGAATAAAAGTCCTGATACGAAGGCTCCCGCAAAAAACGCAAGAATCGTCGAAGCGATTATAAAAACTTCCGCTATGTTTCTGTGTGCAATCGAAAGGGCAAGATGACTTACATTCCCCGTATGGTGGCTTACAGGCAAAGAAAAGCTGCGGATTGCTCCTACATTTATAAACCCCGATAAGAAGGTTAAAAAGGCTATCCAGACTTTAAATCGCCGGTCTTTTAATGTGTCGGTCATAATTAACCTATCGGCCTAAAATCCGGCAGCTTGTTTTAAGAACCGGTTTTATAATCAGCTTATAAATAAGCGGCTTATTTTTCTGCATCAAGAATACTATTGTATATCGAAGAATATTCTTCTCTGCCTTTTTCCGTTTCGAATCTGGATGCCCTTTCTCTTAAAAGGAGCTTTACAGCATAGGCAAAAATTCCGTCTGAAGAGAAGTTTTCGGCCCCTCTTACCGTATCGGCTGCCTGAAACCTTGCATTATCCAAAAAAGTTTCGGCTTCAAGAGGATTTTGAATTGAAGCTGCTGTTCTTGCAATTTGTACAGGTGTAAAAGCCGAAGAAAGCAAAACTCTTTCGTTATAGGAAATAGGAGCTTCCCATTTTAGCTTTGCCGAGCGCACCTGCTCGAGGGCTATTCTAAGAGAACGCTCAAAATCATACCACTTATCCAAATAGGCGGAGCCTGTGCTTTTTTCTTCTCTTGGAGGCTCAAGGGATAGGTTTTCCAAAATTTGAGCATCTTTTTTTGAAAGAGAACGCAAAGCCAGTTCTTTAAAGGCTTTAAAGCTCATAGGAGGCTGTAGATTAGGAAAAATTGAAGGCAGTTGAGCCGTCAAATAATAGTAGGAGGCCACCTTTTAAAGCTCCTTTGCCGCATTCTTTAAAATTTCGGCTGTTTTGGGGCTTAGATATGACGAGAATAAATCTGCAACGGCTTCTGCCGAGAAGTCGTAATAGGCAGCTCCGTCCTTAGTTCCGATTCTAAATCCGCCTGATATCTTGCTGTCGGCTTTAAGTTCCATGCCCTTAGCAATATGATCTTTTAAGGCTGCGCTTAAAGAGGATTCAAGCTCTTTAAGATCCTTGTCTGCAAGAATTACGGATAAATTCTCGGTATTGCCGGTTTTTACCCAGCCCTTGACTGCTTCTGGAATCAGATTTTTTAGAACTGCGGAATCGTAATTTTTGGCTGTTTCAGCCTTTATAATGGCATTAAGTTCATTTAAAAGACCCTGTCTGAATGAAATTAGTGTATTTCTGCCGGCTTGGTCTATTGAAGATTCGGCAGCTTTTTGGAATCTAAGAGCTTCCGCTTCTGCCTTTTTTATGCTTTCCTGAGCCTCAGCTTCAGCCTTTTCGATAATATTTTTTGCTTTTTCCTCTGCTGCTCTGATAATTTCGGCAGCTTTTTCATCGGCAGCGGCAACTCCGTCTTTTTTGATTTTATCAACAAGCTCTTGTAATTGAACTTCCATATATGTCTCCTTAACAAAGTTATGCTTTCATTATTGTAACAAAAAAAGAAATTATTAGCAAGATGGGCCTTGACAAATTTTTTAAATTTATTATAATGATAGATGAACATATGAGCATTTGTTCATATGAATAGGTGATAAAATATGATGGAAGATGATGAAATAGGTATTTCGGATGAAGAAACCGTGGCTCATGCAAGGGCTAAGATGCCTGATGAGCAGACAATGAGCGATTTAGGAGACTTTTTTAAAAACTTCGGCGATTCTACCCGTATTAAAATTGTTTCCGCTCTTATTTCAGGGGAGCTCTGTGTTGCTGATCTTGCTGAAGTTTTAGAAATGTCGGCTTCGGCCGTTTCTCACCAGCTTAGAATTTTAAGGCAGGCTAAGATAGTAAAAAGCCGCCGTAACGGAAAACAGGTTTATTATACAATCGATGACAACCATGTCGGAATTCTATATTCCGTAGGTTTGGAACACATCAGGGAGGGCAGGTAAATGGATTTTAAAAAAGAAAATGAACACAAGCATGAAGAACATCATGAACATTGCGGACTAGGCCATGAAGAACATCACGAGCACAACGGCTGTGACGAACATGACCATAGCGGACACGGCCACCACGAGCATGACCACGATGAACATTGTTCCTGCGGGCATAAAGAAGAAAAAGATTGCCGTATGCGTGGACATGACCACCACGATCATCACGAACATGACCACAGCGGACACGGCCATTACGAGCATAAGCACGATGAGCACTGTTCTTGCGGGCATGACCACCACGATCATCATGGACACGATCATTCAGGCTGCGGCTGTGAACATCATCACGGCTCCTCAAAAGAGATGGTAGTGCAGTTCGGTATTTCGGCCTTGTTTTTTGCTGCAGGTATTCTTGGCCGAATTTTTTTTGACGAAGCCGGAATACAAATTAAAAATTTCTATGTTGCCGTTTCGACTGTTTTATTTGTTATAGCTTGGTTGGTTGCAGGTTATAAAGTCTTGTTGACTTCGGTAAAAAATATTTTAAAAGGTCGAGTTTTTGATGAAAATTTTTTGATGTCGGTTGCAACAATCGGTGCCTTTATTTTAGGAGATTGGACTGAGGGTGCCGCCGTTATGCTTTTTTATAATTTAGGTGAAGTTGTTCAACATTCTGCCGTCGAAAAATCGAGACGTTCAATCATAGATCTTATGGACCTCCGCCCGGACTTTGCCCGCCTTTATGATTCCGATTCTAAAGAAAAACTTGTAGATCCTGCAAGCGTAAAAATCGGTTCCTTGGTTCTTGTAAAAGCAGGTGAAAAAATCCCCTTGGACGGCATTATTTATGAAGGAAGTGCCGAACTTGATACTTCATCTATGACGGGAGAAAGCCTTCCGCGTACTGCAGAAAAGGACAGCCCCGTACTTGCAGGCTTTGTAAACTTAACTGGAGTCATAACGGTAAAGACAACAGCTTCCTTAGAAAATACCGCTGCCTCAAAGATGCTTGAGCTGATTGAGTCCGCACAAAATAGGAAGGCTAGGGTAGAACGTTTTATTACCTCTTTTGCAAAGGTTTACACTCCTATCGTTACGATAGGCGCTGTTCTTCTTTCGGTTTTACCGCCTCTTTTAAGTGCACTTATTTTTTCATCGCCTATTAACGGCTGGGAAAGTTTTGCTCCTTGGGTTTCACGAGGCCTTGTATTTTTGGTAATTTCTTGCCCTTGTGCCTTTGTTATTTCTGTTCCGCTGGGCTATTTCGGAGGAATAGGAGGGGCAGCAAAACGGGGCATACTGATTAAAGGGGCCGATTACATAGATTCTCTTTCGAAGGCCGATGCCGTTGTCTTCGATAAAACCGGAACTCTTACTAAGGGTGTTCTAAAGGTTATGACCTTAATGCCTGCGGAAAATGTAGAAAAGTATGAGTTTTTAAGATTGGCCGCCCTTACCGAATTTAATTCTCATCATCCGATAGCTAAAGCCGTTCAAGATTGTGCCCTAATTAATTTGTCTGAAGAGGTAACAAAAACTTTTGTAACTACCGAACTTACAGATTATTATGAAAAGGCCGGAAAAGGCATCTCGGTAAATTACAAGGGAAAGATTCTTTTAGCCGGCAAAAATTCCTTTATAAGCGAAAACATAGGAAAAGAAATTCCTTTATACGGGGATGAGATAGGCGGAACTCAAGTTTATGCCGCTTATGACGGTGAGTACATAGGCTGCTTGATTTTAACCGATACGCTTAAAAATGAAGCAAGGGAAGCTATATCCGATCTAAATAAATTGGGGCTTTCGAGGGTCGAAATACTTACCGGCGATAATGAAAAATCGGCCAAAAAGATTGCAGAAGATTTGGGTATAAAAAATTACACCTCAATGCTTTTGCCGCATGAAAAGGTTTCAAGATTTGAGGAAATTTCCGATGAAGTAAAAGCTAAGGATAAGAAGGCTTCGGTTATCTTTGTAGGGGACGGTATAAACGATGCCCCCGTATTAGCCCGTTCGGATGTAGGCATAGCTATGGGAGGCATAGGAAGCGATGCAGCCATTGAAGCGGCTGATGTTGTTCTTATGAACGATAATCCCCGCCTTGTTGCCTCCGCCATAAAGCAGGCAAGGTTTACCCGAAGAATAGTTTGGCAAAATATAGCCTTGGCTTTCGGTATAAAAATCGGCTTTTTAACCTTGGGAGCTCTAGGTCTTGCAAATCTTTGGGCAGCCGTATTTGCGGATGTCGGAGTTGCCTTATTGGCCGTATTTAATTCTTTAAGGGCAAAAAGATAGACTCAAGCCAGGCTTATGCCATGCTTACGCCACGCTCACTATAAAATAGATTAGGAAAAAACCGGTTTGAGATCTGTTTGGATTTTGAACCGGTTTTTTATTGTTCTATAAAATGAGTCTGTTTTATAAACTCGAGAATTTTTATGATACCCTTTGCAGTGTTTAAAATAAGCATTATTAGACTCTTGCAGAACTTTAAAAAATGGTTTAAAATCGGATTATATTTAAATATTGTGTTTTTAATTAAGGAGAATTTTATGGAAAAAGTTAGTGTAAAGGTTCCGCCTCCGCCAAAACAAATTCTGATTTTGGATTTATTTACCAATATTGGCTGGATTGCAGGCAATTTTGCTACCTCTATATTTGTTGGAAATTCCGTTAATTTGAGTTCCATTGTTACTTCAAAGACTTTTATAATAGGAATTCTTATTGCAATTTTAAGCCCCTTTGTGAAACAAAAGATTTTTTTTCCTTCAATTATAGATTGGGAAAAAAATCCTGAAAGAGCAAAAAAAAATATATTGATGTATGAAACCTTTTTATTGGTGATTCCCTTACTTTTTGCCTGTATCGTACCTATTATTTCTTTGGAAATTGGAATTATAGACGAAATGGGGCTTTTTTTATCGTCTCTTTTCAGTACCGTAGGAAATATACTTTTGCTTGGAACTATATTTTCTTCAAGCACTATTCGAGCTTTTGAGAAATGGGTTTCCTTTATTCCCGTAGAAGAAAAGTATTTATCCTTTTCTATGATAAAAAAAATTACTATTGCGACTATTACTTGTATTATAGCCGTCATTCTTCTTGTTCTAGCTCCTATAGTCAGATTCCAAAATCAAAATATTCATATCCGGCTTATAAATTCCGTTTTGCCCTTGTTTATTTACGGACTGATTTTGTCTGTTTTGAGTCTGGGCATTATAGTAAAATCTATTGAAGTTCGAATTTTTTTGATTCAAAGAATAGTAAAAGATTTGGCTGATGGAAATTATAAACGTGAGCCTGTTGCAAGCTGGAATAGGGATGAAATAGCTGTTTTGCTTGTTGATATAGGGAAACTTTTAAGCTTCAATAAGAAGTTTTTTACAGAGCTTAATGAAAGTGTTAACCTTTCAGGCGAAACAGCTGAATTTCTTTCAACTAACATGGATAAGACTTCCGTTGCAGTTAGCAAGATTACCGATAATATCTTGTCAGCCAGAAATCATATTCAAACTCAATCTTCCGGTGTTTTAAAAATGCAGGAGACTTTAAAACAAATGGATGCTGGTATAGAAAGTTTAGGAAAGAATATTGAAAGTCAATCAGCTGCAGTTACGCAGTCGGTTGCAACCATAGAAGAAATGGTTTCAAATATCCAGTCTGTAACAAAAACTGTAAAAGATAATGTAGAGTCCATCGAAAAATTAAATGCTTCTGCAGATTCGGGTAACCAAGCAGTCGTGACGGCACATACGATAGCTAAAAATATTACCGATGATTCAGACGGCCTTTTAGAAGCGTCCAGCGTTATTCAGCATATTGCAAGTCAAACAAATTTGCTTGCGATGAATGCAGCTATTGAGGCAGCCCATGCAGGAGAATCGGGAAAGGGCTTTGCCGTAGTTGCAGATGAAATTCGCAAACTTGCAGAGGAGTCCAGCGTTCAAGGTAAAACAATTACCGCCGTATTAAATAACTTAAAAGCTAAAATTGAAGGGCTGAATTCTGCTGCTGAAACAACAGAAATTCAATTTGCAGAAATAATGAAAATTCTTTCAACGGTAAATAACGGCAGTACTTCCATAATGCATGCTATGACAGAGCAAAGTTCGGGAAGTAGCCAGGTTTTAGATGCCATAAAAGAAATAAGCGATATAACTTACGATGTAAAAAACGGATCCTTGGAAATACTTAAAGGCAATACCGAGGTCAGCAAAGAAATTTCAAAACTGGTGGAAATTTCGCATATGATAGACCACAGTATGAGCAGCATTGGAAGTGATACAAGTCAAATAAATGAAATAGTAAGTCAGGTAAGTGCAATAAGCGGAAAGAACAAAGATGCTGTTGCTAAGGTTATGAAGTACTTGTCAGAGCTAAGTTTTTAGGTTTGTTAAATCCAGCTTGAATAAACCTTTGGCCGCCCTCCTAAAGTTTTCAGGAAGGGGGGCGGTAATCTCCTTTGGTAATTTATCCGAAAATGATTCTTTAAAGGTTAGCTTATAGGCGTGTAGAAAATATGTAATTTTTTTCGGCAAATTTTCCGAAAATACTTTTTGCTGCTTTGATCCGTATTTTTTGTCGTTTAAAAGAGGGGTGCCGAATTGGGAGCATTGTATTCTTATTTGATGCTTTCTTCCGGTTATAAGATTAAAAAGCACAAGGCTTAAATTTTCTTTTTTTGAAAATTCAAGAACTCTTATAAGGCAAAGGCATTCTTTTCCGTCAATTCGGCTTTTAAATTCGTTTAAAGCCGGCTTTCCCTCGGTTATTCCTATGTATAATTTATCTATCTTTCCTTCTTGCATGGCCTTTGAAAAATCTTGGGCGCCTTTTAAACTTTGGGAAAAGGCTAGAATCCCGCTTGTATCCTTATCCAGTCTATGAAGTGCTCCTGTTTTAAAGGAAAGACTTTTTTCTTTTGGAGGAAAATATTTCGAAACAGCTTCACAAAGGCTTTTTTCCCCATGCACAAGCTCTCCTGCTTTTTTATTTATAAAGAGTAAGTCATCGGTTTTTAATAAGACATCAGGTTTTGAAACTAAAAAATTCGTATGAGACTCGCCGCCTGAGCCGGTTAAAGCAAATAGGCTCAAATCCATTTCAATTTTATCGCCTTTTTGGGTTAAATAGGCTCCTTTTTCTTTTTTACCGTTTACCCTTATTTTGCCTTTGCGTATTGCCGAGTATATGAGTGAAAGGGATGCCTTTTCTAAAAATTTCCGTATTACGCGGTCCAATCGCCTGCCTGAATCATCTTCATCTATATAAAAAATTTTATTTTCTTTACTCATTTTTACATTATATACCATTTATAGACTTGACAAAAGAGCTATTTTGTAGAGAATTAGTGATATGTTGGAAACAATGTATAAAATGCAATGGACACTATTTTTTTCCAGTCCGATTTTTTTGTCTGCTATAACAAGCTGGATGGTATGCCAGGTTATAAAGACTATTTTTGCATTATTTAATGCCTCAATAAAAACCCCAATTGATTTTATAGAGCTGGTGCTTTGGAAAACAGGCGGAATGCCTTCAAGCCATTCTGCTCTTGTAGCTTCGTTAACGGTAAGTATAGGTATAAGGCAGGGCTTTGACTCGGATTTATTTATTTTTGCCTGTTTTATGGCTCTGATAGTTATAAGGGATGCTGTGGGCGTAAGGAGATCCAGCGGTTTACAAGCCAAGGCATTAAACGACCTCGGTGCAAAGTTTGCCGAAAAAAACAAAGAATATGATTTTAAGGCTGTAAGAGAAATTCAAGGTCATAAGCCGGTTGAAGCTGTTGCAGGAATAATTCTGGGTATTATTACTTCAATTTTATTTGCTTATTTTGGATAAAAGTTATGAATAAGCCTAAAAAATACATATTCGGCATTGATATTGTAGCAGGTTTTTTATTGATTTTCTCTTTTTTCTTGATAATTTTCATTCCGATGAATTCAAAATCTACATTGTGGAAGGACTACCGTATTCTGTTTTTACCTATGGAGGCCGATGAACCTGCAATTTTACAGGCTGCCGAAGAAAGCGGAATCACAGGCATTATTTCCTCTCAAACAATAGAAAGCCGTTTTACCGATTTTGAAGAAAAAGGCTATACCGGTTTTCCCTTTACCGATAAGGAAAGATATGCTCAGTGGTTTATCAATGACCAAGAAAATATCAGATATATGTATATTCCTTCAGAAAAATATATAACTAAGACTTTCTTTAGATTTTTAAAACAAAATACCGAATTTTTTTATATAGAAAACAACTCTCCATTTTCAATATTTCAGTTTGGAACTGCTTTAATATTTTTTATTTTATCTTTTTTTTACACAAGCCGAAAAAAAACTTACCTTACTGCAGCCCTCCCTTTTGTTATTTATGCGGGCTTTCAAAAAGGAATCTTGGCCCTTTCATCTTCTATTTTAATTATGTATACAATCGCATTTTGGATAGAAGCTATAGGTTCTTCTTTAAAATTTACAAGGGAGCAGCTTTTATCCAGAATAAAAAAGAATCCTCTTTTAGTCTTTTTTCCTTTTGTTGCTCTAATAATTGCAAAATTCAACAGTAATATTTCTTTGGTTCTTTTTGCCTTTGCTTTGTCGGTTTCAGCTTCTATGACCTATATTATTGAAAGGTTAAGCTTTTTTATTGAAGAGCGGATAGATACACAAAAAATTCATAAAACAATACGGGCCTATGTAATGAATCCCGAATCTGTTGCAAAATTTTGGCATACAAGGCATCTGTTGATTGTCTCTTCTTGTGCAGTGCTTTTTATCGGTTTTTCGGCCTTATTTTTATACTTTAGTTTTAATAAAACCTTAAAGGCCTATAAAAATATACTATATTTACCAGTGCCTGAATCCTCTGTTGGAATTTCGGGCTTCTCAAAAAAAGCCTTTGATGAATTAAAAAATATCCGCACAGGAGATGAATTGCCTGATCTGGGAAACCTTATTTCGGATGTGTGGAATGCTAAGGTTATTCCATTTACACGGGTTGATCTTTCTCCCCAAGAAAAAGATAGGGTGAGTTTTAACGATTTTTCTGTAGATGAAAAAGGGGTAGTTACCGAGCAAACCGGTCTTGTATTTAGTCTTGATGATGAGTTTATAAAGAGTGTTATATCTTTTAGGGCAAGTCCATCCATCGAGGATTTGCTTTACAGTCAGGGAAGGTTTATTACCGCTTCTTATGCGCCTAAAAAATTCCCTCTTAACCGCTATAATAGTGCGGCGTTGCTTGTTGCCCTTGTTTCTGCTATAATGCCTTTAATGATTATATTACTGCGAGTGTTTGAAAAATGACTGAATTTTTAAGATTTAAGCGAGGTAAAGAGATTTTAGAATATCCTAAAATTTCAGCCTCATTTGAAGGAAATGCGTTTTTACCCCAAAGGGCTTTTATCCCCATAGCTTTTGACTCTAAAAAGCCGCCCGAGACTATTGTAATGAGGGGTGAAACTGTAAAGGAAGGTCAGATCATAGCACGCACTGAAAAGCCTTTTTCGATCGGCATATATTCTTCCATTCCCGGAATCGTGTATGACTTTGTTGATTTTACCCTCCCTGACGGAAAACATATTCATACAGCGGCCGTAAAACTGGAAGGATCTTTTGATATTTTAGGCCGTCCGTCGGCCGATTACCCATGGAGAACTTCTTCTTATTCTGAAATCATCAGAGCAATAGATTATTCGGGAATTTTAAATACGGCTGAGATTTCACCGGTACCTCTTGCTTACCGGATAAGAAATGCTTTGAAAAAGGGCGGGGCTGATATCTACATCAGCCTCTTTGATAAGGACCCTTCTTCGGGAGTTGATTCAATTCTGTTTGACAATTTTTTTGAAGAAGTTGCTGAGGGATTGGGCATAGCGGCAAAAGTGCTTAACGCAGCTTCGCTGACCTGTATTCATAAGTTAGTTAAAAGCGATCTTTATAAGCTGGAAAAAATTTCTGAAGTCTGTGAACCTTTTTGTAAGGTGAAATTTATAAATGCTTCAAATTATTATCCACTTGTTCAAAATAATTATTTTGAAAATAAGGAAAATACTTTTTTAATCGATATACCTACAGCTATATATACATATGAGGTTGTAAGGACAAATAATCCTATCACCTCAGTTTATATTCTTGTAACGGGCAAGGCTATCAATGAGCCCAAAGTTCTAAAAGTTAAAATCGGTACTCCTATAGGAAATCTTATAGAAGAATGCGGAGGCTTTAAGACAATGCCCGCACAGATTATATTGAATGGCCTTATTGGCGGTATTCCTGTAGACAGTTTGGATATTCCTGTAACAAGCACTTTGAAATCCATTCATATACCCGGAAAGGACAATATAAAAAAATATTCTACCGATGATTGCATAAATTGCGGTCTATGTTTTAGTTCTTGCCCTCTTTATTTGGAACCTAAAAAAATTGTGACGGCTATTGAAAGGTCTGCCTTAAATGAAGATATCCTAAAACAAATAGAGATTTGCAGCGGCTGTGCTTGTTGCTCTGCTTGCTGTCCGTCACGCATTCCCCTATGCTCTATTATTTTAGAGATGTCAAAAAAAATTAAAAAAGGAAGTTCTATATGAAACCTTATTCAAATATGTCTTTGACGGCGGCTCCCTTTGTTTATACACGGCTGCCGGTTTTTAAAATAAATATTGCAGTTCTTTCCCTTTTGGGTATCCAAATTTTAATTCTTGCAATAAGTGCGGATTTTTATGCTCTTTTAAATCTTATAAGTGCCGTTTTGGGTGTCATATTTGTAGAAAATTTGCTTAGGTACTTAGCTCTCTCTAAATTAAGTTTCTCCCTCGAAATGATACTTTCAGGTCTCTTGATAGGCTTTTTTATGCCTACAAGTATAGGGTTTATTTTTGTTTTTATTTTAAGCGCTTTTTCGGTATTTATTGTCAAAACAGTTTTCGGCGGTACGGGGCATAATTGGATAAATCCCGTTGCCTTTGCCGTATGTATGGCATATATTTCCCGTCCCGAAGCCTTCCCGGCTATAATTTCAAATTTTTCATTTTTAAGTGAAAAGGGCTCTTTTTTTGCCGTTATGGAAGCAAACGGGCTTTTAAAACTTAAAACCGATTTTGCCGTTACATCGGCTCTTAACTCTCTTTTATTACATAGTGTAGGTGTAACCCTGCCTGAAGGCTATATAAGCCTTTTTGTAAATTCTACATCTTCCATACCGGCTTTCCGGTACAATATAATTACACTGATTTCATCAATAATATTATTTTCTATAAAAGCTGCCGATTATATTCTTCCGGCAGTTTTTTTGGTAACCTATGCTTTTTTAGTTTGGGCATTAGGTATGGTTCCTGTTTCAAATATTTATTTTACAGGGGATATACTTTCGGCTGTTTTAACGGGAGGTATTTTATTTGCAGCCTTTTTTGTTATGACGGAGCCGGCGTCTTCTCCCAAAACCAAATATGGAAAGGCTATGAGCGGCTTTTTTACAGGGCTTTTTGCATTTTTTATATGCGCTCAGGGCTCTTCTCCGGCAGGCATTTTCTTTGCTATAATTCTCAGTAATATTATTTCTCCACTTATCGAAAAACTTGAGATAAAAATACAGGCTAAAAACAGGAGGCGTTATGAATAATCCCAATAAGGAAAAAATAAAAAAATATGCCCTGCTTTTTTCTTTTTTTATTGCAGCCGGTTTCGTATTATGGGGAAGCGGCTATATCATCTCAGGCCTTAAACAAGATGCTTATTTACAGGAAGCCGATTATATTCTAAAAAATTCTCCGCTTTGCTTGGAATATAGTAATACCGAATTTATAAAAGCTTTAAAACCTTCATCTTTGAACATGAATTTTTGTAATGCTGTTTTTGAAGTAAAGGTAAAAGAAAAAAAAGGTTATGCTGCCTTTTTAAATATGAGCGGAAAATACGGAATGTATCAAGGCATGTTTTTGTATCTTGTGGAAGAAAATGTAAGTCGATGCTTTTTTTGCGGTTTGGGAGGAGGAATCGCCGATAAAGCGGCGATCTATTACGGAATAACGCCACTGATTATCGGTATTTCCGAAAAAAAATTAGAAGCTGCTTTTGAGCAAGTTGTAATAAAAAATAAGGAGGAAAAATAAATGGCCGCAGATAAAAAATTAACGGTTTTTCTTTTTGGCCTATGCCCCATAATTCCTGCTGCCTCAAATTTTGCATACGGAATTATTTTAGCTGTTTCATTGTGGATTATCTTTTTTTTAGGGCTTTTAGGAAATTATGCGGGCAAGCTGATGGATATAAACCGTTTCAGTTCTGTGTTTGTAAGTATCTTTATGATTACGGGCACGGTTCTATTTAATACTTTGCTGGAAGGTATTTTACCGATAATATACGGCCCTATTCAGATATATACTTATATATTAACATTTTCGTACATTATCTTTTTGGGCTTAAAACAGTATTATGAAGAGTCCGAATCCTTGGATGTACCTATATGGTATTCAGTATTGATTTTACTTGTATCGGCGTTAAGGGAATTTTTTGCTTTCGGTTCAATTTCTTTTCCCGTGTCATCGGGTTTTTTCTCGCTTCGCCTGCCTTATTTTGCATCCCATCCTCCTTTCCGCTTTTTAGGGACGACGGCCGGAGCCTTTATTATTCTTGGGCTTATAATTTGGATTTATTTTTCCGTTACAAAAGAATTACCTATTATTAGGATGGGAGAGTAAGAATGAGTTTTATTATATTTTATACCTTTGTATCTTCGATAGTTTTTGTATATGGCATAGGATTGGACTGCCTCTATGTTTATCTTGAAAGCCCTAAAAAAATATACTTATTTTTTATTAAAAATATTATTAGCTTATACATATCTGTCAGTTTAATTTGGGCATTATGCCATTATGTTTTAAATACCTTAGGACTTCATTTTTTACTTCCTATCTTGGCTGTAAGTTTTTTAGAATTTTTGAATTTGCTTGTTAAACTTGTCTATCCTAAATTTAGTGTTTCAAAACCTGAAGAAAAAATTTTTAGCTGGGGGCTCGTATTTTTTTGTCTTTACCAAGCCTCTACATATCAAGAGGGTCTTGCTCTGATTGTTGCAGGTTTTTTAAGTCTTTTTGTGTTCTTGTTTATCTTAAATGCAATAAAACAAAAGGTTGAAAGTAATGAATTTTTTAGCGAATGGAAAAAAGCTTCTCTTTTTTTGATAAGCATGGGACTTATGATATCGGCCTTTTATCTTACCGATTTATCGCCGTTTTTTAATTTTTAACTGATAACGAAAAATAGGCAGGATTGACAAGGCTAAAGTTATAATTTATAATCGTAACATTCTAAAAGTGTAAAGAGGTTTTTGTGGAAAAAAACAGTAAAAAAAAGTTGGAGATATGTTTTGCCGTTCATGCAGACTATAACATAATTGATGAGCTTTCAAGAGAAGACTATACTCAAGAATACAAGGATTTTTTTTCAAATTTATATGCTTCTTCTTCAATTCCCTTTACCTTAGTCTTCAGCGGAAGATTCTTGGAGTGGATACAACGCAAAAATTCTCCTTTTTTTGATGTTATTTATGAGATGCACAATAGAAAACAAATCGAAATTTTAGGTAATGCCTTTTATGAGCCTTTTATTTCGATGATTCCCTCATCGGACCTGATAGGTCAAATAGAGTATATGACGGATACTTTGCGCAAACATTCTTACAAGAGGCCCCGTGGAATGTATCTTCCTTATTTTGCATGGCATCCTAATATTATTTCCAATTTACAAAAATGCGGAATGGAGTATTGCTTACTGGATTTCCGTTTTTTTATTAAAGCCGGTTTAAATGCCTTTGCTCCTGTTTGTATGGAAGACGGAGGAAAAATATTATTCGGTATTCCTTCCACTTATGAATTTGAGAACACTAACTTAGAACCTGCTGCCTTTTATGATTTTTTATGCAATTATGCAAGCGTAGTTACCGAGACGAGCGTTGTAGTATTTTTGTCGAGGGAAACTGCCGTCCGCTTTTTAGATAAATCAAAAGGAAAGAAATCATGGATGGAAGAGTTTTTTGAGCGTGTTTCTTATCCCGATTCGGTTATTTCGTTAAATCATGCCGGCCAAATCCTTAAAAATAAAAGGATATATCAAAAAGGTTTTATATCTTCAAATGTAATATTTTCAAATCAGCTTGCAAATACATCGGTTAAACAGCTTTTGTACAATAAACCTAATGTTTACTCTATGTATTCAAAAATGATATATGTTCATAGTCTGGTAAACCAAGTTAGAGGCGATAAGGCCCGTAAAAATAATTCTTTATTGGACTTGTGGAAGGCCGAAAGCGGTATACTTTTTAATTTGGATTATAAACATATAAAATATAACAGAGATTTGAGGCATTATTGTTATCGTAATTTACTTTTAGCGGAAAAACAAACAAGAATTCCCGGTATTTTTGCGGATTCTTTGACCAGTTTGGATTTTGATCTGGACGGTGTTAAAGAGTTTATATCGCAAAGAGAATACCTTAATATGTATGTTCATGCCTTGGGAGGGAAAATTTTTGAGCTGGATGTATTTTCAGCATATAAAAACTATGCAGATATTTGCTCTGAAGAGACAGGCTTGTTTATAGATCATCTTATATCCTCGGATGAACTTGAGATAATTAAAAACGGCGATTTTAAATCGGCGGTTGCCAAGCCTGTTTTTTCCGAAAATCTTTATCAAGATGTAAGATTCGACAGGCTTAAATTTGAGCTTTTAATGAAAACCGAAGGCAGTTTCCGCAGTTTTAATCAGCTGGCCTCTTTGCGTAAACAATACAGCTTTAATGATCAGGGCGTACAGGTTCAATATATTCTAAAAAATGAAAGTCCTTTTAATCTTTCCGCTTATTTTATGGTTGAGATAGACTTAGCCGTAAGCCGCATCGAAAGAAAGGCTCCTTCAGTTTCGGTTTATGCCGATGATCAAAAATATGAAGCCTCTCAGATAAAAAATATTTTTTCAAAGGTGTCTTGGATTCAAATTGAAGAACCTGAAGGAAAAACCGTATTTACTATAGAATCCAATGAGGCCGCTGAGCTTATTATCTTACCTATATACGAAAAAATTTCTGAGGCAAAAAATCCTATAATGGGTTTACGGAATTTGTTTTATTGGAAAGTAGATTTAAACTCAGGCTTTGAAACGGAAAAACTTCTTTTCTTCAAAGTAGATGCAAAAAAAACCGCAAAAGAAAAATAAAGCCTTCCCCTCTTGACCGCAAGGCTTTACTTACGTAAACTGTAAATATGAGACGAGTTTTGCCTTATATGTTTTACATATCAGGGTTGGTAATCGAAATAATCAAAGTTCTCTTGTTTACATATATTGAAAAGGAACAGCCGTGGCCATTAAGCATTGTTGACTGGGCCTGTTTTGCATTCTTATGTATACCTGCCGTGTTTTTCCTTTTATTACTTCATGATGAAAAAGAATTTCATCTGCTTTTAAGAATGATAGCTTTTATTAAATTTTTATCGATAATTGCATCATGGTTCTTTTTGATAAAAACTGCAAGCTTTGTAAGCCTAACGGATTGGACGGCTGATATGTTTGTTTTACAGACACGGGTAACAAGGTGGTTTTTGTATATTGATACTGTAATATTGATTTTATGCTTAAAAAGGGAGAGGTCTTTATGCAAATAATTCCTATTGCCAGCGGAAAGGGCGGTGTAGGTAAAAGTCTTATAGCGGCAAACCTTGCAATTGCCTTAGGGCAGGCCGGAAAAAAAGTCGTTTTGGCCGACCTTGATTTGGGAGCTTCAAACCTTCACCTAGTTTTAGGTATTCAAGGCCGTAAAAACGGTATAGGTACTTTTTTAACAAAGGCAGCCGAATTTAAAGATATAATAATTGAAACCGAATATGAAAATGTGAGGTTTATTCCGGGGGATTCCGAAATTCCGGGTTTTGCAGCTTTAAAAATATATCAGCGTAATTCTTTGGTAAAAGAACTCTTAAAGATGGAAGCCGATTTTTTGATCTTAGATTTAGGAGCCGGAACTCATTTGGGTATTTTAGACTTTTTTTTACTGTCGCCTAAGGGAATAATTATAACATCGCCTTCAGTTACCTCAACTCTTGATGCCTATGTTTTTTTAAAAAATATAGTGTTTAGGATGATGTGTTCTTCATTTCCTGCAAAATCTAAGGGCGGAGCTTTTTTTGAAAAACTTAAAAATGATGTTCCCGGTATGCAGCGTCTTTATATCCCGACAATAACACAAGAGTTAATGAGCCTTGATCCCGAAAATACTAAAAAATTTTTAAGTAAGTTTTCTCATTTTAAGCCTCGTATTATAATGAATATGATGGATGACCCGAATGATGCGGAAAAAGCCGTGAAGATACGCCGTTCTGCAAAGCAGTATCTAAATATAGATCTTGAGCATCTGGGGATAATATATACTGATGCAGTTCAGGATAAGGCCCTTGCTTCAAGGCTTCCCGTTATAAAGTACAAACCTCAGTCCATGATTTCACAGGCTATGTATAGAATAGCGGATAAACTTATTCAGTCTGAAGCCGAAAATTATAGTGGACAAGACTTTCAAGAGTTTTCGGATTATTCCTTTATGTCGGCGGAAGCTGAGGCTGAAACCGATTTTAAGTCAAAAATGGAATATTTGGATGACCTGATAGGAGGCGAGGTGCTGTCTTCGGGTGAAATGAGTGAAATTATAAAATCTCAACAGTTTGAAATAAATGCGCTTAGGAACGAAAATTTACTGTTAAAAACAAAAATAGCAAAGGCTCTTAAGCAGGGCTTTAAAGTATAGGAAAAAAGTATATGGAAAAGGCATGGACATTAAAGAAAAATAACAGCGGAAAGTGGATTTTAACCTTTACGGAGCTCCTTGAACCTGAAAATTGTCCTTCAGCTGACGATATTTATCTTGAGGCAAAAAGGAACGGAATAAAAAGCTCATCCCTTGTCAGCAAAAAGACTATAGAAGATTATTTAAAAAAACATTCCGGTTCGGGGATAGAGCCTGTTCCTTTGCCTCTTGAACTTGACCCCAACTTTGACGCAAGGATTACGACAAATACAGATAAAACCGAGGCTTACCTTTATGTAAGGAAAGGTGCCGATTCTTCTAATGAAGTAGATATGGCAACCATAAGCAGACTTATCCGGAGAAGTAATATTGCAAATATTGATACTGAAAAAATAAAAGAAAGCTTAAATGAATTTATAAATTCTCAAGAGATGGAATTATCGATACGGATTGCCGAAGGTACTCCTCCCAAAAGAGGCCCCGATAAAAAACTTATAACTCATTTTGAGCAGATACCGGATCATGAAGTACAGCGCCTTGCTGACAGATTAAAAAGACCGGATTTACGTACTGCCGATGTCGAAAACCCTACAGTAGACCAAGATTATCCTCTTTCCGAGGCCGAAACCCTTACAGTTGTCGAAAAAGGAGATCTTATTTACGAGGTTGAAGATGCCGGATTAGGAGAAGCCGGAGTCGATGTTTACGGACAAGCCATTCCGGGACTTCCCGGTAATGATCCCTTTTTCTTGGATTTAAGAAACATAGTACAAAATCATTCCGAGCTTCGTGCCGGAGTAACAGGCCTTCTTTTAATTGCAAACACTGAGCGGGGGTTAAAGATACGCATAGTTCCGTACAGGGATGCAAAGGTAAGAGCAGTTATAAGCCGTGATAAAATGGAAGCTTCTCTTATTTTGCAGCCGGGTCTTGGTGCAGGAGAAAGACTTTCAGTAATAGGCGTAAAAACCGCATTAAATGAAGTCAACCTTCTTGACTCAATTTCAGATGATAGGATAAATGAGATTATAGAATCTGCAAGAAAGGTAAACGATGAATGTGAGTTTGTAATATTAAGCGGAACACCTCCGATTGCCCCCGGCTCCTATAAACTTGAATGGGCTGTAAATTTTACTGAGGAGCTTAGCACTACAACAATAGAAAAAGACGCTCTAATATTGACAGCCCGTCTTTCGCCTAAGGGCGAAAAAGGTAAAAATGTCTTCGGTGAACCTATTGATCCTAAAAATGCCGAACCTTCGGATATACCTGCTAATGATGAAACCATAAAAGTTACCGAAGAAAAACATGTAATTAAGTTTTTTGCAGCCGAAGCGGGAGAGCTTTCTTTCTTTAATAATACTCTGTCTGTTTCATCTCTTAAAACAATTCAAAACGATATAGATGAAAAATTCGGAGATATCAACTTTCCGGGAAATCTTATTATTACAGGTGATATCAAAGATGATGTAAAGGTAAAATCAAAGGGAGACTTGACCATAACCGGCACAGTTGAAAAGGCTCTTATCTATTCTGAAGCTTCTCTTACACTAAACGGAGGAATAAACGGAAAGGGCAGAGGAACCGTTTGGGCTAAAGACAAAACAAACCTTCAATATGCAGAAAATGCAAGAGTTTTTTCCGGAGGAGATATAAGTATAGCTTCTTATTGTTTTAAGTGCCTGGTAAAAACAAACGGCGCCGTTCATTTGACAGGCAGTCCCGGCGTCTTGCTTGGAGGAAGTATTCACGCTGCAAAGGGAGTATCGGTTCATGACTTGGGTGCCGAAAAAACAATAAGAACAATTATTTCGTTCGGGCAGGATTATTTAATAAAAGATGAAATTGAAGTCCGTGAAAAAGAAATAGAAGCCAATAATGCCGAGCTGGCAAAAATCGAAAAAGACTTGCAGGATAATCCTCCTGATATTGACGTTCTAAGGCAAAAAAAAGTTAAACTTTTAAAAAGAAACAGTGCTCTTACGGTGCGTATATTTAATTTAAAAGAAAATTTTGAATTTCATATTCCTTCAAAAATTAAGGTTACCGGTTCCGTTTATCCCGGAGTCGTCCTTGAAAGCCATGGACGCTATTTTGAAGTTATGGAAACTCATCATAATGTATTCTTTGACTTCGATGAAAAAACCGGACAAATTATATGTTCGCCTATCAAAGAAGTTGAATTATAATAGAGGTTGGCGATGCTTTTAGCTATACAATACCCTTCATGGCTTCATCCTGAAATTATTCCGGGGCTGCCTTTTTTACGCTGGTACGGTCTTATGTATCTTGTCGCCTTTGGAATAGCCTATTTTTTGTTTTCTTATCAGGTAAAGCACGGTGAATTTGAAAGATATTCCGGCAGCCAGAAGGCTATGACACAGGATGATATTGCAAATCTTTTTATCTGGGGAATTTTGGGCCTTATTTTAGGCGCACGAATTTTCGGCACCCTTGTCTATAATCCCGAAACCTACTTAAAAGCCCCTTGGCTTATTTTTTGGCCATTTGCAAGGGATGGGGCCGGAAAACTAAACTTTACCGGTTTTCAGGGAATGTCCTATCATGGAGGTTTTATAGGCGGTTTTTTGGGTGTAGTTCTTTGGGCAAAAAGATATAAATTTAAATTTACGGCAGTTGCAGACCTTATGGCTGTTTCGATTCCCTTAGGTTATACCTTCGGCCGTCTAGGTAACTTTGCAAACGGAGAGCTTTACGGCCGCATAACAACTAGTAAAATAGGGATGATTTTTCCTCAAACTCCTATTTCGGACCGGTTTTATTTGGCCGAAAGCTGGGTAAGGGATTTTGCAGAAAAAGCAGGTCTTGCCGTGCAAGAAGGGGCTGCTATGATAAATTTGCCCCGCCATCCCAGCCAGCTCTATGAGGCTTTTTTTGAAGGAATTGTTCTTTGGCTGATTTTATGGCTCATTCGCAAAAAAAAGCCGTTTGACGGTTTTTTGGCTTGTGTTTATACGCTGGGCTACGGTTTTTTTAGATTTTTTATCGAATACTTCCGCCAGCCCGATGCAAATAAGGGTTATCCTATATCGTTGGGATCCGGAGCGGCTAATATTTATGTTTATGAATCGTGGACAAATATATCTACGGGACAAATCCTATGCGCTTTAATGATTCTAGGTTCTATCGCCGCGATGTTCATTCTTTATTTACAAGAAAAAAAATTAAAAGAAAAAAAAGGAAAATAGATGGATAAAAAAGGCTTTAACTTTTGTATTGAAGAGCTGGGCTTTTACCGTGTTGCAGTTTCTTCTCCTGGAATTTCCCTTGCAGACATAGAAGAAAATGTAAATCTTCATCTTCAAGAAATTAAAAGAGCGGAAAAAGACGGAGTGAACCTGCTCCTTTTCCCCCAACTTTCGATTACCGGAGCTTCTTTAGGTTCTGTTTTTAAGCAGTCGCTTTTGATCGAAAAAGCTCTTGATGCGGTAAAACTATTAGCCGAAAAAACTAAACAATTTTCTATTTTATCCGTTGTAGGTCTTCCATTTTTGTATAAACAGAATCTTTACACTTGTTCGGCGGTAATCGAAAGCGGAAAACTTATAGCCCTTTTACCCCATCTTCCTTCTAAATTTTTAAGTTCTATTTTTTCAGATTTTGAAGAAAAACCTTGCCTGATTCGGCTTTTCGGGGAAAATATCCCCTTTGGAAAAGAGTTTAAATTTATTGTAAGCCATAAGAATTCTTCCGGTTGTAATACGGATTTTTCATTTTCTTTTGATTTTTCTTCTTTTGCAGACCTTATTTTAAATCCTCTTGCAGAGCCTTCAAAACCTCTTGGATCTTCTGCTATGAGGCTGGAGTATAAGGCTCTTTCAGCCGCAAAAAAATCGGCCATTGCGTTTGCAAACTGCGGCATAGGGGAGTCCGTTTCGGATTATATTTTTGCAGGAGAATGCGGTATCTTTGAAAACGGAAAAGAACTCAAGTTTACTAACATTTTAGAAAAGCCTCTTTTTAAAAAACAGTCTGTTACTCCAAAAGAAGAGCTTTACATCTCTTCCGACATTGATACGGAATTTTTGAAGGGTCAAAAATTAGATTCAAGGTTTTTACAAAATTCTGATTCCGATTGGGAAATTGCAATAGAAAAAGAACGCTCCGACACCAAAAAGACTTTAAATTATCATGTACAAAAAAATCCTTTTTTACCCGATTGCGATAAAATTCATAAAAAGTTTATCTATAAGAATTTCTTTTCGGAGCTTATTTTTTTTCAAAGCTCAGCCCTTGCAAGGCGCCTTCAGTTTATAGGATGCTCAAAATGCGTTGTCGGTATTTCAGGCGGCTTAGATTCTTCTTTGGCTCTTCTTGTATCTGCCTATGCTCTTAAACTTTTAAATGCTGGCCTTAAAAACATCTATGCCCTTACTATGCCTGGCTTCGGCACTACCGAAAAAACAAAGAATAATGCCTTATCTCTGGCCAATCTTTTAGGCTGTACCGTTTTGGAAATCCCTATAGAAAAAGTGATGGTGCAGCACTTTTCAGACATAGGACAGGATATCGATAATCATGATATTGCTTATGAAAATGCTCAAGCCCGTGAGAGGACTCAAATTTTGATGGATAAGGCAAATCAAATCGGCGGTATTATGGTAGGTTCGGGAGACCTGTCTGAGGCAGCCCTAGGCTGGATGACATACGGGGGGGATCAGATGTCAATGTACGAGGTCAACTCTTCAATTCCAAAGACCCTCCTAAAGGACTGTATACTTGCCTTTGCCGATAATAAGGTCTTCTTTGAAGATGAAAAGAAAAATGCCGATTTTTATGATATTCTATTAAGCATTATAGATACTCCTGTAAGTCCTGAACTTCTTCCGCCTAAAAACGGAAAAATATCTCAAAAAACCGAAGATATAATCGGCCCTTATGAGCTTCACGATTTTTTTCTTTATCATGCAATCGGGAACGGTTTTTCACCTAAAAAGGTATATTTTCTTGCAAGTGAGGCCTTTAAGGATTCACGATATTCCAAGGCCGAAATTTTAAAATGGCTGAATATTTTTTATAAGCGTTTTTTCTCTCAACAGTTTAAAAGGTCATGCAGTCCAGAGGGTGCCTCGGTTACGGGCTTTTCTCTTTCTCCCCGAGGACAGTGGCTTATGCCGTCAGAAATATCGGTAAAAATATGGCAAAGAGAGCTTGAATTTTTACTTAAAATTATGTAATATTATTCACATGCTTACAGCGTTTTTGAATTGGATAGGTAACTATATAACCTATTTTCCTCTTGTGGCTTTTATAGGTCTGCTTCTAGGCGGGTTAAATATACCTATTTCAGAAGATGTTCTTGTTGCAATGTCAGCTCTTCTTTCTCAAGGAGAAAAGGCTTCCATTCCCCATTTTTTGTCAGCTCTTTATGCAGGAGCAATTATAAGTGACTGTATGGTCTACTTTTGGGGGCGGCTTATTGCCAAAGGAACCATATCTATCCGGCTTTTTTCAAAGATTATCACAAAGGAGAACACCTACCGGCTTTTAAAGGCTCTTCAAAAACACGGGATTTTTACCTACATTGTTTGCCGCTTTATCCCTTTCGGTGTAAGGAATGCCGTTTCAATGACTAGCGGCTTTGTAAAATATCCTTTTTATAAATTTTTAATTTATGACTCAATCGCTGCAATATGTAACATTACCGTCTTGTACAGCCTTGTTTATTTTTTCGGCAGTAAGGGAGGAGATTTTATGAAGATATTCGGAATAGTCATGTTTGTCCTTTTTTTGGCCGCCGGTGCTTATCTTGTAACTTCGGGGAAGCTTTTTAAATTTGCCGACAAAAAACTTGAAAAAGAAAAAAAATAACACCTTTTTTACTTTGATTTAGCTTATTCTTTCTATAAGTGAAATCAATATGATTAATATTTTAAAATATATCGGATTGGCATTGCAAAATATATGGGGTTAATATTCAAAAATATATAGGACTGGCATTGCAAAATATATAGGATTGGTATATAATTTATTTACTAGGAATTTTATATGATAAAGGTTCAAAATTATATTCCACGTGCTGTAGATGATAAAATAGATTTATATTTGACTCTTTTTGGAGCTGTCTGCATAGAAGGGCCTAAATGGTGCGGTAAAACATGGTCATCAGCCTATCACAGTAAAAGCTCTTTTTACTTAGGTTCACCTCAAGGCTCTTTTCAAAATCGAAAAATGGCCGAGATGACACCTGATATTGTCCTTTTGGGTGAAACACCCCGTCTTATAGATGAATGGCAGGATGTTCCTCTTTTATGGGATGCTGTACGCTTTGAAGTGGATAAGAGGGGCAAAAAAGGTCAATTTATCCTTACCGGTTCGGCCACACCTAATCATAAAGGAATTTTGCACAGCGGTGCAGGGCGGATAGGCAGATTGAGGATGAGACCTATGTCCTTGTATGAGTCAAAGGATTCTACAGGGGAGGTTTCGCTAAAGGCTATTTGTGAGGGAGCGTCTTGTTATTCTCCGATAAAAGAAGTCAGCCTGCTTGATATTATAAATTTAATAATCAGAGGCGGTTGGCCTGCAAATGTAGGTCATAGTGCTAAAAATTCATCAAAAACGGCAGCAGAATATCTCCATGCTATTTTGTCAGATGATGTATTTAGGATTGACGGTATAAAAAGAGATGCATCAAAAATGAAGCTCCTTCTTAAATCCCTTGCCCGCAATGAAAGCAGTACGGCATCGAACCGCACCCTTAAAAACGATATCAGCTCAATAGATTACGAAGATATTGATATAGAAACTACCGCAACTTATCTTAATATCTTTGATCGTCTTTTTTTAACCGATAATCAATTACCTTTCTCTCATAATATGAGGTCTTCCGTGCGTATCAAACAAATGAAAAAAAGACATCTTGCAGACCCGTCTTTGGCTTGTGCCTTACTTGGGGCCGGAGAAAAAACTCTTTTATCCGATTTATCAACATTGGGTTTCTTGTTTGAGGCTCTATGCGAAAGAGACCTAAAGGTGTATGCCGATACCTTTGATGCATCGGTTTATCATTATCAAGATTATAAAAATCGGGAAATAGATGCCGTTATAGAAATGAAGGACGGTTCTTGGACCGCATTTGAAATTAAACTTGGAGCAAATCAAATAGATGAGGCTGCCGCAAATCTTATTAAGATAAGGGACAGTTTAAAAGCTGAGGGGGCCGGCTATCCTAAGTTTATGGGTGTTATATGCGGCTTAGCAAATGCTGCTTACTGCCGTAAAGACGGGGTGTTTGTAATTCCGATAACTTCGTTAAAGTGGTAAAAGGTCTTTCCAATTTAGACACTTGCTTCCAATTTGGAAGCCGCCTCTGCCCAGCTTTCCGAAAGTTCTTCAGCCCTTGTTCTTAGTTCTTCTATTTTTTTCTGAACAGCCTTGCTTTTTTCTCCGTTGGAATAAACTTCAGGTTGAGCTAAGATAGCTTCCTTTTCGGCTATTTCTTTTTCGCATTTTTCTATTTCGTTTAAAAGCCTTTCTTCTTCTTTTTCTAATTTTCTTCTTTCCGAGCGGAGCCGTTTTTGGTCTTCATATGAAAGCTGTGCCGATCCTTGCGGCTTTGAGCTTATTGCAGAGATATCCGAAATATTTCCTGATTTTGAGGCGGCAGGTTTATTCGGTTTTAGACTAACCTTATCTTCAGCCTCTTCTTGTTCGAGTCTGTAAAGATAATAATCATAGGTTCCCGGAAAATTCCTTATCCTTGAAGGTCCTAAGCCCTCTTCATCAGCCTTGAGCTCCAATACTCTTGTTGCAAGGCCCTGTATAAAGCCCTTATCGTGCGATACAAATACTACGGTTCCGTCAAAGCGTTTTAGGGCATCCAAAAGCACATCCTTTGAGTGCAGGTCTAAGTGGTTTGTAGGCTCATCCAAGATTAAAAGGTTTAACGGCTTTAAAAGAAGAAGGAGTAGGGCAAGTCTCGATTTTTCACCTCCCGATAAGACCGAAAGGCTTTTATAAATGTCATCTCCTCGGAATAAAAAGGCTGCAAGCATATCATAAAGTTTTGGAACAAGATCGGTAGGAGCCGAGCGCTCAAGGAGGCTGATGATGCTTT
The DNA here is from genome assembly GCF_024401155.1 of Treponema putidum. Lineage (NCBI taxonomy): Bacteria > Pseudomonadati > Spirochaetota > Spirochaetia > Treponematales > Treponemataceae > Treponema > Treponema putidum. The sequence continues at coordinate 725,902 of NZ_CP038804.1, forward strand.
CGCTTCCCGTAATGGTTTCGGATTCGTCTTGAGAAAAATAGCCCATCCTCACACCGGCTCCTTCCTTTAAGTTACCCGTAAAGTTTTTATCCTCCCCTGCAAGAATACGCAAAAGGGTTGATTTTCCTGCACCGTTTTTTCCTGCCAACACAAGGCGTTCTCCTTTTTCGACGGTTAAATCCAAATTTTCGATTACCCTGTGAAGACCGCCGGTTTGGCCAAGGGATGGGCTTACAGCCGGGCTGTAAGCCCTGCTTCCAGCAATGTTATAGGCCTTGCTTATTCCTTCTGCCTGCAAGACTATTTTCCCCGAATGGGGGGCAGGAGGAAAACTGAAGCGTATTTTTTTTAGGTGCTCGGGAAGCTCTATCTTTTCCATTTTTTCGAGCCGCCTTATTCTGTCCTGCACCAAGGCTGCCCTGCTTTCGGTATACCTGAATTTACGGATAAAGTCTTCGGTTTTTGCTATTTCTTCCTGCTGCTGCTCATAGGCCTTTATAAGGCCTTCAACTTCAATAGTTCTTATTCTTTCATAATCGCTGTAGGTTCCCTTATATTTTTTTAAGTTTCCCTTAAAAAGCTCGTAAGTTTCGGTTACCGTTTGATCTAAAAAGTAGCGGTCATGGCTTACAAGTAAAAAGCCTCCCTTAAATTTTTTAAGCCAAAGCTCTAACCAAGATCGGGCTTCGATATCAAGGTAGTTTGTGGGTTCATCAAGAACCAGTATGTCGGCATTTTGTAAAAGAACCTTTGCAAGGGCGATACGCATTTGCCAGCCCCCTGAAAATTTGTCCGTATTCTTATTAAAATCGGAAGAAGAAAAGCCTAAGCCGCGTAAGGTTTCGTCGATAAGTCCTTTTTTTGAATTCCAGCCTGAATTTTCAAGTCTTGTCTGCAAGGTGTGATAATCGTTTGCCAAGGCGAGGAGTTTTTGTTCATCCTTTTCTGTTTTCATTTTTTCGCCTATAGCGTCCATGGCCTTGATAATATCATAGCCGTAAGCAAAGGCCATTTCGGCTTCTTCCGCCAAGGTTTTTCCCTTATGGACAATGCCGGATTGAGGAAGATAAGCTATTGATGTATCTTTTTCTGATGCTATACCCCCTGAATCGGCTTTTATCTGACCTGCAACAATCTTCATTAAGGTAGATTTACCGCAGCCGTTTGCTCCCGTAAGGGCAGCCTTTGTTCCTGCCGTTAAAATGAGGGTTATGTCTTTTAAAATATCCCTGTCCCCAAAGGCAAGGGAAATTTTCGAAAGTTGAACAAAAGGCATAGCATTATTTTGCTGCAAAAAATAAAATCACAGGGTTCAAACTTCGGCGCATCACGATATTATCATTTATCCCTGAAGATTCCACCGCTTCAAGACGGAGTCCCTTTGAGGAAATACTGTACATAAATACAACAGGTTCTGCCGTTTTTTCAAATTTAAAACTTAAAACACCATCATAGTCGGATGAAAGTTTTTTATCCAAAAAATATTTTAAGCTTACTTTTCCCGAAGAACCTGCTCCCGAAGGTATAATTGAAGGGGTTATAAGGGTATACCCGCTCCAGATAAATTGCCCGTCAGACAGTATTTTTAAAGAACCGAAATTCTCCGATGTAAATTCGGATGAAGTTTTGGCTATTTTCTCTATTGCAGCCTCTCTTCTTTTTAGCTCATTATTGATTATATCTTCAGGTGAAGCATTTAGGGTGATAAAGTTTTCCAGCCTATGTTTTCCGCTGTCATCGGAGAACTCAAGGCTAATGATATCCTTACCCCTTATCTGCATCGAAAGGTTAGAGCCTTCAAAAAGATATTTGTTTCCTACTTTGATAACCTGAGTATATGGAAAAGAAAGCCTTGTGTTTTGAAGCTCTATTCTTGCAATACCTGAGCGTAAGCCGGGGAAAAAGCCCCAAGTAAGGCTCATTTTATCAAGATCAACTTGTCTGCTATTTATCATTTTTCTGTAATTTTCAGGGTACCAGAATTCATTTAAAACAGCCTCGAGCTCTTCATCTTTTTCTTGGGCTAAATTTATGCTTTCGGAGGAGCCTCTTTCCCGCTCATCATAGATATCAAGATTATATGAAAAACACCAGCCTCTTACACCGTCCTCGGTTATAACTTCATACCATTGGCCGTCCATAGGTTTCCCGCCTTTTAGAACAGGAATTCCTTCCCCGAACCATAGAATCTTTACAACTTGTCCTAATCTTAAGCGGTAAACCTGATTTGAGGTGTTGTCAGGGTTTGACCGCATCGGAAGGCCGTCTAATTTAACCCTTGCATAAGCATGTTTATGCTCGGCTAATCTTGCCTGAAACCTAGCTGCATCTTTTTTTGATTCAAAAAAGGTAAGCTGTGAAAGAGGAATTTCTACCCTCACTGTAGTTTTTTCGTTTAGGCCTACAATGTAAACTCTTTCAATATTTGATTTTACATAAACCGGTATTATATCTCCTGCAGCAAGGTTATATTCGGGGATTGACCAGTTTAATACACCGTAACCTAGATTTTTTGAACAGGAGATAAAAAAAATAGTTGATAGTGCAATAAAAACAAGCATTTTCCATTTTCGAAAAAAATTATTCATGCAAATACCTCAAAATATTTCTTAAAATATTTTTTTATAGAACGTAATCGACCCCGGCCTTCCACATATCAAGACAAAGCCTTGTGCGTTCTTTTTCTTCTTCCGAATCCCTTTCTCTTATGACTACATTGTTTTCGGGATGGGGCATAAGGCCAAGCACATTTCCCTTAGCATTGCATATACCGGCTATGTCAGCAAGAGATCCGTTAGGATTAAAAGGATATTCTCCTTTTGCCGGAATACCCTTATCGGCTTCCTTCCCTCCGTAAACTAAAGCAACCTGTCCTTTTTCAAACAACTCATCGAGAGTTTTTTGAGAATCCGTTAAAAACCGACCTTCGCCGTGGGCTATGGGGCAGCATATATTCCCTTTTAAATCTTTTGTCCAAATACAGTTTGATTTTTGAGGAATCATAGTTGTAAAACGGCATTCAAATCTTCCATGTTTATTGTAGGTTAGGGTGGCCAGCCTGTTTTTATAGCCGTCCTTATCTAAAACTATCTTTCCGTCTTTTTCTTTTCCTGGCAAAATACCTGATTTTACCAATACTTGAAAACCGTTACAAATGCCTATAACGGGTTTTCCTGCCGATACGAATTCGCTTACCTCATCAAAAAAGTAATTGCTTAAATCGAGGGCAAAGAGTTTACCTGCCCCTAAAGCATCTGCATAAGAAAAGCCGCCGGGAATTACAAGAATTGCATAGTCTTTCCAATTTTTTTGCTTTGATTTAAGCTTATTTATATGTACAATCTCAGGTTCGGCACCTGCAAGTTCCAATGCCCTTGCCGCATCCCCGTCTCTGTTGGTACCTGTTGCATGTAATACTAAGGCTTTAGGTCTTATCATTATTCTTCCTCACTGTATTTGCATAAAAATAAATTTTTAATTTTATAAAAGTTTGAAGAGTCCAAAGGAGACTTTGCTCTATCGTCTGCCTTTAATTCGATATCAAATGAAAAATTAGTAGGGTCAAAGCCTTCTTTTTCAGCCTTTAGGACAAAAATAAATTTTTGGACATCTCCTGCATTTTTTGCGGGAATTGCTCTTGGACAAAATGTATAAGCACCTGGGGTTTTGTCCGATATTGTATAGGGATTATCCCAAAGAATACTCATCTGGGGTACTAATTCTCCATTCATTTTAAGGCTTATTGTAACATTTTCCATAGGTTTAAAATTGCTTCCGTTTAAAATATTTCCGGTTATTGCCGGAAAGTTAAAAACAGGTGTGTTTTCGGTTTCAAATACGGGTTCACTGTCATGAGGCCTTTTTGTAGAAAGAACTCGATGCATGCCTTCAACTACCAAACTCGTAATATCTGCCATAATCTGTATTTTTTCCGTTTTTTCAAATTGTAAAAAGTGAGCCAGTCCTCTTCCCGATTTTATGTAGCGGGGTTTTAGCCTATTGAGTACATAGCACATGGTGTCAACTCTGCATTGCATACAACTGCATGTAAGCCAGCTTTCTTTTTTTTCTTCGGCTTCGTCAAATAGTTTGTTGACCTCATCATATACCAAGTCTTCCATAACATTATGAATGATCATAAAACTCTCCTTTAAGATTAGCTCATCGCTTTGTCAAAACAGCTAACCTATTTTACCCTATATTTAAAAAATCGGCAAGATTGTTTGCTTAAGATTTATGACTTTTTTATAAATTTTATCCGAAACGGCTATTCTTATTTTTCTTAAAGAAGGAACAAGGGTTTTGATAAATTCTTTTGAAAAAACCGTAGAACTTTCACTGAATATCTTTTTTTCATCCGTTATAAAAAGATCCGATTCAAAAGAAATACGCTCAGGTATATCTATAATGATGTCTTCACTTCCTGTTCGGGTTCCCGTTTTATTTGAAAAATATTCGGCTAAGGTTTCTTCTGCTGCCCGCCGTTTATATAAATCTTCCAATTCTTTATGCTTCGGATTCTCAGCTTGAAAGGCTTCCTCGTATATGATGCGGTATATTTTACCAAGTCTTAAATCTTCAGCCGTTTTTTTTTCGGGATAGTTATTTTTTTCCAAAAGTCTGAAAATACCCTCATCATCTTGATGATAAAGATCTTCAGGGCAAAATTTTCCCCTTTCCATTCCGGTAAATATAGCTTTTTTCATCATTGCGGTTGCTATACGCACATCTTTATGCCAGTAAACCGACTTATACATAAGATATTTAGAAAATAAGATACTTTCAACACTTATAATGGCTTTTGATTCTAGTTTTATTCCGTTTTTTTTATCGGGAATCAGCTGTGAAAGAATAAAATCCGTATCCTGAATTCCGTAAGGAACTCCGCAATAAAAAGCATCCCTGTTAAGATAATCCAGTTTATCCGGGTCTAGGACACCCGATAAAATTTTTTGAAAAAATAAGGTCTCGGCATCTTTTTTCCCTTTTCCTGTAATAATGGATGCTGTTTGTTCAGGGTCGGCTCCTGTTTTTGCCGCTGCAGAACGCAGAGGTTCTTTTAAAATCAGCTCTCCCGTCAGCTCCTCATGTTCTTTTAGGTTTAATTCTTTGAGGGAATGAGTAAAAGGAAAGTGTCCAAGGTCATGGAGAAGGGCTGCCGCCAAAAATGACATTGCTCCCTGCTGTGAAACCCAAGTATCAGCTCCTTTTTTTAAAAGAATATTAAGCATTTTTAAGGCTGTATTATAGACTCCGATACTGTGGGATGCCCTTGTGTGGCTGGCACCTGGATAAACAAGCTCGGTAGGCCCCAGCTGTTTTATATTATATAGCCGTAAAAATGGCTCTGCTTTAGTTATATCGTATAATTCATCGCTCATCCATATATGCTTCCATATCGGATCTCGAACGGCTTTTGAAAAATTACTTAATTCGGTCATAAAGTAATTGATATTCTAACATAAATCTGTTATAATGTCGATAACTGGGATTTTATATTTAAAAACCCCTGTAGAAACGGATTGAATTTGCCGATACTGATGGTGTACTTATTTTGCAAAAAATATTGTTTTAGGTTTGACAAATAATGTTTTTTACAATATAATACAACACAGAGTTTGAAACGAAACAAAAGGAGTTATACATGAAACATGGCGGTTTAGTTTTTGCGGGCATTGCTTTGATGTTGTTGTTCGCATTTGCACCTTTAACGGCGCAGCAAGGTTCGATTAATTATCAAACTTATATGGTCGATACATTTGATGATCCTGACGGTCAAGATTGGGCATATCAAGCAGTCGGCAGTAAATTTGTTACTGAAGGATATCCTGTTTTAAAGTATATTGACGGAATGCCGCATTCGGTTAGAGTAATGCAGGAAGATCCCGAAAAGGCTAAATTTCTTGGAATGCAAGTTAAATTTAACCGTAAAGGTGATAATTGGGTAGATATTATTCCGACAAAAAAAGGCGATAAAGGTGTAGAAGCCTATGAAATTCCCTTTAAAGGACATATTCATCGATTGGATATGTGGGTTTGGGGGGCAGGATATTATTATTATATAGAAATCCTCGTCCGTGACTGTGAGGGAAGAATACACGCATTACCTTTAGGTTATGTTAACTTTAAAGGTTGGCAGAATATGCATGTTACGGTACCGACTAATATTCCTCAAGCTTCAAGATATCTCGGAAATAAAAATAAGTTGGCTTTTGTCGCTTTTAGAATCAGAACATCGCCCACTGAAAGAGTAGATGACTTTAAAATTTATTTTGATCAATTTAAGGCTTTAACTGATGTATTTGTTGATTCATTTGACGGCTATGAATTGAGTGAAATCGATTTTGAACAAAAGACTGAATAGAACGGAGGTTAAAGTATGAAAAAGAGTATAGCTATAATTTTGTTTTTAGTAGGGTTTGTTGCTTTTTCTTTTGCTCAGCAAAATACAAATGAAAATGATTTTTCTACGATAGATGCTGCCGATCCTAATAAAGTAGGAATTGATACGGCAGAGCAGAGAATTAAAGAAGTTTCTATCGATAAGTTTGAAACCGAGGGTACATGGTATGCAAAGATGTCGGCTGATGAAGGCGTTATACGCTCCAGACTCTTTAACGGTAATCCGATGAATAAGAAACCTATTCCTGCCGAAGAAGGTCTTGAACTGACGGATGAAAAGGTTTTGGGTGTAAAAGTTTCTTTTTATAGACGCGGTTATAACTCCTTTGAGGTTCATGCAACCAAAGCCCTTCCGGTAGAAGGAATAGCAAAAACTGCAAGTGTTTGGGTTGTAGGCCGAAGCTATCCGCACACAATGAAACTCATAGTAGAAGATTTTTGGGGAAAGAGATTTGAGCTTTATGTAGGAAAGTTAAATCATTCAGGTTGGAAACTTATGACCGTTGCAATTCCTCCGCAGAATTCGGCGGGAAAAACAGGTATTATCCAAAAAGATTACCACTATGGAACCAGCATGGGCTTGAAGATTGTAGGTTTCCGTGTTGAATGTGACCCGGAAGAGGCATACGGGCATTACTATATCTACTTTGATGATCTGCGCGTTGTAAGCGATTTGTACGAAGTTGATATGAGAGATAAGGACGATATGTCGGACAACTGGTAAAAATTACCGGTAAAATCCAATTTTACTATAAAGAAGGGTTAAAAATTTTTTAAGAAATTTTTTAGCCCTTTTTTTATAGATTTTTAATTTTTTTGTACAGTGTAAACCGCTCTTTTTTTCCATCAGCTTTTATAATTCCTGCTTTTTTTAAAAACCAGCTTGTATAGGAAGTATATTTTTTTGCTCCAAGATTTTTTATGTCTTGGTTTGTAAATTCTTCAGGTAAAAAGTCTAATACCTTTTTACATATAGATTTAATGCTTGTATACTCTTCACTGCTGTGGATTTTAATAAGCTTTTTATTTATAACTCCTGGCCTTTGAGCTCTTCTTCTTTTTATCCCTCTATCGGTTTTTATAACCTCACAGCTTATATATACCAGTTTAAAACTCAAATTTTTATTATCTATGAGATGATAAAGGCCCGAAAGCTCTTTAAATATTTGAAAAAAGAATCCGTGTTTAGGGCTTTTTCTTCTATATCGAGTTGATCCGTCCTGGTTTAAGACACGTATATAAGAATCGACTGCTATAGGATAGACTATTAAAACCTTATGTTCAGGTAAAAATTTTTCTAACTTTAGTCTTAGAGCGCTTAAGTTTGAGGTTTGTATCTCTATTACTTGTCCCCCATCGCAGAGAATATCGCAGACACTTCTTAAAAGGGGCTGTTCTGTTTTTCCGTTTTTTGGACAAAAGTGTTCTTTTAGGCTTTTATGTAAGTCGCTTTCGTTATAGGTATTTATCATCTGCTATAAGCGGTTTTAAATTTTTACACATAATCTAAAAGTTCTTCCGCACTAAGCTGTTCAAGGATATATACGGTTTGAACTATTCCTCTTTCTTCTCTTGTTTGCTTTCCTTGGATTTGATAAACTATCATTTTATTTGTAGGAAGCCGACGCGGCAGCTCGTTTCCGTTTATATCTAAAAAGGCTCCTATGGATACGGGGCCGCTTATTTCTTGTTTTTCTCCATCAGGATAAATAATATAATATTCGTACAAAGTCATGGAATGATTTTACACTCTTTTTAAGTCATTGTCAATTTAGTAAAAATTTATGTCAAAATTTAGAAAAAATTGATTGTCAAAATTTGAAAAGTTAATATTTTATTATGTTATCTTATGTTATCTTATTTACATTTTTTTTTGAATGAGATATTATTTACTATTATGAATAAATTGGCTGAATTCCTTCCCGCTTTTATGCACTTTTCACGGCTTGAAAATACAAATCTTATTTTGCTGCTAGGCATAATTTTGCTTTTAGGCGCTATCGGCGGAACCGTATTTAAAAAATTAAAGATTCCTCAGGTCGTAGGTTACATTGTTATCGGAATCATAATAGGTCAGTCCGGTTTTCAGATTTTATCGTCTCAAATAATTACGGCTTTAGACCCCCTATCAAGTATAGCTCTTTCTCTTATAGGATTTTTGATTGGAGGAGAGTTAAAGACCAAGGTGATAAAAAAATACGGGACTCAGTTTGTGGGTATATTGATTTTTGAGTCAATAGTTCCATTTATAACGGTATCTATTTTTATTTCGCTTGTTGCATATTTGGTTACAAAGGATTTTGCTACCTCTGTTTCTTTAGGTTTAATCTTAGGCTCCGTATCTTCTGCAACGGCTCCCGCTGCAACTACCGATGTTCTACGTGAAAACAGAACCAGGGGTCCCTTAACAACAACGGTTTTAGGCATTGTTGCTATGGATGATGCTGTAGCTCTTGTATTATATGCTCTTGCTTCTTCAATAGCGGCTTCCCTTTTGGGAGCTCACACGGCAAGTTTCGGAAAACAGATTCTTATGCTTATTTACAATATCGTAGGCTCTATATGCTTGGGGAGCATAATAGGCTTTTTGTTAAGTTTGATTATCCGAAACATGATGACGGATTCAGGCCGTATTTTAGGCTTTTCGTTAGGAAGCCTCCTACTGTCAACTGGACTTTCTTATCTTCTTAATCTGGATACCATATTGGCTGCAATGGCTTTGGGTTTTTTTATGGTAAATTTTGCTCCTGCAAAAACTCGTTCCACTTTTACATTGGTAGAAAATTTTACGCCTCCCATTTATGTGCTTTTCTTTGTCTTGGTCGGGGCTAAATTGAATATTTGGAATGTAACACCCTTTGTTGCCCTTTTAGCTCTTTTATATATCTTTTTACGTACATTTGGAAAAACTATAGGGTCTATTTTCGGTTCATGGCTTACAAAGGCTCCCGAAACCGTTAGGAAGTATTTGCCTTTTTGTCTTTTAAGTCAGGCAGGAGTTGCCATAGGTCTTTCGATTTCGGCAGGCCATGATTTTTCGGACACCATCGGGCCGACCATCCTTCTTATAGTTACTGCAACCACTTTTGTAGTACAGCTGGTGGGGCCTATTTGTGTAAAATACGGAATCAAAAAATCCGGAGAATGCGGTTTGGATGTTACCGAAGAAGATTTGATGGAAACATTGTCGGTAAGAGATGTTATCTTAAACGGAAAAACGATTTGTTCTCCCGATTCTCCTGCCGTTATTTCTGAAAATGTTCCCTTAAGTGCTATAATAGATTCCTTTAGCCACAGTCCTAATTTGAATTATGCAGTTAGAAGCAGTGACGGCAGCCTTGCCGGTATGATAAGTTTGGATCATTTAAAGGAAACCTTGACAATGACAGGCATCTATGACTGTGTTTTTGCTATGGATATAATGCAGCCTGCAGATATTGTCTGTTCCGAAAAAACAGGTCTAAAAGATCTATATGAGCTTTATACCGAAAAAGATACCTATGCCGTTCCTATAGTGGGTGATAATGGAGAGCCTCTGGGCATGGCTGAAAAAGACACAATAGATCATTTTTTACATGGAAAAATAATAGAGCTTCATAAAACTGTTTCTGATGGGGACTAATCTATGTCTTGTTTTTCTCATGTAACCTATTGAAAATGTTTCTTTTTTATTGTATTATCACAACGTATTAAGCTTTTACGGCATTGGAATCTGTTTCGGCGATCCTTTGCAAGTCGGCTGGTCATTTGTTTTAAGATGAGCTTTTTTATAAAAATTATAAAAAAGCAGAGGTTTTCTATGCTCTTTTGAAAAAAAAGAAGGCTTATTTTAGGCAATGCAGATGGTATTGTCTAAAAACGCCGCGAGCGTGTAAAAAACCTCGTTTTATTGTATGTGTAAAGTCTTTTTAAGCTGACTTGTAGAAGTTTATTTTGCAATTGTACGCCTGTTATTTTGGAATGTGTGTTTTGTAGTTTTGAGTGGTGATATATGAATAATACCGAAGATATCCGCTGGAAGCAGCGATTTCAAAATTTTGAAAAAGCCCTTACCGTCTTTAAAGATAGGTGTTCGGACGTTAAGGAGAATCCAAAAGGTTCAAAATATTATGATGCTTTTCAGATGGCATTGGTGCAGGCTTTTGAAATTCTTATAGAGCTTTCTTGGAAGGTTTTAAAAGACTACCTTGAACATGAAGGGTATACGGAAGTCCAGACGGGAAAGAGAGCATTCCGCCAAGCCTTTCAAGATGGGATAATTAAAAATGGAGAGGTTTGGCTAAAAGCTCTTGAAATTAGAAATCATACAAGCCATATATATGATGTTTCTCTTCTTGAAGAGCTTAATATATTTATAGTTGAAAGTTTTTTACCTGAGGTTAAAAAACTCCATGATACACTGCAAGCGGAGCTTTAGTTTATGAGGTACGGCTTGCCTGAAGAACATATCAAAATAATTTTAGACTATATTTCAAGGTATAGCGAAATTGAAGAAGCCGTTTTATTCGGTTCCCGCGCATTAGGGACGTATAAGCCGGGTTCGGATGTAGATATTGCCTTAAAAGGAAATGAAGTAGATTCTTTTTTGGCTGCACATTTAAAATCGGAAATTGAAGAGGAAACATGCTTACCCTATTTTTTTGACTTTGTTGCCTATTCTAAATTGAACCATAAGGATTTAATCAGGCATATCGATAAGTACGGTGTGGTGTTGAAGTAAAGAAAATTTAAATTAGGTTAAGGGATTTTAATTATGAAAAAAAAGGTTTATCTTGGACTTACTGGAGATATTATTCATCCGGGGATTATCAACATTATCAATGAAGGTGAAAAATATGGACATCTTATAATAGGTCTATTAACCGATACGGCAATTGTTTCGCATAAGAGACTTCCGTATCTCTCTTATGAACAGCGTAAACAGGTTGTTGAAAACATTAAGGGTGTAAGCGAAGTCATTCCTCAGGAGGATTGGTCTTATATTCCGAACTTAAAAAAACTTAAGCCTGATTTTATTATTCACGGTGATGATTGGAAAAGCGGCTCTTTAAGTAAGATTCGGGATGAGGTTATCGAAGTGATGAAAGAGTGGGGTGGCGAGGTTATTGAAGTTCCTTATACTAAGGGAATTAATTCAAGCGCTCTTGCTTCAAATATGCACACCATCGGTACCACCCCTGAAGTCAGAATGAAAACCTTGCGGCGTCTTATTGAAGCTAAGCCGATAGTTCGCATAATGGAAGCTCATTCAGGCCTTTCCGGACTTATTATAGAAAATCTTGAAGTACAAAAAGATGACGGTGTTCATCGTTATGACGGAATGTGGTCTTCCAGCTTGACAGACTCCACCAGTAAAGGAAAACCGGACATAGAAGCTGTTGATCTTACAACCCGTTTGCAAAGTTTAACTGATATTCTTGAATGTACTACCAAGCCTATTATTTATGATGGAGACACAGGGGGGAAAACAGAGCACTTTGTGTTTACTGTACGGACCCTTGAGCGCAATGGTGTTTCCGCCATCATAATTGAAGATAAGGTTGGCTTGAAGAAAAACAGTCTTTTCGGCACAGAAGCAAAACAGGAATTAGCATCTGTTGAAGATTTTTGTCATAAAATTTCCGAGGGAAAAAAGGCGCAAGTTACAAAGGACTTTATGATAATAGCTCGTCTTGAATCTCTTATAGCCGGACATTCGGTTGATGAAGCCTTGGAACGGGCTTTTGCTTATGTAAAAGCCGGTGCTGACGGAGTTATGATTCACAGTAAAGAAAAACACGGAAATGACATAAAAGAATTTTGCGAACGCTTTAGAAAAGAATATGAAAAGGTGCCGATAGTTTTGGTACCCACAACATATAATCAATTTACCGAAAAGGAGTTGGCTGCATGGGGTGCAAATATAATCATCTATGCCAACCACATGTTACGAGCTTCATATCCTGCAATGCTTAAAGCGGCTCAGACAATTTTAGAGGCCGAGCGTTCACTGGAAGTCAATGACATGTGCCTTTCGATTAAACAAATTTTGGAACTTATTCCGGGGACTAAATAAATGATAAGACCTCAGTTTTTTTATGAGTTGTTAAAAGAAAACGGTACCGGCTTTTTTACCGGTGTGCCCGATTCTCTTTTAAAAAACTTTTGTGCGTATTTAACCGATACAGCGGCAAGCAAAAATCATATTATCGCAGCAAATGAAGGCTGTGCCGTAGGACTTGCTGCGGGACATTATTTTGCAACAGGAAGAGTTCCGCTTGTTTATATGCAGAATTCCGGCTTGGGAAACACGGTCAACCCTCTACTTTCGCTTGCGGATAAGGAAGTGTATTCGGTTCCTCTGCTGCTGGTAATCGGATGGCGCGGTGAGCCGGGAGTTCACGATGAACCGCAGCATATAAAACAAGGCCGTGTTACCTGCTCTCTTCTTGATGCAATGGAAATTCCGTATTCCATCCTCTCGGATAAGGAAGAAGAGGCAAAACTTCAGCTTGAAAAAGCTTACTCGCATATAAAAGCTTCAAGTTCTCCTTATGCAGTTGTAGTGCGTAAAGGAATTTTTGATTCTTATACGTTAAAAACAAATGAGGCTGTCCCTGCCGAAATAAGCCGGGAGCAAGCTATAGAACAAATAATTCTCAATGCTCCTTTAAATGCCGTTTTTGTTTCAACTACGGGAATGGCATCGCGGGAACTTTATGAGCTGCGTGATAAACACGGCCAAGGTCATGCCAAAGATTTTTTAACGGTCGGTTCAATGGGGCACGCTTCGCAAATTGCTCTGGGTATTGCTCTAAGTAAGTCTGATCGGAAAATTTTTTGTATCGACGGCGACGGAGCCGCTATTATGCACATGGGTGCTTTAAGCACAATCGGAACTCAAAAACCGAAAAATATGGTGCACTTTGTTTTGAACAACGGTGCGCATGATTCGGTAGGCGGTCAACCCACTGTAGCTCGAAAGATAAACTTATGTGCTGTTGCCGAAGCCTGCGGTTATGATAAGGTTGTGTCCGTTAAAACTCTTGAAGAATTACAATCAAGGTTAAAAGAACTGTGCACAAATTCCGGGTCTGTTTTTATCGAAGTTTTGGTATCAAAGGGTGCACGAGCCGATTTAGGAAGACCTAAGTCATCGCCTATTGAAAACAAAAAAGCTTTTATGGAATTTTTGGAGGGGAAAAAATGATTAAACAAGCTGTAATTTTGGCGGGCGGTTTGGGATCGCGCTTAAAAGATAAAACTAAGACTATGCCGAAGGGTTTTTTGGAAATAGGCGGTACTGCAATTGTTGAGCAATCCGTACAAAAGCTTCTTGCTCACGGAATTGAAAAAATCATAATCGGAACAGGACATTGCAGCGAATACTATGACCGTCTTGCAAAAAAATACCCTGCCATTATCACGGTAAAAAATGAAAATTATGTTGCTACCGGCAGCATGGGGACTCTTGAAGTTTGCGCCCCTCTTGCGGACGAAGATTTTTTGCTTTTAGAATCCGACCTTATTTATGATTCAGCCGGTTTATTTACGCTTATAAATGATGAACGGAAGAATCTTATTTTGGCAAGCGGAGCTACCAAATCAGGTGACGAGGTTTATCTTGAGGCTGATGAAAAGAATTGTCTTACAGGTCTTTCCAAAAATAAGGATGCTTTAAAGAATATTTTTGGAGAGCTTGTCGGTATTACAAAATTAACCAAGAGTACGTTGGATAAGATGTGTGCCTTTGCAAAAGCTCACCATACCGATTTACCTAAGATGGAATATGAACATGCGCTTTTGGAAGTTGCTAAAACGATGCCTGTTGCAATTAAAAAAATTGAGTACTTTGTTTGGCGCGAAATAGATAATGAAGACCATTTAGAGATGGCTGTAAAAAATATTTATCCGCATATTGTTGAAAACGAGCAGCTGCGTGCGGTACGCCGTGAGGTCTTACTTAATCCCGGGCCTGCAACAACTACCGACAGCGTAAAATATGCGCAAGTTTCTGCCGATATCTGCCCGCGTGAAAAAGTATTCGGCGATTTAATGCAGTGGCTTTGCGATGAATTAAAACTTTTTGCTCTAGGCTCTGGTACAAATCCTGCCGAATATGAAACTGTTATGTTCGGATGTTCGGGCACCGGTGCAGATGAGGTTATGGTTTCATCCTGCGTGCCTGATACGGGAAGACTTTTGGTAATAGATAACGGTTCCTACGGTGCCCGCATGGCAAAAATCGCACAAGTATATAAAATTCCGATGGACGTTTTTAAAAGTTCTACGTATGAACCGATTGATTTACAAAAATTGGAAGCGGAATTTGCAACAAAAAAATATACTCACCTTGCTTGTGTTTATCACGAAACTACTACAGGGCTTTTGAATCCCTTGCATATCATCTGCCCTATGGCGAAAAAATACGGCATGGTTACGATTGTGGATGCAGTAAGCGCGTATTGCGGAATGCCTATGGATCTAAAAGGCCTCGGTATCGATTTTATGGCTTCTACCAGTAACAAAAACATTCAAGGAATGGCGGGCGTCGGTTTTGTTATCTGTAATAAGGCAGAACTTGAAAAGATAAAAGATTATCCCATGCGCAACTACTATCTTAATCTTTATGACCAATATGCTTATTTTTCAAAAACACACCAAACCCGTTTTACGCCGCCCGTACAAACCATGTATGCTTTGCGACAGGCTGTCTTAGAGACAAAACAGGAAACGGTTCAAAAACGGTATGAGCGTTATACGGCATGCTGGAATATACTGGTTACCGCAGTTAAAAAACTCGGTTTGCAAATGTTGGTAAACGAAGAACATCAAAGCCATTTTATAACCGCAATATTGGAACCTAAAACCGAAAAATACAGTTTTGATGCTTTGCATGATTTTGCATCCGAACACAGTTTCACTATTTATCCCGGTAAACTCGGTAATATAAATACATTCCGCATTGCCAATATCGGCGATATTCAGCCTGAAGAAATGCTCAACTTTACGGTAAAACTTGAAGAATATATGAAAGGAATTGGGGTAGGGGTGTAATAATATGCCATTTATAATGGCATAAATATGTCAATAGTGTTAGCGTATTTATGTCGGTGGTGTTGATATATTCTAATTTTTATGTATACTTTTAATATATGCAAAAGGCAAAATTAAATGAGATATATTTAAGTCAGATTGAAAACATAAAAGATGCCGACGACGGTGTTTTTCGGGTTGCTTTGAATTTTCTTCCTAATATAAAAAATCATGCTCTTGTTATAAGCGGTGTAAGAAGATGCGGTAAAAGCACTCTTTTGCGCAAATTTATAAAAAAGACGGGAAAACCGTTCTTCTATTTGAATTTTGATGATTTACGGCTGCTTGAATTTTCCGTTTCGGACTACGGTATTTTGGATGAAATAATAGATGAAACGGGTGTAAAGTTTATCTTTTTTGATGAGATTCAAACTGCGGCAAATTGGGAACTTTATGTACGCCAAAAACTTGATCAGGGTTTTAAAGTAGTGCTCACAGGTTCCAATGCTTCGCTTTTGAGCCGTGAACTTGGAACGAAACTAACAGGAAGGCATATTGTTAAAGAGCTTTTTCCTTTTTCATATTCCGAATACTTAACTTTTTCAAAGGCAAAAAGAGGTTATAATTCTTTTAAAAAATATTTTCAGACGGGCGGTTTTCCGGAGTACTTAAAATTAAAAAATCCTGAAATTTTAACCCAGCTCCAAAAAGATATTTTATACAGGGATATAGCTGTCAGGTACAACGTATCGGATGAACGCTCCTTGCACCTAAAAAAGTTTATTTTACGGATATAGGTTTTATACGTACTGCAGGTTTTGCATTCAGTGAAAATACAGGGCATATTTTAGAAAATTTTGTGTTTAACGAATTACGCAGAAAGTACGGCAGCTTTGACGATAAGCAGATTTATTATTACGCAGAAGGTAATTGCGAATGTGATTTTGTGGTCAATCCTTTTACTGCACCTATGTGTATTCAAGTATGCTTAAAATTGGATTTCGATAATACGGAACGCGAGCTAAAAGGTTTATTAGCCGCAATGGATTTTTTTAAACTTAAAAAAGGTATCATCCTTACCGAGAATTCGCATGATGTTTTTGTGCAGGAAGACAAACGAATAGAAATCATGCCTGCATGGGAATATTTTGAATAAATTTTAAGCGAACTTTATTTTAAGAGGTGCTATGTATTATCTTGCTTCTTTTATTTTTTTGGCATTAATTTCTAGTTTTTTTTATCATGTTTTATATTGTAAAAATATAAAATTGTTAAAAGTTTTGTTTAATGGATTTGTAATTACAATAATTGCCCAAATAATAATATTTACACTCATAAGAATAGTTATGGGTTATGACCTTTTTAAAGTATATAATACATTAAATCCTTCAAGGTTAAAATTTATTATAAAATTTAATGCTGTGTCACTTGCAGCTGAGATAACTCTAATTTTTTTGCTTCGAGTTTTTAAAGTAAAAAAAGAAATTATAGATGGAGAATGTAAAGGTTTTATATCATCAATTATTGTATTTTTATACACATTTTTATTGATGATTTTTGTATATCTTGATCTGTTTTTTCCTTCACTTAATATTGATCAATTATTATTTACTTTAGGTATGCCGATAACCGGAACAAATTCATTGATTTTTTTTGGTTTCATATTAATCATAGTAGTAGTACCTTGTATTTCTTTTTTTGTAAATTATTTTTTTATAAAGAATAAAATAAAGTTTACTTTTAAATTTAAAAATAAGTCTCTGACATTCTTCCCCATAAATTGTAGATATCATAAATCTTTTATATTGATTTGGATTTTATTTTTTATTTTATCTATAAATTTTAAACTTGGGTTTATTGATTATATAAAACTAAGTTTAAAACCAAATTCTTCATTTTATGAAGAAAATTATATAGATCCTAAAACTGTAAAATTTGATTTTCCGAAACAAAAGAAAAATCTTATTTTAATTTATATTGAATCAATGGAAGCGGAAGCCGCTAGTACTGCAAATCCGGGTATAAATTTAATACCGGAGTTATCGTTGCTCGCCGAAGAACATATTTCTTTTAGTCATAATAATGCTTTAGGCGGTCAATTACAGCTTGCCGGAACGGGGTGGTCGATGGCGTCTCTTTGCTGCACACATTTAGGCCTTCCTCTCACCCTTCCGATAAGTGCAAATAGCTATGAAAATACAAAGTATTTTTTTAATGGCGCTTATGGATTGGGAGATTTATTAAAAGATAATGGCTATATGTTATCTTTTGTAATGGGCGCAGATGCTGAATTTGGAGGTTTGCGGGCTTTATTAAAAACACATGGAAATTTTGATATAAAAGATTCTAATTATTATCGAGAAAATGGCTTTGTTCCGAAAGATTATAATGTCTGGTGGGGGATTGAAGATAAAAAGATGATTGAATTTTCAAAAGAAGAGCTTATAAGACTTGGTAATACAGCTAATCCTTTTATGTTTTCCGTGTTTTTTGAGGATACTCACTCTCCAGGCGGATACATGGATGAAGATTGTGAAAAAAAATATCCTAATCAAATCCATAATGTATTTTCATGTACCTCGAAACGGATAGCAGATTTTGTGAACTGGATACAAGAACAGCCGTTTTATAATAATACTGTGATAGTTCTTTTGGGAGATCATCTTTATATGGGTGGTGATTTATATACACAGAAAAAATCCCATTATGGGCGGCATGCGTATAATGCGTTTATCAATACCGGAAAAGAGGCTGTTTTTAGTAAAAACAGAGCCTTTGCAACTTTTGATTTTTTCCCTACTATTATAGAATCTTTAGGGGTAAAGTTTGAAGGGGGGGGCGCTGGCATTGGACGCTCTCTGTTTTCGGATAAACCAACCCTTCTTGAGCAATATGGTGAAGAAAAATTGAATGAATTTATTAATTCTAAATCGTATTTTTATAGGAATGAGTTATTAAATAAAAGAGATACTCCACTGAAGTAAGAAATGCTCAACTTTACGGTAAAACTTGAAGAATATATGAAAGAAAATTGGTGTAGGGAAGTACGATAAGAAATAAACTGTATAAACAATATTAGTATTTACTATGAAGAAAAAAGCAGATAAATCAAGAAATAAAATTAAAGTACCGGATTGGAGAAAATATCGGCCGGAGAATAGCTTTTCACCGACGGATTCATATTTATATAAGGCTTGCTTCTGCGGTCTATAAGGAAATTCGTCTCCTAATAGACGATGGTTCTCCTGTATGGTCTAAAGAATGTCTCAAAGATATAGCAATTGTTTCAGCTTCGTATTTGGAAGATGTTGTTTCCGGTTTAGGAATTTTCAAATCATTTCGGAAAAAACACAAAGAATTATATAATACGCATATACCCTTTTGTACGCGTGATTCCTTTTTCCCCGAAGATTTTGAAGGTGAATACGGAGAGGTAAGTACTCAGGATTGTGATTATGAAGAAGATAATATCAATTTTCAAGACGTGCGTTTTTTAATTTGGTATATTACCTGTGTAAACTATGCTGTTTCCGGTGTCGTGTTTCCTCAAAATCTAAAAATTCTATTCATGGCATACAAGGTTTTTGACCTATTGTCCAAGGAATACGACAATGCACCATCGAATACTGAATATGCAAAGCTCTTTGCCGGTATTCCCGAACATGCGGATCCTATATGGATGCGGTCTTTTTGCTTTAATATTGCAAGCCGGAATTATCTTTACGGCCCGGATATTTTAAAACGTTTTGAAAAGTATACCGAAAATGATAAAAAAAATGCCGAATCCTTTAATATGTCGCAGCATATGTATCATTATTTAGGAGAAAAAGTGTTTTCGCTAAAAGTCCGTTCACGGTTGCTGGTGTTAAATATTTTTGAGATTACAGATAGTATTGCATGCCATCACTCTTCCTATAATTCTGAGTTGTTTAAAATAGATCCTGATTATTTTGTTTTTTGACAGTTTAAAATTATTGCAGTAGGCGAAACGGAAGTTGAAATTGAGCATATTGCGACGGGTTTTGTTATTGCCGTTGAGTCTTCCTCTTTTTCTGATATAAGCGCCATAAAACCGCAACAGTATATTTCTTTGGGTGTGCTGAAAAAAGATAAGCAGTGGTATTTTTGCGGTATGATGATTGCTCATACCTGTGTACCTGAATTTTCCTCTTCGGGCGGAATGAAAGCGTCAAGAGAAAAATGCCGACTGGATAAAGCCGCTGAAGAATCAACGTCTGATATGTTACAAAATATGTACAAGACTTTTATAGAATTGTACGGGCAAGAGCTGGTATTTTTGACACCACAGGAATCTGAAAAATTTACGGGAAAGTTTTTTAGTGGGTATAATGATAAAATCGTTGCTGAAAAAGGTACGGATAAATTAAAAGCTCTGCCGACTCCTATTTTTGATGAACTTAATTTCTCAGACACTGAAAATTTGGTAGTCTATTTTAACCAGAAAAGCGGGATCGAATTATATCCAAATATTGCATTGGATATTAAAGTAGAGGGCAATCCGTTTTTTGAAAAATTGTCTGAAGATGTCTTATTCGCTCTTGTATATAATTCGGATTATTCAACGGAATTTTATCATGAAATTATCAAATTATTATTACTAAAAAACAGTTTAAAAGATATTGAGCTTTATAATCAATTTAATTTTGATGAATTTGATTTTCTCAAGCGTTTTTATAGTTCAAACGGTTATAAGTCTGAACCGCACATGTATTTTGTATAATTAGAATTTTAAAAACATTTTTACAGGAAAGAATATGTTGACAGCAAAATCTGAAGAACAATGGGACATGATCCTTGAGCCGAAAAATCGGCTTTTGGATTTGAAAATCCGTGAATTGATACGTTACCGCGATTTGGTATTTATGTTTATCAAGCGCGATTTTGTAACTGCATATAAACAAACGATTTTGGGTCCGCTGTGGTATGTCGTGCAGCCTTTAGTAACAACGGTAATGTACACCTTTGTGTTTGGAAACCTTGCACAAATAGGAACCGACGGTGTTCCCTACCTGCTTTTTTATTTTGCGGGCACTATGCTGTGGACATATTTTACCGCCTGCCTTAACAGTGCGGCAAGCTGTTTTTTGTCTAATTCGGGAATTTTCGGAAAGGTATATTTTCCGCGCTTGACAGTGCCCATTTCCACAACCATCGGCCATATGATAAAGCTGGGCATTCAATTTGCAACACTGATGATTTTTTACGTGTACTATCTTGTTATAAAAGCTCCTATACAGCCCTCGTGGTGGATTTTAGCATTGCCGCTGCTCGTTATTTGGGTAGGCGCTATGGGGACCGGTTTCGGCATGATTATATCGGCGCTGACAACAAAGTACCGCGACTTAAATCAGCTTTTGGGGTTCGGACTGTCGCTTGCAATGTACGCAACGCCGATTGTTTACCCGCTGTCCGAAGCGCCGCAAAAGTTTTGGTGGGTGTTTTACATAAACCCGATGAGCGCACCGATAGAACTTTTCCGCATGTGGTTTTACGGTGCGGGAAATGTTCAAGCCTCTATGATTGTTATCAGCATTGCCGAAACGATTGCGTTTATGTTTTTTGGTCTTGTGCTCTTTAACCGCAACGAGCGCACTTTTGTGGATGTTATTTAATGCAATTAACTTCAACAAAAAAACGTGATATACTCACAAGCATAACGTGGGATTATAACCTCTCCGAAGCCGAATTAAAAAATATCACGTGCAGCAATGATATGAAAAAGAAACAATGGCTGTTCAACCGCATAGTATATAATTCCTAAGGTAAATTGAACAATTTATCGCTTTTTTCTCAAACCGATTTGCAAACTTTGTTTAATACTTTTAAGTTCTCAGAGCGCTTCGGTTTGACATGAGATTCATACACGGCATTGCGCAATACAATGTTGAACGAGCGGCAGTACATAGAGAAGTTTCAATGAAAAAAGATATAATTCGTGATTACACACAACTATATACGCTGCAAGATGAAGTTTTGTTGAACGTTTAAAAAGTTTTCCGCTTGAATGGATTGAAAATTTAAAACTAATAGAAAAAATAATGATAACGAGTAAAATGATTGATATGATTTGTATGGATATAAAATTAAAAAAGAAGAATTCGTTAACGAGAGAATAGCATGAGCAATACAGTAATAAAAGCCGAACATCTTTCAAAATATTATCGGCTCGGCGTTATCAATAACGGTACCTTGTTTCGCGACATTCAAACATGGATTGCGCTCAAGCGTTGCAAGCCGGATCCTCACTCGAAAATCGGTGAGCACAAATATGACGGAACCGATGAAGGCTTTTGGGCACTGAAAGATTTGAACTTCGAAATTAAACAGGGAGACAGGGTCGGGATAATCGGTAAAAACGGCGCAGGGAAATCCACACTCTTAAAAATTTTAAGCAGAATAACCGCACCGACCGAAGGCTGCGTAAAAGTAAGCGGAAGAGTCGCCAGCCTTTTGGAAGTGGGAACGGGGTTCCACGGAGAGCTTACCGGCCGTGAAAATATTTATCTTAACGGTGCGATCCTCGGTATGAAAAAAAAAGAAGTAGACCGCAAAATCGACGAGATTATAGACTTCAGCGGAATCGAAAAACATATCGACACTCCCGTAAAACGCTATTCGAGCGGAATGTACGTTAGGCTTGCCTTTGCAGTTGCAGCTCATTTGGATAGTGATATACTGATAGCCGACGAGGTGCTGGCCGTAGGTGATGCAGACTTTCAAAAAAAAGCATTGGGAAAGATGAATGAGTTAAGCGCTGGGCAAGGCAGAACGGTACTGTTTGTAAGCCATAATATGCCTGCGATAAAAGCACTATGTAATAAGGGTATTATTCTTGATAAGGGGAGATTAAGATTTGAGAGTAACAGTATTGATAAAGTTTTGGATGTGTATAGTGGGAAAAATAAAAATCAGGATATTAGATTAAGGTGGAATAACGATGGATCTATAAAAAATATGTATTTTACTCCTAAAAGTGTTAACATTGTTGATAGTATGGGTACAGCAATTAATTATTATCTTGATTATGAATCGGCGTATAAGATTGTGTTGGAAGCAAATATAGAGGAAGTATTACCAAACATAGACTTTTGGATTCTAGTTTATAGAGATAATGTTTCCCTTTTTGCATTAAAAGGTGAGAATCATGATTTGCATATTGGTATGAATGTTTTTGAATTTTATATCTATCCTAGAATGTTACCTCCAGGTTCTTATGATATAAGTTTAAGTTTATCTATTAAGAACACTGCGTGGATTGTTAATCCTGATGAACATAGCGTTTCTATTTATTTTTCCGTTTCTTCAAAAAATTCTGACATATGGAAGAGTAAACAAATAAAATGAAAACAGTTATCTTAGCAGGTGGCCTCGGTACTCGCCTTTCGGAAGAAACGGATCTGCGTCCTAAGCCAATGGTTGAAATCGGTGGGAAGCCGATTCTTTGGCACATAATGAAAATTTATTCTCATTACGGCTATAACGATTTTATTATTTGTTGCGGATATAAATCATATTTTATAAAAGATTATTTTTATCACTATTATATGCACTCAAGCGATATTACAGTCGATTTGGTTTCTAATAATGTTACCTACCATGATTCGGACTCGGAACCGTGGAAAATAACATTGGTCGATACAGGTCTTGATACTATGACCGGCGGGCGTATTAAACGTGTCCAAAAATATATAGGTGATGAGCCGTTTATGTTGACATACGGCGACGGCGTTGGGAACATCAATATTCCCGAATTAATAGATTTTCATAAACAAAATAACAAAACGGTAACATTGACAGCCGTATTACCTGACGGAAAATTCGGCGCCCTGCAATTAAACAATTCGGATGATATAACCGAATTTAGGGAAAAACCTGCCGGCGACGGCAGCTGGATTAACGGCGGTTTTTTTGTATGCGAACCGAAAGTATTCGATTACATAACAAAGGGCGACAGTACTATTTTTGAAAGAGAACCTTTAGAAAGGCTTGCAGCTGATAAGCAGCTAAAAGCATACAAGCATACCGGATTCTGGAAGCCTATGGATACGCTAAAGCAAAAAATGGAACTCAACAGCTTATGGAATTCCGGTAATCCGCCGTGGAAGGTTTGGCAATAATCATGCTTGAATTTTATAAAGGAAAGCGCATTTTTATTACCGGTCATACGGGATTTAAAGGAACATGGCTTACACGAATCTTACTTGCCGCAGGGGCTGACATCACAGGTTATGCTTTAAAACCGCCGACCGCCCCTTCTCTTTTTGAATTAACCGATACCCAAAAACATATACATTCAGTTGAAGCGGATATTGCCGATAGAGAAAAACTTATAAAATCGGTAAAAAATGTAAAACCGGATATAGTTTTTCATCTTGCGGCCCAGCCGTTAGTGCGGTTGTCATACAAAGAACCTGCGGCAACATACAGCACGAATGTTATGGGAACCGTAAACATTTTAGAAGCAGTCAGACAATGCTATTCCGTAAAATCTTTTGTAAATGTTACCACCGACAAGGTATATGAAAATAAAGAATGGTGCTGGGGGTATCGTGAAAATGAAAATCTCTGCGGCTTTGACCCCTATTCAAACAGTAAAAGCTGCAGCGAATTGGTAACGTACAGCTATCGAAATTCTTTTTTTGCCGGATTTGAAAGTCCTGCAATCAGTACAGCCCGCAGCGGTAATGTAATAGGCGGCGGAGACTATGCCGAAGACCGCATTATTCCGGACTGTATACGTGCCGTTCAAAACAACAAACCGATAGTACTTCGAAACCCAGGTTCTACACGCCCATATCAGCATGTGCTTGAGTGCTTATCCGGCTACTTGCTTTTAGCACAAGCTCAATACGAAGATAAAAAACTGGAAGGTGCTTATAATTTCGGTCCGGATGATGAAAGCTGTGTTACAACGGGCGGTTTAACCGATATTTTTTGTAAAGCGTGGGGAAACGGTGTACAATGGGGAAGCAAAGATGAAAACGGACCTCACGAAGCGAACTTTTTAAAGCTTGATAATACCAAAGCAAAAAACATGTTACACTGGAACCCTCATTGGAAAATCAAGAATGCGGTTGAAAAAGTTGTAGAATGGGAAAAGAACATTGCAGCAGGAATTTCTGCCGGAGAAATAACAGATAAACAAATAAAAGAATATTTTACAGATGAATATAATATAAGATTTTGATGTAAATTCAATTGTTCAAGAAATTAAAAGAGCTTCTGAAAAAAAAGATTATAATTATTTTTGTACAAGTCGCGATATCTTTCAAGCTCACAAGGTATAAGGAATTATCTTTCTTCCGTACGACAAATTAATTCCGATTTAGATGCGATAAAAATTGCATTTACAGAACGGCTTTCAGGACGTTCACCGGAACAGAGAGGAAACGGATTAAAATTTGTTTGTGAATCCGTAAAAGAAAAACAGTGGACTTTATATTTTCAATCGGGCAAGGCTTGTTGTGTAATAAAAGAAAGAGTTGTTTCTTTTATGGAAACAGGTGATTCGGTAATCGGCTGCCTAGCAATTTTAAAACTTTAATGGAGAAATAAGTGCGATGAATTTAAGTATAAACAAATTTGGAGATATATTAATATCACGACCTGTCGGTAAAGATGCTTTTCTTACTGCAAAAGTGTATGTTTTTAATTCTCTAAAGGCCGATGAAACGATCAACTTGGATTTTACCGATGTAAAGGTTCTTACACTTTCGTGGATTGACGAGTTTATTTCCGGTATAAAATCAAATTTTAAAAATAAAATAACGTACTTTAATACGACTAATGAATCCGTTGCCGCTTCATTGAAAACCGTATTGAACTGAGGATATACTATGTTTGAAGGTGCTGAAAAAGAACAAGCGGCACAGAAAATTCTTGCCGTTGTAAAAGAATACTACAAGGAATACATGATTAAGCCAGAATACAAAGACGGCGACCGTATTCCATACGCTAGCCGTGTCTTTGACGAACATGAAGTAATAAATCTTGTAGACAGCGCTTTGGAATTTTGGCTTACGGCAGGAAGATACACCGATGAGTTTGAAAAAAACTTCGCACGGTATTTAAACGTACCGTATTGCTCATTGGTCAATTCAGGGTCAAGCGCAAACCTTATAACTTTTATGGCTCTAACTTCACCTCTTTTAAAAGAGCGTGCCGTAAAACGCGGAGACGAAGTTATAACAGTCGCCTGCAGCTTCCCGACGACGGTAGCTCCTATACTGCAATACGGAGCCGTACCGGTTTTTGTGGATGTAACAATTCCTCAATACAATATCGATGTAACAGAACTCGAAGCAGCGTTGTCCGATAAAACAAAAGCCGTGATGGTTGCTCATACACTCGGTAATCCGTTTGACTTAAAAACCGTAAAAGAATTCTGTATCGAACACAACCTTTGGCTTATAGAAGACAACTGTGATGCACTCGGTTCGGAATACACAATAGGCGGTACAACAAAGCTGACCGGAACATGGGGAGATATAGGTACGTCCAGTTTCTACCCGCCGCATCATATGACGATGGGAGAAGGCGGCGCTGTCTATACGGCTAATCCGTTATTGCACAAAATTATCCGTTCACTACGTGATTGGGGACGCGATTGTATTTGTCCGTCAGGTAAAGACAATATGTGCGGTAAGCGATTTTCGCAACAGCATGGAGAGCTCCCGTTCGGTTATGATCATAAATATGTGTACAGTCATTTCGGCTATAATTTAAAAGCAACCGATATGCAGGCCGCAATCGGCTGTGCCCAGCTTGAAAAATTTCCGACATTTGTAGAAAAGCGTCGCTATAATTGGCAGCATTTATATGACGGGCTTAAAGATGTAAAAAACGAATTGATTTTACCTGAAGCTGCCGAAAATTCAAATCCGAGCTGGTTCGGTTTTTTAATAACCTGTAAAACAAACGAACAAAAAAATATACTTGTTTCAAATTTAGAAAAAAACAAAATACAAACGCGCTCATTGTTTGCAGGAAACCTTATCAGGCATCCCTGTTTTGATTCAATCCGCGGTACGGCGGCATATCGAGTTTCAGGTTCAC
Organism: Treponema putidum; assembly: GCF_024401155.1. Taxonomy (NCBI): domain Bacteria; kingdom Pseudomonadati; phylum Spirochaetota; class Spirochaetia; order Treponematales; family Treponemataceae; genus Treponema; species Treponema putidum. The sequence continues at coordinate 752,395 of NZ_CP038804.1, forward strand.
TTGATGTTACCGACCGCATTATGAATACAACTTTTTGGGTTGGCGTATATCCGGGCATGACAAAAGAAATGCTGGATAAGATGATTAAAACTATTAAAATAAATTTAGAATGATTATTAAAACAGAAACAGAAATATCGGGACTTTTTGTACTGTCAAACACAATTTTTTTAGATGAACGCGGCAACTTCAAAAAAGTTTTTACTAAAAACGAATTTGCACACCTTAATCTGGAATTTGATTTTAAAGAATTGTATTATTCAATAAATAAAAAAAATGTTATACGGGGAATGCATTTTCAATCTCCGCCGCACGATCATATAAAAATGGTATATGTAACTCAAGGTACCATTACCGATGTTTGTTTGGACATACGAAAAAAATCAAAAACTTACGGTAAATATTTTTCGATAGAATTATCTGGTGAAGATGAAAATTATCTCTATATTCCGAAGGGAGTGGCTCATGGCTTTGCCGCCCGTACAGATAATGCAATAGTACACTATGTCCAAACGAGTTGTTATAACAAAGAACATGATTGCGGTATTCATTACGCTTCATTCGGATATAATTGGAATGTTACAAGTCCCATTGTTTCTGCACGTGATAAAATGTTTCCTGATATACAGGCTTATGAAGGAATTTTTTAGTATGAAAATACTGTGTACCGGATCTACAGGTTTTATCGGCTCTAACCTTATTCCTGCACTATTACAGAAAAAATATAGTGTCGCCATATTAAAACGAAAACTGTCTGATTTAAGGCAACTGGAAAAACAAAAAGATAATTTAATTATATATGATTACATGAATTACCAAGATATCGAAAATGCTTTAAAAAATTATAAACCTGATGTGGTAATTCATTTAGCTACTTTATATATAAATAATCATACAAAAGATGAATTGCAAAACTTGCTTGATTCAAATATTGTATTCGGTTCATATTTATTAGAAGCAATGAAAAATAGCGGTATAACTAAGTTATTAAATTTTGGCACACGCTGGCAGCACATCAATAACGAGTTATACAATCCTGCTAATTTGTATGCAGCAACAAAACAGGCTTTTTATGATATTCTTTGTTGGTATAATAAAGATGGTATTATGTCAAAAACACTTGAGCTATGCGATACATTCGGTAAAAATGATACTCGAAAAAAAATCGTTAGTTTGTTGATTGAGGCATGTAAAAATAAAATTCCATTGAATTTATCGCCAGGAGAACAAATACTGGATGTTCTTTATATAGACGATCTTGTTAATTATATTATTGATAATATTGAAACTCTCTCTTTTTTTGACAACCAAACAGTACAAATTATCGGAACGGAAATTAAATTAAAAGATTTGGGGACGCTTATTGAAAAACAATATGACGTAAAAAGCATTTTACAATGGGGAGCAAAAGATTACCGCAAAAACGAAGTGATGACTCCACCATTATTCAATGATCTTACTCAAGTCCATTTAACATCTGATATAAATACCATACTTACAACAACTTTTAATTTATTATAGATATTAATTATGCAAACATATGATACTGTTATTTTAGGAGCTGGTTTTGCAGGGATCGGAGCAGCTTACGGTGCAAGGCTTGCTAAAAAAAAAGATATAGTTCTATTTGAACAGGATAAAACATGGGGTGGATTATGTGGTTCATTTAAAAAATATGATTTTATCTTTGATAAAGCTGTTCATCTATCTTTTTCCGAGATAAAAGTGGTACAGGATATTTTTTATAAAACACCGCATATAGAACATAGACCCGAGGCAAAAAATTATACCAACGGTTTTTGGGTTCGCCACCCGATTCAAAATAATTGTTGCGCCCTTCCTGTAGAGGAACGAATAAAAATTATAAAGAGTTTTATAAACCGCTCTGAGAAAAAACGAAATCCCAAAAACTATCTTGATTATCTTGTTGCGCAATTTGGGGAATATTTTGCGCAAAAATATCCTGAACAATATACAAAAAAATACTGGGCGGCAAAGCCTGAAGAATTAAATTGTGTATGGTGTGGGAATCGACTTTATATTCCGACTCTGGATGAGGTATTACGAGGAGCATTTACGGATAAAACTCCCAGCACATATTATGCAAAGAAAATGCGTTATCCCGAGAAGGGGGCTTATAAAACTTTCTTGACGAATATTGTTGACGGTCTGGATATACAATACAGAAAAAAAGCAATAAAAATAAATACGGATTTAAAACAGATTGAATTCAGTGACGGTTCACTATGTGCATATCAAAATTTGATCAGTACTATTCCACTGCCTGAATTATGTTTTATGTGTGATTCAGCATCCGATTCAATAAAGAAAGCTGCTTCAAATTTACAGGCAAGTTCTATCTGTTTGGTTTCAATAGGTTTTAATAAAATAGTGGATATTCCTGCATTGTGGTTTTATGTATATGATGAAGATATTCCTTTTGCAAGAGCTCATTCTCCAAGTATAAAGTCTATGGCAAATGTCCCGAATGGAACAAGTTCCTTGCAATGTGAGATTTACTATAGTAAAAGTATGCCTCTTAGGTATTCCGACAAAGAACTCATAAGTAAAACCGTGCAGTCACTTACCAATATGAAAATTGCAAAAGAACGGGATATTCTTTTTACGGATTTAAGACACATAAAATATGCAAATGTAATTTTTTATCACAATATTGAAAAATATAGAAAATTTTGTTATGAGTATATCTTATCAAAAGGTATACGTACTGCAGGTAGATTTGGAAATTGGGATTACTTATGGAGTGACCAAAGTTTTATGAGTGGATATAATATTTTTAAAGAGTAACTATGAAAATATTGATAATCGGTTGTTAGGTTTTGTAGGTTCTGATGTTTTTATATTTTGTATATACAAAAAAGAAAAGCAATGATGTTATTGTTTTAGATAATCCCATTTTGTATAGTAGATGATCGCGATATGTTTATAAAAGGTTATTATGTTGACATTTTTGAACATAATATACAGGATAATTTAAAGGGTATTTTTTTAATTATTCTCACAAGAGGGCTATATGTGCAATGCATTTTCAACGAGAAAAACAATAAGCCAAATTAGTCCGCCGTGTTGCTGAAGTATGTTTGATGTTTTTTCCTGATTTAAGAAAAGACACAAACTTTTTGGATATATGGATCAGTTTAGAATGATCTCAGGAAAACCAGCGTGAAATTATAATTTCAGAAGGTTGCGTATACGGTTGTTGAGTTTTAGGAGATGCTATGATGTTATATAAGTGTGGTGAAGTGTTTAGAATACGATGATGGTATTATATGAAATTATCCTAATTTGAATATAAAGAACCCATTGATTTAATTGGCAGAAGTAAAAAATAATTATATTTGAAAAAGATAGAAAATGTTTTTTTTATGAAAAGATAAAGGATGATGTTTATGAAAAATGAAATTGTACCAAGGTATTCAATTATATTACCGGTAAAAAATGTAAGACCTTATATTGAGTCAGCTATTAATTCTGTATTATATCAAAATTATTTAGATTATGAGTTGATTATTAGTGATAATCAATCTGATGATGGAACTTCTGAATATGTAGATGCAATCAATCATGATAATGTAAAGGTGTTTCATACTCCTCGACATTTTACTATAGCAGAACATTTTAACTGGGCTCAATCTCATGCAGTCGGAATATGGCAGATTTATTTAGGAGGTGACGACGCAGTTCAACCATATTTTTTTACTTTAGCTGATAAACTTACTACAATTGCTGAATCAAAAAAAATATCTGCTATTTCAAGTAGGCGCGGATATTATTTTTGGAATGGTTGTCAAGAACAACATGGAGATGTGTGTGTGTCTTATTCAGCAGAGGATAAATATAAAATATTATCTGCAAAAAAAGAGATGTATAAGGCATTATGTGGAAAGTTACCTTGTGGATATTTTGATTTACCTCAAATGTATACCACATCCCTTTTTCATAAATCAATGATAGATGAGATACGACAAAGACAGAACGATCTCTTTCTACATTCGTATACGATTCAAGATGCTGCCCTTGCTGCTATATCTATCTTATTTTCAGAAAAGATCCTACGTTCAGAAATTCCTTTAGGTTGGGTTGGTACCTCACCTAAGACAGCTTTCAGAGAAAAAACATGGAGTAATAATTTTAAATTACGGCCTGAATCTGGAGATTTTAATATTGCTTCTTTGGAATTATATTTTTTTGATTCTTTATTGACTATTATGGAAGCTATTCCGGAAGTAAAAATAAAAAAACTTTTTTCTTCTTTTTTCAAAATTAAAATGTTTGCGTCTATTCTTGCAAATATTGAATATGCGAAAGAACCAAATAAATATGACGCTTTGTTAAAAGTAATAAAAGTAAATAATTGTAGTATAACACTTGTTAAATTATATATTAAAATCTCTTTTATTTATATAAAAATTTTAAATTTTATAAGATATGTATTTAGATTCTCTTGGCATTGCATCAGATATACCCTAAAACGTATTCCTTTTACAAAAAAATACTTTATAAATAAAACTTCGATAAAAAATGATATTAATCTGTATGTTTCTTGGAATGATGATCCCAACATGACGATGCAAAAAGCATCAGAGATGGTTATGGATTTGATAAATAAAAATATATATTTTGAAGAATTTAAATTATAGTCTGAGTTGTTTTTTTAATTTTATATGTTATAATTTCAAGCAGCTATGTCTCTTATGTTGATGATGTCAAAGACAAGTTTTATATGAAAAGGTTGTTTAGAATGGATTGGTTAGTTTTAATAAAAATTTATCCAATGAATATACAATGTACTGTTATTTAATTCTAATAAAATATAATGATTGATGCCATATGAATAAAATAACCATATTAATGCCTTCTTATAATAGAGGAGCATATATTAATGAAGCAGTTTCATCCGTATTAAACCAAAAAACTGATTTTGGTGTTAAACTTATTATAACGGACGATTGTTCGACAGACGGATCTATTGAAATAATAAAAAAACTGCAAGAAAAACATCCCGAAAAAATTGAAATATTGTTATCTGAAAAAAACGAACGGCTTCTTGCTAACATTCTTAAAGCTCAAGTAAGGGTGCAGACTGAATATTTTTGCGTGCTCGACCCAGACGATTATTATACTGATGAGTTTTTTTTACAAAAAGCAGTTGACTATCTTGAAAAACATGAAGATTTTACTATTTATAGTTCAAACTGTATGATGATGTATGAAAACAAAACCGAAAAACCGTTTATTGAAAATAATGTAAAAGAAGCTATATTTGATTTTAATGATTTACTCCAAGATAAACCTATTATAACCCAAACTGCCGGAAGCATTTTTAGAAATACCGTGTATAATAATGGTATACCTCAGATAATAAAAGAATCTATAGGTACGCCAAGTGAAACATCATTTAGAGATGATACATGTAGGTATATAATTCATTTATATAAAGGAAAAGCCTTTTTTAGAAATGAGGTCGTTGCCGTATATAGAATACATAAAGATGGGATATGGACAAAAGCTAATCAATTTCAGCACAATTTATTTTCGGTACAAGCTTATTATGATTATTTCCGATACTTCAATTATACTCATGAGGAATATTTTATACGCCGTTCTTTATTTTATGTAAAAGAATGTTTTACAGAATTAGAAAAGATAATAGATAAAAGAGAATTTACACAGACTATCGAGAAGTCAGATATGGTGCGATTATTTAATATAATCGTTGAAGACGAAAAATATTTTAAAGAACCTAAAGAGAATAATGATAAGCCATACACAAAAAAATCTATAACGGTAAAAAAAATAATCAAGTATCTGCTGCCATACGGTTTTGTGCGGCTGATTCAAGAAATAAGGAGATGATAATATGAGTATACCCCCCCCTACAATTATAGGAACTTCCAGCTTTGCACAATCAGGAGGTTCCGCTATTACAAATATTTTGGAAGAATTCTCCAATTTTTCAGTTCTTAGAGGAGAAGCGACATTTGAGTGTAAATTTTTTACGGAAAATATTTTTGCTTTAGAAACCGCTTTGAAAATAGGTAATGGTATAGATAGAGCAGCGAAGGCATTCTTATACAACGCACAAAAAGCTTCAAAAGAATTTGATTATAAAAATAATTTCGGTTCCGAATTTTTAAATTATACAATTGAATATATTAATTCCGTTACGGAAAATTATCTCGGTGCCGTTCACAAAGATTATGATTATGCTTTTCTTGACCCTGCTGAACATGCTATATTTTCAAAGGCTCAAACGCTTTATAATTATAAATACGGTATGCGTGTTTATGAAGCCTATGAGCCGTATCCTTGGGTGCCTGTTTACGCTCCTTTTGGCATTGTATATTACGGTGATTTCCCAAATGATTTTTATGATAAGACCCAAAAATATCTGGAAAAAGTTTTTTCCCCTCTTTATGAAAATGGAAAAAATTATATACTTGCCGATTCTATTTATAGTGCGACTACAATAACACCGCAAGAATTAATGTACTATAAAAATTCAAAGGCTTTAATTGCAAATAGAGATCCTCGTGATTTATATGTGATGAATAAAGAAATATACGGTGAGTGGTTTATTCCAACTTGGAACGTAGACGCTTGGATTACATATTATAGAAATAGACGACAAAGCATTAAACCTCAAAAAGAAAATAATAAAGACAATATCTTACATCTTCAATTTGAAGAGCTTATTTACAATTATGAAGAAAGTTTAGCAAAAATTAAAACTTTTTTAAACTTAAAAGATTCGGATCATATAAAAAAAGGGCAAATCTTTATTCCGGAAAAATCACAAACGAACACTCAAATGTTTAGAAAGTATCCGCAATATTCAAAAGACGTTGAAAAAATAGAGAAGGAATTGCCTGAATTTTGTTATCCTTACTCCGAAGGACAAATACGGTATTTTCTGCCTGAAGAGATAAAAGACAAAAATAGGGAAACATTAGAAGATATACGCAAAACCGTTTGCATCTTTCAAAAAACGGGAAAACTGCCGTTTTCAAATAAACAGGGTGCTTTTTTGTTCTCAAAACTAGGTCAACAAATACAAAATTTTAAAGACAGAAAAACGCTGTTCTCAAAGATAAAAGGTATAATAAAACTCGTAATGCTTTTTCCATATTGTCTTGCGGATTTTTATAAACAGCTTAAATTTCTTAATGAATATCAAGATAAAAATAAAGATAGGGTGGTGGAATTTAAATAACGCTTAGCGTATTAAAATTAAATCAATACATATGTCAAACTATAACATTGCCGTAGCAGGAACGGGATACGTCGGTTTAAGCATTGCGATTTTGCTTGCCCAATACAATGAAGTTTGTGCCGTCGACATTCTACCTGAAAAGGTCAGTCTTATAAATAATAAAAAATCTCCTATTCAGGATAAAGAAATAGAAGATTATCTTTTAACTAAATCACTTAATCTTACGGCAACACTGGATGAAGCCTCGGCTTATCGCAGTGCCGATTTTGTTGTTATTGCGGTTCCTACCGATTACGATCCGCAAAAAAACTTTTTTAACACAGGCGCAGTTGAAAACGTTATACATTCCGTAATGCAACACAATCCGAATGCAATTATGATTATAAAATCTACTATTCCGGTCGGCTTTACAAAAGCAATACGGGAAAAAACAGGGAGTAAAAATATTTTATTCAGTCCTGAATTTTTGCGTGAAAGCAATGCTCTTTATGATAATCTTTATCCGAGCAGAATTATCATCGGTACGGATTTAAAAGATAAAAAACTTACAAAAAAAGCTCATATTTTTGCTGAATTATTGCAAGAAGGCGCTATTAAAGAAAATATCGATACTCTTTTTATGGATTTTACCGAAGCCGAAGCCGTAAAATTATTTGCAAATACCTATCTTGCTCTTAGGGTAAGTTTTTTTAATGAACTTGATACTTACGCTGAACTTAAAGGCTTGAACGTTCAATCGGTAATTAAGGGGGTTTGTCTTGATCCACGAATAGGTTCTTTTTATAATAATCCTTCATTTGGATATGGTGGTTATTGCCTTCCAAAAGATACAAAGCAGCTGTTGGCCAATTATCAAGATGTACCGCAGAATCTCATTCAAGCAATAGTGGAATCAAACCGGACAAGAAAAGATTTTATTTCTGATCGGGTGCTGCAAAAAGCCGGTTATTATGATTATTCCGGCTCAGTATCGTTCAATGTACATAACGAAAAAAAAATAATTGTTGGTGTCTATCGTCTTATTATGAAATCAAACAGCGATAACTTCCGTCAAAGTTCAATTCAAGGTATTATGAAACGTATTAAAGCAAAAGGTGCTGATGTTATCATATATGAACCTAATTTAAATGACGGCGAAACATTTTTCGGTAGTCTTGTTGTAAATGATTTGGAAAAATTTAAAAAAATGAGTGAAGTTATAATTGCAAACCGTTATGATTCTTTACTTGCCGATGTTCAAGAGAAAATATATACACGGGATTTATTTGGAAGAGACTGATATTATTATGAATAACGATGTGAATGATACGATAACGATAATAATTCCGACATATAATAAAGTTGATTTTATTTCTCAAACAATTGAAAGTGCTTTAAATCAAACTTATTCTGACTATAAGATTCTGGTTGTTGATGATTGCTCCTCTGATGGGACAGATTTAATAGTAAAAAAATATATATCAGATAAACTTAGATATATTAGACATGAAAAAAATTTAGGGCCAAGTGTAACATATAATGATGGAATTCTTATGTCAGATTCCAAATATGTTACTATCCTTGACAATGATGATATTTTATTACCCAATCATTTAGAGCTGATAATGCAAGAATTTAAGAAAGATGAACATTTAGATGTCGTATTTTCAAGATTGGCTGTAATTGATGAAAACAATAATATCACGAATGAAAGAAGGATTAATACAAACAAAGATAAATACAGCTTAATAAGACAAGCCTTTTATGTTAGTAATATTTTTCCTTCTCCAGGAGTTGCTTTTAATAAAACGTTTTTTAAACAAATTGGGCTATTTAATACTGGTTTAATTTTAATGCATGATTATGCACTAAATATAAAAACGGTTGTATATGGGCGATTTACAATTTTACCTCAAATAACTGTTTATTATAGGCGTTTCTCTGATAATAAAAAAAATCTTAGTGCTCTCGGTGAGTGGCAGCATAATTGTGAAGTTTTTGAGCGCAACATCGTTAGAGATATTATTTTTGATTCTATACCTAAAGATGAGTTTACCTCCTTTTTCCCTCAGTTTACTAATGTCGGTAATACTGAGTATACCGATTTTCTTTTGATAAAAGAGGCTTGTCTTTCGCAGTCTCACGATCTAAATGAATGGGGGTTTTCCAGGATCCAAAAATATTTAGATGATAACCGTGATTTTTTTACTAACAATGTTTTTAATTTTCAATACACTGATTATATAGACTTATATAAGAAAAGGATAAAGCTTAACTATACCCAACTTACACGTAAGCAAAAGCTAATAAAAATGCTGAAAAAAATAATTAGAAGCACGATCGGCAGATTGTACAAGATGCTATAAAGAGTACTATATATAAAAAATCATTGGAAGGTTTTGATGAATTGTCCTGTTTTTTCGATTCTAATTCCCGTATATAATACGGAATGTTATTTAACTCGTGCCTTAGATTCAATTGTAAATCAGAGTTTTGATTTAGACAAAGTGGAGGTAATTGTTGTCAATGATGGTTCTCCTAATACCGATCTTTGTGATAAAATCGTAACTAATTATTCAAATACTCTTCATATTACCTACATAAAAAAAACTAAAAATGAAGGATTATATTTAGCAAGGAAGACAGGTGTTGAAAATGCACATGGGAAATATTATTTAAATCTTGATGCTGACGATGAACATACTCCTGAGGCTTATGAAACACTTTTTAATGTGTTAAAAAAACATAAAGAGCAGGATTTGGACTATATTGAATTTCAAATTTATGAAATTGGAAGTAGAAAAAAACCTTACACATATCCTATATGTGATAATAGAAACCTTGATATATTGTTACAACAAGAAATATGGACATCAATGTGTTATCGGTGTTTTAATACTGACTTTTTAAAAAAAGTATATTCAAATATGAATAATTTTTATGCTGTAACAATTGAAGATTTTTATCAAAGTGTTATATGCGAATATTATTCAAAAAGTAAAATTTCTATTCCGGAATTTTTATATAATCGTTATTTAGATATAGGAGTTTCTTCACAACGCCACTATGATGATATTGAAATATTTCTTAAAATGCAAATAAGTGTTGAAAATGTTTTTCATAATATTTATGAATTTTTTCATTCTAAAAATATTTATAACTATGATATTTATCTAAATAAGTTCTATAATAAATTTTATATAGATGCCTTAGATATAACTTCAAATACAATGGTGATTGATATAGCTTTAGATAAAATTGATGATAAATATCTTCATAAATATTTAATCAAACAATATAAAAACTTGTCTCATAATATGACAAGATATAGAGCCTTGTTACCAATAGCAAGTCGGTTAACTAAGCCTATGAAGTTTTTAAGCTCTATTAAAAGTTATTTTAAATTACACAACAATTTCTAGACAATATATGCGAAGAGCAAAGATAATACAATTATTTACAATTACAGATTCTCGAGGAAGTTTATCTTTCTTTGAAGAAAATAATCCTATTCCATTTAAAATTCAATCCTCATATTGGATATTTAATGGATGTCAAAGACAAGATTATGCACATAAAGAGAGTGAAGAATTTATAGTTGCGTTATCAGGTCATTGTGACATTATTATTGATGATGGAAAAATAAAAAAAAAATATATGCTTACTAAACCTTCCTATGGATTATATATACCTGATTTACATTGGAGTAAAATAGAAAATTTTTCCAAAGACTTTATATTGCTGGTTATTACTTCTTCTGAAATTGATAAAATAGATTGCATTTATGATTATGATGAGTTTTTAAATTTGCTAAATAAATGAAAAAATATAATGTGTACAGTTGTTCTGTTATTGAACTGAAAAAAGAATATTTATTGGGCGGCTATATGCTTGGCATCGGAAATAATAAAAATATTCCCTTTCAGGTTAAGAGGTGTTATTATTTGTATGATGTTCCAAACAATGAAAAAAGAGGAGCGCATGCTCATAAAAATTTAATACAGTTAATGATTGCAGTTTCAGGTTCTTTTGATATATGCCTGGATGATGGATTGAATAAACAAAGATTTACTTTAAATTCTCCATATCAGGGTTTGCTAATTGTTCCCGGTATTTGGCGAGATTTGAAAAATTTTTCATCGGAAGCTATTTGCTTAGTACTTACATCTGAACTTTATGATGAAGCCGATTATATTAGAAACTATGATGATTTTTTACAATACCGAAAAATGAATGTACATTAGGATATAGCAAAAATGTCCATATCCCTGATAATATTTCTCTTTTCGGAGGGTATATTCAAGATGGCTTAGTTGTAGCTGTTGTAGTTTTTTATTTTCTAAAAACAAAAACGATACATACTCAATATTTATGTTCTAAGGAAGAATTTACAAAATTAAGCCAAATGATTCTATGTATTATTATTCTATGATCGGTGAAGCAAAAAAATAAATTATAAAGAATTAAAAGAGAAATAAAATGTGTGATATAGAAAAATATGGGAACGACAGGTAATAATATTAAGAATAAATCTATGAATATTCCTTTTTTATCATTACAAAAAATAACCGAATCTTTTGAACCGGAACTTTCACAAAAAATTGCTGAAGTTGTAAAAAACGGCTGGTATATTCACGGCAAAGAATGCAAAGCGTTTGAAGAAAACTTTGCTCAATTTTGTAACGTTAAGCACTGCATAGGTGTAGGAAACGGTCTTGAAGCCCTAAAACTCATTTTGCATGCATATAAATTGCTTGGCGTTTTTAAGGCGGGTGATGAAGTTATTGTTCCGTCAAATACCTTTATCGCAACTATTTTAGCGGTAAGTGCTGAAAATTTGACGCCCGTTTTTGTTGAGCCGAATATAGATGATTATTTAATTGATGTAAAAAAAATAGAAAAAAAAATAACAGAAAAAACGAAGGCAATTATGCCTGTACATTTATACGGCAGACTTTGCAATATGGAAGCGGTTACCTCCATTGTAAAACAATATAACTTAAAAGTAATTGAAGATGCGGCTCAAGCGCACGGTGCAGCGGAAAACAAAAAACGCAGCGGAGCATTCGGCGATGCCGCCGGTTTTAGCTTTTATCCGGGGAAAAATTTGGGCTGCTTGGGCGACGGCGGCTGTGTTACGACTAACGATGATGAACTTGCAGTTGCCGTGCGAAAACTGGCAAATTACGGTTCAAGCATAAAATACGTGCACGAATACAAGGGAGAGAATTCCCGCCTTGACGAAATACAGGCAGCTGTACTTTCAGTCAAACTGAAAAGACTTGATACGGACAATGATCGCCGCCGTCAAATCGCTGCAATGTATAATGCTGAAATAAAAAATAAGGCTGTTATTTTACCCAAACCGCATCAAGCCGAAGAACACGTATGGCACATTTACTGTGTGCGGGTTCAGAACAGAAATGCGTTTATTGACTATTTAAAAGATTGCGGAATAGAGACGGTTATTCATTATCCAACTCCACCCCATAAACAAAACGCCTATAAAGAATTTTCACACCTTCAACTGCCGATAAGTGAGAAAATACATGCGGAAGTTGTCAGCCTTCCGATGAGTCCTATGTTGATAGACGAAGAAGTTCATTTTGTAATTGAAAAAGTAAACGAATGGAAAAATTAAAACTACTTTTTATAACTTATACCCATTCAAATGGAGGGGGTGCTGAAAAGGTTTTAACAACGCTTGTTAATAATTTGGATGCGGAAAGATACGATATTTCTATTTTTGAAATAGTACGGTATAATGTTAAGCAAGAACCTCTAAATAAAAATATTCAATTGCTCCCACCGCTTTACTATTGTAATGATCGAGATTATAAAGTTAAGGTATTAGACTATATCCTTGAACAGAAACCGGAAATTATCAGAGCTCTGAATAATTTTGATGCATACGATGTTATAATTACATGGAATTATCAATTACCATCGTTTATGCTTCCTGCTTTTCCCGATAAAAAAATGATAGCCTGGTTTCACGGGGCTATTGATGATTTGGATATTTCAGATAATTTAACTGCTGTCAAATGTAGATACTATCTGCAGAAAAACGCTTGGGGCTTTGCCGATAAAATTGTTACGATTTCACATAAATCGCTGCAGTCGTTGGGAACCGTTTTTCCGGAATATATGCACAAAGCGCAAATAATTCATAATGCGTTTGATGTAAAAATTTCAAAAATAAACGCGACCGAAAAAATTGAAGATATTTATGAAAACTGTTATTTACCGATTATAGTTTGCGCAGGACGATTGGATAAAAATAAAAACTTTTCGCTTCTTGTAAAAACCGTAGCAAAATTGAAAACCGATAATATTAAATGTGCTTTATTTATCATCGGTGACGGAGAAGAAAGAGAACCGCTTGTACACTTAGCAGCTGAATCAGGTGTAACTGATTTAGTCTTTTTTTTAGGCTATAAGCAAAATCCATTGCCCTATATAGGCCGGGCACAATTGTTATGTGTATCATCACTGGCAGAAGGTTTCCCTACTGTTGTTCTGGAATCGATGGCCTTAGGTAAACCTTTTGTAACAACACCGGTTGCAGGTGCCTCTGAAGAATTGGCTGACGGTGGAAAATGCGGTCTTGTAGCCGATTGGAATGCTGATGATTATGCGGAAAAGATAAAAACTTTACTAACCGATAAAGCTCTTTACGATAGAATGTCGGAAAATTGTATTAAAAAAATAAAAGAATTTTCCGTAGAAAATACCGTTCGGCAATTTGATAACCTTGTTGCTTCATTGCCGGAAAAATCGAATGTAACATTCGATATCCTTGGCAAAAAAGAAGCTTTCAGGCAAATGTGTTCCATTTATGTGTGGCACCCCGACAATCTGGTCAACAATATAAAATTTTCAATTACCAGATTTAAAACAACAAAAAAAGTCTACCATTTTATGCTGCTTGGTTATCATATATTGCGGTTTTTATTCTATATATTAACCGCCCCTTGCAGAATGTTTATGGCAAAAAACATCTTAGGGTGTGATAAATAAACTATGCATAAACCCCCTTTACCTACTATTTTAACATCTACAGGATACGGCGGAAGCGGTAGTTCAGCGGGAACGAATATCCTGGAGGAGTTTTCTTCGGTAACAAGTTTCGGCAATAAATTTGAATGTACTTTTATTCATGAAGCGGACGGAATTTATGATTTGGAAAATGCAATTAATGAAGGACATCGCTTAAAGATAGATTTAGCTGTTAAACGTTTTTTATCGCTTGCAAAAAAATTAAATCAAGATAGTGATTATCAAAAATATTTTAACGGACAATTTTATGAACTAAGTAAAAACTATATTGATTCAATTACAACATGTAAATGGAACGGTTGCTGGCACCGTGCTTTTGAAATAGAAAAAATAACCTTTGCGGAAAAACAAAGAATAAAATTTGCTGAAGCACTTTTTAGCACTTTGTATAAAAAAAAACAATTCGGCAGTTATGAACCTGATAGTTGGAGACCTTCATATAATCCTGTAATCGATTATTACTGTATCGGTAAGCAGTCGGATTTTTACGAAAGAACAAAAACGTATACGGCGGCTTTATTTTCCAATGATCTATATAAAAATAAATATACTTTAGTCGATCAGCTTTTACCGGTCTGCGATCTTAAACAATATTCCAACTATTTTTCCGATATAAAAACGCTCGTTATTGATAAAGACCCAAGGGATTTATATGCGGTACAGATGGCAGAATGGGGAGTCGGCTATATTCCATGCGATGATGTAAACGTATTTATAGATTGGTATAAGACAACACGGGCACAGCGGTATAAAATCAACACGGAATGGAAGGATGTCGCTCTTTTTATTCCGTTTGAAAGTTTGATATATGAATATGAAAATTCATTAGAAAAAATAAAAGAATTTACCGGCCTAAAAACCGATGAGCATGTGCATAAAAAGCAGTTTTTTATTCCTGAAAAATCAATAGCAAACACGCAAGTGTATAAACGCTACCCTCGATTAAAAAAGGATATTGAAAAAATAGAAAAAGAACTGGCAGAGTATTGTTTTCATTTTGAAAAATATCCTCCGATGCCGATTGATGTCGTAAACGATGACTATATTTTTATAAACGATATTTGTAAGACTGTGGAGAAACTACAATTAACCGGAAAATTATCACAGAACCGGAAGGTAAACCCTATTACATTGATTTTTAATGTATGCAAATTGCCCGTTTGCATTAAAACTTTCGCTGGGAGAAAAACATTAAAATCGAAATTAAAGGGAATAATAAAAATCGGATTGTTTTTTTTATCGTTTCCGATTGAGTTTTGTATGAATCTTGCATTATTTTTGTTTGCAACAAAGGATGCTTAATAAATGAAGTTTTCTATCATTATACCGATTTACAATACCGAAAAGTATTTGGAAAAATCGATTTTATCCGTTTTAGATCAATCCTACACCGACTATGAGCTCATTTGTGTTAATGACGGTTCAACAGATAATTCCACACAAATTCTGTCTACATTTGCTGATAATCCAAAAATAAAATTAATTCACAATAATGCTAACAAAGGCCCCCACTGTGTACGTAAAATAGGCGTGCAAAACGCTACAGGTGATTATATTTTATTTTTGGATTCAGATGACTGGCTGGAACAAAATGCGTTAAAAATATTAGCAAAAGAGTTAAGTAACAGCAGACCCGATTATATAGAATTCAGTTATTATATGGTTTCTGCCAATGGGCGAAAAAAAACATGGCGTTTTTCAAAGGCGGATAAGACAAAAAAACTTACAGATATATTATCATCAAAAGCAAATTTTACTATTTGGAATAAATGTTATAATGCAAATACCATAAAATCGATTTACGATGCCTTACCGGATTTTTATGCAGTATTTGCTGAAGATTATTATCAAATAGTGATACTTGAATATTTTATTAAAACACGAAAACTTATCACGTGTCCACTTTATAACTATAGAGTTACAACCGGTATAAGCAATATTCCGTATTTTGATAATCTTGAAAAGACGAAGAATATTGATATAAGTTTGAACAATATATCTCAAAATCTTTCTTCTTTCTTTGAAAAAGAAAATCATGTGGAATACACTCAGTTAATTCAATGTTTTATTAATGTAAGATATTTGACTATATTAAAAAATACGCATTCTTATGATGTTATTCGTATTGTAAAGGAAAGATTTGGTGAAGACGGGTTTACATTACTTTTAATGCAAGAACTGAAAATTATGGATGAAAAAACAAATAAGATAGACGAAAAATATGCCCCATTGTCTGTTTTTGCAAAAATTCTAAAAAAGCCATTTGCATATATAAAAAAAATCATTAAAACTTAAATATGCCAAAAAATATGAAAGTTTTTATAGTTAATCTAAAAGAATCTACAGATCGCCGTCAATATATGATTGAAGAAATGAAAAAAACAAATCTTCAATATGAGTTTTTTAATGCGGTAAACGGTAAAGATATAAAAAATATAGAAGATGTTTATGATCATGACTATGCTGTGACAAAAGTCGGTAGTCCCTTAAATTTAGGTGAAATAGGTTGTTGTATGAGTCATCTTTTAATTTATAAAAAGATGATTGATGAAAATATCGAAAGAGCTTTGATACTTGAAGACGATATTATTATTAGTGAGAAAATTGATGAAATAATAAAAGAAATATTGGAATTTAGTTTACAAAATAGTGTTATACTTTTGGGACAATCTTCTAAAAAATTAAAAAGGAAAATATATAAGACTAAACTAGATTCTATTTATACTATGTCTAAGATTTTTAATTCAGCATGTGGTACTTATGGATATATAATAGATAATAAGGCAGCAGAAAAACTTTATGATTTTAACTATCCAGTGAAATATGCTGCAGATATGTGGCATATATTTTGGCAGTTTATAAATATATACATTGTTGAACCTTATTTGATCGATTATAAAAGAGACGGCTGTTCAGTAATTGATTCCTATTCTAAACGTACCTACGATTTAAAGAAAACTAATCTTTCGATATTTTATATTTTTTTTAGAAAGTCAATTAGTTTATGTAAAAGAATCTTTTGGTTTTTACGTGATTGTATATATCGTGTTTTACCATAGGAATAAATAATGCAGCAAATAATAACATGCACAGGCTACGGATTTACCGGCAGTTCTGCAGCAACAAACATCATAGAAGAATTTGAAAATGTAAAAAGCCTTGATGCCGGTTTTGAGTGTACTTTTTTACATGAACCTGATGGTATCAGAGATTTGGAAACAGCTCTCAAAGAAGGACATCGTCTCAAAGTTGACATGGCGGTCAAAAGATTTTTAAGGCTTGTAAATATACTTAACTCCCAAGTCGAATTTCAAAAGTATTTTAATGGAAATTTTGAAAAACATTCAATCGATTATATAAATTCGATTTGTACTGCGCAGTGGCAAGGGAATTGGCACCGCGGTTCCGATACTATTAAGTTTTCAAAACAAGATTTACTTTATTATAATTTAGCAAAACAAGTCTTTCTTAATGAATATTCATATAAAAATTATTCTTTATATGAACCTGATACTTGGCATCCTACATATCAGATGAGAAATAATAGTTTCTATGCTTTTTTTGATGATTCTTTTTATGCTAAGACTCAAGATTATATAAAAAAACTTTTTTTGGAAGTCGGTATTCATGCGGACGCAAAAAGAGTTTTGATAGATCAGTTTTTTCCTGCTTATAATATATCGGCATATTTGAAATATGCTCCGCAAACAAAAATTGTTATTGTTGACCGCGATCCGCGTGATCTTTATGTGTTAAATAAAAGTTCTTGGGGAGAGCCTTATATTCCGACTGATGATGTAAATACTTTTATAAGCTGGTATAAGGGTATACGTTTTTCACAAAAAACAGAAGCTGAAAATAAAAATGTTCTTTTACTTCATTTTGAAGAGTTTATTTTTGATTATGAAAATTCGTTATTAAAATTAAAAACATTTTTTGAACTGCGGGATGAAGAACATATAAAAAAGGGGCTTTATTTTAATCCTGAAAAATCGGCAAAAAATACATACAAATTTAAAAACTATCCTCAGTGGGAAGATGATATTTTTAAAATTGAAAAAGAGCTGTCTGAGTATTGCTACGATTTCCCTGATGGATTGGATAATGGTATTAAAGTCGATAAAAGTAAGCCTGTGGAAAAATATATTCAAGATTCTTATGAGTTTCAACTTAAACAAGAACTGCCTGAAGAGTATAAAAATAAGGCGTATAGGTTATTGTTTGGAATAACTTCTTTCGGCGGTGTTTGTGAAAGTTTTAATCATAGAAAGACTTTAAAAATGAAAGTTAAGGGGTTTGTAAAACTGTTTATGTTTTTTCCTTTTTTTTTGATTGAATTTCCATATATGATTTTTAATTATTATAACTTAAAAAAATGAAATTCAGTATAATAATTCCGATATATAATCGCAGTTTTTTTATTGATGGAACTTTATCAAGTATTTTAAATCAGACCTATACAGATATTGAGATAATTTGTGTTGATGATTATTCTACGGATAATAGTCTTGAGCAATTAGAAACTTATGCTTTAAAAGATGACCGTATAAAAATAGTGCGACATCAGAAAAATCTTGGACCGCATTGCGCAAGAAAAACCGGAGTAGAAAATGCTTCGGGAGATTATATTCTTTTTTTGGACTGTGATGATGCTCTTAAAATATTTGCCTGTGCATCTTTATATGATATACTCTCAAAAACCGATTATGACGTTTTGGAATTTGCTTATAAACATAAAAATAAAAAAAACCTATCTTTACCTGTTCCATCTATTACGATAGACAATCTTTTTGACAGTTTGGTATATTTTAAAAATCCCAGAGCCGGTACTGTTTGGAATAAGGTATATAAAAAAAAACTGTTGCAAGAAGCTTTTTCAAAAATGCAAAGCTTTTATTCGGTAATGGGTGAAGATTTGTATGAATCTATTATCATTGCCTATTATGCAAAAAGCTATGCTTTTATAAATAAGCCTTTAATTTTGTATAATGATGAAAGCGGAATTTCAAATAAACAAAATGATTTAGCTGCCGTAAAAAAAAGTTTAGCTTCTATTAAAGCTAATCTTAATGCTTTTAATGTTTTTTTTGATATGTATGCAAAAGAAAAAACTGATGCGGTTGTGTGTATCGAAAGACAATATTTTAAGTATGTTTTTTATATACAAATTTTAATGAATACACAAAAAAAAGATTGGCTTAATTCTTTGAATTTGCTGTCTGAGTGTTTTAGTAACGATATGCTTTTAACCTACGAAAAAAAAATAAAAAAAACAATTTTAGGCCTGCGTTTAGAGCTTATAAAATATAAAATAAACAATCATCTAAGACGACTTATGCCATACAAGCTAAAAAAAATTATAAAGGATCTTTATGCGAACTTTTGTGCTTAATCTGGAACATAATACAGAAAGAAAAAAATATATGCAAGACCTTCTCAAGGATATACCGATTGATTATGAATTTTTCCCTGCCGTTTATGGTAAATCAATAACAAACATAGATCAGTTTTATGATTCTAAATTGGCAGAAAAAAGGGCTAAGCGGCAATTAAATGTGGGAGAAATAGGAACTGCTATAAGTCATAAAAATATTTATAAAAAAATGATAGATGAAAATATTGAACAAGCTCTGATTCTTGAAGATGACGTTACTTTTTTAGATGGATTTATTGATGTTTATAAAAAAATTGAAAAAATCAATGTAGGTAATAAAATAATTTTACTGGGTACAATCGTCAAGAAGAAAATAAAAAAAATATGGAAAAAAATACTGACACCCGAACATTCTATGTATTTGGTTTTAAATAATTATGCAGGGGCTTATGGATACATCATCGGATTGGATGCTGCAAAAAGAATATATTATCATAATAAAAAAGTTTTTATAGAAGCAGATAAATGGAAGTATTACCGTAGACTTTCTCAAATATGGCTTGTCTCTCCTTCTGTCATAACGGTTGATGAGATTTTTCCCTCTGAAATAGGGGATGAATTAAGGCACTAAGCCCTGTTTATTATGTTTTTGATTTAGAGAAATTTAAATGGCAATTATTTTATATACACTTTTTATATACCCGCTTGAATCGATTATTGAATTGGTTTTTTTGGTTGCGTTTAAGATTTTTAATGAGAATGTAGGCGGTGCAATAGTTATAGTAAGTTTATTTGTAAATATTGTTACTTTACCCATTTATGCTGCTGCAGAGCAATGGCAAAATAAGGAGAGATTATTACAAAAGAGATTAAAAAATAAGATTAAAGATATAAAAGCGGTATTTAAGGGAGATGAAAGGTATATGATTCTTTCTGCGTATTATCGCCAAAATAATTATCATCCCCTGTATTCTTTAAGAGGTATGTTGGGGCTCCTTTTTCAAATTCCTTTTTTTATTGCAGCATACCATTTTTTATCGGAACTAGCATTATTACAAGGCTCTGGGTTCTTTTTTTTAAATAATTTAGGCAAGCCTGATGCTTTGCTTAATATATTATCATATAAGATAAATTTTTTGCCGTTTTTAATGACTTTGGTCAATCTTTTATCGGTTATGATATATACGAAGAATTTTTCAATAAAAGAAAAAATACAGCTATATATAATGGCTATAGTTTTCCTTTTTTTACTTTATAATTCTCCTTCGGGCTTGGTTTTTTATTGGACTCTTAATAATATTTTTTCATTATTTAAAAATATTTTTGCAAAATGTAATTATAATAAAAAAATCTGGTACTGTTTAGGGCTTATTTTTATTGTGGCGGGAGGAGCTTTTTTTATAATTACGGCTCAGAAGCCTATTGCTATTATTCTTATGATTGGGATTATGGTAATATATATTTTAATTCCGTTTTTTATTAGACTTCTAAAATACTTTATCAATTCAATAACATTTTTTCAGAATATAAAAAACGTTAATTCTCTTTTTTATTTTTCTATAATTTCAATCACTGTTCTTTTAAGTATTGTAATTCCTTCCTCTTTGGTCTCTTCTTCCGTTCAAGAATTTTCCTATACAATTCAGTATCAAAGCCCTTTTTATTTGCTTTGGATTACTTTATTGCAAGGTTTCGGCTTTCTTTTTATTTGGCCTGCGATATTATATCGTTTGGCAAGCGAGAGAATTAAGCCGTTCTTTTCATTTATAGCTTTTATTATTTTGATCTGCTCTGTAATTAATGTTTTTGTATTCCAAGGGAATTACGGTTCGCTTACAGGCTTTCTTTCATTTTCAACAGATGAAGTTCTGATTCATTCAATAAACGAGAATGTGATTAACTTACTTTCTCTTTTTTTAGGTATAGTACTCATAGTAGTTACTCTTAAGTATAAGTTTTCTCAGAAATCTATTTTTATATCAAAGATTTTACTTGTTTCTTTTTTGATCCTTTCTTGTATTAATATGGTTAAAATATATTCAGGATATAAAAACGTTACAAGACTTATCAAAATAGATAAAAAGAATAAATCTATAGGACACATTGAGAAAGTTTATAGCTTTACTAAGACAGGTAAAAATGTATTAATTTTTATGCTTGATAGGATGCCTGGGATTTTTATTCCATCTATTTTTGATGATTTTCCTAAAATTGCAGAGAATTTTACGGGATTTACACTATATCCTAATACAATTTCTTTTGGAGGTCATACCTATATTGGAGCTCCGGCTTTATATGGCGGGTATGAATACACGCCTGCCGCGTTTAAGAAAAATACGGATTCAAATCGTGATATGTATAATGAATCTCTTTGCGTTATGCCGCGTCTTTTTTCGGAATCAGGTTGGAATGCGGTTATTACCGACGCTTCACTTGCCAATCATAGTTGGATACCGGATAATTCCATATTCGAGCCTTATCATGGGATTAAAGCTTTGAACATGGAAGGAAAATATGTAGGGGAGTGGATTCAAAAGCATAAAATAGGTGTGCAAAATAGTGTTCTTCCGTTTTCTGAAACCTTGAGGAACACAATCAGATTTTCTTTTTTAAAAGCATCTCCATATTTTTTGCGTAAAAGACTTTATAATAAAGGCAGGTATTTACAAAGTAAAGCCTCGGCATACGGTTTATTTGATTTTGTTGCAAAAATTGCTCCGCTTGAATTTATTGAGCGGGATATAAGTACAGGATATGATAAAGATTGTTTTAACTTAATTGTTAATAATATTTCTCATACGCCGATATCTGCTTCGCAGGCTCGTCTGTTTTGTTCGGATGAGTTTATAAAAAAGTGTGAAGACAGATCAAAAAATGAAATTACGTTAAATCATTATATATCGGATGCTTATCTTTTTTCGGCTCTTGGTGACATGATGAGAATTTTAAAAGAAAGCGGAGTGTATGATAATACAAGAATTATTTTTGTAGCCGATCATGCCTATGGAAATTTTATTTTAAATAATTCTATGTTTAATACTGATTTTAAGGATAAAACACTTCAGCAGACATATTATATGCCTATTTTGATGATGAAAGATTTTAATGCTTCCGGTAAATTGAAACTTAACATGGATTTTATGACCAATGCCGATGTTCCCATAATGGCAACAGACGGTTTTGATAATGTTACCTCCCCCCTTACAAAAAATCCCTTTACCGGAAAAATATTTAAAGAAACCAAAGAAAAAGAAGAATTTATTATTGGTAATATCTTAGAAGATGATATTTTAAATATTCATCTTAAAGAAAAGGATATTTTTGTAGAATCGAATTGGGCAAAAGTAAAAAAATAACTTTTTTTGAATTTTAATTAGCAGGTTGTTATGTTAAATTTTTTATATATGATTTTTATTTACCCTGTATATATGTTTGTTGAGTTTGTGTTTTTTCTTGCAAACAATATTACAGATGATTATATAGGGGGCTCTATTATTCTTTTAAGCATTATTGTAAATATTATTTGTTTACCAATATATAATGTTGCAGAGACTTGGCAAAAAAAAGAACGGGATATTCAAAGAAAACTAAAACCTAAAGTTAAAGATATAAGGGTAGTTTTTTCGGGCGACGAAAGGTACATGATTTTGTCGACATATTATCGGCAAAATAACTACCATCCCCTTTATGCTTTAAGAGGAATGTTTCCTTTACTTATTCAGATTCCGTTTTTCTTTGCTGCATATAAACTTCTTTCTAATCTAACGTTATTAAATAATGCTTCTTTTTGGTTTTTAAAAGACTTAGGAAAACCTGATAAATTGTTTAATATTGGAGGAGTATATATAAATTTCCTTCCGATACTTATGACTATAATAAATATATCCGCTTCTGCTGTTTATTCTAAGGGATTAAGCTTAAAAGAAAAAATACAGCTTTACCTTACAGCCGCTGTTTTTCTTGTTTTACTTTATAATTCTCCATCAGGTTTGGTTATGTATTGGACATTAAATAATTTATTTTCGTTATTAAAAAATATTTTTTATCGGGTAAGGTTAGATAAGCGAGTTTGGTATGCTGTAACCGTATTATGTTTTATATATTTTAGTATCTTTGTAAAAACCGATGATTCAAAATTGAGAATTAAGGTTATTGTTTATAGCCTTACCTCTATTGTTATACTTGTGCCTGTTATATGGCATTTTATGTCTAAATTTTTATTTAAAAATATTTGGAATATATTTTCAGATGATAGGAATAGATTTTTTCTTTTTTTTCAAGCTTCTATAGCATTTTTTATTTTTTTAGGTCTTGTGATTCCTTCATCGACTATTGCCAGTTCTCCCTTGGAATTTGTAAACTTTGAAAATATTACCAATCCGTTTTTTGTTCTTTTTTATTCGTGTGTTCAATCGTTAGGATGTTTACTTTGGTTTATATGCATATATAAACTTTTTCAAAAAAAAGCACAGACTGTTTTTACCCTTGCTTCCGTAATTTTACTTGTAATTTCAGTTTTGAATGCCTTTGTTTTTCGGGATGGTTACGGAAGCATAAATAATCTTCTTGTATTTTCGGATGCGAGTAAACTTAGACATTCTTTAAGCGAAATACTGATCAACATTTCAATAATTACAGTTGCAGGAATATTGGTTTTTATAGTTCTTTATTTTGATTTTTTGCAAAAATATGTTAGTGCGGCTTTAAAAATTCTTATAGTTTCGTTTTTTGTTATTACGGTAATTTCTTCTATAACAATTTATAGAGAATTTAAATCTATGAATCTTGCTGCAAAATCGGTTTCCACTCCCGATAAAGCATATAGAGTAAGTAAAACCGGGAAGAATATTTTTATTTTTATGCTGGATCGCTCAATGAATTTTTTTATCGATCCTATATTTGAAACTTCAGAAATAGTAAAAAAAGAATATACTGGTTTTACTCTTTTTGAAAATGCTATAGCATACGGTTATACAACAAATTTTAGTACCCCATCTCTTTTTGGCGGATATGAGTATACACCTGAAAATATTGATAAAAGATCAGACGAACTATTGGTGGATAAGCATAATGAAGCTTTAAGTGTTCTTCCAAGACTTTTTAGTGAACATAATTGGCACGTGAGTTTTACCGATCCTTCTTGGCTTAATTATTCTTGGATTCCGGATTTATCGGTTTTTTCGAAATATAATATTATTGCGAAAAACATAGATGGTAACGGGTTGTATACACAAGATTTTCTTAAAACCGGCACGAAAGAAACATTTGAAAAAGGCGGAATACGCGGTATTCGCCGAAATATGTTGTATTTTTCTTTTTTTAGAATTTTACCTCTCGAAGCTCGTAGAATT
The DNA here is from genome assembly GCF_024401155.1 of Treponema putidum. Classification (NCBI taxonomy): domain Bacteria; kingdom Pseudomonadati; phylum Spirochaetota; class Spirochaetia; order Treponematales; family Treponemataceae; genus Treponema; species Treponema putidum. The sequence goes on from NZ_CP038804.1 coordinate 777,391, forward strand.
TTTTATGCGAACGGTATGTATGCTAGTGTAGGACTTCCCATTTATTCTGCTCCTTTTTTTAATGCATATTCGGCTCTGGAGAATATTGAAAAGGAAGTGGAATTTGTTGAAGATCAAAATTGCATAAATATTATTGTAAATAATTTAACACATGAACCTTCTGAACCTAGTACTATTAAACTTGCAGGAAAGGATTTTCTTATTCCTATAGCAGACAACTACTGTTTAAACGGATACACATCAGAACATTTTTATGTTAATTATTTGGCACATGAATCATGTGCTAAGTTCTTTAGATTTTTAAAAAATAATGATTGCTGGGATAATTCCCGAATAATAATTGCAGGAGATCATGGAAATGCTCCTATGAGAACCAAGTATACAACATATGCGAGTAAATTCGATAATCTTGATTTTATGCCTGATATATTAATGCCTTTAATAATGATGAAGGATTTTAATTCTGACGGAGCATTAAAAAAAGATAATACTTTTATGACCTTGGCCGATATTCCGTTTTTGACTACAAAGGATTTACCACCTGAATTGCAAAGAAACCCTTTTACAGGTAAAACATTTATTAAGAATCAAGATAAAAAAGTTGTAAAAGCAGTAATTTCAGGAAACTGGCATGCTAATCATCAGCTTAAGGCTACTCAGTTTGATGTAGACAAGGATGGTTGGATTTATATAAAAGATAATGTCTATGATCCTGCTAATTGGAGTAGAACAAATTTTAATGAGGAATAAGGAGAATTTATTTTATGTTTCCATTGTTATATATTGATCCTGGCACGGGCAGTATTCTTTTTTCTATTGTAATAGGGCTAATTACGACTCTATATTTTTTGACAAAAACGGCTATAATAAGGCTAAAAGTTCTAATCTACAAGGATAAGACGAAACTTAATGAAATTAAAACCGATTTTGTTTTTTACTCTGAAGGCAAACAATACTGGAATGTATTTGCTCCCATTTGTGATGAATTTGAAAAGAATAAGGTAAAGGTGACTTTTTACACCTCATCCGAAGACGATCCTGTGTTTTTACAAAATTATGAGTATATAAGTCCTGAGTATATAGGGAAGGGAAATAAGGCCTTTGCTAGGCTTAATATGTTGGAGGCAGATATCTGTTTGATGACTACGCCCGGCCTGGATGTATATCAATTAAAGAGGTCAAAAAAAGTAAAGCATTACAGTCATATTCTTCATGCCCTTGATGATGCTACAAGTTACAGACTTTTCGGTCTTGATTATTTTGATTCGGTTCTTTTATCAGGTGAATATCAAATGCAGGGAATAAGAGAGCTTGAAGATTTGCGCGGAATAAAGAGGAAAGAATTATGCGTGGTGGGCTGTCCTTATTTGGATGTGCTTAAGGAAAAAATAAAGGACTTACCTCAGAAAAATGAGGCTTTTACCGTTTTGCTAGCTCCTTCATGGGGTACAAATGGTATTCTTTCCAAATATGGAGAAAAACTCCTTACACCTCTTGTAGAAACAGGATGGAATATTATCGTTCGTCCCCATCCTCAAAGTAAGATCGCCGAGTCCGATATGCTAAAAAAATTAGAAGAAAAGTACAAGGTAAATAGTAATCTTTCTTGGGATTATGAGCCTGAAAATATTATTTCTCTTTCAAAGTCCGATATAATGGTTTCCGATTTTTCGAGTGTTATCTTTGACTATTGTTTTTTATTTGACAAACCGTTTTTATACTGTAATAACGAATTTGATCATCGCCCTTATGATTCAGGAGATTTAAAAGAGCTGCCATGGAAGTTTTCTATATTGAAAGAAATAGGAAGGGAGTTAAAATCTACGGATTTTACTGATATAAGAAAAATTATTAAAGAAACTTGCGAAAGTTCTACCTTAAAAGAAAACAGATTAAAAGCTAAAGATACTGCATGGCAAAATAGAGGGCTTGCAGGACAGAAGGTATATGAATTTTTACTGGAGATTAAAAGAATATGTTAGATTTTTTGTATACAATTTTCATTTATCCTGTATACATGTTTGTAGAGTTTATATTATTTATTGCAAATAATATAACTCAAGATCATATAGGTTTATCAATAATTATTTTGAGCCTAGGTATCAATTTAATAACCTTGCCCATTTATAATGTAGCTGAAAAGTGGCAAGAAATGGAACGTATTATTCAAAAAAGAATGAAACCTAAGGTAAAAGATATTAAGGCCGTATTTAAAGGCGATGAGCAGTACATGATATTGTCTGCATATTACAGACAAAATAATTATCATCCCTTATATGCATTAAGGAGTCTTTTTGCCTTATTTATACAGATACCTTTTTTTATAGCAGCATATCAGCTTTTATCTGATCTGCCTGTGCTAAAAGATTCTTCTTTTTTATTTTTAAAAGACCTAGGTTCTCCGGATAAATTGGTTACCATCGGTTCTATTTCATTGAATCTTTTACCTGTAATAATGACTGTAATAAATATTGCTGCTTCTGCTGTGTATACAAAAGGCTTAGAGTTAAAGGACAAACTTACCCTATACCTGACAGCTTTTTTATTTTTGATATTATTGTATAATTCACCATCAGGACTGGTTTTATATTGGACACTTAATAATATTTTTTCATTATTTAAGAATATTTTTTATAGAGTGAAACTTAATGCTAAAATTTGGTATTTTATAACTTTATTATTTTTCATAATATCCACTATTGTTGCGGCTGCTTTTTTAGAGAAACGCAAACCTTTTTTAATAATGTCCGGTTTTACATTTACTATAATAATAATACCTGTTTTTGTTTTTTTACTACATTTACTTGATAAAAAATATTCTTATTCAATCTTTAATAATCAAGAGAAAAGAAATAAGATTTTTTCTTTTACACTATTGTCTTTTTTATTACTTATTGGTATTGTAATTCCTTCCGGTTTAATAGCATCATCTGTACAGGAATTTTTAAATATAGATAATATTACAAATCCATTTTATATTATTTATACTTCGTTTATACAAAGTGTTGGTATTGCATTTTGGATTATTTGTATCTATGCTATTTTTAATCAAATTGTAAAAAAATATATCACATATACACTAGTCATACTACTTATATTTTCATTGGTAAATTCTTTTATTTTTAATGGGAATTATGGTTACATTTCAAATATGCTTGTATTTGAGCATATTGAAAAACTCCATTCATCTTATAAGGATATTTTTTTGAATTTTGGATTCTTATTTATTTTATTAATTATTATATTTATTATGATGTTTAAAAAATCCAATTTTTTTATTCCTTTTACAATCATAACCACTATTTCACTTTTTTTATTAAGCTTAATTAATTGTGTTAATATCCAAAAAGAAACCGGTAATTTATTACAACTAAACAAGATTGAAAAATCTATGTCTTCTACAAAGACATATACTTTTACACGGTCGGGGAAAAACATTTTATTTATTATGCTCGATCGTGCTATGAATTTCTTTATTGACCCCATCTTTGATAATTCAGAGTTAATTAAAAATGAATATTCTGGTTTTGTTTTGTATAAAAATATTGTATCATTTGGTACAGGTACAAATACAAGTACCCCATCTTTATATGGCGGATATGAATATACACCTGAAAAAATTAATCAACGTAGTAATGAGTTGCTTGTAGATAAGCATAATGAGGCTTTATGTGTTTTACCGAGATTGTTTAGTGAACATAATTGGTCTGTGAGTTTTACCGATGCATCTTGGGCAAATTACTCGTGGCTTCCCGACAATTCTATTTTTAAAAACTATCTTATAACTGCTAGAAATATTACGGAAACCGGTAAGTATACGGAAAAATGGATACATGATAACATAAGTAAAAACGAGGATAAAAATTCGAACATTATTTTAAGGAATATGCTCTATTTTTCTTTTTTTAGGATATCTCCATTGGAAGTACGTAGGTTGATTTATGATTCAGGCGGATATGGTAGTGTATTAATACCGCAATACTTTGACCGAGGATTTATTAATTCTTTATCTGCTTTAGAAAATTTAGAAAAAGAAGTGAAATTTGATGATACAATAAATTGTGTTAATATTATTGTTAATAATACGGCCCATGATCTTCCTAAATTAACTGATCATCTTTCGATAAACCGTCCTGAAATTATTGAATTAGCAAAAAAATATTGTCAAAATGATTTTACAATTACTTCTTTTTATGGTAATTTTTTAGGTCATGAAAATATTGCTAAATTTTTATTATTTTTAAAAGAGAATAATTGTTATGATAATACAAGAATAGTTATTGCCGGTGATCATGGTGCAGGAGGAATAAAAATGAATAATATGAAGTTTTTAAAAAATTTTGAGAGTTCTCCTTTTTCTCCTGCTGCATCTATACCTCTTTTAATGGTTAAAGATTTTGATAGTCATGGAGATTTAAGAATAGATTCTACATTTAGAACTTTGGCAGATATACCTTATATTCTGACAGAAAATTTGCCTGATATACCTCAACTTAATCCTTTTACAGGGCATGCTTTTTTAAATTCTACGAATTTAAAAACTTTTAAAATTCTTATTAATTCTGATGGGTATGCAAATAGACAAAAGAAATTAACTCAATTTGTTTTAAATCAAGATGATTGGGCCTTCGTTAAAGATGATGTATATAAGCCTGAAAATTGGAGTCATAAAGAATTTAAATAAATTGTTTAAGAGGTTAATTATGAAATTAAAATATTTTTATTGTTTGTTTTTTTTATTATTACCGGTATATGCCTTTGCTTATCTTGATCCGGGAACAGGAAGCCTCTTGTTATATGCCGTTATAGGTATAGCAAGTTCGGTTATTTTTGCATTGAGGAATTTGTGGTATAGGATTCTTGAGCTTGTATTTTCAGGAAAAGGAAAAAATGCAGCAAGAAAAGACTTGCCGGATGTTGTTTTTCATTCAGAAGGTAAAAAATATTGGCATATTTTTCAACCTGTGATAGAAGCTCTTTTGAAAAAAAACGTTCCGTGTGCTTATATTACTCCCGATAAAAGTGATCCCGGATTGACTTTTAAAACTGACGATAAAAACTATCAGCCTATAAATCCCGGAAAAGAACTGGCCGCTATTTCGTATCTTAATATGATTAAAACAAAACTTGTGGTTTCTACTACACCAGGACTTGATGTCTATATGTGGAAACGTTCAAAAAATGTTAAGAGATATGCTCATCTTTTTCATGCCCCGACAGGAGTGGATTTTTATGAAAAATATGCCTTATCATTTTATGATGATGTGTTTTCGGTAGGTCCATTTACGCAAAAAGCTCAAGATTTTCTTGATGATTACAGAAATTTGCCGCGTAAAAAGTTTTATCCTACGGGATGTACTTATTATGATTATCTTGTTAATGAGGCTGCAGAAAAGAAAAAAACAATTAAACCTGATGGTAATACCATATTATATGCTCCTTCTTGGGGTAAAAGGAGTTCGGTAACAAAATATAAAGCTGAAATCATTTCCGAGCTTATAAAAACAGGGATGAAGGTTATTTTTAGACCCCATCCTCAAAGTTTTATTTCGGATAAAAATATAATTGATGATATTAAGAATAAATTTTCTGATCATCCCCAATTTTATTTGGATTCCAATAATACCGGAATAGAAAGTATGGCTTCTGCCGATATTTTGGTAACGGACTTATCCGGTGTACTTTTTGATTTTGCCTATCTTTATACACGCCCGATAATAATAGTTAATTATGAGACCGGGGTAGGAGGGTATGAGGCAGAAGATATTGGTAATTCCGGATATGATATTGAAGCAAGTTTAGCCCTTGCCGAAAAAGCCGGTGAGGATATTACAAAAATTTCAGAGAAAATTATGTTTATTATGAAAAACTATGACGATGTTTCAGATAAAATTAAGTCATTTAGAGAAAACAATATCTATAATTTCGGATCTGCCGGAGCAGCTGCCGCTGAACACATTATAAATATACTTAAGGAAGAAGCCGAAAAATGAGTTTAATGTCTAAAGTTTTAACGGGTTTATTATATCCCTTTGTTGTTTTAATACAAACGGTATTTACTTACTCATATACTATTTGCGGGAATTACGGTATAGCCTTAATACTTTTAAGTTTATTTATAACCGCAATAACGGCTCCTCTTTATTATTTGGCAGAACGCTGGAAAAATAAAGAAAAAGTTGTTCAGAAAAAAATGCACAAAGATATAAAAAGTATAAATGAAAACTATGAAGGACAAAAAAGATTTTATCTTACAAAAGCGGCAAGGAAGATATATGATTATAAATGGTGGTATACATTTAGAACATCCTTTGGTCTTATAATACAAATACCGTTTTTCTTTGCAGCTTATGAGGTATTATCAAAGTATTCTGGATATAATGGTGTGTCATTCTTGTTTATAAAAGACTTAGGTATGCCTGATAATCTGTTTTCAGGAGTTAATGTATTACCCTTTGTGATGACAATAATAAATATAGCTTATTCCGTATATTATACGCGAAGTAAGAGTTGGAATGCAAATAAAGAGCTATATATAATGGCTGGTATATTTTTAGTGCTGCTATATAACTCGCCGTCAGCCTTGCTTTTGTATTGGACGATGAATAATGTATTTAGCTTTATAAAGGGGGTTATATTACGTAAAGCCGGTTTATCTGAGGTGCCTGTACTAATAGAAGGTGGGGCAGATAAGTCTTTAAAAGAGATAATAAAAGAGAATATCAATATTGTATATTTCTTTTTCTTTACTCTTTTATGCAGTTTACAGGTTTATTGGTTTATGAATTGGCCAGTTACCGTCAAATATAGTGTATTACTTTTAGCCGGGATTTCCGGTATTTTATCCTTGTTTACTTTATATATAATAAGAACAAAAAATATTTTTCTTAAACTTTTATTACAATGGCTGGTATTTTTACCGTTTATTTATGTTTTTTTATTTAGACGTGATATGGAGTTTATACTTTCAAATCAAAATCTTAAGCTTTTTATTTCGTTTTTTGCTATAGGGCTAATTTTATATTGTATAAAAACTATACTTGGCATAAAGCATAAAAAATATGAATCAACTTATAAATTCTTTTTACCAGCTATTGCTTTAATTTTTTGGGTTTGTATTTATTTACCGGTCTTTTTTTATATACAAAACCCTGAAATAATAGATATATCTTTTACAAAATATATGATTACCCTTGTTGCTACAGCAGCATCAGTTGCGATAATATATACTCTTTTATATTATTTTCTGCCTAAAAATTTTAGATATACTTTAGAACTGATTACTGTTGTTCTATTATTAGCGGCAGTTATATACTCTTTATTTATAAAGATTGAGGTCGGTGAATTAGATGGTTATATTTTTACAAATCAAAATGAGCTTAAACGTATTTCTGTTATAAAATATTTTTTTGATGCAGTTTTACTTTCAATCTTTGTTTTTGCCGGTAAATACATCATATTAAAAAAGAGAAAACAGTTAAATGTATTTGTAGTATTATGTATTATTTTTCTTACCGTAAATTTATTTTTAAAGTATTCAAATACGGACTTCACAAAAGAACCTGAAATTATCAATACCGATATGCCTGAAACAGCATATTCAAACTATAAATTCTCTAAAAGAAATATCAATATAGTCTATTTCCTTGCGGATATGTTTAACGGTAATTATATAAAACGTATAATTGATGAATATCCTGAGTATAAAGAAAAGCTTTATGGTTTTGTTTGGTACCCGGATTCACTTTCCATTTCTACAAATACCGAAAAATCGCTTGCGGGACTGTTAGGTGGCCCTAATATGACGGCGTATGTTGAGTATAAGAAGGGTACGGACGATGACATGAAAGTAGCAAATCAAAAAGCCGGTGAATTCTTTTTTAAAAATATTCTTGGTGCCGGCTATACTTTAACAATGCAGGATGCTGCATATTTTAAATTAGAGGCTTCAGATAAAATACATATAGATTCCAGTACAAATTATAAGCCTTATTGGAAGTCAAAGCATAACTATCCGCTGACTCCTAAAAAAGAGAATAATGGTTTTTTAATGATATTTCTTGCTATGTTTCAATCGGCACCTCATTTTTGTAAACCTGTTATTTATGACAGCGGCAGCTGGATCTTCTATTATAACAAGAAATTTTTTATCAGGTTTACGGAAGCTGCAATAAGAGATTTGGCTGGAATTGAAATTTTACATGAAGTTTCACAAGTTGATACGGAAACGGAAAATAAGTATTTTTTGTATATTCATAATAATTTGGCTCATTCACCTTATGCAGTAAACAAAGAGGGCATTATTGTAAAAGAAGGATTTCCCGTACCCGGTATAGAAAATGCAGAAAATTCTGTTGCAGCTATGTATTCTGCAAAAAAAACCTTGGATGTTTTGATCGACTGGTTTGAATGGATGAAAAAAGAAGGTGTATATGATAATACGGTTATATATGTTTTTTCTGATCATGGTAATTGGTTTTGTGATAGCGATTTACCCGAACTTAGTCATATTAACTATGATACCTTAGATGATGATATTTCTCACGCAAATACCTTGGTTTTAACAAAAAATTTGAATGCCGTAGGAACATTAAAAACATCTCCTCTTTATATTCATTCTTCCGATTTACCGGCAATGTTAGCTTCAGATACAGGCCTTCCGAATATTTTTGGACAGGATCCTCGTACAAATCCTGAGAATCAAGACAGAGTCCGCTTTTACTTTACATCTTCTTATAAGAAAAATAAATATAATCTTTATTATGTGAAAGGTTCTATTTTTGATCCTAATTCATGGAGTATGACACCGCCTGAAGATAGTATAAAATGAGTTTTATGTCTAAAGTTTTAACGGGTTTATTGTATCCTTTCGTTGTTTTAATACAAACGGTATTTACTTACTCATATACTATTTGCGGGAATTACGGTATAGCCTTAATACTTTTAAGTTTATTTATAACCGCAATAACGGCTCCTCTTTATTATTTGGCAGAACGTTGGAAAAATAAAGAGAAAGTTGTTCAAAAGAAAATGCACAAAGATATAAAAAGTATAAATGAAAACTATGAAGGACAAAAAAGATTTTATCTTACAAAAGCGGCAAGGAAGATATATGATTATAAATGGTGGTATACATTTAGGACATCTTTTGGTCTTATAATACAAATACCGTTTTTCTTTGCAGCTTATGAAGTATTGTCAAAGTATTCAGGATATAACGGTGTATCTTTTTTGTTTATAAAAGACTTGAGTATGCCTGACAATCTTATTTTTGGGGGCAATATTTTACCATTTTTGATGACGATAATAAATGTTGCATATTCAGTATATTATACGAAAAGTAAGAGTTGGACGGCAAATAAAGAACTATACATTATGGCGGGATTATTTTTAGTGTTGCTATATAATTCTCCATCAGCCTTGCTTTTGTATTGGACAATGAATAATGTATTTAGTTTTATAAAGGGGATTATACTGCGTAGAGCAGGTTTATCTGAGATACCTATAATAATAGAAAGTGAGACCAATAAATCTTTAAAGGAGATAATAAAAGAGAATATCAATATTGTATATTTCTTTTTCTTTATTCTTTTATGCAGTTTACAGGTTTATTCCCTCGTAAGGAATTCTATTACATATAAATATTTTCTTTTTTCCGTAATAGGTGCTTCTTTTATTTTAAGTCTTGTTGTGATTATATTTAAGTTTACAAGAAAAAACATCTATGAACTTTTATTTGTTTGGATTCTCTATCTGCCTTTTTTATATTTGCTAATTTTTACGTTAAGAACAAATATATATATTTCGCCGGATAATATAAAGCTTTTAAATGGATTTTATGCTACTTTTATTGTTGTGTTTTCATTCAGCCGTTTTTTCTATTATAAAAAAAATACCTATACTGAAAAGTCTTATATACATAATAGTATACCAATAATTTTTTTTATCGTATTTTGGCTATTTTTTTATTTACCCATTCTTTTTTATATAAATAATCCCGAAATTATTAAAATTGGGATATTTGAATACTTTGTTTCTTTGCTTATCCCTGCTGGCGTATTTTTTTGTTCTTTTGTGCTGCTTTATTTTTTGCTTCCAATGTACATAAAAATCAGATATGATTTATTATGTCTGTTTATCTTGCTTGTGCTTCTCATATACTCTTTGATTTTTAAACTCAATGTAGGGGAACTTGATTTTTTTATGCTAAAAAATGCTGATGCAATTTTTAGTATGAGATTGATTTATTATATATTGGATGCTTTTATACTTTCAGGATTGTTGTATATTTCAAAACTTTTGATGGAAAAATATAAAAAAGCTGTATTTTCTTTTGGTTTGATTCTTCCTCTAATTTTATCTATAGTTTTAATAAATCTATATGGACAAAGACCTCGCGAAAAAATGCGAATAACTTCTGAAAATGCCGATATTGAGCTACCTCAGACAGTATATAATAATTATATTTTTTCTAAAAATAAAAAAAATCTTGTATGTGTTTTGGTAGATATGTTTAATGGAAATTATTTGGGAAAAATACTTAATGAAAATCCTGAATATAGACAAAAATTGTCTGGGTTTATCTGGTATCCCGATTGCCTTTCCGTTTCTATTTCTACAAAAAGGTCTCTTGCAGGTTTGTTGGGAGGGCATGAGTATAGTTTCAAAGCATCTGAGTCAATGGATTATAACGAAATAAATACTGAGGCCGCTTCTTTTTTCTTTAATAATATTTTTAGTTCAGGTTATGATATGAGTGTTGATTCAGGCAGTGATTACTCTGGTGTGGATATGTCTAACTACCATACAATTGAACAAGCAGGTATTTTTGAATACTGGAAAAAATTAAAAGATTATAAAGATGATAAGACATCCGGTGAATCAAATCCAATGCTGTTTATAATGTTATCAATATTACAATCAACTCCATACCATTTTAAATATATAATTTATGATGATGAAGAATGGCTTTTTTTTCATAAATCGGCTAAGTTGAGTAATATCCGACATTCTGTCATGAATAGAGCCGCCGGATTGGAACTTATACCTATGATTTCGTCCTCTAGAGATACTGAACGGAATAAGTGTATGTATATTCATACAATGCTTCCGCATTACCCTTATGGGGTTAATAAATTCGGAAAAATAATGGAAGAGGCTGAATTTGGGAATTTTAGTTATTCTGCCTTCAATAATAAAGATTTAGCCCTATATTCGGCAAAACTGACACTTGATTATTTGATAGCTTGGTTTGAATGGATGAAGGAAGCCGATGTTTATGATAATACCGTGGTATATATTTTTGCAGATCATGGTAATACTTTTTATGATTCTGATATTCCTAAATCAGCTAATATTACTTATCAAAATTCAGAAAAAAATCTTTCTACCGCTAACAGCCTTTTGTTGATTAAGCCGCTAGATTCCAGAGGTGACTTAGTTGATGACCCGCTATATATTAGTTCTGCTGATCTTCATTCAATGTTGGTTACTGATGCGGGATTGAATAAAATAGATGATGTTGATCCTCGTTTTTTATCCATTGAAGACAAACTTAAAAGAACAAGAATGTTTTTTGGGCCTAATGTTACTTTTTTAAAAAATGATAAGTACTATGTTACCGGATCCATATTTGATCCTAATTCGTGGAGTATGGAGTCTCCACAGGGAGAAATTACAAAATGATCCCAAAGGTAATCCATTATTGTTGGTTCGGAGAAAATCCTTTACCGGAAACGGCTCTTAGGTGTATCGAATCATGGAAAAAATATTGTCCCGATTATGAAATTAAAGAATGGAATGAAAAAAATTATGATGTAAATAAAATTACTTATACAGCTCAAGCTTATCAGGCAAAAAAGTATGCCTTTGTAAGTGATTACGCCAGATTTGATATTTTGTATCAATACGGCGGAGTGTATTTTGATACTGATGTTGAGGTTATAAAGCCTATTGATAAAATTATAGAAAGAGGAGCTTTTTTCGGTATGGAAACCTCGGGAACTGTAAATCCGGGCTTAGGTATTGCAGCTTCTGAGAAAGATCTGCTTTATGCTGAAATTTTAAACTCGTATGAGAAATCATCTTTCTTTAAATCTAACGGTAAGCCGGATCTTACAACGATTGTAGAGCGTGTTACCGATATATTATATAAACATGGTTTTTTAAAAGAAAATAAAATACAATTAATAAAAAATATTAATATATATCCTATTGATTATTTTAACCCTAAGGATCCAAGGACTGGGATAATCGGTATAACCCCTAATACATATGCTATTCATCACTTTGATGCCAGTTGGACTATTCCTTTACGAAAGAAATATATAAAATATTCCAGATTTTTGATTCCCAAGATAGGTTATATTCTAACTAATATTATTCTATCACCGGTGCGTATTATATGTATTTTTAAAGAAGTCGGTTTTATGGGAGCGATTAAAAAATTATTAGCTGTTATTAGAAACCGGAATATGGTATAAAGATGAAAATCTTACATATAATCACCAATACTGAACTTGGAGGCGCTCAAACCGTATGTATTTCTTTAGCCAATATGGCTTCTGATGAAGGAAATACCGTTGCTGTAGCTTCAATGGAGGGCGGATATCTATGGGATAAACTGATTCCTTCTGTTATTCGATTTAAGATTAAAAATATGATAAAACCTATTAGGTTATTACCGGATTTGAAATGCTATTTTGAGCTAAAGAAGGTAATTAATGAATTTTCTCCCGATATTATTCATCTACATTCAAGTAAGGCCGGAACGTTAGGCCGCTTTGCAGGCTTTAAGTATAGAAAAAAAATAATTTATACTGTGCATGGGTTTGATTCGATCCGTCTTCATCATAGATTTTTTTTACCGATAGAGCGTTTTTTACAAAGATTTTGTGCCGCAATAGTTGCAGTTTCTAAATATGATGAAAAAAAATTATATAAAGAAAAAATTACTAAAAATATAAAAATGATTTACAATGGTATAAGTTTGATTTCTGCCGATTCTTTAAAACCTTTTGATTCCTCTTTATATAAAAAAGTTATTATGACGATAGCACGTATTTCCAGACAAAAACGATTTCAAAGCTTTTTATCTGTTGCTTCCGATCCTTCAATGAAAGATTACCTCTTTGTCTGGGTCGGCGGCTCTGCCGATAAATCTATGGATGAGATAAAAAAAGAGTATTCTATTCCTTCCAATGTTTTTTTGCTTGGAGATTATCCTGATGCATCAAGCCTCTTACCGTATTGTGATCTTTTTGTCTTATTTAGCAACTATGAGGGGCTTCCGATGACTATTATAGAAGCCATGGCTCAAAAAAAGGCTATAGTTGCATCAGATGTAGGTGGAATTGCTGAGCTGGTTGATGTTACAAATGGTGCTTTAATCGAAACTGATGAAGATGCCGTTGAGGCAATAAGTAATATCTTGCAGGATGACAATAAAAAGGCTAAAATGGAAAGAGCTTCATTTAAAAAATTTTCAAAGTTTTTTACTTTGGATATTATGTGGGAAAATTACCGTAATTTATATAAAGAGATAACAAAGGATTAAAAATGCACATAGCAATAATAGGCGGTTCAGGTTTTATAGGAACGAGATTAACAAAGAGACTTTTAGCATCCGGACATAAAATTAAAATTCTTGATAAGCAGAATAGTAAGTACTATTCCAACTTGAGAGTCTTTGCTGATGTAAGAGATATAGATTCTTTAAAAAAAGAATTATCCTCTGACTTTGACTGCGTTATCAATTTGGCGGCTGAACATAGGGACGATGTTGAACCTAAAAGCCTATATGATGAAGTAAATGTTGACGGTGCTGAAAATGTATGCAATGTCTGTTCGGAATTGGAAATAAAAAAAATTATTTTTACAAGTTCTGTTGCAGTATATGGTTTTGCTCCCCTTAACACAAATGAGACAGGTGCTATAAATTATTTTAATGATTACGGTAGAACTAAGTGGCTAGCTGAAGGGAAATACCGTACTTGGCTTAAAACCGATAAAGAAAATTCCCTTACCATAATTAGACCTACTGTTGTATTCGGCGAGCAAAACAGAGGTAATGTTTATAATTTATTAAGACAAATAAGTTCAGGATTTTTTCCTTTTGTGGGCAATGGAAAAAATAAAAAGTCAATGGCCTATGTTGAAAACATAACAGCCTTTATCGAATTTTGTTTAAACAATGGAACAGGTGAACACTTATTTAATTATATAGATAAACCTGACTTTGATATGAATTCTCTTACCAATGAAGTTTATAAAATCTTAGGCAATCCTGAACATAAAATTTTTCATTGGCCCTATTTGCTGGGCTATTTCGGCGGTATTTGCTTTGACTTACTTGCCAAAATATCGGGGAAAAAATTAGCAATCAGTTCAATCAGGGTAAAAAAATTCTGTGCCGATACTCTTTTTGATTCGGTAAATATTCCAAAAACCGGATTTAAGGCTCCGGTTTCCTTAGCTGACGGTTTAAGTAATACGGTAAGGTATGAATTTATCGATAAGATTCAAGGTCATGTTTTTCATACCGAGTAAAAATTTTTAAGTACTTAAGTTTTTTATATTCTAAATTTCTTGGCAGGCGTTTTTATGAAAGCAATAATTTTAGCAGGAGGGGCAGGCACCCGTTTATCTCCGCTTACAAAGGCTGTTTCAAAACAAATTTTGCCCATGTATGATAAACCCATGATTTATTATCCCTTGTCGGTTATGATGCTGGCCGGTATACGTGAGGTTTTAATTATATCTACACCTCGGGATATAGGTCTTTTTAAAGAGCTCTTCGGTGATGGAAGCTGGCTGGGTATGAAATTTGAGTATGCCGTTCAAGATAAACCTAGAGGCCTTGCCGATGCTTTCATCGTGGGTGAAAAATTCATCGGATCCGATTCTTGTGCCTTGGTTTTGGGGGATAATATTTTTTATGGAAGGGGCTTCAGCAGCACCTTGGCGGACTCGGTTTCTTCCATAAAAACTAATGGAGGCGCCTTAATTTTCGGTTATTATGTTAAGGACCCAAGAGCTTACGGAGTAGTTGATTTTGATGATGAAGGAAATGTTTTGAACATTGAGGAAAAACCTCAAAATCCAAAATCAAATTATGCAATTCCGGGTTTGTATTTTTATGATAATGAGGTAATTCAAATTGCAAAATCGGTCAAGCCTTCAGCCAGAGGTGAAATTGAAATTACATCCGTAAATAAAGCATATTTGGATATGGGCAAATTAAGAGTTGAAAAGCTGGGCCGCGGCATGGCATGGCTTGATACGGGAACTTATGACGGCCTTTTAGAAGCATCAAATTTTATAGCAACGATTCAAAAAAGGCAGGGGATGTATGTTTCCTGCATAGAAGAAATAGCTTATTTACAAAAATGGATTTCAAAGGCTCAGCTTTTAAATTTATCTTTATTGTATAATAATGAGTATGGGGATTATTTAAAATACATTGCGGAAAATTGTTAGGTCAAGGAGCTCCAATCAATGCGGAATTTTGAAAATATACTGGTAACCGGCGGTGCGGGTTTTATAGGTTCGAATTTTATCCGAAGTCTATTAAAAAAAGATTCTGATTTTAAGGGACGTATCGTCAATTTGGATGCTCTTACCTATGCAGGCAACGCTGACAGCCTTGCCGATGTAGAATCAGAATTCGGCAAAAACCGTTACTTTTTTGTGCATGGAAATATCTGTGATAAAGAAATCGTCGACAAAATTTTTGCTGAATATAATATCGACACAGTTGTTCATTTTGCAGCTGAAAGTCATGTTGACCGCTCTATTTTAGGGCCTGAGATTTTCTTAAAGACAAATGTTTTGGGAACATTTAACCTTTTGGATGCTGCCAAAGAATTTTGGAAAAAACCTGACGGAACAATGCGTGATGGTGTTCTTTTTCATCATATAAGCACGGATGAAGTTTACGGCTCTTTGGGAAATGAAGGTTATTTTGAAGAAACTACAGCTTATTCTCCGCGCTCTCCTTATTCTGCAAGTAAGGCATCAAGCGATCACTTGGTAAAGGCTTACTTTTATACCTATGGACTTCCTGTTACTATTTCAAACTGTTCCAATAATTACGGCCCTTTTCAATTCCCTGAAAAATTGATTCCTCTTATGATTTTAAATATGCTTGAAGGCAAAAATCTTCCGGTTTACGGTGACGGTAAGCAGGTTAGAGACTGGATACATGTTGAAGATCACAATGAGGCTGTAAGGCTTATACTAAAAACAGGAAGACCGGGTGAAACCTATAATATAGGCGGCGAAAATGAGTGGGAAAATATAAAACTCTTAAATAAGCTCATTCAAATTGTTTGCAAAAAGACAGGTCTTAACGAAGAAAATGTAAGAAAAACCATTACCCATGTAACCGATAGGTTAGGTCACGACCGCCGCTATGCCATTGACTGTACTAAGATAAAAAATGAACTTAATTGGAAACGCCGTTTTGATTTTGAGACAGGCCTTGAAAATACTGTTGAGTGGTATTTAAATAATAAAAACTGGATAGAAAATGTCCGCTCCGGCGAGTATCTTAATTGGATAGAAAAAAACTATAAAAAAAGATAAACGTTGACTTAGTCAACGTTGACGAAGCCAACATTGATGAAGTCAGCGTTAGCGAAGTAAATATTGTATTCGTCAATGTTGACCCTTGTCCAATCTAAAAAAATATTGTAAAATAAGAACTATGAGTGATTTAATACAACCGAAAGTTTTAAAGGGCTTTAGGGATTTTCTTCCCCCTGCAGAAATTGAAAGAGCCTTGTTGATGGAAAAACTGGTAAAGGTTTTTAGAAATTACGGCTTTGTGCCTATCGACACTCCTGCCTTGGAGTATTCCGAAATTCTATTGAGAAAGAGCGGAGGAGAAACCGAGAAACAGGTTTTTCGGTTTAATGATAACGGCGGTAGGGATGTTGCTATGCGCTTTGACTTAACCGTTCCCTTAGCCCGATTTGTTGCAGAACATAAAAACGAAATATATTTTCCTTTCAAACGCTATCATTTGGGAAAAGTTTGGCGCGGAGAAAAGCCTCAGGCAGGCCGCTATAGGGAATTTTTACAGTGCGACTTTGATACTTTAGGTTCGGATACTGCCGCAGTTGATTTTGAAATTTTACGTATTATTAAAAAGGCCTTAAACGAATTAGGTGTTTCTAACTTTAAAATTCATGTTTCTCACAGAGGCATATTTAACCGTTTTTTACAATCTTTAAACTTGTCCGAAGATAGTGAAGAAGTTTTGAGAATTGTAGATAAAATTTCTAAAGTAGGTGAGAATGAAGTTTTAAGACTTCTTAGCGAATTAAGTTCTGAAGAAAAGGCTAAAAAAATATTGGATTATATTTCGGGTGTGAGCAAGGAACTAAAAAGTGAAGATTTTGAAAAAACTCTTTTACATCTTGAAACTCTTGCCGGAGGTTCAAGCGAAGATACAAAACGGATGAGGGATATCTACTCTTTGATAAAAGCTGTTGGAATCGAAGATTCAGTTGTTTTTGACCCTTCAATTACAAGAGGTTTGGACTATTATACTGGTGTAGTATTTGAAACTTTTTTGACCGATTTACCATCAATAGGTTCTGTGTGTTCCGGCGGAAGGTACGATAACCTGACTGGCCTTTACATGAAAGAGTCTATTACCGGAGTGGGAGCATCCATCGGGCTTGACAGGCTTTTAGCTGCCCTTGAGCAGCTGGGACATCAAAAAACAAAGGCCAGCTTTACCGATCTCCTTATTTTTTCTTTACCTGAAGATGATCAGGCCCTTTCTTATAAGATAGCAAGTATTTTTGAAAGCAAAAATATAAATGCTGAAGTATATCCTGAGCCTAAAAAGATGAATCCTCAGTACACCTATGCCGAAAAAAAAGACATAAGGTGGGGGCTTTTCTTAGGTAAAGATTCTTGTATGGAAGAATTCGATAAGGAACCCCAGAGTTTTAAGATAAAATTAAAGGATATGACTAATAGAACTGAGGATGAAATGCCTCTTAACGAAGCTGTAAAAAAGATAAATACCGCTAAGGCTTAAACTTGTTTTTTTCTGCTTATTTCATATAAAAGAATCCCCGCCGCTACTGAAACATTTAGACTGTCAAGTTTTCCGCGAGTGGGGATGGATACTATCTCATCGCAAGTTTCTTCTACAAGGCGGCTCATTCCCTTACCCTCGCTTCCCATAATGAGGGCCGTTTTTTGGGGAAATTTGAGGCCGGGGAGAGCTTTTCCTCCGGCATCTGCTCCGTAAATCCAAAAGCCTTCCTTTTTTAGCCTTTCTACTGTCCTAACCAAATTGGTTACCTCTACAAATGGAACCCATGCGGAGGCTCCTGCACTTACCTTGCTTATAATCTCAAAGCCTCCCGCACTTTTGTTTTCAGGGACTATTATTCCGTCTATTCCGAACTGATCTGCACTTCGTATAATGGAGCCTGTATTGTGAGGGTCTGTAACGGAATCAAGTATTACCACAAAGGCCGATTCTTTTTCTGCAAGTTTTGCAAAAAACTCATCGACGCTAATTCTTTCTTTTTGATTTTCAGCTTCCGTTACAAGAACAATTCCTCTGTGATCCCTTAACTGTTCGGGCAAAGTTTTAGTAAGGGAATCAAGAAAGAGGTTGTCCTTTTGTTCAATCTTTACCTTTAATTTTCGTGCAGCTTCCAGAATTTTTTTTACCCTTGGTCTTTCTTTTGAGTAAAAAATTTCAAGGTTCGGCTTCCAATTCTTTTCTTTTTCTATTTTAAGTTTTTCAGCTCTTAAAATCTCGTCTATTGCATGAAAACCCGTAATTGTTTTTTTCATAAATTTAGTCCAAATTGTAGATTTCACCGTATTTTACCGTTTTTACGTCATTGTAACCGTTTTCGTTTAGGTATTGGGTAAAATAAGTTTGGGCCTTAGGTTCTCCATGAACCAAGAATATCGTTTTAAGTTTTGGATTTTCCAAAGAATTAAGCCATTGAGTAGATTCAAAATAGTCGGCATGAGCACTAAAAGCGTTCATCTGTAAGATTTCGGCTCTTACCTGATGCCATTCGCCGAAAATTTTTACTTCCTGTTCTCTGTTTTGAAGTCTGCGGCCGAGGGTGTCTTCTGCCATAAAACCTACCAGCATTACTTTTGTCGAGGGCTTTTCTATATTGTTTGCAAGATGGTGGGTTATACGCCCGAATTCACACATTCCGTCCGCACTTATTATAACCATGGGGCCGTCAATATTGTTCAGTTCTTTGGACTCGGCTACGCTCGTTATAAATTTAAGAGAGTTAAAGCCGAAGGGATTTTTATGATGTGTTAAAAAGGCTTCATGTGTTTGTGCATCATAACATTCCGGATGAACTTGAAAGATACTCGTTGCGTTTACAGCCATAGGTGAATCTACATAAATCGGAATATCGGGGATTATTTTTTTATCTACCAAAAGATGAAAATAGTAGACAATTTCTTGAGTTCTTTCAACGGCAAAGGCCGGAATTATCATCTTTCCCTTGTTTTCTACGAGCTCCTGTGTTTTTTCGGCAAGCAGTTTTAGGGCATTGTCGGTTTTCTCGTGGCGGCGGTTTCCGTAGGTGCTTTCAATAACTATATAATCTACAGGCGGAATAATTTCCGGATCGCGGATTATGGCCTTGTTTTTTCGCCCTAAGTCTCCGGTAAAGGCTATTTTTATCTCTTCCCCGCCCGAATCCTTGGCGGTAATCAGAGCCATTGCAGAACCTAAAATATGGCCGGCATCATAAAACTCCAGCTGAACATTGGGGCCTATCCAAGTAGGCCGATGATATGAGATTGTTACAAACTGATTTACGGTTTGTATTACATCGGTTTCATCAAAAAGAGGCACCCATTTAAAGGTTTCACCTTTTTTGGCTGCTTGTTTGGATAAGTATTCTCTATCTCTGGCCTGAATTCGTGCAGAATCCATCATAACAAGGTTTGCTATATCTCTTGTGGCAGGAGTTGAATATATATTGCCGTTAAATCCGTGCTTTCCCAGTAAGGGTAATAGGCCGCAATGGTCATAATGGCCGTGGGTTAAGATCACGGCTTCCAATTCGGGAGCGGGAACGTTAAAATCTCTGTTTTTTTTGTCTGCTTCAGCTCTTTTTCCTTGAAAAGCTCCGCAGTCTATCAAGTATTTATGCCCGTCAACTTCAAGAATATGTTTAGAACCTGTAACTTCTTCTGCAGCACCGAGCGAGTAAAATTTAATTGCCATAGGTTAAGGATACATTATAATCAGTGAAAAATCAAGTACTGTTTTTTATTTGTTTTTTATTGCCATAGATGATAACTATGAATCTTTTTTATAAAGCATATATTTCCGGTAATGAATAGGGTAAGACCGATACCCAATAAAAAATATGATGAGGTATATATTAGAAAAAAATAGCCGATTAAGGCACCTGTGAGTGAAATAGCTGCAAATAAATATTCTTTTATGCTTTTTGTTATGTAAACAAAAAAATAATTTATACAGGCCAAAATCGCCGTTATTAAAAATAAGTATATATATGAATGGCCGGCTTTAATATCCGAAATAAAATATCTGTTTATGTAAAAATTATTTATAGGCATAGATAGACATATCAAAAAAGATATAAAAAAGATGAAAAAGAATACGGAGCCTATTTTTCTGGTTATGATTTTATTTGCAAAGACCCCTGCCATAAAAAGAGACATAATTCCTGCTAATCTAAAAAAATATACCAATCGTGATAGGTTTGCAATAGTCTCAAGCCGTATATTTGAAAAGTTATATATGGGAAAAATCAGCCTTAAGCTTTCAAAACTTATGCAATAAACAAACATGGCAAAAAAAGAAATTTCTATCGCATGGGTTTTTTTAAACGTAAAATATACAAGTATCAAAAAAATAAGAGATAAAATTGGAAAAATTAAAATACTTATCAATACGGCATAACTATCAAGGTTTCTATAAAGAACAATACCTACAAAGGATATCAATGATAATATCAAAATTAAAGCTGTAATTGATATGGCGGCTAGGCGCACTCTGTTTCTTCCCGCAATTGTCATGCTAGGTAGTATACCAGTAAAAAAAATATTTGTAAATATGGGGCAAGCATTAAAAATTGAGATGGCTTCTTCCTCTTGCTTTTTTAACGTTTCTTTGATAGATTATCGGTTATGGCAAAGACAGTAGACGATAAAAAAATTATTTACACAATGGACAGGGTTTCAAGAACCCATGGGACAAAGCAGGTTTTAAAGGATATAAGCCTTTCTTATTTTTACGGTGCAAAAATAGGCGTTATAGGTTCTAACGGATCCGGTAAGTCAAGCCTTTTGCGTATTATGGCAGGGATTGACGGGGATTATACGGGCGAAGTTTCTTCGGCTCCCGGTTACACGATAGGCTATCTTGAACAGGAACCCCAGCTTCAAAGCGGAAAGACCGTGCGGGAAGTTGTTTCCGAGGGAGTTCAGGAGTTGGTAGACCTTCTTGCAGAATTCGACAAGATAAACGAGGCCTTTGCCGACCCCGATGCCGATATGGATAAGCTGATGGAAAAACAGGCCAAGGTGCAGGAAAAACTGGATGCAACAGATGCTTGGAATTTGGACAGCCGCCTCGATCTTGCTATGGAAGCCTTAAGATGCCCGCCTGCCGATCAAGTAGTCGATGTGCTTTCGGGGGGAGAAAAAAGACGGGTTGCTCTTTGCAGGCTCCTTCTTCAAAAACCCGACATTCTTTTATTGGACGAACCTACCAACCACTTGGATGCGGAAACGGTAGCATGGCTTGAAAGGCATCTTCATCAATATGCAGGAACGATTATCTGCGTAACCCACGACCGCTATTTTTTGGATAATGTTGCAGGCTGGATATTGGAGCTTGACCGCGGAGAAGGCATTCCGTGGAAAGGAAACTATTCAAGCTGGCTCGACCAAAAGCAAAAAAGACTTGCCCTCGAAGAAAAAGGGGAAACCGAGCGCCAAAAGATATTGAAGCGGGAACTTGAATGGATTGGTATGAGCCCTAAGGGAAGACATGCCAAGAGCAAGGCCCGTATCAATGAGTACGAAAAACTTTTAGCCCAAGGCTCAAAGGAAAAAATAAAGGACTCTCAGATTACCATTCCGCCCGGTCCTAGGCTTGGGAACTTGGTTATAGATGTAAAAAATGCTGCAAAACATTATGGGGATAGAATCCTCTTCGATAAGCTTAATTTTTCGGTTCCTGCGGGAGCCATAGTCGGCATCATAGGCCCGAACGGTGCAGGTAAGACAACCCTCTTTAAGATGATAGTCGGAGCAGCAGGTTTTGAAACTCCCGAAGGTGCCGATCAAAAAAGGCAGATCGTAAAACCCGATGAGGGTGAAATCAAAATAGGGGAGTCGGTAAAACTTTGCTATGTAGACCAGACAAGAGAAAAACTTGATCCCAACAAGACTGTTTGGGAGCAGCTTTCAGACGGGCTTGATATTATAAAGCTGGGAGCTGCAGACGGTTCTTCAGGTGTACGCGAGGTAAACTCAAGGGCTTATTGTTCTTGGTTTAACTTTTCGGGACAAGACCAGTCCCGCAAGGTAGGCGTGCTTTCAGGCGGTGAGAGGAATAGGCTCAATTTGGCTATGATGCTAAAAGAGGGCGGAAACGTTTTAATGCTCGACGAGCCTACAAACGATTTGGATGTTACCACCCTTCGTGCCTTAGAAGAAGCCCTTGAAAGTTTTGCAGGTTCAGTCCTCGTTATAAGTCATGACCGCTGGTTTTTAGACAGGGTTTGCTCCCATATCTTGGCCTTCGAAGCTGACGGCGAAGTCGTATGGTTTGACGGCAACTGGACTGAATACGCCGAATGGAGACGCGAAAAGTACGGTAAGGATGCCGACACTCCCCACAGAGGCGTTTACAGAAAACTTGAAAGATAGGCAGTTTACACTATGAAAAGCCCTGCGATGATTATTTTCGATTATGGGAATACTCTTATCTATGAAAAGGAGCTTGATTTAGAAAGGGCATATAAGGCCCTTTATGCCCGAATTCATAGAAACCCCGATAAAATAGATTTTATTAACTTTTATGAAAAAGGAATGGCTATTTTTGAGAAGGTAAAATCAAAGGCTTTACAAAACGATCTGGAAATACACACTCATAATTTTTATAATTGCCTTTTTCAAAGCCTTAATATAGACTTTAACCTATCCTACACGGAGCTGGAGCTCCTTTTTTGGGAAGCTCTGGCTCCTTGCAGTCCAATGCCCAATATCGAAAAACTTTTGTCCTTTTTGGAAAGAAAAAATATCAGAACCGCCGTTATAAGCAATATTTCTTTTTCTGAAAAAGCCTTGACTGCAAGAATAAATAAATATCTTCCGCAAAACAAATTCGAATTTATAATAGCTTCAAGCGAGTACGGGTTTAGAAAACCCGAGCCCCTTCTTTTTGAAGCTGCCTTAAAAAGAGCCCGCCTTTCCGCCGATGAGGTTTGGTATTGCGGAGATAACCCGAGGGCTGATATCATAGGTTCAGCCTCCCTCGGAATAAAACCTATTTTGTATACAAGCTGCTTTTCCTGTCCCTACGACAACGAAACCCGTGTTTCTCCCGATTTTGAATTTACTAAAATAAGCGATTGGGACGAGCTGATAGAATTATTGATAAATTTATAGAAATATCCTAATGACCTTATTTGATAAATTCTTTACTTATCCCTTCTAAAATCCGCTAATCTATGCAGAACGCACCCTATTGACAAATCTACAATATAGTTCAAAATAGAAAGATGAATAAAAGAATAACTTGGATAAATACTATTATCTTTTTAACTCTTCTGTTGGCTGCTATTTTTTTTATGCCGCAAAGGGCTCCTGCAACATCGAATTCGGAATCCGATACAAGCAATGCCGATGTAAATTTAAGATATCTTGAATCCGTGTACAAGCTTATTCAAGAAAATTATGTAGATGAAATAGATCCGGCTCTTTTATATAAGGGGGCTATGGAAGGGATGCTTAATTCTCTTCAAGACCCTTATACATCTTATATTTTTAGAGATACAACGGTAGGTCATGATTTGGAGGATACTACAACCGGTGTTTTTGGAGGTATAGGTGTTCATATTACAAAAGCAAATGTGTCTACCCCTGAGCGTCCTGCCTATGTCGAAGTTGCAAGCCCTATAGAAGGAACTCCGGGCTGGAGAGCAGGACTTCAACCGGGAGACTATATTATCGAAATAGACGGAGTAAAAACCGAAGAGATTACCCAGGAGGATGTTTTAAATATGCTTCGGGGAAAAGAAGGTACTCAGGTTACAATAAAAGTTCTTAGAGGAAAAAACCTAAAGTTTGATCTTACTCTGACACGAGCTATAATCGAAGTTCCTACCATAAAGTATACAAAGATCGGAAAGGATATTGCCTATATCCGTTTGATAGAGTTTAATCCGAATTCTGCAAAACGCATAACCGAGGCTATAGAAAAATTACAAGAAGAAGGCTGTACAAAGCTGATCTTTGATTTAAAGAATAATCCGGGAGGTTTGATTACAAGCTCTGTCGATGTAGCGAGTATATTTTTAGAATCGGGAGTTGTGGTTTCGACAAAGGGAAGAGCCATCAATACAAATGAAACTCGTAATGTACGCCGATTTGTAAAAAAACTTCCTAAAGATATGCCCATAGTTGTTCTCATCAATGAAGGCTCTGCAAGTGCTTCCGAAATTGTGGCAGGCGCTTTAAAAGATCATAAGAGGGCTTATCTTGTAGGAACCCGCTCTTACGGCAAGGGCTTGGTGCAACAGATAGTTCAGCTTAGCGAAAAGGAACTTGTGAAGCTTACTATAGCAAGATACTATTCTCCGAGCGGTGCAAATATAAATAAGCAGGGAATCCTTCCCGACTTGGAAGTTACAAGGCCTAGTTTTACGCCCGATGAAGAAAAGAGCGTACTCGAACTTTTAAAGACTTCTAAAATTGCAGACTTTACGAGGAGCAAGCCTTCTCTTTCAAAAACTGAAATGGTAGATTTTTCTAAAAAACTTGGTAAAGAATACAATGTAAGGGATGAGCTGATTTTAAGTCTTGTAAAGGTTGAATACTACCGCTCTCACGAAAGTCCTGTTATAGATGAAGACGATGAACAGCTTCAGGCAGCAATAAATCTTTTAAACACAAAGGATGTAAATGCTCTTTGTAAAACTACGAAGACCCTTTTTGAGATGCAGGAAGAAGAAAAGGCAAAAACCGATAAAAAATAATGAAGCAGCTTATTGTTTCCGCAGGGCCGGATAAGAATATAATCCGACTCGATAAAAAAGATTATAACTATCTTGTTTCCGTGCGGAGAATTAAAGAAGGGCAGGCCTTATTGGTTTCTTTAAATGGAGTTAAGCCCGCCTCGGCTGAAGTTTTTAAAATTAATACCGAAAAAAAATATATAGAGCTTAAACTTTTAAAGGAAGAAGTTGACTTAGATGCCGAACCTTATAAACCCCGTGCAGAAATTATTTTAATGCAATGGCTTATAAAGGGGAATCATATGGATATTGCAGTAAGGCAGGCTGCAGAAGCAGGCTGCTCGCTTATTGTTCCTGTTTTGGGAGAATTTTCTGTTATAAAAAAAGAAAATATAAATCAAACCGAAAGGCGTGAGCGTATTATCAGGGAGGCTAGGCAGCAGTCAGGTTCTATTATAAATACTAAGATTTTTTCTGCCAAAGAATTGAAGGCGGCTTTGGATTCGGTTTTGGAGTATACGGCAAACAAGAAAACTTCTTTTATGATGTTGAGTGAAAAAAAGACTGCCCCTTTAAGCTTTTTTGACTGTTTATCGGCCGAGACCGAGGTGATAGTACTTGCCGTAGGCTGTGAAGGCGGCATCAGCCCTAAAGAGATTGAATTTTTAAAAGAACATAAATTTGAGGAAGTGCATTTTAATACAAATGTACTCCGTGCCGAAACGGCTGCAATTTATTCGATTGCAGCGGCTCAGGTTATAATGGAGGAAAAAGGTGGCTGTAAAAAGAATTAATTTTTTAAATGTTCCGCTTGATGTTTTACATGAAGAAGATATAGAAGAAACCGTGATGTCTCTTTTAAATAAAGAAGGACCG
Organism: Treponema putidum; assembly: GCF_024401155.1. NCBI lineage: Bacteria > Pseudomonadati > Spirochaetota > Spirochaetia > Treponematales > Treponemataceae > Treponema > Treponema putidum. The sequence goes on from NZ_CP038804.1 coordinate 803,499, forward strand.
CAGCAGATTATCTTTATGACTCTGTGGGATGTTCTTAGAGCCCGCCGTAACGGAGAGTTTAGAAGCATGGTTGAAGAGGCTGCTCTATGTTTACCGGTTTCAAAAAGCCTGATACGCGGAGCCCGTTTTTTAAAAAAAGATGTCCCCGTAAGGCGGCAGCAGTTTTCGGTAGTGATAGATTTTCTAAACGTAATAGATTCCCACTATAAAAGCCTCTATCTTTTCGGAGGACGTCAGGAAAGTCTTCTTATTGCAGAAAAAAATGTGAGAAGCACTTTTCCCGGGCTGCGGTTGGTTGGCCGCTTTGCCGGTTACTATCATAAGTCGATGGAGCCCCATATTATTTCGGCGATTTCAAAGGCCGCTCCTTCTGTGGTCATAATAGGAAAGGGAGTTCCAGGTGGGAGAAAATGGATTCACCGCAACAAGGAACATTTTAGTTCAGGTATCTTTATTCGCTATGCAAACCTAATCGATATTTTTTCCAAATTTAAAAAGCGCCCCTCCGAAAAACTTTTTAATTCCGGATGGGATTTTATAATCCCTGTCATTAAAAATCCTTTTAGAATATTTACTTTTTTCGGTTATATTTGGTATAATATTCTGCTCTTATTTTATAGACTGTTTAGGAAAGATTAGATAGGTAACCTTTATGGAAAACTTTTTAATGAGTGTATCGATGTTTTTTTATAGGGTGCAGGATAAGGTCAGTATGACTATGTCTTTTTTTGTTATGGCGGCATGTATCATCGGTATTGTTCTTGTGCTCTTTATTGCAAGTACGAAATTAAAAAAAATAAATGCTGTACTTGCAATAGTATTGTCAACTGCCGTATCCTGTATTCTAATGATTCCGCTGATGACGGCATTTAATTCTTTTGTAAATAAAAAGGTAGTTAATGAGGTAACTGACAGCCAACTTGCCGAAATTGAGGCACGCAAAGCTCAAATAAAACTTCTTGCAGCAAATCAAGAATTAAAAGAAAAGGAAAAAGAAATTCTTGATAATAGAATAAACATGCAAAAGCAATCAATAGAAATAAGCGGTTTAGAAGACAGTTTAAGAGTTTTACAAAATACTCAATTGAACATGCAGAGTTTTAAGGAAATATTGGAGCTTGGATTACTGGAAGCGAATTTAAAACAGACAACCTTGTATCGAAAACAGTTAAGCGGTATTTTAACCGGAATGGGCTTAAAGGCCGATCAATACTATGATGAAGGGCTTGTCATTTTAACCCATGATATCGATGCAAAATTCGGTGTCGATTTAAAAAAAATTAAAATTACGGTATCAAAGGATTTTCCGAATATTCTTTGGATAAAGGATATTCAGCCTAAATTTTTAGGAGCAAGCAAAAACAAGCACGTAAAAGAGGTTGCCGAAATAAGGCGGGTCGATATAAAAAACAATATTAAAACCTATAATATCTTAAACGGTCAATCCGAGGTAAAAAGGGCAAATCAATATGCTGATCTATGTGAACAAGAATATCAGACCCGTTTAAGTCAGGGTCTTGAAACAAATTTTATGAATGCTGCCGTTTTAAAACTGGCTGAAAATTTTATAAAACTTATTTTAAGTCCTTTAAAAAAAGAAATCAGGTTTGATTCCGGATTAGGCGGAGACACTATGTCATTGGAAGACTATATCGAAACCGAATTAAAAGAAATCAGGGCAAAACGCTTAGAACTTGAAGATAGCAATAAAACCCTTGATGCCGAAACTCAAACAAAAGAAAAAGAACTTGAAAATTTAAAATCGAAGATAGGTGACTGAAACCTAAAAGTCGGTAAATTTAAATGCAAAAAACATTAAAATGTGATAAAAAAATTGAAATTTTCATAAAATTTTTTGTATTTTGTAAATTTATCTTGATAAATCGTAAAAAAGATGTATACTATGTACATGGTATCTTGAGCAAAAAATTTATTCTAGGAGGAATGATATGGGTAAAGGTAAAAAAATAGGACGAGATAATGATAAGGCTGCGTCTGTAGACATGGATATGTTTTCAATAGGGAATCCTATGCAGGGGCTTAGTGATGTAATATTTGGCGGTTGCGGTTGCGGTTGCGGCTGCGGCTGCGGCTGCGGTAATGGTAAAGATGGTAAAGACGGTAAAGACGGTAAAGATGGTAAAGATGGTAAAGATGGTAAAGACGGTAAAGACGGTAAAGACGGTAAACCTGGTTGTTGTTGCTGTTGTTGCTGTTGTTGCGGTGGCGGTTCCGGTCATCTTATCGATGAATCGGAGATAGTTTTATAAGATAAAACTTGCTCAAGATACTTTTTATTTTAAATTAATTGGAGATTTATATGGATAAGAATATTAAAAAAGCTTTTTTACATTTTTGGTGGCTCTCAGGTATTCTCTTATTTTTAATACTTTGGAACCTTGTGCAAATATTAAATCCTGAAATGTCTATACCGGATTTAAAAAAAAGATATTTTTATGGACTAGCAGTTATTTTAGATTTGTATTTGGTTATTTTTTGTTTTAAAATAAACCGTATTAATGTTAAAGAATATTTTAAATTTAAAAATCCTAATTTTATTTTAATTTTAAAATATACTTTGATTGTTCTTGCAATAAGTGCAATTTATTATCAGTTTAATACGCTTATTCCTGATATAAAATATTCTTTTAGTTTTTTTAAAGAAAATATGGGGAAAATATCCTATTACGATGTTTTTAAAAATCCGAATTTATGGAACTATGTTCTTATTGGAGGAATGATATCTGGACCTGTAGCGGAAGAATTGTTGTTCAGATACTGCATGTATAATGCTTTAAAATATAAATATTCGAGTGTCTTTATAGCTAATATTATTTCAAGTGTAATATTCGGTCTTATTCATATTAACGTGTATGGATATGATCTTAGTGCTGTTATGATAATAAGTATACTGGGCATGGTTCTTGCTTACGGTTATGAAAAAACAAAAACCATTTGGACGCCGATGATTATGCATTCCCTTTATAATGGTCTTATATATTTTGGAAGATGTTTAACTACCCCTTTTTTTACCATTTTAACTCTTACTTATATAATTCTGGGAGGAAGTCTTGGAATAATTGAGCTTATCAAACATCTAAAAAGGAGGAAACAAAATGCGATACAAACTAATTCCTTATCTCATGTACAAGAATGATGAGATTACCGTCATTCAAAATGAAAAAACTACGTGCATTATAACCGATACACATCTAATAGATTTTTTTACAAGGAATGATACGGATTACAATCTTACCTTTACCCTTGAAGACCTTAAAGGACGATACGGCGATAATGCGGATGCCTGTTTGGATTTTTTATTAAAAAATTTATTGGCGATTAAAGATGAATTTACGCCTCAGTCGATAAATCGGCTTTATTTTTTTACTAATTCAAAAGAAATTGCTTCTTCATTAAAATTCAATTTATCGGGATTAAATATTCCCTATGATATTATCACCTTTGATATAAATACAATAAGAGCCGGATTATTTTTAAATCTTGATAAGGAAGCCGTATATTATATTGTTTTAAATCCTTTTAATTATAAGCAATACACGGAACTTGCGAATATCTTAAAACAAAACAATGTAATTCATAAATTTGTTTTTTATTATAATTATAGTTTTTATTTTACAAATTATTATAAGGCCGATTGGCATAACCCATGTCCCTTGTGTTATTTCAGTCATTTGGAAGGCTCTTTACGCACCCAATCAAAACTTACTGGTAATGTTTCATTTCAAACAATTATCGATCTTATATACACAAAAACTACATATTTTAATACCGAAAGTATTCTCAGTAATTTTAAAATTATTAAGTTGATAAATGAGATTATAGACGATATAACAGACTTAAATGATTATACCGTAAAGCTTATAAAACAATTAAATATGAAAACGGGCAAAACCGATTATGATATTGCAATTCCTTGGGAGGTTTGTCCCTGCCATGAATAATAATTTTATATTAAATTCCATATTAAAATTTTATCAATTAAGTAATCCTTTAAGCCCCTTGTCAGCCGATACGGAAATCGATATAAATTTATTAAAAAACAATACCGAAAATTATTCTAAAATTAATTTAAAAGAGTATTCCATTGAAAAATTACCTAAAATAATTATTGAATTGGACTCCCTTATAAATAATATGCAAAATAAAGATTGCTCATATTTTTCGGTTTTTTCTTTTTATAATACCGATTTTGTAGAAGCGGGGAATTATGCTTATGACAATAGTTTTAAAAAGTTTATAAAATATTCCGAAATAAAAAATCTTAATGCCGAATACCAAATGTCCGTTTCTTTTTTTGTTTCTTTGTATAACTCATTATATAAATACGGAACTTCATCTTTTATAAAATCTATTCTTGCAATAGGTGAAGCCGCCGGAAAAATAAAATCCTTTTGCAGTAAATATGATTTTGTATTCACGGAAAATATAGAGAATTTTAATAAAACTTCTTTTGATCTTAATATTGATTCATTAAAACAGCTTTATATCACTACAATCAATATAAAGGGTATATCGTATGTTTGATTATTATCAAAAATCTTTTTTTATGAATAAAACGGTTTTTAATAATGATCCTATAATTGGATTAGGCGTTTTTAAAGTTGAAAAAACAAACAATAAAAAGAAAATTTTCCCGTATTCTAACACCTCATCGGGTAAAAATAAAATCGAAATTTTTGGAAAACTGTATAATGAATTTTTAGAACGCTTTAAAATGGTAAATAATTACCGTAGTAATAAAAAAACTGAAATTATTTTAATTAACGGATTAAAGAAAACTCTTGTAAAACGCAATGTGCTTACTTACGGTTATGATTCAAAATACGGTCATAAGGACACCACAGGAACGGCATCGGGCTTAAACTCCAATATTTTAATAGAAAAAGCAATTTGCGAACTCTTAGAAAAAAATGAACTCATGCTTATGTGGTATAAAAAATTATGCAGCCTTGTAAAAATTAGTCCTGCCGTAAAAGCCGTTTTACTGCAATACGGAATCAATGAAAAAAATATAAAAATATTTTATGCTCAAAATATAAGCAATATTCATACTATAATTGTTTTTATTTTAAATGATAATTTACAGATAATCGGTTCGGGTATTTCAGGCGATAAAGATGTTATGCGATCCCTTGTTTCTGCCATTGAAGAAGCTTTAATGCAAAAATGGATGGACGAGCTTTCGCCTAAGTCTATGTATCTTAAAAATAATAAAAAATTTGACGATTATTTTTTTGCTTTTTGTAATGTAAAACAAATAAGTATTGAGAATTTAAAACCTGTACAAAAAATAATAATAAATCCGCCTTTTGATGATATTGAAATAGGTTTATTAAATATTGCAGGTTGTAGAAGAGAAATTACCATAAAAGCTATATCAAAAACTATGTTTAATTGTATTCCTACAATTTCAAATATAAGGAAAAATAAAACAAGAGTTATTTCCGTTCTTTACGGTATTGAAAAAGAGTTAAAAAATGCCGTAGAATGTGCTGTAATATAGGGAGTTCAATATGTACGGCTTTTCATTTAATATAGGTGCAACAGTATTTAAAAATGATTTAAAGAATATAACTTGTTATAAAAACCTTGATTATGCAAATATTGTCGGAAATGCTATTCGCAATACTAAATACGGTGCTGCTCTTTGTGCAATAGGAGAGACCTACGAGAGAAATGCTTTAATTGAGTATAATCATATTCAGAACAAATCAATAGAATCTTTTTCATTATTGGATAATACCGTATATAACTTTTCACTTGATGAGCTAAAACAAAAGAATATTTTTTTTGATTCTTGCGGATGTGCAGCTCATGTAAATTCAAATAGTTGTATTGAAAATGCTTTTTTTGAATTTTTGGAAAGGCAAAGTTTTATTTTTTGGTATCTTTCAAAGGGTAAAAGTTATAAAATAGATAAAAGTATTTTGCACAAATATAATAGCTATAATATTTATTTTAACAATTTTGAATGTTATGAAATAAGTTTACTTAAATCATTTTATGTTGTCTTTTTTATCGGAGAATTAAAAGGCAAAATAGCAGTTTCATTAGGTTCAGGTAAAAATTTAAACACAGCGATTATTTCAGCCTTAAATGAATTACATCAAATGTATTTTAGTCTCCTCAACAGCATAAGAATAGATGATAGTAAACCGAAAGATTATGCTGAAACCTATTTATCAATAGCACCTGAAAGAATAAAAAAAGCTTTTGAGTTTATAAATAAAAATGCCGTAAATTATACTGACCGTACCAAAAAGCAATATATTTCCATAAATAATGAGGTAAAGATATTAAATCAAAAATACAAAATGAATCCTCTTGTGTCTTTTTTGCCTCTTGATGAAACAAAAATAAACAATATTAAGGTGTGTAAAATTTTTGATTTAAATTGGTTTCCGTCGCTTTTACCTAAGACTTTTGATAAAAAAACTTATGATTTTATAGAATCGGTTACAGGTAAAACTTTGGATAGGCGATGCACCTATATTCCTTTTCCGTAAACTTGTAAGGAGTGTCTATATGTTAAATAAAAAAAATTTAAACCGCTGGGCTGCCTCAGTTTTAAAGCCGTTTTTTCCGGTTTTGTTTTTTCTCCTTTGTTTTTCTCTTTTAGGTAATTATGCGTCCACTTTTGAACCTCTATTTACGGGTAAAATAATAGATGCGTTGACCTTAAAGGATAGGACGGCTTTTTTTGCCTTTTTAAAAATCATTATTCTTTTTCAAATTGCGGGGCTTTTCTTTTCGCTTTTAAGTTCTTGGTTTCAGTTTTTGCTCCAGCGTAAAATGACCGTTTACACCGAAAGCCGCCTTTATTTAAACCTCTTACATTTACCGCCTAAGGGAAGTTCCGAACAGGATTCGGGTAAACTTTTAAATCTTTTTTTATCCGATTTAGGAGTGATGACGGGTATCTATACTTCTCAAATTCCTTACATAATAACTTCGCTTATTATGATGGGTATAATAGGTTTTAGGCTTTTTAAAATAGATGTCTTTATTTTTTCTCTTACTCTCATAGTTTCGGTTGTTCCCGTTTTTTTAGCAAAATATTTCGGAAGAAAACAGGCTGTTGTAAATGAAGCACAACGAAAAAGACAGGATGAATATACTGCATATATAAATGAAACGATAAGGGGGCTGCAGGAAATAAAAAATCATTCTTCACAAAAGTTTTTTATTTATAAGTTTACGCATATTTTAAAGTATATTTTTATACATGTAAAAGAATCTACGATTATCGGAATGCAGTCCTCTTCTGCTTCTTTTTTTACTAATTTTACTATAAATATTTCTTTATTTGCCATTATCGGTTTAACCGTTCTTGAAGGAAAAAACACCGTCGGCACTATTACTGCCGCCCTTATGTATTCTCAAAAGTTTAGAAGCCTTGTTTCTTCCTGTGCTGAAACCTATAAGGGCATTATAGTTTCCTTTGTTTCGGTGGAACGCTTAAAAAGTATTTTTGATGAAAGACAAAATTCTTTTTCAATTATAAAGGAAGAAAAAGATACTTCAAATATAAAAAAAATTAAAATAGAAAATTTAAAGTTTGCTTATAAAAAAAATAAATTTCTTTTTAAAAATCTAAATGCCGAATTTAAATTTCCCGGTCTTTATCTTATTAAGGGAGAAAACGGTTCCGGTAAAACAAGTCTTTTTAATATTATTTCAGGGAATATTGGTTTTAAAGGTGAATCCGTATTAGAGGGGAAGATTGATTTTTTAAATGTTGACTCAAGGCTTTCATATATAAGTCAAAATCCTTTTATTTTTTCAGGGTCGATAAAAGAAAATCTATTATTCGGTAAAGAAGCCGATGAGTTTACAATAAAAGATATTTTGACAAAAACAAAACTTGATAAGGTTATAGATTCTTTGGATAAGGGGCTTGATACACAATTGGGAGGAAAAGAACATATCCTTTCGCAAGGACAAATTCAGCGTCTTGCCTTAAGCCGCTGCCTCTTACAAAATAGTGAAGTTATTTTATTCGATGAGGTGGAAAACGCCCTCGATTCGGAAACTGGTCTTGCATTAAGCTATCTTTTATCAGAGTTAAAAACTAAAAAACTTATTTTAATGATTACACATCGATCCTCCTATGATAAAATAGCCGATGGGGTGTTTAAAATTGGAAAAAGAGGTGTATTATGAAAAAAGAAAAACTATTAACGGCTATCCGGTTGCAGCACAGGGCTGAAATTCGGGTATACTTTACAATTTTCTTCCTTTTCTTTAAAATATATGACACCTTATAAAAATTAAAACCTTTTAGAAGGCTTAAATTTAATCTAACTTAGGAAGACCTTATGAGCGACCTTATTCACGGCTTTGAAATTATAAGCAAAAATCCCTTACCCGAATTTAATGCCGTAGGCATTTATGCAAGGCATAAAAAGACAGGGCTTGAACTTTATCATATTTTAAACGATGACGATGAAAATCTTTTTTCATATAATTTTATGACGAGCTCTCCCAATTCGACGGGGGTAGCTCACATTATCGAGCACACGGTTTTATGCGGCTCTAAAAACTATCCGCTTAAAGACCCCTTTATGGTTTTGGCAAAGCAGAGCGTTAATACCTTTTTAAATGCCATGACCTATCCCGATAAGACAGTTTATCCTGCAAGCTCCTTGGTTGAGGCCGATTACTTTAATCTTATGTCGGTTTACGGGGATGCTGTCTTCTTTCCCAATCTTGACGAATGGGCTTTTAAGCAGGAAGGACACCGCTTTGAGCTGGACGAAAACGGAAAGATGAGCGTTCAGGGAGTTGTCTTAAACGAGATGAGGGCTAATTATTCCGATTTTGACGGGGTAATGTATGATTGGGCAGCTGCTTCTATTTGTCAAGGAAGCATCTATGCCAAGGATTCGGGCGGCTCTCCCTTGGAGATTCCCGATTTAACTTATGAAGAATACAAGGCCTTTCACAAAAAATATTATCATCCGGTAAACTGCCGAATTTTTTTAATGGGAAATATTCCGACCGAAAAGCAGATGAAATTTTTAGAAGAAAAATTTCTTTCTAAGTTTGAAGCTGCCGAAAAGCCTCCCTTTGTGCCGCAGATTGAGCCATACACAGAGCCCCGTTTCTTTTCGGTACCGGCCCCCGCCGGCGGCTCTGCTCAGGCAGGTGATACTGCTTCCGCCGAGGAGATGACTAAGGATTCCGTAATGCTTAACTGGCTTCTCCCCGAAACTTCGGATACCGAAAAACTTATGCAGGCCTATCTTATAGGAGAGGTTTTAATCGGGCACAGCGGAGCATACCTAAATAAGGTTTTATTGGAATCGGGAATAGGGGAAGACCTTTATCCTTATAACGGCATAGGAAAGAGCCTTAGAAACATCACCCTCACAATAGGAATGAAGGGAATTAAAAAGGGAACGCATAATGATTTTAAAAAACTGGTCTTTAATGCTCTTGAAGAGCTTGTAAAAAAAGGAATCGACCCTAAGGAGATTGAAACGGCCGTTCATTCTATAGATTTTAGCAACAGAGAAATAAGAAGAAACTACGGGCCATTCGGTATTAACCTGATGGAGCGTGCTATGGCAGGCTGGACATACGGGGTAAGTCCCGAAAAAACTCTTCAATATACTCCTGTTTTTGAAAAGGTAAAAAAAGACCTTGCCTCAGATAAAAGATACATCGAAAAACTGATTGAAAAGTATTTAATAAAGAATAAACATCATGCCCTTGTAAGAGTTTACCCCGATGCGGATTTTTGTAAACGCTTGGACGAAAGTCTGGAAAAAAGGGCTGAAAATTTTAATGCAAGTTTAACTGAGGAAGCTCGCAGGGCAATGCTTAAAGAGCAGGAGAAGATGAACGAGTTTAAACAAAAAAGCGATTCCCCTGAAAAGCTCGCTCTTATTCCCCATCTTTCAAAGAAAGACCTGCCTCCGCTTCCGCCTCCGATAGATGAAGAAATCGCCTTTATCGGAAAGGTTCCCCTTGTTATGCATGAGCAGCCTACAAACGGGATAGGTTATTTTCAATTAGCCTTTCCTGTAGACGGTTTAAGCGAAGAAGATTATAAATATCTGCCCCTTCTTTCAAGTTGTCTTACAGGCATGGGAACCGAAAACCTTGTATGGAGCGAGGTTTCTTCCAGGCTTGCAAATTTACTTGGAGGCTTTTCGGCAAGTGCCGGTGTTTTTACGGCAAATAAAAATCTTTCTTTATGTAAAAATGCGGATAAGATAAGGCTCTCCGATATAGCCGGAAGGGATTGGCTTTTTGTTTCGGGGAAGATACTCGGCGAATTGATTCCTGAGGCTGTCTGCTTTGTCTTGCAGTTTTTAAACGAAATTTCTTTTGACGACAAAAAACGCTTAAACGATTTGGTAACCCAGAGGAAAAATGATTTTGAAAGCCTCCTCGCCCTTGACGGAAACAGCCTCGCTCTTCTTAGGGCTAGTGCACCCCTGTCCGAAAAAAATGCACGGAGGGAGATGCTTTCGGGATTAAGTCAGCTTAAATTTTTGAGGGAGCTTTATTTAAAAGTTAAGGAAGATAATTCTAAAAAAGCCGACTCCGAAAAAGCTGATTTAGAATTGAATAAATTATCAAACAAATTAAGTGCCGTATATAAATCGATTATAAAATCAGGTTTGATTATTGAAGTTACCGGCACAAAAGAAAATCTGGCTGCTTTAAAAACTGCTTTTGAAAAAAACTTAAAAGGCTTTAAGGCTCCCGATGGAAAAGATAAGATTGTCTTTGAAAATCCTTTTAAATTTAAGCCTTCTGAAAAAAAGAGGTTGGAGCTTATTCCGGCTTCGCTTCAGGTAGGTTTTGCAGTTTCGGTTTTTAAGGCGGCAGCTTTCGGTTCAAAGAAGCAAGCCTCACAGTTAATCCTTTGTAAATGGCTTTCAAGCGGCCCGATGTGGGAAAAGATAAGAAGTATAGGAGGTGCCTACGGAGCCTTTACCGTTCCTATGTCCTTAGAAGAAATTTTAGCCTTTGTTTCCTACAGGGATCCTAACCCGATAAATTCTCTTTTTGAATTTTTAAACTCGATAGATGAAACATTTACTCAAGATTTTTCTGAAGAGATGATAGAAAAGCTTATTACGGGAAGATACAGCAAGGAGATTATCCCGATGACTCCTGCAGGGCGGGGAGCGGCAGCCTTTAGGGATCTTCTTTCGGGTATTTCATATTCCGAAAAAAAAGAAGTCGTTGAAAAGATGCTGGAAACTACGGCTGAGGATTTGCGTAATTGTGCAAAAAAATTATCGGTTCAACGGGATTCCCTTTCTTCCGTAGTCTTGGCTTCCGATTCGGCTCTTTCTCAAAAGGAAACGATAAAAGAACTTTATCCCGAGCCCCTCCTTTCGGAGAGGGTTTGAGAAAGTCTAAACAGGGCTTTAAGGAATTTTAAATGGGTATTTTAAAAGCAGCTTCCGATAAAAAAAAATTCTGCCCCTGCGTTATAGGGATTGATCCGGGCTTGGCAAATACGGGCTATGGAATTATAAGTTTTTCAAATAACCGCTTTGAGTGTATAGAATACGGCTCAATAAGTACCGAGCCTCATTTACTCCAAGGGGAAAGATTATTAAAAATTTTTGATAGGGTTTCGGAACTTATTGAAAAATACAGGCCTAAGGAGGCGGGAATAGAAACCTTATATTTTGCAAAAAATGCGACGAGTGCAATGTCCGTTTCGGAAGCCCGCGGAGTGGTTCTTCTGGCTTTGGCTCAAGGGGGGGTGAGGGTAGGAGAGTATGCTCCCAATTCGATAAAAAAAGCCGTAACGGGTATTGCTCAAGCTGAAAAAAGGCAGGTGCAGGAAGCCGTAAAATTGATTTTAGGTTTAAAGGAAATTCCTAGGCCTGATCATGCGGCCGATGCCTTGGCTGCTGCCATTACAAAAATAAATTTAGGAGATGTAGGGGAGGCACAAGCTTATGTTTAACAGTATCTCGGGTATTCTAAGCGGCAAAACCGCCGATTCCGTCTATGTTGAAAATTCAGGTATTGAGTGGGAAATCTTTGTTTCGGCCTTGACCCTCGATGCCTTAGGTTCTATCGGAAAAGAAGTCAAGGTTTATACATGGCTTTATCACAGAGAAGACCAGATGCGCCTCTTTGGGTTTCCCAACCAGGCAGAACGCTCCTTGTTTTTGGATCTTACAAAGGTTGAGGGGGTGGGGCCGCGTCAAGCCTTAAAGATAATGTCGGGGCTCAATTCCTCTTCACTTGAAAAAGCCTTGGAGGAGGGTGACCTTGATACCCTCCAAAAGGCTCCCGGAGTAGGTAAAAAGACTGCTCAAAAAATGATTCTTGCCTTAAAAGGAAAACTTACCAACTTAAACGAAGTTTCCTCAAAAGGGCAAACATCCGTTTCTTCCGAATACGAAGACATCGTTACGGCCTTAACCGAAATGGGCTTTGAAAGAAAATCCGTAATAATCCAAGTCGAAAAAATAGCCGAAGAAATGAAGGCCGCAGGTTCCGATCCTCTTAAAAACGAGAAAGAACTTTTTAGACGCTCCATCGTCGCTTTGAGCTGAAAAAACAATAGTTTTATAGTGTTGCTATGGCTTTTAAAATCCTTTAATATATGATATAATAAAATTATCTAAGGGGTTGTTATGAGTACTTTAAATAGAAAATATAAAGATTCAGTATTCGTTGACCTTTTCAGTGAAGATGAAAAGGCAAAAGAAAACTTTTTATCGCTTTATAATGCTCTACATGGTACGAAACTTAAAGATACAGAGCAGTTAAAAAACATAAGACTTGATCAGGTTCTATATATGTCATTTTATAATGATGTGTCTTATCTTGTTGACAATAAAATCATAGTTCTTGCAGAGCACCAATCCACTATAAACCCGAATATGCCTCTTCGTTGCCTCGAATACATCAGCCGCCTGTATGAAACTATTTTTGAATCAAAGGAAAAATATAGCCGTAAACTATTAAATATTCCACGACCTGAGTTTTATGTCTTTTACAATGGGGAAGCCCCTTTTCCATGTGATAAGACTCTTAAACTCTCAGATGCTTTTATAGAAAAAAGTGAGCATCCTAATCTTGAATTGACCGTTAAAGTAATAAATATAAATCAGCAAAATCGTCATCCTATATTGAAAAACTGCCAAGCAATGTATGAATACAGTATATTTGTGGAAACGGTAAGAAAATGGAAGGAGATAGATCCTATAGACGGTTTTCAAAAGGCAATTGAAGAATGTATAACAAATAATATTTTGCAGGATTATTTAAAACGCAAAACGAAGGAGGTATTGAATATGTTATTAACCGAATATGATTATGAAACAGATATAGCTGTACAGCGTGCTGAAGAGCGTGAAATAGCATTTGCTGAAGGAATTGAACGCGGTTTTTATGAGAATAAACTTGAAACGGCAAAGTTGTTAAAACATTTGGGAGATTCAATCCTTAAAATTACACAGGTTACAGGACTTTCTGCTGAAGAAATTGCGAACCTCTAAAAAATTCAGCTTTTTAGAGGTTCAAAAGTCTATCTCTGCCATAGTTTTGATGTATGGATGTATATGTGTGCTATTTTTAAAAATATTTATTCTACACTGCCTGTAATATTTATATTTCCCAGATCGGAGCGGGCAGTAATTTTGTACGAATTTTCCGATTTTGCCTTTGCCGAGTATTTTGATATTGTTTTTAAGTTATTGACCCTAATGTTTCCCTGAGTGCCGGTAGAAGCGGATATGTCATAATTGTTTATATCGCTTTCAAGATTTATATTTATGTTTCCTCTATGTGAAACAAATGAACTATGTCCGCCGAGTTTGCCGTCAATTTGTATATTACCGCCGCAGTCTATTTTTGCATTATTATATTCACAATTTAAAGTCAAAAAATTGCCGTATTCCAAGTCCGCTGTAAAAACTTCAGTTTTAAAATTTTTACCTGTAATGTTTCCATATTCGGTTTCCAAAACACAATTTTGAATACTATTGCTTTCTTCAAGATCAATATCAATGTTTCCATATTCACATGAAACATTCAAAGTATTTTTGACCTTGCCTTTTAGTTTAAAGTTTCCTCCGCTTTTAATTTTTATATTTTCAAAATTGCTTTTTGTTATATCGAAACTTCCGTAACCGCTTTCTCCATTAAAATCTATTGTTTGCATATCTTCAATTTCTATATTACCGTATTCGGAACTTACAAAAGATTGTTTTATTTTTGGAGAATCTTCAAGACCGATTTTAATATTTCCATATTTGCTTTTAATTGAAAAACTTTCAGTTATTGCTGAAATAAAATTGATATTGGTGTTTGATTCAATATTCGCTTCCTTAAACCGGCATTTTTCAATATCGACATTTCCAAAATCCCCTCTTATCTTTAAATTATCCGCTTCAATATCTTCGCATTTAATATCCTTTTTGTTCTTAATAAGCATCAAATTAAAAATAAATTTTTCGGGTATAAGCATCTCAATATTTGAAATAATGAATTTATCTCTATCGTCATTACCGGAAGATGTTATGTTCCATATATCTTTTTCATTTATTTTTAAAGTTTTATCTTTTAAATTTATGTCGATAGCATTTTCAGGTAAACCTTTTACTTTTATTATGATTTTTTCAAGGGAGGATTGAGTATAAAGATCTGCTGCCGTTAATATATTTTCAAGTTCAAGGTTTTTTACTTCCTTTGTATCGAATTCTTTTTGTATAACATGATCTTCCCATTCTTTGTTTACCTGAGTTCGAAATGTTTTATTAAAAGGTTTCTGTTTTGAAAAATCAAAATTTCCGCCGAGCATTATACCTGCCAATATGCAGCATAATCCCATAAAAATTAAACACAATATCGAAAGAATTTTCTTTGACATACTCTCCTCCATAATTTTTTTAAGTAGTTTTGCAGAAGCAAAACTACTTACTTATCTATTTTTTTAATCTTTAAACCGATTTAATCCTTAAACCTGATTCTTACCGAACCTATTCCGCCTTTGACGGTAATTGAATTTTGGGCGATTGAACCGCTTTTTTGCCTATCGGCTAAAAAGGTTTTTGATTTTTTACCGTTTATTCTTACCTCTCCTAAACCTGCGCTTACATCAAAATCATAATCCTTTTCGGCTCCATCTATTTTAATATCTACTGAACCTATTCCTCCCTTGATTGAGGTCTTACCCAGGGCCGTACCTGAAAAGCTAAATGAGCCGACACCGGATTTTATATCCATATTGTTTACTTTTGAATCCTTAAAGTTTACTGCTCCGACTCCGGCTCTGATATTGACATCTTTTAAAACCTTTACATCATAAATATTTACTTTCCCGACTCCGGCTGCAAGGTTAAATTTTTCTACATTTATATCACGGATATAGAATCCTCCGACTCCGCTTTTTATTTCAAAATTATTAAATACGATATTCCGAGGCAGGCTGATATATATTTTAGGAGAATTGTTTTTAAAATTAAAACCAAGATTATTAAAAAACTTTGAAGGAATGTTGTCTTCAAAACTGATTGTGTCCCCTTTTTTTTCTACATCAAAATACTTGGGATTAATGCGCTCAATGTTATAATAGAGTTCATCATCTTTATTGTTTATTTCTATTATGACTTCTGCAATTTCCGATTTAAGAAAAAAATTCTTAATTCCATCCAAGCTGATTGTTTCAGCCTTTTCGTACTCATCTCCAAAATACTCGTCCATATCATTCCCCCAAGATTCTAGGTCGTTTTCCATATCTTCTATGCCGTCTTCCATACTCTCGGCCGCCGACATAATTTTATTATACGTTCTGTCAACAAAATTCCGTTCACGAATTCTACGCTTAGATCTATAAAAAAATCTTCCGCCTAAACTATAACCTATGCCGATAAGCATAAGTCCCAAAAGAATAATTAAAATTGTCTTTCCTATTTTATTCATATAAATCCCCTTAATGATGTTTTGTGTGAACCGTTTATCGATTATCTTAATAATTTAATAATCGCAAGTATTATTAAAGCCGGAATACCCAGAACGATTGCACCTGCAAATAAAACCGGTATCAGCCAAAAGACCAGTTTAAAAGCAAGAGCTAAAATTCCCCCTACAATCCCGAAGACTGCAGCAATAATCCCGAAAACAAAAACAATAATTAAAAAAGCAATTAACATTTTTCCCTCCATAAAGTATGTTTTGTGCGAAGCACAAAACTCGAAGATAAATAGTGAGGCAGAATTTCTGCCGAGCTATTTATCGCCCCTCCATAAATTAAATTTTTTTTACCAGCTGCGATATTTTTCTTATAATCGCAGTAACAAAAAGGTATAAAAGTCTGGTAAAACCTATGGCTATTAAAATAGCTCCTATTAAAAGAATGCCCGTACCGAAGTCTACAAAAAGCATACCGAATGCGAATATTGCCAATATACCGCCGCCGAAAACAAGGGCAATAGAGGCAACGCAAAGTCCTACGCATAGAAGAACTATTACTACGGTAAGAATTACAGCCAAGGGTATTGCAATCGGAGCTGCAAAGATTCCGAGGATTGTAAACCATAAGGCTCTTAAACCTCCCCTTGCCGACTTTCTTGCGCCTTCGGCTTCTTTTACTGCATAGTCCGAAAGAATCTTTGAAGCAATGTGGGCAGGGCTTCTAAGCTCATCTATTACCGTTTGCTCATTTTCACTTCCTGCTTCATCAAAATATTCTTCATAGAATTTAATTGCTTCTTTTCTATCCTTGTAGGGCAGGTGCCGCAGCCTGTCTTCAAGCTCTTCAATAAACTCTCTTCTTTTCATTTTATTCTCCTTCCTGAGTGGTTATTTTAATTTTTCCGAAAGTAGTGCTTATCTTTATATTGGTATCTGAAGTTTTGCTTCCGAGGTTAAACCTTTCTCCTTTTCCTTCTACATTTTCTCCGTTTAGTTTTGCACTGCCTTGTTTAGAAAAAATTTCTATATCATAATTTTCTACTTTATCAGGTAAATTAAGATCAACCGAACCTATGGCAGAACTTATTTTAGCATAGCTGTGCAGATTTCCTTGGAATATTATGCTTCCGGCTCCGGTGTTTAGTATAGCTTCATTAAAATCGCATTTTTGGAATTTATTCGTTCCCGCTCCCGTATTGAATTTTCCTCTATCGGATTTTAATTCATTTCCCGTTATGTTTCCGGCTCCCGAATTTGCTTTAATGTAAGAGCTTTCGGTTTTTGTAAAGTCAATTGTTCCGGCTCCTGTTGATGCAGAAATGTTTTCCGATTTTATGTTTTCAAATTTTATAGCTCCTGCCGAAGAAGAAAGTTTTATAGTTTCAATATCCGCATCACTTATATTTATAGAGCCTGCAGAAGTATTAAAATCTATTTTTTCGTGTAAACCGCTTATTACTGCAAAATTTCCACATGTTGTGTAGCCTTCAATAACTTCTACATTTACATCTTCTATTTTTAAAGAACCCATCTGGGAATTAAATTCAAGTTTTTCAAGATGAGTATCTTTGGGAATGTTTATGACGATTTCTCTTTTGCCTGCATTAAAAGAGGTGTTTATATTAAAATTTTCCAAAAAGGAAGCAAAGCCTTTTTTGCTGAAAAAGAAAACAGGCTTTTCTTTTATTATAAGTTTTCCGTTTTCAATTTTTGCCGAAAAATCATCATCCGCAATATTTTGAGTAGTATACCCAATTTTTTCCTCTTGAGAAGTTTTTATTAAAACTTTTGCAGCCGTTATGTTTAAAATAATTTCCGCAACGTTTTCATCGGTAGAAAACTGCTGGGAGACTTGAGTGTTTTCACCCCTATATGAGGTTTTATGAAAATCTATAATCTCCTCTGCAAGTTTTTTAGGTGAGCCGAGTTCTTCAATTGCCGCTTCTTCGTTTTCGGCATCTTCAAAGTATTCTTCATAAAACTCGATCGTATTTTTTCTGTCTTCAGGTTTTAAAACCGAAAGATAAGAATTAAGTTCAGTTAAAAATTGATCCTTTGTCATCTTTAATCTCCTAAAGGGCTGTTCCCTTAAAAATCTTGTCTATTAGTTCCTTATAGGACTTCCATTCTCCAATGTAAAGTTCATGCTGCCTTAATCCCGCAGGCGTTATTTTGTAGTACTTACGGTTCCGCCCGTCGATGGGCCGGTCGTAGGTTTCCAAATATCCGCTTGTTTGCAGTCGTTTTAGAACAGGGTATAAGGTAGATTCCGATATTGGAAGAAGGCTTTTTACATCCTGCGTTAATTTGTAGCCGTAAGAATCCGAGTCTTTTAAAAGGGCTAGAACGCAGGCTTCAAGCAAGCCTGTATTTATCGAAAAAATCATCCCGTTAACCTCCTTGTTATATTTTATATTATATAATATTGCTTAACATATTATTTATATTTATATATTATATAAAATATAATATTATGTCAAGTATAAATATAAATTTTTTTTTAAATTTTTATAAAAATAATCTAGTTGCGAATTATTATCAGCGTAATTCCGTATTGGGGATAAAGCTTTTTGCAATGGCCGTAAGGCTTTGTGCAGTAGACAGCGGATAGGGCTCGACTGAATTCCACTGAGGGTCTAAACAGGCTCCCGGTACAAATTGGGCTAGCCTCCATCTTGCATTTTTAGGAAGGAGAGATGCTATTTTTTTTATTTCATCTTCGGATACGATGGGGGGGGCTAGAACCGTTCTATATTCCACTTCGATTTTTTCGGTATTTGATTTTAGAATATCGATGGTTTTTAAGAGGGCGGTTTTTGCTCTTTCTGCAGCTAACTCGGTTTTTGAGGCTAAAAGTTCTCCATACCTTTCAGGCGAAGTTTTTACATCGAGGGCTATCATATCGGGTTTAAGATTGGAAGAGTTTAAAATCTCTTCTATGCGTTCCGGAAAAAGGCCGTTTGTATCGATTTTGACTGCAAGGTTTAAGGATTTGGCTCTTTCGATTAGCTCGAACAAGGCTGGGGACATAAAAGGTTCGCCCCCTGAAATAACAAGCCCTGAAATAAGGTCTTTTCTTCTTTCTAAAAAGGCATAGATATCGATAAGCTCATAATATTCATTGGAGCTTTCCTGATTTGCAGTAAAGGAAGAAGGCGAGGCTAGGGCGAGCTCTGCATTGTGGCAGTAAGGGCATCGCATATTGCAGCCGGGCAAAAAAACCGCCGCTGCGACGCGGCGGGGAAAATTAACTAAAGTGGTTTTTTGTAAACCTGCAAGCATTAGGCTATTTGTTCTTTTTTTTCTGAAAGTTTTTCCGAATTTGAAAAATTTAAGGAACCGCTGATGGACGGGCAATCACAGCCGGACAGAGTTTTTTCAATCCTTTCGTTTTCGGAAGAGAACATAAGCCTGTGGTTATATTCTTCCCGTTTTCCTTTGTTCCAGTTACGGACAGATCGGTAGTAGCCTACAATTCTGGCATAAACCTCAGTTCCCGTACCATGAACATTTTCAAGTTCTTTTTTTACCTCTTCAATTTCTGCATTGACTTTTTCAATGTCTCTCATTTTTTCCTCCCAGTTTTCGGAATAAACCGTTATTTAGCGTTCTATTCCTTATATCGGCTATTCTAACACTATATGTAGTGTTTGTCAAGCAAAAAGTTAAAAAAATTAGAGAATTTTTACAATTCTTTTGCCTTGATGTATATAAAAATGTATGGTATATTAAACATGATAGTTAATTTATAGATGTAACTGCGAAATCAAGAGAAATTTATAAAGTGCATAATATATTAGCTCAAATTCGTTTTTTTATTGACAAAATATAAAAATTATAATTATAATATAGTTATGGAAATCAGCTTTGAATGGGATTTTGAAAAAGCAGAAATAAATTTTAAAAAGCATAAAGTTTCTTTTGAAGAAGCTCAAAGTGTTTTTTACGATCCCAATGCAGTTTTAATATTAGATCCAGACCATTCGAGTGAAGAGGATAGATTTATTATTTTAGGAGTAAGTAATAAATCAAAAATACTGGTTGTATGTCATTGCTACCGAGTGAATGATGAGGTTATAAGAATAATTTCTGCAAGAAAAGCAACGACTAATGAAAAGAAACAATATGGAGGAAACAAAAATGCGAGAAGAATATGATTTTTCAACTGCAACAAAAAATCCATATATTGGAAAACTATCAAAACAACAGATAACAATTAAACTTGATGATACTGTAATTGAATATTTTAAGAATATGTCCGAAGAGACAGGAATGCCATATCAAAATATTATCAATTACTATTTACTTGATTGTGTGAAAAACAAGAAGCATTTGCAGCTTTCTTCTGCAAAATAAAGGAAAGTCTTACAAAATCTCTTTTTGACTTAAAAATTTCGGCAAATTCCCTTTTTTCTCTTGATGTATATAAAAATGTTATATTAAACGAGGAGGGATAAATTATGAAAGCAATTAATGTAACACAAGCTCATACCGATCTTTTTAAAATACTTGCCTTTGTTAATGATAATTCTCAACCTCTTACACTTACAAATAGCAAGGGTAAAAACGCAGCTTTGGGTGTCTGCCTATCCGAAAATGAAGTTAAATGGTAGTTAATTTGTAGATGGCAGCCTAATGTACAGATAGAATAAATATTCAATTGTCCTTTCAGTTTAAATTTACATTAATGTTTAAAAATAAATTTTTTTAAAATTTCCTCTTGACAAATTTTCTTCTTTTTGATATCATAGTGATATCAAAAAGAAATTTATATGGGAGAATTTTATGAATGAAGTAGAATTAAAAGCAAAAAACGGGTTTGTGATGCTATGCCTTTTTATGCTTATCGAACTTACTGCCTTTCCGGCCTTGGCCTGCTGTATCTATTTTATGGATTCGAATGTAATTCCGGCTTATATAGGTTTTCCCTGCATTGCGGCTCTTGTTTTAACGATTATAGCGGTTGCTATCTGTTTTTTCGGTATTAAAATCTTAAAACCGCAGGAAGCCCTCGTTCTAACCCTTTTCGGCAAGTACACAGGAACCCTAAAAAAGAGCGGTATGTATTTTGTCAATCCTTTTTCTATTGCAGTTAATCCTGCTGCAGAGACTGTTTTGCGCCAAAGCGGAGATGTAAACAAAAAGGTATATGCTCAAAATACAGGTCTTGATTTTGTATTGAACAAAAAGATTTCTCTAAAGCAGATGACTTTAAACAATAACCGGCAAAAGATAAACGACAGACTTGGAAATCCCGTAGAAATAGGTATTGCCGTACTCTGGAGGGTTGTAGATACTGCAAAGGCCGTTTTTGCAGTGGACAACTACAAAGAATTTTTATCTTTGCAATGCGATGTTGCTTTAAGAAATATAGTTAAAATCTATCCTTACGATATTGCAGAAAATGTCGATACAACGGGGGACGGTACTCCCGATGAGGGCTCGCTCAGAGGTTCTTCCGAAATTGTTGCAAATAGAATCAAAGGTGAAATTCAGTCTAAGGTTAATGGAGCGGGTATAGAGATTATTGAAGCCCGCATTACCTATCTTGCCTATGCCCAAGAAATAGCTGCCACAATGCTTCAAAGGCAGCAGGCTTCTGCAATTATCGATGCCCGAAAGATGATAGTTGACGGGGCCGTAGGTATGGTCGAGATGGCCTTGGATAAGTTAAACGAAAGCGGAAAGGTTATTCTCGATGAAGAGCGGAAGGCTGCCATGGTGTCTAACCTCCTTGTAGTCCTTTGCGGAAATAAGGATGCTCAGCCCATAGTAAATTCAGGTTCCTTATATTGATGGAAAAGGATGTGAAAAAACAGATACCCTTACGGGTATCTGCAAAACTATATCAGGATCTTGCTTCTTGGGCTGAAGACGATTTTCGTTCTATAAACGGACAGATAGAATATCTTTTAAGCCTCTGTGTTAAACAGCGCAAAAAAACGGGTAAGTATGTAAGCGATGAGATAGATGAGGAACCGGATCTGGGAGAGATTGTATAAAATTTTCTCAATCCTTATTGACAAAAGTTAGAATTTATGTATGCTATCTAGCTAGATAACTCGTTATACCGGTTGCAATCTTTGCGGTTAAATTAAATAAATGACTATTTACCGTTTAAAATATGACTTTTGTCACTGGTAAAACTGGTAAAAAATATGTAGGCTTACAAAAATGTAAGACAAAAGATTAAAATGTAAGCTACCGTAAATGCTTGTTTTAATTTTTTAGTATATTATGAACATCGAAAAACTTCAGCTTTTCAATGTTTTCCTTAGATTTATGTACAACTTTTTTTGGAGGTTTTGTATGAATATTGTACAAGTTAAAAACTTAAAAAAGACCTATCCCTTGGGAAAGGTTTTCGTTGAAGCCGTAAAAGGCATCGATTTTGCCATTGAACAAGGCGAATTCGTTTCGATTTCAGGGCCATCGGGTTCGGGCAAGTCAACCATTCTTAATATGATAGGTTTAATAGATACGCCATCGGGCGGGGAGCTCATCATAAACAATGAGAGTATTTATAAGGAATCGGATTTTGCATCTCTTTTAAAAAAGCAAAATAAGAAGGTTAAGGTGCCCAACAAACTGGATAAAAAAATGACCGTACTTCGGCATGAGTATTTGGGCTTTATTTTTCAGTCCTTTAACCTTGTACCCGTTTTAAATGTTTATGAAAACATAGAATTTCCTCTTTTGTTCGGTAAAGCAAAAGAGAGTAAAGCAAAGCAAACCGAATGGATTAACTATTTAATCGACAAAGTAGGCTTGAGCGAATGGAGAAACCATAAGTCGAACGAGCTTTCAGGCGGTCAAAGGCAGAGGGTTGCCATTGCAAGGGCTTTGGCTACTAAACCTCAAATAGTTCTAGCCGATGAACCTACTGCTAACCTTGATTCAAAAACAGGTATTCAAATTTTAGAGCTTATGAAAGAGGTAAACAGGGAGCTTAAAACAACCTTTATCTTTTCGACACATGATGCAAAGATCGTAGATATGACAAATCACCGCATTAAGATTTTGGACGGTCAAATTCTCGAAGATGTAAAGGCTTCAGCTTAAACTTAGGAAAATTATTATGAATAAGACAATTTTAAAAATGGCGGTAAAAAATCTTTTTGCAAATAAAGCAAAGATGATTATTACCTTGTCACTTATAGGAATAGGAACGTTTTTAGTCATACTAGGATTCGGTATCTTAAATTTTTCATTGCAGCAAACAGAAGAAGTGTGCATAAGCGATTTTTCGGGAGACGTTTTAATTACGGGCAAGTCTGAAAAAGACACTGTAAGGGTACAGCTTTTGGGAATCTTTCAGACGGTAAGTGTCAGCATGGATGTACCTAAGATGCCTTATCTAACCCCTTTTGAAAAAGTTAAGTCTAAGGTTGAAAGCCTTCCTGAGGTAAAGGGGCTTACATATTCGGTTTTTGAAAGCGGTATGCTTAGGGCTCTTGATTTACCCGATTCATGGGAGGTAGAGGATGAAAATAGATATTCTATCCCTTATGCGCAGATTCTCGGTATTGAGCCTGAAAGTTATAAAAATCTTTTTGATACGATTAATATTTATGAAGGTGAATACCCTAAAACCTCAACAGAGAAGTTTGCTTTAATTCCCCGTGATTTAAAAGAAAAGTTTGAAAAGTATTATGGCAGGCCATTAAAGTTGGGAGATGAAATATTGGTATCGGCCTTTGCAGGGAAGGCAAGGCAGCAAAAAGTTATCGTAACTGGTTTTTTCGATTATGCTCACCCCGATACGGCAATAGACGGTATAGCCTATTTTGATGTAGATACTACCCGTATACTTGCCGATATGACAATGGGGGCAAAGACTGTAGCTGCCATTCCCGATTCAGTTGATTTAACTCTTTCCGACAAATCGGAAGATGAACTTTTTTCAGATGATTCGGGCTCGGATATTATAGATACTGTGCAGAGCACTAATGCAAAGATTGATTATGAAAATCTTTTAGGAAGTACGGAGCTGCGCGATCGGCTTAACTTAGCCGACAATGAAGCTTGGCATCATATCGTAATAAAGCTTAAAGATTCTTCAAAAACTCAAAGCGTAATAAGAACCTTAAATGATTGGTTTAAGGAAGAAGGAATAAATGCTCAAGCTATGAGTTGGGAAAGCGGAATGGCAACCTATTATGGAGCAATAGAAGGAACAAGAATTCTTTTTATTACAATGCTGGCTATTCTTTCCGTAGTAGTTTTAATCGTCATAATGAATACATTGGTTGTCGCCGTTATGCAAAGAAGCTCCGAGATAGGAACGATGAGGGCCATAGGAGCTAAAAAAGGTTTTGTAAGAAAGATATTTTTTGCGGAATCTTTTTTTATGTCTTGCGTAGGTGTTCTTATCGGTTTGGTATTTGCTCTTATCGCTGCAGCCGTTGTAAATGCTTTTGACATCAGGGTTGGAGATATTCTGTCTGCTATGTTCGGCGGAAAACAGATTAGGGTAAGTATTTCGATGGGTTCCGCTATTTGGACAATGGCTGCAATGCTTTTAGCAGGTCTTGCAGCAAACTGGTATCCGGTAAGGCTTGCTTTAAAGATAAGTCCTCTTGAAGCAATTAACCGTTAAATAAGGAAATGGATTATGAATATATTAAAAATAGCATTTAGAAATTTAAACAGACAAAAAAGGCGAAGTATTCTTTTGGTTTTTGCGATAGCCTTTGCTTTCTTTGTCGTTATCTTTATGGACGGAATGACTTCCGGTGCCGTAAACAGTATGGCCGGAGAAATTTCAAAAATCGTAGGAGGCCATGTCTATGTAATAGGATCAAAAAAGGCTCCAGATAAGTCGGCGGATGATCCTGCTCAAATTTATATGGACAAAAACGATGTTGAGTTTATAGAAAAGACCGTAAAAGAATTAGGAATAGAAACTACATACATCATAAAAAGAAGTCGTGCATCAGGTAAGCTGATATTTGAAGGAAAAGAAGTTACCTCTCAAATTGACGGCTGCAAATTCGATGAAGAAAAAATTTTACATGACAGTATTCTTTTTAAGGAAGGAAGCTGGGAAGCTATGAAAAAAGAAAATGCAATTCTTCTTTCAGAATCGGTAGCCAAAACCTTAAATGTAGACTTGCACGATATAATTTTGCTTGAAACTAAGACCTCTCAAGGCCAGCTTACGGTTATTGAACTTCAAGTAGAAGGTATTGCAGTAAACCGCTCTTCATTCGCCGGAATCACAAATTATATCAATTTTGATTATTTGCAAAAAATTGCAGAGATGGAAAAAGACAGTATAGAAGTATATTCGCTTTTTTTAAAAAATCCCGATATGCAGGAAATTTATGCACAACAGCTTGAAAGAAAAATCGCAGAAACGCATCCCGTTACAAGCAGGGACCTTGCTCGAACTATAAGCCCTTCACAGCCTGCAAGCAATGTATTTAAGCAGCTTGAAGAAGGAAAGTGGCAGGGAACCAAATTCGGCATAGCTACTTTTTACGATTTTGCTCCGCAGGTTATTACCTTTATGAATACCTTAAACGGTATAAGTTTCGGTATTTTGATTGTGCTTTTGGTTATTACGATGATAGGTATTTCAAATACCTTTAAAATTATTGTATATGAGCGAAGAGGCGAGATCGGGACTATGCGCTCTTGCGGTGTTATGAGAAAGCATATAAGGCGTCTTTTTCTTGCAGAAGCTTCATTTTTATCCTTATTCGGAGCCGTGTGCGGTTTTGTCCTTGCTATTCTTGTAATGCAGATTATCTCGTTTATTCCGATTGCCGTAGATTCACCTTTTTCGGTCTTTACCAAAAACGGATACTTTACATGGAACTTATCATCTCTTTTAGTTTTGTTAAAGTTTGTGATAATGTTGGGTTTAACCCTTCTTACCGTAAGAGGTTCAGCGTCGAGAGCCGCTAATATGGTCCCTGCCGAAGCGTTAAGGTCGGGGAAATAAGTTTTTATAGGAGATTCGATAAACAGTTCGGCAGAAATTCAGCCTCACTGTTTATCTGGCGAGTTTTGTGCTTTGCACAAAATATCGCTTATTGTATGCGGTTTGTAAACAAACTGCGTGAAAAAACTTTTTTCGCAAATTGATATTTGCTGCAAAAAGTTTTTATGGGAGATTCGATAAACAGTTCGGCATAAATAGTGCCTCACTGTTTATCTGCCGAGTTTGCCTCATCGGCAAACGTCGCATTATTGTATGCAGTTTGTAAACAAACTGCGTGAAAAAACTTTTTTCGCAAATTGATATTTGCTGCAAAAAGTTTTTATGGGAGAATGTATGAAATATTTTATTAACAAAAAATTATTGATTATACTCATTGCTTTTTTTGTAAGCATTGCGGTATTTGCCGAGGTTCCTTCAATGGAGGAAATGTATAAGATTATGGATAAAGTTTTTGAAAGAGGAAATTTTAAAAAAGATTTTGCCTGTACCATCACTCTGATGGTAGAAAAACCTAATCAGCCTAGAGAGGCTGTTCAGTTTAAACTTTTTAGGCGTGATACTAAGGACCAAACCGTTCTTATTCAGTTGGCACCTGAGGCTGATAAGGGAAACGGTTATTTACAGGAAAAAGAAAACCTTTGGTTCTATGATCCTATTGCCCATCAGTTTACTCATTCTTCGCTTAAAAGAAATTTGGCAAACAGTGATACAAAGATATCCGATGTAAATAAAAAGTCCGAATTTATGCAAGCTTGGGAAATTCTTAAAATTGAAGAAGGAAAAGTTGGTAAGTATGAGGTTTATATAGTAACTGCTAAGGCCCTCGAAAAGGATGCTGCTTATGCGCAAGAAAAATTCTTTGTACAAAAAGATAAACCCCGTCTTTTAAAAACAGAAAGTTACGGTGCAAGCGGAAAGCACATGAGAACTACTTATACACCCAAACATATAGAGTTTGAAGGTATGCTGCTTCCCGTCCAGCAAATATATATAAATGAGCTTATCAAGGGAGAAAAAACAACGCAGATATTTCAAGACTTCAGCACTGCAAACATTGATGATGTTGTTTTTACAAAGGCTTATTTGGAGAAGATAAACTAATATGAAAAAGATTGTAATTTTTATTTTTGTTCTGTTTTTTCCCTTTTTTGTGTTTACACAAGAAAACTCTTCCGATTTGGAAGATGATCTTTTCGGCGGAGATGAAGATACCCTTATATCTGCCGAAGAAGCTGGTTCTGACAGTAAGAGTAATTTAAAGTTTAAGGCTGATCTTGAAAAGGCAAACCTTAGCCTTGAGTCAAAAAAATTGAGAATAGGCGGAAGTTTAAGTTCTTCAATGGGAATAAATTATTCTTGGGCCGACCCATATTCAAAGAAGAATGATTACCTTAAATCTTTTAAAGACGGAAAGGGAATCTTTAACACAACCTTAAACGGAAGCCTTTTTTTTGATGCCCGTCCCAATGAAGACTTAAAACTTTACGGAAAATTTCTTTTCGGCTTTCCCTTTGAAAAAAATATTTCAGGAAACGGCATTGCTGTTTTGCCTCCTATATCAATACCTCTACCCTCGCCACCCTTTCCGCCCAATACTATATATAAACCGTTCCCTAATGGTTTAAGCTTGTCTGCTTTTGTTCAAAGTTCAGGTGTGCCTAATATTAAAATCCAAGAGCTTTACACTGATTTTTCCGCTAAGAACATTGCCTTTTTCCGTTTTGGAAAACATGCGGTAAAATGGGGAACCGGTTATTTTTATAGTCCTGCCGATGTTATAAATATTTCAAGAATCGATCCTCAAGATCCTACGGCTGATAGGGAAGGAGGGATTTCTTTAAGAACCCATATAATAATTCCCAAAACCCAGCACAATATCTGGCTCTATCTATTGCCTCCGGGGCAGGGTGACGGCAAAGACGGCTATGATCCCAAATACACGGCAGGAGCCGCAAAGGGCGAGTTTGTTGTCGGCAACTGGGAGTTGGGATTTGGAGGCTGGTACAAATACGAAAAAGCACCCCGTCTTATTACTACCGTTTCAGGCAGCATTGCAGGAAAGGTTGCAGTTTTCGGCGAGGGTGTTTTTGCTTGGGGAAGCGACTATACCTATTATAAGGCCGATATGAGCCCTTATCCTGAAAAAAATAAGCCCTTTTTTCAGGCAACCCTCGGTGCTTCGTATTCAAATGCCGACACCAATACCGGTATCGCTTTACAATATTTTTATAACGGCTTCGGGTACTCCAATACGGATACCGCTCAAGATATTCTTTCAAAGGCTGCTGTGCACATAAAAAATAAGAATTACACTCATCCTTCAGTCCTTGCCTCAGGTGATATTTTTGCTATGGGAAATATAGGCCAACACTATATAGCTCTTAATATAAGCCAAAATAAACTAGGTACCGATAAACTGAGCCTAAACCTTTTTCAGCAATTTGCTATATCGGAACTTGAAGGTTTTTCAAAGCTCACACTCAACTGGAAAATATATAAATTTGCCAGTATGAGCACCGGCCCTTCTTTTAGCTATCCATTAAGTTCCAGCTCAAAGACGAAGGGTGAGGTGAGGTATAGTCTTTCATTCCACCTAGGCGGCGGCACCTTCTAAGCCGTAAATAGAGGGGCATCTACTGCGTTGCTTAGCAAAAAACAGTCCTCGACGTGCACAAAGCACGCCTGCGGGTGTTTTTTGCACGCGCCTTGTATCTGCACCCTCTATTTACGGCTTGGTTTTACTGGTTAATTTTTATTCGCTTCGCGTCCTCGTCTCGCCTCTTGCCGGATTGGGCATTTGATATGTTTATGTTATGGACATTATCATCAATATAAAAAAGTTTTTGAAAGTTTTATAAAAAAATGATTGACTTTGTAACAATATACTGTTACAATTTAATTATGGGTAAAAAAGAATACGTTTTATACACAGGGGAAAAGTTCACTGTAGAATGGTATTTCACAATAGAAGGTAAAAGTTCGGAAAAGATAAAGCTGAAAAGTGCAGAATGGATTATGAAATGCGTGTAAAAGGAGAAATCTACTATGACAACATTTGACAGATTAATGCAAGACTCAAAATTCAAAGCTGAGTTTGAAAAAGGCTACACTGAATTTTTAATTTCAGAGTTTATGATTGAAAAAATGGAAGAAGAAAATATTTCGGTTAGAGAATTAGCAAAAGAAGTGAACGTTTCTCCTACCACTATCCAGAATTTACGTAGTGGCAATGCAGAGACAGTAAAATTCAAGACACTTTCAAGTATTATGCAAAGATTGGGATATGTATTGCAGCCTGTGAAGATGCCAATATTATAAAAGCAATAAAAGAAAGTGCTTTATATGGGAAGTAAGCGAAAACTTCTAATCTCCAAAAAATCTTAAATACTTGCATATTCCATAAAAATGTGCGATAATTGACTTATACATTAAGAAAACTGCCGCTTATAGTATGTTTCGGCTATGTAAGATTGGCTTTTTCTTACAATGTTTTTATGCTTTAAGTCAGTTAATCTATTGAAGGTTAGTGCTTGAGCATAATTTTTTACTTAGGTTTATTGAGATGGAAACATTAATCATCATAATAGACCATGGGTAAGCTATGCCATAAAAAATGTGTATTCTGCTTTTTTAAGGAGGTTTTTATGTTTATTGAAATTAAGCCTTATGAAAAAGAGCGTTTATCGGTGCGTTTTAAAGCTGAGGGAGATGATTTTTCCAAAATTCTGAAATCAATAAAAAAAGTACCTAACAGGGCTTGGATACCGGCCGGATGTTTCTGGATTATACCTGCCGACCGTAATTCTTGCGATATGTTATTAAACAACCTTTATAATGAAAGACTTTTCAGGGCTGATTCCTGCTTTGACTTTAAAAATTATGAATTTAATGATAGCGATCCTTTGAATACCGAAATTATTGGAGAAAGGAATAATCATACTGCAACCGATGTTCAGTGTATTTTAAATAAGTTGGAAGAAGTTATCACTGCCAAACACTACAGTAAGCGTACAATGGAGGCCTACAGCTATTGGATAAGCCGCTTTATCCGAGAACATGAGGATAAAAATCTTAAAACTCTTTCCGATACGGAAATAAATGCCTTTGTGAGCCGTCTTGCAGTGAAGGAAAAGGCTGCCGCTTCAAGCCAAAATCAGGCTCTTGCGGCTCTTTTGTTTCTATATAAAAACATATTAGGCTTACCTATAAAGACTCCTGAAAATATAGTCCGTGCTAAAAAGCCTAAAAAGCTGCCTGCCGTAATGACCCGTGAGGAAACTGCAAAGATATTCTCTCTTTTGCCTGAAAACGATTACGGGCTTCTTATCCGTTTGCTTTACGGAACCGGAATGCGGCTTATGGAAGCTCTCCGTCTGCGTGTGCAGGATATAGATTTTTCTGCAAATGAAATTACGGTACACTGCGGAAAAGGTGCGAAAGACCGTTCTGCCTGTTTCGCTTAAATTTCCGCTTCAAAAACATTTGGAAAATGTCCGGCGTATTCATGAGGCAGACTGCAAGGACGGTTTCGGTTCGGCGCCGCTTCCGTTTGCTCTTGCAAAAAAATATCCCAATGCCGGCAAAACTTGGGCATGGCAGTGGGTGTTTCCCCAAGCACGCCGATGGCGGAATAAAGAAACCGGCGAGCAGGGGTGGCATCATATCGATCCTTCGGTTATTCAGCGTACCATGCATGAAGCGGTTTTAAGGTCAGGTATCCCTAAACCAATCGGCTGTCACACTTTCCGCCACTCATTTGCAACGCACCTGCTTGAAGCCGGCTACGATATCCGCACCATCCAAGAGCTTCTCGGCCACAGCGATGTTAAAACTACTATGGTTTACACCCATGTCCTAAACCGCGGCGGACTAGGTATTCAAAGCCCTATCGACAGGATGTGATCTTTCTTTTCTCCGTTTAGTGAGGATAGGCCTAATCTGCCGACCATCTATTTATCTGATTTGTATTTATGGTAGAAAGATGTTTTTTTTTGTTTTGCAGCAGTTTAGATTGCAAATTATTGGTTTTTATGCTATAGTGAGGAAGGGTCGAAGGAATGTTAGATGGACGTGCTATCGCACGCATTATCAATTCAGGAGTTATGAAGTATGAAGCCAAAAGCTGAAATAAAGAAAAAATTAGATATTGATTTATGGATCATTTTTATATCAACAATGCTTGTTATTATTTTATATAACAGTTTTTCATCAGTAATTAGTACCATACTAAAAGATAAATCAATTTATATTCTTCTACGGTTATTACTAGCGGCATCTTTACAATTTGGAGTAGCGGGATTGGGAATAACTATAATAAGCTTATTAAGAAAAGAAAAATTTTCAATACATGGGCTTAATCGGCTCAATATACTAAAATCAATAGTCCTATGCGCATTATGTTTTATACCGAATATAATTTATACCTATTACAATGATGGGAACATACTCTATTTTCCATTCCGACGGGTATTGACTACAAATGAAATTATTGCAAGCGGATTTCCTGTAAATGTTATAGGAATTTTAATAACGTCGTTAATGTGGGGCTTTTTTGAAGGGTTTAACTATGTTGTCATTAGTGATAAAATAAATGAGCGTTATCCAAGCAAAAATGTATGGGTGAACTGGGGTGCTATTTCATGCGGCGTATTATGTATACTGGTGCATGGTGTAATAGGTGTTACAGTAAATGATATTTTAGAAATGTTGTCAATTTTTATTATTATTTATGGGATGTTAATGGTTAAAACAATAACAAAGAATGCATGGGGATGTGTATTTATTTTTATTATATTTTGGAATGCTTATTAAATAATTTATTTCATCTAACACCCGCTTCAACGCTGACATTGCGGACGAGCCGCAAATGCAGGTTAAGCGGTAGTTATATGTTCCTTACGGATGAAATGATAAGTAGATATTATTATGGAGGGAATTTATGAGTTTACCTGATAGTTATACCCAAAAGCCAAGTGCAATTTCTGAATATTTTGAATCATTCAAAGCCGCACAAGCTCCAGAAAGGGTATCTTATAAGTTTTTGGAGAATCTAGGTTTTACTTCAACAAACGACAGAATGATTATTGGTGTATTAAAAGAGCTTGGTTTCATTGATACAGATGGGAAACCAACACAGCGGTATTATAAGTTTCTCGATAAAAATGAATCGAGTAAAATTATTGCAGAAGGTATTCGAGATGCATATTCTGATTTATTTGCTGTAAACCTTAGAGCTAATGAACTTTCCATTGAAGACGTGAAAAATAAATTACGTTCTTTATATGCAGGTAAAAAAACTGATCAAGTAATAGGTCGTATAGCGACAACTTTTAATTCTTTGTGTGAACTTGGTGATTTTTCTATTGAAACAGTGCCAAAACAGGAGTGTAAGGTAGATAATACAACTGAAACCTCTAATATTCGAACGGAAAGACCTTTACCAAATACTCAAGAAAAAAAAGAAATAGCACTTGGATCCTTGCAATATCATATAAATATCATTCTTCCGGCTACAAAAGATCAAGCAGTATATGATGCTATTTTTAAAAGCTTAAAAGAACATTTAGGTTAAAATATGGATAAGCTTTATTCATTTGTGTATAAAGGAATATTAGCAGAAGAAAGTCTTAAGAAAGCAAATCCAAAGACTGTAGTTGATATTGAAGAGTTTGATGAATTTAAAATTAAAAAATCTTTATCTTTTGATATGCTTGACCAAGAATTCCTTCAACAATCAATCAAAACGAGTATTATTTATCAAGCTATCCATACTTTTGAGAATATGATTCGGAAAATGGTTGTAAAAGCTATGGATGAAAAATATCATTTGGATTGGTGGAAGCATGTTAGTGAAAGTATTCAAAAAAAAGTCTCTGCACGAAAAGAAGAAGAAAGGAAAATAAAATGGCACGCATCGAGAGGTTCATCTGAAATATTTTATTGTGATTTTGGTGACTTGTCAGCAATAATTTGTTCTAATTGGGAATTATTTGAAGAATTATTAAGAAATCAAGAATGGGTAAAACAATTACTTTTAGCATTAGAAAAATCTCGTAATGTCATTATGCATGGTGGAAATTTAGCTCAAGAAGATATTGAAAGGATTGGTGTAAATATTAGAGATTGGTTGAGACAAACAGGTTGAGTAAGACATATAACACCCGCTTCAACCTGACATTGCGGACGAGCCGCAAATGCAGGTTAAGCGAATGTTAGAATGACGCCTTTGGCGCGGGGAACGAGATTCTCAATAAGTATTTGTTTACGATGGGAAAAAAGAGATGAAAAGGGGATTATTTCAGGAGATTATTCCCGAAGAGTTTATAAATTCTTCTACACGAAATTGGAATATTTCATTATTAAAGAGTCTTGATATATGGGGTGAGTTTGCATATTCAGATGGTAAACTTTCAAATTATAAAAGAACTATCAAGAGACATATTGTTAACTATATTTATCCGAATGATGACTTTGACAGGTATCCCATTTATTTCATTTCGATAAGACCAAAAACTAGGTTTAATAAATTTGTAAAGTTTCTGAGTGCTGATAGAAAATACTTTACCCTGACCTTTTTTGAAGGATTAATACCACATTTTAAAAAGTTTAATGTAGAAGATATTGCAAATTTCCTAGATATTGATTGTAAAAATGGCGTGACCTTACAGGTAGAATCAAAATATGTTGTTTGTTCAAATGGAGCTGAGAAAAAAGTTATATCGATTTATGATTTACTTCATGAATTTGGTTATCATTTTAAACTTAAGAATAAAATACTGTATGTGGGGTATTCTGAAAATCCGGAAAATCGACCTTTTGAAGGTTTCCATGGAGGTTTGACACAAATACTTTATGGGGTATTCAATAGAAATATGAACGACATTTTCATTAATTATCAACAATTTCATGTAAATTCATTTATAAGTTCACAAAAAGGCATATATTTTCAGGCAAGCAATACGATGCTAAATGAAGTTGATGTTAAAACGGAAACCAAGATAATTGAATCAACACTGATTAAGTACTATCTAGAAAAAAAACGAAAAAATTTTAATAAAGAAATCGGTTATTTAAAAAATAGAATTGAAGGAGAACTTGCTGATTTAAATATACATGAAATTACTATGGTCTTAAATTACTATCAAAGCAATTCAATGTTTCGTTATAAAGACCCTCGAATGAAAAACAAAGATATACCAGAATTCAGTATAAAAAATGTGGATGGAAAAATTCTTCTAACACCCGCTTCAACCTGACATTGCGGACAAGCCGCAAATGCAGGTTAAGCGGCAGTTAGGTTGACCTGCCGACGGCAGGCGAGTAGGGAACCAATCGAAACAGACTTTCGACCGAAAAATAAAATAATTGCAATGAAAAAGGACATTGCGAAAGGATGGTCGAAAGATGAAACAAAAGAGATTAGTTTCAGTGATTGGTGCATTAGTTTTAATAACTAGTGCAGTAGCGTTAATTAGCGGTTGTCAACAGGCGAACGGTAATCAGAATAATACTATCAGTGATTGGAAGCCTGTTTCAAACAAGAGTGATTTAGTGGGAACATGGAAGGCAGACTTTTCAATGTCAGGAGTTGTAGGCTCAAAAATGCTTTTTGTTGCTTCTGATTTTTCGGGTTATTTACAACACGAGGAGGATTATTGAAGCGCAGATGCATCATATGCAGCTTCTGTAGCTGGTGCTGTATCAGAGCTGGAAGATATAGGATTTGATGTTGAACATGATTCCGCGAACAAGACAATCAGTGCAAGACTGAATTTTACACCTGAAGTTTTGGAAGGAATGCTTTCATTTATAAAACTAAATTCATCAAAAACGAAGATGAAATTTACTGCTGGTGAAAATTCAGTAGAATATACAAAGCAATAAGAATCGATTAACCGATACTGATGAATCGCCCCCTAAAATTGTATAAATAGTTCAATTTTAGGGAGTATCAAAAGACAAAAAATAAGATTAATGATAAAATAGTTGCCTTGTATGATGAGGTTATCTAAGAAATAATTGCTAAGAAAATAGTGATGAAGTAAAGAAACATAAAACATAGGATTTATTGTATGAATTTTGAGGGTTGGTATTTTATTATTCTGTATGTACTATACTAAAAATCTAACACGCAGTTCAAGACTGACAAAACCCGCTCTGAAGAGCAGCCGGCTAGACGCCGGTACGTTTTGCAGCTTAACTGCATGTTATGCTCACACGCTTCGCGTGGTTATTCAGGAGGGAAAAGTTTATGACTAAAAACAATACTGCTTTTTGCACATTTATAAGTAAAGTCGATTTAGGCGATGAACCAATAGAGGATTCTTATGAAAGTATTTTTAATCAGTACGAAAGAGTTGTCGTACAAGCATTAGCAACCTCTTTTGGCTTAGATTTTCTAATACAAGATAGGCATGGCGGTGATGTTGATACAATCAATACTGTTCGTAAAATTGGTAAAGATTCCAGTATGACATATAAAAATCAGGATAATGCCTCTGATTATATCAACAGAGGAAAATACGATGGAGCTGATTACCATAAAGATTCAAGATTTTCACAAGTAAAACATGAAAAAAGACAGAAATATTTTGAAAACGGAAATGAAGATTTTACCGACGACTACACAGGTAAAAAAAATCTTGGATTCTTAGGGAAGAGTAAAAATGCTCCGACAGACAAAAATGCAAATCTTGATCATATTATTTCGGCAAAATCGATTCATGATGATCCCGGTAGAGTTCTTGCCGGAATTGATGGAAAAGACCTTGCAAATTCAAAAGATAATTTTGCGTGGACAAATGAAAAACTGAATAAATCAATGAGTGCGGATGAAATACCTGATTATATTGCTGCTCATCCGGAACTTGATGAAGTAACCAAGAAAAATATGCTTGACAGCTACAACAAAGCGAAAAAATTATATGATGCAAAAATAAACAGAGTTTATTATACAAGCAGAAAATTCTGGAAAGATACGGGTACCGCTGCTGCCAAACTCGGGCTGTCAATGGGAGTAAGACAGGCTCTTGGGTTAATTTTTACAGAAATTTGGTTTACGGTAAAAGATGCGATTATTGAATGCAGAAAAGACGGAAAAGCTCTTTTTAAAGCTATCGCAAATGCTGTGAAAAAAGGCTTACAAAACGCAAAGAAAAAATTTCGCGAGATATGGGATAAATTTATTGAAGGGGCTGTTTCAGGCATCCTTTCTTCTCTTGTAACGACACTTGCAAATATATTTTTTACAACGGCAAAAAATATAATAAAGATTATCCGAGAATCCTTTGCGTCTCTTTCACAAGCTGCTAAAATTATTTTTATAAATCCTGATTGCTATCCTTTAGGAGATAGGTTTGTTGCAGCTGCAAAAATTTTAGCAACCGGAGCAAGCGTTGTGGCAGGAGCGATGGTAAGTGAGATTCTAAGAAAAACATCTCTTGTTGGGATTCCAATTGTTTCAGATATAGTTCCTACATTTTGCAATGTATTGGTTACCGGCATTATGAGTTGCTCTTTTTTATATTTGCTGGATCATAATGAATTTATAAAAAAAGCTATTAAAAAACTAAATAGTCTGCCTGACATCAATAATTTTAATGCAGCTCTGAAACGGCAAGGAGAACTACTTGACCGCTATTTATCTGAGTTGATGAAAATTGATTTTGATTTGCTTGAAAAACAAGGAGAATGTTTCTCTATTGCCTCAAAACAGTTAGCTGTTTGCAAAACTTCTGAAGAAACGAATGCTTGCCTGCATTCAATTTATAAAAAGTTGAATCTGAATTTGCCATGGAACGGCTATGCAGATTTTGATTCTTTTATGAATGACAGTAAGTCAGTTCTATCATTTTCCTAATGTTTGAATGTGATAAATGCGGACTATGCTGTTCGCATATAGGTGGTCATGAGTTATATAAAGATTTGGATAGGGGCGATGGGGTTTGTAAATTCTTAAAAGATAATCTTTGTTCAATATATGAGCACAGACCTTTATTATGCCGTATTGATGAAAGCTGGAAGATCATATTTTCTTCTGAAATAAGTTTAGAAAGTTTTTATAAATTGAATTACCAAGGGTGCCAAGCACTCAAGAATAAATATAAACAGGAGGAACACAATGTTCTTAAATCTTTTGAACGATGAAGAAAAAGTAATTTTTCTAAAACTTGCTATCTCGGTTATTCAAGCGGATGGAAAACTGGAAGAGAGTGAAAAATCGTTTATTGCTGAATATTCTCGTGAAATGGGAATTGAACGCTACACTTTGGGTGAAAAAGTAGACCCAATGCCGTTAGCGGAGAAAATTGGAAAGAATTCAACTGATTCTGTTAAACGCATTTTCTTGGTTGAATTACTTGCGTGTGCAAATGCCGATGGAGATTTTGCAGAATATGAAAAATCTTTAATACGCTCTTTTGTAAAAATATTTGGACTTTCAGAGAGTTCTTTACAAGATAGTCTTGATCTGCTCAATGAATACACAAAAATTTCTGCGAAACTTATGAATTTTATTCAGGAGGGAAAATAATGCCTTTACCGTTAATTATCGGAATTGGAGCTGCTATTGCAGGGGTTGCGGGTGTTGGGGCAGGAATCCGCGGTGGAATCAAAATGAAAGAGGCGAGTAATACCGTAAAATCGGCACAACGAAGAAACGAAGAGAATGTTGCCCGTCTTGAAGATTCTAATAAAAGAACTATGCAAACGATGGATAACTTAGGAAAGTATGAAATGGAAATTATTTCTTCTTTTGAAAGATTCTCTACTGCGTTTGAAAAAATTAAAAATCTCCCAAGTTTCAATGAAATAAAAAAAGACAATGTAACGCTGTCAGTTTTTACACCTCAGGAAGTAAAAGATGCTGCTGTTGGTGCAAGTGTTCTGCTTGCAGGACTCGGAGGTGCTGCTCTTGGTACTGCAGGTGGCTTTGCGGCTGCGGGAGGGACGACAGCAGCTGTTATGGCATTAGGAACCGCTTCAACGGGGACTGCAATATCCGCACTTAGTGGGGCGGCAGCGACAAACGCAACGCTTGCTGCTTTGGGCGGTGGTTCATTAGCTGCTGGCGGCGGTGGAATTGCATTAGGAACGGCTGTTTTAGGCGGGGCAACTTTAGGTGTAGGACTGCTAATCGGTGGAATAATATTTAGTGTTGCAGGTTCGAGTGTTTCAGATAAAGCGGATAAAGCTTGGGATAAAATGATGGAGAATGAAAAAAAGATAAATTCCATTTGTGATTATCTTGACAAGCTAGAAAACATTGCAAAGTCTTTTCATTCTGCTTTATCTAAAGTAAATGATGTTTATATGAATCATCTTGTAAAACTGGAAGCTATTATTGAAGAACAGAAAAAGAGAAAATTCTTTTTAACGCGATTGTTTTCAAAAAAGGTCAATTACAATAAGTTTTCGGATGAGCAGAAGCAAATTACAAAAAATACTATTCTTCTTGTTGGTTTATTATATGAAATGTGCAAAGTTCAACTTGTAGAAAAAACAGAAAATAGTAGTGAGCTTAATAAAATCAATGAAGAAACTGTAATTAATCAGATTGAACAATCAGAAGAAGCTTTGTTAAAAATTGATTCAGTGGCATAAAGTATTTACAAATAAGACAAAGCCTGATTTGTTATGAAGAATGAAGCATAACACCCGCTTCAACCTGACATTGCGGGCAGCCGCAAATGCAGGTTAAGCGAATGTTATGTGGACTGCCCTTCGGGCAGCTTGAGGTAAAAATGAAGAAATATATTCCCAGTTAATAAGTCTATTTATCCTATGTAGTTGCCAAAGTACAGGATTTCTAATCGCTAAAGCAAAGGTTACAGTGATAAATGGAGTATATCCCTTCTGAACAATATATTGAATTGACTTAGATTACTTGTGATAATACAGAAGATAATTGGTGCTGATGGAATAGTAATCTTATGAAAATCTGCATTCGGAGGGGAAGGATAATTGGTTATATGTATTATATAGCAGCTGAAGAATATGGCATGAAAGTCATAGTTTTCAAATATGAACGATTTAGGCAGTGGAGCAAGCCCGCTTTTTTGAAAAAAATCCTTGACAAAAAACTATACAATGTATATACTAAAAATAATGGAGGTTGATTATGCAGGTTGTAGTTCAGAAATGGGGTAATAGTCTCGGGTTTAGAATACCCTCTCTTTGGGCAAAAGATAATAATGTAAAGAATGGAAGCAAAATAGAAGTAATCGCAGAAAAAGGAAAAATAGTAATTCTTCCTCAGGAAAAAACCCTTGATGATATGCTGGCAATGGTTACTTCTGAAAAAGTTCATTCGGAAATCTCTACAGGTTATTCAGTAGGTAACGAAGAATGGTGAATTCAAATTATGTTCCCGATAGAGGCGATTTAGTTTGGCTTGATTTTACCCCGCAAGAAGGACATGAGCAGAAAGGTCGTCGTCCTGCAATTTGCATTTCTCAAAAACGATACAATCAAAAAGTCGGACTTGCTTTATTTTGTCCTATTACAAGCCATATAAAAGGCTATCCTTTTGAAATTGTATTGGATAATCATTCGATAAATGGCTGTATTCTTAGCGACCAAGTAAAGAACCTTGATTATAAAAAAAGAAGTTGTGATTTTATAGAAAAAACAACAGAAGAAGAGATAAATGCTGTTGTAGATAATATAAAGTTGTTGATTGAGTAATCACATAACACCCGCTTCAACCTGACATTGCGGACGAGCCGCAAATGCAGGTTAAGCGGCAGTTAGGTTGACAAGCTAACCGCTTGCGGAAAGGTTTGTGCGGAACCGGCCTATAACATTTATTTCGATCTAAAAATAAATTTATAGGAGAGCGTAAAGGATGAGTAAAAATCCAAAAGTAAAAATTGAGCTTGAAAAAGCAGGTTGTGAAACTATCAGTATTGAGTGTTCACAAAAAGTAAAATTAACCGTATTGCAGACTTTGATTGAGTTGCGATATGGTTTACCGCCTTTGAATATCAAACCTATTGATAAAAAAGGTTTGGGGATATTGCTTGGAGCATTTGCCTTAATTTTTGTTGTTAATGCATTTGCATTTAGTTTTTATGGATTAATAGCTACATTAGGTATTATAGTGTTAAATTTAGTGATAACACAAAATTATTATGTAAACTATATCCAGAAAAAATTAAAAGAAGGTTATGAAGTCGTAGGGGATGACAGTAAAAAGATAGTAGAAGAAGCGGGTGTTACGCCTATTCCTAGTGATGAGAAATTAAAAAAGAAGAAAATATTTTATTACATATTTTCCGCTGTGATAGCACTATTTTTTATATTGTCATTTATTTTAGGAGTACAAAATGATATAGAGGAATCAGCGCGACCAATTGTTACTACAATTATACAAGAGCAACTATTTGCGACAGATATAGAATGTGAAAAGGTAACAATAGATGAAATTGTATCTGATGGATTTTATAAAGCCACAGCAATATTGAATAATGGAGCGGAAATAAAAATAACGATAAAAGAGATGTCTGATGGGCAAATTAAGGTTGTAATACCATATAATCAGTAGAGTGCAGAAGCAAGATTAGTCTAATATTGATATTATATGTTGAAATATTGGACTAATTTAGAAAAATGCTTTATAGTTATTCTATTGGTAAGTAAAAAAGAAAACCTAACACCCGCTTCAACCTGACATTGCGGACAAGCCGCAAATGCAGGTTAAGCGGCAGTTAGCTTGACGCACTATCGTGCGCTTTTTTATAAAATATAATTTATATCAATTGTTTATATGATGTTAGTAAACAAGGTTATTCCAGAACAAAATATATCGACAATAATTATTGGGTGTTCCTGAAATAGATGTTGATATATATTGGATTAAATATTAATTTAAGAATAATGTTAGGAAAAACTTAAGCTAATGTTAGAATGATGGCTTCGGTGTAGGAGTACAAATGCCAGAAAAATATGCACACATATTAATTGCAAAAAAATATCTTTATGGAATGGAATTGAATTTGTTAGATATTTCTGATTTTTTTCTTGGTTCAATTTATCCTGATTTATTCAATATTACTAA
Organism: Treponema putidum; assembly: GCF_024401155.1. Classification (NCBI taxonomy): domain Bacteria; kingdom Pseudomonadati; phylum Spirochaetota; class Spirochaetia; order Treponematales; family Treponemataceae; genus Treponema; species Treponema putidum. The sequence goes on from NZ_CP038804.1 coordinate 844,427, forward strand.
TAAAGATGTTTTCTACACAAGTCATTTTATAAAAGAAGGTAAGGGATTCCAGTTATCATTATTGAATGAATTTTGTATTAATAATTATTCAAAATTTTCTAAGTATTTTTTTGAAGGAGTAAGGCTGCATATATTCTCAGACTTATATGTAAAGAAAACAATCGATGAATACTATTCATTTTTTAAGGATACAATTAATTATTCTGATTCTGATTTAGTGGATCAATTAATAAGATACAATAAATCACAGATAATATCTGAATTAAAAATATTAAAAGAAAATAAAGTCTACTTAAATGATTTACAAGAAAATTTTGATAATATATTTATTGCTGATGAAACAAATAATAAATCATTTTTAAATGTAGATGAGGAAAAATATAATAATTATTTAGAAAAAATGATTTCTGAGTATAAAATAAAGCAATTTGAAGAATTTGATGTTTAAGCTAACACCCGCTTCAACGCTGACAACAAGGACAAGCCTTGTTGCAGGTTAAGCGGATGTTAGACCGATGCCTTACGGCACGATAAACTGTAACTTTGAAAAAATAGAATATATTTTTTATAAATTAAAGCTTAAAAAGCAAATTAATAGCTTATTTTTTTGAATAAAGTTATGTTCTATTATAATATTTACTTGATTAAGGAGAATAAAACTTTTATTTTACAATTTTAGAACTTGTTAAGTAAATCAATAAAATAAAAGGCTTTCAGACGGTCATAGTGATTATACTAATTAATTCGTTAAGGAAAATTACAGTTTTAAAGTTTTTTTCTTAGAATTTTAGAACTCATTTGATCCTATAAAATTTGTACAAAAAATATCGGGACGATAAGATATCTTTTTTATATAATTTCTATAATAATACAGGAGAAAGGATGAACAGTATTCAATCATTTAACAGGACGATAGACTACATCGAAAATACACTCGACAATGAACTTGATGAAAAAGAAATTGCGCATCTTTCTCATTATTCGTACCCGTTGTTCAGCAGAATATTTTCAATACTGGTTGGTTATCCTTTAACTGAGTATATCCGATTGCGGAAGCTGAGCCGTGCTGCTGTGGATTTAAGAAATGGTAATGAAAAGGTGATAGATATCGCTTTGAAGTATGGCTATGAATCGCCAGATTCTTTTGCTGCCGTTTTTAAAAAATTTCACGGTGCAAGTCCGAGCGAAGTACGGAACGGAAAAGGCTTTAAATCATTTTCTCCTGTAAAATTATCTTTAACCGTTAATGGAGGAAAAACTATGGAAATTAGAATTGAAAAGAAAAAAGCGTTTTCGATTGCAGGCTTATGCATTCAGTCTAATCAAACAACCGATTTCTCGAAAGTGTGGAATGATTTATTTGATAAGGCTTCGCATGAGGAACTTATTACTGTGGGAAACGGGCAAAGCTACGGCGCATGTTATGACGTGAAAGATTGCAATTCCTTTAATTACATGGCGGGCTACGATTGCACCGACGAACAAAAAGCAGAAACACTTGGGTTATCCGTTATGCACATTCCCGAAGCGGAATACGCTGTAGTGCAATTAAAAGGTGCAGTGCCTGACTGTATTCATCAAGGCTGGAAATATGTTATGGATACTTTCTTCCCTGAACAGGGGTATCGACATGCTGGCACTCCTGATTTTGAAGTTTACAAAGAAGGCGACATGTATGATAAAAACTACAGAATGGAATTGTGGGTGCCGATTACAAAAGAGTAATTGTGCATATATTATTGACTTATAATTAGATAAGGCGACGGCAGCGGGAAAATAACCCCGCTGTTTGTAAAAAAAAATGACAATTAAAGAAATAACTGTGAAAATATTATGAATTATTTTATTCTTATGTAGATGAAAAACTGGAGGTATATTCTTTTAATGAATATATTGCAGATAATAAAAAGTTTACAGAGACTGTAAAAGAATTAGGAGTGTAGTATCAAAATAGTGATATAATAACTTCATCTTAGAAGCTAATGAAATAAAATAATAGATAAAAGTGTCTAACACCCGCTTCAACGCTGACATTGCCTTTGTCATGGAAATTGCTTATGTCGCTGCGCCGCTAAAGCGGCTCCGCTTCTGTTATGCAATTTCCACGCCAAGCCCTATACGGGCACGGCAATGCAGGTTAAGCGGTAGTTAGGTGTATATAAAGGAGTAAATTATGACATCAGCAACAAAAAACAAAAAAGAAATTATTGATTTCCTTTGGGACTGGGCGGACAATTCTGATTGGGCTAAGTTATTGGTACATAAAGTCGTCAGCACTGAAAGCAGTTTACTTAAATCTGATAGAGAAGAAATATTTAAATATTTCTTGCATAAAATTGGATTGATAAAAGAGTTGCCTCCTCTAACAATCACAAAACCAAGTTATTCACCTGCTTCAAAAAAAATTGAGCTATCTGCACTTTCAGAAGTCACTGGTGTTAATAAACTGGCAAAGAAACAGACAATAACATTTGCACCAAACCTTACTGTCATTTATGGTGAAAACGGAACAGGTAAAACCGGATATGGAAGAATCCTAAAAGCTCTTGGATTTAGTTATGATCAAAATAACACCATCTTATCAAATATTTTCAAAGGAACAGAACCTCAATCTGCTAAAATTGTTTTTGAAGCGAATGGTAGCCCCGAAACATTTGTTTGGACAGGAAAAAACAGAAATGAAGATCTAGCAAGCATCTCGGTTTTTAACAATAACTGTGTTCAAATCAGTCTCGATGGCAGTCGTCAACTGATTGTGTCACCTATAGGTTTTCATTTATTTGATCTCGTTTCTTCAGAGCTAAGTGCTTTAGACGCTCTATTTCAAGATAAAAAAAATGAATATCCAGTTCAAGTTTCGTGGTTAGAAAATCTAAATTTAAATACCCCGCAACAGGTATTCATCAGTAATCTATCAAAAGACTCCGATGACCAAAAACTAACTGAGCTTTCGACCTTTGGCAAAGAACAAGCAAAAGAACTTCAGGTAAAAGAATTGGATTTATCAAATCTAAATAAAATATTACTGCAAAATGAGATTCGAGCATTAAACTATCAATGCTCAGAGCTGAACACAATTACTGAAAGAGTAGAACAAGCAAAAAAGGTCTTGAATGCTGATGTATGGAACCAACTAAAGCAGATTAATCAATCCATTGCTGAATTAGAAAAAAATACTCAAAAAGGCATTAGTGAGATTGCCTTATCAAAAGGCATTGAGTTCTATGAAACAAACGAGTTTAAAACCTTTTTAAGTTCAGCAGAAGCTTATATCAAAAAAATGGCTAAGCCCAATTATCCGCAAAATGAAGATGTGTGTATTTATTGCAGACAACCTCTTGAAGTTGATGCAAGAGAGTTATTAGAAAGTTATCGTAAACTACTGAATGACAAAACAGAAGAAAATTTAGCTAAACTTATAAAGTCTAAACATGATTTGATTAATTCCGTAAATGATATAGATACATCATTAAAGCTAAGCTATCCAAGCTTCGGAAGTGATGATAAAGATAATCCAATCCAACCAGAAGAATTGACTGCATATAATAGAGAGTTAGAAATTCTAAAGAAAAAAATTATTAATGATGAAATTTCAGAGGACTTGGTCTTTAATTTGAAATATGATGATTTTAAAACATTTATTTCTAATAAAGCAATACAACTTCAAGATTCTTTAAGCAAGAAAAACGAGTTATTAACAAATATCGAAACCAAAGAGAAAGAATTAAAAAAAGTTATAGCTGAATTGAAAGACCGTAAATATCTTTCTGAAAAAATTGATGAAATCAGGGATATAATTGTTAATCACAAAATATTGGCTATTCTAAATAAACACTCCAATTCCTTTTCTACAAGTTCAATCAGTAGGAAAACATCACAGGCTAGGGAAGAGCTGATAAGTCAGGATTTTAATAATATATTTCAAAAAGAATTAATGGCTCTTAGAAAATCAGAAATGCCAATAGAGTTAAGCTTTGGTACTGATAAGGGAAAGACAAAAATTAATCATAAAATCAGTAATCATCAATTATTGGAAATCCTGAGTGAAGGAGAGCAAAAAAGTATTGCATTAGCAGAATTTCTAACCGAATTGCAATTAGATACCATCAATGCCCCTGTAATTTTTGATGACCCTGTTAACAGTCTGGATCATAAGATAATCGATTCATTTGCAAAACGGGTTATACGCTTAAGCGAGCAAAGACAGGTTGTGGTTTTTACTCACAGCGTTTTACTTTTCAATAGTCTTCTTTACTCCAGCAATCAGCCAAGTTTCAAACACTTGAGTTATAAGTTTTACAATTCTCAGAAAGAGTATGATTTTGTGGGTGTAATTACTGAAGCTGAAGAAGAGAAAAATAAGGTAAAGCAGAATATCAGTAAAATTAATACATTAATCAATAGCAAACCCAAAGGCAGATCAGAAGCAGAAGTTGTAAAGGAAGGCTTTGGTGAGCTTAGAAGTGCTATAGAACTTTGTATTGAGCATGAAATCTTTAATGGTACTATCCAGAGATATCAAAAGCATGTTTCACTTGGTAAGTTTATTCAGGTCAATGCTGAGAGCTTAGGTAAATATAAAGCTAGTCTTAACGATATTTATGAGCGATGTTGCGGCTTTATTAATGCGCATAGCAATCCTGAACTCGTTCATAACGATCCAACCATTGACGACCTAAGAGCTGATTTTGAGGAATTTAAAAAAATAAGATCGGAGTTTATTAAGAGCTAGAAGAAGAATTTAGAAATAAAACCTAACACTCGCTTCAACCTGACATTGCGGACGAGCCGCAAATGCAGGTTAAGCGAATGTTAGATGGACGCTTCGCGCTGAAATATGGAGAGATGTATGGTAAAACCAACAGTTACTGAATTGTTACTCGATCTTACACGGATTGATAGTCCTAGCGGTAACGAGACAGCTTTTTTTGATTATGTGGAATATATATTACGTTCAATGAAGTTCGAAATTCAGTACGATTACTATGGTAATATGATTGCATATAGAAATATCCGTTCATATAAAAAACCGATACTATTCGCTTTTCATGGTGATAAGGTTTCTACAGGGGAACCGATAAAAGGAATGATCAAAGGCGGTTTTGTTATATCAGATGGTAAAAATTCAATAGGAGCAGATAATAAAGCTTCATTAGCTTGTCTCATTCATGTTTTAAAAAACAGGAATGACGAAGAACCGATAGAAATATTGCTTACAAGAATGGAAGAAGAGGGATTCATAGGGGCAAGAAATCTTGATAGGACAATGATTAAAGCAGAAATTGGAATAACAATGGATGGAGGCTCGATAGGAGAAATTACTATTGGTTCTAAATATTGGACAAATATATTGTTGAAATCAAAAAAAGATATTAAAGATATTGAAAGATGGCTTAAAAAGCGTGCAACAAAAAGTGATTGGGGTATTACTGTTAAAAGTTATAATAATAACGCCTACAATTTTTCATTAAGCATACTTACTCCGGAAAGCAATATTGATGAGTTTATAAAGGAAACCTGCAAAATACTTGGACCAGACAAAATAAAAGTTATGAGACAATGTCCAGGATTTGATGTTACCAACAATGAAAAATTTATCACATTTGTAAAAGATAGCATAAAAGAAACAGGGATAGAACCAAAACTAATCTTTGATGACATAGCTCCTGAAGTATGTGTATTAAATTCGAAAGGAATCCAATGTGTAAATATCGGTGATGGTGTTATGGATGAGCATGAAGTATATGAAAGGGTTTTGATATCTGATCTAGAAAAAAATGTGGCAATTATTAATAAGATACTAGATAATTATCTTCATCTAACACCCGCTTCAACCTGACATTTGTTTTGGCACGAAAGTTGCTGGATGCAGTCGCTGCTAACGCAGCACTTTTTTTAATACAACTTTCGCGCCAACTTTGCCTTACGCTTTGCGTCGGTAAAGGCACAAATGCAGGTTAAGCGGCAGTTAGCTGGACGGCTCTAATAGAGCCGCATTTTTATATAGAATTTTAAAATAAAATCAGAGCAGAGAAAACAATTTTTGTCCTTTTTACATATTTTAATGTTGAAAATATGTAAAAAATATTAGAAAACGCCCTGTTTTTTCTAAAAGCATCATAAAATGTAATTCGATTGCGGCATCATTTTTCAAAAATTGATTTCCGTGAAATCAGGAAAGTTTGACAATTTTAAAATAAAGGCTTGACGCACTATTAGATAGGGTTTACCATTAAAGCATGACGAGAGAATTTATCATTACAAAAGAATTCGATCGTATGTGGAAACTGATCGGGTTAGATGATAATGATTTAAGTTCTTTTTGTTTTTCCTAAGAATTTAAAAGAAAATCTCAGTAAAGAAGAAAGAAATCAGATGAAGAATTTAGTAACTGCTATACGGAATGCGGAAAAGGATGTAATCCATGGAAGAAATTAATGTGTTTGGAAGTATTATGAGTGGACTTTCAGAAAGTCTTGAGTATGCAAAAGGAAAATCCAATAAAGCTCGGAAAACATCTGTAACTATTGCAGACTTACTTTCATATCATTGTAAAGAAATAAAGCAGATTAGGGAGAATCTAAATCTTTCACAGAAAAATTTTGCTTTTGTGCTTGGAGTATCCCCAAAAAACATAGAGGCTTGGGAGGCAGGAAGAAATGTACCACAGGGTATTGCTCAAAGGTTATTACAGATGCTTCAAGTTGGCGGGAAAAAAATGCTGCAGGATTTTAAGGTAATTGACTTTGCGAGATAGTTTGGTTGTTTTAGAAGTAAGCAGTATCAGCTAAAACTCGCTTTGAGTAGCATAGAAAGGAGAATATGAAACATAATAAAAAAAGCATTACTGGTATAGAAGTAATTAGTCTCATAATATCTATAGTTGCTTTCTTTACGTCTATACTATTCTTTGTTTTACCGCTTACAAAAAGTAAGTTAGTAATTGATAATCCAAGTAATATTTACTTCATGCATTCCAATAGTGATAATTATGATGAAATTATTATACCATTGGTCTTTAGTAACTATGGTTCCTTTGTTCGTTCCATCAACAAAATTGAAGCAACAATAAATTTCAAAGAAAACCTGATACCAATAAGACCTTTTTTTGAATATGATAAAATAAATAGGTTAGCTGAAAAAAACGAATATTCATTATTCTCCTCATTTATAATTAATCCAAATGAAGGAATCAAAAAAAATGTTGGTTTTAAATTTGATATTGTGAATTTTTCAAAGCCTGAGTTAATACCAAATGTTTTTCATTTTGAACCTAATCAAACCTATATTGTTAATATACGACTTTACACTACTCAAAATAGTTTCTTTGGTCAGAAAACTGAAATTATTCAGGCAATTTATGGGTTTGAAACTAAAGAGTTAATCGAACCAAGTGACGTTCTTAATGTATCAAAACAGACTTTTTTTCGAATAAGTGATTCGCATATATTTGATTATTAAAGTTGTCATGTAATATAAAAATCAGCTAACACCGTTTTCAAAGCCGACAACGCAAGTCTTCGCTTGCGTTGCGGTTTAAAACAATGTTAGGCTTACACGCCTTTGGCGTGATAAAGGAAAATATAAAAATGCTAGCTTAGTGAAACGATTTTTGTGATTGTACCGCAAACGACTGTTAAAATTATTAAAAACAAAAAGCTGATATTCGACCTATTAAATAATTAAAATTTATATGTATAGTTCTAAGAAAAATGATGAGAATTAAGTTTTAGAGTGAAAACGATATTAAAAATAATAAATTAAATTTTTTAATAGGTCGGCGATAGTTGATTTTTAAAAGCTAATGTAGTATAATGTAGTAAGAGGCGTTAAGAATGACTACAATATCAGCAAAAATTACACATGATGATAAAATAACTTTTGAGCGGATATGTGATTCTATGGGCATTAATATTTCGTCGGCGATAAACTCTTTTGTAAAGGCTACCATTCGGGAAAATGGACTGCCCTTTGCTTTGAAAGCATCGGAGGATCCGTATGTTTATTCAGAAGAAAATATGAAATATTTGCGTAATAGTATAAATCAGATTGAAAGCGGAAAAGGTCAAATCCATGAATTGAAGGAATCTTGTTGATGGTAAAAGTTTGGTCTAATATTGCATGGAACGATTACTGCGAATTTTTTAATAAACATCAACAAAAATTGATAAAAACTACCCATGATTTAATTAAAGATATTGAAAGAAATGGAGTTGATAAGGGAAAAGGTCAACCTGAACCATTAAAGTATGAGTTATCGGGGTATTGGAGCAGAAGAATAGATATGGCAAACCGACTTGTATATAAAGTTGAAGATAATACATTATATATTGTTCAGTGCGGAACACATTATCATCAATAAGGAAAGAGCCTAACACTCGCTTCAACCTGACATTGCCTTTGCGGCAATGCAGGTTAAGCGAGAAGTTATGGCGACAGCCCTTTGGGCTGCTTTTTAGGAGGAAAATGAAAAAAGTATTTTTGGTATTTTCAGCATTGATTGTCATATCTTTATCGGTTTTTGCGCAAGAAATAAAATTTAGAATCGATGGAAAACTATATAATAAGCAAATATATGACGAAAACAATAATCAGATTACAAATTTTAAGAACTGGGAACTAATTCAAGATTTCTACATTTCTCCTGACAATAAAAAAATGCTTGTTTATCATAGACCTGATAAGGCTAAAGCCTTTCTTATGACATTATATAATCTGGAAACACAGAAAATAATAGCTGAATGTGAGCCTGGATGGGCATGTCATGATGTAAAATGGACAAAGAATTATTTGATTAAAGTTTGGGGCACTTCTGGAGGAGGAATAAGATTTGAATACAGAAGCTACGAAGATCTTTCTATTGTCAGAGTAGTAAACTCATACTATCCATTTGAAGATGTCGAAGACAACATTTTAATTAACACGGACTCTATGATGAAAAAGATTGTATTTTACCATTATTCTGATGGAACTGAAATAAAAACAATTGATTGTATAAAAGAATTAGCAGATAAAAAGATTTATGCTGGTTGGATACAAATCAATGAAGTTAAAAAAGTAGGAAAGCGAAAGTATAAATTTTATATTGAGGGCAATCTAAACATAGAAGGAAGACAAGAAGAGGAATTCCAAACTGTTATCGAGCATGAAATAAAATGTGAACTTCAGGGCGAAGTACGGTAGTGGTAGTATGTGGCTTTACGGTACTTCGGGAATTATAATAATAGAAGCGTAGTTTAAAAAAAATGGAAAGAATATTTCTGAAAGAAAAAAGAAATTGAGAAATCTAATTCTGTAAAAGAAATAGTTTTGCCATAACACCCGCTTCAACCTGACATTGCCTTTGCGGCAATGCAGGTTAAGCGGAAGTTAGATGGACTCGTGCTACTGCACGAGCTGAATTTTTCAGGTATAAATCTAGATTTAATATTAAAAAAAGGTATAATAGAGGTATGAAACCTAAAGAAAAAAAAGAGATTTTTAATTTCTTAGAATATAATAAAAACATTCTCCAGTCCTATGGCGTAAAAAAAATAGGTCTTTTTGGTTCTTATGTACATAATCAACAAAATAAAAATAGCGATATTGATATATTAGTAGAATTTCATGCTAATAAAAAAAATTATAATAACTTTATAAATTTAGTTTATTACTTGGAAGATAATTTGAATACAAAAATAGATTTATTAACCATAGAAAGTTTAAGTCCTTATATTGGTCAGAGAATACTCAATGAGGTTGAATATGTATCGATCAAATGAAGAGTTATTTAAGCATATTTTTGATGAAATTGTTTTTTTGGAATCTGAAACAAGGACCATATCAAAAGAGGCGTTTCTAAAAGATGAAAAAACGCAACGGGCATTTGCACGAAGTATTGAAATTATTGGAGAAGCCGTTAAAAATATTTCAAGTGATGTAATAATTAAATATAAAGAAGTTCCATGGAGAAATATTGCCGGTATGAGAGATAAACTCATTCATGGTTATTTTTCCGTTGATTATGAAATTGTGTGGGATGTTGCAAAAAACATTATTCCTGAATTTAAGAACCAACTGATAAAAATTATGGATACAGAGAAAAATGACAATTAAAGAAATAATAACAGAAATCAATAAAATAGAAATAGATATTGCTGATTTTATAAGTAGTTACAAAAGTGAACAACTTGTCAGTAATTATGATGATTGGAATTATAAAGATGTCATTGCGCATCTTTTGGAATGGATTATGTTTTCAAAAAATAAACTAAACGCTATTGTACATAACCAAGATTTTCAAGAAATAAGTAATATCGGTATATTCAATAAACAAAATTATATAAAAAATAAGAATAAGCATATTACAGAATTACAGAAGAAACTAATCTTTGAACTGAATGAATATAAAAATATTGTGCTATTGTATACAGAAGCGGATTTACAGAGAAAAGATTTGCCAACAGGTTTTTCATTTGAATTATGGCGGTATATGATAATGGATACTATTATACACCCTGTAATGCATTTATTATATTATTTAATTAAAACAAAAAACTATAAGTTATTTTTCAAATTGTGTAAAAAATATAATGACATATTTTATTGTTATGCAAAAGGAAATCTTGAGGTATATTCTTTTTATGAATATATTGAAGATAGTAAGAAATTTATTGAGAATATAAAAGAATTAGGCGAGCAGTATAAAAATGATGATATGATACATGCAGTTTTAAAAGCCAATAAAATAGATGGAAACATCTAACACCCGCTTCAACACTGACATTGCGGACAAGCCGCAAATGCAGGTTAAGCGGCAGTTAGGTTGACCTGCCGACGGCAGGCGAGTAGGGAACCAATCGAAACAGACTTTCGACCGAAAAATAAAATAATTGCAATGAAAAAGGACATTGCGAAAGGATGGTCGAAAGATGAAACAAAAGAGATTAGTTTCAGTGATTGGTGCATTAGTTTTAATAACTAGTGCAGTAGCGTTAATTAGCGGTTGTCAACAGGCGAACGGTAATCAGAATAATACTATCAGTGATTGGAAGCCTGTTTCAAACAAGAGTGATTTAGTGGGAACATGGAAGGCAGACTTTTCAATGTCAGGAGTTGTAGGCTCAAAAATGCTTTTTGTTGCTTCTGATTTTTCGGGTTATTTACAACACGAGGAGGATTATTGAAGCGCAGATGCATCATATGCAGCTTCTGTAGCTGGTGCTGTATCAGAGCTGGAAGATATAGGATTTGATGTTGAACATGATTCCGCGAACAAGACAATCAGTGCAAGACTGAATTTTACACCTGAAGTTTTGGAAGGAATGCTTTCATTTATAAAACTAAATTCATCAAAAACGAAGATGAAATTTACTGCTGGTGAAAATTCAGTAGAATATACAAAGCAATAAGAATCGATTAACCGATACTGATGAATCGCCCCCTAAAATTGTATAAATAGTTCAATTTTAGGGAGTATCAAAAGACAAAAAATAAGATTAATGATAAAATAGTTGCCTTGTATGATGAGGTTATCTAAGAAATAATTGCTAAGAAAATAGTGATGAAGTAAAGAAACATAAAACATAGGATTTATTGTATGAATTTTGAGGGTTGGTATTTTATTATTCTGTATGTACTATACTAAAAATCTAACACGCAGTTCAAGACTGACAAAACCCGCTCTGAAGAGCGGCCGGCTAGACGCCGGTACGTTTTGCAGCTTAACTGCATGTTAGATGGACGCGCTATAGCGCGCTAGGTATGGTTATAATATTATGAAAGTAGTACCGCAATTAATTGGGAGGTATAGATGGTATTGTATCATCTTGGTAAAGGTTTAAATATAGATATGAAGCTCATACCAGACTATAAATCAACTAAGAGTCTTGTCATTCCACTGGTTAAAACTTTAGAAATAAGGGCTGATGTATTTAATGCAACGATGCTAAATGCAAGATATTTTAGAGAAGTAATGAGAAAATCAAATATGAGGGAATGGTCAGATTGTTCAAAATGGGGTACTGAAGCTGTATTTGAATATATAAGAATGACTGAATTTAAAAAGTGTTACAGCCGTATTTTCAGCAATTTTTTTTATGAAAGTATAGATATGTGTAAAGATCTATTTAAAAGAGATTATGAAGAGCCTGGAGATGATGATGGAACAATATTTATTTATGAAATAGATGTTGATGATGAAAACTATCAACGATATGATATGGAAATGTATGATATAGCATATGAAAAGATGGAAAATCTTGAAGATATTGAAATAATAAAAAACATAGCAAGAAGATACTGGAAGGGAGAATGTACACAAAATGCAGTAATTGAATGTTTAAGCGATAAAAAGGCAACAGTAAAACGAGTGATAGACGAACGCCTTCGGATATGAGAAATAAAGGCGTATATAATAGTTTATCTTAATAGTAATGTAATATGTGAAAATTAGAGCATAATGGAACTATGTGATAAAATAATTAGTTATTATGAATATTGTAAGAAAATTATAAAATTATTGTATTAAAAGCATTAAAGCAGCATGGAAATTCAATAGTAGATGTAGATAGAAGTATGAGTGAAGAAATAACTATCAATTTTCTAAAAGAGTATTTTTTATTAAAACAATGGGATTAATTACTGCTAAAGGTAACAATTTGGGTATTAAATTATAACAAAAAAACATCTAACACCCGCTTCAACCTGACATTGCGGACAAGCCGCAAGTGCAGGTTAAGCGGTAGTTAGGTGGATACGTGTTTTCACACGAGCGGAAAAGTTGTAAAATACTATCAACAATATGGAAGACGTGTTGATAATTTAGTGATGTTTTATTTGAATTAGAGACTGCTTGATAATATTTTTATGATTTATCAACTAAATATGGAGCTTGAATGGATAAAAAGAATAGTGTTTTTAAAATTCTGAAAAAAGATTTGATATTATTTTTTATATGTCTCTTTTTGGGCACTATTAGTATTTTTGTGTCAATTGCTCATCGATTCCAAATAGATTCAATTTCATATACTGATCAAAAATGGATTGGAATCGTTTTTTCTATTTTTTTGATTTATATATTATCTATATTAATATTTCTCCCTGTAAGTATTATTTTTCGAACGAAAGATAAAAAATACAAAATATTTTTAGTGGATATAGTGTTATTAGCTTTTTTATGCTTGATATTCATTTTAATTATTTATATTGATTATCCTACATTAGTTTATATGACTTAAAATCTGAGAAAGATAGAGAAATTTTACAGTGAAAATATACCTAACACCCGCTTCAACCTGACATTGCGGGCAAGTCGCAAATGCAGGTTAGGATGTGGTGGGGATGCTTTACGGTACTTGAGGAGGAAAAAGTATAATGGGATTTACACAACCGATTTCAATAAAAAATGCAATTGATATAATTTATGTAAAAAAGTATTTACCATAGACCTAATGGTATTATTATGGCATAAGAATACCATTAAGAGGTACATATGCCACAAATAGTACCAATTCGCGACTAAAAAAATACGAGTGCGATTTTAAATGAAGCGGGAGAGGATAATAAATCCTTTCTATCATTGATATTGACCCAAGTAACTATAATGATAAAACTCTGGGAGTCCATAACGATTTATTTGGCGATAGACAGCATTACATTTATGATTTATAAGAAATTTTAGAATTAAAAGAATGGAAAAAATATTGTCAGATTTCTTCTATGCTTTGTAAAATTTCTACCATATTAAAAGAAAGATAAGTGAAGGCATCTTATCACGGATGCAAATCAAACCATTCTTGCCACAACGCTTCGCCTTTGTCTAGGGTCGTTACTTCACCGACATACCTATCAGTAGCGAATGCATTGTTTGGATAGTTAAAAATGTAAGGAAGACCGTTTCTATAGTAGATTCCGTAAGGAAATACCCTGTTTTCCGTATGATTATTGTCAACAACATAGATTGCAATAATATTTTCCTCTTCATCAAAGACCGCTCCCCAAAGCGTTATTGCATGAGCATAATCTTTTCCGCCCTTTGTGCCACGCATATGTAGCCCGATTGCTTTTTGAGAATTAAGTGCGTCGGTTATTGCCGTTTCAAATTCAACTTTGCCCTTAATAATCTGAGTTTTAATAGGAGTCTTATTTATGTTAAACACATCTTTGAATAAAGCAGGACCTTCATATTCGGGAGTAGTGGGGAGTGATGCACTTGAATTACCGTAGAGATACCATGCAAGTCCACTTATAATATAATCTCCCAGCTGTCCGTTATGTGCCTTTGTCCTAAAAGTTTTTGCTATATAACTTTTCTCCGGTTCTTGACTATCGGGAGAATTCCGGTTGTAGAAATCTTGATACTTATCTTTTTCAGCACCTGTTATATTTTTCTTTGTTATGTAATTGTCTATATTTTCTTTATTCTTTACAAACCACCAATGCAGCATATTGGAAGCAGTTTTAGCCCAGCATTGGTTGCTATCGCCACCGTCAGTAGCAGGTATGTTTAGATAAAATATTTTTCTATTGTTGAACCATTTCGTATTATCATCTTCATACCAGAAGAAAATTTTATCGTCATCCCAATAAAATTTTTTAGCTTGACCGACATGAGGAACCGGAATTGCTGTTTTTTCATCTGCAGTCGGATCATCTATTCCGTGTACCCATTTTATTGTTACGTTCGGGTTCTCGTTCTCTTTCTGAATTACTTTTACTTCGAGTTTTTTTCCGGCAGCATTTTTGATTACTTGATTGGATTCATCCTTGAAGTTAATATAGGCAGTCCGCTTCCATACGGTTTTATTTTGAGCAGCTTTTAGGTGTATTGTATCTTTTTCTACATCTGTAGTGTTGTCTATGTGAAAAACGGTAAGCCAACTACTTTCTTCTCCAACAATTGTAGGCGTATATGAAAGCTTGCCATGGAGCGTTTTTATTTCAAGATTCAGATTTGATTCACCGCTTTCACTCGTCATTTCTTCTACTATCAGTTCAATCGAGGGTCTCTGTTTTATAGTGATAGTAACCGTCGCTGTAATTTCGGGATTGCTTTGGGACTTTACGGTTATGGTAACGGTTCCTTCCGATTGGGCGGTTACTGTACCATCGTAAGCAACATATGCACTATTGTTGTTTGTAGTGTAGGTAAGCTCTTTATTGGTTGCTTCATCGGGTTGTGCTTTTGCTATGATTCTATAGCTTTCACCGATAAATAAAGATGCAGGTGTCGTTCCCTCAATCACAATGCTTGTAACGGGAATCGGTTCCGGCGTAACGGTAACATCAACTGTTTTTTGAACTCCGTTTGTAGCTTTTATCTTGATAGTGGTATGACCTACTGCATTTGCCGTAATCAAACCGTTGTTGTCAACGGATGCGATTGAGTCTGCTTCTGATGCAAAGGTTAGTCTTTTATCTGATGCATTTTCCGGTAGAACGCTCACCTGTAACTGCCGTGTGGTCGATTTCACAAGTGAAACGGTTGAGACATCGGTGCAGATCTCACTTACTTGAATAATTGCAGGAGTATCAGGTTTAGTCTTCAGGTTGGGAGCGAGTTCACTATCACATGATATAACTAAAAAAACGGCAAGTACCGCAAAAATTTTCATGCTGATTTTTTCCATAATATTGTAACCTCCAATACATTTACAGTATACATTTTTTTGAAGCTAAAGTCAAGAAAATTTTACTTGTGGTTATTGTGGTGGTATTGGCTTTATGATTGCCTTTGAGCTTACTGACGGGCGTACCTATACCTGTTTTTCGCCTAAAGGCTTAAAACTGTTGAGCTTCGCGGAGCTTTGGCTATCGCTTCCGGTAGTAATATACCGAAACTACGGTGTGTTCGTGTATTGCAATTTGGATTTTGGAAAATGCAAGTCGTACCGCTCCAATCTCTCGTGCAGCCATTTCCTGTAGCATATTTGTTTTATATGTCATTTTAAATTTGATGAAGATAGCTATAATCTGCTTCGGCGGGGTGATGTTATAGGTATAATATTGTAGAAAGTATATTATAAATTTTTTTTGGTAGATTAGGTTGATAGTATGGGAGCACACTTTTTGTAATATTGTAGAATTCGAAATCGATGGAAACTATGAACTTTTAAATGCAGATATTGCATGTGATTATTTCGCAAAATTTCAAAGTGTAATTGGAAATGGAAAACTGATACTTGTATGTGACTACGAAGAAAAGATAAAAGGACTTAATATACTAATGAAACAATCTACTGGCAGAGATAACTGAAATTACGAAAGCAAGATGATTGATGGTGTTGCAGTTTTTAAGCTTGAAGTAGAAAAACTATCTTGTAAGGCAAAATAGGTTTATCAGTTTAAAGTATAGTAAAAAAATGAATTTTTATCAATATTTTCACAATGATAAGTATTGTTTTGGAGAGTTAAATGTATTATCCATTGCTGATGAATATAAATCAGATTCTGAAAAACTTGTAAATACTTTTGTTTATGATGATGGTATTGTTCGAGGCTTTATAAGGATAAAAGAAATATTTATTCTTATATAAAAGATAAATAATCATAATGGAATAAATTTTATAATATTTAATTTATTGTGATAATAAAATCATTTGACAAGAAATAATTTTTGTATTACATTGTATACATGATAAAATATTCAGATGAGATATTAAAATAAATAAAAAAGGGGCTTATACCAAAAGAGATTTTTGTTCATTTTAATAATGCGTTTATGTCATTGGATTTAACAAAAGATTTGAATCTGTTTGACATTAAGCAACTGAAAGTATCCGGAGAAAAAACAAAAATTTACTACAGGCTTAGAAAAGGGAGGTTTCGTTCTATTTTTTATTTAGAAGAGGAAAACATTGTGAAGTATTTATCTTCATATTTTTGTGAAGAAAAATCGTCTGAAGAAAAATCGTCTCTTGTAAAGAGGGTATTGACAGAAATGTATGAAGATATAATCGATAGAAAAATTATAGATAAATTTGAAAACGAAAAGCATACATTTATAACAGCGGATGATATTTTGAAAGAATTCACCTAACCCCCGCTTCAACCTGACATTTGTTTTGACACGAAAGTTGCTTAAGGCGGTCGCCTACGGCTCCCTTTTGATGCAACTTTCGCGCCAACTTTGCCTCGCTATACGCGTCGGCAAAGCCGCAAATGCAGGTTAAGTGAATGTTAGAACGACACCTAACGGTGCGAGGAGAAAAGAATGAGAAAAGTAGTATTGGTGATTGTTTTATTTTTTTCAGTTAATTGCCTGTTTTCTGAAGAGAATAAATATTTTTTTTATATTCCGTCAACTGAAGAAATGCAGAGTTATTTTAGTATGAAGAATTACCTTTCACAATGGGATGCCGGCAAACGTGTAGTAGATGATTTAACTTTCGATAAAATATATCGAAATAATATTGGAAAAGAAACGATAAATAGTCTACTACTTGAAAGTTTTTTTAGAAATACACGAAATGCCAAGATACAACAGCAATTAAAACAATATATAAAATCCAATAAAATTGACTCATCATTTTCAAAGGCAATAGTAAAAAAAATTGATTCAAAATTAGAAAAAGAAAAGACATCAGAAAAAGAAGTATGGAGGTATAATTATGATGATAAGGAATTTGATGAGAATATAAATTTATTCAATTTTAGAGAAGCAGGTGTGTTTAATAATAAACTCGGTATGCTGCTCTTTGATAATGATTGGAATCAAATTTCTTTTAGTCAAAAAGAAAAGACTTCCGAAGATAAATTTTTTCTGATTTACGGCGGTGGTACAAATTCAATAACAATTAATTTCTATGAAAAAAATGGAGTAAAGAGAGAAGATTTGGATGTTGCGATGAACCAAAGATATTATAAAAACAGACATCCAAATAATTGGCAGTCAATAGAGTTGGAGCGTGAAGGAATTTTATGGAATTGTGGAGCCGATAAATATATTATTGCTTTCGGCAGTGACCTGGAAAGTAATTCAGCAACCTTTAATGCATATCTTTATGATGAAAAAGAAAAAAGATTATATTTGATGAGTACATCAATGAATTTTTCAAAGATCAATATGTTTTATTCTGAAAGATATAGAATATATAATTATTTACTTTTCAATTCGTTGTTTTGTTTTATAAATAAAAAATAATCACTTCTAACACCCGCTTCAACCTGACATTGCGGACAAGCCGCAAATGCAGGTCAAGCGGATGTTAGATAGATAAGATACTACACATTAAGGAGAAAAAGGGAATGCACAAAGTTACAGTCATACGTAATATTCATCCTATTGGACAAGGCGGCTTTGCTAGTGAATATCATGTGGAACATGATAAATTGATTATTTATGACTGTGGTTATATGTCTCCACGAGTAAGTCAAAGAAACAAGTCACTGGTTTATAACAATCTACCAGATTGCGATATTGAAGTGTTATTTATTTCACATTTTGATCATGATCATATTTCTCTAATACCATATTTAAAGCAAATACGAAAAATAAAAAATGTTGTTATTCCGCTTGTGCAGTGGAATAATATTTTATCTCAATTAGTAGAAAATGAAGAAGTAAAAGAGTTAATTAAGAACCCAAGGTCTTTTTTTGATGATAAGACTAGAATAATAAGAATAGAACCATTTAATCGAGAGCCTGTAGACGAAATCGAAGCAGTTGAAGCAGTTATTATAGATGATAATAGTTCAGATACCGATATTCCAAGTGGAAGAAAATTAATAATATCTCAAACTAACTGGGAGTATATACCGTTTAATATTCATTATCAACAGCGTTCTAAGCAGTTTATAGAAATTTGTAATAAATATGGAATAGATGATAAACAATTATCAAATATTGATGATTTATTTGATAAAACTGTTCTGAAAAAGATTAAAAATGCATATAAAAGAGTTGATGGAGGAATTAATCAAAATTCAATGATTTTATATTCAGGGATAACTAGAAATCCTATATACAGTAACATAATAGAATCCAAATATTTTAAGTATGATTATTGTTGTAGATATTGCCATCGAAAATATTTTTATGATACTGACAAACCTGCTTGTTTATATACTGGTGATTGGGATTGCAGTGAGATAGATTCTGTTTTTAAATATATTGAAGATAGGAAAAATATGATAGGATTGATACAAATACCGCATCATGGAGCAAAAAATAATTTTAATGATAAATTAATAACAGATGAAAATGTGAGTTTTTTTGTCCAGTTTGGGAATAACAACCCATATGGTCATCCCTCATTAAGTGTATTAAATAGTATTGCGTGTAAAATAAATTATGGAACAATTTATAGAGTAACAGAAAATAGTGATTCTGCATTGCAACAAATAATAACTATCTAACACTCGCTTCAACCTGACATTGCGGACGAGCCGCAAATGCAGGTTAAGCGAATGTTAGGTTGACCTGCCTGAAGGTAGGCATGTGCGGAACCGGCCTATACCATTTATTTCGATCAAAAATAAATTTATAAAATCATAGGAGGATTTTATGAAAAAAATATTTTTTTGTTTTGTAATTGCGTTATTTGTAGGAATTGAAGCCTATTCTCAGATATGCTATGCTGAAACTGCATTTAACGCCGAAAAAAATCGGCTTCTGCAAATTGCTCGTTCTGGTACACTTCCAAATGGATGCGGAGCGGCAGGTACTCCAGCAGCACTGGTAAATCTTCTCAATTCACTTGGTGATGGAGGTGCATGCGATCAACATGATATAGACTACAGCACATTGGGAATGTCAAAGGAACAAGCAGATGAGAATTTCTATAGAAATCTTCTGAGAGCTGGTGTACCTGATTACCTCGCATTACATTTTTTTATAGCAGTTTCAAAGGGAGGACAAAGTGCATACGACTCTGCACAATGGAGTGCCAGAACACTTAAAGAATTGGAGCCTGATCCATCTTCAAGAGAATATTGCATACCTTCTGATTATGATAGCAGCTTTGATGATAATGATTTCGATTTTAGTGAATAATAAAAGTTGAATTTGCCTTTAATACACGGAAATCAATTTTTGAAAAATGATATTGCAAGCTAACTATTTCTACGATGTTTTTAGAAAGAATGATGTGCTTTTTTAGTATTTTTCCGGTGGTTTCGGCTTCAATATCTATAAAAAGGGTAAAAATTGATTTTCGTGCTTTTAATTAGAGACCTATTAATTTTTTTAGTTTCTTGCTAAAGAAAAGATATATTAAAAAATTTTAAACAGAATGGATGTTTGGTAACATTTTCTCATATTTAATCCAAGTCCTAAATTAATAGATTGGTAAAAATATGATATAGCAAAATAAAAGTAAAACCTAACACCCGCTTCAACCTGACATTGCGGACGAGCCGCAAATGCAGGTTAAGCGAATGTTAGACGGATGCCTTACGGCACGATAAACTGTAACTTAGAAAAATGTGATATATTTTTATAAATTAAGACTTAAAACCAAAATTAATAACTTCGTTTTTTGATTAAAGTTATGTTTTATCATAATGACTAATTGAGTAAGAAAAAGTAAACTTTTATCCAAGTGTTTTTTAACTTATTAAGGAAATCAACGAACTAAAAGTCCTTTGGATGGTCATAGAGAGCTCTTTATTCACAATTAGTAAAAAATATGAGAGTTTAATCCACTTGACAGTTTATAAGTATTTTAAGATAATTATTTCGTAAAATATTACGAATATTAGAGGTATGTATGATTGTTATAAAACCTATTTCAGATTTGCGTAATTATAATGAAGTTTTGCAGGATGTTGCTGATGAATCGCCGGTTTTTCTTACTAAAAATGGCAGGGGGTGTTATGCGGTAATTTCTATAAGAGATTACGAAAAATTGACAGCTACGAAAACTCTTTTTTCTGAATTGCAGAAAGGCGAAGAATCTGCTTTGCAAAACGGATGGCTGGACGCAACACAGGTCAGAAAAATGGCGGGACTTTGATGTTTGAGATAAAGATTGCTCCGCAAGCGGCAGCAGACTTACTTGAAATTAAAAATTATATCGAGAATGAACTTCAAAATCCCATAGCAGCACATAATACTATTTCAAAAATTATAGAAACTTATGAAAATTTGACGTTCTCTCCAAATGGAGGGATTTCTGTGGAAAAATATGTTTCGTTTCCTACCGATTATAAGTTTGTGCTTGCAAATAATTATTCAATATTTTATAGAATTGAAGACGAAGTTATAAGAATTATCAGGATTTTGTATTCAAGAAGAGATTTTGTTCGTGTTTTATTTGGAGAAGAGAAAAGAACGAATAGCGTCTAACATCCGCTTCAACCCGACATTTTCTCTGCAGCAAATACAGGTTAAGCAGTAGTTATGTGTACATTACACTGCGTAATTTTGGAGAAAAAAATATGAAAAATTTTTGTTTAACTTTATTCGTATCGATTTTAATAATTACATCGGTTTTTGCGGACAAAAATAATTTTTATGAAAATGGCAAAGTGATTGATACAATGTATGTCAATTCCAAAGAAGGGTTAAAAGTGAGAGGCTATCCATCTTTAAAATCAAATCGTCTCTGCGGATTATTGCACAGATTACCTGTAAAAATTATTGCTGTTGGGAAAGAAGAAACAATCGACGAAATTACAGCCCCATGGGTTAAAATTTTAATTCCGCCTTATGAATGGAAAGACGATAAAGCTGAATACGGTTGGGTGTTCGGCGGTTACTTATCGCATTTTCAACCTGAATTTATTAAACCGAAAACGGCAAATCAATTAAAAGAATATTTAAAATGCGGAAACTGGTCTCTTCCGGATAAGAACACATATTCCGGTGAAGGTTATAGAGAAGATAATCACTTTAATTTTTATACAAAGTATACCTACACCTATTCAAGATCAAGAGATCCGGATTTAAAGGACAAAGAAGTTGTTGACTCCGATAAAGCTTGGTTTTTCCAAAATTATGACGATGAAGACAACCAAAGTACATGGAAAGTGTTGAATAATCATCAGGTAGAAATTCATTGGTATATTCCGAAATCAATTGATGAAATAGAAATTTTGGAAATTGAGTCTATTGATGAGGCTCAATGTTATATTAACGGTAAGCGATATTTAAACAAGCCTTTTGTACATAGACATCATTGGCATTATTCAGATGTAGTTAAAATGCCTTTAATATATAAAATTGCATATTCGGATGATAATTTACCGATAAACATAATTAAAGGAGTCAGCACATCTTTTTTTAGCTATTGGAAAGAAACACAAAGTCTTTTTGAATTAAGATACCGTCTAATTTCAAAACTGATTGCATATGGGATTTCTGCAAAAAACACACAATACGAACAGGAATATCATGATTATTGGAATCCGATTATGGAAGAACATCAGAAAAAAGCTGATTCAATGTAATTGAAAAAACACATAACACCATTTCAAAAACCGATATTGCGGTCAAGACGCAATGCGGTTTAAAACAATGTTATGTGCACAATGCAAAGTATTGAGAAAGGATTAAAAATGTTATTAACTTATGGAAATATAAAAAAATCAAAATTCTTAAAATATATTTATTTATCTGATTACAATGATGATGAGTATCGAAAAGCATTACGTGAATATAATAAGAGTATAATAAAAAATTTCGAGAAATCTGATTTCATGCAAATATATAAATATTTGCATGATGCAAAAATCTATCTGAAACAAACTAATGGAAACGTTGTAATAAAAGTTAAGACTTATGATTCAGAAGAAAAGAAGTTAATTTATTTTGATATTATTTTTGAAAAAGCTAAGATTTTATCTTGGAACACTGTAAAGGAAACCGGTCATATTTCCAGATTAAATAAAAAATATAAACCTCGAGAGTATGGATACGAAGAATTTTACGAAGATAATGGGAAAAAATATGTAACTTTGATTTTATTTGGAAATAAGGTTAGAAAAGGTTTGTATTATCCAATGGTAACTTTTAATTATGAAAATATTAGGATTAATAGATATAAGAGAGAAATACATTGTTTTGATAAAACAACTGGAAATCTGATATGTACAGAAGATATTGAAATTGATTTTTTTAAATTAGAATTTATTTTTTCAGATGTAATAAAAGATGATCCTGATTTAATTTATGAATATGAAATAACCAAAGAAAATATGAATAAATTTAAAACAGGGACAACTTTTGAGTTTGATAAATTTAATTATTTTTTATCATATATTAGTATAATAGAGTAAAACACACATAATCTACTCGCTTTTTCCTTTTTGCATTTTATTTAATTCGGCGATATAATTTAAACCAAAAACCTCAATCTCGTCTAACACTTTTCGAAACTGAGTTCCCAATTTACTCAAAGAGTATTCAACATGAGGCGGGACTTCGGCAAAGACTTTGCGGTCGATTAGTTTATCTTTTTCAAGCTGGCGGAGCTGTCTTGTTAAAACAGTTCGGGTTGTTGTGGGCATTAATCTTTCGAGTTCATTAAACCTTTTGGTACCCGTGCTCAGATGATATAAAATTATAATCGCCCATTTTCCTTGCAATACTCTTTGAGTAGTAGCGAAGGGACACTTATCATACATCGACATTATCAAAATCCTTCTAAAGTATTATATTTGATACTATGTATTATAAATGTTCGTACTTACAAAATCAAGACAAAAGACTATAATAATACTTAAAGAAGTGAGAAACTTCTAAATATTTACTGGAGGAATTTTATGAAACATGAAGTAATGAAGGTCTTTACTGCTTATCGAGATGCACTGGAAAAGGGCGATTTTGCGGGAGCTTTTGCAACAATGTCCGATACTGTTGTATGGCACATGGGAGGCGAAAGTTCGCTTTCAGGTACGATTATAGGGAAACAAGCATTGGGAGAGCGTCTAGGAGAATTTGCAAAAAGAAGCGGCGGCACATTTAAAGTTATGACCAATTGGGCTGCGAGCAACGAGTGTTTTGTTGCTGCAAGTGTTGTTTCCGTAGCGGAAAAAGGTTCTGATAAGCTAAATGATCCTGGTATCGATTTATTCAAAATAGAAAATGGCAAGATACAAGAAGTATGGACTTTTGCCGAACAACAATCGGCAGAAGACAAATTTTGGGGCTAAGATAGAATTTTTCTGTGTTATAGATAATTCATCGTAGTAAAATAAATAAAAGGCATCTAACACCCGCTTCAACCTGACATTGCGGACAAGCCGCAAATGCAGGTTAAGCGGCAGTTAGACAGATGCCTTGCGGCACGATAAGCTGAAACTTTGAAAAAGTAGGGTGTATTTTTTATAGATTAAAGCTTAAAACCCGAATTAATAGCTTAGATTATTTGAGTAAAGCTAATGTTTTATTATAATAATTAACTTGTTAAAGAAAATAAAACTTTATAGATATAATGAAGAAAAGGCTTGAGTCAACTTTATACATCTTGACAATTTAGTATGATTTTAAGATAATTATTTCGTAAAATCTTACGAATATTAGAGGTATATATGATTACTATAAAGCCTGTTTCGGATTTACGTAATTATAATGAAGTTTTGCAAGATGTTGCTGATGAATCGCCAGTCTTTCTTACTAAAAATGGCAGGGGGTGTTATGCGGTAATTTCCATAAGAGATTACGAAAAATTGACGGCTGTGAAAACTCTTTTTTATGAATTGAAGAAAGGTGAAGAATCTGCTTTGCAAAACGGATGGCTGGATACAACTGAAGTCAGAAAAATGGCAGGACTTTGATGTTTGAGAGATAAAGATTGCTCCGCAAGCGGCAGCAGATTTACTTGAAATCAAAGATTATATAGAGAATGAACTTCAAAATCCCATTTCATTTCCTACGGATTATAAGTTCGTGCTTGCAAATAATTATTCAATATTTTATAGAATTAAAGACGAAGTTATAAGAATTGTAAGGACTTTGTATTCAAGAAGAGATTTTGTTCGTGTTTTGTTTGGAGAGAATAGCGTCTACCCCCCGCTTCAAGCTGACATTTGCTTTGCCACGAAATTTGTTTGAAAGGTCGCTGCTGATACAGCCCCCTTTGGGTGCAACTTTCGTACCAACCTGCCTTAAGCTTTGCGTCCTCGACTCGCCTATTTCCGGATTGGATTATTCTCCCGACACGGAAGGCTGGCGGATTCGGTTTTGGCCTTTCTCAGTACGAAATCTTTTGTATAATATTATCTTTTTGCCGCCAGTTTTTGTTTACGCGGACTTGAAGATCTAATTGAACCTTATAAGGGAAGATTTTACGCATTTCGGCCATGGATTTTATCCTTATGCTTTTGATGACGGCTGCTCCCTTGCCTATGAGCATGGCTTTTTGACTTTCTTTTTCTACATAGAGGAAGGCTCTCACCCAGAGTTCTTTACCGTTTTTACGCATTTCGGCATCTTCTATACCTGCATAAATGGCGTGGGGAAGCTCCTCTCTGGTGTGGAGAATGGCTTGTTCTCTTATAATTTCCGTAATCCTAAAGACTACATCCTGATCTGTGTATATGTCCTCGGGGTAGAGGGCTTCTCCTTCAGGGAGGAGTTCTATGAGGATAGAAAGAATTTTATTTATGCCCTTATCCTTTAGGGCCGAAATCTCAAAGATTCTTTCTTGCGGAACATCGGGTAAGAGGCTTAAAAGCTCTTTTTTTACAAGTTCCGTCTTTGAGGACGTAAGGTCTGCCTTATTTAGGCCTATTACGGTTTTTTCTTGTAAGGGGGTAAGAAGAGAGCAGATGTTTTTTTCTTCTTCTCCGAATTCCCGTGAAAGGTCTATCAGATATAAGACTGCATCTCCTTCCTCTAAACGGGTTTTAGCGACTTCTTGAAGTTTTAGGTTTAATTTTTTTTCGGATTTGTGATAGCCGGGGGTGTCGATAAAAACTATCTGCCCCTTGGTAGTGTTTACGATACCCCTGATTGCGTTTCGGGTGGTTTGCGGAGTTGATGAAACAATCGAAATCTTTTCGCCTGAAGCCGTATTTAAAAAGGTTGACTTTCCGGCTGAAGGACGGCCTATTATCGTTACAACTCCGCTGTTCATTTTATGCGCTTTGGCATCCTTCACAAGATGTGCAAGAGTTAAACTTTACCTTGTTTTCAGTGAGCATAAGAACCTTTGTCGGGCAGCCTTCAACACACTTATTGCAGGAATCGCAAAGAGTGTAATCTACCTTGGGTATTCCGTCTATTACTTTAATAGCTCCCGTAGGACAATTCTTTTCGCACTTCATGCACTTTATGCAGCCCCGTTTACAGTTTTTCATAATTTGAGGCTTACGTGGATTTCTGCATGAACAGAGGGCTATGGCTCCTTTTTGATCGGCAGGAACTGTTGTTAGAACATGCTGCGGACATTGGGCAACACAGACGGCACAGCCGGTACACTTATCATAGTCTACTTCAGGAAGTCCGTTTTCTTTGATATGGATGGCATCAAAGGGACATGCCCGCTCGCAGTCTCCAAGGCCTATACAGCCCCAGTCACATTCCTTTGTTCCGTTAATTGAAATTTTTGCGGCCTTACATGTTTTTATGCCTACATAGTCACACTTGTTTCGGCAAACATCATGGGAGCCTTGACAGGTTAAAACGGCAACTCTGGCGGAAGCCGAGGCATCAACTCCCATTATTTTTCCTATAGCCGCTGCAACAGGGGCGGCTCCTACAGGACATCCGTTTACAGGCGCATCTCCTGCCGCAACTGCTGCTGCAAATCCGTCACAGCCGGGATAACCGCAGGCACCGCAGTTTGCTCCCGGAAGCACCTCTCTTACGGCTGCCGCCGTCTTATCCGGTTCCACATAAAATATTTTCTTAAAAAAGCCCAGTAAAAGCCCCAACAAAAGAGATAACACCAGCGATACGGCCAAGGTCAATAAAATAATATTCATGCATACTCCAATAAAACTTTATTTCCCTTACATAATGCCATATTTTTAGATTTTGTGCAAGTAATGGATTTTAAAAATAGGTTAAGAAAGTGGTAATTTTGACAAATGAAATTTGAAAATTGACATAATCTTATTTTTTCATTATAATGAGCCCTATGTTAAATCCTGAAAATATACGCAATTTTTGTATTGTAGCTCACATAGACCACGGCAAGTCGACCCTTTCCGATCGGCTTATCGAAAAAACTAAAATAATAGATGAAAGATATCACCGCAACCAAATGACCGATGATATGGATATAGAACGGGAGCGGGGTATTACTATAAAAAGTCATGCCGTCCGAATTCCTTACACGGCTAAGGACGGTAAAAACTATGTTTTAAACTTTGTCGATACTCCCGGCCATGTGGACTTTTCCTATGAGGTTTCGCGTGCCATTGCCTCCTGCGAGGGTGCTATCTTAATTGTAGATGCAACTCAAGGCGTTGAATCCCAAACCCTTTCAAATATGTATCTTGCCCTTGAACATGACTTGGAAATCCTCCCAGTTATAAACAAGATAGATTTACCTGCTGCCGATGTAGATGCAGTAAAGCATCAGATTGACCATGATTTGGGGCTTGATTCGGATGCGGCTGTAGCCGTTTCTGCAAAAACGGGACAAAACATTGATGCCCTTTTTGAAGCAATTATAACAACCTTTCCGCCCCCCAAGGGCTCAAAAGATAATCCCTTACAGGCTCTTATCTTCGACTGCCACTATGACCCTTACAGGGGTGTTGTAGTCCATGTGCGTGTCTTTGAAGGAATGATAAAACCGGGCATGACTATCCGCTTTATGAATACAGGGGGTGAATACAAGGTAGAAGAAACAGGAACCTTTGTCCTTGATCTTGTAAAGCAGGATTCCTTACAGGCGGGAGAAGTCGGCTACATAATTGCAGGTATAAAAACCGTCTCCGATGTCGGGGTAGGCGATACCATCACCGATGCCGCTTTTCCGTGCAATGCCCCATTATCAGGCTTTAAAGAAGTAAAGCCCGTAGTTTTTTCTTCAGTCTATCCTACTGATACAAACGATTACGAGGAGCTCCGCGAATCCTTTGAAAAGCTAAAACTGAACGATGCAAGTTTGACATGGGAAAAAGATTCTTCCATTGCACTCGGTCACGGATTTAGGTGCGGCTTTTTAGGCCTTCTTCATCTTGAAATTGTTCAAGAAAGATTGGAAAGAGAATTCGGCCAGTCGGTTATCTTTACGGCTCCTTCGGTGCGTTATAAAATTACCATGCGTACTGGAGAAGAAATTATTTGCGATAACCCTGCAGATTATCCCGATGAGGGGCTTATAGCCTCGGCTGAAGAGCCTTATATAAAGGCAACGGTTATAACGCCTGCTTCCTACCTCGGAAACATTATGTCCCTCTGTATGGAAAAGAGGGGAGTGCAGACCAATATGACATATTTGGATGAAAAAAGGGTCGAAATGACCTATGAGATGCCCTTGTCCGAGGTCTTATTTGAGTTTTATGACAGGCTTAAAAGCATAAGCCGGGGTTATGCTTCCTTTGATTATGAAGTTATCGAAACCCGTCCTACCGATTTGGCAAAGATTGATATTTTAATTAACGGAAAGCCAGTTGATGCTCTTGCCCAGCTTGCCTATAAACCGAGTGCCTATGATAAGGCCCGACTTGTCTGCGAAAAACTTAAAGATGAAATTCCTCGCCAACAGTTTAAGATACCGATTCAGGGAGCCATAGGCAGTCAGATAATAGCTCGAGAAACAATTTCGGCCTTGCGTAAGGACGTTCTTGCCAAGTGTTACGGTGGCGACATCACCCGAAAGCGTAAACTCCTCGAAAAACAAAAGGAAGGAAAAAAACGCATGAAAATGATAGGCGACGTAGAACTCCCGCAGTCTGCATTCTTGGCTGTATTAAAAACTAAAGAAGATTAAACTATTAGTAGGGTGAGAGACACCACGTTAATAGCGGTGGCTTTTCCCTTCTTAACCCAATCCCTTTTGATCTAATTTACAGTTTTTCGATTTCAGATTCAGAAAGGCCTGTAACATGCATAATTTTCTGAATTGAATCACCTAATTGTTTTAAGATTTTAGCTGTTTCTCGTTTATTGTCATAAGCACCTTTATCCCTAGCATCCATTTCAAAAGTGGACATTAACCTGTATTCCTGCCTTGCCTGTTCGTTTTGTTTTATTGCTTGTATCATAGTTTCTATCTCCCTTGTAAATTCATTATTCGGCTTACCTTTTTTAAGGTATTCTAAAAATTCTTTTAATTCTTTGTCCTCAGTGTTATTAAAGGCCTCTGCATTTATTATAACCTTTCGAGTGCCGTCTTGTAAAGGGGTATTTTTATCCTCTATACAAAGGTTTTCAAAGGTATAAATAGGCCTATTTTTACCTATAACATCAAACAAGCAGATAAAAATTATAAAGCTGTCATTTAAGTTATTATAGGAATTACCTTTATCTAAAAACGAAATATCTACGGCAGCTTGGTAAAACCGCATACGCTTCGGGATATTGCGTTCATTGCTTACCTGCATTTCAATGTCATAAAGTTTACCGCTTTCCGCCTGCACCAAAACATCAAACCGTACGGACTTTGTCTGTTCATAAGTGTTAATATTATGTTGTACCGAGATAGGTAATTTTTCCTATTGTATCTGATAATATCATTTCAATAAGACCTTTGCATAGCTTCGGATTTTGCATGATTTTACAAAACATAAAATCATCCGTAAATGTTAAATCTTCAAATCTTTTTGCCATTTGTTTTCTCCCATTATATTTATAGGGTGTATTTGAAAAAAAGAGTAGGTTAGAAAGAAGATATACAGAAACTCTGATTAGCGGGTAGAAAAATTTAATAATTTTTTTAAATTTTACTTGGTATTTTAAAATTTTTGATGTATAATGATAGAACGAAGTACAAATGTAGAAGTATAAAGTGTGAATGACCAGATGCAAAACGCCGTTTGATATTCCTCATTTCTCGTTTTCTGGAAACGGCTAAAATTCATCAATCCTAGAAAATTGATATTTTCTGCGGTTGATGAATTTATATGGAGGTTTTTATGAAAAAGATGTTTTTTGTTTTGATGATACTTGTTTTGACGGTATCATCCTGTAATTTATTTTTAAATGAAGAATACGGCGAGCTTATTTTGAGCTTTGATGGAACACTTCCCGATGGAGCCAGAGCCTTGGATTCCAACGGACTTCCAGTTCTTTCATCTTCACGTATGAAAATCAATATAATCAAAGAGAACGGCTATACTGTAACGAGGGAGCTAAGTGCCGAAGAACCTAAATCTCTGGTTGAGCTGGTTCCCGTCGGTGAAACGATAGAGATAATAGTTACGGCGATTAACCCATCCGGTCAATGGTCGGGAAGGACTTTTCACACCGTAGCCTCAGGCCAAAATCAAGTAACCGTCCTATTAAACAAAAACGTTTCCGGCTTAAACAACCTTTTGTTTACGCAGACCGTAGAGGGGCAGCACGACTACAACTTAACCCTCTACATGGGCGGAAAAGAAATTAATGCTCCCAAATCGGAAAACCCGTACAGCTTTGCTCGTGACAGTAAGGGACGGCTGTATGTCAGATATAGAGACGGAGCTACCTATCTTGTCCGTTATACGAGTGAGGGTGAACTTGATGTCCATCCGGCAAAAACGACGATCAAATTTCTCGCAAACGATTATACAACGGGGAAAATGTACGGGATGGGTGTAGGCTTAAATGAAATAAATGAGAACGATTTGACGCATCCAACTACTATTACAGGTTTCTCCACTGTTAATAATTTCTTTGCCGTAGATAACGGCAGAGTTGCATGGCTGCATGTAAGCAGCGGAAATAACATAATAAATGCCGCAAGTTTGACCGGGGCATCTCATTCAGACATTCTGATTAATTCTCATATTGATATTCACCATTGCGAGCCATCAGAAGTAAAAGATATTTTTATCCGCGGCGATTATGTATATGTGCTTTTTACTACAGTTAATGAAAGTATAACATCAAGTGATCCTAACCTTTACTCTTTAGGCGGGATTGTCCGTTATAATATAAACAATTTGACTGCTCCTTCTGTAAAAATCGGTTTTTCAGACAGCGTCAGCTTTGAAAATCGGGCAGTGCCCTCCTCTTATTATTCCAAGAACTTTTACGGGGCGATAAAAGTAATCGGTTTTGATGAAGAAAATATCTATATAGCCGATGACGGCTTTGATGCAGCTTATGTAGATTACGCTCCGCATATCGTTAAAAACCGCAACCGCATCGCAGCTCTTAATATCGCAACAAACGCCTTAAGTTTTAGTGATGCCGGGTCTGCAAAGTGGTACAACGAATGGAAAGAGTGGGAGGGCGTAAAGACAAAGATTCTGTTGTGGGAAAAAAGCGATGACGGTGCTAGTTTGCCTAACTATTATGGTATGAAATATTGGCTCGCCGATAACGAGAACGCACCTTGCCCGACAAGTCCTGACGATCAGTTCTGGTTTTCCAGCGAACAGACTGTTGCTCCTACCGATGTGTTCTGCTATGACCAAGGCGGTAATCTGTACATACAGTATGTTGATTATACAGGCGGTGATAAGTATGTTAGACGGTTTGCCTTGAAAGAAGACGGTACATACGATAAGACATCGGCTCAAAACTTGGATTTGCAAACATCAGGAGATATTGCTGCCATTGCGGTAGATATTTCCGGCGGACAGAACAGTTTGTATTATGCGGAAACTTATATTTCAACGCGCACCGTAAAAAGGTTTAAATGGGGGCACCACGGCTATGAAACCTTTACGACTGCGGAGAATGAGGCTTCTTATAATATCACATTCTCAGCAGATGAAAAACTTACCGCTCTTGCATCCAATAAAGACGGTCTTTTTGTTGCAGTAAAAGAGGATATTGGCGGTAATCAGTATAAGATTACCGTGAGAAAGTATGACATGGACGGCAACTCTATAGGCAGTATGGAAATAAGCATAGGTTCCAAAGGAGAGGAAAGTAATCCCATTATTGAGCATATTCATTCGATGCAGATTCTTGACGGAAAACTCTATGCCGTAAGTTATAAGACGGTGGGAGCAGGAGGAATGGCAGCCGGCTCACCGGTTGTTAACGGCAATGGCAGAAAGGCTGTTGTAAGCGGAAAACTTTTAGATTTAGGACTTACCTCTAAGAATCTTCCTGCTCGGCCGCAGACATTATGGAGCGGAACACAGGAAGGTAAGGGCTATGCTCCCTTCCGCTTTATTGCCATAAAGCCCAAAGAATTGGTTATCGCAAACGACGGTTTTTACGGTACGATGAGCCCAGGATCACTCTCTATCAATCAACGAAATAAGGTACTTAAATTTAATTCAAGCGGTTCCTTATTAAGCGAGGGGGATGCCGCTGCCTCATTCTCAAGAAAATTATACTACAATTATGGGGCGCTTTGCGGTTTCATATGGTACTAAATGAGCCTGCCCTTCATAAGTCTTTCCGTTCCGGTTTACGGAACGGAAAGTTCTTTACCCGCTTTTTTTGATAGTATCTTGGAGCAGTATCCTCTGTCCGGCAGTTTTGCAGGGCAGGGGGCTTTACCCATCGAAATTCTCATCGTAAATGATGGAAGTCCTGACGGTTCTTCTTTACCCAAAATCCTCAAACCCTATAAAAAGCCTTTAAAAAAACTTGGGGTATGTCTTGAACTTCTTGAACACGGAAAAAATCTCGGTACCTTTGAAGCCCGCCGTACCGCAGTTCAAGCCTCTTCGGGCTCCTATATTTTATTTGCCGACCCCGACGACACTCTGCCTCCCGATGCTCTTCACAGCTTATATACTGCCGCCGTTCACTCGGATACCGATATAATTCACGGCAGAGCGGAGTGTAAAAAAGCTTTTTCTCAAGCTGACTCGGAGCTATACAAAAATGAAAATTTTTTTGAACTGGAGAAGTCCGTTAAAAAAGTCCGCCTCGGTGTTTTTAAGGAAATGGATTTATTGTCTTCTTTTTTGCTTGATAAGAATCATTCCGGCCTTTTATGTACAAAGCTTTTCCGTTCATCCGTAGTAAAATCCGCCTTTGCCGATATTCCCCATACCTTTTGCACGATGACCGAAACATTCCTCATCTATTTTTTTATTTTGCTGTATGCCCGCTCTTATTGCGGCATTGAAGATACGGTATATACTTATCATATCGGTACCGGCATTACATCCAATACCGAAATATCAAGCCTAGACCGCTGGGAAAAAGCCTGTACCGCAGCTTCCGTTTTTACCGTGATTTTTTCTTATCTTGAAGAACATCCTCTAAACCTTCCTCGTTCCGCTGAGTTAATTACTGCTTTGGAAGGTCTATGCCGTAATCACGCCCGTATGAACATCCGCCATCTGGAACGTGTTATCCCCTCCCTCCGTGCCGAAGCCTACGCAATCCTCTGCGATTACTGGGGCGAGGATTATGTAAAGCAAATTGAAAAAAGCATGAAGGATGAATAGGCTAAGGGGTTAAATTAAAAAAAACGCCAAGGCCGCAAAGCGTTGAGCTTCGCTCAACTTCGCAAAGAGAAAATTAAAGAATATCTTAACAAAGCTACCCTCAAATTCCTTTGCGCTCTCTGCGGGCGTTGTGGTTAAATAAAAAACTGCCCTTACAAAATTGCCGAAGTTGTGGTATAATACAATCAAGAGAGGGCATAGTTATGAGTACGTCAAACAGAAGATATAAAGACTCAGTGTTTGTCGATTTGTTCAGTGAAGACGAAAAGCAAAAGAAAATTTCTTGTCGCTTTACAACGCATTGCACGGCACCAATTTACCGCTTTCGTCTCCGGTAGAAAACATACGACTTGAAAACGTTATGTACATGAACATAATAAACGATGTTTCATGCCTTGTAGATGGTAAAATCATTGTATTGGCTGAACATCAATCTACGATAAACGAAAATATGCCATTGCGCTTTTTAGAATACATAGCGCGTCTCTATGAAAAACTGCAAGCACCGACGGACAGGTATTTAAGAAAGTTATCAAAAATACCGACACCTGAATTTTATGTCTTTTATAATGGATTAGACGATTACCTTGAAACTACGGTTCTAAAACTTTCGGATGCTTTTATTATAAAGTCCGAACACGCTCCGCTGGAACTAACAGTGCAGGTTTTAAACATCAACACGGACAAAGCAAACAAAGTGTTAACAGCCTGCAAGCAGCTAGAAGAGTACAGTCTCTTTGTAGAAGAAGTGAGAAAGCAAACACAACTCGACAACGAAAAAGGTTTTACTAATGCAGTAAAAATATGCATAGAAAAAGGAATCTTAAAAGAATATTTAATGAGAAAATCACGGGAGGTAATAAATATGTTAGTAGCCGAATATGACTACGATACTGATATAGCCGTACAAAGAGCTGAGGAAAGACAAATAGCTTTTGCCGACGGTTCGTACCAAACAAAACTTGAAACGGCAAAATTGATGAAACATGCTAATTGTGAAATTGATTTTATTATGCAGATGACCGGTCTCAGTAAAGAAGAAGTGGAAGCGGTTAATTAATTTGTAACGGACAGCCTCGATTTTTCATAAGTTTAGCTGTTTCTTTCTTAGTTTCATAAAAAAATTCCTTTGCGGTTAAATTAGGGGTATGGTTAAAATAAAGAAAGAAAACCTCT
Organism: Treponema putidum; assembly: GCF_024401155.1. Classification (NCBI taxonomy): domain Bacteria; kingdom Pseudomonadati; phylum Spirochaetota; class Spirochaetia; order Treponematales; family Treponemataceae; genus Treponema; species Treponema putidum. The sequence goes on from NZ_CP038804.1 coordinate 878,984, forward strand.
GATACGGTAAGCTAATTTTTATAGAGCTTCAATTTCTTCGCAGCTTAAGCCTGTCCTTTCGGCTATTTTAGCAATATCAAAGCCAAGCCGCTTAAAAGCCATAGCCGTTTCAAGCCTCGCTTGGTGCGAGCCTTGTGCTATGCCTGCTTTCCAGCCTTCATTCCGTGCGTCTCTTTCAAATGAGTTGATTAACATATACTCCCTTACATAAAAACTTTTTGCAGCAAATATCAATTTGCGAAAAAAGTTTTTTCCTTGGCTTTTGCAACGAAGTGAAAAAGCACATATAATAATGCGATGTTTGCCGAAAGGCAAACTCGGTAGATAAACAGTTAGGCTGAATTCCTGCCGAACTGTTTATCATACCTCCTAAGTTATTCACTTTGTTTTACCTCTTTTATCCGCTGCTTTACTTTTTGGATAAACTCATCATTGCTTGCCTTACCGTTCATATACTGTAAAAAACTTTTAAGTGCAGGGCTTGCTTCTTTTTCGGCTGCCTTGCTGTTAATGATTATTTTTGTAATACCGTCGGCAAGCTGTATTTTTGTGTTTTCGGTGCATAAGGTTTTAAATGTGTATACAGGTAAAGCTTCATAAGGTTTGTTTTTATCCAGAACGCTTATATCTATTGCAGATTGATAGTACCGGATGCGGCGGGCTAAGTCGTCTTTGTTGATTGCCTGCATTTCCACATCATAGATTGTGCCGTTTAAGTCTTTAGCCCAAACGTCAAAGCGTACGCCTTTTGCACTTCCTGCATCGGCTACCGTTTTTTGTAATTGAACGTCGATAATGGGTTCTGTTTTATCGTGCAGCACAATGTTTAAAAGCGTTTTACAGATATCCGTATTTTCATGACACGGTAGAACATATAATCATCTGCAATCGTCGACAGTAATCGACCTCCTGTCGATGTTTTGCCTTCAGGCAAAACTCGAAGTTCAATTCTGCCGTAGGAAGAATTGATACAAACTCTAAGCTGAAAAATGTACTCAGGATGTAATTCCCCAACCGCCATGGATGGCGGTGGTTCCAAACTTTCAAGAGTTTTAGACGCAAGTCTAAAACTCTAAGCTGAAAATCGGACACGGATGTCCGATTTTCAGCTGACCCCCTTTCTCTTTTCCTAAAAGAATGGTATAATCAGTACGTTATTCTTTTAATGTAACTTAAATTTAATTTTAAGGATGGGAACAATTTATGAGCAAAAAGACCAACGATATTATTGTTATAGGTTTTGCTTTATTTGCTATGTTTTTAGGAGCCGGAAACTTAATATTTCCGCCTACCTTGGGGCATTTATCCGGAAAAGACTGGGGGTTTTCTCTTTTAGGATTTTTGGTAACGGGGGTAGGTATGCCTGTTTTGGGTATAATATCCATGGGAAAATGCGACGGACATCTTTCCAATTTTACTAAAAATATAAACCAGTTATTCGGAACTTTTTTTATAATCTTTGTTATGCTTATAATAGGGCCGCTTTTTGCCATTCCCAGAACTGCAGCTACTACTTATGAAATAGCTATCAGACCCAACTTCGGGATAAGCTCTGTTCTATCGTCCTTTATATTCTTTGCGATTACTCTTTTCTTTGTTTTAACCCCTAATAATGTTATCGATAGGGTAGGAAAGTTTTTAACGCCTGCCTTGATAGCCGTTTTAGGCCTCTTGGTTATAAAGGGCTTTATTACTCCCATAGGTAGGCCATCAGATCCTTCAGTCGATAAGATATTTTTAAGAGGCTTTAAAGAAGGCTATCAAACTATGGACGCTCTAGGCTCTATGATATTGGCCACAATAGTTATTTCGAGTATTACGGCAAAAGGGTACACTGAAAAAAAATCACTTTTAAAAATGACTATCTGGACGGGGCTTATTGCATGTATAGGCTTAGGTCTTGTTTACGGAGGCCTTGTATATGTTGGAGCAACAGGAAGTGCCGTCTTACCCGATAATCTTTCACGAACCGAAATTGTAGTTCAATCCAGTGAGATATTATGGGGAAGGGGAGGCCGAATAGTTTTAGGTTTGGCAATAGGTTTGGCCTGTTTAACTACCTCAATAGGTCTTACTGCAACTGCAGGCGAATATTTTTCCAAAAGATTTAAAGACGATATAAGCTACCGTGCTACGGTTATAATTATCTGCGTTGTAAGTTTTTTCCTTTCAAATTTCGGTGTAGATAATATTATCTCTATTGCGGGGCCGATTCTTGAAGTCATCTATCCTGTTGCAATTGTGTTGATAGTTTTAAATTTGTTTGCAGAATTTATACCGAACAAGTATTTTTTCCATGGTGCGGTAATAGGCACTCTTTCGATAAGTATCCTTCAAGGCTGGGTTGCAGCTCAGGAGCTTATCAATAATTTGCTTATTAAACTTGAAGCCTTTCCGGCTATGGATCAAGTGGCTCTGAGCTTTAATACTACTATCAACGTATTAAAGACCCTCCCTTTTGAAGGCATAGGATTTCCTTGGCTCCTTCCTGCATTGGGGGCTTCTCTCTTGTTCGGTTTTGGCTATATTATTATGAAAAAAACGGAAACAGCTCCCTCGATGAAGGAAGAATCCGGAGAAAATAAGGATGAATAATGGCTGAGATAGAAAAAGTTGATTTATTGGATTTGGATGAAGAAGATTACGATACGGTTTTAGCTCCGGATATTTATTTTAGCGGTAAGATTGAATGTAAAAAGCCTTTTATGATTAAAGGGCATGTAGAAGGTTTTTTGGTTTCAACAAGCGATGTAACCGTTGATGAAAATTCTATCGTTAAGGCTAATATTCGGGCAGATAGGGTTGTAATCAAGGGATCTGTAGAAGGAAATGTCTTAGCCGATACTATCGTGCATGTTTTTTCCTGCGGAAAGCTTATAGGTGATGTTACGGCTCCCGAAGTTGTTCTTGAAAGCGGCTGCGTATTTAACGGTATCTGTACTATGACAAAGGATAATCAATTTGGAAGATAAAAAGAAAGAAATTAATTCGGTGTTTAAATTTGCTCTGATTTTTTTTCTATTTGCTGCGCCCTGCCTTTTTTCTCAAAATAAGCCTGATGCTCTTGTTTTGTATAAAAAAGGCCGCTATGCAGAGGCTGTTGCCGTATGCGAGGCTGAAATTAAAGAGTCTCCTAATAACTTGGATAGTTATGTCGTAATGACATGGGCTCTCTTGGCCGACGGTCAATATCAAAAAACCTACGATATGAGTGAGGCAGGGCGTAAAATTGCTCAAACCGATCCGCGTCTTATAGCCACTCAGGCAGAGGCCTGTTATCATTTGGGCAAAAATTCCGAAGCCCTTAAACTTTTTCAAGACTATATTTCTTATGCGCCTAACGGTGTGCGTATTTCTTCTTCCTATTATTTTATGGGAGAAATATATTTACGGATGGCAAAATACAGGCATGCCGATATTGCTTTTTCGGTAGCTGTTACCTTGGAGGCTTTTAACAGTCTTTGGTGGGTACGCTTAGGCTATGCAAGAGAGCAGACAAAAGAATACCGCTATTCCCTTGAGGCATACAATAAGGCCTTGAGTTTAAATAAAAATCTTGTTGACGCTCAAAAGGGGCGTGAAAGGGTCTTACAGCGTTTTTAACCATGGGTAATTTTTTTTCGGTTAGAATAGAAACTCTCGGCTGCCGCTTAAACCAAGTGGAATCGGAGGCTCTTGTTGCCCGCTTTGCCGAATCCGGCTTTGACATTTTTTCAAAGGAAACACCAGAAACCGCTTTGCCTGTAAAACTTTGTATTGTAAATACCTGCACGGTTACGGGAAAGGCCGAACAAAAGGCCCGCCGCATTATCCGCCTTTTATTAAAGGAGCATGAAGCATCTGTTATTCTTGTTACAGGCTGCTATGCAGAGCTTGAAGCCGATACTATAGAAAAAATCGATAAAAGGGTCATAGCCTTTTCGGGCAAAAAAAAAGATGAACTTGACGGTTTGCCTCAATTTTTAAAAGAGGCTTGTCTTAAAAATAAGGAACTAAAAGAACGCCCTATTAGTCTTAAAGAAAATCTTCTTTTATTTAGAGACAAAATATATTCAAAAAAAGAGCAATCGGATAAATTCTTTTTTATAAAAGAGCCGGAAAGAAGAAAAGCTCTATTTAAGTTAAGTTCTCCGGTATTCTTTTTTCATTCCAGAGCCAGTTTAAAGGTACAAGACGGGTGCAATAACTCTTGTGCCTATTGCAGGATAAGACTTGCACGCGGCTCTTCCGTTTCTCTGCCTGCGGAAGAAGCCGTAAGGCGGATAGTTCAAATCGAAAGAAACGGAGCTGCAGAGGTTGTTTTATCGGGTGTAAACCTATCCCAATATAGGGATGAAACCTATGGAGGCTTTGCAAATCTTTTAGCTATGCTTTTGGAAAATACAAAAAAAATAAGAATCCGAATTTCGAGCATATATCCTGAATGTGTAGATGAAGAGGCCTTAAAAATTGTAAAGAATAAAAGAATATGCCCTCATTTTCATCTTTCGGTACAGTCGGGAAGCGATAAAATTTTAAAAGCTATGAATAGGTTCTATCGGGAAGAGGATATACGTAAGGCTGTAAATAATTTGCGGGAGGTAAAGGATAATCCATTTATAGGATGCGATATAATTGCGGGCTTTCCTTCCGAAACTGAAGAAGATTTTTTGCAAACGTTTAAAATGTGTGAAGATTTAAAAATTCCCGGTATCCATGTTTTTCCTTTTTCGGCCCGACCGGGAACGAAAGCCTTTTCTATGAAACCGAAAGTTCCTGAAAGGGAGGCCGGAAGGAGGGCTTCGCTTCTTTCATCCTTGAGTGAAAAAAACTATCAAAGCTATTTAGCTTCTTGTGACAGGAAAGTTTTTTTTGGAGTTATAGAAAAAGTTCAAAAAAATGAAGATTTAAGGATTGTAACCGAAAATTATTTAACTCTTCCTTTAAAACCGGACAAAGGAACTGAAAATTATATGGGCGGCGAAGGCTTATATGTTATTATAAATGATGGAGTTGCATATCTTGCGGATTAGTATTTTTTATGATAAAATTACTTTAAACTAAAGCATTGATACAGGAAATTTGAGCGGAGGTATATGTGAAGAAAATAATTGTTTTTTTATTCTTGTTTATGGTTTGTTGGTCAGGCTTTGCACAGATTTCTATGCCGGATCCCCTAGCCCCATCCTATGTTTCTCCACGCCTAAGCGGATTAGGTGCTCCTTTTACAACATATCAGGCCGGAACCGAGACCCTGTTTACAAATCCGGCTCTATTTCCGTTTTTGACTAAACGTTGGTCGGCAGGAAAGGCTGCATTTCATGCAAATGAGGGCGGTTTGGGAGGTTTAAATTCCATCTCCGAATCCGAAAAAATAAAGGCTTTTGCAGAATATCTTTATAAGGGCGATAGTAAATATGTTGACTTTTCTGCTACAGGCCCTTTAGCCCTGAGCTTAGCCGATAAAAATTTTGCTGTAGGTATTTTTAATAGATCTATTGTGAATGCCGATTTGGAAAATACTATAATGCGAAAGCTATTGATAGGAGAGGAGCTTTTTGTAACAGGTGGATACGGCATATGTCTTCATGATGATGGAATAAATAAGGTTTCTCTAGGTTTTCAGATGAAGGGCTTTTTTCAAACTTTCTCCTATGCTTTAAACAAAACTCAGATCGATATGGCTGCGGCGGTGAATTCCGGCTTTAAAAATTTAAACATTGTTTTTGTTAACGGACTCGGACTTGATGCAGGCTTTTTGTACAAGTATGACAATTACTTTTTTTTAGGGCTGACATGCAGGGATGCTTATACTCCTGTTTTTTTAACCCCTTATAATAGCTTTGAAGACTTTAAAAAAGCAAACACGGCTGGTAAGACAGAGTATAAAACGCTTTTGCCTAATTTGAGTGTGGGTATAGGTTCAATGCCTGTTTTTGATGATATGTGGACTACCGTTTCTTCATGGTCATTTTATATTGACTACCAAAACATTCTCGAGCCGATTTTTAATAGAAACAGAAGTCCCTTGCTTAATATTGCTGCAGGAACCGAAATAGTTTTTCATAAGGTGTTGAGCTTTAGATTGGGTATGAATGAGCTTTACCCTCATTTGGGAGTCGGACTTGATTTTACCTATTTTCAAATAGATTTTTCTGCTTTTTTAAAGGAAATGGGAAATAAACCTTGGGAAAAGTCTAAAACCTGTCTGGATTTTGCTTTTTCATTTGAATATTGATTTTAGCGTAATTTATTTTTAGGAATTCTTATGTCTTGTGAAGTAAAGGCCGAAAGCAATACTGAAATTTTTGTATGCAGGCGTGTTAAAATTTTGTCACGCCTTGCTCTTTTTTCGGCAACTCTTTTATGGGGAAGCACCTTTGTTGCAGTAAGCAGCACAAACGATTTTTTTAAGCCTAATTTTTTATTGGCCTGCCGCTTTTTACCTGCCTGTCTGATTCTTTGTGCCGTGTTTTTTAAACGACTAAAGCAGCTTGACAAGCATTACCTAAAGGCCGGATGTTTTTTAGGATTTATTATGTTTGCAGGTTATTCTTTACAAGCTATTGCCATTACTACTGCAGGAGGTCTTCCCGGCCGCAGTTCTTTTTTGGTTGCAACTTATTGTGTTCTTGTTCCCTTTGTAAACGCTGCGGTTTTAAAAAAGAAGCCGGACAAATTCAATCTTTTTGCGGCCTTTCTTTGCTTTGCAGGAATCCTCGCAATTTCGATGCCTGATTTGATTTCGGAAAGTCAAAACGGAGTAAACTGGGGCGATGCTTTTTCCCTTATAAGCAGCTTTATATTTGCAGTATATATTGTTCTTCTTCCTAAATTTATGGAAAAACTGGATGCTGTTCTTATAACGATTGTTCAATTTGCTTTTGCAGGAAGCTATGCCCTCATTTTTTCTCTTTTGTTCGAGGATAACTCCAATACCGTTTGGAATTATCAGTCTGTTTTTACGCTTGTTTATTTGACTGTCCTTTGTACGGCACTCTGTGTATTGCTTCAAGCTGTGGGGCAAAAGAATACTCCTCCTGCTACAGCCGCCCTTATTTTTTCTCTTGAATCCGTGTTCAGCATCTTCCTTTCGATAATGCTCATCGATGAAAAATTTACGCCTGCCTTGGGTTTGGGCTGTTCTTGCATTTTTATTGCAATTATAATCTCCGAAACAAAGCTGTCATTTTTAAGAAAAAAATCAATGGATGTAAACTGATTTTTACAAGAAGCCCAATAATCATTCAATCTAAGTAAGATTATCATTGAATTAAAGCTCTGTTTTAATATTCCGAAAATAAAATAAGAGTTATAGTTTATATAATAGGGTATCTCTAAAAACTCGGTTAGATTTTAGAGGTTCCCAACAGAACTTGAGAGGGTAAAAAAGATGCTTCATAATATTGTTTTTCAAGATAATTTGTTTCAAATAACCAGAATGTTGGATGTAATAAAGGACGGTCTTAATTTAGACCTTTCAGAAATTATTTTTGCGGATAAGATGGTAAGAGATATTTTATTTTTTGATGCAGCCCTCCAAAAACTCTTTAGTCAGATAGAACCTCAGTCCCACTTGTCCGATTATATCGACACAATGAACTGCCTTTATTTTTGCATCAAAAAGTATATGAACATTTTAAATTTGATTTTAACCGAAAAACTCTGTCCTGAATCCGTTTTTAGCACGGAAAAAGCCCGTCTTGAAGGTATTTATAAAAAACATCAGGATTTTCTCGGCAAAATAAATATAGATATTTCCGATACGAATTTTGAAAATGAAACCTACAACATCGTCTCTCAAAATGAACTTTCAGAGTTATTGAACTTAGGATAGGTCTATGCTATAATTATTCCTATGAGAATAACCGGAGGAAGTTTAAAAAACAGACAGGTAGAGTGCCCTAAGGGGATAATAAGGCCTGCAATGGACAGAATGAGGGAGTCTGTTTTTTCCATACTTGGAGATCTTTCAGGTCTTTCTTTTTTAGACCTTTTTACGGGATCGGGAGTCTGCGGTTTGGAAGCCTATTCGCGCGGAGCCTATCCTGTCTATCTTGTAGAAAAAGATGCCGATAAATTTCCCGTTTTATTAAAAAACGTTTCCATGGCAGATAAAAAACTTGAATGTAAAAGGATGCCGGCAGAAACTTTTATAAAAAGAGCTAAGGTATCCTTTGATATTATCTACCTTGACCCACCCTTCCCCTATAAATTTCACGTAGAACTTCTAAAAAAAATAGAAGAATCAAAAATATTAAAAGAAGGCGGCCTTGTGATGATGCATAGGCCTTCTGAAAAAGCTATGCCTCAAACTATAGGCTCTCTGACAAAGAGAGATGAAAGAATATATGGAAGATCCATCGTGGATTTTTATCGCAAAGAAAATTATTGTATGCGGTTTGTAACCAAATCGCGTGATATGGAGGAAGGATGTTTAAGTTAAAAGAAAATTTTTTGCTTGGAGTTGCTACGGCTTCTACCCAGATTGAGGGAGGAAGGGTAAATTCTAACTGGAACGATTTTTGTAACCGCAAAATGACAAATGACGGCTCGGACGTGTCCCGTGCAAATATGCACTACGAAAAGATTGAAGAAGATACCAAGCTTTTAAAAAAAATGGGGATTCAAAGCTACCGCATGTCCTTAGAATGGGCACGAATTGAGCCTGAAAAGGGAAAATTCGATACTAAAGCCCTTGATCACTATAAAGAAGAATTAAGCCTTTTAAAAAGAGCAGGTATAAGGCCCTTAATAAGCCTATACCATTTTAGCCATCCCATGTGGTTTGAAAATTCGGGAGGCTTTACAAAAAAAGAAAATGTTGAAGTCTTTTTAAATTATGTGAAGACTTGCATAAGCGAGCTCGGCAGCTTTTGCAGCGACTATGTTACAATAAATGAGCCTAATGTCTATGCGGTTCAATCCTTTTTTTTAGGTCTTTGGCCGCCTGAAAAAAAGTCTCTTTTTATGACTTTAAAGGTAATGAACGTCCTCGTAGCCGCCCATTGTAAGGCCTATGAGTTAATCCATAAAATACGCAAAGAGAAGGGCTTTACGGACACAAGGGTAAGCTTTGCCCACCACATGCAGGCCTTCCATCCAAAAGATAAAAATAGAAAAGCCGATCAAAGGGCTGCTAAAAGAATAAGCAAAATTTTTCAAGACGGAATTATGAAAGCCTGTTTTAAGGGAGAATTTTCATTTCCTTTAAAAAATATCCTAAACATAAAAAAACAAAACTACGTAGATTTTATAGCCATCAACTATTATTCAAGGCAGGCAGTAAGAGGTTTTTCTTACAAAGCCTTTGAAAACACTCCTAAAAACGATTTAGGCTGGGATATTTATCCATTGGGCATAATTGAATGTGCCCAAAACTGCTATGACTGCCTTCCTCTGCCGATAGTCATAAGCGAAAACGGAACATGCGACAATAATGATGCGTTTAGATGCCGATATATTTATGATCACCTAAAACTTATAAGCGAATCACCCCTTCCCTTTGAAGCCTATTATCATTGGTGCTTTATCGACAATTTCGAGTGGAAGGAAGGGGAATCTGCCAGATTCGGCCTTGTGCACTGTAATTACGAAACTCAAGAAAGAACGGTCAAAAAAAGCGGGGAATTCTACAGCGAAATGATCAAAAAGCGAGGTGTCGATAAATCGATGATGGAAAAATATGTTGAACCTTGTAAGTATAATGTAAAATAATTGAACACGGGTATTCTACAACAATAACATTATATTTACCTAATAGCTATGAATATGTTAAAAAAAAGTATAATATTTTTAAAATTAGAATTGGAATAACAAATATTTATTTGTATATTTATTATTTTTAATACTAAACAGGCGTGGAGCTTTATCGGTTTAGGAATAGTTTCAGCGGCTTTTTGTACATTTTTTTATTTGCGGGATAATAGATAAGTGATAAGTTATGGATAAATAATGCCGATAAAATTAAACAGTTTTTCTCAAGCCTATTGACATTTTATGCGGTTTTTTGCTATATTTAGTCCCTAGTGTTTAAATTTGTCCGGTATAAACCCGTTAATATGCCGGCAAAAGTTTTTTTATGAGGTATAAAGATGTACGCACTTATTGAGTATAAAGGCAAACAGTATAAAGCTGAGAAGGGTGTAAAACTCGTAGTTGATAAACTTTCTGCCGAAAGCGGAAGCAAAATCGACATCGACACTGTTCTTTTAATCAGCGATGGAGATAAAGTTACTGTGGGAACTCCCTACGTAAGCGGAGCTAAGGTTTCTGCAACAGTAGGAGATTCTTTTAGAGAAAGAAAGATTATTGTTTACAAGCATAAGGCTAAGAAAAACTACCACAGAACCCAAGGACATAGACAGGCTCATACCTGTATTACTGTTGACAATATTGTCGGATAAGACAAGTGGTAAAAATTCGGCTTCTTTCAAATGCTGAAAACTGTTTTTCGGCCTTTGAATCGTCAGGCCATGCCGGCGGCAGTTACGCTTTGTGCGGTGATAATGACGGCAAGCCGGAAAAAGGCGGCAATATAGTCTGTGCCGCCGTTACCATTTTGCTTAAAACGGCCGTTTTAAGCTTAAGCTCGGCTCAAAAAGAGAGCTCAAGTTTAAAGGCCGAAATACTGGCTGATAATCCGGGCTATCTTTCGGCAAAAGTAACAGCTTTTTCGGAGGAAGATAAGCCCAGATTGCAGTATTTACTGGAATTTTTAACAATAGGTTTAATGGCCATTGAGGCCGAATATCCCGATTGTTTGGATTTACAGATAGAGTAAGATTTTGATAATTTTTTTGGAGGATTATTATGGCACGTAAAAAGGGCGGCAGCGGTGCAAAAAACGGAAGAGATTCCAATCCTAAATATTTGGGTGTTAAAGTTTACGGCGGAACGGAAGTATCGGCCGGTTCAATTTTGGTTCGCCAGAGAGGTACTTCAATCCATCCGGGTAACAATGTAGGCTGCGGAAAAGACTATACATTATTTGCAAAAGCTGACGGTGTAGTTACCTACCATGAAAGAAAGGGTAGAAAACTCGCATCTATCGAAGCAAAATAATTTGGCTTCGAGTTAATGTATAAAAAAGCCGGTTTTTGCCGGCTTTTTTTGTAGGAAAAAAGAGCAATTATGGTAAAATTTGCAGATGAATCTAAAATAAGAGTTTCCTCAGGAAAGGGCGGCAACGGCTGTATAGCATTTAGACGGGAAAAGTATGTTCCTATGGGTGGCCCCTCGGGAGGGGACGGCGGCCGAGGCGGAGACCTTATCTTTGAAATACGCCGCAACATGAGAACACTGGTTCATTTGAGACATAAAAGGGTTTACAAGGCAAAAAACGGCGGGGGAGGGGAAGGCTCTCAACGTTTCGGTAAAAAAGGCGATGACTGCATAATACCTCTTCCTCCCGGCTGTGTTATAAAAGACCCGGAAACGGGAAAAACTATTTTGGACTTTGGAGATGCTGAAGAAGGCCGCTTTGTTTTTCTCAAAGGCGGAAACGGCGGTTGGGGAAACTGTCATTTTAAGACCTCCACAAATCAGGCTCCTAAAACTGCTCTTCCCGGACAAGAAGGGGAAACAAGAGAAATAATCGTCGAGCTTAACATAATAGCCGATATAGGCTTGGTAGGCTTTCCTAATGCGGGAAAATCTTCTCTTCTCGACTATTTTACAAATGCAAGGCCTAAAATTGCTCCCTATCCCTTTACCACCAAAATTCCGAACCTTGGAGTTTTGCGTGTAGACGAAGAAAGGGATGTTATCATTGCCGACATACCGGGAATCCTTGAGGGGGCTTCAGAGGGTATAGGACTCGGCATAAGATTTTTAAAGCATATAGCCCGTTCTGCAGGTCTCGCCTTTTTAATAGACCTTTCAGACGATAACTATTTAAGGGCATACGATGTTCTTTGTAAAGAACTGGAAAGCTATTCAAAAGAATTGGCCCAAAAGAAAAGAATTATAATTGCCACAAAATTGGACTTGCCCGATACAAAAGAAAGATTAGCAGAGCTTAAAAATGCAATTCCCGATCAGGAAATTTTAGGTATTTCTCTTTATAATGAATGGGGTTTGGGAGAAGTAAAAAAAGCCTTTATTAACTTGGCCGATGAAATGCAAAAAACAAAACAGCAAAAAGAAAGCCTTGACCCATATCAACAAAACAAAAATTTTATGACGGCAGAACTCGATGATGTTTTTTATGAAGAAAAAAATGATGACGATCACTTCGGGGCAACAGTCAGCTTGAGCCGTAAAAGGAAACCTAAAAAATGAGGCTGGCAATCTTAGGCGGTTCTTTTAATCCCATACATCTTGGACACTTAAATTTAGCTTTTCACTCTTACAAGGAATTAGCCTATGATAAGATTGCTATTGTTCCGGCCTATATTTCTCCTTTTAAAATTTTTTCTAAAGATACGGAAGTTGAAGATAGGCTTAAAATGATAGACCTTGCTATTGCCGATAAACCTTATCTGTACTGTGAGTTATATGAGATTGAAAGGCAGGGCGTTTCTTACACAATAGATACGATAAATTATCTTTATAAAAAATTTCCCGATATCGAAGGAAAAATAGGCCTAATTATCGGGGATGATTTAAAAGATAATTTTTCCCGCTGGAAAGATGCTGAAGAAATTATAAAGAAGACCGACATAATTATAGGGAGAAGAACAGGCCTTAAAGGCCATTCAAATATCTTAAATACCGGCTTTGCAGAGGCTTCTGTCAAGGAGCTAAAAAACGAAATCTTAAATATTTCGTCAACCCAAATAAGAGATGCGGTTTTAAAAGATGAAGATTTTTCTTCTCTTGTTCCCAAGGGTGTTTATGATTACATTATAGAGCACGGACTTTATAAAGAAAAAGGTGTTTCGGCTTTAATGAATACCTCTGATATTGAATTAAAAACGCAAGAAATAGATAGTTTTGCAAAAAGCGTTTTAACCGAATCCCGATATGCTCATTCCGTGCGTGTTGCGGAATATGCCCGTCATCTTGCAAACGAGTATAAAGAGGAAGGCGTATCGCCTGCTCTTGCATATTTTACAGGCCTTGCTCATGATATTTGTAAAAAATGTTCCGATGAAGAGCTGGTAAAACTTGTAGAAGCCGACGGGCTTGGAATTGACAATATTGAAAATAGCCGCTTAAATCTTTTACACGGAAGAGCGGCTGCCGTAGTTTTGCAAAACAAATTCGGCATCAATGATGAGTCCGTTTTAAAAGCCGCTGCCTTTCATACTTTCGGATATGAGGGAATAGATGCCTTGGGAAAGATTATTTATATCGCCGATAAAATAGAACCCGGCCGTCCTAATACCCAAAACTTTCGAGATATGGTAAAATCTTCTTCTCTTAATGAGTTGATGCTTGCAGTCTTGGATTGGAACCTTGCCTATATCGAAAAAAAAGGAGCGAGCACTCATCCGGAAACAAAAAAAATGTATGAGCAAATACAAAAGGAGCTTAAAAGGTGAAAATAAAACTTATGGATACGGGGAAAAATATTATATTCCTTGTAGTAATTCTTATTGTTTTAATTACTTCCTTTGTTGTAGTTCTTTTAAAAATGCAAAGAGATACCGTTAAGGATTATCTTTCCTCCGATAAGATTTTAAAAGTTCTTTTAGTGGTTGAAGATAAGGGTGTTCCTATTTCTATAAGTATATTAGCCTATTATCCTGAAACAAAAAGAGCTGCTATGTTTGATGTGCCGGCGAATATAGGCTTGATTATTCAATCCTTAAACCGCACGGATGCAATAGGAGCCGTATACACCGAAAAAGGTATATCGAGCTTTAAGGCTGAAATAGAAAAACTTGCCGGTATTTCAGTTCCGTTTTATTTGACATGTAATCTTGACAACTTTGCTATGTTGACCGATATGCTGGGCGGGCTATCGGTATTTATTCCTTCGCCGGTAGACATAGATAACGATAATATGCGCATCCTCTTACCTTCAGGTTCCGTTTCTCTTGACGGAGACAAAATACGGGACTTTCTTGTTTATGAGGATGAATTGGATGCTGAAGGCGAGGCTGCTGCAAGAAAACAAAAGGCTGTTTTGGCTCTTTTTAGGGCTATAAACGATAATTCACCTGAGATTTTTTCTAAGGAGAGATTTTCGATTTTAAGCGATAATTTCAACTCGAATGTTTCCGGTTCCGATTTAAAGAATTTGCTTGAATCCATAAGCAAGATGGACTCTGAGCGTTTGGTTCCGCAGAGGCTTACAGGAGCTCTTCGAATTATCGAAGACAAGCGTCTTTTAACTCCGTTTAGAGAAGGGCAGCAGATAAAAGAAATTATCCGCCAAACAATTGCAGTATTGGCTTCCGATGATTCTTCAGCCCTTGAGCGTGTTTATGCTTTGGAAATTTTAAACGGAACAAATGTACAAGGCCTTGCAAAGACTACCTCAGAGCTTTATCAAAGCTTTGCCTATGATGTTGTAAGTATAGGAAATTCCGAAAATCCTGTAGAGGAAACGGTTTTGATAGATAGAATCGGAAACCCTTCCGTAGCAAACATTGTTGCAAAGGTTATAAGATGTAAAAATATTCAAACTACGCAGCTTCCTGCCGAAGGAGAATACGGAAGTGAAACCAATGTTGACTTTACCCTGATTTTGGGTTCGGATTTTAACGGTTTTTTTGTCGTTGAAAAAAAGAACGATAAAAAAGATAATGGTGATTGATAAGGATAAAACTAATGATAGAAAATTTTGACTTTTATGCTCCGGCCTTGGAGCTTGGAAAATTATTGCGCGATTTTAAGGGCGAAGATGTTGTTGTACTGGACTTACGGGATAAAAATATTTGGACGGATTTTTTTGTAATTTGTACCGTAACAAGTGCCGCTCATTCGGGCGGTTTGGAAAAAAGAGTTTACGAATTCTTACCTGAACACAATCTGGAAGAATATCATACCAAGCGTAAATCTCCCGACGGAGATGAGTGGAGGCTTATAGATTTGGGCGGTATTGTTGTGCATCTAATGAGCGAAACTGCCCGCAATTTTTACAGCCTTGAAAAAATTTGGTTTGATTCTAAAAATATTCTTGAAGACTAACCTTTACGATAAGAAGATGTAAAAATGAACAAAGCAAATCGTTTAAAAAACTATTCCTCTCTTTTTGTAAGTTTTTTTAAGATAGGACTTGTAACTTTCGGCGGAGGCCTTGCCATGCTGCCTATATTAAAAAGAGATTTGGTTGATTCTAAGGGCTGGCTTACCGAGGATGAAATTTTAGATTATTTTGCAATAGGTCAGAGTACACCCGGAATTATCGCTGTAAATGTTGCGACCTTTGTCGGGTATAAAAGAGGCGGGTTAATAGGCTCTATTTTTTCTACATCAGGAATTGTATTTCCGTCTTTGATAATCATTACCCTCATAGCCGCCTTTGTTTCAAATTTTAATGAATTGATTTGGGTACAAAAAGCCTTAAAGGGAGTAAATGTTGCAGTTTCCGTATTATTGGTAAAAGCGGTTTTTTCATTCGGAAAAAAAACGATTTTTGACCTTTGCACATTTTTTATAGCGGCTCTTTCATTTATTCTAATGTTTGTTTTTAATGTGCAGGGTGTATGGATAGTCATAGGTTCAGCCTTTTCAGGCTGGCTTTTTCAAACAATCAAATCAAGCCGGCTTTTAAAAAAGAATGAGGAAACCTTATGAGCCTTATTGCTTTGTTCTTCTTATTTATGTACATAGGTCTTTGTTCAATAGGCGGCGGCCTTGTTTCTATTACTCTCATGCAGCAGGAATTAATTTCTCGAGGACTTATAAGTTCCGAAGATTTTTTTGCTATGGTTGCTATTTCTGAATCTACACCTGGGCCTATGGGGATCAATATGGCAACCTATGTAGGCTATGAGCTTTACGGTATTTTAGGAAGTGTAGTTTTAACTACGGGTATTGTTCTTCCTTCTTTGGTAGTTATAGTTTTGATAGCCCGTTTTGCTTCGGCATTTCAAGAAAAACCTTTGGTAAAAAAAAGCTTTTACGGCTTAAGGGCGGGATCTGTCGGTATGATTGCAGTTGCCTGTTGGCAGGTAATAAATATTTCCATTTTAAATTTACCTGTATTTAGAGTAAGCGGTAAAATAACCGACATAGTACATATAAAACAATTTGCTTTTTTTTGGATCCTATTTTTTGTAAGTTTGTTTTTTAAAAAGCTTCATCCTATCGTTTTGGTTGCAGCCGGAGCCCTATTCGGCGTTCTGTTTTTATAAAGCTTTTTTTTAGATGAATATTTTTACTTTGCCGGTAATGTTGTTTTAATGTGAGCCAATGCGACTACTAGACATACCGCCTAAATAAATGCTAGCATTACAAATTCTATGATGAAAAAAAATGATAACTATGCTCTTTTAGGTATCTCTTCCGAGGCTTCGGTTGCCGAAATAAAAACGGCTTTTAGAAAAAAAGCAAAACTTCATCATCCCGATTTAATTCAGCATAAAACCGGAGAACAAAAAGAAAAATCCGAATCGGCTATGAGGCTTCTTTTAAATGCCTATCAAGCCATATTAAAAGAAAAAACGGCCGGCGAAAACCCGTTCGATTATTTTGATTTTTTTTCAAAAAAGAATACAGCTGAAAGTTTTGATTACCGTTTATGGCTTTTAAAAAAAACGGATTATGAAAGCCGTGCAAAACTAATTTTTTTTGATCTTTTCCACGGATTGGAACAATCTGCCGTAGAAGAATACAATAAAAGAAGGAGCGAGGCTGGAGGTTTCTACCTTTCAAAATATTTTGATAAAGAAGATTTTATGGACTGCGGTTTTGTCCTTGCAGAAGAACTTTATTTTCGAGGCGAATACTATGAATCTTTTTTACTTTTGGAAGAGATTTTTTATTTGGAAAAACAAAAACCTTATTTTAAACATTTTTTTCCTGAAGTTACAGACTTGATAAAATCCATAATAAAAGATAAACTGCATAGGTATGTGGAAGATGAGCTTGCGCTAAACTGCTATGAAGCCTCTTTAGAATTGGGTTTTAAAAAGATAGATAGGGCTAACATTTTTAAGCGTATGTCCGAAATATATTATAGGTTTGGAGATACATACAGGGCATCTCAATATTTAAATGAGGCAATGCAGCTTAGCCCCAAACTAAAAGGAATAAAAATTATTCAAAATCAATTGGAGAATCGTTATGATTATAATTAAAACGGAAGAACAAATTAACGGAATCAGAAAATCCTGCAAGGCTCTTGCTCAACTCTTTGAAGAATTAAAGCCCGTAATCAAGCCCGGGATTAGTACAAAAGAGCTGGATGATTTTTGTGTTAACTACATAAAAAAAATCGGAGGTGTTCCCGCTTGGTATTCAGAAGGCTTTCCGGGGGCTGCCTGCATTTCGATAAATGAAGAGGTTATTCACGGCGTGCCCGGCAAAAGAATAGTAAAAGACGGAGACCTTGTTTCGATGGATATAGGAATAGACCTTGGCGGCTATATAAGTGATGCCTGCATAACCTATCCCGTCGGCAATGTCTCAAAGGAAAATAAAAAACTTTTAGAGGTTACTACGCAATGTCTTTATGCAGGAATTGAAGCATGTAAGGCAGGAAAAAGAGTTTCAGACATTTCAAAGGCTGTATTTAATTTGGCTAGTGCCCATAATTACGGGGTTGTTTATGACTACTGCGGACACGGTGTAGGACTCGGTGTACACGAAGATCCGAGTATTCCGAATGTGCCTGAAAGAATGAGGCCTAATCCCCGCCTAAGGGCCGGAATGGTGGTCGCAATAGAGCCTATGATTAACATGGGAACGGCCGATGTTGAGGTAAAAAAAGACGGTTGGACTGTTGTAACGGCTGATAGGTCGGTTTCATGCCATATGGAACACACGGTTGCCATCTTTGAAGACCACACCGAAATCTTATCGCAGTTATAAAAGTTTTTATGGGGGAATAATGAATTCGATTATTTCATGGAATGTAAACGGCATCAGAGCCGTTGAAAAAAAAGGCTTTTTGGATTGGCTTAATACCGAAAATCCTGATGTGCTTTGCGTACAGGAAACAAAGGCTTCAAAGGCTCAACTTAGCAAAGAGCTTACCGAACCGGAACTGCCGAAAGGGAAATACCTTGCCTATTGGTCTTCTGCAAAAAGAGCCGGTTATTCGGGAACAGCTATTTTTACAAAAAAGGAACCTCTTCAAATAAGGACAATGGGTTTAAAGGAATTTGACGATGAAGGAAGAGTCCTTATTGCCGACTTTGACAAGGTTTCGATTATTTCTGCTTATTTTCCTAACTCACAAGACGGAGGAGCCCGTCTAGGCTACAAGCTGGATTTTTGTGCAGCCATACTCGAATTTTGTGATTCCATTCAAAAAAAAGGAAATAATGTTATTCTATGCGGAGACTATAATATTGCTCATAAACCCATAGACCTTGCAAACCCGAAAGCAAACGAAAAAAATCCCGGCTACCTTCCTGAAGAAAGGGCGTGGATGGATGAGTTTACCTCATCGGGCTATACCGACACCTTTCGGCATTTTTGTAAAGAAAAGGAAAAATACACATGGTGGAGCTACCGCTTTAGGGCCAGAGAAAAGAATATCGGTTGGAGACTGGATTATCATTGTGTAAATGATTCGTTTTTAACCAAAATAAAAGAATCGGTTATTTTAGACGGAGTAATGGGATCCGACCACTGCCCGGTCAAGCTAATTTATTAGTGCGGGTTAATACCCTGTTGCTGCGCAACGTACGCTCTGCGTCGGGGTTGTTGATTAGTAAGGCAATTTATTGAAAAATTAAAATCAAGGACAACCGATGAGCAAAACTCAGCCCAAAAAACTGAAGTTTTTCGAGGTTTCCTATTGACATAATTTGGAAAAACTGATAATATCGCCTTTGTTACGCCGTTGTAGCTCAGTCGGTAGAGCAAAGGACTGAAAATCCTTGTGTCGACAGTTCGATTCTGTCCGACGGCACTTAAAGGGATATAAGATTTTCTTATATCCCTTTTTTTATTAAAAATTATCATAAATTTTATCTTTTTTAACACATTTTTCACAAAAAATTTAAGTTTTTTTTGTATAAACCCGATAATATAAGTAACGGTCGGGGTTATAGACGGCATTATTTTGACATCCGGATGCCGTTTTTTCTTAACCGATAATAATACGTTTTGAATCTTACTTCAAGAGCGTTTAATTTAGAGATTGGCACAAGTGCCAATCTCTTTTTTTATGCCGCTTTTATATTGCCTTTTTTATATGTAAATGTTATAATGAAGACATGGAAATTTATGATAAGGAGTATGCAAATGGCTTATAAAATTTCTAATGAGTGCACGAACTGTGCTGCGTGCGAAAGTGAATGCCCCGTAAACGCTATCAGCGAAGCCGGAGGCAAACACGTAATTGATGCTGATACCTGTATCAGCTGCGGTGCTTGTGCAGGCGTTTGTCCTGTTGAAGCAATCTCAGAGGAATAATCCGGCTTAAATTTTAAGACGTGATAACCTCAATCACGAGTCCGGAGGGCTTTATGAGTTTTGGAAAAATTATTAGGGGCTATGGGTCGTTTTTTTTCGGTCTGTTGACCTTTTCGGCTATTGCCGGAGTGTGTGTACTTGCAGGTGTCGCAGTAGCCTATCCTTTATGGTTTTTAGCTGTTACTAATGTAAGTTTGTACACAATAATTTCAATAAGCGTTTTTGTATGCGGGATTCTTTACATTTTAGTAAAGAAAACAATCAAAGCATATAAAAAAAGCCCTAGCGGACTCATTATTTCCATTTTAAAAAAAATAACCGTAATAGGCGGCCTTATATTATGTGCTAAATTGGTTTTGACCTTTAATAAGATACCGGCTATAATTGTTCTTATTTTGATTTTTGTGATCTACGGTTTTTTAGCCTTTGGAATAGACCAATCAAAAAATAAACGGTAATGAAGGCTTTTAAATTTCTATTTTTATTCTTTTTTTTATCAGCTTCAATTTTAAGAGCCCAAGTTCCCTATCCTCAAATAGAAAAATTAACTATTGATGACTATCTTTTTGTTCAATATTGCGACGATGTAGCTGATGCACGCAAGGCTTTGGCTGCAGCAAAAACAGGAAATGAACTTCCTATCAGATTTTACACCTATAAGGCAACCGGTGAAGATACTATAATAAAAATTGCAGCCCGATGTTCTATTCCATATGATGCAATTGTTACCTTAAATAGAATTGAGTCCGTTCAAACTGACATTGCAGGGCGTACCTTGATTCTTCCGACAATGCCTGCCGTTTATCTTCCCGAAAAATCCCTTTCAAGTATCGAAAAACTTACCGAAGCTCTTTTTAAAAAGAATAAAACAGAACCGGTAAAAATAAAAATATACGGCCCCGAAGAGAAACGTGAGATATTTTGTTTTCCGGGAGAAATTTTTGACGGAACGGTAAGAGCTTTTTTCTTTATGCCCTTTTACCGCTTTCCTCTTAAAGATGCGGTTATAACTTCGGGCTTCGGCAAAAGGCAGGACCCATTTACGGGCAAGGCAAGCTATCATCCGGGAATAGACCTTGCGGCTCCTACAGGAAGCCCCGTTATGGCCTGTGCAGCAGGCAGGGTAAAGGAAGTATCTTATAACAATGTTTATGGAAACTATATTATTTTAACCCACACCGATGGAAGGGCAAGCCTGTACGGCCATTTGAGCAAGGTGTATGCGAGCTTGAATGAAACCGTAAAATCGGGCACAATTATCGGTGCTGTGGGCTCTACCGGAATGTCGACAGGGCCTCATCTTCATTTTGAAATACGTGAGCAAGGTATACCAAAAAACCCTGCCGATTTTGTAGATAAAAATAAATAAGGAATATTATGGGAGGTATGGTAAACAGTTCTGCAGGAATTCAGCCTCACTGTTTATCTGCCGATTGAGGGAGTTATAAATGATGGAAGCTAGGTTTTTAACATCCGAATATAAAGACGAGTTCGATAAGGTTGTTTCTCATCCCATCCAATCATGGGCTTGGGGTGATTTTAAAGAAAGTATGGGCGCTATTGCTGAACGTATAGGTTTTTTTGAAGACGGAAAATTAAAAAGCGGTATTCAGATTATTTTTTCTAAAATACCTAAGACAAAGTATACGGTTGGGATAGCCTCAAAAACAGTAATGCCGGAGCAAGAAAACATTGAAGCCTTAAAAGAGACGGCAAAAAAACATAAAGCTATATTTATAAAGGTAGAGCCGGATATCTTTTGCCCCGCACAAAAAGATAACCATTTAGAAGCCGTTTATTCAGAGGCAGCTTTTTTAAAAACGTCTATTGGGGATAAGAAAAATTTCTTGTTGAAAAACGGAGCAAAAAAAGGCAAACCTTTTTTTGAAAAATATAATTTTCTTTTAAATATAGAAAAAACCGAAGATGAGCTTTTAGCCTCTTTTCATTCCAAGACAAGGTATAACATTCGCCTTGCCGAAAAAAAAGGAGTTACTATAATCGATAAGAGTACCGAAGAGGGTATGGAAGACTATATAAGACTGATGGAAGAAACCACAAAAAGACAGGGCTTTTTTAATCACAATGGAGAATACTTTAGACAGATGTTTAAAATATTACCAAAAGATACCCTTAGAATATTTGAAGCCGTTTATGAAGAAGAGGTTTTAACTGCATGGATACTCTTTAAATTTAACGGGAAACTTTACTATCCATACGGGGCATCAAGCAATAATCATAGAGAATTAATGCCCAATAACCTTATAATGTGGAAGGCTATTCAATACGGAAAAGAGTCAAATTGTTCTCTTTTTGACCTTTGGGGCTGCTTAGGACCAAATCCTGACACAAAGAATTCATGGTACGGCTTTCATAAATTTAAAGCAGGTTACAATCCTCAGCTGGTAGAATACATAGGGACATTCGACTTTGTTTATAAACATCTTATGTACAAATTATTTAACCTTGCAGATAAAATCAGATGGATTATTCTAAAAAATAAGAAAAGATAAATTTAAGAGAGACTCTAAAAATCTAACCAAGTTTTTAAAGATGCTCTTAAGTTTTTTTATCCTTAGCCGATAAATAAATATCGGCGGTCGGTTCCCCTCCCACCCACCGGCTGCCGATAGCCTGATGGGCGGGCCGGTTTTTTAACCGGCTCTTTTTTTTAATAAAAAAACTACCCACTTGTAAAAAACTTAAAATTATGTTTTATTTAACTGTATGAATAAGCTGAGCAAGATAATATATTTATATCTTATTTTGATTTTTCTCGTTTTAGCGGGCGGAGCATTTGCTCTCGGAAAAATGCTTGCAATGACAAAAAATATAAAGCAAAGCGAATTATTCGTTGACTTTAACCCGTCCCTCCCGTCAAGAATATTGGACATAAGAGGAGACCTAATCACCGAATTCTCATTGGACGAAAAGAGAGAGCTCATCAATTACGGAGATATTTCTCCTAATCTGATTGCAGCTCTTTTAGCCCGTGAAGACCGTCTATTCTACGAACACAAGGGCTTTAGAATAAAATCAATTATAAGGGCTGTCATAGGACAGCTTATGGGAAAATCTTTAGGGGGAGGAAGTACAATTACCCAGCAAATTGCAGGCCTTCTCTATTGTGATAGAACCGACAGAAGCATAAAAAGAAAGGTAAAAGAACTCTGGTGGGCAATCCAGATGGAAAGGCGGCATTCAAAAGATGAGATAATGATGCTATATCTGAACGAAGCTTATTTCGGCGGAGGCACAAATGGGGTAAGCGCCGCATCCCGTTTTTATTTTGGACATTCTGCAGCAGAGCTTACACCTGCAGAGGCTGCTATCTTAATTATTCAGCTCTCAAACCCTACAAGATATAATCCATTTACTTACCCTAACCGAGCAAGGGAAAGACAGGAAAATGTCCTTGAGGCCATGATAAACTTAGGCTTTGTATCAAAGGAGGAAGCGGCTGATTCCTTTGAAGACTATTGGGCTAACTTTGACTATACCAGAATTGCACTATCGGCATGGCTTACCCGTGAAGACAAGGCCAGATGGTTTTCGGAATATGTAAGACGAGAAGTGGCCGACAATATGTTATACGGCACTATGAACCTTTACAAGGACGGATATACTGTACATACTACCTGTGATTTAAGGCATCAAGAAATAGCAGATAATGAATTTCAAAAATACATTGAAATAGCTAATAACAGAGTAATTGCCTCAACCTCAACCTCCTTTAGTCAGGCGGAACAGTACAGTAATCTGACTTCTCTTTTGACCCTCTGCTTCGGAATAGAATCTCTTAATATGGGAGAAAAACAACTCAAAGTAAAAACTAATTCCTATTATCGAAACAACCTAAACAATACCATCGATGTATTAGCCCTAATGTGCGGCATAGACAACCTAAAAACTCTTACCAAGCAGTCAACCGCCAAAATGCAGGAAGTTTTAATGGAAAGAGTTGTAGAAGGAACCTTTATTTCTATTGAAAATGAAACAGGCTATATAACTGCCCTGATTGGAGGAAGTCAATTCAATGAGTCCAACCAGCTTATAAGGGCAACTCAATCAAAACTTCAGGTAGGAAGCACAATAAAACCTTTGATATATTCTGCAGCAATTGACGAAAAGGTGATTACAGCTGCTACAAGAATGGATGACTCACCTCAAGTTTTTGAATCTGCTGACGGAGTGCAATATATTCCAAATAACTACGGTGGAAAGTGGAACGGAACAGTCTTGGTTTATAGGGCATTACCTCTTTCTTTAAATATTCCTGCAATTAAAACTTTGGAAATGGTGGGCTTTGATAGAGCTATAGACCGTATTGCAAGTCTTATGGGTATTACAGATCCGGCCGAAATTGACAGAACCTTTGAAAAGGTCTATCCTTTAGCCCTTGGAATAAGTTCCGTTACGCCTGTACAGCTCTTAAGAGCCTTTGCAATATTCGGAAACCAAGGCAGAGCCGTAGATCCCATAGCCGTAAGATCTATCGAAAATAGGAACGGTGTTACAATAATGGATCCCGAGCTTGACTTACGTATTGAACAGCGTAAACGCGGAACGGCAATGCAGGTCATAAGCCCAAGTAATGCCTTTATAATGACCGAAATCTTAAAAAAATCCATAACTCTGGGAACCCTATTCAGTGCTTCTTCAGGCGGTAAAAAATTCGATTATAAAGATGAAAGAACGGGAAGAACATTTAGAATGCCTATGGCTGCAAAGACCGGAACGACACAAAACTGGTCAGCTTCATGGGCAGCAATATATTCTCCATATTATTCTGCTATTGCATGGTACGGCTTTGATAGAGGGGGCTATTCTTTAGGAACGGATAACACTGGAGCTGCCCTTTCTGGATATGTAGCGGCAAACTTTATGCGTGAAGTTCATAAAAATAAGCCTTTTAAGGATTTTGTTAGACCCGAAAAAGGGGTTATAATGGTGGATGTATGTAAAAAATCAGGAATGCTGCCTTCAGAAAACTGTACCGATGAAACAGTTACTCTTCCATTTTTATATGGAACACAGCCGACGGAAGTCTGTACGGAACATACGTCCGGCATAAAGCTAAGAGATATAGGTATAGATAGAATAAAGGATTCCGGTATGGCTCAGGGCGAAGAAGAAATAAAAATCGACTCAGCCCCTCTTGAAATTGATCCTTCTATTTTTATCGATCCTCCGGTAAATGACGAAATTATGCCTGAAATCACAGACACAGAGGAAACTTCAAATGAAAATTAGTTTTTGTTTTCTATTGACTTTTTTTTGATTATCTGATAAAATCGTTTCAGTTGCGGCGGTGGTGGAATGGTAGACACGTCAGCTTGAGGTGCTGATGCCTTAACGGGTGTGCTGGTTCAAGTCCAGTTCGCCGCAAAAAAAGAACTCAATAATTTGAGTTCTTTTTTTTTTGAAATTTATTTTTTATTTAAAAAGTTCATAGATTTCTTTGCGGTAAAGCTGATTTATCTTATGACGCATCATTTCGCCCTTTGCAGATAATTCCCTGCCCGCCTGAAACTCTTCAGGAAGAAGGACAATCCTATTTATTCTTTCAAATAGTTTAAAACCGGTTTTGGAGTTAACCAGTTCTGCAACCTCAGCCTCATACATTTTTTGTACATTCAAGTCATGTACAAGCTCTGCGACAGGCACATTTCTTAAGCCGTTATTTGCCGCCCATGTTTGGAGGTTTTCTTTATTAACCACAATTAGGGCTCCCAAGGCTCTTTGATCTTGGCCTAAAACGACGGCAATAGAAATTAAGGGAGATTCCTGCAGTTTTACTTCTATCGGAACAGGCTCGATGTTTTCTCCGCCTCTTAAAACTATAGTATTTTTTCGGCGGCCTTTAAGAATTAATTCTCCATCAATTGTTTTTATAGCAAGGTCTCCGGTATCAAACCAGCCGTCCTTATCTATAACCTCAGCTGTCCTTTCAGGATCCTTATAATAGCCCTTTGTTACGGCATCACCTTTGACAAGAAGCAATCCTTTTCTGTTATGAGGCAATTCGTTTCCATTTTTATCTATAATTTTAGATTCAAAACAAGCGAGCGGTTTACCCAAAGTACCGAAAACAGGCTTAGGCATCGGCCGTACACAAATAACCGGAGCCGTTTCTGTGATACCGTAACCTTCGACAACGCTTATTCGGATTGCCCAAAAAAATTCATCAACATTGGGCGGCAAGGCACCTCCTCCGGAGACTCCTGCTCTAAAGCATTTTCCGAACTTTTTGCGGATTGTTCGGTAAATAAGCAAATCCCCGATATAATACATAGGAGCAATACATAAAAGCGGTATAAGAGCCAATATTGGGTAGAGCACCTTAGTTATGCGCTGAAAATGCGGGCATTGCCCCGTTACTCTCCTTTTTAGGCGCATTGTTTTTATTCCGACTTCAATAAAGAATAAGAAGAGGTAATAAAGGGGGCGGCCTCTTTTTTTCATTGCCTTAAAGATGCCGTCATAAACGGCTTCCCAGATTCTTGGGACAGAGGGGAAAAGAGTCGGGTTTATTTTTAGCATATCCGCTAAAAGAATACTTCCTATCGGCTTTGAATAAGCGATAGTACCGCCTGAAATAATTATAACATATTCACAAGCTCTTTCAAATGAATGCCAAACGGGAAGTACCGAAATAGCTTTTTGGCCCGGTTTAAGTATAATCCTATCCGGAAGCTCCATAAGCTGCGTCATAAAGTTTCTGTGGGTCATAGTAACACCCTTAGGGTTTCCGGTAGTACCCGATGTGAAGATTATAGATGCCAAATCATCGGTATCGACGTTTTCCGCATATTCTTCAGGATTGAATTTACCTTCAATTCTTGCAGTTTTGCCCAATTCTATAATTTGAGCATAAGTATAAAATTTAATATTTCTTTCTTTAATGCCGAATTCTTCTTCAAATTTTTTAAAATCGGCATTATCTATGCTTATAATCGATTGCAGAAGGGGAATTTCTTCTATATTGCTTAAAACTTTTTTTATTTGTGCTTCATTTTCTAAAACGGCAAATTTACATTCTGAGAAGGAAAGGATGTGAGTAATTTCCTGTTCGGTAGCATCACAGCCTCGCGGAACATCTGCAGCTCCGATATTCATGATGCCAAAACTTGCATGAAGCCATTCTTTACGGTTATCGGCTATAAGCCCCACATGGTCTTTAGGCCTTACCCCTATAGAAAGCAGTCCTGCTGCAAAATCAAGGGAAATTTCATATAACTGTTTATAAGAAAGACTTTTAAATTCCTTATCCTCACCCTTAAACATTTGAGCTCGTATGTTTGGATATTGTGCCGAAATCCGTTTTAATAATAACGGTAATGATTTGTCGAGAGTTCTCATATTGTAAATGCTATCATAAATGTAAGAATATATCAATATATAAATAAAAAAAGATATTGATTTTATACTTGATTTGTATAGAGAAATTTGATATAATCATAAGGCATAAGATAAAATATTTTATCTTGTCCGATCACAACTTTTACCGGGAGAGAAGTTTATGAAACATAAGAAATTTATATTTTTCGGCATTCTAATTCTGATTATTTTAGCATCATGCAAGCAAGGATTTGTAAAAAAAGTTAAGATAAAAGCAGCCCCTCAAGTAAAGGTTAACCTTGGTAGTAAGGAAATAAAGATAGATAATTTTATAGATAAAAAATCTATAGAAGAAAAAATCAAGAGCATGGGAACAGGTCTTGATAATATTAAAGTCTATGAATACGGCGGCGAAGGGAATGCATTGCACTATCTGATACATTATCCTGTTGCTGCAAAAACAATTGATATGTCCGAGCATATAACTAAAATCAAAGATTTTACAGGAGATAGTCTGAACAAAAATATTGATGAACAAAAGATTAACATTCATGAAATTAAAATTGAAAAAAGCCATGTACTAAGCAATACCGTAATTCCGGCCAACGCCGCCGGAGGTGATATTACATTAAAACTGCCTATTGGCAGTTTCCCTGAAATAAAACCAAGCGGAGAAAATTTCATATCGGCCCAGATTGCAGAAGGCAAGCTGAATATTTCCATATCCGGAGCCAATAGTTTACCGAATACAATAAAAATTGATTATAGCGGGATACAAGTAAAAAAGAATGGTGAATCTGAGGTTTGGAAAAAATTTACAAACACGAAAACAAGTGACAATCTAATAGGTGAATTAGATCTAAATAATGAAACAATAGAATCAACGGATAGAATTAAGATTGGAGGAAAAATAGTAATAACAGGAACAATACCGGCAAACTATGGAGGAAGCGGAGCTCTAACTTTAAATATAAAAAGCGATATTAAAAAATTTAAAGAAATTAAGATTGAAAAAGATTTGGGGAATCTTACCTATAATGTAAACAAAGATCTAACTAACTTAAAAACTATTGTAGACTGGATAGAATTTAAAACAATTTCGGCAGATATTCAGCTTACAAACAATTTACCCGAAGGAAATGATATAACTATTAATATTG
Source organism: Treponema putidum (assembly GCF_024401155.1). Lineage (NCBI taxonomy): Bacteria > Pseudomonadati > Spirochaetota > Spirochaetia > Treponematales > Treponemataceae > Treponema > Treponema putidum. The sequence goes on from NZ_CP038804.1 coordinate 906,946, forward strand.
AATCTAATATTGAATCAACCATAGGTGATAACGCTCACATTTTTAAAACTGGTCAAAGTAATACTGAAAACCATACCATACTTAAAAAAGAAAATCACAAATTAGAACTTGCTGGATTGAGCGAATTAAACTTTACGGCAACGCTCGGCCTTTCAGGGTATGATGGTTCGTCAAATCCAAACACTTTAACACTAAAAAATATCGAGAATAACCATGAATATTCCTTGAGCGGAAATATAACCGTAAATTTTGACTGGAATAAGGCTTGTATAAAACCTAAAACCACAAACAATTCCATACAAAATAACTTCCCTGAAAATCCTATGGACTTGGATATCTTTAAAGAAAATGAGGATTTGAGTAAAATTCTGCCGAAACCCATAGCAGCTTATATTTATCTTAACTCGGATCTTATTAAAAAGAAAGATAAGCCTACACTAAAAACAGATGTAAAGCTTAAATACACAAAAGAAAATGGAACATCCAATTCCATTAATATAATCCAAGATGGAGAAGCAAAAGAAATTTCTTTTGTTGATAAAAGGCCTGATTTTTTAACAGCATATTCATACAAAACTCTTCTGTCAGAAGCAAGTTTGTCCAATGAAAGTATTGATATTAAAGGTATATTTCAAGATAAGGCAGAACAAATTCAATTTGATGCAAGTGCTAAATTGAAAAAAATCATTGTTACAAAAGAAGCATTGGATGCTATAGAAAATAAAACGGGTGTAAATAAATACAAAGCAGAATTCAATACCGACATTGTTTTTGATATTCAGGCTGAGGCGTATGTAAGCGAAAGTATAAAAAAAGAAATTATGTTGATTGAGGATATACTTTCAAGGAAAGAAGCAAATGACAGCACCAATAATATTATCAATAAAACAAAAGAATTGACTCTCGTAATAAATTATTACAATCAATTAGGTGTTGATCTTAAAATTGAAATTTTAAACCCTGATTGGAAGGAAAGCGGTACACATAAATTTAAGAAAAATATTTTATTAAAACCCGGAACCAATGAAATCTCAATAAAAATATCTAAAAACGAATTACGGGAAATTCAAAATAGGGTACCATTTCCCATCGAAGTAAATCTGTATTTTGATAAAGAATCAAATCAAAAACTAATAAAAAACGGCACCTTAAACTTTTCGGCTTATACTGTCGCAAATATGGATATAAATTATGAATTTTAAGAGGTAATGCAAATGAAAAAATATATTTTTTTATTTTTAATATTTTCATTTTTTGTTTTAAATACACATTCCGAAGAAGATATCTCTTCAGCTTATGATTCAGATGAGCAAACAGAAACAATGCTCAACGAAATAAGAAAAAGAAACGGAATAGATTTAGTTGAGTCTCCTGTTAATGATGATGAAAATACTGAGCAAGCGGATTCTAAAGAACCCGAAACGGAAATACCTGAAAATACCGAAACCGAAGTTCAAGAAATTGAAAAGCCTCCTAAGGAATCGTTTTTTAAAAACAGCAGAGAGGCTTTTGCGTTCGGTATTGAAGTTAAAGTTGGGGTTTCCAATTCATATTTTAAAATTACCGATTTATTTCAAAAAACTCTTGATATTGACTTATCTGATATGTCAAAAGCATTGCCTAAGGCCGGGTTTGATTTATCTGCAGCCGGAACGGCAAATATATACTTGGATATTTATATAAAGTCAAAAGCCGAGTTCGGCTTTTTTATAAAAACAGAGGGTTACGAATTTTCAAATATTCCTAAAAATTTAATCGACTTTGCAGCAAATGGAAATCTTTCTTCAAACAGCTTCAGCGGAAAAATAACGGGAATATCACAAGGCTTTACAGATACGGGTATTTTTTACGGTATGAAATTTAATTCATTTAAATTTAGAGTAAGCACTTCTTATTTTATACCAGCATTTTATATGGAATCGGATATGGGGGATTATGAGTTTATCAATGATCCTATAACCGGAAAAATAGTTGCAAGGGGTAAGTTAAAACTAAATTTGTACTCTCACTTTCCTATATTTGGAGACCCTAATTCCAAATTAGACATAGGAGACATTTTATCAAGAGGCGGTGTAGATTTTAACTTTTACGGTACCTATACTTTCAATGATCTTGCTAATCTGAATTTTAATGTTATAAATATTCCTATTTTTCCGTCCAGACTAAATAAGGGTATTTCGAAAATATATGAGGGAGATTTTAGAATGGAATCTCTAATTCAATATATGAATGGCTTTATAACACCTGATCAAGCATCTCAAATAAAGCCTCCCAGCGGATCTTTTACCGAGACAAATTTAACCTATGATTTACCTACAAAAAATATATTCAGGCCATTAAAACTTTCAGTAAGCTCGGATATAAGACCTTTTTTTAATGATTATTTGATTATTACGCCCAGCATAGGCTGCCATTGTTATAAGCCCTTTTATGTTGATGCGGGACTAAAATTGGAAAGCCGTTTTTTAAAGGTTTTGGGCGCATATATTGGAATGAGTCGTGAAGATAGAGTTTGGAAAAATCAACTGGGGCTCTTTTTGGAAACAAGGGTTTTTAGGCTTGAAACGGCGGTTTCGGCTGCATCTCCTTCATTTACAGGAAGTTTTAAAGGTACCGGAGCCGAAGCAAAAATAAAACTTGTTTTCGGATATTAAAAGGTAAGTATAAAAAAAGAACTTCGTTTTAAAAAAACGAAGTTCTTTATCGGGCAACCCGGATTTGAACCGGGGACCCCAAGTCCCCCAGACTTGTACGCTAACCAACTGCGCTATTGCCCGTAATGAGGGGTATAATATAGCAAAACTAAAAAAATGTCAATAGGTTTTGCAAAGTTCGATAGCGGCGTTTAACCTATTGTCTTGCGCAATTTATTGGATTAAGTATGGAGGCAAAATGCTTACAAATACGGATATTGAAAAAACAACTCTTATGAACACAAAGCGTTTTTGGTTTTTAATGTGGGGATTGGGCATTGCAGGACAATTGTGCTGGAACATTGAAAATCAGTGGTTTAATACCTTTGTATATGCTAAAATCGCAAAAGATTCTTCAATCGTAACCCTTATGGTTATTACGAGTGCATTGGTAACAACCTTTTCGACCTTTATCTTCGGTACCATATCGGATAGAGTAGGAGAGCGCCGCCGTTTTGTTTCAATAGGCTACATCGTCTGGGGCCTTACCACCATCCTTTTCGGCCTAACAGAATTTGTAGGAAGCGGGCAGGTTGGAACCGGTGCTAAGGTATCTGTATGGGCTGCCGTACTTGTTATCCTCGCCGATGATTTTATGAGCTTTTTCGGTTCCATGGCAAATGATTCAGGTTACAACGCATGGAGTAACGATATGACGAATGATAAAAACCGAGGACAGGTTGGGGCTGTGCTTGCAATTATGCCAGTTATCGGTACAATAGCCGGTACTGTGTTGGGCGGCCTTTTAATCGGAACCGACAATAATTACCAGCGTCTTTTTTGGTGTATGGGCTTATTTGTCATAGGTACAGGCCTTATTTCACTTTTTTTATTAAAAGATTCGCCCGGCTTGAAGCCTCATAAAGCCGGCTCTTTTGCACGGCAGTTTGCAGCAGTATTTAAGGCCGAAGGTTTTTTTTCGCACAAAGAACTTATGCTGGCTTGTATAACAAGTTCCGTCTTTTTTATTTCATTTAATGTTTATTTTGTTCACATGGGAAACTGGATGATTTACCGTATGGGCTTCGATGCAGCGAAAATGGGAATCATTCAAGGTTTAAGCTTGCTTGCCGCCTCCTTATCCGTTATTCCGGCAAGCAGGCTTATAAATAAAGGATATACACCTATCCTTGCTTTTTGTGCAATCCTTTTTAACAGTTTAGGCCTTTGTGTTTTAGCTCTTTTTATAAATCCATCATCGGTTAATCAGGATGCTGTGTTTAGCCTGCAAAATATTCCTCTTTTTTTGTCGGTTTTTTTAGCCGGTGCAGGCCAGATTCTTGTAACTCAATCTATGACTATGTGGGTAAAAGAGCTTTACCCTGAAACTTCACGCGGTCAGTTTGAAGGTATGCGTATTCTATTTTTTGTGTTGACCCCAATGATCATTGGAACAGTGATAGGAAATTTTTTGGTAAAAAATGGAGCCGGTTCCGTGGTAAACGAATTCGGCATAACAGAAAATATTCCAGTAGAGTCTATCTATGTCTGGGGTGCCGTTTTAGCCCTCTGCGCCTTCATTCCACTTTACTTTGCATCTAAGCTTTACAATAAACGAAAAAACAATGAGCCTAAGGACACTGAATCCTATGAGAAAAAATAAACCTATAAAACAGCTTTTAACACCTTGGGGCGAAAGCCTAAACAAGGACTGTCCATTAAACGAATATCCGAGACCTCAACTTGTAAGAGAAAACTGGCAGTGTTTAAACGGACGGTGGGACTATGCAATAACTGAAACAGAAGGACATCCCATAAAATGGGAACCTCCCAAAACATGGGACGGAGCTATCATAGTTCCTTTTTCGCCCGAAAGTCTGCTTTCAGGAGTACAAAGACAGCTTCTTCCCGGAAAAAAATTATGGTACCGCAGAGAATTTGCCTTTGAAAAGTGTAAGGATGGGGAAAGGCTTTTATTGCATTTCGGTGCGGTTGATCAGCATTGTTCGGTCTATATAAACGGAAAAAAAGCCGGTTCTCATTCCGGAGGTTATTGGCCGTTTTATTTCGATATAACCGATTTTATAAATTCGGATAAAACCGAAATTACGGTTTTAGTTATAGATAATACTGATACTGGGGATGAAGCTTACGGAAAACAGACCCTAAACCGTGGAGAGATTTGGTACACGGGGCAAAGCGGTATTTGGCAAACGGTATGGTCTGAAAGAGTCCCCGAAAACTACATTCAGACTGTAAAAATAACCCCTCACTTTAAAAAGGCAGAGGTTGAATTGGAACTCTTTATGTGCTGCGGAGCCGGTTTGCCTCCTCAGATAGGTAATATCTCGGTTAAAATATTTGATGGAGAAAAAGCGGTCTCAGAAGGAAACATTCAAGATAACCATATCTTTTTAAAAATGCCGGATGACTTTAAAAGCTGGAGCCCAGAAAGTCCTTTTTTATATGACCTTGAAATCAAAGCCGGAAAAGATACTGTGTATTCTTATTTCGGTATGAGGGAATTCGGACTTCTTGACGGCAAATCCGGACCTGTTTTAAGTTTAAATGGAAAGCCGATTTTTCATCACGGTCTCTTGGATCAAGGTTATTGGAGCGACGGCATGTACACCCCTTCTTCAGATGAGGCTATGATATGGGAAATTAAAACGCTTAAAAATATGGGTTTTAATATGCTTAGAAAGCACATAAAAATAGAACCTCTTCGCTGGTATTATCATTGCGATAAACTAGGTATGCTTGTATGGCAAGACTTTGTAAGCGGAGGCGGCCCATATAAAGACTTTGTTGTAAAGTATGCTCCTTGGCTCGGTTTTAATTTTAAGGACGGAAAAAGCCGCTATGCTCTTCATGGAAGAAAAAGCGAATCAGGCCGAAAAAATTTTATGCGCGATGCAGAGCGTACTATCGATTTATTGTACAGTATAACTTCCATAGCAGTCTGGGTTCCCTTTAACGAAGGCTGGGGGCAGTTCGATGCTGCCTCTGCCGCCGCCCTTATACGCAAAAAAGACACAACACGCTTAATTGATCATGCAAGCGGTTACTTTGATCAGGGAGAAGGGGATTTTCACAGTTACCACATTTACTATAAGGCCTTTAGGCCGAAAAAAGACAAGAGAGGAAGGGTTCTTGCCCTTACGGAATTCGGAGGGTTTAGTTTGCCTGTTCAAGGACACATGAGTTCGGATATTTTATTCGGTTATAAAATGTTCGGCAGCAAAGAAGAATTGAATGAAGCTATTTGGAATCTTTATAAAAAAGATGTTTTGCCTGCCATTGAAAAAGGTTTGAGTGCCTCAATCTATACTCAGGTAAGCGACGTAGAAGACGAAATAAACGGCATATTTACCTATGATCGGAAGGAAATAAAATTTAACGAAGACTTAGGATTAAAAATTGCAAAAAAATTAAATGAAATTTTTAAAGATAAATTTAATGGGAATTTATAATTACACAGTTAAAGACAGCTCAATCTCAAGTCAAGTTTAAGATTTTTTATTGACGGTACTTTATTCTTGTGATATAATCCCTCATCAAGATAAAACCAAAAACCGATTGAGATGTTTTATAATTGAGAACAAAAATTAGGAGTTATGATGAAATTTAAAAACATTTTTATGATTTTATTTTTTGCGGTATTTTTTCAAATTTTGGGCGCTCAGGCTGTTCTAAGCCCTGAAGTTCTGAAAAAAATAAACGGAGCGGTATTTGAAGTCATTGTTTTAAAACCGGAAGAAGGAAAGCTGGAATATGAAAAAAAGCTTCCCATGGATAGGATTCCATTTGCAATACGAAATGACAAATACATTCCTATAGGAACCGCCTTTTTAATGGATGACGGCAAATTTTATTCCGCCGCTCATGTTTTTAATCTTTATGAAGAAAGTTTTTATAACGACTACCACCTCCGTTCGGTATCGGGAGATGTTTATAAGGTAGGATCGGTTTTAAGTTACTCTGTTGAACGGGACTTTATAGTTTTTGAGGCAGAAAATTATAAGCATGTAAAAGGCGAAGGCCTTTCAGCCTTGAATGAGTTTAACTTAAATACCCCGACCTTTTCTGTCGGCAATGCTTTAGGAGAAGGCATTATAATCCGTAACGGACTTCTTACAAGTCAAACATTTGAAGAAAGAAACGGAGAATGGAAGTGGCTTAGGTTTTCGGCAGCAGCAAGCCCCGGTAATTCCGGAGGCCCTCTTATTTCACCTGATGGAATGGTTTTAGGGATTATTACAATGAAAAGCCAAAATGAAAATTTAAACTATGCACTTCCCTTTGCCGAGACGAAAAACATTGCAAAAAATGTAGGCACTGTCTATCTTCCCATTTTTTATAGGCTGCCTCACATTATCGAAGAAAGCAGCTTTTATGAATACAAGTATGAAGAAAAATTACCTAAAAAACTGACGGAGGTTCGAAAGTCCGTTCTATCCGATTATAAAAAATTTACACTAAACATTATAGATGATTTGAAGAAAAAATATAGTTTTTCAGGAACTGAATCTTTTACAAAAGCCTCGGGTTCTGAAGAGATTATGTACGAATCTTGGGCACCTTCTTTTCCTCTTTATTTGGTACGCCAAGAAAATAAAAAATGGGGATTATTTATTCCCAATGATATAAAAGAATATAAACTTCCTCAAAACGGTAAAGTCGTTTACGGTAAAATGCTTAATTCAATAATGGCTTTGATAAAAAAACCTGATAATGTGAGCGAAAAAGAGCTTATACAATCTCCTAAATTATACATGGACTATATTTTAAGTGCTGACCGTATTTATAGAACCATTGCAGGTGAAAAAGTTCCTATTTTATCTTATGGTCAAGCATCAAGGTCTGAAACTCATATAGATGTTTACGGTAGAAAATGGCTTATAAATTATTGGGAGCTTCCCTTTGCAGACATGGAAGTTATATCGTTTTCTCTTCCTGTTCCCGGAGGAATATATGTTATGAGTAGAATCGATTCAATTTCTTCGACAAGGAACGAACATAACCTTGATTATAGTTTTATGACTGACTATATTATTCTTTCGTATAATGCAAATTTCGGAGATTGGAAAGAATTTTTATCTTTATCTCCCAAAGATTATCCTATTGATCCTATGCTTGCAGCAATTAAATTTGATTTTAATTCAAAGAATACAACGATAAAGGCCGGAGATTATGATTTTTCAATATCGAAAAAAGACTTTCCCTGTGATAAAGAAACTACTTTAGAGCTTTCTTTGGGATTTAATTTAAAAGGTAATACACCTGATATTGAAGTGCGCGGTTTACAGATGTATACAAAAACTAGAAGAGACGATTATACATATATCGGCCTTTCAAAAGATTTGAAACCGCCTAAGGAAGCCCCCGAAAAAAATATTGAACAGTGGCAGCAAAAAATAGATAATGCCGCTCCTTATAATGCAAAACCGTATAACCAAGATCAATATACATGTTATGATGAAATTCTTTTTATGGATGATATAAAAAAATCGGATAAAGAAAAAATCAATCAATTGTACTATATAAGTTTAGAGTTAAAACAGCAGGATAGGTTTGACGAAATTCAAAAATTGGCCGCTGAAATAAAAAAAAGTTTAAAATCTCCCTTAAAAAAGAACTAGGGAGTTATTTGCAGGAGGTGTGATAAACAGTTCGGTACAAATGGTGCCTCACTGTTTATCGATATTGTATGCAGTTTGTAAACAAACTACGTGAAAAAACTTTTTTCGCAAATTGATTCGCTGTCCGCTTTAGCGGATACGATGAAAAATTTCCTTGCAGAACAGAGCCGAAAGGCTCTGATATTTGCTGCAAAAAGTTTTTATAGGAGAAATTATGGCAAAAGAATTTAGAACAAAATCTGAAATTGATTTAGGCGAAGGTTTTAAAGTTGAATGTGAGGCATCTGGCAAGAAGGTTATTGCGGATGAACCCCTAAGTTTTGGAGGAACCGATTTAGGGATGAACCCAATTGAACTTCTTTTAAGCGGTTTGGGAGCATGCAAATGTGTTACTTCAAAGGTAATTGCAAAGAAAAACGGCCTCAAATTGGATTATTTGGCCGTTGAATGCATCGGTTTTTTCCGTCCGGAAAAGCTTGGGCTTTCGGATATTGAAACAATATATCATATTAAGTCAGATGCTTCAGATGAGGAGCTTGAAAAATTTATGGCTTTGGTTGATGACAGTTGTCCGGTACACGCCACAATTAAAAATTCTGCTCCGATCGCCCATAAACTTATCCGTGTTTGATCTATAATTTTCGTTAGCTTTTAAGATACGGATTTATTCGTGCAGAGGGTTGTTGATTTAATCCGTATCTTTTTGAGTGTCTTGTTTTTTAACTCTTTTCTTGCGCCTATGCTTAGTCTGTTTGCCGAGTTTTGCAGGCCGCCCTTGAGTTCTGTCCATTGGTACCTTAATTCCCAAGTCATTTAAAATGCTTTTTACTGCAAATTCCAACTCCCGCCTTTGAGGATTCATCGGAAGAATAAAATGCCTGCATTCCTTATAAACATAAGTATATACTTCTTGCAGCTGCCCTTCGGGATCTGCAATCAGTTTTATGTAATCTTTAAGTAATGGTTTTAAACATTCTCCTTGTTTTATTTGAGGTTTAACATTAATGTCCTTATCCAAAAGAGCAAGATTTTCTATATATACCTCTTTAAATTTTGAAGACGAATCTATAAAGGCGCATGCCCCAGGCTGCAGGTAAACATAGAGCTTAAAATCCAAAAGTTTTTTTATAATATCGCTTGCATGCCCGCTAAAAATAATTTTATTTATTTCTTCGGTTATCCTTGAAGGGGATACAAATTCCAAAAGGTGTGCATTTTTATGTATTTGAAGCTGAACAAAAAACGGAATACCCGAATCCGTCATAGCTGCATACTTTATAGCCCGAATCATTCTTACGGGATCTTCAGAAAATATAAGTTTTAGCGGAATAATAGGCCTTATTTTTTTTTCTCTTATATCTTTGACACCGCCTACATAATCGATTACTAGCTCATGGATTGGGTCATAGTAAAGAGCGTTTAAAGTAAAGTCTCTTCGGTGTACATCCTCATCTATCGTTCCGAATTTGTTTCCTATGCTTCCGTCTTCCGTTGATCGAAAGGTGCTTACCTCATATATTTTTTCGCCGAAAAATACATGAACCAACCTAAAACGTCGGCCTATTACTCTGGAATTCCTGAACATTTTTCTTATTTTTGAAGGTTCAGCAGAAGTTGCTATATCAAAATCCTTAGGGATATGACCTATTAAAAGATCTCTGACCGCTCCTCCTACTATGTAGGCTTCAAAACCTTGAGAATTTAAACGTTGTATAATTTTTACGGCTTCAATGTCTATTTTTTCGGGAGCAATGTGGTGCTCGTCCTTAGTATAGACCAAAGCCTGCCGAACCTGCTTTCCTTCGGCATTTTGACCGTATCGAACTAACATTTTTGAATAAGTATTATTGCATGTAAAAAGGCTTTTTGTCAATGAGTACCGCCTATTTTTATCAAAATTCTACGGTTTTAGATAAAAAAGCTCTTTAAAAATTCATTATAATGTAGTATAATGTTTCCCGTATATATTAGGTAATTGCATATTGGGGAAGTTGCGAAAAGAATATGACAATAAATAGTGCAGGACTCGGAACTATAATCTCTACAGATATCGTTGTTCTAAATGATCACGAAAAAAACTTGGTTGAATGTGCTTTTGAGCGCCTGAACGGCGAATATAAGTCCGCTGTTCTGGAAATAGGAAAAAAACTTATGGATTTGGAAAGAATGTCGGTTGCGATTTCACGCTTTCCTTCAATCCATGAAACAAGCGTTCTTGCCGGGGAAAAAAGAAATCAAGATACCTTAATAGAAAACCTTTGTAAAACCCCTTCCGATTCCCGTACTCTTTCAATGCCGACAAAAGCCGTTTTAGGACGCGGTTTTCTTGTTGCAAAATTCCACATCTTTTCGGCTCTTACTAAGGTTGCTTCAAATTCCTCCTTTTCGGAAGAAGAAATTGAAGAACTCAGATCGGCTACTATGAATATCATGTTTACGATTATGTCCGAAGATGTTTATATTTCAATTTTGGACAGTAATATTTTGGATAAACAAAAACAAAAAAAAGTTGCAAATGCTTTAACCTACCTTTGGGAGCACAGGTTGGATCAAAATACCACCTCATTTGCTCCCGTTCTAACAAGAGTTTGGACAGCCCGTGACACAATAGCTCCGGTATTCGGCACAATGATGGGTACCAGCGAACTTTTTTTACTTTCTTCCAAATTGGATGACTCATGGCAAAGTTTCATGCTTGCAAAACTTTCAAATAAAATAGTAGGACAATCCTTGGAGGAATTTTTGTTCGGTATATCCTATGAGGATATTCTTTATGTCCGCCAACAGCTGGTAAGCTGCAAGATACCGGCAATGGGAAGAGAAGATGTTGCCAAGCTATTAAATAAAAAGCTGGATTTTGATAATGCCGACCCGCGCCTTTTTTATTCTTCTTATGTGCAGCGCCGAAACAATGCCGATGCCCGAAAACGCCTAAATGCCGCAGGCCCTAAGAACACCCTTGAGGACTACTATATCAGCTTTTTATTTGAAAAAGGCTTGGAGTTAAAAGACGGGAAGGCGGAGACAAAAAAATAAGGTTCATTCTCGTCAAGTATTTTTGGGGAGAATTGACGAGATTTATTTACTTTAATTTGTCTATCGTTTTGACCATCGGTTTATACCGTGAGAGATTTTTGTTTGTAACATTGTCCCATGCCGTGTACATGTGCCCGAGCATAGCAGGGTTATCCTTGTATAAAAGTGAATAGTCAATGAGAGCATTTACCGCTTTAATGCCCTTGAAACTTGTAGGCAGGACACGGAAGCCCTTGTTTAAAAAAAACGGAATGGAACCATAACGTTTCAGCTCGTCATAGTGCCAGTCGCATATGATGATGTCCTTAGGAATGAGGTCGACGGCGGGGTAGGTTCCGTTACACGAGCTTTCGTATTCGCCATTATAACCGCTATCTTCATCCTCGCTGTTGATGAGGCGGTCGCCCCACATATACATCGTCAGTCCCCGTTTTTTGACGCAGTGGTCGTAGAGTCTGTTCACAGCACCGGCGAACAGTTCAGCCTTGTCTTTTCCGCTGCAAAGGGGGCAGGCATCTTCGCCTATCAGAAACACCTCGTCCAAGCCGACGTGTATTTTTTTTACCGAGAATACTTCTGTAATTTCATCAATTAAACCGAATAAAATTGTGTAAACTTTTTCATTGGAAGAGCAGAGACTTCGGCAATAAATACCCTTATTGCCTGGGTAGAAGCCTGGCGTTTCGTCAAATTCGGGATAGGCTTTGAGAAGGGCAAAGGTTTTGTTTTTCCACGATTGATGGCCGAGGCAGTTTATTTCGGGAATAAGGTCGATTGAAAGCCTGCGGCATTCGGCTGCAATTTCGCGTGCGACGGTTTCGGAAAGCACGTATTTGTTATAGAGTTTCGGATCGCTTTTCCATTGATAGTTGTAACCTATTTGGAGAAAAAGCGTGTTGATTCCCCGTTTTTGTAAATCGGGCAGTTCTTTTATCAGATTTTTACCCGTTTTGTCGGTATTTACAATTGCGTGAAAAGCAATGACGAGTTTGCGTTTCGGCACGCCGTTTGTTTGAGTGTAAACAGCCTGCTGTAAAAGCAAAAGCAGTAAGAATAAAGGTACGAGTACCATTGCTTTTTCTTTGATAGTTTTTGCTGTCATAGTGAACCTCCTCATTTAGTATACCGCCTTCATCACTCCCACTCAATAATTACCATAGCATATTTGTTTCTTTTATGTATTGTCAGTATCTATTAAGTTTCTAAAACCAAACATTTTATACCTATTTTTTGTGGTTTTAGAGGTTTTTAGTATCAATAGTGATACTAAAAATATTACTATCATAATCATTCCATTTTTATCTTTAATACCACATCACTATTGCTTAATAATCGCTTTATTTCTTCCTTGCTTAAATTTTTAATCTTCCCAATTCGAGTATATTCCCATGTGTTTGCTCCATAAAATACAACTATTTTGTTTCCGGAGTACAGCATTATATCTCCGGCTTCTGCTGTAATTCTTTTATCAGATGAGGAGTAAGTTTTACCCAATTCTCCTACCTGCTCGAAATCGCTATATTTAGATAACCGGATGGTTACCTCTCCTTGTTTTAATTCTTCCTTTAGTTCCTTTACAGTATTATTGTTTTCCCATTCAACATCAAGTACAGTGCCATCTATTTGCATGTCTTTTATCATATTTTCATAGGCATCTTTTCCAAAGTAATAGCTATGTGCCTTATCCCCATGAACGATAAGTACAGCACTACGGATTTCATTACTATACTGTAGAATTGGTTGGTTTAGAAAAGATATCATCCCTACAGTATTCCATCCCTCATTGGAATTAAGCGACCTGCTATGATAACCACGCTCTGTCTTATAATAAGCATAATAATCTTTTACAAACTGAGGTGCATCTTCAGGAAGTGGATCGACTACTCCACCTGCCCTTTCATATGCTCCTGTTTGATAGTCTTTTATTCTTTGCTCATTAAATGCACATAGCTGAAAGATTTTACAATCTTAAAGTCATGTGCTTTTTATGCTGTTTGATGCTTTAGACAAACTGGAGTTGTTCTAAGTCTTCTCGGTTGCACCTTCTTGCCCTTCGGACAAGGAGTCTCCCTCGTTCAAAGAGCTCGGTCAATTTCTGTTTAACGATTCCTTTTTCCGGTATTTTCTGTCCCTCGGATTTCCTCATGATAGAAATAATCCACGATCACCGGATGTCCCTGCGGGACTCTGCCATAAGGCATTTCATTATCCACAAAGGGACAATCATACTTCTTAGCCATTTCCTCAGCTTTTACTTCAAGCGCTTCAAAGTAGCTGCGGTTATGCTTGTTATAGATCTCATCGTAAAGCGGTACAAGATCAGGATATTTTCCAGCGATATAATCCATAATCGTCTTCTTGAAACCGCCCCGAAGATTGAGATTCTCGAGCCAGAACAGATCGCACTGATCCTTTACCCGCTCAAAGATCGCTTCAAAGTCCGTGATACCGGGGAATACCGGGGATACGAAACAGACTGTACGGATACCTGCGTCATATACCTGCTTCATAGAAGCGATACGACGCTCAATACTCGAAGCAGAGTCCATATCGTTCTTGAAATTTTCATCCAGTGTGTTGATCGACCATGAAACGGTTACTCGTCCAAGCTTCTTCAGCAGATCAATATCCCGTACCACAAGATCAGACTTTGTGCAGATTAGAATATCTGCGTCACTGCCGATCAGCTGCTCCAGAAGTTTTCTGGTATTCCCAAATTGCTCCTCCTGTGGATTGTAGCCATCCGTCACAGAACCGATGACCACCCGCTGTCCGGCATATTTCTTCGGATTTTTAATTTCCGGCCAATGCTTCACATCAAGGAAGGTGCCCCATTCCTCCTTGTGTCCGGTAAAGCGCTTCATAAAAGAAGCGTAGCAATACTTGCAGGCATGTGTACAGCCTACATAGGGATTGACCGAGTAACCGCCTACCGGCAGACTGGACTTGGTCATGATGTTCTTTGTTTCCACCTCACTAATGAGGATTCCATCGATTACTTCTGCCATGATCTCTGTACCTCCAACACTTTATTGAATTCTTCCGGCATTTCCTGAATCATATTTTCATCCCCTATGATAGAGACAAGGTCTTCCTTCATAAACACCGGAATGCCGAGCTCGTGTGCCTGGTCCGTCAGAGACCATGCCCACTCCGGCTCCGTATGAACCTTCCTGCTCAGAACTCCGGTCATGGTGCCGACAACAATCCAGTTGATTCTGGAAAGGTCAACTGAACCGGGATCGTCGAATAACGGTTCAAAGGTAACATGATAGTGTTTTGCTCTGACATTTTCCCGAAGCGCGTCAATACGCCACAGTTCTGCTTTCCTCGTCACCGTAACGCCAAACCATGCGTTTTCCAAATCTGTATCAAAATCCAGAAGATCGGGGCGCTTGGTAAGGAATAGGAACTGATGCTGTGGATTTTCACGGATCTTTGCAAATACCTCGTCTCTCCATTCCGGCTTCCATCCGGAGAGATCGCTCATGCCGGTAAGAAGAAAGTTCTGCGGACGTTTCTTTTCCATCATCTTGAGCTTACCCGGAAAGAATTCAGGGTCAGCGAAGTCATCAATCATATGCCAGCGTTTCACATTGTTGCGGGCATAGCAATATGCACACCCCACTGTGCAGCCGATGACGATATTCATGTTTTGAATCTGATCTTTGATACAAATACTCATGACTTCTGCCACTCCTCAAGATTCTTTCTGATACGGTCGAGGCATTCCTCAAACCGGGTAATTTCTTCCTCTGAAAAACCTTTGTAGTAAATACTGCCCATCTCATCAGATACAGAATTGTACTCGTCCTTTAAGGCATGTGCTTTCTCAGTCAGAAATAGGAGTATTTTCCTTTTGTCCGTTTCAGACTGAACGCGGCTTATCAGCCCTTGATTTTCCATTCTTTCCAGCATCGTCGTAAGAGAAGTTATCGCTAATCCACATTTGATCGATAGTGACCCAATCGGGATTCCATTCTCCTGCCACAGCACATAAAGAATACGCCCCTGGGCTCCATTGAACGCATCAATATTCTTTTCACTGAGAATCTTCTCAAAGATCCGGTCTCCAAGCTGTTTTATTTTGGTAACAAGAAATCCTCCATTCATTTCCATACAAAAGCTCCTATATAGTAGTTTATCAAATCATACTATATAGGAGCTTTGTTGTCAACAGTTTGTATGTCTAAATAGAGGTAAATTCAAATTTATCAACCACTATTTCCACAAAAGCCTCCCACCAAAATGATGGAAGGCTTTCTAAACAATTTATCTAAATTCAACAACTTCCTTTTAAACCTACTTTTTCTCATTTTTAGTATCAAAACAGTATCACTAAGGAGCTTTTTGCTTCCGTAAACCGTTGTAATATTGTATTTTCAACGATTTTACGGAAGAAACATTTTTGTTACTCTACTCCCACTCAATCGTAGCAGGCGGTTTTGAAGTTATGTCGTAGACTATTCGATTGATGCCCTTTACCTCGTTTATAATACGGGACGAAACCTTGTCTAAAATTTCGTAGGGAATGCGTACCCAGTCGGCTGTCATAAAGTCCGAGGTTTTTACTGCGCGTAGGGCGAGGGTGTAGTCGTATGTTCTGAAGTCGCCCATAACACCCACCGTCTTTGTGGAGGTAAGCACGGCAAAATACTGGCTTAAATCCTTTTTTATGTCTGTCCGCTCAAGTTCGCTCCGCCAGATAGCATCGGCTTCCCTTAAAATATCGAGCTTTTCTTCGGTTATCTCGCCCATGATTCTTATGGCAAGGCCGGGGCCGGGGAAGGGCTGACGGTGTACCAAATAATCGGGGAGGCCGAGCTCCGTGCCTAATTTTCTTATTTCGTCCTTAAAAAGCGTTTTTAAGGGCTCGATTAGGGACTTAAAACTTATGTGATCGGGAAGGCCTCCGACATTGTGATGGCTTTTGATTACGGCGGAACCCTTGGAACCGCTTTCAACTACATCGGCGTAAATTGTGCCTTGGGCAAGGAAGTCCACAGTTCCGATTTTTTTTGCTTCTTCTTCAAAAACGCGGATAAACTCTTCGCCGATTATTTTTCGTTTTTTTTCAGGGTCGGAAACGCCTTTTAACTTGCCCAAAAAACGGCTTTCCGCATTTACGCGGATAAAATTCATTGGAGCATCTCTAAAGGCTGCCTCTACCTCATCACCCTCATTTTTACGCATAAGGCCGTGATCCACAAAAATACAGGTTAAATTTTTACCTACGGCCTTATTTAAAAGAGCCGCAAGCACGGAAGAATCTACTCCTCCCGATAGGGCTAAAAGCACCTTGCCGTCTTTTACCGTATTTTGTACATCTTTTATTGCCTCGGCTAAAAAGCTTTTCATATTCCAATCGCCTTTAGCACCGCAAACGTTGTACAAAAAGTTTTTGATTATATTTTGTCCTTCTTCGGAATGTTCAACTTCGGCATGGAATTGGATGCCGTAAAGTTTTTTTTCTTTATTTGCCATTGCCGCATTTTTTGTATTTGCCGTTTGAGCTGCCGAAACAAAGCCTTCAGGCAGGCGTGAAACGCAGTCTACATGACTCATCCAAACCGAAGATTTATCTTTTATATTTTTAAAGAGCGGAATACCTGTGTCGAATTTTGTTAAGGTTTTGCCGAATTCTCTTTTTAAGCTTTTTTCTACCTTGCCGCCTAGACAATGAGCCATGGCCTGCATACCGTAACAAATGCCCAAAATCGGAATACCTAAGTCAAAAATTTCTTTTGGGGGCAGGGGAGCTTTTTCTTCATAAACGCTGTTAGGCCCTCCCGTAAAAATAATACCTATGGGCTTATTTTCCCTTATGTAGTCAAGGGCCTTTGAAACCGGCACAATATCGGAATAAACATTTAGGTCGCGCACACGCCTTGCTATGAGCTGATTATACTGACCTCCGAAATCCACAATTAAAATCTTTTCCGTAATCTTCATAAAAGTATTTTAGCCGATAAGAGCTTTTTTTTCAAGTAAATGGAACCTCTAAAAGCTTCAGTTTTTTATAGGTTTACCTTAGATTTAACCAAATTTTTTATGAAGACATAAAAAAAGCCCCATCTTTATAGATGGAGCTTTTTAAGGATTAGTGTAAAATTAGAACTTATATCCTACGCCTACACCGAATTCCAACTTCATTGGATGGCCGCCTTTTACTTTTGAATCATTTTTCTTTGCGTCTTTTACATATGAGCTCTCTGTCAAATCAAAGCCGAAAGTTGCCTTGGGGGTTACAAAAAGATTGCCTGAAACAGTGATATCGGCTCCTGCACCTAAAACGAGGTAGTAATGGTTATAATCCTGTTTTTGCTCATCTTTTAGGTCCTTTTTTACATCTTTACCGTCATACTTAACGGAAACGTTAAAATCTGCTTCCAGACCTAGTAATGGATAAAGTTTTACAATCTCGGCAATAGTAAAGGGGTATTTACCTAAAACCGAGAGGCGGAAATTTGTAAAGGAAAACTTATTATCAGTGTCAGAACTAGAATTTCCTTCACCATCGTTCGCTTTTACTGTTACGCCGCCTACACTGAAATTAAGCCCTAAGCCTGCTCTTACATACTCGGCATCAAAGAAACCGTTAAAACCTAAAAGGTTCATAGAATCTGTATTTTTTGCCTTTTCTCTTTGTAATGTACTCCACATATGAGCAAAGCTGAAATCGCCGCCGGCACTAAGATCCAGCGCAGCCAAAGGTGCTGCAATCAATGCAGCCAATAAAAAAACAAAAATAAGTTTTTTCATGTGATTCTCCTTTTCCGTAATTTTATTAAAGTTTACGGAACAATATTTTTTTTGAGAAAATTCTCATTTGGTTGTATCATATAAGCTTTTAAATTTATCGATAAGTTTACGCAATACAACACTGGCTTAAGCGTAAGCTATTTTAAAAAAAAAGTCAAGTCCCCGCATTTTGTTTTTTTAATTTTACGGCTAAAATGACACATCATGTTAACATAAAATTTTTACATCATCTTGACTTTCAATTGACTTATGATAATGATTATGTTATACTTTTTTAAGAGGTATACAAATGTTTTTAAACAGTGTTGCCATCCGCACGGATGAAATGGAAAAATCACTTGAGTTTTATGAAAAAGTACTTGGATTTACTTTTAATTATATGATGTCGGCAGCTCCGGGAAAAAGAATTGCTTTTTTAACGGAACCTGACAGCGGAATGAATCTTGAGCTCATAAGCCATGATGTTCCAAAAGCCCAAAACGGCAGCAGGCTTTCTCTTACCGTACAGGTAGACCAGATAGGCGAAGCCGAAAAGTACCTAAAATCTAAAAATGTCCGCATAACGGCTCCTCCAAGAACCGTAAAAGACGGTAAAAAGATTTTAACGGCTGTAGATCCTAACGGGGTTGAAATAGACTTCATCGAATTCAAAAAAGAAAACGAGTAAAGTTAAATTTAAGGGAAGGTAATCGAGGCTGTCTAAAATAAAAATCTTATTGGAGGTAATATGATTAAGACTGTAAAAGATGTAAATTTAAAGGATAAACGCATAATAATGCGTGTAGATTTTAATGTTCCTATGAAGGACGGAGTAGTGCAGGATGATACGCGGATTAGGGCGGCTCTTCCTACAATAAAATATATACTGGAACAAGGAGCTAGAAGCCTTGTTTTGATGAGCCATTTGGGTGATCCTTCAAAGGATGCAAAAAAAGCCAAGGAAAAGGCCGAAAAAGACGGAAAGCCCTTTGATGAAGAATCTTACATTAACGGAAAGCACAGGATGAAGCCTGTTGCAGAATACTTATCCGGCCTTCTTAAACTTCCGGTTGATTTTGCTCCCTCCTGCATGGGGCAGCTTGAAAGAGTAAAAGCCCTTCCTCATGGCGGAATCCTTATGCTTGAAAACACCCGCTTCCACAAAGAGGAAACTTCAAAGGAAAAGGCTGAGCAGCAAATCTTGGCAAAAGAGCTAAGCCTATACGGCGACATCTATGTAAATGATGCTTTTGGAACAGCTCACCGCTCCCATGCTTCTACAGCCGAAATTGCAAACTTTGTAAATACAAGGGTAGCCGGCTTTCTTATGGAAAAAGAAATTAAATACCTTGAGCCGATGTTAAATAACCCTGCAAAGCCCATGACGGCAATTATAGGAGGAGCAAAGGTCTCTTCCAAAATCGCTGTTTTGGAAAGCCTCTTAAAAAATGCCTCTTCCTTAATTATCGGCGGAGGAATGGCCTACACTTTCTTAAAAGTTCAAGGAAAAAAGATCGGTAAATCCTTATTTGAAGAAGATTATATGGATACGGCAAAAAATCTTTTGGATAAGGCTGCAAAACAGGGTGTAAAGATAATACTCCCCATTGACCACATATGCTCCGAAACCTTTTCTCCCAATGCCGAAGCGGTTTTAGTTGAAGACATAGATATTCCCGATAATCTTATGGGAATGGACGTAGGGCCTAAGACCTTAGCTCTTTATAAAGATATTATTTTGGCATCAAAGTCGATTGTCTGGAACGGGCCTGTAGGAGTTTTTGAGTTTGAGGCCTTTTCAAAGGGAACGGAAGAAACTGCCAGACTTGTAGCAGCTGCAACCGAAAAAGGTGCTTTAAGCATTGTAGGCGGCGGAGATTCGGTCGCAGCCGTAAATAAGTTCAATCTTGCCGATAAGATGAGCCATGTTTCTACGGGCGGCGGCGCTTCCCTTGAATTCCTTGAAGGAAAAGTCCTCCCGGGCATTGCATGTCTTGATACTATCTAACTTTTTAATGAAAAATAGTGCAAATAAACGGGCTTTTTTTTCTATTTTTCTCTTGATTTTCCTTTGTTTAAAAGCCTTTTCTGCCGGTGTTTCGGTTACCGATGCCGCAGAAAGGCTCGACCTTGATATTTCGTGGGATCCGCTTTCGCAAGAACTTATTTTTATGAAGGATTCATCTCAGGTAAGCTGTAAAATAGGCGAAAGTCTTATAATTTTCGATAACAAAAAAGCCGATTTTATTCCGCCTCCATATCAAAAAGACGGCCTTACTTTTATAAGCAGCGAAATGTATAAAGAGCTTGAAACATTTTTCTCGGTTCCCCAAAAAGAAACAAAATATAGGGTAGGGGTCATTTTGATAGATCCGGGGCACGGAGGCCGTGATCCAGGCTGTGTCGGTTCGTATATTGAAAATAAAAAAACAATAATACTCAATGAAAAGACGGTAGCTCTAAACGTCAGTTTGGACCTATACAATATGCTTAAAAAAGCCTATCCCGATAAAAAAATTCTTTTAACCAGAGACAAGGACGTCTATCCTACCCTTGAAGACAGGGTAAAAATGGCAAATTCGGTAAAATTGAAAAAAAATGAAAGCATTCTATATGTTTCCGTCCATGTTAATGCTTCTCTTAACTCTAGGGCGGCCGGTTTTGAGGTTTGGTATCTGCCTGCCGAGTACAGGCGTGAAGTAGTGGATAAAAACACTGTTCCAAAAGAAATTCATCCTATATTGAATTCAATGATGGAAGAAGAATTTACGATGGAAAGTATTTTAATGGCTCAAAATATTTTGGACGGTTTGGATGCTCAAATCGGAAAAAAAAGCCCCAATCGGGGAATTAGGGCAAATCAATGGTTTGTTGTCCGTAATGTTAAAATGCCCAGTGTTTTGGTTGAATTAGGTTTTATCAGTAATAAAACCGAAATTAAGCTTTTAAATTCTCCCGACTACTTGAAAAAATGCTCCTTGGGCATATATAATGGCCTGTCTGCTTTTATAAGCAATTTTGAAAATAATTGATTCGGAGTACTGATGAATTACATAAAAACGAAGATTATTTCGGCTTCTTTATTGCTCGTTATAATAATTATCACACTGTTTACCTCGGTTTTAAATAAAAAACATGATCGATATGTTCTATTTTTTAAAAATTCCATCACCGGTAAGATTGAGACCGAAATACGCTATGTTCCGGTGCAAAATATAGTGGAGCCTGAAGCTGCTTTTTTTGAAGAATTAATGCTGGGGCCTATTAACCATTATTGTTATGCATTTATTCCTGAAGGTTCTAAGATTGGCTCATGCTTTGTAAAAGAAGGAATTTTGTACGCAGATTTACCTGCTGCTTTTATTGAAGGTATAAAAAAAGACTTTGATTCGGATGAAAATAAGAGACTTTTACAAAAGAATATATTTACCAACTGTAAGACCTTAAAAGCTGCCAATATCTTTGTAGAAGGCACTCATATTTATGAATTATTACAAAAATAACATTAAAAATCAAAAAAAAGTGTTGACAAAATTGAATTATTACGTATACTTATAATAACAGGGCATGAATTAAGTTCATAAAAGGAGTTTTTGAATGAAAAAAACATTTATACTTGTAGCTATGGCATTTCTTTTGATGGGTGCCGTCGCTGTTGCTGAAGAAGCGATTATTATTGATTTCGCACTTTTGAATGCCGATATTATCGCTGATACCAATGGTAAGATGACACAAAACCGAAGAACCGTTATGGATTACGGTCAAGTAGCCGGAGCATCTTACACTGACCAGCAAAAAGCTTTGATGAGATCATCTTTGGCTATTGAGCAATGGGAAGTAAAGTTAAATTCTTCCTCTCAGAATCCTCTTTCTGTTGAAACTTCAACCGTTAAGGAATCTAAGGTAAGAGATGAAGGTGATAAATTCGCTGGCCAAACTTTGATGGGCGTACGTATCATGTTCCCCGAATGGGCACATAATGCTAATGCAACAATTAAGCCCGGATTCTTAATCCCTGCTTATGAAAAAATGGCTCAGGTTGATGATCAGGGCAATTTGCAGGAGGCCACTGCAGAAGATAAGGCTTCAGGAAAATCAAGATTTGAAGAAGGTTACGGTGTAGTTCGAAATACCGGTGTTATCAAATCTATCGCTGTAAATACTTACGGTATGAATTTTCCGCATGGTCTTTATGTTCTTCTTAGGGATCAAAACAATGTAGTTAAAAGATACTTCATGGGATACCTTTTGTTTGACGGCTGGAGAGAAATGGTATGGAACAATCCTTCATATGTTTCACATGTAAAGGCAAGAGAATTAAGGCTCTATCCCGTTTATCCCGTATCTCTTCCCCATGTAGCTTTTGAAGGCTTTTTAATTACTAGAGATGCTGCCCATGACGGCGGTGATGCTATTGCATACTTCAAAGATGTTAAGGTCATCTATGACAAAGCCGTATTAACAACAGTACGAGACTTTGCTGATGAAGACATCTGGGGTATTCAGACTGAAAGAGATTTAAAACGAAAAAAGATTGAAGTTGAAAGATTCGGTCAAACTCAAGTGTTACGATTCCTAGAACAGGAAAAGTTGGCAACTGAAGAAGGCTTCACACCTTCAGCAGGTTCCGAAAAACAACAATAAGTCTTAACAATTAATAAAGCGGTCGAGGACAGCTCGGCCGCTTTTGTTGTTGATGTCCTGTTTCAAAAAATATACTAAATATGTTGTCTGAAGACGTACCTTGGCTCCCAAAGAAAGAAAAGCTTAGGGAAACTTATACCTCTTATGTACCTCATTTAAATGTACTGATAGTGCGTATAGAGGAATTTTTGCGTTCTATAATTAAAATAACTTCTACTCCAACTTACAAGACTAGGGTAAAAAGTTTTAATAGCTACTATCTTAAGCTTTTAAAATTTCCGCCTAAAAAGGAAACTTCCGATCTTCCTGTACTTACAGATATTATGGGAGTGCGTATCATATGCCCTTTTTTACAGGATATAAATGAAGTTGAGACTGTATTATTAAAAAATTTTACAGTGATAGAAGTGGAACGCAAGGGGTCTGAGAGAACTTTTAGGGAATTTGGGTATGAATCTGTGCATTTTTTACTTGAAATACCTGAAGAATTTAAGGTCGGCCTTGTCTTACCCAAGGATTTAATTTTTGAAATACAGCTTCGAACTATTCTTCAAGATGCTTGGGCTGAGGTTGAACATGAATTGATATATAAGTCGGAGTTTTCTCCCTTTGACCAGCCCTTAAAAAGAAAGCTTGCTTCAATAAATGCAAGTTTAAGTTTAGCTGATATTATTTTTCAAGAAATTCGCGATTATCAAAACAAACTTAATGCCGAACTTGAAAAAAGACGCTTAGAATTTTATTCTATGGCTGATGAGCACACAGCAATGGTCTTGCCCGAAACCAATACGGTTCACCATGATAATCCGGATCATAGTGAGGATTTGAAGGTTGCCGAAACTATTGATGATTTGATTTTATCTGCAATTGAGGCCCATAATCAAAATCTTTTTGGTAAGGCTGAAAAAATTTATACCAAAATAATTGAACAAAATCCAAACGATATAGTTCTATCGGTTGTATTTAAGCATAGAGGGATGGCTTACTTTGCCCAAGCTAATTATGAAGAAGCATATTCCGACTTTTTGCAGAGCTGTAAATATAATCCTGCAAATTTCCGCTCTCATTATTATGTGGGGATAGCTTTAACTCTGTTAAACAGAGATGACGAAGCCATTGAATATTTTTCAAAATCACTTGAAATAAATAAATTCCAAGCCCATGTTTATTTTAGGCGTGCTTTGTCCTATTTTAAATTAGCTTTATATCCTGAGGCTGCAAAGGATTTGGATTCAGCATCCGACCTTGGTTTGCCTGAAGAAGATGTAAAAAAATTGCGTATAGCTATTGCAAAAAAAATTGATATGGTGTAATCTAAGCGGCTGTATTATGCCATATACAATAACTATAGTTTTAAATTAATTACGGAGGTACCTTAAATGAAAAATCGATCTGCGATTAAAAGACATAACCAGAGTGAAGTCCGCCGAATGCGAAACCGTTCTGCCAAGAGTAAAGTACGAACAACAGCTAGAAAATATACTGAGGCTGTTCATGCTAAGAATGCAGAAACTGCTGCAGCATTGCTTCGCGAACTCTCCAGTCAACTTGATTCGGCAGCCCGAAAAGGAATTTTAGCAAAGAATTCGGCAGCCCGCAAAAAGTCAAGAATGCAGCTCTTGTATAACGCTTCATTTGAAGCAAAATAACGATGAAGAAAAACCGCAAAACCTGTTCGGGTTTGCGGTATTTTCTTATAATGATAATGAAAAAAAAACGGTCAAAGATTGACATAATAGATTCCGTTTATCGTAAAAATTCTCAATATCAGCTTAAACAGATTAATTGTATAAGTAACCTGTTTTTGGAAGAACTTTCGATGTTTTTAAAACAAGGGATCCCTGTAGAGATACGGGGGCTGGGTACTTTTGATTTTACTGTTTTGCAAGGCAAAAAAAATGCCCGTAATCCTAAAACAGGAGAAAAGGTTTTAACTTATGATAGGTGTAAAATAAGGTTTAAACCCGGCAAAGAGCTTAAAGGAGCTTTGCGCAAAATAGACACACAAGAGCTTATTGATCATGAAAAATAAATTCATATTTTTTTCTTTAAACTTTTTATTTGCCGTTTTAGGATCTATTCTTTTTGCCTTATCGCATCCTAATTATTTGAATCTAAACGGGTTCCCTATTTTTGCATATATAGCCCTTATTCCGTTTTTTTTATTACTTAAAAGAACTAAGCTAAAATTTTCATTTTTATGGGGAGCCTTTTCCGGTGCTCTTTCATATTTTATATTTAATTTTTGGATAATATTTTTTCATCCCCTTGCAATTTATATAATAATTGCAAAGTATTGTATTCTTTATTCTGTTTTGTTTTTTGTTTTAAAAATAATAGACTCGTATTTTTCCCGGTACTCTTTTATTTTTCAAGCGATAGCTTGGGTTGCTTTTGAATATTTAAGTACTCTAGGCTTTTTGGGATACCCTTATGGAATTATAGGCTATACTCAATGGCGTTTTACTCTACTTATAAGGCCTGCCTCCATTTTTGGAGTTTGGGGAATTTCGTTTTTGCTTATTTTCTTTTCAGCGTGTACAGCATCTTTTCTTTTTGAGTTTTATAAAGAAAAAGATATAAAGAATGTTTATAAAATATATAGACTGCCTATGATGATTTGGATAGGTACGTTTTTTGCATTTATTTTATATGGAGCTTTTACAAAGATAGATCTTTCAGAAGCCCAAAGTACAAAGATAGCTCTTGTGCAGCCTAATAGAGATCCTTGGCTTGGAAATTTGGAAGTGTATAGAAATAATTATGAAGAACTTAAAAACTTATCTGAAAAAGCTCTTAAAAATTTTCCGGATATCGACTTAGTAGTCTGGCCGGAAACGGCTTTTATTCCTATGATAAGGTGGCATTATAAATATACCTCAACCTCTAATCCTAATTCTCTTTTGGTGCGGGAATTGCTGCATTTTTTGGATAATCAAAAAGTTCCGTTTTTAATAGGAAATGATAACGGTGTTTTGGATGAAAAATTTTCAGATAATAACTTTGATAATCTTGAGGAAAAGAGGCTTGACTATAATGCAGCCTTACTCTTTATTCCTAAGAAAAATGTTTTACCCCCTGAACCTCAAGTATACCGAAAAATGCATTTGGTTCCCTTTACGGAGCATTTTCCTTATCAAAAATTTTTCCCGCGTTTTTACGAATTTTTAAAAGAAAACGATACGCATTTTTGGGAAAAAGGAAAAGAAGCAAATCTTCTTGAATTTAAGAATTTAAGAATTGGAACCCCCATATGTTTTGAAGATTCTTTCGGTTATATTTCAAAGGCCTTTTCAAGAAGGGGAGCGAATATAATCATAAATCTTACAAATGATGCTTGGGCAAATAGTGCTGTAAGTCAGTATCAGCATTTGAGTATGGCGGTTTTTAGAGCTGTCGAAAACCGTCTTCCGGTTTTACGGGCTGCAAGTTCCGGTCAGACTGTTTTTATTGACCAAAACGGAAAAATTCAAAATATGTTGGCTCCTTTTGTAAAAGATGTTTTAATTGTAGATGTGCCTGTATTGACAGACGGCCGCCAAACGGTTTATTCTTACTTAGGAGATTTTTTTGCTTTGACTTGTTCAGTATTTTTAGCAGGGCTTTTGTGCTTTATCGTAATTAATAAATTTATAAAAAAATCGGAGGTTAAATGAAACGGAATAATAAATATAAAGAAAAAAATGTTACGGTTTTAGGTAAGGAAACCGTCTTTGACGGAGTGATGAAATTCTCCGAAACCTTACAGATTGAGGGAAAATTTATTGGAGCTATAGATTCTCAAGGCTCCTTGTATATTTCAAAAAATGCAGACTGCAGGGTGCAGTATGTTAAGGCTGCTTCAATAGTTGTTGAGGGTGTTGTCGTGGGTTCCCTATCGGCAGCTGATAAGGTCGATCTAAAGTCCGGATCTTCAGTTAAGGGGGATATTACTGCCGGCCGTCTTAGAATAGCCGATAAGGTTTCTTTTGAAGGCTCTGTGAGAATGGTTAAAAATACCGGTTTCCCCGAAAAAAACTTTTTTTCTATAAAGTCAGATCAGCTTAAAGAACAGCTTAGCCGTGAGTAATGCTTTTTTATAGGAATTTTAGTGATTGATTTTGAGCTTATAAAAAAAGTTTTTCTTCTTCTAAAAGAAAGAGGCATTAAGCTTATAACTGCCGAATCCTTGACCGGAGGCTTGATAGCTTCCGAGTTTACAAAAATACCCGGTGCTTCGGAAGTGCTTTGGGGCGGTTATGTTGTGTATACAGCCGAGGCTAAAATCTCACTTTTAAATATAGAGCCTGAACTGATAGACTCTTTCGGAGTGGTGAGCCCGCAAACAGTAGAAGCTATGGCTTTCGGTGCCGTTAGAAATTTCTTTGATGTTTCTTGTGCTTCTGAACCTGCTGTTTCTATTGCGGTAAGCGGAGTTGCCGGCCCTTCAAGCCTTGAAGGAAACCCTCCCGGAACGGTATGTATTTCGTCCGCTTTTTTTTGTCCTGTACCTTCTGATTTTAAAAAATTACATGATTCAAAAGCTTTAAAAAAAGAAGCTCTCGTTTTTAAAACTCACACTTATCGATTTTCAGGTTCAAGAGATGAGGTGAGAGAGCAAACTTTAAATAAAGCTTTTTTACATGTTTTATCTTTAACGGAAAGAACGGTAGCTCCGATTAGGAACTGCCGTGATTTTATTCATAAGGAATAACTTCTGTTCTCCACAAAATCATAAAATGAATGGCTGTGTCTTGGTATTTTGTACCTTTGTACACATCCAATATTGTTACCTTAACATCTTCTTGTCTGTATAGAAAACTTATATCTACAGTTTGCGGATGGGGCGTATCCTTTATTATAAATTCTTTTTTCTTACCGCTTATAACACCTTCAACCAATATCTTTTTAATTCTTCCGTTTTCATCATAAAGTTTAGGATTTGAAGCTGAAATATAGCCGTTCATCAAGAGTATGTATTTATCGTCATTGTTCCTCTGTGTTTTTATAACAAAGGACTCTCCTATACCCCAGCCGTCTACGCCTTCTACCCAAGGGCTGTCTTGTCTCATGTAGCATAGATTTTCTATTCCGTACTCTCTTTTCCCTTCTTTTGTTTCTTCAATGAAATGTGAACTTTCATTTGTATACTTGAAATAAGGTGTTTCTCCTGTTCCTCCAGTAGGAAATCTTGTAAAAAAGCCTTCTGCTTTTTCACCCTTGCGTGCAGGCAGCATACCGAGGCCTATAACGGCATCCTCGTTTTCTCCCCAAGCTTTTTTTGCCAAGCCCGTTAAAAGCATGAATTTATTGCCTAAATATTCTTTTGATTTTGGATCAAGGTTTGCATATAGGTCTTCAGGCATATCGGCATCCAATTCAAATAGGGGAAAGCTGCCTATGTACTTTTTTTTGTAAGTATAGAGCTTTTTTACCTCTTCTTCTTTAGCATTATACCAGCTTATTTCGATCTTATTTCCTTTTTGGAATTCGATAAAATAAGCAAGCGGAGGTCCGCCGGTATATCCGAAGCCTGCCAAATCAAAGTTTTGCCCTACGGCAAAACTACCCATAATTAAAAAAAGGCATAAGAATGAACTTTTTTTTAATAAATTGATTTTTCTTTTTAAAAACATTTTTTTCTCTCCTTATTTTTTTTATGTCCATAAAAAAGGCCTTTAACTATTCTATCACCACCCTTATTAGAAAACCAAATTTTGAGTTCCATATTGCCTGTGTTTTTATTAAGAAATATTATTTCTTCTATAGAGATATCACCAGTTATGCCCTCAATAACAATAAAGTCAAATTTCTTTTTTTCGATTTTTTTTCGAATCTCAGAATATGTATTACCCTGTTCTATAATAAGACCGTATACTTCAATCTTATTAAAGAAGTTGAAATACATAGATATGCCCTTAAAGCTACCATCATGATTAAGAGTCATAATAAGTCCATCATCCTCATATCCAATATCTAATCCGCCGGGATTGAGTTCATCATAGGTAGTTTTACCGAATTTTTCCTCGATATCCTCTTTAGTATATACCGCATTAAAGTCAATCTCTTTTCCGCGGAATATAATGGGGCTATCATCTATTTTAAATTCATGAACATCACTGGAATATATTTGTATTACGAAAATACAAAACAAAAAACAAATAAACATATTCTTTTTTATTTTTAATATCATTTTTTTTCTCCTTATTTTTTATTTCCTGTATTTAGATAGATACAATTATATCATATCCGGTTCGTAAATAATTTTTATAACTTTTTGTTTACCATTTGCAGAAAAAACAATGTTCATCTTAGTAAAAATTGTATTCACATTCACTAAAAAACAGGTTATCGTAAAAGTTTGTTTAGGTACTTCTGTTACAATAAATGGTATATTTTTGTTTTTTAGCTCATTTCGAATTTTTGAATAGGAATCGCCTTTTGATATCTTTAGTTTTTTTAATTCTATTTCATCAAAAAAGCTAAATTCAGCCAAAATACATTGAAGATAGTTACTTTCAAAATAAAATTTTATATTTTCTTTTTTGTAAAAAACAATCCATCCTTCTGAGTCTACATTTTCAATTCTATCCGATTTTCCGAATTTTTCTTCAAATTCCGAAACTGTATACGGGTTGGTGAATAACAATTCCTTTCCATGGAAGACTATAGGACCATCAGGTAGCTTTAGCACCTTATCTTCTGCAGCATTAAGAATTGCTGCAAAACTACCCATAATTAAAAAAAGACATAGGAATAAGCTTTTTTTAAATAAATTGATTTTACTTTTTAAAAACATTTCTTTCTCTCCTTGTAAAAGTTGTTATTCGTATGGAATAACTTCTGTTCTCCACAAAATCATAAAATGAATGGCTGTGTCTTCGTATTTTGTACCCTTGTATACATCCAATATTGTTACCTTAACATCTTCTTGTTTGGGTAAAAAACTTATGTCTATAGTTTGCGGGTGTGGTGTATCCTTTACGGTGAACTCTTTTTTCTTACCGCTTGTAACGCCCTCAACCATTATCTTTTTAATTCTTCCGTTTTCATCATAAAGTTTAGGATTCGAAGCGGAAATATAACCATTCATCAAGAGAATGTATTTATCGTCATTGTTCCTCTGTGTTTGTATAACAAAGGACTCTCCTATACCCCAGCCGTCTACACCTTCTACCCAAGGGGTGTCCTGTTCCATAATTGATAAATTTTCTATTTTATACTCTCTTTTTCCTTCTTTTGATTCTTCGACAAAATACGAACTTACATTTTCATAATTAAAACAAGGATATTCTCCTGTTCCTCCCATGGGAAATCTTGTAAAAAAGCCTGAAGCTTTTTTACCCTTGCGTGCTGGCAGCATACCCAGTCCTATAATACCGTCCTCGTTTTCTTTCCAAGCTTTTTTTGCCAATCCCGTTAAAAGCATAAATTTATTTCCGTAGTAATTTTTTGATTCGGGATTAAGTCCTGCATATAGGTCTTCAGGCATATCGGCATCCAATTCAAATAAGGGAAACCTACCTATATATTTTTTTTTGTAAGTGTAGAGCTTTTTTACTCTTTTCTGATTTGCATTGTACCAGCTTATTTCGATTTTGTTTCCTTTTTGGAATTCAATAAAATAGGGGCATGGTACCATACCTGTATATCCGAAGCCTGCCAAATCAAAGTTTTGTCCTACGGCAAAACTACCCATAATTAAAAAAAGACATAAAAATAAGCTTTTTTTAAATAAACCGATTTTACTTTTTAAAAACATTTTTTTTCTCCTCATAAAAGTTTTTAAGTAATTTTTTAGCCCGGACAGGTTTTTAACCTGTCCGGAGAATGTTGCTAGTAAATAATTATATATTTACATGCCGTTTAGATGTTATGGTAACGCTGATATTTTCGGGAGTGATTCCTGTCAGCATATTCATAAAATCATCATGTGTGGACTGTCCTCCTGTTATGGACGAAATACATCCTGCAGACCAAGGATTAATCCATATCCTATTTCCACCGTCTTCCGGTATAAAACCTTCTTTATATTCGGTAGCATGAAAAAGAAAGTACTTGGAATTTATATCATCCCTAATATTTTTAGGAATGTTTGAATCCTTAGTTTGCAGCCTCAACGTATTTGCAAATTTTATTGAATTATATGTACCATCTGCTTGCTCTGTCAGGTCTTCTGCCGTAAAATAATATTTACCGTCAGGTAAGGTCATACCACCTCGTTCATCGGCGAAGGCTTTACTTTCCGCATTAGCACCAACCATGTCCTGAATATTGCACTTTACAACCTGCCCGTTTGCTAACTTTACGGTTTCAATAGTCCGAACCGAATCGAATTCATTTCCGTAACCGTCATGCTCACGCTTAATTGAAATATCCATACCATCTACCTTAAAATCATTTTTTTCTATATAGTTACCTCTTTCATCGATAGCTACAATGGGGCTTGAATAATTTTTCATGTGGTTATATTTTCTAATAATGTCTCCCTTCATCCCCTTAGGTTCAAATTTAATAAAATCTTCAATATCCAATCTGGATAGCAAAGCTGCTTTTCCTCTTTCTCTTTGTGAAATAACAGAAGGCGGCCCTTCCTTAGTCTTACCAATATTATTGCTGTTTGAAGTAGGCGATTGGTCTGCTCCTGTATTTCCGCTATTAGAGCTTGAGTTAGATGAAGTTCCGGTCAAAGCAGTATTGCCGATTTCGGTATCCGAATTTCCGCTGCTTGAATGATGATGATGATGATCATCATCATCATAATAATTGTTGTGTCCGGAATCGTAGTCATTATAATCTTCATTATAATGGCTTCCGTTTCCACCATCACTGTTGCCGCTTCCGCTATTTGAAGGAGGAGCAGCTTCGTCTTCTGTATTTGAAAGATCAGTCTGATTTGTTCCTTCATCTACAGGTGCCGGTTCAGACGGAGCCGGACTCGTACCCGAATTAACCGGATCCTGAGTTGTGTTTCCCGGATCAGGTGTGGACGGTGCTGGTCCTGTGCCGGAATCATCGTTTCCTTCTTCGGGCACAACATGAGGATCATCGTGATTCGAATTGAATCCTAAACCTCTTGCAGACTTTACTACTGTTCCGGTTCCGAGACCGAAAACAGAATCATCACTTTCCATTAAGTGATTTGAATTTTTCCAATTTACCATAAATTTCTCCTTGTAAAAAATATTTTTTCCATGCATAGAAAATATGGAAGCGATTGGAAATCACTTATTTTTCCTCCTGCCTCCATTATATTATAGCTTTTAGTTAAAAACAATAGTACTTTTTGAAAATATTTTTTTTATTTTTTATCCAAGCTTATTTTTTCCTCTCTTGACACTATAACACCTATCGTATAATATTAACTTTAATTGGAGGACTATATGAAATTGGTTTTAGTCAGACACGGCGAAAGTGAATGGAATAAGCTTAATTTATTTACCGGATGGACGGATGTCGATTTGAGTGAAAAAGGTGTAGAAGAGGCAAAAGAGGGCGGAACCTACTTAAAAAAAGAAGGTTTTGACTTTGATATTTGCTATACCTCTTATTTAAAAAGGGCAATTCATACCCTCAATTATATTTTAAACGAGATGGATAGGGAATGGCTTCCCGTCATAAAGACTTGGAAACTGAATGAAAGGCATTACGGGGGCTTGCAGGGCCTAAACAAGGCGGAAACAGCCGAAAAATACGGAGAGGATCAGGTAAAAATTTGGC
The DNA here is from genome assembly GCF_024401155.1 of Treponema putidum. Lineage (NCBI taxonomy): Bacteria > Pseudomonadati > Spirochaetota > Spirochaetia > Treponematales > Treponemataceae > Treponema > Treponema putidum. The sequence goes on from NZ_CP038804.1 coordinate 939,341, forward strand.
GCCGTTCCTTTGATATTGCTCCTCCCGTTTTGGAAGAAGGAGATAAGCGCTGTCCCTATTTGCAGGAACAGTACAGGGGTATTGAAAAATCAGAGCTCCCCTTAACCGAAAGTTTAAAAGATACCATCGCCAGAGCAGTTCCCTTTTTTGAAAAGACTATAAAACCTCAAATGCTCGAAGGAAAAAGGATCCTTATCACTGCCCACGGTAATTCCCTGAGAGCCTTGGTTAAATATTTTGAAAATTTAAGCGATGAAGAAATAATATCGGTAAATATTCCGACAGGCGTTCCCTTGGTTTACGAATTCGATAAAAATTTTAAGGTTCTTAGTAAACGCTACCTTGGAGATCAAGAAAAAATCAACGCTAAAATAAATGCAGTTGCAAATCAAGGAAAAAAGAAATAAGGTAAGAGCATAAATGAAGCGAATTTTAGTAGGATGCATAAATCATGAGTCAAACAGCTTTAACCCTATAATTACGGGAATTGAAGATTTTGTTATTTTTAGGGGAAAAGAAGTTTTAACAAAGGGCTTAAAACCATACTATTCTTCTACGGGAATTATTGAGACTATTCAAAAATGGGGCTGGGAGGTAGTACCTGCCGTAGTTGCAAGGGCTGTGCCTAACGGCTTGGTTGATTATAATCTATACACCGAACTTAAAAAAGATTTTTTAGCTTATATAGATAAGGCTCTTTTGGAGGCTCCTATTGACGGCATTTGTCTAGGTCTTCACGGCTCCTTAAAGGTTCAAAACATAGGGCCTGCCGAAGGCGATCTTTTAAAGGCCATCCGCGAAAAGCTTCCCCATATTCCTTTAACGACGGCTCTCGACATGCATGCTACGGTAACCGATGAGATGATTAAGTATTGTGACGGCATTGTAGGCTATAAAACAGCTCCTCATATTGACTGCTATGAAACCGGAGTTCATGCAGCTGAGCTTTTAAAAAAAGCTTTGGAGACTTCAAATAAACTTTGCATAGGAAGGGTAAAAATCCCAATGCTGGTAGCAGGCGAAAAAAGCGAAACTGCCGCAGAGCCTATGAAAAGCCTAATAGCCTCATGTGTTGAGGCCGAAAAAGAAAAAGACTTACTTGCAGCCTCAGTTCTTTTGGGCTTCCCATGGGCAGACAGTAAGGATAACGGCGTAACCATAGTAACGACTGCCTTAAACGATCAAGCCCTTGCAGATAGGGCGGCCTTAAAAATAGCTAAGGAATTTTGGGCAGAACGTCATAATTTTAAATTTAAGGTAGAGCATTATGATTCCTTTACTTCAATAAAAACGGCTATAGAATCTGTAATGCAAAATAAAGAATTCCCTGTTTTTGTTTCGGATTCGGGAGATAACCCTACAGCCGGTTCTACAGGAGATTCTACCGAGTGTTTTGAGGCTCTCTTAAAACAAAAAGAAGCTTTAAAAGCTCTTCCCACAAAGGTGCTTTATTCGGGTTTTTTTGATAAGGCTGCTGTAGAAAAATGCTTTGATGCAGGGGAGGGGGCTCCCCTGGAAATAACTATAGGCGGAACCTGGGATAAAATTAACGGCAAAAAAATTCCTTGTTCCGTGAAAGTCTTAAAACTTGTAAAAAACTACGGAGTTTATAATTCCCGTTTAGCCCTTGTCGAAATGGGGGACATAAGAATAGTTTTAACCTCAAATCACATAGGCTTTGGGGATGAAGAGCTTTTACCTGCCCTAGATGTAAAAGCTGAGGATTATTGTATCGTTATTGTAAAGCTCGGTTATTTGGAACCTTGCTTTCAATGTATAGCAAAGAGGGCAATATTGGCGGAATCTAAAGGATGCTCAAATGAGATTTTGGAAACATTAGACTATCCTCAAACTCCGCGTCCCATATATCCATTGGATAAGGACATGGATATAAAATTATAATTTAGAATCGGTTGGTGTTATGAATAAAGATAGAGTGCTGCGCTTCGGAATAGATGTAGGTTCTACAACTGTAAAAGTTGTTGTATTAGAGGATAACGGAACAATCCTGTTTAGTAAATATCAAAGGCACAGAGCCGATATAAGAACGACTATCATATCCGTGTGCGAACTTGCTGTTGAAGCTGTCGAAAAAGCATATGGTGAAGATGTAGAGCTTTCCCTAATCGTAACCGGCTCCGGAGGTCTTGCAGTCTCTCACTGGCTTAACATTCCATTTATTCAAGAAGTGGTAGCCTCCACTGCTGCTGTCCGTAAATTAATTCCTCAAACCGATGTTATAATAGAATTAGGCGGTGAGGATGCAAAAATTACTTATTTTGAGCACGCGAATATCGAACAAAGAATGAACGGTACCTGTGCTGGCGGTACCGGCTCCTTTATAGACCAGATGGCCGCCCTCTTGGAAACCGATGCGCTAGGTTTAAACGAACTTGCAAGAAATGCTCAAACCATCTACCCTATAGCCGCCCGCTGTGGAGTTTTTGCCAAAACGGATGTTCAGCCCCTTATAAACGAGGGAGCAAAAAGGGAAGATATAGCAGCAAGTATATTTCAGGCTGTTGTAAGCCAGACTATTTCGGGCCTTGCCTGCGGTAAACCAATTCGCGGAAAGGTTGCCTTTTTAGGCGGCCCCTTGCACTTTTTAGACCAGCTAAGGCATAGATTTATCGAAACCTTAAAACTTAAAGATGACGAAATTATCACGCCTGAAAATTCCGAGCTCTTTGTAGCCATGGGAGCGGCCTTAAGTGCTGCAGGGGCGGGTAATCTGCCTAAGGCTTCAAGTTCTCCCTTTCAGCCGACGGTTCCATTGGATCTAAAAAAGGCTCAATTTAAAACCTCCTTAAAAAAAGAAGAAAACAAAGCGCCTCTTATTTTTGAAGAAGAGCCTGCTGCAATCAAACCTCATTTTATAAAACTTTCTCAATTTAAAAAAGATATTTATAAGATAGCATCTTCAGAAATGCCTGAGGTGCAGCGCCTTCCGCCCCTTTTTAAAGATGAAGAAGAACTTGAAAGTTTTAGAATAAGGCATGCAAAGGAGATGGCTCCTTCAGGCGATATTTTTACGGCCGAAGGACCCGTATTTTTAGGACTTGATGCGGGCTCAACTACAACCAAAGCCGTTTTAATAGACGATAACGGAAAAATCCTCTGGCGTTTTTATGATGTAAATGCAGGAAATCCCGTCGAACTTGCAGTAAAGGTTTTAAAAGACCTGTATAAAATGCTCCCTCCGAAGGCCTACATAGCCCGCTCGGTTTCTACCGGATATGGAGAAAGCCTTTTTCAGGCTGCTTTAGGCGTGGATGCCGGCGAGGTTGAAACCATAGCCCATTACCGTGCCGCCGAATTCTTTTTGCCCGGGGTGGATTTCCTTTTGGATATAGGCGGACAGGATATGAAATGCCTCCGCATGAAAAACGGAGCGATAAGTTCTATTCAGTTAAATGAGGCCTGCTCATCAGGCTGCGGAAGCTTTTTGGATAATTTTGCCCGCTCTCTTGGAATGAATATAAGCGAATTTGCAAATAAAGCTCTTCTTGCCGAAAAACCGGTAGACCTCGGTACAAGGTGTACGGTCTTTATGAATAGCCGCGTTAAACAGGCTCAAAAAGAAGGCGCCTCCGTAGGAGACATTTCTTCGGGCCTTTCATATTCAGTTATAAAGAATGCCCTTTTTAAGGTTATTAAATTGCGCGATGCCTCCGAAGTAGGAAGCAAGGTAATAGTGCAAGGCGGAACATTTAATAATGATGCGGTTTTGCGTGCCTTTGAACTTGTTTCAGGAAGGCAGGCTGTCCGCCCCGATGTTGCAGGTCTTATGGGAGCTTACGGAGCTGCCTTAATTGCAAAAGACCAATGGCATGACCTTGAAGAAGAAAATCTTTCCGAAGGCAAAATAAGATCAAACATTGCCGATATTGAAGGTTTGGAAAATTTTAAGGTAAAGCTTGATTTATTGCGTTGTCCCAAATGTCCCAATAACTGCCTTTTGACGGTAAATACCTTTGACATATCCGGAGTAAAGCGCCGTTTTATTACAGGAAACAGGTGTGAAAGGGGAGCCGAGCTTGATAAAAACAGCGGAATTGAAGAATGTTCATCCCCTGCTTCCGTTAAAGATAAAGAGACGGTAAACAAAAAGGATATCCCGAATCTTTTTGACTGGAAGTATAAAAGGCTTTTTAAATATAAACCCCTTCCTAAAAATGAAGCACCTAGAGGCGAGATAGGAATTCCTAGGGTTTTAAATATGTATGAAAACTATCCCTTCTGGTTTACCTTTTTTACGGAACTGGGCTTTTCGGTTAGAATTTCTCCGCGCTCCACGCGGGGAACTTACGAGATGGGGCTTGAATCCATTCCTTCCGAATCGGTTTGTTATCCTGCAAAGATTGCCCACGGCCATATCGAAGCCCTCTTAAAGTTGGGAGTAAAAAATATTTTTTACCCCTGTATCCCGTACGAAAAAAAAGAAGATGATGGGGCAGGAAACCATTATAATTGTCCCATTGTTACAAGCTATCCAGAAGTTCTAAAAAACAATATCGATGTTCTCAGGCAGGACGCTAATATAATTTATCTAAATCCTTTTTTACCGTATTACGATAAACACCGTTTAATAGACCGTCTTTATGAAGAATTGGGTACAAAGTTTTCGATAAGTTTGGAAGCTATAAGAAATGCCGTTAATACTGCTTGGGCAGAAGAAAATAATTTTAAAAAAGAAACGGAAGAAAAGGGCGAAGAGGTCTTGCGGTTAATAAAGGAAAAAAATATTAAAGGCATTGTGCTCGCAGGCCGCCCTTATCACCTTGACCCTGAAATTAACCACGGCATTCCTGAGATGCTAACCGGCCTCGGTCTTGCTGTTTTGACGGAGGATTCAGTGGCTCACTTGGGAAAGATAGAACGCCCCTTGCGAGTTGTAGACCAGTGGACCTATCACAACCGCTTATACAGAGCAGGAAATTTTACCTCAACTCAAGATAATTTGGAATTTATACAGCTTACCAGTTTCGGCTGCGGCTTGGATGCGGTAACGGCCGATCAAGTGCAGGAAATAATAGAATCTAAGGGAAAAATGTATACCCTCATAAAAATAGATGAGGGCTCTAATTTGGGGGCCGTAAGAATAAGGGTAAGAAGCCTTTTAGCTGCCGTAAAGGAAAGAAAAAGAAGCCGGCTTATTTTGAGTAAAAAATCGGCTGCCTATGACCGAATTGTTTTTTCAAAAGAGATGGAAAAACGTTATACAATCTTAGCCCCTCAAATGTCTCCTATTCATTTTGACCTTATAGGGGCAGCGATTTCTCATTCCGGTTATAACCTTGAAATCCTTACTGAAATCGATAAAAATGCCGTCGAATACGGCTTAAAATATATAAATAATGATGCCTGCTATCCTGCCATAATAGTTGCAGGTCAAATGATATCTGCCCTAAAATCAGGCCGTTATGATTTACGCACTACAGCCTTAGCTATAACCCAAACCGGAGGAGGCTGCCGTGCAACAAATTACATAGGTTTTATAAGGCGCGCTCTTATAGATGCAGGCTTGGGCTTTGTTCCCGTAATAGGCATCAGTGCCCAGTCCATCGAAAAAAATCCCGGCTTTAAATTAAAACTTCCAGTTTTGCATAGGGTGGCTCAAGCTATGTGCCTTGGCGACCTTTTAATGAGGGTTCTTTACCGTACACGTCCCTACGAAAAAGTTCCCGGTTCTGCAAACGAAATATATAAAAAATATGCCGTCCTTATCAAGGATGCTCTAAAAAAAATGACAGCCGGAAAATATAAGGAAATAATCAGGGGCATTGTAAAAGAATTCGATAACCTGCCCTTAAAAAATATCCGAAAACCTCGTGTAGGTGTAGTAGGGGAAATATTGGTTAAGTTTCATCCTGCCGCAAATAATGATATTTTCAGTACCATTGAAAGGGAAGGAGCGGAATGTGTTGTTCCAGACTTATTGGATTTTTTCCTTTATTCTACGGTTTCGGGTATCTATAAAAATACCTATCTTGATTACTCGTTTAAAAAACGCCTCATTGCAAAGCTCAGCATCTGGGTGATTGAACGGTACAGAAAACCTATAAAAAAAGCTTTAAATAAAAGTAAACGGTTTACCTCTCCTGAGAGCATATATAGATTGGCCGATTCGGTTGACGGAATTTTACAGCTTGGAAATGTTACCGGTGAAGGCTGGTTTTTAACTGCCGAAATGATAGAACTCATTCATTCAGGCGTTTCAAACATTGCCTGTGTTCAGCCCTTTGCCTGTCTTCCAAATCATGTAACAGGAAAAGGAATGATAAAAGAATTGCGCCGCCGCTACCCGGAGGCAAATATCTCGGCCATCGACTTTGACCCGGGTGCCAGCGAAGTAAACCAGCTCAACCGCTTAAAACTCCTCCTGGCCAACGCAAAACCCGGCCTTCACCCCGATGAAGCAAAGTGAGGAGGAGAAAGTGTTAAATACCTTGCTCCTTTTACTTGATAAAATAAGATAAATTGAGTATTATTATAATTATTGATAAGGATGTGTGATAAACAGTTCGGCACAAATGGTGCCTCACTGTTTATCTTATGGGAGAAATAAAATGAAAAATAGAAATTTTACAATTGCGGCAGCCGCAGCTATTATTGGGATGGCTTTGATTTGTACAGCCTGTCAATTTGACGGACAAAAAATTGTAGATCAGTTTCTTTTAGGTTCTTACGGAACATATAAATGGGATGGAGATAAACTGACCATCTCCAGCACTGAAAGTAACTTTAAAACGCACTTTGCAGGATCGGGCGTAGATAAAGTTACTCTTACAAAAGAAAAGGTAAACGCCTGCGACTATCTTACAAGCGGGACACATTATCTTGACGCAAAAGATATGGGCGGTGATGTTTGGCAGGGAATTTTTTATTTAAACGGGATGGGCTTCCGCACAATTAAAATTACGCTCAAAAGCGGCGGCATTTGTGAGATTCAGCCCGGATTATCGGTTGAAGAAGGTATTAAATTTCCTGAAGATTTAAAGATAACAGGAACCTTGAAATTAAATGGTGTAAATATATTGCCGAAAGAAGATGAACTTTCTACTACCGGTATGCCGACATACACCAAGCAGTTTTTTGCCGCCGTAAAATCAGGCTCGTTAAAAACGCAATGGGTAGGAAAAGAAGTTGAAACTTTCACAGGCCGCCATGAAAGTTCGGAAACCAATTTAGGAATCACAACAACTACGGAAACATGGAAAGGCTCATCGCAGCTTTTTAAAACAAAAGCCGACGAAGTCTACTATAAGAAAGTTTATAAAGTTGACGGTTCAGGTCATTTTATGCCCGATCCTAATAACTTTTTTGAAATCTATATTCCGAAAGGTACAGCACTGAAGCCCAATCTTTAATTAATGGGTGTTTAATCTATGTTTTAAGGGAAGGGAAATATCTTTCCTCTTTTTTCCCTCTAAAATTATATGATAAATAATATTAAAAAGAAATGGCCGTTTTTTTTGGTATTTGTCATAGTGTTAGCAGTAACATCATGGTTGTTATATACTCAAATTATTGATTTATATAAATTTAACCTCGATATAAAATTGATTTTAAAACAAAATCAAAGAGTTGAAGCCGTTGTTATTAAAAAACATTACATACGATTTTCTCCCTTATTGACATCAAACCTTTTATTTTAGTATAATTCACGACTATTAAGGTATAAAAGGCTATTTAAAAGAATAACCATAAGGAGTTTGCTTTGACAAGAGATTTAGGAGTATTAAAAGGAATTTATCTTGCTCCTTACATGCAGGTTGCTACAGTCTTAATCGGAAAGGCCCGTCATGCAGGAGGTAATATGTTCCGGCATCAGGTGGATACTATGGCTATTCTTATAGACTACGGGTACATCGACAGCGTTCTTTTAAAGGCTTCTCTAATCCATGATGTCATTGAAGATATCGAAGATTTTAATGTAAATGAAATTTTAAACATAGATTCGGAATCGGGACAGGTTTATGAACTTGTTTTGGAAGTTACAAAGAAAAAAGGACAAGAAAAGACCGAGTACCTAAAAAATATAATAAAAAACGGGTCTGAAAAGGCTAAAATTTTAAAATGTGCCGACAGAATAAGCAATATGATAAGTTTGGGTTTTGTAACGGATCCCGAATTTATTGAACGCTATTGTAATGAAACCGAGCTCTATATTTTTCCTATCGCTCTTGAGGTTAATTTTGAAATGTATAAGGAACTTATGGCCTTGGTCGTTTCGCGCAGACAATATTTAGTTGAATGCGGCTATCTTGAAGAAAGTATAAAAAAAATGCGCCAGGCACGGTAAAGGGAGTTATGATAAACATTTCGGCAGAAATTCAGCCCCACTGCTTATTTTATTAAAGGGAGGTGTGATAAACAGTTCGGCACAAATACTGCCTCACTGTTTATCTGCCGAGTTTGCCTTTCGGCAAACGTCGTGTTATTGTATGCGGTTTGCAAGCAAACCGCTTGAAAAAACTTTTTTCGCAAATTGCTATTTGCTGCAAAAAGTTTTTATGGGAGTATTTATGATTGAAATTTCAAATGTATCAAAGGCCTACGGTTCTTCTAAGACAAAGGCTGTAGACGGCATTTCGGTGAATGTACGAAACGGTGAAATCTTCGGCTTTTTAGGGCCTAACGGAGCCGGAAAAACAACTACAATTAAAATGATAACCGGTGTTCTTAATCCTGATTCAGGGGCGATAATCGTTGACGGTGTAAACATAGCCGAAGACCCTATGGAAGCAAAAAGAAGAATAGGCTATGTTACCGATAACCCCGAGCTTTTTTCGCAACTGAAGGCTGTTGAATATTTAAATTTCATAGGGGATGTTTATGCCGTTCCTACTGATTTGAGACGGGAAAAAATTGAGCGTTATACCAAGCTCTTCGGCATAAATGATGCTTTAAACGGGAGCATAGGAAGTTTTTCTCACGGAATGAAGCAAAAACTTTTGGTTACCGGAAGTCTCTTATCTGACCCTTCCGTTTGGATTTTAGATGAACCCATGGTAGGTTTGGACCCTAAATCGGCTTTTTCCTTAAAGGAAATTATGAGAGAAAGAGCCGATGCCGGAAAGGTTGTTTTCTTTTCTACACATGTTATGGAAGTGGCCGAAAAACTTTGCGATAGGCTTGCAATTATAAATGCCGGTAAAATTATGTTTGCAGGTTCTTTACAGGAGCTGAGGGAAAAAAGAGGAGAAAACGCTTCTCTTGAAAAGCTCTTTTTGGAGCTCGTTGATGATAAACCTTCTTCTAGTTTTGAAAACGGAGAAGTTTAAGAGAGTTAAAAATATGAAAGTTTTTTTTAGATTGGTTAAAATTTATTTGGCTTCGGTTTTTAACTTTAAGAATTTTAGAGCCCAAATTAAAAAAAGAAAAAAAAAGGGTGATCAAACCGTAACAAGAAATTCCAAGGTTAAAATATTTGGCATGGCAATTCTGTTTTTATTTGTCTTTGCAGAATTTTTATTTATTTTCGGGTTTTTGATTTTCGGTCTATACGGAACGGCAAAGGCCGTAAACAATATAAGTATTCTTTTTGAAGTAACGGCTGTTCTGATTTCTTTTATGAGCCTTTTGTTCGGCTTTATGCTTACTATTTCTACTTACTATATCGGCGAAATTGAAGAACAGTTTTTGTCCATGCCCATCAGGCCCCGCACCTTGTTTGCATCAAAATTTTTTGCAAATAGCGTTAATTCGCTTATTACCTCTTTTGCCTTTTTTGCGGTTTTGATGGGAATTTACGGGTATATGGAATCTCCGCCTTTTATGTTTTATGCATCGGCCGTCATCTGCGCCCTTGTGATTCCTCTGCCGATGATTTCAGTCTGTTATTTTTTTAATATCCTGATTATGCGCTTTACTCGAGTTTTTAAAAATAAAAACGTCATTATGGCTTTAAACGGAATTGTAGGTATGGCTCTTGCTCTGGGTTTTAATTATATAATCCAATCTGCTTCCGGTTCCGATCCTGAGGCTCTTTACAAAATGGTTGAATCCAATGCTTCAGCCTTTCAAACCTACGGCTCATACTATCCTCCGATAAAACTTGTGGGTTATATTTTAAGTGAGCCTTCTTCCGGTTTAAGTTTTTTATATATCTTATTGCTGGTTGGTTTTTGTGCACTTCTTCCGGCCTTGGTTATAGGATTTATGTCAAAACTTTATACCGGCAGCTTAATAGGTTTTAATGAAAGAAGTATAAAAAAACTTGAAGCAAAACAGGTTTCGTCTTTTTTACATAAAAATATAAAAAAATCTTCTCCCTTTATCGCTTACGTAAAAAGAGAATTTAAAATGATGAACCGCACTCCGATTTATCTTTTAAACGGCCCTTTTTCTATTATACTTATGCCCATATTGCTTATTGTTATAAGCATTGCAAAGGGATTAAATCTTAATAATATTCCGCCCCATATAATTGATTTTATGCATGGAAATGCGGGCTTTGTAATTACGGGTATTGCATCAGGATTTTTAGGTTCAATGACTAATATTGCGGATACGGCCCTTTCCAGGGATGCTAAATTTATTCCTTTTGTTAAAAGCTTACCGATTGATGCTGCAGCTTATATGTATGCTAAATTAGCCCATGCCATGATTTTTGCCCTTTTTGCGATAGTAATAGGGGTGGGCTTTGCAGGTTTTGTATTTAACTTCGGTCTTCTTCATATAATTTTAGCATCTCTAGTGGCTCTTTGTTTTTCGGCCTTTGTAAACCTTGTTTCTTTATTTTTAGACACGGCTCATCCTAAACTTAATTGGGATAATCCTGTTGCAGCAATGAAGCAAAATATGAACGTGCTTTTTATCATGTTTTTTAATATGATTATTTTAGTTCTTTCTGCTGTTGTAGTATTTTTCAGCATGAATTCTTATCTTTGGGTTATTTTAATATATTTTTGCGGTATTCCTGCAGCCTTGTTTGCAATATTGATTAAACCGTATGGAATTTATGCAGAAAAGAAAATAGCAAGTATTGAATTATAATTACCTGCTAGACTAAAATACGTTTTTTTTGTAATCTTTTAAAATATTATGGAAAAACTTAAATTATATGTTTCTTATTTTAAGAACAAGATTCTAAAAAAATATGAATCTAAAAAAGCTCAACCGATAGATAATGAAGAAATCAAAGAAGAAATATGGGAAGCCGATTTTTCTAAAAAAGAAAAAGCCCGTTTTATTGAAGAAACCGGAGACGGTTATCAGTCCTTATTTGAAAAAAATCTTGACGATAAACATTCCTACTCTCTGGAATTAAAACGCAAGCATCTTTATGCCTGGGTCCTAAATCCCGTATTTCGATATAAGGACTTTGTGCTTGATGCCGAAATTGAGCTGCCTGTTTTTACTGATAATTTCTTTCCTGAAGAAAATACAAGTGCAGGCTATTGTGCGGCGGGTTTTGTATTTAGGCACATAAGCGATAAGGCTTTTTATTCCCTTCTTATTTCAGACAAAGGATTGATAAGGCTTGAGGCTGTTGTTAATTCTACACCTATGCCCATTCTAGGCTGGACAAAACCTTTGACCGATATTGATAGTTCAAAATTTAAAATAAAACTGATTTGTGCAGGGACAAGTATAACTGTGCTTGTAAACAATACTTGGTTAGGCAAATTTGAATCCGATATTGTTCAAGCTGCAGGAAAAATAGGTTTTGCAGGACAAAACTGGGAATCTTATCCAAAGATAAAATTCTACTTAAATGAATTTAAAATTATTTCTCAACCCTTTCTTGTAGAAAATACCGATTCTGCGGCTAATAATCCCGATGCCATTTCCCCCGAAGCCTATATCAACCTGGCTTCTACATATTATGCAATGGGGCAATATGTTGCGGCTATTTACCAAATAAAACAAGCATGGAAACTCCGTGAGCCTATTATTCAAGATCATATTTTGGCCGGAAGAATATATTTTGCACAGCATCTAAATGACGAGGCTGAAAAAGAATTTTTAGATGCCCTAGATATTGAACATGATAATTATGAAATAATGGCTGAACTTGCAGGCCTGTATTATCAATCCGGCGATATGAAAAAACTGGGCTCTCTTTTAAGAGGCATCCCAAAAGATGAAATTGAAAAGTCGGTCTTGCTTTGTTCTTTGCAGGGACATTTTTTAAATTCTCAAGGAGAACATGAAAAATCAGCCGCCTTTTATGCAAGGGCTTTTGAGCTAAAGCCGGATCAAGGCTTACTAAAGTATAATGAAGCAAACGAGCTCAATCTTGCGGGAAAAAAAAGTGAGGCGATTGACGCTTATGCTGAAGCCGGAAAAATCTTTTTGGCTTCTGAAGAATATAACGAAATGGCCGACGTAATAAATGCTCTTGAACGGATTGCCCCGGATGATGAGCGTACTTGGGCTTTAAGCGGTAAATTCTATTATGCTATCGATAACAAGTGGGAAGCTAAACTTAATTTTAAAAAACTATGCGACGCAAAGACAAGTGATTCTACAATATGGTATTTGTACGGTCTTCTCATTCATGATGAAGACCCTGAAGAAGCTGTCAAGTTTTTTAAAAAGGCTTGTAAGTTGGGACCCGAACACGGCCTTTATCATTTCCGCTTGGCTGAAGCCTTGTACCTTACAGGGGAAGACTGTTCTGTTCCTCTTTCAAAGGCCGAAGCTCTTGAACCTGATAATGGCTGGGTTTTTAATTTAAAAGCTCTTTGTGCGATTGACGAAGATGCCTTTTTTGATGCTCAGATAGAAATCGAAAAAGCCCGTAAGATGCTTCCCGATGAGATAGTCATTTTGGAAAACTATGTAGAGGTTATGCGCCTTCAAGGCCGCTTAAAGGAATGTGCCCCTCTTTTTGACATTGAGGCAGGAACGGCGGATTTGGCAGCTGAAAGAAATAGGGCTGAGGCTTTTCATATTTATGCAAATGCTTTATTCTTTGACGAGCAATATGATGAGGCAGATATTTGGTATCAAAAAGCCTTAAAGCTTCATCCTACAGATCCGGTTCTTTTAACCGACAAAGCGGAAAACTCCATAAAGATAGGCTATCTAAACGATGCCGACGGCCTTTTGGTTAAGGCTATGGATATTGAACCTACGGAAAGAATATATAGGCTTATTGCTCTTCTTGCAATAAAAAAAGGCGACCATGCCCGTGCCGAAGTTACATTGAGAAAGGCCATCGAAGAATTCGGTGAAAGTGATGAGCTTTTGTTTGATCTTACAAACCTTTATATCCAAACAAACCGGAAAGAAAAGGCCAAGGAAACATTAAAGCTCTTAGCGGATTGCGAAGATCAAGAACGCCTAAAGGAACTCAAAGCTCTTTTAAAAAAATGATTTTAAAGATTAAAAAATCAAAACCTATATCTCCCTTGTCCATTGAGGTGCCTCCTTCAAAGAGTCATTCGATGAGGGCCATTGTTTTAGCATCTATGGCTGAAGCTCCTTCCGAAATAAAAAATCTTTTAATTAGCGGAGACACTAAAACGGCTATATCGGTATTTGAGTCCTTAGGTGTAAAATTTAAGATTGAGTGTAAAACAATATCTTCTGCAGATGTTATTGTTTTCCCTCCGAAAGAAGGCTTAAAAAAACGAATTGAAAAACAAAAGTCTATTAAAATAGATGCAGGAAATTCCGGCACTCTTTTTTATTTTTTAGGTTCTCTTCTTTCCTTAACGGCTTCCGATTTTGTTTTGACCGGGGATTCATCGATTTTAAGGAGGCCTATAAAACCCTTAATCGAAATTTATGAGGGTCTCGGTATAAAATACGAATTTCTTGACAAGTCTGAAAAACCGCCTCTTAGGGTTTTTAGCCATGAAAATTCACCTAAGAATTTTGAAGAAAAAAAACTTTATCTTGAAGGGGCTTTTTCTCAGGTTGTAAGCGGCCTCTTGCTTGCAGCAGGTTTAATTGATTTTCCACTGCAAATAAATTTAAAAAGAGCAGGGGAGCTTCCATACTTAAAAATGACCCTTCATTGGCTTAAAAATTGCGGTATTGAATTAGACGTTTCGGATGATTTTAAAACTTTTAAAATTAGAGGAAGGCAAAAAATTTCTTCTTTCTCGGCAAGCATTCCTGCCGATTGGTCAAGTGCGGCTTTCCCAATTGCTCTCTCGCTTATTACATCTTCTGCTATCAGCATAAAGAACATAGATATAAATGATGTTCAAGGAGATGCCCGTATAGTCAAAATTTTAAAAGAGATGAATGCGGATATTCATTTTGATGATAAAAATAAAATTCTTCAAATATTTCCTTCAAGTTTAAGGGGAGGAGAATTTGATTGTTCCGATACTCCGGATGCGGTTCCGGCTCTTTCCGCAATTGCTTGTTTTGCAAATGGTGAAACCGTTTTAAAAAATATAGAAATCTGCCGGTACAAAGAGTGTGATAGACTTTTTGCAATTTCCTCAGAACTAAAAAAACTTGGAGCCGATATTGTAGAGGGCAGGGATTTTTTAATTGTTCGCGGAACAGGAGGAAAAGACCTAAGACCTGCTAAAGTTTATTCCCATGGAGATCACCGAATAGCTATGATGCTTATGGTTATGGGAGCGGGTATCGATAATAAAGATGATTCGGATTTTATCCTTCAAGATGCCGAGTGTTTTGATATAAGTTATCCGTCTTTTTTAGATGAGCTTAAAAATATGGGACTCAGTATTACTTCGTATGATTTATAGAAATTACTTAAAATGCTTTCGATTAAAATAATTTAAAACTAAAAAAATTCCTATTGACCATTGCAAAAATAAGGTGTAGACTGTGTTTATGAAAGATAAAATAATTGACGCTGCGATTAGACGCGTTCCCGACTTCCCAAAAAAGGGAATTCTTTTTTATGATATTACAGGTATTTTGGTTAATCCAAAAGTTTTTAGCTATTGCCTTGATAAAATGATGGAAATGTACAAGGATGAAAAGGTAGATGCAGTAGCCGCCATTGAAGCGCGGGGCTTTATCTTTGCTTCCCCATTTGCTTATAAAATGGGAATCCCTCTTATTTTAATCCGCAAAAAGGGAAAACTCCCAGGAGAAACTTACTCCGCTTCTTACGATCTTGAGTATGGTCAGGCTGCTGTTGAAGTACATAAAACCGACGTAATAAAAGGTCAAAAAGTTCTTCTTTTGGATGACCTGATTGCTACAGGAGGAACTTTAAATGCTGCCCGAAGTATTTTAGAAGAGGGCGGAGCAAAGGTTGTGGGTTTTTGCGGCGTTGTAGGCCTTCCTTTTTTAAATTATAACAAGGTACTTGGAGATTTGCCTGTAAAAACTCTTATAGAATATGACAGTGAAAAAATTTAGTTATATTTTTAACATTTTTTGATTTTTTTTGTCTTGAATATTTTTAACTTATATGATAAAATCTAAAAGTTGTTTTATAAATTTTTATAAAACGACTTTTAAGATTAGGATTTATGCTTTATATACAGTATTTGGAGTTATGATATGACTAAAACAAAAGGAAAAGTAGCCGGTAT
Source organism: Treponema putidum (assembly GCF_024401155.1). Classification (NCBI taxonomy): domain Bacteria; kingdom Pseudomonadati; phylum Spirochaetota; class Spirochaetia; order Treponematales; family Treponemataceae; genus Treponema; species Treponema putidum. The sequence goes on from NZ_CP038804.1 coordinate 954,826, forward strand.
TAACGGTAACATGATAAGCGTTGCTTTTGAAGGCTTGGTTACTCTTAATGAAGTCGGCTATGTTGAAGTTGGTTCAAAAAAACTAAAAAGCGAGGTAATACGTATTCGGGGGGATGTAGCTCAGCTTCAAGTATTTGAAATTACAAAGGGAATAAAGGTCGGCGATATAGTAGAGTTTACCGGAGACCTTCTTTCCGTTGAATTAGGTCCCGGCCTTTTAGGACAGGTCTATGACGGCCTGCAAAACCCATTACCGGAGCTTGCAGAAAAAGCCGGCTATTTTTTGGAAAGAGGTATATACTTAAATGCTCTTTCCCGAACAGCCAAATGGCACTTTACTCCGGTTGCTAAAGAAGGCGATAGCCTTAAGCGTGCAGACCTTTTAGGAACCGTACCTGAAGGCAGTTTTACCCACCGTATCATGATTCCTTTTAACATGTATGGAACTTATAAATTAAAATCTATCAAACCTGAAGGTGATTATACCGTAGATGATACAATAGCTAAGGTTACGGACGAACGAGGAAATGTTATACCTCTTACCATGAGTTTTAAATGGCCTGTAAAGCGTGCAATCGACTGTTATGCAGAGCGCTTAAAGCCGACGGAAACTTTGGTTACAAAGATGAGAACTATGGATACATTCTTCCCTGTCGCTAAGGGCGGAACCTATTGTATTCCCGGTCCATTCGGTGCAGGAAAAACCGTTTTACAGCATGCTACCAGCCGAAATGCCGATGTTGACATCGTTATTATAGCAGCCTGCGGTGAACGTGCCGGTGAAGTTGTAGAAACTCTTACCGAATTCCCCGAGCTTAAAGACCCTAAAACGGGACGCACCCTCATGGAGCGTACAATAATTATCTGTAATACGTCTTCGATGCCTGTTGCTGCCCGTGAAGCTTCGGTTTATACGGGTGTAACACTCGCAGAATACTACCGACAAATGGGTTTGGACGTTCTTCTTCTTGCAGACTCTACAAGCCGCTGGGCTCAGGCTCTTCGAGAAATGTCCGGCCGCTTGGAAGAAATACCCGGTGAAGAAGCTTTCCCTGCCTATCTTGAATCCTACATTGCAGCCTTTTACGAAAGAGCCGGAATTGTACGTCTAAGCGACGGCTCAAAGGGTTCCGTTACAATCGGAGGAACCGTATCTCCTGCGGGAGGTAACTTTGAAGAGCCCGTAACTCAGGCTACGCTAAAGGTTGTAGGCGCATTTCACGGCCTTTCACGAGAAAGATCCGATGCCCGAAAGTATCCGGCAATTCATCCTCTCGATTCTTGGTCAAAATATCCCAGCGTTCTTCCTTTAGAAGAAGTCAAATACGGGAGAAGTTTTTTACGACGAGGCACAGAAGTTGAGCAGATGATGAAGGTTGTAGGTGAAGAAGGAACAAGTATCGAAGACTTTATAATTTACTTAAAAGGCGACTTACTCGATGCCGTCTACTTACAGCAAAACTCTTTTGATAAAGTCGATGATGCGGTTTCGGTTGAGCGCCAGCAGCACATATATAATATTTTAGTTGAAATTCTAGGTACTTCATTTAAATTTGTTTCAAAGGATGAAGCCCGTTCTTATTTCAGCAAACTTAAACTTATGTTCATTGACTATAACTACTCGCCTTGGGGTTCGGATGCGTTTAAATCCCATGAAGACGGAATTAAAAAGCTCATCGCCGAAAAAGCGGACAGCCTAGACGAAAGAGCAAAAAAATTATTGAAGCAGGCGGTATAAGATGAAAAAGGTATATAGTAAAATAGAATCGATAAACGGTTCGGTTATTACGGTTAAAGCCGACGGTGTATCATACGGAGAATTGGCTGAGGTTCAAACCCGTTTTGGAGCTTCCCTTGCAGAAGTTAATAAACTTGACGGAGACTTGGTTTCCTTGCAAGTTTTTGCAGGTGGCCGAGGTGTTTCAACCGGGGATGAGGTGCGCTTTTTAGGCAAGGAAATGCAGGTAAGCTATTCCGAAGACTTACTCGGCCGCATTTTTAACGGTTCGGGCGAGCCTCGTGATTTAGGCCCTGCCTTAAAGGATAACATGATTCCTATAGGCGGCCCTTCGGTAAACCCCTCGAAGCGTATTCTTGCAAACAGAATGATCAGAACCGGTATTCCGATGATCGACGTATTTAATACCCTGGTTGTTTCTCAAAAGCTGCCCATATTTTCAAGTTCAGGTGAGCCTTATAACGAGCTTTTAGCCCGAATAGCCATGCAGGCCGAGGTTGATGTAATTATCTTGGGCGGAATGGGATTAAAATATGATGACTACCTCTATTTTAAGGACACCCTTGAAGAAGCCGGTGCTTTGAGCCGAACAGCCATGTTCGTTCATACGGCAGCCGACCCGACGGTTGAATGCCTTATGATTCCGGATATGTGTCTTGCAGTTGCGGAAAAATTCGCCATTGCAGGTAAAGACGTATTGGTTCTTTTAACGGATATGACAAACTTTGCAGATGCAATGAAAGAAATAGCTATTATTCAAGAACAAGTTCCTTCAAACCGAGGTTATCCCGGAGACCTTTACAGTCAGCTTGCAGCCCGCTATGAAAAGGCTGTAGACTTTGCCGACGCAGGTTCCGTTACGGTATTGGCCGTTACGACAATGCCCGGAGATGACGTAACGCATCCGGTTCCCGATAACACCGGTTATATTACTGAAGGTCAGTTCTATCTTAAAAACGGACGAATTGAGCCTTTTGGAAGCCTTTCACGATTAAAGCAAAACGTAAACGGTAAAACAAGAGATGACCACCGAGCCTTGATGGATAATATGATTAAGCTCTACGCTTCGTATAAGGACACCTTGGAAAAAAAGTCCATGGGCTTTATGATGAGCGAATGGGACGAAAAACTCTTAAAATACGGTGCAAGATTCGAATCCGGAATGATGGACCTGTCGGTAAACATTCCGCTTGAAGATGCTCTCAGCCTAGGCTGGAAAATTCTTGCCGAATGTTTTACCCGTGAAGAAACCGGTATTAAATCCGACTTGGTAAATAAGTACTGGCCGGCAAACTAAAGGGTAGGCTATGGCAATAAAACTGACAAAAAATGAGCTTAAGAATCAAAAAGAATCTTTAAAAATGTACAGAAGATACTTGCCGACTCTTCAGCTTAAAAAACAGCAGCTTCAAACCGAAATCCGCACTATCGAGTCCAGAGCTAAAGAAGTAAGGCTTCACAGAGATGCTCTTAATAAGGAATTCGAAGACTGGGTAGCGGTATTCGGTGAGCAAAATGTTTTTAAACCCTCGATGGTTAAGATAAAAGAGCTTTTAACTTCAACCGGAAATATTGCCGGAGTAAGTATCCCTGTTTTTTCCGGTGCGGAATTTGAACGCTCTAAATATGATCTTTATAAGACTCCTCTTTGGGTTGATACGGCTGCCGAAAAATTGCAGGAAGTTTTGAGCTTAGACCTTGAGGCAAAGGTGCTTGATGAGCAAGTCCGCCTATTGAATTCGGAGCTTAGAACTACTACCCAGCGCGTAAACCTGTTTGAAAAGGTTAAGATACCCGCAACTAGAGCAAACATAAAGAAGATTACGGTTTATTTGGGAGACCAACAGGTTGCAGCTGTTGTTCGCGGTAAAATTTCAAAGAAGAACCTTGAAAAGGTTCACCATAAGGATGAAGCTCTATGATTGTACCGATGAAAAAAGTAACTCTTTTAGTTTTAAAAAAAGAGCAGCGTCATGCCTTAAAAGATTTAAGAAAATTAGGGCTTTTACATATTGAAGACCGTCCTGCAAACGGTACCTTGATAAACGAGCTACGATCCGAGAAAAACGACATAACTCTTGCTATAAGCCTTTTAACGGAATATCTTCCCAAAAAAGAGAAAAAAGGAATAACGCATCCCTCTCTTTTAAGCGAAGAAGATACTCTTACCTTTGTAGATTCCGTTTTGTCCTTGACTGCTTCTTATAAGAGTAACATGGAAGAATCTGCAAGGCTTTCAGGTGATATAGCATCTTATGCCGAGTGGGGAGAAATAAATACTGCCGATTTTAATTTTTTGGAAGAAAAAGGTATCTATCTTTTTCCTGCAACCACCTCATTAAAAACTTATTCTTCTCTTCCCGAAGACATTAAAACTATTTTAGTTGGACGGGGCAAAACAGGGGTAAGGTTTTTAATTTGGACTGAAACAAATGCTCTGCCTGCGGATTTGCCTCAGGATATTATTCCTTTAAAGCTCCCTGAAATTTCCGTTAAGGCCTTAAAAGAAAAACTCAAGAGTTTAATGGCTAAGATTTCTTCTTATAAGAAGGAAATGACGAAGATGTCTGCCTACTTAAACTCTCTCCATGTCTTGGATGAGATTGTAAGCAAAAAACTTCAATTTGAGATTGTGCATGATGGTATGCAGACAATAGATTTCGGAAATCAAGATGATGATGAGAGGGTTCAATTGGTTTGGCTCACAGGTTATATTCCATGCGAAGATGAGTCAAAGCTTTCTTCCCTCGCAAGGGAAAAATCTTGGGCCTATATTTCTCAAACTCCCGAAGAAGATGACCCTGTTCCGACAAAGATAAAGCGTAATAAGCTTGTAAATCTTATTTCTCCACTAATCGACTTTTTAGGGACTGTTCCCGGTTATACGGAGCCTGATATATCTCTTTGGTTTTTGCTCTTTTTTGGAATTTTCTTTGCAATGATTTTTGGAGATGCGGGCTACGGTGCGGTTTTGTTCTTAATTTCAATTGTTTTGATCTTAAAAACAAAAGCAAAAAATCAAAAAGTGCCTACGGCCTTTTATATGTTCGGTTATTTAGGCTTGATGACCGTTATTTGGGGTACTCTGGTTTGTAACTGGTTCGGTATGCCTACCGGAATTTTACCGTCTTTTCTTAAAAACTTAGCTGTTCCCGCGATTGCAAACTTTACGCCTGAGGATATACGCAATCAAAACCAGATTCTGCTCTGTTTTACACTAGGCTTGACCCAGCTGATGATAGCCCATCTCGTGAGCTTATTTAGGAATATCAAATCCCCTAAATTCCTTGCCGATCTGGGCTCAATTTCGATGCTTGGCGGAATGTATTTTGTTGTTTTAAATCTTGTTGTAGATTCGCAAAAGTATGCAATCAATAATACAATATTGCTTGCCATAGGGCTGGGTTTTGCCTTAAACTTTATTTTTGCAAACTATTCTACAGGAATAGGACAGGCCATTGTTGAAAGTTTAAAGAATATAATAAATATGTTTTTGGGCGTAGTAAACGTATTTGCAGATATTATGAGCTACATAAGACTTTGGGCTGTAGGTCTTGCAGGAGGCGCTATAAGTGCAACCGTAAATGAGATGGCAGGCCCTGCATTAAGAGGCATAATAATCTTTGCAGGTGTTTTACTTTTATTGTTCGGACACGGCCTTAACTATATTATGAACGTGCTTTCCGTTATAGTCCACGGTGTTCGGTTGAATACCTTGGAATTCTCTAATCATGTAGGCTTGACTTGGTCGGGCTTTAAATATGAACCCTTTAATGAATAAATTTGGAGGAAGGATATGACTTTTGGTTTTTTTGGTGCTGCTGCTGCGTTGGGTATTTCAGCTATCGGTTCTGCAATCGGTCTTGCCATTGCAGGTCAGTCAACAATAGGTGCATGGAAACGATGTTATTTAAATAACAAGCCCGCTCCCTTTAGTTTGGTTGCTTTTGCAGGTGCTCCTCTTACGCAGACTCTCTACGGTTTCTTGCTTATGAATAGGATGCTCACCTCATCTCAGAGCGATTGGTTTTTATTGGGCTTAGGCCTTGTTTGCGGTGTTTCTATTGCAGCATCTGCTATTGCTCAAGGTAAGGCTTCAGCTTCAGGTTCAGATGCCATGGCTGAAACTGGAAAAGGCTTTGTACAGTACATTACCATAGTAGGTCTTTGCGAAACCGTTGCTCTTTTCGTAATGGTTTTCGGCATGATGAAGTGCTAAAGCTTGCACACTATGCCGGCATGATGAAATGCTAGGCTTAACCGGTTTTATGCACGGTTTTAGCCGGGCTAAAACCCTGGTATTGACTAAGATAGTATTTTTTGCTATTCTATAAAAACTCCGGCTCGCAGAAAATGCGGGCCTCAGAAATGTGTCCATAGGAGGGAACATGAGAAACTATGAACTTATGACGGTTTTTCCGGTTGAAGAAGAACTTTACAAACCGGGAATAGATGCTCTACATTCAATTCTGGCGGATTTCGGTGTTCAGATCAAGTCTGAAGAGCCTTTCGGCGATCGGGATTTAGCTTATGAAATCAAAAAGAAGACAAAGGGACGTTATGTGCTTTTCAACATCGAAGCAGATCCTGCAAAGATGATTGAATTGGACAAGCGTTTTAAGCTGATTACTCAGATGTTGACATATCTTTTTGTTCGTTTAGAGGACTAAAAAGGAGACTTTATGGCAGATATAAATCATGTAGTATTGGTTGGCCGCTTGACTCGAGATGCTGAGCTTAAATATACGTCTTCCGGTATTGCGGTTTGTAATTTTGCCGTAGCGGTCAATAGAAGACGGAAAACAGGCGATGACTGGAGCGAAGAAGCAAGTTTTTTTGACGTGGTTCTTTGGGGCCGGCAGGGTGAAGCCCTAAATCAGTATCTTGTAAAAGGTAAACAAGTTGCTATTGACGGTGAACTTAGACAAAACCGTTGGGAGCAAGACGGGCAAACCAGAAGCAAGGTGGAAATTGTAGCTAACAATATTCAGCTTGTCGGAGGCTCGGCAGGTCAGAGCGGACAATCGCAGTCCGCACCTCAGCGCCAGGGATCATATCAGGGCAGCGGAAATAATCCGTATAATGATGGAAGTCAGAGGCTTTCTGCTTATCAAAAAAGACAGGAACCTTCCTATGACGATTATCAGCCGGATATGGGAAATTCAGATTTGGATAATATTCCATTTTAAGGAGATTTAAATGTCGGATGAAACAATGAATGATGTAGACATGGAAGTTAACATGCAGGATAATATTCGCGAAGGCGAAGACAAAAGAAAAGGCAGGGCTTTTTACAGAAAAAAAGTTTGCCGTTTTTGTACGCAAAAGTTAAAGATCGATTATAAAGAACCGGATGCCTTACGCCGCTTTATAACCGAGAGAGGTAAGATTCTTCCCAGAAGGATTACCGGAACTTGTGCAAAACACCAGCGAAAACTTGCCGTTGAAATTAAGCGTGCAAGAGCTGTTGCCTTGCTTCCTTTTGTTATGAACGAATAGAATTTTAATGTAAGCAGCTGTATAAAACTTTATTGCTTTAGAGCGATTGCTTACATTAAAAATTAGCCTATGTTAAAAAGCCCTTTCCGACTCCCGGAATTGGGCGGATATTTTTTTAGGAGCTTGTATATGAAAGTAATTTTAAATGAAGATGTTAAATATCTTGGAGAAGAAGGAGATATTAAAAACGTAGCTAAGGGCTATGCCAGAAACTATCTTTTCCCAAGAAACTTAGCTGTTCCTTGTAATGAGTTTACTCTGGCTCATTTTGAATCACGCAAAGAAGAAATTGAAGCTAAAAAGGCTGCAAAACGCCAAGATGCAACAGGGCTTAAAGAAAAACTTGAAGCTCTTTCAATTAAGGTTATTATGCCTGCGGGGCCTAACGGAAAACTCTACGGTGCCGTTACAACCCAAACTCTTTTTGATGAGCTTCAAAAACTTGATTTCGATATTGAAAGAAAGCGCATCGAAATTCCGGGCCAAACCGTTAAGAGTACAGGTGTGCATAAGGCCCTTATAAAGCTTTATGAAAACACCTCGGCAGAGATATCTTTTACGGTAGAAGCTCAAATTGCCGAAGAAAAACCTGCTAAGGTTTCAGATCGAAAAGGGCGTAAGCCTCGCCGGGAAGAGGAAGTTTCAGCTGAGGATGATTCAACTGAAGTTTCCGGAGAACCCGCTGTATCCGATAGCCCTATTTCGGAAGAAGGCCAAGTTTCGGAATCGGAGAACTAACAGTTTATAAATATGCGGATAAATATCCGCATATTTTCTTTAAATTTCAAATTAAAACTTATGGATAGTAAAGATATAAAGCCTTATACCCAATATAAACGTTTTACTATTCGCTTTTTAGACCGCTCGATAAGATTTTTGAGTGCCTCTGTTTTTATTTTTATTCTTTTTTATGTTTTAAGCAGTTCTCAAGATTTTTTGGATTCCAGCTTGTTTTTGATTTTAAACGTATTAATGAATCTTTGTGTATTGCTTATAATTTTTACATTTGCATCAATTGTATTTAAAGCTTATTTTATAATCCGCTATAAAGAAACGAAATATATTTTAAAATTTATAATCGATATTTTTTTATGTTTTTTATCGATAATTTTAGCAGTTATTTTTTCATTTCTTGTGGTGGTTGCTCAAGGAAATGCATAAAAAAGGCTGCCTAAAGCCGCTTTAAAGCGCTAAAGCCGCTCTAAAAAGCTAAAGTTTTGCTCTCTGTGCTAAGCCAGCCCTTTTTATTGAATTAGGATTTTTAAAACTTATGCAGTTTTTCCGTCTAACAATCTTATTTTAGGTTTAAATGTAGTACTTCCGACCATTTTTTTATTTACAATAAGTTCCTTTTTACCCTTTAATGAAGGAGCTTCAAACATTGCATCCAGCATAAGCTTTTCTACAATTGAACGCAAGCCCCTGGCTCCCGTGTTTTGGTCTATCGCCTGCTGAGCTATAGCTGTAATTGCATCTTCTTCAAAGTGTAAGTCTACATTATCAAGCCTAAAGGTTGCCTGAAATTGTTTTATTATAGCATTTTTAGGTTCAATCAAGATACGGGTTAAATCTTCTTTTGTAAGCTCATTTAAGGCTACCTTTATAGGAATCCGTCCTATCAATTCCGGGATAAGACCGAACTTTACCAAATCATCGGGCGAAACCTGATCATACAACTCGGTAAGATTTTTTTCATTCAGTTTTTTTACTTCGGCACCAAAACCTATCGGTTTTGTAGAGATACGGGCTTCTACTATTTTATCCAATCCTACAAAGGCTCCGCCGCAAATGAAGAGTATATTTGTTGTATCTATTTTAAGCATATCCTGATTAGGATGCTTTCTGCCGCCCTGAGGAGGAACGGAAGCCGTAGTACCCTCAATTATTTTGAGTAAGGCCTGTTGTACTCCTTCACCTGATACGTCACGGGTAATTGAAACATTTTCGCTCTTTCTGGAAATTTTATCTATTTCATCAATAAAAATAATACCTCTTTCGGCTTCTTTTATATCCCCGTTTGCATTTTGAATAAGTTTAAGCAAGATATTTTCGACATCCTCTCCTACATATCCTGCTTCAGTTAAAGTCGTTGCATCGGCTATGGCAAAGGGAACCTCCATTTTTTGTGCAAGGGTTCTTGCTAAAAGAGTCTTACCCGATCCCGTAGGGCCTAATAAAAGAACATTTGATTTTTCTATAACTATATCATCTTTTAAAGGAGGATTCATTATTCGTTTATAATGATTATAAACGGCTACAGATAATACCCTCTTTGCTTGCTCTTGGCCGATTACATATTCATCAAGATACTCTTTTAGTTCTTGAGGCGTAGGGATAGGTCCGGATCTTTCTACAGGGCGTACCGTCCGATATGATTTTATGTAACTTTCACAAAGATCAACACATCTGTCGCAGATACATACCCCCGCAGGTCCCGGCACTATAAACCTGTCTTTACTTTCCGGCTTATTGCAAAACGAGCATATTAAAGCCCCGTCCATCCTATTTCTAGCCATCTTTTCTCCTATTCATAACGGTATCTATAATGCCATAGGCTAAGGCTTCCTCTGCCGACATAAAGAAGTCTCTTTCCATATCGGCTGCTACCTGTTTTTCCGTTTTGCCGGTATTTTCTGCAAAATATTTAATGGTAAGTTTTTTTAATCTTACTATTTCTTTGGCTTGGATATTGATATCTACGGCTTGGCCTTGAACTCCTCCCCATGGTTGATGAATCATAACACGGGATGAGGGCAGGGCATAGCGCTTATTTTTTGCGCCTCCCGCCAAAAGAACGGCTCCCATACTGGCGCATTGGCCCAAACAAATTGTTTGTACATCGGGACGAATATGCTGCATAGTATCGTAAATTGCAAGGCCGGCAGTTACGGAACCTCCGGGACTGTTTATATAGAGGCTGATATCCTTATCGGGATTTTGTGCCTCTAAAAATAAAAGCTGGGCTACAACCAAATCAGCCGACATATCGTTTATTTCTCCGTCTACAAAGATAATTCTATCCTTTAAAAGACGGGAGAAAATATCATAACTGCGTTCTCCGTTTCCGGTTTGTTCAATTACATAAGGTACAAGTGTACTCATTTTTTTTCCTTAAAACAGCAAGATTTAATCTTTTAAAAGTTCTTCAAAGGTAATTTTTTTACCTTTTTTGATTGTCGATTTTTCATAAAGAGCTTTAAAAAGTTTTTCTTCTTTTAGGCCTTCACTTAAATATTCTTTTTCACGGGGATTTGCATAATATTTTTTCAGCTCATCAACAGCGATATCCATTCTTTCAGATAAACGGGAATACTCGGCTTCAATCTCGTCATCGCTTACTTCAATATTTTTTTCTTTAAGAAGGGTTTCAATTAAAACTCTTTCTTTTAAGTTCTTTTCGGAATCCTCCCGCCAGCTTTCCATAAGAGCTGCTTTTGATTGCGGCCCCTTACCGAGCATTTTTTCAAGTTCTTCAGGAGTGGTTCTAAATTGATTAGCCATCATCATCCATCTGGATTCAAGTTCTGCTTTTATCATGGATTCGGGAAGATCTATCGTATGCTCCTTAACCATTTGTTCCATTAAAGCATTTTTTTGTAAAGATTCTATTTTTTCTTCCATGCTTATTTCAAACTTTTTCTTGATATCGGCCTTTAGTTCATCTAAGTTCTTATATTTTTCATTTATGTCTTGAGCAAAATCATCATCAATGGCCGGTAAATCTTTGTATTTAAGAGCGGTAAGAGTTACCTTTATTTTTTTTGTTTTTCCTGCAAGTTCTTTGTTTGAATCGTCTTCCGGGAATGTTTTAGTGATTTCTTTAGATTCACCTTTTTTCATGCCTATTATATCATCATCAATTTTATAGATATTTAGGCCAGAACCTATTGTAAACACAAAGTCTTGCCTTTCAGTACCGGATATGGTTTTCCCTTCATCATCAATTTCACAATAGTCAATTGTTGCAATATGATTTTTTTCGGCTAAAGTCCCTTCTTTGCAAGCTGTAACAAGGGCATTCCGCTCTTGAAGTCTTTCCAGTTCTTTTTTTATGTCGTCATCGGAAACGCTTGCTTCGGGCACTTCAATAGTAAAGCCTTCCGTCTTTTTAATTTCTACCTTGGGGAAGACATCATAGTGGACTGTAAAGGAAAAGTCTTCTTCAACTTTTAATTCCGGTTTTTCGTTAAGTTCGGGGTAGGAGTAGGGGAGAGGTCTTTCATATTCGTTTAAAGATTCAAAAATTTCTTTTAAAGAATCTTCGATTAGGTCTCCTGCAAGGTCACCTCTAATGGCATCACCGTATTTTGTTTCAAGTACGGATATGGGAACTTTTCCTTTTCTAAATCCCGGTATTTGAAGCTCTTTTGAATATTTGTTGAGCAATTTTTTATAGCTTTCTTGAACTTCAGTCTTTTTGATTTTTACTGAAAGTTCCGCATGTGATTTTTCTTTAAGATTTACGTTTTTTTCGTAGTCCATTTTTCCTTCCTTAGAGTTGATTTTAAGACTGCCCTTTGTAAAGGGGTAAAAAAAAAGCGATCCGTTCACCGAATCGCTTTAGAAGCGGGAAACGAGGATTGAACTCGCGACATCCACCTTGGCAAGGTGGCGCTCTACCACTGAGCTATTCCCGCAATTCTACTCCACTTTTTGTTTTGTGGAATTGTGCGAGAGGAGGGACTTGAACCCTCACGCCGAAGCACTAGATCCTAAGTCTAGCGTGTCTGCCAATTCCACCACTCTCGCTTAACAGTGAGCGTGTGTATAATATACATAAACCCAAAAAATGTCAAGTATTGCAATTTAATAAGCAAGTCTACAAAATATCTCGCTTATGCTGGCGAGTATATTCTATTTTTGTTTTTTTGTCAATAGTTTGAGATAAAAATATTAAAATAATTGACAATCATTGTAAAAATGGCTATCTTTTCAAGGTACTTAACTAAATTTTAAATTGAACTGCTAGGGAGTTTTAAATGTTTAATGATATTTATAGAAATGAAATAATTAACGCATGGGTAGAAGACAATGAATCCGTAGATTTGATTGAAAAAAGGTATAAAAATATAAGCCATGTTGTTGATGGCATGTACGATTTTGTATTATCGTTTTCTTATTATTATACTATAAGGAGAGATTATGGTACGGGTAAGAAATATACGATGATTGAAATGCATATTTTGACCGATATTTATGATAATGAAAATATAACGGTTTCAGCTTTGGCAAAAAAATGGAATAGAACTTCAAGTGCAATTTCTCAAATTGTACATAGGCTTATAAAATGGGGCTTGGTTTATAAGAAGGTGAACGAAGCTGACGGCAAAGTCTTTTTTTTGCACACTACGGAAAAAGCAAAAGAAACGGTTTTAAAGCATAAAGCTTATGACAATAAAGACAATATAAAGACAAGGAAAAAACTTCTTGAAACTTTTACTGTTGACGAGATGGTAGCTTTTGATAAAATTTTGAAAGCTTATACCGACATCCTCGAAAAAAATAACCGAAAAAATGAATCTTTATAAAAGTCCTCCTCATATTTTATATATTAAATATGAGGAGGGTATTTTTACTCGCTGTAAAATTGATTTTTTAATGATTTAAGACATCTTTTAACGCCTTGCTTAGCCTTTCTAAGCTTTCTTGGATAACAGATGATGGAGCAGCCAAATTGATTCTTTCAAACCCTATACCTCCGTCTCCAAAAATATAGCCTTCATCAAAAAATATTTGAGCCTTGTGAATCATAAATTCTTCCATAGCCTTATGATCCATTTTCAAAGCTCTAAAATCTATCCATTGTAAATAGGTGCCTTCAATAAGAGGAGCCTTTATTTCGGGATGATTTACTTCAAAGAAATTTTTTACAATTCTTTGATTTTTGTCTATCACCTTTATACAGTCATCCAGCCATTTTCCGCATTCTTTATAGCAAATTTCGCAAGCCTTATATCCGAGTGTAGTAAAGGGCATTCCGCTTGTAATATCCCGTGATTTTGTAAACCTTTCCCTTATATCAGGATTTTTAATTATTATGTTGCTCATACCCATTCCTGCAATATTAAATGTTTTAGACGGAGCAGTAAAAGTAATCGTTTTATCGGCAAGCCGCTCATCAATAGATTGGAACACTGTATGCTCATAACCGGGCATAATTAAGTCAAAGTGAATTTCATCTGACCATAGCATAAGATCGGATTTTAAAACTATGTCCTTTATTTTTTGAAGTTCATCTTTTTTCCAAACCCTGCCTACAGGATTGTGCGGAGAGCAAAAGAGCAAAGCCTTATTGTTTTTATCCTTGGATAATTTTTCTAGTTTTTCAAAATCGATTGTATAATATCCGTCTTTTTCCAATAATTCGCATTCTATGATTTTACGCTCTTGATTTTTTATAGCCATAAAGAAAGGATAATAAACGGGGGTGATGATAATGACTCCGTCTCCAGGTTTTGTAAATTCCCTAACGGCATTGTACACTGCAGGAACGACTCCGGCAGTATTTATTATCCAGTCTGTTTCAATATCCCATTGATGTCTATCCTTCATCCATTTTTTTACGGTTTTTTTATACTCTTCAGTAGGTCCTGTATATCCTAACACTGTTTCGTCAAGATATTTTTTTAAACCTTCAATAAGTTCCGGCGGATTTTTAAATTCCATGTCTGCTACCGAAAGAGGAACCACCTCATTTCCAACCTCAGGATTTTGTGAATACATTAAGTCCCACTTAAGTGAACCTAAGTTTTTTCTTGAAATTTTTGTTGTAAAATCGTAAATCATTTTTTTTCTCCTATTCTTCAGTTTCAGCAAGTAAGGCATCTTCGATAATTTGCCTTTTATTTGCTTCCAATTCTTCAATTTTTACATGTTTTGATTTTAAATTGTAAATTGATAAAATCGATATGATAACCATAATCCCTATCATCAAAAGTTTTTCTTTTGTTGAAAGCATCATAAACAGATTATAGCATACTATAGCTGCACAAAGTGCCGAAAGAATACATATGATGTCCATAAGTATTCTGGGCATATGCAATACCGATTTTTTCCATTGCTCCGGATAATCCCGTATCACCTTAATACATTTTATATTTGTATATAGGTTTGTAAGCATTGCAGGTATCATTACCAGCGAAACAATAGCATCTAATTTTAAGCCAAGTAAAACCGGTAAAATTGACAATATGTAATAAATACCGTAAACAGCCCATGGATAACCGGTCTGAGTTGTTTGTGTAAAAAATTTTGGGAGCCAACCTGCTTGTGCTACTTTTAGTATTGGATATCGAACCATTATTATGCCGGTAATCATAGATGTTGCTATGGCAAAAACAGCCCCTCCCATTATAAAGAGAATAAAAATTGATCTTGGGAAAATCTCGGAAGCTACAAGTGAAAGATTTTGACCTGCAACCTCGCTTATGGGAAGCACTCCTGCCGATACATAGCCCATTAAGCCGTAAACAATGGCAATTGCTATTGTTACAAGGAATATACCATAGGGTATATTTTTTTTGGGCTTAATAGTTACTGCCGATACAGAAACCGGGCCCATTGTGGTTCCTTGACATGCCCATCCCATTATTGCAATACCGGCAATGATACCTTTAAACCCGCCTGTAAAAAAATTTGGATCTGTGAAATAGCCCGGTTTTACCTTAGGAACTCCAAATACAATATAAAAAATAATTGCTAGGATTAATACTAAGGTCATTATATTATTGATTGTAGAAACAAATTTTGAACCTCTTATAGTTGCTGCAAAAAACAAGGTAATAATTATTATCGCAATTAATTTTGTGTAAGGTAGAATTTGAGGAAAAACTATTCCTGCATAATTTACCATTGCAAGGCTATACATAGCAACAGAAAAACCATTAATAAATGTTATATACCCGTTTATACCTGTAAAAAAAGGATTAAACACTAGAGCTTTTTGACTATAATCACCTCCTTCAAACATAAACATTGATGATAAAAGAACATTGTAAAAGTATGCTAAAAGCATAAAAATACAACCTGCCATAATTGAAACTACAATGGATTTGCCTGTGGCTGCAATTCCTAAGCCTGTTAAAACAAATATCCCGGAACCTACGGCTCCGCCGAAACCAAGAGAGAAAATATTAAATAAATTTAAATTTCTCTTTTCTTTTTTTGCTTCCATAACTGCACTCCTTTCACTGATATTATAGTTAAGGTTATTTATTATTTATACCATTAACTATTAACTAAATTATAAGATATCTTTTTAAAAAACGCAAGTCTTATTTTAATTTTTTTTATTTTATACTGACAAAGTCCTAAAAAATGCTTATACTATTTAAACAAATTAGTGTAAAATTTATAAATAAAACGGGAAAAATCGGTAAAATACTTAAAAATGCGAGAAGATTATAACTTAGGCTTTATTTTGCAATATGAAAATGTTGCTTGGTTTGATGAAGAATGCGGAGAGGTACGTATTTTAGACAGGCGTATTTATCCGGCGAAAACGGAATTTTGCATATGTAAAACATATGTGGAAGTTGCAAAGGCCATTTCCGATATGGTAACCCAAAGCGGCGGGCCCTTTGCAGCGGCAGGTATGGGTATGGCCCTTGCTGCATATCAAGGCAAAAACCTTTCAAAGGTGGAGTATCTTAATTTTATGAAAGATGCGGCATATGCTTTATCCCATGTCCGTCCTACAACAAGCAAGGCAATGCAGCTTATTACCGGAGAATCCTTGAACCTCTTTGAAATTCTGATAAAAGATGGAACATCTTCAAGTGACATCATAAAGGCCTTAAAACAAAATGCCGTAGAACAAAACAATGTCAGGTATAAAAAAAATACGACTGCCGGCTCTTTTTTTGCTGATTTGGTTCCTGACGGCTCTTCAATTTTAACCCAATGTTTTGGAGAGACTACAGTCGGCGGATATTTACGAAAGTTTAATGAAACTAGAAAACGTATCAAGGTTTTTTGTGCCGAAACCCGTCCATATTTTCAAGGAGCCCGTTTGACAGCTTCTTTGGTTTATGATATGGGATTTGATACAACAGTCATTACCGACAATATGATAGCCCTTTTAATGAGCGAAAAAAAAATTAACTTTTGTGTTTCAGCTTCGGATGTTATAACCCTAGACGGTTCTATTATCAATAAGATAGGAACTCTTCAAATTGCTATAGCTGCAAATTACTTTGGTATTCCTTATTATGCAATAGGCTTTCCCGATAAAAACTATGCTTCTGCAAAAGAAGTAAAAATCGAATATAGGAATCCTGAAGAGGCTCTTTATGCTATGGGAAAAAGAACTGCAATTTTATCGGACGATTTTAGATACGATTGTAAATCTGAAAATAAGAGCGGTTCAATCTCGGGACTTTATCCTGCATTTGATATTACGCCTTTTTCATTATGTACAGGAATTATAACGGATAAAGGTTTTTTCAAACCCATTGTAAGCCCTATAGTTTAAATATAAAACTGATTGCAACGGACTCAAAAAACATGTCGATATTCTTTTTTGAGTTGATTATTTTTTGAGTAAAATGTGCTTCATCTTTGTAATTATAATAGATTGGCGCCGTTTTCCATACTGCTTGTAGTTTTATGCGTGTTTTTTCTGAGGCTTTAAAAAAAAGCTCATTTTTTAATTCAAATGTCCATAATTTTTCAGCTTTATTTTTTGCATAAGGCAAGGGTTTATATAAGTTTTTATAGGTTATAAGCTCTATTATTATTGTGTTTAAATAAAGAGGTATATTGTATTCAATGGAATAATATCCTTTATATATAGTTCCATTTCTATTTTCTCCTAAATCATTATTAAAAAACCAAAACGTTTCTGCCTTTGATGGTAAAAGAGCCCTGTAATTTATAATATGCCCTGTTTTTAAGATTAAATTTGACCATTTACTTTTTATTTTTGAGCTTAGATCAAAATACAGTTCAAGCCCGCCTTGAAAACTAAAAAACAGCTTTGAAAAATACAAAGGCTTTATAACTTGTAAATCATTGATATTTTGATTTTCTGCAACACCGTAAAAATTTAAGCTAGGGTAGGCCCAGCCTGTTCCAAAAGCCGTATTTGCAATAAAATTTAAGCAGGGTACATAGGCTAATTTAAAATTGAAGGAACATAAAATATTTGCCGGTTTCAATGAGGCCTTAAACCCAAGTTCGGTATATTTTGAATCCATATTTGGTCTATAAAATTTTAAAAAGTGAGATATTGAAACATTAAAATTTAAGGGATAGTTTAACTCTGTTTCAATTTCCGTTTTTGTTTTGTTTAAATCGGTATTTCCAAAAATATATGAAAAGTTTATGAGAAGTAAAATTGTTAAACATATTTTTTTGAGCTTCATAATCTTAGCTTTAGTCTAAATTATTTAAAGCTGTCTGTCAATTGATTAAAAATATGCATGTGCAAAATAAAAAGCCGAAGTAGTAAAGTTTTTCACTTTGGAAAAGTTACTTACTTCGGCCGTTTTGTTTTACCGATAAGTATCTCTATTAGCCGGTTATATTGGAAGCCGATTAATAGGAGATGCCTCTATTTTTTTACTCGGCATCTGCTGAGGTTGTGGCTGGGAGAAGATTCCCCGACCTGTCGATTATGTCAACCTCCGAGTTAGGTGTAATCTGATCAACATAGAATGTGTACATAACAGGATCAGAAACATTGCCTACATTATCGATAGCCTTAACTTCAATTTTGTAAACTGCATTTTGTGTAAATTTGATAGGTTCTACATATTTAGTATAGTCTCCATCGTTTACTTTTACATAAATTGCATCAACACCTGAAAGTTCATCTTTTGCCGTAAATGAAACGGTTTCGCTTGTAGAAACAATAACTCTGCCTTCTTCATCGACGACATTTTCGCTGGGGAATATCATATATTCCTCATCTTTGTTGATAAGTCGGTTTGAATTTGCAAGGCTTACAACAGGAGCAGTCTTGTCAATAGTAACTGAAACTACCTTAATGGGGGAAAGGTTTCCTACATTGTCAATGGCTGTATAATAAAGATTTACAGGCCCTTCACTATCTAATGAAACATAGGTTTGTTCGGACTCTTTTCCGTTTCCGGAAAGTTTGAGAGAATTCAGATCAGTGCCCATGTAAGCTGCTGCTACACCTGATCCGCCTAATATGTCGGCTGCGGAAACATACCATTTTGTATTTGATGAGCAGTAAAGTACTACGCCGTCATTATACAACGGTTCTGTTGTTTTAATCATTGCATCAGGAGCTGTGTTATCTACAATTACGGAAAAAGTTTTGGGTAATTCCAAGTTTCCGCTATTGTCAAATCCTCTATATGAAATATCATATTTTCCTTCTTCAAGAAGCTGGAAGGGGTTTTTATATCTCATAAAGGCTGCTCCATTCAAAGCAAATTCTACAAAGTCAAGACCTGTTTCCTTGTCTTGTGATCTAAGCTTAAAAAATACGTCACTATTTATGTAATTTGTTCCTTCCTCAACATAGTGAATCGCAGGGCGTACATAATCGGTTCCTACAATAGAAGGAGCTTGAGCCCAAGCCGAAACAACTAAAAGTGAACATACAGCTACAAAAAAAATTTTTTTAATCATTAGTTACCTCCAAAATGATTTTTTTAATCTCATAGTGTTTATTTAACACTGTGAATTTCTACTCTGCGGTTCTTAAAACGGTCAGTAATTTCCGAGTGCGTACTTGCAGGTTCGCGAGCTCCCTTACCTTCGACAGTTATACCGTTCGCATCAAATAGTCCCATTGTTTGAAAATAGTTTGCAACAGCAATAGCACGCTGTAAGGCAATACGATCTTCGTCCTTTTGCGAGTCAAGTTTTGCACTATGACCTGAAATAACGATTTTCTTTACCCCTCGGGCTTTAAGATCATCCGCTATTTCTTTTAGTTTTTGTGCAGTAAACTGATCGATTTGATAGGCTTGCGGTGCAAAATATATAACATACGATGCATCATCGGATATAACTTTTTGTTCCGCTTTCTTATCAGGTTCTTCCTTTACTGATTCTTGTTGTTGAATTTTTTCCATTTCATCCGGTTTTTCTTCTTTTTGCTTAGGAGCAGATTTACAGGAAAATAGAAAAGCAACAACAAACAGCAAAAGTAATAGTCTTACTTTTTTCAAAGAAACCTCCTTAAAATAATAATCTTAGGTATATTATCCGATTTTTTCCGTTAATAGTCAAGGTTCTTTTATAATTTTAAGTGAATTTAGTAAATCTTTAAGTGAATTTAGTAAATCATTTTTCTTTGGCTTCCGTAACAAATGTTGTGTATTGCGGCAAAAATAAAAGAGAAACCGTCCCTATGGGGCCGTTCCTTTGTTTTGCTAAAATAAGCTCGGTAGGGATAGGTTTTGCTTCATCTTCGCTTGTTTCGACTCTTTCACGGTGTAAAAACATAACGACATCCGCATCCTGTTCAAGAGAACCTGACTCTCTTATATCGGCAAGGCCGGGTTTTTTCCCTTCAGCATCTCTTGTCAGCTGAGATAGGGCTACTACCGGAATATTCAGCTCTCTTGCAAGGCTTTTTAGAGATCTGGAAATTTCGGCAATCTGTTCATGACGTTGTTGTATAGAAGCATTTTCGCCCGTTATAAGCGTAATGTAGTCTATGAAGATAATTCTGACATTATACGGAGGACTGCAAAGCTGGCGGGCTATAGCCCTTAAATCCAAAAGCTTCATATTAGGCATATCTACAAGATAAAAGGGCGCTTCATATAAGGCACCGCAGGTTTCCGAAACCTTGGTAAAATCCCGTGCTGTGAGGTTTGCAGACCTTATTCTATTGGAATTTATTTTGGAACGGGAGGCTATCAAGCGTTGTACCAGCTGCATATCCGACATTTCAAGGGAAAAAAAGGCTGTGGGGATTTTTTCATCAATAGCGATGTGAGCTGCCATGGTCATTGCAAGGGCTGTTTTTCCTACGGAAGGACGGGCTCCTATGATAATGAACTCTGAATTCTGAAAGCCGTAGGTCATATTGTCTAAATTAGCGAAGCCTGATGGAACTCCAGTATATTCTCCCTTGCGTTCATGCATTTTCTCTAAAACTTCCAGTGTCGGCATTATAACTTCTGCAAGGGATTTAAAAGTAGCCGAATTTCCTGCTTCGGTTAGATCAAAAATGCTCTTTTGTGCTTCTTCCAAGACTGTTCGGCTTGATATGCTGTCATCAAAGACATCTGCAGAAATTTTATTTGAAACCTTCAGTAAGTTTCTTCTTATTGCGGCTTCCAATACCATCTTTGCATAGAATTCAAAATTGGCAGAGCTGGGAACCTCATCCGTCAAAGATGCTATGTATCCTGCCCCTCCGACAGAATCCAATTCATTTGTAGAGCGGAGATAGTCTGTCAATATTAAAATATCTGCCTTTTGGGAGCGTGTGTCTAATTCAGCAATAGCGTTATATATCTTCTGGTGTTGGGGAGAATAAAAAGCCCCTGCATCTAAGATCGGCCTTACAAAGGTAAAGACATCAGGATCGATCAAAATAGCTCCCAGAACAGCCTTTTCAGCTTCTATATTGTTAGGCGGAATCTTATTTTTTAAATTTTTTACACTATCCATACATCCCTCTCAAGAGAGGGCATTTTAACAGATAGTAAGATTAAAATCTAGCCTAAAGAAGCCGTTAAATTTTAAAAAGTTTAATATCTATGCTTTTATCTTCTTTAATTTCTATTTTTAGCTTGTTAAATCCTCCGGGTCTTCCGCCCTTATGGTTGCCGTATCCTACGGGTTCCTTAGGCATGCCTAAAAAGTTTCTATCCAGCTTGTCGTTTTCGTTAATGTCTTGATAAACAAAAAAAACATATTCTCCCTGAGGAAGTTTTTCCGTTATTGTCATATCCTTACCGTCTATTTGAATGCTTACCGTCTTTAAAGGCTCTTTTTTCTTAAAAGATTGTGCATCTTGATAGATACTCAAAAATAGCTTTCCTTCGATAGTTTCGATGTTGGTAATATTAAGAGTAACCTCAAATTCGGGCTTTGTTTCTTCCGAATATAGGCTTGTAAAAACCGCAAAAAGAATTGTAAAAATAAAAATAATTTTTTTCATCAGATTTTCTCCAGTACCTTTCTATTCGGCATTGCCGTAAAAAATCTTTACCATGATTTTGGATTAGGGAAGTTTGAACCATATTTTGTTTTGTAAAAATTTTTAGTTTTTTAAGATTGACAAGTTTAAGGTTTTAAGTTATAATTTTCCTTAATGAACAAAAGGGGTAAAAATATTTTTTTAAAAAATTCTCAGAAAACAGCTCATAACCTATTGACAAGATTTTATGAGTCTGGTATAATGTTAAGTTTTCTTACCTCCCCCCTGGCCCCGATAAACTTAAATAATTCGGGTTATCCTTTTACTTTAAATCTTTATTCGACAACTAAAACAAGACATATATTTACCAAGCTTGAAAATTGTTTGCTTGTTGTTTTTATGTATATTTATTTTAACTTAAAAGCCTGTACAAATTTATTTTGTACGGGCTTTTTGTGTTTTGATAGAATTATTAAACGAGGAGGGTATAGAAAGATGATTGTGATTTATGATGATGTTTATTGCTAAAAATATCATTTATTGTAAAAATGTGTTAACTTATATTTTATAAAATAAAAGGAGTTTTGTAAGTTATGAAAAATGAAAAAGATAAACCTAATGCAATGGATGTTTATAATTTTTTATGGCGCGGCAGGGATATTGAACTTGCACATATATGGCATAGATCTATTTTTTTTGCAGTTTTTATTATGGGAATAACAAGCATATATGCAATATATTTTAAAGATATTTTTATATATCAATTTGTAAAAAAGGATTCGTTTGACTGTACGGCTCCAATGCTGGTGTTTGGTCTTATTCCGATAATAATTACTGCTATAGGCATTATATTTTCCATTCTATGGATTATGATGGCAAAAGGTTCTAAAGCGTGGTATGAAATATATGAGGATAGTATTGCAAAAATAAGCGATATTGATGTTTTCTGGGACCATCAAAGTATTAAAAATATATATGGCGACAGCATTAAAGAATTGATATTTGGTAAATTATCATTAAAAAAAGAAACTAAATGTGATAAATGCTTATTTTCAACAAACGGAGGTCCATTTTCTGTTTCTAAAATAAATATCATGATAGGAATTGTTCTTTTAATTTTATACATAGGGCTGTTTATTTTTCATGCAGGGTGGCTCATGTATTTATATTCATATAATCATATTGAAATATTTGATTGTATATGCTTTATCATAAGTTGTTTTATTAGTGTTGGAAGCATTTGTTTTATTTGTTGTTGTATCACAAAGAAAGTTTCTTCGTCTTATTTTTAAATAAGCAATGTACATAAGGAGAATATCATTATGAAAAAATTTGATATATATACTAATCGTTTAGGAAATTGCGTTGCAGTTAAAGTTTCTTCCGGAGAATTTTCAGCCGGTGCTTTTTTCTTTACATGGATTTGGGCTTTTATTAATAAGTTATACAAACAAGCCATTATTTGTTTGCTTTATATAACTGTAATCCAAGTTATAATTTATATAGTTACTTATGATAATATACATAA
The DNA here is from genome assembly GCF_024401155.1 of Treponema putidum. NCBI lineage: Bacteria > Pseudomonadati > Spirochaetota > Spirochaetia > Treponematales > Treponemataceae > Treponema > Treponema putidum. Next base: position 977,665 of record NZ_CP038804.1, read on the forward strand.
TAGTATATATGATAATGCCGGAAAAATGATTCTTATAGGATTTTTTAATTTGATTGCCTCCATTTTTTTTGGCTCTGTAGGCAATACTTTGATAAAATCTAATTTACAAAAAAGAGGTTATAAATTTGAAGTAACCATATTTGCAGAAAATAAAGAACAGGCTATTCTCCTTTTTAAAAGCGGTAAATATGAGGCGGTTCCTGAAGAAAATCCTGATACTTCAAATTCGGAAGATAAGCCTAATGAAAATCCTCCTACCATAGAATATAAAGAATGTCCTTTTTGCTGCGAAAAAATAGAAAAAAATGCCCTTGTTTGTAATTATTGTAATGCAAGTCTTGTGCCTGAAAAGACAGAAAAGCAGGAAAATATAGCAGTACAGAATATTCCTGTTACCGAAGAAATAAAGGAAAGCAAATATAAATTATGTCCTTACTGCGGTGAGGAAATTAAAAAAATTGCAATAAAGTGTAGATATTGCGGAAGTGATTTAGAAAATACAAATTCATTAAATAAGGAGTTATAATGAAAAATTATTCTATTTATGTTAATCCCATAGGGGATTGTGTTGCCGTAAAAAACGGTTGGTCTTGGCCTGCGTTTTTTTTACGAGGATTTTGGGCTACCTATGAATCTTTATCTCCTATTTATATTGTATTAGGTTTTATAGATTTTATTCTATTTGCGAACTATCATTGGTTACACCATTTTTTTAATGCAAAATTTAATATGCATCTAGGTGTTAATGAAGATATATATATGAGTAGTCTTATCTTTACGCTTTATATTGTAATTTTAATTGTTTTTTTAAAAAAACAAGAAATAATTTTAGAAAAAAGCTCAGTTTATAAAAATAAATTTTCTTTTGGAAATATTATAAATTCCATATCATTCATACTTGGTATAATGCTATTGATTAAAGTTATTCCTGTGATTATTTATATAAACTTAGCTCCCCATATTTCAGAGAAAGTTTTCGAAATTCGAGATTTAATATGCTTAATTTCAATTGTAAGTTTACCGGTTATTTTCGGATTCAGCGGAAATTTATGGATTAAGAAAACTTATTTAAACAGTGGTTATAATTTTAACTGTATGGTTTTGGCAGAAGATGAAAATACAGCTATTTTGGAATTTAGAAAAAATAACTCAAGTGATGAATCTACAAAGCAAAATGTGAATCAATCTTTTGTAGTTAATAAAACACTTGATGTAAACTCTCCTGCCGTAGAATATAAAGAATGTCCTTTTTGCTGCGAAAAAATAGAAAAAAATGCACTTGTATGTAATCATTGCAACACAAGTCTTGTACCTGAAAAGACAGAAATGAAAGAAAGCATAACAGTACAGAATGTTCCTGTTACCGAAGAAATAAAGGAAAGCGAATATAAATTATGTCCTTACTGCGGTGAGGAAATTAAAAAAATTGCAATAAAATGCAGATATTGCGGAAGTGATTTAGAAAATACAAATTCATTAAATAAGGAGTTATAATGAAAAATTATTCTATTTATGTTAATCCCATTGGGGATTGTGTTGCCGTAAAAAACGGTTGGTCTTGGCCTGCGTTTTTTTTAACTTGGATGTGGGCTTGTTATAAAAAATTACCTGCCCCTGCAATTATTGGGATTTTAATCGAAATTTTTGTTAAGTTTATACTTCCGTTTAATATAGATGCTGTTGATGCAGGTGTTGCTCTATTTATGTTCAATTTAATTATGCCGATAGTTTTCGGTGCTGCCGGAAACGGATGGGTAAAAGCCAGGCTAATAAGCAAAGGCTACAGTATTGAAGGAAGTGTATCTGCTGCAAGTTTGGAAGGTGCTGTTTTAGTTTTTAAAACTGGAAATCAGCAAGATAATAATTATTCTTCAATAGTAAATGTTGTAACACCTCAAGTTTCAATTCCTGTTCAAAATGAAGGAGAATATAAATCATGTCCTTACTGCGGAGAAAATATAAAGAAATCCGCTATTAAATGCCGGTTTTGCAATGCCTCATTGCAGGAACCTCAAATACAAAATGATGTATCTGTACAAAAGATAGAATATGCTGTTGTAGAAAAACAAGAAGAAAACAAATTATGTCCTTTTTGCGGTGAGGAAATAAAAAAAGCTGCAATAAAATGCCGCTATTGTCATAGCAATCTAAACAGTTAAAATAGGCGGTAAAAAAATGAAAATAAAAAATCCTCGTTTTATAATACAAGAGATAGTAATATTTATAGGGTTTGTCTTGTTTTACTATAGTCTTTCGATGATTGGAATTATGCTGATGATCTTAGGAGGCTTAATAGGACTGCTTTTTATTTTTTCCGATAATAGGCATTTTAACAAGATTAGTTCTGCAATAAAATTAGTTGTAAGTATTATATTGTCTATCATTGCTATTTATTTTATTCATGAAAAAGGGTGGAACAACTTGGAAGGGATTGTAGGAAGTCTTGTTTTCATGGTTCCTTGTATATTCTGTATGATGATCCGGTTCTTTATTGAAGATGAGGGGACTAAGGACGGTTTTGAATAAAATTAAAAAGAATATGTTGAATTTAATTTTTATAATTACAGCAAACGGAGGTATAAAATGAAAAAAATTATTTTATCTTGTTTGGTTGGTTTATGTCTGGTATTAAGTATTGGATGTAAAGAAAAGAGTTTTAGTATTGATGTTTCCGGAAAGGATATTGTTAGTATCGGTATAGGAAATAATAATAAAGTATGGTATGTATATAAAGTAGCGGAAAATAAAGATGCTAAATTTTTTTGTGTTTTTACTGATTCAAAAGGGGAAACAAAAGAATTTGGTCCATATAATTTTTTTATAGACGAAACTCTTTTTGGTTCTATAGTTTATGAAAATAATTTTTATAAAAATACATGGTCTATTATATCTGATGGACAAGAGTATACAAGTATTTTGGATAATGGACTACCCGATATTAAAAACAACAATTATGAGACAGCATATATTATTAAGGTTTCTCCGATAGAATATTATATACTGTTTAATGGAAAAAATATCGGCCCTTATGAAGATATAAGATCGTTAAAAATTTCTCCTGATGGTAACCATATAGCATATGTTGCAAAGACTGATGGTAAATATCGTATAGGATATGATGATGAATTATGGATGATGTATGAAGCTTCTGATGTTTACCTATATGCCGACGATGGTTTTTCACTTTTGCAATTTTCTCACGATGGTAAAAAATTGGCTTATTCGGTAAAAAAAGATGACAAAAATTTTCTTTTTGTCGGCGGTAGATTCATACCGATAAAAACAGGAGCCTATAATTTAGTTTTTTCTCCGGATGATAAAAATATTGCATTTACGACAGATATTGATAAAAAATCAGTCTTATTTATATCTTCACTTTCTACTGATAAAACTAAGCGTATAAATGAAGCTGAATTCATTTTCGGTGTGAAATTTTCACATGATGGTAAAGATTTAACTTATACTAATAAAGAAAATGGTCGTTATCATATATTGACTGAAAAAAATAAATTCGGTTCTTACGATAAAGCTTATCGGTCGTTTTTTTTATCTGATAATACTAGTTTAGCTTATATAGCAAAAATAAATAATCAAGTTTATGTATTCAATGGCAATCAAAAAATAGGACCATATAAAGATGTCGCTGACCTTGTTTTTTCAAAATACGCTAAGAGTATTGCTTATTCATATACAAACGGCTCTGGTGTTTATTTAGTATATGACAACAAAGAATTCGGTCCGTATAATAATGTGTTGGATATGAAATTTTCACCTGATGGTAATGTGTTAGCCTATAAAATATTAAAAGAAAACTCATTAATCTCTTGTATAGTAATAAATGGCATGTCTTATATAGGCGGTATATATAATAATAAGGTTGTATACCTAAAAGACGATAAAATCATAATCAAACCTAAGCAATCCTTATTTTAAACCTCGTCCTCTTTGACCTTCACTCAAAAGTAGAGGCTATATCAAGAAAATAAATTGTCTTTGCATAGCTTGCCGATTTTCGGCAAGCTCTTTGCCTCCCTTGTATGGTTTTAGTACATTGTAAAATAAATGCTCTGACAAAAAATCAATCAAATATCAATCAAAAGGTAATTGACAATTTCTTTTTTATTCCTTAAAATGTTTCCCTATGAATAAAAATATTACGATTGATGAACTGCGCTCAAAATATATAGACTTTTTTAAAAGCAAGGGGCATGTGGAAATTTCGGGGAGGTCTCTTATTCCTGAAAATGACCCCACGGTTTTATTTACGACTGCCGGTATGCATCCTCTTGTCCCATATTTGATGGGAGAACCTCATCCTGCGGGAACCCGTTTAACCGATGTGCAAAAATGTGTGCGTACGGGCGATATAGATGATGTCGGGGATGCTTCTCACTTGACTTTTTTTGAAATGCTTGGAAATTGGTCTTTAGGAGATTATTTTAAAAAAGAATCAATCGCCTATAGCTTCGAATTTTTAACGGACGAAAAATATTTAGGGATTCCTATAGATAAACTTTCCTTTACGGTCTTTGAAGGAAATGAAGATGCTCCCCGTGATGAAGAATCGGCTTCTATTTGGGAAAGTTTGGGCGTTTCCAAGGATAGAATTTTCTTTTTACCAAAAGAAGATAACTGGTGGGGCCCTGCCGGTGAAACAGGCCCATGCGGTCCCGATACGGAAATTTTTATAGATACGGGAAAACCTGCCTGCGGTTCAAATTGCCGCCCCGGCTGTAACTGCGGCAAATATGTAGAGATATGGAACAATGTTTTTATGCAATACAATAAAAACAAAGACGGCTCTTATTCTCCATTAAAAAGAAAATGCGTAGATACGGGAATGGGAGTCGAGCGAACAGTCGCCATGCTTCAAGGAAAACCTTCCGTCTATAATACCGAAGCCTTTACCTCAATTATAAAATCTATCGAAGACATAAGCGGCGTAAAATACGGTGATAACGAAAAAACCGATATATCTATCAGAATTATTGCCGACCATATCAGAACGGCCTGCTTTATCTTAGGAGACCCTAAAACTACGCTTCCGTCAAATATAGGGGCAGGCTATGTTTTAAGAAGGCTTATCAGGCGGGCGGTAAGGCACGGCAAAAAACTCGGCATAGACGGCAACTTTTTATCCGTTCCTGCTTCTGCTGTCATTGCTCAAAATGCAGGCTTTTATACCGAACTAAAAGAAAACGAAACCCTAATTTTAACGGAACTTAAGGCCGAAGAGGATAAATTCCTTGAAACCTTAAAAAAAGGCGAGGCAGAATTCGAAAAAATGCTTCCGAACCTTTTAAAAAATCCTAAAAAGATTATTCCGGGAAGAATGGCCTTTAAACTCTATGATACCTACGGCTTTCCTATAGAACTAACGGAAGAACTTGCCTCCGAATCCGGTTTAACCGTAAATAGAGAAGAATTCGATGAAGCTTTTAAAAAGCATCAGGAGCTATCAAGGGCAGGAAGCGAACAGGTATTTAAGGGCGGGCTTGCCGATCATTCCGAACAGACAACGGCCTATCATACGGCTACCCACCTGTTGCACAAGGCTTTAAGAATGGTTCTAGGCGATCATGTTCATCAAAAGGGCTCGAATATAACAGCTGAAAGGCTCCGTTTCGATTTTTCGCATCCTGAGCCCATGACAGAGGTCGAAAAAAAAGAGGTTGAAAGGCTTGTAAATGAGGCTATTAAGGCCGATTTGCCTGTAACTATGGAAGTTATGCCGTTGGAAGAGGCAAAAAAAATAGGTGCTATGGCTCTTTTTGGCGAAAAATATGAAGATATTGTTAAAGTATACAAAATAGGAGATTTTTCAATAGAAGTATGCGGAGGTCCTCATGTTGAAAGAACCGGTTCTTTAGGCCGTTTTTCTATTAAAAAAGAACAGTCTTCTTCTTCTGGGGTTAGGCGTATAAGGGCTGTACTTGAACATTAAATGTAACCTATAGCAAGGCAAGTTAAATGTAACTTATTGCCGTAGAATTTGTTAATATGGCAAAGTTCGGCTTTGCCTTCTTTGAAAATATAATCCGTGTTTACGACGGAATAGACGAGGGAAAAATGAAAAAGAAAGTATTTATTGTAGTTATGTTGGTTGGGTTTTTAGGGCTTTTGACTGCCCAAAATGATTTACAGGTAATTGCGCAGGTAAACCTGTCAAAAAAGGAACCTATCACTCTGGGGCAGCTTAAAAAGCTTGTAAAATTTGCCGAATCTCAAGGCGGAAATGTAGCTACAAATAGCGATAAAAAACTTGTTTTGGAAAGCTTGATGAGAACCAAGCTTTTAGTTCAAGCTGCCGAAAAGGAAAATATCAAGGTTACGAATTCTCAAGTAGATGCAGCTTTTAATGAAGCCCTTTCCTCAATAGTAAAATATCCTATAACAGAGAGTGAATTCACAAAGCTGATCAAGCAACAAGAAAATATTTCTCTTGATGAGTTTATAAAAAAGCTGACGGGTAATAATGTAGAAGAAATAAAAAAGATTATAAAAGACAACTTGATAATCCAAAATTATATAACTTCAAAAAATCAAGCAGAAATTGTAAGAATGGCAACTCCTACCGATGCTCAAATACGTGCATATTATGAAATGAAAAAGGGCGAATTAGTGCGTCCAGATATGGTGAAAATGCTTTTTGTTGCCGTTAAAAAAGAAGGCAAAGACAAGGAAGAAATTGATAAAATTAATGAATTATATAACAAGGTAAAAAAGAATATAAAAGAGATTGCTAACATCAAAAAGAATGCCGAATCGGGTAATTATGTTGCTCAAGAAGGCTACATACCTAAAACAGCAGAGGGAGCTCAGTTTTTAAATGCATCTACGGAAGCCTTAATGGAAATTTTTTCAAAAGATGTAAACTATATATTCGATATTCAAGAGAGGGCCGATAGCAGGCAGTTTTTTGTTATAACCGAAAAACTTGATGCGAAAATTTTGACTTTAAGTGATGTCCCTGATCCATCTTCTACGGTTACTCTTTATGATCAGATAAAAAGCCTCCTATCTCAAGGACTGGCCTTAAATGCAGTTCAATCGATTATTCAAGATACATATACACGTTTGCGCACCGATGATAATTGTAAAATCTTAAAAACGGATGCGGAGCTTGATAAACTTCTTACGTGGTAATAAATAGGTTCTGATGAGTATAGGCAGAAGAAGAGGACGGATTCTCGCTTTTCAAGCTCTTGTTGCTTGGGATATGGGGGGGACCGTCCTCGATGATTTATTGACATTTTCTTGGCAGCAAAACGAAAAAGTAGAGTCAGGGCTTGAATCTGATAAATATATTTTTCCTAGAATGATGGTTTTAGGAACAATCGAAAATATAACCGAAATTGACAGGGTAATTCAGGAAAATCTGGATAACTGGGTTATAGATCGGCTTAATTCCGTTGATAAGGCTATTTTAAGATTGAGCGTTTATTCCTTTCTTTATCAAAAAGATACCCCTTCGCCGATTGTAATAGATGAAGCTATAAATTTAGCAAAAGATTTTGGAACCGATGATTCTTATAAATTTGTAAATGCGGTACTTGACAGTATTAAAAATAAGTCTTAAAATTTGAAAATGCAGCGGCAAAAGATTGTTTTTTTTCTTTTTATAGTTTTTTTATTTTTTTCTTGTTCGGGCAAAACTAATGAACAAGCTTTTTTTGAAGAGCTTTCCAATATTGATGTTCAAATAGCGGAAGGCCGTCAGGCTAAGGCTTTGAAGAGTTTAAAACGCCTGCAAAAAAAGGCCGTAAATTCTACAAATTATATAAGTATTGTCAAACGGCAATTAAAACTTAATTCCGTTCCAGATGCCTTAATTTCTCTTCAAACAGGTATAAAAAATTTCCCTGACGCTGTAGAGCTTCCGGCATTATTAACTTCTATTCTTATTGATTCAGATAAGCCGGCTGAAGCCTTGCCTTATTGTGAAAAATTAAAAAATACGCCTTATGCTTCCTTGGGGGCCGAAGCCTCAATTTTGTCGGATATTGCATTGAATGCTTTTAATTCCGATTTTAGTCTTTTAAAAGCGGCTTATGATAAAACAAAAAATCAAGTTTTTTTAAAAAATGCGGCCATTGTTTTGGCTGCTAAAGGGCGTTTAAGGGAAGCTTCATCCTTACGCTATGATATTCCTCAAGATACCGCTCCCGAACATCCTTTTTTTTGGAGCTGTATTGTTTATGACCTCGGTGTTTTCGATTCTATTTTTGGTGATTTGTATTTTTCTCTTGTTTATGCGGATAAGGACGGCGGTGAGGGTAAAACGGCTGAAAAGGCCCGTCTTCACTTGATGCTTGCGGCCGATGCAGCCTTCGGTCAAGGTGATACGGAAAGGGCTAGGGCTTTTTGGCAGGCTGCTGCCGACAGAAGTCCCGAAGCCTCTCCCATAGTATTTTATGATTTGGCTCTGACCGCTCCTGACGAAAAAGAGCGTGTAGACCTTTTAATAGAATGTATAGATTTATATCCTAACTTTTACCCTGTGATTGCCCGTTATGTAAGGGAAGATATTGCCTTACGTGAGTTAAATTCGCAAGATGAACTTACAGCCTATCTTGAATCTAAGGGGTTTTATTCAATGAAGATGGAGGAAACATATTTTACTTCTCCTAAAATGACTTATGCTCCTAAAGAGCTTTTAAAAAGAGCAATGGAAATTCCTGATTTTGATTCTAGGTTTATTTTGGAAGAATTTAGATACAATCAAATAATGGATAAATCCTATGCTTCCAAAGCAAGGGGCAAGGCCGATATGTGGACGATTCTTGAAAAATACGGCAAGGAACCCATTATAAGAGAATATGCAAAATGGTATTTTGCTCAATCGGGAGATTTTAATGCTTGTCTTAGCATTAGTGCAATAGGCAAAAGATATGAAGATTCTTTTTATGAAGGTATAAATTCGGCCTTAAGCGGGGACTTTGAAAGTGCTATTTATTCTTTTGCTGCTTCTGCACAAGTTCCTGCCTATGCTTATGCTTCTACGGTAAATTCCGCCTACATGTATTATATGTCAGGAAAAACCGAAGAGGCTATAAATGCTTATAGCCTTGCCGCATCAATGACGCAGGATAAAAAAAGACAAAGTATGCTTCACTATGAGGTTGCCTTAATCTTCTATGAAAGAAAGGCTTATGACAGGGCTATAAGTGTCTTAGGCTACGCCTTAGAATTAAATCCTAAAAATTATCAGGCTGCATCCCTTTTAAAAAAAATAAAAGAACTTAATTAATCATTTTTAAGTTTAAAAAATTAATTTTCTTCAAGCTTAAAAACCACTATACCTGATGTTTCGTGTTTATCGGGTATAAAACTTGATGCAAATAAAACGGTAATTACAGCTCCCATCTTATCAGCCATACCTGAAACCTTTCCGGATAAACGCTTATTTTCGGCATATTCTTTTACAATTTTAAACGCATCATCGTAATCTTCACGAAGAATATAAAAATCGGTGTGGTTAAAGCCGGTAACGCCGTATCCTACAAGAACCGAAGCTACATGTTCGTTTTCAACACGGTATGGAATATGTTCACTTTGAAATAATGATTTTATCATCATCAAGTCTTCTTGATAGAATAAGTGCATAAATTTGACTGCCTTTTTTCTCGATTGGACAGCTTCAAAAAAAGCATCTTCCATTTCGACTATATCATCTAAGGCTTTATCTTCTGCAGCAGTTCCGTCATTTAATTTAACTCCTTCCGAATTTTCTTTCCATGATTTTTTTAAAAATAAGAATAAAAATATACCGCTTAAAACAGCAACTAACCACCACATGAGCCTCCAATAAAAACTTTTTGTAGCAAATATCAATTTGCGAAAAAAGTTTTTTCAAGTAGTTTTGCTTTATGCAAAACTACATACAATAATTCGACGTTTGCCGAAAGGCAAACTCGGCAGATAAACAGCGAGGCTCCATTTGTGCCGAACTGTTTATCGAGCCTCCAATAATTTTTTTTCAAAGAATCACGGCTACCGCTAAAAAAATAACAAGTTTTTTAGTGCTGACCTTAGATCATCTTATTCATTTTTCCGTAAATATTGCGGACTATTATTTTTTGGTCTTCGTTAAAATTTTCTCCTGCAAGGTCAATCAAACTTTGGAGGGATACAAGGCTTTCATGTAAGGCCGTATGAAAACCTCTTGAAGTTTTAAACCAAAAATGTCCTGCACCGTCGCAAAAGAGGGTTATAAAGCCCAGCTGCTTTGTAGTCTTTTTTGCTATTGTAGTTCTAAATAAAAGGCTTAAGGAATTTACAAGGGCTTCCAAGTCTTCTTCAATAAAATAATTTTTATTTCTGTCAAAGCGCTTTTCATCTTCGGTTTTTTCTATCTGTTCGATATTAAAATTATTTACCACATTTAAAATCAAATCCATCTTTTCGCCCGATAGGAGCTCGTTTTTTTGGATTTCTATTTTTCCTCTTAAGCCCTTTAATTGTTCCAAGGCTCCGTTTTGATTTTCTTCACTATATTTTTTGCGGAGAGCCTCGGCCGTAAGTTTAAATTCTTTCCAAGGAAGAATGAGATGCTTTTTGCCCTTTATTTTTTTGATAAGATAGCGAGTTCCTTCGATAAGAACGCTTTCTTCTTCCGGCCTTTTCTTTTCTTCTTTTTGTTCTGCCCTGTATTCGTCTTTTTCTTTCTTTGACCTTTTATCCTTCTTTTCTAAAAGGGCAGGGGCAACCTCTTCGATTATCTTTTTTGAAAGAGGTGAAACCGACATGGCATACATGCGCGAAGTTCTGACTATTTCGCCTGCAACTATAAATTGTTCTTTTCCCTTGTACATGCAGGAGCCGGGGTGGATAAAAATTTTTTCAGTGGTTAAAGAACGGTAAACATCCTTTCCTTGAGCCGAGCACACAAACTGAATCATTCCCTTGGCTATTGCTGTAAGATAGTGTTCCATCTTTCCACCCGAAAGAATCGGTACTCCCATATCCGAAACTATGAGTTCAAGCTGTTCTTTTATGTTGGCTATTTCGGCCATTACACGGTCATCAATATAGTGAATTTTACAAAACTTTTCTTTATCAAGGGCTTGAGAGTACATTCTAAAAACCTTTAAAAAGGATGCAAAGTCTCCTAGCGGTTCATCAAAAAGGGCATGAGCTTTTCTAGCCTCAATTTCTTCTCCTTCGGGGAAGATGACGGGGCTCCGTGCCGATAAAAAGGCTGCAGCTATTAAAACTTCTTCTACAAGGTCGGGGTATCTTGTAATTGCCTCAACTATGATTCGGGATTGCCTTGGAGCTAAAGGAAAAAGACACATCATCTTTCCTATACTGCTTAAAGAACGGTCGCTTTCTAGGGCATCGAGCATGTTTAGGGTGTCTATAGCTCCTATTATGCCTTTTTTACCCGGCGGAGAAATAAAGTCGAAATTTTCAAAGTCTAGGATTCCGAGCTCCGCCATTCTCATGACTACTTCGGATAAGTCCGTACGGTAAATTTCTTCGAGGGTATAAAGCTGCCTTGTTTCAAAATCTTTGCGGGTATAAAGACGGTAGCACACGCCTTCTTGAGTTCTTCCGGCTCTTCCTCTTCTTTGATTGCAGGAGGCCTTTGATATGAGGGTTTCATCCAAACTTGAGGTAAAGGTAAATGGATTATAAAAGTTAAGTTTTGCAAGCCCCGAGTCTATAACGGCTGCAATGTCGTTTATAGTTATGGAGGTTTCCGCTATGTTTGTCGATATAACAATCTTCTTTTTTCCGAAAGGAGGGGAGGTAAAAACCCTTTCTTGTTCTTCCTTGCTTAAGCGTCCGTAGAGGGGAAGAATAAAAAGTTTTCTGTACCACGGTTCTTTTGAAAGCCTTTCAATGCAGTCCTTGATAGCTCTTTCCCCCGGAAGAAAAACCAGAATGGCACCGCTCCGTCCCTCGCTTAAAATGCGGCCTACAATCGAGGCTATCTTGTCCATCAAGGCTGTTTCCGCTTCTTGGGTATCGGTAGAAGCCTTAACTAAAGGGGGGTCAAAGATAAGGGTAACGGGGTAGGTGACTGCATCTATTTTGATTACGGGGCATCCGTCAAAGTACATTGAAAATAGATCGGTATTTATTGTGGCCGACGAAATTATAACCTTAAAGTCTTTGCGTTCCGTTATTATCCGTTTTAAAAGGCCTAAGATAAAGTCTATATTTAAACTCCTCTCATGAGCTTCATCTACCAAAATTACGGAGTACTTACTAAGCCAAGGATCAAGTTTCAGTTCCTGTAGTAGAATGCCGTCTGTCATTATTTTTATTTTCGTATCGCTTGAAGTCTTATCCTCAAACCTCATCTTATATCCGACAAGACCGGGCATGGGCTCTTTAAGCTGTTTTGAAATAAATTCGCTCACCGAAAGGGCTGCAATACGCCTCGGCTGGGTAACGCCTATCATACCTGAACGGCTGTAGCCTGCTTCATGTAAAATAACCGGCAGCTGGGTGGTCTTGCCTGAGCCTGTCGGACTTTCTACAACGATCACCTGATTGTGCTCAAGCATTTCCAATATTCTGTCTTTTTGTTCGTATACCGGTAGATTTTTATATTTCATACCTTTTTATTATACTCTATTTTGTATGAGGCTTCAAGTATGGGGATTTAGGGTAACTCACAAACCTCCCATGTATCGGCGGTATCCTCATCAATATCGTCGGCAAAAACCGCACCTATTAGGACTATCTTTTTTCCGCTCGTCTTGTATGGTTCTGCATAGCCTTTTTCTTTTATCTGTTGGACAGCTTCTTTAGGTGTGCCGGAACCCATCAGCTTAAACTCGAAGATGTAGATTGTATAATCTGTGTGAACCACGCAATCGGCTCTGCCTTTTGAGCTTACTACTTCGGTTTGAACAAACTGTCCCATCAGGCTAAAGATTATGTAAAAGGCTATCTGATAATCCCTTTCCCTCATCTTTATATTTTCCTTTGAGGCAAGGCTGTAAGGAAGGCCTGCACAGGCCGTGTACATTCTTTTCATAAAAGAATCCAGCTTCTTATCCCGCAAATCTCTTATAAAATTCCCTATAAATAAGCCGCTTGCATCTTTTGCGATTGAAGTATAGGCTGGCACAAGATTATCTAAAAAACCGTACTTTACCTCGTCATTCGGGAAACCTAATTTGTAAAGCTGAAATTCCTTGTCATAATCTTTTATAGTTAAATAACCTGATTGAAAAAGAATGGGCACAGGGTTATTCATATCGGGGCGGTAATCCTGTAAGGAGTTTTCGCTCATTTCGGCATTTTCTAAAATATCGCGGATACATATTCCTTTTTGATGTTGTAAGGTTCTGACCAAAAAGGTAGGTGTTCCTGTTGCAAACCAAAAGCTGCGGAATACCTTTCCTGCGAAGACATTTAAAAGACTGAACGGGTTATACACATTTATAGAGCTTTCAGAAAAATGATAGCCGTCATATTTTTGTTTTAGTTTTTTGAGGGTCGCGGTTTCAGAAAGCCTCTGCTCCTTGCCAAGTTCAATTATTTCAGGCCTAAAAACTTTTTCCATTTCTTTTTGAGTAATACCGCAGACCGCATCGTATTCTGGCAGCATACTTATGTCCCGCAAATTGTTTAAATCGCTGAAGATGCTGACCTTGCTAAATTTAGTAACACCCGTTAAAAAGGCAAAGCGGATATACTCATCACAAGCTTTGATAACTCCGTAAAAGCCCTTTAAGATACGGCGGTATTCTTCGTTTAAAGGCTCATTTATAATCATAGTTTCAAGGAGGGGCTTATCGTATTCATCGACAAGGATAACAACCTGCTTGCCTGTTGTTTCGTAAATTTTTTTTATTAGGTTTTTAAAGCGGTCAGGGATATCAAGACCGGTGCTTTTGTAGATTTCTTCATATTCGTTAAAAAATGAAAGAAAACGGTTTAAAAGACCATCACTTGTATCATAAATTCCCCCATTAAAATCCAAATGGAGAACGGGATATTTAATCCAAGCTTCGCGGCTCTCAAGTTCTGCCTGTTTTTGCTCGGCATCTTCGATATAGAGCCCTTTAAAAAGCTCTTTTTTACCTAAAAAATAAGCCTTTAAGGTAGAAAGAAAAAGACTCTTCCCAAAGCGGCGCGGACGGCTTAAAAAAAACACTTTATTTTCTGCAGCCAATTTACTTACATATTCGGTTTTATCTACATAAATAAAATTCTTTACTCTTAAGTCTTCAAAACTTTGAACGCCTATAGGCAACTTACGGATATCTGACATCTTCTATCTCCTGAAATTGATTCATTATAGCTTATTTTGTATGAGGCTTCAAGTATGGGGATTTTTAATTAACATGTTAGCCGCATCATCAATAGTTTTTCTTCGATCTTGAAAAAAAAAGATTAATATGCTAAAGTATGGAGTTATGTTTGACCGGCTAGAAACTTTATTACCTGAAATTAACCTATTTTTGCAAAATGGCGGGGAAGCTTTTACTTTGCAAGAACTTAAAAATTCTATCGGTCTAAAAAAAGTAGATGATGAACTTTTAGGCACTTTTTTGATTTCCACTTCGCTGGCCTATTTTTTTCCTGATCCTGATTTTGAAAGCGGTATATGGATTAGTAGACATGGATTTTTTACCGGCAAGGAATTTCCCATTCAAATTTCAAATACTGAAAGCAAAATGAAAATTTTTATTCCCGGTTCACGGTTTTTACCTTTTTTACCGGCAAATAAGTTTGCTCATGAGGTAAAACTTTTTTATGAAGGAAAAGAAATTCCAAAAAAAAAGGTGCATTTGAGTTTTGAAAGGATTTCTTCGTTTTATTTTTTATACGCTGAAAATGATATTTCCAATGTCCTATGTGAAGATTATAAAAAAAATATAGATATATTTTCCCGTATGAACAATAACTTTAATTCTGAATCCAGTTTTGCTATAAGTGCTTGGGATTTTTCGGAGGTCTTTGATGAGTTTAGTTTTGATTATCCTATGCGCTTTTTTGTACGTATCAAGGATTGGTCCAATGCAGAGTTTGAAATTTTAAAAAAGAAATCTGAAATTAAAGAAGATGATATTTTAGACTGGTTTAAACTATTTGAAACGGCTGTCCGTGCTTCCTTAAAAATTCTTCCTATGGATTCCGGTACTCAAGAAATTATGTCCTTTGCCTACTTTTTAGGTGATGATGTTCTTTTTAATAAAAATGCGGCTCCAATGGAGTTGTTTTTTGAAAAGAAAGATGTTTTCGGTATTGTGCCTTATGGAATTGAAGAAAAGTTTTATGTCTTGGATGAACCTATAAAAAATCCTGAAATTTGGTTTGATTATCCTCTTGCTGAAAATGAAACGGATAATTTTTTTGCATCAATAAACAGGCCTGTGACGGCAGCTGTTATAAAGTGTTTTACTTTAGATTTTCTATCTTCACATTATATGGAACGTTTTGATGATGAGACAAAGCTTCGTTTTATGGAGGAAACTTTGTCTTTATTCATTCCAAAATTTATGCCTGATTATAAAAGTATATCTTCAATGTGCAAAAAATATTTGGAAGCCTATTACGATACTGAAGTTAAATACTATAATCCTTTTAAAGACGTCGGTTCAACAGACTTGTGTTCGGATTTGGTGGGCTTTTATAAAAATCTCATCATATTTTTTAACGAGATTGCAGAGCGTAGATTGAAAACTTCCGACTTTGACGGACAGTCCCCGTTGATGATCTACCAAATTTTTGAAAAAATATTTCAATGGAGTGAATTAGTCTCTTCTATGTCTTCGGAAGATTCTAAGTTTATGGAGGTCATATCTATGTCTCTTGATAATTTATCCTATGTATATACTGATGTGAAGGTCGAAATCAGAAATAAGATGACGGCTCTCACTTAAAAATAATTGTGATTTCTAAAAACGCAAGATTTTAGAAATCTTTTAATAACCTTGGAGGTTTTTATGAAAAACGAGCTTGAAGCTATTGCTCTTTCAATCAGAAGTCTTTCGATGGACGCAATCGAAAAAGCCAATTCAGGGCATCCTGGACTCCCTTTGGGTGCTGCCGAATTGGGAGCTGCCTTGTATGCTAAAATTTTAAAGCACAATCCTAAAAATCCCGATTGGAAAGACAGAGACCGTTTTGTGCTTTCTGCAGGTCATGGTTCGATGCTTTTGTATTCTGCCTTACATATTTCAGGCTACGATGTTTCAATCGACGATATAAAAAGTTTTAGGCAGCTCGGCTCCAAATGCCCGGGACATCCGGAATATGGGTATACTCCCGGAGTGGAAACTACCACAGGCCCCTTGGGACAGGGTATTTCTACAGCCGTAGGCATGGCTATTGCCGAAAAAATGCTTGCTTCCCGCTTTAACACAGCCGAGCATAAAATAGTCGATCACTACACTTACGCCCTTGTAGGGGAGGGCTGTTTAATGGAAGGCGTTTCATCCGAAAGCTCCAGTTTGGCAGGCCATCTAAAATTAGGAAAACTCATCGTTTATTATGATGAAAATAGGATTACGATTGACGGGTCTGCAGACTTAACTTTTACAGAAAACATTGAAGAAAGGTACAAGGCCTACGGCTGGCAGGTATTGCGCGGCTCGATGTACTCTTTTGAAGATATTGAGCGTCTGACTCTTGAAGCCAAAAAAGATGAAAGGCCTACTCTTATTATCTTAAAGTCCGTTATAGGGCAGGGGGCTCCGACGGTTGCAGGCAAAAACAAGGCACACGGCGCACCCTTAGGAAAAGACGGCATTGCCGAAGCCAAGAAAAATCTTTCACTCGAAGGAAAAGACGATTTTTATGTTGCAGAAGAAGCCTATGCTTTCTTTAAAAAGAGAAATGAAGAACTCGCTCTTGCCGAAGCCGAATGGAATAAAACCTTTGAGGCCTGGTCAAAGGCCAACCCCGAAAAAAGAAAAGAATGGGATGCCTCATTCTGCGAGGGCGGCGTATCCGAAGAAATTGTAAAATCGGTAAAGCTCCCCGAATTCAAAAAAGATGAGGCTATTGCAACCCGTGCCGCCTCAAAAAAAGCCTTAAACGAGTTTGCGAAGGCTCTTCCCAATCTTGTAGGAGGTTCTGCCGACTTGGAAGGCCCCAATGCCGTAGGCTTGGAAGGAATTTCAGCCTTTTCTCATAATAATCCTTCGGGAAGATACATTTATTTCGGTATAAGAGAATTCGCAATGGGGACTATCACAAACGGGATTCAGCTTCACGGAGGTTTTAGGGCATTTTGTGCCACCTTTTTAGTCTTTGCCGATTATTTACGCCCTGCTCTCCGCCTTGCAGCCTTGATGAAGATTCCTTCAATCTATGTTTTTACCCATGATTCAATCTTTGTAGGAGAGGACGGCCCCACTCATCAGCCCATAGAACTTTTAGCCTCATTGCGGGCTATTCCCAATGTGCTTGTTTTACGCCCCGCCGACGGCGAAGAAGCAGGGGAAGCATGGAGACAGGCTCTTTTACACAAGGACGGTCCCGTCTGCTTAATCTTGAGCCGCCAAAATTTGCCCATCTTGGAAAAGTCAGACCTTTTTTGGAGGGAATCGATTAAAAACGGTGCCTATATTGTAAAAGACGTAGAGGCTTCGGCCTCCGGCTGTACGGTAGGCAAGCCGGACAGGACTCCTGACGTAACGGTCTTGGCTACGGGTTCTGAGGTAAGTATGGCAGTAAAGGCTGCAAGTCTTGTAAAAGATAAAAAAGTCAGAGTTGTTTCCGTTATATCGAAAGAAAGATTTGAAACTTCTCCTAAGGATTTTAAACATTCGGTTTTAGGCGGATGTAAAAAGCATATTCGTGTTATTACGGCCGAAGCGGGAATCTCCCAAGGCTGGGAAGGCTGGACGGGCTGCAAGTGCGATAATTTTTCGATTGATAGATTCGGCACATCGGCCCCCGGCGGTAAAGTTGCAGAATACCTAGGCTTTACAGCAGAAAACTTGGCAAAGCTGATTGAAAAGGGCTAAAGGAAGCCTTAGCATCTGCACGCTATCGGTTCCTAACCGGCTTTTTTGATTTTAAAAGCCGGCACAGCCGGCTTTGCTTATTACACAAAGCCTTCGGGGTGTTTTTTATACCATGCCCAGCCGTCTTTGCACATTTCTTCAAGGTTGTATTTTGCCTTCCAGTTAAGCTCTTTATTGGCCTTGTCCGGATTTGCGCAGGATCGCGGAACATCTCCTGCACGGCGGGCAGCCGTTTTTACCGGAATATCAATACCGGAAGCCTTTTTAAAAGCATTTACTATATCTAAAACCGAATAACCGATTCCTGTTCCGAGGTTATAGACATCGAAGCCCTTAAAGCCGGACGCTATTTTCTCTAAGGCGGCAGTATGTCCCGATGCAAGATCCAAAATATGGATATAGTCGCGGATACAGGTTCCGTCAGGGGTGTCATAATCGTTTCCGAATAGGTTTAGATGAGGCAGCTTTCCTAAAGCTACTTGAGCGATATAGGGAAAAAGGTTGTTGGGAATACCGGAAGGCAGTTCTCCTATATCGGCACTTTTATGGGCGCCTATGGGATTAAAATACCGCAGTGCAATAATGCTTAAATCTTTATCTGAAAAGGCAGTATCTTTTAAAATTTCTTCGGATATAAGTTTGGTTCTTCCGTAAGGATTTGCAGCAGAAATAGGAGAATTTTCAGATATGGGTACAACTTTTGCATCACCGTATACTGTAGCCGAAGAGCTGAATATAAAATTTTTCACATTGTACTCTTTCATGGCTAATAAAAGATTAACAAGCCCTGAAATATTGTTTTCATAGTATTTTAAGGGCTTTTCTACAGATTCTCCTACAGCCTTATAAGCGGCCAGATGAATTACCGCATCGACAGAGGTATCCTTAAAAAAGTTAAAGAGCTTTTCCTTGTCCTTTATATCTATTTGTACAAGTTCCAGCTTTTTAGAGCATATTTTTTCCAATACGGGAATTATTTTAGGCGAGGAATTAGAAAAATTATCCAAAATAATGGGCTCATAACCTTTTTCGCATAAATCTGCAACAATGTGGGAACCTATAAATCCGGCTCCTCCTGTAACTAATACTCTTTTAATCAAAATTAACCTCGAAAAATTAAATCTACATACTTAAATAAAAATAAGGCCTCCTAAAAATTTTCTTATAAATTCATCAACCGCAGACTTTATTAAAAGTCGAGGATCGATGAATTTCCGCCGTTTCGAGAAAACGAGAAACGGCATATTATAAGCGATGTTTCGGCAACTCATAGGCAAGAGCCGAAACTCGCCGTGTTTTTAAGCGGTACCATTTGTGCCGCTTAAAATAAACCTTTACTTTTAGAAGGCCTGCCAAAAACTAAACCTTATTTACCTAACCAAACGCCGTGAAGATTACAGAATTCGTAAGCTTCAATAACTTTATCATCCGAAGTTAAGGAAAATTCAACCTCAGGAGCACCTGTAACAGGCAGCTCTTTAAATTGAATACCTTTTTGCGTTTTAAGGCATACCCAAGCTATATGATGCTCTTCAGTCATAGGATGGGCAACAGAACCGACTTTTACTTTTACAGTGTTTCCGTTTACTTCAATTACAGGAACGTGTTTTTCTTTAGCAGCATCAACACTTCCGATTTTAACGGGTGAAAGTTCTTCTCCGCAGCATGAAACCTTGGAATCAGGGCAGCAATTAATCCCGATAATAGTTCCTTTTTTTTCTTTACATAAAAAAAAGCTTATTTCTTTGTTCATTAGTTATACTCCTTAAAATTTTTGAATTTACAGAATAAAATCCGCAACACATATAGTATAACAAAAAAAGGACTTGACGTAAAGTCAAAAATAATATATTATCTGACTATCTTAATGAATTTAAGGGCAATTAGCTCAGTTGGTTAGAGTACAAGCATGACACGCTTGGGGTCACTGGTTCGATTCCAGTATTGCCCATTTTTGTAAGTGTATATCCGGTATAGACTTATATGTTTTTAACCTCATCAGTGACCACCTCGTCAGTGCACAGTTCGTAACCGACTGGAAAGGCAAACAATATGAACACATAGAATACACACCCTACGGCGAACTCTGGACTTACAAGTCAAAAACTGCTATGCTGTTTTTGACGACGTATAATAAATTCCTTGCACAGCAGCCCGCAGGGCTGATTGAAGAAGTCGCTGCGGGATTGGATAAATTACCGTTCCGCTTTACTGGGAAAGAATTAGATGAGGAGACGGGACTTTATTACTATGGAGCACGGTATTTGGATCCGAAGTATAGTAGGTGGCTGAGCGGGGATCCGGCATTGGGTGAGTATATACCTTCTACTGCTATATCGAATGGAGTTAACAATATGATCAATAATACCGACGTTCCTTTATTGGAAGGACTCGGTGAGAATATTAAAACAAATGGAGCTGCAGGTGCTATATCTGGATTTATACAACCTCCATTAAAATTTACAGAGAAACAAGTAAAACAAATGGTGACTGTTCCTGATGGATATTTATATAAACACTCAGTGGGGCGTGAATTAATGAAAGATTTCATAAATACTGCTAGAGATGAGATTATTGCTGGAGAAATTCAACATTTGATGAAGGAATGATTGAAACATAATGAGAAAAAAACTTGATGATATTATTTTTGAATTTCATGATAAAATAAATTCGATAGTGGTGCTTGCATATCTTATATTTTTTGCTTTATTTTTGTATGAAAAGAATCTAATGAGATTTTTTATTGGTTGTATTATAAAGATGTTAAAAATTGATATACCGTTAAAATCAAAAGCTACATTTGCGGTATGCTGTTTTGCTGTTTTACTTCTTATTGTTATAGAGATATTAGTTGCTATTATAGCATTGTGTAGATATTTTATTAAAAATAGGGGAAAGAATGCAATTTAAAACTTCTGAAAGAAATTTACTGACTAAATCGAGCGATCGGAACTACACGGTACACTACCGCTACGGCGATGACGGACAGCGTGCACTTAAATACACCGATGAAGGCCGAAGCGAAACCTTATACTTTAATAATTTCTTTACGATACACATACCCACACAAGACCAAAACAATCCGCAAGGCTTACGGGTACACAAACACATATTCGTAGGTAACAGCCGCTTCGTAACTGCTATGATGAATATGGGGAAAATGAATCATTTATAAATTCTATTATTGGAGCAATTCATGGGATGCGTGGATATTCATTTATAACTAACAAAGCTGGTTTTTACTGGTCTCATGGTATTAATAGACAAGAACCATTTAATAAATTAATGACCATTAATGGATGTGATTTTTTTAATTTAACAAAGTCAGGTTGGAATTTAAATAAGAGGTATTGGCCATGAAAAAATCGATATGTATATGTTTATTTTTAATGACTATCCATTTATTTACAGATGCGGAAGAAAAATTTGTGGATAAACAAGTATTTCTTTTTCAAACAATGGGTGATTTTAGTGCGGTTGTATATATTACTCATAATATTGATAATTATTATGAAAAGAAATATCAATTTGAAGTTATTAATTTAAAAACTAATAAGAAATATTCGACGCCTTGGCATACAAGTCTTCCTCCGCCGTCTTTTGAGTGGATATCGGATAAATGGTGCCAATATGATTTCGGCAGTTCAATGGGGCCTGATCGAAGAACCTATTTTTTTTCGGTAGACAAGGAAAAGCTTTCACAGGAATTTTTTTTGGTTGCTTTTGCCGATGTAGAAAATGAACTTGTATTAACTGCCGATACCTTAATAGAATTATATTCGATATTTGGAAATAAAAAGATTAGAATTCCTGAACCGGAAGATATGTATAAAACCATCTGCAAATATTTTGTTATCGGTAATAATTCCTTTATTAAAGGAGATTTTTTGTACTTGGAATATTATACGGAAGAAGGAAAATTGAAGGCAACAACCATAAAAAAAATATCGATTGAAAAATTATTGCAGTAACTTTTAATTATATAGAAGTATAATACTTTGGAGAGTGGATGAAAAACAACTATAGTAATATACATCCCAACTATCTCTTATTTCGGACAGCGATTGAAAGGATTTCTTTTAATGCTAGTTTGACAGGAACAGAGTCTAATGTAAGTATAGGCATTGGTATAAATTTTGATATGGAATCAAATGAAATTTCAGGTATTAATGCAGGAATAATTGGAGGAGGTGTCAATTTTATAAGCTTTGCAAAATTCAAAATTATTAAAGACGGAGAGAAAAGTCGTAGCTCAGAACAACTAAAAGAAATTATTGATCCTATTAAAAATATAGATACAATTCCTGATGATATCAAACAAGAAATATTAAAAACGATTAAGGAGACGATATAAATGGTTGGTTCAAAAAAATATATTTATATGTTGCTTATTTATTTATCAATTACTTATATTTATTTAATTATTTATGCAATAATAAATAAATATAAAATGAATGATATGCTATTTATGTTACGCATATATTCATGGATGCTGTTGATACATTTTGGAATGCTTATTTGCGGTAAAAAAACTTTGTTTAATTATATAAAAAATACTTTTGGGCTTCAAATTTTTATGCTTGTTTTAGGGTTTATATATTTATTTGTATATTTATTTATTATTTTTAATACAGAAAGATTTAATAGACAGGCATGGAGCTTTATCGGTTTAGGAATAGTTTCAGCTGCTTTTTGTACATTTTTTTATTTACGGATAATAGATAAGTGATAAGTTATGGATAGATAATATCGATAAAATAAAACTGTTTTTAACAGAGGGCATAAATAAACATCACAATGTCCGATTAAGGGGGTGTTCTTCTGTTTCAAAACGTATAAGACGATTGAATCAATTTTCAAAAGAAAAAAAATAAAAAGTGAGGAAATGCGCCTACTTGAAATTTACTGCGTTTTATTCTATACTTAGAAACGTTTAAATTTAAGGAAAGTAAATGCTTGAAAATATATCGGTAAAAAACATAGCTTTAATAGACAGCCTCTTTGTAGAATTTGAAAACGGCTTAAATGTTTTAAGCGGAGAAACAGGTGCCGGAAAATCGATATTGATAGGCTCTTTAACTCTCCTTCTTGGAGGAAAAACATCTACCGACCTTATACGATCAGGTACGGATGAAGCAGCCGTATCGGGAAGTTTTTTTATAGGAAATGAACACAGCGAGGCCTTAAAATGGCTTGGCGAGCATGGAATTGAACCCGAAAACAGCCGCATTCTAATCCGCCGCAATTTAAAACAAAACGGCCGATCCAATGCATGGATACAGAGCACACCTGTAACAAGGAACGAACTTGAAGAGTTTACCTCCCTTTTAGTGGACATACACGGCCAACACGACCATCAATCTCTTTTTAGAATTGCAGAACACCGCCGTTTTTTGGATAGCTTTGCAGGAATAAACAACGAAGTGAAAATGTTTACCTCTCTTTATGCCGAACTTGCCGAAAAAAGAACAGAGCTTGAAAACTTAAACCTTTCCGAAAAAGAACTTGCCGAAAAACAAGAACTTTTGCAGTTTGCCATCGATGAAATAACAAAAGCAAAATTAAAAAAAGATGAAAAAGAAGAACTTGAAGCTGAAGAAAAAAGATTAAACCAATTTGAAAAACTTTTTGAAGCCTTAAACACAGCCTCGCAGCTCTTTTCAGGCGAATCGGGCATCATCAGTCTTACAAAAAAAGCTATGCACAATCTTGAATCCGCCAAAAATTGCGATGAAGAGCTTGAAGACCTTTCAAAAAGGCTTGAAACAGGCTATTACGAATTGGACGATATAAGCTCCTCGATAGATTCTTATCTTTCAAAGCTGACCTTTAATCCTGAGAGGGTTGAACAAGTACAGGAAAGACTTTCTTTAATATATAAATTAACAAAAAAATATGGGGCAACAATACACGATGTCTTAAACTATGCCCAAAATGCTGAAGAACAGATTGAAAGTCTTTCCAAACGGGAGGCTGGAAAATCGGAGCTCGAACAGAAAATAGGAATTTTGCAGTCAAAGCTCTTAAAACTGGGAAGGAGTCTATCCGAAAAACGAAAAGCCGCTTCCTCTCAACTTCAAAAGGATGTTGAAGAAGTTCTTTCCAATTTAGGCATGCCCAAAACAAAATTTCAAGTGCGGGTGGAAACTCGGCTCCCTGAAGGGAATAGGCTCTCTGCAAATCCTTACGGTTTTGACGACATTGAATTTATGATAAGTCCCAATGCAGGAGAACCCTTGCGCCCCCTTGCAAGAATTGCATCAGGGGGAGAACTTTCGCGCGTTATGCTTGCCTTAAAAACGGTACTGGCGGAAGGAGATGAAGCGGACACCTTAATATTTGATGAAATCGATACGGGCATCGGCGGAGAAGTTGCGGTAAATGTGGCATCCCATATGAAAAAGTTGTCTAAAAAAAAGCAAATTCTTTGTATTACACACCTTGCGGTAATAGCTTCTCATGCCGATAATCATATTAAGATAGAAAAAAATACGATGGGGCAGACTACCAAAACCTCGGCAGCAACTGTTTCAGGCAAGGCAAGGCTTGAAGAAATAGCCAGAATGCTTGCCGGAGATGAACTAAGTGAAACTTCGCTCAAACATGCCGAAGAACTTCTTGTAAAATATGCCCGGTAAAATAGGAGCTCATTGTGGAAGGAGAAAAAAGCGGAAACAGAGAACTTTATACAAAACGGGTTCACGAATATGATCAGGTGATAAACCAAATTTTAAAACATGAAGAAAATATTCTTTCCCTTATAAAAAAAGACACCTTTGGAGCTGCATATAAAAGAATGGTACTTGCAGACGATATGATTTATTTAGCCACCTTGTACCTAGCTAAATTCAGGCTATCAGTAGCCCTTCTCGGCGGAAAAAATGAAAATATTTTAAATGAAGCCCGAAAAACCCTATATAAACCCATAATCTATCTTGAAGAAATTGTAACGGATTTAATCGATGCCCCTTTTTCGGAATATGAAGAAAACGTCGCTCAAATCTCCAAGATAACAGAAAAGCAAAGGCATTATCTTATACGAAAGCTGGGACTTGTAATAAATTTGGTAATTGATGCCTACGGAGAAAATACCAAATGGCGATGGTCGTTTACCGACATTGAATCCCGCTTTGCTGTTGTGGCAAAAAACATAATGGATTTAAAAGAAATAAGTAAAACCGGCTTAAACCCTCATGCTGAAGATTATGATACGGTAATTTATCATCTTCGATTAGTAAAAAAACTATTTACAAAGGCGGCCGATAAATACAGGGAAAAATATGAGATTGTTACAAACAACATAAGCGACTTCCGCAATGCAATTCTTTTTTTAGAAGGCCTAAGAAGGGTGCACATGGTTTTAAACGAACACCGGGAGGCTGAAGAAGTTAAACGAAAAATTGATATCTGGAAAGACAAAATGGAAAAAGATTTAAAACAAAAGGATAAACCTAAAAAATGATTTTTACGACAAAAACCGTTTTAAAATTATTTGAGGCTTTCTCGATTCAACGTTGGAACGATCTTATCCGCCCGTTTGAAATAGTCGAAATGGATAAAACGGCCGAAAAAACCTTTTTAGCCTATATAATCGGAAAATATGAACAAAAAAAAGGGAAAAAAATAGATTGGGATAAGATAATTGACGGCTCCGTTTTTGATATTTTAAGAAAAATAGCTCTTTGCGACATCAAAGCTCCGGTTCAAAGAAGAATCAGAAAAGAATATCCTGAAGAATATAAAAAAATTAATGAATGGATTTTTGAAAAATATAATACTCTTTTTCCCGATGGAGAATTTAAAGCTAAATTTCATTCATATCTTTTTGATGAACCGGATAAAGAAGATATTACGTGGAAAATTCAAAGGGCTGCTCATAAATATTCTACAATAAGAGAATTTGAAATGCTTAAACCTGTAAATGAGGCCTTTCGTTTAACCGAAATTGACGGCTACCTAAAGGAAGAAATCTGTGAATTTATGGATTTAACCGGCATTCAGCTCTTACTTACCAACCAAAATCCTCATAAACTTATAACCGAAATAGAAAAACTGAGATTTCAAATCCGCTGGAATCAGACCCCTAGAATACCTGCGACAACAGTATTGGGTCATTCCTTTTACGTAGCAGCCTTAACCCTTTTTATGTGCTACGATTTAAACATAAAAGAAGACAGAAGATACAACAACTTTTTTTCCGCCCTTTTTCACGACTTACCCGAAGCTGTTACACGGGACATTATTTCGCCCGTAAAGCAGGCTACTGATCACCTGCCTGCTGTCGTAAAAGAGATTGAAGAGCGTATAGTAAAGGACGAGCTTTTACCGTTGATGGACGAATCTTTTATAGATGAGGTTATGTATTACATATCCGACGAATTTGAAAACAGAGTTATTGTAGACAAAAAGGTTAAAATTGTAAATTTTGAAGACCTATCTAAAAAATATGCCGATAAAGAATTTAAGGCAACGGATGGGCGCTTAGTAAGGGTTGCAGATCAAATTGCAGCCTTTGTCGAAGCCGAAAGCTCGATAAAATACGGGATTACCTCCAAGCATTTGGAAGAAGGCCGTAAAAACATACTGGGAGCTTATCCGGTAGGAACAAAAATAAATAATTTAAGCACGGATGTGTTTTTTAACGCATACCGTTAATAACTTTTTATTTTATGCAGTTTGTAAACAAACTGAGTGAAAAAACTTTTTTCGCAAATTTATATTTGCTGCAAAAAGTTTTTATAGGGGAGTGGATATGAATAAGGTAGAAATGAATAGGGATATTTTTTTCCAAGAAGTAAAACAAACCGCTATTTTTTCATGTATTGAAGATGAGGATTTAATGCAGATAATAGATTTTTCCGAAATTATTTCCTATGAATGCGGAGAAAATATAATCACAGAAGGAACCGAAAATAACGGTTTTTTTGTTTTATTAAGCGGAAAATTAGAAATCGTAAAAAACGGAAAATGGGGAGATGTAAAAATAGGTATTTTACAAAACAATGCGAGTTTCGGTGAAACATCCCTCTTTAAAGACCAGCCTGCAACAGCTACCGTAAACGCCTTAGATCCGTCAACCATTTTACTTATATCTAAGGAACAATTTACTGCATATATAAATGCTCATCCTAAGGCCGGAAATGTTATTTTAACCTATATCGTTTTTAGTTTATTACAAAAACTTAATACTACAAATGAAGAGAGGGTTCAAGAAAAAAACCTTGAATTTTCTCCTGAAGATTTGGCCTTTATGGTCGATATGTTTAACCCTCAAAATACGGAATCCTGAAAACTTAAGTTTAATTAAAGAGGCTAAATGTATAAAAAAAACATCTTAAGACTTATATTTTTTATCTTTTTCTTATTTTCAGGCTTTGCAGAAGATATTGTGCATACAATCGAAAAAGGAGATACTTTGTATGCTCTAAGCAAAAAATATAACACGCCTATAGATTCTATTCTCAAAAAAAATAATTTAACAGATCCTTCAAAAATAAAGGTAGGACAAAAAATAATAATTCCTGTAGAAGATTCCGCCAAAACTAATGCCAAGACCAATTCGGAAGAAATTACCCACGTCATCCAAAAAGGGGATACCCTATATGCCTTGGCAAAAAAATTCGGTGTCAAATTCTCAGATATTCTTAAACTAAACGGAATTAACGAAAAAACACCTTTAAAAATAGGTCAAATTTTAAAAATTCCTCAAGGTAAATCCCAAAGCTCGACCAAAGAACAGAAGAACCATTCAGCCCAAGCAGATAAGCAAGAGAAAACCTCAGTTACAAAGGTAGAATCCGATAAGGAAACTCAAGCTGTAAAACCCAGTACTTCAGCAAAACAAGCAGATTCCAAGCTCCTTTGGCCTGTCCCTGCCTCAAAGGTTGCTTATCTTTCAGGAAAAATCACCGGAGTCGTTATAGACTCGGTAAAGGGACAAGCCGTAAAAGCCGTCAGCTCAGGGAAGGTTGTATCGACTGGACCTCACCGAGGTTTCGGCCAAGTCGTATTTGTTCAATCTAAGACAAAACACATCTATGTTTACGGCGGAATGGAGAAAGTTATCGTAAAAAAAGGCGACACAATCGCCGTAGGCCAAAAATTGGGAGAGCTGGGAGTAGAATTGCTTACCGGTAAGGCAAGGCTTTACTTTATGGTCTACGATAAAAATAAGCCCATCGATCCTGCAAAGGCTCCGCGAGGCCTTTAGCTTTTACTGGCAATCTTTTTTTCTTTTTTTTCGCTCAATTTCATTTTTTTATCATTTATTTTGAATTTTATGCTCGACTTTTAGGTAAAAGTGTAGTATGCTATAGGTACAATGAAATTGTGTGGAGGAAATTATGAACATTAACATTCAAGCAGTAAAATTTACGATGGACGAGGATCAGAAGAAATATCTTGATCAAAAGTTTAAAAGAATTGAATATGCGGATAATCTTATTACCGATATTCAGTGCTTTATCAAACTGGATAAAAAGTTTATCTACGACACAACAATTAACTTTAGGTGGGGGGGCACGGCTCATGTTTCAACCGAAAACTATGAGTTTGAGGCCGGCGTCAATAAAATGATGGATATTGCCGACCAAAAGGTAAAAAAAGAAAAGGACAAGGTTCAAGAAAAAAAATAAAATTTAGAGAACCTCTAAAAACCTCAGTTTTTAGAGGTTTACCTTAGATTTAATTTATCACTATAGGGGAAGTATCACAATATTTCCCCTTATTTTTTTCTTAAAATACGTTCATGTGAATCAAAAATTACATCCGGTGAGGTTTACAAACATCTCTTAAATGTGTATAGTAGGAACATGGCTAACATAAGCTTTTCAGTGCTTAATCTTTTAGAATTAGACCTCAAAAAACATGACTCCCTTGAACTGACCTGCGTATCGGGAAGGATGGGACTTTCCAATAAAATTATTGAGCCTAATATAAACCGTCCGGGCCTTGCTCTTTCCGGCTTTTTTGATTCGTTTGCAAATGAAAGAGTACAGCTTTTTGGACGGGGTGAATATGCCTATCTTGCCACTCTTACGGAAAAAAATGACTTATCCACAATCGAAAAAATGTTTTCTTTTAAAATTCCGTGCTGTTTATTTTCAAACGATTTAAAACCTCCAAAAGAATTTTTAGAAATAAGCGATAAACATAATTGCCCTATTTTAACATCAACTCTTTCTTCCAACGAATTAGCCTTACGCCTCTTAAGAATCCTATCGAATACCTTTGCCCCTAAAATTTCTTTGCATGGAGTTTTAGTTGAAGTTTTCGGCTTAGGCATTTTAATAATGGGAAATTCCGGTGTTGGAAAAAGCGAAACTGCCCTTGAACTTATAGAAAGAGGCCACCGTCTGGTAGCCGATGATTTGGTAGAAATTTCCTGCATAAATGGGAACACCCTTGTAGGCCGGGGAGCAAATAAGATTATCGGACACCACATGGAAATAAGAGGTTTAGGTATTATAAATATACGGCAACTTTACGGTATAGGGGCAATAAGAGAAGTAAAGCAGATTCAGCTGGTCGCAAAACTTGAAGAATGGGATGCCGAAAAGGTTTATGACAGGCTGGGAACGGAGGAACTTACAACCGAAATTCTTGATGTTAAAATTCCTCTGTTGGAAATACCTGTTAAGCCCGGAAGGAATGTGCCGATTATTTTGGAAACGGCAGCTAAAAATGAAAGATTAAAGAGTATGGGGTATTTTTCTGCAAGAGAATTCAGCAGAAATGTGCTTAGATGGATTGAAACCGATTCTGCAAGAGCTCCCTACTATACTGATGATGATACATATTAAGAGGATTAACCTATGATTTCAAAAACCGTTAAGGTTCAAAATCGGGCAGGAATACACGCCCGCCCTGCAGCTCTTATCGCACAAAAATCGAACAATTTTTCTTCGGAGATTTTTTTATGCAAAGAAGATGCAAAAATAAATGCCAAATCGGTAATAGGCATTATTACTATGGCAGCAGCTTACGGCACGGAACTCACTCTCACTTGTGACGGTCCTGATGAGAGTGAAGCTTGTGAGGCTATTGAAACTATTTTTAACAATAAATTTGAAGAAGAATAAAATTTTTTAGTTTTTATAGGAGGTATATCATGAGATTTGATGATTTAAAAAGCCATGCAAGGCTTTTTTCGGAGTACACTGAACTTCGAATTCAAGAAAACACGGCTATGTCGGTAGCAGCCCTAAACGGTGATCTTGTAAACAATGTTCAATCCCGAAAAGCCGGAGTTTGTGCCCGCTCTTTTAAGGATGGAGTATGGGGTTTTGCCTCATCGCCTGAACTTACGGATGAAGCTATAGCCTCATCTATAAAATCGGCAAGCGAGAATGTTAAGTTTTTAGCAAAAAAAACCGGACTAGCCCAAAAGGAACTTCCGGCCTTTACGGGACAGGGCACCTATGGAAACTATGATCCTTCCAAGGATGCAGATCAAAAGGAAGCAATAGACTTTATAAAAGACCTTGAAAATTACACGGCAAAAAAATATCCCGAACTTCAATCAAGGATTTTTAGAATCTCGTCAAACGGGTCGGAAAGGCATCTTATTACATCTGATAAGGCAGATGCACACACCTATATTTCAAGAGCAAATTTAGTGATGAGCTTTAAACTCCTTTCGGAAGGACAGCCCATTGACCTCTACGATGTTTTCGGGGGATACGGCCAATTTAAAGACCTATTTGATAAACCCTGTTTTTATTATTCTAAGATAGACGAAATGGTTGAAAACCTAAAACAAAAGGCAGCCGGAGTTTATGCTAAGCCCGGTTTTCACGATGTTGTACTCGGCCCCGACCTTGCAGGCATTCTTGCCCATGAAGCAATCGGACACACCACAGAATCGGACTTTGTAATGTCCGGTTCCATTGCAGCAGACTTTATGAATAAGGAAGTAGCTACGCCATTGGTAACCCTAGTAGACTTTGCCTATGAATGTAACGGTAAAATATGCCCCGTTCCGATCTGGATAGACGATGAGGGAGTTGCCGCAAAAGATGCTGTTATAATAAAAGACGGAATTTTACGCTCGTATATGCATAACAAACAGTCGGCAGCTATCTTCAAAGTTGACCCTACAGGAAATGCCCGTGCAAACGAGTTTTCGGATGAACCCTTAGTACGTATGCGGAACACCGCCATCCTCCCCGGAAAGGATAAACTAAAGGACATGATAGCAAGCATCGACGACGGCTACTATTTTGTACGCTCATCTAACGGGCAGGCTGACTCTACGAGTGAATTTATGTTCGGCGTAGTGCTTGGCTATGAAATCAAAAACGGAAAAATCGGAAAGGCAGTAAGAGACTGCACAATAGCCGGAATTGCCTTTGACATGCTTAAAACAGTAACGATGGTAAGCGACGATATGAGTTGGAGCAATGCCGGCATGTGCGGAAAAAAACAGCTCATCAATGTAGGAATGGGCGGGCCTGCAATCAAGTGTAAAATCGGAGTAGGAGGACGGGAATAATGAACGGATTTGATGGAATAAAACATGCAGAATTTATCTTGGATTCACTTAAAAAAGAGGGCGCAGATAAGGCGGAAGCAAGGGTTTCAAAAAGCGTAAAAAGTGAAATGAACATTGACGCAGGCCGTTTAAGCCTGTATAGGAGCACTACGGATATTTCCGTTGCAATGACATCTCTTGTCGAAACCAAAAAGGGCTATATCGCAGAAAACGATTTAACGGAAAAAACCGTAAAAGAAAATGCCGCAAAGGCAGTTTCCCTTTCACGTTCATCCGAAAAAGATGATGGAAACGATATTTCGCCTATGCAAAAACCGGAAAGCCTTTCTTACGGTGATACGGAACCCAATAACGAAAAAATGTATGAAAGGCTAAAAGAGTTTTTGGATTATACAAAATCAGCCTATCCCAACCTGCAATTAAACCAATGTATTTTGGATTTTACAAGAAGAGAACAAAACTTTGCCAACTCAAACGGAGTACGTTTTACACAAGGCTCAGGCATATATAATTTTTCTGCAATGTTCTTTGCAAAGGATGATAAGGGCACGAGCAGCTTTAACTATAGCGGAGCCGCCCACCTTAACTTAAATAAGCCATTAAAGGACTGGGGAAACCTAGATGAGATTATGAGAGAAAACTGCGAGCAAACAGTTACCCACCCTCTTTCAGGTTCCTTTACAGGCGATATAGTAATAACGCCGATGAGTATGATAGATTTTGTAAGTACAATGATGGGACTCTTTATGGGGGACATGCCCCTAATTACAGGAACCTCCATTTGGAAGGATAAATTAAACCAAAAAGTATTATCGGATTTATTTACCCTGCATTCCTTTCCGCGAAAACCTGCCGGTATGGAACTTGAAAGCCTTTACACTGGGGACGGCTTTAAGGCTGAAAACGAAACCCTCATTGAAAGAGGTGTTTTAAAAGACTTTGTTTTGAGCCTTTACGGTTCCAAAAAAACAGGGCTTCCCCGCTGCGTATCGGGAGGAGACGGCATAATAATAGAAAGCGGAAATACGGCAAAAACCGATATGATTAAGAATGTTAAAAAGGGAATTTTACTCGGCCGTTTTTCAGGCGGAAACCCTGCC
Organism: Treponema putidum; assembly: GCF_024401155.1. Lineage (NCBI taxonomy): Bacteria > Pseudomonadati > Spirochaetota > Spirochaetia > Treponematales > Treponemataceae > Treponema > Treponema putidum. The sequence goes on from NZ_CP038804.1 coordinate 1,010,199, forward strand.
GCAAACGGAGACTTTTCAGGTGTTGCAAAAAACTCCTACCTCATCGAAAACGGAAAAATTGCAAAGCCTATTTCCGAAACGATGATAGCAGGAAATATCGTAAAGGTTTTCAGCGATATAATTTCCGTTTCAAAAGAAAGAGTAGACTACGGAAACGCAATAGTTCCATGGATACATTCTACAGGTATAACTATTTCGGGAAAATAAGCGGTTAAATTTCCATATGAGGCAATTTTGCTCTCCCTGTCAGAGCTAATTTTTATATCCTCCAAGTTAAGTTAAGTTCCCTATCAATTTATCCGATACTATGAACATGGGCAGGCTTAGCATAAACTTTAAAAGATATATTTGTATTTTGTTTTTTTCTCTTTCGTTTTTTGCCGTTTATCCTGATGATGAGATTAAGGAGTCATATGACAGCGAATTTTTAAAGGCTGATGAGGGGCTTATTCCTCTTGTTCCTTTAGATCGAGTGCCCGATTCCGCCTTGGTTAGAAGGGATATTGCAAGATCATGGCTTTTAGATGCTCCTGAAGAAATTGCTTCTAAACATTTACACATTGAAGCGGATTCTGCCGGGAACCTTTTTAAAATAAGATCAGTATATCTAAAAGAAAAAAATCTCCTTGCCGTAGTTATAAGTCCAATAGATACCGAGTTTTCAAACCTCGAAAAGGTTCCACAAGGGACATGGATTTTATACAGAAATTATGAAACCGGAGCACCCGACTGTATTAGAATTTATCCGCGTGAAAATCCCGAACTTTATTTAAACATAAGGCCTTCATCATCAAAAGATAAATCTCTTATAAGTATTTGCCTTTTTAATACTTATGTCAGAAAAGATATTTCCGTAGGTGTTCCTTTTGAGAGTTTATATTATTTACCGCTTTTAAAATTAAGGGACATTACAAAGGATATGCTTCCTTGGGACATCTTCAATCCGCCGATTTTTTATAACGGTGTGGAAGCGGCTTCAGATACGATTAGGGACAGATTAAACACCTTGGTTTATATCGAAGACGGAGCCTTTGATGAATTCGGAAAGCCTGTCCATTTAAGGGACGGGAAAGCTCAAACTGAGGATGATATTGTTAAAGCCATTCGGCCCGATCAGAGGCTTAAAGACATAAAGGGCGGAGTAAACTGTTCAGGTTTTGCCAAATGGATAGTAGACGGGATGATTAGGCCAATAGCAGGGCAGGGTATCTTTATTAAAAGCCTTAAAACCGAAACCGATGTGCCTGATACTTATTTTACTAAGCCCTACAAAGAAAGAGAACTCTATTTCGGCCTTGAGTGGATACGTAATCTGGCTGCTGCAGCTTTAAGTTTAAATGTAAAGCGCACTGTAAAGCCGATAGGTTCCGGCGTTGACGTTACGATTGAACCCTTTGCTCTTGTGCCTCCCATAAAGCAAAAGAATGTAAAAGAAGATTTTGCTTCGTTTAAGGGATATGAAAAAACTGCGGGTTATCAGACTTCTTATTTGCAAGCCCTCCTTTATTATCTTGCTATAAGCGAGCCGGGACATTTTTATTTGGGAGCAGTAAGTCGTGCTGTAAGCTCGGAAAAAGGAAATCCGCCTCTTAGGCAATATCATCATATTGCAGCCTTTTTCCCTTATTTTGACGTTTTCGGCAATTTTCATATTGATGTGTATGAAAGCGGAGAAGAAACTTCAATAGAGCAGTTTATGAGCTTGAACTCTGATGCCTTTACAGCCTTGGTCAGAATCAGGGCTCCTCAACCCGGAGTATTTAACCCGTAAAATTAACCGCTTATCACTTGAGGCAGTGCCTTATCTCCCATTTTATTTTTTAATAAAAAGGCTAGGGCACTTCCCGTTAAAAGCCCTAAAAAAAGGCCTCCTACAACGGCTTTTTCGGTATAAAAAATAAAGTAGGAACTCAAACTGAAAACAAAGGCTAAAAGTATTGGAAGAATAACCGAAGAAATGGTTTGAATTCTTGTTTGGGATTCCTTAATTTCTACAATAACTAAGTCTCCTTTTTTTAAATTTTTCCCGCTATTGTTTAAGGCCGTAATCTTATTTCCGCTGACAGCAAAAAGCCCCTTTTCCTTATTTTTGCCGGCAAAACCGCAGCCTCCGCAGGTTGCACAGCTTTTTACTGTGTAGCAATCTTTTTGTTTTATGGAACAGGCGTTTTCGGTTTTTGAATTATCCAAATCTATGTTTATCTTTTCTACATTGTTTTTATCAGTCCAAACTGACGTAACTATTCCGTGTCTTTGCAAAGTTCCGACTCCTCAAAAATTCTTTTTATTTCTATCGCTTTTCCCTTATCATCGGTTTTGACAAAAACGCCTTGAAGAACGGGGCGTGCCCAAGCGTCTTTTCCGAAATCGGGAAGGCAGGTGCGGTACTCTCTTATCTTATCTTCAATTGCGTATCCGCCGACCGAATTAAGGCTTCCTGTTCTGCCTGCATCCGTTATATAAGCGGTTTTATTTTCTAAAATACACTCATCGGCTGTTTGCACCCTTGTTCCTGAGCCGATTATGGCTGAAATCTTACCTGAAAGTAAAAAGCCAAGTGCCTGTTTTTCGGCAGTTGCAAAAGAGGAAAAGTCTAAAAAGATTATGTCCGATTCTTCTTTTAATCGGGAAACAAGTTTTTCGGTTTCAGTAAATGGATTTTCAGCCATTATTTTATGATGCCCTATTCTGCCTATGGCTGAAATGACGGCTATTTTCTTGTTCGGCTTTAAATTGAAAATCTTCCACCCATTACCGGGAGATTCCGACGGCAAATTAAAAGGACGTAAAACATGGGGTGTTTTAGGAAGGTCATCCACAAGGTCTTTTTTTTGAAAGATTAAATCTCCTGAAGTGATACAGTCGATGCCTAATTTTTTTAAGTAGACGGCATGCTGTTTTCCAAGCCCTCCCGAGCCTGTAGCCGAATTTGCATTAGCAATAACAAAATCGGCCTTGTATTTTTCTTTTAAATTTGAAAGTTGTGTTTTTACAAGCCATACACCGGCCTTGCCTGTAATCTCGGCAATATATAAAATATTCATTATTTATTCTTGATAATCCATCTCTTTTAAAATTTTATTGCATCTTTCGGCCAAATCGTTCATTCCCAATTCAAGATATGTATCACGCAGGTTAAAAACCGCATCCCCCATTTCAGGGTCAAGTGTAACGGCCGATTCAAAGGCTCTCCGTGCAGCCCTATAGTTTTCCTTATTAAACAAAACCGTTCCGTAATTATTCCAAACCCTTCCGTTTTCGGGCTCCAGTTTTATAGCGCTTTCAAAGGCTCTTTCTGCCTGATCGATGTCTCCCGTTTCAAATAAAACAAGCCCTAATGAATCCCAAGCGTCAGCCTCATAGGGATTATATTTTAGGGATTGAAAAAGGGCAAACTTACTGTCATTTTGCCTTTTAGCGGCATAGTAGCTCAAGCCTAGGTTGAGCCACATAAGGCTGTTATCGGGTTCAAGGGCAAGCCCTTTTTTTAAGCAGGCTATAGCTTCATTGTGAAAGCCCTGCATAGACATGCTCACTCCCGTATCGTTAAAAAATTGAGCCGATTCTTGCATTTTCTACCTCAATATCGTGTTAAACAAATCGAAGATAAGTTCTTTTGCTTCGTTTTGTTTGTAATTATTTTGAAGCTTTATCAATGAAGCTTCTACAATCTTTTTTCCGTACTCTTCAGCCCTTTTTACGGCCTTTGAAGAACAAATAGCCTCAATACAGACTTCTACTGAAGGAGATTCTATCCCTTCTTTTGCAGCCTGTTTAAATAAAAGTTTTATTTTTTCGGCACCTTCCGGATTTTCTTCAGTATAAAAAATTAGGGGCAGGCTTTTTTTGCCTTCAACTATGTCATCTCCCCGCCTTTTACCGGCATTGCCTTCAGTAATATTTTTTACATCATCCAATATCTGAAAACCTATTCCTATATCTGTCATAAGTTTTCCGTATTCAAGTACCTCATTGATAGGTTTACAGGCAGCTATAAACCCCAATTCTCCTGCCAATTTTGCAAGAGAACCTGTTTTTAGGCTTATCATAGTTATGTATTCGTCGACTGACGGAATTATATCGGGATTTGAATGCCAGCCTATATCCATAGACTGCCCTAAATGAAGCCTTCTTAAATTTTGCGAGTAAAGCGAGTATATTTCGGCCTTTACCGATTCGGAAGTCCCGTAATTGATCAGGGGATTAAGGGCTTCAAAATAAAGCCATGAGGCGGAATTTAAAGCCGTATCAAGCCCGTATTTTATGTGAGCCGCAGGAGCCCCTCTGCGGGTATCGGATTTATCCTCTATATCGTCATGGACAAGGCTTGCCGTATGACAAAACTCGATGAGGGGGGTAAGGGGGTAGGCCTTTTCGGGATAGCCTTCTGCAAGTTCGCATGAAAGAACGCATAGAAGGGGGCGCCACCTTTTTCCTCCGCGTTTTACCAAATCTCTTACAGGATTGATGATATTCAAAAAAAAGCCGTCCGGCAAGCCGTAAGCTGATTCGCCGAAACTTTGAGAAATCCACGAAGAGCTTATCTTTTCGGGTAAAAAATAATCGAGAGTCTTTTCAATATGTTGAAGCCGATTTTTTAAGTTTATCATCTTTTCACAATATATCACAAAAAGAGAAAATTGGCAATCTATATTAAATTATACTTTATTTTTACATATCAAAAATTTTTACATTCTTGGGGAGTTTAAAATATCGGTATCTACATCTTTTATAATTCTTAAATTTATGCTATGCTGAAAACAGTTATGTTACCAGAAAAAGAAAAAAAAATTTTAGACCTTGAAAAGACCATAAAAAAACATCAAAACCTTTATTATAATGCCCAGCCTGAAATCTCTGATGCTGAATTCGATGCTCTTTGGGACGAATTAAAAGCCTTAGACCCTCAAAATAAACTTTTTTTTACCGTTCCTGTAGAATCTACCGACGGTTTTACAAAATCGGAACATATTATCCCTATGGGAAGCCAAGAAAAGGCCGCCGATCCGCCCTCATTTGAGGCTTGGGCTTTAAAGATGCCCTTTAAAGAATACATCGTTCAATATAAAATGGACGGAGCAAGCCTTGAGCTTCAATACGAAGAAGGGCAGTTCGTGCGTGCCGTTACCAGAGGCGACGGAAAAATCGGGGATGATATAACCGAGAATGTGCTTAAAATGAAAGGGCTGATAAAAGACATTACTGTAAATGCGGGGCCTGCCGATGGGACTAAACCCTTTTCCGGCGGAATAAGGTGCGAGGTTATAATGCTCCGTTCCATTCATCAAAAATATTTTAAAGATAAGGCTAATTGCCGAAATGCCGCAAACGGGCTTATGAAAAAAAAGAACGGAGAATTGTGCGAGCACCTAAACCTCTTTGCCTATGATGCCGTTCAAGGAAGTATAGGAAGTCCCTTTACAGGAGAAGCTCCCTTTAAAACCGAGTCCGAAAAACTCATCTGGCTTAAAGAAGCGGGTTTTAATTGTGTTGAAGTAAAATACTGTAAAAGCATTGATGAGGTAATAGAATATAGGGCTCATGTTATGGATATCCGCCCTTCATTGGACTATGACATAGACGGCCTCGTAATCAAAAACGATACAATCGATCCTGATGACATGAAAAGAGCCCGCCCCGAAAAACAAATAGCCTTTAAATTCAGCTTGGAAGAAGCTATTACCGTTCTAAAAGAAATCGAATGGAGCGAATCGGGGGCTACCTATACGCCCATAGCCCTTATCGAGCCTGTACGCATTGCCGGTACTACGGTAAAAAGAGCGAGCCTTGCAAACCCGAACATAATCAAGGCTTTAAACTTGAAAATAGGAAGCAGGGTAGTGGTAACCAAGAGGGGAGAGATAATTCCTAAGATAGAAGCCCTTGTAGAAAATCCTCAGGATGTTAAAGAAATAGAATATCCTGCAGTCTGTTCCGTCTGCGGAACCCCTCTTACTAATGAGGGATCAAGGCTTTATTGTCCTAATATGAGCTGTCCTAAACTTATTCATCACCGAATCGAAAAATGGATAAGCGTTCTTGACATAAGGGATTTCGGTATTACCCTCATAAAAAGGCTTTTTGAGATGGGACGGGTTAATTCCATTATGGACTTATATACCCTCACTGTTGAAGAACTGTCTGCTTTAGACCGCATGGGAAAGCTTTCAGCCGAAAAGGTTTATAAGGCTCTTCATTCCAAAAAAGAAATAAGTTTAACTAAATTTATAGCAGGTTTCGATATTGAAGGTATAGGCGAGACTATGGTCGAAAAGCTTGAAGAAGCTGGTTTTGATGATTTAAATAAACTTCTTGCTGCCTCGGAAGCCGACTTTGCAAATGTCTACCAGTTCGGTCAAGTCCTCTCCCATACTTTGGTAACCAATCTTTCAGTCTTAAAAGATGAAATGACAGGATTGATAGATAAGGGGTTTATAAAAATTAAACTTCCGCTTACCTCAGAAGAAGGTGCCGTTTTAAAGGGTATGAGTTTTTGCTTTACAGGAGAACTTAACACGATGAAAAGGTCTCAGGCTGAAGCCTTGGTGAAGGAAAAGGGCGGAACGGTAAAATCCTCTGTTATAAAGGGCTTAAGTTATCTTGTAACCAATACGCCTGATTCCGGTTCATCTAAAAACAAAAAAGCCCAAGAATTAGGAACCGCTATCATAACCGAAGAGGCTTTTTTAAAACTTATTGGGAAGGAATAGCCTTGTTAAAGAGAAAAAAAAGATTTTTAATTATTTTTTTATCCGTCTCATCCCTGTTTTTTATAATTTTTGGGTCGGTAAGTTTTTATAATTATAAACTAGGCTATATCAAGCAAAAGCTTTCCAAATCAAATTTAGATATTCATAATACGGGAACGGTAATAAAAACATTCGGACAAAATACCGAGACAGTCAGTGCCGTTATTTCTTTTTTTACTCCGAGAGGATATCTTATAAACAGCTATGAAAGAGCTTGGCACGGATGGGAGCTTAATCTTGAATGTGTAGTTTTTACTTTTAAATCAGGTTCAGTAGTATTTCCGTATCGGCTTTTTTCTAATGAATCAAAGTACGGTACCGGCGTAAAACTTTTCGATTACTATAACCGAAAGGGGTATCCTGCAATTTACGATTATTCTTTTTTTTCGGATGAAGAGAAGTCTCTTATAAAAACGCTATATAAGTATACTATGTTTTCGCCCTATCTTTTAAAAGTTTTTTCATATGTAAATATAAAAACCGTAAGTTTACGTAATTTTAGGCCGGATACGGAATACCTTTTATATGCCGGTTCCGATGGGGAAATCAAATTTATAAAAAATTAAATCAGAAAAGCTTTAAAAACCTTAGTTTTTGATAACCGTACTCAAAATTATCTTAAAAATTTCCTTTAAAATCCATTAAAACCCGTTAAAACCTATTGACAAAATTCGGTATATAGAGTAAAGTTTTCTTCGTTGTCTATGCCAACTTAGCTCAGCTGGTCCAGAGCACGTGATTTGTAATCTCGGGGTCTAGGGTTCGAATCCCTAAGTTGGCTTTTTATGGGGAGTTTCCCGAGCGGTCAAAGGGGGCAGACTGTAAATCTGTTGGCTATGCCTTCCAAGGTCCGAATCCTTGACTCCCCATTTTAGGGATTGTTTTAAATCTTTTGATAAAAAAGAGCTTGAAACAATCCCTTTTTTGTTTTATACTATTGGATATGGATAATAAATTCTGGAAAGACGGTTTAAAATTTTCATGTACAAGATGTTCGGCCTGTTGCCGATTTGATCCGGGATTTGTGTTTTTGTCCGAAAATGACCTTTCGAGATTATTAGAGTGGAATTATATGCCGAAAGATGAATTTATAAAAGTATATTGCCGCTGGGTTCCCAAGGATGACGGTTTTGAGTACCTATCCTTAAAAGAAAAATCCAATTATGACTGTATACTTTGGGATCAGGGATGTAAGGCTTATACTGCCAGACCTAGACAATGTTCGGATTTTCCGTTTTGGAATTCGATTTTAAGTTCAAAGGATATGTGGGATATAAATGCCCGATACTGTCCCGGTATGGGAAAGGGTGAATTTTATTCTGCCGAAAAAATTGAAAAGATTCTTACAAGGAGAAAAGCTGAACCTTGTATTAAACGAAGAGTAGAGTAAAATTTTAAGGAAGAATTTTTGGAGTATTTATGCTTGTAAAATTTTGGGGTGTTAGGGGGTCTCTTCCGGCTCCTCTTACACCGTCTCAAGTTCAAAGTAAAATTGCAGCTGTAGTTCAAAGGATAACTCTAAAAGACATCGAAAGTCAGGATTCAAGGGAGCGTTTTTTAGCCTCTCTTCCAAAATGGCTCTTCGGTACAATAGGTTCCAATACATCCTGTGTCGAGGTTGAAACCAAAGACGGTGAACATTTGATTTTTGATGCAGGAACGGGAATAAGGGAGTTGGGAATTGATTTAATGAAGAGGCCTGACTACGGAAAAAACAGAACCTATCATTTATTTTTTTCTCACTTTCATTGGGATCATATTCAAGGTCTTCCTTTTTTTAATCCGGCCTTCGATCCTCAAAATAAAATTATAGTATACAGTACCCGAAAAAAAGCAAAAGAATTTTTAGAAGATCAAATGAAATACCCGTATTTTCCTATTTCGATGCTTGGGGAGGACGGCTTCGGTGCTTCCTTTGAGTTTAAATATATTGAGCCTGATCAAAAATATGTTGAAATTGGAGATACTAAGATAGGCTGGCACAGAGTACGTCATCCGGGAGGTTGTACCGCCTATTCTATAATCGAAAACGGGAAAAAAATAATTTATTCTACAGATACTGAACTTCGTCCGCGGGATTTTGAACGTAATGAACAAAATGCCGAATTTTATACCGATGCAGAGATGTTGATAATAGATGCTCAGTACACCCTTACCGATTCAATTCTAAAAGAAGGTTGGGGACACTCTACTTTTTCCGTTGCAATCGATTTTGCGGCCGGCTGGAATATAAAAAGTATAGCTCTTTTTCATCATGAACCTACATATAAGGATAAAAAAGTCTTTTCTCTAAAGCAGACCGCTGACTGGTACAGAGATTGTTCCAGTGCGCCCGATATCGAAATTTTTATAGCTCAAGAAGGAACATCGTTTTTAATATGATTGAAACCGAATTACCGTCATATATTTTTTCAGATGATGAATTAAAGTACTTGGCTCTTTATTTTAGAAAAAATGCCGATTCTATCCCTAAGGTATTGGAGAGGCTTTCGGAATTTGCCGAATCTTATGTTTACAGGAAAATGACTATAGGAGAAGCAGAGGCTTTCTTTGAAAGAACCGGTTTATAATAAAACCGTTTTATTATAAACCGATTTATAATAAAAAAGGAATTTTATGAAAAATAAATCAAAGATTATCATTATAATTTTATGTATTTCCGCCTGTCTAATTTTTGCCGGTACTGTATTTTTGGTTTTAGGACTGAATAATCCCCCTTTAGAATTTTTAGAATCCGTTGTTACATTTAAGGTAAACCGCGGTGCTGCCGCAAAAACGGTTATAAGCGATTTAAAAGCTAAAAATCTTATACGTTCGGAGCTTTATGCTTATGCTTATCTTAGGCTTAAAAAACTTAATATAAAAGCCGGCACATATCAAATAAAGCCCGAAATGACGACACGGGATATTTTGCATAAACTTACCGAAGGTTCTCAAGCCCTTAAAAAACTTACCATTCCTGAGGGCTTAACTCTAAAAAAAACAGCTCAGCTTTTCGAAAATACCGGTCTTATAAAAGCTGAAGACTTTATTGCAATAACTACTGATCCGGAATTTTTAGAAAAAAACGGAATTAACGCAAAAACGGCCGAAGGTTTTTTATATCCCGATACCTATTTTTTCGGAGAGGAAGACACTCCTGAGATGATGATAAAAATGATTATAAAAACTTTTTTTGAAAAAACTTCATCTATTCCGAATTTTCCTAAAGATTTTTCAGAAATTTATAAAAAAGTAATTTTAGCCAGCATCATTGAAAGAGAATATCAGCTTCCTGAAGAAGCTCCCATAATTTCAAGTGTTTTTACCAATAGACTTAAAATAAACATGGGACTTCAATCATGTGCAACCGTTGAATACATAATTACCGAAATTAAAAACAAAAAACATCCTAAACGTCTTTTTTATGAAGATTTGGAAATTGAAAGTCCTTATAATACCTACATACATGCGGGTCTTCCGCCGGGGCCTATTTCCAATCCCGGCCTTACTGCTTTAAACGCGGCGTGTAATCCTGAAAGTACGGATTATTTTTATTTTAGACTGATAGACCCTGATACCGGAAAGCATATTTTTACAAAAACTATAAGTGAGCATAATAAGGCCGGCGATACATTATTGCTAAAAAAAGCGGCGGGACAATAAAACTTAAAAATTTATGTACTTGTAGAATAAAATTATCATTTATGATATAATTGTTCATGTTCGGAGGAATTTATTTTGAAAATTGGAGTTGATGCGTTCGGATGTGATCACGGCCGCTCAGGTATAGGCTCTTATATACTGTCCATTGTAAAAAATTTGCCTAAAAATGATTACGAATTCGAGCTTTTTGGTCCCGAACTTGATAAGTATACATATACATCCGATATAGATTATGTTTCTTTTACAGGAATAGATATTTCCGATACAAGACTTTCGGAAAAATTTTGGCATTTTAAAAACTTAAACTCCTTTATAAAAAAACAAAGGTATGAGGCCGTAATTTATCCTTCTGGGGTAGAACTTTTACCGCCTGCGTTTACGGTTCCGTCTATTTTGGTTATTCAAGGCCTTTTATCTGCAGACTTAGGAGCTATTGCAAAAATGGGATTAAAAAGAACCCTAAAAAATGCTTTAGGGATAATAAGTCCTACGGAATATATTAAAAAAGATTTGGCAAAATTCGGTGTTCCTGATTCATGCATAAAAGTAATATACAACGGTATTGATAGCTCCCTCTTTAAGCCTATTACAAATTATGAAGACAGGGTCTTAATACAACCCTTTGCAATTCAAAGGCCTTATATAATTTATGCCTCCCGCATGACTCATGAACAAAAGTGTCATGTAGAGTTAATAAAGGCCTTTGCCTTATTTAAAAAAGAAACAGGTTCTTCTCATCGCCTGGTAATTGCAGGTTCTGACGGAAATAATTCCGAGTCTGTTCATAATGCTGTATTACAATCGGGGTTTTCTTCGGATATTTTACTTACAGGTTATTTTCCCCATGAAAGTCTTCCCCAGCTTTATTCCTCAGCAGACCTTTGCGTGTTTCCTTCTATGATCGAAGGAGTCGGTCTACCCATTATTGAGGCCATGGCCTGCGGTGTTCCGGTTGCTTGTGCAAAAGCGGGAGCTCTTCCCGAAATTGCAGGAGATTCGGCATTATTTTTTGACTCAAAAAAACCGGAAGAAATTGCAAAAGCTATTTCTTCTTTAATCGATTGTGATAAAAATGCAGTAAAGCGAAAAGAAATGATAGAAAAAGGCCTTAACTGGGTAAAACAATATAATTGGGAAACTACAGCACATCAGACTGTAGAGTACATAGATTCTCTTTTAAAAAAATAACTAAAAACTATATTGAAAAATATGCAGTAATATGATACAATTTTAAAATATAACGAGAATCTTATGAAAGAGTTTTTAACCTATAACACTGTAAGAGATAACGGTCTCATCCTTGCAAGAAAAATGTATGATGAAAAATATATTCCCGACATTATCTATGCCTCTATGAGGGGCGGAGCTTATTTAGCTAATGTAATAAGCGAATTTTTTAAAATTGCCTATAAAGATGAAAAAAAAATTTTATATTCCACGGTTGTTGCTCACTCATATTCAGGTGTGCATGATAATACGGATGTTATACTTGACGGTTGGACATTTCCTCCAAGTAAGTTAAAACCCGATGCTTCTGTTTTATTGGTAGACGATATTTTTGATTCCGGAGCAACGGTAAATTATCTTGTAACGGATTTGGTTAAACAGGGATTAAAAAGAAAAAATATAAAAATTGCAGTCCATGATTATAAATACTTTCATAATAAAAAGGAACAGTATGAGCATCATCCCGATTATTGGTGCCGAAAACATGACATCTACACCGAAAAAGATAATTTATGGATTCATTATATGAGCCATGAATTAGTCGGTCTTTCGAATGAAGAACTGGAAGAAAATTATTATTCAAAAAATCCTGCTTTAAGAGATGTATTTAAAGGAATAATCAATTGAAAAAAGTTAAGATTCATTTCATTTTAAAATTAGGCTTTGTTATAGCGGCATTTAGTTTTTTTGTTTTAGATTTAAATTGCTATGAATCGGATGAACTTGAAATAAAACAATATTATAAAAAAGACGGTGTAAGCCTTGACATAAAATATCCTGATAATGAGGAAGAATCTCTTTCCGTTTTTTGTAGAGCTTTTAATCCGGTTACTAATTTATATTCAAATTTTAAATTAAAAAAAGGAGAAAGTCCGTTTTTTCCTTTCGGTACGGAGCTATGTGTTTGGGCGCAAAGAGCATCAGGCAAAATGACGAGACCGGTTCATTTGATTGCTGAGCCCTTAGAAGAAAAAAAACTTTTAAATGTTTTAAGCCCTCAGGCTGGAACTTGGAATGAGATTCAACAACTTATAATTCAATCCCCGCCTAGGACACAAATTATATATTCTATTGACGGAACTGATCCTTTGGAATTCGGCCTTATGTATACGGGGCCTATAATCATTGAAAAAGAAGGAAAAATAGAGCTTAGAATAAAAGCAGTAACGGAATCGGGAACTATTACCGAAAAGGTAATAAAATATGAAGTATCCCCTGACGGCTTTCCGTCTCCTAAAATATCTAAGGCGGCCGTAAACGCCTCCGTAAAGGCAGCCTTAAATGAAGAACCTGAGCAAGACCTTGAGTACAATATTTTAAATTGGTATTTTTTGGAATTTGCTTCCGATGATCCTGTTTATTATTTAATAAAAGAAATAAACGAAGACTCACTCCCCGATGTGTCTCAGCTTTTAAACATTTATGACGGTCCTATTTTTATTGATAGAACTCAAGATACTATGATATACTGGGCAAAAGAAAATGAAGAAAATGTAAATAAAATATTTTTGCCTAAAAAACCTATATTATACTCAGTTCCAAAGTTACCTGTAAATAGAAATATTGAGCTTAAATTTGATGATGAGCGTTATACTTATTTTTTTGAAGTCGGAGACGGCAATACTTATCTTTATCCCGATGAAGATTCTTCTCGATTCGAAAAAGAAGCTTCCCATACCTTCGATGTTGGAATAAAAGAAGAACGTTTTTTTGACGTTAAAATAAGAGCTTTCTATGATGGTCTCTTTCATGGAGAGTTTAAAACTGCCTTTACTATAGACAAGCTGCCTCCCGAAAAACCTGAAGTTTCCTTTACTCCTTTATTATCTCCGACAAATTCGGATGTAAAAATAAAAATTAAATCCGCATCCGGTGCAAAAACAGTAGTTGAAATTGAGCCTCCCATTTTTACCTCATCCTCGGAGGACGAGATTGTTTTAATCGGTTCTGTAGGTGAAAAAACAGCTTATTCCGTAAATATTTATAGTAAGGATGAAGCCGGAAATAAGAGTGCAAATATTACAAGAGAATTCATAATAGATAAAAATGCCGTATATGTAGATACTAATTATAAAGGTAAAAATTCTGACGGAAATCCTTCAAAACCGTTTTCCTCTATTTATGAGGCTGTAGATTATATAAATAAAGCATCTATTTTACAAAAAAACAAGATAAGTTCCGAAAAATGGAAAATATATGTAAGAGGTGATTGTATTTTAAATGATGCGGTTCTTATAACAAGAAATATTAAAATTGAGTCCGTAGGTCAAAAGACTTCAATTCATTTTTCAAAAAATTCAGGTTTTGTTGTAATAGGTGCGAATTTTGAAATTGAAAATTGCAATCTTTTTAGAAGAGAAAGAACTGATGAGCCGCGTGAGGTTCCGATAATTTATGCAGATAAGGCAAGTATAAAACTTAATAATGTAAGTTTTCAAGCATTTGAAGGCGGCCCTATTTTAAATTCCGTTTATTCTCATTTGGATATATCGGATACCAAGATAATTTCGGAACAGACAAAGCACTGCCTTATGTTTAACATAAATAACTCTTCGGCTGTTTTTCAAAATACGGATTTTTCAGGAAAAGGATTTTCGGTTGCAGCAATTTCAGCCTCAAATTCGATTATTGAGCTTGATAATCTAAATGCTTCACTTAGCCCGAATTTTACCGCAAGATTTTTAGAGGCTTGGAATTCCGAAATATCTTTAGGAAAGCTTAATCTTATCCGTTTGCCTGAAGAGACTGCAAATAAGGATACCGCTGTTTGGTATAATAAGAATTCAAGAATGGATATTAAATATAAACCCATTGTCAGAGGATTTTCAAAATCAATTGAGAGAGAGCCGTAATGTTATGCGGTATAGACGAGGCGGGAAGAGGCCCTCTTGCAGGCCCCGTTACGGCAGCCGCCGTTATCCTCCCAAAAGACTTTGATGTTTCAATTTTAAAAGATTCAAAAAAACTGACAGAAAAAAAAAGAGAAGCCGTGCGTAAAACCATATATGCCGACCCAAATGTTCTTTGGTCTATAGGCTGGGCATCAAATCAAGAAATAGATGAGATAAATATCTTGCAGGCAACTTTTTTGGCAATGGAAAGAGCTTATGAATGCCTTTATTTAAAACTTCAAGAATTCTGTAAACTAAATAATTATAAATTTATAGAACCGGATATTATTGTTGACGGTAATTCCATTCCCGGTATTAAAAATTGTTCTTCGATTAAGGCTCTGGTAAAGGCTGATGACTCCGTGTATGAGGTTATGGCTGCTTCTATTTTAGCAAAGACTGCAAGGGACAAAATGATGATGCGCTATTCTTGGCTTTACCCGGAATACGGGTACGAAAAACACAAGGGATATGGTACAAAAAAACATATAGAAGCCGTCAGAATTTTCGGTTCAAGTCCCATTCAACGAAAATCATTTTATATAAAGAGCGTAGAAAAATAAATTTTAAATTTTTTTTTAAAATTTTACTTGACAGATCTGAAAAGCTGTGTTAGCATAAATTAAAGCACATAAAAACACATAAAAGAACATAAAAACACAAATGTTTTTTTTGTGAAATTTTGGAGGTTATTGTGAAAATTTTGTCGTCAATTAAAAAAATTCCAGGCGGTTTAATGGTTGTTCCTTTGCTTATAGGGGCTATTATGAATACTTTTGTTCCCGGTGCACTTCAAATAGGGGGCTTTACCACTGCGCTGTTTAAACAAGGTGCTATTGCTTTAATAGCTCTCTTTGTTTTATGTAACGGCGCTCAAATCAATGTAAAGCAAGTTGGCCGGCCTCTTATAAAAGGGATCGCTTTGACAGCAATCAAATTTTTCTTGGGAGCTCTTCTTGGCTGGTTGATTAATAAGATTTTCGGTATGGCAGGAATTTTGGGTATAACTCCGCTTGCAATCGTTGCTGCTCTTACAAATTCAAATGGAGGACTGTATGCAGCTCTTGCCGGTGAGTATGGAGATTCATCCGATGTAGGTGCTGTAAGTGTTTTATCATTAAATGACGGCCCTTTCTTTACTATGCTCGCTTTCGGAATAACCGGGATAGCCAATATTCCTTTTATTGCTTTTGTGTCTGTTTTGGTTCCTATTGTTATAGGGTTTATATTAGGAAATTTGGACGAAGATATGAGAAAATTTTTGGCTCAAGGAACAGTTGTTTTGATACCGTTTTTTGCATTTCCTTTAGGGGCTGGTTTGGATCTTAAGTCTATTGTGGGAGCAGGACTTCCTGGAATTGTTCTTGGTGTAGTTTGTACATTACTGACAGGTTTAGGCGGCTACTTTATTTCTGCACTTTACAATAAAGGAAAAAGAACGGCCGTTTCAGCTGCAATAGGAACTACTGCCGGAAACGCTGTCGGAACCCCCGCCGTCTTGGCCTTAGCGGATTCTAATTTATTGCCGTATGTTGAAGTTTCTACTGCACAAATCGCTGCTGCTATTATCGTAACGGCTATTTTATGTCCATTGCTGGTTTCCGTATTGGCAAAACGTGAAAAAAAGGCATTATGAAAAACAAGAATAGCAAATATTTAATCATTGCTGATGATTTTACCGGAGCAAACGATACAGGCGTGCAGTTGAAAAAAAGAGGATTCGCAACCAAGGTTGTTTTTTCTTCATCTTCCGTTGATGCCGGCGACAAGTGTCTGGTGTTTGATACTGAAACTAGAGCTATACCAAAACAAGATGCTTATAAAAAGCTCAAATCTAATATGTTAGAATTAGTTTCTAAACATGAATTTGATATAATTTATAAGAAAGTAGATTCAGCTTTGCGGGGTAATATTGTAGATGAGGTTTTAGCCATAGTAGAAGTATATAAACCTGAGGTAGTTTTGTTTGCTCCGGCTCTTCCAAAACTTGGTCGGACTACTCAAAACGGAATTCAGAAAATACATAATACACGGCTTATGGAAACCGAGTTTGTAAGAGATCCTATAAATCCCATAGTATCCGATAACATAACTGATATATTAAAAGAAATTTCAGGGAGTCCTGTGCGGCATATAAGTTTGACGGAATTGTATTCAAAAGATACGATCATAAATGCTGATTGTTTATATTATACATTTGATGCAAGCACTGTTGAAGATATGGAGCAAATAGCAAAAATCGGATTATCAAATACTAAAAAAACATTATGGATAGGCTCGGCAGGTTTGGCTGAAGGAATTTTTAATGTTTTATATCCGCAAAAGCCTTCGCTGGTAATTGTCGGCAGTACCAGTCAAAAAAGCATTGAACAGTTAAATTATGCAAAAAAACAGGGGCGGTATATATTGGAACTTGATATTCCTAAGATTATGGAATCAGGTATTTATGATTCCGTATTTGAAAATGCCGTTTCAGTTTTAAAGAAAAATCAAGATTTGATTATTACCTCTTGTTTTTCCGAAACATCTTTTAACGAAGTTGTCAATTATGCAAGTAAAAAAGGCATTACTAAACAAGAGACGGCAGGTATTGTTAGAAACATATTAGGCGAAATTACAAAAAAAATACTTGCCGATGTAGAAATAGGAGGTCTTTTTTTAACGGGAGGTGATACGGCTATATCTATTATGCATAATTTAAATACACAAGGTGTTGAAATTTTACATGAAGTTACACCTGGTGTTATTGCTTCACGATTATTGGATGGGTTATACAAGGGGCTTGTTATAATGACAAAAGCAGGTTCCTTTGGCGAAGAAGATACTATTGATAAGTGTATTTTGAAAATGAAGGAGGTGATAATTTGAATTATTTAGGAATTACCATAGGTGATCCGGCCGGGATAGGACCTGAGATATCTTTGAAAATGTTGGATAAGTATGCAGACTACAAGAATTCGGTCATTCTGTATGGAAGTATATCTATACTCGAGTATTATAAAAATATATTACATCTTACCTCTGATTTTTCTTTGATAACAAACCCGAATGAATTTCAAAAAGGAAAAATCAATATTATAAATGTAGTCGATTTAGATACCAGCAGCATATCCATAGGAAATGTGTCGGGCATATGCGGAAGATGTGCTTACTTGTATGTAGAGAAAGCTATTCACGATGCATTGGAGGGTAAAATAAAAGCTGTGGTAACTGCTCCGCTAAATAAAGAAGCTTTAAACAAAGGAGGCTATGCTTATGAGGGACATACGGAAATATTTGCAAAATTGACAAATACTAAAAAATATGCAATGATGCTCTGGAGTGAAAAATTATCCGTAATTCATGTATCAACTCATTGCTCATTAAAAAATGCTTGCGAGAGGGCTACAAAAGAAAGAGTTTTTGATACAATCGAGTTGGCTCAAAATGGTTTACAAAAGATGGGAGTTAAAAATCCAAGAATTGCTGTGGCAGGATTAAATCCTCATAGCGGTGAATCCGGCCTTTTCGGGAGTGAAGAAATAGAACAAATTCTTCCTGCAATAAATGAAGCGAAAAAAAAAGGCTGGAATGTGGACGGCCCTATTTCACCCGATGTTGTATTTTTAAAAGCATATAAAGGTGATTATGATATTGTAGTTGCAATGTATCATGATCAGGGGCACATTCCATTAAAACTATTGGCTTTTGGTAATGGAGTGAATATTACCTTAGGTCTGCCGATTGTTAGAACATCCGTTGACCACGGAACTGCATTTGATATTGCAGGGAAAGGAATCGCAAATGAAGAAGATTTATTCTATGCCTTGAGTGTAGGAAAAAAATTTATATAATAAAAAAGAGTAAACAGTATGGAAGAAAACAAAATTATAAATGCAATTATTATTACTGATAGCGATGATGTTGTTACGGCTATAACCGATCTGAAAAAAGGAGATACGGTAAGATATTTATCGGGTAAGAAACTTTTAAAGGAATTTACTTTAAAGGATGATATTCCTTTCGGTCACAAAGCTGCTGTAAGAGATATTGCATGTAAAAGCGATGTAATTAAATATGGAGAAAGTATAGGCAGGGCTACTAAAGATATTTTAATTGGTCAACATGTTCATATTCACAATTTAGAAAGTAAAAGAGGAAGAGGAGACTTAAAATGAAATTCATGGGTTACAGAAGAAAAGACGGTAAGGTCGGTATCAGAAATCACGTACTGGTTTTGGCAACAAGTGTATGTTCAAATAAAGTTGCTGAAGATATTTCAAGAGCTGTTGAAGGAACCACATTCATCAATAATACATATGGATGCTGCCAATTAGGTGTTGACTTCACTTTGACAAGAAGAACAATTGTAAATACATGCTTACATCCAAATGTCGGAGCCGTATTGGTAGTAGGCTTAGGTTGTGAAGGCCTTGAACCTTTAGACATTTATGAGAGTATTAAGGAATCCGGAAAACCTGTAGAAATGTTGACAATTCAGGGAGAAAAAGGAACGCTGAATGCTTATGCAAAGGGTGTATCGATTGCCAGAAAATTTGTTCAAGAAATTTCCTCTATGCAAAAGGAATGCTGTGATATTTCTGAAATTATTTTAGGTATGGAATGCGGCGGTTCCGACACGACATCGGGGCTGGCATCTAATCCCACTTGCGGCATTTGCTCCGATAAAATGGTTGAACTGGGCGGAACAAGTATATTATCTGAAACGACTGAATTTATTGGGGCAGAACACGTTGTTGCCAAAAGAGGAAAAACGGAAGAAATATCGAAGAGAATTTTGGAATTGGTACGTAACTGTGAAAAAAAGGCAATGAGTCTTGGGGTTGATATTCGAGGCAGTCAGCCTACACCCGGAAATATTGTTGGAGGGCTTACTACTATAGAGGAAAAATCTTTAGGCTGTATTCATAAATCAGGGACGAAAGAATTTCAAGGCGTGTTGGATTATGCCGATATTCCTGACTCTCATGGCTTATTTATAATGGATACACCTGGACAGGATATTGAATCGATTACAGGTATGGTAGCTGGAGGTGCTCAAGTTATTATTTTTACTACAGGCCGAGGCAGTCCGACAGGAAATCCTATTGCTCCGGTAATTAAGCTTACCGGTAATAAGAATACATTTGAAGCGATGCAGGATAATATAGATTTTGATGTTTCCGATATTATTCTTGGTAAAGAATCTATCCATGATGCCGGAGAAAGATTATTTGAAGAAATTTTACATGTGTGCAATGGAAAAATAACGAAAGCTGAAGCTTTGAAGCATAAGGAGTTTGGAGTTCTTAGATTAGCATCGACTTTTTAAACATAAGACTTTTTTAAATACTTAATATTTTCATATTTTAAGGCAAATTTTTAATATTTTGACTAGGTTATTGCATTTAAGTGTTGTTTATTGTACATAATTATATTCTATAACAAGAAAAAATATGCTATAATTATAAAAATGGTAAACAGGAATTATTTATGTATGTCGAAGAAAGATTAGAATTAATTTTAAAAGATTTAAACAGATATGGAAAATTAAATGTAAAAGCCCTTGCGGAAAAATTTAAAGTAACACCTATGACTATTAGAAGAGATTTGAACATTCTTGAAGAGAAGGGGCTACTTTTAAAAAGTCATGGCGGAGCACTTTCAAAAGAATCTTTATTACATGATAAATTATATTCTACAAGAAAAAAGGAAAATTTGCCGGTAAAGAAAAAGATTGCAGCAAAGGCCTTATTGTTTATTAAAAACGGAATGACAATCTTTCTTGATGCAGGCACTACAAATTATGAACTTGCTAAATTTTTAGTTGAAAGTTCAATTAAAGATTTAGTTATTATAACTAATGATTTAAAGATAGCTTGTGTTTTAGCAGAAAAACAATTCTTTCAGATTGTAATGCTAGGCGGTATTATTGAAAATGAAAATATTTTGACCTGTGGGTCTATGGCTGTTTCTATGCTTAAAGATTTTGAAATAGATGCCTGCTTTGTAGGAACCCAATCTATTAGCGATAAATTTGAGATTCGGACTCCAAATATAGCGAAGGTTGAGTTAAAAAGAACATATATAGAAAAATCGCAACAAAGGTTTTTATTGGCAGATAGCAGTAAATTTGAAAAATCAAAATTATACAAAATTTGTGATTTAAAAGATTTTCATTATATTATTACGGATAAAAAAATAGGCCTATCTGAAAAAAACTATATAAAAAAATATAAGATAGCATGGGTTTCAATTGATCCATAAGTCTGCTTAATGATAGAAAAAACAAAAGTTAAATACGGCGAGATAAAATTTTGAATTTGCGATACTAGAGGGGCTAACTTAACAAAATTGACTATTGAGTTTTAATGAAAATATTGATAATTTCATCTTATACTTGTTCTTTTAGGCTAATCCGTGCTATAATAATCTTCGAGGTTTTTATGAGCGATATTGAAAGTCAAATGCTAAAGAAGGGGCTTATAAAAGTCCCCGTTGCCGAAAGCGCCGGAAAAGAAAGTCCCTATAAGAAAGTTGCTAAATTCCTTTTTATAATAGGAGCGGAGCAGGCTGCCGATATTTTACGCCAGCTTACCAAAGAGCAAATAGACAAGGTTGTAGCAGAGCTTGTTACGGTTCAATCAATAGATAAAAAAGAAGCCTATGATATTCTAAACGAATTTAACGATATCTATAATAAAAACAAAAATCTTTTAGGCGGTGTCGATACGGCTAAAACCATTTTAACTGAAGCCTTCGGTGAGGCCAAGGCCGAACAGATTCTTGAAACTGCTGTTCCTCCTAAAATGCCTAAACCTTTTGAATATCTTGAAGGAATGGATAATGACCGTTTGACGCGAATTTTACAAGGTGAGCTTCCTGCTACAAAGGCTATAGTTCTTTCCCAGTTGGAGCCTAAGCAGGCTGCGGCCTATATAAGTTCTATCGAAGATGAAGACGAAAAAAAAGACATTGTCTTACGCCTTGCAAAACTTAAAAAAATAGATGCTGAAGTTCTTACTCAGGTAAGTGAGGCCTTAAAAAAGAAACTTGCCGACGTAAATTTAAACCGCACAAGCTCTGTTGACGGTGTTTCCGTATTGGCCGATATCTTACGCAAACTCGATTATGAGACCGGCTCAAGCATCTTGGATTCTCTTAATCTTGAAGATGAGAATCTGACCGAAACTATAAAACGCAAACTTGTTACCCTTGATGATGTTATAAATATGTATCCAAAGCATATTCAATATCTAATCTCTCCTATGACCGATAAGGAATTGGCTCTTTTAATACATAAACAAAGTGAAGAATTCAGAAAGGTAATATTGGCGAATATGTCTAAAAGCAGGGCAGCCTTAGTTCTCGATGAAGAGCAGTATATGGGGCCTGTTCTTAAGAGGGATTTAAATAATGCCGTTGACCACTTTTTAGCCCGAGTTAAAAATGAAGCGGAACGGGGAAGAGTTACTATAGTAAAAGATGAAGACGATAAGTTTGTGTATTAGATATCTAAAGATTCCGGACTTGTCGGTTCTGTATTTTTATGCTATAATTAGTTTATGCAAAAAGAAAATACGGCTTATTTAAGTAATGAAGACTCTTATACAATATTTTCTTTCGGGGATAAACGATTAAAGTTTATAGCACCTTATTCATTGGAGAGATATGGAGATGTTGTTACTTGGGATAAGGGTTATCTTGTCGTTTCTGCTAAATATGCTCATAATTCTGAGTTTGAAGAAGAATATATTGATTTAATTCCGATATTAGAAAATTTGTATATTGATACCGAAAAATTTTTATCATCAATTCAAAAAGTGGAGGTAAGATATGCCTGATTTATATAAGATTGCCGATGAAGCCGATGTAATTGCTAATGGTTTTGCTTTTAAAAAGATTCCTGAAGGAATAAGAGTTTTTAATTTAAATAACGGGTATGGTGCTGCTGTCTTTAAACATGATGGCACGTTAATTGAAACTAATATGGACGATATTGAAATAATTATTTCAGAAAAATATTTAAAAAGTTGTTTGAAATATATGGAAGATTAAAATGCCTAAATATTTTTCTTTTAAAGTTGCAGGATATTATTTATATTTTACTTCTAAATGTATTATCAAAGAGCGGTATATTGAAATGTATGAAAAATGGTGTGAATATAGCCATGAGAATTTTTACACGGGAAAATAAGTTTTAATAAAATTCTACTTCTATGATTTTTCCCCCGATTGAATAAAATAAAAATTTATGTAAAATGATAGATGGAGAAAACTATGATAACCGGAAAACGTTTTAAATTTATTCTATTGACTTTTATTTTTGCTGCAGGCCTTTTTTTTATACGGGACGGCCGCTTTTTTTCACAGGCCGGTATTCTTTTTGCGCAGGATAAGCCTGATGCATTGAAGCTATATAGAAACGGCAGAAGTCTTGATTCCATAGGAAGAAGGGAAGATGCCCGAACAGCTTATCTATCCGCCATAGAAATTTGCCGTAATGAATTAAAGGTAAATTCCAAAAATATGGATTCTTATGCCGTATATACATGGTGCCTTTTTAGATTGGGACGATACAAGGACACCGAGTTAGTTTGTAATGATGCCCTAAAAATCGGAAAAGATGCCAGAATTATTGAAACCTTGGGAGAGGCTCAGTTTTTCCTTGGGAATTATAAAGACTCTTTGAGGAACATGGAGATGTATATCGAGATGGCTCCCAACGGCGAGCGTATAAGCGTTGCCCATTTTTTTGTCGGAGAGATTTACCGAAACACAAAAAAATATCATAAAGCCGATATTGCCTATTCCATTTCAGTGCACTTGGAACCATCCAATTCTCTTTGGTGGTATAGATTAGGCATAGTCCGTGAAGCGGCCGGAGAAAAAGCCGGAGCTGCTCTTGCCTATCAAACAGCGGTAAGACTCCGTCCTAATTTTAAGGAAGCGGCCGAAGCCCTTAATCGGGTAAAAATGTAAATGCCCCTGCCTATAATAGATTCCTTACAAAATTCTATCCGCTCATGGAAGGATATGAAAAATGCTTTCGATGAGATAGATCAAAATTCCTATCCCTACAACATTACAGGAATTTCGGGAGGCCTTTTCGGCTTTTTTTTAACGGAATATTTGTACAAGACCCGTAAACCTGTCCTCGTGGTAGTTCCGACAGAAAAGGAAGCGGAGGCCGTAAGAGCCGACTTGGATTTTTCCGGAATAGAAAATTTTGTCTTGCCTTGGTGGGGCTCTCTTGCCTATAGGCCTATTTCGCCGACGGCCCCCGTGTTTTCCGAACGGGCAGAAGTGCTGATCCGTTTGTTGGAATCAGGGAGTGAATCTTATACAAAAAACAAACCTCCGGTTTTTATTACCTGCCAGCGTTCCTTTTTAACTCCGATTCCTCCTGCCGATTATTTAAAACAAAACAATATAGAAATCGCTGCGGGTTCAAGCCTTGATATTTTAAGCGTTACAGAGCTTTTAACTCTTTGGGGATATATAAGGGTTCCGCGTGTAAGTGTGAGGGGCGAGTTTACTCTTCGTGGAGAAGTATTGGATATCTGCCTAGCTTCCAATTCGGGATCGGAAAAAACGGCTTACCGAATTCAATTTGATTTTGATAAGGTCGAAAAAATAAAGAGCTTTGATATAGCAAGCCAAGGCTCTTTGGAGGAACATAAAAAAATTAACCTCTATCCCGTAAAGGAAGTAATTTGGAATGATGAGCGTATCGGCTGCTTGGAAAAAAATTTAAAAACCTATTCGGAATTTTCAGAAAACATTTTAAAAATTATTGATGCGTTAAAAGAATATAAAACCTTCGAGGGAGAAGAAATTTTTTATCCTCTTGCGTTTCAAAAATCTTCTTCCGTTTTGGAATATGCGGAATTAAATGACATTCCCGTATTTTATTCCGATTATGACAGGCAAAAAAATTCTTCGGATATTTTACTTAGAGAATATATGGGGCTTTATAAAAAAACAAAAATTCAATTTGACGAAAATGAAAAACGAAGAGCTTTAATTTCAGAATATCCCGAACCTCAACGCATCTTGCTTCAATTTGAAAGCAATGTGCAAAAATATAATAAGTCTATCTTTTTTCGAACCTTAGCCGAACAAGAATATAAAAATAAAACTCTCACATTTAAAACCGATCCGCCCCGCAGTTTTTTTGGGAACATAGTCTATTTACGCGAAGAATTAAATAATCTTTTAAATGATAATTGGTCTATATTCGTATTTGCCGAAAGTGATAATCAAGCCCTTCGTATCGAAGAGATTCTGCACGAAGACAGAATAAAAATTTTACCGTATAACCTTTCAGGCGGTTTCGGTATTCCTGATCTAAAAATTTTGGTAATCCACGAAAATGAAATTTTCGGCCGCCGCCGAAGAATTCCAAAATCGGTAAAGACCGCAAAAAGTTCGGTTATCGATACCTTTATCGAATTAAATCCGGGAGACTATGTTGTTCATGTAAATTACGGCATAGGTAAATTCCGCGGTATTGAACGTGTTAAAATTTTGGATACGGAAAGAGATTATATAAATCTTTTATATGCAAATGATGAAACAGTTTTTATTCCGATTGAGCAGGCCGACCTTGTTCAGCGTTATATAGGAAACGAAGGAGAGGCTCCTCATCTCGATATCCTCGGCTCAAAGTCTTGGGAGAACAGAAAGAACAAGGTAAAAAAATCGGTTGAAGATATAGCCTCAAAACTCATCGATCTTTATTCTAAAAGGAAGGCAAGTACGGGCTTTGCTTTTCAAAAAGATGATGAATGGCAGACCGCCTTTGAAGCGGCTTTTCCTTATGAAGAAACCGATGACCAGCTTACCTGTATCGCCGAGGTAAAGGAGGACATGGAAAAACCCGTTCCCATGGATAGACTTATCTGCGGAGATGTAGGTTACGGTAAAACAGAAGTTGCAATGCGGGCCGCCTTTAAGGCTGTCATGAGCGGTAAGCAGGTTGCCTTTTTGTCCCCCACAACTATTTTGACCGAGCAGCATTTTGAAACCTTGGACAAGAGATTTAAAAACTTCCCAGTAAAATCAGCCCGCCTTTCCCGATTCGTTCCAAAGGGTGAACAAAAAAAAATTCTTGAAAAACTAAAAAACGGGGATGTGGATATTCTGGTCGGAACTCACCGTATAATTCAAAAGGATGTTGTCTTTAAAGACTTAGGTTTGATGATTGTCGATGAAGAGCAGCGTTTCGGTGTTAAGGATAAAGAAAGATTAAAACAGATGAAGCACAATGTGGATTGCCTTTCCCTTTCTGCAACTCCCATTCCTAGAACTCTTCATATGTCGCTTTTAAAAATAAGAGACATGAGTGTAATTGCAACTCCTCCTCAAAATAGAAAGCCTGTTGAAACGGTTATCGCCGAGTTCAATGCGGAAAAAGTTGCCGAAGTTATAAGACGGGAATCGGAGAGAGGAGGACAGGTTTTTTATCTTCATAACAGGGTTGAAAGTTTAGATGAAACTCTTTTTATGCTTCAATCTCTTTTGCCTGAGATTATGATTGAAACGGCACACGGCCAAATGCCTCCAGACAAATTAGAAGAAATTTTTGAACGCTTTAGTTTAGGCGGCTTTCAGGTTTTAATTGCTACCACCATTATCGAAAACGGCATTGACATTCCAAATGCCAATACCATTATCATAGATAGGGCTGACATGTACGGTATTTCCCAGCTTTATCAGTTGAGGGGAAGGGTAGGCCGCTCCGATAAAAAAGCTTATGCCTATCTGTTGTATCCTGACGATAAGGCTCTTTCCGAAATTGCTATGAAGAGGCTTCAAGTTATTTCAGACTTTACAGAGCTCGGTTCCGGTTTTAAGATTGCGATGAAGGATATGGAAATAAGAGGAGCCGGAAATCTTTTAGGCAGGGAACAATCGGGCGATATTTATTCCGTCGGTTTCGATTTATATTTGCGTCTTTTGGACGAGGCTGTTCAAAAACTTCAAAACCAAGATTATGAACCTGTTCAAGAATCCGTTATCGAGCTTGAGTATTCGGGCTTCATACCCGATTCCTATATTTCAAGCCCAGAAACTAAAATGGAAGTTTATAAAAAAATTGCTGCCGTTAAAGTGCAGAGAGACCTCGACAGAGTCTACTCGGAAATCCTTGACCGCTTCGGACCCGCCCCTTCCGAGGTGGAAAGTCTTTTGGCTCTTTCCGAAATAAAAATTATCTGCAATCATCTTTCTATTGCAAGCCTAAAAGAAAGAAAGGCTGCCGTCCGCATAGAGTTTGCCCGAGTTTCAAAAATCTCGGTGGATAAACTTTTGCGCATGATAAAAGAATCTGCTGGCCGTGTCAGCCTTGACCCTAAAGCTCCGAATGTCCTCATCCTCCAAACCGGTAAAATCGGTCTAAAAGAAAAAAGCGAATTCATCCGCGAAAAACTCGGCAGCTTGATGTAGGAAAATTAGCCTCAAAGGTCCTAAGAGCGCAAAGACATAGTTTCACTGTGTCAATAGTTTAAGTATTTATTTTACAGATTAAAAATTTACCGATTTGAAGTTTGTAAACCAAAAAATTATGCGACATTTTATGCGACAGTCCATCAAAAAGAGAAAAGAAAGTGAAGTTTTCAAGGGGTTGAAAACCTGTAAGTTTATACTGGATATACACTTACAAAATAAGCGGATGATGGGAGTCGAACCCACGTCTCCAGCTTGGAAGGCTGGGGTAATAGCCGTTATACGACATCCGCAATAACAAGTATTATATAGATTTTTAAAATTTATGTCAATACTTTTTTTTAAAAAAATTGCAGTTACCTACATAAAACATATATTGAGCTTGGCTGTCTTAAAGTTTATTTATGCTCAATAAAACCGAGTCTATGGTGGGAATTATCATTTTAGGTTTGATTTCGTGTTTTACCGATAATAACTTGTAAAAGACATTGAATGCTTCTTGTATTGATTTTCCTATTCGGCTTTTAAAATTCATCTTTGCTTTTAGCATCCATTTTGATATATATATCATTCCTATCAACACAATAGCTTTTTCAAACCCTCTTAATAGGGCTTGATTGGTTATATCGATGCTTCCTATGCTAAAAATTATTTTTCCCATTGGCGGAAAAAGGTTAAACACCGTAATGGCCGTAAACATAAAAATTAAATTTAAAAAATTCAGTTTTTGTTTATCTGCAGCACAAAGAATCAGAGCTGCTCCTAGGACAAGGGCTTGTACGGGTAAAAAAGGAACGAAGAGTAAGATTAAAAAAAGGCTTATTCCGGAACCTATTCTAAGGTATTTATCTCTTAGAATACAGTTTGTTGTTTTTGCCGAGCCGTTTTTATCGTTACCCAGTCTTACCTCTTGTGAATTATCAGGCACAAAATCAAATCTTTCGGCCTTTACCCTTTGGTACCAGACGGATTGTATTTCAAATTCGGAAGCAAACCAGCCTATAGCAACGGCAGTTATGGCACCCAGAGAAAATACAGGCGGAATTATATATACAGCCGATTTTCCGAACATTATCAAGACAGCTAAAAGAAATTGAAGGCTGTTTGAAACAAAGGCGCCTGCTAAACTTATTCCCATAAAAGAAATTGCTTTTCGAGGAATTTTTCTCATGGCATACATTAAAAGACCTGATGAAAATGTTCCTACTGCAGAAAAAAGAAGTACATACGAAAAAAGCGTTCCCGAAATGAGGGCTTGGCCTAAAACCTTTATTGCTAAAAGAAGAATAAAGGCCGGAAAAGAGAATAGATCAATACCTAAAAGAAAGGGCAGATTGGCCAAGCCCATCCTAAAAAAAGGAACGGGCTTGGGTATCATTATCTCGATTGCCGAAAGAAAAAAACAAAATCCTCCAAACAATGGAATAAGGGAATCTGCCTTTTTAGTTTTTAATGACAACCCGAGCATCCGCAGCTGCAAGCATTTTCGTCATATTCATGACCGCACCCGCATCCGCAGCCTCCGGACATTTGCTGAATTAGAGCCTGTAATTCTTCTTCGGAGGTCTTTTTTACCGATAAGACTTTTACATCAAAATGGAGAGTTTCTCCTGCCAGAGGATGATTTGCATCTATGGTAATCTTATCTCCGTCTATGTTTGTAATTCTTACAATTCTGGTGTGATGACCTTCTCCGGCCTCAAAGTCCATACCGACTTCAAGTTTTGCACCCTCAGGGAATTGTGCCCTGGTTGTTTCGACTATCAGATCGTCAAAAACTTCACCATAGGCTTCTTCAGGAGGAATAACTTGTTTAAACTCTGCTCCTTCTTCTTTGCCTTCAAGGGCTTTTTCCAAGCCTGAAATAATCATATTATATCCGTGGATATACTCCAATGGACCCATTACATCGGACGAATCAAGAACTTCGCCGTTAGCATCTTTCAGTGTGTATTCCAAACTGACTGTTGTATCTTTTTCTATTTTCATTGTAAAATGATAATACATATTTTATAAACAAAAATCAAGAGTAAAGGCGATACTGCACCTATTGATTTTTTATACAAAATGTTTTAAACTTAATTTAATGCAGTTATTGCAGGTTTCAACAATGTACCGGAGGACAAAATGTTACCTTTTTATTTTCTTTCAATTACAACAAATTTGATTATGGGACTTATTCTCGTATTTTTTGACAGGACTGTTAGAGGTGATGAACCTGCCGACCGCGAAAATAAATATCCTGTTTTAAGGGAGCCGACCTTTTTGCTATTAGTTACCATATTTTCAGGTTTTACGGCAATTTCAAAGATGCTAAGTCCTATTGGAACCAATATAGTAATATTGGGAGATTTTTTACCTGTTGTTGCCGGGCTTGCAGGTTCAATTGTATTTTTGGGAAGATATTTGGAGTCTATTTCTGCTTCTTTACCCGACTTTTTCGGCTTAGTAAAAAATTATGACGAAATAATAGGTTATGTATGTTTGGCTTCTTCTGTCTTGCACCTCTTATTTTCAAAGGCTATTTTTATTTAATATTACCGTATTTGAATTTACAAATAAACGGGTTTTAATTTATGAAGCGGTTAGCTGCTGTTTTCTTATTTTTTATTTTTACAAGCTTTCTGTCATGTTCAAAGGAAGATTCCTTGCAGACATTGGATTTGCCGCCGGATTCGGCTATGAACGATGCAAACCGCTTTGCCCTAATAATTGAAACCTATGTGTCACTTTTAGATAAGCCGGGAAGTGACGGCATAACTATTTCTCATGCCCGAAAATTGGATGTCTTTCCCGTTGAGGGGCTTGAGATTGTAAAAGAAGATGAAGAACAGATTCTTTGGGTTAACTTAGGAAAAGGCTGGATTCAAAGATCAAGTGTTCAGCTTTATTCTTCCAAAGAAAAAGTATTGACTGCGGCTAAAAAATTAAAATAAAGGCATTTTTTTGCCGATATAGGATCTATGAAGTCTTTTGCTGTTTTATCCGCCTATGATATTTCGGAATATTCGTTTAAAAAACTTGAAAGCGGCATCATCCCATTTGAAGCCTCTTTCCGTGCGGCTGCGGCCTTTCCCGATTGTAAAAAAGTTGTTATTTTAACCTCTGCTTCATGTGAAGCCTCCATCGTTTCCATATTAAAAAATATAAAAACGGACGAGTTAAAAATAGAGTGGAAGGTTAAGGTTTTGGAAAAAATAAGTCCTCAAGCCGTATTTGAAGAAGCTGCAAAAGAAGCCGAAGCGGAATCTTCAGGCTTTGAAAATGTTTTCTTTTTGCATGGGGATGAGCCTTTTATCGATTTAAATGCAACGGAAAAACTTTTTAAGCAGCATTTGGAATACAGGGCAGAATACAGCTTTGCCGACGGATACTCTGAGGGGCTTATCCCTGAAATTCTTAACTCAGGTCTTTGTCCTATTATTGCAAAGCTTTCAGAAAACGAAACCTCTTTTGAGCGTTCTTTTATTTTTGATACGATAAAAAAAGAAATAAACAGCTATGATATCGAAACTATGATCGCCCCCTTCGATTTAAGGCATCTAAGGCTCCGCTTTGCAGCCGACTCAAAACGGAATGCTCTTTTATGCAGCCGTTTTACAGGCATAAATGCGGAAAACTATGCAAAACTGATTGAAGAAAAAAAAGAAGAGCTTTTTACTCTTCCTGCATATTACGGTATCGAAATAAATTCTTCCTATCCTTTGAAGTCGATATATAAGCCGAATGAGGTTTTAGGACTTGCAGAAAAAAAAGAAATGGATAAGACGGCTATTTTTTCTCTTATCGAAAAAATTGCAGAATATTCGGATGATGCCGTAATTTCTCTTTCGGTTTTTGGAGAGCCTTCAATGTATCAGGATTGCCTTTCGGTAATCGAAAAAATTTTGTCGTTTCCTAAGTTATCCGTTTTGATTGAAACTTGCGGTTTATATTGGCCTTCATCATTTATAGAGCGGCTTGAAAAAGTTATTGACGTCTCTCCCAAAAGAAAAAACAAGATGCTTCCGGTTTATTGGATTGTATGTATTGATGCGGTCAGTTCAGGAATGTATGCTAAGGTGCACGGCCTTTCCGAAGATGAGGCAAACATTAAATTAAAACAAGCCCTTACTTTTACCGACAGTTTAAAAAAAGTTTTTCCCGATGCTGTGTGGGCTCAAATTATGCGCATGAATGAAAACGAAATTGAAGTTGAGCCTTTTTACCGTTTTTGGAAAAACTTGGGGGTAAAAGTAATTATTCAAAAATATGACACCTTTTGTAAATTACTTGAGGATAAAAGAGTTGCAGACTTATCTCCTTTTAACCGTCATCCTTGTTGGCATTTAAAAAGGGATATGTATATCTTGGCTGACGGTTCGGTGCCTCTTTGCAAAGAAGATGTTAAAAGGAAAAATATTTTAGGAAATGCTTTTTCAGAAAGTTTAGATTCAATCCGTAAAAAAACATTCGAGGTATATAAAAAGCATTTAGAATGCAAATACGGAGACTTATGCGGAGCTTGCGATGAATACTATACCTACAATTTTTAATGAGCGGAAAATTCCTTATACGGTTTTAGGAAAAAGCTCAGGAGATTTTAAAGTTCAAGTTTCCGTTTTGGTATTAAACCGCGGTGCCCGATATTATCTTTCTTCTCTTTTTCAAAACTTAATATATCTTGGTTTTAATTCTATTGTATTTGTGGACAGCTCTCAAAAAGGATTTGAACTTGAATCCTTGTCTTCTCAATTTCCTGAAGTTAAATTTTTAGTTCCGCTTGAAAAAGTTACTATAGGAGAAATGATTAACCTCGGCATTTCGGAAGTATCTTCGGATTATGTCATGGTTCTGTGGAACGATATGGCTTTATCTTCTTCAAGTTTTCCTATAAGTGTGATAGATACTCTTACCCAATCTGATGTAATATGCACCGCTCCGGTTTTAATCGACGAAAAAAACGCTCTTATTCCCGTTCAGAGTGTTCCCTCTCTTACACGCAGGGATTTTTCGACGGAACAATTTTTGTGCAGAAAAGATTTAACCCATACTATTTATATGTATGATTTTGCCGGTATCTATAATCGGGAAAAATTTATTGAAATAGGAGGATTTGATTATACGATAGACAATCCTTATTGGCAAAATTTGGATTTCGGATTTAGAGCCCATCTGTGGGGTATGGAGATTCTTATTTCAAATTTATATAAAATGAAATATGCCGGAGCCTCTCCCCTTGAAGATGTTTCTGCAGATGATTCTTATATAAAATTTTACTTAAAGAATTTAGCACCTCTTGTAGGTAAAAAAGGAGGGAGCTTGCCTTGGTATTTGTTTTTTTCTTATGCAATAAGATCAGGCTTAAATCCTTTTAAGGCCTATAAACATTTTAAGGCCGTACAAGATTGGGTGCACATAAACAAATACCGTTTTGTAAAATCACCTCAAGATTTAATTTATAAATGGGAGCCTAGAATATGATTGGTCTATATGAAGGCACAGCCGTAATTGTTCAAGCCCGATTGAGTTCTAAGCGCTTGGTTAGAAAAGCATTATTGGACTTGGGTGACAGGCCTATTTTATACAGAGTTTTGGATTCGGTTAGAGAATTACCTGCCGAACATTTTATTTTGGCTTGCGATACCAATTCAAAAAAAGAATTTCAGCCCATAGCCGAATCTTTAGGTTATCTTTGTATTGACGGTTCTGAAGAAGATGTTTTAAAGCGGTTTTGTGATGCAATTACGTTTATCAATTCCAATTTTCCGAATAAACCTTTAAAAGCCATTGTTCGGGTTACAGCCGATAACCCTTTTCTTTTTGTTCAAGCTGCCGAAGCCTCTATGCGGCGTTATTTTGAATTGGGAGAGCCCGATTATTTTACTTATACCGGTCTTCCGCACGGCTCAGGAATAGAAATAATCAAGGCCGATTCTCTTTTAAAGGCCGCTTCTGAAACCGAGGATTATTATGCTCATGAGCATGTAGCTCCTGCAATTTACAGCCGTCCTGATAAGTATAGGTGTATTAGAGAAACAGCACCGGCAGTTTGGTATTATCCCGAATTGCGTACTACCGTTGATACGGCTGAAGACTATGAAAAAGCAAAAGAGGTATATAGGTATTTAAGTTCTCATAAAAAAAAGCAGCCCTTTATGCCTGCCGATATAGTTGAAGCTGTAAGTTATGCCGATAGACTTGTGGTATTTTGTCCTTCGGTTACGCCGGGGCGAGGGAGCGGACATTTACATAGGGTCTGCGATATAACGAGATCTCTTTTAGGAAAATTAAGATGTTTAATTTATATATCTGAATCCGATTATCCTAATTTTTCAAAATCTATTTTGAATTCCATTCCTTCCGAGATAATCATAAATGAATTTCCTAAAAAGGCGGCTCTAATCGTATTGGACAGGTTTAGAACATCTGAAGATGAGATGGCTTTTTATAAAAATAGAGGTCCTGTTATAGTAATCGATGAAGGAGGAACAGGCCGGCGGTTGGCGGATTTTATATTGGACATTCTTCCATCTCTTCGAGGCGCTCTTAGAAGCGACTCTTCTTGCGAAGAAGGTTCATCCCCTGACTGTTCTCCTAATATTTTTTCTCCTGAATTTATTTGTCTTCCCGTTAATCGAAAAAAACATTTTACTTTAAAAACTTTGAGAAAAAGTAAACGTATTCATTTGGACCCGCCGAAAACAAAGGTTCTTGTTGTTTGCGGAGGAGAAAACTCTTATAGAATGACCCTGCCTATTGCCCAAATTTTGGCCTCCTTAAAATTTGATGTTTCGGCAATAGATGTGAATCTAAGTTTTGATGATATAAAAAGGTGTGAGGGGAAGATAAAAGCCTTTTCCCGTATTGAAAATTTACGGGAAAGACTTTATGAATGGGATTTGGTTGTAACCCATTACGGGTTTACGGCTTTTGAGGCCTTAGCTGCAGGATGCTATGTACTTTTGGTTTCTCCGACCGATTACCATTATAAGTTGGGAATATCGGCAGGTTTTACGTCCTTTCCTCCGGGTATACCGTCCGTTATAGACTTTGCAGATATGTTTTCGAGGGGAATAAAAATACCTGCCCTTATTACGCCTCAGTCTGAGAGCAAAGATTTACCTTCCTTGATAAAAAAATTATCCTTCGGCTCAAGGCACTTATGCCCTATTTGCGGGGAAGACGGTACCTTTGAAATTGCAGCCAGAACTCCGGACAGGACTATGGCACATTGTCTCCGCTGCGGAATGTATCACATTTCTTTTATAATAAGTCCTCCAAAACAATATACCAAAACTTATTTTTTTGATGAGTACAAGGCCCAATACGGTAAAACCTATTTAGAGGATTTTGAGTCTATAAGAAAGCAGGGAATGCGCCGAATGGAAATTATAAATCAACTTTATATCGATATTTTTTATCGAAAGAGGGAATACAGTATTTTTGACGGTGAAAAGAAAATATTGGATGTGGGCTGTGCCTACGGCCCATTTGTCCTTGCTGCAAAATATTCGGGCTGGTATGCTGTCGGAACCGATATTTCGGAAGCTGCCGTAAAATATGTAACGGACGAGTTAAAACTGCCGGCCTTTGTTTCGGCCTTTCCGGTTCTCCCGAAAACCTATGAGTATATTTACCAAAAACGAATGACGGGAAACGGATTTGAATCGGTTTCAAGACCTATTGAAGACGGAGGTTTTGCGGCCCTTTCTATGTGGTTTGTTATCGAGCATTTTAGGGACTTGGATTCGGTTTTAAAAAAAGTAAACGATCTTTTAATGCCGGGCGGTATTTTTGCTTTTTCAACTCCAAACTTTTCCGGTGTTACGGGAACTTTTTCGCCCTATAAATTTTTTGCAGAAAGTCCTACCGACCATTATTCAATATGGGATGCAAAAACCGTAAAGGATCAACTCAATCTGTACGGCTTTAAAGTTTTAAAGATTGTTTCGATAGGTCATCATCCTGAAAGATTTAAGTGGTGTAAAAATCTTAAAAAGAACGGAATACTTTGGAACATAGTTATGGCCATAGGCATGGCTATAAGCAAACTTTTTAAACTCGGAGACAGTATGGAAGTTTATGCAATGAAGCAGGGAAGACTGGAGGATATAAAATGAAAAAATATGTTTTAGCCTTTGATCAGGGGACTACGAGCTGCAGGGCAATTTTGTTCGATAAGGACGGAAAAAAAAT
The DNA here is from genome assembly GCF_024401155.1 of Treponema putidum. Classification (NCBI taxonomy): domain Bacteria; kingdom Pseudomonadati; phylum Spirochaetota; class Spirochaetia; order Treponematales; family Treponemataceae; genus Treponema; species Treponema putidum. The sequence goes on from NZ_CP038804.1 coordinate 1,045,318, forward strand.
TGCAACTGCCCAGCAGGAGTTTTCTCAAATTTTTCCTAAGCAGGGCTGGGTCGAGCATGATGCTATGGAAATATGGGGAAAGCAAAGCGGTGTAGCCCGCGAAGTTTTGGAAAGAAGCGGAGTTTCCACCCAAGAGATTGCTGCAATCGGAATTACCAATCAGCGTGAAACAACCGTTGTCTGGAACAAAAAGACAGGCCGTCCCGTTTATAATGCCATAGTTTGGCAGTGCCGCAGAACCGCCGATATCTGCGATGCTCTTAAAGAAAAAGGCCTATCCGATTCTATCAGAAAAAAAACCGGCTTGATAATAGATGCTTATTTTTCGGGAACCAAGATAAAGTGGATTTTGGATAATGTACCCGAAGCAAGAACTCTGGCCGAAAAAGGCGAGCTTCTTTTTGGAAACATCGACACTTGGCTTATCTGGAATTTGACCAGAGGCAAGGTGCATGTAACCGATTATACAAACGCATCCCGCACCTTACTTTTTAATATTCACACCTTGCAATGGGATAAGGAGCTTTTAAAGGCTATGGATATTCCCGAATCTATGCTGCCCGAAGTCAAGCCTTCAAGTTATGTTTACGGCTATACCGAAGAGCATACATTCGGGGGAGCTAAGATTCCGATTGCCGGAGCTGCAGGTGATCAGCAGGCAGCCCTCTTCGGGCAAGCCTGTTTTGAAGAAGGCTCTGCAAAAAACACTTATGGAACCGGCTGCTTTATGTTAATGAATACCGGAGATAAGATAATAGAATCAGAAAACGGGCTTCTTACGACTATTGCCTTCGGTATAGATAATAGTGTAAAATATGCATTGGAGGGAAGCAGTTTTATAGCCGGTGCTGCAGTTCAATGGCTGAGAGATGAGTTAAAACTTATCTATACTGCTCACGAAACGGAGTACTATGCAGGGCTTGTAAACGACACAAACGGTGTTTATTTTGTTCCCGCCTTTTCAGGTCTGGGTGCTCCCTACTGGGATATGTATGCCCGCGGTGCTCTTTTGGGCTTGACAAGGGGGGCAAAAAGAGAGCATATTGTAAGAGCTGTCTTGGAAGCCATCGCCTATCAAACAAAGGATGTCCTTTATGCTATGGAAAAGGATTCCAAGATAAACTTAAAATCGCTTAAAGTAGACGGCGGAGCTTGTGCCAATAATTTTTTAATGCAGTTTCAGTCGGATATTTTAAATGTACCCGTTTTACGCCCCTACGAAAAAGAAACGACGGCCTTGGGAGCTGCCTATCTTGCAGGTCTTGCCGTAGGCTTTTGGAAAGAGCAGGGCGAAATAAAACGGATACAGGATATCGAAAGGGAATTTAGGCCGGACATGGAAGAAGAAAAAAGAAAGACTCTCTATGCCGGATGGAAAAAGGCTGTAGAACGCTCAATGAAATGGGGGTAGGTTATGTATAATTTTGAATTTGAAGTGTCGGTTAAGATTTTATTCGGCAAGGGCAGTATTGAGAACCTCGTACCTGAGATTCTCAAATACGGAAAAAGGGTTCTCCTATGTTACGGCGGCGGAAGTATTAAAAGAATGGGGCTTTATGACACAATCGTCAAAAAATTTGATCAGGCAGGGATCTTTTATAAAGAGCTTTCCGGTGTTTCGCCTAATCCCCGAATTGAAGAAGTTGAAGAGGGTATAAAAATAGTCCGCGAACATAAGCTGGATTTTATTCTACCTGTCGGAGGGGGAAGCACAATCGACTGTTCAAAGGCTGTTTCTGCAGGCGTAAATTATGCAGGTGCCCCTTGGGACTTGATTACGGGCAAGGCTGAAATTAAAAACGTACTCCCGATAGGAACGGTACTGACTCTTTCTGCTACAGGCTCCGAGATGAACTGTGGAGCCGTTATTTCAAACCTTAAAACGAAAGAAAAGCTGGGCTTCGCTGCTCCGGTTCTTCTTCCTAAATTTTCGATTCTCGATCCCGAATACACTTATTCGGTTCCTAAGAATCAGACGGCGGCAGGCACGGCCGATATTATGAGCCACACCTTTGAATCTTATTTTACTCTTGATGACGGGGCTTATCTTCAAGACAGGTTTGCAGAAAGCATCTTAAAAACCTGTATCGAATACGGACCCTTGGCTATTAAGAATCCTGAAAACTATGAAGCCCGCTCAAACCTTATGTGGGCAGGTACATGGGCTATAAACGGCCTTTTAACTGACGGCAAAAAAACGGCTTGGTCGGTTCATCCTATGGAACATGAGCTGAGTGCTTTTTATGACATTACTCACGGAGTAGGCCTCGCAATTTTAACCCCTCATTGGCTGCATCATTGCTTAAACGATAAAACCGTTAAAAAGATTGCCGATTACGGTATAAATGTTTGGGGACTTCAAAAAGGAGAAGAAGTTTACAAAACTGCCGAAAAGGCAATAGAGCATACTTCGAACTTTTTTAAATCTCTCGGCATTCCTATGACCCTGAGGGAAGTGGGAATAGGCGAGGAGCATTTAAAAGAAATGGCAGAAGCCGCTGTCGCGCACAGAGGTAAAAACGGAGTTATCTACGGCTTTCAAGAACTTCGTGCCGATGATGTTTATGCAATCTTTAAGGCAGCTCTTTAAGTAAACTATGAGAGATGATTTTGAGGTAGTGCGCCCCGAAGAACAGGCCGGGGACGAAAAGGACAGAGCTCTTCGTCCCCGATCTCTTTTGGATTTTCAGGGTCAGACAAAAGCAAAAGAGAATCTTTCCGTTTTTATAAAGGCTGCCCGCGAAAGGGGAGAAAGCTTAGATCATCTTTTTTTGATAGGCCCGCCGGGCTTGGGAAAAACCACCCTTGCCCAAATTACGGCCAACGAGCTCGGTGTAGACTTTAAGGTTACGGGAGCTCCTGCCCTCGATAAGCCTAAAGATCTCGCAGGAATTTTAACCACCTTGACGGAACGCTCCGTATTCTTTATAGATGAGATTCACCGTTTAAAGCCTGCCATCGAAGAGATGCTCTATATTGCAATGGAAGACTATGAACTTGACTGGATAATAGGGCAGGGGCCGGGAGCCCGCACCGTGCGTATTCCGATTCCGCCTTTTACCCTTGTCGGAGCAACTACGAGGGCAGGCATGGTTTCAAGCCCTCTTATAAGCCGCTTCGGTATTGTTCAGCGTTTTGAATTTTACAGCCATGAAGAACTTGCCTCAATTATAAGCCGTTCCGCTTCAATCCTTGAAATCAAAATAGAAAAGAAGGCCTCTATTGCCCTCGCCAGATGTTCACGCGGTACACCGAGGGTCGCAAACCGTCTATTGCGTCGTATGAGGGACTTTGCCCAAGTTGCAGGCAAAAGCTTAATTGACGAGATGACGGTTGCAGCAGGCCTAAAGCAGCTAAACATCGACGGTCTAGGCCTTGAAACCTATGACAGGCAGATACTCCGCTCCATTATCGAAAATTACTCGGGCGGCCCCGTCGGTGCCGAAACCCTTGCAATTTCGATAGGCGAGTCTCAGGACACCTTAGAGGATTATTACGAACCCTATCTTATTCAGTCCGGCCTCCTCCAGCGCACTCCCCGCGGCCGCATGGTTACCCTTAAAGCATACGAACACCTCGGCCTAAAGCCGCCTAAACTAGGGGATGGGCAAAACGGTCTGCAAGACGGCCTTTTCGATTAATGTATTGCCGGTCTCTTTGATTAGAAGGGATAACCCAGCTCAATCATAAGCCTCTTTATTCGGCGGGCATTATAATATTTTTTGACCATTCAGGTTTTTTATCTTCTAATTTGAAGGTTGTAGAAATTCTCTTTTAAGCCCGGATATTTTTCATATTCCGATGAGGCTAAAATTTTATCGGCAGCTTTAGACCCTAAGACTTTCATAACATCCAAACCTGACGGTATAAAGCTGTCTTTTACATTTGGAGAAGTTGCCGTTTCCTATGTATAAGAATCAAAAACAAATCTTTGTCCGAAAAGTTTCCATGACATTCGACGAAATCGCTTATGGGGTTATAAATATCCGACCAAATTTTAAATATTGTTTGGTTCTATTTTGTGCAGGCAGGGTGTGATCTGCAATAAAAGTACTTATGATGATGCACTTTAGACTTTTTCTGTTAAAATTTCTCCTCCGTCGTTTCATTGGAAAGTTTTATAGTTCTTGTTTAAGTCTTTTATGTTTAAAATATAATCCATAATTTTCTCCCGTTATTATTCTTCATCAAAAAGAAGCTTTATGATCTCTAAAAATTCTTTTTGCGTTATCTTTAACCTTTTGGCCTCATCTATAGCCTCGGTTATCTTTTCTTCGATTATACATATTCCAGCTTCCTTTAGCCTTTCAGGATTTTGATAGGCCACAAAGGAACCCTTTCCTTGAACCGAGTCTATAAAGCCGTCTCTTTCCAATTCATCATAGGCTCTCTTGGTGGTAATAACTGAAATTTGTAAATCCTTTGCCAATGTCCTTATAGAGGGGAGGGGAGCTCCTTCTTCTATTTCTCCGTTTAGGATTGCCTTTTTTATAGCAGAATATACCTGTTCGTATATTGGAGCTTGGGATGAATTGGATATAATTATTTTTAAAATTTTCTTACGCCTACTTGAAAAAATAGCAGACCTAAAAAGAAATTTTATAAAATTAAGGAAAACCTCAAAAACTGAAATTTTTCGATGTTTCCTTAAGTAAATACATTTCCCTCTTCTCTTTTTCTTTAAATTTTGATACATTATAAGGTATATGTTAGATTCTATAATTAAAATTCTTTTCGGTTCAAAGCATGAGCGGGATATTAAGGCCATGCTCCCGATTTTACACAAGATAAATGAAAAAGAGGCTTGGGCCCTTTCTCTGTCTGAGGAAGAGTTTAAGGCAAAAACGAATGAGTTTAAAGAACGCTATCAAAAAGGAGAATCCTTGGATTCTTTTATTCCTGAAGCCTTTGCCCTTGCGAGGGAGGCGGCTAGGCGTATATTGGGGGAACGTCCTTACGATGTTCAGATTTTAGGCTCCCTTGTTCTCCATTCAGGTAAGATTGTTGAAATGAAAACGGGCGAAGGTAAGACCCTTATGAGTGTTGCCGCTGCCTACTTAAACAGCCTTACAGGTAAGGGCGTTCATATTGTAACTGTAAACGATTACCTTGCAGAACGGGATGCCGACTGGATGAGACCCGTTTATTCTTATCTCGGTGTAAGTGTCGGTGTCATTCTTTCCAATATGGAAAACGATGCCCGCCGTATAGAATATAACTGCGATATAACATACGGTACCAATAACGAGTTCGGGTTTGATTACCTTCGCGACAACATGCAGATGAGGCTAAAGGATAAGACTCAAAGAGAATTTTCCTTTGCAATCGTAGATGAAATCGACTCTATCTTGATAGATGAGGCTAGAACGCCCTTGATTATTTCGGGCGCTGCCGAAGACGATACAATGCGCTTTTTTGAAGTTGACCGCCTCATAGGTCAATTAAAAGAAGTCGAAAAAAATCCCGAGACGGGCGAGTATCCGAATGAGCTTGAAGGAGAAGAAGTTATCGGAGACTACACGATAGACGAAAAGAGTAAGAGAATTTCCTTTACAGATTCAGGTATGCTCCATATTCAGGATATCCTCCAAAAGCAGGGACTTATCAAAAGCGGAAACCTTTTTGATGAAGAAAACTTTGAATATATTCATTACTTTACCCAATCGGTAAGGGCACATGTTCTTTTTCATATTGATGTGGACTATGTTATTCAAGATGGTCAGGTACAGATAGTAGACGAGTTTACAGGCCGTGTTTTAGAAGGACGCCGTTATTCGGACGGGCTCCATCAGGCTATCGAAGCTAAGGAACATATTAAAATCGCCCAAAGAAACAGAACCCTTGCGACCATTACTTTCCAAAACTTTTTTAGAATGTACGATAAACTTTCCGGTATGACCGGTACGGCAGATACGGAAGCCGTCGAGTTTACAAAAATTTATAAATTGGATGTTGTAGTTATTCCGACCAATCTTCCGGTTGTCCGAAAAGACGAACACGATGTAATCTACCTTAACGAGAATGATAAGTTTGAAGCTCTTTGTACCGAAATAAGCGAGGCTTATAAGAGAGGACAGCCTGTCCTCGTAGGCACGGTTTCGATAGAAAAATCGGAGCTTATTTCAAAACTCTTAACAAAAAGAGGCGTAAGGCATGAGGTTTTAAACGCCAAAAATCACGAGAGGGAAGCTCTTATAATTGCAGAAGCCGGAGCAAAGGGTTCCGTTACCATAGCCACCAATATGGCGGGACGAGGTACTGATATTAAGCTGGGCGGAAGTCCCGAAATGAGGGCTAAAAAACGCACGGGCACAAATCCCAATCCCGACTATTATGAAAAAGTTCTTGCCGAAGAATATGCAAAATGGCAAAGCGACTATAATGAGGTAAAAGAACTAGGAGGCCTTTATGTAATAGGTACGGAGCGTCATGAAAGCCGCCGAATCGATAATCAGCTTCGAGGCCGTTCAGGCCGTCAAGGAGACCCTGGACGCTCCAAATTCTTCCTTTCCCTCGATGATGACCTTATGAGGCTTTTCGGAGGCGAAAACTTAAAAAATGTTATGTCCAAGATAGGAATGAGGGCAGGGGAGCCCATCGAGCATCCTTGGATAAATAAGAGCATCGAAAAGGCTCAGACAAAGGTAGAAAACCGAAACTTCGATATTCGAAAACATTTGTTGGAATATGATGACGTACTAAACGAACAGCGCTCCTTTATCTATGAACAGCGAAATGCAATCCTTGCAGACGAAAATCTTATCGAGCGTATTTACGCAACCCTCGAAGAATTTATAAGCGAGAAATTCGATGAGTATAGTTCAAGCTCAAAGGCAGAAAAAGAAGAGAAAAAACGTCTTATAAAGGATATCTTTAGGGAAAAGTTTGCCTATACTCTGACCGAAGAAGATTTTGCAAACATCGATAAAAAGAATCATGAAGAAGAGATAAACGAATTTGTAGAGCATTTTACAAAGGAGCTTAAAGAAAAAGAAGCTCTTGCAGGTAAAGAAAATCTAAACATGTTTATCCGCTATCAATACTTGCAGGCTATCGACAAAAAATGGCTCGATCATCTTGAAAATTTGGAGTCCTTGCGTGAGGCAGTTTATCTTCGCTCCTACGGGCAAAAAAATCCTTTAACCGAATACAAACTTGAAGGCTTCGATATTTTTTATTCCATGCTCGATGATATAAGAATCGAAATAGCATCCCGTCTTGTTCGGGTTCAAATCAGTACCGAAGAAGAAGCATCTTCGCGCCAAATGCGTTCCATTCAGGGAAATGCTCAGCACAACTCAATGGGAAGTTTTTCGGGTGCAGGGCAGGGAATGGGTCCCACAGCCCTTTCTTCACGAAGCCGTCCTGAAAATGCTCAGGTGGTGCGTGCCGTTCCCAAGGTCGGAAGAAACGAACCTTGTCCCTGCGGCAGCGGAAAAAAATATAAACACTGCTGCGGAAGAAATGGATAATAATCGGTAATGTAGTAATTGATAATTTGTAATTGGTATTTGGAATGAAAAAAAAACTTGTGGTTATGGTTTCGGGAAACGGTTCTAATCTTCAAGCTGTAATTGACGGAATAAAAAACGGCTCCATTGATTATAAGATTGAGGCTGTGGTTTCAAATAAAAAAGAAGCCTTTGCCCTCAGCCGTGCCGAAAGGGCTGGAATAAAAACTATTTATCGTCCCTTTAAAAAAGGTTCATCTCGGAATGAATATGATGCTCTCCTTGCCGAAAAAGTTAAAGAGTTTAAGCCCGATTATGTTTTATTATTAGGCTGGATGAGAATTTTAACTGACAGTTTTATAGCTTCGTTTAAGGATAGGCTTATAAATCTTCATCCTGCCCTGCCCGGAACATTTCCCGGGACGGAGGCTATCGAGAGGCAGTACGAAGCCTTTATGAAAGGGGAAATCTCAGGCTGCGGAATTATGACTCACTTTGTTCCGGATGAAGGAGTCGATTCGGGGCCGGTAATTTTTACTGAAGAAGTGCCGGTTTTTCAGGGAGACAGGCTTGAAGATTTTGAAAAAAGAGTGCATGAGGCGGAGCATGCCCTTGTCATAAAAACGTTAAGATTTTTATCGGAGGTTCGATAAGCATCTCTGCAGAAATTCTGCCGAGATGTTTATCTTCGAGTTTTGTGCAAATCACAAAACATCGTGTTATGGAGGGAAGATTATGGGATTGGTATTGGCATCGGTTTCTGATAAAACTGGTTTAAAGGATTTTGCCTCCCGCTTAAAAGCGGCAGGTTATGATTTTATTGCATCAGGAGGAACGGCAAAGGCCTTACAAGAGGCCGGCATTAAAGTAAAAGAAGTCTCGGAATACACCTCTTCTCCTGAAATTTTAGGCGGGAGGGTTAAAACTCTTCACCCTATGATTCACGGCGGTATTTTAGCCCGCGATACCGAAGAGGATAGAGCAGAGCTAAAATCTCTCGGCTTTAGCGGCATAGACATTGTTATAGCCAACCTATACCCCTTTGAAAAAACTATCAGTTCTCCCGATTCTACTGAAAGCGATTGTATTGAAAACATAGACATAGGCGGTGTAGCTCTTTTAAGGGCTGCCGCAAAAAACTATTCCAGAGTTACGGTTATCTGCGACCCTGCCGACTATGACGAAGTTTCTTCCGAAATTGAAAAGACGGGAGAGGTTCCTCTTTCTTTACGCAAAAGATTGGCAATAAAGGCCTTTGATATTTGTACCCGCTACGATGCGGCAATAACTTCTTGGCTTAGCGGGCTAAGCCGGCTTAGCCGCAATATGGAAGAAAAGACCTCTCTTGCCCTGTGTGCTTATCCCGGACAGGATTTGCGTTATGGGGAAAACCCTCATCAAAAAGCTTGGCTCTATACAAATGAGCCTAAGGCCGGTCCCTTGGGAGGAAGGGTCTTACAGGGAAAGGCCCTTTCCTATAACAATATCCTAGATGCCGACGCTGCATGGAGGGCTGTTTCTATGTTTAAAAAACCTGCAGCCGTTGTGGTAAAACACCTTACTCCCTGCGGCCTTGCCGAAATAAATGAAGAGCCTACAAAAAGCTCTTCATCTTCTTCCCCTGATTCGGAAGTTTCTATTGCTTTAAGAGCTGCAATCGACTGCGATCCCGTTTCGGCCTTTGGAAGTATAATCGCCTTAAACCGTCCCTTCGATAAGCCTTCGGTTGAAGCCCTTGGAACCTTATTTGTTGAATGTATCATAGCTCCTATTTTTACCGAAGAAGCAAAAGAACTTTTATCCGGCAAAAAAAACTTACGCTTAATTGAAGCTCCTATGTGTCAAGAAAAAGAACCGTATGAATATAAGTCTGTCTTGGGAGGCTTTTTAAAGCAAGAAAAAGACTTAGGAGACCCCGAAGGTACTGAATATAAGGACGCAGCGGAAAGGAAGGCTGAGCCTTTAGAAAGGGCTCTTTTGAAATTTGCTATGAAAGCTTGTACCATGGTTAAGTCCAATGCAATCCTGCTCGCTGCCCCGATAGACCTGTCAAATCCCCAAAAAGGCTTTTGCTCAGTCGGCATAGGCTGCGGTCAGCCCAACCGAGTAGATGCAGCCCGCCAAGCTATCGAAAGAGCCGGCGAAAGAGCTAAAAACTCTGTTCTAGCCTCAGATGCTTTTTTCCCCTTTCCCGACACAATCGAAGAAGCGGCCAAGGCCGGCATAAAAGCCGTCATCCAGCCCGGCGGCTCAATCCGCGATGAGTTGAGCATTGCAGAATGCAATAAAAATGGAATGGCCATGCTGATAACTGGGGTAAGACACTTTAAGCATTAGGAAGCGTCATCGTTACGTTTTTTTGACTACTTTTTCGCTTGTTGTTGATAAATGCTCTTGTATTATTCAAAAAAAAATGGTAAGCTATTAAAAGGTTAATTTGAAAAAGTTTTATGAGGAGTTTAAATTGAATCCCTTTGATATTATGAAAAATGCAAAAGAAATCCAAGAAAAAATTGCTAATATTAAATCTGACCTTGATCAAGAAGCTGTTGAAGGAGTTTCAGGCGGAGGACTTGTAAAAATACGTTTAAAAGGCAGTTTTGAAGTTGAGTCCATTGAGCTTGATCCTGTAGCTGTAGACAATCGAGATGTTCCTATGCTTCAAGATTTAATTAGGGCTGCTCATAATGATGCGGTTGCAAAACTAAAAGAACTTTTACAAAATAAACTCGGGCCCCTTGCAAGTCTTGCAGGCGGTTTACCTTTTTAAGAGAGGATTAAAGGATGAATGCTATTGATGCCGTTATAGATTCGTTTTCCCGTCTACCCGGTATCGGTCATAAGAGCGCAGCCCGTATCGCTTATCATCTTTTAAAGCAAGGGCCGGCTGATGCTATGCGGTTGGCAGAAGCTGTTTCTACTTTACACGAAAAAATTCATCCTTGTAAAGAATGCGGCTCTTATACCGAGGAGGATATCTGTAGCATTTGTGCGGATAAAACAAGGGATAGAGCAACCATCTGTGTGGTAGGCTTTCCTCAGGATGTAAATACGATTGCGTCAATCCCTGAATATCGAGGCTTGTTTCATGTTCTGGGCGGACTCATAGCACCCCTTGAAGGCATAGGCCCCGACCAATTACATATAAGCGAGCTTATCAGGCGTATTCATGAAGGCGGAATTACGGAAGTTATTCTTGCAACAAACCCTACAATCGAGGGTGATACTACAGCCCTATATATTCAAAAAATATTGCAGGACTTACCTGTCAATATAACGAGGCTTGCCTCAGGTCTCCCTGTCGGAGGAGATTTGGAATATGCCGACCGTTTAACCCTTGCAAGAAGTTTAAACGGCCGCATTAAATTTTAAGACAAACGATGTATGATAAGTATTTTTTTAAGGAGAACGAAAAATGAATGAATCCACAATGCAGAGATTGCGCTACCATTACGAACCGAAAATCCCAAAAGTATTTGAGGAACCTTTGAGTTTGATTAAGCCTGAAATAGGAGAGGCTACACACGCACAATCTAATCAGGCGGAGTTAAAAGAAATATTCCCTCATACTTATGGAATGCCGATTATCAGATTTGTAAAAGGAAAATCTGAAGTTGAACACAAGCCCTTAAAATTCGGTGTAATTCTTTCAGGAGGACAGGCACCCGGAGGACACAACGTAATTTCAGGCCTTTTTGATGCTCTAAAAAAGGGAAGTCCTAATTCAAAACTTTACGGTTTTTTAAGCGGTCCTGAAGGTTTGGTAAAAGGGCGTTATATCGAAATAAAAAAATCCTTAATTGATAAGTACAGAAACACCGGAGGCTTTGACATAATCGGTTCAGGAAGAACAAAGATTGAAACGGAAGAACAGGTTGAAAGTTCAATTCAAAATGTAAAAAAATTAAACCTGGATGCCCTTGTCATAATAGGCGGGGATGATTCCAATACAAATGCCGCTTTTTTAGCAAAATACTTTATTCAAGCAAAATTAAACACTAAGGTTATAGGTGTTCCTAAAACTATTGATGGAGACTTAAAAAATGAATATATCGAAACCTCTTTCGGTTTTGATACTGCAACAAAACTATATTCTGAGTTAATCGGAAATATTTGCCGCGACGTAAATTCCGCACGTAAATATTGGCATTTTATAAAGCTCATGGGACGCTCTGCAAGTCACATAGCCCTTGAATGTGCTTTAAAGACTCAGCCTAATGTCTGTTTGATTGGGGAGGAATTAGCTGAAAAAAAAGTTACCTTACAACAAGTTACCGATTATATTGTGGATATTATTGTAAAAAGATCCAAAAAAGGTGAAAATTTCGGGGTAGTTTTGGTTCCTGAAGGTATTATAGAATTTATACCCGAAATGGATGAACTTATTGAAGAAATAAACGATCTTATGGCAGAAAAAGCTTCGGCTTTTTCAAAGTTAAAAACTTTTTCGGGTAAACGTTCTTGGCTTCAAAAACACTTGTCAAAAAAAGCCTTTGCTCTTTTTGACAGCCTCCCTGAAAATATTTCTTTACAGCTTTTAATGGACAGAGACCCTCATGGAAATGTTCAAGTCTCCCGTATCGAAACTGAAAAGCTTTTGATAAATTTAGTTACCAGAAAAATAACCGAAATGAAAAAAGAAGGCAGTTTTGAAGGCAAATTCAGTACCTATGCTCACTTTTTCGGCTATGAAGGACGATCAGCCTTTCCTTCAAACTTTGACTCGGATTATTGCTATACCTTGGGCTTTACAGCCTTTTTATTGGCCGCTAACGGTTTTTCCGGTTATATAGCTTCGGTTCGAAACCTAACAGATGATGTCGATTATTGGCTTCCTTGCGGTGTTCCTCTTTCCATGATGATGAATATGGAAAGAAGAAAGGGTAAAATGACTCCCGTTATAAAAAAATCCGTTGTCGATTTAAAAGGTAAACCATTTAAAACTTACGAAAAAAATAGGGATAAATGGGCTGTCGAAACAGTTTACCGTTTCCCCGGAGCCATTCAATATTTTGGAGACCTTGAAGTTTGCGACATACCCACTAAGACTCTTTTACTCGAAAAAGGAAATTTAAAAGAAAAGAGAAGAAAAAAGAAAAGTATATAATTTTTTTTAGTTGTTATCCTTGAAAGGCAGCATGGATAAACCTTTCTCCAGATGTACCACAAGGTGATACAAATTGAATATAAAATTCGAAGAGGATAAATACCGCTGTATAGTAATAGATTCAACTTTTTCTTTTCCATATTTTAGAATTCTTTCCCTTCGGACAGCGATTGAAAGGGAGCAAAAGCAATTTATAAAAATTACTTTTGCTGTATATCTTTCCGCAGTAATTTCTGCGGAAAGATACTGAAGCGATAGTGGAGCCCTGAAAAGAGTTTTGCCTTTCGGCAAAACATTGGGGATTAAACTTTTAAATTTTACAAATAGCCCCACTGACAGGACTTATGGAATATGAATATGACGAGAGCTAGACTTTTTTATGATTTTAACTTATAATCATCAACCTAACATTGAGCTAAATATGACTTACTTTTTTGAAACATACGGCTGTCAGATGAATCAAGCTGAATCCTCATCAATGGAACAGGTCTTGCTCGAAAAGGGCTGGAAGAATTCCTCCGATGCCGAACATTGCGATCTCCTTATAATAAACACTTGTTCCGTGCGTATAACTGCCGAAAACAGGGTTCTCGGCAGATTGGGACATTTTTCCGGTTTGAAAAAAAAGCGTAAGTTTTTTGTCCTCTTAATAGGCTGCATGGCTGAAAGGCTTTATACCGAAATACAAAAAGAATTTCCGCTAATAGATTATGTTGTCGGAATGTTTGAACGCAATCTTCTTCCTCAAATTTTTGATGAAATTAAAGCCCGTCTTAAAGATGACAACTACATGGCGGAGTTTGCTCATAATAATATCGAAGAAAAACCGGTATCAGGTTATTATTTTGCACCTCTTTCTCATTCGCCGAAATCTTTTCAAAGCTATGTGCCCATTATGAATGGCTGCAATAATTTTTGCACTTATTGTATTGTGCCCTATGTTCGGGGCAGGGAAGTTTCGCGTCCTGTAAATGAAATATTGCAAGAAATTACCGAGCTTTCATCAAGGGGGGTAAGGGAAATTACCTTGCTCGGCCAAAATGTAAATTCCTATAAAGGAGAAGACGGGGAGGGGAGGGTAATCGATTTTCCAAAGCTTTTAAGTCTTATAGCGAGAGAAGCGGATAAAACCGATATGATAAGATGGATACGCTTTATGTCGAGTCATCCTAAGGATATGTCCGATGCCTTAATCGACACAATCGCTGCCGAAAAAAGACTTTGCAAACTTGTTCATCTTCCGGTTCAGCACGGCTCCGATACAATTTTAAAAAGAATGAACAGGGTTTACACGGTTGAACATTATAAGAACAGAATAAAACGCCTAAAAGAAACCATACCCGATATTGCCTTGAGTACCGATATTTTGATTGGCTTCCCCGGTGAAACCGAAGATGATGTAAAGGCTACATTGGATTTGATGCAGGAAATAGAATTCGATTCGGCCTTTATGTATCATTATAATCCGCGTGAAGGAACAAAGGCTTTTAATTATCCTGACAGGATTCCTGAAGAAATAAAAATAGAAAGATTGGGCCGTGTAATCGACTTACAGCTAAAAATTACGGCAAAAAAAATGAAGGCTAAGCTCGGTAAAAAGGTAGATATCTTGGTTGAATCCCATTCAAGGAATGAAAGGTCAGAACTTTTTGGGCACACCGAACAAGGAGAGATGACCGTAATTCAGGGCAATCCTCCCGAATCCTTAATCGGAAATTTTGCCTATGCAGAATTAAAAGAACTAAAAGGAAAAACATTTAGAGCAAATCTTAGATAAAAAAAAGCATGGAGGTTAAATATGCGTAAATATTTTATATCGATTTTTTTTATTTTTTGTGTTTTTGGAATTTATTCTCAAAATTATTCTTTTGAAGTAGGAGATGACATAGTTACTTTTACACAAAAAAATCCACCGGAATATTTTATCAGTAGAGTTCAACTTATAAAAATGCCTGACGGTTTTCAAGAAATGATCGGTTATAAGGAAGTTATTACAAAAGAAGATACGAAATTTTTGGTATCGCAAAATAAGTTGGTAGGTGTTACCCAATATGTAAACGGAAAAGAAATCTGTCTATATGATATGGTAGGTGACGGAAAAATAGATATTATTTCTCCTTATCCAATTGTACCGGCTTGGGTAATCACGGATTCGGAATACAATAAAAAAAGTTCCAAAAATAACATTGATCAATATTTGGAAGAGTTTTATAAGCTTTTTAACGGTAATGAAAACCCATACACAAGTAAAAAGCTAAACAAATTAATCGATAAAATAATGCAAGCAAGTGCAAATATAAAAAATGAAAACAGGGATCTTATTTACGGAATATTTTTATATTATGGACTTCAATCAATAAAAAATCCCTTTCTGGATTTTGCAAATATGAATATGGTTGAAAACACATATAAAGAACGCTTTAATAAGGGAGGGCATCCATTAATTGACTTATGGATGATAGAAACTTTGATAAATGTTGGAGCTGATAAAAAAGACTTAGTGCTGCTGCTTAATGATGTCTTAAATTTATATCCTGATTTTATTCCTTTTCAAGTATATTCTTGGCAGCTGGAAAAGGATAAAAAAGTAAAAGAGAACAAATATAAAAACTTAAAAAATAAGTATCCAAAGCATTGGATTGTAAAACAGATATAGAATTTTTATAAATATGTATACATTTTTATACTAAATTATTAAATAGTGTAGAAATAATAATACATCTTAATAAAAAATATGCTAACTCTCGACTAAATGGACTAATAAAAAACCCTTTATAAAACTTCCAAACTTTTTGTTTGCAAGATGATGGAATGATGCTTATTAGAAACGGATAAGTTAGATGAGGATTATAAATGAAAATTCCTTAAAAACAGCTCATAAAAACCTTTATAAAACTTCCTATAATGTATGTTCTGTCTACTTATTTAGGGTTTTAATTGGATTGGGTGGATTTTAAAAGGTTTCATCTCCTCTTTTCTTTATCTTAAAATTTTGATATACTTTCTCATATTTATAAGCCCCTTTTCATTAAAAAGGAAAAATTGGAATTTTATTATGAAGAAAAAGCTTTTATTTTTTTTGATTTTTATAAGTATACTGTTCTCAACCTTTATTACTTCTTGCAGCAATAATAAAGAAAAAGAAATTGTTTATGAAAAAATAAAACCTAAAAGGATTATAAAAAATAATATCCTTATTGTTCTTGGAAAAGATTATTATGAGCGGAAAGATATTTTAAAATATCTTGAAAATGAATATGCTCTTGGGAGTTCCGATTCTCATGTTCAAGTTTTACCCTATTCCGATATGGTAAAAGCGGCTAAACAGCCCCGTCTTAGAATGATTAACGAAAAGATTGAAGAACAAAAAACCACAATACTTATTTCCATAGGTATACCTGAAGGCGGAGGCCGTTACCTGATTCAGGCTGCGGAGAATAATCCTAATCTTTCAATAATAAGCCTTTTGCCAATGGACGAAATTCTCCCACTGGAGGCTGCCTCGGATATTGTAGTTGATTTTCAAATTCCTAAAGAGATAATGAATGAGGAAAAGGATTTTTTGATAAGCGATAATGAGGTTATGCTCTTACTTGTAGCGGCAATTTTTGCCGGTGAGGATATAAACGCTCATAACAAAAACATAAAGATTTTTCCGATAGAAGAATTTCAACAGGCTTTTTTTACGGCACAAACTATTTTAGGCAAGGAACTTTTTCCTAATCATTATACAATTAAACCGTATACTGATTCCGATACGGGACTTCAATCCCACAGATATCTTTTAATTTATAAGGATTTTGATGAAAGTCAGGAAACGGCGGAGGATGAAGAAAACTCAGGAGAAAACGAAACGGAAAATGACAGCCTTATAAATCCGGATAAACTTGAAGGAGGTGCTTAATCGGTGAACTCTTTTGAGTACTTTAATAAAGGGATTTTTGCATCTACTGAAGCTCTTGAAAAACTAAAATCTACCGAAAAAGCACGCCTTATTTTAATTTCGGACACACACGGTAATGTAGATACTATAATCAATATTTTATGCCGTGAAGGAAAAAAATCCGATGCCGTTTTATTTTCGGGAGACGGCCTTGCAGATTTTTTAAATTATATAACGATTTCGCAATACGAAAAAGAGCTGATGGAATGTATACCTCCTGTAGCTGCCCTCGTTATGGGAAATTGTGATTCAAAAAAATATGTCCTCAATTTAGATGCAGGAAAAACGGGAGCGGATTTCGGCTTTAAAAAAAATCCCGAACAGCATTTGGAATTTTTTGAATTTATCTTTTTAGAAGCTTGCCATAAAAAAATTCTTTTAACACACGGGCATGAATTCTATGTAGATTTTGAATTAAACACCCTTTTAAATTTTGCACGGCAGCAAGACTGCTCGCTTGCAGTTTTCGGCCATACCCACGTACCATTGATTAAAGAAGCAAACGGGATATTTTTGGTAAACCCCGGTTCGGTCTCAAGACCGCGAATGGGCTCAAATAAGAGTTATGGAATTTTAACGATGAGCAAAGATAAAAAGCCGTTAATGGAATTTAAAAATTTATAAGGCCGATATTTTTTCTTCTTCCAATTCTTTTAAGATTTTTTCATCCAGTTTTATTGAAAGATTTTTTTCGTGGGACGGAAGAACTGTTCCTTTGGGTGCATTTTTTGCTCGGCGTAAATGTTTTATCTGAGTGGTATATAGATCGGCTTGTCCGTTTTTTCTCGCCTTTGAATAAAAGACTGCGAGGTTTCCGGCCTTAATCAAAACAGGTAAAGGTATACTCTTCCCCGCCCTAGCCTTTATAAAAACATAGCCGCCTGCATAATCCCTTGTGTGAAGCCAAAGGTCAGCCCCCTTAACAAAATGACGCAAAAGCTCATCATTTTCGGCTGCCGTTCGGCCTACTAAAATGGTCCAGCCTTCCGAAAAGAATTTTAAACCCGGAGCGGTTTTCGTATTTTTTGCTTTTTGCTGAACCGGAAGTTTTTCCTTTTGAAGAATTTTTTGAATTAAATAAGGGTTTTCCTCCGTTTTAATTTTTTCTATCTTTTCTTTTAGTTTTTCTATTTCTTTTTCGGCCGATATAATATCTTCTTCCAAGGCCTCTAAACCAGAAACGGCTTTTTTATATTTTTCGTAATAGAGATTTGCATTTTCTTGGGGTGTTTTTAAGGGCTCCAAAGTAATATTTATTTTTGCACCGTTTTTTGTGTAATCTTCAAGTTCTATAAATTTCATTCCCTTTTTTATCAGATGAAGGTTTGAAAAAAGCAAATCTCCTGCATTTTTTAAACTTTGAGCATTTAAAAATTCTTCCCTTTTTGCTTTAAGTTTTGATAGAGCTTTTTCGATTTTTAATATTTTAGTTCCGTAAAGATTTTCGGCTTCGTCCAGCAGGGCTTCTTTTGAAACCTTTGGAGCATTATTAATATACCATTCTTCGACAGCCTCATTAAAAGTTTTTGTTTTGTCATACTCGCGAACACAATAATCTTGTTTTTTAATTTTTTGAGGTTCGGGAGTCAGCCAAGTTCCGCCTGATATTTCGCCCTTCTTGGGCCGTCGGTAAAAAGCGTCGATTATAAGGTTATTTTCATCGGTTAAAACTATGTTTGCAGCCCCGCTCCACAGCCTTAAATATAAAAAAAAGCCTCCTGCTCCGCTTGCAATATTAAGGCGTATAATTCTGTCTTCGTTGAGTTGTTCCGCTTTTAGGATTTTCCCGCCCTTGATTCTGGATTTTAAAAGCTCCATAAAGCGCATAGGCTTATCGAATTTAGGAATTTTTTTATGTGTAGAATGAAGCCGGCATACTCCGGCATCAAGAGAAATAAAAAGAGTAAGAGGCTTATCCTTATATAAATAAAAGACCAAGGCTGTATAAGAGGGCTGAATTATTTTTTGAATAAAATAGCCCTCTAATTTCAGCTCTTCAAGAATTAGATCTATTTCTTTATTGTTTAAGGACATTAAAACCCAAATCCTTTTAAAAGATCTTTTACCTTGTTTTCTGCCTCTTTTTGCGCTTCTTTTATCTTGCCTGCAGCTATGTCTTTTATACGTTTTTCGGCTTCAGCTTTCTTTTTGTCTAAGATTTTTTCATAATTTTTTACGTCATTAAGAAGTTTTTTAGCCTTATTTGCTGAAGCCATAAAGGTGTCAATTTCTTTTTTGTAAGTTTCTTTTTGCTCATCAAGCCATTTTTGTCCCTGTTTTAAAAGTTCTGCTTTTACTTTTTCGACTTGACGGGCGAATTCTTTTTTTAAGGCTGCCGCTATTTGATTATCTACATCCGTATCGACATCAAGGGTAAAATTTTCTCCCTTATTGATTGTAAGAGTCGTTTTTACGTTTATCTTTTTTATATCTGATAGAATGTTTTGGTAGATTTCAAAAACAAAGGCCGGTTCAAATTTTTGAACGGTAAGAACGCTTTTCATGATTTCCATATTTGCATTGATGACTACATCCTTATTTTTAGAAACCTTTATACCGCCTCCGGTTTTTAAGATACCTGTAAGAGAAGGAACGGCATCTGCCGGCGAAGGAATATCCATATCCAATCCTTCAAATGTAAAATCGGTATCGACAAGTTCCTTGGTATAAGAGCGTAAATCGATTATACCCTCTGCAGTTTCTTTTAATTTTCCGTGGGCTGCATTTAAATTAATTGTAAGAGGAATACCGAGTTTATCGTAATCATTAGTTATCGCCTTAGCTCTTCCTCCGATTTCAAAAACATCCTTTTCGGGATGATGACCTGAAAGCGAAATATTCCTTATCAAGAAAGTCGGAACCGAATCCTTACCGAAGATAAAGGTTTTGCCGGGAAGACGTTCCATAGCTTTCGATTTTTGAGCCAATGTAAGTTCCTTTTCTTGTTTAGGCTGTTTTTGAGAGCTTTGTAAAAGTTCCATTCCTTGAACAAAATAAGGATAATATGTACCAAGAGTATTTACTATAAAAGTGTTTATAAGATCGGCAACCAGTTTTTTACCGGTATCGATATTGATAGACTTTATTTGCCCTGCAATTTTGTTTAGGCGGTTTAAGTCATTTTTAATTGACTCGCCTGCTTCACGTGCCAGCCGGTCAACATCATTTATATCGTTTTGAACATCATTAAAAAGACGGTTTGCCAAATCAAAATCATCCTGCCCTGTTTTAACAACTTTTTGAATAATTTCGATTAATTCTTGAAGCTGTTTTATATCATTAATCTTATTTATGTCTATGTTCATTAGTTTTTGAACAGCCTCAACGGTGTCTACAACCTGTTTTTCTACATCGTCCTTAGTCTTAATCCATTTTTGAGCCATCGGATCTACGGAGTTTATAATTTTCTCGGTAATTTCCGGAGTTTTAAAAGCAGCCTTTTCGCGTTCAAGAATTTTTCTAGGATCTATTTGATCTTGAACGGCTTTTAAACCGCTGTCAACGGATACTTGGGACTGCACTTTTTTAAGTTCAGCATTGATAAGTTCCGTTATGGGGTTAGGCTTCTTATTGGGATCTACAGGTTTTTGTTTTTTTGGAGGCAAGGCTCCGGAAGTTGTTCTTTCGGTATTCCATGTAAAACCTTCAATCGCCATATTTTCTGCAACAAATTTTCCTCGGCTTAATTCCAAAAGGTTAAAATAAAAGTCAATATTTTGGATTTCAAATAAATTGCGCATGGGCTCTTTTTTATTTGCAACCTTATATCCTTGGATTCTAAATCTAGTGTTAAACAAGTCGAAGTCTACAAGGCTTACCTCACATTTCGCACCGAAGGCAGCTTCCGAACCTCCGACTACAATTTTTTTTGCCAATACATTTCTAAAAATATATACAAAGAATAGAACGGCAAAAACGCAGGCCAAAGCACCTAGTACTGCCGGAAAATTTACCCTTCCCTTTTGTCTGCCTATTTCCAAAGCTATTTTGTTTATTCGTTTTAATTGGGTTTTATCGTTTATCTTTGTTTTATCGAATTGGAAATACTCTTTGTTTGTTTTTTCATCGATACTTGAAACTATAAAACCTTGGATAAAATCTTTATCTGCCGGTATGAAAATCTTTTTATATATTTTTCGATTAAGAGATCTTTTTGTATAACGCTTTTTAAAAAGTTTTTTTACCTTTTCAAGTTTTTTAGCTTCTTTAGCGGCCCTTTTGGCAGCTTTTATTTCATCTTTTTGTAATGATTCGTTATTTTTATCCGTCATATTAAAAATTGTCCTTTATATCAGATATTTTTGTCAAATGTCGAAGAAGCGGTATCTTACCCAAAAGGCCGACACCCTTTACATTTACAGCAGGCTGCATATATTTTCTATATTTTGCTACTATAATTCTTGTTAAGATGTATACTGGAGTATACAGTATAAGTCCCCAAATTATGCCTCCTAAGACCATTGTGTTCGAAAGCTTAAAAAGAGCGACAAAAGGTATGTTTTCTAAGGCGATAAAGATGGGGCGTAAAAATGATAATTGAACAGCCCAAAAACCTATATTGTTTATTATTATATCCATAAAGGGGGTTACAAAGCCTAATAAAATAAAAGAGATAAAAAAGGCTCCTTTATTTATGCGGATAAAAATAGACAAAAAAAACAAAAATGTAAAGGTTAAATTATTTTTTGGCAATATTGCCAAAAAAAGACCTAAGGCAACAGCGTGAGCTATATCACCGGGGTGAGCATTTGCATTAATAGCTTTAAAAAATGAAGTTACATACTTTATCATAGAAATAAGGCTTTAAAAACCTATTACCTCCTCTATAAAAACTTTTTGCAAGGATTACTAAGTCATTTAGTCTATAGCATAGAAGCTTTTTTTTCAATAGCATCGGCATATACTTTTAAGTATTTTTCCGCAGCTATATTCCATCCGAACTTTTTACCCATGGCCTTGGTTCTCATTTTTTTGATATGATCTTTTTTATTATACCAAGCATAAGCTGCCCAGCCGACAGTATCGTAAATACTTTGAGGGCTTAAGTAATCAAGCACAAAACCCGTACCCTCGCCTGTTTCTTCATTATAGTTTTCTACCGTATCTGCGAGGCCTCCTGTCTTTCGGACTATGGGCAAGGTTCCGTAAAGGAGGGAATACATTTGGTTTAAACCGCATGGTTCATATCTTGAAGGCATCAAGAAAAAATCGCTTCCGGCTTCGATTAGATGGCTTAATTCTTCGTTATAGCCTATATAACATCTAAAATTAGGAAGCCTTTGTGAAAGAAAATTGAGCTCTTTTTCGCACCAAGATTCACCTGAGCCTAAAACAACCATTTGAAGCTTTATATCGGAACATATCTTAAAGGCCGAACCGTACATGGGCCCGAAAAGTTCTGAAATCCCCTTTTGATCAACCAATCGGCTTATCATGCCGAATACCGGAACTGAAGTATCTATTTTGAAACCGAATCTTTCCTGTAAAACGGTCTTATTTTTTTCTTTTTCTTCAAGGGTTTTAGAAGTATACCTATATGGAATATATTCATCTTTTGACGGATTCCAGATTGAGGTATCTACCCCGTTTAAAATTCCTGTCAGTTCTTTTTCTCTGTAACGCAAAATACCGTCCATTCTAAAGCCGAATTCGGGGCGTTTAATTTCTTCCGCATAAGAAGGAGAAACGGTTGTAAGCATATCTGAGGAAACAAGAGCTGCTTTTAAAAAGTTTATTCTGTCCCAATCTTCAAAACCTGTAGCATAAAAATCACTCCAATAAAGGCCGGTATCCGGAAAACTATGTTTAGAATAAATGCCTTGATAACCTATGTTATGAATGGTAAAAACACTTGCCGTATTTTTAAATTCCGTATTTTTTTCGGTAAAGCGTAAAAGCACGGGTACCAAGCCTGCGGCCCAATCATGTGCATGTATAACATCGGGAATCCATGCTTGTTTTCTGCAAACTTGAAACGCAGCATGGGCTAAAAGAGAAAATCTTTTTGTGTTATCGGAAAAATCAGGCTCAAAGGATGAACCGTAAATACCCTCTCTGCCGAAGGCTTGTTCATGGTCTATAAAATAAACCTTTGCCTTTGAAGAAGGCAGGTGCGACTCATAAACGCCAACCCAATTTTCAGAAGAACCGAGATGGACAGCCATTGCTCCCGGGATTTGTTTTAAGTTTTTTCGATCAATTTTATAATAGCGAGGCATTACAATTCTGACATCATGTCCTTTTTTTGCAAGAGCTATTGATAAAGCCGTAACGGCATCAGCCAGACCTCCTACTTTTGCAAATGGAACAAGTTCGCTGGTAACTATCATTATTTTCATAAGCTTCCTCCAATAATGCGACGTTTGCCGAAAGGCAAACATAAATTTCCGAAACCTTTTCTATAATAATATGATAACATAGTTTTATTGATTTTAAAAGAGTATAAATAAAAAGCCGTAACTTTATAATACAAAATTTTGTTATTTTCAATGTACTTATAAAAAGCTTTTTAGGCTTTTAAAAGTGTTTGATTTTTTTTGGAGGCTTTTATGAAAGATTCTATTATTAAGGGCATAAAACTTATCGGCGTTTTATGTATCGGTTTTGTTTTATTTGGAGCATGCAGTCCTCAAGCAAGCGAAAAGCGTTTTGTAAGCGTTACAGGACGATCTTCTATTTCCAAATCTCCTGATCAGGTTTCAATTTCGTTTTCGGTTTTTTCTAAGGATAGGGACTTATCTGCGGCAAAAAAGAAAAATGATGCGGCAATTTTAAAATTAAAAGAGCTTTTTGAAAAATATAAAATCGAACAAAAGAATATAAGTATTGAACGAGTAAATATTAACCCTCGGTACAGGTACAGAGACAACGGTTATCAGGACTTTGACGGATATGAGGTGGTACAAAATATAGCCGTACTTCTTACAAAAATTGAAGATTACGAAGTATTTTTAACCGACCTTTTAAATACGGGGATTGATAGAATCTACAATGTAGGTTTTTCTGTTGCCGATATGAGAAAACTGATGGATGAGGCAAGGGTTCAGGCCGTAAAAGCGGCTGAAGAAAAAGCTCTTCTTCTTTGTAAGGCTGCACCCAACGGCGGAAAACCTCTTTCTTTAGGAAAAATAATCAGCATAAGCGAAATTCCATCAGGAATGTCACCGCGCTCTTATACAGGAGGCTATGCCGCCCAAAATATGAAACAAGCCGCCTACGATGAGGCAGCAGGAGGAAATTTTTCTCCCATGGGACAGA
The DNA here is from genome assembly GCF_024401155.1 of Treponema putidum. Taxonomy (NCBI): domain Bacteria; kingdom Pseudomonadati; phylum Spirochaetota; class Spirochaetia; order Treponematales; family Treponemataceae; genus Treponema; species Treponema putidum. The sequence continues at coordinate 1,069,076 of NZ_CP038804.1, forward strand.
TTGAAGTTTCTGCGGAAATAAGCCTTGTCTTTGAATTGGAATAGTTGTAGGTAGGGGATTACAGCCAACGAAGTTTCGAGGCTTACAGCCGGCGGAGCTTCAAGGCCTACAGCCAGCGAAGCTTCGAGGCTACCCCTGCTCTGTCGGGTTCTTTCCTCTAATAAATTATAACTTTTCTATTTCTTCTTTGCTTAAACCTGTAACTTGGATTATTTTTTGCACGGAATCGCCTAGCTGTTTTAATATTTTGGCAGTTTGTTTTACTCCCTCCGCGAGGCCTTCTCTTCTAGCTTCATTGCGTTCATCTTCCACATACATCCGGTATTTTTCATCAGAGAGTTCTATTGCCATTCGTCTCTCTTCATCTGTTACCCTAAAGAGTGTTGCTTCTGCCATTTTTATACCCTCCTCTAGTTTGCATAATTCTTCCAACATTCCGCTTCGGAAAAAAGTATAGGTATGGGAATTTCAATTAAAAATTAGTCATATAAATCTAAAAATGTATAATCAAGTTCTTCCTTGGCATTTTTAAAGGCGGGTTATATGCTGCACAATATCTAAGCAGCCCGTGCAAGTTAAACATAAAATAACAACCAAAACTAAAATACTAAATTTTTTCATAAAAATTCCTTATATTATAATTTAATTATTTACTCTTCTGTTCCAGCTTTTCCGTCAAAATTTTTGATAAGGCCTCGGTATCTATTTCCTCTTCAATAGTTATACTAAAGCCGTTTTGTAAAAGAAGAGATATTTTTCCGTTGTTCTCAGTCTTCCAAGAATGGATATTATCCCATGTCAAAAAGTCTCCGTAAATAATACCGTTTTCGTAAACACCGGCTGCTTTTGAATACTTAGCCATTATATAAATAAGCATTAGTATACTTAAAAATAAACCGATTAAGCCTACAATTATATTTTTATTTATAGCACTATAAGAAAAAGTTATTGCGGGAAATGCAAAAAGCACAAGGCTTAGGTTTTGCTTTTTTGATATTTTCCCTTTAAAGGAAATCAATTTATTACCCATCGCTTTTGCCTTACCGGCTATGTGCTTTCCAAAAACTACAGGAATAAAATGAAAGACTATCAACAATATAAAAAACACAAGATATAAAATAATCAATATGTTTAAGTTCATTTACCTTCTCTCCAATATTTTAATAATAAACTAAACATAAAACTTTTGCAAGTATGGTAAAAATCTTTATGATTTTTTCCCTCTTGCATAGCTTTTGCATTTTAACTATAATACTTAATTATGGAAAAAATGCAAAGAACCGTAACCTGCGGCGGCTTAAATAAGGATTTTGCAGGAAAAACTGTTGTTTTAAACGGCTGGATTCACCGAAAAAGGGATCACGGCGGTATTACTTTTTTAAATTTACGCGACCGTTACGGTTTGACTCAGGTGGTTGTGGACGATGATGCAAGCGAAGAATTAAAGGCCCTTGCAGTAAACCTCAAGCAGGAATTCTGTATTGCCGTTGAGGGGCTTGTAAGACCGCGCCCCGATTCTATGATAAACAAGGAAATGGCAACGGGAGAAATCGAAGTTAAGGCCTTAAAGATTGAAGTGCTTTCAAAAAGTGAGGTGCTTCCTTTTCAGATTGACGAAAAAACGAATGCAAACGAAGATTTACGGCTTAAATACAGATATTTGGATTTACGCTCAAAGGCTATGCAGGACCATATTATTTTGCGCTCCAAATTCGCCTTTGCTGTCCGCGAATTTTTAACTTCAAAAGAATTTTTGGAAATTGAAACCCCGACCTTTATTAAGTCCACGCCGGAAGGAGCCCGCGACTATCTGGTTCCATCCCGCCTTTACCCGGGAAAATTCTATGCCCTACCCCAATCTCCGCAGATTTATAAGCAGATTTTAATGGTCTCCGGTTTTGATAAATATTTTCAGATTGCACGCTGCTACCGCGACGAGGATGCCCGAGGCGACAGACAGCCCGAGTTTACTCAAATCGACCTTGAAATGAGCTTTGCTTCCCGCGAAGATGTTTTAAGCTTAACCGAAGGAATGATGCAGTATGCTTTTAAAAAGAGCATAAACGTAGACCTTCCGAAAACATTTGAACGCATCAGCTACGATGAAGCTATCGATGTTTACGGCACCGATAAGCCCGATCTCCGTTTTGAAATGAAGATGCAGGATGCAGCTTTTATGGCCGAAATCGGAAACTTTGCAGTATTTAAAGATGCTATTTCTTCAGGCGGAGCCGTCAAGGCCTTGGTTGTAAAAGGACAGGCTGAAGCCTATAGCCGCAAAAAAATTGAAGAGCTTGAAGCCGCAGCCAAAATATACAAGGCTAAGGGCTTGGCTTGGATTAAGGTAACGGAAGGCGGTGCAAAGCTTGAAGGCGGTATTTCCAAATTCTTTGAAGGAAAGGAAGCGGAAATTTGCTCAAAACTCGGAGCCGAAAAAGGCGACTTAATTCTTTTTGTAGCCGATAAGTACAAGATTGCCTGCACGGCCTTGGGAGCAGTAAGAAGTAAACTTGGAAAGGATTTAGGTCTTTTAAACCCTGCCGAATTTAAATTTGCTTGGATTGTGGACTTCCCCCTCTTTGAATGGAATGAGGAAGAAAACAAATGGGATCCGGCTCATCACATGTTCTCGGCTCCTCAAGAAAAATATGTTGCAACAATGGAAGAAAATCCCGAACCCGTAAAAGGCGATCTTTATGATCTGGTCTTAAACGGATATGAGGTAGCCTCCGGCTCCATAAGAATCCATAATCCAGAACTGCAAAAGCGTATCTTTAAGATTGTCGGCTTTGACGAAAGCGAAGCAGAAAAGAAGTTCGGCTTTTTAACTGAAGCCTTTAAATACGGTGCCCCGCCACACGGCGGCATTGCTCCGGGACTTGACCGCATAGTGATGATTATGGCAGGCGAAACCTCGATAAAAGAAGTAATCGCCTTCCCTAAAAATTCCTTTGCAGTAAGCCCCATGGACGACAGCCCCAGCGAAGTAGACCAAAAGCAGCTGGATGAACTCCATTTGGCGATTAAGGAATAATGACTTTAGATGAATAAAAAAAACTGCATCGTTTTATTTTCTATTTTTTTTATATACCTTAATTTGCATGCAAATGCGGGTGTACCGATGATAGCTATTGTTTTTCCGGAAATGATTTTATCGCTTGTTCCGGTAATTTTAATAGAAATTGCCGTACTTATAAAGAGGTTGAAGATAAATAAACAGAAAACAGTATTAGCTGTTGTTGCAGGCAACTTGTATTCTACATTATTCGGTATTCCCTTGACATGGATAATTCTTGTTGTTATTCAAGTGATTACAGGCGGCGATAGAGGGATATACAATATCGGAATTCTACTGAGAAATATTTTGTCAGTTACATGGCAGGCACCATGGCTTATGCCGTCTAATGCTTTGTATTGGCAGATTCCGGCAGCTGCACTGTTTTTGCTTATACCGTTTTTCTTTGCTTCATGGCTTATGGAAACTTGGCTTGAAATGATTATTTTAAAAAAAGAAATTTCGGACAAAAAATATTTTAAACGCAGTGTTTTCTTTGCAAACCTTTTCAGCTATTTATTTCTTGCTGCCGCCTCAGTTGCCTTTTTGATTTGGAATATAAACACAAGATATTTTACATAAAGGACTTTAAATGAAAAACATTATTTTGACCGGGGATAGACCCACAGGAAAACTTCATATAGGGCACTATGTAGGCTCTTTAAAAAACAGGGTGGCTTTGCAGAATTCGGGCAAGTACGACGAAATTTATATTATGATTGCCGATGCGCAGGCTACAACCGACAATGCGGATAATCTTGAAAAAGTGCGTACAAGCGTTATTGAAGTGGCTTTGGATTATCTTGCCTGCGGAATAGACCCTCAAAAATCGACAATCCTCGTGCAGACTCAAATACCGGAACTTTGCGAGCTTACCTTTTATTATATGAATCTAGTTACCCTGGCCCGCCTTGAACGGAACCCTACAGTAAAAAATGAGATTAAACTGAGAGGTTTTAACACAGGTACCAACGTCGGCGATAACACCGGTATTCCTGTAGGATTTTTAACCTACCCTATAAGTCAGGCAGCCGATATTACGGCCTTTTTGGCAAATACGGTTCCTGTAGGCGAAGACCAAATGCCAATGATTGAACAAACGCGCGAGATTGTCCGCTCCTTTAATTCTCTTTACGGGGAAACCTTGGTAGAGCCCAAGGAACTTTTACCTGCAAACAAAACCTGCGGCCGCCTTCCCGGAACCGACGGAAAGGCTAAGATGAGTAAGTCGCTCGGCAACTGTATTTATATCTCGGACAGCCCCGAAGAAATCAAAAAGAAGGTAATGGGAATGTTTACAGACCCGAATCACCTCCGTGTTGAAGACCCTGGGAAAGTTGAAGGAAATCCGGTATTTACATATCTCGATGCCTTTGCCCGAAATGAGCACTTCCCTGAGTTTTGGAGCGATTATTCATGCTTGGATGAGGTTAAGGAGCATTACCAAAAAGGCGGCCTAGGCGATGTCAAAATTAAAAAATTCTTAAACAATATTTTACAGGAAGAACTTAGGCCCATCAGGGAAAAAAGAGAGGCCTTTCAAAAAGACCTCCCTTCAGTTTATCAAATCCTGATTGAAGGTACCAAAAAAGCAAGGGAAAAAGCCGCAGCTACAACTCATTCTGTCCGCTCTGCAATGAAAATAAACTATTTTGAAGGAATGTGACACATCAGCAAAGCTGATGACGAGTTTTAATTAAATAAAACTAAAACATCTCCATTTTCCCCTTGAATTTTATGTGTTTGTATGATAATATCTTAAATATTGGAGGAAGGAAACTATATGGCAAATGCAGGAGGCCTTAATAAAAAGGCCAAGGTTGAAAATGATGATCTTTTAAAATTAGTTACATTCCAACTCGGAGAAGAACTTTACGGTGTAGAAATTATGGATGTTGATCAAATAGTCAGGGTTCAAGATGTAAGACCTATTCCGAATGCTCCGTATTATGTTGAAGGAATTTTTAACCTACGAAGCGAAATTATTCCGGTAATAAGTCTTCACAAGAGATTTCACATAAAAAAGGCTTCTTTAGATGAAGGCGATGAATTTTTAGGCGGCTTTATAATCATAAAGGTCGAAAACAACAAAATAGGTATTATAATCGATAGAGTTGCCCGTGTTGTTGACGTAAAAAAAGAAGAGATACAGCCTCCGCCCCAGATGATTGCCGGTATCGGAGCCGAGTATATTAACGGAGTTGCTCGCCGAGATCCGGGTTATCTAATAATCTTGGATATTCACAGGCTCTTTAATCCTAAAGAATTACAGAAGATTACGAATTTATAAAAATTATGAAGATACCCGTTTACAGTTCCACTATAAGACGCTCCGAAATGGATGCAGTTCTTACATGTATGGTCGAGGAAAAAATAGGCCCCGGCGAGATGAACCAAAAGCTTATCAAGCAGGTTTGCGAAACATTTCAAACGGCGGGAGCCGCTGCATTTAGAAGTCCGGCCATAGCTTTAAACTATGCTTTAAAGGCCTTAAACCTTGAAAACGGTTCATCGGTTATTATCTCAAGCCTTGCACCCTCGTGGCAATATGTAGAATTAAACCGCCAAGGGTATAAACCGATTGTGCTTGATGTAGAAGCAGACTCGGTTTTTCCTTCCTTTGAGAGCATTGAAAATGCGGTTCAAACCGGCGGAAGAGTCCTTGTCTTACATGAAACTTTGGGTTTTTTACCGGACATGGAAAAAATATTAAGCTTAAACATTCCCGTAATAGAAGATATTTCTCAAAGTGCAGGTGCTGCATATAAAGAAAGATATGCAGGAAGTATGGGTATCTTTTCGATTTTGGGACTGGAAGAAAAAGATATTCTAACCGGAGGCGGAGGTGCCGTATTACTTGCCCCAGAAAGGCGTAATGCAATAGTCTTAAAAAAACTTTATGATGAAGCCCCTCTTACCGACCAATTACCCGATATAAATGCTTCCTTGGCCTTTGTCCAGCTAAAACAGATGTCAAAAAATATGGAGCAGCGCAAGGAAATGCACGAGTCCTATATCCGCTCTTTGATGCAGGGGAAACATAAAACGATAGCTCAAAAAGAAGACACGGTAAATCCGGTTTATTCTTTTCCGGTTATTTTAAATTCGGGAGTTTCGGATATACAAAAATATGCAGCAAAAAAGGACATAGACATAGAGCTTGCTTTTAAAAATTCTACCGTCGAATACCTAAAAGAAAGTAAAGAAAGCTTTATAAATGCATCATCTCTTTTACTAAGATGTGTTCTTTTTCCTCTTTATCCGCGATTGGGTGCAAAAAAATCGGCAGAGATTGCAAGGGTTTTAGCTACCCTTCCCTAATTTTTAGTTAAACTTGAGTCTTTTTAAGGAAGATGAATTTTGAAAAAAGCCCTTATAGTTTTAAGTATTGAAAAACCGAATGCAAAAAATATTTGTAAAGAAATCGAAACTTTTTTATCGGCAAAGGGAGTCGATTCTTTTGTATATAAATATGACGGAATCTCCCATTATCCCGAATTAAATGAAGACTATGATCTTGCAATAAGCCTTGGCGGAGACGGTACGGTTTTATTTACTGCCCGTTATAGTGCTCCGCGGCATATCCCCGTTTTTCCGATAAATTTAGGGCGCTTCGGCTTTATAGCAAATATCGAACCTAAAGAATGGGAAGATGAACTTTTACACCTCTTAAACGGAAAACAAGCCTTACATAAAAGAATGCTTCTTTCAGCTTCAATAAAGCGGAAAGATAAAGAAATTGTAAAATATGAAGCCTTAAACGATATTGTAGTTTCCGGTTCGGGCATAGCAAAGCTGATAAACTTGGATATTTCGTTTAACGGAATTTCTTTCGGTATTTTTAGAGCTGATGGGGTGATTGTTTCCACTCCTACAGGTTCAACTGCCTACTCGGCAGCCTCAGGCGGGCCGATTTTGGATCCCGATGTTTCGGCCTTTGTTTTAACTCCTATTTCTCCCTTTTCGTTATCGAACCGCCCCTTGGTTCTTCCGTCATCGGGTCAAATGAAGATAAAAATTCTTCCTGCAAGAGTGAAAGATATTATAGTTTCAATTGACGGACAGGAAATGGTTTCTTTAAAAGAAAGCGATGAGGTTATAATAAGCGAATCTCCAAATAAGGTAAAAATGGCAGGCTGCTCTCCAGATAATTTTTACAAGGCCCTTAGGTCAAAGCTCGGCTGGTCGGGTTCTTCCTCGCCTAAATTAAATTGATGCATAAAATTTTGACACAAAAATTGAATTGATTGACATTTTATTCCCTTTATTGTATTATTGTAGTTTATGATTACAGTAAGCGATTTAAGTTTAAAGTTCGGCGACAGGCCTCTTTTTAAAGATGTCAATTTAAAATTTACAAAAGGCAACTGCTACGGAATTATCGGCGCAAATGGAGCCGGAAAGTCTACTTTTTTAAAAGTGCTTTCGGGAGAATTGGAGCATGACTCAGGAGAGTTCAGTATTACCCCCGGAGAGAGAATGGCTGTTTTAAGGCAGGATCACTTTGCCTTTGATGAATACAGCGTAAAAGACACGGTTTTTATGGGCTATCCTAAGCTCTACAATGTTAGAAATGAAAGAGAAGCCATTTATGCAAAAGAAAATTTTAGCGAAGAAGACGGAATAAGGGCTTCGGAGCTGGAGGCGGAATTTGCCGATTTAAATGGCTGGGAAGCTGAAAATCAAATAGAGCAAATTCTTTCAGGTTTAGGCCTTGACGAAAACTATCATGACAGAATGATGAGCGAACTTGATGAGGGGCAGAAGGTAAGGGTTTTGCTGGCTCAGGCTATCTTCGGAACTCCCGATATTCTTCTTTTGGACGAACCGACAAACGGTTTAGACCTTGAATCCATAGCATGGCTTGAAGAGTTTTTAATAGACTTTCCCAATATTATAATTGTTGTTTCTCACGACAGACATTTTTTAAATACGGTTTGTACCCATGTTTGCGACATTGACTACGGCAAAATCCGCATGTATTCCGGTAACTACGATTTCTGGTACCAGATGAGCAGGATTATGCAAAGGCAGGCTAAGGACCAACAAAAAAAGAGAGAGGAGAAAATGAAGGATTTGAGGGAGTTTATCTTACGTTTTGCCTCAAATGCTGCAAAGAGCCGTCAGGCAACCAGCCGAAAAAAAGTTTATGATAAACTGGCCTTAGAAGAAATTGAAGTTACAAGCCGCAAATTCCCTTATGTTCATTTTAAACCCAATAGGGAAATCGGAAACAATGTTGTCCGCACCGAAAAAATCTCTTATAAAACGCCCGACACGGCCGAAGAAAAAGGAATTCAGCTTTTAAGCGATTTTTCGTTTACGGTAAACAGAACCGATAAGATAGCCTTTGTAGGTCAAGAGCATAATTCAAAAACCGCCCTCTTCGATATTTTAACCGGAAAATTAAGCCCCGATTCGGGAGATGTTTACTGGGGACAGACAGTATCCTATGCATATCTTAATAAGGACAATTCCGAGTACTTTAATAACGATTTAAATATTACCGAATGGCTTAAACAATATTCCCCCGACCAAGATGATGCCTATGTAAGAGGCTTTTTAGGCCGAATGCTTTTTTCGGGTGATGAGTCCTTAAAGCCCGTAAATGTTCTATCCGGAGGCGAAAAGGTGCGCTGTATATTGAGTAAGCTCATGCTTTCGGGAGCAAATGTTTTAATATTGGATGAGCCGACAAACCATCTCGATCTTGAAGCTATCACGAGCTTAAACGATGCCCTTGTAGAATTCCCCGGTGTTATTCTTTTTAACTCTCACGACCATGAATTTATTTCTTCAATTGCAAATAGAATTATCGAAATTACCCCCAACGGCGTAATCGACAGGATGATGAATTTTGACGACTATATAAAAGACGAGCACGTCAAAAAACTGCGTGAAGAACTATACGGCAACACCAAAAAGATGCAGATTTAAAAATCTGTTCTATAAATTACGATTGAAATCTCTCGTTTATAACATAGCCCTTTCGATCCCGCTTCGGACTTCTCGGCATTTCCCATATAAAATGGTCCGTATGCAAAAGACTGTGAGCCTTATGACTGTTCGGCTTTTCAAAGAAGTTATTATATAAATTCTTTATATCCTCATTTTCATGCGAATATCTTATTTTTGAATTACTGTCGATAAAATAAAGATTTTGTCCTCGTTCAAAGGCCAATTCAAAGCTATCATGTATGGGCTGACCTCCGCCTCCTACACAGCCTCCGGGGCAAGCCATAATTTCTACAAAATCATAATGCTTTTCGCCGGCTTCTATAGAATCTATAAGCCGCCTTGTATTGGCAAGTCCGCTGGCTACTGCAATACTCAAATTATTCTCTTTTAATGTAAAAGAGGCTTCTATAATTCCCGTCTCTTTTTGTAAGGAATGCCTTACAACTTTAAAAGCATCCGGCGGACAATTTTCTCCCATTATGGCATAATAGGCAGTACGCAAGGCCGCTTCCATAACACCGCCTGTAGCTCCAAAAATAATTCCCGCACCTGAAGCATCATGGAAAAGTTTATCAGGTTCCGTTTCTTTAAGGGTTTCAGGAAGAATATGTGCAGACTTAATCATCCTTACAAATTCACGTGTAGTCAAAACACAGTCCATATCATGTCCTGCATACTCTCCATAGAAAAGCTCCATGTTAATCTCGCCTTTTTTTGCAACACAGGGCATAATTGCAACGGAAAAAATATCTTCAGATTTTTTACCGATTGATTCAGCAAAGTACGATTTCATAACCGCACCGAACATTTGCATGGGAGATTTTGCCGAAGATAAATGAGAAACCAAATGAGGATATTGACTTTTTATAAAACGAACCCACCCCGGACAACAGGAGGTAAACATCGGTTTATCTTTTAGCTCTCCTTTAGAAAAACGCTCAAGGAATTCATAGGCTTCTTCCATTATGGTCAAATCGGCCGAAAAACTTGTATCAAAAACATAGTCGGCCCCCATTCGTTTTAGGGCATCGAATATTTTGTTTACGGAAGCATCTTTTAGATCAAGCCCTAAGTGTTCTCCCCAAGCCGTACGGATTGCAGGCGCTACCTGCACAACAACAACCTTATCAGGATCGGCAACTGCCCGCCAGAATTTTTCCGTGTCATCTCTTTCACGCAAGGCACCAACAGGACAATGGGTAATACATTGACCGCATAGTGAGCAATCTGCTTCGGCTATAGTCCTTGAGCCTGAAACATTTATTGTAGTTCTTGCTCCCGTTCCTTCCAATTCCCAGATATTAAGACCTTGAACTTTATCGCAAACCTGAATACAACGCATACATTTAATGCATTTTTTTGAATCCCTAATTAGAGGAAAATTCTTATCCCATGGCTGATGTTCAAGCTGTTCTTCATATAATACATCTTGAATATTAAGATCGTTTGCCAGTGTTTGTAAAGCACAGTTTCCGCTTCTTACACAGGTTGCACACTTACAATCATGTTGAGACAAAATCATCTGAACGGTTCTTCTTCTGTCAAGCCTTACTTTGGGACTATTGGTATACACAACCATTCCTTCTTCAACAGTATTATTACAAGCGGTTATAAGTTTTTCCTTGCCTTCCAATTCAACAACACATACGCGGCATGCTGCAATTTCATTGATCCCCTTTAAAAAACAAAGTCTAGGAATAGGAATACCTGCCTGTTCCGCAGCTTCCATAATTGTCATATCTTTATCAACATTTATTTTTATATTATCTATTGTTAAGTTTACCATAATCTTTCACGGCCTCCCTTAAATATTCCAAAGCCGAAGTGATCGCATTTTAGACAACGGTTTGCTTCCTGACAAGCCTCTTTTTTACTCATACAGAATTCTACCCCTTCAAAATCCTTAATCCTTTCGGAGGCTTCTCTTTCTCCAAGCTCAACCCTTCCGCAGGCAAGGCGGTCATCTATATTGGGAATTGGGATTTCTATATCACAGCTTATAGTGTGGCTGTAGCCTAAATATTCGTCTATGTTTGCAGCCATAACCTTTCCGGCGGCAATGGCTTTTATAACAGTTGAGGGGCCTGAAGCACAATCCCCTCCTGAAAATAATCCCGGAATTCCTTTAAAACTTGCGCTGGGCATCGTAAAAAGCTTGCCCCTATCAATCGGTATACCTGATTCTTCATAATGCTGAGTTTCTATATCCTGTCCTATTGCAACAACAAGTACCTCACACGGAATAAAAATATCAGGTTCCCCCGTAGATACAACGGAGGCTCTGTCCTCTTTTATTTTGGAAATCATCTGAGGAGTAACCCAAACGCCTGTGAGTTTTCCATTCTTTACTTCGAGTTTTGAAGGAGCTTTTAGGGTCATCATTTCAACACCTTCGGCTAAGGCTCCTTCTATTTCGGCAGGAAGAGCCGTCATATCGGCTACACGCCTTCGGTAAAGACAGGTAACTTTTTCCGATTTTAAGCGGACAGCCGTCCGCACTGCATCCATGGCGACGTTTCCGCCTCCTATTATCGCTGTTTTTTTACCTGTTAAATCCATGCCCTTATCCATTCCTACATCTCTAAGGAATTGAACGGCAGAGATAACGCCTTCGGCATCTTCTCCTTCAATGCCCAGTTTTTTGTCGGTTGAGGCTCCAATTGCTATAATAGCCGCATCATTATTTTTTATAAGTTCATTGAGTTCTATATCGGTTCCTATTTTTTTACCGTAGATAACCTTAACTCCGGTTTCGAGAATTGCATTTATATCTTCGTCCAATCTGTCCTTAGGAAGCCGGTAATTAGGTATACCGTAACGAAGCATGCCTCCTAATTTGGGCAACATTTCATATACGGTTGTCTGATGCCCCATGAGCTGTAGATAATAAGCAGCGGTAAGCCCTGCAGGACCGCCTCCGACTATGGCTATAGTCTTTCCTGTAGAAGGTGCACATGGAGGGGGCGGAACTTTTCCAGCAAATTCAACGGCAACTCTTTTTAGTCCTCGTATATTTATGGCACTGTCTACCATGTTTCGCCGGCACCTATGTTCGCAAGGATGTTCACAGATAAAGGCACATGTAGAAGGAAAAGGATTGTCCTTTCTGATTAAACGGACAGCATCGGCATATCTTTCATCCCTGACAAGAGCAATATAGCCCGGAATATCCACATTTGCAGGACAAAGGGCTACACAGGGTACGGGCTGAGTTGTTATACAGCCGCATCTTCCGTGTTTTATATGTTCTTCGAAGTCATCACGGCAATAGATTATGCTTTTATAAACCATATCGGCTGCTTCATACCCCAGTGCGCAGTCTGCTGTCTCTCTTATCGACTTTGCAGTTTCTTCAATAAGTTTGATGGTTTCCATTTCAGCTTTTCCGTTTAGAACATCAGTTAAAATATGCTTTAACTGTAAAAGACCGATACGGCATGGCACACATTTTCCGCAAGTTTGGGCATGACACATTTCGATAAAGGCACGTGTTATGTAAACGGGGCAAAGTCCGGGCGGACTTGCTTCAATTCTATGTTGAAGATTCTCATACAGTTCTTCAATTATAATTTGAGACCGATTTTGTGAAAATATCTCAAGTCGACTCATTTGCATACTCCTTATGTCATATATATTAACCTAAGTTAACTCCACTTATACCTTTAATTGTACAATATGTTTACTAAAATAGCAAGTTTTAATTTGATAACTTTAGAATTTTTTTTCTATAAATTGTTTATTCTACAAGGCCGTATTTCATTGAATATATTAAAACCCTTATCGAAATGCTGTCATCCTTGAGGTATTTTTTGATTCTTTCTTCAGCTCCTCTTTCCATAGCTTTGATGATAATTTCCATCTTGTTTTCAACAAGATAGTTGAAGGCTTCTTCGGCAGCTAAAAAGGCATTGACCGTTTCGATTGTTTTTTTGTTTGACCCATGCATGGCAAGGTAATAAACAAAGGCTTCCATACGGGTGTCGGCGGTGCGGTTATGAGTGTTAAAAATTCCTATGGAAAGTTTTGCAAATTTCCCGATATGACCGAGCAAGGTCATGGTTTTAAAGCCTTTAGAATAGGCATAGCTTAAACTATCCCCTATGTAGTTTGACATTTTTACTGTGGGAAGGTCTATTATGTTTTTTAGCTTTTCTTTAAGGCCTTCACCGTAGTTTCCGGGCACTAAGAGTATTTCTTTTTTTTTCGAATTTTGTGATATTCCGTCTATTTCAAGATAGATGGTTTTTTTGATGGCATCTTCGCTCATAGGATAGACTATGCCCTTTGTGCCTATAATAGAGATGCCGCCTTCAACACCGATATTTTTATTAAAGGTTTTTTTGCCGATTTCGGCTCCTTGAGGGCTGAAAATTTCTACATTGAAGCCCCTTTTTGAAACCTTTAAAACTTCTTTCTCTATCATTTGACGGGGTACGGGATTGATGGCAGCCTCCCCTACTTCTCCGAAAAGACCTTTTTTGGTAATTCTTCCTATACCCTCTCCCCCGTCAATAAGAACCTTCCCATCGTTTCTATAAGAGACCTTGGCATGGATGTAGATGCCGTCGGTGCTGTCAGGGTCGTCTCCCGCATCTTTTTGAACGGCTGCCTCTCCAATAGCTGTCCCGTCTTTGTTTTTATAAAAGCGGCAATGCTCTACCGGAAGGTCAAGGACAAGTCCTGCAGGCGTATCGATTTTAACCGAGGTCATAGTTTCACCGTCTAAAATCAAGGCCGCAGCCTTAGCCGCCGCCGCCGCACAGCTCCCCGTCGTATATCCGCATCTTAGCTTTTGTCCGTCTTTGTCGATATATAAATCCAGTTTCATTTTATAGATAAGATTATAGCATTAAAAATGGGTTTAGAGAAGATGGCGAATTTGAGTTATATTGAAAGTTTTCCCATAAACCCAATAATTTCTCTTTCATTTCCGTTTACCGGAATTTTCTTGTATGCGTTTTCAGCGAGCAGAATGGCGGTGTTGCAGACTTTGAATAAGAGTTCCAAGTCGTGGGTGATGATGAGCACGGGGACTTCTTGAGCACAGTGTAAGATGAGCTTTGCGATTTCGTCCATGCGTTTGTAGTCGAGACCGCTGGTCGGCTCATCTAAGATGATGATACGCCGGCCGCTTAAAAAAGCCGTTGCAAGAGCGAGCCGCTGCTTTTGTCCGCCTGAAAGTTCCTGCGGATGGTCAAGCCTCTTTTCCCAAAGGTCAATTATGTGCAGGTACTCAGCCGCTTGTTGTAAATAGGCTGTATCTTTCAGCTTTGAAGAAGGGATAAGCTCGTTTTCTACCGTGTCAAAAAAAATCTGATAGTCAACATCCTGCATCATATAATACGCATTTCTTAAGCGCTGCCGCCGCCACTTCCCGTAACCGATCTGCCCCTTGCAAGACACAAGCCCGCCTAAGGCCTTACCGAGCGTAGTCTTTCCTATACCGTTTTTTCCGATAACGGCGGTAATCTCTCCTGCGTGTACATCAAACGAAAGATTTTTGATAAGTTCCTGCCTGCCGATAGAAACGCTCAAGTCCTCGATATGCGTAACCGCTTGTTTCGGTACCGAAGGGTTTTCGCAGACAAGACTGTCATACCGTATTGCCCTCAGTCCGTACCGCCTGCAATCCTCTGTTGTCAATTCACCTTTCAAAAAGATTTTTTCGATAGTGCCGTCCTTCATGTAGATGAGCTTATCGTACAATTCATTTAAGAAAAATAAACGGTGCTCGGCAATGATAATCGTTTTTCCCATCGCCTTTAAATCCCGTATCATCGCTTGAAATTGCACAATACCTTCATAGTCGAGATTAGAAGAAGGCTCATCGAAAAACAGCAGCTTTGTGTCATAGATGAGTGTGGAAGCGATGGCGACCTTTTGTTTTTGCCCGCCGGAAAGCTCTGAAAGTTTCGCGCCTTTAAGCGATTCTATCTGCATCGTTTGAAAAGCAGCATCGGTTTTTTCGCACAGGGTTTGAAAATCCATACCGAGATTTTCTCCGGCAAAGGCAACCTCTTCCTCTGCGATGGTAGCAAAAAACTGATCACTCGGATTTTGAAACACATTGCCGATGTACTTTGCCAATTCGCCCTTTTTATAATCCAAGATGTTCTTCCCTAAAATGCGCACCTCACCGTCGAGTATTCCGCCGTAATGATAGGGAATTAAGCCGTTTAATATCCGCGTTAAGGTAGTCTTCCCGCAGCCGGAAAAACCCGTAAGCACAACGAGCTCGCCTTCTTCAATGCTCAAATCAATGGCATGGAGCGTGGGACTTTCATCATTTTCATAGGTGAAGTTTTTTATTCTTGCTTCTACTATGCCCATACGGATCTCCATAGTAAAAAAACAGC
Source organism: Treponema putidum (assembly GCF_024401155.1). NCBI lineage: Bacteria > Pseudomonadati > Spirochaetota > Spirochaetia > Treponematales > Treponemataceae > Treponema > Treponema putidum. The sequence goes on from NZ_CP038804.1 coordinate 1,084,445, forward strand.
TGCTAATAAACCCGCCGTATCATACCAGCCGAAGTGCACCGGTCTATAACTCGTCTTTTTTCCTTCGTATTCAATCCCCTTTGCGATTATCGAAGAGGTCAGCGTTTCACTTACATGAAGACATTTATAAATAAGGGGAATAAGATAAAGCTCAAACGAACGGATAGGATGTAACAGGCTCAAACGTAAGCCCCGCACCTTCATGCCGTTTCTTATTTCTTTTAGCCGCGCCGTCATCTCGTCCAAAAAGCGTAAGGCGGTAACCAGTCCTATCGAAATAGATTGCGGTGCTTTTACCGCACGCAATGCGCTCATAATTTTTAAGGGACTGGTTAAAATCAATATCCTTCCGATGTTAAAGATAGGATAGAGCCTTAAAAATAAGGCTATCAATCCTATCAATGCTCCGGTTGTCATTCCTAAATCGACATATGCCAAGAGCTTTATCAGCAAAAATAAACCGATATAGACTACAGCTCTTTTTATGCCTTCCGAGTATGAAAATAAAACCAAAAAGAAAAAGCTCATACCGAGCAGCACATAATACATGGTTTGATTGACAAGAAACACCAAGAATGATGTGAGCAGTATGAGGATAAAAAGCGTTATCGGATTCATTGACCATCCTTGAGTGTTTCTTGCCGGCTTCATTATAATACGCTCTTTTTACTGCTCTTTTCAAAGAACTTTTTGTTGATATAGGTACCGAATAAGCCTGCCAAAGATTCCAAGACGATGTTGCAGGCTACCGCTATTGCGATGGCTTTTCCCGTATAAAACCGAATCATCCACTGAGCTTGTTCACTTGAAATAGACGGAGCGAACTTCGTAATTCCTTCCGCACCTAATACTTTGACAAATATAATCGGGTGCATTGCAACGACAAACATTGCAGCCGAAAAAGCGATTGAAACTTTTACATTGCTTGAATAATCGCCGATGATGAGCTCGGCAAGCACTGCCGAAACCAAACAAATCGGTATCATTATCCAATAGCCCATAAGGGTATATAACAATCCGTAGATAAGCCAAAATAAAAATGCCGTCCAGCGGTGTTTTACTTTTTTAGCCGTTATCACAAAAACAGGGCCGACTGCAAAAGCGGCAAATCCTGCAGAAGCGTATAAGGCTATGGCTCCCAGTGTTCCCGTCAGCATCGAAATTGCCATTCCGATTACAAACCCGATAACCGTCAACACGGCTATCCGTACAATGTCTTTTAACTTCATAAAAAACCTCCAATATTTTCAATTATAACATTGTTATATTTGAATCTAAAAAAAATAGATTCACTTTCCTCATTCATAATTACAATTAAACCGTGCGCATTTTTTTCCAGCCTTCATTAAAGAAGTCCGCAATTAAATAGGCATTGTGTTCGGCTTCTTCTTTTGTTTCGCAATGAACGGCAACTTCCGATAGTGCATACAGGTAGGCATGGTTCAGTAAGTGAATGCCTTTTTTGGTGATTACTTGGGCAGCCTTCTTTTTCCCGTGAATCATCTCCAAGATTTTCAGGTGATTTTCATCTTCTTTTTCTATTATTTCATCTAAAAAATGCTCATGTTTTGTTCCGTATGAACAAAACGCCAAGAGCTCGAAAATATCTTTGTTATCAAAAAAATAGGACACCATATCGACGGCTCCCTTTAGTTTTAAATCGAGGATTGCTTCGATTGTTTGTTTTGTGATAGCCGTTTCTTTTTTATACATTGTAAAACTTTGTTGTTTGAGCAAGCTATAATGGTACTCTATATCGGTAATAACCGGCTGCACCAATTCGGAAAAAAGAGCTTCTTTGTCTTTAAAATGACCGTAAAAGGCTCCGGTCGTAACACCCGCCTGCGCACAGATTTCCCGCAGATTGGCTTTTTCAAAGCCCTTCTCTTTGAAAATCTTTTTCCCGCATTCCAGAATTTTCTTATGCGTAAGGTCAAAATCTCCGTTTCCCATTAAAAGCACCTGTCAAATATAGCTTAGTTATATTATAAGGGTTTTTAGTTTTTTGTCAATAAGGGATTCCGGATATTTTTTTAAACGAGTGAGGTTGTTTGTGGGCATGAGAGAACTTCTTTAATTATAAGTTGGGTATTCAGTTTTTTTAGAAATCACTTATCAATTCTTTTGCTTTCATAAGTATCGGCAACTCTCTATTCGCAATGAGTTTTCCTAATCGGCTGTTTGAGTATTTATTATATTTATCTATAGCTTCTTTATAACTTAATTTTAAAGTAGATAAATGAAAATCTTCAACTTCTGTTTGTGTCATATTCTTATCACCGAAGGACTTTACTCTGCAAAGATAATAATTATTTAAATTATGCCTGTGAATTAAATTATAGTAATCACTGACAATTCCTATTTTAGAAAGAATATCAACTTCCACACCTAATTCTTCCTTAAGTTCTCTTCTAATTGCATCTTCCAAATCTTCGTTCGGTTCAACTCCGCCGCCTGCTGTCTCAATCAGTGTTACTTTACCAAAATCATCATCTCTATGAACTTTAACAAAATAATAATTTTCATAATCATCAATTACAATAGCTCTTACAATTTCTCTATCATGATCAATATAAGTGAATTCCCACTCGGTATCTTGTAATTCAATTTCAAGTATATTATTCATATAATTTTGATTATACTTATTATTCCGGATTTTTTCAACTATTTAAACTAAATTTACTCGGAAAAATATAAAAGCTTTGGAACATTTTTCTCACAACCTCCTCAACACCCTCTGCTGCATGATAAAGCCGATGAGTATCATTGTAAAATCAACGGCAGGTTCCGCCCACCATACGGCGAGGTTTCCGAACAAGTGCGGCAAAATCAGCATGGCTGGAACAAAGAGGATGAGCTGACGCAAGAGAACAATCATTCCGGCTTTTTTGGCGTCTCCGATAGATTGGAAAAAGGTAAGCGTCATAATCATAATTCCGTATAAAATAAATGTAGAATAAAACAGTTTGAAATTGATAAGACCTGCTGCAATGATTTCCGGGCGTACATTGAAGATTGATAAAAGGCTTTCGGAAAAAAGCATTGCCGGAACCCACGAGAGAGCTGCAAGAAGCGTTGCCCCGTACATAAAAAGTTTCATCGTTTCCCGCACTCTTCCGTATTGCTTGGCTCCGTAGTTTGCACCGATAACCGGCTGTAAGCCCTGACTCATACCCCACAGCGGAATAAACGAAAACATGTATAGCCGCATTGTAGCGGACATTAAAATCCCCCAGTTATCGCCGCCGAAGGTAAACGCCTGTTTGAACAAAACCGTTTGCTGCACTGCAAACAAAAGCTGCATGAGCATAGCCGAGCTTCCGATGCCGAACATTTCACGGTAAATTTCTTTATACTTTTTAATTTTGTGTATTTTGACAAAGGGACTTTTTTTCGCAAAATACCGCAGGGTTAAAACCGCCTGCACCATTTGCGACAGTACCGTAGCAATCGCCGCTCCCTCAATTGCGTACTCTCCCATCAAGAGCATAAAAATCGGATCCAGCACGATATTGAGTAATGCCCCCGCTCCCATAATGAACATGGATTGTTTTAGAGCACCCTCGCCTCGCATGGTCATATTTCCGGCTTGAGCAAAGTTTACAAATACCGAACCTAAAAATACAATCCGCAAATACCGCACGCCTAAATCTTTAATTGCTCCTTTTGCTCCCACCATTTCCAAAAAGTACGGAGCTGAAAGCACACCTGCCGCCGTAATCAATGCCGAAAAAAGCAGCATCCAATAACAAACATTGCCGAAGATTTTATCTACCGTTTCCGTATCACCCTTGCCGATTGCCCGCGACAAAATCGAAGCACTTCCGACACCGAGCAACGCCGATACCGCTCCGTTTATCAGCGTCAGCGACATAGAAATACTGATTGCGGACATTGCATAATCGCCGATAATTCTTCCTGCAAATACACCGTCCATAAACGGGTACAGCCCGATAACGACCATTCCGATTATCCCGGGAATCGCCAACTTAAAAAGCAGTTCTCTCGGACTTTTTGTCAATAACTGTGTTTTCATATCTTGGTTCATTGTAATTCTCCTATAATTTAATTTGTAATTCGTAATGCTTAATTAGGAATTGTTTTTAATCGTTCTAATTCCTAATTCTTAATTAAGAATTGACAACACTGCATGCTAACATTGTTATCTAAAATATGAAAAAAGTCAAGGGGATGATGTGGATTTTATATAAAAGAAGTATTTTTTTTTGCTAAAATTAATGGGAAGAGGCTTTATTGGAAGTATGAAAAATTATGGATAATAAGTTCATATTAAATTTTTTGTAACCTATCCATAAAATATGATGGATAATTTGACAAAACAGATTTTAATTCATTTTTGTGATTCTTTATTATTGATTTTACTTTTATTTTACTACTACAATCAAAATTTTTAAGTACTTCAGCAATTTTTTGAGAAATAATTCTATCTGCAAATCCAAGCTCATATATACATACAGACTCTTTATTCGGTAATCCATATCTTATCCTATAAATTATATCATTTAAAGCTTCCTGTATGTTTTCACTGCAGTCTTTAGTATTTAGTATCTCGATAATAGCCTGTATTATTGTTAATGAAGCAAATCCAAAGTCTGAGTCACATAAAGTTATTATATCTTCCAAAGAGATATTCCTACTCTTTTTACCTCGCTTAATTAGCAAATCTACTGACTTTGAATAGTCCCAAATTTGAATATAGCTTTTACCATTAATCCACATTTTTAATAATTCATAAACATGGCTATCATCAATAAATTTAGGTATAATCTTACAATTTTCAGATTCTTTCAATTTATTAGCAATCAAGTTAATTAATGTATCAAAATCCGCATTTGATATTTCGTATAAATTGTCATCTATGAATTTAGATAGTTCTTTCATTGTCAATATACCTAACATACTTTTTCTATAAAGCAACCTATCACTAGCTTCAAGAGTATCAATATTACTTTTAATGAGATTATAAATGGTTTTTAATTCTTCCTTTTCTTCTTCATTTGCCAAATAGTATCCATATGTAGATTGAATAATATCAAAACTCTCATCTTCAATATCTGCAAAGCCAAGTATGAAATTTTCCAATGACACTAAAATATGTTCTATTCCTTGCTCTTTATATTCAAGAATGCTGTTTTTTGTTGCAGTATATTCCGCCTTATTAGAATATCTGGATTTAATATATTTTTTCAACAAGTCAAAAGAAATTACTCTATTATTTCCCAAATCAACTTCTCTGACTAATTTCAAAAGATTACTAGAGCACTCCTCAGAATTATCAGCATTAAGCAATCGTTTATATTTTTTTTGCTTATAAGTTTCCTTACTATTTTTATAAACATCTTCTGTTAAAATGATTGTCCCTTCTGTCTCTTTTCCTGCTCTTGCCGTTCTTCCAATCAAATTATGAAAATCCCTAACCTTAATTACCTGCTTTGATTGATAAATACTAGATACAATTAAATATTTAATAGGTAAATTTACACCCTGTGCCAATGTAGAAGTGCATACTACACAACGGATTAATGATTTTTTCAATGCATATTCTTCAGCAATTCTTACTCCGTTAGGCACACCCGAATGATGCCCTACAATACCATTTAATGCTGCTATATATAAATTATTTTCACCAAGGTGTTTTTTTATTAGATATGCAATTTTTGAACATTCAGTTTCATCTGATAAGGTAGAAAAATCCTCTAACGAGATGCCTCTTTCTTTCAAATCAATAAATCTCTTTAGAATATTATTTACAGTATCCTTTTTTGAACAAAAAATAGCTATACTCCCATTTGCAATCAATTTAATTGCATAGTAAATACCTACATCTTGCTTATTATTCTTAAAATCAGGAAAATATCTTAACTTTCTCTCTCCATCTATCTTCTTTAGTTGTTTTGTTTGAACTACTCTAGGTACATAAAATTCTTCCTCTAAATTTTTATTAGGTTCCACAAAATAAAGATTACTATAAGCATTATTGATATTAGTGGAAGTAAATTTATTAAAGGCTACCGTTTTTTCTGATGTCTTAATAGTATTATTCCTTATTACAATACCATCTTTGTTAATCCATGTGTTTAGCTGTTCAGCATTCGAAATTACTGCTGAAACTAATATTTTCTGTGCATCTGGTTTAAGATAACTATTAATAGTTGTTAATAAAAGTTCATAATCCGTCCCTCTTGCTTCATCATCAAACAAATGAGCCTCATCAAAAATAATCATGTTAATACTTTCAATTATTTCCGTATTGTGTTTTAAAATATAAGCCAACTTTTCTGGAGTCATAACAAATACTTTTTTGACAATTGACTCAGATGTGACTAATTCTATTTCACTAGGTTCAGGAATATCAGAAAATTCAGTTATATTTATATTTTCATCAAATGCAAAAAAATTTTCCATATCAAACATTATTTCCTTACATAAAGCCCTGAATGGAGCCACAACAATTACAATGGAAGTTCTATTAGATAAAAAAGCGGCTTGTACAGCAAGTGAAACCGAAGTTGTTTTCCCTGAACTTGTCGGCATTTGAATAACACCTGATTTCCCTTTGAAAATTCCTTTTTCTCCCAACAAAAGCTGAGATGACCACATTTCTTTCATCATCGCATTATTCTTAAATGTTGAAATCCAATTATCCTTATCAAGTCCAGAATACAGTGGCATTAGATTAATACAAGAATTATAAATTTTCTTTTTTAATATTGCTAAAATAATATCTGTAAATAATATTTCTCTGTCGTTGCCAAGTTTGTAAACATAACTTCTAAAGTCATTGAAATTAGTGTTATTAGTTTTTTTGCAATCAAAAAATACATTATAGTACTCAATCAATTGTGTAATATAACTTCTATATTTTTCATCTATACTGTCAATCTTAAATTCATGATTATTATCTAATAACCACATTATTACATTTTCTAATCCAGAAGCAGAAAACTCGAAATCATATAAATCCGGCATAATACTCATCATTACTTTTGAACTTCCATTCATATTGCAAAAATAATAAGTAACTGCTCCCATTAAAATATAATATGGGTTCATCTCTATACTCATTTTGGATTGGAAATATGAATCAAAAAATCTTGAGACAAAATATAATTCTTCTTCCTTGTTCTTTGGAAGAATTATAGGTGCTCCTTTCATGTTCCATATTTCATTAGCGATGTCTCCAACTACTCCAATACTAAGTAATATGAGATCATTGGCTTGATTTTCAACTTCAATATGAAGATTCTCCGGCACTCCATATTCATACATTTTTGCTTTTGCTCGAACTTTTTTCAAATAGTACTTTGAAGTACTTTCTATCAACATAAACAAGCCCTCCTATACAAATCTCTTAAGAAAAGCTTTAATTCTTTAGAATAAATTATTAATACATTTGTAGATTTTATATTTTCATGCTGACTATTAACCACATCCAAAACTACTTGATCTGAATACAATTCATTATCCAATACAGCAACTGCAAAAAAGTCTAAATAAAATGGATTATCCGTTTTATTTTGAAACCTTTCTACTATTTTAGCCTCTTCAATTCTTGAACGGTTAAGTAATCTTCTTTTTTCAGCATTTAGGGATTCTCCTATTCTCACCCTATCTTTAACAGAGTGTTCTATTGCATCTTTAACAGTTGTTTTACACAAACTATTTTTATTTCCAGATATACTTGAGCGAGTCTTTACTTCAGCAACTATTAAGTGATCCGTTTCGCTTGGATTATCAATATATTTAACTTGATACCCTATTACATCACTTCCAGGAACCGGCATATTAGGATTGACTTTTTCAAAATATCTAGTCCTGGTAACATAGTGTTTTAGCACAAAATTTATATAGTCATATACCAATATCTCACCGAATTCTCCTGACATAGTCGAAGCACCTAGTTTATTTTGATGATTGGGAAATATATTCTTCTCCAAAAACTCTTTTTGCGTTAATCCTGTTCCCTTAACTAGAGGCTCTAACAGGATCTCTTCAACATAATTATTTCTTAATCCAGAAGCCCAACTATTCAAAATACTATCATCTAATAATTCATTATTAAGTTTATATACCTGTATTTCTTTTCCGCTTGAAGAAGGTATAGATTTGTCAAACACAAAATATTTGCTATTATCAAAAAACGAAGTCATTCTAATCTCCACTGCAAAATTTATATAATTACTGATGCATTTTCTAGTCTTGAGTCCAGACTTTTCATATTAGATAAGTCATATAGTCTTTTTAAAAATGCAATAATTTCATTTCTCCCATAATAAATCTAATATACAAAATATATTTCAAAAAAATTATATTATTGTTTTATACCGTTAAAATACTAAACTAAAATTCCTCTTAGACTTTTATTTTTCCCATCTCCCAATCCAAAAACCGTCCTCCAGCCGGCGGAAAAAAAATCGGCAAGGGTTTTCATTGAGTTTAAAGCATCTTTTTTTTTGAAATTATGCAGTACGGTTTCAAAGATGCATGAAAAATATGCATGGGTCAGCATGTGCAGTTCTTTCGGCGGAAGACGGCGGACGGTAATGCCTTTTTTTCCAAGCAGTTCGCAGGTTTTATACATATCCTTAATTTCCCGCTCTACCATCCAATCGGTAAATTCGGCATATTTTGTACCTGAGGCGCAGCAGAGAATCAGCTTAAAGGCTTCAAGATGATCAAAAATATAAGAGACAAAATCTTCAAGAGCTTCTGCCGAGACTTTCCATATTTTATCGATACCGCTGTTTTCAAGCACAGTAAAACATAGTTTTTCGGAGGCGGAATACTGTGCTTGCAATCCCTGAATTGCAGGTTCCACCAATGCGGAAAAAAGGTCGGCCTTATCCTTAAAGTGCCGGTAAAATCCGCCTGTGGTAACGCCTGAAAGCCTGCATATTTCACGCAAATTGGCACGCTCAAAGCCTTCTTTCAAAAAAAGTTCTTTACCGTTTTTGAGAATCGTTTCGTGTGTTTGTGCGTAAGTTCCGGTATTCATATTTTCCGCCTTGATAACTATGTTACCAGTATATTTAAAGAAAAAACTTTGTCAATAGGAAAAATTTTTACCGCTTGATAACCATAGCACTTAACCGTATACTAAGCTTATATATTTTACAAAAAAACTATTACCAAAGCTGAGGCCTTATAAGGAAAACTATGAATGTATATGATTTAATTGCAGAACATTACAGCGAACTTTTTCCGATTGAAGCGGAAAAAATTGATTTTATCAGGCATCTTTGTCCTTTACCCGGCAGGTTATGCGATGCAGGCTGTGCAACCGGTGAGCTTGCAATGGGTTTATATCAAAAGGGATATAATATATGCGGACTCGACTTAAATGCAAAGATGATTGGAATTGCAGAAAAGAAAGCTTCTTGTATCCGCAAAACAGGTGAGCTTATGTTCTATCATGCAGATATCGCCGATATTATGCAGTTCGGTAAATTTAAGGGAGTACTGTGTTTCGGTAATACGCTTCCGCATTTGCGTGATGAAGATATTCTCCGCCGTTTTTTTAGTTCCGTGTATGGGTCATTAGAGGAACACGGCATCTTTATTGTTGAAGTTCTCAATTATGACCGCATCCTTGCTGATAAAAAAATGAACTTTAAAGATAAAGAAACAAAAGATTTTATTTTTAAGCGGCACTATGATTTTTTACCTGACGGGGATATCAGATTTACTATAGAATTTACCGATAAGCTGTGCAGTACCGTTGGTTCGGATTTTACGGTATTACATCCACTTAAGAGGCAAATGCTTTTAGCCTTATTTAAGCAGGCAGGATTCAAATCCGTTTCAGCATATTCTGATTACAGCTTTACGGAAAGCCGTGCAGAAGATTATGCCGTAGTATACACAGCAAGTAAATAAATAGGTATAATCCCGTATTCTGATTTTAACAAGGAACAGTTTATGAAAAACATAAAATATCTTTACATGGTTTTGATTTTTTTTACGATTATTGTAATAAAAGGCATGGCGGCAGAAAACAACAAAGAGTACAAAGTATTGATAGGTATGGCCTCCGACAAAGCGGTAAATCTTAAAGGAATAAAAACACTGGTAATTGAAGCTGAATTTTTTTCTAAAGAAGATATAGCACAGCTTCACAAAAACGGGAATGTTAATATATTTTCTTATTTAAACATCGGCTCTATCGAAACATTCCGCGATGATTATGAAGCATTTAAAGATATGGCTTTAGGCGACTATGAAAATTGGGATGAAGAAAAATGGATAAATGTTGCAGACAAAAGATGGCAAAAAAGAATTAAGGATAAAGCACGGCTCTTATCTCAAAAAGGCATAGACGGTTTTTTTCTTGATAATGCTGACATATATTATCATTATAAAACACCCGAAATATATCGGGGACTTATGACCCTTTTACATGAAATACATAAAGAAAATAAACCTATTATAATCAACGGCGGAGATACTTTTATAAGTCAGGCAATGAAGCAAAATGCTCTTAAAGGAATCGTAAATGGAATCAATCAGGAAAGTGTATTTACCGAAATCAATTTTAAGGATAACACATTTGGAGTAAAACCCATAGAAGATAGAGAGTATTTTCTTGCCTATTTGGATCAATGTAAAACCTATGGATTTACCGTCTATTTACTGGAATACGGCCCAAGCAAAAAAATTGAAAAAGATATAAAGGCTTATTGTCAAAGCAACGGATTTATCTACGACATATCCCATTCATTGCAGCTCGATAAACTTTTTTAATTTTATACTTCGATATTTTTATGTCATTTTTATAGCAGTCTTGACATCTTGCAGTTTTTAGACTATTATTTTCACATGGTTAAGTATTTTTTGTGTTTAACATTAGTTTCTTTGCCTTCCCTTTTTAGGCTTTGTAAAGAAACAAAAAATGTTAGCCTGAGTTTACCCCCCCCATTTTCTCTATTAGTTCTAATATCTCTAGTTACTTATTTTGTTTTTATCATATAAGTTTTGATTTTTCGAATAAAATTTTTTCTCAATCTAAAAACTTTGTTAGGTTTTTAGATATGCCCGTCGAGTTTTTCATAAGCCTTTATGTATTAATGACTTATGAAAAACATCGCAAGTCAAATTTAAGGAAAACCTCTAAAAAACTGAAGTTTTTAGAAGTTCCCTTTTATATAAATTAATTTCTTTAAAAGGAGAAAATTAGTCATGGAAAAAACTAATTTAAAAATTAAGAAGAAATTCTTAAATCGGGCAGTATTTTTTACTGCATTGTTGTTGGTTGCGGGCTTATTATTTACAGGCTGTCCGCAAAAGCCTGAGGTAAAACCGGAAACAAAGACCGGAGAGCCTATGACTCTTACTCTTAACCAAAGTCCTGAAAAGACAGTTTGGACAAAGGACAAGGTTACCATCAGCTTTACTTCAAGCACTTCGGTAAAAACTGCAAAATGGAAAAAAGGCGTACACAGCGCAAAGGATGTTTTGGCAAGCGGAACGGCAATTACCGGCAATAGTTTTGAGGTAAGTGAAAACTCTAAGTATTCCGTGGCTGTTCAGGACAATGAGGGCCGAAGGGAAGTTGAAATTATTGAGATTAGCAATATAGACAAAGAGCCGCCTTCAAAGGTTAAAAATCTTAGAGCATACTACAATTCGGGTACCCAAATAATAAGCTTAAACTGGGATGCTTCTATAGATACCGATTTTTCCCACTATCTTGTAAGTTACAAAAAGGGCGGAACGCCGATTGTAACGGAGCAGGTCAAAACCGAAACAAGCTTTACGATTGAAAATATTGAACCTGACGGATCGGAATATGAATTCAGCCTTAAGACTGTAGACAGAGCAGGAAACAAGGGCGAAGAAGCAAAAATCTCCCTTACCGCCTCCATGAGTCCTTCCCTTACTGCGATACTTTTAAACCGTAAACATCTTGCATACAATGATCCCGATCTTACGATAAGACTTACCATTACAGGTTCAAACTTTAACCTCATATCAAGTCAAACCGATACTACAGTAAAGGCCGGTATTTTTGATGAGGAAGGAGCCTTACAGGGAAGTCTTGTAACGGTTACATCCATAAATACGGGAAATAATCAAGCCTCTGTGGACCTTACAGCTCCCCTTATTTCATCCAATGATGCAAGTTTTGAAGGTAAAAGGTATACGGTAAAGATAAAGCTTTGCGGAAATTATTCTCCTGTAACGGAAAGCTTTGTAATCACAAAAGAAGCAAGGCTTTCCGCACAGCCTGAATTAAGCTTAAAAAGTATAGCTTCAACTGAGGTAACTGGTGAAACCAAGACAAAGATTACCATAACAGGAGCAAATCTTGCAGTTGCAGGAGGCATAAAGGTAAGACTTTATAATAGTGAAGGCGGAATAGAAGGAGATGATATATCCGTTGATGCAAGGACTCAAGAGGCAGGAATCGTCTCAAGCTTTAAAGCGGATATCCCCGTACCCCAAAAAGAAGGAGTCTTTATAGCTAAGGTATTTTTCGGAGATAAGGAACAGACGAGAATTTATTCTAATCTGTCATACAATTACGGACAAAACATAATCAATCCTACAATACAGGTATATGGAGTTCCTAAATTTACCTCCTTTTATATCCCTAAAGCCGGAACCTCAAAGGAAGACTCAAAGCTTATTGCGAGGGTAAGGGGAACAAACTTTAAGGCTCCGGGCGTAACTCCGAGTAACTTTACCTTAAGCTGCACAGATAAACCTTCAATTACAAACGGTTCTACCGTTAGCATCCTAAGCGATACTGAGCTTACAGTAGAACTGACAATCCCCGGACAGGCAGGAGATTATATCGTAACAACTACAAGCGGAAGTCAAAGTCTGAACGGCACCTTTAGTGTAAAAGACTATAGCGAGTACACTGTAGGTAAAATCGTGCTTGCGGATAAAACGCTTAAATCTAAAGATGAGTATACAGCGATAGAGCCAACTAATCCTCCTGTTGCAATTATTGCAGGGGTAAACGGCTATGGAAGAGCAATAGGTATAGCCCTCCATATAAGCCAGTCAGAATTACACTGGGCAAAGTATGGAAGCTCCGGTTATAATACGAAGTTTGAAGGTATAATCTGTACACCCTCTGCTACAGGAGAGGGTACTGCCTCAATGGCAACATTTACCAGAGACCTTGACGGAAGCGATAACTGGGATTATATATGCAGTATAGACCCTACAGGGACACAGGATGCTGTTGTTGCAGAAAACTATCCTGCCTTTGACTGGGTAAATCGGTATAACACGACATATGCTGCACAGCTTGGCGGTGCAAATATTGCGTGGTATATGCCGAGTCTTCAAGAGCTTTGTCAAGTTTATAAGAACCGCGAGGCAATCAATGAGAGCCTTGCAAAGATACACGGTCTTGGAAACTCATATTCCGATTCAAGCCTAGATACTTCGTCGATTTGGTCGTCGTCTCAGAATTCCTACGAGTATCACGCGTGGCTAGTCCATTTCGGCAATGGCGGTGTGGGCAACTGGGACAAGAGCAACTATGTTAGCGTTTGTTGTCTAGCAGGCTTCTGATAAAAACGGTACATCCGTGTACCGTTTTTATCGGTTTGGAACCTCGGACATTCTGTCCTTTGGTAAATAATCAAACTGCCCTTATAAAAATTTCCGCAATTTATAGGGGTAATCACAAAAAGCGGAAAAATTATATTTTAAGGAAAATTTTATGAACAACAAAAACAATTCTGCTTTAAATAGCAGCACAGAACATGTACATCCGTTTGAGCCCTTCGTTTCTAAAACCACAAAGACACTAATATTGGGTACCTTTCCGGGAAAAGATTTTACGGATCCTAATAAAGAGAATGACAAAGAAGATTGGTATTACGGCAATAAGCGTAACGAATTTTGGGAATTAATAGAATATGCTTTAGGCTGTAAAGAAAATTTATTAAAGACAATAAAAGAAAAAAAAGAAGTATTGGAAAAACACAATATAGGCATAACAGATATTGTCAAAAAAGCAATACGAACTGAAAATAATAATTCAGATAAAAACCTTGAAGTTATGGAAACTAACGATCTTAACTCCCTTCTTGATAAATATAAAGGTATTGATACAATCGTACTTACTTCCAAAGACATGTACAAAAAATTTTTTAAAAAATATTATGTAGAAACTGACGATGCCATTTTAAAACAAGATAAAAACAATAAACCGGAAACTCATGAAGAACAAGGTAAAAAAATAAATATCTATTATTATACTTTTAAAGGAAGGCCAATCCGTGTTGTTCCATTGCATACTTCCGCAAGAAAAAATGTAGCAATAGATATAAAAAAAGCACTATATAAATATATACTTAACGATACTAAGTAATCTTACCCCGCTTAAAATCGGACATGGATGTCCGATTTTAAGCGAACCCCTTGAATTTTTACAGATTTTCTTTTATACTTCCCTGATTTTAAATTAGGAGATTTGATAAACAGTTCGGCAGAAATTCAGCCTCACTGTTTATCTGTCGAGTTTGCCTTTCGGCAAACATCGCATTATTGTATGCAGTTTGTAAACAAACTGCATGAAAAAACTTTTTTCGGAAGCTGAGGCTTCCTGCAAAAAGTTTTTCTGGGAGCCGATATGGGTAAGGTAATTATGGGGGCAGAAGCTCTTGACGGGTATTTAACTGAAGACGATCTAAGGCATCTTAACGAAATGAATGCTCTTTATCAGGAAGCTATTGAAAATTTTGCTGTTTTAGAAAAGGAAAACAGCGAAAAAAAGAAAAAGGCCAAAGATGAGGTTATAAGACTTTATACCGAGATGGGGCATCTTATGCAAAATATATGCAAAGAAATACCTCAACTTAAAGTTTTCTCTTTTGATACCGAACATGAAAATCATGCCGAGGCTTCAAGGGTTATTGCAAAACTCCGCTCTATAAAAACCGAACACAGCGAATTCTTATACTATACCCAGCGTTCTTTTGAAATGCTTTTTAAACTTGCCTATAAGGGGCACCAAAAAGACAAGAAAAACTATCTTGTAGTAAAAACTCCTGTAACGAATCCGGTTCAAAACTATGCGGTTCACAAGATAACCGACATTGACCATAAAATTGAAAATACTGTTATGTGTGTTATGTTGAGAGGAGCCCTCCTTCCCTCTATGATTCTTTCAAAAGAAATCGAAGAGTATTCTTCGCATGGCTATGTAACCCCCTTTGCCCTCTTTAAGATTAAGAGAGATGATTCCCGCAAGGAAGACGATATGCAGTACATCCTTGATTTGGATAAGTCTTATTTTAACCTAAAAGATTTGGACGGAAAGGACCTTATCTTTGCAGACCCTATGAATGCGACCGGAGGAAGCCTCGTAACCGTTGTAAAACACCTAAAAAAACTGGGCGTAAAGCCGAAATCGATAAGCTGTTTTCATGTAATTTCTGCCTTAAAGGGAGCCTTACGCATTGTGCGTGCTTTAGATAACTGCACCCTATACACCCTTTGGATGGACCCTGCCCTAAATGCTTCAGCCTATATCATGCCGGGCCTCGGCGATGCAGGAGACAGGATAAACGGAACCGATACCGATGAAACACCCCGAAACATTATTCAGCTCCTTGCAGACTACGGCTCAAATATTGCGGGGCTTTACCGCTCTCAGCTTCGACAGATAGAAAAAACCGTTTTAGGAAACTAGAGGATTCAAAAAAGGTGAGAAAAAATATCTTTATAATTATTTTAGGAATCTTGCTTTTTGCTTCTTTTACACAACTTTTTGCAAAGGGGTCTATTGAAGAAGACCTTGCAGGAGAATACTTTTCGATAGCCCAAGGATATGCAGAGATAAAAAACTACCCAAAGGCCGCAGATTATTACCTTAAAGCCGCGAAGTCTGAAAAATATAAAAATGCAGCTCAATATAATTTGGCACAAGTATATTCTCTTCAAAATGATTGGGAAAACTGCTTAAAATATATTGAACCCCTTTATAAAAAAGCTCCCGAAAACATAAAGCTGTCTACAGCCTATGCCTATGCTCTAGCCTCATCGGGAAAAGAAGAAAAAGCCCTTTTAATTTATGAAAAAATTTATTTGGAAGATAAGGAAACTCCTGAATATTTCTTTAACTATGTTAGAATTTTAATCATAGTAAAAAAATACGAAAAAGCAAAAGAGCTTCTTAACGAATCAAAGGAAAAATTTACACAAGACGATGATAAAAAAACTATTAGTGAACTTGAAAAAGAAATAGAAAAACTTTTAAATCCGCCTGAACTAAAAAAAGAAGATAAAACAACAGAAAAAAAAGATTCAATGCAAGATGATAAAAAGTCTAAAGAAAAAAAGTAAGAAACCTAATCAAAGATCGGAACGGCTTCATAGCCCTCGCTTTTTAGCCGGATAACCATATCTCCCTTGCCGTCATCCTTTACTAAAACCGAAAAGAAAGCCTCCTCCCCTCGCTCTTCTTTTTTTATTGTTACGGTAAAGCCCTTCTTTTTAAGCTCATCTGCAAGTCCTTTTGCAAAATTTTCGGTTTTAAAAAAACCGGTTTGATAAAATTTTGCAGCCGGCAATTCATTATTTTGTGCTAAAGTTTCGCCTTGGCTTAATGAAACGGATTCGGAAGCTGAGTCTGCAAGAGATTCTT
Organism: Treponema putidum; assembly: GCF_024401155.1. Lineage (NCBI taxonomy): Bacteria > Pseudomonadati > Spirochaetota > Spirochaetia > Treponematales > Treponemataceae > Treponema > Treponema putidum. The sequence goes on from NZ_CP038804.1 coordinate 1,101,075, forward strand.
TAAATTCCCTATTTTGAGGCATTAAATACCAAAATGTTTTAGGGCTTAAAAAAGCCTCACCTCGGACAACAGCGGCCTCAATGCTGTTAGGGAATTTTTTTACGAGGGTGTTCTCAGCCTTCTTATCCCCATCGATCCACCAAAGAGTCAAAAGCATGGCAGGATGAAATTCTGAAAATTTTGAATCGGTAACATATTTTTTTATATTTTCAAGAGAGCTCTTTTCATCCGATTTCAATTTAAGCCATTCAAAAAAAACAAGAATTTTTATATCTTCTTTTGAAAATGGAGCCTCAATGACGGGCAGCAAGCGGTTACGACAAAGTTCTGAAGCCTCGGTTATGTTATCGGCTAAAAGGAATGCTCCAAAAGCCTTGGTTAAAAGAGTTTTTCTTCCGGTTTCGGGAGAAAGTTCCGCAGCTTCAAGATAGTGTCTTCCGGCTCGTAAAAATAAATCGAACCTTTCTTCATAGTCGGCCAAAACGGATAGAGCTATAATTTTTTCTTCATTTGAAGAAATCTTTTTTATTTCTGCTTCAATAAAGGAAGAGGTCTCAAAAGGAGTTTTTTTTGTAAAACCGGTTTTGATAATCTTTTGAACATTCGGAGGTAAGGAATTTTGAGCAGTCAGGCTATGCAAAAAAAAGAGAAACAATAAAAAAAATAGTATTTTTTTTATCTTAAATTCCATAAACCTTTTTATCTCTTACCTCATTTAATTTCAGAGTTCGTATCGGTCATTGAAGTTGTAGATTCTTTTTTACGTTTAAACCATGATTTTTTAGGCTTTTTTAAGTCCACAGTGTCTATTCCGACACCATCGCTTGCCGTAAATGTTTCTTTTTTCTCGTTTACAGGCTTATTTTTTTTCTTTTTACTTCCAAATAAAAAAGGAATGGTTAAGACAAGTCCGATTAAAAACGAAAAAATATTGCTTACATAAACAGGTATATTTTCAAAAGTATAGAAAATCAAAGAAACATCACAAGAATTTTTCATATTAAAACCTGCAAATAAGCCTAAAAACAATACTATCAATAAAAAATAAATAACTTTCCAGTTCATAAGTTCCTTCTAAGAGTATCTATAATACCCAAAAGAATAGTATACATAAAATTAAAAAAAGAACAACAGGTAAAATAAAACCTAATTTACTCTGTTTATTTCTTTACCTGACATAAAAGCCTTTACATTATCTGCGGCCATTTTTATAAGCCTTTTTCTTGCCTCAAAGGTTTGCCATGCTATGTGGGGCGTTATAATACAATTGGGAACATTAAACAAGGGATTATCCTTAGCCGGAGGTTCTACACTGAGAACGTCGCAGGCAAGGCCTGCAAGCTTCTTTTCTTTTAAAGCCTCTGCTGCATCTTTTTCGTTTATAAGAGGCCCCCGTCCCGTATTGATTATGATACAAGTTTTTTTTATTCTTTTTAAGAACTCGGCATTTATAATTTCTTTTGTTTCCTCAGTCAAAGGACAGTTTAAACTTATTATATCGGAAGAAGAAAAAAGCTCATTTAAAGGAACCTGTTTTGCTTCTTCTAAGCCCTTAATATTTTTTTTAGAGCGGTTAAAATAGATTACCTTCATATTCATTGCAAGGGCAATTTTTGCAACGGCTTGGCCTATGTTCCCAAAACCGATTATACCCATTGTTTTATTGGAAAGCTCTCTTATATCAAAGCTGTGATAGCAAAAATGGGGAGAAGCCGACCATTTTCCGCCCGTAACCTCATCGCTATGCTCCTTTACATGCCAATAAAAGTGAAAAATAAGGGCAAATACAAGTTGAGCCACGCTATCGGTGCTGTAAGAGGGAATATTTGTTACACAAATATTTTTTGCTTTTGCAGCCTCAATATCGACAACATTGTAGCCTGTAGCTAAAACTCCTATATATTTAAGACGCGGCAAAGAATCCATTATTTCTTTAGAAAAAACAACCTTATTGGTAAGAACGGCATCAGCCTCCTTACACCTTTCAAGAAGTTCATCTGCACTTGTTTTATCGTATATTGTAAGGTTTGAAACCGATTTTAACTCATCCCAAGAAAGATCGCCGGGATTGGATGTAAACCCGTCAAGAATAACCAAATTTAATTTTTCACTCATAAAAATACCTCTGTATGTTTATATTTATCAACATTAATCAATAAGATCAGCTTTGCTGATAATGTAATTTCTAAAAAATCAATACATTTTTAAAGATAGTTATTTATCAAATAATACTCTTTTCTTTTAAATAATTTTCAAATTTATCATCTGTAATTACTTTATCATAAGTACTTTTTACTTTTCCTAAAGCAATATCTTCAGTTAAGTCTGATATAAATTTATTAAAATCAGGATTATCTTCTGAAAGTCTTTCCAAAGTATCCCAATCTATATTTTCATTATATCTAGCATTACAAATTATTTCTGACTCACTTATACTTTCCGGATTCAGCTTTATAATTCCAATTCCAAAAGCATTAGATAATCTTTGAAGCTCATTTTTAAAATTAGGGTCTTCATCGATTTTCAAGCAAACTAAATATCCCTCATTAGCCCAGCTTGAATTTGAAACAGCCTGAAAAAAATACTGTCTTAAATTAGAATAATCTATATTCTTTTTCATTTCAAAGGAAAACAGTTTTATTGAATTGACATTCAATGAAGTTTGAAGTTTCATTGTTTCTTTTGAATAGTCTTTAAACGGAAAATATACACCTACTAAATCAGGATGCAGCCATTCATTAGCCCCTTTTACTCTTTTTACTGAATTTTCCTGATAAATAGTTTTTGTGTAACAATTAAAATGCGGGTTTGAATAAACATATTTTACTAAAAGCGGATGTAAATCTCTTTCATTAAAATTACTTTCATTATTTTGTTTTAATTCTGCATTTTCTTTTTTCTCGATTTCCCGTTTTATTTCACTTCCGCTTATATTTAAACTTCTTAAAATAAATCTTGAAGGACGTTTTGAAACTTGAATAAAAGTACTTTTTTCAGCCTTTTCTTTGGCATCTACATATAATCTTGCTCCTACTGTAGCGGCCGGAGTTTTACCTGAGCTTCCTAGTTTTTTATCAAAAGAAAACTCAACCGCTTTTTCCCAAACTTCTTCTGGAGTCATTGGCTTTTTTACTTTTTCAAAAACTTCTATAATCAAATCAAAAAAAGTATATTGTTTCTCCATCTTATTCCTTTTACATAACTAATAGCTTTCAAAAATCCCCCTCTAAAAACATCAGTCTTTAGAGGGGGCATCAAAGCTGTTCAAATTTAAAGCTGTTTATTTACAGCAGCAGCAAGCCTTGTACCTTAAAACAGGTTCACGGGCAGCCTTTGTTTCGTCTACTCGGCCGATGGGGCGTGTGTAGGGATAGCCGTGAAGCTTTTCGGGATTTGAATAGGCTTCTTTTTTTAGTTTGATCATAACTTCGGCAGTAAAGTCCAAGGTGGACTTGCTTTCCGTTTCCGTAGGCTCAAACATCAATGCTTCGTGTACGATGAGCGGGAAGTACATCGTCGGCGGATGGATACCGTCATCGATTAAGCCCTTAGCTATGTCAAGGGCGCTTACACCGGTTTCTTCCTTAATCTTTTCAAGAGTAAGAACAAATTCGTGCATACAGGTTCTGTCAAATGCAACATCGAATTCTTTTTCAAGTTTTTTCTTTAGATAGTTTGCATTTAATACGGCATAGCCTGAGCTTTCCCTTATACCCTCGCTTCCGAGTGTAAGGATATAGGCATAGGCACGCAAGTAGACAAGGAAGTTTCCGTAGAAGTTTCTAACTCTGCCGATTGAATCAGGGCGGTTATAATCCAGCTTATAGCTTCCGTCCGAGCCTGTAACTACAGGAACAGGTAAGAATTCTGCAAGGAATTTTTTACAACCGATTGGGCCGCTTCCGGGTCCTCCGCCTCCGTGAGGAGTCGAAAAGGTCTTGTGTAGGTTAAGGTGAACTATATCATAGCCCATATCTCCGGGTCTTAGTCTTCCCATAATGGCGTTAAGGTTAGCACCGTCATAGTACAATAAGCCGCCTGCTTTGTGAACAATTTCGGCAATTTCTTTGATATGGGTTTCAAAGAGTCCGAGAGTGTTCGGGTTTGTAAGCATGAGGGCAGCCGTATCGCTTCCGGCAATCTTTTTTAATTCTTCAATATCTACATTTCCGTCTTTATCTGAAGGAATGTTTATAATTTCGCATCCGACCATTGCAGCACTGGCAGGGTTTGTACCGTGTGCCGAATCGGGAACTAAAATCTTGTTTCGAGCATGATCGCCGCGTTTTTCGTGATAGGCTCTGATTACCAAAAGGGCTGTGAACTCTCCGTGAGCACCTGCTGACGGCTGGAGGGAGAAAGCATCCATTCCGGTAATTTCACCGAGTTTTTTACCTAAATCTCCCATGGCCTCAATACAACCTTTCATTGTATGTTCAGGCTGCAATGGGTGAATATTGGTAAAATTCGGAAGAGCCGCAACTTCTTCGTTGAGTTTGGGATTATACTTCATCGTACAAGAACCTAAAGGATAAAAACCGTTGTCAACACCGTGAGTCCGCTTGCTCAATTCCATATAATGACGGACAAATTCAAGTTCCGAAACTTCAGGAAGTTTTGCATCGCTTGCTCTTAAATATTTTGAATCAAGTTTATATTCGGGTACAGTCAATTTTGCTTCGGCAAATTTATGACCCTTTACTGATTTTTCAAAAATCAATTCGCTCATTACAATACCTCCTTAATAATTTTTACGGCCTTATCAAGCTCGCATTTGGAAAGAACATCGGTCGTACACCAAAGAATGGAATCATCGCAAATCTTTAAACCGCCTAAAACGCCGTTTTTTTCAAGATTTGAAAGAATTGCATCGGCCTTTCCTTTTCCGTCCGTTACGAATTCATGGAAGAATTCTCCGTTATTTTTTACGGTTAAGCCGATTTTTTTAAGTTCATCGGCAAGATAGTGGGCATTGCTTACGGAAACATTTGCAACGGTTTTTAAGCCTTCCTTTCCATAGGCAGCCATAAACATTGAGGCTCTCAGCGCACAAAGAGCTTGGTTAGAACAGATACTTGAACTTGCTTTTTCGCGCCTTATGTGCTGTTCACGGGCTTGAAGAGTTAGAACAAAGGCTCTTCTGCCGTCATGGTCAGTTGATTGACCGATGATTCGGCCGGGGATTTTTCGCATATTGGCTTCAATTGTAGAAAGGAAGCCGAGATAGGGGCCTCCTGCACCTAGAGGAAGACCTAAGGCCTGACCTTCTCCTAAGGCAATTGATGCACCGCATTCTTTCGGTGTTTTTAAGATTGCCAAAGAAATAGGATTGCAGCTCATTACAAACTGAGTTTTAGTGCCTTCTACAAGTTTACCGACAGCTTCGCAGTCTTCGATTGTACCGAAACGGTTCGGTTGCTGCATAACTACTGCTCCGACACTTTCATCCAAAAGGCCCTTAATCTTTGAAATATCGGTTTTATAGCCGTCTTTTGGAATCATTACGAATTCTACACCGCTGTGCTTTAGATAGGTTTTAGCAATTTGAATTGAACTTGGCTCAACACATTCCGAAATCAAAACCTTGTTTTGTTTTCGTCCTAAGGACATAACTATAGCATCTGCTACTGCCGTGCCTCCGTCATAAACGCTGGCATTGGAAACATCCATTCCGGTAAGCTCACAAATCATTGACTGATATTCAAAACCTGCCTGAAGTTCGCCCTGATTCATTTCGGGCTGATAGGGTGTGTAGGCAGTTAAAAACTCTTCTCTGGAAGCCATGTGCCTTACAGCTGCAGGAGCATAGTGGTTATAGGCACCTGCACCTCGTAATATCGATTTAAAAACAGTGTTTTCACTGCTTAAATTTTGAAAAAACTTTTCAACTTCTGCTTGAGTTTTCCCCTCGCCTACATCGACTGTTTTACAGTCCTTGCTGTCAAAACCGTATAAATCATCAATCGATTTTACGCCGATGAGATCAAGCATCTCTTTTGTTTCCTCAGCGGAGTGAGGAATATAATTTGACATAAATTCTCCCATAAAAACTTTTTGCAGGAAACATCAGTTTCCGAAAAAAGTTTTTTCACGCAGTTTTGCTTGCAAAACTGCATATAATAATGCGATGTTTGCCTAAAAGGCAAACTCGGCAGATAAACGGTGAGGCTGAATTTCTGCCGAGCCGTTTATCGACCCTCCTAATTTAATTTTAACATCTGAAAGGCGGCAAATTAAATCGGTTCAACAATTTTTTTGCCGCTTTTACAAAGAAGAAAAATTACTTACTTGCAGAGGCCCTTGTATGCACCTGCATCCATTAATTTTGAAGATTCCCCTTTAAGTTCTACCTTAAAGAACCATGAACCGAAGGCATCTTCATTGATTTTTTCGGGAGCATCCAAGAGCTCTTCGTTTATTTCAACGACTTTTCCTGTCATGGGGCTGATGATTTCAAAAACGGCTTTTACCGATTCTACTGTAGCACAGGCTTTATCGGCTGTAACTTCATCTCCTACTTCAGGAAGCTCAACGAATACGACATCTCCCATTTCACCTTGAGCATAATCGCTGATTCCGACAATACCGATGTTTCCTTCTTTCTTGAACCATTCGTGTGATTCCAAGTATTTTACATCTTCTTTAATTTCCATATCTAACTCCTATATTTTATTTTTAAGTTTTTTAAAAAAACTTACAAAACTTTTTAATTGCCCTTAATTTCCTTTAAAAAGCTTGTGGGTACGACTTTAGCCTTGAGTTTTTTACCGCGTACTTCAATAAAGACTTCTTCGTCTTTAATGCCTCGGTCAATTCTCATGTGTCCGATACCGACCTTTAGTGAAGGAGATGAAGTTCCAGTTGTAACATAACCGATTTCCTTATCGCCCAAGAAAACCTTGTCATGATCTCGGGCAATACCCCTGTCAATCATCTTAAAGCCTTTTCTTATTTTTTTAGCTTCATTGGTTTCAAGAGCTTTTTTACCGATAAAATCTTCTTTTTCGAGCTTGATAAAGGGTTTTAAGGTTACTTCGGTTGCCAAGGTGTCTTCGGTCATTTCATGGCCGTACAAGGGCATTCCAGCTTCAAGACGCAATGTATCCCGGCAGCCTAAACCGCAAAGCTCTATTCCGAATTCTTCTCCGGCTTTCATAACTTGATTGAAAAGCTCGAGAGCCCATTCTTTGGGACAGTAGATTTCGTATCCGTCTTCTCCTGTATAACCTGTCTGAGAAACGATTACCTCCCCCTTAGGGCACTGGAATGTCTTAAATGTGTAGTAAGCCGGAGGTATTGCTGAAGGATCAATAAACTTTTTTACCACAGCAGGAGCATTAGGCCCTTGAATTGCAAGCTGGGCAATTTCAGAAGAGCGGTCAGTAAAGGTAACACTCTTATCCAAGTGTTTTTTTACCCAGTCATAGTCCTTGTCGTGGTTTCCGGCATTTACAACCAAAAGGAATTTCTTTTGATTATAACGGTAAACAAGGAAGTCATCTACAATTCCGCCCTTTTCGTTACACATAAGGGTGTAGCGTACATCTCCGTCAGCCATTCCGCGAATGTCGTTTGTAATAAGGGCATTTACGGCAGCTTCGGCATTGTCGCCTTCAATATAAAACTCTCCCATGTGCGAAACATCGAAAAGTCCTACATTATTGCGAACTGCAAGATGCTCTTTTAAGATACCGGCAAACTGAATGGGCATTTCATATCCGCCGAACTCAACAAACTTGCCGCCCTTGGCGAGCAAAGTTTCATAATAGGGTGTTCTTTTCATCTCATCCTCCTAAATTTATTTTAATTTGTAATGGATAATGTGTAATTTTTTGATTACAAATTATTAATTATAAATTATCTTGCAGCTTATTATAAAGCTCTTCATTTTTTTCCTTGCCTAAGCCTATAAGAATTTTTTGTTCATCGGTTATAACCAATATATAGGGAGCTTCGTTTTTTAGTATACATAATTTTACAGGGCCTAATTCCTTATATCTAAAATAGCCTATCTTAATCGGCCCCAGACCTATGCCGTTTACCCGACTTACTCCTAAAGAAGGCAGAGTTTCAAGTTTTTTGACCTCTCTGATTTCGGAAATCGGTATGCTGACACCATAAATTCCTTGAACTTTTAATAATCCTCTTTCTACAGATGCACCTGCAGTTTTTATAACAACAAATGCTGCTATAAAAATTAAGAGCAGCAATCCTATTGTAAAAAACATTTTAAAACTGCTTTTTTGTTCTTTCAAAACATGCCTCCCAATTAACCATATTGTACACCAGATGTAAAAGAAAAGCAATAGCAAATAGATAAAAAAATATTGCTTTAATTACAAAATCAAAGCTGTCATGGAAAGCCTTTACAAAACTGAAGTTTTGAAAGGCTCTCTCTTATAATTATTTTTTATAGATCATGTGGGTAGCCGATTTTTCGACGTCTTCTACAGCTTCATAAAAGGCTTCTACTACCGTGGGATGAGGATACATGGATTTTAAGATATTTTCCCTTTTAGCCTTGTTTGTTACAAGAGTTCCGATAGCTCCTATCATATCCGTAGCCGAATCGCACATCATCTGACAGCCTACAATCCTGTCTTCTTCATTAAATAGAACCTTAATAAAGCCTACATCCAAGCCTGAAAGCACCGACTTTCCGTTTGAGCCCATAGGAACTTTTCCGATTTTTACGGTAATTCCCTTGGCTTCAGCCTCTTTTTCCGAAAGGCCGACTCCTGCAATCTCAGGTGTGGAATATACACAGGAAGGAATAACATCTTGTTTTTCATGTTTTGTGTTATTTACAAGATTTTCTACAACCAGATGACCTTGATTTTCGGCATTGTGGGCGAGCATTACGTTTCCTTTTACTGCATCCCCTATAGCATAAATACCTTCAACATTTGTCTTCATACAGGCATCGGTAATTATACCCCGTTTATCGTATTCGATTCCGGCGGAATCAAGGCCGATATCCTTTATTTCGGCAATTCGGCCGATACAGACGATTACGGCATCGGCTGTAATGTGTTCTTCTTTTTCTTTAAGGGTAAAGGTACAGCCGGTTTTTTCTATTTTAGTTACCATGGCTCCGTTTATTATCTTTACTCCCCTCTTTTTTAGAACAAGGGCCTGCTGCATTGCAATATCCCTGTCAAAGGGAGGGAGGATTGTTTTTTCGAGTTCGACGATGGTTACTTCCTTACCTAAATTTGCATAGACTGTGGCAAACTCAATGCCGATAACGCCGCCGCCTATGATGATGACGCTCTTAAAATCGACAGGCTCTTTTCCTAAAATATCATCAGAGGTCATAGCAGTTTCGATTCCGGCTATCGGAGGAGCAAAAACAGAAGAACCTGTTGCGATGATGAGGTTTTTAAATTCAAGCTCTTTTCCATTTACACTTACGGAAGATTTTGAAGTGATTTTGCCTTCCCCATTATAAAAATCAACGCCGGCGTTTTCGATGAGTTTTTCGATACCGCCTACAAGTTTATCCACAACAGCATTTTTTTTCTCGTAGATGGCATTAATGTCGTATTTTAAGTTTTCACCTGAAAGACCGAGATCGTTTTCGGCAAAGCTCCCGAAAACTTCGGCTGTGTGAAGAAGGTATTTTGTCGGAATACAGCCCTTGTTCAAACAAGTTCCTCCAAGCCTGTTTTTTTCGATAAGAGCGGTTTTTAGCCCTGCCCTTCCAGCTTTTATGGCAGCAACATAGCCGCCCGGGCCTCCGCCCAAAACGATTAAATCATACATACTAATCTCCTAAAAAACAGCTTAAAAATTTTAAGCATTATAATGTTTGTTTTCCAAAGTATACACGATGATTTTAATAAAAGCAAGGGGAGAATGATTGTATCTCTTCGTTTAAAATTGTATTCCAGATCTAAGACAATATCAGATTGACATGGCTGTTAGGTATTATTTTCTTTATTCAATTCTTTTATTGGTAGAGATAGTTGAAGTTCATTTATTTTATTTGTTACGAAATCATAAATAATTTTCATATCCGAAATAGCTTTTGCAACATGATACTCTTTTATATTTAATTCCTGCGGATAACGAATTTTTACTCCATACGGTGTAAGTGCGTCAGCTGAATTTAAAATATCCTCAGAAAAAGTTACAAACTCTGAAAGTTCATCTGTAAGTAAACCTAAGTCAGGAGTTTTTTGTAATTCTCCATCATAGGCAAGCAGCAATGCCTTTAACATTTTCTCTGCCGCTTGCTGACAATGATAACAGATTATCTCCAGTGGTTTTGGATACTGAATTTCATTCAGGTGATTTGCAGAAAGAACATCCATATCCGCATAACGCACCCATTCTTTTACATCACTTTCATTTTTCATACAATACAAGTCCCTCGCGATCTATGATATTTTCAAGGGTTTTTCGGGTTTTTCTTTCTTCAAAACCGGAAACAGAACCGACAACTATATCTACTGAACGGCGTTTCAAACCGCGCAAAGCGCGATAAGCTTTTTGGGAAACAGATAGCCTGTCTGTAACAGAATCTGACATTACCAAATAAAAATCATAGTCACTGTCTGCTTGTTCTTCATTCCGTGCAAAAGAACCAAAAAGGTATATTTTTTGAGGGTTTACACTTTTCTTAAGCTGCTCGGCAATACAGCGGATCTCATTTGTTATCATATCTTACTCCTGACAACTTTATTATATCATAATATCCTGCTTTTGTATCACAAAAACCGATAATTTTCACTAAAATTTCCTTTGCGCTCTCCGCCCCCTTGCGGTTCCTTTAAAATTTTCAATGATTTAGCTGATTGTTAATGAAAAGAAAAAACTATGTAGAAATAAAAAAAGCCAACTCTCGGACTTGAACCGAGTACCTGCACGTTACGAGGGTGCTGCTCTGCCGGGTGAGCTAAGTTGGCAAGTTGATTTTTGATAAAGAAACTTTACCAAAAATCAACAAAAAAGTCAATAGGAAGAATTTTGCTTAAACCTTATTGATGACATCCAAAACGGTGCCGTCACGGTAGGTGCTTATTCCCACCACTTCGCCGTAACGGGGCTTAACTTGGGGTTTTCCCGTAAAGGATTCTGCAATTTCTTTTAATTCTTCGATGGTTTTAATTTCAAGATTTGTTTCCGCCTTCAGCTTTTTAATTAAATCTGCATGGCGCGGATTAATTGCAATACCTCTGTCAGTAACAAAAACATCGATTGTTTCTCCCGGAGTGGTTACGGTGCGGACCTTATCGACGAGACAAGAAATGCGGGCATTAAAGAGCTTTGAAACGATTATCGAAAGTTTTGCTCCTGCGGCCGTATCGGCATGTCCTCCCGAACCTCCCAATATTATACCGTCGGAACCTGTAGTTACGTTTACGTTATAGTCCAAATCTATTTCGCTTGCACCGAGAATGACAACATCCAGCTTTCCTGCAACATGATCGGGATTATTGGGGTTTGCATAAAGGTCGGCCGAAATCTTGTGATGGTTTGCATTTTTTTCGGTAGAATCTACGGCCGAAAGGTCAAAGCACTGAACATCATAAAGGTCTTCAAAAAGGCCTTCTTCAAGCATCTTTACAAAATAACCAGTAATACCGCCGCACCCGAAACTTCCCTTTATATTTTTTTCTTTCATTGCTCGGTGCATTTCATCTGCAACGGCAAGGGAAATGCCGCCGGCTCCCGTCTGCATACTAAAGCCGTTCTTAAAAAGACCTGAGTGTTCAATGAGAGTGCGGCAGTCGCGTGCTATCTTTAAGCCGATAGGATCTTTTGTAATCTGAGTTGTTCCGCTTACAATACCCGCAGGGTCTCCTATCTTATCTACTTCTACCACCATGTCTACAAAACGGCCTTCAATGTCTGGTCTTTTAACCTTTGAAACTCTTGTATCGGTAATGGCTATAGTTTTTTTTGCCATTTGAGCATCGGCTACGGCATAACCTAAGGAACCGCAAAATGACCTTCCTTCGGAGCCTGAAATATTTCCTTGATCGTCTACACAGGGCGAGGCTAAAAAGGCAGCATCTATCGTAACCTCTTTTTCTAAAATCATTCTGGGCCGTCCGCCGTGGGTAGTCATAATTACGGGCTTTTTACACTTGCCGTAACTTACAGCCTTTGCAACAGGCCCTGACATATAGGAGGTCATAAGCCGGCTAACCGTTCCGTCTTCCATAAGTTCAACCAAAATTTCATGGCAGGGGAAAATCGAAGAAGCCATTACGGTCAAATCTTTGATTCCTCTTTTTTTAATTTCCCTCATTACCATATCAAGAACATAGTCGCCGTTTCTAAGGTGATGATGAAAACTTATAACCATTCCGTCATGGAGTTTAAGCTCATCAAGGGCTTGGGCTAAGGTTTTCCCGAAGGCGGGTTTTACATTTTTTGTAAGCTCATATTTTGCATTTTTTTTATTTACAAAGGCTCCTTTAAAAGGATTGCCTAAGCCTTCTCTTCCAAGTATGTTATTCATATCTCTTCCTCCCTATTTTATCAAGCCCCAGTTTTTGGCAGAATCATAAAGAGCTTGAGCCCTCTTGATAACCGGTAAGTCGACCATCTTTCCCTTAAAGCTGAATACGCCTAAGCCCTTTTGTTTGGCTTCTTCAGCGGCCTGTAAAATAGCCTCGGCCCTTTCAATTTCGGCACTTGAAGGAGAAAATATTTTATGAATCTCTTCGACCTGACGGGGATTGATAACCAATCGGCCGGAAAATCCTATGCTTTTACTAAAGGCCGTATCGAGCCTTAGCCCCTCAAAGTCTTCTACATCCGTAAAGGGGGTATCAAGGGAATCCAAACCATAGGCATGGGCGGCTGTCGTCAAACTAAAGCGGGCATATTCCAGTTCTTTTGAAAGACGGGTACGCTGAATCCCCATATCGACCGAATAATCTTCGCCGCCTAAAAGAAGGCCTTGAATTAGCGATGAGGCCTTGGCTATCGAATTTACATCCATAATTCCGCGGGCGGATTCTACCAGCATAAGAAAGCTGAAATTCTTAGTGATATTATGTGCCTTTTTTATCTCGTTTATTTTTTGCTCGACAGAGTGAACTGCATCGACCGAAGCCTTAGGGATTACGATTCCGTCCGGAAGAACCGGAATAATAGCTTCCAAGTCTTTTTCCCAATAAGGGGAATCGATGGGATTTATTCTGACAGTAATTTCGGAATGGGTAAACTTTAAAAAGGAAAGAGCATTCCGTACCAGCGTACGGGCCGAATCTTTTTCATCGAGTGAGACGGCATCTTCCAAATCATAGATGATGGAATCAGCTCCTAAAATATCGGCCGATACCAACATTCCCGGGTTATTACCGGGCATAAAAAGCATACTTCTTCTATTTTTCATTTGCGCGCCTCAATGCTGTTTCTACACGGGCCTTGATCGTACAATCTAAAGCACCCTTGTCTTCGATAAAGAGTTTGGCATTTTTTACTTCAAACTCATCCAAAACTTCCTGCACAATTTTTTTTATTTGTGCACCGAATTCGTTTAAAACAGAGCTTTTTAAATCAAGCTCAATACCGTCCTCCGGTTTTAAGGACGGTTCAACACGGACAAGGCAATCATTTGATTGGAGTGTTCCGCAAACCGCTTCTCGTTTTATTTGCATAGATACCCCTTAAATTTTGATATGACAAGATTATATCAATATAAAAGGAATAAGTCAATCTTGGGAAAGGAAGACGGTTTTAATATAGAATCAGCCGAACGCGTAAGAGCGTAAAACAGCATTGATTTTGTTTTATAACCTTTACCTTTTTTTCTATACGCTTACTGTCAAGAAACACACGAGCAGCTATTTTGAATGAAATACTGTCATGCTTTTTTATGTTAGCTTCATTTTTGATCTCACCTCATTCAAAAATCACTTCTAAACTCCCTTATAATTTATAGTATATATGCTATTGTACACATAGTCAAGAATTACAGGGCTTTTCTAATAAAAATAACAATATAGCCTGCATTTAATGCTTGCATTTAAAGGCTTTTACATAGTATAATTCTTTCCCGAACGGAGGTCTTAATTTATGAAAGATATAATCTATGTTTTGGATGCCTACGGGCTTATTTACCGCTCTTACTTTGCCTTTGTTTCAAGACCTCTTACAAACTCTAAGGGCGAAAACGTTTCGGCCATTTTCGGCTTTTTTAAAAGCCTTCATTCCATATTTGCCGAATATAATCCTAAACTTTTTGTTACCGCACTCGACTCGGTTACACCCACCTTTAGACATGAGATGTACAAAGAATACAAGGCCACGCGGGATAAAACGCCCGATGACCTACATGCTCAAATAGACAAAATAGAAGAAATTTTAAAAACATTTAAACTTCCTACAGTCCGCTTTAACGGTTTTGAAGCCGATGATGTAATCGCTTCCATAGCCGCCCTCGCCGAAAAGGAAGATCGGGAATGTGTGATTATTTCAGGCGATAAGGACTTGATGCAGCTTGTTTCAAAAACCACGACTATGTTGAAACCGGGGAAGATAAAGGCTTGGGAAGGCTTCGATGCCGAAAACGTAAAAGAAGAATGGGGCGTTTATCCTGCCGGAATGTTAGACCTTCTTTCCCTAATAGGCGACAGTGCCGACAATGTTCCCGGCATAAAGGGGGTCGGCCCGAAAACAGCCGTAAAGCTCCTTGAAGAGTATAAAACCCTCGACGGCATTTACTCAAATACGAAAAACTTAAAAGGGGCTTTAAAAACAAAAATAGAAGAAGGAAAGGAATCGGCTTATTTTTCTAAAGAGCTCATAAGGCTCCGTTTCGATGTTCCCGTCGAAAAAGACTTAAACGCCTACTCCACTTCGCAAATGGATTATGAGGCGGCCGCCCGTCTTTTTATCAGCGAAGAGCTTCCCAATATTGCAAAACTATATTCCGAAAAAATAATTGCCGAAAAAGCCCTGTCTAAACATGAAAAAAATGAGACTTCTTCAAAAGAAAACTTAAAACAAGAAACCGGTCTTTTTGAAAATTCTGAACAAACTTCTCCCGAAATGCTCCCGCAAGAATTAGGAACAGGAGAAGAAATCTCCCTTCCTCAAAACAAGGGTGATTACAAACTTGTAGACGAAGCGGAAGAACTTTTTAAAATAGTAGACGAGGCCTTAAAACAGGGGCTTGCAGCCTATGACTGTGAAACTACAAGTGAAGATCCTCTAAATGCAGAAGTCTGCGGATTCTCCATTGCCCTAAAAGAAGGAGTGGCCTATTATTTTCCTTTAAAGGCTCCCTGCCCTGAACTGGGAGAAGAAGCCCCAAAACTAATAGCCTTTAAGGATGCAAAAAAGGCGGTAACAAAACTATTTGACTCAAAGATGACCCTCATAATGCATAACGGTAAATTCGACATTCAAGCCGCCCTTTCGTCAAAACTTGCAAACTGCATTTCGGCAAATCTTTTTGACACAATGGTCGCCGCATGGCTTTTGGATCCCACCCGCTCTTCTTACGGTATGGATAAACTTGCAGAAAGCATTTTAAATGTAAAAACCATCCGGTTTAAGGAAGTCGTAAAGGACAGGCAAAACTTTTCGGATGTTCCTTTAAAAGAAGCCTGTCCCTATGCTGCCGAAGATGCCGACATAACATTCCGGTTTTATAAAAAATTTTTACCCCTCTTAAAAAAGAATAATTTGGAAAAGCTCTTCTTTGATCTTGAAATGCCCATAACAAAACTTTTAACCGAGATGGAAATAAAGGGTATCTTTTTAAAGGGTGAAGAACTTACTGCCTACTCAAAAGAATTGGGAATAGAACTTGAAGAATGTGAAAAGGATATTTACCGGCTTGTAGGCCATGAATTTAATATAGCCTCGCCTAAGCAGCTTCAAGAAGTCTTATTTGAAGAAAGAAAACTGCCCACCAGCAAAAAAACCAAAACGGGCTATTCTACGGATACTTCAGTCCTTGAAAACCTTGCTTCGGAGGATCCCGTACCTGCAAAAATCTTAGATTACAGAGCTCTTGCAAAGTTAAAATCCACATACACCGATACCCTTCCCAAGATGACGGACAAAAACGGAAGAATCCATACAAGTTTTATTCAAACAGGAACAGCCACAGGCCGCCTTTCAAGCCGAGACCCTAATTTACAAAATATCCCCATAAGAGGAAACGAGGGGCGGAAGATAAGGGAAGCCTTTCAGGCGGAAAAGGGGCGGGTTCTTATCTCTGCAGATTATTCGCAGATTGAGCTTGTAATCCTTGCCCATCTTTCAAAGGATCAAAACCTAGTAGAAGCCTTTAATAAAGGAATCGATGTTCACGCCAAGACTGCAAGCCTAATCTTTGCTGTAGACATAAAAGATGTAACTCAGGATATGAGGCGCATAGCAAAGACCATAAACTTCGGCGTAATGTACGGGATGAGTGCATTCCGCCTCGCTTCTTCTTTAAGAATTCCCCGAAAAAGAGCCGATGAGTTTATAAAGGCCTATTTTGCAACCTATTCGGGTGTATCCGGCTTTATGGCTAAAGTTTGTCAAGAAGCCGAACAAAGAGGCTATGTAGAAACCATAATGGGAAGAAGACGATACCTTCCGGCTATAAACAGCAAAAACAAGGTGGAAAAGGCCGGAGCCGAACGAATCGCGGTAAACACCCCAATTCAGGGCACAGCCGCCGATATAGTAAAACTTGCAATGCTTGAAGTCGATAAGGCTTTAAAAAAACAAAAACTTGATGCTTCCATACTTTTACAGGTTCATGATGAGCTTATAATAGAGGCCGCCGAAACCGAAAGAGAAAAAGTTATGTCCCTCGTAAAAGAAAAAATGGAAGGCGTCATCAAACTTTCGGTGCCTTTAAGGGTAAGCATAGAATCGGGAATGAGCTGGGGAGAGTTCCACTAATGGATAGTGTTTCAAACAGCAGGCAAAGTCGGCAAAGCCTTGGTGTACCCTCAGAACCGATTTTAATAGGGCTTTCAGGCCCTTCTTGTTCGGGTAAAAACACGGCAAGTGCTATTTTAAAAGACTACGGCTTTTATTGTATTGATGCCGATGCCGTTTCAAGAAAAGTTTTTGCAGAAAATCAAAACGAAATTTTAAATCTCTTTCAGGCTGAGGCCGAAAAACGAGGCATAAATTTAAAAAATGAAAAAGGCATCGACAAAAAAGCCTTTGCCCTCTTGGTCTTTTCGGATGAAGACCTCTTAAAAAAACACGAAGCCTTTATTCTTCCGATAATTGAAGAAAAAATATGGGAAGAAATTAAAAAGGCCTTTAGTGAAAAACCTGAGCGTCCTATTCTTTTAAACGCTCCGACTCTTCACAAGACGAGCCTTATCAAAAAATGCCTTTTTATATTGTACATAGATGCTCCTTTTATTTTAAGGCTCATAAGGGCAAAAAAAAGGGACGGGCTTCCCTTAAAAAATATAAGGCTAAGATTTTCAAAACAAAAGAAATTCTTTTCTCAATACTTTTTTTTAAATGCCGATACAATAGTAGTAAAGAACTCTTGGTCTTCTTCAAGTTTAAAAAGAAAGCTATTGAAAGAAGTGAAAAAAAGAGGTTTTTGAGGTTGATTTATGGAACAGAAAAAAATTTTATGGATAGTACTTTTTATTTCATTGTTTGCTTTAATTATCTTCGGTGTAGGTTTATACCTGTATGCTCCATTCCGTAATAAAAGCACCATGACTGCGGCACAAGTATCCGATTTAGGCAGAATAGAAGCCGACAAAACGGATACAAATGTTGATCCTCTTCAATGGACACGAAATCCCGACTCAATTCCTCCGCTTGAATCGGAGTCTCCCACTCTTGTAAATATTGCAAACAATATAACCGTTGTAAACGGTGAGGGCCAACCGGGGAAAACTGAAACTTCAATAAATGTAAGCGACTTAACGAATCCTCAAAAAGATGAAAAAACGGCAAGTTTACCAGATAATCTCGCAGAAAATTTAAACATAAACCAAGACGCCGGCAAAAACCAAGAAAGCGGTAAACAAACTTCCGAAACCGAAACTCAGGCTTCTCCTGCCAAAACAGATAATAAAAATACAGGTGTAGCTTCGGTAAAAGGTCTTAGCTCAAATACAACTCAAAAGCCTAAAGCCGAAACCACGACGGCTAAAAAAGCAGAAAAACCGGTTGCCAAAAAAAGCCCTGAGCAAAAGACGGTTTCCACACTGTACTGGGTTCAAACAGCTTCTTTGACAAGCCGCTTAAATGCAGAGGCGGCAAGAGATACTCTCACTTCAAAGCATATGAAGGCGGAAATTTTCACCAAAGAAACAGCTACAGGACTTACTCACCGTGTAAGAGTCGGCCCCTTTAAGAACAAAACCGAGGCTGAATATTGGCTTAAAAAAATAAAAGAAATTAAGGGTTTTGAAGGCAGTTATGTAACACAAGACAGAAAAAAAAGCTGATTATGTCTACAAAGGTATGTCTTGTTTTAACTGAAAAAACTATCGAAAAAAATCTTTCTGCACTGGAAAAATATAAAAAATTTATCGATATTGCAGAACTTCGCGTAGATTATCTCAATCAAAGCGAAATACTCTCTTTAAGAAAATTTCCGGAGCGGGCCGGAATCCCCTGTATTTTAACCGTAAGGCGTAAGTCTGACGGAGGAAACTTTACAGGGGGAGAAGGATCCAGAATGACGATCTTTGCCCGCGGTCTTGCCTATGCAAACTCCGACCCGATAAAAAACTTTGCTTATATCGATTTGGAAAGCGATTTTAACTCATCGGGAATCGAAGAAGCGGCAAGAGCCTTTGATATTAAAATTATAAGAAGTTTACACTGCAAAACTCCGGTAAAGAATATAGTAAAAACTGTAGAGGGTCTAAGCCGCTTTGAAACAGACATTCCCAAGTTGGCATTTACTGCGAATTCCATAAGCGATGTTTCAGAACTTTTTAAAGCTTCAAAACTGATAAAAAATGAACAATATATCTTATCAGTAATGGGCCCTTACGGTTTAACTTCTCGTATTCTATCAAAGAAATTAAATTCCCAAATTGTTTATACATTTACTCCGGAATATATAAAGAAAAACAAACTTGAAAAAGAACTCATAGATCCTGAAACCTTAGAAGACTTATACGGTTTTTCAAAAATTAATAATAATACAAGCATCTATGGAGTTATAGGCAACGATGTAAACACAAGTTTAAGTCCGAAAATTCACAATAATGGTTTTAAAAGAAAAGGTATTGATTCGGTTTATATTCCCATATCGGCACTATCCTCTAAGGAAGCTCTGGACTTTGCAAATATTCTTAATATAAAAGGTCTTTCGGTTACGGCTCCTTTTAAAAGAGAAATTATATCCCAAATAAATTCTATATCCGATGATTCAAAATTTGTCGGCGCCGTAAATACCCTGATAAATGAAAACAAAAAATGGTTCGGCTATAATACAGATGTTGACGGCTTTCAGCAGGCTTTAATAGAGTTCTTAAATGAAAAAGACTTACGCAAATATAAGGTTGCTATTATAGGAGCCGGAGGAGCTGCCAGAGCTGTTGCAAAAGTAATAAGCTCTCTCCATGGAAAAGCCTGTATCTTTAACCGTACGGCCGAAAAAGCCAAAGATATAGCCGAAAAATATAAATTTAAATGGGCTCTATTGGACCCGATAAATATAAAACAGCTTTATGTTTTTTCGGAACTGATAATTCAAACCACAAATGCAGGTATGGAGCCTGACATAGATATAGACCCTCTTAATTTTTATACCTTTACGGGAAAAGAAAAAGTATTTGAACTAATTTACAGGCCCGAAACTACTAAGTTATTAAAAAGGGCAAGGACGGCCGGATGTCAGGTTTGTAACGGCTATAAAATGCTTGAGTATCAAGCCTATCATCAGTTTAAAGCCTTTGCAGGAAAGGAGTATTTATAATGGATATCTCGGAACTTAAAAAAAAGGTTGCCTATCATGCAATCGACACTCTTTTTTCCGAAGGGAAAATTTTTGACGGAATAAAAATAGGACTTGGAACAGGTTCGACGGCTTTGTCGGCTGTAAACCGTATAGCGCAATTATTGTCGTCAAAAAAAATAAACACAATTTTTGCCGTACCGACAAGTTTTCAAACCTCAATCGAATGTGAAAAATTAGGCATTCCTGTCTATTCTTTAAGCTCAAAAAAAATAGGAGGTTCCTTAGACCTTGCCATAGACGGAGCAGATGAAATCGATCCCGATAAAAACTTAATCAAGGGAGGAGGAGCTGCCCTTCTTAGAGAAAAAATAATAGCATATAATTCAAAAGAATTTGTTGTTATTGCCGATGAAAGAAAAAAAGTTAAGTCCATTGGCA
Source organism: Treponema putidum (assembly GCF_024401155.1). Taxonomy (NCBI): domain Bacteria; kingdom Pseudomonadati; phylum Spirochaetota; class Spirochaetia; order Treponematales; family Treponemataceae; genus Treponema; species Treponema putidum. Next base: position 1,121,377 of record NZ_CP038804.1, read on the forward strand.
AAGGATTTGCCCTCCCTATAGAAATTATACCGGAAGCACGTTTAAGTATTACTAAGATTCTTGAAGCTCAAGGCATCGAAGTAGTATTACGTGAAGGTGTAAAGAAAATGGGCCCTGTTGTTACCGACAACGGAAACTTTATAATCGATGTAAGATGGCCGAAAGAAGCCGGCGTAGATCCCAAAGTCTTGGAAGAAAGTTTAAATAAAATTACCGGTATAGTAGAAAACGGATTTTTTACTAAAAATACTCCGCGAGTCTTTATCGTACATCAAGACGGAAAAATAGAAGATTTATAAAATAAGCCCTTGCGGTTTATATTCAGGTTTATTTTCGTTTATTAAAAACCGTCATAATTTACCTTATCCTCTTCAGAATTTTCAGTATTTTGGTTTTCAGTTTTTTGTGAAGGCTCAAAACGTTCAAAATCTTTTTGCATATCTTCTACAATTTTAACAAGATTTTCTTGTTTTAAAAGTTCAATAAAGTCCTCGCATTGAGCAGGGGAAAAAGCCAATCTTAAAGCAGGGCTGCTTGCATCATCCTTCTCTCCTACCGCTTTTGTACTGGCATTACCTAAGATAAAATAAGGCCGATTTTCCGATAACAATTGATATTCAGCCCTCAATGTAGGTTCTGCCTCATGTGCGCCTCCGCCGAAAAGTCCCCAAGTCATATAAACCTTTGTCTTCCCGAAAAAAGCTTTTTTCTTAGCGTTAGCGGCACTCAAATTTTTATCATTATAAGAAGACAGATAGGTTTCCATTGCCTTAATCAATATTTCCCTATCTCCCTGATCTAAAAATATTTCAACCTTATCAACCATAAATTTATGCTGAATCGATATAATATTTGTACGTGGAAAAAAAGTAAATTTAAATTCGGTAGGCTTTATCTCTTCCTTTATTCTTGTAACGGTTCCGGCCATAATGGTTCCCAATTCTACAGGGGAAAAATCTCCTAAAAAATTAGGATCATTTTTGGGTACTGTTTTACATGAACCCAAAATAAGCAAAAACATAATTAAACTTAAAATACTTAAAAATTTTCTATTCATTCTATACCTCTAATAAAAACTTTTTGCAGCAAATATCAATTTGCGAAAAAAGTTTTTTCACGCAGTTTGTTTACAAACTGCATACAATAATGCGACGTTTGCCTGAAAGGCAAACTCGGCAGATAAACAGAGAGGCACCATTTGTGCCGAACTGTTTATCTGACCTCTAATAATTTATTTTACAGAATACTCTTCATAAACAATATGAGCTATACCTTAGTTACAAGCTATTGTTTTACTTCAAACATTTGTACCTGTTTATTTAATACAGTCAGGACAAGAACCGTTCCTTGGGGAAGTCCATAAGGAATATCGCATTTTCCGCCCTGATGATTAAAACTTATAAGCTCTGCCCTTTTTCCGTCAGGATATACGGCATCTACCGTAACTTTTACAGGATAAGGGTACTTCGGCAAAATAGGAGAATATAGACCGTAAATCATTTTCTCAGTCGACTCAGGAAACTGTAAACCTAATTCTATTTGAGAATAAGCATCTACAGAAGAATCGGCAGGTTCACTTTGGCTTACAACTAATGGAGTTTCCAAAGCGGAATTTATTTCAGCTTTTATAGTAAACGAAATTTTATTTTGAGATATTGCAGAATAAATATCGTTAAGTTTAAAGCCTTCCATGTTAGGAACGGAAACTTTTTCATTTTCAGGCCCCTTGCTCACTATGAACTCTATTAAAATTTCTTCCGAAATCTCAGTGTCAGGAGAAGGATTTTGCTCCAAGATAGTGCCGGCAGGAATTGAACTTGCTTTATACATAATAGGTTCTTTTATGGAAATTAACTGTTTTCGCCCCGCAGTAAAAAGAGAAGCAAAATGCTGTTGTACATCAGATATGGTTTTTCCTACATAATTTTCTACCCTGTCAAGAACGGCACCGCTGCTTACAACGATATTTATTCTTTTACCTGCTTTAACGATAGTACCTGCCGGAGGACTTTGCTCTAAAACTTTTCCGGCATCCTCAGGATTATCTGAAAATCTTAGTTGAAGACGGGGATAGAGTTCTTTGACTTGAAGTTTAAGAACCGCATCTTCAAATTTTTCGCCTTCAATATTAGGAACCAAAACTTGATCGGCAGTTTTTACCGACATAAAAAACACTATTGTGGAAATAAGGATAAAAAACAAAACCATTACCAAAGAGGTAACAACTATTACTTTTCCGTTACCCTCTATACTGTCTGAAATATTATCGAGTCCCATTGATTACACCATCCATATCTTAAAATTTATGTTTCAAAACCGCCGTCCAAAAAATCGGATGAGCCGTTTAAAAAGTCTTTCCATTCAAGCTTTTTTTTAGCCTGTTTTTGCAATACCGAAACAGCAAGTATTCCATTCCCTGTTTGAACTAAAATACCCCGTTTTTTATCTGTTCCCAGTATTGTACCAAATTTTTTATTTTTTGTCATTTCATTTGAAGCCCCATCATATAAATCGGCTTCAATTATGTTTATTTTTTCACCCTTTTTAAAGGTAAAGCAGCCCGGCCATGGGGTAAAGGCTCTTATTTTTCTTTCAATTTCTTGGGCTGACTTTGACCAATCTATAAGCCCGTCTTCTTTTTTTAGCATTGAACAATAAAGAGCTTTCGCCTCTTCTTGAGGTTTTGCCGTTTTTAATTTATTTTCAAAATCAGAAAGCACATCACGCAAAAGCGGGCAGCACTTACCGGAACAATCAGCTAATAGGCTTTCGGTAGTTTCGGAATTGTTTAAAGGAATTTCAAGCTGTCCTAAAATATTTCCCGAATCCGTTTTTTGAGCAAGGGTTTGAATTGTTATCCCGGTAACTCTATCTCCCGCCAGTATAGCTGCAGGAACGGGAGCAGAGCCCCTCCACCTAGGTAAAAGAGAGGGATGAATATTTATTCCGCCCAACGGAAAAACGGCCATAGTCTTAGGCCCGAAAATTTTACCGTAGGCAAAACAAACCAAAAGATCGGGCTTTAAAGTTATAAGCTCTTTTCTAAATTCTTCATCAAGTTTTTGGGGCATCAAAACAGGAAAATCTTCCGGTAAGGTCCCTTCTTTTATAAGCTCTTTTACTGCAGCCGCTATTTCGGAATCCCGTATCTTTTTGTTCCGCCCTGCCGGAGCCGGAGGATTTGTCAAGACTCCGCAAAGGTCAAATTCTCGAGCTATTAAATTTAAAGCCGGAACGGCACAGGAAGGGGTTCCTGCAAAAAAGATTTTCATCTCAGACGGATCCTCTTTTTTAAAGAAAGAGCCTTTTTATGTTCAAACCTTTCGATCGCCTCGGCTTTTTTTTCTTCACTTAGACGGTCTATAAAAAGGATTCCGTTTAAGTGATCATTTTCGTGTTGAATAACTCTGGCAAGAAGGCCTGATGCATCTATGGTTTTTATTTTGCCCTCAATATCCAAAAACTGAACTCTTACCGAAGACGGACGCATAACATTATCATAGACATTCGGTATGCTCAAACAGCCTTCTTCCATCAAACACATTTCCTGAGATGTTTCGATAATTTCAGGATTTATAAAAATATATTTTTGTTCGTTTATAAATACGATAAAAAGTCTTATGTTTTCTCCTACTTGAGGAGCGGCTAAACCTATTCCGTTTTCTTTTTTTACGGTAACAAACATTTCGTCCACAAGTTTTTTGATATTTTCATCTATTGTTTCAACAGGTTTGGATACTTCCCTTAAAGTTTCCACTCCTAAATATAACACTTTCATAGAGTATAATTATACAAAATAAGAGCTAAGCCGTCAACTATGCGGTAAATTTTTTATCGATGTAGAAATAACGCTTAAAATTTTCCAATCCTTCACTCAAACCCAAAACTCTGTTTCCTATTTTTTAGTGCATATAAAAGTTTTTTCCCCTTATAAAGGGCTTCGGAAATAAAAATCGGAAAAAGTTTAAAAATTTTTAAAAGGCTTTTTTTACCTCCCCTTGCTTTCCAAGAGTAATCCAGCTTTGTCCAAATAGAAAACAAAAGAGGAATGAAAAACAAGAAAAGAGAAAATAAAACCGACATCCTAAAGGGTAATTTTTTTTCCAGAGTTTCCTTTAATTGAAGAGAGCTTGTGGTATTAAAAAAAAGGGAACTTATCTGCATAAGGCAGATGAGTTTTAAGATAAGAAATGTCAAATCTTTTATGCTGCTTTCCGTTTTTATAAAAACTGAAAAAACATGGAGGCTTACAAGAAGCAGACAATAAGGCAGGATAGGTTTAAAATCCCGTAATTGCTCTAAAAACGTGAAGCCTATAAAACGGGCAAAAAAAACAAAAAAAACCGAAAAAAACGGAACATAATTAGGAAAAAAACAGATCAGGGCTGTAAACCCGAAAAGAAAAAACAGTTTTAAAAGAGGGGACATCTTATATAAAAAGCTCGTTCCCCTCCGGTAAGAAAATAAGGGTCTTATATCCAAATTAAATCCTCCCTCTTTGTATATGAAGTAAGCGGAGGTCTTATACTCCATTCTTTTAGGTTTTGCTTTAAGCCCTCTTCAGCAGTCCCGTCAAAAACCTTTTTCCCCTGATGGAGAACTAAAAACCTATCGGCAAGGGCATAGCATTTTTCAAGCTCGTGGCTTAAAAGAAGAAGGGTATAGTTTTCGGTCTTTAATTCTTTAATAAGGGTGTTGACCTGCACTACCCCTTCATAATCCAAATTTGCATAGGGCTCATCAAAGATGATTAAGGGAAACCTCATAGCTAAAATTCCTGCAACACAAAGCCGCCTCTTTTCTCCTCCAGACAAGGAACGGGAAGAATAATATCGCTTATCCTTTAAGCCGGTTTTTTCCAAGGCTTCTTCCAATCTTTTTTTCCTTTCTTCCTGCGGCAGTTTTATATTTTTTAGCCCGAACATAATATCTTCCTCAGGTGTTTCTCCCAATATCTGTAAGCCGGAGTCCTGAAAAACTATGCCGCATCTTTCTTTTACGTCTAAAATTCCTGATGAGGGTCTTATAAGTCCTGCAATAATCGACATAAGAAGAGTTTTTCCCGAACCGTTTGCCCCCGAAATAAGAAGACACTCTCCCTTAAAGGCGCTCAAAGAAATTTCGTCCAAGGCCTTAAAATTAACCGTTCCGTCAAAAGAGCTTTGAACAAAGGTCTTGGTTATATTTTTTAAGCTTATAATTTCTTCTTTCATAGTTTAAGAAGATGCCTCTAAAAAATATCTTGCCGTTACGGGACGCAATTTATAAATTAAAGCGGAAACCAATATCATCTTGATAAAATCCCCCGGCAAATAAGGAAGGCAGGCAAGGCTCAAGGCTTCAAAAAGCCCCCTGTTTGTAATCTGCATAAATCTTGCTATCCCAAAAACATAAATAAGAGCAAAGCCCGAAAAAGAGGCTGCAATTATTTTTAAATAGTTTATTAACTTAATGCTCTTACTTTTCCCTGAAGAAACTAAGGCAAGGTCTTTTGCCCCCGGCCTTCTAAAAAAAATAATCAAAAAAGCGGCTGCTGCGAGATAACCTATTAAAAAGCCTCCCGTAGGCCCTACAAGATGAGCTAGGCCTCCCCTGCCTCCAGAAAAAACTGGAAGGCCGATCAAACCGGCAGTCAAAAAAAGAGCTGTTGAAGCCGTCCCGTAAAGCCCTCCTAAAAGCCCCGATGCCAAAATAGGCATCATGTTTTGAAGCACTATGGGAACGGGAGTCCCGGGAAGCGGAAATGCTATAAAACCGCTTATGGCAATAAGGGCTGCAAAAAGCGGAACAAAAACCGGCATAATCGATAGTTTAAAATTTGAGCTCATATTTTCTCCAAATCAAATTGATAACCAAAATATATAACTAGGGTAACAATTTAAGAGGCCTATGTCAAGGCCATCTTAAGATTTTTATATACACGGAAATCAATATGATTCTTCCCTTGACTTTTTTTTGTAATAGGTTAAAATACCTTTATGAGTGAAATTAAAAATTTTGAATGGGAAGACTCCTTAAGCGTAGGTTATAACACAATCGATTTACATCATAAAAAACTTTTGTCCATAATGGGGCAGTTTAAAGATTTACTTGAGTTGCCGCAAGAAGAATATAAATTAAAAATCGGTAAAGTGATAAAAAATTTATCCGACTACACATATTATCATTTTACCGAAGAAGAAAAAATTATGAAGGAGTATGAGTATCCTGAACTAAAAGAACATACATCCATACATAATTCTTTTATAAAAAAAATAAAGGAAGCGATTGTGCCTCTAGCCTCAGGAAATATCGAAACAGGACGCCAATTCTATGATTTTTTAGGCAGGTGGCTTGTTGAGCACATCGCCGGAGCGGATCATAAGTGGTCGGAATACATCCACCGGAACAATCCTGAAGCCGAATTTTAATCATTTTTCTTGTATTTAAGCCCTACTTATACTCATCCTTTACATAAGAATCTGGCGAGTTTTTTCTTTGTTCCATTAAAGTTTTAAACCAGTCGGGGGCATTCGATAAATCGACCATGCCGGGTAGCTTTTTTTGATAGATATTTAAAAAATCTGCACAGTAAAGGAGCCATAGAACATTACCGTTTTCGCCGGCTATTGAAGCATAGTAATGGTGATGTTTATTTTCTGTTTTTAACACCTTTTCCATTCTGGTCCAAAAAATTTCATCATACTCCATCTCTTCCTTGGTGTAGTCAAAAATATTTTCACCTTTTAAAAACTTATTGGGAACCAATATCATTGTACCGTCTTCAGAAAATAAAATTTTATTTACGCTCTTACCATAATAATAGTCTATCTTATAGGTTTCAGGAAGTAAAAGTTCATATTTTGCATTTACAAAGTCGGAAGTTCCTTTAATATAGTCCTTATTTTTATCCCCGCTTCTAGGTGTTGCCCTCAGCCAATATATTTCTTTTATAACTTCGCCGGAATTATCTGCAAAAGAAATTTTAAACTCATAAGATTGAAGGTTTTGTAAATCTTTAAACACATATTTTGTACTTCCATCTGTTATAGTAACTTTCTTAGGATTATTATAGTAACTATCATCAAAACGCTCAATAATAACACCCTTTAAATATTTATTTGTAGTCCATGAAACAACGACTTCCTTGTTTCCGGCTATTACCTTGGCATTTAATGTATTTATGTTAAGCTCTTTTTCGGTTTTACCGTAATTAGGAACGGTTTTGCGGTATGCCAATACTTCTTTAAACCAGTCCGGTGCATTTGTCATATCTACCACTGAAGGAGCCTTATCTTCATAAATATTGATAAAGTCTGCAAGGTATAAAATATAAAGAACATTGCCTCCCCAATCATTAGTCTCAGCAGCATCCCAAGGCCATGGTTTTTTATTTGTGTTTAAGGCCTTATTCATTCTGATCCAAAGTTTATCATAAGAATCTGAATTTAGCGATTCAATTTCTTCTTCATCAAAGCCGAAAAGTTTTTCGGCTTCTTGATAAGACACGGGAAGCATAAGCCTTTTACCGTCTTTTGTAAATTGTATTTTCTCTGAAAGCCCCTCGGTTGTAAACCTTATTTGCTGCTCAGGTCTAAGAAACTTTTGCTCATTTTTTTCGCTAAAATAAGGTTGTTTTTCTCCCTTCCCGCTTTCAAGGGTCTCACATCCTGTAAACAAAGTACTTACAATAATTATAAATACAGCCAAACCAAAAAAATATTTTTTCATATAAAAACTCCTTATCCTCCCCGCCTGTATTGACAGGCGGAAAGAAGCATTTTTAAAATCTATTTATACTCATCCTTTACATAAGAATCGGGTGAGTTTTTTCTTTGTTCCATTAAAGTTTTAAACCAGTCGGGGGCATTCGATAAATCGACCATGCCGGGGAGCTTTTTTTGATAGATATTTAAAAAATCGGCACAGTAAAGGAGCCATAGAACGTTACCGTTTTCGCCGGCTGATACAGCAAAGTAACTAGTCTGTTTGTCTTCAGTCTTTAACACTTTTTCCATTCTTGTCCAAAAAATATCTTTATACCCCATCTCTTCCTTGGTGTAGTCAAAAATATTTTCAGCTTTTAAAAACTTGTTGGGAACCAATATCATTTTTCCGTCTTTAGAAAAGGCTATTTTATTAACATCCCTGCCCCAGTCATAACAACTTATATGATAATCTTCAGTAAGTAAAAGTTCATATTTTGCATTTACAAAGTCGGAAGTTCCTTTAATATAATCCTTATTTTTATCCCCGCTTCTGGGAGTAGCCCTCAGCCAATATGTTTCTTTTATTATCTCGCCGGAATTATCTGCAAAACTAACTTTAAACTTATAAGGTCTAAGATTTTGCAAATCCTTAAACACATATTTTGTACTTCCGTCAGTAATTGTTATTTTTTTACGATTCATATACTCATCATGATACCATTCAATAATAACACCCTTTAAATATTTATTTGTAGTCCATGAAACAACGACTTCCTTGTTTCCGGCTTTTATCTTTGCATTTAATGTATTAATGCTAAAATCTTTTTCGGTTTTACCGTAATTAGGAACGGTTTTGCGGTATGCCAATACTTCTTTAAACCAGTCCGGAGCATTTGTTATATCTACCATTGAAGGAGCCTTATCTTCGTAAACATTGATAAAATCTGCAAGGTATAAAATATAAAGAACATTTCCCGTTCCGTTGTTGGCCGAAGCAACATCCCAAGGCTTTTGTTTTTTATTTGCGTTTAAGACCTTATTCATACGATACCATAATGGATTTTCGGTCGAGGTGTCATTGAGGACTTCAATTTCTTTTTCATCAAAGCCGAAAACTTTTTCGGCTTCTTGATAAGACACGGGAAGCATAAGCCTTTTACCGTCTTTTGTAAATTGTATTTTCTTTGAAAGCCCCTCGATCGTAAACCTTATTTTTTGATCCGGTTTAAGAAACTTTTGCTCATTTTTTTCGCTAAAATAAGGTTGCTTTTCTCCCTTACCGCTTTCAAGTGTCTCACATCCTGTAAACAAAGTACTTACAATAATTGTAAATGCAGCCAAACAAAAAAAATATTTTTTCATCTAAAAACTCCTTTTTGCGGTAATTTTAACCGCAGACTAAACTTACTGCTTAATTTTAAGTCTTTCTATTTCGTTACAACTTAAACCTGTAGCTTTTGAGATATTTTCAACAGATAAACCTATATCAAGCAAGTTCTTTGCAGTTTGCATTACCCCTTCTGTAAAACCTTGTTCTCTTCCAACTTGCATTCCGGCTTGTCTACCTTCTTTCAAGCCCTCTTGTCTACCTTCTTCTAAACCTTCTTGTCTGCCATAATAGCGGGCATCCATTTCAAACCCTGAGATAAAGCGGTATTCGCTTCTCGCTTGTTCATTGCTTTTTAATTTTTCTATCATATTTTCTATCCTATTTTATCGGCTAGAGTCATTTCAAGAAAGGTTTTACACGTTTCTTCATCCTGCATGATTTTGCAAAACATAAAGTCGTCTGCGATGGTTAAATCATCAAACTTTTTCCGCATTTTTAATTACCCCTGTAAATTGATTATATCATAGAATAGGATATTTTTCAATTGTCAGGATAGACTTATTCTCATAGTATTAAACAATATGGTATAATATCGTCATTGGAGGTATTTATGGCAACAGGAAAAGTACATGATGAACACATTGCAAATATACTTGGAAAGGAATTTTCTTTAAAAAGACCGGAAGAATTAAAGCTGATTCAGGATGCGGTCTATGTTTTAATGGATGCAACCGTAAAGGATAAAAACGGAAAAAGGCTCAATGAGGCCTTGCAGCGTTTTAAGGATTGGAATATAGCCGACATAAATCCCGATGAAATTGTTGCTCCAGAAAGCTCTGCAAGTACCCACCAATACTATGCCCACATGGGCTGGGATTATAATTACGAGGTTGAAGGACTTGCCGAGCAGTTAAATACTAAAGAATGGCAAATATGGAATCTTAAACAAAAAGAGGAATTTAAAACTCATCTTTATAAGAGTCAAGTCCGTTTTAAGCTGGGTAAGGAAATTTTAATTAAAAGTATAAGAGAAATATTCCCATATTTTAATATTCAAAAAACGGAGGCTCTTGCCCGTATATTTTATTATACCCATATTTACGGAGACCTCCGCTGGAATTCCCGCCTCGATTATTTGATAGATGTCCCAGAATTTCGTGACGGCCTTATCGGCGGTTTAAGAGATTTTGCAAGTCCTAAGGATAAAGAAAAAATAAATAAGCTCATAAGTAAAATTATGCAGGAATTGCCTGACGGGCTAAAATTCACAATCCCTGCTGACGGCGATAATGCCCCAATCGAAGCATGGAAACATTGTCTGCCCTTGGATCGAACTATGGAAGCGGTGTTTGAGTATTTTAGGAGTTGGTAATAGTCAAACTAAAAACTACTTGGTTCCGTCATAATTTTCAGTTTCATCTTTATCATTTATAATTTTTTTCACATCCCAATCCTTAGCCTTAGCATTATCAACATTAAGCTTAGTGCATATATTTTCTTCGATAGGATTTTCAGCTGTAGGATAAACAACAACAAGGGTTCGAGCTTTGCCCTCAGATGTAGTCCCGCTTGTAAGGGACCCAATTAAGGCATCCATATTTTTACCTTTAATTTTATTTTGATGACACCATAACTCTTGTAATTTAGAACATTTTGATACATCAAGTTTTGCAAGTTGATTTTCATGACAAGCTAATATTTCTAAATTTTTAAGACTTGAAACATCAAGAGAGGCTAGTTGATTAGTGCCGCAACTTAATATTTTCAATTTTAGATTCTTTGATATGTCAAGTTTAGGCAATTGATTTTCGTAACAACCTAATGTTTCTAAATCTTTAAGACTTGAAACATCAAGAGATTTTAACTGATTATTTCCGCAATTCAATAATGTCAAGTTTGGATTCTTTGCTACATCAAGCTTAGTCAATTGATTTTCATAACAGTATAATTCTGTCAACTCGAAAAGATTTGATATATCAAGAGATGTTAGTTGATTATTACCACAATTCAAGAATGTCAGCTTTGTATTTTTTGATATATCTAAATCACTCAATTGATTTTCATAACAGTATAATTCTGTCAATTCGGTAACTTTGGATATATCTAATACATTCAGAGGATTATAACTACAACTTAATGAGGTCAAATAGGGATTGTTTGATACATCAAGCTTTTGAAGCTTATTGTTATTACATTCCAATGTTTTCAAGTTTTTATTATTTGATACATCAAGTTTACCCAACTGATTTTCATTACAACCTAACATCTCTAAATTTTTAAGATTTGATACATCAAGAGAGGCTAGTTGATTATTACCACAACTTAATGTTTTCAATTTTGGATTCTTTGATATGTCAAGCTTAGTCAATTGATTTTCATGACAACCCAATGTTTCTAAATTTTTAATATTAGATACATCAAGCTTAGTCAACTGATTTTCATAACATCTTAGGTCTATTAAATCCTTAAGATTTGAAATATCAAGAGAAGTTAGCTGATTAGTGCCACAACTTAAAAATGTCAAGTTTGAATTCTTTGATACATCAAGCTTAGTCAACTGATTTTCATAACATCTTAGGTCTGTTAAATCCTTAAGATTTGAAATATCAAGAGAGGTTAACTGATTAGTGCCACAACCTAAATTTATCAGGTTTGGATTCTTTGATACATCAAGTTTAGTTAACTGATTTTCATAACAATACAAATTTGTCAATTCAGGAGACTTCGATACATTAAGTTCGGTTATCTGATTGTTTCCGCAATCTAAATATGTTATTTTACCGTAAATACTAATTATTTGGGCATTTATAACATATTCAGCTGTACCATCATCATCAGAAGATAGAAATTTTACGATATTTTCATTTTTATCCCTTTGTCCGTTATTATTTAAATCTATCCAGACATCTGTTTGATTTTCAGTATCAGCATATATAATAAGAGTAAGAGTACTGCCTATCTCTTTTGATGTGGCAAAGCATATTACAGGTTCATTAAAATCTCTTGTTCCTACAGCCTGTACATTCTGACAAGCTGAAATTCCCAATGATATCAAAATCATCAAAAGTATAGTAAAAAATTTTATTAATATACTCCTTTTTTTCATATAAAATCCTCCATATTCTATTTATAATTCAATAATAACAATACCTTATATCTGCTTATTCTCCGTCTTTGTTTTCAGATTCACTATCTTGATTTTCAGAATTAAGCTCTTTTTTTATTTCTTCATCAAGTTCTTTTATTGCATCATCTTTGGATTTATTTTCTATGTTTGTTTTTTTATTTTCAAGCGTTTCCACTTGATTTTTAAGATAATCTTCAAGACTTAAGGCATCTTCTGATGTTTCTTCAACAAAAATAATTTTTTTATTTAATGGTGCTAAAATAAGTTTTAAGAATTTTTCGGAAAGTTTTTTTATCGGTTCTTCCATAAACTTCGTTTCAACACCTTGCAACAGCCTCTCATTAAATTCTTCACGGCAAACATCGGCATAATCGGTGGCCACTCGATCTTGTTGTGGATCTATCAAAATTTTTTTATTAAAATTCTTTTTCATAATATTTTCTATTGGGACACCTGTTACATGGCCAAAGGTATCTTTTATGTCTTTTGGATTTAAATACGTAGTTCTTACTTCCGCCAACTCTTTATGATGCTTGTCCTTTGTCTTTCCGGTAAATTTAGGCTTTACTCCCGAAACCAAGATTGTATTCTGCATTTCTTGTGAATTTGCAATACGGATTTCCTTTATATCAAAGCCGAATTTTGCAATTATATCATGGGTCCAGATAACAATAGCTTCATCATAACAGGCTAGTTCTTTATCTTCTTTCCACCACCACATTCCGTCAGTCCATTTTTCTATATATAAAGGTCTGGTAATTTTTCTGTTAACGCTGGTTTGTTTAAGATTTGTTTCAAGTAAATTCATCTCTGAAATTTCGGTATAATCATTCATTTGCAGCTGTGCATTTTTTAAAAGACGTAACTCACTTTCAAGAGATTCAATACCAATAGCTTGTCTTGTATTTATTATTTCTTGTTTTGCATTTATTTCTTTCTGTTCCAATAGATCAAGTTCCATCTTACGCGAGCTAACTCTGCCTGATATTCTTTAGCTAAATCACTTGTAGCCTGTTTATCCACTAAAGCATTAAAAGATGTAATCACAGGAATCATACATAAAAAAACACCTAAAGCAGTAACGGCTATAGAAGCAATTTTATTAGGTATTTTTATGGCTAAATATATTGTTAAGCCTATACCTGCTAAGCCTGCTACTATTATCAAAACAGAGTACGTCATACTTAATCCGTCTTTCAATTCATAAATAGAATTATAAACCGCATTCAACATAAAAAACTCCTTAATTAATGTTATTAAAAATTTATATCTATTCTAAGTAAGATAGAAATGATTATCTCATCTAAATTATTATTCTCTCTCATCTTCCCATTACTCCCCTCTTATACCAGGTCATGCCCCTGTTTAACGAATAAAAAAGACCGTTTTCGGTTGTTGCTAAGAGCTCTTTTCCGCCGTCTGCAATATCGTAAAAGACTCCTGTTTGATAGCCTTGAAAACGCAGATACCAAGTTTGTCCCTGATTAAGCGAGTATTCAATGTGTTTGCCGTTTTTAGGGCTTATTCTTATAAGCTCTTTTTCAAGATTAAGCATCATCGGCATCTAAAAACTCCTCCTTATCCCCTCCCGCCTGTATTGACAGGCGGGAGGACGCATTTTAAAATCTATTTATACTCATCCTTTACATAAGAATCGGGCGAGTTTTTTCTTTGTGCCATTAAAGCTTTAAACCAGTCGGGGGCGTTCGATAAATCGACCATGCCGGGGAGCTTTTTTTGATAGATATTTAAAAAATCGGCACAGTAAAGAAGCCATAGAACGTTACCGTTTTCGCCGGCTATTGAAGCAAAAAAACTCTTTTGTTTATCTTTAGTTTTTAATACTTTTTCCATTCTTGTCCAAAAAATATCTTTATACCCCATCTCTTCCTTGGTGTAGTCAAAAATATTTTCAGGTTTTAAAAACTTGTTGGGAACCAATATCATTTTTCCGTCTTTAGAAAAGGCAATTTTATTAACATCCCTACCCCAGTCATAACAACTTATATTATAATCTTCAGTAAGTAAAAGTTCATATTTTGCATTTACAAAGTCGGAAGTTCCTTTAATATAATCCTTATTTTTGTCCCCGCTTCTGGGTGTTGCATCACGCCAATATTCTTTTATAACTTCGCCGGAATTATCTGCAAAACTAACAATAAATCTATAAGGTTTAAGATTTTGCAAATCCTTAAACTCATATTTTGTACTTCCGTCAGTAATTGTTATTTTTTTACGATTCATATAATCATCATGATACCATTCAATAATAACACCTTTTAAATATTTATTTGTAGTCCATGAAACAACGACTTCCTTGTTTCCGGCTATTACCTTGGCATTTAATGTATTAATATTAAGCTCTCTTTCGGTTTTACCGTAATTAGGAACGGTTTTGCGGTATGCCAATACTTCTTTAAACCAGTCCGGTGCATTTGTCATGTCTACCATTGAGGGAGCCTTATCTTCATAAACATTGATAAAATCTGCAAGGTATAAAATATAAAGAACATTGCCCGTTCCGTTGTTGGCCGAAGCAGCTTGCAAAGGCCATTGTTTTTTATTTGTGTTTAAGACCTTATTCATTCTTGTCCAGAGTTTATTACCTGAATTTGAATTTAACCGTTCAATTTCTTTTTCATCAAAGCCAAAAACTTTTTCGGCTTCTTGATAAGATACGGGAAGCATAAGCCTTTTGCTGTCTTTTGTAAATTGTATTTTCTCTGAAAGGCCCTCGGTTGTAAACCCTATTTGTTGATCCGGTTTAAGAAACTTTTGCTCATTTTTTTCGCTAAAATAAGGTTGTTTTTCTCCCTTTCCGCTTTCAAGTGTCTCACATCCCGTAAACAAAGTACTTACAATAATTGTAAATACAGCCAAACCCAAAAAATATTTTTTCATCTAAAAACTCCTTTTGCGGTAATTTTAACCGCAGATAAATATCTATTTGCAGAACAAGAAGTCCTGTTGAGCAAAAAAAAAGCTTTTTTGTAAAATTTCAGGGAAAGCCTGTAAAATACAAAAAAGCTTATTATGCAATATTATGTTGATATTATTTAATACTATGGTGAAATTATCTAATATTAAAATATGGACAAAATTACGGGGGGGGGGGAGATTTATACATCATTTTATTAAGAACATTTTTAACAAATTTCATAAAAAATACCTCCTCCAAACGATATGTGTCAAATTATATACGTTTTTTATAGTTTTGTCAAGGAAGAATTTTTCGATTCATATAGCTTATACTTTCTAAATCAGTTTCATTTATAATACCGGTTAATTCTTTAACAAGAGGAGAAATTTCCGGCATTTTGACGGTTTTACTTATTAAATCTTTAAAAATCTCCCTTATCAGCTTCAGATTATACAAAATGATAATTTTATCGGCGGTGCCGCCTGTGGAGATATTGTTTTTTTCGCACCATTCGGAAAATTCTTTTATAGCTCTTTCTTGAGCCGGTCCTTCCTCTATGCAAAGGAGACTGTGAGCTTTTTTTTGTACCTCAAGTAGGGCTTTTTCGCCCTTGCGCTTTATAATTGTAGTATCGCAGGTAGTTTCAATCATCTTAACAATAATTTTTACAAAGTCCCCGCCTTCTGAAAAAGTTTTTTTATAGAGGGGTAGCCAATTTTGAAAGTGTTCTGCAAAGCCTGAAAGGGCTAAGCCCCTCACTCCCCCGCTCCCTAAATTATTAAAGGCTTGTAAAGAAGCCGAAGAGCAGGCTTTAAGTTCAAAATCTCTTTTTAGGGGAAGAGAAAAATCTGCAATTTCTTTGCTTAAATCGGCGAAGACTTTTTTTTCTTTTATTATCCGGAATGTGCAGGCATTTAAGATAAGAAGCAAAAATAAGGCCCCCTTATAGGTGTTTACCCCGCCCGTTAAATCGAACAGTTTTTTCTCTTGTTTTTTTCCGTATTCACGCAGGGCATCAAAGGATCCGCAATCTTTTTCGCTTAAATTTTTAATTGCATTCCCTATCAGGGGAATACATTCAAGCATGAGTAAAAAATCCATATCCCTGTGGGAGCCTTGGGAATTAGCCGTAACACAGCCGAAACCTAATGGACGGCAAAGCTCTGCAAGGAGGGAGCTTTCGGTTAAATTACCCAAAAGTTCAAAAATATCCCCGTCGTTAGACAGGTCGTAAGACCGGTCGTCGTCCGATTTTTTGAAAGACCAATTTTCATGAACTTTTTTTAAGATAAAATCCATTATTTCTTTTTGGGAATGAGTACGGCTCCTCGCACAGATCACGGCATCTTTTTTGCATAAAAAACATTTCCGCCTCTTATTATTTTGGGGGAAATCATTGCGCGAAAAAAGTTTTTCCGCAGTTAAAACATCGATATCGGCAAGACGGCCAAGGGATTCATCATCTTCAATTTTTATGCTCAAAGCCTTTACTTCCAAGGGCGGAGCATCTACAATCAAAAAAAAGATTAAGCCTTCTTCATCAGTATAGGAATGAAAAATTTTTATAGGGACCATCTTTTTTTTACATTCCAAAAAAATGCGGTATACAATCCAATTCGATTCGATTGAGCCCTTTTTTCCGCCCGGAATATTGGCCCTGATTACTACAAGTGTTTTAAAAGGAAAGCGGCTTAAAATTTCTTTTTCAAAGGAGTCGGTTTTTTCTCTTTTTTCCAATAAAGATAAACTCATCTTTTCTCCGGTATCAATTAGTCTTTTTGTTTTAAAGACCTTAAAAAATTATAAGTTATTTCGGGTAAAAAGGAACGTACTTCTTCAAGACTATTATTTTGAAATGCCTTTCGAACTTGCGTTGCGGAAATGATTTGCTGATTTTGAGTTTTTTTACGCTCAATTATTTTTACCTCACATTGAGGAGGGAGCTCATTCAATAGAGTTTGATTATATATTTCGGTACTCGGGTCTAAGGGTTCTTCTCCCAAAAAGCGAATTTTAATATTAAAAAGAGGTACAAAGTATTTTAAAAATATCCTTGCATCAAGCTGAGTTTGATTTTTGCTTATTAAACTTTTTTCTTTTAAAAAATAGGACGGAAATGTCGCCCCGCTTATTAAAAATTGAGATGAAGGAAGCACTACTACATTTTTTAAGTCTTCCGTATTTTTTTTGATAAGCATAAAACGGTCATTAAAAGAAAAAAAACTTTTGTCGGTCTCAACGGCAAAAACAAAAAGGAGGCTCTTGCTTCCGCAATAGTCTAAGGCTTTTTCTATTAAATATCTGTGGCCGAGGGTAAAGGGATTTGCATTCATAACTATGGCTGCATTTCCCTCATCACTTATACCGTCAAGTATACCGTCAGGGCAATAAGGAAAGAGCTCATTCTTTAAAACCTCCTCTACGTTTTTTTCTCCCCTGTATAATAAGGAAGAATCATCCGATGAGGCTAAGTTTATAAAACCTGCCCCCGTAAAAAAAGAAACGCTTGATCTTTTTGTAAATATAAAAAAGAACTTATAACCTTCTCCGTAAGCCTCTTTTAAGAGGGCCGATAAAATCTCGTCGGTAAAACCGAGGCCCTTAAATTCATCTTTTACGGCAAAGCATTTTAAGATATTTTTTTCCCGCCCTCCGCAAGCGGCCAAATTGTCGGCTTCATCAAAAATGCCGTAAACACTTTCAAGGGAGTCCGCAATAAGGCCATTTTCTTTTAAAAGAGCTGTAAATTTTTCTTTTTGACTTTTAAGCTCTAGATTAATTTTTTGTAAATTAGTCATCTACCTTTTAGTTTAGGCTTTTTAAGTATTCTTCGCGTCCCAGTTTATAAAGGTTGTTCCCCTTAGAATCGATTATGCAGGTTACGGGAAAGTCTTCAACATAGAGCTTCCGGACAGCTTCAGCTCCCAAATCTTCATAACAGATAACTTCGGCCGATTTAATTCGGCTTTTAATCAAGGCAGCGGCTCCTCCGATGGCGGCAAAATAACAAGCTCCATGTTCTATTATTTTTGCAACTACATCATCGTTTCTTTTTCCTTTTCCGACCATAGCCATAAGCCCCTCATCTAAAAGCTGAGGCGTGTAGGCATCCATTCTGTAACTGGTTGTAGGCCCTGCAGAACCTATGGGCTCTCCGGGCTTTGCAGGGCTAGGCCCTACATAGTACATGACAGCCCCCTTTACATCTATGGGGAGTTTTTCTCCCTTTTCTAAAAGTTCGCATAGGCGTTTGTGAGCTGCATCTCTTCCCGTATAAATATAGCCGTTCAATAAAACAATATCTCCGGCCTTAACATCTTTTAAATCTTCCCTTGTAAATGGTGTTGTAAGTTTTTTCATCTCAGACATTTTTCCTTCCTCCCTTATAAAGTAACTTCCTTATGGCGTGTTGCATGACAGTTTATATTTACACAAATAGGAAGACCTGCAATATGTGTGGGATAGGTTTCGATTAAAACCCTTAAAGCCGTAGTCTTACCTCCGTAACCTTGGGGGCCTATACCTAAGGCGTTGACTTTCTCAAGCATTTCTTTTTCGAGGTTAGCATAGAAAGGATCGGGATTATAACTATCCATCGGTCTCATCAAGGCTTTTTTTGCTATTAAGGTTACCTTATCTACGGTACCGCCTATTCCGACACCTACAACTATGGGAGGACAGGGGTTAGGCCCTGCAAGTTCTACAGTTTCCAATATGAATTTTTTTACCCCCTCAAGGCCGTCGGAGGGCTTAAGCATTGCAAGGCGGGACATATTTTCGGAGCCGAAACCCTTGCCTGCAAACATAATATGAAGTTTATCGCCGGGTACAATATTATAGTGGATTACTGCCGGTGTATTATCCTTTGTGTTTACCCTATTGTAAACTGGATCGGCAACAACGGATTTTCTTAAATAACCTTCCGTGTAGCCCTGTCTTACACCCTCATTTATAGCATCTTCAATGTATCCGCCTTCAATGTGAACATCTTGCCCAATCGTAACGAAAATTACAGCCATTCCCGTATCCTGGCACATGGGCGAATTCGTATTTTTTGCAATATCGGCATTTTCTATAATTTGATCGAGTGTATCACGGGCTAAGCTCCACTTTTCGGCTTCCCGCGACATCTTTAAACTTGTCAATACATCTTGCGGAAGATAATAGGCGGCCTCAATAGCCATCCTCTTAACTTCTTCCGTAATTTTTTTTGCTTCTACAATGTGCATACTCAAAAATACCCCCAAAAGTTATTCTTGGGGGTAATTATAGAACATTAAAAGTTTACTGTCAATTGATGCGGAAATACTTATAGCTTAATTGTTTCTACCATGTAGCGGATGGAGTTTCCCATTTTATCATATTGATGTTTTTCTATTACAAAGATGAGGCTTGTGTTTGTGTTATCGATAATTACCTTTTTTATTGCGTAGTCCCGTACACCTGATCTGGTTTTTCCTTTTAGGCCGGCTTCTTTTTTTATCTTATTACCGTTAGGTTTTATGATTTCAACTTCAATATAAAAAGATGCTTCTAAATTGGATTTTTTATCCTTGTACAGCATGACCTTATACTCATCATTGGTTTCAAAGTCCTTAAAAATCAAGGTTGTTTCGTTTATTGTAGAGTCTGTAGCCGAATAAATAGCCCTACCCTCATTTTTATCGCTTATCTTCCATTTTAAAAGGGAAGGATTAGCCCTATCCAAAAGGCTTAAAAATATATTTTTACTGTCTTTATCGGCAGTCTCAGATGTCGGACTTGTTATAAAGCGTCCTGAAGGCAAAAAGTTGTTTGCTTCTACATCAATGCAATATATTTCTGCATAAGCACGATAGGTTTCATCGGTCAAGCCGTATTGGCCGAAAGCAAATTTACTTCCATCAGGTGAAAAACCTAAATTCGAAAAGGTTGCAATATCGCCTGCAAACAGAAAAAAAGAACAAAGAATAAAACAAAAAGAAATCAGAGCTTTACGCATAATACACCTCTCATCTATTCTAAAATATCGGCTTAAAAAAAAAGAACTTAAGAAATCATTTGGATAAAGCGGCTTTTAAGATTTTGATAAAGCCGGTTCTTTTTTTGTAAAGCTGTACATAGTTTTAAGGGCTGCGAGGGGGCCGATTACCGAAATAAGGGCAAAGGTCAAAAGAAAGCAAACAAATGTCCAAAGAAAAGAAGGGTTTAAAAAAGGCATCTTCATTCCTGTAACAATTGCCTGATTAAATAAAAACATAATCAAACATGAAAGAACCGTTCCTATAACTGCTCCCGACATACTTATCATAAGAGATTCTAAAACCGCAAGTTCAAATAATTTCTTTTTGGTACTTCCTATTATCCTCAACATTCCGAATTCTTCTTTACGCTCATTAAAAATCGAAGAAAAAGAAACGGCCAATACGATAAACGAAAGAACCCATAGGATCGCAATAAGGATATAAACATAGACATTTAAGCTTGAAATACTTGAAGATATATTTGTCATCATCCTCTTCGATATTAAAGGATAAATTTCTTCTCCCTTAAATTCTTCTCTTATCTTTTTAGCTACCTCACCTGCGTCATATCTCGGATTAATCCTTACCATAACACTTGAAATCAAATTTTCATTTTTTGCAACAGGATGCTGCATAATTCTTTCATACTCTTTTGCAAGCTTCCGCGCATTTTCTATTGTCATAAAAATGGAATTATCAAACCCCATTCCCGTTTTAGTCAAACGGCCTGCAATCACAAAGGGTTGATTAAAAAATTTTACTTGAGAATTATAATCGCCTGATATATTACTTCCGGCTACAATTTGATTATCCAAAAGAGGAAGTTTTATCTGTTTTTTAAGCCAAGGTTTCACATTAAAATCTGAATCAAAATCGATACCTATAATCTGTAAAGGAAAAGAACAGCAGCCCGCAGAGAGGGTCGCAATAAAAAGCTGGGGAGATGCGAGTTCAACCCCTTCAATTTTTTTTACACGTTCTACGACTTCCGTATCAAAATAAAAACTATTAGGCTCCCCTCTCAATAAGGCATTTTCAATCTTTGAGTCATAACCTTGGGGCACGACAATAATATCCGCACCCAGACGATTCGAAAGTGACAACATTCCGCCCCTTAAACTTTTTACTAAAAAACTGCCTGCAAAAAGACTAAAGGCTAAAACAGCCGTAAGAATAATTAAGCTTACAGTTCTAAAAGGTTTTCTTTTGATATTTAATTTTGCAAGCTCATAGGCAGTCAGTTTTTTTATTTTTAAATTCTCCATAGTTTTTTAGAAGGTTCCTTAATTTTCTTTTGCACCCTGCAATGCATTTTCAACCGCATCTTTAAACAGTTTATAAGAAATTGAAGCACCGGCTATTACATCGACATCATCAATATTTTGAGTTTCAACTAATTTTTGACCGTACTCCGCAGCTCTTAAAACAGAAGCTTGAGCAATTTTATAAAGGCCCATATTTTTTATAACTCCGTCAACCTTTCCGTATTCGGGACCTTTTAGATTGCCGTTTTTTTCGTAAGACAAAAATGTACATTCAACAATCTTACCTTCTTCAATTTTTATTTCAACCTCGGCTGTTCCGCCCCAATCGTCTTTAATATTGGCAAAAGACTTATAAACACCGTCTTTATATTTTATGCTTTTCTTTGTTTCCGTTTTTGAACAGGAAAAAATACAGATAACACATAGTGCAAAAAAAATAATTTTATAATTTTTCATACATTATCTCCTCTTGACGACCTTACCCTGCTCATCTTTTCAATTCTTGCTATTTTACCGTGCTCAAGAACAACCATCCTTTCAGCCTGATCTGCAACCTCAGGATCGTGGGTTACAACTATGATTGTACTTCCTGCATTATGGAGTTTTTCAAAAATTTCCATTACAAGTTTTTCATTTTTTTCGTCTAAGTTTCCCGTAGGTTCATCGGCAAGCAGGAGCTTGGGATGATTTATCAGGGCACGGGCAATACAGACACGCTGCTGTTCTCCTCCCGATAATTGATTGGGCAGATGCTTGGCTCTTTCTTTTAAACCCACACTTTCAAGGGCCTCAAGAGCTTCCCTTTCATCCGGTAGGCTGTGATAGTACTGGGCCATCATAACATTTTCAAGGGCTGTAAGATAGTTTACAAGGTGAAATTGTTGAAAAACCAAACCTATCATATCCCGCCTGACTATCGTTAATTCTTTAGAAGAAAGTTTTGAAATATCCTGTCCGGCTAAATCAATTTTTCCTAAAGAAGGCTTATCCATACAGCCGATTATGTTCATCAATGTAGTTTTACCTGAACCCGAAGGCCCCATTATAGAAAGCCACTCTCCTTCTTCAACCGTCAAATTTATTTTATCGAGGGCTTTAAGATCTCCATATATTTTTGAAATTTCAGTTAAGGTTAAAATATTCATAAATTAAAATTCTCCTTAAAATTTAAGATTACTCTCCGCGCAAAACAAGAGCAGGGTCCACATCCACAGTTGCCCTTACGGGAAAGAGGGAAGCAACAATAGTTATCACGATGGAAGAAATTACGGTAAAAGGCGCCAGCCTTATAGGAAAGGAAACCTCTCTTGCAAAGACACTTATACTTACATTATTTGCAAATAAGTAACCGAGCCCTATTCCCAAAATACCACCCATGAGCCCAAGCATAACCGCTTCTCCCAAAAAATCTATAACAACACTTTTATTGGAAGCACCTAAAGCTTTTTTTAAGCCTATTTCTTTTCGGCGTTCCACCACTACGGCCATCATGGTGGTGGTTACACATATCATAGTCAAAAACAAAACAATAATGGTAACAATCCAAACAAGGGCTTGAAGTTTACTTAAAACCGTATCCTGAGATTCGGTAACGCGCTTTACAAGACGGGGGGTAATACCTTTTACATCGTTTGAAACTTTTTCGGCAATTAAATTAAGATAGTCCCTGTTTCCGTCAATACTGCACTCAATTACATCGAAGGCATCATTATAGCCTATAATATTTTTTATATCCTCAAGGCTCATAAAGATAAACTCTTCTTCGACACCCCCTGTTGTAACTATGCCCGAAACCTTAAACTCGTTTACGGTTACATCTCCGTCAGGTTTCGGAGTGTTTACAATAAAATTATCTCCTATGGATAAACCTATGGCCTTACTTATTTCATGGCCGATTAAAACTTCCTTTTTTTCTTTAGGCCATTGTCCGCGTACAAGCCAATATGGACTATTGTTCATTGCACTTATAAGATCGGTAGCTGCTATCATATAGGGCTGCTCGTTTACCTTTGCAGGTTTATAAATATAAGGAGCAAAACCTACAAGTTTGCCTGAGTCGATTTCTTTTTTAATTTTATCGATTTGTTCTTTTTTTATTTTTGCATCGCTTTCGGAAGGAAGGAATATCATATTTGCCCCGTATGAGCGGAACACTGTTCCCATCTGCCGCGGAATGTCGTAGTAAATAGTCAATAAGCCCGATAAAACGGTTGAACCGATTGCAATAGCCAGTAAAGCTACCAACATTCTTGAACGGCGCCGCAATAAAGAACTCATTATCATTTTAAAATACATCTTATTTTTAGTCATATCTTACATCCTTAACACCTTAAACGGGAATGTTTATTTTCCGTGCAAAACTTCCGTGGGGTTTAGCTTTAATAAATATCTTACTGACGGAAGACTTCCCAAAAGGGTAATCAAAAAAATGATAAGTACCACAATGGGAATAACCATGGGAGCCGGCGGAATTGCAGAGCCGAAAACGCTTCGGCCTATTATTTGCGTTAAGCCCAATCCTATAAAATATCCGGCTGTTCCTCCTATAATTCCTATTACCATAACCTCCGTTAAAACCGAAACGGTAACGGCAATGTTGCTTGCACCTATGGCTTTTTTTAAACCGATTTCCGTCCTTCTATCCATAACGCTGGCCGTTACCAAGTTTGAAATGCCAAGAGCCGAAGCAATCAAACTTAAAATAGTAATTAAAAGCATTAACAAGGTTGTCTTATTTAAGATAGCTCCTTCGGATTCGGCCACCTGTCTTATCGGCTTTGCAACCGCATCCGTTATAACCTCCTGAATCTGATAACAAATACTGCTTACATAGGCAGTACAATACCATATTTCCATTTCTTTTATCGTTAAACTTAAAGGACTTCTTGCAGCCTTTCTTGCCAAATCATTGTCGGGAGTTGTCAAAGCACTTACCTCAATACTTTCGCAAACATTTGTCTTTCCTAAAAATTCTTGAGCGGTATGTAATGTAGTAAAAATTACCTCATCTTCATTGCTTCCCGAATTAAAAATTGCGGAAACTTTTAAGGTTTTAGATGCTGCAGCACTTGTAAGTTTGATCTCATCTCCTACTTTTAAGTTATTCCTTCCTGCAAAAAGACTTCCTACCATGCATGAAGAATTATCATCATCCGAAACCCAGTTTCCGTTTACTTCCCACCAAGTACGCATCCTTCTTATTCCGGTTATAACTTCCTGCCCGGTATGAAGATCTATTTTAAAATCAAACCATGTACCCGACAGGCGCACGGGTTTATCCCCCCCGTCATAGTTTACTTGCACATTTAAAAAAGGTGCATAATCGACAATATTGTATGCCCAAAATATGGTTTTAATTTTATACAATTCATCTTCTTTTAAGAATTTTTTTGTATTTCCCGACTCTTCACCGTAAATATCATCCAAAAGAGAAGATTCCTTATGGGCAACATTGATATTAGCTCCATAGGTTTTAAGCTCTTGGTTTACCTTATCCCCTACACCAAGCATTGTGTTAAGCATCGAGGTTGAAAGACTTGCACCTAGGGCAATGGTAAAAGCTATCATTACCATTTTTCCCTTTTGTCTAAAAAGGGCACCCGCTATCATTCTCCAAAACATATCTCCTCCAATATCTATAAACAGTGAGGCAGAATTCCTGCCGAGCTGTTTATCATATCTCCTATAAAAACTTTCCTTAAAATTCGACAACCGTAGAAATCTTCAGATTTCGAAGCTGTCGAATTCCGCCGTTTCGTAACGTCAGTAAGAAACGGCATACAATAAGCGACGTTTGCCTGCAAGGCAAACTCGACAGCGTTTTTAGACAATGTCAACTGCATTGTCTAAAATAAGCCTCCTATTTATTTAAAACGATGAGCCTCGGACTCAAGGTCTGATATTTTTATTTTAATATTCCCGGCATGTACAATATAAGGAATCGGAACCGGATTACATCCTCCGGGAAAACCTATCGTAGCCTTATTCATAACTACATCGCAAAGTTTACAGATTACCTCATTATTCCGCTCAAAATAACCGCTTGGACCGCAGATATCGCAGGCGTCAAGGCCTACACCGTAAGAGCCTTCACTTTTTTTTATGGCAATAAAACGCATACTGATTCCTTGTTCCGTTATATATTCATAACGGTGGAGTCTATCATCCTCCAACTGCTCTAAAGAAATAACGGCCATACCGTCTTCAATAGTATAATTTTCAGGCGGAGATAAAGGAACTTCTCGGTCTACATAAAAGCGCAAAAAAGACAAAGAAAAAACCGAAATCAATAAAAGACTTAAAGAAAATCTAGCCCACCTTTTTGCATTCCTTTTTTTTGCTTTTATTTTTCTTAATTCGGCATTATTATTGTACGGTTCGGTAATTTTAATATTTTTTTTCCATAAAAGAATTGGAGCAAACATTATAAACACAATAACGGCAAAGATAAAAAAGTTTCCGTTATTTACTACGCTTGCAATAAACCAAAAAATAAAATCATTCCGCGGAATTATCCTTAAAGAATACAAACGTTGTAGTATAACCACAATTTGAGTTATCCCTAAAATACAAAGAGAAGCTATTACGGTAACTTTTAATTCAATATCGGATAACTTTATTAAGGTTTTATAAATTGAAAGACTTGCAAGAATAATAAAAACTATTCCGAGTAAGTAACCTATAAGTCTGTATAAAACGAGGGTACTTACAGCACTTTCCCCGTAATTAACTAAGGTAGTGGAAAGAGTTATTATGACAGGAAGATAATAAAATATCGTTGCTGCCGTATATAAAAAAACTGCTGTGCTGAAGAAATTTTCATACAATAAAGAATTTTTTGTTTTAAACAGCAAAAGAAAAATTAAAATTAAAAAAAATATACTGACGGGAATCATCGACCAAAAGGCAAAGTTAGTTCTATTTATGTAATTAGGAATAGATCTTAATATTGCAGAAACAATGCTGCCGATAAATCCTGTGAGTATACTTAATAAAATAATATACCGTTTTTTTTCGGGCCTTTGGGTTCTAAATGAGGCAAAAACAACTGCAAGGACTAAAGCGAATCCAATGCCTGCTTCAATAACCCTTATATAAAATTTTAAAATGATGCACCTCCCAAAAACAAAAACGTCAAAAGTAACCGCCGAAGTTTTAGCTTCGGCGGTTACAAATTGAATGAGTAATTAGTATTATACTACTACTTGGACAAGTTTACCACTGAGGTCCTGCCCATTCAAAATCTTTCCATTCAACAACGATGGGTTCCGTCCAGAAGCGTCCGGTAACACCTGTTTCTTTATCAACATGGAGAAGATAGTCATTTCCCGGTGCCTTAATTTCAAACTTGATATTGTACTTGCCTAAGCCTTCTTCAAATTTTACGTTAGCACCATAGTGAGGTCCGTCGCTGGCATTCATCGGCATAAATGCAACTTCCTGTACCTTTGAAGAACCTACTTTTTGGATGTAAGCCTTAACGTGTAAGTAAGGAACAAAGTCGCCTGCACCGTAACCCAATGTTGCACCTTTATCATTGGCGGCAATATCGGCTTCCATGTGGCAATCGGCTTCGTTCTTTGACAAGCTGTTACCGGCAGGCTCCATATCTACAGGTTGAAAATAAACACCTGCAACCGTTAATATTCCGGCATCCTGCTCATCGCCGATGGGGAACTCATCAAATCCTGCAGCACCTTCTTCTTCGGGTTTCGGAGCAGCAGGTTTTTCTGCAACGGCTTCAGGCTTTTTTTCCTGAACCGTTTCATTTTTTTCGCATGATGTAATTACAAAAGCAATTGCAAGCAATGCAAAAATACAAGATAAAGTTTTTTTCATTTAAAAACTCTCCTTTTATATTTAATTTTTTTGGCCCAAATTAATTATTCTCGCCTTCTTTTTTCTTTAATTCGGCAAGAATCTTTTTATTTTTTTTGACATATAAACTGGAAAATACAATAATAGCAACTAACACGATTATTTGAGGTATTAAACTTTCATAAGTTGCATATATGCCTAAAAAATCCAACTCAAAACTTTGCATCCACGGAATTATGGTCTTACTTACCACACCTGCAGCCTGCAATTCCGAAACACCCTTTCCGGTAAATGAAAAACAAAGTATGTACATCAAAATACTTGTTACCGTAAAAAACGGTTTTAAGGGCAGTTTTACACTTAAAAATCTAAAGGCAAGGAAAACACCTGCCAAAATTACTACGGATAATACGACAGCTAAAATCATAGCTCTTTGGCCGCTTGCACCTTGAACGGGAACACCTTGAAAAAACAAAATAAGCTCGGCTCCTTCCCTTGCAACGGCAATAAAGGCGGCAAAAATCAAGACCCACTTATTACCGGTCGATACCGAAGACTCAACCTTCTTTTGAATATATCTTTCCCATGCTTCAGTTTCAGACTTTGAAATCATCCAGTTGCTTACATAGAATAAAACTATTACGGCAACAAACATTCCTATGCCTTCAAAAACTTCTTGAGCTATGCCGCTTTGTGCATCTGCCAATAAACCGAATAAAAAGGCTAAAAGTATACTTACAAGAATACCTGCAAGAGCTCCGATGTAAACGGAAGATATATACTTCTTTTTTCCGGTTTTTACAAGGTAAGCGATAATAGCAGCTATAACCAAAATAGCTTCCAAGCCCTCACGCAATACAAGAACAAAGCATGAAATAAAGGTAGCAACGGCAGCCGATTTTCCGCTTTCCCCCTTGTCATTGGAAGTACCGTCAAGTTCGGCTGCATCATGGTAGAGCATTGCAATAAGAGCATCCTTATGTGCTCTTATCATTTCGCTATCCTTATCGCTTTTTACGTTTTTTCTGTACTCATAAAAAGCGTTTTCAACAGCTGTCTTACGTGCACCGGAAAGGTAGCTCATCGTTATCTTTTCCATTCCCTTGGATTCGTAATATCTAAAATAAGCGGCATTTACCTCATCATAAGCTTCACGGGTTTTACCCTGTGTATACAATTCGTAGGCATTATTCAGTCGGATTTCCATTTTTTCGACTATTTTAGTCCAAGAACTCAAATCTTCTTTTTCTGTTGCAAAAAGAGATAAACAAAGAGAAAACAATAAAAAAACCACCAAAAGCCTTTTTGAGCCTTTCTTTATTACTTCCATAATAACTCCAAAATTGTAATAGATAACTTACTACGTAAGTATACTTACTCAAATAAAAAATGTCAAGTATCGCATACATATTTAAAAAATAAATTTCAAAAAAATACCGCAAAAAATGCCTCTTTTTAAGGCAATTTTAAGGTGCTGGGGCACAGGTGCTGGAGCACTGATTGATAAAATAGGTATACTATGGTATGGTTATAATAAAATAGGTCTCGGAGGAAAAAATGAAAATTTTTAAAAATTTTTGGGAAGCGGCTTTGGTTTGTTTACTTGCACTCGGTCAAGCAGCATTGGATGCTTCCTTTTCTCTTATTCTTGCCCGCTTAGCCGATATTGCAAATACCGGTACACTCGAAACACTCCTCAAATTTTTGGCAGTATGTGTTATCTATGTACTATTTTTGATTATAATTACCTACATAGTTAAGAATTACTTTCATAAGATTGTATGTCAGTATATGCTTAGATATAAAAATGCGGTTTATTCATCGGCTCTCCTTACAAAATACGGAGAAAATGTAGATTCCGGTGAATATATAAACGCCTTAACAAATGATGCAATGCAAATCGAGACGCTCTATATTACTTCCTTTTTGACCGCTCTGCAGCAAATATTTCATTTTATATGCGGCACGGTTGTCGCTATCACAATTCACCCCTTATTGTTTGTTTTAATTTTTGTTTTCGGCTGCATATCGGCGGCATTTATGAAAGCAAGAAGCAAGGCGATGGTACAAGCTACTGAAATTTTATCAAAGGATAATGAAGCCTATGCACAAAATCTTAAGTCTCACTTAGAAGCTAATTTGCTTTTACGGATGGAAGACTTATTGGGCTGGTCTCAAAGGCTGATTTTTAAAAGTACCGATACGGCTTTGTCGTCTCACAGAAAACAAAAACAGGCAATGACAAAAACGGAAATAACGATGATGAGTATAGGCCTTCTTGCGACAATTATCGTTATGGGTACCGCTGCGGTTTTATCAATTTACAAAATAGTTTCTATCGGAGCGGTACTTGCTGCCGGCAGTTTAATCGGAGCAATTACTTCGCCTATCGGAGAACTGGGACGGTTATACACAAATTACAAAGCAGGAAAAGAATTAAATAATAAAATTAAAAATAAGTTTCATCTAAGCGATGCGGAAGTGAATTTCGATACCGGCAATGCTGTGCATAAAATACACATTGAACACATTAGCGTATCGGATTTGAATTTTTCAGTTGAAGAAAAACACATTTTAAAAAATATCAACTTTAATTTTGAAGGTGGAAAAAAATATGCGGTTGTAGGTCAAGCCGGTTCAGGGAAAAGTACGCTTTTAAAACTGATCGCAGGTATTTTAGATTCCGGCTCACACATTACATACAATGGAAAAATTTTAAGTACTTCTGAAATTTTTGATAACATCTGCTATATTCCGCAAAACATCACAATTTTAGAAGACACGCTTGAAAAAAATATTTTCCTCAATAAAAAAGATTGTTCCGGCAGCATCATAGAAAAACTAGCTTTAAACGAATTGGCAAAAAAACGGAAAGCTGACGGTAATAAGATTGATTCGACCGTTTCAGGCGGCGAAAAACAAAAAATCGCAATGGCTCGTGCATTAGTAAAAGATGCTTCAGTTTTTCTACTTGACGAATTCAATTCCGGTTTGGATAATTACAGCATTAAACTTATCGAAGACATAGTTACGGCACAAAAAGATAAGCTCGTTATTTTTATCACACATCGGTTAAATCCTGAAACCCTAAAAAAATGTGATGAGATTATTTATATGAAAGACGGCAAAATTGCAGAACACGGAAACTTTTCCGCCTTGCTGGAAAATAAAAATTCTCTATTTAAAAAATTTTATGAGAACGATGCCGAAAAAATCAGTTAAGGTCCACTAAAATCAACAACCCCGACGCAGAGCATTAGGGTACAATGCTAAATGTTTCGCATTGTATGTTCTTATAAGGTGGTTGCAGTCGGCTCATGTAATTTACGCAGATTCTTTTTTCAGCTTACCGTTATCCATCCGGTAAATATTGCTTTTCTTTTCTAAAATTTCCGAATCGTGGGTTACAATCAAAACGGCGGTTCCCATCTTGTTTACATTATACATAAGGCTCATAACCTGTTTTGCCGTTTCAGTGTCAAGATTCGCCGTAGGTTCGTCTGCAATGAGTAATTTTGGAGAATTCATAAGAGCCCTTGCTATCAGCATTCTCTTTATTTCTCCCCCGGATAAATTTTGAGGCATCTCATTCTTTAAATCGGCAATATCCATCAAATCCAAAAGACTTAAAGCCCTTCCTTCACTGTCGCCGTCCCTGGTAAATAAAAAAAACGGAACCCTTACATTATCAAATACCGAAAGGTTCGGCAAATAAGTTAAAAACTGCGGAACAAAGCCTATTGACTCGTTGCGGTAAAAACTCTTATCGGTATCGTTCATAGATGAAATATCCTTATCTTCAAAAAAAACCTGCCCTTCAGTAGGATCTAAAATACCTGATATCAAATTAAGAAAGGTTGTTTTTCCTGAACCCGAACGCCCTACAATAAATACAAAGTCGGACGATTCAATGTTAAAGTCAACATTTTTTACGGCAAAAAAAGAGTTCTTACCTCTGGCAAAGGATTTGGAAAGAGATTTTGTTTTTAAAAGCATAAGTCTCCTCAGTTATGTTTTTCTTTACGCGAAAGAAAAACATAAACAATGCTTACTGTAATCAAAGCAATAGCCAATAAAATAACTATAGGCTTTGTGTAAACATTGCAGTTCATATTTAAGTTCTTACATGTGCCTATAACAAGAGTTTCAAGCAAAATGAGGCTGCCCCCGATTCCTATATTGTATACGGATATTCCGAAACGGGATTTTTTACAAATAAAAAAAGCAAGGCCGGATAAGGTAATCAGACCGCCCAACAGTCTTACAGCTTCTCCCATCCAATGGCATTTCATAAAACTGCCGTCAGCCTTAGGAGAGCACACATGCGCAAATCCGAACGGAGCAAATAAAACCAATAAGCCGATTATAATAATGAAAATGCTGAATATGTATCTTTTCATTTTTTTTCCTAAGTCTATAAAAATTTAAAACACAATCTTGAGTATATACACATCAAAAAAAATGTCAACCCCATATTACATAAACAATCTTATTTTTATATAAAAACCGGCAAGGTTTTTATATTTACCCTCATATTGACTTCAATAATTTTTTATTATATAATACGCCGAATATGGATGTTTTCGATATTATAGGCCCGATTATGATAGGGCCGTCCAGCTCACATACGGCAGGAGCCGTCAGAATCGGCTATTTAGCAAGAGTGCTTCTCGCAGAACCGGCTGTAAAAGCAAAAGTTTACCTGCACGGTTCCTTTGCCTACACCTATAAAGGACACGGTACCGATAGGGCAATTGCAGCAGGTATTATGGGAATGAAACCTGAAAACGAGCGTATAAGAAACAGCCTAACCCTTGCAAAAGAACAGGGCTTGGATATATCCTTTGAACCTATAGATATTCCTAATGCTCATCCTAACACTGCCTTAATTGAGCTGACAGGGATTGACGGAAAAGAGCTTTCCGTTCAAGGCTCCTCCATAGGGGGCGGGAATATCGTAATTACCAAAATAAACGGAAAATCGGTAGAAATTAGCGGTAAAAACCCTACAATGGTAGTGGAATATCAGGATATTCCGGGAAGAATAGCTGCAATAACAAGTGTAACGGCAAAATACAAGATAAATATTTCGCAAATTCATATAGGCAGGGACTATCGAGGAGGAACCGCTACAATGTGCCTTCAAATGGACGGTTTAAGCGTCGGTCCCGAATTAAAGGAAGAGATTTTGCAAATAGAACACATCTACAATGTCATCCTGATTCAGCCGGTATAATTTTAAAAGGATTAAGCAATGAAAACAATAGAGTATAAAAAAATAGAAGACCTTATACAAAAGGCATCGGAAAATTCTGTAAGAATTTCGGATATTATTTTAGAAGACCAAAGCTCAGCCCTTGAAGAAACTAAGGAACACTGCTTTGAAAGAATGCAGGAGCATTTAAACGTGATGCTTGAAGCAATCGACAAAGGCACAAATCCGGATATACGCTCAACAAGCGGTCTTACAGGCGGAGATGCCTACAAAATATACGAACGATCGGAAAACGGAAAAGCCCTCTGCGGCCCCCTCCTTGCAAACGGAATAAGAATGGCTATGGCCGTTTCGGAATTAAACGCTTCAATGGGAAAGATAGTGGCAGCTCCCACTGCCGGTTCCTGCGGTATTCTTCCAGGTGCAATCGGAGCAGTCCTAAAAACAAAGGATGTAAAAAAAGAAGATGCCGTTATGTCTTTGTTTACGGCTGGAGCTATCGGGATGGTTATAGCTAACACGGCTTCCATTTCTGGAGCTGAAGGAGGATGTCAAGCGGAATGCGGTTCTGCTTCCGCCATGGCAGCAGGAGCTATAGTAGAAATGTGCGGAGGAAGCCCTGAAATGGTAGGCCATGCGACGGCTATTGCCCTTAAATGTATCTTAGGTCTTGTATGCGATCCTGTAGCAGGCTTGGTTGAAGTTCCTTGCGTAAAAAGAAATGCATCAGGTGTAAGTTTGGCTTTTACGGCAGCGGAGCTTGCCTTAGCAGGAATAAAAAGTGCTATTCCGGTAGATGAGGTTATAATTGCCATGAAAAAGGTCGGAGATTCTATGCCTTCATCCTTGCGTGAAACGGCCGAAGGCGGCCTCGCCTGCACAGCTACAGGTAAAAGGCTCCAAAAAGAAATATTCGGACAAAATTTACAATCTTAAGGAAACTTTCTTCAAGCTGACTTTTTTAAAGGCTCCCAAAAACTTTTTAAAAGTAAAAGTTATTTTTCAGTCTTTTCAACAATGTAGGTAAGCCCTTCACGCTTTAGCACCTTTACTACTGATCCTCGAGGAATTTCTTCCGAAAGGGAGCGGGCATTCCATGTTGTACCTTTATACTTTATTCTTCCTTCTTTATTATGAAAAACCGTTTCAATAACATCTGCAAATTCATCATCGGGCTGACTTTTCTTTTTATCGGGATAAAAAACAGTTCCTTTAAAAACAGGAGTGAATTTTTTACGCAAAAAAATCAAAGAAAGGACTGAAAATGCAATGAAGATTATTATTTGAAGCCAGAGAGCTTGGTTAATAAAAGGAATTAAACTGAAAACAGAAGTAAAAATAGCCCCAAAACCGAAGAAGATAATAACAAGACCGGGAATTATAAGTTCCAAGCCTATGCAAAGAACACCAACCAAAAGCCATATCGACCACCATCCCATAAATTACCTCCTAGAAAAAGCATAAGCACGAGAAAACCCGTGCTTAGCCTATAAAGACAATCAGTCTTTAATATTGTAGCGTTTTTTAAAGCGATCAATTCGTCCTGCAGTATCAACAAGCTTTTGTTTTCCTGTAAAAAAAGGATGACACTGCGAGCAGATTTCAACCTTGATATCTTTGGCTGTGGAACGAGTATTTATTACGTTTCCGCAAGCACAGGTAATGGTTGTTTCTTCATATTTCGGATGAATATCTTTTTTCATACAAACCTCCCAAGGTAGTGTTATAATATACAATATTTAGTCTTTTTGTGCAAGACCGGCATTCATTGATTTTAAAAAAGCTTCGTTATTCTTACTTTTATTCATTCTATCGATTAAAAATTCGATAATATCGGCATCATCCATTGAACTGATGAATTTGCGTAATATCCACATAAGCTGCATTTCAGCTTCGGTTAATAAAAGCTCTTCTTTTCGAGTTCCCGAGCGCTTTATATTGATTGCCGGGAATAAGCGGCGGTCTGAAAGTTTTCTGTCCAGGTTTACTTCCATATTGCCGGTTCCTTTAAATTCTTCAAAAATAACCTCATCCATTTTGCTTCCGGTTTCAATAAGAGCTGTAGCTATTATCGTTAAACTTCCGCCTTCTTCGATATTTCTTGCAGCACCGAAAAAACGCTTGGGTTTATGGAGAGAGTTTGAATCCACACCGCCTGATAGTACCTTACCCGAAGTAGGCATCGTCTGGTTATAAGCCCTTGCTAAACGTGTAATTGAGTCTAATAGAATAACAACATCCCTTTTGTGTTCTACAAGGCGTTTTGCCTTTTCAAGTACCATTTCAGCAACTTGGACGTGACGGGTTGCCTGTTCATCGAAGGTAGAAGAAATAACTTCCGCATTTACCGTACGCTCCATGTCGGTAACTTCTTCAGGGCGCTCATCTATCAAAAGAACTATGAGATAAACTTCAGGATGATTGGCAGTAATTGCGTTGGCTATTTTTTGAAGCATTATCGTTTTTCCCGTACGAGGAGGAGCTACAATCAATCCCCGCTGTCCCTTTCCTATAGGACAGAACAAGTTCATAATTCTAGTAGATATTTCCTGAGTAGTTGTTTCAAGGTTTAATTTTTCTCTAGGATAAAGAGGCGTAAGGTTATCAAACGGAATTCGGCGCTGGGATTTTGCAGGCTCATCAAAGTTGACCGTTTCTACTCTTAAAAGGGCAAAATATCTTTCGCCCTCTTTTGGTGAGCGGATTTGACCGTAAACCGTATCTCCCGTTTTAAGATTAAAAAGCCTTATCTGACTGGGAGATACATAAACATCATCAGTTCCTGTCAAATAGCTGTTTTGAGGCGAGCGTAAAAAACCGTATCCGTCAGGAAGGGTCTCTAAAGAGCCTGAGGCAAAAATACTACCGCCTTGATTGGTATGATTTTTAAGAATATGGTAAATAACATCCTGTTTTTTCATTAAGGACAGCTCATCTTCAGGCACACCGTATTTTACAGCCATATCTCTTAAATCATGCATACGCATCTTTGTAAGATCATTTATAATGATTTTAAAAGAAGTATCTGGTTCGGGGATAATTTCATCTTTTTCATCTTGTATATCCCTAGGTAAGCGTTTTTTTGCAGGCAGGCTTGTTTTTTTTGCAGGCTTGGTTTCAACTTCATCAGAAGAATTTACCGTTCTTTTTCTTCCTCGTGAACGGACAACAACTTTTTTTTCAAGAATTTCATCGTCTGCTTCTTTGTTTTGCTCAATTCTTGTTTGTTCTACAGCAGCTTGAATCTCATTTGCCGTATTAACAGATAGGTCATCAGTCTGTTCATCGGATGTACTAATAACCAAATCTTCATTAGAGTTGCTCCCCGTATCAAACAAGGAATCCTCAGAAACTTGCGGCAAAGCTTTTCTCTTTCTTATTGTCATCGGATTTTTCTCCTCTGCTAGTAACTTAAATATATCATTCTAAAATTCAGTATTCGGCCAAAGGAACCGAAAAAGATATGTAAAAATGATGAATTGTTACTATTGACTAGATTTTTAGCTTAACAAATTTATTTTTTTTTGTCAAGTAAAGCTTTTTTAGTTTTAAAATTGCTAAAAAATACCCCCGATATTATCGAGGGTATCCATCTCCTAGGGGAATTGAACCCCTGTTGTCGGGATGAAAACCCGATGTCCTAACCACTAGACGAAGGAGACAAGGTAAAACGCATAGCGTTGATGGAATTGGACTATACCATATTTTTATAATTATGTCAAGTAAAAATTAGAGCAAAATTACATAAATTGTCAAGAATTTAGCCTATATTTCTTATCAAATCAGGTCTTAAAACCTCGGCTCCGCCGATATAAACAGGCTGCGGACTTCTCCTAGAATAATAATAAATTAAAATCCTAATAGTTTTGGGTAAACTGTCTTCCATGCAAGGTTCTAAAGCACAAAACAGGGCTGTGTTTTTGGCAAAACCCCGTTTACGTAAAGCCGTTGCAGGATTTAAGGCCTTTATGTCACAGGTAACCGTAAATTGTATTGAAACCATGTTTTTTTCAGATATGGAATTTTCTTTTAATATTTGGCTATAAAGATTTACAACCGCCGAAGATATACCGACTTCACTGTCTTCACAGCATACGGCCCCGCGCACTGCTCTTAATTTTTTTATCAAAGTCATTTTTATTTAAATCTTTAACTAACAGCACTTACAAAAGCACTGCAACAGCACTGCACTTTGCTTATTAACAAAATGCAGTGCCTCAAAACTAATTATTTTTTAGCAGGTTGTTTAGCCGCTTTAGCTTTTGTTTTTTCGGAAGACTTTGAAGTTTTAGCAGCCTTTGCCGGTTCTTTTGCACCGGTCTTAGGTTTCAAAGCTTCAACTTCGGCCTGAGCTGCAGCAAGCCTTGCTATAGGAACACGTAATGGCGAGGCTGAAACATAGTCCATTCCTGCCTTACAGAAAAACTTAACCGAATTTAAGTCTCCTCCGTGTTCACCGCAAACGCCGATTTCCAAGTGTTTTTTAACTTCCCTTCCCTTTTGAATAGCGGAAGCTACCAGCATACCGACCCCTTCTTGATCCAAGGACTGGAAAGGATCAGCCTTAAATACGCCGGCCTTGTTTTCATCTACATATTCAGGTAAGAATTTACCGGCATCGTCACGGCTTATACCGATAGTCATCTGTGTAAGGTCATTTGTCCCGAAGGAGAAAAATTCAGCATATTCTGCAATTTTGTCTGCAAGAAGGGCGGCTCTCGGAGTTTCAATCATAGTTCCGACCATGTATTTAAGTTTTTTATCCTTAGCCTTTTTCTCTATTATGTCATCTGCTACCTTGCGTACTTGTTTTTCCAAAATCTTAAATTCCTTTGCATCTATTGTAAGAGGAATCATTATTTCGGGTAAAACATCTATTCCTTTCTTTTGAACCGTGCAGGCTGCATTTATAATGGCGGTAACCTGCATCTCAAGAATTTCAGGATAGGTGATGCTCAAACGGCAGCCCCTGTGTCCCAACATAGGATTAGCTTCGGTAAGCTGATCTACGCGGTTTTTAACGCTGGCAAAACTTATATTAAGCTTTTCGGCTAGTTTTTGCTGGCCTTCCTTATCATGAGGAACAAATTCGTGTAAGGGCGGATCTATTAAGCGGATTGTTACGGGATAACCGTTCATAGCTTTAAAGATGCCTTCAAAATCCTTTGTCTGATATGGAAGCAGTTTTTTTAAAGCCTTTTCTCTTGCTTCCTTGTTTTCGGCAATAATCATCTCGCGGATTGCCTCTATTCGGTTTTCATCGCTAAAGAACATATGTTCTGTTCGGCAAAGACCTATACCTTGAGCACCATGTCCTATAGCGATCTTTGCATCTT
This sequence comes from Treponema putidum, assembly GCF_024401155.1. Lineage (NCBI taxonomy): Bacteria > Pseudomonadati > Spirochaetota > Spirochaetia > Treponematales > Treponemataceae > Treponema > Treponema putidum. The sequence goes on from NZ_CP038804.1 coordinate 1,159,078, forward strand.
CGGGTGTATCCGCATTTGTTCTTACTTTAATTTTGCGGATTTGATCAACCCATTCCATAATTTTTTTATAGGCTGCAGGAGGTTTAGGCGTAATTAAGGGTAATTCGCCCTTATAAACAGCACCCTTTGAGCCGTCCAAGGTTATATAATCGCCTTCTTTTAAGACAATGCCCTTGGCCGAAATTTCCTTTTTTTCATAGTCGATTCTTAAATTCTCGCAGCCTACTATACAGCATTTACCCCAGCCTCTTGCTACAACAGCTGCATGGCTGGTTTTTCCGCCGGTTGCGGTTAGAATACCCTCTGCCGCATGCATACCGCCTACATCTTCGGGGCTTGTCTCATGGCGCACTAATACGGCTCTTTTTCCGTCCTTTGAAGCAGCCTCTGCAGCTTCTGCCGAAAGACAAATTATACCGCAGGCAGCACCGGGAACGGCGGGAATACCGTCAACAAGGTGAGAGCTTTTTATTTCGGCGGCTTTAGAATAATCCAAGGCCTTGTAGAAGACGCCTTCAATATCCGAAGCCTTAATACGGGCAACAGCATCTTCCTTTGTTATAAGTTTTTCTTCAACCATATCTACAGCCATCTGGAAAGCTGCCGCAGGAAGTCTCTTACCGGTTCGGCACTGGAGCATGTATAATTCTCCCTCCTCAACGGTAAATTCCATATCCTGCATATCCTTATAATGCTTTTCAAGTATTTTGCGGGCATCGCAAAGTTTTTTATAAGCGGCGGGATCCTTTTTTGCGAATACATCCAGTTTAATAGGAGTTCTGATTCCTGCAACAACATCTTCTCCTTGTGCATTAAACAAATATTCGCCGTAAAAATCGTTTTTACCGGAATTCGGGTCGCGTGTAAAACAGACTCCCGTGCCTGAATTATCTCCTTTGTTTCCGAAGACCATCTGCATAACGTTTACAGCCGTACCTCTGATACCTACAATGTTTTCAACCCTTCTGTAAGTAACAGCCTTATCGGACATCCAAGAACCGAATACGGCTCCGATAGCTCCCCAAAGCTGCTTTATAGGATCTTGCGGAAAAGTAGATTTTATTTCTTTTTCATAGAGCTTTTTAGATCTGTCAATAACTTCTTGTAATTCGGGTTCATTAACATCGGTATCCGAAACCTTTGCCGTTTGAGCAAGATTAAGGCGTTTTTTTGTCTTTTTTTCTTTTACGTCATCAAAAATTTTATCGAATTTTTCCCGTTCAATATTCATTGCCGTAGAACCGTACATCAAGATAAACCTACGGTAAGCATCCAAGGCAAACCTTAAATTTCCCGTCTTTTCGGCCAAACCTTGAACGGATTGGTCGTTTAAACCTAAGTTCAAAATTGTCTCCATCATTCCGGGCATCGAAACGGGAGCTCCCGATCTAACCGAAACCAAAAGAGGATCTTTTTTGTCCCCAAGTTTTTTTCCGGTAATTTTTTCCAGTTTTGAAAGATAAGATTCGACTTGAGTTTTTAGTTCTGCAGGATATTTTCTGTTATTTTTATAATACTCTTCGCAAACCTCGGTTGTAATAGTAAATCCTGCAGGAACGGGAAGGCCTATAGCCGTCATTTCGGCCAAACCGGCACCCTTGCCTCCCAAGATATCTTTCATAATACCATTACCTTCGGCGCTACCTCCGCCAAAAAAATATACATATTTTGACTTTGCCATTGCATTGTCCTCCTTGAACATTGAACAATTATTACAATATATTGATATATTGTATCTTGTATAATATCAATTGTCAATGTATAATCATAGTAATTATGAAAAAAAATCTTAAGTATTATTTATTTTTATTTATAACAGCAGCGGTTTTTATTTTAAATTCCTGTAATTCAACTGAAATTCCGGAATCGAAATTACCTAAAAAAGAAGATGATATAAGCAAACTTATTTTAAGCTTTTCAGGTGATATTATGGCTCATGATGTCAATTTTAAAATGAAAGACTATAATCGAATTTACGATGATGTCAGGGATATTCTTTTAAATGATGATTTGAGCTTTGGAAATGTGGAAACACCGGTCTGTGAAGAAAGGCCTCTTTCAACCTTTCCATGTTTTAATATACATAAAGATTATCTAAAGGCTGCGGTGGATGGGGGCTTTGATGTCTTTTCCTTTGCCAATAATCACACCAATGATCAAGGTATTCAAGGAATAGATGGAACAATTAAAAGTTTTAATGCTTTAAAAGACGAGTACAAAAATAAGGAAATTTTTTCTTCGGGTTTAAAAAATAAAGAGGATGAAGATTTTAAACCTGTCTTAATCGAAAAAAAAGGCTGGAAGATTTTATTTTTATCCGTAACGGAGCTGATAAACTCACACGGCAAATCAAAGAATAGGCTTTATTACTCCGAGCCCACAAAGGCAGGAAGGGAAAAACTTCTTTTATCCATAAAAAAAATGAGGGAAGAAAATCCTTGCGATGTTTTGATTCTATCTCTTCATCTAAACGAAGCGGAATACGGTCTTAAAGTTTTAGAGAGTAAAAAGGCATGGTTTAAAGCTTTAGCCGCCGCCGGAGTAGATGTAGTTTGGGCTCATCATCCCCATGTTTTACAGGATTGGGAGCTTTCAGAGGTGGAAATCTTAACCGATGATTCCAAAAAAGATATTATTCAAATCAATAAAGGAGAGAATAATGAACCTCTTGATTCTTTGCTCACACATAAAAAAAATGCTTTTTTTATGTACTCTATGGGAAATTTTATTTCAGGCCAAAGGTGGAAGGTAAACTACGCCGATCCGGCCTATTACAGGGAATACACGGGAGATTCAATAATAATGCAGTTAAGCTTAAAAAAAATCAACGGCATCTTGCAGTCAGAAATGGACGCTGCCCCTATTTTAATTACAAACTATAATGAAAAAGATGCACCCGTAATAAAACGCTTTACACAAGAATGGGTTGAGAGTCTTCCTGAAAAAGAAAAGGCCTATTATCTTAAAAGGCTTGAACTTATGAGGGCATACTTACCTAAGTTAAAATAAAAAGTTTAGATAAAACTTACATTAAGGCCTTATATTTTTCGGCCAAAGCTTTTGCCTTTACGTTTGCAAGGCCTCGGTAACGTTCAGGGTTTGCAAAAAACTCTTCAGGCTTATCAAAATTAAGCTCTTTTAGTCTAGCCGTAACAAGGGCAAATACCTTTTCTTCGGCTTTTAAGGCCTCATAAAAACTTATCTTTTGATTTTCGGCAGCAAGGGTAATCTTGCGTATCACTTCGTGGGCATCGGAAACGCCGCATTCCGCCAAAAGGATATAAGCAGGCTCGGCCATAACGCCTCCCCTAACCTTTCCGCCTCCCTGTAAAAGGTTTTTAAGCATGTTTTCCTTATCGGCCTGTAAGCCCTTTAAGATTGAATTCATGCGGTTAAAGGCCAAGGCAAGGCCTGTCAGATAATCGGCTATAAACCTTTGGCTTGCAGAGTTGGATAAATCCCTTTGGTGCTCCGAGATTTGGTCCATATAAAAACTCATCACGCGTGGAGAAAATGTCTTCCACAAGCTTTTTACATGCTCGGAGTTCCATGGGTTACGTTTTTGAGGCATGGTGGAAGAACCTACCTGTGTTGCACTAAAATATTCAAAAACCTCCCCTATCTCGGTTCTTTGCAAATTGCGTAAATCGTCTGCAAGGTTTGCAATTATGCCGAAGGAAATATTTGCTTCAAGAAGGAGGCGGAGCATGTATTCGGGCTCCACAAGCTGATGAGAATATTCGGAAGGCTTTAAACCGAGGTAATCAAGATAGATTTTTTCAAATCGCATTGGATCGGAAACTATTAAAGAAGCCGCATTATAGGCCCCTACGGCTCCGGCAAATTTTCCGCGTAAATCTTTTACAAGCTCTTCCATTTTTAAAATCGACTTGCCTAAACGGGCTACATATTCTGAAACGGCGTAACCGAAGGTAATCGGAACCGCATGCTGACCGTGAGTACGCCCTACCTGAGGCGTTTCAGCCTCTCTTTCGGCTATATCGCAAAGCAAAAGCTCGGTTTTCTTTAAAAGAGGAATTATTACCTTTATGACAGCATCCCTTATCCTCATAGAAAAGGCTGTGTCGAGGATGTCTGCACTGGTAGCCCCAAGGTGAACCAAAGGAGCGATATTTTCCGGAACTTTTTTCTTTAAGACATTTACCAATGCCCTTATATTGTGCTGGGTTTTATGTTCTTCTTCATAAACTTCGGAAGGATCGATATTTAAGGCAATATCGTCCAAGGTTTTTTCAAGCTCGCTGCTCAGTTTAGGAAGTAAAGAACCTTTTTTTTCTTCTGCGATTTTAAGATGAGCTTTTACGAGAGCCATTTCAGCCATGGCACAATAAACAATACCGGCTTCTTCCGATAAAAAAGCCGAAAGCTCATCATAAAGGCCTCCTTGCGGAAGGGAATAACGGTGATCTATCGGTGATATATTTTTAAAAATACTTCTAGTTTCCATAGGCAATATAATGACCTAAAGAAGATGTTTAGTCAAGCGGTTTAAAATCGGCTTATACAAGTTTTATTCATCATAAGAACTAGGAGCATCAACACTATCTTTGAGCAGTTTTTAACCTTTTCTACTTTTTTGATTCTAAAAAGACTGTTCACCGACTTTGGTAAGATTTGTACAGCCGTAAAAAGCCTCTTCACCGATTTCAATACGATTTGTACAAGCAGAAAAGTCTACTTTTGCTAACTTAATACATCCGGAGAAAGCCCATTCACCGATTACGGTAAGATTTGCAGGTAAGCGGACCTCAGCTAAGCCGGTACAACCGTCAAAAGCCCATCCTTCGATTTCGGTAACGGTATCAGGTATGAAAATCTGTGTAATGCCTCCGGCGGCACATATAAGTTTTTTCATATTTCTTGTGTATATCACATTATCCTTACTGTAATAGGTTGTATTTTCCGGGGCGACTATCAACTTACGTAAATTGCCACAATCTGCAAAAGCCCCTTTACCTATTGAGTTGAGGCTTGCAGGTAAGCGGACTTCAACTAAACCTGTACAGCCGTCAAAAGCCCAGTAACCGATTTTAGCAAGACTTGCAGGCAAGCGGATTTCAGTTAAGCCGGTACAGCCTAAGAATGCCCATCTGCCAATGTCTACAAGACCTGTACAGGCAGAAAAATCGATTTCCGTTAAAGCAGTACAATCATAAAAAGCATTCTCAGCAATTTTTTTAACCTCGGGAGGAAGCACAAGCTTTCCTTGCAGTTTTGTTTTATCGGTAATTCCGGTAAGCGTACCGTCTTTATCGATAACCAGTAAGGGGTTATTTTGTGCTTCTAATTCTTTAAGCCTTGCTTGAGCCTCAGCCAGTCCCTGATCCGCAGCTTTCCCAAACCATTCGGCAGCTTTTTTATAATCTTTTTTTACTCCTATTCCTTGATAATACAGCCAGCCGAGACTAAACTGTCCTTCAGCATCCCCTTTTTCAGCTGCTTTACGGTGCCAGTAGACGGCTTTTTCATCATTTTGCTGAACTCCAACACCATTGTGATACATCCAGCCGAGTTTATTTTGAGCCTTAGCCAGTCCTTGTTCCGCTGCTTTAAGGTACCATTCAGCGGCTTGTTCATGATCTTTTGCAAGGCCTAGACCATCGTAGTACATATTTCCAAGATTAAACTGAGCCTCTGCAAGTTCCTTTTCAGCAGCCTTACGATACCAATAAACGGCTGACTCATAATTTTGATCTATTCCTCGTCCTGTTTTATACATAAAACCAAGATTATTCTGTGCCTCAGAAAGTTCCTGTTCAGCGGCTTTACGGTACCAGTAGACGGCCTGTTTATAATTTTGCTCTACACCCCATCCTTCCTTATACATAAACCCAAGACTGTTTTGTGCCCATGCATGTTCTTGTTCAGCGGCCTTGCGGTACCAGTAAAAGGCTTGTTTATAACTTTGCTCTACGCCCTTTCCTTCTAAAAACATATCTGCGAGATTGTTCTGAGCTAATATATGCCCTTGTTTGGCTGCTTTAGTATACCAGTATGCCGCCGTTTCGTAATTCTGAGTTACACCCTTACCCTCAAAATATAGGCCGGCAAGTTTGTTCTGTGCTTCGGCAAGTCCTTTTTCAGCTTCTTGCTGAAGTGCCCGTATTTCATCAGTTTCATCTGCAGTAAGAGGGCTTACACATAACAACGGCAGCATAAATACTACCGTCATAATAAAAACCTTTATAAAGATTAATTCTTTTTTCTTTATTTGTTTCATTTTAAACACTCCCCAAAAGTCCATATACACATGATAACTTTTTACTTTATATCCATGATAAGTTTTACTTTATATCGATATAGAATTTTTTGATATATCTTATTCTTGCATCTGCCTTGTCCCAGAATTTGCTTTCAGGATAGGCCTTAGTCAGAGTCTGATAGGCTTCTAAAGCTTTTTTTACATTTTTATTGGAGCCGTTCAACTCATAGGCTTGGCCTCGTAAAAATAAGGCTTCATCCAAATTTTCCGAGTAGTTTTTAAAAAAATCTTCTGCCGAATTTAAAGCATTTGCTGCATTTCCTTCAGAAATATAGCCTCTTATCGTGTCTAATAACTCGGAAGCCGATTTAAGATTCTGTCCGGTTGATTCGGGTTTTTCAGCTACGGTTAAAAGATCGGGAGAATCATAAACTTTTGAATTATCATTTTTTGTAGATGAAGCCTCAGATTCCTTTTTAGATTCGTTTTCACTCCCAATATTGTTTTTTTTATCAATAAGACTGTCTTTCAGACTGTCTTTCAGACTGTCTTTTTTTTCAAGTTCTTTTGCCGTGTTTACCTCTCCTTTATAGTCCGGAGCCTTAACCGTATTATTCAGTTTTGTTTTTGCCTTTTCAACATGAACTGCAATAGAATCCGAAATAAAATTATCCGAAAAAACATCAAAATGCGAAAAATTAAGAATATATGAACCTTCATCTAAGGCTCCAAAGTGGAATGTAGAGGTACCGTTTTGAAGTTTTCTTTGCTGATATTTTATACCTTTTTGTGCAGATGTTTCACCTAAGTATACCCAACCCTCTCCGGGGTATACAACTTCAAGCCTCTGTCCCGTATACAGCTTTACTGAACGGGAAGCTCTTTCTTCTTTTGTTTCATCGGGTTCGGTACTTGGAAATTCCGAAAAAACACGGGAAGGTTCTAAATCTTCAGCCTTTTCTTCATTTACAACATCCATATTGGAATTATCTTTATTGGAATTGGAATTATCCTTATTGGACATATCGGAAGTTTCTAAAGAAGATTCTGAAATAGGGGCTGAAAGAGCAGAATCCGAACTTATTACAGTTTCTTTATCATCCGGTAAAACAATCTTATTGGAATCACCGGCAGGTTCTAATTTTTGTTTTTCATCCTTATCTTTTTCGTTAATATTTAGTAAAGTTTCCGGATTATTTTTAGGTCGACTGCTAGGCCGACCGTCAGGTTGACCGTTCGGCAGGTCTTGTATACTTATGACCGTCTTATCGGAGGCTTGAGAATCCAAAGTTTCAGCTTCTTTAGCATTGGACTCACCACTAGGTAAGGCCGGCTCATCTTCAGCATCAACTATCAACTCCAAGGCCGGTTTATCGCTGATAGGTTTAGGGTCGGAAACGGAAGTTTCCGAATCGGCTTCAATCTTTGGTACGGAATCCTTGAGAGTACCATTATCCTCGGCAGAGTCGGTATGGGCTTCATTGGCGGTTTTAACATCCTTGACTGCCTCAATACCTGCCTCTTTATCCGTTTCAGTTTTGGGTTCATTGACTGCAATATCTTCAATCTTTTTATCCTCTGCCGAATTTTCACCCGTATTTTTTTTTGTACTTGCACAAGAATTTAAAAAAATAAAAATCAAAAATAAGACTAATATAAAACGCATTGAAAATTTCACGGGGCATCCTCCAATATCTTATCGGTAAGTTTTTTATTCTGTTTATGCAGTTCCTCCATATCTTTTTCGGTAGGAGGTTCATACCAATAATCCGCCTCCTCTTTTTCCCATATTTTACGCTGTTCCCGTGAAAACTGAATAGGAGGAAGGTGAAGGGGTTCATCTATAATTTGCAGTTTATCGACATCTATTTTACCGGACTTAAAATCTGAAGTATCGGATGATAAAACAGATCTCTTCATTTCAGAATATGATGCATTATCATTGTATGAGCCATCATCTTTGTATGATGCATCATCTTTTTTTTGTAAAACTAAAATCAAAAGGAGACTTAATATTAAGATAAAAATCAAAACACATACAACTATTATAACCGTTTTTCTGTTATGAAAAAAAGAAGCTTTTATGTTTTTTAAAATACCGCTTATTTTACTCTTGAGGTCTATCATCGTTTTCTGGAATTTCCTCCTCATCGTTTACCGTTTTTATCCTTTTAGGCGGATGAGGCGGTATATAGACACCCTCCTCCGGTTCAACATCTTCTTCTACAAAGGGCTCGTCAACCAAGTCCATAGTTTTTGATTCGAGGTCTGATTCGTTATCCAGCCTTATAGCTATAACCTTTGAAACACCCGATTCTTCCATCGTAACACCAAGCATGGCATTTGCCCCCAAGACAGTCTTTTTATTATGGGTTATAACTATGTATTGACTGACATTCGCGAATTCACGGAGAGTCGTAACAAAGCGGGTTACATTTTGCTCATCGAGGGCTGCATCAATTTCGTCAAGAAGACAGAATGGAGACGGCTTTACCATATAGGTTGCAAATAAGAGTGCTACGGCAGTCATAGATTTTTCTCCGCCTGATAATAGGCTGATATTTTCAAGTTTTTTTCCGGGAGGCTGTGCAAAAATTTCTATTCCCGATTCAAGCACATTTTTAGGATCGGTTAAGCGTATTTCCGCCCTTCCTCCGCCAAAAAGTCTCCTAAACATATTATGAAAATTCTTTTTAATCTTGTTATAGGTATCCAAAAAAAGTTCAGTGGATTCGGCCGTAATCTCGTCCGTAATTCTTTGTAAGTCTGCACGGGCCTTATCAAGATCGCTTATATGTTTAGTTAAAAATTCATAGCGTTCTTTAACGCTTTCAAATTCTTCAGGAGCCATAAAGTTTACTCTTCCCAAGGAATCAAGTTTTTGTTTAATATTTGAAAGGCTATCCCTCAGTTCACTTACAGAAGAAGTAAGAGTAAACATTCTCTCTTCAAACTCCATAAGCTCTCTGGAATGTTTTTCCCTGAAATTTTCTTTTGTATTACGGATATCGGCTTCGATCCCTGCAATATCTAAGTGAAACTTTTCCAAAAGAGAGTTTGCTTTTGAAAGCTCTGCAGTAAGTTTGTCAACCTTTCCTCTCTTACTTGCAAGGTCGGAGTTTTTTATCGAGATTTCGTTTTCAAGTTTTTCAAGCTCGGCATTTATTTTTCTTCCCTCATATTCCAAAGAATTTATCTCGCCCTCAAGTTCCGAAATATCTTCTTCCGTTTGCTTTAACTGTTTTTCTTCGGTAAAAAATTCGTTTTCAAGGTCATGAAGAGTTTTTTTCTCTGAAGAAAGTTGACGTTCTAAAAGCTTAACCTGATCTTCTGCATTTTTTGCCTGAGCATCTACCTTTGCCCTATTTACACGCAAGTCTTCAAGTGTCTTACGGTAATCGTTTATCTTGATGGAAAGTTCATTATTTTCTTCGATAAGTTCCGCAATCTTAGCACGGTTATTTTCGATAGATTGCCTGTTTTCCAAAATAGCGGTATCGACGGCTCTTTTTTTTGTAATAATACCTTCCGGAGCCAAAAATTCGTCAATAAATCCGGCCGAAGATTTTTTGTATTTTTCAAGAGAATTTTGAATTTCATCGCTTATGGATAAAAGTGAAGAAAAACTTTGAACGGAGTCTTCTGCGAATTTTTTTACATCATCTGCAGAATGATTTTCTATCGACGCAAAGTCGGAAAATATGGCTTTTTTTCCTGCAATTAAAACTCTTAACCGATTTAAAGTTTCATCCAATTCTTTTTCGGCCTGCAACTTATTTGCAGAAGAATAACCGGCCGATCTCAAATTTTTATCAAGCTCAGTAACAATATCTTCGGTTATGGATTTTAATTCAAGCTCCATGTCCCCTCTCATATCGTCAAGCCGTTTGATATCGTCTTCAAGAACTTTTACGGCCGCCTTGTTTGAAGTAATTTTATGACCTGCTAAATCTATATTTTTTTCAAAGTCTTCGGCATTTTTTTCTATTGCAGAAACTTGTTTTTTAAACTCAAAAACATCGGCATTTTTTTCCGAAATATCGTCTTCAAGGCTTTCAATATTTTCCTTGATTGAAGAGGTCTTTGCCTCAAGCTGATTAAGCTTTAGTTTAAGTTCCGAACGGCGTTTACTGTAAATTTGGACTTGTTCTTGTTTCCCTTTTTGCTCTATAGCTAAGTTTAAGACCTTTGTCCTATAAGCATTAAACTTCTCTTCCATTTCATTTACAATATCCATATTTTCGGAAAGGAGTCCGTGAATACCGTCAATTTGAGCCTGTATTGAATCTCTTTTTTCAGAGGCTTCTTTTAAGCTTTGTTTTTTTGCTGCAAGGCTGTCCACAAAACTTTTTAAGCGCAAAAGCTGAATATCCCTTTCATGTTCAAAAACCGAATCCTTTAACTCACGGTATTTAATCGTTTGTTCCGACTGAATTTTTAAAGTATCATAAGATCTGCGGACTTCGGCCAAAGCAGCTTCAATCTGTTTCATATTTTCTTGGGTTTTTTCAAGCTTTCTTTCCGCATCCTGTCTTTTTATCTTAAATTTGGTTATACCGGCAGCTTCTTCAAAAAGATAACGCCTTTCCTCAGGTTTGCTCGAAAGTATCTGATCAATTTTACCCTGCTCCATAACGGAATAAGCAGCCTTTCCGACACCCGTATCCCAAAAAAGCTCTCTAATTTCGCGCAGTTTTGCCGATTGATTATTTATAAAGTATTCGCTTTCCCCTGACCTATAAAGCCGCCTCTTTATCGCTATTTCGCTTAAGTCTAAATTCAAAAGGCCTTTTTCATTACTTATTGTCAAAGTTACTTCTGCAACATTGAGTTGATTCCTTTTTTCGGTACCGTTAAAGATAACGTCTTCCATTTTGTCGGCCCTTAAAGTACGGGACGATTGCTCCCCAAGAACCCACTTTACGGCATCTACTACATTACTCTTTCCGCAGCCGTTGGGCCCCAGAAGGGCTGTTATACCATCTGCAAATTCAATTTTTACTCTATCGGGAAAGGACTTAAATCCGAAAATTTCAAGACTTTTAAGAAACATAAACAGAGCATCCTTTTAACATATACATATAAAGGATTATACAATTTATTTGCTTGTTTGTCATTAGGAATTGAAAAATTTTTAAAGGATAGGAGAGTTTTTCCGATAATGAAAACATTATGAAAGTATTGATTTTTGATAGAAAAATAGAAACTCTGGCTTTTTTATGTGAAAAGCTGGAAAATCATGGTATTATAACTATTGCTGCAGAAAACGGCAGTAAATTTATATGTAATTATTTAAACAGTGAATTGGATGCAATTATAGTAGCCAAAAAAGAATTGGATCATTATGGTTTAAATGTCTCTCAATTAATAAAAAAAATACACAAAGATATTACAATTTGCAGTTATCTTCATGAAAATTACCACAATATAACAAAAATCCACATATCAAGTTCTTCTAATACGTCCGAAATTATCAGAGGAAACGAAAAAACTCTTCAAGTTGTTCTTTCAAAATGTAAAAAAAGAGCTAATCTTAATAAAGACTATATTTATAGCTTACCTAAAAAATCAGGAATATTACTCAAACATTTAATAATCAACAAGGCAGGCGGCCTAAGCGACGAAGATATAAACATCATATTCTGGGGAGAAAAAAATCCTTTAAAGAAAAACAGCATTTATAATCATGTCTATAACTTAAAAAAATCATTAAAAAAAAGTTTTAATAACACATACACTATTCTCAAAACAAATAAGCGTTATAGACTGATAAAAATAAAAAAAGAGGCTTAAACAATCATAGTCAAGCCTCTCTTTAAATAAGGTTAGGAAATGCCTAAAACACCGGCAACACGCTCTAAAACCTTTTTACGGTCAAGCGGCTTTACGATATAGTTCTTTGCTCCAAGCAGGAGGGCTTTTTTTACAAGCTCTTCCTTTCCTAGAGCACTTATCATAACTACTTTGGCATTTTTATCAAAGGCCATAATCTGCTCTAAAGCGGTCAGACCATCCATTTTAGGCATTGTAATATCCATTGTTACCAGGTCAACATTGGGACATAACTCTTTATATTTTTCAACGCCCTCAAATCCGTCAACAGCCGTAGCAGCAACTTCATAGCCCTCACTAGTCAATATTTGTCCTATTTGCTTTGTAACAAATATAGAATCATCAACAACCAAAATTTTGTAAGGTGTTCCATCCGGTTTTTTCCCTTCAGGTGCCCTCTCGTTAATATTGGGAAAGTCCTGTTTCGATATCATAATAAAACTCCTTTAATTTTCTTATACTCTGTCACGAATTGCAACATTGATTTCTACTTTACCCTGAGGAGCAGTCATCGGAACGATTAAAGCCTCAATGTCGTTATTGGATATCTTCATATTTTCACCCGTAAAAAGAGCCGGCGGAGTTAAGTCAAACTTAAATCCCAAATCATGAAGCTTTGTAACAGCCTGAGCCGTAATAAGATTAGCTAATTCCGTGATTGTTGCCCTGGCAAGTTCATCAAATTCGGCCAACTCTTCATTATTCATAGCCGAAGCAATCTTCAAAGCCGTATCTAAAGTCATGTCAAATATAACACGCCCCTCTACATCGCCGGCAAGACCGACGATTGCAGCCACTCCCATAACCGGCATACATGTCGATTTTAGGTACAAATCTCCGCGTTTCACATCTTCACTTAAAACTTGTGAAAGGATATTGTACGCAGCTTCGCTAAACGGATTAATATACTCTACACGCATTTATTTCTCCTTATCCTTTATATTTATTCTTTTGTAAAAATAACAATATCACCGGCACTGTTTCTAAGCCAACCATCCTGTTTAGGCATTGCTTCATTATGACCTAGGATTATAAGGCCCGAATTCTTTAATTTTTCCCTAAACTCCTCTATAAGAGTTCTTTGAACATTGGGATTTAAAAAAGAAAGTACATCCCTTGCTACAATTATGTCTATATCGGGAACGGAATTTTGATGAGAACAGTCATGATACTCAAAAAGAATCATATCTTTTATTTCTTTTGAGAATGTCAAACTGCCCGAAGCGGTCTTAGTAATATAGGATTCATAGATTCCCGACGCAATATCTTCAGGAACCGGAAGCATTGGAGCATTGGAAATAGCCAACAAATCAGAATCATTTGCAAAGATTTTTATATGTGCACGCGGATAACGCATTCTCAATAGAACGGCAAGGCTATAAGCCTCATATCCAGGTCCGCATCCTATGCACCACGCATTGATTACGGCAGAAGTATTCTCGGGAAGCATTTTATAATAAGCATTTATATAGGCCTCGCTCCAAAAACTCTTTGTAAAAGGCGATAAGAAAGAAGATAAGAAATCTCCCGCATCTTTTTCGGATTGAATCTGCAAATTTCCTGAAGTACGCATATCCTTCCATTCCAAATATCTTTCTTTTACCCAAGCTTCATTAATGGCAGAAACATAAAATTTACCCATAGCCGACAAGGTATCACCGATAAATTTTATATCCAGATTTTCAGCCGATTGATTTACCTGTGCTTTTACAGGTTCTTTTACCGTACCGGCTGTAACAGGAGGCAAGGTTTCTTCAACTTTCTCTTTTTGACGTGAAGCAAATATCTTGTCTACATCAAGAAGAATGTACAAATGGCCTCCGTTTTCCACTACACCGTGAATATATTTAATATTTATATCACCGAAAATAGGATGGGGCGGCTGAATAGTACTGCTGGATACTCCGACAACCTTATCGATAAAATCTACTACCACTCCGAAGGTTTGATCCTGCACATTTATAATTACCATACTTTCAGGTTGATTTTTTTTACGGGCAGGTACGGGAATATTAAAGAAAATACGCAAATCAATTATAGGGATAATATCACCGCGCAAATTATATACACCCAGCACAAACGGAGAAGTATTGGGCACATAAGTAAAGTTTCCGGCCTTTGCTATTTCCTTAACACGCATAATATCTATTGCATAATCCTTACCGGCAAGCGAAAAGGTTACCATCTTAAAATCAACAACAAGAACCTGTTCATGAAGAGAATCGGCTTCGCCGCTGCTTATATCCGTATTTGTTTTTAATTTTAATTCTTTTGTTTCTTCCATAACAAATCCTCCTCAACCTACCAAATTGAAGCCTCACGGCGCTCTCTGGCCTGCATTTCCTGCTTTAACCCGAGCTCCAGCAATTGGGCAACATCTATAATCAATGAAACAGAGCCGTCACCCAAAATTGAGGCACCGGCAATTCCCGGAGAATTAGTAAATTGATCTTTTAGCGGTTTTATTACAACCGACTCTTCACCGATCAAGCTGTCCACCATCAAGCCTACTTTTTTTTCTTCGGTTCCTACAACTACTATATAATTATATCCGTCATCATCGGTTTCAGCCGATGTAATACCGAATAAGCGGTTAAGCCTTAGAAGGCTGTATACCTCATCCCGGACATTAAAAACTTCATAATTATCTATTCGGTTAATTTCACCTGGCTTTACCCTGTGGCTTTCAATAACGGAAGTAATCGGAATTGAGTAAACTTCATCCCCTACCCTGATCAAAAGTCCCTGTATAATAGCCAGTGTCAACGGAAGTTTTATAATAAAACGGGTTCCTACATTAGGTTCCGATTCTACCATAACCGTTCCGTTTAGTTTTTCTATATGAGTCTTAACTACATCAAGCCCTACGCCTCGGCCGGATACACTGGAAATTGTTTTACTTGTAGAAAAACCGGGTGCAAAGACAAGCTGAAAAGCTTCAACATCCGTAAGACTTTTATTCGGGTGTAAAATTCCTCTTTCAACAGCTTTTTGCTTTACGGCTTCGACATCAATTCCGTGTCCATCATCGGAAACCTCGATAACTATCATATTGCCTTCATTGCTTGCTTTAAGCAGAAGGATACCTTGTTCCGGCTTACCAAGGTTTTTTCTAACATCAGGAGATTCTATACCATGATCTAGAGAATTTCTTACACAGTGCATGATAGGATCGAGTAAGTCTTCAACAACCGACTTATCAAGTTCCGTATCTTCACCTTCAATTACAAGTTGAACATTTTTATTCAGATCCCTTGATAAGTCTCTAACTACACGCGGAAAGCGGCTGAAAATCTGACTTATCGGAACCATTCGTATCTTCATGACCCCTTCTTGAAGCTCGCCTGAAATGCGGCCGAGGTTTTGAGATGAGGATTTAAACTTTGTAACAGAGGCCTTCATTAAAGAGTCAAAATCGCCGAACACATCTAAAAGGCTTGAATATTCGTTTAAAATATCTTGTTTTATGGAATTTATATCATAACCTTGCTGAATCTTTTCAAGATATTCAGGCATCTTATCCAATAATTTTCTTGTTTTGTCTTTATAAATAGTACTGGAATTTTGAAACTTATCATAGAGCTCCGCAAATTCAATAGTACTTTGATTTAAAGACGCCTTTGTTATAACGGTTTCACTGACCAAATTCAAAAGATAATCTATTCTGGTTGCATCTACACGTAAAATAGAACCTGAGGAGTGGCCGCTTCCCTGCGAACTTGCCTGAGGCTGTTTTTTCTCGGGCTTTTCGGCAGATTTAGCAACGGATTCTTTATGTTCTTCTGCTGCTTGTTCTTCAGGTTTTTCAGGTATTTTCGATTCGGAAGCTTTTGGTGATGATGCCTGCACCGGTGCAGGCTGAGGCTGTTCTTTTACTTGCATTTCTTCCTTAAGTTGAAGCTTTTCCGCACTTACAGAAAGAGTAACGTCCCCTATAAAAGCCGCCTTTTCCAATATGTTTTTGTCTGAAGACGAAGATAAAAAATAAATTACCGTTTCATGAAATTCATCTTCATATAAGGCATCAAAATCCGGAACAGTCTTTAGGACACTTCCATAATCCTTTAAAGCTGCAAAAACTTGAATGCCTCCTACGGAATTCATTAAATTAGACTCATCAAATTTTACTATAACGGCGTATAGCTCCTCTCCCTTTTTGACGGTTTCTGCCAGCTCAAGAATCTCATACTCGGAAAAATAATCGCTAATCTTCAAACTTGAAACAGGGTCATTCTGTTTCAAAGACACAGCCGGCTGAGACGATGCAGGCATCTGCTTTTTAGGCGCAGAAGTCTTTGACGCTTTTTTATCAGCTTTTTGAGGAATATAGGAACGAAGTTGGTTTACAATACCGGATACATCATCCGAATAAACCGAACCAGATGCCCTGGCGTCAAGCATAAGTTTTATTATATCTATAGACTTTAATAGAAGGTCAACAGTTTCCTCTGATACCTTAACAGCGCCGCTTCTAATCTCATCGAGCAGGTCTTCCATAGCATGCGTAAACTGAGACAATTCAGTCATTTCCACAGTAGCAGAGCCGCCTTTTAAGGTATGAGCAGCCCTGAATATCTCATCTATCGCATTTCTATCCTCAGGATTTTGCTCTATAACCAAAACATTACTTTCCAGTACTTCAACTTGCTGTTCAGCTTCACTGAAGAAGTCTTTTAAGAGTTCTTCGTTATTTATGTCAAGATAATCACTCATATAATACATTCTATACTATTTACAATATTAGTCAAGAAGAAAATCGCTTTTTTTTACTTTATTTTATTTATAAGAGCTTTTTTTTTAACTTAGCTAGATTTTTTTTAATTTTTATTGTAAAATATACGGGTATGAGTATAAAAAATAAAAAAATAAAATTTTTATTGACCATATTTTTAATAAATGGGCATCTTATTTTTGCACAAAATTTTTCGGTTCCTTATTTTGAAAATACGAATATTTTATATGGGCTTAATGATTCTCCTTATGTAACAGGCAATTCTTTATTGACATGTAAACTGAGGATTGAACCGTCTCACATACTCTATTTTGATATGGACATTGATGCAAATATCGATAAACTTTTCAGCTTCTTTTCTTCGGTTGAAGATCCTAAATTAAATGGAAATTTCCGCTTTAAGGGGGCTTCTATTAATTTTCCTCAAATAAAAAATAAGCCCATTTCTTTAGGTATTTTTACCGGCATTTACGATACATTGGGTTCGGATTCCATTTTGCAGGAACATCTTAAAATTAAGATGCCAGATCCCGAATTTAGAAAATACTATCCTGTATCTGCTTTCCGTCCGCAGAATTTTGTTAAAGGAACGGGTGCCGGTGTTTACGGAACTTTTTCTTCAGGGTTTTATATGGGAGCATACATATCTTGGAATGAAAAATTAAAAGATGATTTAAAAATAAACTCGGATTTTAGAATGGGGGGAGCATTCGGTTTATTTGCTTTTGATTTTTTTGCAGGAGCTGCATTCCCGATGAATGTTTCTAAAACAAAACTAAGAACGGGAATTGCGGCTCTTTTTCAGGCAGATGATGATTATGATTTTTTTACGGAAGCCGGCGTAGCGGAGATAAAGCTTGAAAAAATGGATATAAAAGATTTTACTTCAAACTTTTATGCATCTTTTGAAGCAAGAATAAAAAAAGACTTTTTTAACTCAGCTATAGCATGTTTTGTTTCTCCTATTTTTTTACTGCCTCAAAGTATTCAGCATGCATCATTAAAAGATTCTTTTTTTACGGGTCTAAGCACAAATATAAGTTTTGGAAATATTGAAATATACAATATGCAGGGCGGGCTGTTTATTATGGGCTCTTTAAATCCATTAAAACCCACATTAATCACCCCTTTTTCTCTTTTAATAAGTCCTTTCTATACTGTAAAAATTAAAAATTTAGAATTGGATTTTCGTTTTCCTATAAATCCTTTAAGTTATAATGAAACTGCAAAAATAATTTCAGGACAAATATCAATAAAGGCGGTGTACTAATGAATTTGTTTAAACATATGTTAAGCATTGTAATTTTTTTTACATGCATAAGCAGTGTGTTTTCCCTTGATATTGAAACGTCAATAAGCTCAGGGAATACACATTTTAATTCTTCCGGCAGTGCGGGAACAATGCCCGATTTCGGTTTTAAGTTGATTTTAAATGAAAATCTGGGTAAAAATGTAAACGGAACACTATCTATTCAAAGAGATTTAGGTATCGGCAACTCAATTTGGGGAAGAATTGCCTATACAACCGATATGATAAATATATCGATAGGCCCAACTTTGAGCGTATTTAATGCAGGATTTGACAATAAAAATGTAAGCACGATCTTTCAGCCGGGTTTGGGAACCTCCCTATCTTTTAAATTACCTATAGGATTCTTTACATCATTGGATACGAATTTTTCGATTCCCGTAAACACGGCGACAACCAAAAATGTATACTTGCAAGACGGATTGTTCGACATAGGTTGGAGATTTCCAAACATAATTGCATCCATAAAAATCTCTCAAAAAAATAAAAGCATTGTTGAGGCTGCGCAAGAAACCCATATTTCAATAACTGATTTAGGTTTCTATACATTATCATACTCAAAACCTTCCCGAATAAAAATTCCTGTAAATATAATTTGTAGAATAAATCATTTTCAAAAAACAGGCTCACTAAATGAAAAAATAGCTAATATTATATTGGAAACGGGCATAAGTCATGCCATATCAGGTGATATTGAGTGGTTTTCAAATTTCGGTGCTTCGGTATTTTCTTTTTCTTTAACGCAAAAAGGAAGCCCTATTAAAAAGTTTTTTTTCAGTGCGGAAGCAGGTGTAAGATTTATTATACAATAGGATATCTTAAAAACTAAAACTTTGAGAGTATAGCTTTAACTTGTAAAAATCACTTTAAACAAAGTTGACATAGAACCTAATATGGGTTAATATAGAAAAAATAAAAAATAAGGAGTTTTTTATGAAAATAGCTATCAACGGATTCGGAAGAATCGGAAGGCTTGTTTTTCAAGCTTTGGTAAATCAAAATTTGCTTGGAAAGGACAAATTCGATGTTGTTGCAGTTGTCGATCTTTCAACGGATGCAAAATATTTTGCTTATCAATTAAAATATGACTCGGTACAAGGCAAAATGGATGCAAAAATAAGCACTGAAGGAGATGATGTCCTTGTCGTAAACGGTCATAAAATTAAGTGTATATCGGGAAAGGGCTTAACTCCTGCACAATTACCGTGGAAGGAACTCGGAATCGAGGTAGTAATCGAAAGCACAGGCATTTATACAAACGAAAAAGCCTATGAACACCTTGAAGCCGGAGCAAAAAAGGTTATTATCTCCGCTCCCGGGAAAAGCAAGGATCCTTCAAAACCCATTAAAACATTTGTTATGGGTGTCAATGAAAACGAGTATAAGGCATCAGAGCATCATGTAGTTTCAAATGCAAGCTGTACGACAAACTGCTTAGCTCCCGTAGTTCATGTTCTTTTAAAAGAAGGCTTCGGCATTGAAACAGGTCTTATGACAACTATTCACGCCTACACGGCAACTCAAAAAACAGTAGACGGTGTTTCTCTCAAAGACTGGAGAGGCGGACGGGCAGCAGCAGTAAACATTATTCCCTCAACGACAGGGGCTGCAAAGGCTGTAGGAGAAGTTCTTCCGACTACAAAGGGAAAACTGACAGGTATGTCCTTTAGAGTTCCTACTCCTACAGGTTCCGTTGTGGACTTAACAATCCGCACCGAAAAAGATACTTCCATTGAGGAAATTGATAAGGCTATCAAGAAAGCCTCAGAAAGCTATCTAAAGGGTGTTTTGGCATACTGTGATGAAGAAGTCGTTTCTACCGATATTATTCACGATCCTCATTCTTCAATCTATGACAGCAAGGCAACTTTACAAAACAACCTGCCGGGTGAAAAGAGATTTTTTAAACTTGTTTCATGGTATGATAATGAGTGGGGTTATTCCAACAGAGTAATAGATTTACTTAAATTTATAACAAAGTAAAATTCGATTTAAGTAAAATAAAAAAGCCCTTGCAGTTTTTGCTTAAACTAGAGCTTAAGATGCAAGGGCTTTTCTTTTAGACAAGAGGCTGTCCAAAATATTTTCAAACATTATTCCGGCATTTCAAAACCTTCAGGGATTTCTATATTTGAGGAAACGGTCTGAACATCATCGTCTTCTTCCAACCTATCGATCATTTTTAAGGCTTTTTGAGTTGTGTCGGCATCCAAAGCTACATAGGTATCCGGAACCATTGAAACGGAAGCAGAGACCGATTCAAAACCTTTTTCCTGTAATGCTTCCAAAACCGAAGCAAACTCGTTAGGATCGGTTGTTACGGTAATAACACCGTCTTCAGTTGCAATGTCTTCAGCTCCCGCCTCAAGAGCGGCTTCCATAATTGCTTCTTCACTTACCGCCTCTGCATCATACTCTATAACACCTTTTCGGTTAAACATATAAGCTACGGAACCTGTTGCTCCAAGGTTGCCGCCACTCTTTGTAAAAATATTTCGAACACTGGCGGCCGTCCTATTTTTATTGTCCGTTAAAACTTCAACCAAAACGGCAACACCTCCCGGTGCATAACCTTCATACAAAAGCTCTTCATAGTTTACTGCTCCAAGCTCCCCTGTACCCTTTTTAATTGCTCTTTCTATGTTGTCTTTAGGCATGTTTGCAGCACGAGCTTTTAAAACAGCTGTTCTAAGTCTAGGGTTTGTAGCGGGATCCCCGCCTCCCATTTTTGCAGCAATTGAAATTTCTTTGATAAATTTAGTAAACAGCTGACCTCTTTTAGCATCAGCTGCACCTTTGGCATGTTTAATTGTCGCCCATTTACTATGTCCTGACATGAAAACTCCTTAATTTCTTTTTAAAAAAAATAGGGCTTAATATTACACAAAAAAACAAAATATGTCAATGGAGGCATAAAAAAAGTCCGACATGAAATACATATCGGACTTTAAACGCAAAGCTTAGGGGCGCCTTGCAGCAATACCCTTTTCAATCAAGGCAATGAACTCATGTTCATACCAGTCTTGAGAATAAGGGAAATGCTTACGGACTACAGGTCTCAGCTTAAGCTCAATAGCATCTTTACAAGCTTCGCAGACATCATATTCGCGGATATGCCAGTAAGTTCTTCCTGTAATAGGGTTTACCAGCTCTTTTCTACAAATATCACAGTTTAATGTCTTCATAATAATACTCCTTACTTTGTTTATATCAATATATAACATTCTAACTCATTTTTCATACTTTGTCGAGTAAAAAAAATGATTTTTTTTATTTTAAAGCATTTTCTATCGCTTAAATTGCCTTTGTTCTTTCTTTTAAGAAAGTTTTATGCTCTTCATCCAAATAAGGCATAAGCCTTTCACATACTTCTTTGTGATACTCATTAAGCCATTTAATATCATCATCTGAAAGAATTCCGGGTACAATCGGTCTCGTATCAATGGGACAAAGAGTTATTGTTTTAAATTGATAGAATTCTCCGTCTGCGGTTGTTTTAAAATTGGTAGTAACTACCAGACTTTCAATTCGGATTCCATGGCTTCCGGCAACATAAAGGCCGGGTTCATTGGATGTTACCATACCAAGCTTAATTGGAACATCAATATATTTGCCTGAAATAGATTGGGGCCCCTCATGAACCGAAAGAACATAGCCTACACCGTGACCCGTACCATGTTTGTAGTCCCTTCCATAAGCCCAAAGATGCTCTCTGGGAATGGTATCTATGGCATGACCTGTAGTTCCGGCCTTAAACTTAGCTCTGGCAAGAGAAATATGAGCCTTTAAAACAAGGGTATAGTCCATTTTCTCTTGTTCTGAAAGTTCGCCAAGTTTAATGGTACGCGTAATATCCGTTGTGCCGTTTAAATACTGGCCGCCGCTGTCCAAAAGCAAAAAACTTTTAGCTTCAAGTTTTGCAGAACCGGAAGATGAAGGAGAATAATGGATTATAGCCCCGTTAGGACCATAACCTGCAATAGTTTCAAAACTCTCCTCAAAAAAGTCTTTACCTTCGGCTCTGAATTTTAAAAGCTGCTCACTGACATCCCATTCCGTAATACCCTTTCCGGCATTTTCTTCCACCCATTTTAGGATTTTTACCATTGCAGCTCCGTCTTTTTCCATAGCATAATCGAAATTTTTAAGCTCAACTTCATTTTTTATTGCTTTAAGAGTTGAAGTTAAATTTAAGCCCTTTTCAATTTTTGCTTTTATTTGGCTATATAGATAAACATTAGTTCTTGAAGGGTCTAGGTAAACGGTTCCTTTAAGATTTTTTGCCTCTGCAAATACATCTTCATATCCTGTTACCGTAATCCCCTGTGAAGCAAAATATTTTTTCACATCATCCGTTAATTGCTTCTCTGAAATAAAAATAATTGCTCTTGTTTTATCTACCAGAGCATAAGCGGTAACTACGGGATTACATCTTATATCCCTTCCACGGACATTAAAAAGGTAACAGACATCCTCCAGTGCCCCGATAACAGTAGAATCGGCATTTTTTTCGGCAAGCATGGAGCGGACTTCTTCAATCTTTTCCTTGGCTGATTTTCCGGTATATTTTTCATCGAGTATAAAGGCTTTACTTAAAACAGCCTGAGGGCGGTCTTCCCATATTTCGCCTATTAAGTCGATATCGGTAACAAGCTCTATACCGGCAAGGTCCTTTTGCATAGAATCAAAGTTGGAAACAGATACAACCTTACCGTCCATTCCGAGTTTTTCACCTGATTTTAAGTTAGACTTTAAAAACTCGTTTATTGTAGGAACACCAGGTTCAAGCATTTTGTAAAGCTCAACAACCGAACCTTTAAGCTGTTTTTCAGCCTGAAGAAAATAACGGCCGTCAGTCCATAAAATAGCCTTATCCTTGGTAACAAGGACGGTTCCTGCCGACCCTGTAAAACCTGAAATGAACTCCCGTGTTTTATAGTTTTCAGGTAAATATTCACTCTGATGGGGGTCAGAAGACGGAATTAAATAAGCACTTAAAGAATGCTCTTTCATCTTTTGCCTTAAAGCGGCAATTCTATCATTTACAGTCATATAAACCATCCTAAAAATTTATTCTATATTGAGTATAATACTATTTACACTTTATGTAAACCACTTACGGTTAGAAATGGCAAACAATATCAGCAACATTTTATCGATTTAAATGATATTGGTAAATTCTATAAACTATATCCCTCACAGCTCCGGTTTTTTCAATATCGGTAATCATAGGAATATTGTACTCCCAAATAGTGGAACCTTCGCCTTCCAGATAACCTTTTTTTATAGCCGCTTGGTAAAGACGGGAATAAATAGCTGCCGAAACACCTTTATTGTGATATTGAGGATCAACAAAGAGAACAAAGGTTCTAAGACGCTTCATCTTACGTTTATAATAAAGGAATTTAAAGATGCCTAATGGAAAAAGTTTTCCTTTAAGGTGCTTTAATACATCATTATAATCCGGAAGGGTAATATTAAAGCCGATGGGTTTACCTTCAGTACTCCTTGCTATAAAAATTAATTCTTCATCTGCAAATGAAATAAGCTGTTTTACAACCATATCTATTTCTTTGCGGGTCATAGGCATAAAATCCTCCCACTCTTCAGGCTCGGAATTAAGGAGGATTGAATGAATATCACCGGCATCCCGCTCAACGTTCTTTTTTAAATCGATATTATCTACATGAAAGCCGTATCTTTTTTCTACTAAGGGAGCCAAACGGACATAGCGGCTTGCATCTACATCATTAAAACGGGCATGATAGGCATAGCAATCCCAATATTTTTCAAAACCGAACTTTATAAAAAAATCGTTATAATATTTTTTATTATAAGTATTCATTATGTATGTACGGTTTTTAAAATTATCGGTTATAAACCCGCGGTTATCTTCCCCTCCCGGAAGAGAAATGGGCCCCTTAATTCTATTCATCCCTTTTTCAAAAAACCATTCCTTTGCTGCATTAAGCATTTTTTCGGCAACGGAATAGTCTTCAATGCACTCAAATTGAGATATGTAACCGACTTTCATTTTTTTATACTCATTCAATTTTTCATCAATACCGTACAAAATACGCCCGACGGTTTTGCCTTCAATTTGAGCAATCAGTTTTACGTGAGGGCCTACATCGCATAAAGAATTGTCGGCTCCGGACACGTACTTTTTATACTCACTTATAATTGGCGGTACCCATGAACTATCATCCTTATAAAGATCAAAAGGTAAAAGAGCAAATTCATTTAAAAGTTTTGAACGATTAACTTCAAGTAATACAATTTTATCCATTTTTTATTCCTAGATGGGACAAAATAGCATTTTTTGTAAGCCTTTGTCAATATTGTAAGATTTTTAAGCGTTTTATGCTTGCAAAATTCATAACTTATGTGTATAATGGGGTAACTGGAGGAACATATGAAGAAATCTATACTGAGCTTAGTCTTTCTTGTTTTAATTTTTTCCCTTTTTATGATTGTTCCGGCTTTTTCACAAAAGGTTGATGAAGCGGATGTTTACTATGTGAATGTACAAATTTTAAGAATATTTACACATTCAGACGGTTTTTATGTTATTTACCGCAGAGCCGGCCTAAAACATGCGGAAGTTTTTATTCCAAAATCTTGGCTTGAACCTAAGGACGGACGGGCAAGAATGGAATTGGTAAATACCAGAGTCAATCCATACTTATCTTTTTATATAAAAGACGGTAAATTTGATCACATAAAAATAGCCGCTCCAAGAGATTTAGGTAACCCTGTCTGGGGTACATTAAAAGCTCCCAATGAATATGACAGTAAATTCGAAGGCATAGAAACTCTTGAATTAAAATTTTAAATTTAAAAAATACCCTCCTCTAAGGAATAATTTGTCTTTAGAGGAATTTTAAGAGGAATACATGCATCAGAAAAACAACTCAAGAATCGGCAAACCTTTAATTCCGAAAGGTTTGCTTGAATTTTTAAATAACTATGACAATTTTATTATCGCAGGTCATAAAGAACCGGATGGAGACTGTATTGGAAGCTGTCTTGCAATGTCTTTATTTTTAAAAAGAAAAGATAAACATTGTATTTTAATGTCTGCAGGGCCTTTTAAGCGTACCGAAATAAAGGATTATGAACATCTTTTTACGGACAAGTTGGAAATATCCGATAAGATAAACCCTAAAACAACAGGGCTAATAATCCTTGATTGTTCAAGTTTTGACCGTGTAGGTGAAATTGCCGAACTGATTAGCGGTTTTAATTACATTATAATTGACCATCACGCTACCAATACTGAAAAGTCCGATGCGTTTCTTATAATGCCGGAAGCCCCTTCTACCACCTATCTGATTCAGTCAATAATTGAAGAAATAGGAGAAAAACTTACAAAAAAAGAAGCTGATGCTCTATTTTTCGGCCTTTGTACGGATACGGGCTTTTTTAGGCATCTGGATGAAAGAAGTGCAGAAGTTTTTGCCCATGCTTCCCGTCTGATTGAAGCCGGAGCCAATCCTAAACAAACCTTTATGCAAATGAATGGAGGAAAAAAATTTGAATCCCGCCTTCTTATATCCAGAATTCTAAGCAGAATGAAGACCTATTACAACGGAAAACTTGTTATTTCGTATGAAACTTATGACGACTTACTGGAATTCGGACTTGAAGGCAGGGATTCTGATATATTATATCAACTGATTCAAACAATTGAAG
Source organism: Treponema putidum (assembly GCF_024401155.1). Lineage (NCBI taxonomy): Bacteria > Pseudomonadati > Spirochaetota > Spirochaetia > Treponematales > Treponemataceae > Treponema > Treponema putidum. Next base: position 1,184,869 of record NZ_CP038804.1, read on the forward strand.
GAGTTGAAGCTATATGTATCGTACGCCAAGAATCTCCAAGCCACTGTTCAGTAGGTTTTAGGTCATTGGATAAAGTTGATGTAAGTAAGGTAGCCTCGTCATTTGGCGGCGGGGGACATAAACAAGCATCCGGCCTATATATTGAAGGAAAATTCGATGAATTAATTCCCAAATTTGTTGAAGCTTTTAAAAGTCAAATGTAAAACTGCTGCATTGTCTTTTTTAAGACAATGTGATAGAATATCCCGATAATAAATCATAGGAGAAAAGTTTTGAATAATGAAGAAATTTTATACCCGCTTTTAGAAAAAGGTGATATAAAGCACACAATAGAACTAGCCTCTGCAGAAAACAAAAAGCCGTTTGAAATAGTAAGTGAAGGAATGAATATCGTTACGGCATCCATCTTAGCCGATATACCTTCAGTATATAAAATGGATTTAATACGAAAGGTAGGAGCTCTTTTTTCTACACAAGAATATTGCGAGCTCCTTAACCAAAAAATGTTTACTCTTAAACCGGAAGAAAGAGATAAACTAAAAGATCAAGGGATCCTTATAAATAGGGACACAACACTGCCCTATTGTCAGTGGTTTAACATATTTGAAATAGCCTTTCCGTGGCTTCCTCTATCCGTTTTTGAAGATTTTGCAATTTATCTTAGGGATGAAAAGAAGCTAATTCTTGATAAAGAAACAATCGAAATAGTAAGAGAGAATTTTTCAATATCTAAACGGTATTCCGAAAGAGAACTTTCCCGCCTTTTTGATTCAAATATATTAAAAGACCCTGCAGATATAGATGATGAAGAATAAAACTGCTTTTTTTAATTTTTTTTAAAAAAAAGCTTAAAGTTTTAGCAATACCCCGCCGATAATAGATAATGAGGATTTTCTATCCTCAAAGCAAAGCAAGGATGCTTTGTAAACACATTATTCCAGGGAGGAATATCTATGATTATCAATCACAACATGAGTGCGATGTTCGCACAGAGAACGCAGGGTGTTACCAATGTACGCATCGGTAAAGACATCGAAAAACTTTCATCAGGTTTGCGCATTAACCGTGCAGGCGATGACGCTTCCGGTCTTGCAGTTTCCGAGAAGATGAGAAGCCAAATCAGAGGTTTAAACCAAGCTTCTGCAAATGCTTCAAACGGCATTAACTTTATCCAAGTAGCCGAAGCTTTCTTACAGGAAACAACTGATATCATGCAGAGAATCAGAGAGCTAGCTGTTCAGTCTTCAAACGGTATTTATTCTGCTGAAGACAGAATGCAGATTCAGGTTGAAGTTTCTCAGCTTGTTGCCGAAGTAGACCGAATTGCAAGTTCAGCCCAATTCAACGGTATGAACATGCTTACAGGCCGCTTTGCACGCGAAACAGGTGAAAATGTCGTTACCGGTTCTATGTGGTTCCACATCGGTGCCAACATGGATCAGAGAATGCGCGTATATGTTGGAACAATGTCGGCAGCAGCTCTCGGTATCCGAAATGTCGGTGACGAAAAAATCATGACAATCGAAACAGCTGATGCTGCAAACGCCAGCATTGGAACAATCGATGAAGGTCTTAAAAAGATCAACAAGCAAAGAGCTGACCTTGGCGCATACCAGAACAGAATGGAGCTGACGGTTGTCGGTATCGATATAGCCGCCGAAAATCTCCAAGCATCTGAGTCAAGAATCCGTGATGCAGATATGGCAAAACAAATGGTAGAATATACCAAGAATCAGATCTTGGCAAATACCGGTATTGCAATGCTTGCTCAGGCTAATAACAACAGCCAGCTTGTAATGTCTCTTTTAAGGTAACAAATTTATAAAATACTCTTGTATTTTTTTAATTATAAGAGTATAATGTATTAAGCGTTGCGGGGGTATTTCCCCTAAACGCTTAAATGATCTTTGAAAAAAGCCCTTAGACGGCCATTTGAGAATAACCGTCATGGGCGACCCTTATGAAGCCCTGTATCGCAGTATTATTAACAGTTTGAAAAAATTGTTAATAATACTGTGTTTATAATTTGTATAAAAGGCGCAAAATTTTATGCAAAATTATAAAATACAGGTGTATTTTTCAGCAAAGGATGCTGAAATATAGGACTTCAGGGAGGGTCATATGATAATTAATCACAATATGAGTGCAATGTTTGCACAGAGACAGGGAGGAGTCAACGAACTTCATCTCGCAAAAAACATCGAAAAACTTTCCAGTGCGGAAAGAATCAACCGTGCAGGTGATGATGCTTCAGGTTTGGCAGTATCCGAAAAGATGCGAAGTCAGATCAGAGGTTTAAACCAAGCCGGACAAAATATTCAAAACGGTGTTTCTTTTATTCAAGCAACGGAAGGTTATTTGGGTGAAACTACAGATATAGTTCAGAGATTAAGAGAGTTGGCTATACAAGCCTCTAACGGCATTTACTCCGCAGAAGACAGGATGCAGATTCAAGTTGAAGTATCACAGCTAGTTGATGAAGTAGATCGAATCGCAAGCCATGCTCAATTTAACGGAATGAATATCCTTACCGGACGCTTTTCGCAAGATTCAGTATCTGGTCCCATGCAACTCCATGTCGGTGCAAATATGGATCAAAGAGAGAGTATTTACATAGGTACAATGACAGCCACAGCACTCGGTATTATTGGAGCTCAACAAGGCGGAGAAGACAGGATGATTTCAATGTCTTCAGTAGACGGTGCAAACATGGCATTGGGAACCCTTGATAATGCTCTTAAGCAGATTAACAAGCAGCGTGCAGACCTTGGTGCATATCAAAACAGGTTTGAAATGGCATATAACGGTATAGCAATTGCTGCCGAAAATATGCAGGCTGCCGAATCAAGAATCCGGGATGCAGATATGGCTAAAGAAATTGTAGACTATACAAAGAACCAAATCTTGATCCAGTCAGGAACTGCTATGTTGGCACAGGCAAATACACAGCCTCAGGCTGTTGTTAGGCTTCTTCAATAACAAAGCAGATCTTGTAAAGGCCGATGATAAAAGAGATAACCGGATGTCATCTCTTAAAATTGAAAGCCTTTAGAATTTTTAGGAAGAAAGAAGATGCGCCCTTCTTCTTCCTTTCTTTTACTGCTAAGAGTTGATGCTTAAACGTTATAACTATATTTAGATGTCATGGACGATGTCTATTTTAAGCCAAGGAGGTTTTTATGAGTATAGAAATACACGGCATAGGGCACCAAGCAGCATTACAAACAAGAGACACCATGGTTAACAGCTCAATGAGAGCTGCATCCGATGTAATAGTGGAAAAAGAAGCTGCTGAACAAGCTGAAAATCAAAAAGTGCTTGCTGACCCTAATGAAATCTCAAAAGCGGCTGCACAGATCCAAAAGCTATGCGATATGTGCGGCAGAAAGTTGCAGTTTAAAGTAAACAAAGATACAAACCGTATTGTTGTTAAGGTAATAGATACAAATACCGACAAAGTAATAAGGGAAATTCCATCAGAAGAAATACAGAGATTGCAAGCAAGGATACGCGAAACAGTCGGCCTTTTATTTGACGAAACCATATAATTGGAGATTTTCCCGTTTTTATGAATTAAAAAAATAGGGGTTTAGATGTCCGATTTAAGTATACCGGGAGTCAACAGTACATACGAAAAGCTGGTTGAAGCTTTAATGAAAAAGGAAAGAGTTCCTCGCGACAGGGAAGCCGAAAACCTTGAGCGCCTAAAATTGCAGGATGATTCATGGCGTCAGGTTAATAAATTTTCCCTTGAAGTAAGAAATGCGGCAAGGGACCTATATTCTTTTAATAATCCCTTTGTAGAAAAAATAGCCGAATCCTCTAATGAAAGATCATTTACGGCGACAGCCTCTCGAGGCGCAAAAGATCAAAATGTAAAACTTAATGTTGTTCAAACTGCAGAAGCCGATAAATTTTTAACCAAAGAAATAAATAAAGATTTTGAAATAAAAAATGGCAAATACACATTTAAAGTAGGCGAAAAAAGTATTTCAATAAACTGGAAAGGAGGCAAATATAAAGGTTTTATAGACCTTGTAAACTCCAGAGCAAAAGAAATTTTAAACATAAGTGAAATAAAAATAACGCCGGATACAAAATCCATTTTATTTTCATCGAATATAACAGGTGAAAAAAACAGGCTGGAATTTGCCGATGATGCCCTTGGACTCGCCCTTGAGATGGGACTTATCAAAAAAAACGACACATCAGCCATAAAGACTTCAGTTTCTTCAATTGAGGCAAAACCCGAATCCTCTCAAAAAATAGATTTTTCCGAAGCTGTAAGAGCCAAGGGACAATATGTCATGGAACTTACCGTTTCAGTTAAGGAACCGGAAAAAACTTCTATACAGAAAGAAGAGGTGAGCGAAAAAATTTATGAACAAATAGGCTCAATATCATACAGGGGAATTGTGGTGCAAAATGAACCTTCAAACGCCGGTCTTGAAAAAATGGAAACGGAACCTAAAAATAAGCCGGAACCGAAGATTGATATGAATGTTTTAGCCTTAGAATCAACACGAGGAGTGCTTATTCCCCTGCCCCCTCTTTCGGAAAATGCCGAAACACAGACAATCACGATTCCTTTGGCTGAATACGGGGATGTAAAAGCCCTTGCAATAAACAATAATAATACCGAAAAAGCCGTTTTTATCGAAAATATTAAAATATTTGATCCTAAGGCGGCCGGAGACTATGTACCGGTAAACCCTGTTTCGACGGCACAAGATGCGATAATCAACTTTGAAGGCATTCAAATTAAAAGAGATAAAAACGATATCGACGATTTAATCCCCGGTGTAACGCTTCATGCCCATGAAGCTTCAGAAAAACAGGAGAAACTTACCATAAAACCGGATGTAGATGCCGTCAAAAATGCCATTATTGAGCTTGTAGCAAAATATAATCGCGTTTTTGCTCAAATAAATATTTTAACACAAAATAAGCCCGAAATCATCGAAGAACTGACCTATCTTTCCGAAGCTGAAGTGGAAGATGCACAAAAAAAGTTAGGAATAATGTATGGAGACACAACATTGATGAGTTTTAAATCCAATTTAAGGCAAACAATAAACACTCCGTATAAGGCATCCGAAGATTCAACAATATTTATGTTGGCTCAACTGGGAATTTCTACAAAATCGGATTCTTCGGGCGGCATAGACATGTCACGCCTGAGAGGTTATTTGGAAATCGACGAAAAAAAACTTGATGAGGCCTTAAAAAATAATATGGAAGAGGTAAGGCTTTTTTTCGGTTTTGATTCTGACGGAGATATTTTAATAGATTCAGGCTTAGCCCACGCAATGTACGAATATATTAACCCATATACTCAACGAGGCGGTATTTTAGGAGTAAAAACCGATGCTTTAAAATTAAAAATGGATGCTTCACAAAAAAGAATAGAAAACTATGATAAAAAACTGGCCGAAAAAGAAGCAGCCCTTAAAAAGAAATACGGCATAATGGATGGAACATTAAAAAGTTTACAAAAACAATCTCAAACAATGCAGAATTTTACGGATTCTCTTAAAAAAAGTAATAAGGACTAATAAATGAATATCAAATTAAACGGACAAGAAATTGAATTAAAACCGGAAAATGAAATCACAATAGGCGATGTTCTTGGAAATATAGAAGAAGCGTGCAGGCAAAAACAAAACACAATAACGCAAGTATGTGCAAACGGCAAAGAATTGACCTTGAATGAGCTTGATGAGCTTTTTAAAAAACCTATTCAAGAGGATATACGTATTGAACTTTTTACAACAAGCGGAAATGAAATAAAAGAACTTTTAAAAGAACTTGGGCAGATATTTATAAAAAATTCCGATGAAATTGAAAATATCCCCATAAAACTTCAAACGGGTAATGATGTTGAAGTCATTAAAATAATCGAAGAGTTTTCGCTTAATTTGACAAAACTTTACAGTACGGCAAAATTGTTTGATATAACCGATATCAATGAGGATTTTCTTTTTGGAGATATGACCTTAGGCGAATATCAAAAAGAGATTGCTTCTCATTTGGATTCTATTATTCATGCAATTGAAGATACCGATACGGTAGAAATTTCTGATATTGCAGAATATGAATTGGCACCGCTTGTAAAAAAGTTGGGAAATGGATTATTATCAATAAAAGCATAACCGGAGAATAAAAAATGATTGTTTCTGAAATAAAAAATATCGAAAAAGAAGATACTCACATATATTACCGCCAAAAATATGTCGGAACGGCAATATATGCAATATTGGGCAAAGAACAAACAGGTAAAGTTGAATTTTTTGTAGAACATAAACCTACCGGTGAAACGGAAATACAAGTACGAATGATAGATAAGATAGACTATCCTATCTTACAGATAATAATGGAATTAAAAGCTTGTGTACGCCGTTTAATTGAAACAAGGAAATTACCGTAATATGGAATTTATAGTAAAGACCGAAGAAGATACTATCAGTTTAGGAAAAAAAATAGGAAAAAAACTAAAACAAGGAGATGTAATAACTCTTGACGGTTCTTTAGCGGCCGGCAAAACTTATTTAACAAAGGGGATAGCACAAGGCTTGGATATTGAAGAAGATATTACAAGCCCTACTTTTACCCTAATATCCGAATACTCAGGCCGTCTGCATCTATATCATATGGATGTATATAGGCTTGAAGGAGTTGAAGATTTTTTAGACTTAGGTGCCGAAGAAATGTTATACGGTGAAGGAGTTTGTGTTATAGAATGGGGTGAAAAAGTACAGCAGGCTTTACCTGCAAATACTATTCATATTAAAATAGCAGTAAATGAAGATAATTCCAGAAAAATTATCATCAATAACAAAGAGTTTTGTGAGGCTTTATGAACATACTTTGCATTGATACAAGTTTTTCCTCTATTGCAATAACGACGCAAGGAAATGCCGGTACATTTACCTCTGTTTTTACACCGGCTAAAGCCAGACATTCTGCTATCCTTATTCCTGCAATAGAAGCTGCCGTAAAACAGGCAGGATTTGACGTAAAAGAAACCGATGTCTTAATATGCCCTCAAGGACCGGGAGGCTTTACAGGTCTAAGACTCGCCTACTCCACTGCAAAAGCGATTCAGCTAAAAACCAATGCTCAGTTTTTTTGTGTTCCTATTTTGGAAGCTCTATGCTATAAATACGGCGATACAGCCCAATTTTTATCCATCATTGATGCAAAAAGAGACTGTTTTTATGCTCAAGCATTTGAAAACAAAAAGGCCATCTCGAAAGCCCTTGATATAAGGGCGGAAGAGGCACTTAAGTTAATTGATAAAAATAAAAAAACTATTATTTGCGGTTTTGGAACCGCAAAATTTAAAAAAGATATATCTTTATCTATTAACCCTGATAATTTTACATTTATAGAAGCAGCCGTTGAGAACTCTTCTAAACTATTGTTTGATTGTTTTATAGCAGACCAAAATTGTTTAAAAGTTGAAGATCACGAAGGCCCTATATACATAAGAAAGAGCGATGCAGAATATTTAAGCTGTTGAAATAAAAGGAATTAAACCTATGAAAAAAAGTAAAAAGAAAAAAAATCGTAATAAGCCTGAAATCGGTCTTAATGAAAAAGACGTGCTTACCCTTGATGATTTGGAAATGCTTGATGAGGTAGAAGATAATTTAGAGGAGCTATGTGATGATATTTATCAAAAAGACAGCGATCCGGACGGCTTGCTTCATCCTATAGACCTTAACAATAAAGAAATAAAAACTGAAACTTTAAAAACAGCAGTTGACTTACTTGCAACGCCGACAGTCTGTTCTATGCTGTTAGATAAAAATTTTTTTATACTATACATAAGTGATGCAGTAAAACATCTTTTCGACGATTATCATAATATCGAGCACAAACCGTTTTTTAATATATTCGGCAGTACTCTTGAAAAATTTACCCTCGATGACCTTTTAGCAAAATTAAGAAGTCCTAAAAGAGGCTATTCATGGTCAGGAGTTTTAAAACACAAAACACGCTACCGAAAAACAATGTATACAAAAACAAATATATTTCCATTATTTGACAACAATGAACTCAACGGTTATTGGGTTATGTTTGAAGACATAAGCAATTCTTATTTAAGTCAGTATAAGGGTATGATGGAAAGTCTATTAAATGCCTCAAAGCTAAAGGATAATGATACGGGTTTTCATAATGAAAGACTTAATTATTACTCAAAAGCTCTGGCTGAAGCTCTGTTTAAGGAGAATTTGTTCCCTCAAATAGACGCAGATTTTATAGATAATATTTCATCTCTTGCCTCTATCCATGACATAGGAAAAATCGGAACGCCCGATTATATTTTGCAAAAAAAAGGTTCTCTTAACGATGTGGAATGGTCAATTATGCGAGAACATACCATTAACGGGACTCTAATTCTTGCAAACTATCCTATTCCTATGGCAAAGGAAATTACATTAAGCCATCATGAACGCTGGGATGGTCAAGGCTATCCTTACAAACTTGCAGGCGAGATGATACCTCTATCAGCACGTATAGTAGCCATAGCTGATGTATATGATGCTCTTCGAATGAAAAGGTCGTATAAAGAAGAAATGCCGCATGACGCTACTGTTGAACATATTATAAATGGAGCCGGTGCCCATTTTGACCCTACTATAATTGAAGTATTCAAAACCATAGATAAAGAATTTTGTTATATATGGGATCAAAATAATGACCAAAATCAAGCGAAATAAATTTTAAAATAACGTATCAATTTCTTGAAATAGTTCCTGCAAAAATAAATTTAGATAAAGAAAGCCTTTTTCAGTTAAAAAAAAACTTTTTTCCGTTAAAACAGCATCGCCCTTATCCATCCATTTTTGAATCGTTTTTTTTGCAAATGATGTAATATCTTTTCCGAATCTTGATTTAAAAAAAACTCTATCCATACCCTCAGTCAGCCTTAATCCCATCATAAATGATTCTTCAATAAATTCTTTTTCGCTTATAGTTTCATAATCATAAACATCCTCCCTATTTTTTAGGGCCATCCATTTGTTTATGTTTTTAATGACGGAAAATCGTAACGCATATGCATGTGCAGGCACTGTATGAAGAGCTTTTTTTTCAAAAAAAAGAGAACCGAATGCTCCTGGACCGACTCCTATATAATCTTTAAGCTTCCAATATTTCTCATTATGTATGCTTTTGTATGAATTTTTGTATGAAAAATTAGACACCTCATACTTATTGTAGCTATTTTTCTCCAAGATGTCCTTACCATAACTCCATAACTCGGCTATTTCATCATCTTTTTCTGCTGATAATTTTGTGTTTGAACATAGGGCATATAGAGAAAAATGCTCTGGCTTAAAATTTAATAAAGTTTGAATATCATCCTTTAAAATACCTAAAGTCTGTTTATTTAGGCCCGCGATTAGATCACAGGAAAGGATTAAACCTTTTTGACTGCGTAAAAGCTCAATGGCCGAAAGACTCATTTTTCTATCTCCCCTCCTCTTACAGGCCATTAAAACCTCATCCGATAAAGATTGAATCCCTACCGAAAATCTGTTAATTCCGCCTTGAACTGCGGCAGATAAAAATTCTTTAGTTAAGTCTTCCGGATTAATTTCGACAGTAAATTCTTTAGGGGGATTTTTTTGACCATTAAGTATTTGTGATGAAAGGTAATAAATATCGTCAGGGGATAAAAGCGATGGGGTACCTCCGCCTATGTAAACAGTGTCCCATTCGGCTATGCAGTGTTTATCGGCTTGAATTTTTATGTCTTCGGCCAATCTTAAAACAAACGGACTTAAACAGCCTGATAAAATATCTTTAAATTGAGCTGTCCGAACTGAGAAAAAATCGCAATAACTGCATTTTTGGAGACAAAAAGGAACATGGATATAAAGACCGGCTTTTCGCATCAATAGGACTTAAATTCTTTTAGCGGCCAATATTTTAAAATAATCTTACCGCTTATTTTTTTATCGGCTGATATAGCGCCCCAAAGACGAGAATCATCAGTGAATATTCTATTATCACATAATACAAAATATTCATCTTCTTTTAAAAGTGTTTTAGGATATGAGCCCGAAAAAGGTAGAGAAGAATCCCAGTGACGAGGAAGGTCCTTAATCTCAATATCATAATTTTTTTGGGCTAACTCAAATTCAGTTAAAAAATGCTCGGAATCCTTTGTCTTTATGTGTAAAACAAAATTTTCCATGTATACGGTATCTCCGGGTAAACCTATAATCCTTCTAATGGAGTAAAAATCAGAGTTTTGCAGATCAAAAGGTTGAAACAGCTGGAATGTAAAAAATCCCACAACTGCGTTTACCGATCTTTTAAAAAAGGGAGACTTTTCCGAAGCAGAGTCTTTTATAAGAACCAAATCTCCTCTTTTTGCAGAAAAAGAAGGATTGTAAATAGGCGTTCCTAAAATCATATCACCTGATGAAATTGCAGGATACATTGCGTCTGTTTTTAGCCTATAAGTTTTTAACAAATAAGATGTAAAAAGAGTGTATACAAAAAAAACAAAAACTACCAAAAAAATAATAAACAAAACCTTGTTACGGTATTCCCTCTTTGCCGTATATGAAAAATTCCGATATTTCGCAGTCATCATTAATCCTCGCTGAATAATATCATTTTCTGACATCGTTGACAAGTATTTAATCTATGAATATAATGTATATTTATGGAGAAAACACCTATAAAAATTATAGCAAGAAATAAAAAAGCCTTTTTTAATTATACTGTTGAAGAAAAGATAGAATGCGGTCTTGTTCTTAAAGGGACAGAGGTAAAATCCGTGAGGGAAGGCAAAATATCTTTTCCCGATGCCTTTGCCGAAATTAAAGATAACGAAGTATGGGTAAAAAATTTTCATATTTCGGAATATGTTTATTCTTCAATTTTTAATCATAATCCTGAGAGGCCTAAAAAACTTCTTTTAAAAAAAGAAGAAATAAAACGGTTAAAGCGCAAAGTTGAAGAAAAAGGCTATACCCTAATCCCCTTGGAATTCTATTTTAAAAACGGTATCGTTAAGGTACTCTTAGGTGTTTGTAAGGGGAAAAAGACCTTTGATAAACGTGCAGACATAAAAGAAAGAGATATTAAAAAGGATATGCAAAGGGAACTAAAAATAAGGAGTAAATAATGAAAGTAAAAAAGTTATATATATTTTCAAGATTTTTTCCCCTAATTTTTGTATCTATTATCAGTACAAACTTAGATGCGAGTCCCACCGTTGGTGTTTTTAAACTTGAATCAAAAAATATAACTGAACAAACAACCGTAACAATAAGCAATGCTATTTTTAACTTTGTAAAAGAATTAAAAAAATATGATATTATAGATATGCGCTCTACTCCGGTAAGTGAAACAGATGCACGGCAGCGTTTTGATTATGTTTTTGCAGGGAAGGTGACGGGCTTGGAAAACGGTATACAGCTTGAACTTATGCTAAAAAATGCTTCAGATGATATAACAAGGCGTATATCGAAAATTTATCAAAGCGTTAATTTAATCTTATTGGACTCGAGAGTCCTCGTATCGGATATTTTTGATAAATCCGTAAATTTATCGGAAGCATACAATTCCGAAGACATAACCAGTAATGATAATAATAATGAGGAAGTAGGAGAAGTAAAAAATATCGATATCCTTTCGGGCTCATGGCAAGGCGAAGAAGGCATTGAGAGGGTTGAAATTATGAGAGGCGGAAGGGGAATTGCCTTACTTTCAAGCGGAATAACCATTTTACTTCAAATAAAGGTAAATGACGGCTATTTGACAATCAATCAATCCGGAAAACCTTCATCAAGACAGTTTATCAATTTACCGGATGAAATAGCCAAAAAAGCAGCAGAGACAGGGAAAACCCCTTCATGGAAATTTCTTGTTTCCGCCAACAATAAAATTTTAGTTGGAGAAAAAATAGATATTGAAATAGTTTATCACGGAAGCAACCTTGTTTCGGTAAATGAAGTTATAAAAAAAGTGCGCTGGGTAAAAAATTAAAAACGGCCTTGTAAAAAGATTTGCCTAGAGTCTTTTATGCACCGTTTTATAAGCTCATTTACACGGCTCTACATCCCAGTCCCTATAAAGGAGCTCTAAAAACGGCTTCATAATATATTCTCCGCCGGAAATAGTGTAGTGATTTCCGTCATCTTTCATAAGCCTTATTTCTTTGCCGTCAGAGGTTTTAACGGTATCGCTGTAAGGAACTCCGTCTCCCGGAGCTACACTACTGAGAGAAAATTTTTTAAGAATGATTTCCGAATATTCCGATGCTATTTTTTTATGTAAGTCTTCAATATAAAGTAATTGAGCATTATATATTTTATTCCGGACAGTCGGCATACCCAGCCAGTAAACTTTTTTTGTATTCTCAAGTAAAATATTCAAATGAGTTTTTATCTTATCTTTATAAGCCGACTCCCAGTTTTCCGTTTCCTTTACAAGAACTTTTCCATTATCTGCATAAAAATTCTGATAATCATTCATTCCCAAAAAAATAACGGCAATATCATAGGGTTCATTTTTACTTTCTTCAAACACTTGCTTAAGTTTTTTAGGCCAGTTATAATAATCGCTTCTTATAAAACCTGAAGAGTGAACGGAAATTTCTTTTACACTTATGGAAGAGTTTTGACCTGTAAGCCTTAAAAAACCGGAGGCTATGCTCTGCATCTGAGAATCGCCTATCATTAAAATACGCAAGGGTTTTTCTGCATTATAGGTATAAACCTTTTTAGGCTCATCAGCTTGCTCTGCATTCGCACCTTCTTCGTCAGCGGCAGTATCAGATACATCTTGTTTTTTTAATTCCAACATTTTTTGCGTGAGTCTTATTTTTTCAAGTTCTGCAATCCTAGCCTGTTCAATGTCTTTTAACCTATCCAAAACCGTATTTATATTTTCAAGTTTTGCCTCAAGCTCATCTACCATTTTTCTGGCGGCGGCAGTGTCTTCCGAGTGTAAATCTGTATGAGGCAAACTCTCTATTGTTCTTTCCAAATCATTTGTAAACTTATCGATCGAAGATTTTTCATCTATATGACTGTCTATAGACTCGCCCGTATTTTCAAGATAATAAAAAGAATCCCAATCACTCAAACCTTCAAGCCCTGCATAGCGTAAAAAAAGAATTCTTGCAGATGGAATCAGATTATCAAGTTTAAGTTTTTGAGACAGCTTTGAAACAGGTTTAACGGCAGCATTGATTACGCCGGCCGCATAAGGATTTTTTATTTTGGAAGAAACCCCGTCTAAGGATTTTCCTAAAAGCAGCATAAATAAAAAAATAGAAAGTAAAAAAAACAAAAGGCTTTTGTTGGCAGAATAAAAAAGAGTTTTATCTTTAGATTTTATTTTAAAAGAAAAGACATCATTTATTTTCTTTATCATTGTATCTTTTAGTTTCATATATCAATTTTACCTAAAATGAAAAATAAATAAACGGGGGTATACCCGAAGTTGAAACCGCATAAAGAGCAGCTAAAAAACTTACGGTGATAACGGCCTTAATAATCATCGGAAGACGGCTATATATTGTAAAAGTTTTTTTTCTTAAACTTTCCGAAGGAAGCTGCAAAAAAAGACCTGCAAAAAATATTATTAGAATAAATGGGCGTATAACTTGGAAAGGTTTTGAGACGTTGGCAAGAGACCTTAAATATAAACCCAACTCCGACAATGAAGGCGAAAAAAATACAAGCCAGCTGATGTTTACAAATATAAAGACCGGTATAATTCTTAAAAAATCAAAAGTTTTTTTTGTGTCTTTTTCTTCATCTAAAATTTCTTTTCCTATAGCATTACGTTCTTTTATTTCTGAAAAAATCTTTTCGATACAAAGCATCGCTCCCTGCATAGCTCCCCATATTAAAAATGTCCAAGATGCTCCATGCCAGATACCTGCAATGAGCATTGTAAAAAAAAGAGCAAAAAGCGCACGTCCAAATCCAAATCGGGATCCGCCTAAGCCGAAATAAAGATAGTCTCTAAGCCAAGAAGAAAAACTTATATGCCACCTTCTCCAAAACTCTGATATTGACTTTGAAAGATAAGGACGGTTAAAATTAACTGGCGTATTAAAACCTAAAAGAAGGCCTATACCTATTGCCATGTCGCTATATCCCGAAAAATCTGCGTAGATAATTATCGTATAACACAGTACCCCGAAAATAAGCTCCCATGTATTATAAAATGAAGGATTTGCAAAAATTTTATCGGTAACGAGTATGGTCAAAAAATTTGAAATTATCATTTTTTTATACAAGCCTGAAATTAAAAACACCATTGCACGATCAAAGGCTATAGGTTTTGCTCCTTTTTCATTATCACAGTTGAGAGCCCTAGGTAAATCTTTAAAAAAATACTCAGCCTGAACAATCGGGCCTGAAGATAGTTGAGGAAAAAACGATACATAGAGTAAAATATCCCAAAAAGATTTTACATGCCTCATCTTACAAAGATAAATATCAAAGATATAACTCATGCACCGGAATGTATAATAAGAAATCCCTACAGGAACCAAAAGAGACCAAGAGCGCAGAGCTAAAAAAGTAGAATTAACAAACATATCGGGAAAAAATTGGTTTAAATAGGAGAGCAAACTATAAAAGTATTTAAAAAATCCCAGATATAAAATATCAATAATACAGATAATAATAAGAATAGCCTTTCTGGGAGCATAATTTTTTTCTTTATCGAGAAGAAAGCCGTAAAAATAATTTATAAGGGTAAAAACAAAAAGCAGAATACAAAAACGCCAATCCCACATTGCATAGAAAAAATAAGAAGCTACGGTCAAAAGGATCTTCCGTTCTTTTTCTTGCCTAAAAATATACCAATACAAAAAAAAGACTGAGAGAAAAAATAGGGCAAACGAAATCGTCGGAAAAAACATTTTTTAACTTTAAAACTTAAATTTCCGATTACGGGAATGTTACGGGTTTATTTGCCATTTTACGCTGAATCTCCGCAGCCCTGGAAGCAGGCATCAAAGAAAACCAATAGGCAACCGAAGAGTTTTTACCTTCTTCTTCAGCTATTTTTTCTACAGCCCTCAGCACATCAATTATATCCTGATCATCCATAGCTATAAGATTTGAAACGGCTTTTTCAGGGGGCATACCGTTGATATATCTTGCGATTTGGATTATGTTCGCCTCACGTGCATCCCTTTCCACCATCAAAAGATTAAAGTTCTTTTCTTTTTCTTCTATAGCATTACGCCGGTCATCAAGCTCTTCTGCAATCTGCTTATTTTCATTTTCCTGTGTTTGAACATCTTCTTCACGCTTATCCAATTCTTGGGAACGCACTTCAAGAGCCAGCAAACGCTTTTCATAGCGGTCATTTTCCAAGTTGGCCATATCATCATCATCTACCGGAGCAATGCCCTCAGCAGTTTTTAAGCCGAAAAGGGAGTAAATAGGAGAAAACAAGCTCCTTGAGCTTATTAGGCCTAAGTAATCAAACCACAATAAGCCTCCGAAAACAAGTAAAATAATCAATATTAAAAGAACAATTATCCGTCCTATAGTTCCGCTTCTTCTCAAAATTTCTACCTCCCATAAAAACGATGTTTTGTGCTAAGCACAAAACTCGGTAGATAAACAGCAAGGCAGAATTCCTGCCGAACTGTTTATCACTCCTCCTATACAATATCGGAAAAACTTTTTTTAAGGTTAATGCTTATATAGGTATTGAAAGTATTCCATATCCGTTGAAAGTATTTTTTCGGTCTCAGGCAAGGAATTTCTATAAATCTCCATGCTCTTCCAAAAACTGTAAAATTCAGGGGACTTGCCGTAGCTTTCGGCATAGATTGCAACTGCCCTTGCATCCGCATCGCCTTTTATTCTTTCGGCCTCGGCATAGGCCTGCGATAAAATAGTCCGCTTTTCGTTTTCCAATTCTCCGAGTATTTTAAGCTTTTCACCGTCGCCTGTAGACCTAAATGTTCCGGCAATCTGATTTCTTTCTTTTATCATGCGGCTGAATACGGAATTTTCAAGCTCATCCGAATACTTAATTCCTTTAAAAATTATGTCAACCACCTCCAAGCCGAATTCTCCCAACTGGCTATTGGCCTTTGCCAGAATTTCATCAGCCAGAGTTTCCCTGCCCTTTTTTATCACAGGAAAGTTTACTTTTTCCGTTTTTAAGGAACCGAGGTCAACTTCTGCATTCTCAAGGTTAAACTCTTCAGTAGTTTTACTTTCATTTATAATATTTGAGCTTCGTACAACATCGGCAAGACTGTTTACCGAAATAATATCTCTAACCGACGAATCTACAATATCCGAAAGACGGGAATAAGCGCTATCATAGGTTGTTAGGGATTCATAAAACTTTTTTACGTCAACTATACGCCATCGGCTGGTGGTATCTACTTTAAGATACTGTTTTTCTAGGGTAAGAATCTTTTGGGGATCGCCGTCCAGACGCAGAAGTTTTGAAGTATATTTGTTTACGGTATGAATCAAGGGCATCTTAAAATGAAGACCTGCTTCTTTTTCGGTTTTTACTACAGCTCCGAACTTTGTTATGATAGCGACATTGCCCTCATTTAAAATATAAAAAGGTTTTAAGAAAAAAAACAAAACGACAAGTATAACTACAAAGAAAAACCAGCCGAAACTTTTTTTGTCTTTTGTGTTTTTTTCCGGTTTTATCTTATTTTTGGAAGAAGGATTTTCAAATTTTACATCTTCAGTGTTTCCGTTTTCGGTATTTTCATAGTTTTCCATAAAATCAGTTGTCTCCCTTATTTAATTCTTTTAAAGGTAAAAAGTTTTTTAAGTTTTTGTCTATTAGGGTAATATTTTCATTATTTTTAAAAATAGAATCAAGAGTTTCAAGGTAGAGTCTTCTCCTCGTAATATCGGGAGCCTTTACATATTCCGAATAAACGGCGTTAAAACGGGCAACATCTCCGTTTGCCTTGTTTATTCTTTCGGAAGCATAGCCTCTAGCTTCTTCAATCATTTTTTGAGCCTCACCCTTTGCCTTAGGAATCTCTTTATTGTAGGCTTCCTTTCCCTCGTTTATGAGCCTGTTCATATCTTGAATCGCTATATTGACGTCCTCAAAGGCAGCTTGAACTTCATGAGGCGGAACAATATTTTGTAATTGCACCGATGAAACGGAAATTCCAATGCCGATCTGCTTATATTTTTCGTTCATTTTTTCTTGCGCTAAAACTGCAATGCTGTCACGATCCAAGCTGATTATGTCCATTATAGCCCTGTCGCCTACCAGGCTGTTGACAACGGATTTTGAAATATCTCTGACGGTTTTATTTCTTTGATCTTCTTCAACATTAAAAAGCCAAGCCTTAGGGTCCACTATTTTATACTGAATAACCCATTCAACATTTATGATGTTCAGGTCTCCTGTAAGCATTGAAGATTCACTTAAAATGGAATTTTGGTACTCGCTTCTTTCACTCGATCTTGCAGTTCGGAAGCCGAATTCTTCTTTTTGAACGGTCTTAACCGGAACCTTATAAACCTGATCTACAAATGGAATTACAAAGTTAAGTCCCGGTGAAAGGGTCTTTGTATATTTACCGAAACGGGTGACAATTCCGTTATCCGTTGTAGGAATAACCTTTATTCCCGAAAAAGCTATAAGAGCAATTACGACAAGTATTATCACCGTGCGTAAAACTCCTAACATCTTTGAAGGATCAACCTTTTTTTGCTTCATTTTTTCCTCCATGAAGAATTTATTTTTTTAACATTCTTTCTAAAAACATTAAATTTTAGAAGAAACACTCAAGACCTCGGCCCTTTCTTTTTCAAGCTCGGCCAGTTTTAGTTCAAGTTTTGCCTGTTTTTCACGCTTGCAATAAGGGCACTCAAAATGCTCGCCCTCAAGATAACCGTGAACCGGACATATCGAAAATGTCGGCGAAATAGAAAAATAGGGAATACGGTAATTGTTTGCAACAGCCTTAACCAAATCTCTGCAAGATTCCCAATCCTTGATAGACTCGCCCAAGAATATGTGAAAAACCGTACCTCCCGTATACTTACGCTGTAAACTTTCTTGATGATCCAAGGCCTCAAAAACATCGGTAGTATAGGCAACGGGAAGCTGGCTTGAGTTGGTGTAATAGGGCTCGGCATCTCCCGAACTTATTATATCGGGGAACTGATTTTTATCGTGGCGAGCCAGTCTGTAAGAAGTACTTTCAGCAGGAGTTGCTTCAAGGTTAAATAAGCTCCCCGTTTCTTCTTGGAAGTCTGCAAGGCGGTTTCTCATATAGGTTAAAACCTTTTCTGCAAATGCCTTTCCTCTCGGGCTTACAATATCTTCTCCCAAAAAGTTTAGGCAGGACTCGTTCATGCCGCAAATTCCTATAGTCGAAAAGTGATTATTTAAATGATGTAAATACCTTTTTGTATACGGAAAAAGACCGCCTTCCAAGAGTTTTTCGATTACCTTCCGCTTCATCTCAAGGCTTTGTTTTGCAGTCTCCATAAGATAATCCAAACGGTCAAAGTAGTCCTTTTCGTTTTTTGAAAGATAACCTATTTGGGGCATGTTTATTGTAACCACCCCTATAGAGCCTGTAAACTCATCGGAACCGAAAAGCCCGCCTCCCCTTTTACGCAATTCCCTCTTATCGAGTTGAAGGCGGCAGCACATGGAGCGCACATCCCCCGGATTTAGGTCTGAATTTATAAAATTTTGAAAATAAGGCGTACCGTAGCGGGCAGTCATTTCAAAAAGAAGCTTTGCATTCGGACTTGACCAGTCAAAATCAGAGGTTATATTGTAAGTCGGAATCGGATATTGAAAGCCCCGTCCTGCAGCATCTCCTTCAAGCATAAGTTCAATAAAGAGCTTA
Source organism: Treponema putidum (assembly GCF_024401155.1). Taxonomy (NCBI): domain Bacteria; kingdom Pseudomonadati; phylum Spirochaetota; class Spirochaetia; order Treponematales; family Treponemataceae; genus Treponema; species Treponema putidum. The sequence continues at coordinate 1,203,734 of NZ_CP038804.1, forward strand.
TTTATCATATCCATTTCTTTTTGGCAGTCGCCGTATGTAAAATCCTGTGTTTCTCCCCCGACAACAGCTTTTTGATTTGCAAGGTCGGGCGGGCATACCCAGTCCAAGGTTATATTTGTAAAGGGAGCCTGAGAACCCCAACGGCTGGGAGTGTTTACGCCGTAAACGAAACTTTGAAGGCACTGCTTTACGCTTGCCTCACTCATACTATCCTTTTTTACAAAGGGAGCCAAATATGTGTCAAATGAGCTGAAGGCTTGAGCCCCTGCCCATTCGTTTTGCATAATACCTAAAAAGTTGACTATCTGCTGAATAAGCGTTGATAAATGCTTAGGCGGCTTTGATGTAATCTTATCGGGAACCCCGCCCAAGCCCTCATGGATGAGCTGCCTAAGTGACCAGCCTGCACAGTAGCCTGAAAACATTGAAAGATCATGGATATGAAAGGCTGCCGTTATATGGGCTTCGGCAATAGCCGGCGTATAAATATTTTTAAGCCAATAATTTGCCGTAATAGTACCGGAATTATGAAGAATAAGACCGCCTAAAGAAAAGTTTACGTTTGCATTTTCTTTTACACGCCAATCGGATTGACTTAAATATCCGTCCATTGTGCTGTTGATATTCAGCATAAGGCTTTCCGCATCACGCACAGCCTCCCTCTTTGCCCGGTAAAGGATATAGGCCTTTGCAAGACGGGCTTCCTTTTGTTCAATTAAAACAAGCTCTACCACATCTTGAATCTCTTCTATTGCCGGAATTGAATGGGCATAACGCGATGCCATAATCGATTTTAACTTTTCTTCAACTTTATCGGTCAAAAATGCAGCTTTTTCATCATTCGGACAGCCTTCAACTGCGGTGATAGCCTTATTGATAGCTTTTTCTATTTTTTTGCGGTTATAAGCCTCAATTTCTCCTGAACGTTTTACCACCGAGCGCAAAATTTCAGGCTTTGCCTTCTCCATAGTCCCTAAAAAGGACTTCCATTCAGGAAAAACCGTTTGATTTGTACTTTTTTCCTCCATAACTTTTAATACCTCCCAATTTATTTACATCATTTATTTTCTGACTTTTTTTACCTCGTTTACAAATTCATCCAAGTTGCTGAATTGCTTATAAACGGATGCAAAGCGGATATATGCTACTTTATCTACGGAATATAAATGAGACAGAACCATTTCGCCCAAAGCGGTAGTTTCTATTTCTTTGTTAAGACCTGAATTTAAAATTGCCTGATCTTCGATTTCGCTTACGATGTTTTCAATTTCATTTGAAGAGATAGGCCTCTTTTCAAGGGCGCGCTCAATACCTTTTTCAAGTTTTTTTCGGTCAAAGGGTTCTCTTCGGCCGTCTTTTTTGATAACCATAAAAGGTTTTTCTTCAATGTGTTCATAACTTGTAAAGCGGTAACCGCAAGAAATACACTCCCGTCTCCTCCGTATACAGTCACCTTGAGCCAGAGTTCTTGATTCCATAACCTTATCATCGCAGCTTCCGCAATGCGGACATCTCATATTTAAATTACCGGATGCCTCAGAACGGCACCCTTCCCTCCCAAAAATAGCGTATCTGAATACACGATATAGAATATCACACTATATATAGCGTGTCAATAGCCAAACGGTGTCATACGGTGTAAAACAGTGTCAAAACGTTAAATTATTTTTCTCCTAAAAGCTGCTTTATCTCGAAAATTTCAGAGGACATAGCAGATCGCTGCATTGATTGGTACTTTTTAGGAACCATCTCTTTGCTGGTACATTCTATTGCAGCAACAAGGTTTTGCAGTTCTATCTCATAAGGATAAGAAGGCGGAATAAAGTCGGCTATAGTTTCTTCCAAGTCCTTTTGTATTATCATTGCTCTGCCTTCTACAGTTGCGTTCATCTTTGCACGTACAAGCATGGCTTCTATATCCGCACCGGATACATCGAATTTAATCTTTTTTATTATCGAATTTAAATTTACATCATGAAGCTTGATGCGGAGCTTTCTTTGGAGGGTTTCAAAAAGATCAAGTCTTTCGGCATCGGTTTCGGGATAAAAAAGGGCTAAATGTTCTTCGGCCCTGCCCTGTCTTTTTAAGTCGACGGGAATCAAATCGGGCCGACAGGTAATCAAAAACCAGATTATCTTTCCTCTGTAAGCGGTATTTCCCATAAAATTTGCTATTTGAGCAAAAACCCGTCCCGAAGTACCGGATATATCGTTCGCGGTGCGGTTTCCGAGTACTACATCGGCCTCATCTATCATTACCGCCACAGGAGACATAGCCCTCAAAATATTCAGAACCTTTTCAAGATTCGATTCGGTTGCCCCCTGCCATTGAGAGCGGAAATTGCGTAAACGCACCATAGGAATACCTATTTCGCCCGCAAAGGCTGACACTATAAAGGTTTTTCCTGTACCGATGGGGCCGGAAATAAGATAGCCCATAGGAAGAACGTCAGTCCGAGCGGCCTTTAAAGCCTTCGCCGCAATTTTAAAACGCTTTTTTACAAAATCATGGCCTGAAACGAGGGAGAGGTCATAATCCGTATCTATAAATTCCAAAAGTCCGCCGGCCTCATTTTCGATAATTTCCCTTTTTTTTGTTGCCAAATAATCCAAACTTATAGGCTTGTCATCCTGATAAGACTCTCCCACAAGCTGATAGAGGTTTAATAGGTTTAAGCCGGAGGTTAAAGCTCCCATTTTTTCAGAGCTTAAGCCCCTTTCCGTTAAAAGAATTTCCTCGTTGCGTCTTAAATGTTCTAAAAAATTAACCCTTACGGCTGCATCCGGCAAGGGAATACGCACCTTTATTGTAGAAGGAGAGGCAGTGAGGCGTGGATTTAGATCTGTAAGGTTTTCGGTAAGCATTATTACGGAAATATCTTCCCTAGTAAAAGAGGGCTCATGGGACCATCTGTTTAAGGTAACAAGGCAGTATCGGTCTATTTCATCCAAATTTCCGATCTCATCGGCAGGAATTATGGTTTCGGCATAATCTATTATAAGAACAATCCTCAAATTCTTGCCGAAATTTAAAACAAAATACCTTTCGAGATAAGAAAAGGCCTCTTCAGGGTCGCGGGACAAAAAGTTTTCGGGAGGCACATCAGGATAAGTCATATGCATTGTTTCAAGATAAGATTTTTCCATATCGGAAGTACAAAAAGAAATGCCTCCCGACTTATCGTAATACACTATTATATCTTGATTGCCAAATAAAACTTCTGAAATATAGTCTCTTATTTTTACAAACAAAAAATTATGCCCGTATTCGGTTATTTGATGGGGCAAAAAATCTCTTATATTTCCATGAACAAAATAAAGGTTTGCCGTTTTTGAACAATATTTTCTTGAAAGCTCTTGTGCCCATTCCGGTAAAATATCGATATAGGCACTATTTTCTTTAATCAGCTGTTTTCCTGCTGCCATAATCCCTCCCGCCTTATAAGTTACCATACAACAAAAAAAATAAAATTTCAAGAAGAAAGCATAAAAAAGCCCCGCTCGGATGCGGAGTATCCAAACGGGGCTTTAATGTTAACAAGGTTTTTAGCGTTTTGTCAAAATTTTATTGCATAATTTTTTAACAAATCCCGCCTAAATTTATACGAGATTCAATTTTCCAATTTTTTTATTATTTTGATTGTTTTTTTTTATTGTTTGTGATATACTTGTGTATAAATAAAGAACTGTAATAAATATAGGGAGGCGGTATGAAAAAAATATCTTCAATTCTTGTATGTTTAGCTGTCGGGGCAATTCTTTTTGCTCAGTCGGCAGAAAAGATGGATGAAATTTTAGCTTCAAATGCCCTAACAATGGGGCAGGCCTGTTATCTTGTAGGTACATCTATCGGGAAAGTCGATGATAAGGAATCCTATGAAACGGCCTTTAACAAATTTAAAGAACTTAAAATGTTTAAAGACAAAAAATATGATGAGCCCATAAGGTTTGATGAGTTTTCTAACTTGGCCTTGCAGTATTCTTCTATAAAGCATGGGCTGTGGTATGGAATTACAAAAAATCCGCATTATGCTTTTAGACAGCTTAAAATTATGAAGATAATCCCTCATAAAACAGTTCCGTCTTCACATATTAAGCCTTTTACAGCAATTAACCTATTAGCAAAAATAATGCCTAGCGAGGATAAGTAAGGGGGATGATGATGAAAAAAATAAAATTATTTATATTTTCGTTTTTAATTATTACGTTAAACCTTTCGGCCTTTGAAGGAGGCGGAATGTTTAAAACGGGTCTCGGCATTGACCTTGGTAAAAACAAAGCAAATTTATCTCATTTTGATAGTCTGTCTCTTTGGGCCAAACAAAATCTTGATAAAGAAGGAAATTATAACTTTGCTATTCAGGCTTCATATTTACTTAATTTAAAAAAGCCGATAAAACCTAATGGAGAGCTGAATTTAGATCATATCGCTAATTTGGATATGCTCAAATTCTCATTTTTGTTTCCTATAGGCAATGACAGTTTGACCATTGATGCAGGCAGGTACAATATATCCGACATAACCGCTGTAATTTTAAATCAAAACATTGATGGTGTGTATGCAGCATACAAAAAAACTAATTTTGCAGCATATTTTAATTTAGGATACACAGGGCTTTTAAACACCTATGTGAATCCTATCAATGCAGCGGATATAGCATCAATATCAAAGAAACAAACAAAAATTTACAATCTTGCGCCCTCTTTTGTACATATGTCAGCTTTGTTTCATATTCCTTTTCAATCATTACGCCATGCAGTTGACATTGATTTGAACTCGTTCATTGCAACACAAACCCCAAAGGCAACAAACAATTATGTTTCAATATCAGCAAACGGTCCTATAGTCAATAAGCTGTTCTATCTTGCTTCAATATCAAGTTCCATATTAACACGGGACAAAATAAACGCGAGAATAGGTTTTTTCTTATCAGGAGGGCTGGATTACTATTTTGAAAAATACAGTTCAAAAATAGGTTTAAAAACACAATTTTTCTCAGGAGGAAAGAATAGTTTTAAATCTTTTACGCTTTCAAATGTGTCAAAGGTTAATTTTATTGAGTCTACGGATTTATGGAAAATAGGTTTAAATGGAAGTATAAAGCCGATACAGGATTTGTTTTTAAGTACGGAAGCAGCTATTATGACTTATGCAGAAGCTCACCCTAAGGGCAAAAGTAATTTTGCCGGTTTTGAGTGGGATGTATCTGCCGATTATACAATACTTCAAGATATATCTATCAACACTGATTTAGGTATGGTTGTGGGACAAAACGGTAAGTTTGATGCAGTTTTTAAGTTAAAGGGCATCATTTCGTTCTAAAATGTTTATAACTAGGAGGTGTGATAAACAGTTCGGCAGGAATTCTGCCTAACTGTTTATCTGCCGAGTTTTGTGCTTTGCACAAAACATCGCATTATTATACGTGTGTGCTTTCCAGCACACACTTGAAAAAACTTTTTTCGGAAATTGATTCGCTATCCGCTTTAGCGGATACGATGGAAAATTTCCTTGCAGAACAGAACCGCAAGGGTCTGATATTTCCTGCAAAAAGTTTTTAGAGGAGAAAAAGATGAAAAAGGTATTTCTTATTATTAGTTTAGTTTGCTTTATACTAACTCCGCTTTTGGCAATTAGCGGTGAAGTTGTTGCAGTCAAGGGAAAAGCTGAAATAAAGCAAGGTGAAAAATGGGTTCCTGTAAAAGCAGGGAACAAAATAACATCGGGGATTATGATTTCGACAGGGTTTAAATCCGAACTGACTTTAAAAATTGACGGCTCCGTTATTACGGTTAAGCCTATGACAAGACTTACAATTGAAGAAATCGCCGAAAAGAATGAAACCGTTTCTTCAGAAGTCTACTTAAATGTAGGTTCCGTAAAAGCTGATGTAAAGCCGGCTTCAACAAAAAAGGTTGAATTTAAGGTAAAAACACCTGTTGCAACAGCTTCCGTTCGAGGAACATCGGGAGAAATCGACTCTGAAGGGCTTTTAGTCGGAACAAGCGGGTCATGGTCATATGCCAACAATAATGGAATTGAAACAAGGGTAAATATCGGCGAGTCGGTTATTATAAGCGATACAGGTATGGTAACTCCGGCTCAAAACATTAAAGCAAATGAAGTTTTACCGGAATCCGTAAAAACTCTTGCCGAAGCGGAAGCTAATTCTCCTACGCTTACTAACCAATCACTAAGTATTGAAGATGCAGTAAGCACAGCCGCCTCAGTTTCAACAATCGCGCTAAGTGTAGGCTGGAAAGACTAACTTTACACCCCCCTTTGAAGCATTTTCAATAAAGGCTTCAAAGGGGGCTTTGTTCTCTGTCGGTATTTTAGCTTTTACTGTTACCCGTTCGCCGAAACTTACTTTTAGTGCTTCAACCGAAAATTCATCAAGACAGCGTTTTAAATTTTCCCACTCGGCATAAGAACATTCAAATTGAAAAGGCTCTTTTTTGATAAGTTCTTCGGTTACAGCCTCGGTTAATACAAGTTTTGCAGAATCCGAATAGGCTTTTACCAAGCCTCCCGTTCCCAAAAGGGTGCCGCCGAACCAGCGTGTAATTGTAAGCATTATGTTTGTGATTCCTGAACCCGTGAGCACTGCAAGAGCCGGCCGGCCGGCAGTTCCTGAAGGCTCCCCGTCATCGGAACAGCCTAAAACCTCTCCGTTTGCGCCCGCAACAAAGGCATGGACTACATGGCGGGCATCTTCATATTTTTCTTTTTGACTTTTTAAAAGCTCCCTAGCTTCGGCGGCCGAATTTATCGGAAAAATTTCCGCTAAAAATTTGGAGTTTTTTACGTTTAGTTCATTTGAAGCGTATCGAACTAAAATTTTCATCTTAAAAGATTCTCCCTCTTTTTTAAGATTCTATCGGCATACATCATACAAATTAGACCGGCTGCAAAAGGTACTAACGCAAAAACACAACTATCAAACAAGCTATAAGATTTTATGGGCGGTACTAAATTAAAAAGCCGGATAAGAAAAAATATTAAATTATAAAAACCGTTCAATAAAAAAGAAAAGATAAAGCCTGTAAAAGGAAATAAAACGGAAATAAAAACCGCTGCAAGCCCTAAAATTAAAAAGGCCGATATAAGAGGACTTATAACCACAGAAGCAATTATACCTATCGGTGCTAAGACACCTATTTTACTTATTACAATAGGGGCTGTAAAAGTTTGAGCACCTATTGAAGCCGAAAGACTTCCGGATATTTTAGGAGGTATTTTTCCGTTCAAAATATCGGATACGGCACTTCCGAAAATCAGGATACCGGCCAAGGCACCGTAAGAAAGCATAAACCCAAGACTTAAAGCATCATCAGGTTTTACGGCAATATGAAAAATGAGCATTGCACATAAAACCGAAATCATAGGAGGTTTAAGACCTAAAGACTTTCCTACAATAATTAAAATCATCATACCGAGGGCTCGGTTAAGAGACGGAGCGGCTCCTGCAAACCAAACAAAAAGTATAATCGAAATTAGAGAAAACTTTACCGCTAGATTTTTTTTTCCGAAGATTGACCCCAGCTGGACGGCAGTTAAACTTACCAAAGAAACATGCATACCGGAAAGAGCCAAAACGTGAGCAAGCCCTGCATTTTTAAAGGCTTCCGAAACAGGAAGAGCCAAAAAGTCCCTGTTTGCAGAAAGAAGAGCTAAAAGCAAGGCACCTGCACTTTCCCACCCTGATAATAGCCTCATAAGATAAAACCGTAAAAATGCTCTGAATCTTAAAATACCTGACATCCAGCCTAAAAATTCGGGAACGGATTTATCTCCAAAAAAGACTAAAGGACTTGCACCGTTTTTCTTTGCACCGAAACGGCCTGAAGCTTCAAATATTACGCCTTTAGAAAAATTAGTTAAAGATTCTTTTCTGGAATCGGCCTTATAGGCGTCCTTGTAGGCGTCCTTATACGCGGCCTGATCGGCAGTTTTATAAACCGAAATACCGTAAGCATTATTTTGTAATACCATCTCCGAAGGAAAAAATATCTTTATATTTCCGCTTGCAGAAAATTTAGATCCGTTTTTATAAGAAAGAGAAAGAATTTTAGCATTTGCAGCGTAATATTTTTCGCCTGCAGGGTAAGCTTCGCTTACAAGCACGGCTTTAAGTTTTTCAACCTTATTTAATTCGGCAAGGCTTAACGGTTCTGCATAGATAAAAAAAAGCTGCAAAGCTGCAAAACATCCTATAAAAAGACCGGCAAATATAAAATGAGCCTTCTTTTTTAAGAAAAAAAGAATAAAAAATACGGTTAAAAAAAATAAAGTAAAAAAACTAAAAATAAAAAATACCGAAGATTCGGTAAAATTGCTTTCAATAAAGCATAAAAAGTAAAATGACAAAGCTGCCGCTGCAGCAGATGTTACAATAGGCTTTACAATAAAAAAATTGTAAAGATTTTTTAATTTTTTTTCATTTACCACTTTAACTCCTCTATGGCATTTCGAGAAGCTTGTTTAACCGTTTTAGAATAATTTAAGTATTCAACATACAATAGATAGTCAAATGCGGTTTTATCACCAAGCTTTCTCAAAGCCGTAATTACACTGAGCACTAAGGGCTCATCGTATTGCTTTGTTTTTTCGGTTTCCGAATTTAACACACCTAAAAATATTGACAAATTTTGCGAACATTCGATTGTACCTAAATTTCCCATACAATCGATTATCGAAATAAGCAGATCATTCACCCTATTAGTTGATTTACGCAAACCTTGAGCATAATAGAAAAATTTATTTACTTGCGGCGATGCCTTGCTCCACTTTAATTCAGATAAAACAGGCAAAGCCGCCTCAATCAAATTTTCTGCACTCTCAGCATCTGCATCTTGTAGATTTTTAAGGCCGTAATCAACTATGAGCTCACTAATCCTTCCAAGTTCAGTACTATCAAGCCGCTTATTTTCTTTTGCCAATAAATACAGTGTCCATATATATTGTATGTTTTTTTCACCCGTTTTGGCTAAAATTTCATCAAAATAATTAAAAGAAATATTATTTAATGCAGTTTTTACGGTATCTTTTAAGTTATCGCTTACAGGATAAAATAAAGTCTTAATTAAAATATTAAAAGAAGAAGGATCGGCAAAATTTCCTAAAACTTCGGCATAAACGCTTAAGAGATTTACGCTAAAAGTTTTTCCCGAAATCAAATCGGACAGCCCCGCCTCATAAAGAGAATTTAAATAATCCGTAAAAGCCGAATCTTGCTGAATAAGTCTACTCAAACTTTTTAAACAAGCAATTTGAAAGTCCTCATTTTCAACCGTAGAAAACAAATAGCGTATACTTCCGGAGGACTTTATTTCATTCAGCTCACCTAATTTTGTAACCGAGATTATTCCTATATTAAGCAATCTAGGATCATTTTTTAATATATCATAAGAATTCTTAACATACTCCACTGCATCTTTATAAACCGGAATTAAGCCCTCATCTTCCGATTGTGAAATTGAACGCAAAATCATAAGTTTTACATCAATTCCTGCACTAATAAAATCTTTACGTAACTTTAACAGTTCTTCTTTATCCATGGAAAAAATAGAGCCGGCACAAAAAATTAAAAGAAAAACAAAAATAATCTTTTTCATACAGAACCTTTACCTTCTTTCTTTCAAATCGTAGAGGACAGGATACTCCTCTTTTAAATTATCATTTAAAGAGTTATTATTTTCATCCTCTAAAATATTACTTAAAAAATCCGTATTATCATCATCAGCGATATTATATATGTAGGATAGAATAGCATTTTTCATTTTTTGATCTAAAAACTCGCATTGAAAATGAACCCTTGATTTATTCAAAGGCTGATCATAAATAAACCTTACTATTTTGCCGCACATTACAATCTCGGTATTTTTTAGCTTAAATTGCAGCTTCATACGGATTCCCTTTGCGGCCTTACCCTTTACATAGAACATAGCTCCGTCCTCAGATATATCCTTTACGGTAGACTTTACACCGCCTTCAGTCTCATAGTTGGAATTATAAGGATCTCCTACACGCAGAGGAAACATTAGGCCTTCAATATTGCAGGAGGCTCTAACCGACTTTCTCTTTTGTGTGCGTACCATTTTTTTTGAGTGTCTAACATAGATTTCTATATGGTCATCAATTTTTTGCGATTTTATAGCTTCCGACTGAAATACATATCCGGCATCATTTTGTTTCCAAAAATATACCTTTATTTCCTTATTTTGCCAATTTACCTTTTCTGCCCGTTCAGCAGATGCATCATAAAGAGCAAAAACCAATTTTTCTTTTGTATTTGCCGTAAGCTTACCGTAAACCGTTGTTTCTCGCGGAACAAAGAGAATACAAATCTGACCTATATAAATTTCATGTGTAGATTCCAGTCTTCTTTTTCTTTGTACCTCTTCCAACTCAATCTTTGTGCGGTAATCATAGAGCTTGTTAAGTAAAATTTGCATTTTTTGGGAAATGTCGGCATTCAGTTTATTTTCAATCTGGCGTGAAATAAATCTGATACATTCATCTAAGGCTGAAACCGACCAAAAAAGACGGGTTTTATCTTCAAGGCCTACATAATTAGCGGTACGCCACAACAGCAAAAGATTAGAAAATAAAAAGCCGCGATCCTTTCCTTCAGTAAAAAAACGGATTAAAGCCAAAAGATGTCTTCCAGGAAGAGTAAATGATAGAGCAGCGAATAAAAGAAACAAAATTACAAAAACTATAACAATATACATACTTATCTCTTTGTGATATAATACCATAAATTATGTGTTTTGATAAGAAGAGTATAAGAATTTTATTGGAATTTATCTTCATTTTCACCGTTTTTGTTATCCCTCCAATGTTAAACACTAGAGCCTTTATTCCTCCGAATAAGCCGGAAGGTTTTTTTTATAGTTTAATCTTTATATCAAAAATAGTTTTTTTTGCAGCCTATGAAGAAATTCTATACCGAATATATTTACCCTATAGGATAAAAAGCCTTTACGGGCAAAGAGCCCATACCATTAAGTATTGCTTTTGGAGTTCAGAAATTTTTCCCATAATTTTTTTTGCACTGGCTCATAGGTATTTGGGTTTTCTTAATGTGCTTTATGCTATGGCAGCAGGTATAATTTTTAGAATCTTATACGTTCTTATACAAAAAAAATTCGGCACCAAATACAGTCCGGCAAGAGCAAGCATAACAGCGGCTGTTTGCGTTATATTTATACACTCCGTTCACAACTGCATCATCTATCTTTTGATTTTTAAAGGATAAATGAAATTGAAATGGCACAGGCTTCATATATGTTTTTATATATTAAAAAATTTTCTTCATAAACGGAGGTAAAAGATTTACTCTGAGGAGGCTTATTTAAATCTTCATCAAGCAAAAGATCAAAGCCTATTATGACATTTGTCTTATTGGTTCTTATTTTTTCATCGATAAGGTTTAAGTTTTCTATACTTTTGTTTATAATAGAATCTTCAAGAGGCTTTCCGTTTTTTAAAGGACTTAGGATATTTCGGCATATATCCATACCATCCCTTGCAAGTTTCATGGTTTTGTCCAAATCAAGTCTTAATTCTTTTAAGGCAGCCGAAAGGCTTTGAGAGCTAAAGCTATCTTCTTTATGAGAAAATAAGTTAGACAAAGGACTTATTTTCTCGATTTTTATTTTTTTTGAAAGAAGCGACGCTTTTGCTTTAATTAAAAATTCTTCAACACTTAAGGGCGGCATATTCGGTATTTTTAAGCCCTGCGGTAAAAGATTATAAGTTTTAACACTAGGAAATTCGGCAATCTTACTTTCAAACCACCAAGCATACATCTCCATTCTTTTGTCGCTTAACACCTTTCCAATATAGCCTTCCTTTAATTGGGGCGAGGCGGAATAAAGGCTTAGATGAGAGGCCGTTTCCGAAGGAAAAAAACGGTTTGAAAAAGCATTTACATCTTCTTCAAAGCGGCTCCCTTTAAAATGGGTTTGAAAATCGGGAAAGGCTAAATCGAGGCCGGCAAAAATAATTTCAGGACAGCCCAATATCCTTGCAAAATCCCAGCAAGCCGTTGCAACGGAACCGCCTGTAACAAGCTTCCCCTTTTCGCCTATAGCTTTTTCTATATATTGAGCGAGAGGAAACATAGAAGTGCATAAAAACTTGGCTCTTGTTTTAAGACGAAAAACGGCCGGATATACGGAAGACTCGGTAATAAGAATAGAATCCGATATATCAAGGTCTGCCAGATGAAGATAGTTCCAATATTGAGCATCCATCAAAAGAATAAAGTCCGGGTTTATTCCCCTCCTAAGACAGGCCCTAACTGCCGTATCGGCTGAAATGATAATGAACTTATCTTCATTTTCTTTTACAAGATTTATCGTGTTATCCAAGCCGGGTCCGGCAGCAATTATTACACAAGGATAAGAATTAAAAAGATTTTTTAGGTGCAAAATACCGGGAAGATTTTCAACTTGAGTTTTGTTTTTAAAAAAATTTTTAAGCCAAAGTTTTCCGAATTTCTTTAAGGTATTCTTGTTTAAATTTGTCTTTTCATTTCTCCGCTTTTTTAAGGCCTCAAATTCAAAAAACCAAGAAGAACTTACATCAATCAAAGGCTGAATTTTAAAAGCGGGAATATCAAAAAAAGATTTGCTTTCAAAAAAATCCAACACATCTTTCGGATAAAGACCTAAAAGAAGTATAAGATTTTCGTGCATAAAAAAATCATCCAAGGGGCGGCTCTGCAAAAAAAGAAAAAAAACAAAAAGGTCGGGCTCAATTATAATCAAAGAAGACTTAGGATTTTTCTTTGCATAAAGCTCTTGAGTATAACCCAAACCAAGACCGTAAAAAACACAAGAGCTTTTAGCCTTTTTATCTTTAAAAAAATCAATGGATATATTTTTTTCGGCCTCGCTTATAGGATTATATTTTGAATGAAGATATTTTCCGTTTATGCGTGCAGTAAAAATCTTTTTATCTTTTTCTTTTAATTTTGCTTCTTCGAGATAATAGCTTTCAGGAATTCTTTCGGCAAATTGTTTAATACCGATTTCGGAGTCAAGGCCCAAGGCAGCAGAGAGCTCAGGAAACCGACGAGAAAAAAGTTCCGCATTATGAAAAAGATTCTTGTATAAAATTTCACGATTACCGGCGTTTTCTTTATTCAAGAGTGAGCTCAATTTTCATTCCTTTTTTAAGGGGGGTACCGGGAGGAGGAGTTTGAGACACTACATAGCCGTCACCTGTAATTTTTACCGAAAAGTCTTTTTGCAAAAGAAGCTCAAGTAAGAGCTTTTTGGGAACTCCAGTTAGGTCGGGCATCTTATCTTTTAAGACAACAGGTTTATTCTCGCTTATGGGAATCCGTCCGGTGTGTTCAACGGTGGGAGCATTTTCCCTTGCAAGCCCGAGATAATCTATAATTTCATTCGAAGCCTCTGAAATTGCCGGAGCTGCAATAACGGATCCGTATATTTGCCCGACAGGCTTTATAACAGCCGTATATAAAATAATCTTTGGGTCATCTGCCGGAAAAATTCCTATACAGCTTGAAATAAAATCGGTCTTACTGTAGCCCCCGCCTTTCTCATTTGCCATCTGAGCTGTTCCGGTTTTTACGGCAATGGGAACTCCGTTGATAGAGGCCCTCCAAGCTATACCCTCTATGGAGCCCGTTCTCATATAGCTTAAAAGCAGCTCGGCATTTTTTTCGGATATAACCTTGTTTAAAACCGAGGGCTTATGAAGATAGACGATGTTTCCTTCCTTGTCGGCAACCTTTGAAATAAGAGAAAGGCGCAAAGTGGAACCTTTATTGGTAAAGGCCGTTGCAGCCTCAACCAGCTGCAACGCTGAAACTCCGATTTCCTGTCCTATAGCAATTGTGTGCTTTGTGCGGATAGACCAATTTTGAGGGTCGGCAAGAAGACCAGCCGTTTCTCCGGGAAGTTCTACATTGGTTTTAGAGCCGAAACCGAAAAGTTTAATCTTTTCATAAAAAGCATTTTTTTCGGTAATATCGGCAATTTGAGCAGTCGCATCATTACATGAAAGGCGGATTACATCTCGCGGACTTACCCTTCCATGGGGCTTTAAACAGGTAATGGGCTTTACATTGGGCCTATTAAATTCAAAAAGAGCATTACAGTCATAAATATCCCCATCCTTAGTAGTGCCCAGCTCTAAGAATGCCGCCATAGAAAATATCTTAAAAACCGATCCCGGTTCATAGACGTAGTTTGCAGGACGGTCAAAACGCTGTTCAGGAGTGCTTTCGGTAAATTTTGCAAGAGAAGCGGAAGGGGAATTTACATAGGCGAGGATTTCTCCGGTCTTTGCATCAACTGCAAGAAAAACAGCAGATTGAGCCTTTGTTTCTTCCATCATTTTAGATGTAATTTTTTCAAGAATGTATTGAATGTTTCCGTCTATGCTAAGGTAAACATCGTACCCCTTGCCCGTATAGCCCTTTGTTTCTGGCGGAGGAGAAAGAATATTTTGAAGGGAGTATTCTACTCCTGTTTTTCCTCTTCCGTCATCGCCTAAAAAACCTACAACCGTTGAAGCTAAGGTATTTTCGGGATAGGTCCGGTTAAATACGGACTCAAACCTAATACCACTTAATTTATTTTCATCTATAACGGTTTTAACCAAATCCCTTTCACTTTCGCTCATTCTTTTTTTTAAATATAAAAAATTTGATTTGGAATCTTGAATTTTTTCTAAGAGCTCGGATTCGTTTTGCATTAAAACGGGGGATAAGGCCTTTGCCGCTTCGGCAGGATTTTTCATCAGAGTCTTATCGGCATAAAGATTATAGATAGTTGTCTGAACCGCAAGGATTTTTTTATTTCTGTCATATATAGTCCCCCTTTCGGTCGAAACCTTAGGAGTAATCACTATAGGTTCTTTCATTATCATGTACTTTGCAAACTGTAATATAAGCAAAATGACAAAAATAATTACAAAACTTATAAAAACCCAAAACCGAGGCCTTGAAATAAACCTATCTACTTCTTCCATATAAAAACCTTACCGTAAATACCGTCAGCCGCAACAAAACCGTAATCGCGGGAATCATAAGATTCTTTTAGATTATCGCCCAAGGCTAAAACATAGCCCGCCGGAACCCGCACTTTTTTTTCATCGGACATACCGCCTAAATTGCGGAATTGTACAGCCGTTAAAGGTATATCTTTTCCGGAAACCTTCATCGAATAATCGTAATTGTACCCTAATTTTTTAGAAAATTCTATAGGTTCTTCCGAAATAGCTAAGCATCTTTTTACGGTAAAATGCCCGTCTTTTAGGTACACGATTATGTCGCCGCTTTTAGGCCTTGCCCAACGGAAAATATACTTATTCTTTAAAGGATGTTTTATACCGTAAGCAGCCTTAAAAATCAATACATAGTTTCCGGCTTTTAAAGAAGGCTCCATAGAAGTGCCTGAAATCTTCTTTACATCAAAAACACAGGCTTTGATAAAAGCAAAAAAAAGTATAATGGAAAAAAAATAAAAGAGTTTTCTTTTAGTTTTTTTTAACACCTTTAGCCTTAACCTATCTAAACATCTTTTTTATAGAACCGAAAACTCCGCGTGTAATTTCTCTGCCTACCGTACGGGTCATACTGTCAACTAAGACCCTGCCCAGCCTTCCGGCCTCGCTTCTTTGTTTTTTATTTTGACTCTCTTCCAAACGGCGTCTTGCATTCTCTGCCCTTATTCGGGCATTTTCGGCCCTGATTAGGGCTGCCTCTTCTTTTGCCTTTGCAGCGGCCTCCTTAGTCAGACGTTTTTCTTCAAGTTCCCGTTCGGCAACCAGCTTCTTTTCTTCAAATTGACCCATAAGAATTTCATAGGCCGATTCCCTGTCGATTACATCCTTGTACTTATAAAGAAGAGGAGATTCTTCAACAATAGCTTTAAGTTTTGCATCCTCTACAGTGCCTATCTTACTTCTTGGGGGAGCTATTAAGACTCTTTGACTTATAGAAGGGCTTCCGTCTTCCTGTAATAGGGAAACAAGGGCTTCTCCCGTTTTAAGTTCGGTAAGCACCTTAGCCGTATCGAATTTAGGATTTTTCCTAAAAGTTTCGGCTGAAAGTTTTATAGCCTTTTGATCCTTGGGAGTAAAAGCCCTGAGAGCATGTTGAAATTTATTTCCTAACTGGCTTAAAATACTTTCAGGCAAATCGGCAGGATTTTGCGTAACAAAAAAAACGGCAACACCCTTTGAGCGGATGAGCCTAATCATAGTCTCTATCTTTTCGATAAGAACTGAAGATAAATTATTAAAAAGAAGATGGGCTTCATCAAAAAAGAAAACGATTTTCGGTTTTTCCGTGTCTCCGGCTTCAGGGAGATTCTCGTAAAGCTCCGACAAAAACCAAAGCAAAAAAGTAGAATAAAGATTAGGCCTTTGATAAAGGGCCGTAGAATTTAAAACATTTATATAGCCTCTGCCGTCCGAGGTAAGCTTAAAAAAATCGGCAATTTCCAATGCGGGTTCTGCAAAAAAATTATCGGCTCCCTCCCCTTCCAAAATGAGGAGAGCCCGTTGGATTGCTCCTATTGAAGAAGCTGAAATATTGCCGTATTTAAGTTTTAGATCTTGGCTGTTTTCGCCTATATAAACCAAAATCGACTTTAGGTCTTTTATATCCAAGAGAAGTAATCCATCCTCATCCGCCACCCTAAAGGCAATGTTTAGAACACCCGCTTGAACCTCATTTAAATTTAAAAGTTTGGATAAAAGAAGAGGCCCCATCTCAGATATGGTCGCACGCACAGGATGGCCTGTTTCTTTTAGGATACTCCAAAGGCGTATAGGATAGGATTTAAACTCAAAGTCGGAAAGGCCTAAAAGACTCAACCTTTCGTTTATTTTTTGGTTGGCCTCGCCCTTTTCGGCAAAGCTGCACAAGTCTCCCTTTACATCGGGCAAAAAAACGGGAACACCCATGTCGCTAAAGGCCTCTGCAATTACCTTTAAGGTAATAGTCTTTCCTGTTCCTGTTGCCCCCGCAATAAGGCCGTGCCGGTTTGCACGGTTAGGTAAAAGCTCTACCCTGTCCTCTCCTACTCCGATAAAAATTCCTTTTTCCATATAAACCTCTCAATAAATCGGCCTTAAAACCGGTTTACTCCGATTTTAGGTATTTGTATTTTAAATCAATTTAGATATAATATCAATACTTAAGGAACTTTTCTCAATGGACACATTCGATTCGGACGATGCAAAAGGCTCTAAACTCTCGATTATGAACATTGTGTTAGACGGCATTTAATAAGTTTTTTATTTGCAAATCTACATATTTTATAACTTTAACATCAGTTTCTCTTTTAAAGAAATCAACAGTGTGCTTTTCATTCGTTTGAATTAATATTTTTATGGGAAAATTTTTACCCTGAACTGCATTTTCTAAATTGGTGATTGCATCATCTATAGTTTCCGTGTCTTTTTGAATTTTTATCGGAATCAGCGAATTATCATTTTTAATGAAGCCATCTATACCTTTATTTCTTTGAACAGGAATGGCATTCAATAGAAATAATAAAGTACTTTCAAAAGAATTCTTTTCAATATATGAATCAATACCTTTTGAAAGCACTCCGGATTCTGATATTATCATTTCCGAAAGGCGTTTTTTAGAAATTTCAATAGCATCAGTATTTTTATCAATGCCGATAAATTTTCTATTTAATGATTTCGCAGCGACGCAAGTAGTTCCGCTTCCGCAAAATGGATCCAGTACAATATCTCCTTCGTTTGTAACAAGTTCAATTATTCGTTGAAGGAGTTTTACCGGTTTTTGTGTAGGGTAGCCGCATCGTTCTTTTGCTTTTGGATTTAAAAAAGGAATTTCCCAAACATCGGATAAAGGAACTCCTTTTTTTTCTGTTGTAAAAACAACATCGCCTTTTACATCTCTTTTGTATTCGGATTTTCCTTTTGAATTTCTTACCCGTTTTTGCAAGATTTGGTCAATATTTGTTGATGGAGAGTATTCTGTATAAAACTGATTGAATTTAAAATCTTTTGTTTTACTATAAAAATAAATATTTTGATGGGCATTAAGGAGACCTTTCTTTGAGTTAGACCATCTTTTATATGCCCATATAATCTCACTTTGAAAGTTTACCTCGCCAAAGACTTTATCAAGCTCTTCTCTCAAATAATGAGAAGCATATCTATCACAGTGAAGAAATATTGAACCGTCTTTTGTTAAAACACGCTTGATTTCATTCAAAACTAAAGACATAAAAGAAATATATTCATCTTTTGAAGAAAATTTGTCATCAAATGAATACACTTTCCCTTCTGATCTGGAACTTAATTCATGTTCTTTTTGCGAAAAAAAAGGAGGATCTAAATATACAAGATTTACAGAACTATCGGGAATTTTTTTTAATTCTTCACAGGAATCTCCAAAGATGACAGTATTTAAATCATGGTTCATATTCTACCGTCCTTTCATCTGCAATTTTTTTAAGAATTTCTTTTAAATCAAATCCTGTATATTTTTTTATGAAATTCCATGCATCATCGCCTGCATAATATTCACCTTTTATACCTCCATACAAAGTTTTTAATGTTTCTTGTATACGGATTGCCTGTTTTCGTTGAGGATAATAGAACATGACACGAATAGGCTTGTACCCTTTTTGATTTATTACTTTAACACGGGTATGTTCTTTTGTGATATGATCTCCATCAGTCGTCGCATCACGCCATTTTATCTCTAAAGCATCTGTATTGTTTAAAAAATCAATTTCGTAAGTTTTGGGTCTTTTTCCTAGTGTATTTGGAATTCGAGTTTTACCACCGGTTGGATATTTATGTTTCAAGCATAAAACCGCCGCTTCTTCAAGAAATGCCCCCGCGTATTTGTAAAAAAAACGCCCCTTATTTTGGTATATGTCGATTAGATTCCCTTCCGATTCCGATATTCCTAAAACCCTATAAATTAAAAAATGCGAATTATCATCTGATTTCATTTCTTCTGTGCGGCCGTCAATTTTTGAACGCAAACCGTTTGCATATTTATCTGAAAGAGTTTTTATTTCATTATATAATACCGTTTTCATAGCTTAAACTATACTATATTTTAGCAAAAAATTCTATATACAGATTACGGGACAAGCGCCTCTTATTAGGGCTCTATAAAAAAGTTTTTACCGTAAAGGCGATAGCCTGCTTTGCCAAGGTTTCTGCTATCTATTTAGACAGTTTTTCTGACGAGGTCAAAAAACTTAGATTTAAGGATCCTTGCCTGATTATGCATGGCTCCTTATCGATTAAACTGACAATTGTAGACGCTAAGCCCTTTTGCTCCCCTCCGTCAATTATCAAAGAAACCTTATCCTCAAACTCTCTTATTATATCCCCAATATTACTTAAAACAGGCTCTCCCGAATAGTTTACGCTCGTAGAATAAATTGGCGAGCCGGTTTTTCCTATTAAATCTCTAAGCCATTTATCATCAGGGCATCTAAAAGCTGATGTTCCGCCCCCTGTCCTATCTTTTACGATTATACTCAATGGAGCAGGCCAAAGCTCCAATATGTATGACGGAATAAACGTATCCGTATATTTATAAATATCTTGAGGCTTTTCAATAAGGCCGATAAAACTCTTTTCGGCCCCTCTTTTTTTGATTTTAATGATTTTTTCCTTCGTAAAAGGAATAATACCCGAAAAGCCGTAAACGGTATCGGTGGGAATTATGATTATTTCGCCTTTTTTTAGAATTGAAACCGCTAATTCTAAAGCCTTAGGGTCTTGCTTTGAAATAACCATCTTTTTTTACCGCCAGCATTTCAAAAATAATAATAATTACACCAAGAGATACTGCTATTGTCTTACATATATAGTCCGAAAGGTAATAGGGCTTTTCAATTTTTAAGATAGTGCCCGGGTTTAAACTTTTTCCAAACCCCGAATTAAAGTTTACCAGCTTGATTATACCTTCATTATTGTATATATAACCAAGCTCATGTGCATAAATGGCAATTGTTTCAGGGTCATAGGTAAGATTGCGTATGTGACTATCCAAATCATCTCCCATTTCCTTAAGAGCCCGGACATGGTCTACGAGTGTATTCCGCTGAATTTCCATAAACCGCGTTGAATATACCCCCTTAGGTCCCAAAAATACGGACAAGACAGTATAGGCAAAAACAGTAGTAAAAATGGGAATAAGTACTCTAAAATAGATTTTCATAGCCTAAATATATAACGGCATTTTATGTTTTTTTCTTGAATTTTTTCTCAAAATTCTTTAGAGTAAATAATTTAGGTTATTTACAAATTCTGTCGATATATAGTATAATTATAGACATGAGTTATATGGGAGAAATAGCATGGCATTAGATTTTAACAAAATAGATGAACCGGATGATTCGATTTTTCCGGTAAAAGAAGATGATTCAAATCTTGATATGTACGGCGTATGGGTCAAGAAAAGGCCTGAACATAAAGACGGCTATGAAAGTGTGTTACCCATAAAAGATGATATTACAGAAAATACTCTTAAAAGCGATTTTATCGAATTTGATGATCATGATATTATAGATTTAGATACTTCCGAAGACGAACTGGAATTTGAGGAATTGGCGGCATTGAATGACTTTGAAAATGTTGATACTGTCGAAGAAAATGTAATCTCTGAAAAGGATATTACCAACAATACCGGCATTTACGAAGATGAATTTGATATTTTCGGCGAATCCGATGCCGTTGAAATTGAAGATGCCGATAAACCGGAAATTGAAGAAGAAAGCAATCTTGATAATATTGACTTTGAAACAAATATTGATGAAATATCCATTGAAGATGAAACTTTAGATGAAAATAAAACTATAGAAAATGAAGTCCCTCAAAAAAATGATGTAAATGATTTTGAAGCGCTTGATATCGATGATTTTTTAAGCGATAACGAAACTGACTCCCCTATAACAGATGAAAAAGCCGAAAATAAAGACGAACCTGACAATTTAATGCCGGAAAATGATATAAAACTTGACCTTTCATTCGATGAAGATTATTTGGAAACAAAAGAGAGCGATGCTATAGACTTTGAGAGAGACGATAATTTTGAAATAACGGATGTAACGGGAGTTTCATCCGGAACTATGGATGAAAAAACGGAAATCGAAAATTTACCTGAGAGAACGATTGAGGACATTTCAGACTTTGATGAAATTTTTGATGAACTTGAATCCAATGAAGAAGTTGAAAAAAATACGCCAAAACAAACAAATGATATTCCCCTTAATATTACTATCGACGAATACTCCGATATAACAAGCATTGCCGGTAAGACCATGGAATCTGATGATGATCTTGAAGATGTCGAAATATTTAGCGATATTTCCGAATTTGAAGAAGTCGAAGATGTAAACAATGAAGAACAAAATAAAGATGTCGGTTTAGTTATTGAAAACACAATAATTGAAGCGGGAAATATAGAAGAAATCAGAAAAGAAAATCAAAAAATTATGAACAATTATTCTTCATCGGAATTAGAAGAACATCCTTCATCGGAATTAGAATCTGCATCGGAAGTAAAAGAAGAGAAGACCGCAACAGAGGAAGATGATTTTGATGCGATGCTGGACAATGTGATGGGCGAAGAAACTAAGGACAATGAAATACAAACAGAACAAAATAATTCAGATATGTTTTTTGATGATATTGGAGCCTTTGAAAATGATCTTTTGGACACTGACACAAACTCAACAAAATCAGAAGAAGATATAAAACCGGAATTGAAAAAAGAAACTGAAAAAGTTGCGGTTACGGCACCCAGTGTTTTTGCAAATGATAAGGCTACGGAAATATTGACTCAAATTGCAAGTGAATTGGTAAATATCAAAAATGAACTTGCAACGATGAAATTTGAAATGGCTCAAACACAGCAAAAGATTGAAGCAGCTAATATTCCAGATCCCGGGCAAAATGCAGCCGGAAATGTATCAAATGATTCCAAGGCAAGCGATGAAACAGGTTTTTTTACCGATGATGACGGAGATGAGACCATAGCTCTTACAGGTGATGAACTGAATAACATATTAATTACGGCAGACTTTACCGAAGAAAACGCTGAAAAAGATTATGAAATCCCCGAAACTTTGGATGAAATACATGAGGTATTCCCCGATGATGAAAATTTAGCTGAAGCTGACATAGAGGATACCGGTATTGAGATGAAAAACGATGATAAAGCGGATATGGCTATTGATATGAGTGCTAACCTTGAAACCGAAACATCCTTTGATAACAATTCTGAAGTTTCTAAAGAGGAAGATTCATTAAGTGCAGTAGAGCCTGAACATATAAACGATTTAACGGATGATATCGGCTATCTTGATGAAGATATAAAATTAGAACTCGAAAATGTCCCGTCCCTTGAAGGTGAGGACTTTATATCCGATGAGACAGAGAATCCGTCAGAAGAAAGCGGCTTTGAGGAATTCTCCAATGATGATTTAAGCGCCATTGAAAACTTTGATATGCCTATAACCGAGCTTGAACTTCCAGATGGACAAAGTATTCCTTTAGGAGATGAATACAGCGATTTTGAAGCAATTACAAAAAATATAGAAGAAGGACAAGATGTAGCTGCGGTTTTTGAAGATACGGATTTTGGAAATGAAGTTTTAGAAGAAGATGTCCTTGAAGATTATACAGAAATTGATGAACCTTTAAGCGATGAGCCTTCAGACAAGGATGAAAACGAAAAAAACATATTTTCGTCCGAAGAACTTGATAAAGCCGCACAAGATATTCCAAGGATTGAGTTTGAAGAAAGTGCTGCTGAAAAGCAACAAATACAAACGGAAACTCTACCAATCCATCTAAAAGATGAAATAAAATCGGTTCTGACATATATGGACCAGCTTCTGGAAAGTTTACCTGAAGAAAAAATTGAAGAATTTGCAAAGTCCGAATATTTTGATACCTATAAAAGACTCTTTGATGAGCTGGGGATATCTTAATGGGATTGAGGCAGAGGGCTGAGGCTGTTAGTATAAACAATTACCGGCCTCAGAACGTTCCGGCTGAAGATTCTCCTTTTTTTAATGCAAAAAAATATTTTGAAGCCTTTCTTAAAGAATTACATATAGGAAAAGGAGGCTTTTTAATAAAGACCAATGAAGATTTTTATAATCTTTGCTTTGCATCGGGTTTTGACATAACTACTTTTCATAGGTGCATGATTCTTTCACAAATAATAGAAGGTCTTCAAGTTAAGGAAAATGAGTGGTTTTCAATTTCAAATATAGCCTTAATTAAGAATTTTTTTTCCTCACAAGAATATATAAGCATTACGGATATTATTCTATATTCTATTGAAAAAGAAAAAGCTTTTTTATTTTTAGTAAGATCACAAAAAGATATTTACAGAGATAGCTTTGATTCTAAAAAA
Organism: Treponema putidum; assembly: GCF_024401155.1. NCBI lineage: Bacteria > Pseudomonadati > Spirochaetota > Spirochaetia > Treponematales > Treponemataceae > Treponema > Treponema putidum. Next base: position 1,227,160 of record NZ_CP038804.1, read on the forward strand.
GCCTATATAAGCCTAAAAAAAATTATACCGATATATGAAAAACACAGATCAATTATCGAAATAACAAGGCCCGTCTATCCTTTTCAACACGGAACAAATACGATAATGCTTAAAATAAAATCGGCTCTTAATTTTAATAATACTGCTCACCTACTGAAAATTGCTTTTTTTCATATTTTTCCCGATACCGTAAAACTGCAAAGCAATTTAAATATTTTGCAACTTTATTATTCGATGACAAATAAAATTCTTAGCCTTATAGGTAAATCCAATATGGCAATTTTAGGGATGGATAATTGCCTTTACATTTCGATATTTTCATCGGAAAACCTGCCTATAGATATTTATATAAAAAAGATAACGGCAAGTTTAGCTAATATTTATGGAGAAGACTTATGTGCAAAACTGTTAATAGATTACACGGGAACTTCTAAAAATATAAACGAAATAAAAGATTTTTTTAAGGCTGTAATCAATGATAAAACAAGTTAAGCTTCATTCTTCTTATAATCCGCAAAAAGAAGCTGAACGATTTTGTGCCGCAATACAGGGGAATCCTAAAATCATAGTCATCACAGAACCGGGAGAATCTTATCTTGCGCCTATTTTGCGTAAACAATTTCCATACACAAAGTTAATCGCAATGCGGTATACGGATAATTATTTTTTAAACTCGGATCAGCTTTGGGATAAAGTATGGAGACCGGCAACAGGAAATCCTGCTTTTTTTTTAATAAATAACATTCCCGATGAATTTTTATCTTCCAGTCTTTTTTTACCATGGAAGGCGGCCGAAAATATTTGGCCTGATTCTGCCTCTTGGGTTTGGAAAGAAATATCCGAAGCTATAAGGATAATGCAAAGCGTAATAGCAACAAGAAGTTTTTTCGGTAAGAAATGGCTAAAAAACATGGGCGAAAACTTTATTTTTACAAAAAGGCTTGCCTATTTAAATTTGTTTGCCGAAAAAAAAGAAACCGATAACGAAAATTATTTTTTTGCAGGTGCAGGTCCCGGCTTAGATAAAGTTTTAAACAATTGCAGTAAACCAATCGATACAATTTTTACTATAGCAGCAGCCTCAGCTCTGCCGGCTCTTGATGCAAGGAATATAAATGTTAATCTTTGTATATCCACTGACGGAGGATATTGGGCAGGCAATCATCTAAAATATTTAAGTAATGATAAATTTAATGAAACAGCCCTAGCATTTCCGCTTGAGGCAAAAATTCCTTTCAATATTTTAAAAAAAAATCCCTGCATTTTTTTAAGCTACGGTTCATCGCTTGAATCTCTTTTTTTTAAAAACTTAGGAATTGAGCCTCTTTATGCAAAAAGAAACGGAACAGTTTCAGGTACGGCCATAGACTTGCTTTTAGACCATACTAACGGAAGAATCTTTATAGCAGGTTTAGACTTAAAAGGTTCAAAAGGGTTTTACCATTGTACGCCTCATGAAAGCTTAAGGCAAAAAGAAACCAAAGTAAACCGTTTGGACCCGATATCTAATTTTGCAGCTATATCGAATTTTGATCTGAGATCCTTAAAAACTTATGAAAAATGGTTTGCCAGAATACCAAAAGAAAGAGCCGGCCGTCTTTTTAAAATAGGGAACAATATTCAGCCTTTGGGAAATATAAAGGCCGTAAGTGAAGAAGAATTTAAAATTAAAATTTTTACCGGAAAAGAAGAAGGTAAAAGCAGCAATAAGACGGAAGAAAAAAAATTAAAAATTTTGGAATCTAAGCCTTTAGAAGAAAAAAAAAGCCTTTTATCGGAAATTTATAAAGATATAAAACAAGAAATAAAAAATGGAATCTTTTTTGACAAAATAATAGTCAATGCCAAAGGAAAAAATATAAGCACACCCGAAAAAGAATTATGCGAATTTATTTCTTTTCAGAATTATATAATCTTTTTAAAAGAAAAAGATACACATAATGAACAAGAAATTAAACTAAAACTTGAAAACGAAATAACCTCTTTTTTAGACAATCAAATTAAAAGGCTTAGACCATGAATTTTTTTGATAAAAATATAAAAAATTTAAAAAAAAGAAATCTCAAACTCGCTGAAAATATTATATCTGCCGAAGATAAAACGGATTACCCGCATACCGAGTATTCTAAGACGGGCATTTTGCTTCCTGTACTCAAAAACGGTAAACATCTTCATTCGAAATATGACCCAATAAAAGAAGCGTCGAGGCTTTTTACAGGAAATGAAAATTTTGTACTTTTTTGCGGATTAGGCGCAGGTATTCATATAGAGTATTTTTTAAACAATTTTAAATCAAAACACTGTGCCGTAACCGAAACGGATTTTTCAAATTTAAAAACTTTATTTAAAATTACGGATTTTTCAAAACTTATTGAAAATAATAATTTATTTTTTTTGCCTCCATTGGAATCTGAAGACTTTGAAAGAGAATTTATTAACGCTTATATCCCTGCCATACACGGGAATTTTGAATTAAAAATCTTAAGACCTTGGGAAGACTTTTATAAAGAAAAAATTCAAAAATTTGAAAAAAAAATTCAAAATTCATTAGAAAAAATACAAGCCGATGTTTCAACTCAAGCAGCCTTCGGTAAACTATGGATGCGTAATATTTTGCGGAATTTAAGGATAGCCTCTTTAATAAATCCCAAAATCCCAAAAATCGACATAAGTAAAAAAGCCTGTATTTTAGGGGCTGGGCCGAGCCTTGAACCGGCCTTAGAAATCATAAAAAAAGAAAGGGAAAGGCTTACTCTTTTTGCTTCCGATACGGCTTTTCCCGTTTTAAATACAGCCGGAATTGAAGCGGATTTTTTTATAACTATTGACCCTCAAAATATTTCATATGCACATTGTTTTAGACCCTTTACAAAAAATACCGTAGGTATTTTTGATCTTTGTTCAAACCCAATCCTATCCGAAGAATTTTTAAAAAACGGCAATACTTTTTTCTTTACAAAAAGTGCTCATCCTTTTGCACAATATGCCTCATTATTTTCTCCCTTTCCTTATATGGAAACGGGAAGCGGCACAGTTGCACTAGCTGCAAAATCGGCGGCTATTTCACTTGGATTCAGAAATTTGGAATTTTTCGGTCTGGACTTTGCTTATACCGGCGGCAAAGCCTATGCAAATGGGACATACCTTTCTAATCAATTTCAAAAAACTTCTTCTAAAACTTCTCCATTAGAAACAAAATTTTGTGATCTAATGTTTAGAACACCGGTAAAAAAAACGGAAAAAAACGGAAAAATCACTTATAGCACGGCTCTTTTAGAAGGATATAAAATTTTTTTTAACTCAAAAATTAAGTCTCACAGTCAACCGAATATACGGAATTTTTGGAAAAAAGAGGAATTTTCAACATTTCCGTATCTGGATTTTATCCTTCATTTAAAAAACCCGAATCAACATAATAAGACTGAGCTTACAACCGCTCTTTTACCTTATTTTACATATTTAAGTAAAAAATTATCTAAAAATATCAGTGATTTTGCCGATTTAGAACTTGTACTATCTCAAATTCTGGAGTATACTATAAGACAATGAAAAAGATGTATATTGGCATATATGCCGCAATAATGTTGTTAATTATATTGGGAACCTTTTCATGGTTTGTATATGGTATTGTAAGAGACTCGAATACCGGAACAGCAGAGGCCAGATCTACATTTGCTTATTTTGCAAAACAAATTATAATCTTGTCGGAAAAGGAAAATTTTGCTCAAAGCTCGTATAATCAGAAATTATATGCACTTGCAGATGAGCTGGAAATCAAGGCTTTTATCATTTCAACTCCTTCTAAGAATATAATCCTTTCTTGGCCGAAGGACTCTAGCTTAATAAGCTATGATGAAAAAGGTGATTTTATGATAAAGCCGGCCTCAATGTTTGTAATAAACCATAGCGGTAAAATTAATGTCAAAACAATGCAAAGCCATGATACGGAACTTATTTTAACGGCTTCAATACCTACCTTAAAGCCTGCCGTAATTTATTTAAGGCTTAGGAGTGCTTTTTTTATCGTTTTAGCCGTAACTATTTTAACTGTCATAGTAATACTCATTACAAATCTTACAAATGCGAAAGAAATGGTATATGCAGACATCAGAGAAAAAGATTTAAAAAAAGAGGAGAATTTAAACGGAAGCACTTATTATGCAGAAAATAAATATTACGCCGAACCTCAAGAAGAAACTTATCCAAGTATTGACGATTCGATATCTGATGAAAAATTTGATAATTTAAACAGCAATTTAAGTACTCAGACCAAGGCAGATGATTTAGAGAAAAAAGACGAATACATCTACGGTCTTGAAGATTTAGATGATTTGAATATTACAAAACAATTTCCATATGAATCCGGAAATGAATCAAAACATAAGGAAGAAAAAAATATTACTTATGTAAGTTCCGATTCGGAAGAGTACACTGAGCTAAAAAATACCGAAGAAAGCTCTTCACCGAATACAGGAAATACCGATATAAACAAGGTAAGAGGCCTTTACTCCCCCATTACGGGAATAAGCTGGCAAGAATATTTACCTGAATATTTGGAATCTGAATTACGAAGAGCCGCTTCATCGGAACAAGATATAGCCTTAGTTATTATAAAACTTAATGATTTTACCATTGAAAGCATGATTGGAAAAAAGATTGCAGCTCTTTTGATAGATTTTATCAAATTCAGAGATATGATTTTTGAATTTGATAAAAACGGATTTGCAGCCATTCTTCAAGACACAAACTTAGATGAAGCTATGAAAAAAGCCGAAGAGATCTTTAAGGGAACCAAGAGCATTTTAACGGAATATGATGTATTAAAACCGATTTCAATAGGTATAACAACAAGAACATCCCGACTTATTTCTTCAGAAAGAATGATTGAAGAAGCCCAAGCGGCGGTAAATAGGGCTATAAAAAATAATGAAGACCCAATAGTTGCCTTTAGGGTCAATCCCGAAAAATATAGGGAATTTATTTCGGATAATTAAATAGTTTAATCATATACCTATAACCGAAAATATCATGTATTAGAGGTTTTATGGGTGTGTAACAAGGGGCAGAATAAGGAAAATCTTTAAGTAAATCAACTTGCTTAATAATTTCATGCAGTAAATTCTCAGCAGCTTTTTGATTTTGTAAGGCGTGAGCAATATAACCTATAATTTCTTTTAAATCATCAAGAGCTGACGGTAGATATTCAATTTTATACATTATTCACTAATAAGCTTTTGAATTTCTTCAAATACATCTTTTGATGAAAAACGTTTTCCTGTCAAAGAAGCTTGTTTTTCAGCTTCTTGTAATTTAGAATAAATATCACTTTCAAATTTCATATCTTCAAAAGTTTCCATACTCATTACAACCATATCTCCGTATCCGTTTTTTGTTAAAAATACCGGTTGTTGACTTTGATGTACAATCTTTGAAATATCGGCAAAATTATTACGCAAATCTGAAACAGGCCGTATTGTATTCATAGTAAACCTCCCATACTTAATTTATCATAATTATGATAAAATTTCAAGAATTGTGTCTTTCTTTACTCCTTTTTTACCAGCTCGCCCCGCTCTTCAAGTTCCGTTAAGATATCGGCATAGGTTTTTTCATCGATTTTATAGCGGAGGCGGTAGAGGATGTAGCTGCCGACTATACAAAAAAGAGGGAAAATAAGCATAGCCGACTTCATCATCAAAAGACCTTCTTCGGTAACTTCAGCAGCGGATGAGGCTTCTTTGATTCCTGAAAGGATGACCACTGCGCTTACGATGCCGTTTCCGATAGCTCCTGAAAGTTTATTGATAAAGGGTTGAATCGAAAAAGAAATACTGTCATTCCGTTTGCCCAGTTTCCAATGACCGTAATCAACGCAGTCTGCTAGGAACATGAGCATCATAAGCTGGATAAAGGCTTGTCCCACAAAAATAAGAACTCCCGAAATACCGATAAAAAGCATGGTATTTGTAGGAGCAAAAAAGAAAAGGGCATAACCGGCCAAAACCATTATTATCGAAGCCGTATATATGTTTTGCCTTACAAAAAATTTACTTAAAACCGGAAAAATAATCAGGGCTGAAATTTGGGAAAGGCCTAGGATAACCGCAAAGACGGAATACATGTTTTCATCTCCGTAGGCATACTTAAAAAAGTAAAGGCCGAAGCCGGTCGTCGTCATATAGCCTATCATAAATAAAGTCATGGCTATTGCGGTCAAAAGGAGCTGGTCGTTTTTTATTATAACGCTCAAGAGCTCTTTAAGGGATGTATGCTTTTGAGGCTTTGTTATTTTGGGCTCTTTTACGCCGGCTAAGGTTATAATTTGGCCGAGCCACATAATTACGGTAACCATAATTGCAAAGAAAAAATATCCCTTTGCAAGGCTGCCCGTCTTATTGCCCAGAGCGGTTGTAATAGGCACTATTCCTGCAACAACAAAGAAAAGACCCACATTTGCACAAATACGGGCAATCGCCCCTATTTTTTCTCTTTCCTTTTGGTCTACACTTAAAGAAGGGAGCATTGACCAGTAACTTATATCGTTTGTAGTAAAGGCAACACCCCATAAAAGATAGATAATGCCGAAGAAGGCAGCATAGGCGCTTCCCTTAATCCCGAAATCCGTAAAAAGAAGGATTGTAAAAATCCCTGATGTCAAGGCTCCGAAGGCTATCCAAGGCTTAAATTTTCCGTATTTGGTTTTGGTATTATCGACTATCAAGCCCATAACCGGATCGTTACAGGCATCAAAGATGCGGGCTGCAAGAACAATAACCGTAATACTCCACAACACATTTGTCGGAACATAAATTACATCGGTCATGTAAAAAATAAGGTACATGCTTATCAAAGAGTAAACCATATCGCGGCCTATAGTGCCAAGGCCGAAAGTCCATCTGTTTTGTTTCATTTTAAATGACCTCCTTTGTTACAAATAAACAGGAGCCGAAATCTCCCCAAAGGTGGGTCTTATCATTATAATAAGTGCCCATAAATTGATTATTTAAAAGAATACCGTAGTCCAAGAGCTTGCCTGAGGCTCGATATTTTTCTACACAATCTAAAAGAGCATAATACTTGTTTACCGTTCTTAAAACAAGCCCCTCAGGGTTTAAAGAAATGGGAAGCACATGCTTAATCAAGCCCCCGAAACGCTTTATATAGAGGCTTTGAGGTTTTGTTTCAACATCGTATAAGGCATTTTCCTTCATTCCTTTAACTTTTAAAATACTGTGCCCGTCGGCAGTCCGTGCCTTCATCTGAAAAAGTCCTGATACGGCAGTCCTGCCGTCAGAACATTGCCAATGCCTCTGATTATCTTTATGAGTACCTATAACCGAAAAAGAACCGAACTGAAAAATTTTTCTGTATTTTTTATAAAAAGAAACTTGTTCTTTTATTTCTTTTTTTTCGGCATGGGTTAAAAATTTTAAATCCAATTCATAACCTAAGACCCCGAAACAAGCGGTATTAAAGCGGGTGCTTAAAGGAGTTTGCCTTAGGGTCTGCTGATGAGGCGAGGCCGAAACATGGGCACCCATAGTAGAAAGCGGATATAGGAGACTTAAAGAGCCTTGTATTTCCTGTCTTTCCACAGGATCGGTATTGTCCGATGTCCATATCTGGGGAGAAAAGCAAAGCATTCCAAGATCAAAGCGGTTGCCGCCTGAGGAACAGCTTTCAAGCAGAATATGAGGACGGGGAGAAAAAATCCGCGTTAAGACCTCATAAAGACCTAGAATATAGCGGTGATAAAACTCTCCTTGATTTTTTAAGGAAGAAGAAAAGGCGGCCGATATGTGACGGTTCATATCCCATTTTACATAAGAGACATCCGCCTCATCTACAATTTTTGAGACATTTTCAACTATATAATCTCTAACTTCTTTAAGGCAAAGGTCAAGCACTAGCTGGTGCCGCCCCCTGACCGGCTCCCTAAAAGGCTCTTTTAATGCCCAGTCTGGATGAGAGCGGAATAAATCGCTGTCCTCGTTTACCATTTCAGGCTCAAACCAAAGCCCGAAGTCAAGCCCTATTTTACGCACCTTATCGGCAAGTTTTTTAATTCCTCCGGGAAGTTTTTTTGTATTTACCCGATAGTCGCCGAGACCTGCACTATCGTTATTCCGGTCTCCGAACCAGCCGTCATCAAGCACAAAAAGCTCAAGCCCTAACTTTTTTGCCTTACGGGCAGAGCGTAAAAGGCTTCGACGGTTAAACTTAAAAAAATCGGCTTCCCAATTGTTTATTAAAACCGGTCTTTCTTTTTCTTTCCATTCTCCCCTTACAATGCACTTATTTATAAAGCTATGCATATTTGAACGAAGCCCGTTAAAGCCTCTATCCGAAAAAGAGAGAACGGCCTCAGGCGTTTCAAAGCTTTCTCCTTTTTTTAGGTTCCAAGAAAAACAATGAGGGTTTATCCCGATACCGATGCGGATTAAGTCCAAATGGCTTTTTTGAACAAAGCCGAAATGATTTCCGCTGTAGATCAGGTTAAACCCGTAAACCTCTCCCCTATCTTCATCTATTCCATGGGCTGCAATAAGAAAACCGGAATTGTGGCGGTTAGAGCTTGCTCCGGTTGTAGACTCGTTTACCCACATCCCATAGGAAATTTCTTTTTTGTGGAGATTAGCTTCTTTAATCCAACTCCCGTCAAGGGTGAACATATCGAAGCCCCTGTCCGGAAGATCTATCATCATACTCATAAGGCGGCGTATTTCCAAGGCTTTTTCATTATTATTTGTCAAGACAGCACGCCTTGTTATAAGATTAAAGGACGGAAACACCGTATAGTAGAGTGCAAGACTAACATCGTTTATATCTTTTAAATTTATGATAAGGGTTTCGGCATCTTCATTTCCGTCAATGGCGGAAGGAAGAGACTGCATAGGTTTCGAGCCTTTTTCTATCTTATGGTATTGATAAACAAAATCGTGCGTAAAAGAAGAATCGGGCATTCTTATTTCGCAAGGAGAATAACGGTAATCCCCCCTGCCGTTTCCCGACCATTGCAAGGGGATATTATCAAGCACATAGAGGGGATCTTTTTCATCATAGCAAACGGAAGAACCTGTCTGTGCCGTTCTTTTTACAAGGAGACCCTGTATATCGCCTCTTTCCATCTTTTTACCGTAATGCACGGTTTCTAAGTGGCCGTAAGGACTTGTACGGAACCAATAGCTTGAGTTCTCGGTTTCCAGATAAAAAACATCATTTTCAAATTGAATCATATCTTAAACAGTATAGCACAATTTTTTAGGATATGCAAAGTAAATTTCATGTTAAAACTATAGTATTATTATTAAAAATAAGTTATAATTATAAGGTAATATGAGGGAAAAAATGAAGAAGAAAAACGTTTTACTATTTTTTTTGTTTTTAAGTTGTTTCTTTTTTTTAAGTGTTTCTCTTTCGGCGGAACAAATGTATTCCCCTTCATGGGGCTATGCACTCGACCTGCCTGAGGATTTTGTTTTAGCCGATAGAGAAGGAAATGAAAGGTACCTTTTTCAGCATGCTATTTTGCCGGTTTATTTGCAAATCGCCTTGTATGAAGAGCCTCAATTTAAGACTGCAAAAGAAGCGGCCGAACATGTTTTTAAACAGCTAAAAATGACTCATAAGGATGTTCCTTTTATATGGAGAAATAAAGAAGCTCTTTTATCGTCGGTATCGTTTTTATATTCGCCTTCCGAAAAATATAAACCTAAGGAGCTTTCAGGCTGGGTTTTAAGCCTTGAGCTGCCAAATAAAACAGGCTGGCTGCTGCTTCTTACCTATACCGATAAGGATAAGGCAAAGGAGTGCGAAAACCTCATGATTTCTTCTCTTGACACGGTTTATACGGATACAATGTCTTATTTTGAGCCCGGGCCGGTTACAACAGCCCTATATCCTAAAACAAAAGAAAAAACTATCGATTATGCTTTTAACAATAAAAACATATCCTTTACGATAGATGAATCCGATGCAGAAGCGAACCAATCGGTAATTGACAGGGAATTTTCGGTTTTGACTATGTATTTAAATCATGATAATTTAGTCGCAGCTTGGCAGCGTTTTTACAAGGTAATTTTTAGGGATGCATGGAGCCGAATAGCCCCCGCTTCCTTTGCCGTATATACTTCGCTCTTTGATGAAAACAATCAAAACGGATTTGCCGAAAAAGCGGCAAAGGAACTGCTTTTTTTAGTTCAAAATTTTAACTATGAAAGAGACAGAAAAGGAAGCGATTTTATAAACCTGCCCCAGGCCCTTACGGAAAAAAGAGGAGACTGCGACAGCAGGGCTCTTCTTATGGTGCTAATGCTAAAACAGATGAACATAGATGCCGTCCTTTTGGTTTCTCCGAATAAGTCCCATGCCATTGCCGCAGTAGACTGCCCGGGAAGCGGAACCTGTTTTACTCATAACGGCAGAGATTACCTTGGCTGTGAAACTACGGCCCATGTACCTATAGGAGAAATAGCTGATGAAATAGCAGCTCCTGAAAATTGGTTCCCCGTAGATTTTTACGTAATAGAAAATTTTGAATCAAATTAGCCGCGCCGGCAGCGTTATCCGCAGAATGGACTTAACCGAGGCTTACTATCGTCTTTCCCGATCCTCCTTCTTCCGGCTTTGCAAAACGGAAGGCCTTTACATAGGGACTTCTTTTTAAAAATTCGTGAGACAATTCTTGAAGAATTCCATGGCCCTTTCCGTGAATTACGGCAAACTCGGTGATACCGTGCACCAAGGCAAGATCCATCTGATCCTGCAAGGCCTTTTGAGCTTCCTCAGCCCTCATTCCTAAGAGGCGAAGCTCAAAAGAAGGACGGGAAGAAGGAGCACTTGTGTCGCTTATAAGACTGACAATGGGTTTGGAAAATTTAAGCTTTTCTTGATTTTCGCAAATCTCCATGTCGTCCTCGGCAATAGTAAGTTTTAAGTTATCGATAGCAACGAGCCACTTTCCTTTTTTTTCTTCACGGATAAGCTCTCCGTTGCGGTTGAGGCTTTTTATTATAACCCTCAGCCCCTCTTGAAGCTTAAGATTTTGAGGATCCTTATTTTCTTTTGAAGTATGAAGTCTTTCATCTATTTTTGTTTGCTCAAGTTTTATGGCCTCATGTTCTTTGCTTAAATCTTTTTCAAAATCATCAATCCATTTTTTGACGCTTAAAGTTTTTTCACGGCTCAGCTCTCCCTCTCTCAACTCCCGAACAAGGTTTTCAAGAAATTTTCTTTTTTCTTCAAAAAAAAGATCGAGCCTTTTTATTCCGTCTTTTTTTAGCTCCAATTCTTTTTGTTTTAGCTGAAGCTCTTTTAAATCGGAACGACGCCTATCCTCTTTAAGTTTTAATTCTTCTTCTTTTTTTTGAAGTTCAAATTCGTTTAGGTCTTCATGCTTTTGAATAAGCCCCTTGATAAGATCTGAAACGTCAGCCCTATTGTTCCCTAAATAAAAGCGGGCCTTGTCGATTATATTTTCGGGAAGACCGTTCCGCTTGGCTATATCAACGGCATGGCTTTCTCCGGGGACACCCATTAATATCCGATAGGTGGGGCTCAAGGTGTTTTGGTTAAATTCGACCGAAGCATTTACACAAGAGTCCTTACTATAGCCGTAATTTTTTAAGGCACCATGATGGGTTGTAACAAAGACAAAGGCTTTTTTTTCTAAAAGGTCATCAAGAACTGCCATTGCTATTGCGCATCCTTCTTGAGGATCCGTGCCGCTTCCAAGCTCATCAAGGATTATAAGGCTTTTATCCCCTGCCCTCCCTATAATTTCTGAAACATTTTTCATGTGAGCCGAAAAGGTAGAAAGAGATTGATCCATAGACTGCTCATCGCCTATGTCGCAGGCTATAAAATCAAAGTAAGGAAGACGGGTCAAAGGGCCGGCAGGAACGGGCCAGCCCGTTTGGTTTATCAGCGCAAAGAGAGCTGCCGTTTTTAAGCTTACGGTTTTTCCTCCGGTATTCGGGCCGGTTATGATAAGAACCCTATCATCTTTAGATAATTTTAAATCTATAGGAACTGCCGATTTTCCAAGCAAAGGATGGCGGGCTTGATGAAGATAAAAAGAAAGAGGGGCTCCTTTTGAATCAGAGCTGCCGCCCCTGCCTATTGAAGGGCCTGCCCCTAAATCTATACTGCCTGCAAAGACACAATTATTGGAATGTGCCCACCGAGCCGCGGCCGCAATACAATCCAATTTTGTGATTGCTTCACATGCTTCTTTTATGTTTTCGGTATGTTCTGCAATTTGAGAAGTCAAGTCTTGCAAAAGCCTTAAAAGCTCGCGTTCATATTCGGCATGAGCGGCGATAAGGTCATTATTCTTTAAAACTATTTCTTCCGGTTCAAGATAAAATGTTTGTCCCGATTGAGAATACTCATGAATGATACCCGGAATTCTTCCCTTAAAATTTGACCTTACGGCTATAACCTGTCTTCCGTCTTTGACCGTAGGCAGATTGGATTGAAGCATTTGACGGGTTGAATCATTTGTAAAATAATTCCGCATAGTTTTATCTATATCGTCCTCGATAGAGCGTATCTTATTTTTTATTGTCCTCAAAGAAGGAAGGTCTTGTAATTCTCCGTTTTCGTCTATAAAAGAAAATACAAGTTTTTTTAGATGGAGCATATCGGGTATTTTTTTTACAAAAGAAACAATCGAGTTTTCATTTATTTCTTCATTTTCTAAAAAGGGACTTAGCCATTCATGTAAAGAAGAAACCGACAAGGCTAAAAGTCCGACCGAATAAACGCCTTCAATATCAAGGGCGGCACCTTCAACTTCTATTCCTTCAAGAAAGGGAAGAACGGGGGGCCTGTACTTGATTGGAGGAGCCTTATATGCTCTTAAAAGACTTAAAAAATCAAACCCATATTTTTTTTCTTCTTCTATTTTTTTTATGTCAGTGTCGGGATTCTTTTTTAAGCAAAATTCCTTTCCCTCATCCGTTACACAATAGGATGCAATAATTTCTCTTATCCGCGAAAACTGTAAAACTTCCAGCGTATGCTCTGTCATATTTACTCCAATAAAAACTTTTTGCAGCAAATATTAATTTGCGAAAAAAGTTTTTTCAAGTAGTTTTGCTTTATGCAAAACTACATACAATAACACGATGTTTTGTGCTTTGCACAAAACTCGAAGATAAACATGGAGGCTTGTATTTCAAGCCGGAATGTTTATCCAACTCCTATTAATACTTTCTTACCGTTTCTTGTAATTCTTTATATATAAGCCCAAAACTAGTGTACCTGTCCTTATGAATGTCTCCTTTCTTAAGAGCTTCCAAAATGGCACAGCCTGATTCATGGCTATGGGTGCAGGAAAGGCCGAATTTACATGAGCCTATGAGCTTTTCCATTTCGGGAAAATATAGGGCCGTATCCTCAGGCTCGATGCCGTAAATGGCAAAATGCCTCACCCCCGGCGTATCAATTATGTTTATCGAATGTTCTTTATCTCCTGAAGTAATAGCCTTTATTTTAAAATACTCCCCTTGCGTTGTCGTGTGGGTACCTCGGTCATACTTATCAGAAATTGCAGAAGTTTTTAAATTTAAATCGGGGGCGATAAAATTTAAGAGTGTACTTTTACCTACTCCTGACTGTCCTACGAGGGCAGAAGTTTTAGCCGATAGGCTTTCAATTAAGTTATCCATTCCCCTGCCATCCTTTGCCGATACTTCGATGGTTTTATAGCCCAATCTTTTCCAGTCCTCTATTCGCTCTTTTACTTCAGCCGAGATTTTTAAATCACACTTATTTATAACAATTAAAACCGGAATCTTTTGAATCTCGGCTTGCACTAAAACCCTGTCTACAAATCGGGGACGGAAGGGAGGATTAGCAGCAGAAACAACACAAACAAGCAGATCGATATTTGCAGCTAAAAGCTGAGGCATATTCAGTTTTTGATTTAAGCGTAAAAAAGAATTTTTTCTTTCTATCAAACCCGTTATTAAGCCTTCATCATCAGAGTGAGTATCGGGCTCAAGATTTACAAAATCTCCGGCAGCAAGAGGATTATAGTAAAGAGCAGAATCTTTTAGAACCTTCCCCTTAATGGAGCAGTTCCTGAATTTTCCGTCTTCACATTCAACATAAAAAATATTATTCGATCCTTTTAAAACCAATCCTTTCATTTTTAAACCAACAAGTTTTTAGAAGTAACCTAAAGTCATATTAAAAAGTTCCGCATAGGCGGAATATTTTTTTGTATTTTTTTCAGTTTTTTCCGAGGTGATATAAAAAATATCTTTTTGAATATTTTTTAACTTTGAGTTTTCATCCTTTAGTTTTTGAGGCGGAGATAATTTTAAGGCTTGATTTACAACCCCATCCAAAGAATCCACAATCTTTATATCCGGCTCACACTCGGATTTAAACTCATCCCTTAGGTGGAGAAAATGAGTACAGCCTAGGACAGCAGTATCAGTTCCAGCCGACTTAAAAAACTCAACCGCCGGACGGATTCCGGCCTTCTTATTTTCCTTAGAGTCTGACAATAAGGTGTTCTCTATTTTAGAAACCAAAACGGAATCTGCGCGCATAAAAAACTTACAATCGGCTCCGAATTCGTCAATGAGATTTTGAACATAGATATCGTTTACCGTTCTTTCGGTTGCAAGGACGGCAATTTTTTTATTTTTACTTGTTAAGGCCGCAGGTTTTATCGCAGGGACAGTGCCTACAAAGGGTATCTCGAATTTTTTACGCAAATGTGAAAGAGCCGAAACCGTCATCGTATTACAGGCTATTATTATAACGGAGGGTTTAAGTTTTTCGATTATTTTTTTTACAAGGTCTTCAGTATATTCTATTACCTCTTCCAGTGTTTTTTCTCCATAGGGAAAATGTTTTGTGTCTGCGACATAAGCACAAGAACTTTGAGGTTCCAATTCTTTTAAATGCCTTAAATAAGGCAGGCCCCCTATGCCTGAGTCTATAAAAACATATTGAACGTTTTGTTTTAAAGTCAAATTAATTCTCCCATAAAAACTTTTTGCAGGAAGCCTCAGCTTCCAAAAAAAGTTTTTTCACGCAGTTTGTTTACAAACTGCATACAATAACGCGACGTTTGCCGAAAGGCAAACTCGATAGATAAACAGTGAGGTTGAATTCCTGCCGAACTGTTTATCACACCTCCCATAAAAATTACTTCAATATCCAGTTTATTTTTACCCCATTTTTTTCCATACGGCGAAACCAAGTTTCCTGCCTTTTTGCAAATTGACAAATAGAGCGGTAAAGAGAATCAATGTACTCTTCCCTAGTTTTTATTTTGCCCTGAAGATATTGGGCGGTAAATTTATATTCAAGACCTAAACTTTCAAGCCTTTCCCAAGAAAAGCCGGCTTTGTGAAGCCTATCGGTTTCTTCTATCATTCCGTCTTTTATACGCTCTAAGAGTCTAAGCCTTATTCTTTCCCTTAAAACCTCCCGCTGATATTTAAGACCGATTATAAGCGGCCTGATATCGGGACGGTTTGCGTTTAAGATTTCGGCTGCATCGGGATTAGCCTTTTTATATTCCGCGATTTCAATAGCACGCATAAGCCTATCCATATTTTCAAGGTCGGTCTTATTATGCATCGGAACATTGTACTCAAAAAAGACTTTTTGCAATTCCGCCAAATTTTTACCGGCCAAAGATGCCCTCAATTCTTCATTTTTAGGAACAGGAATGAGCTCATATTCCCTTATAATAGCATCAAGATAAAGCCCCGTTCCTCCCGCAAAAATAGGCAATCTTTTTCTTTTTGTTATATCTTCAAAGGCCTTGTAAGCATCATTTTGAAAATCAAAAACATTGTATTCCCTTTCCAAGGTGCAAATATCGATTAGGTGATAGGGCACATCGCCGTACTCGTCTAAGTCTTTCCCCGTACCTAGGTCAAGCCCCTTATAAACCTGCCTTGAGTCCGCAGAAATAATCTCTCCGCCAAGCTCTTTTGCGAGGCCTACGGCATAGGAGGTTTTTCCCGTAGCTGTAGCTCCCAGCACAACTATGGAATTATGTTTATCAGCTAACGGCAAAAAATCACGGTACATAAAATCAAAAGTTTATAACCTGTTTCGGACAATATTTAAAGATACTCCCAATAAGAGCACACCGCAAGAAATAAAAATATACATAGTGGAAGATACGGATAAATACCAAGCGGCAAGACTATATGACCCCAAAAAAGTAAACACAATAAAAGAAATAAATGCTATTGCATAAATTATAAAATCCATAGAAATAGTCAAATTTGAGGATAAAATATAGTATACAAAATCAAAAATAAGGATTGAGCCTATTATTATTGTAAGGAAAGATATAAGCTCGGTTGAGTCGGGAGTGTTGATATTTTTGTAGAATAAATAAGCAAAAACGGAGCTAAAAATACCGAAAATAGCCGAGAAACTATTGCTTAAAGTTTCTTCAGAGAGAGAAAATGAAACCAAAAAGAAAAAAATCAATCCGAACAAGGCGTGTAAAAAAAAGTACTGAAAGAAAAAGCGCCATAAATGAGCGGCAAACGAAGAGGAAATTTGTAAATCTGAAAGGGGGAAAAAAGAAACAATTATCAACGAAACTATTCCCCCTAGTATGCCCAATAAAAAGACAGTAAACTTGCCTCCCTGTTCTTTTGAAAATAAGGCATAGAGTAAAAAAACTAAGGGCAAAATCAAAATAAAAACAAAATTCATGTGAATATTTTATCATAAAAATGTCAATATATCAAGTATTTTGTATTAACAGCATTTAAGATTTTTTAGTATATACTTAAAAAAAGAAAAAAAATGCCGATAAGTATGATATGGAAAATAGAAAAAACTTTGTTGAGGAGCTTTCGGTAGTTCTTGAAACAAAAAGAAACGAATTCAATACTAAAATTCTTCCCAAGGTCCAGGAAAATTACAATATTCAAATAAGTGCTCTTCATGCGATTAGAAGCACTCTTTTAAAAAAACGAGTAATTCACGACGATCCATACAAATATGACAGTAAAATGACTGAAGTTGAAATTCCAAGCAAAGAAAACTTTGCAGACTCGGAAAAGGCAAGCGTCATAGGCACCCGCCTGGCACACTATGAAACAATGCTGGACTTTGTAAACAATTATTATCAGTTTAATACCGATTTTTTAACTCCAAAAAGGATTTCCATCCTTCTTGAATTAAACAGTACCTTTATCTGGTCGGATTTTACAAATACATCAACACATACAAACACAAGAGCAATTGCAGATATAATCAATAACCTTTTTAAAGGGCCTGATCAGCTATCAAACAGCCTATTGCGGGATTCGGTAGCTCATATGGGAAAAAGTGAAGTATATATAAACACACAGCTTAAAAGTCTTTCCTTTTTTCACCGGGAAGAATATAAACTTTTGATGCGCCGTGAAATTATGCCCTCAGTAAAGGTAAGCAAGGCGGATTGTTCAAATCCGGCAAATATTTTAAGAGAAATTAAAAAGATATTTTCAATAAAAATGAAAAAAAAGCCCTTTTATACGGACCTCATAGTCGAAATAATAAGGGAAGATTACGGAGAAGATTCAAGTATCTTACAGCAGGAAATTTTATCCAAACTCGAAATTAAAGAAAAACAGGACTCTTTTTCGCCTCAAAAAGTTAATAATAGGCCTATTTTAATATCAGGCCTAAAAATTCTATCAAATTCCGCACCTCACTTAAAAGCTGCATTGGAAAAAATAAAATCCAATCAAGAAATGGTATACAAAGCCGAAAATACGGTATTTAAAAAATTAGCGCAAATTTTTAGACAGATTTTAAAACTGGACCCTCCGGAAAAGCACATAACAATCATTATCACAGATACTATCAATCAAAATACAAAAAAACAAACAATCAACTATTCTGTTTTTGAAAAAGAAGTACTTCAAAAAATATCCTTATTCCAAAGTATTTTGATGCCGAACTCAGCCGTCAATCAAAAAATAAAAACAATGCCGGATGAGTTACTCTTTAAAAGCCTTACAAAATACATAAGTGACAGCAATGAAATCTTAAAACAACTTGGAGGTCTTGACGAATTCTATAAAAACGTAAAGCCTGAACTTAGAAGCAAAATAAGAGGAATTAAGATAGAAATTACAACAATTACAAATTCGATTATAAAAGCCAACCAATATAGGGCTGAATATCAAGCTCTCAGCGACGAAGTAAACCAAATGAAAAAACTTGGAGTCATCTAAAATTGCGTCGATACTAAAGTTGCGTCCGATTGAATAATAATAAAAAAAGCAATATAATACCGACAATATGAAAAATAAACTATCAGCATTATTTTTGATTTTAATGTCCTTTTGCCTTTTTTCACAAGAAGATCAAAAAAAGGAACTTAATATTTCCATAAGCTCAGGAATACCAATGCTTCACCCTCATACAGCCTACGATGCAGGAGAAGCCCAAATCTTAACAGCCCTTTGTGAAGGCCTTTTTGTATATGACCCCTATACATTGCAGCCCGTTTCGGCACTTGCCGAAAAATACAGTGTTTCAGGCGGCAGGTTATGGCGTTTTACAATCAGAGAGGGTGCAAAATTTGAAAACGGAAAGCCCATAACGGCTCAAACCTTTGTCGACTCATGGCTGAATCTTTTAAACCCAGCCGGCAATCATCCCTATGCCTCACTTTTAGACTGCATAGACGGAGCTTCCGATTACCGTAACGGCAAATTAAAAAATAAAAATCAGGTGGGAATAAAAGCCGAAAGTGAAAGAGTCCTTTTGGTGTCCACAAATACCGAAATTGAATATCTTCCCAATATTCTATGCCATCATGCATTTTCAGCAGTTGAAACATCTCAACTTGAAGCTGCCTTAAAATTTTCCAATATCGAAAGAATCGAAAAGTTAAAGGACAGCTTTAAGCCCATATCAAGCGGGGCATATAAGATAAAGAAATTTTCCGAAAAAGAGCTTGTTTTGGTAAAAAATGAAAACTATTGGGATAAGGATAATGTTCAAATACCCCAAATAAACCTATTCCTTGACTTAAGCAAAGAAGATGCCATCGAAAAATTCAATATAGGAAAGATTGATTGGCTTTCAAGAAGTGATGTGATTTCCAAAATAGGAGATCAGCGTTGTGTAAATATAGACCCTCTTTTTGCAACGGATTATTTTTTCTTTAAAACGTCGTCGCCGAATATTAAGGATGCAGATTTTAGGAAAGCCCTTCTTTTGGCCGTCCCCTATGAGGAATTGCGCAAGGGCTATCCTATAAAGGCAGAAACTTTGATTTTTCCCCTTGCCGGCTATCCCAAAATTCAGGGCATAACCGAATATAATCTGCAAAAAGCCCAAGAAATCATAAATAGCCTTAATTTAGACGAAGAACAAAAAAAGATAGTAATCAAAATACCCGAAAACACATATTATCAAGAATTAGCCAAAATTTTATCGGCTTCATGGTCAAAAATCGGGGTAAAAACCGAAGTTAAAACCGTTTCTTTGAATAGTTACTATAACAGTCTAAAATCAAATGATTTTGATTTAGGAACAATTACATGGATAGGAGACTTTGCAGACCCTCTGGCCTTTTTGGAAATGTTCCGGCCTAATTCCAGCCTCAATGACTCGGACTGGAAAAATCAGGAATTTGAAAGAATAATTCTTAAGTCTCATTCCGAAAAAGACTTTAAAAAACGGTATGAAATGTTGAGCAAGGCAGAAGAGCTATTGCTGGGAGAGAGCGTGATTATTCCGATATCCTATAGGCTGAGTGTAAATATTATAGACATTTACTCCATAGGAGGCTGGTATTCGAATGCAATAGATATACACCCCTTTAAGTTTATAAAATTCATCAAGCCCCAGCCCGTGCCGGGGCTTGTAAAATTAAATAATAAGCCCAAACAGGCCTCTTAAAAAAAATTTTGACATTTTTATAAAACAGTATTGACATTTTTTGTAATTTGTAATATTATCTGTTTTATTGGGCGCTTAGCTCAGCTGGTACGAGCGTCTGGTTTACACCCAGAATGTCGGCGGTTCGATCCCGTCAGCGCCCAATCTTTCCTTTTAAAATAAATTAATGAAAAATTTTCGTTTCACATATGCCGATTGTTTTGTTGCAATAGTCTTAGTATTTATTCGTGCGGATGGTTTAATACCCTGTTGTTGCGCAGCGTACGCTTGCGTCGGGATATGTTGATTTTGCTATTACGCGTTTTATATGCTTGTCCAAAGACCTTGACAACAATTCATGCAGATAAAACTTTTATTACTAAATCGTTAGAAGGAACCGAGTATTTATTCAGCAATACACAAATCCCGTCAATAACGAGGTATTTACAATAGCTTCCGTTTTACTTTATAATTAGCTATTATAACAAAACTAATTTCATATGGAAGATGATATGCAAAAAGCTCTCTTTATCCATGGCCTTAATTCGGGGAAAAATTCGAGCACAGGGCAAGCAGTAAAAACGCTCTTGGAAAAAAACAGTATCCAACTTATTGTTCCGTCACTCGAGATACTCAATCCCGAAAAAACTTTACAAGAAGTTAATTCTTTGATAAAGGAACAGGAGGTTTCTCTAATTATAGGGCATTCAATGGGAGGTTTTTATACTTTAGCCTCCCTTAACGGTCCGATGAAGATTTATATAAATCCCTGTCTTCTTCCGGCAGAAATACTCCCTACCTTGACAGACGATGTTGACCAAGAACTCATTAAAATTTTCCGCCGATTAACAGACGAAGCTTTTCGTAATATTGATCGTGAGGTTTGCATTGCCTCTTACGGTATATTTGCAAAAGAAGATACTCTTTTTTCTTTTTATGATCTTTTTAAAAAGAATTTCGGCCAAAGATGCTGCTATATCAATGGAGGTCATAAACCTTTAAAAGAAGATTTAGCCCAAGCTCTTGATTTTGCATTAAATTCAATCAAAAGCGATATATCACGCTTTTTAAAGGAAGATGATATTTTAGGCGAATTACTATTGTAAGGCTAATCCAAATTACATTTTCTTTTACACCCCAAACTGCAGTTTTGCGTTAAGAGCATTTTGCAATTCTTGAGAGAAATTCAAATTGGCATTCTCGGCCTCGTAATTTAACCAAATGGATATATAAACACCATTAAAATTCTTTGCGCCCATTGCGGTTAAAAAGAGTTAAGTGTCTTCTACTTCATCCCTTCCAAATAACCTTTTAGTTTTTCGATACGCCTTAAAAACTCGGCGTGTTTTTCTTTTTCACCTTCGATGACTTCGGGAGGAGCGTTTTTAACGAAGTTTTCGTTTTTGAGCTTAGAATCTATCTTTAAAGCATTTTGCTCATTTTTTTCAAGCTCTTTTTCAAAACGCTTTTTTAATTGATCGATGTCTATTGAATCTCCCGTTATCAAAAAGGCCTCAAAGCCCGCTCCTACTACACCGATTGAAGAGGCCGGTTTTTCTTTAAGAGAATCGATAAAGTTTAAACCGGAAAGGCCTGAAAGCATTTCTATTATTTCGGAATTTTCACGGGCAGCTTCCGCAGGAGAATTTTTCTCGATATAAAGAGAAACCTTAAGCTTTAACTGAGGGTCAATACCGCATTCGGCCCGTAAGGCTCTAATGTTGCGGACAATTTCCTGCAATGTTCTAAAACGGATAGAAGCAGCCTCATCTATGCGTTCTTTTTTTTCTTCGGGGTAATCGGAAGTCATTAAAATCTTGGCACGGGGCAAGGCGCCTTCAGCACAATTGCCGGGCAGCTTTGAATAAATCTCTTCGGTAACAAAGGCTAAAAACGGATGAAGCAGGCGTAAGGATTCTTCCAAGACGGCAAGGAGTACCGAAGCCGCCCTATCCTTCTCTTTTTCGTCCCCATACTTAAAAGAAAGTTTAGTACCTTCAACATACCAATCACAAAAATTATTCCAAAAGAATTCGTAAACCTTTTGAGCGGCTTCATTATAACGGTAAGAATCAAGGCTTGAGCGAACCGTTTGAGCCGCCTCGTTTAGTTCATGATAAATCCAGCGGTCAAGTTCTTTTAAGCTGTTTTG
Source organism: Treponema putidum (assembly GCF_024401155.1). Taxonomy (NCBI): domain Bacteria; kingdom Pseudomonadati; phylum Spirochaetota; class Spirochaetia; order Treponematales; family Treponemataceae; genus Treponema; species Treponema putidum. Next base: position 1,249,190 of record NZ_CP038804.1, read on the forward strand.
GCTGCCGTCCCGTACGACAGGCACAATGGTTCTGCCTGCAAGATTTCCTAAAATATATCGGGAAGCGTTCCAAACCTTGTTTGCAAATTTTGAGCCGAGCTTAAAACTTTCCATGTCGATTAAGAAGTCTTGACTTTGAGAACCGCACATAAAGGTAAGGGTGAACTTCATAGCATCAGCCCCAAACTCTTCTATGGCTACAAGGGGGTCAATACCGTTTCCCAAGCTCTTACTCATCTTGCGGCCTTGTTTATCCCGAACCAAACCGTGAATAAAAATATCTTTAAAAGGAGCCTTGCCCGTAAACTGCAAGGAGGCCATTATCATTCTTGCTACCCAAAAGAAAATTATATCGTGTCCCGTAACAAGGGCCGATGTCGGAAAAAACCGTGCAAGGTCTTCGGTCTTTTCGGGCCAGCCGAGGGTTGAAAAAGGCCAAAGCCAGCTTGAAAACCAAGTGTCCAAAACATCCTCATCCTGGTTTATGGTTTTTGACTTACAGTGAGGACATTCCGTAATATCCGTGCGGCTTACGATAGTTTTTCCGCAATCGGCACAATACCAAACAGGAATACGATGCCCCCACCAAAGCTGACGGGAAATACACCAATCGCGGATATTGTTCATCCAGTGAGCATAGGTGTTTTCCCATTTTTGAGGATAAAAAACAACATCGCCTTTTTTCCATGCATCTAAGGCTTTTTGAGCCAAGGGCTGCATTTTTACAAACCATTGTTTTGAAACATAGGGCTCTATACTTGTATGACAGCGGTAACAGCAGCCTACTGCATGCTTTATTTTTTCTTCATTTTTAAAAAGTCCAAGGGCTTCCAAATCTTCTATAACAGCCTTGCGGGCCTTTTCGGTAGAAAGCCCCCGGTATTTTTCGGGAACGGCATCGTTTAAGGTTCCGTCAGGGTTTAATATATTTAGAACCGGAAGATTATGCCTCTTACCTACCTCCCAGTCATTGGGGTCATGGGCAGGAGTTATCTTTACAACCCCAGTTCCGAATTCTTTATCAACATAGGAATCGGCAATTACAGGAATCCTTCGATTTGCTAGAGGGAGAATTACTTCCTTTCCTATGATGGATGCATAGCGTGGGTCTTCAGGATGAACGGCGATAGCGGTATCTCCCAAAAGGGTTTCAGGGCGGGTGGTTGCAATCTCTATTTTATTTATCTTTTCGCCGGCTTCATTTTGTAAAACAGTTCCGTCTGCCAATTCATAATAGATATGGTACATTCCCCCTTTTTGGTCTTCATGTTCAACCTCATCATCCGAAATTGCCGTACCGCATGAAGGGCACCAGTTTACAAGGTAGTTTCCCTGATAGATTAGCCCCTGTTCATACAAAGAAACAAAGACCTCCCTTACAGCCTGAGAAAGCCCTTCGTCTAAGGTAAAGCGTTCCCTATCCCAATCAACCGAAACGCCCATTTTTCGGAGCTGCTTTGTTATAATCGAATGATGTTCATTTTTAACTTCCCAAACTTTTTCAACAAAGGCTTCCCGCCCAAGATCGTGGCGGTTTTTGCCTTCGGCCTTTAATTTTTTTTCTACAACGGATTGGGTAGCAATGCCTGCATGATCGGTCCCGGGAATCCAAAGAGTCTCGTCCCCTTTCATGCGGTGATAGCGGACAATTACATCCTGCAAGGTTTCATCGAGGGCATGGCCTACATGGAGAACGCCCGTAACATTGGGCGGGGGGATGACAACCGTAAAAGTATTTTTAGTGTTTTTCTTTTTTAACGGGCTAAAACACTTATTGGCTTCCCAAAAGGAATAAATACGCTCTTCAAATTCTTTAGGATTATAAGATTTTTCCAATTCAATCGCCTGCAATTTTTCGCTCATTGTTTTCTCCAATCGTTTTAAAGGGTTACTTTAATTTTAAAATAAGTATTAAAATTTAACAAAAAACCTTAACATAAAGATAACAAAAAGTATCCATGTAACTACCGGAATTTCTTTAAATTTTCCTTTAATACATTTTAATATAACATAGGACAAAACTCCGTATACAATACCCTCGGCAACACTGTAGGTAAAGGGCATCATAATCATAGTCAAGAATGCAGGAATGCCCTCGGTAGGATCCTTATAGTTTATTTCTCCGGCTTGAGCCATCATCAAAAACCCTACTATTATCAAAGCAGGGGCTGTGGCAGCAGAAGGAATCAGTAAGAAAATCGGAGAAAACAGCAAGGCAGCTATAAACATAAGGGCAGTAACGACAGAGGTTAAACCTGTTTTGCCCCCGGCTGCAACACCGGCTGTACTTTCTACATAACTTGTTACTGTTGAGGTTCCGAGTACGGCACCCACCACGGTTCCTATAGCATCCGATAAAAAGGCTTGCTTAATTTTTGGAATATTTCCGTCTTTATCTACAAGTTTTGCCTGAGTTGCAACTCCTACCAGTGTTCCGACCGTATCAAAAATATCGACAAAAAGGAATGAAACGAATACAATAAAGAACTTAAAGGAAAGAACATTTGAAAAATCAAAATTCAATACGGAAGGAGCGGAAGGAAGGCTTATCGGAGACCATTCTTTCCAACCACCGAAAGGAACCGTAATTTTTAAGGGAATACCTATAATAGTTGTAATTAAGATACCTATTAAAATTGCTCCGGGAACTCTTAAAATAAAAAGGGCACAGGTTATAATTAAACCTATCAGTGCTAAAACAGCCGGAGACCCCCAAGTAAATTCACCTAACCCTAAGAGAGTACTGGGATTATCAACAATTATGCCCGAATTTTGAAGAGCAATAAAGGTAATAAAAATACCTATACCTGCGGCAACAGCTTTTTTAAGATTGTTCGGTATGGACTTTACAATAGCTTCACGTACATTTACAACTGAAAGTAAAATAAAAAGAATACCTTCTAAAAAAACGGCCGTCAGTGCAGTAGCCGGGGAATAACCTAAACCTATAACAACGCTATATGTAAAAAAGGCGTTTAATCCCATTCCTGAAGCAAGAGCGACAGGCAGGTTAGCTAAAAAGCCCATAGCAAGAGTTGCAATAGCGGCAGATAGAGCGGTCGCAGTAAAAACGGCACCTCGCTCCATTCCGGCTTCACTTAAAATTCCCGGATTTACGGCCAAAATATAGGCCATCGCCAAAAAGGTAGTAATACCCGCAATAACCTCGGTACGCACAGTAGTGTTGTGCTCTTTAAGTTTAAAAAATCTTTCCATAATTAAGAAATTCTCCTTGGCGCATTTTAACACAATTTTTTATTTACAGCAATAACAAATAAGATAATTTTAAATAAAAATCAAATTTATAATTAAAAAAATTAGTCTTTAATACAAAAAAAAACTATATATTAGTATGAAAACAAAAAATATTTTTATCAAATTTCTTAAGACTTGTTCAATCCTTATAATGGTATGCAATACCTTTATATATGCGGAAATACCTGTGCAAAAATCGGCTTTCTCTTTTACACAGAGTATTGATTTTAACCTTAATTATGAACTGAAAGCAGAAGCAAAAAATCCTTTTTTTGAGGTCTATACGGCAGCAAAGACTAGGGAACACCGGCCTAAATTTGCTCTTATACCGCAAGGTTTTAGCTTAAAATTTACACCTCTTCTGTACATGGAAAAGAAAAAACTTTATCCTGCCCTCTCATTTCTTTATGGAGGCATTACAAAATCAAGTTTTTTAAACCGGATGCTTTTTAAGGAGAATTTCGAAAAAAAGCCCTTTTATACAGGAATAAGTCTTTCCCCTAAATACCTGATAGGAATCTCAAAATCGAAATTCGATGCAAGTCTAGGTACCGAATTTGCAATAAAAAATTTTAATTTAGCATTTTTTTTAGAACAAAAGCCGAAAGAGCTATGGCCGGACATTTCATTTTGTACGGCTTATAAAAAAGAAAATGAAAATATATTGCTCAATATGAGCCTTTTTTCTTCTTTAACGAATTCCGCCTACTCTCAATTTAATTTAAAAGCACCCAATTATGATCAGTTTTATTCTGGAGAATTTATATTAGCCGAAAAGGGTACGGTATCTTCTATGCTTTTATCGGCAATAGGAATAAAAATTCCTTATGGAAAAAGATCGGGAACAGGTAAATACGGTTTAGATTTTTTAGGTAAGGCTGAATACAATTTTCAAAGCGAGTATTTTGCGGCTAATGCAGGAATTATGTTTGAAAATGACGGAACTTTAAAAACTTTCTTTCAGCCTAAAATTTCAGTTGATGTTTTGGATCTGGGCTTCTCTTATAATTTTTTAAGAAAATATTTTGAAAAGAAAAAATTGTTTCAAAATTTCCATTCAGGAGGAATGGGCTTAGGTCTTAGCTTTACAAAATTTAAATTTACCGGAGAAGTTTATTATAATGATTTATCATGGGATCTTAAAGGACAAGTGAAAATTCCTGCCAAACTTTTTCTTAATACTATCTTTTCAATAAAAGGAAATGCAGAGTTAGAAGAAAAATCTCAAAATCCGTTTATAGTAAAAAACTATTCTTTTTCATCGGACATTAAAATAAAATTTAATAAAATTTTCGATCTAAATTTTTCAGCATCTTTTATGCAAAAAAATAAAATAGTAAAAAAGAATAAAAAACCATATATAGTTTGGGAAAAAGGCGTTTTCGACTTTTCCGCTCAGGCAGAGTTTAGGAAAAAAACAAGACGGACATCAAACTCTTTTAAGGGCGAAATAATATTGGAAACTGCTAAGCCTTTTATAAAAGGAAGCCTTGCATATAAAATAAGTTTTTAAAATGCAAAGTGCCAAAGAGTCTCATGTTCATAAACTTCGCCAGGTTTAATTACAGTATTAGGGAAATCAGGCTGATGCACCGAATCGGGAAAGGCTTGACTTTCAAGGCAAAGCCCTGCAAATTTATTGTACACGTCTCCGTTTTTACCCAATTCATTGTCAAGAAAACCTCCTGTGTACATTACAAGAGCAGGTTGAGTTGAGTAAACTGTTAATGTCCTCTTGGTAACCGGTTCTTTTACTATCGTCGCCAAGGTTTTATGGTCACTGACTTCTTTTTTTATAACCCAGCTGTTATCAAAACCACCGCCTATTTTTTGCACGCCCTCGCTCAAAAGTCTGGGCTTTCTAAAGTCATAGCCGGTATTTTCTACATTTAAAAATTTACCCGTCGGAATAAGCTCTTGATTGGTTTCAAGATATTGCTCTGAAAATATTTGAACCTCATGGTTTAATACCGAAACATAGGAACCGTTGGACTGCATTCCGGCAGGATTTAAGTTAAAATAGCTGTGATTGGTAAAATTAACCGGTGTTGTTTTATCGGAGACGGCCTTATATCTTATAATAACCTCATTATCAGGCGTAAGAGAATAGCTTACTTCAATTTTTAAATTTCCGGGAAACCCCTGCTCTCCATCGGGAGAGGTACGCAAAAAAACAACACCGGCTTCTTGCTTATTTTTAAAGGTTTTCGCTTCATACTGCATTTTATCATAAAACGGATAACCTCCATGAAGACAGTGTTTGCCGCCGTCATTAGGTGTTAAAAGATATTGCTGATTTCCTAAAGCAAATTCCGCATTTGAAATTCTTCCTGCATATCGGCCTATAAAAGATCCGAAATGCGGAAAATTATTTATATAGCCGATAAAACTTGAATATCCTAAAACTACATCATCAAAACCGCCGTTTTTTGACGGCAAAAGGATTCCTGTAATACAGCATCCGTAATTAGTACAACAGAGCATCATTTTGCCGTTAAAAATCGTAAATAATAAGGCCTTATTTCCGTTTGAAAATATTCCGAATTCGGTAGTTGTTATCTTCATATCGTCCTCCCAAAGATTATTATAGGGAACCTCTAAAAACTGAAGTTTTTACAGATACCTTATAAGTATAGCACATTATTGTATTATATGATAGAATGCGGTGCGGAGAATTTTATGAAATACAAAATTATATTATTTTTGGCAGCTTTATGCCTCCTTTTAGGTTGTACTAAAAACGAAACACAAAAGCCGGTTACCATGGTATTTTTACCGAATGAATCAAGCGATGCCATGAAGGATGCGCGTCAAGCTTTTATGGAAATAATAAGCGAAGCTGTAGGCCGCCCCGTAGAAATCAAAACTACAACGGATTATAACATAGCCTTAGAAGCAATTATATCCGGAAATGCAGATATGGCCTACATAGGTGCGGAGGGCTATATAAATGCCCATAAAAGAAATCCGGCCATTGTACCTGCAGTAACAAATTCAGGGCCTAGCGGTACATTGGAAGATGCTTTGTACTATAGTTTTATAGCAGTAAGAACGGAAGATGCAACCCAATATAAAGATGGAAACAGTTATGACTTGAACCGCTTAAAAGGAAAAAGTCTTTCATTTGTTTCTACAAGTTCGACATCGGGCTTTGTGATTCCTGCAACTCTGCTGGTAAAAAAATTCGGATTAAACAGTACCGATGAGCTTATTTATGACACCTCGGTTTTTTCTAAGGTTTTGTTTGCCGGTTCCCATCAAGGCTCACAGGTTAATCTTTTTAGAAAAGATGCGGATGCTGCAGCTTTTGCAATTCCTCAAACAATCGGAGTCTATGATTTGATTTCAGGAGAAGCCTACCAGACAGGAGCCTCTTACAAGGTTGTAGAAGGAGCTGTCGAACCCTTCGGAAAATTTCCGGGAAGCGAAATTACGATTATACAATCTATTCCGGTTTTAAACGCCCCAATAGTCATGAACACAAAGACCCTTTCCCCCGACGAACAGAACAAAATACAGGAAGCCCTTACCTCCGAAAAAACGGCAAATAATCCAGGTATTTTTAAAATAAACGGATCAGATAAAAAAGGAATGTACCCAAAATACACCGAAAAAACAAAACTTGTTAAAACTACGGATGATTGGTATGACAAAATAAGAAATTTGACAAAATAAGTTTGTAAAAATTTTGACAAAGTTTGTAAAAAGTCTTGACATAACGCTGCTTATATGCTATACTCCTCCCCACATCGCAGGGTAGAGCAGTTGGCAGCTCGTCGGGCTCATAACCCGGAGGTCGGAGGTTCAAGTCCTCTCCCTGCTAACCTTTTTTAAAGGCACTCAAATGAGTGCCTTTTTTTGTGGTTAGCCGTTTTAATCACAATTGACGCAAGTTTATTCCGATAACAACTCCAACGGAAATCATAGCCGTCCAAAGGGAAGAACCGCCATAGGATAAGAACAGGAGGGGTATTCCGGTAATAGGCATTATACCCATTACCATGCCTACATTTACAAAAAAATGGAAAAAGAACATTGCCAAAATACCCGAAACAATCAACTTTCCAAAAAGGTCATCACAACGCTTAATCGAAAGAAAAAATCTAAAAAAAACTATACTGTAAAGAAAAAAAACAAAAAGGCCGCCTAAAAGGCCCCATTCTTCAGATAAAATACTAAATATAAAGTCCGTACTTTGTTCAGGTAAATAACGGTAATGGCTTTGAGTGCCCATAAGGTAACCTCGTCCCGTTAAGCCGCCCGAACCTATAGCTGTAATTGACTGAATTATATTCCAGCCGTGTTTTAAAGGATCTACTTCCGGATCTAAAAAAATAATTAAACGCATCATCTGATATTCTTTTAAAGCCCTAACCCCTACTATGGAACCTGCAAATGCTATGGTAACAAGCGAAAGAACATAGGCAATCCAATAATAATATCTTCTTTTTAATAAAAGATTCCCTATAATAGCAATAACGGTTGAGATGCTCATCGCAAAAAGTATAATAAGCGATATTTGTGAACGTTTTAACAAGGTTGTCATAACATTGCTTGTTTTTAAAATTACTTCTTCCCAAAGAGGCATAAGAGTAAAAACAATAGTCAAAATTCCTAAGAAGAATACATATAAAATAAACCTCAAGGGAATACCTGCAATAAAGCACATTATCAAAAAAATCGGAATATATACGCTTGCTGTTCCAAGGTCAGGCTGTTTTAAAATAAGGGCAACAGGTACAATCATTATAACCATAGCCTTTATAAACCGCTTCAGAGGTTCTTCATTTTGCGACTTTTCCAAGTAATAAGCTAAAAAAAGAATAAAAATAAGTTTTATAAATTCTGAGGGCTGAATACCAAGATTCTTTAAACCTATCCAACTCCTTGCATTATGCCTGACCGTTCCGAAGATACCGGTGTAAAGAAGCAAAAGCATTCCCAACAAATAAATTAAAAAGGTTCTATCCTTTATCTTTCTATAATCATAAATACAAGAAAGTAAAAGAAGAACAATACCGGTACAAACCCATAAAATCTGTTTATTGTACTCTTTAGAAACAAGCTCTCCTGAAGAATTTACGCCTGAAGAATAAATAAAAAGTATACCTATAAATGACAAAAGAACAACGGCTAAAAATAATAAATAATCGAAATTTGTAATTTTACGTATATTCATTCGCTCCTCCTTGTAACCGCAGGAAGATGCTTAAATCCCAAATAGTCTATAGTTTCATCATAGTTTTGATTTGCAAGTGTTCCATGCAATATTATATTGGCAGCATAAGGAGCCCACCACTCCCACTCGTTTGCAGCCTCAACAATAACACAGACAACAACCATATCTTTAGGAGGTGCATCATAAGGACCATAAGCTACCATCCACGAATGCCACCTATCCTGTAAACCAACTTCAGCCGTTCCGGTCTTGCCTGCAAAGCGAAACATAGGATTTTTCATAGGATATCTTGCTTCTCCCTGTATTGTAACAAGATTCATAGCCTGCCTAACCTGTTCAAAAACTTCCTTACTTATATTTTCTTTGTGCAGAATTTCAGGCTCAATTGTTTTTATTACCTCGCCGCTTGAAGGATCCCTTATTTCTTTTAAAAGATGAGGCTTATAAATTATTCCGTTGTTTATCACCATACAAGCCATATTTGCTATTTGGAGAGGAGAAGCAAGAGTAAAGCCTTGGCCTATAGACATATTCATTGTATCCCCGTTAAGCCATTTTTCATGATAACGGCGTTCCTTCCATTTAGGATAAGGAACAAAGCCTTCGGATTGACTGGGTAAATCTATTCCAGTAGATTGACCTAGGCCGAACCGCTTTGCATAGTCAACAATCTTTTCAACACCCAGATAATCACGGCAAACCGTCCAATAATAAACATCGCAAGATTTTGCCAGAGCCTCATTTAAGGCTAACTTTCCATGACCCGGTTTTCTTATATGGCAGCGGAAGACTCGGTTTCCGTATTCAATTTCACCTAAACAAGTAACCGTCGTTTCAGGAGGAAAAGCTTTTTCATTCAATATAGCCGTGTTCATTATAACCTTAAACGTAGAGGCAGGAGGATAAGAGGCATCCACGACCCGGTTTAAAAGAGGTTTATTTGTATCTTTAAGCAGTTCTGCTACAAGGGAGCCGGCATTTTCCTTACCGAATATATTTTGGTCAAAAAAAGGATAGGAAACCATTGCCAAAACCTCGCCTGTTGTAGGCTTTAATACCACAGCTGCCCCTATTCTAGGACCCAAGGCATCTTCGGCAAGTTTTTGAATTCTTTTGTCGATCGTAAGAACAAGGTTATTTCCCATTTTAGGAGGCGTTACAACCGTAGTGTTTTCTATGTATTTACCTTTAGCATCTACAGTCCGGAATTCCACCCCATCGGTGCCCCGTAAAATTTCATCATATTGTTTTTCAATCCCGGCCTTACCGATTATACTGCTTGAAGTATAGCCCTTGTTATAAAATCTAGTCAATTCGTCTGCAGTAATATCTCCGACATATCCTATTATGTGAGAAAAAGAACGGGTATCTACATAGTTTCTAACAGGCTTTGAATGCCATGAAACGCCCGGAAGAGAATCTATATTTTCTGCAATTTGTACAACCGTAGAATAATCTACATTAGATTTTACTTCTATAGATCTAAAATCCCTTCTGACACTTGCCGGTAATTTTTTTTCTATTTCAGAAACGGGAATTTTTAATATTGAGCTTAATCTGTTTATTACGGTATCAAACTCCTGACGCGGAACTTCGCCCGGAACAATATCAACAGCAAAGGAATCGATATTTAAAACCATCGGCGTATTTGCTTCCCTATCAAAAATTTCCCCCCGCTGAGCAGGTATAACAGCCGTCCGTTTTGAAATATTTTGAGATTTCCTCTTAAATTGATCTCCATGAATAATCTGCATTGAAAACAATTTATAAGAATAAGCAATTAAAATAAAAAATACAAAAATCGAAAATAACCTAAGTCTTGAATTTAAACTGTCGTCGTTATCTTTCATATTGAACCATACTCCTTTGATATAAAGGCCTGAGGAAAAAGATTAAAAAATAAAAATACCAGAGGAGAAAAGAAAATGTTTACTGCCGACTCTATAGCAAAATTAAGAGAAAAGATATTGTATGTATGAATATTTTGCCCAAAGAGTATCTTTAAAATAAATAGAAGTAAAACTTTAAATACAAAGCCTAAACCTCCTAAAATGCAAGGGAAAATTACCTTATTTAAATTATAAAGACCGTAAAATTTTCCTACAATGTACCCTGTTAAAGTAAAAATAAAGGAATGTAAGCCTATGGGAGCTGCCGAGAGAAAATCGGCCAAGAGGCCGGCAATAAATCCGCAAATCAAACCTGTAAGAGCTCCGTTTGAAATTGCAATATAAATAACGATCAACAAAACAAAATCAGGTAAAACCGTAAAAAAAGATATATGAGAAAAAATAGCCGTTTGAAGCAAGGTTATAAAAAAAACACTTAAAGAAGTCCACAAAATAACTTTTTTCAATTTATTAAAACTCCTTTTCTATTTTTGAAGTATCAAGCACAAAAACATATTCCAAACAGGAGAAATCTATTATAGGCTTTACATATAGTTCAAGCGAGGTTTCATAATCATGTGTTTTAATGTTAGAAACAAATCCTATGGGAATATTTTTTGGAAAAATCGAAGAATCATCAAAACCCGAAGTAATTATTTTATCCCCGATCTTAATGTCATCTCCAGCCCTCTTCTTTATGTACTTCATAACTAGGGGAGAGTCCTCTGAACCTTGTCCGCTTACAACACCGCGATGATTTACAAGGTCTACTTTCGCAGCAACATGACACTGATAGTCATAGATAGGAATAATCATAGATGACCCCCTTCCTACCTGCAAAATTTTTCCTACAAGGGCCATATTTCCGTTTTGAAAAGCAATAACAGGCATGTCTTTTCTGACACCATGCTTTACCCCTCTGTTAATAATCATCCCCGAATAAAGAGCATTAGGATCATATCCTATTATCTCTGCTGGAATATTTGCAATTTGGATGGTATCCGTAAATTTTAGAAGGGTACGTAGTTCATTATTCTCTCTTTTTATATCGGCGTTGGAACGCTCCAGAAGCTCGTACTTTTCAAGTTGTTTTGTAAGCTCATTATATTTTGCTTTTAGATCCCATAATTCTCTTACGGAAGCAACACTTTCCCCCACAAAGGAAGAAACATTGTATACAGCCTTCTCCGTTCCCGCACTTACCGAAAAAGCCAAGCTCTTAAAATCCAAAATGAAAGATCCTCCGGAAAAGGCCATAAAAACCGATGACATGAGAAGAAATAAAATTAAAAGAAAAACTTCAAGATTCAGTTTAAACGAAAGTTTTTTCTTCATGAGCTCTTAATTATTTAAACTATCATAGAGGCTGCGGTCAATAGTCATATCTCTAAATACTTCGTAATACCTGCCGGCACCTATTGCAACACAGTCCATAGGATTTTCGGCCAAGATTACAGGAACGCGTGCTTCTTTTGCTATAAGTTTAGGCAATCCCTTTAACAAGGAACCGCCACCCGTCATTACAATACCCCGTTCAACAATATCTGCCGTAAGTTCAGGAGGAGTTTGAGCTAAGGTTCTTTTAATTTCTTCGACTATTTGTGTAACAGGCTCTTTTAGAGCTTCTCTGACTTCGACAGAATCTATTTCCAATCGGCGGGGAAGTCCTGTAATAGCATCGGTACCCTTAATTTCGACCTTTTCTATTGTTTTTTCAGGAGAAGCATTGCCTATGCTTATCTTTACTCTTTCGGCTGTTTGCTCCCCAATGATGAGGTTATCAACGGAACGGACATGCTTAATAATGGCTTGATCAAACTCGTCGCCTCCTACTCGGATTGCATTCGTTACGACCATACCGCAAAGAGAAATAACCGAAACCTCTGTAGTTCCGCCTCCGATATCGCAAACCATATTTCCGGCAGGCTCGTGGATAGGAATATTTGCACCGATGGCTGCAACTAAAGATTCTTCTAAAACCTTAACATCTCCGGCCCCTGCCTTCATAGCACTTTCATAAACAGCCTTGCTTTCAACATCCGTAATACAGCTGGGAATGCCGATGACCATTCTGGGTTTTATCAAACGGTGTCTCGGCAAAATTTTAGAAACAAAGTAGCGGATCATCTTTTCGGTAGTGTCCATATCCGCAATAACTCCGTCCTTTAAAGGCCTAATCGCAACAATGTTTCCCGGAGTTTTCCAAAGCATTCTTTTAGCCTCGGAACCGACGGCAACCACTCTCTTCGTCCCCCTTTCGACGGCAACAACAGAGGGTTCATTTACCACGATACCCTTTCCATTCACATAGATAATAGTATTGCAGGTACCCAAATCTATTCCTATATCTGTTGAAAATCTTTTAAAAAAGCCCATTTCATCCCCCAAATATTTATAAATTTAGCTTAGCCCGTGTCTTTACATGAAGCGGATCAAATTTTAATGCCCTGCGCCATTCTGCACGTGCCTTTATCATATCACCCTGAAGTTCATATATAACACCCAAACCGTAGTGAGCATCGGCAGAGGTCATATCCTTTTCGAGGATTGTATTGAATTCTTGTAATGCATCTTCTATTTTGCCTTCATCAAGAAGTAAACTACCTAATAAGTATCGGCATTTTAACTCTAAAAGTGTATCCTTTGTTTTATCGATTGTCTCAAATAAATATAACTTAGCATTTTGCTGATCCGAAACTTTGATATAATTTTCTGCAAGAGCGAAAAAAAGTAAATCCGAAGGGTTATCTGAAAGGGCTTCAGAAAAAGCATCTATGGCTCTTTCCGGTTCTCCCAAAACAGAAGCCGCCATTCCTCTAAACTCGGACAAATCTTTAAATTTCTCTCCGGAATTATATGCCATATCCAAATACTTTAATGCAAGGTCTGCATAATAATAACCCTTTTGATAATAAGCCTTCCCCAAAACATAAGCAATCTTAGCTTGCTGAGATTTTGACACACGATACAAGGCCTGCCTCAAATTCAAAATAGAATCATTTAGATAAGAATAACTTAAAGAAAAGTCGGTTTGCTCGGCAAAAATATAATAAGAGGCAAAACCTCTCAAGGCTAAGGCTTCACCGTCATATGCCCTCTTTTTTAAAATAACTTCGGTTTTTTGATATACATTTTCATAGTTTTTTTCGGACCAATCGGCATAAATTTCTTTCATAGAAGGAAGCCCCTTATAATTTTTTATATAATCATATAAAAGGAAAGAAGCCGTAGACAAACACAAAAATACAAGAAGAACTATAAAGAATTTCTTAGTTCTTCTTTTTTTTATTGAGAAATTTTTATTATGCCTATCTCTTCCAAATTCCATGTTATAATACCTTAAAAAAGGGATTAATAAGCCGGATTCTGTTTCTGTAAAACAGACGGAACCATCTTTCTTAAGCCTGCTTTACAACAGACTTTTATTGCGGTTAACCCGTAAATTAAGAATCGGAGATTCTTTACTGCTTAACCTTGCTCCCGATGAGGTTTACATTGCCGTTTCCGTTACCTAAAACGCGGTGAGCTCTTACCTCGCCCTTTCACCCTTACCGAAAAATGCGGCGGTTTACTTTCTGTTGCACTATCTGTAGACGAAAACTTTTATTTCCGCCCCCCGGCCGTTAGCCGACATCGTTTCCGAAGGAGTCCGGACTTTCCTCTGCAAACGCAGCGGTTCCCTTAATCCCAAAATTATTTAATCCTCGTCTTTACCGTTTTCAAAGCTCGAAAGGAATTCCTCATTTGACGAATCATCAATATCAAGCAATCCTTCCATATCGGAATCATTAAAATATGCATCCTGCTCAGTCGTTAATTCGGATTCTTCATAGAATAAAATACGGCTGCAGTAGGGGCAAAATTTTATATCATTACCCGCTCTGACTTCATTTACAAATTGAGCAGGAAGAATCATATGACAGCCCATACAAACATTTCCTTGAATGGAAACTATACCTACTCCCTGTTTATTTTTAATAATTCTATCAAATTTAAACATAGTCTCATCGCTTAAACCCGGGGACAGTCTTTTTTCTTCACGCTTTAATTCTTCAACTTTATTTTGTTTTTCAGTGACTTCAGAATCTAAAAGCTGTTTGTGCTCTTTAAGCTCATTTTCGGTTTGCTCGATAAGTTCTTCTTCCTGTTTAATATTTGTATCTAAAATTTTAAATTGGCTTTCAAGCCTTTGAAGTTCTTTTCTTATAGTTTCCGTTTTTGCAGTAGAATCATCGATTTCCTTTTGCAAGATTTCATATTCACGCTGAGTTTCAATATTATCCATTGCTTTTTCAGCCTTTTCTCTTTTTTGTTCAGCTTCAAAAAGATCGGCCTTTAAAACGGCAATACCTTTACGCAGCTCTTCATACTCGCTGTTCTTTTCAATATATCCGAACTTTAGTTTTTCCAAAAGCTCCTCTTGAGTAGTAAGAGCTTTAGGCGCATCCAAGATTTCGGTTTCAAGTTCATTTTTTCGAGCAAGAATATCCTGTAAAGCTCTCAATTTTTCCAATACATCATTATCCATAAATCACACCCCTTTAATTATCAAGATAAACGATTATCAATGATTATCAATTATCAAGATAGTCTTTTAATTTTCTGCTGCGTTTGGGATGGCGTAGACGCCTTAGTCCCTTTGCTTCTATTTGCCTTATTCTTTCGCGTGTTACATCAAAGTAAAGACCTACTTCTTCAAGAGTAAGAGGATAGCCGCCCTCAATACCGAAGCGCATTTTAAGAACTTCCTGTTCACGTTCCGGCAGACTTGAAAGTACCATTTCAAGCTGTTCCTGTAAAAGAGTAAGCTCTGTTCTATTTGAAGGGTTTTCAACCCCCTTATCCTCGATTAAATCTCCCAAAAGCGTATCTTCTTCTTCACCTATAGGTGTTTCAAGCGATATGGGCTCCCTTGCGACATTTTTAACCTGTTTAACCTTTTCGATTGACCAGCCGAGCTGCAACGCTATTTCATCATCATTAGGTTCGCGGCCGAGTTTTTGCATGAGCTGGCGGGATTCCCTATTTACCTTGTTTATCTGTTCAATCATATGAACAGGAACTCGGATTGTACGAGCCTGATCCGATATTGAACGCGTAATAGCCTGCCTAATCCACCAAGTAGCATATGTAGAAAATTTATACCCTTTACGGTATTCAAATTTTTCGACAGCCTTTATAAGACCTATATTTCCCTCTTGCACAAGATCAAAAAACTGTAAACCTCTGTTAATGTACTTTTTTGCAATAGAAACTACAAGGCGCAAATTTGCATTTATCAGTTTATCTTTTGCACTTTTAAGCATTCTCTGGCCGTTTTTTATTTCCGAAGTAAGCCCAATAACTTCATCGACTGTTGCCTCAAAATCGTATTCAATCTTGCGAATTTTACGGGTCAATACTTGAATTTGAGTATATATATCCTTTACCTCATTAGCGGAAATTTTAAGCTCTTTTTCAAGTTTTTCTCTTTCCCGAGGAATTGCAAGACGTTTACCAAGCTTTCTTAAATCGGCATAAGTTTTTATGCCAAGCTGTTTTTCTTTTCTTTCTTTTTTATTTTGATAGTCCCGAACTTTTTCCGTCGCTTCAATAAATCTGTCCGAAATTTTTTCAATTTCTTCCGATTCAATGTAAATACGTTTTAAATTATTGAAAATTTTTTTTCGTAAATTTTGAAGTTCAGGATTTTCCAAAAAACTTTCCAAAACTTCACGATCATAACAGTGCTTTTTTAAGGACATATATTGCTTTATTTCGGAATATATGTTCCTTAAACTATCGCCGTAAACCTGCTTGAGACGTTTTTTTTCGGCCATTTCTTCACTTAATTCTTTACGTGGTTTATTGGATTCTGCAGGATCCAGCTTTGAAAAGGCTTTTTGTCCGATTACAAAAAATTCGGGAATTAAAATACCTGAATTCTTTATAACCTTTTTTATGATAGCCTCTCCGTCTTCCATACTTTTAGAAAGAGAAACTTCCTCATCGGCAGTTAAAAGGTCTTCTTTGCCTATTTCTTGAAGATAAAGTTTAATCGGATCATCAACTCCGGCTTCATGAGAAGTTTTAATCAGCTTTTTTATCGGTTCATGCTGAGGCTTATCTTTTTCTTGATATAGAATTTCAATATCATCCGAGTAAGAAGTCTTTATATCATCAGAGTCATCTTCATACTCATCATCCAATAATTGATAGTCGTCATTCCCATTGCCTTGAAACTCGGATTCCGATTCCGAATTAGCTTCAGATATCCCTTCATTTTTTATTTGAACGCCGGCACCTTCCAAAATATCCAGAATATCCGGTATAGTTTCCGGAGACATTAAGTCTTCGGGCAGTAGATCGTCAAGATCACTCAATCCTATTGTGCGGTTTCTTTTGGCATATTCCAAAAGTTTAATAACCGCAGGATTCTTTTCGAGATCAGTCATACACCTTTCCCTTTAATTTTTTTAGTTCAATGTCGATACTCTTTTTTTCTTCCATAAGTTCTTTTGTCAAGTTTACGGTATCGGCACTTCCTTCTCCATGCAACAATCTCAGTTTGCCTATGATCTTGTCTTTTTGTTTTTGCAGAATATTTTGTTTTATAAAATTTATGCCGTCATTGACTACCTTCTCAGAATTGTCGGCGAATTCACCTTTAGAAATTGTTTGAGAAACAACATTCTTTAATTTTTCATCACCGCATCTGTGCATTAGATTTGCATAAGTATAGGCACCATCTCTATAACATTCTTCTAAAACAATGAACAACTGTCTGGCATAAAAATCCTCAAAATCATCAGAGTCCAATTGTGAACGCAACCGGGAAAACAGATCAGGGTTTGCAGCAACTGCAAGCACCAATCGTAACTCGCCGTTCATTTTTATATCTACCGGTCTTTGTTTTACTTCGTCAACCATATGCCTTAAAGCCTTTTTTTCGCGGTTAGCGTAATCGCTGAAAATAGATTGTTGACTGACACCAAAGGCCGATGAAAGTTTAGAAATTGAAGACTCTCTTTGAATATCGGATTCCAAGACCTCAATATACGGAAACAAAAAGGCTATAGCCCGTGCCTTCCCTTCCGGACTGCTTACATCAAATTTCATGGACGCAATTTGTATAAGATAATCATCGTCTAATATAGCACATTCCAAAAGAAATTTCAAGCCTTCTTTTCCTTTTTTTTGTAGAATTTCAGAAGGGTCTTTTCCGTCTTTTATGTATAAAACGCGTACATTTACTCCCTGTCCTCGGCAAAGTTTTATAGCCTTGTATGAAGCCTCCTGACCTGCCCGATCGGAATCAAAGGAAAGATAAAATGTTTCGGCAAAGGACTTTAAGAGTTTTACCTGCTCTTCGGTAAGAGCCGTCCCTAAGGGAGCTACGGCATTCTCAATTCCGGCCTGAAAAAAGGCTAAAACGTCCATATAGCCTTCACATAAGATTACCGACTTCAATTTTCTGATTTCGGGCAAGGCATGATGAAATGCAAAAACCGTTTCTCCCTTCTTGTATTGAGGCATGTCGGAAGAATTTAAATATTTTGCTCCCTCTCCTTCCAAAATCCGTCCTCCGAATGCGATAGTTTTACCATGTCTGTCACAAATCGGAAACATAAGTCTGTCGGAAAAAAAAGCCATATTTTTATACTTTTTAGAAAAAAGACCTGTTTTGGCTAATAAGTCTTCAGAATAGTTTTTTGACAATAAAAATTTATAAAGCCAATATCTGTCTTGAGGAGCATAGCCCAGATTAAATTTTTCTATTATTTCAGGAGAAACGCTGCGGGAAAGGAGGTAATCAAGGGCTTTTCTCCCTAGATGATTTTGAGTTAGAAGAAAATGGAAACTGCCCGCTACTTTGTCATAAAGCTCTAAAATATCATCCTTAAGTTTTGAATCTTCATCAGGAACATAGGTACCGCCTTCATAGATAACCTCGATGCCTGCATTTTTTGCAAGCCTCTCTACGGCTTCCATAAAGGAAAGTTTTTCCATTTCCATCAAAAAGTTGATTATTCCCCCGCCCTTGTGGCAGCCGAAACAATAATACATCTTTTTATCGGGAACGACATTAAACGACGGAGTTTTTTCGTTATGGAAAGGACAGCAGCCCCACCAGTTTGTTCCCCGTTTTTCCAAGCGGGTATAGTTCTCGACAAGGGATACAATATCCGTCATTTCGGTTACTGCATCGATTGTTTTTGAACTTATTCTAGGCATTTATCCCTCCTTAACTTTTATAAGCAAGAGATTTTACTATAAAAAGGCTTAAAAATCAAGGACTCGAAAATTTCGAAAAATTTCCTCAAAATTTACAAACTTTCTTAAAAAATCTTACTATATAAATCATTTTTTTTATAAAATAATAGTAGAAAAGTCTATCTGCTATAGGAGAGATGTAGAAATGGAAATTTTAAGTTTTTCGTCATTTGGGTATGAAGGAGAATTGATTAAGGTTGAGGCTGATTTAAGGCGGGGATTGCCGGTTATCGACATAGTGGGGCTCCCCGGTTCTGCCGTAAAGGAAGCAAGGGATAGGATGAGGGCGGCTATCAGAAATTCAGGACTTGAATTTCCTGTAAGCAGGATATTGATAAATTTAAGCCCTGCCGACCAAAAAAAAGAAGGAAGCGGCTTTGATCTTCCTATTGCCGTCGCAGTCCTAACGGCAAAAGAAGCGGAGAAAAATTCGGAAACAATTAAAGCAAAAGCCCAAACTATCATCCTAACAGATTATCCAAAAGATAGACCAACTGGTGTTCCAACGGATGATCTGACGGATGACTCAACAGACAAAAAATCCGTTATGATTATGGGTGAGCTTGAGCTTTCAGGCAGAGTAAGACCTGTAAGGGGTCTTATAGGAGCTATTTCGGCCGCCCGTTCTCAGGGCATCAAATATTTTATAGTTCCAAAAGAAAACGAAGCCGAGGCACTCATAGAAGACGGCATCAACGTATTCGGCGTATCGGATTTAATCGAAGCTTTAGAATTTTTCTACAAAATAGAAAACGGAGAGCTCAATAAAAAAAATCATATCGAAAAAAAAGAGACCTTACACAATACAGGCACAGCGCCTCTTTTTGTATGGAGCGGTACGGAAAAACAGGAAGATTTCGATTTTGAAAAAGATTCAAAAAAAGGACTCGGCTTGGTAAGAGGCTTTGAAGATATCCGCGGGCAGGACGGCCTAATCCGTGCACTTGAAATAGCGGCGGCAGGAGGGCATAACCTGATAGCCTACGGCCCTCCAGGTTGCGGAAAAACCCTCTCTTTGAGCCGTTTTCCACTTCTCCTCCCCGACATGGATGAAAAAACCTCCATGGAAACAACCCGCATTTACAGCATCGCAGGCCTTTTACCTCAATCCATTCAAAAGGATAGGCTCTTAAAAAGGCCTCCCTTTAGAAGCCCATCCCAAAATGCAAGTATGGAGGGCATCATAGGCGGTGCCGGAAAATGTATGCCCGGTGAAGTCTCCCTCGCTCACGGGGGCGTTCTTTTTTTGGATGAAGCGGCTCAATTTAAGGCAAGCGTTTTACAAAGTTTGCGCGCCCCCTTAGAAACAGGAAGCGTAACCTTAAGCCGAGCCGGAAGAAGCAGCACCTTCCCTGCCCGCTTTCAACTCCTCCTTGCAATTAACCCATGCCCTTGCGGAAACTTCGGAAGCTCAGGAAAGGTCTGTACCTGCCTCCCATACGAAATCGAAAAATATTGGAAAAAACTCACAGCTCCCCTCTTGGACAGAATAGATATAAGAGTTCCGGTTATGCCGCCCAAGCCTGAAAATATTTTAGCGGAAGCAAAATATTCTACCGAAACGATGAGACAAAAAATAAAAAATGCAAGGCTCATTCAATGGGAAAGATTAACATTCGTAAACAGGGAGAAAAAAGTGCAAAACATAATTTATGAAAACGCAAAGCTCTCACCGCAAGAAACGGCTGAAGTTTGCAAAATGAGCTGTGAAGCGGAAAGATTTTTTTCTGCAATTGTAGAAGCAAAAAAACTTTCAGGCAGGGGAAGCCATGCCCTCTTAAAAATATCCCGCACAATTGCCGACATCGAATCGAACCAAAATATCTCATTAGCCCATATCGAAGAAGCGGCAGCCTTAAGACAGTGGATAAAGTATCTTCCGGATTTTTTATAACCGGTTTTGACAAACCGGTTTTATTGCTGGGATTTTTTTACATTTTAAAAATAATCGATAAATAATTTATAGAGCAGACATTTAGAAGTAGATTAAGAGTTTGACTAGACAATAAAGAGCTTTTATATGGTAATAGTAAAAAAAGTATTGACAAAAAGCGGTCTAGGTGTTAGATTAAAAATAAGGGGGTATTTTATGAATATACATAAACTTATTGAAGTTGTAAATTATATGCTCAAAAAATATGAGTGTCGGCTCAATTATACAAAGCTTCTTAAAATGCTCTACCTTGCAGATCGTCAATCATACAATGATACAGGCTCTTCTATTACGGGCGATACCTACACAGCCCTAAAAGCAGGTCCTATATTATCAAATACATATAATCTTATCCGTAATAAAGGCAAGCAAAACGATCAGAGCCTATGGAATAGCCGCTTTTTAAAAGACGGGTGCGACCTTGTGGCGCTAACAGATAAGATACCCTGTAATACACTATCCGACTACGAAAAAGAAGTTTTAGATGGTATCGACTCTAAATTTCATAATTACACATTTACAGATCTTATCGAATATACTCATGCAAACTGTCCCGAATGGAAATCCCCTAAAGATTCCGCCATTCCGATAAGTATTGAATCTATTCTGCAAGCCCTAGGCAAAAGCCCCGATGAGATATCTTTTCTTATTGAAGAGGAACTATCTTTTGCTCAAGAAGAAGCTGCCCTTGCCCAACTATCGGAATTAAATGCCTAAAAAAACAGCCTTTTTAAGCAAGCCTGAAAAATCTAAATCCGGCGAAGAATTTCGCCATTTGCGTATTGTAGTCTCCGATTCCGATAAAAATAATGAGCAAATAGTGGTATCCGTTACTTCTTTAAAATTTGATAATCAAGATACAAGCTGTATAATACATCCAGGTGAGCATCCTTTTATAAAGCATAAATCTATCGTAGATTTTAAACGTACAAAAATTATGTCCACAATAGATATTATAAACGGTATCAATAAAGGCTGGCTAATAAAAAAAGAAGATATATCTGATACACTTTTAACAAGAATACAAAATGCCTTAAAGCAATCTAAATTTATATCTGCCGAGATTAAATATCTTTTTCCGTATCTGTAACAATCCAAGCAATAAAGCAGATTTTTTGAAGTACTTATTATAAGCTTGTCAATACTTTTTTCGCACCCTTGCAGGAAACCTTTGAACTGTGGTATAATTATAAAGTTATAAACGGAGGACTTTTTATGGATAAAAATGAAATATTAAATAGAGCAAAAAAATATGTTTTCGAAGAAAAGGAAGTAAAATTCGCAGAAGAGGTTAAGGCTTTAATCGAAAAAAACGATGAAAAGGAATTGTATGACCGATTTTACAGGGACTTGGAATTCGGAACGGCTGGTTTAAGGGGAATCATAGGGGGCGGCACAAACCGCATGAATCCTTTAGTAATAAAAAATGCAACCCAAGGACTTGCGGATTATCTGATTGAAGCAAAGCCTGACAAGGCTAAGGCCGGCTCTTTAAGTGCAGTAATTGCCTACGACTCAAGACGCTTTTCGGATGTTTTTGCAAAAACGGCTGCTCTGATTTTTGCGGCAAACAATATCCGCTGTTACCTTTTTTCGAGCCTCAGGCCTACGCCGGAACTTTCTTATGCCATAAGGGAACTCGGCTGCGATACGGGAATTGTAGTAACAGCCTCGCACAACCCTCCGGAATACAACGGCTACAAGGCCTACTGGTCGGACGGAGCCCAGATTACCCCGCCCCATGATTCCGGCATCATTAAAAAGGTAGGCGAGGTTTCTTCAATCAAAATGATGAGCGAAGAAGAAGCTCTTAAAAATGGAAAGCTCGTAATAATCGATAAAGAAATCGATGAAAAATACTGGGCTATGCTTAAAAAGAAAATCAGCCGTCAAGAAATTATTAAAAATATGGCTTCCAAGGTAAAGATAGTTTACACTCCCCTTCACGGAACGGGAGCTATGCATGTCGAAAAGGTTCTGGGAGAAATGGGCTTTAATGTTATAAGCGTTCCCGAACAGCGTGAACCTGACGGGAATTTCCCGACGGTAAGCTATCCCAATCCCGAAGACCCGAAAGCCTTAAAGATGGCCATGGATTTGGCTATAAAGGAAGGAGCCGATATTTTGATGGCCACCGATCCCGATGCCGACCGCTTTGCCTGTGCGGTAAAAAACGATGCAGGCGAAATGCAGCTTATAAGCGGCAACCAGATGGGAGCCCTCTTTGCGGATTATATCTGTCTTACATTAAAAGAACAAAATAAGCTGCCTCAAAATGCCGCAATAGTACGCTCGATAGTAACCTCTCCCTTAAGCGATTTGATTGCTGCCTCTTACAATGTGCAAAGCGAAGAATGTCTTACCGGCTTTAAGTGGATATGCAGTGCTGCCGAAAGGATGGTAAGCACGGGCTCCCACACCTATCTTTACGGTTATGAAGAAAGCTTCGGCTACAACTTCGGAACCGAGGTAAGAGATAAGGACGGTATTGCCTCTTCTGCAATTTGTGCAGAGATGACCCTCTATTGGAGGAGCAAGGGAAAGAGCCTCTTAGACAGGCTGAATGAAATCTTTTCTAAATTTGCCTTCTACGGAGAAAAGACCATCAACATGGTATACCCGGGAGCAGAAGGCTTAAAGATTATGCAGGATATGATGCTCAGGGTGAGAGAAAGAAATTTAAGTGAAATTGCCGGTGTGAAGGTAAAAACCATCAGGGATATTCAGGAAAGCACGGAATATTCTCCTTTAGAGCCGGCCAAAAAAACTACAGTTACTTTACCTAAAAGCAATGTTCTTCAATATTATTTGGAAGACGGCTCCATAATCTGCATAAGGCCCAGCGGCACCGAACCTAAGATAAAGATCTACATAATCCATTCCGAAAAGGTTGTTTCATCGGTTGAAGAAGCTAAAAAACAATCGGATAAAAAGATTGCCGAATTCGAAAAAGAATTTAACGGGGTACTAAACGCATAATGAGCTCTTACGATTGGATTAGTGCCGTCTATGATAAGGCGGTTTTTACGGCCTTCGATACCGAAACAACGGGAACGGAGGCCAAGGCAGAAAGAGTTGTCGAAATCGGCTGCGTAAAATTCGACATTCGCGGAGTTATCGCCCGCTACAATGTTCTGATTGACCCTGAAAAACCAATGCCTCCCGAAGCGGGCAAGGTAAATCAGATAACCGATGAGATGCTTGCAGGTCAGCCTAAATTCGCAGAAGTTTTGCCCGACTTTTTGGACTTTATCCGCAACACGGTTTTGGTAGCCCATAATGCAAGCTTCGATATAAACTTTATAAACTGCGAGCTTGAAAGGTGCGGCAAAACAAAGCTTACAAACAAGGTCTTTGACACCTTAACATTTGCACGCGAAACCCTTCCAGGCTTACAAAGCTATGCCCTGCAAAACCTTGCAATACAGTTCGGCGTTCAAGCAATAAACGCCCACCGAGCCGAGGACGATGCCAGAGTCTGCATGGAATTTTTTAAAATAGCCGTAAGCCATTTTTTTGAAAAAAACAAGGACATGCTTGACTATTATAAAAAGGATGTCGATATTTCGGAGTACCTGAGTACCAGAGATCCCGAAACTGACGGCGGAAAATTGGTTCAAAATTTGTTTTAATTAAACTAAGAGGATGATATTTAGTATTTATGATTAAAAACTTTTTTCGTCTTTATTTTAAGAGTTTATCGGTTGTGTTTAAAGCCGATAAGCTTCATTCCATTTTGCTTTTGACAGTAATTCCGCTTCAAGCACTTATGCCTTCACTTCTTATTTATTCTGCAAACAAAATCATAAATGCCGTAGCGGAAACAAACATAAATGGGGTTATCTTCATTTTAATTGTGTGGGCCGCCGCTTTTTTGTTATCAAATATTTTACAGCCCGTATATACCACTATACAGGGCTTTTTAACCGACAAACTTACACTGTATTTAAATACTTCGCTTATGAATAAATCGAGAACAATATCGGAACTTACAGTTTTTGAAGATAGCTCGTTTTATGATGACATTGATATTTTATGCCAAGAAGCAAGTTGGCGCCCCGTAAACTTACTCGTTTTCGGTGCAAGTATAATAAGCTGTATCATCACGGCAGTTTCTATGCTTGTTTTACTTGCCGATTTCAGTCCATTTATTTCACTTTTAATGTTTATCGCAATTATTCCTCAAAGCATTGTTTTTTATAAAATACAAAAAGAAGCCTTTGAAGTGTTAGTATCAAATACACCGGATTCAAGAAAGCTAAGTTATTACTTAAGTTCATTACTTTCAAAAGAGAATATAAAAGACGTACAGTTATACGGTCTCTATGATTTTTTCATAGATAAATACAAAGACACCTTTAAAAGAATAAATAAGGGAATAAAGTTAAACCGTGTTAAAAAACTTGCAGCTTCCGTTTCATTTTTAATTGTGAGTACGGCAATCAGTGTATTCGTCTTTAATACGATTATAAAAGGCACATTTTCCGGAACCTTTTTGGTCGGAAGTATTTTAATTTTTTCGTCAAGTATCTTATATACAACGCAAAGCATTTCCCGTTTGGTAGAAGATTCAAGTTTATTGTATGACACGCTTTTATATATGCAAAAGTATTTTGATTTCATCAATTTACCGCCGAGTAGTAAAGGGCAAAATAAAATAATTAATTCAAACTTTAATAAAATTATTTTTGATGATGTTTCATTTAAGTATCAATCGAATGAAAATTTTGCTTTACAAAACATTTCTTTTTCAATTACTAATGGTGAAAAAATTGCAATCGTAGGTGAAAACGGAAGCGGTAAAACCACGATGATGAAATTGCTTTGTAAATTCTATAAACCTTCTTCAGGTGCAATAAAATTTGATGGAACTTCAATTGAAGACTATGATGTTATTGAGTATAGAAAAATTATCGGTGCTGTTTTTCAAGACTATGCAAAGTTTGATTTAACGGTTCGTGAAAATACGGCTCTTTCCGATTTAAAAAAAATTACAGATGATGACGAAATTTTGCTTGCTTTAAAAAAATCCGGTTTTGATGAAACCGAAAATTTAGAACAGCTGTTAGGAACTCAATTTGAAGACGGGCGGGATTTATCGGGCGGTCAATGGCAAAAGCTTGCGATAGCCCGTGCGTTTTTCGGCAATTTTGAAATTCTTATTTTGGATGAACCGACGGCTTCTCTTGACCCTCGCTCCGAATTTATCATTTATGAAAAATTCTTGGAGCTGACAAAGGGTAAAACCGTTTTCTTTGTTACGCACCGTTTATCGACTGTAAAAAAAGCTAATAAAGTTTTAGTTTTGCAAAACGGTGAAATTGTAGGCTTTGACAGCCACGAAAATTTAATGCAAACCAATGAGTATTATGCCGAACTTTATACTATGCAGGCAAGTGCATTTTGAAATTTTCTATAATAAAAAAATATATAAAGACTTATGAAAAACTCGACGGGCATATACAAAAATCCAACAAGGTTTTTATATATGCCCTAAAATCAATCGAGGCTTATAAATATTTTATCAAAAAGATAAGGCTTATTTTTTCTTTGCTTTTTTTACGAGCTTTTCAAATTCGCTTATCTGATCCGTAAAAATCTTTATGCCTTCTTTCCAGAAGTCCGGAGTTTCGATATTAAAGCCTGCACTCTTTGTTACCTTAACGGCATCCATCATACCGGTCTTTCTTAAAATATCCTCGTAAACGGAAGTAAATTTTTCTCTTTCCTTTTTATAGCGGTTATAAAGACCGAGAGCAAAAAGCTGTCCGAAAGCATAGGGGAAGTTATAAAAGCCCAAGTCGGCAGAATAATAATGTCCCTTAACAAGCCACATATATGGATGAAGCAATTTAGAATCAAGCCCGTTTCCATAGCTTTTCTTTTGAGCTTCAAGCATCAGACGGCAGCAGTCTTCAGCAGTAAGTTCATGCTTTTCCCTTTCTTCCATAAAGGAGCGTTCAAAATAAAAACGCGAAAGAATATCGATCAATACCTGACAACCGTCTTGAAGGTGAATTTCCAATAGAGCCGTCTTTTGCTCTTCATTCATTTTTTTAATTTCGCTTTCAAACAAAATGGTTTCTGCAAAAATCGAAGCGGTTTCGGCAAGGGTCATAGGATAGCTTTGATTTATCACCGGCATGTCCTTTACAACATTAAAGTGAAAGGCATGTCCCAGTTCGTGTGCAAGAGTGCTGACCGAAGAAAAAGAGCCGTCAAAGTTACATAGAACTCTAGGTTCCTTTGTTACGGGGAAATGAGTACAATAGGCTCCGCCGACCTTGCCGTTGCGTACCTCGCCGTCTATCCAGTTGGAGGCAAAGGCCTTTTTTGCAAAGTCTCCCATGTTCTTTGAAAATGAAGAAAAGTTTTCGATTACCAAGGCCTTTGCTTCTTCCCAAGTATATGTAGGAAATGATTTTGAAACCGGGGCAAAAAGGTCATAAAAAGGCAAGTCCTTTTTGCCTAAAAGCATGGCCTTAGCCTTTAAATACTTTCTCCATGCAGGAAGAGAATCTTCGATGGCGGAAATTAAGGAGTCAAGAGTTTTTTGAGTTATATTTGCCTGCTTTACAGATTTTTCGATTGTGCCGCCCTTCCAGTTACGCCTTTTATTTAAGGTTATGGAAGTTCCTTTTACGCCGTTCAAGGCTGCGGCAACGGGCTTTTCGATAGACTTGCAAAGCTCAAGTTCTTTTTTAAAAGCATTTTCGCGGACAGCCTCATCCTTATCGTAGGCCATCGCTCTAAGCTGAACCAAGGTTTTTTCTTCCTTAGTTTTTTCATCCCAAATACATGAAGCTGTGGAAGTCATCGTGCTCTGTAATTTGCTCCAAGCCGAAGCACCGGAGCGGGCAAGATCGGCAGCCAAGGATTCCTCTTCTTCGCTCATCTGTTTTTTTTGCCAAAACAATGTATCTTCCAAATAAAAAGAAGCATATTTTAAATCCTTGTCGTTTTTTATCAAGGCCTTTACCTCTTTAGAAACGGAAGCCAAGATATTCGAAAAGCGCACTCCAAGGGGCGTAAACGGAACAAAGAGAGCCGATATCGAGTTAAGCTCAGATAAAGCTTCCTTGTTTTCGGTATCGGTTGTATACACGGCCGAAGCATAGGCATAAAGAGTTTCGGCTTCGGCATTAAACTCGTTTAAAATGTCCAAAGCTTTTACCAGCCATTTTTTTAAGTCCTTTCCTGAAAAAGCCTTTAAGTGTTTTTCAAACTTGGAAGTCAATGCAGGAATTTTCTTTTTTGATTCCGCATATTTTTTTGATTTAAAATCGGGATAAATATTTTTTAAATCCCATCTCGGTGCAGTTTTGTTTTGCATTAGTATCTCCTTATAAAATTTGTAGAAAAATTAAAGTTTAAAGAATATTGAAGCTTCTCCATAATCTCCGTTCCTATCGGTTATGCTAAGTTCAAGTTTATTCTTACCGGAAAATTTTACCCCATCCGTTGAAATCTGTATAAGAAAGGATGTCATTTGGGCATCAGGAAATTGTTCTTCAACACGCGAAAGAGTCAATATTTCGCAAAATTCACCGTTTACAGATACGGTTAAAGATTCTTTACCTATATCGGGAACAATATTTTTTTCGTTTGCCTTAAACTTACTTAGGCTCATGGGTCTAAAGTAGACCATTAAATAGTTACCTGCTCCCTTAACTTGAAAACAGTGTAAACCGTATATCTCAATCACATCCATTTTAGGATTAATTTCCAAATCCTCATCAAGGTCTATATTTTGACTCCAGTATTCAAGATAATTTTCTTTGTACTCTTTTACAGCAATAAAAAACGGATAATACTTCGGCTCAGCAGATAAATTGAATTTTCCTTCATTATTTGTTTCATCGGAATACTCAATTTCGAATTTATTGTTAAGGAGGGCTACGAGGGCTTTTTCAAGAGGATTGTCATTCTTATCGTAGACCGTTCCGTATATTTCTTTCATAAGTCATTCTCCGGTTTAGCTATAAAAGCTGATGTAATTGTATAATATAAGCACGCTTATGTCAATAATACAGTAAACCGGCGAAAATTAATAAAAATGAGCTTTTAATTCGTATGTGCGGTCTTTTAAATTTATCCATACTGTGATATACTGTACCCATTGTAGAGGCTTATATGTTAAATTCAAAAGATACGATAAAATTCATCCTGAAAGACAGAAATGCGTAAAGGAAAAAATGCAAAGTACGCTGATTGACAATTCCGAACATTTAAAACTGACTGATACACTCAAAGAACTGATCAACATCCCCGGTATTACCCGCATTGACATTGCAACCGGCTACTGGGATATTCCCGGCACACAGCTGATTGCAGAAGAACTTCGGGCATTCTTAGAACGCTCAGAGGATGCGCACCTGCGTATACTTATCGGGAAGGATCCGTATCTTTTTGCGCAATACAGTGCCGACGTTAAATATAAAGACGCCGATTATCCTCAAGATTTTATCAGAACCGATCTTGCCGATTTAAAAGTGAAATCGGAATATATTCCCGCTGTGCAGCTTTTACTGGACTTTTGCAAGGAGCAGCATGAAGGTCAACATGACCCCAAAATAGAAATTCGTATTTTCCGCGGTCTAAGCGCGGATGATAAGCAGCAATTCTTCCATTCAAAGTGCTATATTTTTTACGGTGAAGGAAGAGCTTTCGGCATTATAGGCAGCAGCAATTTTACAGGAAAAGGATTACAGGAAAATTCCGAACTGAATTATTTGGAAACGGTACCCCAGATTATCACTGCAAAACCGGATGAAATAAACAGGTCGAAAGGTCATATCTCATGGTTCAATGAAAAATGGGCATTAGCTTCCGATTGGACGCAGGAGTTTTTAGAAGAAGTGCTAAGAAAATCGGAGATAGGGATAGAAAGTGAAAAAACAGAACGCCCCTCACAATCTCAACATGAATTACCGTGTACCATCCTTTCTCCCTATCAAACCTATATTAAATTTTTGATCGATCAGTTTGATGAAGTAATAAACGGAGACGGCAAAATCACTCCTGATGAATATATCCCTCATGATGAGGAGTTCAAACAGCTTACCTATCAAAATCAAGCTGTCAATCAAGGTTTTGCAATTATGAAGAGGCACCAAGGCTTTATCCTTGCCGATGTAGTCGGACTAGGAAAAACTTTTACTGCATTGATGATTGTGAAACGGCACTTGATAGAAACGAACTTTACTCATCCGGTGTTAATTATCACCCCGCCAGCTATTCACCAGAGTTGGCTCGATTCAATCAACTATTTCGACAAAAACGAAACTTCTCAGAAAAAAATTAAACAGCGTATTAACCTTACCACAATCGGGCGTCTTGATGACAGCGGAGAAAGTGATGATTATGCTGACGGAAATGATTTTGATTTAGTATTAAAAAAAGAACAATACGGAATGATTGTAGTTGACGAAAGTCACCGCTTTAGGAACAGCAATACGCTCATGTATCAAAAACTTGATAACTTAATAGGAAGTATAAATCCTCAGCCCTATGTTATGCTTCTTTCGGCAACCCCGCAAAATAATGCTCCGTATGATCTACGGAATCAGATTTATTTATTCCAGCGTGAACATAAAAATGCAACCCTGTGTAACCTCGGCGAATTTGGAAATGATCTTGAACGCTACTTTAAAGAAAAACAAGACCGATACAAGCAGTATATTCAACGGTATAAACTTATGAATGGGATAAAAATTCAAAAGACACCGGAAGAATTAGCTCAAGATAAAAAAAATCTTATTGCGGACAATAAAGATATACGGAAACATATTGTTGAACTGTTAATAATCCGCCGAACAAGAACGGATATTGAAAAATATTATCAAGACGATGTAAAAACTCAAGCATTGAAATTTCCTAAAATAAATAAACCGATTGAAATACCCTATGAGATGAAAGGCGAATTAGGAAATCTTTTTAACAGTACGATAAATATTATTGCCCCGCAAGTTAGTCAAATTGATACGGATGAGGCTGGAAATCAGATTTTTTCACTCGGTACGGAAGCAGGAAAAGACGGCCTCGGTTATTACCGCTACAGAGCGATTGAATTTCTGAAAAACAAAGAGCATCGTGCATTATACGAAGTAAAAAATTTAACGGTAAGTAATACGGCGGAACGGTTAGCCCAGTTGATGGAAATGTTGCTGGTTAAACGGCTTGAAAGCAGCCAAGCAGCCTTTAAAGAATCTTTGCATAACTTATCCCGCTATACTGAAAATATGATTAGGATGTGGGAAGTAAATCGTATTTTTATTTGTCCCGATTTGGATGTAAATAAAGAACTCGGCAATAATGCTATTAAAAACAACGATGAATTTAAGCAGTGTCTTGACATGCTAGCAGATAAAGCGAAAAAAGCGAATAAAAGAAATTCCGGCAGCGAATATGAAGGTTCTAATAAAGAATATAAAAGAGCTGATTTTGATGAAAGCTATATAACCTTGTTGCGCAATGATTTACAGCTTATCAAAAACTTATGTTCAAAATGGGATGTTCAAACAGCTGATCCTAAAATGAGTACTTTTATTTATGAAACAGCTAATCAATTCTTAAATAAAAGAAGAAATAAAAATAGAAAGTTAATTATTTTTACCGAATGTATTGCAACTCAAAAAGCATTGGTTCAAAAATTATACGAAATGCCGATACCGCATTGCAATGTTCTTTCAATTACGTCAGCAAATCGTGATGATATGAAAGATATTATTGCGGCAAACTTTGATGCAAATTACAAAGGTGAAAAACGTGATGATTACCAGATACTTATTACCACCGATGTCCTTTCCGAAGGCGTAAACCTGCACCGTGCTAATTCAATTTTAAATTATGACTCGCCGTGGAATGCAACGCGGCTTATGCAGCGGCTTGGGCGTATTAACCGTATCGGTACGGAAGCAAAAGAAATATGGAATTATAATTTTTATCCTTCAACATTGGGTGATGCACAAATAAATATTAAGAATAGAACATATATAAAATTGCAAACCTTTCATGAATTATTCGGTGAAGATTCACAAATTTATTCAACAAAAGAAGAAGTAAGGCATTTTGATCCGGTAATATACGAAACATCCGATGATGAAGAATCTCCGCTTATGCCGTTTATTGCAGAATTACAAACATTTCAAAAAGAGCAGCCGGATGAGTATGCCAAACTAAAATCGATAGACAAGCCTGTTATTTCCGCCATACAAAATCAACAACACGGATCATTTGCTGCGATGCACGAATATAACGATCGGCATGAGTATATGCAATCATTATTATATTTTTCGTCCAACATTAAGACTCAGCAAGTTAGCCAACTGGAGTTTTTTGAAGCCTTAAAACCGCTGATACAACTTGAGACACAACAGTCTGAAATAAAGATAGATACCATAACAGCCTGTAAAAGATCGATTATGGAATGCTATGAAAAAGATAAACAAAACTCAGCATTGATTATTAGGCAAAGAAATAGCAAACAGAACAAAGAGATAACGCAAGCGCGAACTAAAATACAAGAATTATACACAAGTATTAACTCCGTTGAATTGCATAACATGCTCGATGCCATTTCTGATGCCATTATGCACCATAATTCGGCATTAGCAAAAAAAGTATTAAAAATAGACTTTGACAATA
Organism: Treponema putidum; assembly: GCF_024401155.1. Classification (NCBI taxonomy): domain Bacteria; kingdom Pseudomonadati; phylum Spirochaetota; class Spirochaetia; order Treponematales; family Treponemataceae; genus Treponema; species Treponema putidum. Next base: position 1,281,345 of record NZ_CP038804.1, read on the forward strand.
CTGGGCTATTCGATAATAAGGCAGATGTCATTAAAGAACTCTATCAATTAGCGCATCAAAATAAACCTGAAACCGATACATACACTGCATTATCAATAGCACTTATAACGGAAAGATAGAGAGGAAAAAACTTGTATGCTAGAAAAAAAAGATGAAATAATTATTTATAATACTGAAGACGGTAAGACCAATGTAAAATTATACGCACATGACGGTATGATATGGATGAATCAACAGCAGATTGCTTTACTTTTTGAGAGTTCTAAACAAAATATCAGTTTACATATTGCAAATATTTTCAAAGACAAAGAACTGGATAAAAAAGCAGTTGTCAAGGATTACTTGACAACTGCCTCTGACGGCAAAAACTATGAAATTACGTATTATGCGCTGCCTATGATTTTAGCTATTGGTTTTAGAGTTCGCAGTAAACGCGGCACACAATTCAGGATGTGGGCAAACCAAAATTTGACTGAATTTTTACATAAAGGTTTTGTACTAGATGATGACCGCCTTAAAAATCCGGATGGAAGACCTGATTATTTTGACGAACTGCTGGAGCGTATTCGTGATATACGAGCATCTGAAAAACGCTTTTATCAAAAAGTTCGTGATTTGTTTGCCCTTTCTTCTGATTATGATAGTTCGGATAAAGCAACTCAAAATTTTTTTGCTGCTACTCAAAATAAGCTCATTTATGCAGTTACACATAAAACTGCTGCTGAACTTATTTTAAGCCGTGCTGATAGTTCAAAGCCTAATATGGCATTAACAAGTTGGAAAGGTAGTATTGTTAGAAAACAGGATATCTATGTTTCAAAGAATTATCTTACAAAAGATGAACTTGATGTATTAAATCGAATTGTCATTATTTTCTTAGAGACAGCTGAATTGCGTGCAAAGATGCGCAAAGATTTGACAATGCTTTATTGGAAAGAAAATTTCGACAAAATTTTAGTTGATAATGGCTTCTTACTGTTAAATGACAAAGGCGTTCGTTCTCATCAACAAATGGAAAAGAAAGTTGAATCCATATATCTTGAATTTGATGCAAAGCGTAAGGCTTTTTATGCTTCTGAAGCCGACAAAGCGGATGAGCTTGAATTAAAGTCTCTGGAAAATCTGGAAAAAAAACTAAAAGAAAAGAAATAATATTGTTAAGGAGCACACTATGACTGACTTTCGCACTATTTTTGAACAAACCTATCCCGGAAAAGACAAAATCTACGAAGATATAATCCTTCCTATTTTCAAAAACGCAACGGATTTACGGAAAGCAACACCGATTGCATTGGCAGAAGCCGATAAAAAGAATGTTTTACAGGCTTCAATCATAGCACAAGTTGCAGGGACATTTCCCGTAACATTTGCCGATGTAGAAGTACAGTCGTCGGTACACCTCAAACGCAACCGTGTTAGTATTCAGAATTGTATCCGCAAAATTATGGAAGATAATAGCTCAGCGCTTATCTTTTTCCATTTTGCTGATAATCAAAATGAATGGCGGGTAAGTTTTGCACACCGAGCAGAGACACTGCAAACGAGCACAAGTGCAAAACGGTATACCTATCTGTGCGGGATAGAACATCCCTGCCGGACTATTGCAGAGCGTTTCCAATATTTGGCAAAAAAAGCCGATTCTGCTGCTATAACCGTTGAGGATATGTTGAACGCATTTAGTGTAGAGGCATTAAGTAAGGAATTTTTTGCCGAGTATAAGGTTTTCTACGAAGATTTTGTGCAATACATTACCGGTAAACGCTATATCAAAGCAAAAGGAAAATCGGGCTATGAGAACAGAGCTGTAGCCGGAGCAAAAGTTCATACAAAAATCTTTGCGCACTTTCAACGAATAGGCAATGGGGATGAACAAAAGGCAGAAAAGAAAGTCCGTGATTATATCAAAAAGATGATGGGACGGCTCGTATTTATTCAATTTTTACAGAAAAAAGGATGGCTCGGTTGCACGGACGATAACTGGAATGACGGCGACAGAGATTATTTACAACATCTTTTTGAACGCTCAAGCGAGAAGCAACAAAATGATTTTCTTTCTACCGTACTTGATCCGCTCTTTTTCGGTATGCTGAATACTAATCCTGAAGATCGAGCTCGTCATTTTAAGCAAAAGGGTTGGGATAAAACACTACTTGATCGTTTTGGGAAAGTACCGTATTTGAATGGCGGGCTTTTTGAAGAGGATCCGGAAGACAGTGTTCCGGTTATTTTTCCGGCGGTATTGTTCGGTAATCCTAAGCAAAGGGAAATAGAACGGATTTTCCGTAGCGGTCAAAATAACGACTATCCGTATGATGCAAGCTGCGGTCTTTTAGATTTTTTTGCCCGTTATAATTTCACTATTGACGAAACCGATCCGGAAGATCGGGAAGTCGGCGTAGACCCTGAAATGCTCGGGAAGATTTTTGAAAATCTTCTGGAAGATAACAAAGATAAAGGTGCATTTTATACTCCGAAAGAAATTGTACAATATATGTGCCGAGAAAGCCTTATCGCATACCTTGCCGAAGAAATACAGGATGAACCGGCAATGCGTGATTTAGTTCTAAAGCATGAAACGGCTAGGATAAAGGATAAGAATGCGGCATTATCGGCACTTAAAACAGTTAAAATCTGCGATCCTGCAGTAGGTTCGGGGGCTTTCCCGATGGGTATGCTGAATGAACTTTTTGCATGCAGAATGTTACTGGAAGGAGATAGTTCAGATGAAGAAAATCGCTCACGCATTAAAAAAGACATTGTTCGTGAGAATATCTATGGAGTCGATATTGAAAAAGGAGCCGTTGATATCGCCCGTCTGCGCTTTTGGCTTGCTATCATCGTCGATGAAAAAATACCGCTCCCTCTTCCCAACCTTGACTATAAAATAATGCAGGGTAACAGCTTATTGGAAAGTTATGAGGGTATCTCCTTAGAAAATTTACTGCACCGGAATAAAAATAATCTCTTTGACAATACGGAAGAAAGCATAAAAGCCCTACAAACAGCCATCATCGATTATTATCAGCCTAAGACGCATAAATCAAAACAGGCTATGAAGCAGCAAATTTCTCAACTTGTTTATACCTTGCTCAGTGAACAAGGAAGAAGCAAAGAACACGATAAGCTGGCCGATCTAAAAAAGATATCGATTGATGCAAACAATCAATTCTTTTTATGGCATACGTGGTTTAGTGAGGTGTTTAACCGACCGTCAAAACAAGGCTTTGATATAGTAATTGGGAACCCGCCGTATATTGATTCGGAAACGATGATAAATAACGGGTTAGAGTGGGAAAGAAAAATATTGCATGATAAGTTTAAAAATCTAACGGGAAACTGGGACATATATATGGCATTTTTCGAATTAGGTCTTTTTCTAGGAAATATACTTGTATTTATTACTCCTGACAAATGGTTATCAAAAAACTTTGGTTTAAAATTTAGAGAGGTTCAAGTAAAAAAAAGATTATCTTTAATTACAAAGGCTGATCGCAAAGTTTTCAATAGTGCAACGGTTGATGCAGTAATTGCGCTTTTTACACAAGAGTCAAAAGAGCTTCGCGCGTGTGAATTTTTGTCTGAAAAAATAATTAAAAGGTTGTCAAATAAAAGCATTAAGGATATTGAGGCACCCTTCTTAATTGATTTTATGTTCTCAGAAAATTCAGCTCTTCTTGATAAAATTGATAAGGTTGGAAAACATATTAGTAATTATTGTCTATGTGAAGGTGCTTGTTCTACTTCAGATTTTTATATTGTAAAGGAACTAATCGAAACATATCCTGAACCAGATTTAAATAAATATTATAAATTAATTAACACAGGAACAATTGGAAAATATTATAATAAATGGGATTTAAAACCTATTTCATATGGTGAAAAATATAATTTTCCTGTTGTAAATAAAAAGGAATTTGAAAAAAAACTTGGTAAAACATATATCGAACGTGCAGCCTGTTCAAAAATAATTTTAAAAGGCTTGAATTTACTGGAAGTTTGTTTAGACGAAAATGCAGAAATCATTCCTGGAAAAACTACAATGGTAATTTGTTCTGCAGATATAAACTTGTTAAAGTTTATGATGGGGTTATTAAATTCACCTTTACCGTTTTTTTATATAAAAAACAAATACTCTTCTAGCAGCTATTGTGGTGGAATTACATTCACAAAAAATATGATCAATGACTTACCCCTTTACGTTACAGAAGTACAAATGCTTCCGATTATTAGAATTGTGGATAAAATTTTAGAAAATAAAAAAATAAACCCTGAATTTGACATAAAAGATTTACAGAAAAAAATCAATTCTTTAGTTTATGACTTATATGGTATTACAAAAGAAGAAAGTGAAATCATTGAAAAGGTTTAACTCAAAATGATTTTTATTGCCAGATACATCGCCTGTATATCAAAGCACCGTTAGGAAACTAGATATATTTCGGCGAACTTTAACCTGCACTACAGTACATGTTCTTTTGATGGTAATAGAAGCATGCGGCTACCCTATACTCTTCTACACAAATAAAGGAAGACCTTTCATGCCGGACTCTTTTTTCAAAGTACTGGAAGAAAACAATATTGAAATCAGCTGGATATAAAAAAAACAAGTCTTTTGATAACATCCATATCAAGTAGCTATAGCTGTTTTTCAACTACAAAGACTGGAAATCAAGTTAATCCAATATTCAGAGTTTTCTGACCCATTCTTATAAACTAATATTATTCATCATCAAGTCTGAATTCCAGTTCATAATTTTTTATATAAGCAACTTCTGCCTTTGTTAGCCCATAAAGCGGGCACACTAAATCATCTAATTCGTCGATTAGTTTTTTTGATTTTCTGATTTTATATTCAAAATAAAAATCTCGATTAATTTTATTTTTTTCAATGTCAGTTTTGTATTTAAAATATTTATTGTTGATTTGAGATATTGTTTCTCTACTAACTTTTTCTAAATCAGGTAATGGAAACATTTCTAATTCTGTCAATTTTATATGTAATCCATCTGTATAAACTTGCTGATAAAACCAAAAAAGATTCGTACTCAAAATAGCAACTATAATTTTAGAATAATCTGAAATAACACAATATGTTTTATCTTGAGTTGAGCCTGTAGGAATATCAGAAACTACATTAAAATATCTTCCACCAGAAACTCTGTAATAAAAAGGGACTCCTTTTACATCTGTAAATGACTTGATATTTTTATTTGATGAGAAACATTTTTGCAAAATTTTCTTTTCAGAATCATTTGATATTTTTGCATATCTTCCTGGTAGTTTTAACTCTTTTGAATCAATAAATTGAAGTTTATCAATAATATCTTTAATAGAATCTGTATAACGTCGCCGCTGCAATTTTGTTGTGTAGATATGGCGATTTGCAGTAAGCGTTTTTGTAAAGAAGAAAACAGATGTTCTTATACAAGCAGCATCAAAAATCTGTTTTGGTCGGTTTGAATATGAGGAAACTTTTATCGTCTCGCAATTATTTTCAAGCAGATTGTGAAGAGCCATCATAGCATCACTGGAAGTTATAGCCATTGGAATAATAAAAGCTAAGTTTCCGTTTTTACATAGAATATTATATCCAAGATTTACAAAAACTGCAAAAGTGTCCGTAGAGCCTTTCAGACCTCTTGCTGTTTGCGAAGCTTCATAATATCTTTTGTAATTTTCTTTATCGGTATTAGAAGTTTTTGCCCCATACGGCGGGTTCCCAATTACTATATCAAAGCCTTGTTTTGACGGTCATCAAAATCGGTCAATAATAAATATGATATTGTAGCCACAGTGAACTTTTACAGTTTTTAGGTTCAAATAAGCCCGTATATACCATATATCTATATAGAGTTTGTTTTGATATTTCCAATTCTTTTGCAATTTTTGTTTTCTCAACGCCCAATGACATTTGTTCTATAATCCAATTATGACAAGCTGCACATTTCGGATTTAACCGGCAGCGCTCTCCTTGCTTTCGTCCAATCTGTTTGCCTTTAGATTTAGCACAAGCGAGCGCCTCCTTCGTGCGCTGGCTAATTAAATTCCGTTCAATTTCTGCACTTAGACCGAATGCAAAGGCTAAAACCTTACTTTGTATATCGTCGCCGAGACGATAGTTGTCTTTGATTGTCCATACCCTGCATTCCTTTTTCATGCAGATATTCAGTATTTCCATAATCATAAACAGGTTACGGCCAAGCCGTGAAAGCTCTGCGCAGATGATAAGATCGTCTTTTTTTACCGTTTTTAAAAGCTCGCCCAGCTTACGCTTATCGTAATTTTTACTGCCGCTGATAGTCTCTTCAATCCACCCGTCGATGTAAAGTTTTTCTCGCCTACAAAAATTGTTGATTTCAAACTTTTGGTTTTCCACCGTCTGCTTATCCGTGCTTACTCTGATGTATCCGTATGTCATTGTGCTCCTCATTCCATAATGTGATATGTATATTGTTCACAGTAGTCCTTTTACATGCAAGAGCTGTGTACGGAATGAGGCTCACCTCAAACCGCTGATTTGATTATATTCTCAACCCCAATCAAAAATTTTATATAGCTGTTTTGTACTTTGTTTTCTATTATCAAGAATGTTAAAGATGCCCCTTTGACAATTTTAAAACTGATGCCTATAATATAAATGATGGAAGAATCGAAAAAAAAGAATGAGACCTATACGGAAATCCTCAAAAACGCAAAAACGGAATTTTTGCAAAAGGGCTTTGAAAAGGCATCCATGCGTTCCATTGCTGCAATGACGGGTATAACGGCAGGAGCCTTGTATAAGCACTTCCTTTCAAAGGCGGCAATCTTTGATGCCCTCGTACAACCGCTTATTACGCAAACCTTAAGCATCGGTACCGATTTTTCCAAAATAGCAATGCATTTATACGAAACTAAAGACTTTTTATCAACAAAGGAAGCAATACGCGACTCTTTGCAGAATTTATGTACACTTGTGTACAGCCGCTTCGACGAATTTAAACTTTTGTTTAACCGCTCGGCGGGAACAAAATACGAAAACATCCGCCACGAATTCGTAATGGCGGATGTTACAGCGTGCAAAAAATTCATTGCCGACTTAAAAAAGCGAGGTATAAATATAAACCCTTTAGACGATGACAGGCTTCACTTAATTTACAGCACCGCCTTAACACCGCTTTTTGAAATCATCACACATGAATATTCTTATAAAAAAGCCCTATCCTTTATAGATATCTTAACCGATGTAATGTATTTTTGCTGGAATAAAATTATGCAACCGGAGGCGGAAATAAACAAAGAAAATTGATTTTTCCTCTTGACAAATTTTTAATGTATGGCTATACTAACAATTAGTAAACAATGTTTACTAATTGTTAGTATTCCAAGGGGACTGTAAAATGAAACTGGAACGTTTGCATATATTTTTTAAGAAAATCGGTGAATTTCAATTAAAATACCGATGGCTTTTACTCATTTTATTAGCAGCTATAACAGTATTTGCAGCGATGGGCTTAAAAAAGTTTAGAGCCACATCAATGACCGAAGAAGTTTTTGTAAACCTAACTCCTCAAATGAAAGAAAATGAAGACAGGTTTAAAGAGCTTTTTGGAAGCAACGACACTATAGTCCTGCTTATAGAATCCGATGATGTTTTTAAACCTGAGGTTTTAAAAATGATTAAAGAAATCGGAAGTGAACTTTTAGAAAAAATTCCGTACTCCGATTCGGTTACTTCCATTACCGATATCGATATAAGCGTCGGAACGGAAGAAGGAATCGAAATAAGAAATCCCTTTAAAGACGGCATTCCTGAAAATCCTGCCGAGCTTAAAAAGGCAAAAGACTTTATCCTATCCAGAAAATCCATCGTAAATAAACTTGTTTCAAGCGATGCAAAAGAAACTTGGCTTATTCTTTCGCTTAAAGCAACCCCGAGCAGAGAAGAATGGATGAAAACTTCGGATAAGGAGCTTATGTATATCATGGGAGATATCGCTATCGATATTGTAACAAATCCCAAATATAAAAGCTCTGCCTACACAATAAAGCCTGCCGGTCTTCCCTACACTGAAACGGAAGAGAAAATTGTTATGAATGCAGACATAAGAAAATGCGTAAGCCTTAGTTTTATGTGTATGATAATTCTCCTAGTTATTTTTGCACGTTCATTCCGAGGCACTATAGTGCCTATCATCGCCACTACAGGGGCAATAGTTTCAGTTTTAGGTTTTATGGGGCATTTAAATATTGAAGGAAGTTCAGAGATGCTTTCAGTTCCCATTATTCTTGCGATGGCTCTTTCGGTAGGCTACGCAATTCACCTTGTAAATTCTTTTAGAAACAGTTTTTACGCAATAGGAAAACGTAAAGAAGCCGTTATCGATTCGATAGAAAATACGGGCTGGCCTCTGTTTTTTACGGTTGTTACAACAGTTGCTTCCGTTTTATCATTTTTGACGGTTGACCTCGAACCGATGCATTGGATGGGGCTTACAAGTGCAGCTATGGTTTTTGCAGTTTATATTTATGTCAGCATCTTAATTCCCATTTTGATGAGTTTCGGAAAGGACTGTCCGCCTGAACAAAATAAGAGTGCAATAAGATATAAAAAACTGGATTCTTTTTTTGAAAAGTTCGGCGGTTGGGTATTAAAAAAACGAAAACCCGTTTTGATTGTTTTTGCACTTGTAACGGTCCTTTGCCTTCCGGGTATTTTTATGATAACCGTAAACATGGACAGCTTTAACTTTATGGGAACCAGAATTCCTTATGTAAAACGTATTTATGAAATTACACATTCCCAATTGGGAGCTTATTTTAACTACAATGTGATGCTGACCTTTAAGGAAGAAGATGCAGTAAAAAAACCGGAAAACTTAAAAAAGCTGGAAGAATTAAGCCGCCACATATCGGGCTTTAAATTAACAAAGCTGAATAACGGAGTACCTAAAATATTTTCGATATTGGATGTTGTAAAAGATATGAATCAGACCATGCATGCCGACGATCCGAAATTCTATTCCATACCTGAAGATGAAGACCTTTTAACCCAACTTTTATTTTTATACGAAATATCCGGAGGAGAAACTTCCCGCTGGGTTGATGAAGAATTCCGGACTCTCCGTATGACCGTCGATGTTGCCGCTTTTGATGGAAATGAACTTGCTGCCAATTTGAAAAGCGTGCATAAAAAATGTGCTGAACTTTTCCCTGATGCCGAAGTCTTTTTAACAGGAGCTGCAGCTCATGCCGCAGAGATGAATAATAAAATAGTATATGGGGAAATATATTCCTTTTTTACCTCCCTTGCGGCAATCGGTGTTTTAATGATGATTGTATTTGGAAGTATTAAAATGGGACTGATAGGTCTTATACCTAACATTATGCCGATTATTACAACAGGTGCAATTATGGGATATTTCCATATTCCTCTCGATATGGTAACAATGGCACTTATGCCTATGGTTCTCGGTATAGCCGTAGATGATACCATCCATTTTACTAACCATACAAAGTACCTATTTGAAAAAGAAAGTTCTTATGATAAAGCGATTATAGGTTCTTTTTATTCTATAGGAAAGACACTTGCCATGACTACGATAATTTTGTCAGCTACTTTTTTAATGTACATGGCAAGCATAATAGATGCATTCCTGCGTTTAGGAATATTAGCGGCAGTAGGTCTCTTTTCGGCCCTCGTTGCAGACTATCTTATGACGCCGGTATTGATTTATATAAGCAAGCCGTTTGGAAAAGAAAAAAAATAATTACTTATACTAGGAGCATTTTTACTTATACTAGGAGCATTTATGGATATTTTAAAAAAACATATCGGTGCAATTATCTTTCCGGTGATTGTCGCAATTATCGGAGTCGCGTGCGGCATTGTTCCGTACTTTGCGATTGCATCCATTGTTACTCAGCTTATAAACGGCGTAAAGGATTACCGCGTTTTCTTACCTTATGCCGGACTTATTCTTGCAGGCTTTGCAGGTTCAATTATCGGACATTCGATATCGACTATAGGTTCACATAACCTTGCATTCAGTGTTATTGAAGACACACGGAAACGGGTGGTCGAAAAACTTAGCAGGCTTTCGATGGGGACGATAGAAGAAAAAAGCAGCGGTAAGTGGTCGCAATTTGTGGTAGAAACGCTTGATAAGATGGAAAAACCGATTGCGCATGTCATACCTGAAGTATTGGCAAATGTGCTTATTCCGATTGTCATTGTCGTTATCATTTTTATATTGAATTGGAAGATCGGTCTTGCAAACCTTGTAACACTGCCTCTCGGCATACTCTTTTCAATGCTGATGATGAAGGATTACGAAGCAAAGTCCAAGCGGTACATTGAAGCGTCCAAAAAAATGAATGCCGCCGCCGTCGAATATATTCAGGGCATCAAGATCATCAAGGCATTTAACAAATCGGCCTCCTCTTATGACAAATTTCAAAAAGCGGTGGAGGATAACAGGGATTCGATGCTCGACTGGTATTTAAGCGTATGCTTTGCCATGATAGCTGCGATGGAAGTTCTGCCGTCTACGCTCCTTATCGTATTACCGGTAGGGCTTTACCTCTTTATGACCGGAGGGATTACAATTCCTACCCTGATTATGTGCGTGCTGCTTTCGTATGCGTCGTACAAACCGCTTTTAAAAGCGATGACCTACACGGATGCGATGGCAAATGTTCGTGTCGTATTCGGGGAGATACAGTCGGTACTCGATTTACCGGAACTGGTTCGGCAGGATACCGCTCCCGCTCCTCAAGGCTATGATGTGCGGTTTGAAAATGTCGTGTTCGGGTACGGCGGAACGGCGGAGAAAACAGCAGGAGCCGCTGCCAAGGGTAACACAGCAGCCGGTGCTAAAGACGGCACCACCAAGGATGGAGCTGTCAAAAATAGAGCTGCAGGTAGTGCAGCAAATGGAGTAACGTCAACAGTGAACAGCATTAAAGTCTTTGACGGATTGAACTTTACAGCAAAGGAAGGAGAGCTGACTGCGATTGTCGGCTCTTCCGGCGGAGGCAAGTCTACCATCGCAAAACTGCTTGCAGGCTTTTGGAATATCGACAGCGGGCACATCACAATCGGCGGTGCCGATATCGGCAGTATGAGCTTGGAGCGGAACATGCAGCTGGTTACCTACGTGTCGCAGGAAAACTTTTTGTTTAACAAGAGCATTCGGGAAAACCTCAAAATGGCAAAAGAGGATGCAACTGACAAGGATATTGAATCCGCATGCAAAAAAGCAAGCATTCACGATTTTATCCAAAGCCTTCCTAACGGATATGACACCAATGCGGGAAACGCAGGCAGCAAGTTTTCAGGCGGTGAACGCCAACGGCTCACCATTGCCCGAGCGCTCCTTAAGGACAGCCCCATTGTCGTACTCGACGAAGCAACCGCTTATTCCGATCCGGAAAACGAAGCGATTATCCAGCAGTCCATCGACAACCTCGTAAAGAATAAAACCGTCATTATGATTGCGCACCGGCTTTCCACTATTGTCAATGCCGATAAAATCATTGTACTTGATAAAGGCAAAATCGCCGCAGAGGGAACACACGCAGAGCTGCTGCAAAATTCCCCGCTCTATCAAAAAATGTGGCAATCCCATATCAATAGCAGGGATAGCGCAGAGTGAAAAATAAACCGCAAAACGCTAAGATCGCAAAGAGAAATCTAAGAGGTGCCCTCTTAAATCTTTGCGCCCTCTGCGCCTTTGCGGTGAAAAATAATTGGAGTAATGCATGATACGAAATATACAATTAACGGATGCAAAAGCTATTCGGGATATAAGCGAGTTTTCGCTCGGGTATAAAACGACGGAAGCGGTAACCGAAGGGCAAATAGCAAAGCTCTTAAAAGATACACGGCACTTTATCCGTGTATATGAAGATGATGTAACACATACGGTTGCCGGTTTTATTCATGCCGAAGCGTATGAACTTTTATACAAAGAACCGGGTTTCAATATTTTGGGACTTGCGCTTTTAGCCGAGTATCAGCACAAAGGCATCGGGAAACAGCTGCTGCAAGCGCTGGAGACTGAAGCTCGTGCACGGAATTACCGCTTTATCCGCCTTAACTCCGGCGAGCACCGTACCGAAGCCCATGCGTTTTACGAACACTGCGGCTACTCATGTACAAAACTGCAAAAGCGATTTATAAAGGAATGGTAATATATGTTTGATTTATTGAAGAAGATTTACGCGATTGCGGGGAAGCAATCAAAGCGCATAACGGCGATGTTTATATGTGATATGCTGAAAAGCATGTTTGAAGGGTTGACGCTCGGCGGGCTCTGGTATTTTTTGCTGACGGTAAGCCGTGCAGTCTTTCAAGTACAGCCGGTTACCAAGAGCAATATCATCACGGTATTCTGTATTATGCTGATGAGCATAACCGGAAAAATTATCTTCGGGTATATTTCCGACCGGAATAAAAATATCGCGTCCTATACTATGGGAGCTGAAAACCGGCTCGTCATCGGGGATAAGCTAAAAAATGTGCATATGGGATATTTTTCCGAAAGCAGGCTCGGCGATATTTCAGGGGCATTGACAACGGTTATTACCGATGTTGAAACAATCGACATGATGATTCTCGAAATGATGCTTGCAGGAAGCATTCAAACGGTTATCATGGCACTGTTTGTATTCCCCTATGATATGGTAACCGGATGTATAATCTTTATCACCCTTGTTACAACGATTCTGTTTAACAACCTCTTTCAAAAAAAGACGGATGCGGTAACGGCAAAACTGACGGAACTGAAATTGCAGCTCCGTACCGATATTTTGGAATATGTGCAGGGAATCGGCGTGGTAAAAGCATTCGGAAAAACAAGCGAAGCACTCAAAAATGTGACGGAGAGTATTAAAAAAAGCAAAACCGGTTTTTTTGCCGTAGAAAAAACACTGACTCCTTCGCTGATGTTTTTTTCTTTGCTTTTGAAACTTGGAACAACCGCCATTATAGTGAGCGCCTTATACCGCTACTCCATTGCGGCTATAGACTTTGAAAAAGCGCTGATGCTGATTGTAGCGAGCTTTGTAGTATTCGGCGGTTTTGAAATCGCAGGCACTATGCAGCGGATGCGGGGTATGGCGGTGCAAAACTTGGATACGCTCTTTAAGGTTAAAAATATTCAAGCCTTGCCGGAAGGTTCTCTGCTGCCCCAAGGGAATGATGATATTACCGTCAAAAATGTTACCTTCGGATACGGCGGAAAAGAACAGTTTGAGGAAAAACTATTCCGCAACTTGGATGTGTATATTCCGAAAAACAGCACAACCGCCTTGGTCGGCTATTCCGGTTCGGGAAAGACAAGCCTTTGCCAGCTTATTGCACGATTTTGGGATGTAGATTCAGGGGAAATCACACTCGGCAATACCAATATAAAAGATTTTGCTTACGATGCTTTTTTATCTCATTTTACTTTTGTATTTCAGGATGTGTACCTCTTTGAAGACACGATAAAAAACAACATCAAGTTCGGAAAACCGGACGCAAGCGATGAAGAAGTAATTGCTGCGGCAAAGGCTGCTCAGTGTCACGATTTTATTATGGAGCTGCCCGACGGGTATGATACCGTGCTGCAGGAAGGCGGAAGTAATCTTTCAGGCGGAGAACGCCAGCGTATCTCCATTGCAAGGGCAATGCTCAAGCCGAGTTCCATCGTGATTCTCGATGAAGCGACTTCCAGCGTCGACCCCGAAAATGAAGAAAAGCTGATGAGTGCCCTTGATGAACTATTGAAAAATAAAACCGCAATAATTATTGCACATCGGCTTTCTACCATTAAAAACGCCGATCAGATATTTGTCATGGATAAGGGAAACATAGTACAGCACGGTAAACATTCAGAACTCGTGCAGCAAGAAGGTATCTACTCACACTTCGTCGGTATGCGGGAAAAAGCTGCATCGTGGCAGGTGTAGATAAAATATACAGAGGCAATAAGCCGGAGAAGATAATTCGGTTTAAAGTACAGTGATTTCAATAATTAGGAATTATAAATTATTTGGAGGTTGATATGAAAAGAATAAAACATTTGATAGCTTTTGCCGTGTTTGCGGCAGCAGCTGTGAGCTTTGCGTTTGCACAGGAATTGACGGGAAGAGAAATCATGCAAAAAGCAAGTAACAGGGAAAAGGCCGTAACCGATTCTTTTAAGATGAGGATGACCCTTATAAACTCAAGCGGGAAAAAAAGAGTTCGGGAAGTTACAGCCTATTCAAAAGATTACGGAAAGGAAGAAAAAACAGTTATGGTGTTTTTACTTCCTGCAGATGTAAAAGGCACAGGTTATCTTGCATACTCTTATGATGACAGTTCAAAAAGCGATGACAGATGGCTTTATATTCCTGCATTAAAAAAAGCTAAGCGCATAAGCGGTTCATCAAACCAAGATGACTTTATGGGAACGGAATTTACATACGACGACATGGGAGACCGCAAAGTGGACGATTATAAACACACTCTTTTAGGCGAAGAAAAAATCGATTCCAAGGACTGCTGGAAAATAGAATCCGTTCCTGTAAAAAAATCCATGTACTCAAAATATATTTCATGGATAGACAAGGAATCTCTTTTAAACATAAAGGTAGAATTTTATGATGAGCAAGGTTCTATTTTAAAGGTGCTTACCGTCAGCGGTATCGAAAAAAAAGACGGTTTTTGGACTGCAAACAAAATGGAAATGAACAACCTGCAAAAAAAACGAAGTACAATAATTGAAATTTTAAAACATGAATTTAACAAAGAGATACCGGATTCTTATTTTAGAGTCAATTCGCTTGAGGAAGGGAAGATTAGGTAATACTTTTACAAAAGGCTTTTTTTAAAAGGAGGTGTTCATCTGGATATAATCAGAGCAATATTGGACGGCATAGCGATGGCAGCCATGTTTAACGGTTCGGCGGCAGCTCTTGTAATAGCTAACCCAAGATATTTGATGGATTCATATCCTAAGGGGATTCAAAAAGCTGCACCTGAACCGATGAGTAAAAAAGAAAAACGGGTAAATAAAATATTTACGGTTATAGTAATGGGATCGTGCTGGCTTTATGGAGTAAGCAGTACATTATATGGCGGAATTCATACATTTAGGCTACTATTTTGTACCGCATATATTCATTGGATTATTGTGAATTTCGGTGATTTTTTCTTGTTGGATTGTCTTTTATTCCAAAAGTGGACTAAGTTGATTGTCATTCCGGGAACAGAAGATAACCCAATCTATCAAACAAAAAATTGGATGAAGGTTATAGGAATACCGGAGCATTTTTTGTTGTGGCCGTTTATAATAGTGCCGTTTTTTTCTCTGGTTCAAACAGGCATTGTAATGCTAATACAATTTCTGTTTTCCTTCTAAGGCTTAAATCAACAACCCCGACGCAAGCATCGGGGTATGTTGTTCTCATAAGGTGGTTGCAGTCGGCTTTAATACCCTTCGTTACGACGCAAGCGTCGGGGTATTAAACCCTCCGCACGAATAAAAGTATACAGCAGAAAACGATTTCTTACGGTAAGCTGTATCGAAAAAACTTTTTGCAAAAAGTTTTTATAGGAGGTGTGATAAACAGTTCGGCACAAATAGTGCCTCACCGTTTATCTTTCGAGTTTGCCTCATCGGCAAACGTCGCATTATTGTATGTAGTTTTGCATAAAGCAAAACTACTTGAAAAAACTTTTTTCGCAAATTGATATTTGCTGCAAAAAGTTTTTATAGGAGGTATAAAGATATGAAAACAATACGAAAATACAGACAAGCATTCTTGTTAGGTACTACATTCTGTATGTTATTTTTTGCATTAACATTTCCGTGCGGTGCGCAGGAAGCAGGAGGAACATTATCCGAATATCAAGCAGCCGATAATTCAAATGATGAAGAATTTACTGATGATTTGGAAGATGACAGCGGAAAACCGGTATTTACGGTGGGCGGAAAACTGGAAACAGCCCACGGTCTTAGATGGAACAAAGGGGCCGAGTACAGTCTGTCCCGTTCTATTGCTCAAATAAAAGGAGAAGTCCTTGCAGGTTCGGCCTATGCCTTTCTTTCAGCCTCGGCGGAATACAATTACCGCAATCCCGTACGCACGGGCTTTAAACTTAATGAAGCCTATTTCCGCTATTCGGGCGAGATTTGGGATTTAAGTTTCGGAAGACAGCTCATCAACTGGGGACAGGCAGACGGCTTTTCCCTTACCAATGTGCTGAGTGCAAAAGATTCTTCCGCCTTTTTAGCTCTTTCTTCCGATGATACAAAACTCGCGTCGGACAGTATCCGCTTGCGCTTTTTCCACGATATTTTTACATTTGAAGCGGTCGCCGTACCGTTTTTTACACCGAACAAATTACCCCTCTTCCACTTTGAAAACGGAGCAAAGGATGACCTATACCATATCGATACGCCGGACACTTTTGATATGCAAACACCGTTAGGTACCATTACCGCCCCGATAGCGTATACTAAGACGGAAAGTGCAAAACCCAAGATGTTTACCGACACGGAAGCTGCCGCCCGTTTTTCTTTCTTTTTACCCGGCATAGATTTTTCGGTTTCCGGCTTTTACGGCTGGGATAAAAATCCTCGCTTTGTAAAAAGCGGCTATGCGAAAAAAGGACTTTTTAATCCTGCAGGTACGCATCATCCGCTTTTAAATCCATACGTACCGAAAGAATTGCACACCAATTTAAATGAAGAGTATTACCGTATCGGAATGGCCGGCATTGACGCTGCAATTCCCGCAGGTGATGTAACTGTCAGGCTGGAAACCGCTTATATCGGCGGACGGTATTTTGAACCGAAGAATTTGATTTCTTCTTTGCCGATTGCACAACTGTTGGATGGTACATCGAATGCAGATGTGCAGCTTAGCTTTGATCCGGCTGTACGCAAACACCAGCTATTGGCGCTTGCAGGACTCGATTGGATTAAGAATTCTTGGACGCTTAGCGCACAGTATTTTGAAGACCTAATTTTGAACCATAAGGACGATATAGAAAGGCCGATGCACAAGGGCTTTGTCAGCATCAATATAAGCAAAACATTTTTGCGGGACACGCTCAAAGTTTCTGCAAGCGGAGCAGTCGATATAAACTACGGCAGCACATCAAGCTCTTATTCGGTTGACTATGCCCTTACCGACAACATGCATGTAATTTTGGGCGGAGACCTTTACACCAAGGGCTATGACGGCAAAGGAGACTTTGCACAATTAAACAAGATAAGTTCTATATGGGTGAAGGGACGATTTAACTGGTAATATTTCTTTTGAAAATATACACGCTGTCTGCTGCGTCGCTACGTAAAATGAGCTCGACGTATACCCGATACGCCTCCCCGCCACGGATGGCGGTGGTTATAACTTCGAGAGTTTTGCGTAAGTAAAACTCTGAGATAAAAAAGGTACAAGGACGTACCTTTTTTATCGGCCTATTTTCAAAAGTCCTGTCAGTGGGGATTTCAGATAGTGATAGCTTTTTGCGTAAGCAGCTTTGAGCGGCGGACTGCTCAATTTTGTTTTTCCAATTTCTCTCCGCCACGGACGGCGGTGATTTTAAGCGTATAAGTTTTGCGTATGCAAAACTTATTATCAAAAACTGTACAAGGAGGTACGGTTTTTGATGGAGCACCGCGCTTTTCGCTTCAATCGCTGTCCGAGAAGTGAGATAGCTGGGGTGTAAATAAATGCAAAGTTTTGGTTTCATGATTTTTCTTTAACAGTCTTATCAATTAGTTTTTAATTTTACCTCCAAGTTTTCTACCTTTTACCTGTTATATTTTTCTATTACTATATCATATTTCAATAATATTATATAATTTATTTTACAGAGCCATTTATCCAAACAAAGACATACTGTGGAAACTCTTTATAAAACTTCTCTAATCTATCATTTGAAATTGTATCCCAATTTATAAAAATTTCATTGAGATAGTTTTTTGTTTCGTTTTCAAAATTTTCTAGTAAGTCTTTATCAGAAGAATACCTTCCTCTTACTATTTCTTTATGATGCAAATATTTATATACATTAGAAATACTCCAGAAATTATTTTCAACCTTTATATCAATTTCCAAATAACCTCTTTCAATTATCACTTGAATATCCGGAAAACCTAGTTTTATAAAATAATATTTTGAATACAAACTTCCCTCTTCATTATTCTTTTCAAACAACTCATATTGGAAATATGTTTTTAGAAAACAAATCAATTGTTCATAGTTTAGATTTTTTCCTGCAAACATTATTTTATACCCTCCCAGCATTCAACTTCTTTAACTACTGTTTTTACAAATTCATATCCGTTCTCTGCTAATTTTTGAACTTCCATTGCATAAGCTGAATTTGCAGTAGCTTTTGTAGGGTCAGAATTTAATAAAATTCTTGCACCTGATTCTATTTACTCCATCAAGCCTTTTTTCATTAATAATTTTTCCAAGATTAGAATTTCCAATTTTTATTTTTTCTAATACATTAAACATTTTTGATGGAATCTGGAAATAACTACCTCCTATTTTTTCAGCCATTTTTGTACATCCACCACAAGTCCCTTCTGAATATCGCCGCATGAGCCACATATTGTGTATAGTCATATCCAAAATCTAAATTAATAGCAAGTATCACATCATCTTTAAATTGCACCTCTAAAAACCTGTTTTTTAGTAGCCATAGCCATTTTAGTAGTTTTTTTATAAATTGTCTAGTGTAAAAATTGGATTTTTCTCTTAGCTTTCTTACTTTTCATTTTTATGCCAACTATTCCCTCTTATTTTATTTCTTTAAATAACAATATCGGCATAAGTTATATGTTAGGTTCATCATTATTATCGAGAATGTTGCACGAGCTAGTCCTATCGTTCTTACATAGATACCTTTCATTGAGTTTGTCATAAACCCAAATACATGTTCGACTCTCGCCCATATTTTTGATTTTTTTCTGTTACTGATTTTTTGTTTTTTACTAAGAGCTCTGCCTCTTGCTCCTCTTTCACAAATTTGTCCTGCTATTCCTTTCATTTTTAAAATCCTCTCTATTTCTTCTCCTATATAAGCACTATCTGCGTATAATCTTTCATCTTCTTTTTCAACTAAATTTTTTAACTCTTTACTATCATGAACATTGGCTGCCGTTACACTTGCTTTTAATATAAGTTTACTTTTTTTATCTATTTTTACTCAGATCTTTATAACCGTAATATGAGCGTTTATGCTTTTTTGCCCACCTAGCAATCATAGTCTTTTTGTGATAATTTTGTCTTATTTTGTTCTTCTTGCCAGTGTTCAGGGATTTTTCCGTTTTTGATTTGTTCATTCTCATATTGTATAATCTTTGTAAAATTATTATTTTAAACATCATTACATAATCGTATGCCGGTCTTCCGACTAAACCTTTTGTTTCTTTGTTCAAAGCTTTTTTTTAATATTGGTCTAAATATTTCCCAATTTATTTTTTCGTTTAATTTTTCAAGACTATCGCCTAACTTGCTTAATACTCTTAGACGATCTTCTTCATCAAATAATCCTTTTTGTTTCATACCTCAGTTTATCATCTTTTTAATACTTTTTAAAGGGAGTTTTTAGAGGTACCCTTCAGTTTTTTGAGGTTTTCATTAGATTTATTTGGCTTTTTTTAGCTTAATAAGCATAAATGCAGCAAAAACAATCATGCCGACAGCAAGAACTTGGATGTATGTCATGCTTTCTTTTAAAAATAAAAGGCCGATCGTGAGGCTTGTAACCGGCTCTAAGGTGCTCAAAATTGAAGTGTATTTTGCCCCGATTTTGATAACGGCTCTTTGATATAAAAAAGTCGCTCCTATGGTTAAAATACAGGAATAGAAAATAAGAAGCCCAAACTGAGGAAGACTAAAATTAAATGAAATTTTTTCCGGCAAAAAAAGAGAAAAAATAAGAATCATAAAACTGCCGAATAAGTTTACATAAAACAATACTTTCACAAGATTAATCTTTTTAGCCTTCTCCAAACTAAATGAATAAAAGCTGTAAGTAAAAGCAGAAATACCGGCATAGATAATACCTCTTGTACTTGAAACATCTTTAAAATCGCCGAGAAAAAATAAGCCTAATACCGCACAACTTATACATATAATTTCAGATATTAAAGGCCTTTGTTTTAAAATAAAGGCAGAAAAAATAAAAATTATTACGGGATATAAAAAATGTATGGAGGTTGCAGCTCCCGAATTTATATATTTGTATGAGGCGAATAAGGTTATACTTGTAAGAGCAAAAAATATAGAAGAATATAAAAGAACAAAAAAATCTTCTTTATTTAATTTCATATCAATTTTTGAAAATTTTGAATAAATAAAGATAAAAATCAAGGATAAAGACATCCTGTAAAAAGCGGAGCCTATAGGATTTAAACCTAAATCGAATAAAATCTTTGTAAAAAGCGGCATGAGCCCAAAGATAAAGGCTGAAGCCGCAGCATCTATAAAACCTGATATTTTAATTTTGGATACCTCCTGCTTCTTTTGAAAATAGAGCCGCCTGCTGAGGCGTTTCAAAAAAATTAAACCTCAACGTACATAAAGTACGCCTGCGGTTAATTTTTTCTCTCTCTCCGTCGCGGATGGCGGTGATTATAGCTTTGAGCTGCGGACTGCCAATACTTGCTTATCATTATAATATAAAAGTAAACAACTATCAACTCCGCCATGGATGGCGGCGGTTCAAGCTTGCAAGTTTTGCTTATTCAAAACTTGCTATCAACATCCGCACTTCCCTGTACGGATGTTGATGACACCGTAAAAAGGATCTCCGCTTCAATCGCTGTCCGAGTGAGATAGTTGGGTTGTGAATAAATGCAAAGTTCTGATTTTATGCTGTTTTATTATCTCCGAGCTTTCTATTTTTATGTATATACGCAGTTTATTAATTTGATACTTGCAGAATTATTATAAAAAATTCTAAAAATCTCTATATGCATTCCTACTTAAATTTCTCTAATAAAAACAAAATAACGGTAAATATTATAACACTAATAAATAAGAAGATACAGAATCCAATAAATCTTTTAATACCCAATTTTTTTCCGTTTAAATGTTTTTGTTTTAAACTATTTAAAACTTCATCCTGCGTTATTTTTTCATAAAAATTATTTAAAGCTTCATGTGTTGCAGGACTAGATATACCGTATACACAATCTTCAATTATTTTTATCTCTTCTACCATATTTTTTGAATATAAATACTCCAGCATTTCAGCATACGAACGTTTCCAAAATCTATATGTCGGAACTGCATATATGATTGCAGAAACTAAGAAATAAATAAACATAATTACAGTCAAAATATTAGAAATCATTTCATTTTTACTCCTGTGAAAATTTAAATTTATCTATAGTTTCTGAACTGATTAGCGAGCATACCTTTATCAAGAGGAATACTATATTCGCCACCTATAGAAAACGGTTGTATTTTGGCATTACCACCAGAACCTCCAACTGATAAAGCAGTACCGCTAATATCAGTAATCTCCTTAGACATAGGCGTAATAGTTATGGATAAGTTCCATGTTCACATACCCGATAAATGACCCCATGCCTTCTTTTGAATAAAACCCAAAATCAACCCCTTTACCTTTATCATAAGAAAAACAGATTCCGACTTCAGCAGTAGCAGCAGTTCCACCTGCAAGAGTTCCGCCTGTACCTAATTGAAATATGAATTTCCCATCCGGATCCACATACTTAACAGGATTATATAGCTCGAAGCTGCGCTGCGAATACCCCGCATAGTGATACACATGCAAGTTTACCGTGTTGTATACGCCTCCCATGCCCGGCAAATTCTCATTATGTTTCTTAGCATCATCATCTATCAGTGCCGTTATTAGGGGAGGAAAGACACTTTTGTCAGATAAAAGTGTCTTTACCTCGAAACGTTGTTGGTTGTTACCCTTCCTATCTTCAAAACTACTGCTTAAGGGCTCTGCCCTTAAGAATCCCGAAGGTTCCTTATAACTTTTATTATTGCACAAAAGATAAAAATAAGCAAGTATCGGCACCACTCATTCTGCTTCAATCGCTGTCCGAGAAGTAAGATAGTTAGGTTGTGAATAAATACAAGGTTTTAGTTTCATAGTTTATGTTAACTCAATAATTTTGTAAAATATTATCAAAACACAAAGGAATCTATTCAGTGATAAACATTTAAGCTGACTGTATGATATATTTCACTAATTGGTTACAAAAATAATCTTACTCTTTCTTATATAAATCTTTGAAAGGCAAAGTCCAATTTTCCCCATAATAATGGGTATATGAAATTTCAAAATCAATATTTTCCAAAGTTGATCCTGACAATTTTTCGATTTGAATAATTGCTTCACATTTTAAAATAATCGTACTGATAGGAATAGGATAAAGCCCCGCTTTTTGTCCATTTAGTTTTAAACACATTAAAATTCTATCAACATAATTAAGAAATTCATCTTCAAAGACAAAATATATATAAGTTCCGTCTATAGTATATTCAAATTTTGGTTTATACAAAGAATCTTGAAGCTGTCCGTTTTCTATTTTTATAATATGAAAAATATTACTTTCATCTTCATACAGTAAACAATCAGAGGATTCTGCAATACAGTGTATAAATGATGGAATTAATGAATTTCCTTTTATCCTTTTAAATTCATTTATAATTTCTTTTGGTGCTATATGCTCCTTAAAATCAAAATAAGTGTCCTCAGATAATAATTTTACATATACCGCATTTTCATGGACTTCACATCTGCTCATAATAAACAAGATAAGTATGATGAGCATTATAATTAAAAGGAATAATTATTTTTTTATATTTTTATACATATATTATCTCTCATACTCCTCAATTATTTGACTGAGTAAATCCAACGTATCCTTATCTATACCGGAAGTTGTCGGAACTTACCCCTCTGCTTTTGAAGATAAATGATTAAATAATCCATCTGTAAAATTAGCTTCAACAGGATTTAGAAAAAAAACCAACCCAAAACTTATAGCAGCAAAAACTAATTTGTTTGTATCTTCTCCTTTATATTCTTTAATCCATCCAACAACTTTTACTGTTATATCGGTTATGTCAATTACTTTTTTACCGGACAATCCGGATACGACAAAAAGAAATAAAAATGCTATCATAATTATTTTCCTACTGTAATTCATCAAAACTAGTTCTTTCATAGCACCTTGCCCTTAAGAATTCCGAAGCTTTCTTATAGTTTTTATTATTGCATAAAATATAAAAAAAACAAGTGTCGGGCACCATAGCCAAACTGTTTATTCTAACAACACACACAAATCAAGTTTCATCAAATATATGATCGTATTTTTTATACCAAAAATAAGGCAATACATGGCGCCCCATTACATATAAAAATAATAACCCCGTTAAAACCCATAATACTAATAAAACACTAACTACCATGTTAGTATAGTACCACCGTAAAACTGATACCTGAACATCTTCCATATTCTCTTTAGTAGTTAAATAATAATTACCATTTATAATATCTGCTGTATCAAAAATTAATTTTTCACTGGCATAGTACTCATCTGTTCTAGCAAGAATTACAAATACTATAGTCAATATTACAATGCATATTCCAATTTTTTTCATAATTTTACTCATTCAAAACCTCATAAAATCATTCTTATTTATTAATTCATATACTTTTTCCATAGACAAGTTATAATAAGCAATTACAAGATCTCCATTATCAAGAAACTTAGTTTCTTTCAAATCAAAAAGTAAATACTTAATTGCAGTGTTATCATAATTACGATTTATATAAAATATCTTTTTCCTTTGAATATATCCAACACATAAACATCCTCTTCTCCTACAAGTGCATAGCTTCCGGTAATATCTACTGCTATCACAAAATTAACCTGATTAGATATTATTCCGTCATTCACTGACACAAAAATAGAATAAATGCCGGGATTACCTGTATGAATTTTAATTTCGAAAATCTTATTCTTAAACCATCTAACAGCATCTTTTCTCAGTTTATAACGCAATTCAAGTGAAAAAATCATAAGCTCATTTTGAGTTTTCTTATTCCATATAAATCCTTTAGTTACACCGCCATGCTCGGTAAATTTAAAATATGAACTTCCATCATCAGAATAATATTTTCTATCAGGAAGAAGTTCTTGAGATGATAGTTTTACAAAAAAATGAAAGATCAATATAATAACAAAATATTTTTTCATAGTCAAACCCTTAATAATCTATTTATTTAGACAAAATTAACAAAATTATATAAAACGAAATAAATACAAAGTTTTAGTTTCATAATTTACTATTTTAATAACCTAATTATTAATATTTCTTTTGAAATTTATACATTTCTGAACTCAACACCCATGTTACATTTTTTACAACAGGTATATTTGTTTCGATGAAAAGTTCTTTTAGATCTTTATATGGCCCATAACTTTTCCTTTCCTTAGAATCAACTAAATAATAATCTTCTTCTACAGTCTTTCCCTCTTTATAATCAGATATATCATCAGGGAAAATATGACGCGCAATAATATATCTGTCATCATGCCATACAGCTGTAACATAAGGCGGAACACCTATTAATTTATCGTCTAAATATGTTTTCAAGGTTAAACCGTCTTCTGTAAAGCCTATATGTATATCATCGCCATTAATATGCCACACCTCATACCCATTAACCAATACAACTGTAATTGTACAATCTTTTTTGTCTATTTTAACAAACACCGTAATTCTATGATAATCTTAAAGCCTCCTCAGAAATAAAATATAAGTTAATCAACTGTCATTCATAATACTCAATATCGCGGAAAATAGTAAATGAACAATTCCCATCGTGATTATAATAAATATCAGCTTCAAGCCAGTTTCCAAAACTATCATATTTTTTATAAATAGTTTTTATTACAGATTTTCCATCATCATATTTACTTTCAATTAATTCACCATTTTTATATTTTACATCAAAAAATTTATCCTTGACTTTATTATTTGTAGTTTGCACAGCCTCAAGTATTTGTCCATCCTGATTATACAAAAACTTCCATACACCATTCTCATCTTTTATTTCTTCAAGCCGATTATTTATTAAAATAACTTTCTGATTATTATAAAAAAAATAATCTTCAGTTTTTCCTTCTTTTATTGTAGAAATTAAATCTTTTTTTCCGTCAGAGTGAACATAATAAGACTTACATTCTAATACATCGTTTGTTTTATTTATGGGAGTATACTCCTTTGAACCTTCCTGCGTTATAATGCAGTTTTCAGCCTTTTGATCATACTCAGCGCTGTAAGGAATTAAATCAATTTCAGGAATATACCTGCTATATAAAGCAGTACATCTATGATATGAGTCATACTCATATAGAGTTTCCATTTGCCCGCCTTCACCGTAAAGGATAGGTTCTATACTTGATATAAGACATCCGCTTTTGTCATACTTATAGCCTGCAACAATCAGTTTTTTTCCTATATCATCTTTTGTATAAGATTGACCGCCCATCTCTCCTCCTTCAGCATAACTTTGAAGCAATTTACCCATTCCGTATTCGGTATATGCCTTCCATACAACCAAAGTTTTATAGTTTACACCTCGTTTAACATAACTATATGATGAAGGGAGAAAATTGCTGTTACGCCCCTTAGGTATAAAAAAATTCCAATCAAGTAAAAAATTTCTTTCATAAAATTTGTCTTTATCAAAATCGGCAGATTGTCTTGAAATTTCTTGTTCAGTATTAGTTGTAATTACTTCAGTTTTTTTAGAAATTTTACCTGAAAGTTTTTCTTCATCGCTTTTTTTGCATGAAAAAAGCAAAGCAAAAACCATTAATAAAATATATAGTCTTTTCATAATCAATCCTCACTCCGACTAATCATAAGATATAGCTATTCTATCAAAAATTAATGAGATAGTACAGCCTTTTACTTTTTTTCTAAAAAACGCCTTCATTTTATTAATACTATGCGCTTTCTTAAATAAAATATCTAAACTTATTTATAATTTTATAAAAATAGATTCTAAAAGTAATTTTAAAAAAAACACAATTACATAATATGAAATTATATTTGTTATTAGTAAAAAAACAAGGGCTATATGTAATATTTTTTTATCAGTACCAACAATTTTAACGGATAAAAATATCAACATTAATAATAAAGTATGGTAACCGTATATAAGCCAATATAGTTTGTCACCTAAAAATAACTGAAAAGCAACATATCCTCCTAAAAAATCAAAAAAAATATTATTTGTATTCATTGAACCACTGACAGCATAATCGATACCCAATAATATAAAATATACAAACCATCCTAAAATGATTAATTCAGTAATAAAAAATATTTTTTTTCATTCTATCTCCATTTTTTTAAAAAATTTAACAAAAAACAATTTTTCTTTTTTTTTAAATATGAAAATGTTTTTCCAGCATTTAAAGGTGCTTTTATTTTATTTTTTTTATCAACAGCAGTAAATACTAATATATCCTTTTTAGAAAAATCAATTGAATATTTTACTACTTCTGTAACTTTTACTTCTCCAAGATCGGTATTATCGGTATATAGTCATTTAGTTCAGGCATCTCCTGCGTCGCACGGCAAAAAAGTTTCCTCGACGTATACCCGATACGCCTGCGGTTAATTTTTTCTCTCTCCTTGCATCCATCATGTCTATTTTCAAAAGCCATTGTTTTTCCGCTTCCTACCGTAAGCGGAAAAACCTCCAATAAGTTGTTTTTTAAACAGCTTTGAGCGGCAGACTGCTCAATTTTGTTTTTTAGCATTATGAAGAAAACAAAATTGAGCACCGGGCTTTTCAGGGCTCCGCTATCGCTTTGGTATCTTTCCGCAGAAATTGCTGCGGAAAGATGTACAGCGAAAGCAATTTTTATAAATTGCTTTCGCTCCCTTACAATCACTGTCCGAGAAGTGAAGTTGATGGGTAATTTCCGATTGCAATTGAATTTCATAATTCTAAAACCCACCTTTTTTCTTTTTTCCTCTATCTTCTTCAATCAAAAGCCCAGAAATAAATCCTAAAATTATCATACAAACATATGTTATTAATTTAGTTCCTAAAGAAACAATTAAATAACATGCTATGAATCTCAAAATAAATTCAGAAATTTCTTTAATTTTATATATTCGCTCTCTGAAATCTGTATCAGGATCATATATATACAAGTATTTTTTATTAAATGGACGTATTAACCATCTACCTAAAAAAAGAAAAATAAAAATCAATACACTACAATTTATTAGAACTAACAATATTTCCATAAATACCTCTTGTTTCATTGTAAAAGCAATTAATATGGATGAAATTAAAGTATAACCTATATCTATTCCTACATTCATGTCATTAGCCAATTTTGTACCGGCTTCAGTATCCTTAATCAAAAAAGAAGAATTGATGGAATACTGTTCAAAAATCTTTCCATTATCCATATAACTTATATAATTTATAGTAGTAGTATACTTATATGCATCAGTTTCTGCATTAGTTACAGTTATTTGAATAAAGGGTTCATCAATAGTGCCTTTACCAGACTGCTTAGTTTCTCTACCATCCGGATCAGTATACTTAACAGGATTATTCCCAGCATAATGATACACATGCAGATTGACGGTATTAAACACACCACCCATACCGGGTAAATTCTCATTATGCTTTTTTGCTTCATCATCTATCGGTGCCGTTATTAGGGAAGGAAAGACACTTTTGTCAGATAAAAGTTTCTTTACCTCGAAACGTTGTTGGTTGTTACCCTTCCCTATAACCCTTCCTATCTTCAAAATAGCTGCTTAAGGGCTCTGCCCTTAAGAATCCCGAAGGTTCCTTATAACTTTTATTATTGCACAAAAGATAAAAATACACAAGTATCGGCACCGCGATTGCTTCGAAGCTGAGACTATCGGCTTGCTGCACCAATACCGCTCCAATCACTGTCCGAAGGGGGAGATAATTAGGCTGTGGATAAAAATAATGGTTTATTTTCATAGCATTTTATAAAAAAACATATGTATTATTTAGTATATAATTTACTCCTCTAAGAGACATAAATAAAAACAATCCCTTGTTTGTTCTAAAACGTATAATTTCCCGATAGAAATTAATTTTTTCCCGTTCTCAGCATCTTTTAAATCATTTTTTTCATCATAAACCAAGATCTGTTGGTAATCAAGAAATCCTGGTTCCCATGCAAATAGTATATATCCATCGATTATTTCTGTATTATCATCCACTACGTGGAAACCCTCCAACCCATACATTTGTTTTATTTTTTCTACTCGTCTTTCAATTTTTGGAACTTCGATAAGTAAAGCAACCGTATCT
This sequence comes from Treponema putidum, assembly GCF_024401155.1. NCBI lineage: Bacteria > Pseudomonadati > Spirochaetota > Spirochaetia > Treponematales > Treponemataceae > Treponema > Treponema putidum. The sequence goes on from NZ_CP038804.1 coordinate 1,309,705, forward strand.
GCTAAATTAAATTTAGATATCAGATAAAAAAGAATAACTGCCAATAATTGAAAAATTATAATTGAATATCGCTTTTTTGCAAAGCTCAATACAAATAACGAATATATGACAAAAAATGCAAAAAAAGAAAATACTATTATAGTATAAGGAATAAGTCCAATTCGTTTTTTCACATAATAAGACAGTAAGATAAAAACCAGCACAAGAATATCAATTAGAAAGTTTATATATTTATATTTTTTCATACTTTTTCAACCTCACTATGAAATCAATACAATCTAAAGATACTATCTCTAATGAAGCGATACGAACGAATAGCTCGTCCTTCTGGAGTTACAAATCCTGCAGAGAAGCCTAAGCTTTGGGCTGCCTGTGTAGCATATCCTTCTGAACATATTTTTTTAGATTTCCAAGATTGATAGATATCAAAACCTAATCTTGCCTCACCCCAGTAAAGTCCATTTTTTCCAGCTACATATCCTGCCGCATAGTTTCCAACATCTCGTGCTGATCCGAATATTTTATTTCCATCAGTATTACTTCCAAGCGGCATGCCTCTATGGCGGTGTTTATTCAAATCATCACCTTTTTTATCACCTTTCCCTATATCCTTAAAATCATACTTTTTACCATTTCTTGCATTATACATATAAGAAAATAAATCAGGTGTATTTTTTTCGAAATTGTTAAGGAAATCGCTCCCTGACATATCATTTGTATCTATAATAGCCCCCTCAACTAAGGTATCATCATCAAAAAAAGAATATTCTGTTAACATTTGCCCAAGAATATCACCAGAGCGTTTTCCATCCTTCATTATATAAATATTTTTATCAGAATTTGCTTCTCCACCAGACACAGTGTATGTTCCATCTCCATTATCATTGACTTCCAGAAACATTCCATCCGGATCTACATACTTCACCGGATTATTTCCGCCATAATGGTATGCATTAAAGTTGACAGAATTATATATTCCACCCTCACCAACAGAAGAACCTGCCATGTAGTCATTTAACGCCGGATCTCCTGACAACCACCTCGAATACTTCGGATCAAGATACCTTGCCCCATAATAATACAATCCTGTTTCCTCATCTAATTCCTTTCCCGTAAACCTAAACGGTAACTTATCGATTCCGGGAGCAGTCTCCTCTATCCAGAGTTCCCCATACGGTGTATACTCTATATGTTCGTACTGTTCACCCTTAGCATTTGTTATAAACTGTGCACTCTGTAAATGGTCTGCATGATAATAATATCTTTTTTCGGTTTGTTCCGTTGTGTCCCCATTATTATCCGCATGTGTCATAGCAGTTACTAACAGCGAGTTTCCGACAAAGATGTGTTTGCTTACTCGTAATCCATGTTCGTGATTAGGTTCATGGGCAACTTGGTGTACGGAGTAAAAGTTATTGAAATACAGTGTCTCGCTATTACTCTGTTGCGTAAATTTTAAGGCTCTCTGTCCGTCATCTCCGTAGCGGTATATTACGGTGTTTAACTTATCGTCCGATTTTATCAATAGGTTGCGTTCATTCCATGTATAATCTCTTCTGTAGCCTCCTTGTATTCCGCCTCCTGTGGTTGTGCCTCCACTTTCTAGGTTTGCAGGGTCATCTTCAGGGGGTTCTAGGTCAAAGCCGTAATCTACGCCGTAGACATCATGTTCTGCAAAGTAGGAATAGGTAAATGTAAACTCTTCCTTTTCTGTAAAGGGGCCGTCTTTTTCTGCAGTGATGTTGCCGTTGGCGTCGTAGCGGTAATAACGGGTTCCGGCTCTTATTAAGCGGTGTGCATATTTACTGTCATACTCATAATCCAGTTCATAGTTTAGTTTTGTGTCATCGGTAGTTCCTATTGAGCCTTCGGGAAGGTTTGTGGTGCTGCTCTTATTCGTCATGTTCCCTATTATGTCGAAGGCAAAGGTTTGCCTGTATTTATTTGTGTGTAAGGGATTTGACGGGTGAGGGTTATCGGGGTTAGGGTTTATTCCTCCGTATTGTTTGTGCGTGCCTTCGGCTTTTATAAGTTGATAGAGGGCATCATAGCTGTAGCTTTGACTTGTTTCATATTTGCTTGAAGTATTTATATACCCTTCTACATTACCTACTGCATCAAAGTTATAGTTTATTTTTTGGAATACCAAATTCTTATCTTTGTTTTCTGTCTTTATGTCTTTTAGCCAACGCCGTGCAGGGTCATAGTTGTATCTTGTTTCTACTCCGTTTCCGTATTTGATGTAGACTCTTTGCGCATGTTCGTCATTTTTTGAAAATATGCGGGCAATTACTGCGTCGCACGGCAAAAAAGTGTCCTCGACGTATACCCGATACGCCTGCGGTACTTTTTTGCCTAACTCCTTGTACTTACCTCGCCTATTTTCAAAAGCCATTGTTTTTCCGCTTCCTACCGTAAGCGGAAAAACCTCCGATAAGATGCTTTTATTTAATAATAACTTTCTTTTGGCGGACTGCTGACACTTGTGTATTATCATAATTATGTAAAAGTACATAAGTGTCAGCACCGCGCTTTCCGCTACAATCTTTTTGCTGCATTTGTCTTCACGGGCAAGGCTCTTCCCTCCGGTCAGAGCTTGCTTTTTGATTAAACAAACCGCAAAAAGGATTTTCGCTTCAATAGCTATCCGAAAGAGGAGATAGTTAAAATGTTTTAATAAATAGCTAATGTTCATTTTCTTCTATTTGTTTTAACAATTGCTGTGCTTCTTTACTTGCATTAAATACCGCTTTTTTTATCCAAAATAGCCCCCTTGTTTTACTATCTTTATCATCTTTTGCCAGAAGATATTTACCATATTCATATTGACACTTTTTATTGCCATTTTGTGCCCCTATCTGCAGCCAATACCAAGCACTTTCATCATTCTTATAGGTATAATATTGATATAAATAAAAAGGTGCATGTTTTCCACCATTCAAAGAAAACTCTTTAAACTCTTGCAATGTTTTATCGGAAATATGATAAGATAGTAAATCATCTCCTCTTTGCACATAGGTGACAGTTGTAGGATACATATCTTTAATTTTTTCTTCAGAAAATTTACATAATTCATAAAATTCAAGAAAGCCGAAAGAATTAAATTTCATAATAGCACAATAAATACTTAAATTGGACAATTCAATACTATCATTATAAACAGCAATATATATCTTCTTTTTTTCATTTCTAATTTGGAGAATTTTTATTTCTACTTTTATTTTAAATTCAACAGTTTTATCCCGTTCATAGTCAAAATGATAGTCTAAAAAGTCAGTCTTTAGTCTATCTATCATATGATATGTATTTTCAAATTCATTTATATCAACAATATCAATCTCTAAACAATAAATATTAATAAGATATAAAAATATTATGCTAAAACTAAATAATTGTTTTTTCACTTTATCACTTCCTTTTATCTCTAAGTTCCGATAAAATTATTTTAACTTGATTTTTAGCACTTATTTCTCTCGGACGATCTTTATAAGGTAATTTATTTTCCTCTCGAGCAATTTTATTCCATTTTTCTGAACCAACTTTTGTTATGTCAGATGCATGCACCACCTCTTCCGCTATAATATCTACTAAGGGTAAATCTTTATTATATACACGATCTAGATCTATATTAATATTAATAGCCATTACCATATCAGTAGTAGCTTGCATTTTTTTATTCACACGATTACCTTTATTATCAAGCGTTTCTATATCCGCTTCAAATATCACCGGAGAATCATTTGTAACAGTATTCCCAGCATATTTCCCTAAATCAGTAGTAATAGTTACTAAAATTTTTTGACCATTAGGTGCTTTTTCAGCCAGTAAATTGTCATAATGTTTTTTAAATGTAGGACTATCATTATATAATTTATCTATTATAGATTTAATTTCAGAATCGATTTCTGCCCACACACTTCTCCCATCCGGATCCACATACTTTACCGGATTATTCCCCGCATAATGATAAACGTGAAGATTTACGGTATTAAACACTCCGCCCATTCCGGGTAAGTTCTCGTTGTGCTTTTTGGCTTCGTCATTTACCGGCGCTTGCGGTATGTAATCATTTAACGCCGGGTCTCCCGATAACCACCTACTATATTTCGGATCCAAGTACCTCGCTCCATAGTAGTATAAACCAGTCTCTTCATCCAGTTCTTTTCCCGTAAACCTAAACGGCAGTTTATCAATTCCCGGTGCAGTCTCTTCAATCCATAACTCTCCGTATGGTGTATACTCTATGTGTTCATACTGTTCTCCTTTAGCATTTGTTATAAACTGCGCACTTTGCAGATGGTCTGCGTGGTAGTAGTAACGTTTTTCTGTCTGTTCCGTTGTGTCTCCATTATTATCTGCGTGCGTCATAGCGGTTACTAATCTTGAGTTACCGACAAAGATGTGTTTGCTTACTCGTAATCCATGTTCGTGATTAGGTTCATGGGCAACTTGGTGTACGGAGTAAAAGTTATTGAAATAAAGAGTTTCGCTATTACTCTGTTGAGTAAATTTTAATGCTCTCTGTCCGTCATCGCCGTAGCGGTATATTACTGTGTTTAACTTATCGTCCGATTTTATCAATAGGTTGCGTTCATTCCATGTATAATCTCTTCTGTAGCCTCCTTGTATTCCGCCTCCTGTGGTTGTGCCTACTTCTAGGTTTGCAGGGTCATCTTCGGGAGGTTCTAGGTCAAATCCGTAATCTACTCCGTATACGTCATGTTCTGCAAAGTAGGAATAGGTAAATGTAAACTCTTCCTTTTCTGTAAAGGGGCCGTCTTTTTCTGCAGTGATGTTGCCGTTGGCGTCGTAGCGGTAATAACGGCTACCCGCTCTTATTAAACGGTGGGCGTATTTACTGTCATATTCGTAGTCTAGTTCATAGTTTAATTTTGTGTCATCCGTAGTTCCTATTGAGCCTCCTGAGATGTTCGTAGTACTGCTCTTATTCGTCATATTCCCTATTATGTCGAAGGCAAAGGTTTGTCTGTATTTATTTGTGTGTAAGGGATTTGACGGATGCGGGTTATCGGGATTGGGGTTTATTCCTCCGTATTGTTTGTGCGTTCCTTCGGCTTTTATAAGTTGGTACAAATTGTCATAACTGTAGCTTTGGCTTGTTTCATATTTGCTTGAAGTGTTTATATACCCTTCTACATTCCCTACTGCATCAAAGTTATAGTTTATTTTTTGGAATACCAAATTCTTATCTTTGTTTTCTGTCTTTATGTCTTTTAGCCAACGCCGCGCAGGGTCATAGTTGTATCTTGTTTCTACTCCGTTTCCGTATTTGATGTAGACGCGCTGTGAGTGTTCATCATATAAGATATTGTCTACATACCTATAGGTTTCTATTCCTTTTTTGCCTATAACTCCTTTTAATTGTCCGCCCTTGTCGTAACTGTAGCTTAACACTTCTCCGTCAGGGTAGCTTATGCTTTGCATTCTGCCAAGGTAATCGGCTTCATAGTTAAACACGGCAGTTACGGGCTTTTGAAATTCTCTTCCCCTCTTTATTGTCCGTGTTTCTACCTTTACTTCGTTTAGTAGGCCGTATTCGTATTTTGTTTCTCCCGTTTCATCTTTTTTGCGGATTACCTCTCCCGCTCCTTTTTCTCCCGGTACCCCGTACTCATATTCTACATCTTCACTAAAAGGATAGTCTATTTTTATGATTCTGTCCAGTCCGTCGTATTCATATTTTATTGACGCTAATTTTGATCTTAATACGGAGTCGTTTTCATACTCCAAGCGGCCCTTATCGTCATAGTTCCATTCTTTTCTTCCCATATCAAGGCTTTCTAAGCTTATACGCCTTCCGAGCATGTCATAGTTTACTGCCAATAAGTTGTCTTTAGCATCGTAGGCTCGCAGCATCTCGCCAAGAACAGAGTATTCGTATTTTGCCTTAGTAAGAAGAGTGTTGTTTTTATCCCGTCTTTCTACTTCTTTTATGTTTCCTCTTATATCTTTTTTACTGATGTTTATGTTTTCTTTAGGGTCTATTGTTTTTGTTATTTGTAAGGAAGCGTCTATCGAGTACTCCGTTTTTTGACTGTTTCCGTCGGGAAGGGTTGTTTTTATTACGCGGCCTAGTCCGTCATATTCATAGCTTGTAGGATGTTTTAATTCGTTTAATTTTTCATATAAAAGGATTTAGCTTGAGCTTCCGCTTAATTCATTTTGTATATCTCCTCCATAGAACACGGGCTGTCCTTCTCCTTTTTTTCTTCCGTCTTCATCATAATAAACCGCTCCCGAAATGTTCCAGCCTGTTTGGGTAGAATCTATGGTTCCTTCAATGTACACTTCTCCTTCTTTGGCTGTGTAGTTTATGCGTCCTAAGCCGTCGTGGATTACCTCTTTTGAAAATATGCGGGCATCTCCTGCGTCGCACGGCAAAAAAGTGTCCTCGACGTATACCCGATACGCCTGCGGTACTTTTTTGCCTAACTCCTTGTATCTGCTCCACCTATTTTCAAAAGCCATTGTTTTTCCGCTTCCTACCGTAAGCGGAAAAACCTCCGATAAGGGGCAGCTTACAAAATTTAAAAGTTTAGCTCCCGATGTTTTGCCGAATGGCAAAACTCGAAGCTCAAAGGTGCGTGAGCAACTTTGAGCGGCGGACTGCTGACACTTGTGCACTATCATAATTATGTAAAAGTACACAAGTGTCAACACCGCGCTTTTCGCTCCAATCTTTTTGCTGTATTTGTCTTCACAGGCAAGGCTCTTCCCTCCGGTCAGAGCTTGCTTTTTGCTTAAACACACCGCAAAAAGGATTTCCGCTTCAATCGCTGTCCGAGAAAAGAGATAGTTAGGCTGTAAATACAAATAAAGTTTTGTTTTCATGTTTTTTTTATTTCCTGCCTCTGTTTTATCAATTCCAATATTTTATTTAAATATACTCTTATCAAATCTAATCTTCCTAAAGCAGTTAAATAATTTACATCAATAAATTTTCTATTCAAGAAAATTTTTTTTCATTTATTTATCTATTCTAAAATACTTAATATTGTTTTTTAGATAATATTAGGTATTTATTTATAATATTTTATTTCACGGATAATAGTATCTGTAAAATCAGTATTATCTCCATGAAATATTTGCATCTCTATCCAATTTCCAAATTTGTCGTATCTGATAAATTTATACCGTGATTTTGATTTTCCAAATACATTTATGCATCGCACCAACTCACCTTTTTCATATTCCATTTTTATAGATTCATATCCTACTCCTGCATGAGAAATTCCTATCTCGGATAAAAAAGTATTATTAGCATATTTAAATATCCATTTTTTATCAGGAGTATTAATTTTTGTGATTTGATTATTTTCAAAATAAAATTCATTGTCATTAAAAAAATAAATATTTTCTTTTTTACCTGATCTAACTATATTTATTTCTCTCTTATCTCCATTTTTATCAGCTTTATATATTTTTGCTTCTAATATATTATCTGATTGTTTTACCGGAGCGTACTCAATAACTATCATACTCGTAAGTTTCTTAACATAAGAGTCTTCATAGATTTCTATCTTTTCTATAGGACGATTATATTTATCATATTTGATACTCTCATATATATATCCGGCAACCGTCTTTCTTTTTTCATATATATAATTACCGTAATAATCATAATGTCTTTCAAAAATAAATTCTCGCTTACCTAAATTTTCCAATTTAGGTATTTCCCCTGAACTCTCACCATATTTTTCATAATCAGATATAGCCTCTCTCAGTGCCCATTCACTTTTTATAACATATACAAAAATAGACTCAGGTTTTTTTGTAAGATAAGCTAAATCATACGGAATTAAATCATTATTTTTTAATTCTTTTATTAGAAAGCCACGGTCATAAATATCATCATCCTTTTTTGAATCTAGGTTTATATTATTTAAAATCTTACTATTATCTAATTCATTGTTTTCTCTTTTTATACATGAAACCAAAAGAACCAACATAAAAATAAAAATCATATTCCTTAACATTTTCATTATTTAGTCTCCCTTAATAAGTTATTCGGGTAAAAATGGAACAGTTTTTACCTTTTCTATCTTAAATATATCAATACGGATTATAGCTGAAGAATCCGTTATGATATCATTAACAACCGTTGACGGTAAATATCCTTTTTCTGAGGTGTTATTAATTTTGATGGTATAATTATCTTCAGTATCCACAATAATTCCATCAGAATTCATGTTGACAGTATGGCCTCCATACTTATTTGAAACTCTAATGGTAATAGCATATAAGTCTTCTGATTTGCTTAGTTTTTCCAATTCGCTACCATATTCATTTAAGCTAATATTATTTAATGATTTATAAAATGACATTTTATATTCACTTAGAATAGATATGGAATTTACTAATTTGGAAGCAGTAGGAGAGTTAAATATTAAATTTTTGTTATTTCCATCATAAATATCCTTCTTAAGAGCCAATGAATTAGCGTTTTGTAATGTACGTTCACCAATAGCACTTATCGCATTTGCAATTCTAGTATATGCTGTTAAAACACAGCCATGTGAAGCAATTGTAGTATTACCCTTACCTAAGGGATCTTCTTCTCCGTTTTCTTGAACCAAAGTCGTACTAACATCCAGTATTTTTTCTCCATTCGGATCCACATACTTCATCGGGTTATTCCCCGCATAATGATAAACATGTAAATTTACCGTGTTGTATATACCTCCCATTCCGGGCAGGTTCTCGTTGTGTTTTTTAGCTTCGTCATTTACCGGAGCTTGCGGAATATACTCACCTAACGCAGGATCTCCACTCAACCATCTCGAATATTTCGGGTCTAAATACCTCGCACCATAATAGTACAATCCCGTCTCTTCATCTAATTCTTTCCCTGTAAACCTAAACGGTAACTTATCGATTCCGGGAGCAGTTTCTTCTATCCAGAGTTCTCCGTAAGGCGTGTATTCTATGTGTTCATACTGTTCTCCTCTGACATTTGTTATAAACTGTGCACTTTGCAGATGGTCTGCGTGGTAGTAGTAACGCTTTTCTGTTTGTTCCGTTGTGTCTCCATTATTATCTGCATGTGTCATAGCGGTTACTAATCTTGAGTTACCGACAAAGATGTGTTTGCTTACTCGTAATCCATGTTCGTGATTAGGTTCATGGGCAACTTGGTGTACCGAGTAGAAATTGTTAAAGTATAAAGTTTCGCTATTTGATTGCTGTGTAAACTTTAAGGCTCTCTGTCCGTCATCTCCGTAGCGGTATATTACTGTGTTTAACTTATCGTCTGATTTTATCAATAGATTTCTTTCGTTCCATGTGTAGTCCCGTCGATAGCCTCCTGTAGGTGTAGTACTTGTTGTGCCTACTTCTAGGTTTGCAGGGTCATCTTCAGGGGGTTCTAGGTCAAAGCCGTAATCTACTCCGTATACGTCATGTTCTGCAAAGTAGGAATAGGTAAATGTAAACTCTTCCTTTTCTGTAAAGGGGCCGTCTTTTTCTGCAGTGATGTTGCCGTTGGCGTCGTAGCGGTAATAACGGGTTCCGGCTCTTATTAAGCGGTGTGCATATTTACTGTCATACTCATAATCCAGTTCGTAGTTTAGTTTTGTGTCATCTGTAGTTCCTATTGAGCCTCCGGGAAGGTTTGTGGTGCTGCTCTTATTCGTCATATTCCCTATTATTATGTCGAAGGCAAAGGTTTGCCTGTATTTATTTGTGTGTAAGGGATTTGACGGATGCGGGTTATCGGGGTTAGGGTTTATTCCTCCGTATTGTTTGTGCGTTCCTTCGGCTTTTATAAGTTGATAGAGGGCATCGTAGCTGTAGTTCTGGCTTGTTTCGTATTTGCTTGAAGTATTTATATACCCTTCTACATTCCCTATGGCATCAAAGTTATAATTTATTTTTTGGAATACCAAATTCTTATCTTTGTTTTCTGTCTTGATGTCTTTTAGCCAACGCCGTGCAGGGTCATAGTTGTATCTTGTTTCTACTCCGTTTCCGTATTTGATGTAAACTCGTTGTGCATGTTCATCATCTTTTGAAAATATACACGCCGTCTGCGGCGTCGCTTCAAAAAAATTAATCCTCAACGTACATAAAGTACGCCTGCGGTTAATTTTTTCTCGCTCCTTGCATCCAACATGTCTATTTTCAAAAGTCCTGTCAGTGGGGTTGCTGAGTAATAATCTTCTTTTGGCGGACTGCCGATACTTGTTTATCATTATAATATAAAAGTAAACAAGTATCGACACCGCGCTTGCTTCGAAGCTGCGCCTATCGGCTTGCTGCACCAATACCGCTCCAATCTTTTTGCTGCATTTGTCTTCACAGGCAAGGCTCTTCCCTCTGGTCAGAGCTTGCTTTTTGCTTATACAAACCACAAAAAGGATTTCCGTTTCAATCGCTGTCCGAGAAGATGTGAGATAGTTAGGTTGTGAATGAAAATAACAGTTTATTTTCATAATTTTCAAATCCATTCTAATTCAATATCTATATCCGCTTTTTAATCTTTCTTATAAAAATAATATTTAAAATAAAAGAAATCAAAAGCAAAATTGTTGTTATATCCAACAGTGTGGAATACATCTTATTTTTCCAAATATATTTATGAGGTAATTCTCCATTTGAAAATTTACCCTGATATACTTTACCGTTTTGTTTTGTTAAAGTTCCAAAACCATCAAATTTACCATTCACAAAATTACCTATATAAGTATCTCCATTTGAAAATTTATAAACACCTTGACCTTCAAGCTTTGTATTTATAAAATTTCCAGAACATACAGCCCCATCATTATATATTATTTTACCTTTCCCATTTAAAAAACCATTTTTAAAGGTACCTTCAAAAATATTCCCTACTGACGTTTTTAATATACCATTTCCTTCATATATACCGACATTAACTTCCCCCTCATATGAAGATCCATCACTGTACAAAATAGAAGCCTTACCGATTTGCAATCCATTAAAATAATCGCCTTTGTAAGTATAGGAATTTGTTGTCATTTCGCCATAGCCATGAAACAATCCATTTTGATATTCTCCTTCATACTTATCTCCATTTGACCATATCTGAACCGCCTTACCTGAAAATAAGCCATCTTTTAAATTACCATGGTAAATTGAACCGTCAGGTAGTAAAACGTCAACAGCAAATAATGCTACATTTAAAATAAACAATATAACCATTATAATATTTTTTATCATATTTATCTCCCATAATATTTATAATTTTATTCATCTTTAATCAATTTTGGCAAAATTATATTTAAATCAGGTAATACAGTATTCAAATAATTATATGCATCATCAACTTTTAATTCTGGTAAATCAACTATGTATGGAAGTAGTTCAGATCTATCACTATAATTAAACACCATAGTTTCATTAACAGCTTTTGCAAATACCTCGGCATCTTCCACAGAAAATTTACCATTTTCATTAGGCTCTAGAATTTTATTTTTAATCATATTTGATTTAATCTCAAATTTAATACTTTCAAATTCTTTTATGATTTTCAAACAAAAANNNACTTCCCGATGCCGATAAACCGCCTCCTATTGTGTCCGATTGATTGGTATTATAATTTAAACCGCCTCCTTCTAAAATTTTATTACTTTCGAATTTTTTTTCTTCATTGCCGTATTGTACACTAAGAGTATTTTTTCCGCCCGATAATACGTCGGGATATCCGTCACCGTTTATATCCATATACCCTTGAGTTTGTTCTCCGCTTCCCGTATTATATCCCTTATTTATACCGGCCGATCCAAAACCTATATTTATATGTATGTCAAAGCTCTCACTTGAGCTTGACCCTATTATTAATCCTGTTGAAGAGGCTGAATCATTCCAAGGAAGAAGGCTGTACCCCGATCCTCCCATCCTGCTTGAATGGAAGATGTTCCCTTCAATATAGGGAGCATAATGTTCTATACGGCTTTCAAGTATACCGTCAGAATCAAAGTCATTCTTTGTATTTGATGATATGGGGCCTACTAAGGTAATATCGTTAAATTGTAAAGAACTTGCAAAATCTTTGTCCGGTAATGAGCATTCTAAATTTCCCGAGCTTAATGTTTCTTTTAATTGTTTAAAAGACGATATTTTTATTAATGCTTCCGGTTTATTTTTTGATAAGGCATCAACTGAATTTGCCGCATTTTCTTTTTCTTCATCATTTATTTTGTCTCCATTAACTTTATCTTTTATTTCTTTTTCTTTATCTTTTGCTATTTTTTCAGTATCACCGGCACTTATACCGGTTTTAAATAAGGTCTTAGGATCAAAATGTTTATCTCCATATCTTGAGTATAGACCATAATACCATAAATTGATGCCTCCATACAGGTCTTCATATCTGATTACTCCAATGGAACTTTTTTCCGGTTCGTATTTACCCGATAGATAATTCTCCTCTCCGTTATAATCTCTTATATATTCATTTTCATATACAAGTTTCCCGTTTTTTATCCTTGCTACTTTTATATTCCCGTTTTCTACAGGGAAAAAGCCTTTTTCGTAAAATTCGGTATAAATATCTATTTTACCGTAATAATAAGCTTGTAAATAATGCATCAGCTCATCTATCTTCTTTTTTATCTTTATTTTTTCATTTTCTTCTAAGCTGTTTATTTTATTAACATCAACTTTATATATTTTTTCCAAATTATCATATATATAATATGGAAAATCATACTTATAAGCTTCATATTTTTTTAATTTTTTAATAAGCTCAATTTTTTCATCTTCATATAAATCTTCACGAATCTGATATATTTCCTGCTCTATCGCCGGCATTTCTATTTTTGAAAAATAATAAGAACCTATCTTTTCAACTTCATTTTTATTAAATATAAGTAATTCTCTTGTATTACCGAGTTGTTTTATATATATTTTTTGGTTTATCTTTAAAGAGCTAAAATAATTGATAACCTTAACCTTATTTTCATCACTTACTTCATTTTTTAACTCATAAAACCCTGCGGTATTTTCCATATATAATTCGTTTAAGCCGGCCGGTAATAATTTGTAAAGCGCTGCGGTTAAAATATTTAAAAAGCTTACTTCATATTTTATGTCTTTTTCTATTTCTTCTTCAACAATTTTTTCATACTCTTTTTCAGAAATAACATCGCCTGCGGTTCTTTTTAAAGCAATAATAAACAAGTCCTGTCCATCCCTATCTTTTTCCAAGAGTTTGATGATTATATTTTTTTCTTCACTATATTCTATATTTATGTCATTTTTTCTTATTCCGTTTATATATAGTTTTAATTGTCCTTCTTCTTTTCTTATCTCATATTCTTTTCCATCTATTTTACCTATTTTTACTTTTTCTATATCCTCATATCCGTTAATTTCTTTATCTCTTGTTTGACTTTCACTCAATGTTTCACTTTCAGAATAATATCTTTCTTTGTTTTTATCAAATTGAGGTTGTATTATTTTTCCATAATAATTATATCCGAATAGATCTTCTTTTTCCTTCTGCTTAAACTTGGAAATAAAATTTTTATAAGAGAAATCCAGATTTTGAACATACTCCTCATCCGTTATTTTCGATTCATATAAATATTCTTTAAACCCTTCATCATAGTTTACCGCTTGTTTTATGTTTTCAATATTGCCTTCTCTTTGATACACTTTTTCAAATAAGGGCTTAGGTACTCTTACACTAATACAATCGTAATACTCTCTCCTTATTAATTCTTTTATTATTTGTTCATTCAATAGTTCAAGATAGTTTGCCTTTAATTTATATCTTATAACCGCATGGCCGTTTTCATCATAACCGGAATTATACTTTTCATATATATCTTCCAATCCGGTTAAATTTTCAGGTACATCGAAAGGAGGATTATATTCTACATGGGTCTGCATATTTTCAAATCGTGCATATTTTTTATATTTAATATCTATACTTGCATTTATACTTGCACCTATCAATTCTTCTTTATTACTTTCAGTTACAAAATATACATACTCTCCTTTTTTTACTTTTAAATTCTTTACATATTCTCCAAGTTCGTTGCAGTCAAATTCTTTTTTTTCACCATTATATATGCACAATTTTACATTATTCTGCTTTTCTTTTATATTTACCTTTACCTCTATTTCTCCGCTTTGTACCGCACGCCAAGCTTTTATTCCTTCTTGAAAATAATTAGCCCTTTCAGCATCGTTTTTATCTTTATCACTTATATTCAAGCCTACATTTTTTACATTTCCAAAATTTTCACCCTTAGCAAAGCCTTTTCCTTCCTTATTAAGATAATATTTTCCCCTTGACACAAAATCAATATAGCCGTCTCTATTTACATCGGTAAACTCGCTTATCGTTTCACTATGTCCCCACTGTTTCGTTCCGCCGAAACCCGCTCCGGCATCACCTAAATTTAAATTTAAATTTACATTTATATTTCCTCCTATACTCCAATTCTTATCTTTACTCTCATTTATAAATATTCCCTTAATAGACTCACTGTCAAAATGTATTTTCTCATATTTTACTTCAATTTTTTCTCCTTCGTTTATTATTTTTCCCTGATATACAGAAAGTCCGTTTCTACTCCATTCAACCATATCGGCAATTCCATCACCCGTCAAATCAATAAAATTTCTTTTACTATATCCCTTACCTTCACCGCTTGTTCCGCTTAAGCCGGTCGTAACCGATACGCTGTTTACCTTTATTCCCCCGCCTCCTCCTCCGTTTACACTATAGCTTGTATGAACGCTTTCGGCTATGCTGCCGCTCTTGCTCCATTCCTCCGTATTTGCAAAAGCAATTAACTGTCCGTCTTTTTTTAAAGCTTTCTCATAATTAAACTCATATTTATATTTTAATCTTTCCTGTTCTTCAGTCAGCTCTTCTCCTGCAGCTCCGGGAACTACTATTATATTCGATAAGAAATTTTCTAAAAAGGATTCATCTTCCTTGTAATCAAATATATACCCTCTCACTCCCTTGTTATCTACATAGCTGTTAATTCTCTTTATAAGACTTCCTTCTTTTTTTAGATATCTTCCCCTGCCTTCAATCCTTATATCTTCTCTGTTTTCGGCATAAGTTATTTCAATTTTTATTTTCCCATCTTTTCCATACTCTATACTTTTTAACCTTATTTCTTCTACATTCCCGCTCTCGATTTTGTCATATTTATATTTTATCTCGTTTCCAAATCCGTCTTTTACGATGTCTAAATAATATATGTATTTTTCCGTTTCTCCTCTTCCGCTCCATGCAGTTTTTCCATATATTTTTTTTATTCCGCTTTTTTCACTTATTACAAAAAAGTTGTTTTCCTTTTCTATCCGTCCTAATTTTATTCCTTTGTTTTCTATTTTGCTGTACCTGCTTTCTCTTTCCATTACCCAACTTTCACCGTTATAACGGCTCTTACTTCCTTCAATTATATAGGTATCATTTCCGTCATATTTAGGTAAACCCAATCTTGTATCTATACTTATAGTCTCTATTCCTTCTAAATTAAAGCCGCGTCCTAATACTCCATGTCCGCCTCCGCTTGAATATCTTACTGCCAATCCGGGTGTTAGGCCTCCCGTTCCTTCGGGCAGTTTTAAGGCTATTTTAAAATCAGCACTTCCTTCACTCGTTCCCTCAAGACCTTCTATTTGTTCTACTCCTTCTACGGCATTTGCCGCCTTTAATTCTTTTATGCTGTTTAAATTTATTTTTACAGGGTCGGGGTGCTCAGGAAGGCTCAAGGTTCCGTTTATCATATCGGTAAAATGATTTGTAACCGACACTATCATTTTTTCTTCTTCATCTATTCCTACTCTTTCTAAGGCTTCCCAACTCTTTATATTTTCGTTATAATAGTATGTGTATAATTCATCAAAGTATTCCGTTATGTTTTTATCATAAGCTATTTTGACGATACAGTCTTTTTTAAATTTTTGTCCCTTTGGCTCAAATCTATACCCACCTTCCCCTTCAGTTATGTTTTTTACTTCTCCGTCATGAACTTTAAAAAGACGGCTTATTTTTATTTCAGTTTCTTCTTCCAAAGCTCCTTCAGGTATTATAAATTTTACTCCTTCACTTTCTAAAACCCCTCCCTGTTTACCTATTATCTTTTTTACCAATTCTCTCGAGTTTATTATTATATATTTTTTTTCTTCATTGTTCTGTGCATATAAAGGAATCATGGTGAAACTATATACCGAAAACAAAATTATAGCAGCACTCTTTTTAGTTAATTCTTTCATTTCTCTTAAAATTATTTTTTTAAAACCTATCTTTTTCATAACTGTCTCCTTAATATTTATTTTTCATACTCTATATGTACAAAAGTGTCAGGAAAATTGTCTTTCGGAGATATTATTCCTATAACTCCGGCTTCTCCTTCCCCCAGTTTATACTTATCGGGATTTTCTATTATATAATCCGAAGGAACTCCTTCTTCATCATTAAAATAGATTTCAATTGCCTTTCCGTTTTTTTTAACTCTTATTGTGTTTGTTACTCCAATACCTTTTTGTAATTTTTCACATTCTCTTTTCCATACGATAGTTTCATATTTACCGTTTACAGCATATCCTACACTATACTTTCCATCCATGTATACCAATATACACAAAAAACGATCTTCATTATTCTGCTTATTTCTAAAGCAAATAAGGCCATAACCAGCCCCTGCTTCTCCTTGAAGTTTTCTTACCTTAATTTTAGGAGCCAAGTTATCTACAATTTCTTTATTAAAGAATTTCCACAAGGTATACCCCCTAACACTCCAATATTTTAAATTATTTGTATAAAGCGTTATTTTTTCTCCTTCTTTAATAAACAATTTATCAGAAAATTCTCCTTCATCTTCATTTATTATATTCTCATTTTCTTCCACCTCAGTGCCTTCTTCAAAAGGCTTATAAACAGTTTTAATACTTTCATTATAAACATTAAAACAGCTTGTTAAGCACAAAAATAAAATCGATATTAAAAAACACAAAAAAAGTTTTTTCATTTTTCTTCTCCTTCAATATATTTTTCATATAAATATTTCAATTTTTCATTAACGGTTTTCTTTTTTTCACTTATTTTATGAAGATAAGGAACTATATATATTACCATTTCCGTTACTGTTTCAGATGCATGTAAGTCTTTAAATCCGTAACCTAACACAGGTATATCGCCTAGCCCAGGCACTTTTTTTTCATCCGTATTTTTTTCAAGTTGTAATAAACCGCCTATTATAATAGGTTTCCCGGATTCACTTCGCACCTTGGTCTTTACTATTTTTTCCGAAGTTGGAGGCAGCACTCCGCTGGTACTTCCGCCCGATCCTTGTTTTGATACTTGCGCACTAACTTCCATAGTAATCATTTGGTCTCCAGACACAACTCCTTTTATTTTTAAAAGCAAGCCGGAGGTTATCTCACGCAAAGCTCCATACAAAGGCTTTCCATTTGCATCAAGCGTTTTGTCTACATAACGGAAAGTGTTTGTATTTTGAAAGTTTACTTCTTCTCCGGTCAAACCGTTAAGAGTTGTATCGGCTAACACTCTTGCTTTATTTTCACTTAATTCAAAGTTAAGTTTTGCAATAAATTGATAACCAAATTTAGATACTATGTCAAAGTTTATGTTAAAAATATTACTCATTATTCCGCTAAACTCATACATCGGCGTTTTTTGATTGGAAGAACCTGCTACTTCTTTCTTATTTAAAGACAAGTTCTTAGCCCAATTTAAATTATCGCTTTTTTCATATTGGACTACCAAAAGCTGATACCGTATCTGAGGCTTGGGTTTATCTACCATATCAAGTTCTTTTGTAACTTTTTCCTTTTTACTCTCACTGCCTTTAAAGAATATAAGATTGGGGTTTCCTGTTAAAATTATATTTTCTCTCGATGCAGAAGGAGGTAAATATTTTATTAATTCTTCAGAATTTATATATTTTAATTCAATAGGATAAATATCTTGTTCTATATCTATTTGCTTAATGTATCTTACTATCGTACTATGCTCTTTCTCACCTGCAGTTATTATAAACCCATTCAATCCTTCAATAATGCTCGGTCTTCTTTTTTTTATTTCTTCAGGAAGCGTTTCAATAAACTGTTTTACATTCATGTATTTAATTATATATTTTTCACTTTTTAAAATACCATCCAATTCTTCACCGTATATTTTTTGAGAAAAAATCAGATAAACAAAACTAAAAGCTATAATTATTTTCTTTATTACACTTATCATCATACCTCCTAGTCCTGTATTGCAGTCTCCGACTTCAACTTCAAAGTATATGTATAAAATGCACTTGCAGTTAAAGGTGAAAAAAGCGTTTTGTCTATTTTTATTTTAAAATAAAAATATTTTTCCTCATGATCGTCATTACGTATTTTAAAAGGTGCATCGCTTGCAGGTTTTAACTCATCTCCGTTAGGAGGTAAGCTCACAATAAATATGGGCTGAACGGCAGAATACGTAATAGTTATTTCTACCATACGTTTTGCCTTTATTTTTACTTTATACCAATCAACATCTTCAATTGCGGTACCTTCATAGGAACTATAATAATATAAATTTGCTCTTTTAGGATCTTCAAGAAAACAGGCATTTTCTTTTATATCATTGGGCTCATACTCATCCCGTTTTTTATCATTAAACACACCTAAAAAATGCTTTATTCCTATAAACCGTGATGAGCCTCGAATTTTATCTAATCGGTAAATATATTTTTTATTATCCGGCAAATTCATATCGATGTATGATAAATCTTCACCTGAGTATATTTCTTTAAATTTTAAATTCTGTATATCGTCACTCCGCATAAGAATGTATTTATCTGCAGCAAGATCTTTTTCCCATGAACATTTTATTTTATTTTCTTCATCAAATGAATCTACTTTCATACTAAAATCATAAGGATCATTTTGAGGTCTTGACACTAGTTCATACATTCCGGAATCACATGAAATTAAACATAAACATACAAGAAAAATTATCAATCCTTTCATTTTACTTTATACTCCTTTTTAAATACTTCAAATTCTATACCGAATTTACCTCTAAATTTACTCATAAGTTTAGAGTAAAAAATTATTTCTTCCCCAAACTCAAATATTAATTTTAACTTCGGCTTTACCGTATATTTATATCCCCCGCCGATAATTAAGCCGAAGGCTCCGCTTACATTCACTTCTGCAGCTCTATATTTATCCTTATAATACAGTAAATCAAGACAATAAAGCATACCTAAGTTTGCATATATATTATGAATATCATGAACATTAAGATATGTATTTGTATAAACGTTGGAACTTATTGTATTAACATAACTTTGTAAACTTCCTTTCTTGCTTACACCCAATAAGTAATCTATCGAAAGTCCTATAGAAAAATATAACGGTTTATCTTTTATATAAATAACTTTATTATCGGGTATCACCTCAAATCCGTTTTGCAAACTCACCGTTCCGGTCAGATGTTTTACCCAAGAACCTGATGTATAAGCCCAGTATCCTATTCCCGTTTCTACATTGATTATAGTTTCCTTATTGATATCTTCCTTCTTAGGAATAAAAAATAATTCATGTAATTTTTTTAATATTTTTCCACTTATATTTTCTATAAATTTTTCATAATTCTCTTTTCCGTCTTTTGCATATACCGTAAATATATTTTTACGGCCTTCTCCATCGAATATTCTAATTTCACACTCATAAGTATATTCGGTTTTCTTAACCCACCCGTATATTAAATACGATATTTTTTCTTCCTTGCATAATTTTAATGCATCATAAGAAGATCTTATATTTTTTATGTGACTACGCGTTTTTATAACCTCAATACCTAAAAATTCTTTTTTTTCATTTAATTCATACGTTAAATCATCTTGAAAATTTTCATCCGCTTCATACCGTTCTTCATTTTCATCTACAAAAAGTATCGGAGCCACATATATCTGTTCAGCATTTAATGTTATGATTTTAATTAAGCTAAAAAATATAAATAATTTTAATCTTCTCATTTTTCAATCAAAGCCTCTCTTTCCAATTTAATGGCTTCTTCTATTTTGTATAAACTTACCTCATTTATCCCTTGACTTTTAAGATATTTTATTTCTTCTTCTATCTGCTTATAACTTTCAATATCCAAAGGATTAGAATAAAACCTACAATAAACGGCATAGTACCTTGCAGTCAGCCGTTCAGGATCACTTTCAATTATTTCGCTAAATATTTTATGCGCTCGGGCATATTTACCTTCTTTGTACAATATATAAGCCTCTCCTTCTTTTTTAGAAAGGTAATTTTCGGCATAAAGAAGTTTTACCTCCTGTTTTTCTTTATCGCTTTTCAGATCTTTTTGATTTTTTAAAATATTATCCATTTTTACATATAAGTTTTTATTTTCACTATTTAAAAACTTTGTCAGCTCAATCTTAGTATCTTTTAATTCTTCATATAGTTTTTCTATATCTTTGTTTAATTTTTCATAAGCACTATCACTTTTTTCAGTATGGTTTGCAATTCTATTCTCAAATTCTTTCTCAATATTACTTAATTTTCTATCTAATACCTTTAGATAATATATATTATAAAAAAGAGCAGCACATATGATAAAAAAAACAAGTTCTGTAATAAAAACTTTCCTTTCTTTCATCCTAATTACCCTCCTTTTCAGCTTTATTTCAGCCGTTCCTTTAACTTTTTTACATAAATATTGTCTTTTAACTTCATTAAATCTAATAATTTTTCTGCTTCCTTTTTATCTCCTTCTTTATATTTAATCACTGCTTTTAAAAAAAGACCTTCATCCCGATACTCTTCTATCTTTATAGCCCTATCTATAGATTCTTCTGCCCGTCCATATTCTTTTTCATCTATCAAATTTTCAGCTTCTTTTAATATATCTTCTCCGCTTTCCATCCTTATATGCAATAAGCTCATCGGCTCATAATAAAATACATCCTCTATTTTTTCATAGCCTTCTTTCTCCAGCTCTATCCTTTGTTCTTTTTTATCCTTGATGTCTGCATATAAAAATTTTAAGATAAATCTGCCCTGCCCGTCCGATACGGCCTTTAGCCAACCGTTTACTTTTACACTTACTCCTGAAACCCCTTCTTCATTCCCATCATATATCATCCCGTACATAACGCCTGCATCGTCTTTGTATTTCTTGCTCCATACGCTTGAACAGCCGGTTGCAAGGATTAAAGCAGAGAATAATAAACATAAAATCTGTTTAATATTTAATTTTTTCATAAAAGTGATTTTCCTAAAAATAAAAGTATTAAGCCGTCAAATTGAAGGGAGAAAATGATACGCACACAAAACGGCCGATTTGTAAACCTATCATACATATATTAATTTGTCAAGACGCAAATTTAAAAAAAAATACATTTTTTTACTTTTTTTGAGATATTGCTTAAATATCTCTCTTTAGGCAAGCCTTAAGGCTAGCGAGTGATGCGTCTTTATCATTATAATATAATAAGTAACACTTTACCTATAAAAGTGTTTTACTAAGCAGTTATGCCAGCTTTTAAAGGAGCTCAATATGATTTTTTTTAAATTCGGTTTAAAAGTGAAAGTTTTTTTTGTTTTATGCTTTTTTATGATAGGATCGGCAGTTTTTGCCTATGATCCCATGCCCGGAGGGGAAGAAAAGCCCGCTCTGCAATCCCCATCAGTTGCCGGAGGACAGGCCTCTGTTACAGGCGGACCTTTCGGGGACACTGTGCCGGGCAGTCTTGCCGTAAATCCGGCTTTAGGCGGGGCAGAACAAAGGCCTATTCTCGATGTTTCCTATTTTTTACTTGCAGGCCTCAGCAAAGAAAAAGGAGCCGGCCATGCAGCCAATGCAGGAGTCCTCTACCCCTTTAGATGGGGAAACCTTGCAGGAAGTCTTCACTTTTTAAATTCGGAATTTGATTCCTTAAAACTTGGAACAATGGGAGGCTTACGCTTTTCATATTCAAAAGATTTAACCGATAAACTTTTAGTAGGAGCCGGAGCCTATGCCGACTTTGGAAAGGACTGGGGACTCGGGCTCGATATCGGGGCTCTTTATATGTTCGGAGACCTCGGATTTTTAAAAAACTCCAAGCTGGGCGTTTCGATAACGGGACTCGGCAAAACCTATAACCCAAAGTCAACAGGCATAAAGGGCGGAGCTTCAAGCGGAAGCCCTGCAATACTCACTCCGAGGGTAGGCTTTGCTTCAACCTTGGTAGATATTGACGGCTTCCAACTCGGAATGCACGCAGACCTCTTGGCTCCCTTTTTCCAAAATCTTATTTTTAATACGGGACTTCACATGCTCATGGCCGATATGATATCCTTTAAAACAGGCTTTGTCATCAACACGGTCGAAGCAATTAACAAAAAACAAACATTTATCCCCTCCTTCAACATAGGAGTAAATATAAAGATTAAATCTAAAGGATCAAACGATTCCTTCTTAAAGAAAAACGGCTGGGAAGAAAACGAAATCCGTCCCGAATTTGCTGCAAAACCATTCCATAACGGAATTTGGGCATTCGGCGGAGGCGTAAATGTTCACTTCGGGGTAAAGGACAACGAAGGGCCTAAAATCCAAGCCGAAATGCCCGAAAACGGCACACTGTACTTTTCTCCCAATAATGACGGAGAAAACGACGCAATGGAAATCCCCTTAAAAATTACCGATAAAAGGTATGTAACGGCTTGGAACTGCGAAATAAAGGATGAAAAAGGAAACACTGTCCGCACAATTTCAAACAAAACTCCTTTACGCGAAATGAAAGATGCCGCTTCATTCTTTAAACTTTTAGGAAAATCAAAAGAAAGCGTTGAAGTGCCGGAAACCCTTCGATGGGACGGACGCACTGATTCGGGAGAAATAGCCCCCGACGGAAAATACAGCTTTGTAATAAGAGCCGAAGACGATAATAAAAATAAATCGGAATCTCAAGTTTACACAGCCTATGTGGATAAAACTCCTCCCGCTCTTACATTTAATAAACCTCAAAACCAAGAAGCCCTCATCTTCAGTCCTGACGGGGACGGAAATAAAGATGTCTTTGTTTTCGACAATAAGGGTTCAAATGAAGACCGTTGGACGGCAAGCATAAGCGATGCCCAAGGCAAGGTCGTAAAAAAAATAGAGGTTAAAAATAATGAACTTTCTCCTTTAAGCTGGGACGGAAAAGACGATTCGGGTATTTTTGTACCTGACGGAGTTTACAGCTATAAAATCGAATCTATCGACAGGGCAAAAAATAAAACAGTATCAAGCCTTTCAAACATCATTGTAGATACCTACAAGCCCTCGATTAACATAAATATAGATAAAAACGCCTTTTCGCCGGTAAGCAGCTCAAACAATAAGATAAGCTTTATTCCTTCAATTCCTATTACCAAGGGACTTGAAGAATGGAAGATTGAAGTAAAAAATCAAACAGGTGCAACCGTAAAAACATATATGGGAAGCCCCTCAAAGATAGAAACCAAAAGTTTTGACGGAAAGGACGAAGCAGGAAAGCTCTTGCCTGAGGGCACATACAAGGCCTTTATTTCCGCAAGGTATATAAACGGGCATAAGCCTTCAACTCAAACGCCCTCTTTTACCTTGGACATTACACCACCCAAGGCTGAAGCAAGTACAAACCAAAAACTATTTTCTCCCGACGGCGACGGAGAACTGGACAGCATCATCTTTACCCACAAGGAAGAAAACCCCGGCTTATGGACGGCGGAAATCTATAAGGCCTCAAGCGGAAATACAATCAGCGGCACACCGGTTTATACAAACAATTTCGGAGGTAAACTTCCGGCTCAATTTGAATGGAACGGAAGAAAGTCCGACGGCAGCTTTACCGAAGACGGTAAGTACATCTATGTGTTAAGGGGAATTGATGAGGCTCAAAACGAAGCTTTATCCAATCAGGTACTAGTAGAACTTAATACCGAAAAAGCCGATATCATTCTCCAATCAAATTATACGGCCTTTTCTCCCAATAATGACGGGGTAAAGGACAGTATGGAATTCTATCCTGTCATAAAATCAAAAACGGCTGTCAGCTCATTTAGTCTTAATATTAAGGACTCAAATGGAAATGTTATTAAAACATACAATGGCAGCACAGCTCCAAAAAAGATAACTTGGGATGGAATGCCCGATAAAATTTCTTCTTTAGAAAAAAATAAACCGGCTCCTGACGGCGTTCCTGACGGAATATACTCTGCAGAATTTGAAGTAGAGCTTGCAAACAAAAACAAGGCAAAATCCGTTATTTCATCGATAACGATAGACACCGTTTATCCTGAAATTGAAATTTCCGCTCCCTATTTGGCCTTTTCTCCTGTTGAAGGAAACAACAAGCCGAACCTTCCCATAGGTCAAATTTCTTCTTCCGAAAAAGAATGGGTAGGACGCTTTGTCGATTCCAAAAACAAAACTGTAAAAACCCTAAAATGGAAAAACAAGGCAGATAATTTTATATGGGAAGCAGATGACGATAAGGGCAATAAGGCTCCCGATGAAAAGTATACCTATGTCGTAGAGGCTGAAGACGAGGCAGGAAACAAGACCGTTCAAAAACTTGAAGGAATCATCGTAGACCGCCGTCAAGCCAAGGGTTATATAACCGCCGAACACAAGGTATTTTCTCCTACAGGTAACGGAATAAAGGATGTTCAAAATATTTCGGTACTTACAAACATTGATGCCGAAATAGATAACTGGAATATACAAATTTCGGATGTCGAAAGCGGTAAGATTTTTGCCGAATGGACTTCCAAAAAGGACGGAAATCTGCCTAAAAAACTTATATGGGACGGCAAGAGCGGAAATTCAAAGGCTCCCGACGGCAGATATCTGGCAACTATGTACATAGAATATAAAAAAGGCGATATAGTAACGGCCTTTACCGATGTCTTCATCCTTTCAACTGAAGCACCTAAGATCGGAGTCAGCACAAGGCCTAAATATTTCAGCCCCGATAATGACGGCACCGATGATGACCTCTACATAAGCCTAAAAGCCGATTCAAAGGCCGGTATCGAAAACTGGAAGTTTGAAATTACCGAACCGGAAGAAAACGGCGGAAAGCTTTTCTGGAAAACAGACGGAAAAGAAAAGATAACTAATGAACTCATCTGGGACGGCCGCTCTCTTTCAGGAGAAACGGTACAGTCGGCAACGGATTATCCTTTTACCTTTACGGTAACCGACAAGGTAGGCCTTACCTCGGTTTACAGGGGCTACATTCCGGTAGATATCCTTGTTATCAGGGACGGGGATAAACTTAAAATAGCCGTACCTTCGATTATTTTTAGAGGAAATGCAGCCGACTTCAACGGTCTCGATAAAGCCATTGTCGATAAGAACAATAATATCTTAAAGCGTATTGCCGTTATCCTCAATAAATTCCCCGAATATCAGGTTCAGGTTGAAGGACACGCCAATACTACGACAGGTACCGAAAAAGAAGAAAAAGCGGATCTCCTCCCCTTATCAAAACAAAGGGCGGAGGCTGTCCGCCAATTCCTTATAAAGGAAGGCGTCAGAAGCTCCCGTCTTTCTTCGGTTGGAATGGGAAGCTCCAAGCCCGTTGCCTCCTTTAACGACAGGGACAACTGGTGGAAAAACCGCCGAGTAGAATTTATTTTGATTAAGCAGTAAAATTTAAAGCTTTTTAAATAAAACAAAAGGCTGTTCCCCATACGGGATCCACACAAGGGGCTCCCATAAGGGCGGACAGCCTTTTTACTGTAAAGAACCTTTTTTTAAACTATACGGGACCTCTAAAAACTAACCGAGTTTTTAGATATGCCCGACACTACCTTACCAAAAAACAAGAACAGCAGTTTTGATAAATTTGTTCTGCCAATGCTTCCATAGATTTACCTAAAATCTCGGAAACGGCGGCATAGGTGTATTCTATTAAAAGAGGAGTATTTATCTTTCCTCTAAAAGGAACAGGGGCTAAATACGGGGCATCCGTTTCAAGCAAGAGCTTATCGGCAGGAATGGCCTTCACAAGCTCTGCAATCCTATCCTTATCGGCCTGCTTTTTAGCATAAGTTACATTCCCGGGAAAGGAAATATACCAACCCCTTTCCAAAAAGGTATAAGCCTCTTTAAGCCCATAGGAATAGCAGTGAATTATCCCTTTGTGATGTCCTACCTCATCAATACATTTTAGGGTATCTTCGTAAGCATCCCTTGAATGAACGATTACGGAAAGATTTTTTTCTTTTGCGATTTTTAACTGCTCTTTAAAAAGAAACTCCTCCCCTTCTATATCGCTTGTGCCTTTTTCTTCGGAATTTAAATCCCCTCCCCTTTTTTCGGCAGCAGGACCGTTCCAGTAACGGTCAAGCCCGCATTCTCCAAGGCCGCAATAAAAGGGCTTACCCGAATTAGTCTTTTCCGCTTCGGCTTTTTGCAAAAAAAGAGTATCAATATCGGTTTTTAAGGCTGCAAGAGCATTTTCTGGATCGGCAATACTTTCGGCATGGGGCCAAAGACCTGCCGCAAAATGCATAAAATCGGGAAAACGCTCAGGCTCATGAACGGTCGCTTGCATGGTCATTTGACCGTGCATTAGCCCGGGCATTTGCCCTTGAATTTTGTCGCTAAAAACATCCGAAATAAATTTTTGCCTTTCTTTTAAATCACCCGGCTGAGTACCGATATCCATAGCAAACTTAAAATTTCTTTCTTTCATTGTATGTAAAAACGAAGTATCTCCTTCATTCCT
Source organism: Treponema putidum (assembly GCF_024401155.1). Taxonomy (NCBI): domain Bacteria; kingdom Pseudomonadati; phylum Spirochaetota; class Spirochaetia; order Treponematales; family Treponemataceae; genus Treponema; species Treponema putidum. The sequence continues at coordinate 1,336,422 of NZ_CP038804.1, forward strand.
TTGAAAAATCATAAAAAAATGCGCATGAGAGTCGGAAAACATCTTGACCTCCTTTAAAATTTATGATAGTATACCACATCCGCTGAAGTGGTGGAATAGGTAGACACTAGGGACTTAAAATCCCTTGGCAGTAATGCCGTACGGGTTCAATTCCCGTCTTCAGCACAAAAGCCCTAAACTTAAACGGTTTAGGGCTTTTTTCTAATCTTATTTTTTTTTATTCCGATACTGAATATATGAGATTTTAATTCGGGAGGAATTAAATGAAAAAAACAATCTTTATATTAATTTTGTCCTTGTCAATTATAGGTTCATTAACGGCACAAGGAGAAATTATAAGCGAGGAAACCTATGCTTCGTATTACGGAGAAGCCTTTAACGGAAGGCCTACCGCAAACGGGGAAATATTCGATATGAATACGTATACTGCAGCGCACAAAACGCTTCCTTTTGGAACTCTTGTTGAAGTTACCAACTTAGAAAACGGAAAAAAAGTCATCGTAAGAATAAATGATAGAGGCCCCTTTGTAGGTAACCGTGAAATAGATGTCTCAAAGGCAGCTGCAAAAGCCTTAGATATGCTCTCTCATGGGGTTGTAAGGGTAAGGCTAAGAAAGATAGACCCAGCCAATATGGAATCCTTTACTAATACCGAAACTTCAAAAAAACCGGTGACTAAAGAAAATATTCCAGTAAAAACGGAAGAAACTGCCGTGCAATCCGTAAAACAGTCTCAAAGTCAATCCCCGAATTACATACCTGATACAAAAAATCGCGATCTTGTTTATATACCGGCTAAGGCTTCGGAAACAGAGGGCGTTTTATGGAGAATTCAACTGGGTTCATTTAAACGTGAAGAAAACGCTATGAGGCTTGTAATCAAATTAAGAAAAATAGGCTTTGAACCTGCCTATGAAAAAACCGAAACAACTACAAGAGTTGTCTTGTACGGTATCAGACCTCATGAACTTGAAAAAGTAAAAAAGGTACTTGAGCTAAATTCCTTTACAGATTATATCCTCCGCCAAGAAAGTTGGTAATACATAAAACCTGCCGAACTGTTTATCATACCTCCTAAAATAATTTTACCCGGGCTCCAAAAGAGCTCGGGGTTTTTTATTTAAAATTATCAAAAAAAAATCTATTTTATTATATGAAAAATAAAGCCTAAACTTATACGGCCGCAGTGCAGGGAAGCTCCGGCAGCACCTGTAGCTGAATAGCTTTTTAATAAACCTGATTTTAAAAAATAAACAAAGGATTTTCCGTTATAAGCCGTAATCGAGGTGTAGTCAACTGAAGAAAAAAAAGAAAAATACTTTGAAAGTTTTTTTGCTGCCGAAAGATATAAGTAAAAAGATATATTTTTCTTTTCAAATACATCTACAAATTTTAGTCCGCTGCCATCTCTCTTATAATGAAAATCCTCTGCAAACCCAATAGCACTCGGACAAAGTTGGGTAGATAAATCAATCTTCCAGTCTCTTGGAAGCTCAAACCTAAATAGCATCCCGATATAAGGCAAGATAAAAGCCTGCTTATAACTTATGCCTATACCGCTTACGGGAACTATAGGCGTATCGGGTAAAACAGGACTTGGAGGCTCGGTATCAGGAGGATACTTGGTATAACCGTCCACGGCATCCCACGAATTTAAAATATATCTTATTCCTAAAGACGGCCCGCAATATATTTTTATATTTTTATTTCCAGACGTCTTATATATAACAAGAGACCTCACCCAACCTAAATTAAAATTTAAATCTACGCCTTGCCTTATATAAGACTTATGTTCAGAAAACTTAGTCAACATAAAAGGATCAGAATTGTTAAGGTAATCATAGTCAAATATCTGGCCGGAATAGGAAGGAATAATAAATGAAGAAAAAAAAGAAAGGTAAAGGCCTTTTTTAAACCTAAATTCGGTATTAGCCGTAAACCCTCCGGAAGGTAAAAGAGGCCAATCTAAACGGCTTCTAGTTATATCATATTTTAAAACATATTCAAAACCTGAGCCTATTATCAGACAAGGAGAAGCGGAAAAATTAAAGGAAGTCTCTTCTTCCGGACTTATAGCTTTAGCCGTAATAAAAAAAATGAAAAAAATAGCGATTAACCTATTAAATTGCCTCATAACAAGTATTAGTTTAGTTGGTCTTGCAGATTCTGTCAAGCACGGTTAGACATGTCACGGTCAAGACATGAACATTTAAAACACGATTAAGAGTTGTTGTCAAAAAAAATCATTTGTGATAGAATAAACCCGCCTATGATAAATTTTGATTGGAGCTATATAAAATGAAAATAGGAATTTTTACCGATTGCTATTACCCTCAAATAAACGGAGTTATAACCTCCACGATGAACTTACAAAAAGAATTGGAAAAACTTAATCACGAAGTATATATAATTACAACAACTTTCCCTGGGTTTAAGGATGAGGATGAAAAACATATTATACGCATTCCTTCAATTCCGTTCTTTAAATGGTCGGAATTTAGAATAGGATTATTTTTAAAACATACAAAGGCATACAATAAAGTAAAGGCTTTAAATTTCGATATAGTGCATACTCAAACGGAATTTTCTATGGGCAATTTCGGTACTTACATTGCTAAAGACCTTAATATTCCCTCATTGCACACATATCATACAGTTTATGAAGAATATACCCACTATATTTCTAATATTGGAAAAATGCCTTTAAAAAAAATAGTGCGAAAATTCTCAAAACATTATATTGCCCATTTTTCAGGAATTATAGCCCCCACAGAAAAAACAAAGGACTTGCTTTTAAGCTATGGAGTAAAAAATAAAATTTATGTTGTCCCCACAGGAATAAATCTTGAAAAATTTAAAAAAAGTTTTACTGACACCGAAATAGACAACTTATTAAAATCTTTTAATATAAAAAAAGATTCATTTAAAATTATATTTTTAGGAAGAATCTCAAAAGAAAAAAATATTGAAACTTTGATTAATATAATGCCTGAAATAATAAACAAAGATAAAAATATTCAATTAATTATTGTAGGTGACGGACCTGATAGATTAAAACTTGAAGAAAAAGCAAAAGATTTGAATTTAGAAGATAATGTTATATTTACAAATAGAATTCCAAACGACAAAGTTCCCATATATTATAAAATAGCAGATATATTTATAAGTCCGTCAAAAACGGAAACACAGGGACTAACTATTCTTGAAGCAATGGCTGCAGGGGTCCCCGTTTTGGTATATGATGACACAAATGTTAAGGGACTTGTGTTTCATAAAAAAAACGGTCTATTGTTTAAAGAAGACCATGAGCTTTTAGATAATATTAAATTTGCTTTACAAAACAAAGCAGAAATAAAACACTATGCAGAAGAAGCATTTAAGCTTGCCGATAATTTTTCGTCTGCTAACTTTGCAAAAAGAATAGAAAAAATTTATAAAGAATTAGTAAATTAGTCTGGTAAAATCTTAAAAAGCATTATATAATATTAGAGAGGGGGACGTCTATGACAAAAGTTCTTTCTATAATATTAGGAGGCGGAAAAGGAACACGTCTTTATCCGCTTACCATGCATCGATCTAAACCGGCTGTACCTTTTGGAGGCAAGCATCGGATTATCGATATTCCTCTTTCGAATTGTATAAATTCCGGTTTTAGGAATATTTATATTGTAACACAGTTTAACTCGGCATCTTTGCATATTCATATTGCAAAAGCCTACACTTTTGATACGTTTTCAAACGGATTTGTAGAGATTCTTGCAGCAGAACAAACTTTTGACAATACGGGCTGGTATGAAGGAACGGCCGACTCTATCAGAAAGAACCTTCATCATTTTAGACATCAAAATCCATCCCACTATTTAATTCTTGCAGGTGATCAGCTCTACCGTATGGACCTAAAAAAGTTTTTAGAATTTCACAATGAATCGGGCTCAGATATTACCGTGGCTTGCACCCCTGTGACAAGGGAAGACGCTTCAGGTTTCGGGATTATGAAGGTAAATGCGGATTCGGTAATTACCGAGTTCATGGAAAAACCGGGAACAGACAAAAACATAGATGATTGGAAAATCCCTGAAAAATCCCCTATCAAACCTGATGATCCTAATAAACTGTACCTTGCGTCAATGGGTATATACATTTTTAGTGCAAAGATTATGGAAGAGTGCCTAGACAGTGATTATACCGATTTCGGAAAAGAAGTTATTCCTGCAGCAATAAACAGCGGATACAAGGTCTCGGCTTTTCCTCATAACGGCTACTGGTCAGACATAGGAACAATAAAATCTTTCTATGATGCAACCCTTGACCTAACGGAGATAAAACCTAAATTCGACTTTTACGATGCTGAAAGGCCGATATACACCCATAACAGAAATTTACCGCCGTCAAAGGTAAACTATGCACACTTAAGCAGATCTATCTGCAGCGAAGGCTGTGTTATAACCAATTCCACAATAAATCATTCCGTAATAGGAGTCAGATCCATCATAGAAACGGGCAGCTTTGTAGAAGACTCTATCTGCATGGGAGCGGACTATTATGAAACACATGAGGAAAAAGAAGCTCGATTAAAAGAAGGCAGCCCCAGCTTGGGTATAGGAAATCATTGCAGAATACGTTCTGCAATAATCGACAAAAATGTACACATAGGTAATAACGTATCAATAGGTATGGACCAAATTCCGCCTGACGGAGACTACGGGTTTTATCATGTAATAGACGGAATCTATGTTATAATAAAAAATTCCATCATTCCGGATAATACGTCAATATAAAACTTTCCAGCCAAGGCCGGACTTGGCCATCAACATCAGTCGGATTCAGCTTCTAATCTGGCTGATGTGCTGTAGCTGTTTTCATAATCGTTATTTTCTTTAATGCTTATAGTTATATCATCGTCTTCTGCCGAAAAGTCAACAAAGGCTGTTTTTCCTTTTGAAAATTCTCCGTTTATTATTTTAATTGACAAAGCATCTTCTATCTTATTTTGAAGAAGCCTTCTCATAGGACGGGCACCATAGGCAGGGTCATAGCCCTTATCGGCAAAGAAGTCTTCAGCTTCCCTTGAAAGCTCTATAAATAACCCCTGCTTGGCGATTCTATCTTCAAATGTTTTAAGTTCAAGTTCTAATATTCTTTTAATATCATCCTTATCCAATGGCCTAAAAACCAGCATCTCATCAATTCTATTTATAAATTCGGGAGATAAAAATTTTTTTATTTCGTTAAGAGCACTTGCTCTTATTTCAGAGTATGCCATAACTCCATCTCCTGTAAGATTAAAGCCCAGCTGCTGCTCCTTTATTATCGATTTAGATCCGGCATTGCTTGTCATAATTACAACGGTATTTTTAAAATTTACAAGATAGCCTTGGCTGTCTCTAAGCTCCCCCTCTTCCAGAATTTGCAAAAGAATATTAAATACATCAGGATGAGCTTTTTCTATTTCATCTAAAAGCAAAACAGAATACGGATTACGCCTTATCTTCTCTGTCAAAAATCCGCCGGACTCAAAGCCGACATATCCAGGAGGGGCGCCTATAAGTTTGGCCGCATTATGTTTTTCCATGTAATCACTCATGTCCACACGGATTAAGGCTTCCTTTGTGCCGAATAAAAATTCTGCCAGAGTTTTTGCAAGAAGAGTTTTACCTACACCGGTGGGCCCTAAAAATAAAAATGAACCTATGGGTCTATCAGGGGAGGAGATTCCTGCTCGGGAACGCCTTATAGCATTAGCAAGAAGAGAAACAGGTTCATCCTGACCTATGACCGTTTTTTTTAATTCTTCTTCCATATGCAGCATTCTTTCAACTTCATCTTGACCTAAACTGTTTACAGGAATATCCGTCATCATTGAAACAACGTCGGTTATATCCTTTTCAGTAACGTAAGAAATAGGATTTTGATAATCGTTTATCCACTTATTTTTGACATGATATAGATCATGCTTTAAATCCAATACTTCATCTCTAATCAAGGCAGCTTTTTCATAGTTTTGCATCTCAACCAATTCGGATTTTTCTGCCAACAAAAAATTAATTTTTTCTTCTATTTCAAAAAGCTCGCTCGGTTTTTTATCAATTATAATTTTTTTCATTGCACCGGCTTCATCCAAAACATCAATAGCCTTATCAGGAAAAAATCTGTCGGGAATATATCTCTTTGCATACTCAATTATCTTTGTAACCGTTTCCGGTTCATAAATTACATTGTGGTGTTCTTCGTATTTGTGTTTTATACCGCATATTATATCAAAGGTTTCTTGTGCATCAGGTTCTTTTACGGATATAACTTGAAAACGGCGTTCAAGGGCTAAGTCATTTTTAAAAAACCTTCTATATTCATCTATTGTTGTAGCCCCAATACATTGTATTTCTCCTCGTGCAAGAACAGGTTTTAAAATATTGGCAGCATCCATAGCTCCTTGCGATCCACCCGTGCCTATCAGGGTGTGAATTTCATCTATAAATAAAATTATATTTTTATTTTCTTTTACCTCATTTATAATCTGCTTTAACCGCTCTTCAAACTGGCCTCGGTACTTTGTACCCGCAATTACCGAAGCCAAATCCAGTGAAATTATGTTTTTGTTAAGAAGATTATGCGGAACATTGTCATTGATAATTGCAAAGGCTAATCCTTCAACAATGGAGGTTTTACCTATTCCGGGCTCCCCGACCAGAATAGGATTATTTTTTGTACGGCGGGAAAGTATTTGAATAAGTCTTTTTATTTCTTTTTCTCTGCCTATTATAGGGTCAAGAGAACCCGATTTAACCGTTTCAGTAAGATTGCGGCCGAATTCCAAGAGAGCCGAATTTTTGTTTTTTATGCTGTCGGATGTCTTGCTTACTTTAGCCGATACTGTTTGATCTATTAATTTTAAGACTGCAATTCTTATATCTTCCGTTAAGATACCGTACCTCATAAAAAATTCGGAAATTATCGAATTTTCTTCTCTAACAAGTGCAATAAGAATATGTTCTGTCCCTACAACACTGTGTCGCATAGTTCTGGCTTCTATGGTAGCAAGATCAATCAAAGTCTTAATTCTTCGAGAAGGAGGAATTTCGCCTATAATTCTATCGCCGCTGCGAACCGGAATATTTTGTTCTATAAATAACTGTAAATTCAAAATGTCTATATTTAACCGTTGCAGAATTAAATAAGCACGGCCAACCTTGTTTCTGATAAGAGCAGACAAAATATGCTCCGGTTGAAAAAGGTCTGCATTAACCCGTCTTGCCTCTTGTTGGCCGAAAAGAGTAAGCAGCTTATGAGCATCTTGTGAAAGACCTTGACACATATAACACCTCACATTATAATTCGGACTTTTGAACATAGTTCTTGAATGATATGAGCCCGATATTCTTCAATCGAGTAATCATTTAAGGCCTTATCGGATAGCAGCATATTACTGTTAAGCATCAAAAAGGCAAGATGCCCCATCTGAGCTTTAAAAACCATAGAATTACATTCTTCATTAGTAATACCCGTAATTAAGCCTAAATTTAAGCCCAATTTAATTTTAAAAACTATATCCGCCGCTTCCTTAAAGTCCATAAGTTTTGCAGCTTGAGATAAGGCAAGAGACCTCCTAAGCATATCTTCAAGTTTTAAAGTATTTTCATTTAAAAAAGTTTGTCTTAAATCTCTTTCCATTTTTATTATTTCATTTAAGCTCGAAATAAAGTCCATAATTTGGGTATCCTCATTATCTCCCGTCGATACGGCAGTTGAAATCAAAAAAAGGGCTCCTATAGAATTTTTTGAGCTGGGAGAAAAATAGCCTGCAACATTAAGATTATTTTTCTTCGTTAGTTCCAAAACATAAGCTATGGAATTTGAATATAATATTCCGGGCAGAGAACATAAAACCGAAAATTTTAAGCCGGTACCTATTCCCGTAATATCGGAAGATAAAAAACCTATTTCTTTATCTTCTGAAAATATAATTTTTTTCCGCATTTCCAATTCTATGGAGGAAGACCTTGCATATACGTCTTCAGTATCCAATCCAGAGGTAAAAGAAGATATATTTATATGATCTTCAAGATTTAAACCTACATAGAGAGAACCGTTTTCATGCATTATTACAGCTTTTTCCGATTTTGCAGGCATATCCGTAAAAAGGACTCCTTTTTCTTCAAGCAATTTTACGGAAAGAGGGCCTATGGATTTAAGTTTTAATTTTTTAAAATAAGCGGCATCTTTTAAAGAATCAAAAAAAGAAAAAACAAGCGAAATCACATCAGAAGAATCTGCAGTATCTATTTTATTAGGAAATAAAAAACCCGATATATTGCGTGCCAGATTGCAACGGCTATATAGGGCAACGTCGGTATCGGGACCGCCTTCTGCATACCAGCCGTCATACTTTGAGATCATTTTTCTTCTCCAAAGCTTTAAGCTCATCCCGCAAAGCGGCTGCCGTTTCATAATCTTCAATTTCGACGGCTTCCTTGAGCTTTTGGCGAAGTTCTTCACAGCAATTTTTTTCTTTAAAAGAATTATCTGAAGAACCTTGTAAAAGTCCCAAATATCTTAGATTTTTCTTTTTTTGTCCCAATATTTCCAAAATTTCGGCTCTAAAAAATGAAAAACATTCGGCACATCCTATTTTTTGCTTAGATTTTATATCGCTTAAAGACTGACCGCAAACAGGGCATTGAGCATATTTTTTGTCTTCGGACATGCTTGTATCGCTATTTTCCAAGAGTTTGGTTATAGAAATATCAATATTTTCAGAAAACATACCGAACCCAAGACGCCGCGAGCAGCTCAGACAAAGATAAATATGTTTAGTAACAACGTCTGTAACTTGTTCCACAGAAACTTTAGCCTCATTTAACTTACATATATCGCAAATCATAACATCCTCATAACTTTCTCATAATTTCTATAGGCTTTTCTTTTCCTGCTCTTACTGCAGGAACCAAACAAACTACTACAGATAATATTAACATAGAAACGGCTATTATGTAAAGATCAAAAAGGTTTAATTTTACAGGAATATATTCCAAATAATATGCAGGGTCTAAAAGATGAATTTCAAGCGGCTTTCCTGTTCCGTTAAAGAAGCTATAAAAAAAATTTTGAAGATAGTTTAAAATTTTTTCTACATAGTCAAATATTTCGTTTATATGTAAGGCCGTCAAAATCCCTAAGGGCATCCCCAAAATGATACCGCCCAAACTTGTTAAAAGGCCGGCAAGTAAAAAAGCAAGGCTTATAGACGAAGGATGAGCTCCGGCAGCTTTGAGTATGGCTATTTCCCGCCGTCTTTCCATAACAAGCATAACAATAGCAGATGAAATATTGGCAGAAGCGACTAAAACAATCAAAAACATTATAAACATCAATATATTTTTTGTGGTCTTAAAAGAAACAAAAGAAGAACGGTTTAAATCGGACCAAGCATATATCGAAAAATTTTCCGGTAATATTGAGCTTAATTTAAATTGAAGAGCCTGCATCTTATCTTCATCAAATGGGTCCTTAGTCGAAATTAGTATTGAGGTTAAAGAAGAAGCCATCGGCATAATCTTCAAACCTTCCTCTAAGGGGATAAAAACCCATAAGGCATCCAGCTCTTGATAACCTGAAGATATAAGGCCTGAAATTTTAAATAAACTTACACGGGGAATTGTTTTACCTTTTTCATTTTTGTTTAAAGTTATAATCCTGCATGTATCTCCTACTTTTAAGCCGAGTTTTTCAGCTATTTTTGAACCCAAAACGGCAGACTTATTATTTTCAAATTCCAAAGAACCGGATATGACCTTTATCAGATTACAAGCTCTACTATTTTGAGTAAAAAACTCAGGCTCTACTGCACGGATAGTACCTCCGCTTCTTCCGTTTTTACCGATAACCAAACCGTTTCCCTGCCTTTCAATCCAAGCATTTTCAACAAAGTCATCTTTATTAAAATCAAGAATCAATGAGCGCACATTTTTTTCGGTTTCGGCATTTTTATAACTTGCGATAGGCCTCATATCTATAGCTTGCAGATGTCCTGTTCCAAGCTCGATTGTTCGGGAAGTTATTCCTTGAATCATACCGTCAGAGACAACTAAAACGACAATGAGGGGAATTATACTTATGCCTATACCTAAAACGGCACCGAATAAACTTTTACGTGCATTGGAAACCGTTTTTCCTGAACCTATACCTAAAAATCTAAATGCCATTTTTATAAAGACGAAATTTTTCATACTTCTTCCAAATTTCCCTTGTAAAGTTTATAAGAAATGTCCGTCATTGATGCGATATTTTGATCGTGGGTAACAAGAACCAAAGTTTTTTTGTGTTTATCTACTACTGAAAATAAAAGATTTTGAACAGTCTCGGCATTGGAAGGATCTAAGTTTCCCGTAGGCTCATCGGCAAGAATAAGTGACGGACTATTTATCAAAGAACGGGCAACTGCAACCCTCTGCCTTTCGCCTCCCGACAGCTGAGACGGAAAATGATTTTTGCGTTCGGCCAATTTTACATCCTCTAAAAGGGAGAGAGCCTTTTCTTTTATTTCTTTTTTCGGTCTGCCTGCAATAAGGGCGGGAAGCATCACGTTTTCAAGAGCCGTAAAATCCTTTAATAAATAATGAAATTGAAAAACCAGACCTAAAAACGAGCTTCGATATTCGGTAAGAGATTTTTCATCAAGGGAATGAACTTTATAAGCACCTGCAATAATCTCACCGCTGTCTGCCGATTCAAGACCGCCCAGTATATTTAAAAAGGTACTTTTACCCGAACCGGATTCACCTGTAATCGAAATCTTTTTCCCTTCTTCAATAGAAAAATTCAGTTTATCGAATATTACAAGTTTTTCGCTTGCCGAAGAAAATATTTTGGTTAAACCTGAAATTAAAACTATATCCCTACTCATAGCGTAATACCTCCGCCGGCTTTAATTTTAATATCCGTCTCGCAGCTATCATAGCCGCTGCGGATGAGGAAAAAATGCCGAACAAAAAAATCAATAAAATTTCATTAAAAAATATTCTAACCGGAACGGTCTCCATGTAAAAATAGACAGGACTAAAAACGGCAAAATCCGCATCGGACGAATTTTGAAACAATACGGACACAAAATTCAAAATCGAATTTACTGCATTTTCTATTAAATTAAAAATAGAATTTATTTGAACCGAGAGCAAAAGTCCCAATAAAAGACCGGCACTTGCACCTATCAAACCTATTGTAAAACCGTTTGCAATAAAAAGGGCCTGTATATGTTTGGAGTAAGCACCAAGAGAAGCAAGAACGGAAATTTCTTCTCTCCTTTCATAAATGGAACGCCTCATTCCGTTGTAAATATTAACCGACACAACCAAAAAAATTAAAATAACCAAAAGCATCATCATATTTTTTTCTATTCTAAGAGCACCGAAAAAAGCATGATTATAAGTGCGCCATGATTCCGATTTTAAATTAAGGGATGCAGCATTTAGGGAAGATATATAGGAAGCATCATTGTTTTGATTTTGCAGCTTGACTGAGGCATAGAGCTTCGATTCTTTTCCGAATAACTTTTCTCCGTTTTCTAAAGACATAAAGGCAAAAGAAGAGTCGACCTCATAATATCCCGTTTTAAAAATACCTGTAACAATTAAGTCTTGATTTTCAGGAAAAAGACTTGTTTCGGATGAGCCTGAAACGGCTATGATATTTACATTGTCCCCTACTTTTATCCCGATTTGGCGGGCTAATTCATAACCTAAAACTACCGCATTTTCTTTTGAAATGTTAAAGGAACCTGAAGACATTTTTAACGCATCGGCAAGCTCTTTATCTTTTTGCATTATATCTTCTTCCACTGAACGGATTAAAACACCGTGCTGTTTACCGTAATTTCCCTGCATAAGAGTTTGCGATTCTTGAAACACAAAAAAGGCCTTATGGAGTTTTAAATTTTCGGCTTTTTTTAGGTCATCTATTTCGCCGTACAACCTTATATGCCCCGAACTAACTTGTAAAATTGTATCTATGTATCCCATCTGGAGACCGTTCATTATGGATAGAACAACAGTCAAGACCATTACGCCGAAGGCAATCCCCAAAATAGAAAAAAGAGTGGAGATGGAAGAGCGCCCCTTTGTATCTGCAGAATTAAAACGATGTAAAACAAAAAAAATCCATCCATAACTATTTTTTTTCATTTTAAGTTTCTTCCTCCACAACACCGATTTCTTTTCCGTACTCGAATAAATGAACTATTTTTTTATCCGTCATATATTCCGTATAAGAAATTTTATTTCCGTTTATAAAGTCGGTTTTAGATTTTATTTTATTTTCATTTCCGTATTCATATTTTGAAATATATTCGGTTCCTTCTTTTTTTAAAAAAGATTCGATCAATAAATTATTTTCATTATAAGTATAAATATTTTTTTCAAGTTCGTTTTTACCTTCTGCATCATAAATGTTTTTTTCCGTTTCCATTCTTTTTTTATTATATTTTATTTTGATAAGTTTATCCGATAAAAAAATATCGCAAGAATCAAGATAACTTTCTTTGTAGGTATATGTTTTTTTTTCTATGAGCTTATCTTTTTCATATAGAACGGAAAGAAGAGGTCTGCCGTGGTCATCAAGTTCTTCAAAAAACCATCGGTCTCCGAAACCGGTTGTAAGCCCTGAGCTTTGAATAGAGTAAAATCCGTTATCGGGTTCTTCTTCAGTTTTTTTAGCTTCATCTTCTTCAGCAATTTTTTTTTCTTCGGATTTAGTTTTATCTTCTTCAGCATTTTCTACGGGAATTTTATTTTTAACATCATCGGCATTTTCCGTTCCGTCTGCAAAAATAAAAAGAGAAAAAACAAGTAAAAAAGGAAAAAACGTTTTTTTAAAATTCATTTATATTTTTCCGATAAATTCCTTTACATAGCTTTCGGCGGAAAACGGCGATATATTTTCATATTTTTCACCCGTTCCTACAAAAACCATAGGAAGATTAAGCTCTTTTCCTACAGTAACGGCAACACCGCCCTTTGCTGTAGAGTCATACTTTGTTAAAAAAACGGCATCAACTCCTATCGCTTCGTGAAAAACTTCGGCTTGCCTTAAACCGTTTTGACCGGTAGTTGCATCCAATACCAGTATCTTTTTATAGCAGCCTTCAGAAGCCTTTGTTTTTGCAATCCGGTCTATTTTTTGAAGCTCCCTAACCAGATTTTCCTTATTATGAAGCCGCCCTGCCGTATCTGCAAGAACAAGGCCTCCGCCTGAGGCAGCCATAGCATCTCCTGCATCAAAGATAACTGCACCCGGATCCCCCCCGTGCTGATGAGCGACAACTCTCACATCATTTTTTTCACCGTGAAATTTCAGCTGTTCGATTGCAGCAGCCCTAAAGGTATCTCCCGCAGCCAAAATAATAGGAATGCCGGATTTTTCTTTATAATAATGAGCCATCTTTCCTATAGATGTTGTCTTTCCAACTCCGTTTACACCTAAAACAAGGTAAATGGAAACCTTGCCTGCTTCAGGATTTAAGGAACAGACCTTTACATAGGGTAATAAAATTTTGTAAAGAGAATTTAAAACATCTTCTTCAGAAACAAGTTTTTCTCTTTTACAAATTTCCCGTAAGGCCTTTTCAATTTCAAGAGCGGTTTTTGGCCCAATATCACCTTCGATTAAAGTATCCGTTAATTCTTCAAAAAAGGTCTCATCAGGCCCCTTATATAAACCGAACAATTTTTTTAATCCGTCGGCAAAACTTTTATTTTTCATTTTTATTCTCCTCGGCATTAATGGTAACATCATTATCCGTTTTAACTTCAGAATAAACAGGCTCGGCATAATCTGGTTTTATTTTTCTTGGCAATGCCTTATCCGTTTTTACAAGATAAATTATCAATTGAATAAAATAATTTACACCCAAAACAATAGTAATACCTTGAAAAACATTTTGAGTCATTCCAAATCTGTTTATACGGTCAACCTCGGACTGTGCATAGGGAAGTTTACGGTTTTGAAAAGCATATATTTGGTCATCTAAACTTGCTTTTAAAATCATAGTTATGGGCAGGCTTATGTAAAAAGCGCCTAAAGACCAATACAATATTTTTCTTTGAGTTTCAATGGAATCTTTTATGTTTTTTTTGTTTAATTTTATAATCATATTTCTAACATTATTCGATAAAAGAATATCCGGAGAGGGTTCAAAAAAACCGAAGGTATGAACTCCTTTTTCTTCAAACTCTAAAATAGACTTTGTTTTGGGCAAATCTATAATACCAGGTATCCTAATAGAATATCGGGATTTAAAAAATAAATCGGGCGCGGCACTTTTTAGATTAAAACCGATTTTTAAAGTTTCAGCTTGTTTTAAATTTATTTTCAAGGTATATGAGTCTTTATCTTTTAATTCTATTTTTTTTGTTTCTTCAACATAATTTTCCGCAGAAGCGCTTACTTGATAAACACCTTCACGCAAAATTACGGGCTTTAAAAAATCATTTATCAATTTACTGTCAATATAAACTTTTGCATTTTTAGGACTTACATCAAAAAATATTTTAACTTCTTTTGTATTTTGTATAATTGTGTATATTTGGCGGGCAATAGTTTCAACAACAGTTTCAACATCATCATATCTCCCTGCTCCTGAGAATTCGTAAACCTTCATTCCGGGAAGACCTGTATCCAAATAAGCGGTTATTACCATGTAGCCTGAAATATCTTTTACCGATCCGTAAATAATGGCCGATATGTTTTCTTTTTTTAAATTTTCACCTAAATTAGAATTTTCCGGTATTTTATATAAAGTTTCTCCATGCTTCCACAAACTTATAGCTTTAGGATCACCGGAAGTAAAAAAACGGGTATCTTCTATTTTTATGTCTATGTCGGCAGCATAAATATCTTTTTCTTTTTTTAAAATTTCTTCTTTAAGTTTTTTTTCTTTTTCGTCTTTAGTTTTTTTGTCTTCAACCGATAAAAAAAGGTCATCCCTGTCTTTGATAAGTTTTGCTCTTTCTTTTATAAGTCTAAGTTTTTTATTTGAAACTTCCATCAGAGCTCTCATTTTTTTTTCTTCAAATGGAACTATTCTTTTTGCTCCTGTGTCCATATAAATTAAAAACATTTCAGGCACTATTGTTTTATAACTTTGATAAGAAGACGGAAGGTCTTCCGTTTTAAATTCCGAAACGGCAATAGTCCAATCGGAATTGGGATTTTCACTCTTTTGGGCACACAAATCAAAAGACATAAAAAAAAGTATAAATAATATAAAAGAAGTTTTAACCCTAGAAAAAAAAATCATAAGCAGTTTATAACTCCTTTTTCGGTAAAGGGACGCAGTAAAAAATCCGCAGCTCCGCATATAAGGGATTTTTCAACCAGATTTTCATCCCCGATGGAAGCAACTGCAACAAATTGGGTCTCGGGGCTCCTTTGTCTAAAAATAGCCGTATCCGTAAAAAGGCCTGCATCAAAAAAAACAAGCCTGACATTTTCATTTATTAACGTATTTATAAGAGATGCCTGAGGTAATATCTTAACAGCCTCTTTTACATGAGAACAGCATATCATTCTTATTTGAGATGCTAAAAATTCCGACTTGCATACAATGCAGATCATAGAGCTTCGTCCTCATCAATGCTCATATCTTCGATTTTTGTGTTTAAAAAACTGTTTATAAATTCGTCTATACCGCCGTCCATTACTGCTTGAATATTTCCCGTTTCACATTTTGTGCGGTGGTCCTTTACCATTGTATAAGGCTGAAAAACATAAGACCTTATCTGGTTCCCCCATGATATGCCTTTTTTTTCGGCTGCAAATTTCATATTTTCTTTTTCTTTTTGTTCTTCATAATAATTATAAAGTCTTGATTTTAGAACATTCATAGCGGTGGCCTTGTTGCTGATTTGGCTCCTCTGTGTTTGACAGGCTACAACTATTCCGGTAGGAATATGGGTAATACGCACAGCCGAATCGGTTTTGTTTACATGCTGGCCTCCGGCTCCTCCTGCACGGTAGGTATCAATACGCAAGTCTTCAGGGCGTATGTCCACCTCTATTGTATCATCAAGAACAGGAAAAACAAAAACTGAGGTAAAAGATGTATGTCTCCTCCCGTTGGAATCAAATGGGCTGATACGTACCAGCCTATGAATCCCCGTTTCACTTTTTAAAAGACCAAATGCAAAATCTCCTGAAATTTGAAAAGTCGCAGATTTAATTCCGCCTTCGGCTTCAATAAGGTCTATTGTTTCTGTTTTAAAACCTCTCGATTCACACCAGCGTAGATACATGCGCACAAGCATACTGGCCCAATCGCAGGCCTCCGTCCCGCCTGCCCCTGCGTGGACTGTAAGATAAGCATCGTTTTTATCGACTTCTCCGGAAAGTAAGCTCAATATGCTTAATTTTTTATATTTTTCATAAATAGAGTTGTAAGTTTCTTCAACTTCATTAGATAGCTCGTCATTTTCAGATTCTTCAGAAAGCTCCATTAAAACTTCCAAATCCGAAATCTCATCCATAAGCTCCTGCCAAGGATAAATTCTATTTTTGAGAGCCTTTATTTCTCCCATAATTTTTTCGGCCCTTTTACTGTCATTCCAAAAATCAGGAGCCAGTGTTAGAGCCTCCTTTTCTGTAATTTTCGCCTTTACCGCATCAGAGTCAAAGACGCCCCCAAATATCATAAATATCGTTTTTTAAGTCTTCCAAATTCGATCTATAATCTTCCATAAAGTTTAAATTCTCCAATTACTTTGCAGGCGGGCGGACAAGCACCCTCCTCCATTTTTTTTTATAAAGCGTAGTTACGGCAAGCACCTCTTGAATAGGGTATTGGTAAAGGCGGACTATATCATAATAGTCGGTAACGCGGTCTATATCCTGCTTTAAGGTAACAAGGCCTTCATCATTGATTGTTACCGATTCCCAACAGGCATGCTGAACCCTTTCAAAGCCGTTGGCCGTTAGGACTTCTGCGAGATGAGAAGCCGATTCCTTCCCTCCCGGGTCTATAACAACTGAAACAAACATAAGGATAGAATACGACAAAAGAGAAAAATTGTCAAACCCCTTTCAATAGTTTTAACATATTTTAAATGGAACCTCTAAAAACCTATGTTTTAGAGTCTTACCTTAAATTTAATTTTTCCAACCGTTCTTATCTCGCTCTTATCTCGCTCTTAGCCTCGACAAAAATTTAAAAAAGCGGTATAATGCCCGTAATGAAAAAAACACTAATTCAAACTAAACTTTTTTCTTTTGAAGATAAAAAGTACAAGGACTTTAATAAAAAGCTGATTCCCAATATTGACGAAAATACGATGATAGGAATCAGAACTCCAGTCTTGCGTAAATTTGCAAAAGATTTTTTTAGAGCCGAACCGGAACAGGTTTCGGCCTTTATGAAGGAAGTGCCTCACAAATATTTTGAAGAAAACAACCTGCACGGCTTTTTTATTGAAAACATAAAAGATTTTGATGAGGCGGTAAAAGAAACGGAAAAATTTTTACCATATATCGACAACTGGGCAACCTGCGACAGCTTCTCTCCTAAGATATTTAAAAAGCACCATGAAGAAATTTACAAAAAAATTTTGATATGGATAAAATCAAAGCACACCTATACCGTTAGGTACGCTATAGGTCTTTTATTATCGAATTATCTTGATGAATATTTTAAACCTGAAATGTTGGAGCTTGTTTCAAAAATCAGATCCGATGAGTACTATGTAAATATGATGATAGCTTGGTATTTTAGCTTTGCCCTCATCAAGCAATACAAAACGACCCTCCCCTACATCGAAAACAAAAAGCTTGATACTTTCACTCACAACAAGGCTATTCAAAAAGCCATCGAAAGCTACCGAATTACGAAAGAAGTAAAGGAGCTTTTAAGGGGGATGAAGGTGGAGGGTTAAGGCTTATGTTAGCCGTTCTTCTACTACACCCTAATCTTCAATTTTGCTTTAAGAGCATTTTGCAATTCTTGCGAAAAATTAAGATTGGCAGTTTCGGCAGCTTCTGCAAGCCATGCGGGAAGCGATACATTTTTTCGCACAGCCCTAGAATATGTCATAGCTTGATATTTTTTTGTATCAGCTTTGATAATAGAAAGTGTATCATTTTGAGTATGTATAATTTTCTGTTGAGGTGTCGCATTAGGAATATCAAAGCCTTCATCTTCTGCAACACAAAGCCAAGCTGACATTGCATCCTCCATTTGCTTTATTGCATCCTGTAAGTTTTTACCGGTTGTTATGCAGCCTTTAAGGTCAGGTACCCGTGCATACACCTTATCCTTTTCTTCCGTAAAAATAGCAGTATAAACATATTTCATTTTTTAGCTCCATATTCAATCTCTTTTTGAATGTACCGCAAGTCATTTTTATCAAAACTATGTCTTTTAAGCGGAATAGAACATCTTAACTCGGTGTTATAATATATATCGTGATTTGCTCCATGCCGTTTTAAAAAATACCCTGCTTTTTCTAATGCTTTTATCGCCTGCATTCGTTCATATTAGAAGTATACACAATTATTACACATTCCGTCAAGATTATTTTCTCACCCAAAAATTCTCAAATTCAAGACTGTCAAATTCAAGACTTGACAAATCATCGTTTATATATTAGTATAGCCTTATGGTAAACTTAATTTTAAACGGCTTGCAATTTAATTTTTCTCAAAGCTCAAATTTGGAGCTGAAAAATACAGAGAAAAATGTTAGCCTAAGTTTACCCCCCCCCCATTTTCTCTATTAGTTCTAATATCTCTAATCAGTAGATTTTTATCTTATTTTTATTCTTATATAAAGAATTCTTTTTGCAAAATAATTAAACTGCAAATAAGGCAAGAAGAATTTAAAATATATGGTAATACTATATTCTTTTACAAATTTTTTAATTACACAAATTTTTATAATCGAAGATATGTTAGGTTGGCGAGTTATTCTCTTGAAGAAAAACTTGTGCGGAACCAATTTGATATCTCTTCGGAAAAAAATAAAATCATAGGAGGATTTTATGAGTAAAGGGTTGATTGCTGCTGAAGCGTTGATTGACGCTGCAATTGAGTATGATTCTTCTGTATTGAAAAATAAGGAGATTCTTGTTGAAAAAGTGCTTAAAGCTGTAAATTCAGTTTTGAGTTCATCTTCTAAATATGTAAATGAAGGAGCTCATTTAAAGTGTTATGTTAAACAGTATTTGGAGGACAAATAATATGAAAAAAACAGTTCTATTTTTTATTATTTCTTTATTTGTAAGTTTTTCAATTTTCTCACAGAGTTCTGATTCTGATTATATCCATGAATATCTTTCAAAAGAATCATCATGTAAAAGTGGAGCAATAACTGATACTTATGGATATGTTGTATTGTCAGGAAGAAAGTATGCAGCATGGTCAGGTATTCCACGATCATTGGCAGAGTATTTGCAGAATGAACTTAATGCTGGAAGGGTTATAGATGATATTTGCTTAACCGAAAAAGGTTCATGGTATTGTGTTGGTGACAAACTTTATGGAGAAGGATGTCCACAAAGTATGCATGATGAAATTAGCGAATATCTAAAAAAAGGAGATAGGATAAACTGTGTTACTTTCAATGATTATGGTGAATGGATGGTAATTACAGATAATCATTTTTCTGCATCTGATGATTATATTCTAGATATTATGAAAGAAGTATCAAAAAAATATGGTTTTATACATGCTGCTTCAATGAATAATCAAGGATTAATCATCGTAGGAAATGATGGTTTTCAATCAAAAGGTAATATTCCAGATTCTTTAGACAAATATTTAAGGTATGATCAATCATTTGACATAAAATACATTAAATTTACAGAAAACGGATCATGGCTTGTTACTGATGGATATTCTAAATATGCATATTCCCTTTACTAAGTCTTACAAGAATATATTATCCTAGTTTCTTTGTGGTTAATTAAATAAGGGAAAATATCTTATTTAATGATAGGAAATTTATGATTTAGCTGCATAAATTTTTTACTATGCCTGTGTATAAAATGAGAGCTGGAGCTTTGACAGGAACACTAGCATGGGTTGGGTCAGCTGTTGGTGGAGGAATTGCTCTAGGTATAGCAACAGTTGCAGCTATACCTCTTGCCGTTGGAGGAGGTGTTTTTGGATTATGGTATTTGTTAGGAGCAGATAGACTAATATTGACAGAGGTACAAATAGAATAGTACTTGAAATTTTTGAAAATGAACAAAACTTTCTAAACAAAATTTGCTTTGGTACGAAGTTGGCGAGAAAAATGAGCAACAGGCAGGTAGTTTTTGAAGCAACCTTCGTACCTGTTTTTATCTTCATAAATAAGCAAACCCGCTCAAAACCAACACTTTATCCCTACCCTTGAATTTTTCCCTCGGTTCAAGTATACTTATCTAAAATCCATCGGAGCTTAAGAGGTTGTCTATGAATATTTACCGATTTTGTGTTAAAAGTAAGAAAGGCTTACACTTCCAAATACCCAAAAATGAGGAGCTTTTAAAGCAGGCCCATATTCTCGGCTTTAAAACCGTTAAAGAAATAAATACCGAAGCCCTTTATTTTGTACGCGGAAATCTTTCAAATGAAGAAAAAAAGGTACTGGCCGATTTCTTGTTTTGCGATGAGCTTTATGAGTACAGCCAAACCGAAGGCTTTACAATAGAAGATAAAAAAAATATTTTCCATATTGAAACAGCCTTAAAGCCGGGAGTTACGGACTCATCTTCACGCGAGGCCTTGAGGGCAGTCAAAGAACTCGGTATTCTCGGCGTTGAAGAAATTACCAGCGGAAAAGCCTACGATATTCAGGGCGAACTGAGCCAAGCCGAAATAGAAAAGATTGCAAAAAGCCTTTTATGCAATGACGTTATAGAACAGTATAAAATAGGCTTTGTAGAACCTGCATGGGCTCATGAACATGACGGAAAAAATGAACCTAATACTAGCGTTGAACTCATAGACATAGCCTCCATGAACGATGAGGAACTTTTAGCCCTCTCAAATGAAAGGCGGGCTGCCTTGGATATTTACGAGATGAGGGCTATCAGGGAATTCTACAAGACGGAAAAACGGCCTTGTACCGATGCGGAATTTGAAATGATAGCCCAAACTTGGAGCGAGCACTGCGTTCATAAAACTTTTAAGGCAAAAATAGACATTGACGGCTCTTCTCTCACTGAGGAGCAAAAAAAGGCCTATCCCGGTCTTTGTGTAAACAGCATAATTAAAACCTATATCAAAAAGGCCACCGATGACATCAATGCTCCTTGGGTTCTATCTGCCTTTGTGGACAATGCCGGAATTATCGAATTTGACGAAAAATACGAAGTTTCCTTTAAGGCGGAAACTCATAACCATCCTTCCGCCATTGAGCCCTTCGGAGGAGCCAATACCGGAGTCGGAGGTGTTATCAGAGACGTTATGGGCGTTTCAGCCCGTCCCTTTGCCGTAACCGATGTCCTTTGTTTCGGCCATCCCGACACTCCGGCAGAAAATGTTCCCAAGGGAACCTTTCATCCTAAACGCATAATCTCAGGCGTTATAGAAGGAGTTAAGGACTACGGAAACAAGATGGGCATTCCGACCGTAAACGGAGGCGTTCACTACCACGAAGCCTATGCGTCAAATCCCTTAGTTTACTGCGGATGTGCAGGTATCGCCCCAAGAGGCAAGCACCGCACAAAACCCTCGGCCGGAGATCACATTATTTCCTTAGGCGGAAAAACGGGGCGGGACGGTCTTAGGGGAGCAACCTTTTCTTCGATGGTAATGGATGCAAGCACAGGAGATGTTGCAGGCTCATCGGTTCAAATAGGAGAGCCCATAATTCAAAAAAAGGTAGCGGAAGTTCTAATCGATGCCCGCGATCAAGGCCTTTATTCGGCAATTACCGACTGCGGAGCGGGAGGTTATTCTTCTGCCGTAGGCGAAATGGCTTCGGCACTCGGCTGCGATGTAGACCTCGCAAAAATCCCCGTAAAATATCAGGGCCTTGCCCCATGGGAGCTCTGGCTTTCGGAGGCACAAGAAAGAATGGTTATCGCCGTTCCCAATGACAAACTTGAAGCCTTACAAAAACTTTGCAATGCCAACGATGTGGAATTAACAAACCTCGGCCGTTTTACCGGAGATGCCGTTTTAAGGGTACGCTTCGGCGAAAAGGAAATAATAAACCTTTCATGCGGCTTTTTACATTCGGGCCCGCCGCAGAGAAAACTAAAAGCGGCTCCTCCAAAAGATGGAAAACCTTTTATAAAATATCCTAAATATACGGAACCCGATCTAAATGAGGCTCTAAAGGCTGTGATAAATCATCATGCCGTAAATTCAAAAGAAGACATAGTAAGGCTTTACGACCATGAGGTTCAAGGCGGAACAATTCTACGCCCATACGACGGCCCTGAAGGAAATGTGCCTCAGGACGCAGCCGTTATAAAGCCTATGGAAACGGAAGGAAAAAAAGCCGTTGCTATCTCAAATGCCTTAAATCCGAGGCAGGGGCTTTTGGATCCTTACGCAGCCGCAGCAAGTGCGATAGACGAAGCTGTCCGAAATGCCGTTGCAGCCGGAGCAGACCCCGAAAAAACAGCCATCCTCGATAACTTTTGCTTAGGAGATCCCAACCGTCCCGAAACCATGTGGGCTCTGATAGAGATGGCACGCTCTTGCTATGACACAGCCCTTGTCTTTAAAACTCCCTTTATTTCGGGGAAGGATTCCTTTAATAACGAATACCTAAGCTCGGAGGGAAAAAGAGTTTCCATTCCGCCGTCACTTTTAATATCGGCGATGGGAATAGTTCCCGACATCGGAAAGGTTCCGGGCTCGGACTTTAAAAAAGAAGGTTCGGCTATTTACCTCGTAGGTAAACCTCAATTTTCTTTCGGCGGCTCGGTTTTTGCAGAACTTTTCGGCATTCCTTCAGGAGAAAGCGGAGCTGTTCCTCCGTTTAAAAAAGAAGCGGCTGAACTTTATAAAAAACTTCACTCCAACATAATGAAGGGCTTAGTTCTTTCATGCCACGACTTAAGCGAGGGAGGCTTAGCTGCCGCTCTTTACGAAATGTGTTTAAGCGGCATAGGAGCCGAATTAAAAAATGACTTCCACACAGGGCTGGGGGCTTCAAAAATTGCAAGCCTCTTTGGGGAAACCACAGGCTGTCTCCTTGTAGAAGTAAAGCAAGAAAACCGTTCAGCCTTTGAAAAAGGAATGGAAGGCTCTTCAATTTACGAAATAGGAAGAACCTGCGGAAAGGCAGGATTAAAACTTTAAGAAAAGCCTCTAAAAGCTGAAATTTTTAGAGGCTCTAAAAGAGGAAATATGAGCGGAATTGATTTGGAAAAAATAAAGGAAGAAACTATAGCAGCCTTAAATGAACTCCTTGAAGCGGCCTCTTTAAAACCCGGTGAAATACTTGTTCTAGGCTGCAGCACCAGCGAGGTCTCGGGAGGAGTAATCGGTAAGGCTTCAAATGAAGAAGCCGGAAGAACAATAGTTTCCGCCCTGCTTTCTGTCCTTCAGCCGAAAGGAATCTTTTTGGCCGTTCAAGGATGCGAACACATCAACCGGGCTCTCGTTATCGAAAAGGAAGCTAAAGAAAAATACGGCTTTGAAGAAGTTTCAGTAGTTCCCGCCCTCCACGCAGGAGGAGCCGCTTCCCTCACCGCCTACAATCTTTTTAAGTCTCCAGTTATGATAGAACACGTAATCGCCCATGCCGGTATGGACATAGGAGACACCGAAATCGGAATGCACGTAAAATTTGTGCAAGTCCCCGTAAGGCTTAAAACCAAGTACATAGGCTCGGCGAGGCTAACAGCCCTCAAAAGCCGCCCCAAATTGATCGGCGGCGAAAGGGCTGTGTATAAATAGAGGATAAGGGTGATAGATATTATGATAGCTGCAATGAGTAAATTGCGGCAGTGATCAAATATCAAAATTTTCCTCTAAAAAGTTTTTTCAATGTTGCTACACTTTGCTGAAATTTATCAAAATTAAAAAAACATATTTTTTCAAATTTTTTGTATTTTGTAAATTTATCTTGATAAATCGTAAAAAAGATATATACTATATATTGAGAATGATAAAGCTATGCCTTTAGACATGGATATGTTTTCGGTAAAAAATCCTTTGCATGGAATTCTTGCTCAAGATACCTTTTTATTTTAAATTAATTGGAGATTTATATGAATAAGAATATTAAAAAAGCTTTTTTACAGTTTTGGTGGCTCTCAGGTATTCTCTTATTTTTAATACTTTGGAAACTGGTACAAATATTAAATCCTGATATGGCTATACTGGATTTAAAAAAAAGATATTTTTATGGAATAGCAGACATTCTAGATTTGTATTTGGTTATTTTTTGTTTTAAAATAAACCGTATTAACGTTAAAGAGTATTTTAAATTTAAAAATCCTGATTTTCTTTTAATTTTTAAATATACTTTGATTGTTCTTGCAATAAGTGCAATTTATTATCAGTTTAATACGCTTATTCCTGATATAAAATATTCTTTTAGTTTTTTTAAAGAAAATATGGGGAAAATATCCTATTACGATGTTTTTAAAAATCCGGATTTATGGAACTATGTTCTTATTGGAGGAATGATATCTGGACCTGTAGCGGAAGAATTGTTGTTCAGATACTGCATGTATAATGCTTTAAAATATAAATATTCGAGTGTCTTTATAGCTAATATTATTTCAAGTGTAATATTCGGTCTTATTCATATTAACGTGTATGGATATGATCTTAGTGCTGTTATGATAATAAGTATACTGGGCATGGTTCTTGCTTACGGTTATGAAAAAACAAAAACCATTTGGACGCCGATGATTATGCATTCCCTTTATAATGGTCTTATATATTTTGGAAGATGTTTAACTACCCCTTTTTTTACCATTTTAACTCTTACTTATATAATTTTAGGCGGCAGTATTGGAATAATTGAACTTATCAAATATCTAAAAAGGAGAAAAGAGATTAATGAAGTACAAACTGATACCTTACCTCATGTACAAGAATGATGAGATTACCGTCATTCAAAATGAAAAAACTACGTGCATTATAACTTGTCTGCATAGACTTTCTCTTTGATTTGTTTTACGGCATTTTTTGCCGCAGCATTTTTTGCTGCAGCATCTTCTGTCTAAGAGGCTTCGGCATTTTCGTTTGAAGTCAGTTTAAACTCGAAGATATAAACATTGTTCTTGAACTCTACAACACAATCGGCTCTGCCTGTTGCAAACCAATAACTTGAAAATTCCGATGAAGCAAAAACATTTAACAAGCTGAATGGATTGTACATTGCTTTTCCCTTTCTTGCAAAAAGGTAGCCGTCATATTTTTGTTTTAACTTTGAAAGGACTTCATCATAAGTCAAGCTATTTTTTTTCTGCGAGGGCTGCAATCTCAGGTTGAACGCCTATCGGCATTTTTCTAATCGTACTCATGGTCATATTATATCAAAAAAATATAAAACCTGCAATCAAAAGCTGCGGGGAAAATCTATGTTAAATCTTTTTCCCTCGAATAAGAAAGTCCTTCGTCTGCGTATTTTTTTAGTTGGCTTGCAGCAAGTTTTTGGTTTGTGATAACCGAAGGTCCGCCTATGCAGCCGCCTTCACATGACATAACTTCTACAAGGTTTGGGGTAGACGAATCATGAGGAAGCTCTCTGCTTTGAATTTTACCATAGGAGGCAAGCTGCTTCATTCCTTCTTTATTAAGGCCGTTTATAAGCACGGGGCGAAGGTTTTCAGGTTTTTTAAGGCGTACTCTTACAGCTTCTGCAACTCCACCTGATGTTGCAAAGCCCCTTCCCGAAGAGGTAGGCGTAATTGTACCGGGTAAGGCTTCCTCCTTGGAAATATCTATCTCTTTGGCTGTCAGCAAGGCTCCCAATTCTTCTATCGACAAAACATAGTCTACAAACTCGTCTTCCAAGCCCTCCCTCCTCTTTGCAAGACATGGGCCTATAAATACGGTAACACAGCCAGGGTCTTCTTTTTTTGCCAACTCAGCCGTATAGTGCATCGGGCTTCTTGTATCCGAAATACAGGGAACAAGTGCCGGAACATGTTTTTTTACTGCCCTGACATAGGCAGGACAGCAGGAGGTAGTCATTAAAATATGCCCGCTTTCCATTCTCTCTTCAAACTCGGAAGCTTCACGGTCAGCCGTTATGTCCGCACCTATAGCTACCTCCCAGACCTTATTAAAACCCGCCTTTTTCAAAGCAGATTCAAGCTGTCCCGGCACGGTCTTAAACTGTGCTGCAACTGCAGGGGCATAGAGGGCGGAGACATTCTTTCCGCTCATTAAATGCTTTATGACATCCACAATCTGCCCCTTATCCATCATAGCCCCAAAAGGACATTCTCTCATACAGTTTCCGCAAAAGATACATTTATGATAATCGATTCTTTCTTTTCCGTTTTCATCTTTTGAGATAGCGCCTACAGGGCAGGATTCTTCACAAGGAACGGGAATTTTTATAACGGCATGATATGGACAGTTTTTTAAACAGATACCGCAGTTTATGCATTTTACTTCATCAATGCGGGCTCTTCCTTCCGAAATTGTTATCGCGGTTTTAGGACAGTTCATCATGCAGGGACGGGCAACGCAGGCTTGACAAGCATTTGTAATCATATATTTGCTTCTTACACAGGCATTACAGGCTTCATCCAAAACGGTTAGCATGGGCCATGTCGGTTTTTCTCTTTCTAAAGCTTCTTTTGCAAATTCGGCCAAGGTTTTTTCTTCATCATAATTTTCCAAAGAACAGCCGAGCCTTGCAATTACCCTATGCCTCATTATTTCTCTATCATGAAAAATACAGCATCTTATAGGTGTACTGTTTCGCGGCACCATTTCCCTCGGAATATAGTGAACTCCTTCTTCAAGCTTGCCTTCAAGCTGGAGCTTGGCAATGCGTACAAGAATTTCTCTTTTAATATTAGATGTGTTATTATTTATGTTAAGCATACTCTCTCCTAAAAAACGGCAGATTAAATATATATAAAAAAATATTTATGTAGTCAAGAGGCAGGAATAGGGCAAACTAAATTTAAAAACTGATGTTTTTGAAGGCTCCCCATTATAAAATAAACGGGAATTTTGTGAATTTGAAAAATCATTAGTAGTATTGACAAAATATAAAAATACAGTTAGTATAAACAAAACTAAGTTTCAAAATAAAAATTTTATAAACTTAGCACTTTTTAATATTTTTTATAGAAGGCAAAATATGAAATTTAAATATGTAATTAAAAGATTACTCATAGCCGTCCCCACTTTTTTGGGCATAACTTTCTTTACATATTTAATTCTTTCTATGGCTGGAAGTCCGCTTGATGCATACTTAGCTGATCCAAGAATAACGGTAATGGAGCTTGAAAGAAAAAGAAATTCTCTTGGGCTGGATCAATCTATATTCATTCAATACTTTATATGGTTAAAAAATTTTTTTAATATGGATCTCGGATTTTCGTTTCAATCACAAAGACCCGTAACACAAATGATTTTTGAAAGAATGGGTATTACAGCTTTATTGGCTGGATCTTCACTGCTTCTCTCCTTATTGATTTCAATTCCGTTAGGAATATTCTCTGCATCTAAACCTAATAGTTTTAGAGACCACGCCAGCAGCGCATTTTCATTTATTCTAGTAGCTACACCTAATTTTTTTATGGGGCTAATATTAATATATTTTTGTGCAATTAAATTAAGACTTCTTCCATCAGGAGGCTTGTTTGATGCAAGCGGAAAGAAAACTGCTCTTATGCTATTAAAACACATGATTTTACCAACTTTGGTTCTATCATTTCAACAAATAGGCAGCTGGATGCGTTACATGAGGGGCAGTATGCTTGAAGTATTGCAAGAAGATTATATCACTACAGCAAGAGCAAAAGGCCTAAAAAGAAATCAAGTTTATTATACACATGCGCTTAAAAATTCACTTATACCTATTATAACTGTAGTAGGTATGTCAATTCCTTCATTGGTTGGAGGTGCAGTGGTTACAGAACAAGTGTTTGGATGGCCGGGAATAGGAACTTTAATGGTTCAAGCCATTAATGCTAAAGATTACCCTGTAATTATGGGTATTACAGTAAATATATCTATTGCCGTATTAATTGCGAATTTAATAACAGATCTGGCTTATGGATTAGTTGATCCTAGAATTTCATATAAGTAGGCGTACATTATGGAAAACAATATAACAGAAGACAAAACATATTTTTCAGAAAATATATCTGAAGAAAAAAAGAACACTTATTTTAATGAAGTTATGGAAAAATTATTAAATAATAAATTAGCAATGGCCGGTTTAATATTTTTTTTACTTCTATCTCTTTTAGTAATTATTTTACCTTTTATTTTAAAATTAGATCCATACACATCAGATCCGGCTGCATTTAATTCTGCGCCGACAAGTTCACATATCCTTGGTACTGATGCCATAGGAAGAGATTTATTTGCAAGATTAATATATGGAGGCCGTACATCACTTATGGTCGGAGTTGTATCGACATTAATATCTCTTAGCATAGGAGTTCCTTTAGGATTAATTGCAGGCTACTATAAAAAAATCTGGGAAGTATTTATCATGAGATTGGGAGATATATTTTTATCCTTTCCTTCAATAATTTTAATTTTAGTATTAGTATCTGTAATAGGTCCGTCAATATGGTCTGTTACCATTGTATTAGGAGTTTTGCAGTGGACAGTATTTGCCCGATTAATATATGCAAATGTGCTTAGTATAAAGGAAAAGGAGTATATTGAAGCGGCAAGATCAATAGGCACTTCAAATTTTTCAATTATTTTAAAATATATTTTACCAAATGCTTTTCCTCCAATTTTAATAACAGTTACATTTAATGTTGCAAGAGCAATTTTAAGTGAATCAGCCTTGAGTTTTCTTGGGATGGGTGTTCAGCCGCCAAAAGCAAGTTGGGGTAATATGCTATATGATGCTCAATCTATTACTGTCTTATCAAGATATTATTGGGTATGGCTTCCTCCTGGATTATGCATTGTACTTACAGTACTAAGTATCAATTTCTTTGGAGATGGAATTAGGGACGCTTTGGATCCGCGTTTAAAGATCCAAGTAAAATAAAAAGGAAGGTTTCAAAATGAAAAAAGAAATCAAGAAAATGAGATGGATTATGTATGTTGCGTTATTCATAATCGCAATTATTTTATCTGCATGCGGAAACTCTGAAACTGCAGATGTACAGACAAAAAAAATTGTTTCTGTAGCTATTGCAAAGCCATGGGATTCAATGATGCCGCTTAATACAAACAGCAATTACAGTAGATTTGTTTATGATCAAATCTATGATAGATTGTTTATGTCAAAGGCAAATGGTGATTATGAACCTCGATTGGCAAAAAGTTGGAAATTGAATGCAGACAGTTCTGCAATAACTTTTAAGTTGCAAGAAAATGTAAAGTGGCACGATGGAACACCCTTTACTGCCGCAGATGTTGTTTTCAGTTTCCAAATGTATTCTAACCCTGAAGTCGATGCACTGAGCCGATATCATTTGCAATACATTAAAGGAGTTGATTCATCAGGTGTTCAAATTTCGGATAAATCCATAGCAGTATTTGCAAATAGTGATTATGAAGTTACATTTGAATTTAAAAAGCCCATGTATTTCGGAAGTGTTATGAATGACTTAGATACAGTATTTATTATTCCAAAACACATTTTTGAAGGGAAAACCCCGCAAGAAATAAATGCACCTGAATTATGGGCGAAAGCAATAGGAACAGGGCCATTTAAATATGAAAGCGAAATCAGCGGAGAAAGAATGGAGTTAGTCAGAAATGAAAACTACTTCCAAGGAACGCCTGATATTGAACGTTTGGTTATAAGAGTTGTAGATACTACAAGTTTACTGGCTAACTTGATGAGTAAAGATGTAGATATAAATGTATTAGGTTCTATTCCATTACAAGATTGGAGTGCAGCCGTAGAAGATAAAAACATCAACACCACGTCAGTTCCCACAACAAACTATACTATGCTCATTATCAACATCCAAAAGCCATATATGACAAAACCTGTACGGCAAGCAATAAATATGGCTCTAAACAGAGGAATATATGTTAATTCTCTTTATCAGGGACAAGCTGTGCCGATTGTAACACCTATTTCACCTCTTAGTCCATATTACAACGAAAAGGTAAGTATTTGGTTTGATAAAGAAAAAGCAAAACAAATTTTACTTCAAGAGAATTTTCCGTTTGATACAACATTAAAATTTTATACCTCAGCAGGAGGGGACAATCAACGATTAGCAGCTTTAATTGTCCAAGATTTGGAAGCAATTGGTTTAAAAGTAGAAATCATTCAGGCAGATTTTTCAAAGCTAATGGCTGACATGAGAAAAGGCAGTCATGATTTTGGAACAATAGGATCCGGAGGATCAATGGATCCTGGAGAAAGCCGTGAAATGATTGCTGTAGATAGTGCAGTAAACTTTTCACATATTCAGGATACAAGACTCAGCGATTTAATTGATGAGGGCAACGGTAAACTGGATTTTAACGAAAGAAAGATTATTTTTGATAAATATCAAGAAGCTGTTAAAGATGAGTCAGCTATTGCATATTTGTTTACAAAAAATAGCCTGGTAGGTTATAATCCAAAACTTGATAATGTTATCATTGAAGATTTTTCCAATCTCAACTGGAAAATTTGGACATGGAAAGTAAAATAAATATTATGAATTAACAGACTTGAAAAGTCTGTTAATTCAACAAAAGGAAACAAATGCCGAACCTTTTATCCGTAAAGGAATTGACTGTAAGATTTGCAGGAAAAACAGGATATACTACAATTGTTGATAGAGTTTCATTCGATGTTCAAAATGGGGAAATCCTTTGTGTTGTTGGGGAATCCGGATGCGGGAAAAGTACTATCGCAATGTCGATTTTACAATTATTATCAATCAACGGGGAAATATCAGGAGGGCATATTATCATGGACGGACAAGAGCTGACAGCTCTCACCGAAGATGAAATGTGTGAAGTCAGAGGAAATAATATTTCCATGATTTTTCAAGATCCTATGTCCTCACTAAATCCAACAAAAACTGTTGCGTCACAGTTAATAGAACCATATATAATACATAAGGGAATGAAAAGAAAGGCTGCCAGGACTGAGGCTCTCAAAATGTTAAAAGATGTGGGGATTCCAAATCCGGAAAAAAGATTAGATGAATATCCGCATCAATTGTCCGGAGGTATGCGCCAAAGGGTAATGATTGCAATGGCCTTAGCCTGTCAGCCAAAACTTTTGATTGCTGATGAACCGACTACGGCTCTAGATGTTACTATACAAGCTCAAATACTTGATTTGATGAGAACACTAAGAAAAGAAAGAGGAACAGCCATTGTTTTTATTACACATGATCTTGGTGTTGTAGCAGAAATGGCTGATAAGGTGCTTGTATTGTATGCGGGACATGCAGTTGAATATAATACTGTGGAAAAAGTTTTTAACTGCCCAAAACATCCTTATACCATGGGATTGCTAAAATCAATACCTCCTGTGGACAAACATATTGATTTTTTGCCGTCAATTGAAGGGATTGTGCCAACACCGGGGAATATGCCTAAAGGATGCCGATTTTACCCGAGATGTAAAAATAGACTGGATATCTGTAAAAACAGTGAACCAAAAGAATATAATCTTGAAGATGGTTGGGTAAAATGTTTTTTGTACAGCAATTTAAAAGAGGATAAAAATGAGCTCTGAATACCTGCTGGAAACAGTAAATTTAAATAAACACTTCTCTGAATCAAGGAGCCTTTTTAATTGGAAACCTAAATCAGTAAAGGCTGTAAACAATGTAAACATAAAAGTCAGACCCAAAGAAGTACTTGGTTTGGTTGGAGAATCAGGTTGCGGCAAAAGTACATTAGGTAGAACAATACTGCGTTTACTACCTGCAACAAGCGGAAAAATATTATATAGGGGCGATGATATTTTAAAATATAATAATAAACAGATGTTTGAGTTGAGAAAAAAAATGCAAATTATATTTCAAGATGTATACAGCTCACTGAATCCGCGAATGACTGTCGGTGATATTATTACAGCCCCCCTAAATGTTTTTAAGGATGGGAATAAAAAATACAGACGAAATAAAGTTATAGAAATTCTAGAAGAAGTAGGCCTTCGGGCACAATATTTAAATCGATTCCCTCATGAATTTTCAGGAGGCCAGAGGCAAAGAATTGTAATTGCCCGCTCTTTAATAATGAATCCTGAACTGGTGATTTGTGACGAACCTGTTTCGGCATTAGATGTTTCAGTCAGAGCTCAGGTTTTAAATTTAATGAAAAAACTTAAAGAAGAAAAGGGATTAACATATATTTTCATATCTCATGATTTAAGTGTAGTAAATCATATAAGTGATAGAATAGCAGTTATGTATCTTGGAAATGTTATTGAATTGGCAGAACGAGACGAATTATTTAAAAATGCTTTTCACCCATATACTAAAGCTCTTTTATCTGCTGTTCCTATTGCAAGTATGGAAGTTAGAAAAAATAGAATTATTTTAAAAGGGGATATTCCCAATCCATATGATCCGCCAAAAGGATGTTGCTTTAATACACGATGTCCAAAAGTTACTCAAAGATGCAGAGAGGAAATTCCGGAATTAAAAACACTGGCCAATGATCATTTATGCGCCTGTTTTTATCCTGATTAAATATTTATATTTATGGAGGTTTTATGTCAACATTTAAAGCGAAAGTAAGAAGAGAGGAAAAATTCAGAATGAAATGCGAATCCGGCAATCACACTATGCTGCTGGATGAACCAATAAAAGCGGGAGGAACGGACTTAGCCATGAATCCTGTTGAAGCACTTCTATCATCTCTCGGAGCATGCAAATGTATAAATGCTTGGATTTTTGCTGAACAATTCGGTATTAATCTTAAAGATATAGTTTTTGAAATAGAAGGTGATATAGGAGCACTGGAAAAAGTAAATAATTGCCTACCCTTGATTTTTAAAAGCATTCATACTAAAGTTACCGTATTCTCAGATAATACGGAAGAAGAGATCAAAAAGTTTATAGAATATATTGAACTTCGTTGTCCTGTAAGGAATACTATTATTAATCAAGTACCATGTACAAGTGAAATTATAATAAAATAGTTTACCTTTGGAGAAAGAAAGATGATTCCATTTAGAAATTATCTAAAAAAAATGGTCTTCGTTTTATTTTTAGCGGTACTATCCTTCTACGTTTATGGGTTTGACCTTAATTCTTATTGGGCATTGGGAGATGTAAAACTCGGAGGTTTATTCCAAGCACAAAAACCTAAGGCTGACTGGAATCTGAATATTTCTGCCTTTAAGTTTTATTTTAAAGACTTGGATTCGGGATTTAACTTATCCTTAAGTCCTTTTTATATGGATATAAAAGGCGGCAATAAAGGAATAGAAAACATCAACGGAGAATCCGCTAAAAGATCGGCTTTTTTTAAACACGGACTCTTTATTATGTCTTTTATAAATGCAGAATTAAGCTTCAATACTTTAAATTTTATATCCGATACTTTTGAACTAAATCTTTTTACGAGTATTCATGCCGCCGATCCTGTCATAATCTCAAGGTTTCAAATAAATGCAGGCTTGGAGTTTGCAATTACAAAAGAAATATATCCGTTTGCAGGAAGAAAATATCCTTTAAAATCAAAACTTTTAAGTACAAGGACAGGATTTAGATACACCGATAATAAACCTTTTTTCTTTTGTGATATAGGTTTTGACTTAGGTTCCATTTTATTTATTTTTAAAGGCGACTACGAAAAGGCAAAAGAAAAGGCTCAAAAAGAAACCGTAAAGGATATTTTTGATAAGGATTAAATTAAAAATTACTTGATTAGTAGAAAATTATTTGGGATGATTATAATGTACCAATTTGATATTTCTTTAATAAAAAAATACCACAATAAATCTCAGATAGTGAGAGTTTTAACCGAGGATTGGGTACTAAAAAACTTTAATTGCCCGATTTGCGATAAATTTAAAATTGAGGCATATCCAAATAACTATCCGGCAGGAGATTTTTTCTGTAAAAACTGTAAATCGGATTTTGAGCTAAAAAGTAAAAAAAGCATCTCCGGAAAATTACCGAATATAATTATGGATGGTGCCTATAAAACAATGATTGAAAGAATTACATCTTCAAAAAATCCTAACTTTCTTTTTCTAACCTATAAGGACTACGAGGTATCAAATTTCATTTTGATACCAAATCATTTTTTTACTCCATCTATTATTTTAAAGAGAAAACCTCTATCAAATACGGCAAAACGAGCCGGATGGGTAGGATGCAATATAGATATTTCGAGAATTCCTGATGCAGGAAAATTATTTATAATAAAAGACAAAATCGAAACAGATCCGAAAGAAATAATAAACAAATATGCAAAAATAAAATCCCTAAAAAAGACCAATATTGAATCGCGAGGCTGGCTGCTTGATATCATAGCTTGTATAGAAAAAATAAGCGCAGAAGAGTTTTCTTTAAACCAAATATACGCCTTTGAAAATGAGTTGAAATTAAAACATCCTGAAAATAATTTTATCAAAGACAAGATAAGACAACAACTCCAATATTTAAGAGACAAGGGGTTTATCAAATTTTTAGGAGAAGGAAAGTACAAAAAATTATAAATCTCCCTCCCCTTGTCCCTCCCTCCCTATTTTGATATACTTGAACAAAACATCAGTACCTTACTTATGGAGGAAAAGATGAACATACTGCTTGTCGGATCAGGCGGAAGGGAACATGCAATAGCCTTAAAGCTAAAAGAATCTCCTTCTCTCGGTAAACTTTTTATAGCTCCCGGAAACGGAGGCACGGCTTTCTTGGGTGAAAACGTGCCCATAAAGGCCGACGACATCGAAGGGCTTGCCGATTTTACTCTTTCTGCCTCAATAGACCTTGTAATTGCAGGCCCAGAGGTTCCTTTATGTCTAGGCCTTGAAGACCTGATAAAAGAAAAAGCAAAAGCTCAAAACAAAAAAATAGCATTTTTCGGGCCGTCAAAGGCTTGTGCCCGATTGGAGGCATCCAAAGATTTTTCCAAAGAGATGATGAGCCTTCTTTCCATTCCCACGGCAAAATATTCTTCTTTTACCGATTTTCAAAAAGCAAAAAAATATATTGAAAATTTGGATTACCCCTTTGTAATAAAGGCTGACGGCCTTGCGGCTGGAAAAGGCGTTATCCTGCCTGACTCAAAAGAGGAAGGCATAGCCGAACTTAAAAATATAATGATCAAAAAACAATTCGGAACATCAGGAGACAAGGTTGTTATAGAAGAACGCCTTGAAGGGGAAGAGGTTTCAATACTTGCCTTTTCGGACGGAGAAAAAATAGCCGTAATGCCGCCTTCACAGGATCACAAGCGCCTAAAAGACAATGATGAAGGCCCCAACACCGGAGGGATGGGAGCCTACGCCCCTACCCCAATCTGCTCCTACAAAGAAGCCGAAAAATATGCAGCTCTTACGATTCTTCCCATTATAAAAGAAATGAAAAAAAGAGGCACACCCTACATCGGGGTTCTATATGCAGGCCTCATGCTCATAAAGGAAGGCAAAGGTTTTGCCCCTAAAGTGCTTGAATATAATTGCCGCTTCGGAGATCCCGAAACCCAAGTCTTAATGCAGCTTTTTGACGGAGACCTTGCCCTAACCATGAGCTCTTGCGCAGAAGGAAGGCTGGACAAAGCTATGCCTAAATGGAAGAAAGGCTATGCAGCAACTGTCGTGCTTGCAAGTGAAGGCTATCCTCTTTCTTCATCAAAACCGGTAGAATTGTCCGCTTCGGAATTGGAAGGTTCCACTGAGATGAGCGTAATACATGCAGGCACAACTCTTAAAGAAGGAAAGATTTTGACAGCAGGCGGAAGGGTTCTTTGTATAAGCTCAAATGATAAGAGCTTACAAAAAGCTATGGATAATATCTATGCAAAAATAAAAACCATACACTTTCCCGGAGTACAATACAGAAAGGACATTGCAAAACGCGGACTGGAACATCTAAATCAACAACCCCGATGCAAGCGTCGGGGTATGTTGTTCTCATAAGGTGGTTGCAGTCGGCTTTAATACCCTTTGTTACGATGCAGAGCATCGGGGTATTAAACCCTCCGCACGAATAAACTTAAATAAATATTTATTTAAATATAAAATAAAAAGGAAGAAATAAAATGAACGAAACAAAAAATAAAAACAAAGAGCTATCCAATGACAAAAGCCAAGAGCTATCCAATGATAGAAGCTCGGTATACAGCGCCTCAGGCGTAAACATTGATGCAGGAAATGAGGCCGTCCGCTTAATGAGTGCAGCGGTTAAGTCAACCTTTAATAAATCCGTTCTTTCGGATGTAGGCACCTTCGGGGGGCTTTTCGGAACCGAAGAGCTTTTTAAAATGAAAAAACCCGTTCTTGTAGGTTCTACGGACGGAGTCGGAACAAAAGTAAAAATAGCAGCCGAGGCCGGTATCTACACAACAATAGGCCAAGACATAGTAAACCACTGCATTGATGACATCCTCGTTCAAGGGGCAAAACCCCTTTTCTTTTTGGACTATGTTGCAAGTTCAAAGTTAAACCCGCAAATGATTGCCGACATAGTAGGAGGCATGGCAAAGGCTTGTAAAGAATCGGGCTGCGCCCTCATAGGAGGCGAAACTGCAGAAATGCCCGGAGTTTATATGGAAGGAGAATTCGACATAGCCGGAACCATTGTCGGAGCAGTAGATGAAGAAAAAATTCTTCCCAAAAAAGAAATAAAAGAGGGAGACCTCCTGATAGGTCTTGCCTCGGACAGTCCCCATACAAACGGATACTCATTGATTAGAACAGCCTTTAAGGGTATAGATCTTAATACCGTCTATCCGGAATTAAAAGCACCCTTACATGAGGTTCTATTAAAACCTCACCGCTCCTATCTTAATGTACTCTATCCGATCTTACAAAAACATCCCGAAATCGTAAAAGCCCTAGCCCACATCACAGGCGGCGGTTTTATCGAAAACATCCCGAGAGTTATTCCTACAGGCCTCGTTATCAAAGTAAAAAAAGGCTCGTGGCCCGTCCCGCCCCTTTACCCCCTTATCCAAAAACTGACAGGTGCAAGCGGGGACGAAATGTACAGAATCTTCAATATGGGAATTGGAATGATAGCCGTAGTTTCCCCAGACATGGCCGAAAAATACCGTGAGCTTGTAGGAGAAGAATCATGGATAATCGGCAAGCTGGAAAAAGCTGACAATCAAACCCAAAAACCCCTAACAATATTAGAGTGATTTTATGGAAAAGATACAAATGAAAACAAAAAAAGATAAGAGAAATTTTTCGATTGTAGGAAAATTTATTGCTGCAATGATAATTATAGTTATCGTTTTGGTTCTATTTATTTGTACCATTATAGGAATACAAATTTATAAAATGAATGTTGCAAAATTTGACCATGTTATTCAGCAAGAATTTTCAATAATAAACCGGACAATTGATCTTTTTATGCAATCCAACAAAAAGATAGTAAGCGTGCTTGCAGAACATCCGGCATCTAAAAATGCCGATGATACTTTATTCGATTACACAGATAAAACAGGAGATGTTTTTCTTAAAGATATAGATATTAGTAAAGCAGAAAATGATCTTCAATTGCTTTTTAATCAAACCATAAAAATTTATCCCGAATTTATAGTAGCCTATTTAGGAACAAAATGGGGTACTCATACATCTTCTATGGAATCAATACCCGGAGGCTATGATCCGCGAACAAGACCTTGGTATAAGCAAGCAATGGGGAACCTCGGCAAACCTATAGTAACCGAAGCCTACATCTCCACTGATTATACTCCGGTTATAACCTTTGCCAAAACAGTACAGGCTGAAAATGGAGAACAGATAGGCTGTTTTGGAGTAGATATAAATCTTACCGAACTTACAAATTTTATGAGTACTATCCGAATAGGGGATACAGGATATGCAATGCTGGTTCAAGATGACGGAATTATACTTGCAGACCCTGCACATAAGGGTTTAAATTTTAAAAATTTAAAAGATGCGGACATATCGGCTTTCTCACAGTTAGAAAATATCAAAGAAGAACCCCAAATTATAAATATGGACGGGAAAAAATGGAGGACTCAAGTATTTAAAATACAGGGACTTCCGTGGAAAATTATTATTTTTATAGACTATGAAGAAATTTTTGAAATGTTTAATAATCTGATAAGAAAAATAATAACAATAGGACTTATAATTTTAATACTGGCAACGATTTTTGTCTATTTTGTTTCATGCCGAATAGTAAAACCGATACGTAAAGCCGTTGCAGCATTAAAAAATATCGCATACGGGGAAGGAGATTTAACTGTAACTCTTCCGGTTGCAGGTAATGATGAAATTACGGATTTATCCAA
Organism: Treponema putidum; assembly: GCF_024401155.1. Taxonomy (NCBI): domain Bacteria; kingdom Pseudomonadati; phylum Spirochaetota; class Spirochaetia; order Treponematales; family Treponemataceae; genus Treponema; species Treponema putidum. The sequence goes on from NZ_CP038804.1 coordinate 1,374,921, forward strand.
ATATTTTAACCAAACAATCAAAAAAATTAATCTATCTGTAAAAACCGCCGGAAAAAGCAGCGAAGAAATGCAAAAAACAGGTAATACACTTGCAGCAAATATGACTGAAACAGCAAGTGCAATTTATGAAATAAACACCAATATTGAACATGTAAAAAAACAAATTATGACACAATCCAAAAGCGTTGTTGAAATAGATTCTTCATTACAGGCTATGATGAAAACAATTGAAAAGCTGGATGAACATATTGATACACAAACAAAAACTGTTGACGATTCCAATTCTTCTATAAAAGAAATGGTTTCCAATATTCAGTCGGTTACATCGATTATACAAACCAATTTTAATACCCTTGAAGAATTAAAAAATGCTACGGGAAACGGAAAAGATATTATTGCTGAAACGGTAGAGCTGAGCAAAGCTGTAGACGAAAGCTCGGATATATTGATGGAAACAAGCGGAATCATTCAAAATATAGCTGCTCAAACAAACTTGTTATCTATGAATGCAGGAATTGAAGCCGCCCACGCAGGAGAAGCGGGAAAAGGTTTTGCCGTAGTTGCAGGTGAAATACGAAAATTAGCTGAAGAATCAAGTAATCACGGAAAAAACATAAGCAGCACCTTAAAAGACTTAAAAGAAAAAATAGAAAGGGTAAATGATTCTGCTGCGACAATTGCAAATCATTTTGACAATATTTCGAATATGGTAGAAAAAACAAAAACAATGGAACAGACTATTATGGACGCAATGGAAGATCAAAATGAAGGCAATAAAAAAATCTTGCAAACAATAGATATAATCAACAATGTAGCCCATGAAGTACAAAACATATCCCATGAAATGCTTATGGGCAGCAATCTCGTTTCAGAAGAAATGGGTAAATTGGCAAATATGACAGACAATATTGCAAGCAGCATGAACGAAATGGCTTCAGGAGCATTGCAAATAAATACGGCTATTCAAGATGTAAACAATATCAGCCAAAAGAACAAGCAATGTATAGAAGACCTATCAAATGAGATACGAAAATTTAAGGTAGAATAAAACCATTAAAACAAATTTCCTTTTCTGCCGATAATGAACTGATATGAACTCGATAAAAATACCGCGGAAAATTGAAATCGGCGGAAAGGGAAAGGTAAAAAAACTCACTCTCGGAGGCACTTCACCGATTTTGCTTCAGACTATGTGGAAAGAAAGCCTATTGGGGGCTGATCTCCTTTCTATTGTAAAAAGCCTAAATGAATTGGGACAATTAGGCTGTGACATTGTGCGCTTTGCCGTTCCCGACATGAATTCTGCAGAGGAATTTATAAAACTCACCCGATTAACGGAGATGCCCCTCGTAGCCGATATCCATTTTGATTATAAACTTGCCTTACGGTGTATGGACGGGGACACGGCAAAAATACGGATAAATCCCGGAAATATCGGTTCAAAAGAAAAAACGGAAGAAGTTATACGTAAAGCAAAGGATACCGGAACTGCTATCAGGATAGGGGTCAATTCGGGCTCTCTGCCTTCCGACTTAAAAAAACAAATAGAAGAGACTAAAGCAAAACAAAACCGCAGCACGGAGAAAAAAGCATTTGATGATGAAATTTCGCTTTTAAGGGCAAGGGCATTAACCGAAGCTGCGGCAAGAGAACTGGAAATTTTTGAAAAAGCCGATTTTAAAGATGCCGTCGTTTCTATGAAGGCTTCCAATGTGCGGGAAACGGTCATGGCAAACGAAATCTTTGCAAAAAAATTCGATAACCCGCTTCATTTAGGAGTTACGGAAGCAGGCCCCCTTATTCAAGGTATTGTAAAAAGTACGATAGCCTTTTACCGATTGCTGGAACAAAACATAGGAAGCACCATAAGAGTAAGCCTCTCCGATTCTTGCGAAAATGAAATTATAGCCGGAAGAGAAATCTTAACCGAATGCGGTAAAAGGCAAGGAGGAATAAGGCTCATATCCTGTCCTCGCTGCGGAAGAAAGGGCTTTGATGTTCAAGCCTTTGTAAAACGATGGCAGACAAAACTCTTATCCGAAAAGAAGGATATAAGTATTGCCGTTATGGGCTGTGTAGTCAACGGCCCCGGAGAAGGTAAACATGCAGACCTTGGAATTACCGGAGCCGAAGATTCCGTTATAATATTTAAACACGGAGCAATTACCAGACGCTTGGATTTAAAAAAATTAACCGAAGAAGAAAAAATTAAGGCAGTGGATAAAGCCTTTATAGAGGAGCTTCAAAGTCTATGAAAAAGCAATTAAAAATTATTTTTATCGTACTATACGTTTTTTATTTTTACTCAAACCTTTTTTGTTTGGAAACTATTGATGAAAAAGAACTGCCTTGGCATCTGTTAGAACAGGCAAAAATTCAAATGGAAAAAGGAGAATTCGGTCAGGCTCTCCGCTTAACAAATAAGGCAAGGGATATTCATAAAGAGCAAATGGAAGCAAAATATTCTTATATGTTCAATGCCTTAAAACCGAAAAGGGTAAAACTCGAGGGTGATAATATTTCGGATGTCTATGCAATTTTAAATAAAAGGGAAGACTATGATGCATGTAAAATTTTGGATGAAATCTTTTTAACTCATCCACCCGTATTTTTTGATAAATCTATTTCAAAATTAATGTCATGGCTTGAAAAACGCAAAGCCTTTCCTGAAACGGATTACTTGGCAGGACGAATTTATTTTGCAGAAGGAGACTATGAACAAGCCATGCACTATTATAAGGAGGCATGGAATTCCCACAATTTTTTGGAAATCCCCGATGAAAGGTTCAATATAATTTATGCACTTGCCGACACATCAAAACTTTTGCGTAAATACGATGAACAGGAAAAATACCTCTTGCTTGTTTTAACCGAAGACCCCATATACGGAACTACGAATTTGGAAAGCGATGCCCTTCAAGCTATGATTAAAACAATAAGCTCGGAAAAAACAACTGAAAAATTCTTTTTGCTATACCGAAACCGTAATCCGATAGCCTTAAAAGCCTACATGGATTTAACCGACATATATTTAGAAGCAGGCAAAAACAGAAGAGCTCTTGCAACGGCTGTCCTTGCCTCTATAATTGTCATAACAAACCTTGACGATGCTATCTCAAAAGACAATTACACTTATGAATACACCGAATTTTCAGACTTGCTCAATAGACTTAATAGAAAACCGGAAGTTGTATTATGGGCCGAAAAACAAAACTTTTGGCGGGCTTTTATGAATCTTGCTGATTGCCTTTCCAATAACGGTAATACCGAACAGGCTTCTTATCTCTATTCAAAATTAGCGGAATCAATTCCTTCAATTAAGTATGCACAAGAGGCCGTATATAAAAAAGGGCAAATGGTAAAAAATAAATAGAATGAAATCACTATTCTTCCGAAGGCACCGAAGCAAATTCAGCTATGCCCCGAACTCTCTATCGGCAAAGCTAAAAAAAATTCAAAACAGGTTTTAAAAGAAAAAAGGATTATCAAGATAAGCGCTTAAAATCATAAAGCTGTCCATATAACCGGCTCTGACTTTTTTTGTGTAAATACGCACATGAATAATCTCTTCATTGTCCTCGTCCCATTTTTTTCCGTTAAGTTCAATATAATCGTTTATACCGAAGGAGTTTTCTGCGGCATAACTTCCCGGTATTACTTCTGCAATACGGTAGGTATTTTTTTTACCCAGTGATTCAAGCTTAAAACCAAAGACAGGAAGCATCGATCTTTCGATGCTGTCTCTTTTAAAAACGGAATTTCCCGGATATAAGGGGCGTTCGGCACATAAAACAGGCCAAGTTTTTTCTTCATAAACACCTGCTTCATTTTTTTGATAACCTTTGATACGCACAATCGTTTCAGGAGAGATTGATAGTAAATGGGCCTGTATTTCTTCAACCGAATTTACCGGAATATCATTAACTTCTTTTATTATGGTACCTTCATTTATCCCTGAAATAGAAAAAGGCCCGTCAGGAAGAACATAATTTACAAGAACACCGTTCAGAACTCCGTTCGGTGCATTAGATTCACCTTTTTGGGTTTGACCGTGGCAGCCAAACCAAGAATGCTTAACTTCTCCGCCCCTATATAGATCGGGAAGAATAGTCTTTAAATGCTCCACAGGTATGGCAAAATTAAGCCCCTCATTTCTTTCAAGACCGGCAAATACCACGGCCTGCACAAGCCCTTTATCATCCACTATAGGACCGCCCGAGTTCCCATGATTGACGGCTGCATCTATTTGCATTATATCCACCATCGAAAAAAGCCTGCGGTATTTTGCCGATACGATACCTGAGGTAAGAGTTTTTTCCAAACCTGCCGGAGAACCTATCGCATAAATACGGCTTCCTACACCTAACTCCTTTGAAGATCCCAGACTAAAAATAACGCTTGGCGAGTACTCAGTCTTTACCAACGCCAAATCAAACAAGGGATCCCAGCCGACTACCTTTGCAGGAATTTTTATATTGGGATTATCCGGCGACTTTATATAAAGTCTTGAATATCCGTTATATTTTTTATCAACTTCGCTTTGAATAACATGATAATTTGTGATAAAATAACCGCGGGAATCTATAAAAAAACCTGAACCTATAACGATGTCGGAAGATGCGAAACCTTTTTGTATACGGGTGCCTCTATCAACCCAAACGGTAAGAGTCCCTTTTATCATATCATCTATATTTTTTGGAAAAGAAGCGGAATCACCTGCAAGCTGTTTTCCGTTATTTTGTAAGTTTAAAAGAGGAAAATCGGAATGTTTTTTCCATATAATACTTTTTTCATTAAATATACGTTCCTCAGTCCAACCTTCCGGCCTTTTTCCAATTGCCGTAAGCGATCTAAAGTATTTTAAAGCTTCATTCCAGTTTTTTTCATTTACACTCTTAAAAAAAGCAGATTCAGCTTGTTCTAAAGATTTTGATATGATACCATCAACCTCTTCAAAACCATTTGTATTAAGATAAAGAATCTGAGAACGAATTAATGCATCGGCAATTTTCCCTGATTTTAAGAGATTCTCGGTGTGCTGTACTTGGTATAAAACACTGGATCTGTCCGAATAATCAATATAAGCGGCTTTATAAGAATTTTCTTTAATCGAAGTACACGACAAAAACAATAAAATAAAAATAAAAAAATATAGTTTATTCATTAACGATTTCTGCAAAAACAAATCCTCCCGATCGAACAGCATAAACTTCAATATTATTGATACTAAACATATATGAAACAACCGCTAGACCTGTTTGGTTAAAGATTTCTATAATTTTTTCATTTATCTTTTCAATATTTGTAGGGCTTTTATTAAGCCAAAATAAATTACCCTTATCAGATGGTATAAGATCCAGTCTTTTTTCTCCATCAAATAAGTTTACGGGAATACCGTTTTTAAAATTTACACTCACCCGTTTATTAAGTTTCGGATGGACCCATTCCGTTTGAGAATCTCCGTTTTCATATTGAATATATTTAATTTCAAAATTTCCGTCTTCATCGTTATCCCAAATTTTTATAATGGAAGCGTCTTTTTCATAAAGTTCGGAATACTCATAAAGTTTATTCTTATTTAAATCTATATCAATCCTTTTTAATAAACCTACGGAATCATATTCAACCCTTGTTTCAAAATACCCGTCTCCGTCTTTATCTATGTTTTCAAAAACAGGCAAACCGTTTCTATAATTAGTTTGTGAATATAAGTTACCGGATACGGTTACCTCTGCTTTTATAGGGATACCCTTATCAAAAAAAACTTTTTTTACGCCCCCGTCTATGTAAGGAGTATTTTCTTCAGAAAATGCAGAAGAATAAATTAAGGTTCCTTGATGTAAACTTTCAGCATTTTTATCGATCTTTAAAGAGAAAAAAGCATTTTGCTTTTGATTGATGCCGTATAGTTTTAAATTTAATTCTTTTAATTCGATTGGTGCCCAAGTTAAATCGAGAGGCCTCATTACATATATTACGGAGTTTTTTGTAAATGTTTTAACGGCAGGATAAGCATCATAAACGGCGGTATATTCGTTTTTTTTGCCATGTATTGCCGAAGGGATTCCGAAGTTACATTCTACCGTATATTCCGGATAACCTGTTTGGAAGGTATCGAATTCGGCGCACCAAGGTCTTCCGTTTTTATAATAAATTTTAGAGTCTATAATTAAATCGGCATTTTCATCATTTACTATCAAGCCATCATAAACCGATAAAAAATTTTTAATCTCATTTCGTAATATTGAATTTGAAACCAAGCGTAAAAGTTCAACCAAATGGGATTCATACATAGCATGCGTAAGAGTATATTCTTTTAAAATGGGATTAAAGTAATAGACCTTAGAGGATAAAAATTCACTCACAGCAGTTTGTTCATCAATTATACCGTACCGTAAACAAAGTAATGTAGAATAAGATCGATAGTACAAGTCTTCAAGATAATTGGATTCACTGAAAGGCAAATACATACCTCGATATAATTTTAATCTCCTGATATTTTCCTCCGACTTTGTTTCAAAGGGACTGGCAAGTAAAAGTAATGAAGGATTTTCTTCTTGCCATACATATAGTCTGGAAAGAATATGTTCGGATAATTTTTTACCTAAAAAGTCGATTTTTTTTCCTCTTTCTCTTAAAAAAAACAATTTTGCAAAACGGGCATCAAATGACCATCGATCAGAAGCCTCTAAGATTAAGCGCTTTGCTTCAGTATCCCGTCCAAGACCGTAAAGAGCATCGGCTTTTACATAATCACTGTCGGCAGATTCAAATGGTAACAACCGTATAAGGTCTAAAGCTTCTTTATATTTTAACATCCTGCAATTAATCTGAGCAGCCAATAATCTGCCGGCATTTATATCATATAAACGCCAAACCATTCCGTCCGTACAGGAAGCATCGGCTTTTTCCAGTATATCCTCATTAGGATGATTTAATTTTAAACCGCACATTGCCTGAATATATAAAAAATCGGCAGTCTTTGGATCATAAACTTCACCGAGCTGTGCCTCAAACAAGGCTTCGTTCCATTTTTCTTCAGTAAAAAGCCTTGCCGAATTCTGCAAGTAAGAAAGAGCGGCAGCTAAATTTACCCCCTCACTTTGATTTGCATAAAGACCTACACAAATTAAAATAAAAAAAGCACATAGCTTATGCTTGAGCTTAAAATACTTGAACCTACAGGAATATTTCATTTATTTTACTCCTATAACATACCAATTTTTTTTACCGATAGCGGCACCGTATATTCCTTTAACTACCCCGCCCTCTTCGATTATCGGCAAAATATTTCTATTTTCATAGCTTATATCCCACTCATTTATAATTTTTTTTATCGATTTTTTTGAGCCTGATGAGGTTTCAATTTCATCTCCAAAAAGACGCGATCGCATACAAAAAGGAGGCTTAAAGGGCCCGATTCCGCAGGTATCATCGTTTTCATGCACGATAAAAAAGCCGTCTTCACCTTGTAAAGCCTTAAAATTCCCTGCAGGTGTATCAAAACTGCAAGGTTTATCAATCCAAATAGAATAAAAGAGCTCACTTTTCTTTTCCTCATATACGGTTTTAAAAAGCAATAGGTTATCTCCTTCTTTTTTTATACAAAACCCGCCCGAAAAAATTATCTTTTTTGCAGCGGAAATTTTCATCAAATCGTCAAAAACCGAATATGGAATTCTTCTTTTTCCCTTCAAAAGAATTATGCCCTCTTGAAGAAATTTAAGCTTTAAGACTTTTTCAAGACTTATAAAAAAAAGAAATTTACATAGGCAGTAATTCTCCTTTTTATCCAATACCCATTTTTCTTTCTTTGTTTTATAGGCTTCAAATACAAAATCATTTTGAAATTTTATCTTTTCTAAAGTTTTATCTAAACCGTTTTGCCAACCGTCAAAACAAAGATTTAAGGCAGGAACAAGGTTATGCCGGATATTATTCCTAAGATAGGATGTTTTAAAATTAGTGGAATCTTCTCTCCACGGGATATTTTTTTCCTTAAGATAGTCTTCGATTTCTAACCGAGTAATATTAAGCAATGGCCGTATAAATCTTCCCCGCTTGGGTAAAATTCCCATAAGAGCTTCAGGCTCAGAACCTTGAAAAAGTCTCATTAAAACGGTTTCATAATAATCATTTTTATTGTGAGCCGTCAAAATATAATCAGCCTCTAAGGTTTCTGCAGCTTTTTCAAATTCTTTATAACGTAAAAAACGGGCAGCATCTTCAATTCCCGTCTTTTTGATGCCGGCTTCTTCAAATACCTTATTTTTAGGAATTTCGGCTAAAATACAGGGGCATTTATTTTTGCAAAAGTCTAAAACAAAGGAAGCATCTCCTGAGCTTTCTTGTTCAGACCGGATATTGTGGTTTACTGTTATTACGAAAATGTCGATGTTTAACCTGATTTTTAGTTCCAAGAAGGCCGACAGCATTGCCATGGAGTCGGCTCCTCCCGATACGGCAAGCAAAAGTTTGACATGTCCTCCGCCTTTTTTATCCGTTAAAGAGTAAAAATTATGCACTACCTTTTTTAAAAAATCTTTTTTCATATTTACGATAAGATTTTACACAATTTACAAAAATGGTCAACAGTTAAGAAAAAATGAGAGGAGTATTATGAAGAGTCAAAAACTGCCAGCCAACAGCTGAGAAGCAGCCGAGCATCAGATCGAGCAACAACTGAGCATCAGCTCTAACGGATGCTCTAGCATCTTGTAAAAAACTTTGTTAGACTTTCTTCGCATTCTTCAGAATAGAGATACCCACTAGTTTTTCGTAAGTCCTTACATATCAATGACTTACGAAAAACATCACAAATTAAATCTAAGGAAAAGCTAAAGTTTTTGAAGTTCCATTACAGCTTATTTAGCCTCTGCAGAATCAGGTTCGGCAGCAGGAGCTTCGGCTTCTTCAACTTCAGTTTCAGCAGGAGTTGTAGTTTCAGCAGCGGCAAATTTAATAGCAGCAACGGTTATATCATCGTTTGTTAAAACTGTAACGGCTTCAGGTAATTTAATATCTCTAACATGGAGAGACTGATTTACATCCAAGGCCGAAACATCAACAATAATTCTAGGAGGCAAGTCTTTAGGCAAACATTCCAATTCAAGCTCGGTAATACCGTTTTCCAAAATTCCGCCATGGCGTACCCCTTCGGGAGAGCCGTCAAGCCTGATCTTTACCTTTGTACGCAATGTTTTTCCACGCTCTACTTCATAAAAATCAATATGCTTAATTTCATCGTTAACAATATCATGCTGAAAATCTTTAATAAAAACTTCGTAATCTTTTCCGGTAACACTCAATGTTACTATGGTACTTTCTGTAACGAGCTTAAAAAGCTTCATAAATTCTCTTTTATCAACATCAAGAGAAACGGACTTACCGTGCCTATCATACATTACAGCTGGAATACGGCCTTCCTTTCTAATTTTTACAGCAGCACTTTTACCGTATGCCGATCTTTCATTTGCATTTAACAGTCTCTGTTCCATAATACCAGAACTCCTCTACTACCAATTATTTAGTTTGCAACAAGTACCGCGATAAAAAGCGGACTCAATACTGGGACGGTAGGATTCGAACCTACGGAATGACGGCACCAAAAGCCGTTGGCTTACCACTTGCCGACGTCCCAAAATATATACAAAAGGCAAAAGCCGAATTGTATCCCAAAAAGAAAAATAAAACTAGCACTACCTAAGAAGATGATTGCTTCGGCTAAACTTAAGCTTTCACAGAATTATCAGGAAGGCTTGAAGTTCTTTCATAAGTCTCTAAAACAGCCTTTGTCATTTTATCCCTAAAGTCGGCTGTGATAGGATGAGCTATATTTCTAAACTCACCGTTACTCAACTTCCGGCTAGGCATTCCAATGTACAAACCGTTATTACCTTCAATCACTCTTACATTATGAAGGACAAAACAATCATCGAACGTAATATTAGCATAAGCTTTTAAACTATTCCCTAGGCTCACTCTCTGAATACGGACTTCTGTAATCTCCATACTGCCCTCCTTGCATAATAATATCGGTAATATTCTACCTACCAATATTTTACTACGCTTTTTATCAGAACGCAAGTATCAAGAAAAAAAAACATTTGCCGTATTCCTCAAAAAGATTGAAATAGGCATTTTTTACTGTTTTTTCATCTTTAAAAAGCCCGAAAACCGAAGAACCGGCACCGCTCATAAGAGCAAAGTCGGCCCCGTATTTTAAAAGGTCTAGTTTTGCCTTTTTTATTGCAGGATATTTATTAAAAAGAACATCCTCAAAACTGTTAAAAAAAGGCCATTCACGGCAATCTTTACCGCAAAAAAGCTCAGGATTAAAAGCAGCATTCAGTCTCTCTGATTCTTTACGGCCTAAAAGGCTGTAGGCTTCGGCTGTTGAGCTTTTTACTTCGGGGTAAATCAAAATCCCGAAATAATCCGAAGAAATAAAGACCCTCTCTATTTCTTCTCCGCGGCCCCTTACAACCGCTGCCCCATCTTCCAAAAAAAACGGAACATCGCTTCCTATTTTTAAGGCGATAGACTTCAGTTCTTCTTCCCGTAAACCGGCAGAAAACATATCATTAAGTCCATGCAGAACAGCAGCAGCATCTGAAGAACCGCCGCCTAGGCCGGCTCCTTCAGGGATTTTTTTTAAAACCCTTACGGAAATGCCTTCAGAAATACCGGTAAAGTTTTTAAACTCTTCATAAGTCCTTGTAATAGTATTTTCCTCAGGCAATTCAGCCAGCGGGGACAAGACTATACATCTTTTATCCGGTATTCTTTGCATCAAAAGCTCATCGTCAAGAGAAACAGGAGCAAAAACACTTACAATGTCATGAAACCCGTCACTTCTCTTTCCTAAAACTTCCAAATGCAGATTAATTTTTGCATGAGCCTTAAGGCTGATCGCACTTTTAATCATGTTCTAAGGATTATACCCAATTATAAAGTTTTGTCAATACAAAATACATACAAAATAGCGGAATTGTCAAAATTTTATGTTAAATACGTTTATCGCCATAGTCTTAATTTTTTGTTCTATTACAGTCATTTCTATTCACCCCTTATAGCACAAAGCCATAATTTATGATATAATTCCTCCCAGTTTTTTAACTGCGGAGGACAGAATGCCCAAAATTGAAGTAAATGAAAGCCTTTTTTTTAAATTGCTAGGAGCAAAGCTAGAAGCAAAGCTCGGAGCAAAGCACAATTACGATTACGATAAACTTGAAGAAATTTTAACATCTGCAAAGGCAGAGCTTGACGAAAAACCGGACACGGCTCTTCCCGAAAAAGAGCGTATAATTAAGATAGAATTAAATGACACCAACCGCCCCGACCTATGGTCTACGGCAGGCCTTGCAAGGCTTTTACGCATTCATGCAGGAGGGACTTCAAATACAAAAAGCTATCAGAGCTTCCTTTCATCAAAAGAAAAAATGCAAGACTCAGCTGACCGTACGGTTAAAGTATCACCGGAACTTAAAGACATCCGTCCCTTTGCGGCAGGCTTTGTAATTTCCGGGAAGCCCATAGACGAGCTCATGCTTGCCGACATAATCCAAACTCAAGAAAAACTTTGCCGCAACTTCGGAAGAAAAAGAAAGACGTTTTCTATGGGTGTTTACCGCTCCAAACTTATAAAATGGCCGGTCGAATACACGGCCGTGGATCCCGACAAAACGGAATTCACTCCGCTCGGTATGGAAAAGCCTCTTTTATGCAGAAAAATACTAAAAGAACACCCCAAAGGGATTGAGTACGCCTCATTACTTGAAGGCAAAAAATTCTTTCCGATTTTGAAAGATGCAAACGGCGAAGTCCTTTCTATGCCGCCGGTTATAAACAGTGCGAAGATAGGAGCAGTTCAAGCAGGCGATACAGATCTTTTTGTAGAATTTACCGGCACCGATATGACAAGCATCTTACTTTCAGCAAATATAGTAGCATGCGACTTTGCCGACTGCGGATATAAGATTCTACCCGTTAAAATAGAACATCCTTATGAAACGGGATACGGAAAAATTCTTACTACCCCGTTTTATTTCCAAGAAAATGCAGAAACTTCAGTAGAAGCCGTCAACAAGCTCTTAGGCACCTCTTTTAAAGCAGAAGAAATTGCCGAAGCCCTAAAGAGCATGGACTCGGAAACTCAAATTTCAGGCAATAGGATTATGCTAAAACCCTCACCCTACCGCAACGATTTTCTTCATGAGGTGGACATAATCGAAGATGTTATGATGGGGAAGACCGTTAATTTCTTTACGCCCGAAAAGCCTAACGAATTTACAATAGGAAGACTTTTGCCTGCAACTCTATTAAGCCGAAAAATAAAGGGGCTTATGACAGGCATGGGCTATCAGGAAATGATCTTTAACTATCTGGGCTCAAAAAAGGACTATATTGAAAGAATGTGTATTGATGAGGATTCGGTTATCGAGATTTCAAACCCGATGTCCGAAAACTATCAGTTTGTACGCAACTCTATTCTCCCCTCTCTTTTAAATGCCGAGATGGGTTCTGCAAATGCGGCCTACCCCCACAAAATATTTGAGACCGGAAAGATAGCTTTTTTTGATAAAACCGATGCGACGGGCACAAGGACAGCCCAAAGTTTAGGCTTTTTAACGGCGGAACAAAATGCCAACTTTAATACGGCAGCAAGCGAGGCGGCAAACCTCTTATACTACCTCGGAATAGAATACAAGGTTTGCGAAACCGTCGATCCACGCTTTATTCAGGGGAGGCAGGCAGGCCTTCTTTACAATGGGGAACAAATAGGAATATTCGGAGAGGTAAATCCTAAAGTTTTGGAAAATTGGGATATAAACATTCCCTGTTTTGCGGGAGAATTAAATATCGAAAAAATTTTGAAAACTCAAAACTAAAAACTCTTTATGAAAAATAAGCTGATTAAGGCCATTCGGACAATCGCCGATTTTGATCTTAATCTTTTTAATGACCTTAATTTAGGAGTTGAGCTTCAAGATTTTACCGAACCTTGTTTAACCGACTCGGAGATATACTCTCTTTTAAACGAATACGAAAAAAAGCTGCCGGCTTTAAAAGGAATAAAATCCATGCACGGCAGCTTTATCGATTTAAATATTGCTTCTTTTAATAGGGACATAGCCGCTTACAGCAAAAAAATGTACAAGAGGGATTTATTTTTTGCAAAGCTCTTAAACCTTGATTTTTTAGTTTTTCATACACAGATTATGCCTTGGTTTAAAGAAGATTTTAAATTCGATTTGTTCTTAAAAAACAATGCGGAATTTTTTAACGAGGCCGTAGAAAATTCAGGCTTTAACGGCTGTGTGGTTTTAGAAAACGTATGCGAAAAGGACAGCCGCCTTAGTGCAAAACTTATAGAAGCGGTTGCCTTGCCTAAGGTAAAATTAAACCTAGACTTGGGACATGCCATGGTCTCAGGCGAAAAACTCGAAAACTGGTTTTCAAATAATCAAAAGCACATAGCCTACATGCATCTTCATTCCAATGACGGAAAAAGCGATCTCCATAATCCCGTCTCAAAAGAAGACTTTACAAAACTGTCTAAGCTGTTAGAAAAATATCGGCTCAACTGCCCTATCTGCTTGGAATATTGGGATATTGATATAAAAAAAGAAATGGAAAGAATATCCTCTTTTTACAAGTGAGCCTTGCTCATCAGTTTACTTAAGTTAACTTGCTATTCTACCTGAAAAATAAAAGAAGAACTTTTTTCGTTTCCGCCCTTATCAAAGGCGGTGATTATAAGCTCTATTTTTCCTGAAGGCAAATTTATTTTTCCTAAATGTATTCTGCCGTCCTTTTGATATAAAAGAGATAGAGACGTTTTTTTGTTTTTAAAATAAAGGGATTTTCCGTCGGAACTTAAAACTTCAAATGGAAGGTCGGCGATATTCATTCCATTGATAGAAACCGTAATTCTAAAAGGGGCTAGGACGGGGCCGTCTTTTTCTATAAAATCAAAGACCGAAGAATAAAGATCATATGATCCTTGCTTTATTTTTTTTATAGTTTCCAAATTTATTTGCTGATTATCGGAACTTACTAAAACAGTATTTTGAATTTGAGGCGGTATTTTTTCTTCAATTTCAGGCATAAATAAAAGAGGATTTATTAAAACATCATTGCGGACATCCACAACCTGAAAAATTAAGGAGTTTTCTTCCGTCCATGCCGAATTTCCGGTATGCCCGATTATTGAACCCGATTCGGTTTGTTCTCGTGAAGTAAAAACATTTGTATCGGTAAGATTTCCGTAAATAGTTTGGAGTCCTTCATCATCTATAAAGATAAGAGCATTTCCCAAGGTACTGGGAAAAAAGCGGGTACTGTTTTTTTCTTCAATACTTATTAAATGTTTACCGTAGCCTGAAGCTCTAACAATGTCCGTATCTGCAAATACTGCGGATTGAGAAAAGGCCTTACCATCACCGTCTCTTTGCCCGAATAAGCGTAAAAGGGAAGGAATTTCGACAGGCCACTCAAAGGCGTAAGAATTAAAAAACAGAACAAAAAATAAAAATTTATATATATTTTTTTTCATTTAAAGCCCCCTTATTTCAAATGCAGCAATCTTATCATCCGTGCCTATATAAATTTTATTTTCTTTTTGAATTAAAAAAGCATTTTTAGAATTGAACTTCGTTTTTCCCATCATAAAATTAGGCGGATCGATTAAAAGAAGGGAACATTCGTTTTCTTTTTGAACCAACACTGTAAGAAGGTTTCTTTCACTTTGAATTCCCATGCCTATTATAAAACCGTCTTCTTTGATAATAGAAAGTTTCAAACTTTTGCAATCTATTATACCTATACCGTCAGCAGACTCAAAGACTGCAAAAGAGCCGGACTCATCAAATGAAGCAAAGGTCTGTCTTCTCAAATCCCGTTCAAAATAATAATGAAATACTATTTTATGCTGATGGTCAAGCACATTTATAAGCACCACCCTTTGTTTATTAAGGCCGCATAGGCACAAAACCTGTTTTCCGTCTTCAGAGATTGCAGCCCCCATTACGGCTTGATAGGTACTGCCCCCCGGGTAAAAGCTAAAAAGAGTGTTTCCGTCAGAATCGAGACATACTAAAAGCCCATCCGAATGGCCTATCACACAGCCTGCCTTAGATGACTGAAAAGCCGTAATAGGAGAAGTATGCGTATAAGTCCAAAGTTCTTTTCCGGTCTTATCATATTGAGAAAGAGAAGAACCTTCGGGTTTAAACAAAAAAATTCTATCCTTATCAAGGTAAACATAACCAGGCTCATCAATTCTCAAAAAAGGCTTTTGAATATCGAATTCGTCCGGTTTATAAATATCGGTAAAAAGAGGCTTTTGGGGATACTTTGTCCAAGCATAAAAAGAAGCACTAAATCTTGATTCAGCCGTTTCGGCCCGTAAAATTTCGCCGTCTTCGGCAAAATATCCGAACGAGTTCCCCAAAGAAAAAGCAATCGGAGTCTTTCCGGCAAATTTTTGTTTAAGCTCATCTGAAGATGCACCTGCCTCTCTGGAATAAATTTCGTCGTTTTGAACTTGAGGTATGGGAGATGCCCACTCAGGCATAAGATAGACATTTTCCTTCATCGGAACCGCAGCGGCAAAAATATATATAACAAGAAGAATGATTACAGCAATAAAAATAAATTTATTTTTTCCTTTAAATAACATGAAAAATATGATATACTACTTTTATGGAAATTTCAAGTCAGTTAGAAAATTTATTCAAAACAGCCCTTGAGGCTGCAAAAAAGGCCTATGCCCCCTACTCCAATTTTCATGTGGGTGCGGCTATTTTGTTGGAAGACGGTTCTATTGTAACGGGTGTAAACATCGAAAACCGCTCATACGGCCTTACAAACTGTGCAGAGCGGACTGCAATCTTTAAAGCCGTTTCTGAAGGAAAAATGGATTTTAAGGCCATCGCCATTGCAACGCCGGATGCGGACTACCCTGTAAGCCCCTGCGGAGCCTGCAGGCAGGTTATTTCGGAATTTATGGGCGGAGATATACCGGTAATCTTCGGTTCTTCGCTCGATAATGTAGTGCTGACGGACGTTAAAGGAATTTATCCCTTTGACGCCCTGCATGAATTAAAAAATGACCCGTAGACGATTCGAACGTCCGACCTGCTGCTTAGGAGGCAGCCGCTCTATCCAACTGAGCTAACGGATCAACAGGAAAGAATTATACTCAAAAAGCCCTAAAAGTTCAATACGGCGGTTTAAAAATAATTATATTTTTTAATCGGTAATGTGTAATTTGTAATTAAGTAGGCGATTACCCATTACACATTAAACCGAATTACCAACTAGAATTAAATCTCAACCCCGGGCCAGCTTCCATTCATCTTATACATCTTCCACTTCTTGTTATTTTTAGCATTATCAAAGGCATCCTTTAAGTCTTGCGGAGCGGTAAAGTCCGTGTGATTGCCTTCGCTAACGCCGGTTTCTTCGGTGTAAAGATAACACTTCGCATCATCGCTATCCGCCCGCACCGGCAAATCGTCAAAGAGCTTTTTAAATGCGTCTGCATTAAGTTTATTGCTGTAGCACCACAGCCCTTGCAAAGCGGTTAAGCCCTGCACCTTAAGCTCGGTGAGTTGATTGCCGTAGCACTTCAGCGTTTACAAAGCGGTTAAGCCCTGCACGTTAAGGGCGGTCAGCTGATTGCGGTAGCAGAGCAGCTCTTGCAAAGCGGTACAGCCTTGTACGTTAAGCGTGGTAAGCTGATTTTCGTAGCAGATCAGCCCTTGCAAAGCGTTTAAGCCCTGCACGTTAAGGACGGTCAGCTGATTGTCGTCGCAGTACAGCCATTGCAAAGCGGTTAAGCCCTGCACGTTAAGGGCGGTCAGCTGATTGCGGTAGCAGAGCAGCTCTTGCAAAGCGGTACAGCCTTGTACGTTAAGCGTGGTAAGCTGATTTTCGTAGCAGATCAGCCCTTGCAAAGCGTTTAAGCCCTGCACGTTAAGGACGGTCAGCTGATTGTCGTCGCAGTACAGCCATTGCAAAGCGGTTAAGCCCTGCACGTTAAGGGCGGTCAGCTGATTTTCCCAGCAGCTCAGATATTTCAAAGCGGTTAAGCCCTGCACGTTAAGAGCGGTCAGCCGGTTGCTGCCGCAGTGCAGCCTTTTCAAAGCGGTTAAGCCCTGTACATTAAGTTCAGTAAGCTGATTGCCCCAGCAGGACAGCCCTTGCAAGGCGGTTAAGCCCTGTACGTTAAGCTCGGTGAGTTTATTCCAGTCGCAGTCCAGCTCTTGCAAAGCGGTTAAGCCCTGCACGTTAAGGGCGGTGAGCCGGTTGCTGCTGCAGATCAGCTCTTTGATTTTGCCTTTAAGGATAACGACAGTGCCTTTTGCGTGCAGCACGGTTTTGGCACCGCTTGGGAGTGTTGTCTCGGTACAGCCTTCAACTGTAACGGGGGTACTATCGGCGGTTGTTGCCTTAACTGTAATGTCAAGTTTATCGGGACTTAAGATGAGCGAAGCGCCGCCTTCGATAAAGGGGGCATGCGGTTTTTCAGGGGCTGCCGGTACGGTTTTTCCCTTTTCCTCTTCAACCAACATCTTCTTTAAAAACGGGTTTTCACAAGACATAACCGATACTAAAAGTACCGCCAAAAATAAAACTAAAATCTTACCTTTATGTTTTTTCATATTCTAAAACCTCCGCTTATTCCGGCAGCCCAGATTACGGGGTAGCCGCCTCTTATATATGGTTCGATAAAAAAGTTTTTTACTGCAAAGCGGTAACCGAATGTTCCTTCTCCCAAACCGAATACAAATGGTTTTGCGGCCTTTCCGTTCCAGCCTAAGGAAACGCCTCCTTCCGCCTGAACAAAAAAGCCCGAATCGCAGGTTTTAAACTTTGCAAAATCATAGAAGTTCCAGCGGAATAAAAGAGCCGTATCAAGAAGTCCGTATCTTTTAAATCCCGTCGAATACAAGAGCTTTACACCGGCTGAAAACCTGCCGGCCTTTACCCAATCAGGCAGTACAAACATTCCGTAAAGACCTGCACCCAAGGCATAGCCTTTCGGTACATTCATATTCCCTTCCGCCGAAATACCCAAAGACCAATGAAAGCCGTCTTTTTCTCTCTTAGGTTCATCCTCAACCTCTTGGGCAAAAAGAACGGAAGCTCCCATAATCCACAAAAACACCGGCACACAGAGTACTATTTTTACATAATTTTTCTTCACATCATTCTCCCGATAAGTAATTTTTAATTGGTAATTTGTAATGTGTAATTTTCTTAAATTACCCATTATCCATTACCAATTAATTAATCGCTTCCACTTCTTCTTTACTGAGGTCGGTCATCGGTATACCGTTGAGCGATGAGCAATTTCGATGACGGTAATAATCAGCTTATCGTCACGGATGCGGCACAAAATGCGGTAGTTTCCGACGCGGTATCGCCATAGACCTGAAAGATTTGAAGTAAGTGCTTTACCGCGGGAACGAGGATTATCAAGTAAGGCAATTTCACTCATATATTTTTTGATTCGGCTTTGTATCGGCTTATTAAGCCGTGAAAATTGTTTGCTCGCTGCCGGAGCATATTCTACTTTCATTTTAAGTTATAGTCCAAGTTCTTTATACAGAACGTCGGCAGGTATTGCAGCTTCCCCACTTTTTTCAAAGTCATTCCATGCTTTTTCGGCAAGCAGAGCATCTTCGGCATCTTCCTGCAATTCGGCAAGATAGCGGCTTAGGGCATTTTCCAAGACGGTATCTTTAGCCGCTCCGGTAATTTTTGCCGCCCGTTCCAATGCTTGATACACTTTATTTGTCATAGTCATTGTATACATAACAAGCCTCCTTAACTCTATTATACCATATCTTCAGTAGTTTTAAAAGAGCGTTTTTTTTAATTTAACCGCAGGGGACGCTAAGAGCGCAAAGAATTTTGATGGTAATTTGATAACACATTCTTTAATTTTACCTTGGCGTTCCTTACGGCCTTTGCGGTTTCTTTTAATTTAACCGCAGGGGACGCTAAGAGCGCAAAGAATTTTGATGGTAATTTGATAACACATTCTTTAATTTTACCTTGGCGTTCCTTGCGGCCTTTGCGGTTTCTTTTAATTTAACCGCAAGGGGCACTAAGAGCGCAAAGGAATTTAAGGGGAGCTTTGTTTGAAGTATTGTTTACTTTCCTCTTTGCGAACTTTGCGGCCTTAGCGTTTTTTTTAATTTAACCGCTTTTACCTCTTGGGCAAAAAGAACGGAAGCTCCCATAATCCACAAAAACACCGGCACACAGAGTGCTGTTTTTACATAATTTTTCTTCACATCAATTCTCCATTAACAATTATTAATTACACTTTATTAATTATACATTAAACCAAATTCCCCATTGCATTACTCTTTCCAGCTTATTCTAATCGTAACATCGGTGTCGCCGTCGTCGTGCCGGTATTGTTCCGTAAATTCCACTTCATCGCCTTCAGTTATCAATTTATAACCATTTAGTCCTTGGTTTCCGTTCTCATGACCATTAGCTACATACCCCCAGTGCCATGCATCATTATTGTACTGATACGACAGCTTTGCCTTGGTCGTACCGATATGATCATCAGGACCGTTGTCTTCTTCGTAAATTTCGATATTTACCGGTATCTTTTTATCTTCAGGGAAGAAACTGAATGACTCGGTAAAGCTTTTATTGATGGTATATGACTGTCCGTTTTTGAGGTCACATGTGTTGTTCTCATCAAATTGATTATCTACCATAACCCCGTTAACTTCCATCGTCCAGTAATATTCGGCCGTGGGTCCGATATCTTTTTCTTCTACGCATTTTAGTTCCACAAAGGTAACCGTCAGTGTTGCCGGTACAAACTTTATAACGCCGTCTTTCTTGTTATACCGCCAGTATTCGTTGCCGTTTTTAGGCGTTACTTTAAAGTTTGCTTTTTCGGCATCGCCCGTTGCAAGGACTCTGCCGTCGGTATAGCTGTAAGGCGTTATCCGCGCGGCGGGGCGGTGGCTCAATGCACCGGTTACGGTAACGGTTTTACCGTTTTCCAAATCGACATCGTTTTTACCCTTTGCGTTTTCATCGCCGCCGGTAGAAGGGGTAACGATTGCACCGCCTTCCATCTTGAATGTGCCGTTTACGTACACGCCGCCGCCATCATCTGCCTCGCAGTTAGTGATAGTACTTGAGTCTTTCATAATGAGCGTACCGCCATTATCGATGTATACGCCGCCGCCATTATCTGCCTCGCAGTTAGTGATAGTGCTTGAGCCTTTCATAATGAGCGTACTTCCTCCCCATACGACAGCACCGCCTCCCGGCTCCCCTCCCTGCGCTTTTCCGTTTTTAATCGTTATGTCTTCAAGGATAAGAGTTTTATCGTTTTTCACATTGAAGACGCGCGACTTGCCGTTTGCGTTCAAAACGGCGGAAAAGCTGCCCTTTATGGTAAGTGTCCTGCCGAGCTTAATTTCGCCCGCATTGTCTCCGCCGGTCGCTGTTATTTCTCCGTTGATAACGATGGTGTGAGAGCCTTCCGTCTTTGCCGCTTCTTCTTTGAGTTTTTTCCACGCATCGGAACCGCCGCCCGTAAGATTGAATGTACCCGGTTTAAACTTGACCGTTACGGTTTTATCGCCGGTTACGTTGAAAAGTGTTGCAGTTGTATTAGGCGTATTTGCCGTAGCGCCCGTCCAGCTGTCTACTTCCCAGCCATTGTCAGGTGTTGCGGTAAAGGATATGTTTTCGCCGTATTCGACTTGTTTGCTGCCGTTTACTACCTCAGAACCTGAATCGGCTTTTATCTTTCCGTGTCCGCCGTCTACCCTGTAAGATATGTTATATTTTTGGCGTTTTACGGTAAATGTTACGGTGTTTTGTGTACCGTCTTGAGCTTTTACCGTGATTGTAAAACTCCTTCCCGTACCTACGGGTATACTTACGCTTCCTTGAGGACTTACGCTTGCCGTTGCTCCTGTGCTGGCAGTATCAAAGGTAAAATCCTTTACTTCTGCCGTATCGGAAGCGACTGTGTATTCACTATCAAAAGGAGCGGTTTTAGTTTCTCCGTTAAGATTAAAGCTCTTTAAGTTTGCAACGTTGTTTTTTGATCGGGTTATACTTACCGTTTTTGACCACGCAGGGTAATCGCCCGGACTTGCCGCAACATTTATGGTAATGTTTTGACTCGTTCCCTCCGTTAAGTTAAGCGGCAATGTAGGAGTTACGGTAAACGGAATACCCGAATGTCCGCTAAACTCAAGTGTTATATCGCTTTGAGTCACTTGAGTTACGGTATAAGGCAGGGTAACGGAACCGCTTTTAGCGTCTTTTCCGTGTATTTTAAGCTCTCTAATGGTTAGGGCATTAAGCTGTACAAATTGAACCGTTACAGTTGTATCTGCCTTTACGGTAAGCGCGGCAGTCTGGCTTCCGCTTGTTCCTGTAAAGTCTGTCGAAGGTGTACAAGTCCAGTTTCCAACCTTGTATTGGTTTGGATCTGTGGGCGTTGCGGTAAACTTTACCTGCGCCCCATGCGGAACGTTAGTAAGCGATACTTCATCGCTGCCGTTCTGGACTGTTTGGCTCTGACCGTTGCAAGTCCCCTTCAGTTCTCCCTCTCCGCCTGCTACGCTGAAGGTTACGGTGTACTTCGCCTCCGTCCACTTTGCATAGAGCGTTATATCGCCGGTTACGGTATCCGTGTCAAAGTCCCATAGGGTTGAATACAAGGTGTCAGTATACCAGCCGCCAAAGATATGACCCAGTCTTTCAGGATCCGGTGACGGCTTTGTTACCTTATCGCCGTTTAGTATATATTGAGTACCGGGCGCGGGCGTTCCGCCTTGTACATCAAATTCAACTTTAAATTTCTTTTTTAACTCTGCAAGAACGCTGTCCGAAACAACGCCTCCTTCGTCGCGCAAGGTTATGGTGTAGGATGTTTGCGAGTTGGCGCTTTCTACCTGTACCTCGGTTTTAAAATACAATACCCACTTTTCTGATGCTAATGGTACGTCAGGGGAGGATGAGTCTAATTTTTCTACCTCTCCAGACCCGATAAACGAGTCTCCGGCAGGTCTTTGAAAGTCTGAGTTGCCATTGTATAAAAGAGTGTAAGAGGAATCGTTTATTGTGATCTTTTCAATATCCTTGTGTATCGGTACCGTGCCGGAGTTCATCGCTGCCATCTTTGTCATTTCATAGGAATCGAATTTAAGGCAGAGCACGTAATAAGACTTTGGTTCCGTTGCCGTTATTTTTGTCTTTGCAATTATGATTTCGGGTTTAGGCGGCGGGGTGTTCGATTTTATGCCGAAGGTGTAGGTTTGCTTAAATACCCTGCCGTCTTTAGCTTTAAGGGTGATAGTCGGGTTTAAACTGCCTGAACCTTGTTCGTATTTTTGTAAAAGGGACGGGTTATATTTAAGCTTCAGCGTGCCGGAACCGGTTTGTTGCAGCTCATAATCCGTTCCTGCCTCAGGCTGAGAAGAAAGTTCTTTAAATTCGACAATGCCCGCCGATGCCGAAGAAGCAGGCATAACAAACGAAAAGCCTTTCGGGTTATGCACTGAGAGCGTAATATCTACGGGCGCCGAAGAGCCGACACACGGCACACCTGCTCCGTCCGGCCTATGTGCCGAACCTATGCTATGGTTTTTGACAAAGGTCTCGCTCGCCCAATAGCTTAAAAAATCTTCCGGATCTTCCAGAAATTGTTGACAAGCTGTAAAAAGTAAAATTACGGCAACTGCCGCCGTTAAAATTTTTAAAAGTCTTTTCATCACAATGGTATAATACTACGGTTTTAATATTTTATCTATTAAAAACAGGCTCATATTGCTAAAAAGAACCAAGGTTACCGAAAAAGAACTTTGGTTACTCGCTGAAAAATGTACATCCGTGTACATTTTTCAGCTTCGAGTGTTTTTGCTTACGCAAAAAACTCGTAAGGCGTGAAACCACCGGACATCCTGTCCGGCTTATAATCGGACATCTGTGTTTTTCCCGCCATGGATGGCGGGTGGTTTAAGCATACGATGTTTTAGGCAAAAAGCCTAAAACTCGTGATTAAAAAATATACAGGAGGTATATTTTTTAATCGAGCTTCGAGTTTTGCCTTGCGGCAAAACATCGCGAGAATGGAACAACTTGAAATTTACGGCATTGTTGTGTTTTTCTCCGTTGCAAATGTCCTATTTTTTGTGTATAATATAACTGATGATAACGGAAGAAATCAAACAAATAACGGAAAAAATAAAAGAAGCTCTCGACCCCGCACGCATTTATCTTTTCGGCTCCTATGCACGCAACGAAGAAACCGAAACGAGCGACTACGATTTTTATGTGGTTGTAGACGAAAAAAGCGGTAATCCGATTTTACTTTCTCAAAAAGCATATCGGGCTATTCGTAACTGCAGAACAACCCCTTGCGATGTAATTGTAAACGATGTATTAAACTTTGATGAGCGCATAAAAAGACCCACACTGGAAAAAACGGTTTCAACTGAAGGAATATTAGTATATGAAAAATGACCTTGAACATGATGTAAATGAATGGCTCCGGTTTGTTGAAATGGATATGAGCACCGCCCGTCATCTTTTTAAAATAATGCACCCCAAACCATTGGAAATAATTTGTTTTCACTGTCAGCAGGCTGCCGAAAAAGCTATTAAAGCATTGTTTATTCTAAAGGAAATTGAAGTTATTAAAATACATGACTTAATTATTCTCCTTAAAAACTAGAACCTTTTTTTTCAGTTCCTCTTTCCGTTAAAAATGCAAGCGATGATTTGACCCCATTTGCCGCGACTTTCCGCTATCCGCAATATCCCGATATTGACGAAGATATTACCCGAAAAGCTCTCTCCGATATGGATATTGTTGTAGACTGGTGCAAAGGGCAAATTAAAACCTGCAGAAGTTAAAACTCGTATACCCGCTTATGAATGTACATCATTGTACATTTCTCTCCTCATCATTTTTTTGGATCCATCGGTTCCGGCAGGGGATTTTAAAATTGCAGTGCAATACGCTAATATCGGGATGTACGTAAGCATAAGCACAGGCTGTGTGACTTTTCCACTGACCGTAAAGTTAATGAGTAATTGATAATTTAATTACAAATTGCCCATTACAAATTACCTATTGATTGGCTACTTGTATTTTATACCGTCTTTTTTTATACTCTTTTCGTTATGAAAGAATTTTTTACCGTTAGCCGTATTATGTATGCATCCGCTTTTTTTGTGTTGTGTGTTGCAATTCTGCTGAATATTACAGCTCAAGTTCCGCTTGCTGGGTTTATTCCGGTTGTACGGTGGATTGATGTTGCCGTTAATGCGGTTGCCGCCGGTTTGTGTGTCTTTTTGTTTATAAAACCGGATTGCAAAATGATTTCGTATCTGTTATTTTTTATTGAAGGCGGGATTACCGCTCAGATGGGTTTTGTAGGTATCGGCACCCTCCTTTTTACCTCAGGCTGCATTATGGTTTTTGTAAACGGAGATTTTAAAACCCGCTATAAAGAAAAGATTGCGGCACTCTGTTTGTACTGGGTACTCATTACGGCAGGCCTTTATTTTTCGTTTAATATAAAAATGGCGGTATTCGAAATTGCGCTTACTCTTTTTCACTTCGGACTTCTGCTCTGTCTTTATAAAAAACTGGAATCAAAGCTCTCCTTTCTTTTGCCTGTTGCAGAAGTTGTTACTCCTGAAATTCCGCTTCCTGCTAAAGGTTCGGCCTTGCATTTGTCGGACCACGGCATTTCGGAGAGGCAAAAGTTTTTTATTCAAGGCACGGTTACCGGCGGGAAAACATACGAAGAGCTCGCTGAAGAATATCACGTAAGCACCTCGGTTGTAAAAAAAGATATGGCGGCGGCATGCCGTCTTTTCGGTGTAACAAACAAAGAAGATTTGAGGATTTTGCTGCTGCAATATAAAATCGAATAGAGGATACCTTAATTCCTTATGGACGCCTTTATAGGCACCCGTAAGGGTGCCTATAAAGGCGCAATTCTTTTTATATTGCAGCTCAAACCGGAGTAAGTCAGGCCTCCCGAACCGGCACTTGGCGTTCGCATTTAACGTTTCTTTATTTTATCTTAAACCGTCGGCTTTTTTCAGCCATTCATAAAAGTCAAGCCCTGAAACCTCTCCATCCGGAGCAAAGAGGCGGCCGTCGATTAGGGGAATCACATCCTCTTCTACAGTGCCTATGATTGAATCAAAGTAAACCCCGTCTATGGCTACATCCTGTATCGGGCTTGGTTTTCCGCTATAGACATATTGGCGGCTGTATTGAGTGAGTGCCTCATTGTCATTCCATATAAGGAGGTGCCACAAAAAAAGAGCGGCATCCTTTCTTGTTGCCTGTCCCTTTGAAAGATTGGCCGAATCGGCATACCAGCCCGCGGCCTTTAACCTGTCTGCAAGCATTGCAGGCCGCCAAAAGGCAGTTCCCGTAATTGAATCGAGGGCATGGGTATTATCCTGAGTAAGGGTCGTCATATCTATTAAGCTTATCCTATTTTGGGTTAAAATCTGAGCAGTGGACTTTTTTAGATCGGAATCAACCTTATAAAACTTTTTGCAATACTCCCTCTTTTCACCGTAAAGAAGGCTGTATTCTTCGTTTAAAAAATCCAAGGAAGCATCAAAGGCAACCAAAGCTCCAGTATAATCTTCCAAACGGTAATAGACAAAGCCCAGCTCCGATTGCAGCCTGTAGGCACGCGGGTCTAGTTTAATCATCGAAATCAAATAATCTCTTTGGTCTTCAAGCCTGTCGAGTAACCTCGCTTTAATCAGATGCACATATTCTTCATGAGGATTATAGCTTTCGGCAGTTTTAAGTATTTTTTTTGCAGAAACCTTGTCCCTGTTCAGTAAAAAGTAATCGGCATAGAGGGCATATACCAAGGCAAGATAGGATCTATCAGATGAAGGAGAAGCTAAAAGAGCATTTAAATCCTTTTTTATCTGTTCAATCTTTTCCTGATTGTTTTCCCTGTACTGCCTGACTATGTCAATTTCAATATTTTCTACATTCTGAATATTATCTTGAGATAATGTAGTAGAATAAATAGAATCTTTTTGCATTGTAGAACAAGATACAAAAACCATCAAAACACAAAGCAGCAAAAGCAAAAATTTATTTTTCATTTTGAAACTCCCGTATAAGAATGAATGCGGTTATCTATTCCGCAAGTTATTAATTCGGGTTTTCCGTTTCCGTCCACATCGATTAGATAAGGGATTCCCGTTCCTGCAACCGGAAAACCGTTTAATGGAGAAAGGTTGGCATTATAAGCATATATGGAGTTTCCTCCTCCCGAAACAAGCACATCATCATAGCCGTCCGCATCAAGATCAATTAGGGTAATAAGGTAATCGGACGCATTTTTTTGCTTTAAAGGAATTTTGTCTATTATGTTGCACTCGGTATCTATCTTATATAAAAAGCCGTTATCCGTAATCAAAAAAAACATTTTTAAGTTTTCGGAATAAACGGGTTGAGTTTTACAGGAGCTATTAAGGTCTATGGAATAAACCGCATCCTCTTTTCCCCGTATAAGTGCAGGCTGAAGAGAAAACAAACCCTTTTCCGTCAACACGGCTTCGTATGTATTATTTTTATATAAAATAGGCTGAACGGCCGAGATACCGTCAAGCTCTTTGGGATAACCGGAAACGATTTTTCCCTTATCATCAAAAATATACATAAAGCTGTCAAAGGAACGGGGAATAGCCGTAATAAAATCTCCATATACTAAAGGAGAATTCCGCAAGCGCGTATTCATTTCGTCCGAATAATAAAAGGTAGCCGAGCTGTCTACATATAAAAGAACGGGTTTATTGGCAATCGGAATAACTATCTTGTCCTGTATAATCGCCGGAGAAGAGCTTAATTTTTCTCCGGTTAAAATCGGAAAACCTGAGGCGGCGTTCAGATTATAATCGGTTTTATAGACGCTTCCGCGGGCAGATATGGCCCAAACGGAATTTACAACACCCTTTTTAATATCAAGATTTAAATAAGCCTTATCATCAAGTTTAATCGACTTTAATTGCTTATCCGCTAAATTTAGAGCATATAGATTAGATCCGCTTACCCAATAAGCAAAGGGCACATTGTTTGTTCCCTTTCCGCAATAGAGGTACGAGTTCAACTTTGAATTAAATTCGAATGGAAAGGCGGAAAGTTCTCCCAAAGCATGGGCTTCGGTTTTTTGGGCATAAACTTCAAATTTAACGGTTTTTTCTTTTTCAAACCGTATTGAAATTAGCCCCCGCCCGAAACCTTTTAAGACGGATTGTAAAACCTGATTTGTTCTTAAAAATGAAGGAACTTGATTTTCCAAATTATAATAAACAAAAACGGATGTTTCGGGAGAAATAGACCTTGTTATGTTTTTCCAGTTTTCGGTTTTTACAAGTAAGTCTCCTCTTTTTACATCATTTAATGTAGAAGCAAGGGCTTCCGCACTCTGCGAAAGATAAAGGTACCCTCCTTCAATAACATAAAAAGGAGTGGGGAGCTCAACCTTAAAGGCCCGTAAAAGTCCCATTAAAATATCGGGAAATTCTATACGCGGTATCCTTATGCCGTCGACAAGGGCAGAAATATTTCTATTTATAAAAAATGAGGTATAGATCAATTCAAAGGCTTGCCTGCATAGTTTTTCATCTTTTAAAGAAACAAAAAAGATAGGAACATCGGATTGCTTTACTTCAAAAACACCTATCTCTTCTCCCATCCACGAAAAGAGCAAGTCCTCAATGCCCTTATTAAAAATAAATTTAGAAGCCTTATTTGCCGACTCGTAGGCTTTCAATATAGATGAACCTAAAACATCATTTCCGTTTTGGAATAAAAATTGAGGATCACCCATATTTATCAAACTTATATAGTCGGTTGATTTTGGAAGCCTGTTCAATATACCCGGAATAAAGGCCTGCCTTTGAAGAATCGTATTTAAGCCCTCGGATTCGGTTTCCCACTTACAAAGCCCCGAAAGACTTATATCTTTATAATCCAAGCTAAGATTTATTTTAGCGTCTTCAGGAAATTTAAGGGTACGCACAACATTATTGCTTATCGAATCGTCTTTAGGCGTGTCTTTGGTAAAATAATTTACATCGCTTAATATGCTTAAAGAGCCGCCCTTCTTTTCTTTGATAAATTTACGCAAGGTTTTAATGTGTTCATCTTCATTCTTTTTAGATAGGGCCGAAAAAAATAAATTCTTTGATGTAGAGGCAATTACGGAATCTTTGTAATTTAAAAAATATACAGCTTGACCTCCGCCCAAATCATACTGCCAAAAACTTATGCCGTTTTCTTCAATCGGCTTAAGCTCTTTTAAATCAGACAACAAATCAGGGTAAAATTTTAAGATAATGGGAGAAAGCCGCGTTACGGCAGATCGGAAGCCCAGTTTAGCAAAAATTAAAAAATTATTTTCAGGATAGGCGGCTATGTCTAAGCTGATGTTTGATGCAGAGCCGAACCACCATGAAGATAAGAGAGGAGAAGCTCTAAGGGAACGTAAGGCACCTTGAAGCTGAGCTGTTTCAGGTGAGTTTAAAACGGAATCGACTGTCCGCATTGAAAGAGTTTTTTGTAGAAGCTCTCCTGCAGAATCTATGTTTACATAGGCATAATGTCCTTCAGGTATGTACTCTATCGGATTTATGCCGTCAATTGCGGAATAAATAAGAAAACCTGCAACGGGTAAAACCAATACAAGTAAAATAACTAAAAGAGTCATTCCGATTTTAAAAAAAATGCCGTGCTTTTTTTTGACTTTTACTTCTTTTTTTTCGGGTGTTTTATTTTCTTCCGCTACAGTTTGATTATCGCTTTCTAAAGAGGCGGTTTCATCTTCTTTTTGATCTAATATTGTTTCCGGATTATCGCTCATCTAAATTCTCCAAATTTAATTGTGTTCAACATTTTATATTTGATATTATAGAACTAAAGGAGCAAAAAATCAAGCATGAGAATAATAAAAAACGGCTCATTCTCAGGATGAGCCGTTTATACAAGAACCTAAAACTTAAGTTTAAAACTTAAGCTTTTCTTGAGTAGTATTCAACGACGTTCTGTATATTTCCTACGGGCTGAATATCTGTAGGAACGGGCAAAATATTTACCGTAGCAGAAAGTTTTTCATCATCAATCGTGAGCCAAGAGCCTCTCGCATTTTGAGAAGTGCTCATATTATGACGGATAAGGTTTTGAATACCTTTTTTATTTTTTGTTGTGATAACATCGTTTACGCTTACGCACATCGAGGGAATGTTTACGGGCTTTCCGTTAATAAAAAAATAAGCATGCGTGACCATTTGTCTGGCCTGTGCACGGCTGATAGCAAAGCCCATTCGATAAATCGTATTATCCAAACGCTGTTCCATCAAGGAAATCATATTATCACCGGTAACACCGGGCATTCGGCTTGCTTTTTTATATAAATTCGTAAACTGACGTTCCGAAATTCCATAAGCAAATCTGAATTTTTGTTTTTCCTTTAATTGTTCTCCATAAACAGAAGTCTTGCCCCGTTTTCTTGCGCCGCGTTCTTTTCCGGGACTGTTCGGCTTACGATCCAAAAGTTTGTCATATTTTGGGTTACCGTAAATATTAACGCCGAGCCGTCTAACTGTTTTTCCTTTAGGCTGTCTAGTCGCCATTCGTCACCTCTTATAAGAATAAAATAGATTTTTAAGCCTATCAAAATCAGACTGTTTTGTCAAGTAATTAAAAATTATGGAAATAAAACAGTAAAATAGGCGGCAAATCTATGCGCCCGACACGATTCGAACGTGCGACCTGCGGATTCGAAGTCCGATGCTCTATCCAGCTGAGCTACAGGCGCAAAATAAACGGAGCCTTGTAAGCCCCGCATTAGGGTGGGTAGTGGGATTTGAACCCACGACAACCAGAACCACAATCTGGCGCTCTACCCCTGAACTATACCCACCAATTGAGAGCTCATTATGCTAAAAAACTGAAAAAATGTCAAGGTCTTTTTTTACAAAATTAGACAAAGTTCAATTTTGAGCCTTGAAGACTTAAAAAAAATAGTGTATAATTCTACTTAATAAATCAAAAGGAGATTTTTATGTCAAATTTAAAAGCAATTGATCTTTTTGAAGCCTACGCTCAAAACAAACTTCCAATGGATCAAGGATACATCGTTTCATCTTTTTTTAAGGAAGATTCGGCCTACAGTGTTTATGAGGTAATTTCATATTCAACAGTAAAAGACATTTATATGACCGGCGACGGCTTAACATTCCAAACAAACGGAAAAAAACTTTTCCTCTTGGTAGAGCCCGCAAACTTCCCTCACAAGGCAACGGAACCGGTATTTAGAGATAAGAACTTTCAAGTACCATTGAGATTTAAGGAATCCAATATTTATACTGCAAAGAATCAGTCTACCATTATCTACAGTAAAAAACCTCAGGACGCTATTTCGGCTTTTACGGTAGTAAAACCTGTAGGAATTAACTTTGCATTCCTTTTTTATCCTCTTCCCGACACATTTAAATCGATCGAACTTTTCTTTGAAAAAACATTAAATCAGGAAGCGGTTATCCCTGTAAGCGATGCAAAAAAAGTAGCAAAGGACTTTGCTGCCCTTTGCGAAAAAGTGCTGACTTGGCCTAAAGAATAATCAACATTTCAAGAGGTACCTATGATTAAGGACATCTTAGGTACCTTTTTATTCTATTGTGTATTCGATAAAGCCTTCAGCTTTTCGGCTTATAATTTCGCCTATTCCGGCCCTGACGGTTCTTATATTTTTGTAATTTATATCGGGCATATTTTGCCCCATCAGGGCGTTATGACACAAAGCAATATCAAGCCCTGAATCCGTAAAATCGTTTTCAAAATTTTCAAAATATTTTACAACATCACCGGCAAAAACAACTTCAATTTCGGCAGTGTCGCCCATTTCTTCACAATATCTTTTATAATTAGTTATCTTGTGCTTTAACTTGTCTATTAACTTAAACTTTTCAATCCTAAACAAAACCTTACAATGCATAATTCCTTCCTTGTTTATAAATCTTCAGCCGGTGGTATAGACGGCTCAGGCGGGGCTCTCCGCTTTGCATTCTGCTTTTCGATCTCGGCATCCAGGTCTTTAATATCGGATCTAATCAAAAATGGAGAGCCCATGGCAAAGACATTTCCGTCATCCATTATATAAAGAGGTAAATTTTCTAAAACAGAAAATTGTGCCTTAGGATAGGTATCGGGAGAAGCATGAGTTCCGGGGCCTGCTCCGCTAGGCATAAAACTTAAAGATAGGCCTTGGGTATTTTCAGCACTTGCATTCGAAAAAGTTGTGTATTTTCCCTTTTCATAATTGCGTAAAATACTGCCTGTATTAGTAACGCATGAATAAACAAGGCTGCCTCTTTTTAAAAGACGGGGAAATTCACAGCTAATTCCGTCATTCATCTGCACAATCACCTTTTTATCATTATACTCAAGGTCATCCAGCCAGTACCGGAATCTGATATAATCGTCTCCGCTAAAAAAGTAAGCATCTATTGAAGCGGGAGCTTCATTAGGATAAAGAAGGATACCGTCAGGACTGCCCTGCTCTATCCAAAAACCGTCCAAGAGGTTCCTTGTGCCGGCGAGGAAATTTGCAGAATTTTCATCTTTTGATTCTAAAAGATTATCCGAGCTTTCTTTTTTTATCTCATAAGGAATTTTTTTATAAAATGAAGTAAAAAAATAGTTTTTTTCTATACATACGGGAAAAACAACGGCTTTTTTAACATAAGGGTAGCTTATTCTTAAATAAAATTGAGTTTTAGAATCTTCGACAGCTTCTATAGAGGAAGAAAAATTCCCCATTTTTTCGTACACAAAGCGGTAATAAGGCTTTAAAACAACTCTCATATTAAGAGAATCTTTTTCAATGTCTCGTGAAAATTCTATAAACCGCCCCCCGTTCTCCCAGATTCCCTCAATATCAAGAGCATTTTCGGGGAAGGCAGTTCCGGTATTTTCTTGGCCAAAAAGACTAAGGGCCGGCCCAAAAAGGGTAAAGGCCGGCCCAAAAAGGGTAAAGGCCGGCCAAAAAAGATTGAGGGCTGGCCCAAAAATATTGAAAGCTGGCCCAAAAAGGTTAAGGGCTATAAAAAGACTCAATATAAGGCCGAATTGCCGAAAAAAGCGTTTTTTCATAGGCTCCTCCCTGATTAAAAAAACTTAATAAGGTTCACCGTCAGCCTTAGGGGCTGCCGAATTTTTACTGAAAAGAACAAGGGCTATCAAGGTTACCATATAAGGGAAAATTTTAAGCCAAACCGGAGGAATAATACTCAAGGAAGGGATAACCTGAGAGACATTTGCAACAGTACGGGCAAAACCGAAAAAGAAAGTTGCGCCCAAGATGCCTAAGGGCTTCCACTGACCGAAGATTAAAGCTGCAAGGGCTAAAAAGCCCAGACCGTCAACACTCCCGTTAAATTCACCCGAATAGGTTACAAGAATAACGGCCCCGCCCAAACCGGCCAAAGCCCCGCTCGCACATACGGCAAAATAGCGCATCTTATGAACATTTACACCGGCACTGGCCACGGCCGAAGGATGCTCTCCGCAGGCTCTGAGTCTAAGGCCGAATGAGGTCTTATAAAGTAAAAACCAAGAAAAAACCAAAATAGCCAAAATAAGCCATGTACTCCAATAACTTTGGGAAAAGAATAGAGGACCTAAAACAGGAATATTTGCCAAGCCCGGGATATCTTTTCTTATTATGCCGTTTACACGGACATTTCCCGAACCTAGAATGGCTCTTGCAGTATAGACCGTCAAGGCTGCAGCCAGCATATTTATAGCAGTACCGCTTATAATCTGATCAGCCTTTAATGTAATTGAGGCAAATGCATGTAAAAGAGAAGATAAGATTCCCATGATTACGGCAGCTAAAAGGCCTATGGGTATAAGAAGCCCTGAGGGTATCAAGCCTTCTAAAAGATGTATGGTAATAGCTGCAGCAAAGCTGCCTACAAGCATGAGGCCTTCAAGCCCTAAATTTACTACACCGCTCCTTTCACTATAAAGACCGCCTAAAGAAGTAACTAAAAGCGGAATTGTATATGCTATAACATAGGGAAATATAGAAGTTAAAGTATACCACATAGTTAATTCGCCTCCTTGACGGTTTTTTCCTTATTTTTTTGGATTTTAGACCAAAATTTCTTTAGCAATAAACTTGTAGCCGTAAAATATATAATAACGGCAATGATAGTATCGGCTATTTCGGGCGGTACATTTGTGTTGGCACTCATAAAGCCCTTTCCTACATGGAGAACGCCGAAAAATATGGAACTTAAAGCAACACCGACGGAATTTCCGGCACCTAAAAGAGCTACAGCTATTCCGTCAAAACCTTGCGAGGGTAAAACACCTATCTGCATGTTAAGGGAATAACCGGCATAATAGGTTAAACCGGCAAGACCTGAAAGAGCTCCGGCAATCATCATCGAAAAGATAATATTTCTGTTTACTTTGATGCCTGCATATTCCGCCCCACTTTTATTATATCCTGCAGCTTTTAATTCAAAACCCAGAGTCGTTTTATCCAATATTATTTTTACAAGAATAATCCCTAAAACACCTAAAAATATGCCGTAATTTATATACTCGCTTCCGAAGAGATTACTCAGCCACTCGGCCCTCAATGTGTGCTCTACTGCAATGGAGCGGCTTTCGGTTTCGATAAATTCGGTCTTTAGATAACCTTGAACCGAATAATAAACTATCCAATAGGCTATCCAGTTCATCATTATGGTAGAAACAACCTCATGTACATTGAATACGGCTTTTAAAAGCCCCGGCAAAGCAGCCCAAAGAGCTCCTCCAATCATGGCGGCTATTATTAAAACAAGCAATAAAACGGGACGAGGAAGTGAACTGTTTAAGGCTATAAAGGTAGCACAAAGGCCTCCAATGAGCATCTGCCCTGAAGCCCCTATATTAAAAAGACCTGTTTTAAAAGCAAAGCTGACCGAAAGCCCTACAAACAAGAGAATCGTGGCCGTTGCAAGGGTGTTTCCTATACGTTCTATATTCATTAGACCGCCCCGGAAAAGGTAGGAAAAAGCCGAAAAAGGATTTGTTCCTAAAACAGCTATAAAAACGGCTCCTGCAATAAGGCCGAGTAAAACAGCGGAAAAACTTATAATAAAATTGTTTTCGGCTATATTAAAGTCTTTAAATCGTATTTTAAGCTTACTCATTCTTTCCTCCCATACCTGCCATCATAAGCCCTACTTCTTCGGCGGTGGTTTGTTCGGGGCGTACGATTCCGCTTAAAGAGCCCCTGTGCATGACGGCTATTCTGTCTGAAAGATTAAATATTTCATCAAGTTCAAAGGAAATTAAAAGAACCGCTCTCCCGTTATCTCTGTGCTTTACAAGTTCCTTGTGGATAGATTCTATGGCACCGACGTCAAGTCCTCTCGTAGGGTTTACCGCTATTAAAAGATGGGGATCAAGGGTAATTTCTCTTCCTAAAATCGCCTTCTGCTGGTTACCTCCGCTTAAATCTCCTGCCTTGGATTCTATACCGTAACCTGAGCGGACATCAAAGGCTTCGCTGATTTTTTGGGCAAAGTTTTTGATTTTTTCCTTGTTTAAAAACCCGTGCTTTTGGAAGTTTTTTGTGTAATAGGATTTTATAACCATATTTTCCGCTATGGAGTATTGTAAAACAAGGCCGTGTTTTTGTCTGTCTTCGGGAACATGTCCTAAGCCCTTTTCAGCTCTCTCCCTTACGGAAAGGTTTGTAATATCTTTTCCTGCCAAAATTATACTGCCTGACTCGGACGGCATTAGCCCTGAAAGCGCATAAACAAGTTCGCTTTGACCGTTTCCGTCTACACCGGCTATGCCTACAATTTCCCCTGCCCTGACCTCAAGGGAAAAGTCTCTTACGGCAGGCAATTTTTTTTCTTTTAATACGTTTAAGCCCTTAATTTCAAGAATAGGTTCCCCCGGATTTGAAGGCCCTTTTGGAACCTTAAAATCTACAGGCCTACCCACCATTTTGGAGGCAAGTTCATTTTTGGTAGTAGAAGCTACATCAACCACATCTATGAGTTTTCCCCGTCTTATGACCGTACACTTGTCGGCTACATCCAAAATTTCCTGCAATTTATGGGTAATAAGAATTATAGCCTTACCTTCTGCGGCAAGGTTACGCATAATCTGCATAAGTTCGCTTATTTCTTGAGGGGTTAAAACTGCCGTGGGCTCATCAAAGATGAGAATGTCGGCATTCCTATAAAGCATTTTTAATATTTCAACCCTTTGCTGCATACCTACGGTGATATTACTTATAATAGCATCAGGTTCAATAAAAAGACCGTATTTATCGCTTAATTCTTTTATGCGCTTTTCGGCTTCTTTTTTGTTTAGGATAAAACCGCCTTCTTTACCCAAAATGATATTTTCAGTTACGGTAAAATTATGGATGAGCTTAAAATGCTGATGCACCATTCCTATCCCCAGATCGTTTGCATCGTTAGGGCTGTTTATTTTTACCTTGTTTCCCTTTACATAGATTTCTCCTTTATCGGCATGATAAAGGCCGAAAAGGATACTCATCAGAGTAGATTTTCCCGCTCCGTTTTCTCCCAAAATTGCGTGTATCTCTCCCTTTTTAACGCATAGGCTTATATCATCGTTTGCAACAATTCCGGGAAATTCCTTGCGGATATTTCTCATTTCAATCACATAATCACTCTGGGGCAATTTGAACTCCTCAAAAAATAAGAAACTGCCCATCTTTTTAATTTTAAAGATGGGCTTTAGTTTTTGGGCATCTTCTAAAAAACTGAAGTTTTTAGAGGTTCCCTCTTATTTAAATAAATCACCTTGAACTGCACTTACTACAATCTCTCCGTTCTTTATTTTTTGATAAATCTCATTTACTTTTTGCTGTACATCATCAGAAAGGTTTGGATTTTTCAACGGAATTCCTACACCGTTTTCTTTTACAGAGAACAATAATGAGCGTCCGCCCGTGAAAGTTCCGTTCAATTCTTCCTTAATCATGTCGTATGAAGCTTTATCAAGATATTTCATAGCAGATGTAAGAATTACAGAAGAGCCGTCTCCTATTATTCCTTCTGCATATTGATCAACATCTACACCTACAACCCAAACTTTTTTTCCTGCCTGAGTTCTGGTTTTAGCTTCGTTTATAACACCTACGCCTACACCGCCTGCTGCAGCATGGATTACTGTAACACCCTTATCATACATAGAAGCGGCAAGCTGCTGGCCTGCAGCAATATCTGAAAAGCTGCCCTGATAGATGAAGTTTTCAGGGTAGATTTCAATTTTAGTACCTAGGTTTTCGTTGGCATATTTAATACCTTGCTGCCATCCCCAGTTAAATTTTTGTACTGCAGGAATTTCCATACCGCCGATAAAACCGAAATTTCCGGTCTTTTGCTGTAAAGCAGCGGCAACACCTGCCAAGAAACCGGCTTCATTTTCTAAAAAGCTGATACCTATTGTATTAGGTCCGTTTTGGGCATCATATGCATCGGCAGGATGAGCATTTCCGTCGATTATGATGAACTTGGCATCCTTGTACTTGGACTGGGCCTTAAATACAGCCGTCTCAAATTTAAATCCGGGACAAATAATAAATTTATATCCTGAATCGTAGAGGTTTGAGATTTCTTTGATGTAGTCGGCTTCGGTTGTTCCGACAGGTTTTAAATATTTAACCTTTACACCAAGATCTTTTTCGGCTTTTTTAATACCTTCCCAAGTTCCTTGGTTAAAGGATTTATCGTCTATAGTTCCGGCATCCGTAACCATACCGACCATCAAAGCCTTTTTGCCTTCTTCCTTGGTGCAAGAAATCAGCACACCGGCAATTAGAAGACAACCGATAAAAATCTTAAAAATATTTTTCATAGAAACTCCTTTTTGTATGCTAAACTGTCTGAAAATTAAGAATAAGCTTCTTAACTGACAGACTGTTAACCGACAAAGTACTTTGATTATACACTGTTTTTAAATTTATGTCAAATTTTAAAACAGCCTTTCAATAGTTTATCTACAGTCCGAAATATAACCTGTTAATAAAAGAAGAGTGTTCTCAAGCCCTTGCTTGTGGATTCTCTCATAGCCGTGGGAGGCTGCAACTCCGGTGCCGATTAAAGCATGGCGGTAATCATAGCCTGCACTCAGGGCAGCTGAGGCATCCGAGCCGTAAAAGGGATAAACATCGACTGCAAAGTTTAATTCCATCTCCTTGGCTATTTTTATAAGCTCGCTTGTAAACTCATAGTTGTAGGGCCCGGAAGAATCCTTTGCACAAATTGAAACTGCATATTCATCGGTATCAAGATCGCTTCCTACAACGCCCATATCGACTGCAAGCATATCGCTTATACCTTCGGGGTGTCCTGCAGAAGCTCCGTGGCCTATTTCTTCATAATTGGTAAACATAATGTAGGTCTTACGTTTTAATTTTAATTCTCCCTTTGCAACCTGCTCTGCAAGGTAGATGAACATCCCGCAGCTCGCCTTGTCGTCCAAGTGGCGGCTTTTTAAAAAACCGTTCCCTGCCTTTCGGGCAAGGGATTCTATGGCGACGACATCGCCTGCCATGATGCCGAGCTTTTCGACATCTTCACGGGACTTTACAATCTCATCGAGCACGAGCTCCATGTTTGAATCATCTCTTTTTAGCTCGTTTATTTCGCGCGAAGCGTGAACGGCAGGTTCCGTAAGCCGCATGGTTCCTTCATATTTTTTCCCCTCTCTTGTAATGACAGTTACATTGGACTGTTCCACATAATTGTATGGGAAGCCCCCGTCAAGGCTGGTGCGCAGACGGCCTGAAGATTTAATATGGCGAACAAAAAGGCCTAGGGTATCAATGTGGGCTGAAAGCAAAAGAGCCTTATCTCCTTTTTTGCCGCTATTAGGTTCGGCATTTTTATCAAGTTCGCAGACAACGGCTCCCTTGTTTGTAAGCCAAGGCTTGAAGCCGAGCCCCGACAGCCTTTTCATAACATAATCGGCGGCCTCGCAGGTGTAGCCTGTGGGACTTGGTATATTGCAGATAGTGATAATCTCGTCCATAACCTTTTCGGCTGCATTCGAAATCGAGGTTTTAAGTTCGTTAATCTTATTTTTTTCCATTGATAAAGCTCCTTTAAAGCATGTTTTAATTAAGACTTATAGAATATTATAGATGGGCCAATATGTCAAGAAGAGGAAGTTCAAAAATTATCAGGTAAATACCGGGTATTCACCTGGTGAATATTAGATTTTTATTCCATCATGTTAAAAAATCAAGCTCATTGAAACTTTTACAAAATAATGATAAGATAAACTCTCATAGAGGTAGATATGAATATAGCAATCATTTACGGCGGAAAGTCAAGCGAGCATGAGGTTTCCCTACAGTCGGCATCATCGATTATAAGGACAATAGATAAAAAACACAAACTTCACCTAATCGGTATTTCTAAAAACGGAGCATGGTATTTACATGGAGATGAAGAAAGAGAGCGAATTATAAAAAACGAAAAGGCCGTTTTAAAAATAAAAAAAGATGAGGCAAAGAGAGTAACAGTCATTCCCGGAGGCGGCACAAAAAAAGGTTTAAAAGCAGGAGACGACTTTTTACCGACTGATGCGGTCTTTGCCGTTCTACACGGAAGATTCGGAGAAGACGGCACAATTCAAGGTCTCTTTGAAATGGCCGACCTCCCCTATGTAGGGGGCGATGTAATGTCCACAAGCATATCCATGGATAAGGAAAAAACCAAGATGATTTGGGATTATTCGGGCCTTCCCATTGTACCCTATATAGCAATCAAAAGGCAGGACTGGGATGACCCTGAAAAGAAAAAAGCAATCTTAGCAAAGGCCGAAAAGGACTTGGAATATCCCCTTTTTGTAAAACCGTGCAGAGCAGGAAGCTCGGTCGGTGCCGGAATGGTAAAAAACAGAACCGAACTTTTAGAGCAGGCAGAAGAATCTTTTTTATGGGATAATAAAATTTTAATTGAAGCATGTATTGAAGCCAGAGAGATAGAATGCTCGGTTACGGGAAACACCAAAACAGTAGCCTACATTCCGGGAGAAATAATTCCGACCCATAAATTTTATGACTATGAAGCAAAATACACCGATCCGAACGGCGCCGAATTAAAGATTCCGGCCGATTTAAATGAGACCCAAAGAAAGACAATTAGAGAAACTGCAATTAAGGCCTATGAGGCATTAGATCTATCAGGTCTTTCCCGCGTTGATTTTTTTATCGACAAAAAAACCGGTAAGATATACTTAAATGAAGTAAACACCATTCCGGGTTTTACCTCAATTTCAATGTTTCCTAAAATGTGCGGAGCTTCAGGACTTCCATACGGTGAACTGATCATGCACCTAATAGAGCTTGCAATAGATAGATTTAAGGCAGACAGAAAACTCAAAACCTGCCGCCAATCTTAACTAAAACGATGATAAAAAAGAAAAAAGAAATATTTTTTTTAAACATAATTTTTATTTTTCTATTCATTCTATTTATTTTTATGCCGGTAATTTTACCTAAAACTTATTTTACGGCTATTGTCTTTAATATAAGTTTTTATATAATCTTTCACATAATAAGTTTTGCCTTATATTCTTTTTATTATAAAGAGGATGAGGCAAATATAAAAAAACTTATAATCGGTGTAAAAGAAAATCTTATTTCAGCTTTAATTATATCTGCAATAAAATTATCGATAATATCAGTACTGATTTTTTTATTAAGATATTTTTTAAAGCTAAAAACTATTATGGGATATTTTTTTTCAGTACTCATTCTTTTTATTTTTTTTATTTTTGAGCTTTCTCTTTTTTGGTATCCGGCCATAATCACTTTTCAAAAGAAAAATAAAGGAATAATCTGCAACTTAAAAAAATCCTTTTATCTTTTTTTTGAAAATTCTTTTTTTACATATAAGATAGTATTCTTCAGTACCCTAAAATTACTTATTTCATTCCCTGCCCTATTTATATTTCCGGGAATTACGGGAATTATATTTTACATAGCAGAAAATTATAAACTGATAAATTATAAACCAACAATGGAGGAAAATAAATGAAAAGAAGTTCAGGTATTATTTTACATCCTACCTCGTTACCTAATGATGAAGGCATAGGGACAATCGGTAAAGAAGCTTTTGCCTTTATAGATTGGTTAAAAAAAACAAGAACGGGAGTTTGGCAGATGCTTCCGATTGGCCCCACAGGTTATGGCGACTCACCCTATGCTTCTTTTTCGGCCTTTGCAGGAAACCCCTATCTTATAAGTCTTCAAGATCTTTGTGAAAAAGGCTTTTTAGAAAAAAAAGATTTTGACGAATACAAAAAAATCGTACAAGAAAACACTGATCCTAAAAGAGCGGATTTCGGTTTAATCCATTACCATAAAACAAAAATGTTAAAAAAAGCGGCAGCATTTTTATTGCACAAAACGGAAAGAGACTCATCTTTAAAAGAAAAACTTGAAAATTTCTATCAAGAAGAAAGTTTTTGGCTGTACGGATATGCAGCCTTTATGACAATTAAAGAAGACTATGAAGAAAAAGCAAATAAAGAAAATTTAGTGCAAGGAATCTGGAATGAAGTTTGGCCCAAGGAACTTGCCTTAAATAAAGAAAACGAAGTAAAAGCATTTTTAAGCAAACACTCCGAAGAATATAAGGCCCAAAAGATTATACAGTTTTTCTTTTTTTCGCAATGGAAAAAATTAAAAGATTATGCTGAAAAAAACGGCATACAACTTATAGGAGATATTCCGATATTTACAGCAATGGATTCAGCCGATATTTGGCAAAACCAAAGTTTATTTTTACTGGACAAAGAAGCTAAACCTAAAGCCGTCGCCGGTGTGCCTCCCGACTTTTTTAGCCCTACGGGACAGCTTTGGGGTAACCCTCTTTATGACTGGGCTAAGATGAAAAAAGACGGCTACCTATGGTGGAAGGCCCGCATAAGACATACCCTAAAACTATTCGACATAATACGCCTCGACCATTTTAGAGGCTTTGAAGCCTTTTGGTCTATCCCCCGAGGTGCAAAAACTGCTCAAGAAGGAAAATGGGTGAAAGGCCCTGACCATAATTTTTTTGAAGAAATACAAAAGGATCTGATTTCATTGGATGAAAAATACAGGATAGAGCTTCCAATACTAACTGAAGATCTGGGAATTATAACGCCTGAGGTTGCCAGACTCAGAGATGATTTTAATTTTCCGACGATGAAGATATTGCAATTTGCCTTTGACTTAAACGAATTTAAATCGGAAAATATGATTAACCCTTATCTGCCTCATAACCACAAAAAAAACTGTGCCGTATATACCGGCTCCCACGACAACGACACAATCATGGGCTGTCTTGAAAATTCTTCCGATGAGATGCTAAAATTTATTTACACCTATCTTTACGGAAAAAAAGAGGATGAAAGGATTTGCTCCATTTTAAACACTTATGAATTTAAAAAAGAATTAGCCTCCGAA
The DNA here is from genome assembly GCF_024401155.1 of Treponema putidum. Lineage (NCBI taxonomy): Bacteria > Pseudomonadati > Spirochaetota > Spirochaetia > Treponematales > Treponemataceae > Treponema > Treponema putidum. The sequence goes on from NZ_CP038804.1 coordinate 1,416,503, forward strand.
ATAATCCGAAAAGCTTTTTCTTCCGTAGCGGATTTTGCAGCCGTACAGATGCAGGATCTTTTGTTTTTAAATTCGGAAGCAAGAATGAATGAACCTTCAACAGTCGGAAGAAACTGGCAATGGAGGGTAACCGGCTCTTATGAAAACTGCGAGATGACCGAAAAATTGAAGCTTTGGAATATCTTGTACAATAGGGTATAAAAAATTACCCCCTGTACAATAGTTTAAATTTTTTGTATATTAGTCATTGTGAACGAAAAAATTTTAGGAGCTTACATGAACTTTATAAATGAAAAAAATGAAGAGAAAAAAAATAAAACAAATGATGACGATGCTTTGATGCAAAAATTTCTTAATACACGCCAAATTATTTTGGCAGGAGAAATCAACAAGGAGCTTTCCGAAAAAATAGTACGCCAGCTTTTACTCATGGAATCATTGTCGGCAACAAAGCCTATTTATATTTATATAGATTCCCCCGGAGGAGATGCCGATGCAGGCTTTGCAATCTTCGATATGATAAGATTTATAAAGGCTCCCGTTTACACAATAGGTATGGGACTCGTTGCCAGCGCAGCCTCTATCATTCTTCTTGCGGCAAGTAAGGAACGCCGCTTCGGTATGCCTAACAGCCACTACCTTATCCACCAGCCGCTTTCCGGCATAAAAGGTGTCGCAACCGAAATTGAAATCCATGCCAAAGAACTTGAAAAAATGAGAATAAAAATAAATAAACTCATTGCAGAAGAAACGGGCACGGACGAAAAAAAAGTTGCAAAGGATACGGATAGGGATTGTTGGCTCAATGCCGAAGAATCTTTAGAATACGGACTTATCTCAAAAATAGCGAAAAGCCGAAAAGACATCCCTGAAAAATAAGAACTAAAACTTTAAAAAAAAGAAAATCGAATAAAGCCCAAACATAAAAATCTCGGATGCATACATCAGCTGTATGCATCTTTTTATATCCTCATCTTCAATTTCAAAAACTTCATCCCCTATAAAAGGTTTTTCGACAAGAACTCCGCCGTAATAGTTCGGGCCGCCCAGTTTCAGACCTAAAAGACCTGAGGCAGCACTTTCAGGATGAGCTGAATTGGGACTGGAATGTTTTCTGCAATCCCTACGCCAAATCTTAAAACCTCTTTTTATTATAGCCAGTTTTGACATTATTTTATTTGTTTTTTGCGAACCTTTTTGTGCCCGTCTTCCAAGTTTACAAAAAAAAGAACCTGCAAGAATGAGCAAGGCAGAAAGGCGGGCAGGAACATAGTTTACAATATCGTCGACCTTTGCCGGAAAAAATCCCAAGTCGGCATATTTTTCATTTTTATAGCCGAGCATAGAATCCATAGTGTTTACAGCCTTATAAGCTATCCCTCCAGCAGGACCTAAAAGCATCATAAAAAACAATGGAGCTATAACCCCGTCACTTGTATTCTCGGCTATGGTTTCAACACAGGCACGGCTCACTCCTTTTTCATCCAAAGACTCGGTATCCCTGCCTACAATATTTGCAATCTGCTTTCTTCCCTCTTCAAGGCTTACCTGCAAAGCCTTAAAAACTTTTATAGATTCTTTTTGAAGACAGCGGGCTGCAAGGCAGGTATAGCTGATCCATACTGAAAAAATAAAGTATAAAACCTTGTAAGGATATAATAATTTTAAAAAGAAAAAGACAAGACAAAAGCTGAAAATAATATTGAAAACAACAATTAAAAAACCGGCAAACTTTAAACCTCGCGGAGAACTAAAACAAAACCTAGCAAGGACTTCTTCTTTTTTTATAAGACTTCCTATAAATTTTACGGGATGAGGAAAAGAATAAGGGTCGCCTAAAATAAAATCAAGAATGATTGCAGACAATAAAATAAAAAAATTAATGTGTGAAAAAACAAAATCGGAAAGGCTTAAAAAATTAAAATTCATTTTGACGATAGATTTTAATCTAATAATAGAACTAATCTAAAACAAAACCGTCCGGCCTTTTATAAAGCCAAGACGGTTTTTCACTAAACAAAAAGCTTATTTTTCTTCAAGGTATGAAGCTTGAATCCAACCTTTCTTTTGTTTGTTTTGTACATAGTACCATTCGGTTTGAGAACCATCACCATCAACAATTACAACTTTTTTTGAAGCATGAAGAACGGTATCGGCTTTTACGGATGCCAAAACTCTCAGGTTCCCTTCTGAAGACGGAATACTCAAAAGTTCTACATCTTCTTTTGCCGTAAATTTCTTTTCTACTTTTTCGGATTCAAGTTTCTTTAAAAAAGCAGCCTCCGCATCCAATACTTGAGCAAGATTTTGTAAAATTGCTATATCATCACTATAGTGCGAATTCATTTCAATAGCGTTTTGAAACAGTTCTGCCCTGCTTGTTTCACTTTGAGTTTCCATTGCAATTTGAGCAAGAACCATTGCTGCCACATTTTCTTTTTGAAATTCGACAGTATCTCTTTTAGCATACTTTTCTTTTACGATCCACGAAGTTACCAGTTCAGGGCAATAAGCTGCAATCTTTACAAATTTCTGATTAGAGCTGTTTAAACTATCTTTATAAACGGCAACAATAAAATACTGAGGTATGATTTCATCCGTAACCGCCGTTAAAGAATCCGATTTGTATAAAACCGTATCTGCAGAAGAAATAAATCCTGCAACCGTATTAGGCTCATAACAATAGTCTTGAATCCAATATTCCTTATCTTTTAAAGAAATATGGAAGAATCCCCGCTTTTGTCCGTCAGTTCTTTGCGCTTCCTTTTTTTCGCCAAGGTAAATAGCAACATCTCCCAACGAAGCTTCTGCAGCCCATTTCATTTTACCGTCATCCGTTTCGGTATAGAGTCCTGCACGGTGCACATAGATAACTCCGTCTGCATTTACCTCAGCCATCGATTCTTTAGGAGAATCTTTTTCCATTGAATCCATGGATTCAGGTTTTGCAGGCTCGGATTTTGCAGTTACGTCTTCCTTTGTACAAGAAGCAAAGGCAAATAACAAGACACACAACAGTAAAACAGGCTTTCTAACAAAATTTACTTTCATAAGCAACTCCTTATTTTTTATGTTATTTTATATTTAATAATTCAAGTTCAAAAACCAAGTAAGCGTTTGGAGGAATAACACCTCCGGCACCGGCTTCACCGTAAGCAAGGTGAGGAGGAATAATGATAATTCGTTTTTCACCCAAAGTCATTTTTGCCGCTTGAGAATCAAAGCCCTGAATAACTCGGCCTACCCCCACAGGAAAATCTAAAGGTTTATGCATATCGGAATCATCAAAGACCTTTCCGTTTTCCAAAAGGGAGCCCTTATATTTCATCGTTAAGGTCTGACCCTGTTTAGGAAGGTCTCCCTTACCTTGTTTTATAACAAAGGAATATACACCGTCATCATCAAGTTTTGCAGGAGAATATTTCGTTTTAATCAAACCTTCCATTTTTTTTGCAACAGCCTCTGCTCTGCGCTTTTCACTTTCTTTTGAATCTGAAAGGTATTTATAAAAGGCCTCTTGATCGGTTTTAAAAGCCTTTGCTTCATTTCCTGTTCTTATAATTTTAACGGTTTTAATTTTATCGCCCTGCTGAATTGCATCTACAACATTTTGGCCTTCAACAACCCGCCCGAAAACCGTGTGCTTACCGTCAAGCCAAGGAGTTTCAACATGGGTAATAAAAAATTGAGAACCGTTAGTACCGGGACCTGCATTAGCCATTGACAAAACACCGGGACCGTCATGCTTTAAATTCTCTACAATCTCATCGGGAAATTTATAGCCGGGGCCGCCCGAACCTGTACCTGTAGGATCGCCGCCTTGAATCATAAAATCAGCTATTACCCTATGAAAGGTGAGTCCGTCATAAAAAGGTTTTTCCTTTGCGGCATCAAGAATTCCTTCAGCTAATCCTACAAAATTACATACCGTTAAAGGGGTATCCTTGTAAAAAAGCTTTAAGACAATCAAACCTTTATCGGTATCGATAGCAGCATAGAGCCCATCTTCTTTTAAAGCTTCTATATTTTTTAAATTGCTCATTTTTTTATCTCCTTTTTCCAAGCCGGAATTTGTTATTATAATAGCAGCAGTTCCTGCAACTAAAATCATAAACGCAATAGCAATAATCATGATCCATAATTTTTTCATTTTCATCATTCTGTCTTCTCACTATTTTTTTTAGCACTATATTCGATACCTTGTTCGGCACATTTATATTCATCCAAAAACCAATTATATACGGCAGTCAACCGTGAAGAAAAAGCTCTTTTTACCCTGCCGCCTATAAAAGGAAATGTAGGAAATTTAGCAGTACTTGAACAATGGATTAAAATATAATCATCCAAATCATACACGGATATAGATAAGATCATTGCTTCAGGCTGAAGGGCAATAAGACTCATATCGGGATGTGTAATCTTCTGTTTATTCACGCATATCATACCAATATTATTACCGCTTTTAAAATAACTGTATTTATAAATAAAATCTCCGAATGTAGCATCTACTTGACGGGCAAGGATTTGCAAGCCGTCAACTTCTTCATTCAAAGGGTCATCTATCCGTTCATAAACAAAACCGTCCGAAGTTTTTACCTCTTTTACTGCATGAGATGTCAAATAAAGAGGCCTCATTTCTTGATAGCTGTTTGAAAAATATTCAATACCCTCAAGGCCGGAAATATGACGCATTATTTTAGAAATATCAGGATTATTCGGCCCCTCTTTTTTATACAAAGAGATGAATTCTCCTAAAAACGCAGGTTTTTTTTTCTCCAATAATGGAGACATTTTTTCCGAAAGGGCCGAAACAGGCATCATTTCGGGTTTCATGTTCGAAGCCCCATATTTTAGCTTAATTATTTCCTTCTTTTGAACAAGCTCGGCTGCTATCTTGGGATCAAGAATCTCCGCAAGCCTCTGCTCAATACTACGGCTTGAAGGATTATCGTTTGCAAAAATTGAAAACAGGCAGACCGCAAAAAATATTAACAACATTTTAATCTTTTTCATAAAATCTCCAATAAAATTGATTTACCTCGAAGAGGCTTCCTCAATGAGGAGGATTCTTCGAGGCCTGAGCCCGCCTGTTACATTTATATACCTTTGTAGAACACACGAACCTGTTTATATAAACCACTGCCTTCGCTTTTGGTTTCAATATCATTTACGGCATTTAAGGTTGTATGAATAATTCTGCGCTCATAAGGATTAAGAGGTTCCAAAAGCTGTGACTTCTTTGTCATACGTACCTTATCGGCGACATCATAGGCCATTCGGACAAGAAGTTCTTCTCTTCTCATTCTATAACTTTCACAATCCACAGATACCCGTGTATAAGCATGGCCTATGGTGCCGGCATATACATTTGCCAGAAGCTGAATAGCATCTAAATTTTTACCTTTTTTGCCTATCAGCATTGCAGCATCCTTAGAGTTAATTCTATAAGAAAAATGTTTTTTATCGCAAGCAATTAATGACACAGAGCAATCATAGCCTATTTTTTCAATCATAGTCTGAATAAAAATTCTTGTTTTTTCTGAGCCTTCTGAAATTTCCTCAGAAGTTCTTACATCCGGCTCTTCTTCAAACTTTTCGACTTCCGAATCTTCCTCTACATTGTTATGCGCATTATTCTTTAACGATTCATCAACATGCACTCTTATCCTCGCATACCCTTTTTTAAACAAGGAATTTTTTTGAATTTCCAAAATTTCAACATCAAACTGATCTTTTTCAAGACCGAGTTCAGCTACTGCAATATCAATAGCATCCCGTTCTGTTTTTCCTTCAAATTCATATATCATATCTATTCTCCCATAATAAAATTATTCTTTATTCTTCATCGACTTATTGATTATAATCTGCTGTAAAAGCATCAATATATTGGAAAATGTCCAGAACAATAAAAGTCCCGAAGGTGCATTATAAAAAAGGAAGAAAAAGAAAACCGGCATAAAATACAGCATTATCTTCATAGAAGGATTTTGCTGAGACTGACCCGGAGTCTGCGTCAGCTTACTATGCAAAAGCTGAGAAACGGTATAAATGATAGGAAGCAATCTTAAATCCGTCCAATTTAAAAATGGAATAGTGAAACCGAATTTCAAAACACTATCACCCACTGACAGATCAGGAATCCAGCCGGGAATAAAACTTGCTCCTCGGAATTCGAAATAATTATTAAATAATCCGAACATAGCAAACAAAAACGGAAGCTGAATAAGCAAAGGCAAACAACCCGATGCAGGATTATAACCGGCTTCTTTATAAAATTTAACCATTTCTGCATTAAGTTTTTGAGGATTATTTTTATACTTTTGCTGAAGCTCATTAATCTGAGGCTGAAGTTCCTGCATCCTCTTTGTGGCCTTAGAACTTTTTTGGGTAAGCGGGAAAAAGATTACACGCATTAAAAGAGTAAGTAAAAGAAGGGCTACACCCCAGTTAGGAACAATTTTATATAAAAGCTCCATAATAAATTTTAAAATTTTTTCCAATGGGGCTAAAAAGCCGCTTGAAGCAGCAAGGCTGTCTATTCGTAGATTTTCATAACCGTAATTATTGGCTGCCGCAGAATTATAAGAGTTTAATATCTTTTCGGAACTAGGCCCTATGTAAACTCTATATTGGTCATAAGCTGCATTTCCTACAATCGGCTGTCTTGAAATAAAAAATTGAGAATTGTGAAGTTTTGCTCCTTCTTCCTTCAACCCGGAAAAAAACATTTTTTGAATAGGGTCTTTGGGTACAACGATAAAAGAAAAGTACTTACCTGAAACGCTTACCCAAGAAGCTAAATCGTTTACAGTCTTCGTTTTTCCGTCTGTAATACTTCGATCTTCTTTTTTCTTTTCATTTGCAAAATATGAAAGGGCTCTGTATTCGTATTTATCGTTTGCTTTATCCCATTCAGGACCGATCTGAGGAGCACTGCGTAAAGTATAAGCACTATCACCGAAAGAAATACCCTTCATTCCTTCTTTTCCGTCAATTGCGATTTCAAGGGTAAACATATAATCACCCGGAATAAAGATATAGCGTTTTGCAAGAGTAAAAACGGTTTCCGAACCGTCCATATTTTTTAGCTTTATATCCCGATAAAAGCCTATCTGCTTTCTTCCGTCGGAAAGATTTTCTTCTTTTACATTAAAAAGTAAATCAACAGCTTGAGCATCGGGGCCTCCGAAGGCTAAAGAAAGAGCTCTGTTCTTTTCGGTAACATTTTCTATCATTTCAACACGCTCATCACTTCCTGCTGAGGCATGTTCCTTTAGTTTATAAGAAATAATATCTCCGCCCTTATTTGTAAAAACGGCACGGATAATATCGGTTTCAATAACATAGGTTTGTTCTCTCGAAGGAAAATCCGAATCTGCAACCGCTTCAATCATCAAATTTGAAATTTGATTCGAAGACGTTTGAGCGGTATTTTCAGATGAATTTGAATTTTGTCCCTGAGCAGCAGATTTTTGTGGGAAATTGTACTCGGTAGGGAAGTATTTTTGCTGAATATACAGCCAACCTCCGAAAACAATCATTGACAGCACAACGGCCAAAACAGTATTTTTTTTCAATTATAACTCCAATAAAAACTTTTTGCAGCAAATATCAATTTGCGAAAAAAGTTTTTTCAAGTAGTTTTGTTTTTGCAAAACTACATACAATAATGCGATGTTTTGTGCTTTGCACAAAACTCGAAGATAAACAGTGAGGCAGTATTTCTGCCGAGCTGTTGATCATAACTCTTATAAGTTAATCATTTTAGGGAACAGGATCGTATCCTCCTTTACAAAAAGGGTTACACCTCAAAATCCTAAGCAAAGCCATACTGCTTCCCTTAAACGGGCCGTATTTTTTTATGCTTTCGATAGCATATTGCGAACAAGTAGGTTCATACCTGCAGCTAGGCGGAAAATGAGGAGAAACAGCCTTTTGATAAAAGATTATACAAGCACATAAAAAACTTTCTAAAAGTTTTCTCATAAAGCCTCATCATTATACATTTTCGCTTTTAAAAAGAGGGTGGTAAGTTGTTCCAAACGAAAGGAATAGGAATCCTTTTCTGAAAAAACCAACAGGATAATGTCGTTTCCCGGTTTTAACCTATGTTTTATATGCCTATAGGCCTCTTTTGATATTCGCCGAGACCTGTTCCGCATCACAGCGGAACCGAAACCTCGCCGAAAAGTACATAAGAATCGATTGTACTCCAATCCATTAGGCAGGGTGAACAAACTAACTCCATTTAAGCTAAGTTTAAGGCCTTTTTTAAATACGGCCCTAATACATGATCGATCTTTTAACCGTTCTTCTCCGGAAAATGTAAAATTACTCACTCAAGAGAAGATTAGAACGGTTTTTTTTCGTCGGAAGCTGAAAGCTTGCGTCTGCCCTTTGCTCTGCGGCGGCTTAAAATAGCCCTTCCGCCCTTTGTCTTCATAAGTGCACGGAATCCGAAGCGTCGAACCCGCTTTGTTTTACTTGGTTGATATGTCCGTTTCATAAACTAGACTCCTTATATTATAGAACGAGAACCCCCGCTCAAAGATTTCACTATAAATCACGTTACGGATTGTGGATTATATCAATTAAGGGGATAAAAGTCAAGAGTTTTTAAACATATTGTTTTAAAACATTGTCTCAATAATTTTTTAAGGCTTAAGTTTATACACCCTTATTCTATTATCCAAAAAATCGGATAGGACTATTGTTTTACCGTCGGGTGAAACATCCAAGCCCGTAGGCTGATTACCGGCTTCAATGCTTTCAATACGGGTAAAGGTTTTTGTATCGATTATATCAAGACGGCCGAATACATAACCAGCATATAAATACCCTTTATCGGGATTATTCGGCCCGCGGCATGAAACATAGAGAAGGGTTTTATCGGGTGAAAGCTGAATAGTATTCGGATTAAAAAACACCTTGATACTTGCAATAAGTTTATCTTCATCCATAGAGTAAACTTCAACAATATTATTTTTCATATCGGAAACGTAGATGAGCTTACGGTCATAATCTGTAACGATGTGCCGCTTTGCCCCCTTTACCCCGCCTTCGTAAACGGTTTTATAATCGGCTAAAGATTTTTTTATAAGTTTACATTGGGAATTACCGGCAGAATCTTCAAATTGTGCACAATAGATAAATTTTCCGTCTTGAGAAAAGGCCATACCTCTCGGAACAGCCTTAGTTTTTATTTTACTTTCTTCTTTATAAGAAGAAGGATCTATAACGCTTATATCATGGGAAGTCCAATTACTCAAATAGACCTTATCAAGGCCGGCATTATAAGCCATGACCTTACTCCATGTACCTGTAGATTTTATAGTTCTTTTATACTCAAAAGATGTAAGATCAAAGATATGAATTGAGGCTGTGGGCATTTGGCTGACCCATAACTCGTTTTTATGCTTTAGCACTAAAGACTCTACAAAGCCGAACTTTTCGGCATATTCCTTTGGAGGAGAAATTCTTTTTGTGTCTCCGCTTTCTATATCTATTAGATCGAATCCCGACCCGTCAAGGAGAGCTGCTGCAACGGTTTTATCGTTTACAAAGGTTACGCTCTTAGGTTTTCTTCCTGTAGAAAAGACCTTAACTACATCATATTTTGAATCTATGGGAGAAAGAACAACAAAGACTTTTTTATTTTCTATCGATGTTAAATCTAAAATATGAGTGCGGAAGCCTTCTTTTTTTATCACAATGGAAGCAGTCCTATCTTTTAGATTAAAACTCAAATGCCCCAATGTTTTATCTGAAGATATGAGTTTAGGTTCAACTTTAAGTCCATCAGCAAAAAATTCCGCATTTTTATACGGTTGAAGATTAAGATCAAAAACAAATTCCGCAAAGAGCGATAGAGCCGAAAGAAAAAATAAAAATACAAGCAATCTTTTTTTCAGAAAACATAAAGAATTAACAGATAATTTCATAAATTTATTTTGCTTGTTTTACAAATACTTGTCAATAGGACGCTTGACATCTTTTTTATTTTTTGATATATTATAATTATAATTTTGATGTATCAAAATAGGAGAATTATTATGAATATAAAAAAAATATTTGATTTAAAAATAGTAAGTCTTTTTTTATTATTGGGCTTAGTATTTTTTTCCTGCTCAAAACAAGAACAAAAAACGGATATATCTGAAACGGAAGGCAAAATAAAAGTTACGACAACAATCGGTATGATATCCGATATTGCAAAGATTATAGGGGGCAATGAGGTAGATGTGCACGCTCTTATGGGAGCGGGAGTAGACCCCCACCTTTACAGAGCGAGTGCAGGAGATATGGAAAAACTTCAAAATGCCGACATTATTTTTTACAATGGTCTTCATCTTGAAGCAAAAATGGGGGATGTTTTGAAAAAAATATCTTCTACCCGCAAAACAATAGCGGTGGCGGAAAACATACCAAAAGAATATCTGTTGCCATTTGAGGAAAACGAATTTGATCCTCATGTTTGGTTTGACGTAAAACTATGGAAATATGCAGCTGAATCGGTATATAAAACTCTAGCGGAATTTGCTCCGCAAAAAAAAGAAATCTTTAAAGAAAACTATGAGGCCTATCTTGCAAAACTTAATGAGCTCGATGAGTTTATCAAAAAGAGAGCGTCGGAAATTCCTCAAGAAAAAAGAGTTTTAGTTACGGCTCATGATGCCTTTAACTATTTTAGCAGAGCCTACGGTTTTGAAGTAAGAGGTTTGCAGGGAATAAGTACCGTAAGCGAGGCCGGGGCAAAAGATGTACACGACCTTGCAAATTTTATCACTGAAAGAAAACTTCCGGCTATTTTTGTAGAAAGTTCGGTTCCTGAAAAAAATGTAAAAGCCTTGCAGGAAGCCGTAAAAGCCAGAGGCTACAATGTTTCTATCGGAGGAGAGCTTTTTTCGGATGCTATGGGCGATGAAGGCAGTTTTGAAGGCACCTATATAGGAATGCTCACTCATAATATAAACACAATAATAGATGCTTTAAAAAAGTAAGTGCTTATTCCAAGAAGGATGATTTTATGAACACATGTTGTACAGAACATTCAAAAGAAAACTTAATTCCGGCTTTTTGTGTTGAAGACCTCACCCTAGCCTATCGAGAAAAGCCTGTACTCTGGGATATAGATGTATGCGTACCTCAAGGCGCCATGGAAGCTGTAGTCGGCCCAAACGGAGCCGGAAAATCGACACTTCTTAAAGCCATGATGGGCATCCTTCCTATAGCATCGGGAGAAATAAAAATTTTAGGAAAGTCCTATAAATCTCAAAGAAAAAGAATAGCTTACGTACCTCAGAGAAATTCGGTCGATTGGGACTTTCCTACTACAGTCTTAGATGTTGTTTTAATGGGATCGTACGGGAACTTAGGATGGATAAAAAGACCCGGCCAAAAAGAAAAAACGGAAGCTCTATCGGCATTGGAAAAGGTAGGCATGCTTGAATTTGCAAAACGGCAAATAAGCGAACTTTCAGGAGATCAACAGCAAAGAGTCTTTTTGGCAAGAGCTCTTGTCCAAAATGCTGATCTTTATTTTATGGATGAACCCTTTCAAGGAGTTGATGCAGCAACCGAACAGGCTATCGTAAGACTTTTAAAAGAATTAAAAGCCGATGGAAAAACACTTTTAGTGGTTCATCATGATCTTCAAACCGTAAAAGATTACTTTGACAGAGTGCTCTTATTAAATGTAAGATTAATAGCTGAGGGAAGAGTTGAAGAAGTTTTTACCGAAGAAAATTTAAGAAAAACCTATGGAGGAAGAATAGCTTACAATTCTTAAAAAAAATGAATTATATAATAAATTTTTTTGCAGATTATACTTTAAGAAATGTGTTTTTGGGAACAATGCTTTTAGGAATAGGATCAGGGATTGTGGGAAGTTTTGCTGTTTTACGCAAACAAAGTTTACTCGGAGATGCGGTTGCACATGCTGCCCTTCCAGGAGTAGTAATAGCTTTTTTAATCACAGGTTCTAAAATGACTCTTCCCCTTTTAATAGGAGGAGGTCTTACCGGCCTTCTCGGAACGATTTTTATAAACAGCATCGTAAATAACTCAAAAGTTGACACAGATGCGGCTCAAGGCATTGTATTGGGTGTATTTTTAGGTTTAGGCTTCTTACTTTTAACCTATGTTCAAAAATTACCCGGGGCAGGAAAAAGCGGCCTTGACAAATTTATATTCGGTCAAGCAGCAACTATCACACAGCAAGATGTAATAATAATTTTTATAGTTGAAGTCTTTATTCTTATAAACATTATACTCTTCTGGAAAGAACTTAAAATATCTACTTTTGATTCTGAGTTTTCTCAATCAATAGGTTTTTCACCTAAAATAATAGAATTAGTTTTAACTGTTTTAATTGTAATTACAATAGTTATAGGAATACAATCGGTAGGTGTAATTCTTATGAGTGCTCTTTTACTTGCACCGGCAGCAGCTGCAAGACAGTGGACAGATAAATTAAGCGTTATGTGCATATTATCGGCTCTTTTTGGAGCTGCATCAGGAATGGGCGGAGCCGTAATTTCTTCGCAAGTTGTAAAAATGCCTACAGGTCCTATAATAGTTTGTTTTTTAACGGGCTTTACAATTATTTCAATCCTATTTAGCCCTCACAGAGGAATTATTCAGGCAAAAATAAAAAAACTTTATATTAAAAATAAAATGCTTAAAAAAATAAAAGAGGTAAAAAATTAAACTTTATGAATATGGAAATAATATTAATTGCAATTATTGTATCCGCTTCATGCGCCCTCTGCGGAGTATTTTTAGTGTTAAGAAAAATGTCGCTTATGAGCGATGCAATAAGTCATTCAATTTTAATAGGAATAGTATTAGGCTTTTTTATAAGCAAAAGTTTATCGTCAAGCATTCCTTTAATAGGAGCCGTTATCGCGGGAATGGTCTCGGTTGTATTTACCGAAGCCTTACAAAAAACAAAACTTATAAAAAGCGATGCCGCCATAGGCCTTGTTTTTCCGTTTTTATTCGGTTTGGGAGTTATCTTGGTTTCAGTTTATGCGGGAAATATTCACTTGGATACTGATTCGGTTTTATTGGGAGAATTGGCCTTTGCGCCATTTGATAGAATAAATCTTTTTAAAATTTCACTTCCGAAAAGTTTAGTTCAAATGGGCTGTATTCTCATATTCGATTTATTTTTTATCATACTATTTTTTAAAGAATTAAAACTGACAACCTTTGATCCCAATTTAGCAAAATCATTGGGCTTTAGGCCTGCAATAATGCATTATAGCTTAATGTTTGCAGTCAGTCTTACCTGTGTAGGAGCATTTGATTCTGTAGGGGCAGTTTTGGTTACAGCCCTTATGATTGCACCTGCCGCTGCAGCCTTACTATTGACAAATAGTCTTTTTTATATGATAATAATTTCAATCTTAATTGCTTCAGCAGCATCGATAAGCGGTTTCTACCTTGCGATAAAAATAGACGGGAGCATATCAGGCTCAATGGCATCTATGACAGGCTTGTTTTTTTTGCTTGTTTACTTATTTTCTCCTAAAGATGGATTGGTAAGACGCAGACTTGAGCAAAAAAAATTAAAAATAGATTTCGCCGTTAAAATGCTTATTGTTCATCTTTTACATCATCAAGGTGAAGAAAATATGGCCATAGAGTGCAGAGAAGAACATTTATGTGAACATATCAACTGGACACAAAAAAAAGCTCACAATACAGTACGGTTAGCAGAAAGATTAGGTTACATAAAAAAAGAAAACGGTTTGCTTATTTTGTCTGGATTAGGGGAGAAAGAAGCTGAAAAGTCAATAACTAATATCTAATTGGAATGAAGATTAAGGAGGAATGGTGCAAGTCTCGCAAATTGCAACTGAAAATTATTTAAAATCCATTGTCAAATTTTTATCGGAAACCGATAAGGATTTAATCACTACCGGTGAACTTGCAAAACTACTGCATGTTACTCCTGGTACGGCTACATCTATGGCAAAAAAACTTGAAAAAGAAGGATACATAGAATATCAAAACCGAATAGGATGCAATCTAACCGAAAAAGGAAAAAAATACGGACTTAATATTTTAAGGCGGCATAGGCTAATTGAAACTTTTTTATTTCGAATACTAAAAATGAATTGGCAAGATATTCATAATGAAGCAGAAAATTTAGAACATGCCGCTTCGGATGTTTTAATAGACAAAATAGATGAATATTTAGAAAATCCTAAAAGAGACCCGCATGGATCAATAATTCCGGCAAAAAATCAGAGAGAGTATACATTTGCTGATTTAGCTATTGATAAAGCAAAATGCAAGATCAAATATTCCGTAGCAAGACTTACCGGCTCTGAAGCTCAGTTTGAATATTATAAAACAATAAATTTAAAATTAAATTCGAAAATCATACTGGAAAGCAAGAATGAAGAAAGCGGCTTAGCTGAAATTATTATAGATGGAAAAAGAATCTCATGTTCAACAATGATTTTAAAAAATATTTTCATCGAGGTGCCCCTGACGAAGCATTCTAATTAGTATTTATTTTAGTATTTTTTCTGCTGCTTTTTTTGCATTATAAAATTCTTCTTTATCAAATTTATATTTTTCAATAGGCTTACACGATTCGTCAATAATGCCCATTTTCATTTTTGTTTTTAAAATATTAAAAACAGCTGAATTGATACGTTTTTCAAAATCTTCATCCTGTTTTATTTTTTCTGAAACGGCTTGGACTAAATCTTTAAATTTAGGTTCGGAACACATTACCATATCACAACCCGCTTGTAAAGCTGAAATTACGTTATCTGAAGTTGAGCGTCCTTTTTCTTTAAGAGCTTTCATTGCCATATCGTCAGTAATAATTAAACCCTTAAATTTTAATTCATCACGTAAAAGTTTTTTTATTCCTTTTTTTGAAAAACAAAATGGAACTTGTTCTATAAAAGAAACTTCAGCATGAGAAATCAAAACAACTCCATCAGTATCATAAAGAATTTTTCTAAAAGGATTTATAAATTCTTTATAAAAAATATCTTCTGAAACATCAATAATACTTTTTGAAAGATGAGGATCGGTACCTGTACCCGGAAAATGTTTTACAGCAGACATTACGCCGCTTGTTTCCATTCCCGATATAAATATTTTGGCATATTTTACAAGAATATCTTCATTTATTGAAAATATACGGTCATTAAAAAAAGTTTTATTTTGTGATTGTATTTTTTCAACAATGGGAGCAAGATTTAAGTGTATTCCTAATAAAGATATTTGTTTTGCAGTATATTTATAAAGTAATAAAGCATCTTCTTCATTTAACGTATCCGCGACTTCTTTTGGTGAAGGAAGCGGTGAAGCTATTTTTTTTATTCGGTAAACACTGCCTCCCTCAAAGTCAGATGCAAAAAAAGGAGGGATAAACGTTTCCGATTTAGATAAACTTCGCATGGACTGCTTTACCGATTTTATATAAGAAGCACAAGCTTGAGGGGTATCTGAAAAATTATATCCGAATAAAATAAAGGCACCTGGAGTATATGAGCCGAAGTAAGAATTTAAATAAGATGGGAATACTTTTTTTCCTTCAATGCTCATCATTAAAACTTGAGCTGATTTTTCTTCAACACTCATTTTAGAAATGTAATAGTTAATATTTTCATCGTTAGCAAAAAGAGCTGTACAAACAAAAGAACAATATAAAAAAACGGTAAGAAAACGTTTCATAAATGATTCCAAGATTAAATAAGTTTTTGACTTTTTGCAACCTTAAAAAGTCTGGAGTTCCATAAATTATTTTGCATATACTTGTCTCGTATATCATTTTCACCTATAGCAAGTACATTCTTCTGCATTGACTTAAAAGCCTTGCTTAAATAAGCAACACTTTGTGAGGAACTTTCTCCGTAAAGGCGGACGGATAAATCATAGCATAGATACATGTATAAAGATGAATAAGGATCATTTTGGTGTAAGGACTCAACAGCTATACTTTCCAAATCTGATAAAAAACCTTTGCAAACTTCTACATCATACATTTGTGAAAAATTAATCTTACAATTATAATAAGTATAAAAGGCATCAAATATTTTTTTACCGATAGACATATTATATATATTGGACCAAATCAAATCTTCAACCATACTAAAACCTGATTTTAAATTTGTAAATTCCATAAGTTTTGAATCATTATGTTCACTATAAACGGAAGATACGTCAAAACCCATTTTTTTAAAATCATTGTTTGAGACAGGGTAAAATAAAAAAGATTCCAATAAAAATAACAAAGCATCATCCGTGTAGTCTACATATTTCAATAAGATATCTTGAGCATTTTTTATTTGTCCCATATAAATTAAGGAACGCCCATACCAAGATTTACATAAGGGTTCTAATTTTTCAAAATATAAAGCAGCAAATTCAGAAGCAGATTTAAAACTTTCAGCGGCTTTACTGAATTCTCCTATCTGTAAATACACACGCCCTGTCATAAACAAATAAGGAATTTTCCATTTTTGTTCAAAATAATTATCAACAGCAGAGGATAAACGATCCAAAAAAATTATAGATTGCTTTAAATTATTTTGTAAAAAATAAACTACACTTAGATTGAATAAGGCGTTACAAATAAATGAAGTATCATGAGAATGTTCTGCATTATCAAGAGAATAAGAAAAATAAGTGATCGCATCGGATATTTTATTCTCGGAGAGATAAAAAAATGCAAGTAAAGAAAATGCTCGAAACTCTCCGGATTCCAATTTATTATCTTGAAAAAAACTAATCGCTGTTTTTATATATGCATAAGATTTTGAAGTATTATAATCGATATTTGAAATAATCGAATTTTGATAATATTTTAATGCATCATAAAAAACTTCGTTTTTATATTTTTTTAAATCCAAACCTTCAATAACATCATCAGAACAAGTGTGTAATAACGAAGTAATTAAAAAATCCGGTTTACATTTAAAATTTAAATAATCAAAAATTTTTTCAGTTTCCGGATTTGCATCTATAACACCGTTTTTGTATTTTTTCCATAAAAATTCAGCTATATATTTATCAATTTTATTTTTATTAACAGCAATACGTCTCTCAATTATCTCAAGTAAGCCGTAAGGGACGGAATAAAGATTATTTTCCATTAAAATAATACCTTCAGAATACATCCATGAATAAATATCATTGAAAAACGCCATACTTTTATTAAGCGAAAGCAAAAACTCATTTATCTCATCATAAAAAAAGTATTTACCTGAAGATAAAATAATATATACAAGCTCTAATAAGTCATCAGGAATACCGTATATGGACGGCAAAGAAAAATCAAAAGATTGAATGGTTATATTTTTATTAACAGCATATATTTTTTCTGCTTCTTCCAAATTTTTTTTATCATTTATATTATCTATTAAAACTTTTATAGGTTTGCCATTATTTTTTATTTTAATATAGTTTTTTAAATAAATTGCAGTATTGGTTAAAAAGGCATCTATAAAATATTGAGGCATCTCTTTTAAAAATCTATATTTTTTTAAATAAACATAAACATTCTTTGTAGATAAAAAAGAATTTATATCCCCATATTCCATTATTTTTAAACAATCATCATCTAGGGGATTAGCCAGAATAAAGTTATATAATGCCCAAAAATAAGTATCATTTCGATGAAGCACAATTGAAGATTCTATTGTAATATCATTATGCTTACTGCTTATAGTTTCAAAAAAGTTAAAACCGGAGCATTCAAACATTGAATAATCAATAAGATTAAAATCAAGGTACTTTGAAAGTTTAATTGAAGCGTTTTCTGTTGCAAATAGTCCGTATTCCGGAATCAATTTTTGTTTGTATGATAATACACAATCCAACAAATAATCATTTGATTTTTCTTCTTCAGTATAATCAATAATACATCTAACTTCTGAAATTTTATTTTTATGTGAGATTAATATTTTATTCAAATTGTATAAAAAACGGGCAATAGAAAAAGCATAAGCAACCGATTCTCTTTTAAATAAAAAATAAAAACCGCCTTGAATCTGTAAAAATTCCGAGCCATTTGATACAGCTTCCTCTTTTATTAAATCAACAAACGAAAGGAAAGCTTTTAAATCAATTTTACGTAACTGTCTTTCATACACTACTTCTAAAAAAATACTGAACATAATTTATTCCCGATTAATAATACTAGCATTTGTATAATCATTATTTTTACCGAATTTATAGGTGATTATATCATCAATATATTTTTCTTCTGCTTTCATATTTTCTTTTTTCCAAATTTCATGCTTTTTTTCTTTTAGTTTTGAAATAACTTTTCTTTTTGATGCAGCTTCAATATATATTTTTCTTTTTTCATCAATAATCTGTTCTGCAATAATTAGCTGCTCCAATAATTTATCCTTTTTTTTATCTAAAAAAATTATATAATTTTGTGCATTATGAAGATCAGGTATACTTATTTCATCAGACTGAGGATTAAATTTCAAACTTGTTTTAGCTTTTAGTTTTGCAATTTGTCTTAATTCAAGGTCTATGTAATCCTTATGAGCAATAGCATGAGCCAATTCAATTTCTGCTTGATGCTCACAGAATGAGCGCAGAGCTAAAAGTTTTTCAAGTCTAAACTCAAATCTTTTCATAACTTATCCCTCAGAATTTGCTTTATACAGTAAAGGGCTTTCGGAACTTTGAGCGTATTTTTTTATTGCGCCCAGACCTAAACCGGCTTCATCAAATTCTTCCGGAGGAATATCGATACCCGTAATATCGGAAAGTTTTTGTAAGGTATCTTTTAATTTTGCAGGATCATCCACCTCTTGAGTTAAAAAATCATAAATACGCGGGTAATGTTCGATAGCATCATCGATTGCTGCACTGCTTCCTTTTTGATAAGCACCAAGATTTATCATATCTTCGGATTCGGTATAGTCTTTTAATAAGGTACGCATACGTTTTGAGGCTGTTTTTGTATTTTGCCCGGATACTCTGTTTGACAATCTGGAAATACTTTTTAAAACATTAACGGCAGGATATTGACCGCGCTCTGCAAGGTTTCTGTCCAAAACAATATGACCGTCTAAAATACCTCGGACTGCATCCGAAATAGGCTCATTCATATCGTCTCCTTCTACCAATACAGTATAAAACCCTGTGATGGAACCTTTTTCGGAAGTACCGCTTCTTTCCAGAAGTTTTGGTAGAGAACTGAAAACACTGGGTGTATAACCGCGAGTTGCAGGAGGCTCTCCTATGGCAAGGCCTATCTCTCTTTGTGCCATAGCAAAACGTGTTACAGAATCAAAAAGAAGCATAACATCTTTTCCCTGATCTCTAAAATATTCTGCAATTGCCGTAGCAGTATAAGCACCTCTTATTCTTGCAAGAGCACTTTGATCTGAGGTTGCACTTACAATAACAGAATGTTTTAAACCTTCAGGCCCCAAATCATGTTCTATAAAATCCAAAACTTCTCTTCCGCGCTCTCCTATCAGAGCAATAACATTTACATCGGCATTTGTATTTCGAGCTATCATTCCAAGCAAGGTAGACTTCCCTATTCCCGTACCGGCAAAAATACCTAGTCTCTGACCGCGGCCGACTGCCAAAAGACCGTCAATTGCACGGATACCGGTAACAATTCTTTGCCTTATAGGTTTGCGTGTCATAGCATCGGGCGGAGGAGCAACAACGGGATATCTTTTAGCTGAATACGGTTCAGGTTTTCCGTCAGCCGATTTACATAAGGCATCTACAACACGGCCCAATAAAACATTTCCGACGGGAACGGATAATATTTCACCGCTTGCTATAACATAATCTCCTACCTTTACTCCTTGAACATCGGTATAGCTCATCAATTGAACCAAAGCTCCGTTTAAACCTACAACCTCAGCCTTTATACCTTCAGGATTATCATCGGTAATAATTTGGCAAAGCTCTCCTACGGAAGCTACAGGTCCCTCACTTTCAATAAGTTTATCATGTACACGAACAACATGACCGGTAAATTTTATCGGATCGGTTTCCGAAACAGCATCGGTATACTTATCAAAAATATCTACCATATCGGCACCTTAAATATTTCCGGTTTTTATCTTTGTCTTAATGGGCGATATTTCCAAAATCTTTTGTTCAAGTTCGTTAAGTTGGCTCGAAATACGTGCATCTATTGCCCCGAAATCCGTTTCAATTATACAGCCGCCCTGATCAACAGTAGAATCTTCAACCACTGTAATATTCTTAACATTTTCTGCAGCAGATATGAAATTCTTAGTGTGCTCTGTAGTCATTTTTACATCAGCTAAATTAACTCGGATAACTACGTCTCCCCTGCCTTTAACTTTACGCAAAGCATGAACAACATTAGAAACTACAACATTTCTCTGATTTTCGGAAATAACCTTAACAACCTTTCTTGTCATCAACAGAACAAGATCAACTATTTGCTGCTCGGTTTCTGAAAGAATTTCTTGGCGTCTATCCATAGTCTTATCTATGATTGTATGTAATCTGTCGGTTAGGCGTTGAACTTCAAGATGACCTTCCTTAAAGCCTTCTTCACGGCCGCGACTAAAACCTTCTTTATAAGCATCACGATTTACCGAATCTTTATTTTTTTCGGAATCGGCTATTATATCTCGGGCTTTTTGCTCGGCTTCGGCTATAATATCTTCGGCTTCTTTTTTAGCATTTTGGGCAATAACTTGAGCTTCATCCGTCTGTCTTTTTACTTCATCAAAGGCCGCATTTTGTGCACCTTGAATAATCTTATCGGCTTCAGCTTTAGCATCCGAAAGCATTTTTTCTTTTTGCTTTTCCCATTCAACTTTAAAATTTTCAGCTTCCTTTTTTAAATCTTCGACGGTAGGCCCCTCATAAACCGGAGCTTCTTCTTGAATAATTTCTTCAGGTTCTTCTTGAAAAGTTTTATTGAGCTGTAAAAGCACTACATCGCTATTATTTTTGTTTACCTCAAAGCCTCTAAAAATAGTTTTAGCCATAAGCAATTCTCCGTTTTATTTTATACCAATTCATCCTCTTCGGATCTGGCGATAACAATTTCACCCTTATCTTCCAAGTGCCTGATAATCGAAACAATCTTTTGTTGAGCTTCTTCAACATCCTTAACACGTATCGGTCCCATGTATTCCATTTCATCGCGGAGCATGGCACCTGCACGTTTAGACATATTCCTAAATATCTTATCTTGAACTTCAGCATCAACTTGTTTAAGAGCCTTAGCCATTTCATCATTATTAACTTCACGCAAGACCTTACTGATGGATCTATCGTCAAGCATAACAATGTCTTCGAATACAAACATCTTCTTCTTGATTTCTTCTGCCAAGTCGGGATCTTCATCTTCAAGGGATTCAATAATCGATTTTTCGGAAGAACGGTCAACAAGGTTAAGAATCTCAACAATGCTGTCGACACCTCCGGCCGCCGTATAATCCTCGCTTGAAACCGTAGAAAGCTTCTTTTCCAAAACTCGTTCAACTTCACGGAGAACATCGGGGGAAGTTGTATCCATGGTTGCAACACGTCTTGCTACATCGCTTTGAATTTCATCGGGAAGATTTTGCAAAATTACCGATGCCTTTTGCGGTTCAAGATAAGCAAGAATCAAAGCTATTGTCTGCGGATGCTCTTGCTGAATAAAGTTTAATAAGTGCGCAGGATCGGTTCTTCGAATAAAATCGAAGGGCCTAACTTGCAGCGAGCTTGTAAGCCTGTTTATTATCTCAATAGCTTTTTGACTTCCGAAAGTTTTTTCCAGAACATCTCTTGCATAATCTATACCGCCGGTTGTGATAAAGTTTTGAGCTGCCATTAAATCCTGAAACTCTTGAAGAACGGCATCTTTTAATTCAGCTTCAACACTTTCAGTTCTTGCAATTTCAAAAACTATTTTTTCAACTTCATCTTCACGAAGGCGTTCCATTATTTTAGCGGAGATTTCACCTCCGAGAGATACCAAAAATATAGCGGCTTTTTGCCTTCCGGTAAGAGAATTAATATCCTTACCTTTTTTTGAACTTCCTCTTTCTTTTGCAGGTGCTACAGCCATATTATTCCTCCATGAGCCAAGTTCTAATTAAGAGAGCAACATCTTCAGGATGTTCCCTAGCCATATTGATGGCATTTTCTTGAAGCTCCTGACGTCTTCTCTCTTCAACCGTCATTGAAACATCGGCATCAGCCATTTGCTGATCATACAACATTCTTTCACGTTCCAACTGAGCTTGACGCAGAAGTTCTTCTTCGCGGAGCCTTTTTCTTCTTTCAAGTTCACGGCTTATGATTCTATACAAAATAAAGAGTAACAATATCAATGCAATACCGGCCAGTGAAAGTAAGAAGATAGTTTGTCTTTGCAGTGACTTAAAATATTCTTTATCTTCAAGTTCAAACTGTGCAGTTCTATCAACCATAACATTTAAAACACTTACGGAATCTTTTCGGCTTGCATCAAAGCCTATGGCATCCTTAATTATTTTTTCGGCCTGCCTTATTTCTTCGGCTGAAAGAGGTTTATATTCTCTTTCAATTACACCGTTTTTAATAATATATTTTCCATTAACATCCTTTTTCTTTTCCCAAACGCCGTCGATATTTACCGATACGGTTCTTCTTTCCATTTTTGGAAGAAAAACTTCCTTTATCTGGCTTGAACTTACAAGATGGTTTTCTTTTGTGATAGTCTGAGTAGAGCGTCCAACTACATTTCTTGTATCTTGATAAGAAGGAGAAGTTTGTCCCTCAGTTCCGGTAGGTCCTTGAGGATTTATTCCGCTTCCTTCCCAGATAGTAGTTGCATTTTCAGAACTTACCGTAACCGATTGAACTACTTGAGAATCATCATAAGAAGTCTCTGGATTATCCTGTTTGATAACTGTGGGACGTATTTCGGTTGTATCGGCAGAACGTTCGGACATATCCATATCAATTTTAACGTTTATATCTCTAACTCTATCTTCCCCGTAAATTTTTTGCAAATGAATCAATATATTGTTTCCATATTGTTTTTCAAGTTTTGCAATAAATTTTTGCTGCTTTTCAATTAGAGTTAACCGATCTGCATCTTTCATACCTTCAAAATCATTTAAGGTAAGGCCGGAAGAATCGCTTATAGTAATATCTTCATCTTTTAATCCGGGAACCGCAAGCCTAAGCATTTTTTGAATACCTTCTATTTTTTTTCGGTTATTTGAAATATCGCTTCCGGGAGCAGGATAAATAACTACGGTTGCAGTTGCAGGAAGTTGTTCCGATTCAAATAATGCTTTTTCGGGGATTCGGACAATAACATTGGCATCATCAATATCCTCCAAGGCTTTTAAGTGTCTTCTGACTTCCTCGGTAATTGCACGACGTACGTCAACCTCACGCTCAAAATCGGTACGAGAGTACCTTTCGACATCGAAGAATGCCCAAGGGCTTGTATTATTAGGTATCAAATCTTCACGCAACAAAATAGCTCTCATCCTTCTGGCAGTTGATTCATCCGCAACTGAAATTATTCCTTCAGAAGAGATTGTAGTTTTTACATTTTCTTCATTAATCCGCAAGATAATTCTATCCCGCAGATCAACATCGGTTATTGCCATGTCTATTACGGGTACCGATGTCGGTTTTGAAGACCATCTACTGAGAACAACAACCAGCACCAGAGCAAGCACAATTACCCCGATGATGATTCCTTTTTGAAGCTTTGTCCATTTTCCCCAAAGCGTTCCAAACTTTGTTTTTAGATTGTTAAACTTTTCGTTCATGTTTTCCCCCCATGCACTGAACGAGCTTTGCAAGACTTTAAGTTAAAAGCCTTGCAGCCGATTTTATCTTGTAGTTGTTATATCATTCCAACTTTTTACCAAACGGTCGATTATAGTTTGTGCTAATTTAAGCGATAAACTGGCTTCGGCCATTCCCATCGTTATATCATGAACATCGACCGATTCGGGATCGACAATCATTTGTTCTCCTAACTTGTCCATTTTGGTTTGTTTTGCATTCATACTATCGAATGCTTTTAAAATAGTTTGCTCAAAGCTCGCCGCTTCCTTATTAACGGCAAGCTCAATCATGTCTGTATTTGAAACCATTTTGGCTCTAAAATTATCGGTAACAACGGCATTAATTTTCGGAACATTTAAAAGTCCCGGTACCGAATTTACATTTGCAACATTTACAGCGTTTACCATTTTTTCCTCCCACTAAAATATTTTATCGTTCATTTTATCTTGCAATATCCAAGGCTCTTTGGAACATATCCTTTGCTCCGTTTACAACAGCAAGGTTTGCCTCATAAGCCCTTGAAGCCGAAATTAAATCCACCATTTCGGTAACTATGTTTACATTAGGATACTCTACATATCCTTCCTTGGGGCCGTATTTTAATGCCTTAGGGTGAGTCGGATCATAAACCCAACGGGTATCGGAAGTATCTTTTTCTATCGAAAGCACTTTAACGCCCTCACCCACGCCCCTTTCTACATTTTGAGGCGTAAAAGGAGTTTGCCAGTCGATACCGCTTTTCTTTTGGCCGACTATTACGCGGCTTCTTTTAAAAGGGCCGCCTTCTTGAGTTTCCAAGCTGGAAGCGTTTGCAATATTGTTTGATATTACATCGGTTCTAAGCCGCTCTACACCCATTCCCGTAGCCGCAATATTTATACTTGTAAACAATCCCATATTTTTTCCTCCGATTCCTTATTCTACTTTAAAACCGATTGTACCTGATTGTACTGAAAACCTGCCATCATACTTAAAAGCTGATACTGCATTTGAACTTTCAATACCTTCATAGCTTCATCTTCAGGATTTACATTATTTCCGTTTGCTTTTTCGGAACTCAAATAATCCAAAACACGTACGGGCTCAACCGTTCTATAATCTATAGGTTCATTTGATTTTATGTGTAAGGGATGAGTTGTTGCAAGCTGAAAAGCGCCTTTTGCATTTTTTTCCGAATCAAATGCCCTTTTTAGTTCCGATTCAAAATTTACCTCAGTCCTCTTAAAATTAGGAACATCCGAATTTGCAAGGTTATTTGACGTAACGGTATAGCGCAAAGAGCTCACATCCAAGGCTCTGTGCAATATATCAGTTGTTCTTAAAAAACTATTAAAACCCATAATTCACTCCTAAGAACATTTTCGGCAAATTTTAAATACCCCTTAACCATATTATAGAATATATCGGGATAAATCCTGGTCCTGTACTATATCCTTTAACCTTTCATCAACATAGGCTACATCGATTTTTACCGTTTCGCCTCCCATTTCGCTTGCATTAAACGAAATATCTTCCAAAAGCATTTCCATAATCGTATGGAGCCTTCTTGCCCCAATATTTTCGTTTTTGCTGTTTACATCGGCAGCTAAAAAGCTCATTCTATCAATAGCTTCATCCAAAAATTCAATTTTTACGCCTTCAGTTTGCAAAAGCTCTGCGTACTGTTTGGTCAAAGCATTTTTAGGTTCAAGAAGAATGCGTTTAAAATCTTCTGCATGCAAGGCTTCAAGTTCTACACGTAACGGAAAACGCCCTTGAAATTCAGGAATCAAATCGCTAGGCTTTGATACGCTGAAAGCACCGGCCGCTATAAAAAGAATGTGGCGCGTATCGACAACACCGTACTTAGTGGAAACCTTTGAGCCTTCAACTATAGGAAGAATATCGCGCTGAACCCCCTCTCTTGAAACATCGGGACCGCCGCCTCGATCGGAACGGGAAGCAACTTTATCGATTTCATCAATAAATATAATTCCCATTTGCTCAACTCTTTGTTTTGCCTCATCCGTTACCTTATCATGATCTACCATACGGTCAAGCTGTTCAGCCATTATAATTTCTCTGGCTTCTTTTATGCTTACATTTTTACGTTTTGATTTTGCGCCTCCCATAAGCATGTTGGAAATATTTGACATTGCAGATTCTATATCTTCCATATTTGAACCGCCTGCAAAAAATTCGAATGTGGGTGCTCCCATGGAGGGAGAAATAGTAACCTCAACCATCTTATCTTCAAGTTTATTTTCGCGGAGCATTACGCGGAACTTTTCCCTTGTGCCGCTCATATCGTTTTCATTTTGAACCTTATGCTCTTCCGCCGGAGCCGTAGAACTCACACTTGGAAGGATTATCGTTGTTCCGCTAGAGGCTTGAGAAACATTTTGCGGCTGAGCAGAAGTTGCAGCAGTTTTCTTTTTATTTGAACCGGGCAAAAGCAAATCCAATAAAGATTCTTCGGTATTTTTTTCTGCCTGTTCTCTTAATTTTTCCTGCATTTCACTTTTTACCATTGTGTAGCCCACAGCCATCAAATCTCTGATCATAGATTCGACATCGCGGCCTACATAACCTACTTCAGTATACTTTGTAGCCTCTACTTTTAAAAATGGAGCGCCCGACAACTTTGCAAGCCGTCTTGCAATTTCTGTCTTACCCACCCCCGTTGGGCCTATCATTAAAATATTTTTAGGGGCTATTTCATCCCTGATTTCTTCAGGCAGTTTTAGACGGCGCATTCTGTTACGAAGAGCAATAGCAACGGCCCTCTTTGCCTTGTTTTGTCCTATGATATATTTATCCAATTCTGCGACCGTTTGTTTAGGCGTCAAATCTTTTATTTCTTCGTTCATTATATTTCCTCCATAACTATTTTTCCGTTTGTGTAAATACATATTTTTCCTGCAATCTGTAAACTCTTCTCTGCAATTTCACGGGCGGAAAGGTTTGTGTTTTGCATCAAAGCCAAAGCCGAAGCATAGGCATAGTTTCCTCCGGAGCCTATAGCAAGTACATCTTCTTCAGGTTCGATAACATCTCCGTTTCCTGAAATTAAAAGAGTAGTTTTTGCATCGGCCACAAGTAAGAGGGCTTCTAAATTTTTTAACATCTTATCGGTACGCCAATCTTTTGCAAGCTCTACAGCAGCTCTGGTCAGATCTCCTGAAAATTCTTTTACCCTGATTTCAAACTTTTCCAAAAGAGTAAAGGCATCAGCCGTTGCACCGGCAAAACCTGTGATAATTTTTCCGTCATAAATTTTTCTTACCTTTCGAGCATTTCCTTTCATAACGGTTTCGCCCATGGTTACCTGTCCGTCTCCGGCCATAACAATTTTTCCGTCTTTTCTTACGGCAATCACCGTAGTACTTCTCATTTTTTGACTCATCTAAAACTCCTATGAATGAGGATGAGCAGCCTTATATAGATTTTGAAGCTGCGCAGCCGTAATATGCGTATATCTTTGAGTGGTTGAAACACTTTCATGACCAAGCAATTCCTGTACAACCCTTATATCTGCACCACGTGTAATCAATGTCGATGCAAAACTATGCCGAAAAGCATGGGGTGAAAGATGTTTTAATTCGGGAGATACTTCAACATACCTGTTTATTATATAACGAATTCCTTTGCTTGTTAAGGGTTGAGCTTTTTGATTTATAAAAAGAGCATCCCTTATTTTTCCCGTATTGTCTTTTTGAACTTTTCCTTTATGCTTTTCAACTAAGACTGTTCTTTCTTTTAAATACTCTCTTAAATACTCTTTTGCAAATTCTGCGAAAAATACCTTTCTTTCTTTTTTTCCTTTACCGAAAACAATGGCAGAGGAAAGAGATTTATCCAAATCTTTTATATTGAGTCCGGCTAATTCCGAAACGCGGCAGCCGGTAGAATAAAGAGAAGCAAATAAAGCAGCATCCCGCGCTTCCCATAAAATACCTGCATTTGAAGGCAGCTTACAAAATTCTTGAGCTTGTTTTGGAAACATAAACACCGGAAGTTTTTGAGCAAGTTTTAAATTTCTTACAGAAGATATGGGATTTATCTTTGTCAAGTTAAATCTTAAAGCATACTTATAAAAACCTCTTAGCGTAGACATCATTCTGTTAATAGAAGCCGGAGCAAATTTTTTATCGGCAAGTTCAGCAATAAAAATTCTAATGTCTGAAGCCTTTAAGTCAAAAACATTTAGTTCAAGTTCTTTCAGCCATTCTTCAAAAATAATCAAATCATTTTTATAAGAATCTATTGTTGCCTTTGTAAATTGCCGCACTCCCGCACTATAGGAAAGATAGTTTTCAAATACTTCATTCATCACTTCTATCTACCTCCACATCTTCTACACCTTCTACTACGCTGTGCAAATAATCGCAATTAGGATTAATACAAGCCTTATAGTTTCCGTTTTTCTTATCATACTTTTCTACCATAAACCATCTGCATTTTGGACAAGAGGCATTTATTGGTTTAAAGTGCGAAATAAAATCACATTTAGGAAAATTTGTGCATCCGTAAAATTCTTTTCCTCTCTTCTTGGATTTACGGGCAATGATATCTCCGCCGCATCCTTCACGCGGACATTTTGCCAAAGGAATGGATTTCGTGTTTTTACATTCAGGGAAAGCACTGCAAGCTAAAAACATTCCGAAGCGGCCTAGTTTTTTAACCATCTTATTTCCGCATTTTTCACAAACTATGTCCGTGACTTCATCCAATGAACCTTTAATACTTTCTATATTTTCCAAAGCGGTATCTACTTTTTCTTTAAATGGGCCGTAAAAACTTTTCATCAACTTAGGCCATTCTATTTTATTTTCGGCAACTTCGTCCAACTTATTTTCCATTCCGGCAGTAAAGTTCACATCTATTATTTCGGAAAAATTTTTGACTAAAAGATTGTTGATAATTCTACCTAATTGAGTCGGAACGAGTTGTTTATTTGATCGTGTTACATAATAGCGCTCAAGCAAAACGGAAATAATAGGAGCATATGTAGAAGGCCGGCCTATTCCTTTCTCTTCAAGCATCTTTACGATACTTGCATCAGTGTAGCGTGCAGGCCCCTGAGTAAAATGCTGTTCCGGTCTTAAATTTTCAACACTAATTGCATCTCCCTTTTTCATAGAAGGCAAAGATAATCCTTTTTCATCTTTTGAAATTAATGTTTTTGTAACGGTGTAAAAACCTTTTTCGGTTATTTTTGTAGAGGTTGCACGAAAAATTGCATTTCCTACTTTTATTTCATAACTTGCCGTCTCTGTCTTTGCATTTTTCATTTGGCTTGAAACAAATCTCTCCCAAATTAAAGAATAAAGTCTTAACTGATCACGGCTTAAAAATTCTTTTAAATAAGCAGGCGTATATTCAACATAAGTGGGACGTATTGCCTCATGAGCATCTTGAGCTTTTTTTCCTGCAGCATACACATTTTGTTTTTCAGGTAATTCCTTAGGATGATTTTCATTTATCCACTTACGTACAGCATCTATTGCCGTATCGGAAATCCTTATCGAATCGGTACGCATATATGTAATTAAACCTACTCTATTAGAACCTACAGCAACTCCTTCATAAAGCTGCTGGGCTACTTGCATTGTTTTTTTCGATGTAAAACCTATTCGATTTGCCGCAACCTGCTGCAATGTAGAAGTCGTAAACGGAGGGCGAGGCTTTATACTTTTCTCCGTTGTTTTAATATCCGAAACCGACGCCGGCAAAGAGCTTAATTCTTTTATAATAGCATCAACCTCTTTTTGATTTTTTAATTCAGGTTTATTGTCTTTGTATTTTACAAGCTGAGCCTCAAAAGAAGTTTTATTGTATTTAAAATCACCGTCAAGAGTCCAGTATTCATCAGGAATAAAATTTTCAACTTCTTCTTCCCGCTCACATATTAAACGTAATGCAACGGATTGAACGCGGCCTGCCGACAATCCGTTTTTTACTTTTTGCCAAAGAAGAGGAGATAGGTTATAACCTACCAGTCTATCCAAAACTCTTCTGGATTTTTGAGCATTAACCTTTCCCATATCTATATCCATGGGATTTTTTACGGCTTCTTGAATTGCATTAGGAGTTATTTCGTTAAAAACTATTCTTTTTATCGGAGAAGAACATTCCGGAACCAAAGCTTCTTGTAAATGAAAAGCTATAGCTTCACCTTCACGGTCATTATCACTTGCAAGAAAAATACTCGAAGATTTTTTTGCTTCCTTTTTTAGTTCTTTTAAAATTTTAGCACGGCCTCTAACCGTTATATATTCGGGAGTAAAATTATGTTCTATATCAATTGCCAATCTGGATTTAGGTAAATCTATCAAATGTCCCATTGAAGCTCTTACGATATAATCGCTTCCTAAATATTTTTCAATCGTCTTAGCCTTTGCAGGAGACTCGACTATAACCAAGCAATGCTGTTTAGTTTTTTTTGCAGTACGTTTAGTTTTTTTTGTTTCATTCATAGTGTTTTCCATAAATCAATACCTCATAATCTATAAATTAGTAAACAGCATATTTTGCTGATTGTTTTTTAAATGATTTTCCGTAGGATATTTCCAGTCATGTAAAATATCATCTATGGATTTTATAGCAAACGCCCCTTGTTCGTAAAGAGCTTTACCGCCTTCATTTTGTAATGAATTAAGGAGAAGATTGCATACGTAAACATCCCTGCCTTGCTCCAATGCAAAGTCGGCAGTAATAAGAGCCCCCGATTTTTTCGGAGCTTCTACAATTATAACCGAACGTGAAAGTCCCGAAATAATTCTATTTCTTTCGGGAAAGCGGTAGGACAAGGGTTCCGTTCCCGAAGCATATTCACTTAAAATGCAGCCGCCAGATTCCAAAATATTTACAGCAAGTTTTTTATTTGAACGGGGATAAATCATTTCCGGCCCGCAGGCCAATACGGCCAAGGTCTTACCCTTTCCTTCAAGGCAGCCTCTATGAGAAAAAGCATCTATACCGAAGGCCAATCCTGAAACCACCGGAATATTTTTTTCGGCACATTCTTTTCCTAAATTCAATGCTTGCTCAATTCCGTCCCCAGTCGGACGCCTTGTTCCTACCATTGCAAGCATAGGTTGTTCAAGAGACGGAAAATCCCCGCGATAAAACACGGTAAATGGATGATCGGGAATTTCCCGAAGCTGAGGAGGAAATACCGAGTCATAAAAATAAAGCATCCTTATATCGTATAAGTTCATAAGTTTTATACTTGAATCCGTAAGAGATTTAAGTAAATCTTTATCCCATTTTTTAGGTCTTACCGGCCTTTCTATAATTTCAGAAATATCCTTTATAGAAAGAGAAAGAAAGGAAGATAAGGAATCAAGTTTTTCAGACAAGATAAGCTTTTCTTTTCCTTTGAGAAAATAACAATGAGATAATCCTATATACAGCCTTTCTTTTTCGGATATATTCATTTTTATCTTCCTCCAGAACTCCTAATCTCCCTAATATTGCTTTCGGCCTTTGCTTTTTTTTCTGCACTGCTTGAAATTTCTATTATGCGTTCATAAACGGCAATAGCTTTTTCATTTTCACCTGTCATATAATAAGCAGTCCCAAGTAAAAATAAATGATCTATAGGCTTCTTTTCCCACTCTGCAATTTTTTCCAAAACGGGAATCGCATCCGCAGGTCTATTTAATTCAAATATATACAATACCGACAACGCATAAGCAGCCTTGGAATGTTTAGGATCTATTTCAAGCGCACGAGTGTGAGCAGAAACTGCAAGAGCAAAATATCTTTTTTTCTCAATATCGGTTCCGGTTAATTCAAAATCTAAAGAATTTTTTGCCGTTAAACTCGCAGCAAGTCCGGTTTGATAAAATAAATTTTGATTCTCCGGATAATATTCCAATGCAGATTGAAAGGCCTGTAATGCTTTCTTATACATTTTTTGATCCATATATCTTGACCCGAGTATTTTATACCAAATACCTATGCGTCCTTCTGCAATAATTATATCATCAACTCTTTTTTCATATTTTCTTATAGCATCCTTTAATTCAGCTTCTGTATTAGGGTTGCTTACACCCTCTTCCAACTCTTGAAGACGGCGAAGACTTGTAACCTTATTACAGCTTCCCAATATAAAAGCCAACAACAAAATAATTATGACAGCGCAAAAATATTTTTTCATTTTATACCTCTTTCTAATTCTTTAGTATCAAAGAATTTATTATGATACATCTGCAAAGACTTATCCTCAATGTGCGTATAAATTTGAGTCGTAGAAATATCTGAATGCCCCAAAAGACATTGTACGGATCTTAAATCCGCTCCTCCGGCAAGTAAATGCGTAGCATAAGAATGCCTTAAAGTATGAACCTTTGTTTCAATACCGGAAAAATTTGAAAGTTCATTTATTCTTTTCCAAATTCCTTTTCTGGTTAAAACAGAACCGTGATTATTTAAAAACACGGAACCTGAATTAAAAGTGTTTTCAGAATGCTTAGGTTTTAATAGCTCGGTACGGGCTTCAAGTATATATTTTTTAAGCCAGTACTTTGCAGCACTTCCAAAAGGAACTATCCTTTCTTTATTTCCTTTTCCGGTAACCTTAATTAAGTCTTCATCATAAAAAATATCTTCCAGCTTTAAATTAACAATTTCGCTGACTCTAAGTCCTGCCGAATAAATCAACTCAAACAATGCCCTATCTCTGATGTTATTGGGAGAATTCAAAGGAATTGCAGCAAAAAGACTGTCTACTTCATCCGGAGATAAAACTCTGGGTAAAGTTTTTTCTCTTTTAGGTCTTTCGATACTCTCACTCGGATTATCTTTTCTAACTCCTTCGATAATCAAAAATCTAAAAAAGGAATTAAGAGCTGCAATATCCTTAGCAATGGTTTTAGCCATAATCCCGGATTCGGATCTATACAAAATAAAATCAATACAGTCGGCTTCAGTTGCATTTTCAATTAGAGCGACGGACATATGCTCTTGGAATAATTGTAAAGTGTTAATATACGTTTGAGCTGTTGCCTTGGAATGAGATTCCGCTGAAATTAAAAATCCGTAAAAAGCCCTTAGCTGTATTTTTGTCAGTTTATTTTCCTCCTTTAATAAATCATCTTAATGCACTTTGATTTCTGTAATATGCAGGAGTATCCAAATCACTTTCTACGGGAGGAACAATTGAACTAAATGAAGGTTTTTTTTCTGAAGCATAAACACCTTCATATTGCTTTTCTAAAGGAGCTTCGGTTCTATTTCTTAATCCTAAACCGGAAAGACTTGGCGCCTTAGTTTTATTTAATATATTCCATTCGGTAGATGTCATAAAAGAATTATCGTTTAATGACGAGGCTTCTTCTTTTTCACGGGAAGATTTTACATTAACATTCAATTCATCCATCAAAAATGTATCATTAGGCCTAAAGCCGGTTGCGATCAATGTAACAACAACTTTATTGCCTACTGACGGATCAATAGTTGCCCCAAAAAATATAGCTGCATCGGGATCGGCACTTGCCGTTATAATTTCCATTATCTCCTGTATTTCATGCATGCTCAGCTTCTCATCACCACAAATATTTACCAAAATATTTTGAGCACCTTCAACTCTAGCTTCTTCCAAAAGGGGATTGTTTATTGCATTTGTTGCAGCATCCACGGCTCTATTTTGTCCTTCACCTACGCCTACGCCCATATGAGCATTCCCTTGAGCCTTCATTACTGATTTAACGTCAGCTAAATCAACATTAACTTCTCCATGTTGATAAATCAAATCGGAAATACCTTGAACGGCTTGACGTAATACATCATCAGCTTTTTTAAATGCCTCTACAACGGGAGTGGAAGGTTCTACCATTTTTAAAAGGTGTTGATTGGGAATAGTAATTACAGTATCAACCGATTCCTTTAATTTTTTTATTCCTTCTTCAGCAAGACTCATTCTTTTTCGGCCCTCAAATGCAAAAGGCTTTGTAACGACGGCTACAGTTAAAATCCCCTGTTCTTTTGCAATTTCTGCAATAATCGGAGCCGAACCGGTTCCCGTGCCTCCGCCCATTCCGGCAGTAATAAAAAGCATATCGGCATCCTTTATTGCATTTGCTATAGCCTCTCGGTCTTCAATAGCAGCCTGCTCGCCTATTTCAGGATCACCTCCGGAACCCAAACCCTTGGTAATTTTTGTTCCTATGGGCAATTTTAGCGGAGCATTTGAATGACTTAAAGCTTGAAGATCAGTGTTTGCAACTATAAAGTCAACATATCTCATATTGCTTGACAACATTCTGTTAACGGCATTTGATCCGCCTCCACCGGCACCTATAACTTTAATTACAGCCGGAGACCCTGCTCCAATTTGTTCGGTATTAACCTTATCTTCTACAATTTCATATAACATACCAATAACCCTCCCGTATGCAATTTTAAAATAATTCTTTTATAAAATCTTTTAATTTTGAAAAAACAAGTCCCGAATTTTCTTTTCTGGAACTTGAAATCCGACCAATCTTATTTTGATCATCGAATCTATGTAATATTAATCCCAACACTGTAGCAAATTCAGGGCTTCTATACTCGCCGACAAGACCTCCTATAGTTGAAGGGATTCCCAATCTGGCAGACTGCATTCCAAAAATTTCATCTGCTAACTCTGTAGTGCCGTTTAACAATGCGCCTCCGCCGCATATAACAACGGAGCCTCCAAGATGAATACCATGCAGCATACTGTCCACCTTGTTTTTTACCATTACGAAAATTTCAGCCATACGTGCCTGCAATATTTCGCATATTTCACTTCTATATATTTCTTCAGGCCCTCTGCCTCCAAAAGAAGGCAGCAAAACTTGTTCGTCGGATTCCACAAACGGCATCCAACAGCAACCGCTTGAAATTTTTATTTTCTCTGCCATATCAAACGGAATATTTTTTACAATTGCAAGATCATTTGTAACCTGCACTCCTCCTACAGGTAAAGAATATGTAATTATAGGACCTCCATTTTGCATAACAACTATATCGGTGGTCTCTGCTCCAATATCTATTAGAATTGAACCAAGTTCTTGCTCATCGGTTGTCATTACAGCTCTTACATCAGCCAATCCGTTATACATTAAGCCGTCAATATTTAAATTGGATCTTAAAACACAATTAGGTATATGCTTTATAGGCGTAACGGCACCTGTAATTACATGCACTTCCGCTTCAAGTCTGATACCTATCATGTTCAAAGGATCTTTAATTCCATGTTGTTTATCCACACTATAAGAATAAGGAATAACATGAATTATTTGTCTATCCATAGGAAGCTCAAAAGTTTTCGCCGAGTTAATTACAGCTTCTATATCCGTTCGATCAATCTCTTTATTGTTTTTACCCTTATCTCTTATAGGAAAAACGCCTTTAGAATTTATACCCTCTATATGAACTCCTCCTAATCCCACGGTACATTGAGAAATATCCACACCCGACATTACCTCAGCCTCATCTACCGCCTTATTTATTCCCTGGACAGTATTTTCTATATTTGTAACTATTCCCTTACGCATACCTGTAGACTCGCTTATTCCGATACCCGTAATTTGTAAATGGCCTTCTGCATTTTTTTCGGCAACAACAGCCCTAATATTTTTAGAGCCTATATCCAACCCTACAATTATATCATCACTCATACTCAGCCTCTCTTTTTATATAAACGGCATTAGCTCCCCGTAAATCAATTCCAATAATATCTTTCTCTAAATTTATATCTTTTACAACATCAAGAATAAGCATCATGTACCGTAAAGATTCATCCGTCAAAAATTTATCCGTTATTACAGATAATCGGCTTTTCAACGGGTAAATAACCAAATCATATCCTCCGTATTTTTTAGGTTGAATTTTTATTTCTGAAATTTCATTTACTAAAACCGGATATTTTTTTTGTAGAATATCAAGTTGAACAAAAAGCTGAGAGAGTTTTTCATTAATTTGCATACCTTCACGCGGATTTTTAAAAGTTAGTCCCGTAACAATCGGTAAATTCGTTTGAAGTATAGGAGAACCTATTCTAAAAACGACTCCGCATCCGTCAATCTCCATTGGAACAGTCTTTCCGTTAACTTCAGTAAAAGCTACGGCAACAGCTTTTCTCTCAACTATCTTAATCGAAACTTTATCAGGAAATTTTTTTTCTACTGTGGCAGATGATATTCCGGGATATGACACTAATCGTCTGGAAATTTCAGATGAATTTATACTAAGCCATTTGGTATTATTATCTATACCCGCAAGTTTTTTTACTTCGATGGAACTAATATCCAAACAACCTGATACATTTATGACAGCTATGGAATTATAAGGCAAAATAACGGCATAAAATACCGCTTCACCTATTAAAGTTAAAACAAGTGTAATAATAAAAATTTTAATTATAATAGGTTTAAATTTAGATTTTTTTTGAGATGCGGCTTTTTCATCTTTAAAAAACGCATCACTCAAATATTCATCTTTATTCCAATTATATAAAATATCCGCCATTTATTTCTCCTTTTTTTTCACATAGCCGGATGCATTTAAAACCAAACCGCATAAACAAAATGTAACTACCAATGAAGATCCTCCGGATGAAAAAAACGGAAGAGGTATGCCTGTAGCAGGAAGCAGTCTTGAAACAACAGCACAATTCACAAGAGACTGAATTATAATACAACTTACAGCTCCGAAAGATACATAAGCCCCGAATCTGTTTTTACAACCGAATGCTATGCGATAACCAAAAAATGCAAAAAACGCAAGCAGTGCAATATAAAAAATAACGCCGATAAATCCCATTTCTTCCGCCCATACAACAAAAATAAAATCGGAATATATTTCAGGTACACTTGCAATTTTTCGAATACCGTTACCTAAACCCTGCCCCCAAAAACCGCCGCTGGTTAAAGCATTAAGAGAGGCTTGTATTTGAAAACCAGAATCTAAAGGATTCCGTGAGGGATCTAAAAAAGAAAGAATCCGTTCCATTCTATATTCCTTTGTAACAATCATTAAAATCACGAGCGGACTAAACGACACTATAGCTTTTACAAACCATAAAAGAGGAACTCCTGCTATAAAAAACATAAGTACACCAATCAATAAAATAAATATTGATCCGAAAAAATCATTTCCCAAATATACTAATAAAGCAAAGAAGGACATTATAATAAAAGGTGTAATTACTGAAATTAAAGGCTGATCATAATTTCCTTTTTTCTTATCAAAAAAATTAGCTAAAAATAAAATCAAAGAAAGTTTAAGAAGTTCCGAAGGTTGAAATATAAAACCGGCGATATTAACCCATCTTAAAGCTCCGTTTCTCTCTTCTCCAATACCCGGAACAAACGGTAATAAACAAAAAATTAAAGTTACAAACATTATAGCAGGCAATATTTTTCTTATCATAGAAAAATCGGCAAAGAGAAAAAACGTCATTGCGATAATACCTAATATAAAATGTTTTATCTGTTTAGTTACAAAATAAAGATGATTATCAAAAATACGTTGAGCGTAATAAATAGATCCTGAATATAATGTTGCAAAACCAACTCCAAATAAAAGAAGAACGGACATAGCAAACACAAAATCATATTTTTCGGAACGAATATTTTTTTTTGCAATAATATGTTTTACCATTTAAAACTCCCCTTCTTTTAAAACAGGTTCCAGTCTTTCAAGAGCCATAGATCTTGAACCTTTTAATAAAACAAAATCATCCTTACATAAATTCATTTTAAGATTTGTTTTTAAAGAATCGAATTCATCCGTCTTAAACAAATATATTTTCTTTGAGCTATCAAATCTTGTATTTTCATAGGCGGCCTTACAGACAGCCTTACAGACAGCCTTACAGGCAGCCTTATAGGCGGAACAAATATCATCTCCAAAAAAATATAAACTATCGGCATTTGATTTTAATGCTTCCTCTATAATTTTTTTGTGTTGAATTTCAGACTCCTTTCCAAGCTCAAGCATTGAACCCAAAACATAGTGTTTTTTTGACTCGATGTTTAAAGAATTACAAAACCTGATTGCACTTTCCATTGAGTCGGGATTTGCATTATAACAATCTAAAAAATAGGTTACAAAGCCGTGCAGCACTTGAGATCTACCAAACAAAGGCCGCACAGCTTCTAAACCCGATTTTATTTCCTTAGCTGAAAATCCTTTTTTTTCCGATAAGGCTATACATAAAAGAGCATTTTTTACATTATAAACTCCGGGTAATGGAAATAAAATTTCTTCTCCTCTATAAAAAATTTTTGACCCCATCACTCCGGCATCTTCAACCTTTTGAACTAATGAAGAATCATTATCCGAAACCGTAAAAATCGAACCATGCAAAACATCTTTTAAAAAATCGGTAAATTCACATTCCGGAATAAAGCCTAAGGCATCATCATTAAAGCATGAAAAAATTTCTTTTTTTTCCTCAGCAATTGCCTGCTTTGTGCCGAGAATACCGATATGGGCGGTTCCTATATTTGTAATTATAGCTGCGTTTGGTAAAAGAACTTTTGTTATTTCAGCTATCTCACCCCTACGATTCATACCGAGCTCAAATATGCCGGCTTCATGTTCGGGACGGACATCAAAAATCGAAAGAGGTAAACCCGTTTCTGAATTCAAATTGCCCTTTGTCCAAATAGTATTATATTTTTGAGAATATATTGAAGCTAAAATTTCTTTTGTAGTAGTTTTTCCGCTCGATCCCGTTATACCGATTTTATATAAATTCGGAAATTTTTTCAGATAATAACCGGCAGCATCCTGCAAAGCTTTTAAATTATTTTTTACGGCAAGACAAGAAGCTCCATACTCTTTACAAAGAGAGATAAGATTGTTTTCATTTTTTTTAAGATGTTCAAAATCAACAACAAAAAATTTACTCCCCTTTTTTAACGCAGACTCTATATAAATATGTCCATCCTGATTTTCACCTCGTAAAGGAATAAAAAGAGAATTATTTTTTACCTTACGGCTGTCTATCGCTACAGAAGAAAAACTTTTCGACGGTAAAGATAAAAAAACAAGTTTACCCTCCGTACTTCGTAGCAGTTCTTCAAAGGTCATAAGAGGATATTCTAAATTTGTTTTGCAGTTTTCTTTATCCATCCTTATTCTCCTTTGAAATTGAAACCCTCAAAATCTCGCCCGACAAAGCCTTTCGCATTTTTAATTCTTCAACGGCAATTTTTTCTATACGCTCCGGTTTTGATAAAATTGAAATTCCTGAAATTTTATTTTTATTTTCTTCTACAATTCTAGCCTGTTCTTTATTATAATCCGCCAACT
The DNA here is from genome assembly GCF_024401155.1 of Treponema putidum. Lineage (NCBI taxonomy): Bacteria > Pseudomonadati > Spirochaetota > Spirochaetia > Treponematales > Treponemataceae > Treponema > Treponema putidum. Next base: position 1,455,563 of record NZ_CP038804.1, read on the forward strand.
CCCTCTCAACACTTACATATCTTGATGATTGCAAAACAATCAAAAACAATAAAAGAGGAATTAGTAAAGTTAAAACGATTGCAAATATTTTTTTCATTTTTGAATCTCCCTATAATCAATTTTTCGTAAAACCCTAAGACGGGCACTTCGCGAGGGAGGATTCAATCTTATTTCTTCATCCGAAGCCTTAACGGCTTTTTTTGTTAAAATTTCAGCTTTAGGCCTGCCCCCGCACTTACATATCGGCACATTTTCAGGACAGGTACAGTTTTTTCCAAGTTCTTTAAAATAGAACTTTACAATTCTATCTTCAAGAGAATGAAAGGTAATAACTCCAAACCGTCCATTAGGAGCCAAAACCGAAAAAGCCGCCTCCAAAAGACGAGGAAGTCTATCCAGTTCTCCATTCACTGCAATTCTAAGAGCTTGAAAAGTTTTTGTCGCAGGATGAATTTTCCCATGTCTGTAGTTTTGAGGAACCGCCTTATAAATACAATCAGCCAATTCTTTTGCATTACTAAAAGCAGTCACGGATCTTTGTTCAACTATACGGGAAGCTATTTTCCTTGAATAACGTTCTTCGCCGTAATTAAAAATCAAATCCGCCAAATCTTTTTCATTATAAGAATTGACAATATCGGCGGCACTTACACTAAGCTCAGGATTAAGTCTCATATCCAATGGTTCGTCAGAAGAAAAAGAAAACCCCCTTCCCGATTTTACATAGTGAAACATAGATATACCCAAATCCAAAAGAATTAAATTGGGAGGAACAAAGTCTTTAGGATAGTTTTTAAAAAATCCATCTGACCAGCCTAAGTGAAAGTTCACACGATCTCCAAAAACCTTTAATCTTTCTTTTGCACGCTCTTGAATAGAAGCATCGGCATCAACACCTATCACCTTCAGTTGAGGATATCTTTTTAAAAAAGCTTCAGTATGCCCTCCTTCGCCCAATGTTCCGTCTACAAAAAGATTATCAGAAACATTCGGTTTTAATAATTCAAGACATTCTTCAAGCAATACCGATCTGTGAACTGGCTGCATAAAACCTAAAAACCTATTTCCCCTAAAGCTTCTGCGGCTTCAGAAAAATCCGGCTCACTCTCCTTTAAATATTTTTCATATTGCTTTAGATCCCACAATTCACAGCATTTACCGAGACCTAAAACAATGCAGTCTTTTTCGAGACCTGCACACTCGCGCAGACTCTGGGGAATAGATATACGGCCGTTTTTGTCAATCTCAATTTCTTGTGCAGGGGCAATTAACCGCCTCATAACCAACAAAGATTGAGCTTTGAATAAAGAAGTTTTCTTCATAATTTCATCCGAAAACTTTTTCCATTTATCTGCAGTAAAAATCCAAAGACAGTTATCTACACCTCTTGTAATAACTAAATTTGAGTCGGGTAATTCTGCACGGATTTTAGCCGGAAACATAATCCTTCCTTTTTCATCAAGAGTATTCTTATATTCTCCGGTCATTGCAAAATTACCCACTTTTTACTACTTTCTCCCACCTACACCCATTTTATCATAAAAATTTAGAATGTCAAGCGGGTTATCTAAAAAAAGTGTATTTTTTTTCGATTTTTTAATATTTTTTAAACTACTTGAATAAAAACGAACTTTCTTCTATTATTTATCGATATTTTATAGGAGGTGTGATAAACAGTTCGCCACAAATGGTGCCTCGCTGTTTATCTGCCGAGTTTTGTACCAAAGGTACAAAACGTCGCATTATTATATGCGGTTTGTAAACAAACCGCTTGAAAAAACTTTTTTCGGAAGCTGAAGCTTCCTACAAAAAGTTTTTATAGGAGAAGCTGATGCAATACAAAAAATCCGATGTTTATGATAATTATTTTGGAACTATCGTTCCTGATCCGTACCGATGGCTTGAAGATGATAATGCCCCTGAAGTCATAGACTGGGTAAAAGAAGAAAACAAAAAAACCGAAGACTTTTTATCCAAAATCTCCTTAAGAGGAGAGCTAAAAAAACGCCTTGAGGAAATTTGGGATTATGAAAAACGCTCAGGACTTTTTAAGGCCGGAAATTTTTACTACTTTTTTAGAACGGAAGGCTTACAAAATCAAAGTATCATGTACCGTCAAAAAGGAAGCGAAAAATCGGAAAACAATCCCGAGCTCTTTTTTGATCCGAATAAGCTAAGTTCGGACGGAACTACAGCTTTAAAAAACATAGCTTTTTCTAAGGATGGAAAATACATGGCCTATTCCGTCTCAGGAAGCGGCTCCGACTGGGAAGAAATCTTCGTCTTTGATTCCGAAAAAAAGACCGATACCGAAGAGCACATACATTGGGTAAAATTTTCCAATATAGCATGGTATAAGGACGGCTTTTTTTACAGCTTCTATGATGCTCCTGATAAGGGAAAGGCTTTAACCGAAAAAAATGAGTTTCAAAAACTCAAGTATCATAAACTTGGCACAAGCGAAAATGAAGATATCCTTATCTTTGAGGACAAGGATCATCCCTTGCGTTCTTTTACTGCAAACACAACTGAAGATGAGAAAACCCTCCTTATCACGGCTTTTGAAGCCGGAAGTGAGGGCAACATGCTTTTTGTTGCGGATCTAAGCGAAGGGATCCCCAAATCTTCACACTGTTTTAAACAATACAATAAAAATTTTAATGACAGTATATACCCTCTTGAAACGGAAAAGGGCTTTTTATATTTATCAACCAATAAAGAAGCCCCATTTTACCGAATTGTAAAGACATCTTTAAACAATATAAGTGAAGCAGCCATCGAAGAAGTAATACCGCAAAAAGACTGTCTTTTATCAAGTGCAGCCCTTTGCGGCGGGAAAATCCTTACGGTTTACTTGCGGGATGTTCAGGATGAAGCCTTTATCAGTGATCTTGACGGAAAAAACAGCACAAAAATAAATCTGCCTGCAAATGGAAGCATCACCTTTTCAGGAACACGAAAAAATGAAGACTCTTTATTTTTCAATTTTACCTCTTATACAACTCCCAACAAAATCATACGATATGATATAAAAACAAATACTTTAACCGATTTTTTTGTTCCTGCAATTCCAATCGACACGGAAGAATTTAAATGCGAACAAGTCTTTTTTAAGAGCAAGGACGGAACAAAGATTCCTATGCACATTGTTTCAAAAAAAGATATTAAACTCGACGGAAATAACCCAACGATTCTGTATGGGTACGGAGGCTTTGCTATTTCCCTTCCGCCAGCCTTTTCTGCAGCCAGAATGGCCTTTTTGGAAAAAGGAGGCATTTTCGCCTGTGTAAATTTACGCGGCGGTCTTGAATACGGAGAAGCATGGCACTCAGCCGGAAAAAAGATGAAAAAACAAAATGTTTTCGACGATTTTATTGCAGCAGGGGAATATTTGATAGAGCACAAATATACCTCAAATAAAAAACTTGCAATTCAAGGAGGCTCAAACGGAGGCCTTTTAATAGGAGCCGTAACAAACCAACGCCCAGATCTTTTTGCCGTTGCAATCCCTCAGGTTGGAGTTTTGGATATGCTCCGCTACCAGCATTTTACCATAGGTTGGGCTTGGGTTGATGAATACGGAAGCAGCGAGGACAGTAAGGAGATGTTTGAATATCTTTATGCCTACTCGCCCCTCCATAACGTAAAAGAAGGGATAAACTATCCTTCCATTATGATATGTACCGGTGACCATGACGACAGAGTTGTTCCTGCACACTCCTTTAAGTATGCTCAAGCCTTGCACGACACTTACAAGGGAAAAAACCCGATCCTCATCCGTATAACCGAAAAAGCAGGCCACGGAGCAGGCAAACCCACTGCAAAAATAATAGAAGAAACGGCCGATATCTACGCCTTTATATTTAATCAAACGGTTTAACCAAATCGGTTTTATTAAACAGGTTTACTAAACCGATTTTACTAAATCGGCCAAGAGAGCCTTTAAATCTTTTTTAAAGGCTCTCTACTTTTCTTCGGTTTTTCCAATTTCAACTTTTCCAAACTTTTTTAACATGGGCTGAATTGCATAGCTCAATAAAAGAAGAGCAACTCCAAACACCAAAGAAGTGATAACCTTCGATAAAATATTCAAAGTATTTAAGTCAACAATAATCAGCTTTGCCGCAACAAATATTATCAGCCCAAGCGAAATATAAACCATCTTAGCCCTTCCCTTCCGTAAATAATAAACAAATGAAGCTATGGAATAAAAAGCCCAAAGAAGGGTTAAGATACCTCCATTTTTTACGGGGAGATAAATATCTACAAAACTCAAGAAAACAAAGATAATACTTATAACTGCAAAGTAAAGAATTTGAGGCAGCTTTAATATCTTAAAAAAAGCAATCAATATAAGGGCATTGACAATATTTATTACAACCGAAATAGCATCTATATTCAAGATTTTAATGAGGATTGCATCCTGATGCGGCATACGGCTGTAAATAAACCCATAATAAAAAAATGCAACGGTAATCAAAAATATACGGCCAACGTTTAAACTTGCCTTATCCTTATTAAGCTTATTTTTATAAAATTTATCCAAGGCTAAAATAAAAAGTCCCGAAAGTAAAATTCCGTATCTAAATTGCTCTGCCGCAATAGAAAAGTCGAAGAGCAAAATTTTCAGCATTAAAATAAAAAAGCAAAGTCTGTAAAAAAATCGGGCATTTTCAGTTTTTTCTTTTATTAGAGAAAGACCGTAAACGGTAAAACTTAGAGCCGCTTCAATTCCAAAGAAAAGATATAAATAAGAGCGGTTCCATTTAAAAAAACAATTTAAAGTGTCTGCAAACGAAAATAAAAATAAAATAAAAATTCCCGCATCTACAGCCCGCTCATAGAACCATCCTTTTTTAAGTTTATGATGCATAAGGTTATAAACAACTATGAGGACGAGCACAAGGCCTTGAGCAAAAATTTCCGTCCTCTTCATATCAAGTTTATACAAACTGAAGATCAAAAATATAAAAATATAGGCTTGAAAAACAAATCCTTGATAAGCCTTTTTAAATTTTTCTTTTTGTACAAAAACCGATAAGCCCATCGGAACAAGATAAAAAGCTCCTTGAAGGAAAAAGAACAGCGGCATAAGATTGTCAAAATCCCGCCCAAGTGAAATTATCGCCATTATATAAGCTGCAGCAAAAAGAAGGTGAAGCAAAACAAAAACTTTTAATTCTTCTTTTTTGCGGAAAAGCCAAAATCCTAAAAAGGCCATACTTAATATAAGGACGGGCTGAATATCGTATGTAAACCTATCCACTACCGTTACATAAAGAGAAAGCAATGCCCCCGCAAGGTAAATAAGCCCCAAATTATCCATTCTTTTTTTTCGGAAAGCAAGATAGGCTAAAACTACATAAAAAAATGAAAAAATAAGATAGACGCTGCTTTGAGGCGCAAATTTATAAACAGAAAGTTTATATGTTAAAAATAAGGAAAAGCCTAAATTTAAAACGCCAAAAGCAGGAGAGAGAATTTTATCCCTTTTCTTTTCATCATCTTTTAAATAAAAATAAAGATCCGGAATGCTATGAACGGCCATCAATAAAAGCACAAGGCCGAAAAACAGAACCGCATCATCGACATTCAAAGCCGTGGTAAGTAAAAGGCGGGTTAAAATTCCTAAAAATGAAATCAGCGAGATAAACTGCAAAAGCCTCCATCGCTTAAAAAAGTAAACCGCCGATGAAAGGGTTGAAACTGCAAATACATAGAGCCCGAAGCCTGTCAAACCTAAAAAGCCTAAATCTACAGCAAAGGGTATTATAAGGGAACCAAGCAAGCCGATTATTGAGATTGATGAAGATGTGGTCATAATTGAGAGGGTGTAAGAAAGAGCCGTAATCAAGCTTAAAAATATAAAGGCAGAAAAATCCCCTAAAATACCGTACCTTAAATAGGCTGCGTAGGCAGTAATATAAAAGACGGCTATACCTCCCCCAAATAGAACCTGACTTAACACAAGCCTCGATTTAGCCGAGCTCCTAAAGCCAAAAAAGCAAAGAGCCGCACCAATCAAACCGCCTATAATCAAGGCGACTTCTTGCGTTATATATCCCTTGTCATAGCTTAGCTTAAAGATAAAGCCCACCCCTATCAAAAGAAGGATAATCCCCAGCTTACTGATAATGGATTCTATTGAAAATAATTTCTTAAAATAGGGAGAAAGAGCAGCATGTTTTTCTTTAATTCCTTTTTTTGTAGAACTTTCGCTTGAACAGGATTTATCTACAGGTGTAGCAGATTCTTTAATAAAAGAATAATTTTCATTTTCTTCATTCTTAAAACCTTCTCCAGCCTTAATCCATACTTCAGGCTTCGCTTCATCAGTCACAGACCCAACCTCTTCATAGGCAATATCAGGCACCTCAACCTCTGGAGAAACATTAGAAAATTTCAATTCCAAATCCGAAAGTTTAGTTTTTAAAAGAATAATTTCTTCTTTCTGTTTTTTTATTTCAACAGCATTTTTGATAGGAAAAAAAATAATATAAATTATAAGACAAATTAGAACAATCAAAAATAATACCATGACTTAACTCCGGTTTTGAACATAAGAGGTACATCCTAACATTTTTTAGTTAAATAATCAAGGAATGGACAATCCGATAAACCGGTGGTGGAATAAAAAAAAGCCAGGCAGCATCCTACTTTCCCACTTGATCAGCAGTATCATCGGCGTAAGAGAGCTTGACTTCCGTGTTCGGGATGGGAACGGGTATTACCTCTCCACTATGGCCACCTGGCAATAAAAAACAAATTAAGGACTTAAAACCGTATCTTCAGTTTTAAGTGCAAGAATAAGGTAAGAGAATGAAGAAAAAAGGTTAATTTTTTATATATAGAAAAAAGAAACAATAATATGGTCAAGCCTCACGACTTATTAGTATTGGTCGGCTTAACACATTACTGTGCTTAGACCTCCAACCTATCAACCTTGTAGTGTGCAAGGAGTCTTTAGGAGGGTTAAACCCTCAGGGATACGTAGTCTTGAGGCGGGCTTCCCACTTAGATGCCTTCAGCGGTTATCCCTTCCGAACGATAGCTACCCGGCAATTACCCTTGGCAGGATAACCGGTACACCAGAGGTTCGTCCATTTCGGTCCTCTCGTACTAAAAACAGCTCCTCTCACGTATCCAACGCCCATAGCAGATAGGGACCGAACTGTCTCGCGACGTTCTGAACCCAGCTCACGTACCGCTTTAATTGGCGAACAGCCAAACCCTTGGGACCTGCTTCAGCCCCAGGATGCGATGAGCCGACATCGAGGTGCCAAACATTCCCGTCGATGTGAACTCTTGGGGAATATCAGCCTGTTATCCCCGGAGTACCTTTTATCCGTTAAGTGACGGCGCTTCCACTCGCTACCGCCAGATCATTAAGACCTACTTTCGTATCTGCTCGAGCTGTCACTCTCGCAGTTAAGCCTCCTTGTGCCTTTACACTCGCTGCGCCGATTTCCAACCGGCGTGAGGAGACCTTCGCGCACCTCCGTTACTCTTTAGGAGGCGACCGCCCCAGTCAAACCGCCTGCCTATCACTGTCCCCATCCCGGCTTCACGGGAAGAGTTAGAAACCTGATTTATCAAGGGTGGTATTTCACTTGCCGGCTCCACTCAACCTAACGGCCAAGCTTCATAGCCTTCCACCTATTCTACACATGATAAACCAAGTCCCAATAATAAGTTGCGGTGAAGGTTCACGGGGTCTTTCCGTCTAACTATGGGTAACCGGCTTCTTTACCGGTATATAAATTTCACCGAGTCTCGCGTTGAGACAGTGCCCAGAATCGTTACACCATTCGTGCGGGTCGGAACTTACCCGACAAGGAATTTCGCTACCTTAGGACCGTTATAGTTACGGCCGCCGTTTACCGGGGCTTCAATTCAAAGCTTCACATTGCTGTTAACCTCTCCTCTTAACCTTCCGGCACCGGGCAGGTGTCACCACCTATACGTCCCATTGCTGGTTCGCAGATGGCTGTGTTTTTGATAAACAGTCGCCTGGGCCTGCTTTCTGCCGCCTCCTCAACTTTTAAAAAAAGGAGGCCACACTTTTTCCGAAGTTACGTGTGCATTTTGCCGAATTCCTTAACGCGAGTTCTCTCGAGCGCCTTAGATTTCTCATCCCATCTACCTGTGTCGGTTTACGGTACGGTCTTTTATAACCTAACCTTAGACAGTATTTCCCGGCACCTTGATTACGCCCGCTTCGCTCCACCTTAGTTTCACTCGCTGTCGCAGCTTACCTTGGATGACGGATTTGCCTATTCATCCTTTTTAACGGCTCGCTTACTTTGACCGGCATCCGTTAGCCGGCCGGGTTTCACCTCATGCGTCCTGCCATCGAAATTATAAAAGGTATCGGAATATGAACCGATTTCCCATCGACTATGACCTTCGTCCTCGCCTTAGGGGCCGACTTACCCTGGGAAGATTACCTTTACCCAGGAAACCTTAGATTTTCGGCGGGGAGGGATCTCACCTCCCTTTTCGTTACTTATACCTGCATTCTCTCTTCCATTTCCTCCAGCACCTCTCGCGAGTATGCCTTCATCAGTTAATGGAATGCTCCCCTACCGCCTTATGCTTTAATCGCATAAGACCCGTAGCTTCGGTATACTGCTTAGCCCCGTTACATTATCTGCGCATGGACACTCGACCAGTGAGCTGTTACGCACTCTTTAAAGGAATTGCTGCTTCTAAGCCAACCTCCTGGCTGTCTAGGTATCCACACTTCATTTCACACTCAAGCAGTATTTGGGGACCTTAGCTGACGGTCTGGGCTGTTTCCCTTTTGACTTGCGAACCTTAGCGCACGCAGTCTCACTCCCATACGTTGATTATCGGCATTCAGAGTTTAACTGGGTTTGGTAGGCTTTGACGCCCCCTAGTCCAACTAGTGCTTTACCTCCGATAATTTTATATGAGGCTGTCCCTAAAGGCATTTCGGGGAGAACCAGCTATTTCCGGGTTTGATTAGCCTTTCACTCCTAGTCACAAGTCATCCATACCTTTTTTAACAGATTATAGTTCGGTCCTCCACAAGGTTTTACCCTTGCTTCAACCTGCTCATGACTAGATCACTCCGGCTTCGGGTCTACGACATGCAACTAAACTTCAGCTTTCGCTGATACGCCCTATTAAGACTCGGTTTCCCTTAGGCTCCGGAACTTCTATTCCTTAACCTCGCTGCATATCGTAACTCGCAGGCTCATTCTACAAAAGGCACGCTACTACCCCATAAAGGGGCTGTAACATCTTGTTGGTTTACGGTTTCAGGTTCTATTTCACTCCCCTTACTGGGGTTCTTTTCACCTTTCCCTCACGGTACTTGTTCACTATCGGTAGCTTGAGTAGTATTTAGCCTTGGATCGTGGTCGACCCGATTTCCGACAGGATTCCTCGTGCCCCGCCGTACTCAGGTACTGCATCAACAAGTCCGATTTATTTCGCTTACGGGGGTTTCACCCTCTGCGCCAGGCTTTCCCAAAACCTTTCTGCTATAAATCGAATTTATCACTTGTCGGTCCCACGCCGATGCAGCCCTTCAACTCCCTCTATAAGGGTTTAGGCTCCTCCAATTTCGCTCGCCGCTACTTTCGGAATCTCTTTTGATTTCTTTTCCTTGAGTTACTTAGATGGTTCAGTTCACTCAGTATCGCTTTACCTCTCTATTTTATTCAAGAGCGTAATGTTAGTATCACTACTAACGGGTTACCCCATTCGGCTATTTCCGTATCACAGGATGTGTGCTCCTACACGGAACTTTTCGCAGCTTACCACGGCCTTCTTCGCCTCTCAGCTCCATAGGCATTCGCCATAAACCTATTTCTTCGCTTGACCATATTATTGTCCCTTCTTTCTTTCACTTTTCGCTTAAAAAGAAGTTTTGTATTTTTCTTAAGTTTCACGCTGTAATGTACTTACATTCCAGCGCCTTCATTCCCTTCCCTATCTATGTCAAATATCTTTTGCAAAATCCTAAAAGGACACGCTGAGCCGATTTTCAATCGGTTTGGGCCTGATTAGAGTTGAACTAATGACCCCTTCCTTATCAGAGAAGTGCTCTAACCGACTGAGCTACAGGCCCTATAAAAAAGAGTTTCAGGAAAGAACAGAAAGAAGTATCAAATTGTCTTGTGTACTTCAAGACTATTATACAAGTATTAGTTTGTATATTATTTAGAAAGTTAAAACAACCTTCTATACTTACCCTTTCTCTTAGAAAGGAGGTGATCCAGCCGCACCTTCCGGTACGGCTACCTTGTTACGACTTCACCCTCCTTACCAAACGTACCTTCGGCACCGTCCTCCTTACGGTTAGACTAGCGACTTCGGGTACCCTCGACTCGGATGGTGTGACGGGCGGTGTGTACAAGGCCCAGGAACGTATTCACCGCACCGTGCTGATGTGCGATTACTAGCGATTCCAACTTCATGAAGTCGAGTTTCAGACTTCAATCCGGACTACGATTGCTTTTTTGCGTTTTGCTTGACCTCGCGGTGTCGCTTCGATTTGTAGCAACCATTGTAGCACGTGTGTAGCCCTGGACGTAAGGGCCATGATGACTTGACGTCATCCCCACCTTCCTCCGATTTGTCATCGGCAGTTCCGCCAGAGTCCTCAGCTTTACCTGTTAGTAACTGGCAGTAGGGGTTGCGCTCGTTGCGGGACTTAACCCAACACCTCACGGCACGAGCTGACGACAGCCATGCAGCACCTGTCAAGAGCCGTATTGCTACGCTGCCATATCTCTATGTCATTGCTCTTGATGTCAAACCCAGGTAAGGTTCCTCGCGTATCATCGAATTAAACCACATGCTCCACCGCTTGTGTGGGCCCCCGTCAATTCCTTTGAGTTTCACCCTTGCGGGCATACTTCCCAGGCGGTACACTTAATGCGTTTGCGTCGGCACCGAAGCTCTTGCCCCGACACCTAGTGTACATAGTTTACTGTGCGGACTACCAGGGTATCTAATCCTGTTTGCTCCCCGCACCTTCGTATATCAGCGTCAATCATCGGCCAGAAACCCGCCTTCGCCACCGGTGTTCTTCCAAATATCTACAGATTCCACCCCTACACTTGGAATTCCGGTTTCCCCTCCGTGATTCAAGTTAAGCAGTACCCAATGCAGTTTACGAGTTGAGCTCGTAGATTTCACACCAGGCTTACCTAACCGCCTACATACCCTTTACGCCCAATAATTCCGAACAACGCTCGCCCCTTACGTGTTACCGCGGCTGCTGGCACGTAATTAGCCGGGGCTTATTCGCATGACTACCGTCATCAGAGAAGCATTCCCTCTTCCCCTTATTCTTCATCTGCAAAAGAATTTTACAACCTTTCGGCCTTCTTCATTCACACGGCGTCGCTCCGTCAGACTTTCGTCCATTGCGGAAGATTCTTAGCTGCTGCCTCCCGTAGGAGTTTGGGCCGTATCTCAGTCCCAATGTGTCCGTTCACCCTCTCAGGCCGGATACCCATCGTTGCCTTGGTGAGCCTTTACCTCACCAACCAGCTAATGGGACGCAGGCCCATCCTAAAGCGGAGCCGTAGCTCCTTTTCCTTATACGGCTTTATCCGTATAAGCACATTCGGTATTATCTAATATTTCTACTAGCTATCCCCATCTTCAGGGCAGGTCACCCACGCGTTACTCACCAGTCCGCCACTCTAGGGGAGAGCAAGCTCTCCCTTACCGTTCGACTTGCATGCTTAAGACGCGCCGCCAGCGTTCGTTCTGAGCCAGGATCAAACTCTCCATCATTATTATTTCAAGCCGCCCTTAAAGAGCGGTTGATTTCTAATTTTAGTTTGTCCCTTACTTATATTGTTAAGGAATTTGGTAAAGGTTAATCAGCTTAACCCTTACCGGTTTTTGATACTTTCCTTACCAAAAGCTTTTCGCTTTGGCTATTTTTGTTCTTTCCCTTCCCTCTTAGTTTCAAATATCATTTGCTAAAAAGCATAAAATGCTATTTAGCGAGCAAAAGTGAGTATACATTATTTCCTCACTTTTTGTCAAGTGCTTTCTAAAAGTTTTTTTATTTTTTTTAACATTTTTGCAGCTTTTAAACTGCTAAACTTAAGAAGCCTCGTCTTCATTCAAAAAGCAAAACTTTCAAAACTTTTCTGGTGTTTTCTGCGCTTTTCAATGCAATCCCGCCCTCTCAGACGGTGAAAGCGAATATATACCTTTCTACAACTTTTGTCAAGTCCTTTTTATAGGATTTTTTGTAAAATTTTCATTTATTTTTAACAAAAACAGAAAGACATTGATTTGATATTTAATACTCACCCGGAGTAAGTACGATGGTAAACAAACTCTCTTTATTTTTGTCATTATATACAAATTCCATATTCAATTTATCCTTTCGAAATTGTTCAACACTGGTCTGAGACTTAAATTCCGTGGTAAGAGCTTCTTTTGTAGCAGATTCAATCAGTTTCCATACATCTTCCGTATTATCGCTTTTAAGCATGGCAGTAAAGGAATAAATATATTGCAGGGTATGAGAATCTTCAACATAGTTAACCTCATCCAGCTGAATATTATCATCTATTTTTGTAGGGCACTGCTTGTTTAAAGAATCAGCTATAATTTTATAGTTAGTTTTATATCCGTCTTTATCGCTGTCTTTAGCACAAGCAAAACAACATACAAAACAGATCATTATTGCCGTTAAAATACTTATTTTTTTCATTATTTTCATCTTAATCTCCTAAAATTTTATATGTTTTTTAATATTCCGTGTGTTTAAAATCAAATACAAAAAGCTCTTTACCTTCCTTATCTTTAAAAACATAAACAAGTTTTACCTTGTCTTTTCTAAACATATCCAGTGCAGCCTGACCTTTTAAGCCGGATAACATAGCATCTCTCATCATTCCTAAGGTGAGGTCTACAGTATTAGCAGGAATATCCGATTTTTTTATGTTCATTATGCTGTAGCTATAAACTAGAGCATGTTCTTTTGCATTGTATTGAACGGAATCAAGCCTTGTTATTTCATCAAGCATTACGGGACACTGTTTTGTTGCAGCTTCTGCTACCAGCTCATATTTACTTAGATCACCATTGTTTTTTGCCGGACTGCTTTTGTTCTCATTTGTTTTACATGAAAAAACAAACACAACAGACAGCGTTAAAGCCAAAAGAATAATTTTTCTACATGTTTTCATTTTTTTCTCCTAAATTTTTAATTTAGTTGGTATACGCACAACTTAAACTATGAGTATGGTTTTATCACAATTTTAAAAAAAAGATAAGAGCTTAAATAAATAAATTTAAAAATATGCTAGCAAGACTATCAAAAATACATCAAAAATCGAACCTTGACGGTAATGGCGTACTATGGTATAATCGATTGAAATTAAGAGTTCAGTAGAGCTATATAAAACTGTACTCTATAGGAGGATTTTATGATTATTGGTATTCCTAAGGAAATCATGCATGGAGAAGACCGTGTTGCCGCTACCCCGGAAACATGTGAGCTTTTGGTTAAAGACGGACACAAAGTTTTAGTAGAAAAAGGGGCCGGTGAAGGCGCCTATTTCCACGATCCGGAATATGAAAAGGCCGGAGCAGAAGTAGTTTCCGATGTTAAAAAACTTTTTTCCGATTCGGAAATCATTTTAAAGGTAAAAGAACCCCTTTATAATGATGCAATGGGCTGTCATGAAATCGATATGATGCATAAAGGACAGTATCTTATCACGTTTATTCACCCTGCAGCCCCTGTTAACCATGAAATGGTTAAAAACATGGCGAAAAAAGGCGTTATTTCTTTAACACTCGACGGAGTTCCTCGAATTTCAAGGGCACAAAACATGGATGCTCTTACTTCGATGAGTACTTGTGCAGGTTACAAAGGAATTTTAATTGCTGCAAATCTCTTGCCGCGCTTTATCCCTCAAATTTTCTGTGCTGTAGGTATGATTAAACCTATGAATGTCTTAGTAGTCGGAACAGGTGTAGGAGGCTTACAGGCCCTTGCAACAGCAAAAAGACTTGGAGCTGTAACTTATGCAGCAGATATTAGGCCTGCAGCCCGTGAACAAGCTCAGTCCCTCGGTGCTAAGATTATCGATTTAGGTGTTCCTGAAAATGAAGCCATCGGTGAAGGCGGATATGCTCTTCATCTTAAAAAAGAGACCCTCGAAAACGAAAGAAAGCTGCTCGCTCCTCATATTAAGGACATGGACATAATCTTCCTTTCGGCCCTTGTTCCGGGAAAACTCGCTCCGGTTATTATAACGGAAGAAATGGTAAAAACTATGAAACCCGGTTCGGTAATCGTTGATATTTCAATCGACCAAGGCGGAAACTGTGAGTTAACACCTCCGGGCGAAGTCGTAAAAAAACACAATGTTCACCTTGTAGGTATTAAAAACATCCCCGGACTTCTTCCTTCAAGCTCTACATGGATGTTTGCTCAAAATATTTGCAACCTCACCCGCTATCTTATCAAGGACGGAAAAATCGAGCTTGATAGAAACGATGACATCGTCAAAGGTATCCTTACCACTATTGACGGCGAAATCGTTCATAAGGGAGCCAGGGAGGCAATGGGCATATGAGTTTGGAATTGATACTGGTTCTTGTCTTTGTTGTAACGACCCTTATAGGCTACAAGCTGATCAAGAACGTACCAAGTCTTTTGCATACCCCTCTTATGTCGGGTATGAATGCCTTATCCGGCATTACCATTTTGGCAACTATGACCGCTACGGCATATGCAGTTACAACAGGCAGCAAGATTTTCGGCTGTATAGGCATCATTTGTGCAACAATAAATGTAGTTGCCGGCTTCGGTCTTACGGACAGAATGCTTAAAATGTTTAAAACGGGCAATGAATCTAAAGAGGGTATAAAATGACGAATACGGTTTATTATATTATTTGCGGAGTACTCAGCATTGGGGTTCTTTTAGGAATCAACATGATGAGTAAGGTTAAATCGGCAGTTAAGGGAAACCGTTTAAGTGCCCTTTGTATGCTCGCAGCCGTATGCGTAACCCTTTATAAATATAATATATTCTCTGCAGGAATGATGTGGGCAGGACTTGCGATAGGAGCGGCAATCGGTATTTACCTCACAATAAAAGTAGAAATGATTACCATGCCCCAAACGGTTGCCTTACTCAACGGTTTAGGCGGAGCAGCTTCGGCTGTTGCAGCCCTCTTAACTCTCGCAGCGGTTAATTCTCAAACAGGAATATTTGCTATCGTTACGGGAGGGATAGCCTTAGCAGTAGGAGCTTTAACCTTTTCAGGCAGCTTAATAGCCGCAGGAAAGCTTCACAAGCTTCTTCCTCAAAAACCAACGGTTCTGCCTGCTCATCAGGCTTTGACCACAGTCAGCTTTTTAGGAATGATAGCCTTCATCGTTCTTCTTCCTATTAAGCCTGAACTAATGATGAGCATTTCGGTTGCAGGGCTTGTAATAAGCCTTCTTTTCGGTATCTTCTTTGCTATACGTGTAGGCGGAGCGGACATGCCGATTACGATTTCTCTTTTAAATTCCACTTCCGGTGTTGCAGCCTCAATTGCAGGTATGGCAATAAGAGATATTCTTTTGGTATCTGTCGGAGGCATAGTCGGAGCTTCAGGGCTCCTGCTTACCCAGATTATGTGCAGAGCAATGAATAGGAGCCTCGCAAATATTCTTTTCAGTAAGGCGGCTTCACCGGCTAAGCCGGCACAGCCCGCAAAGCCTTCAGAACCTTCATCAAAAGGAGCATCGGAAGCAAAAGCTCAGCAAACGGAAGAAGCAAAACCTGCTCAACAAGCGCTTACGGCAACAGGACATGCCGATAAATCACAGCTTCCCTCATGGTTTAACAACGCAAAGGAAATTATCATTATTCCGGGCTACGGCATGGCTCTTTCACAGGCACAAGGCTTGGTAAAACAACTCGCAGATAAACTCGAAGCTATGGGAAAGAACGTGCGCTTTGCAATCCATCCCGTCGCAGGAAGAATGCCCGGCCACATGAACGTACTTCTTTGCGAGGTCGATATTCCCTATGACAAGCTCTACGAAATGGAAACCATAAACCCGGACTTCGATAAGACGGATTTGGCCATAATCATAGGAGCAAGCGATGTTGTAAACCCTGCCGCAAACACGGCAGAAGGCACACCCATCTACGGAATGCCTGTCTTGGCTGCAGAAAAAGCGAAAAAGCTAATAATCTGTAACTATGACCTTCAGCCTGGCTATGCTGGAGTTCCAAATCCATTGTATGAACCTAATCCCAACACTATGATGCTCTTAGGAGATGCAAAGGAAAGCATAAACACCATGCTAGACTCCCTCAGAACTAAAAACTCAAGCGGAGAGTCAGGGAACGCCTCAGAAAACACATCGGGAGGAGCTTCTTCAAGTCCGGCATCAAGCACTAACCGGCCGGCCGAAGCTCAAATCGGCCCTTGGTTTAACGATGCAAAGGAAATCATCATTATTCCGGGCTACGGCATGGCTCTTTCACAGGCACAAGGCTTGGTAAAACAACTTGCAGATAAACTCGAAGCTATGGGAAAGAACGTGCGCTTTGCAATCCATCCCGTCGCAGGAAGAATGCCCGGCCACATGAACGTACTTCTTTGCGAGGTCGATATTCCCTATGACAAGCTCTACGAAATGGAAACCATAAACCCCGACTTCGATAAGGCGGATTTGGCTATCATAATCGGAGCAAGCGATGTTGTAAACCCTGCCGCAAACACGGCAGAAGGTACGCCCATTTACGGAATGCCTGTCTTGGCTGCAGAAAAAGCTAAAAAGCTAATCATCTGTAACTATGACCTTCAGCCCGGCTATGCGGGAGTTCCAAACCCCTTGTATGAACCTAATCCCAACACTATGATGCTCTTAGGAGATGCAAAGGATAGTTTAAACAAGATATTGGAAAATCTATAAGTTAAAGGGGCTTTTTAAAAGCCCCTTTAACTTGAAAAAGGACTAAGGACGTACATTCATAAACGGACTCAGGATGTCCGTGGTTATGTCAAATGCGTACGTCCTTGTACGCATTTGACACCGAGTTTTTCAAAGACAAGCTTTGAAAAACATCGCAATAGTCTACAGTAATCGACCTCCTGTCGATGTTTTGCCTTCAGGCAAACTTGAAGTTCAAAAATGTACTCTGGATGTACATTGTTCATCGGCACTTGAATTTTCTCCCTCTTTTATATAAAATGCTTTCCGTCAATTTAATATACTCGGAGTAAAACATGGCTTATCCTTTTAGTACGATAGAACCTAAATGGCAAAAATATTGGGAAGAAAACAAAACCTTTAAAACAGTTGAAGACAAAAATTATCCTAAAGATAAGAGACTCTATATTTTGGATATGTTTCCCTATCCTTCGGGAGACGGTCTTCATGTAGGACACCCTGAAGGCTATACTGCAACGGACATTTACAGCCGTTTTTTACGTATGAACGGATACAATGTGCTGCATCCGATGGGTTTTGACTCCTTCGGACTGCCTGCAGAAAACTATGCCATTAAGACGGGCGTTCATCCTCTTATTACCACCCGAAAAAATATCGAAACCTTTAAGAAGCAAATAAAATCGATAGGTTTAAGCTATGACTGGGATAGGGAAATTTCTACAAGCGAAGAATCCTATTATAAATGGACCCAGTGGATATTCCTTCAATTATTTAAAAAAGGACTAGCCTACGAAAAAGAAGCGCCCATCAACTGGTGTCCTTCCTGCTTAACAGGCCTTGCAAACGAGGAAGTAAAGGATGGAAAATGCGAAAGATGCGGAGCTCAAATAAAGCGCAAAAACTTGAGGCAGTGGATTTTAAAGATAACCGAATATGCCGAACGCCTCTTAGAAGACTTGGACGAACTCGACTGGCCCGAATCCATCAAAATCATGCAAAAAAATTGGATAGGCAAGAGTACGGGAGCTGAGGTTGACTTTGCCCTTGTCGATAAGGACGGAAAAGAAACGGGGCAAAAAATCAAGGTTTATACAACCCGCCCCGACACGATTTTCGGAGCGACCTACATGGTCTTGGCCCCGGAACACGAGCTAGTAAAAAGCATAACTACAAGCAGCCAAGAAAAAGCCGTTGCCGCTTATATCGAAGAGGCCGCAAAAAAAAGCGACCTCGAAAGAACAGACCTCGCAAAAAACAAGACCGGCGTTTTTACGGGAGCCTATGCAATCAATCCATTGACGGAACAAAAAATCCCCGTCTGGATTTCGGACTATATTTTAATCTCCTACGGCACGGGAGCAATTATGGCAGTACCCGCCCATGATGAAAGAGACTTTGAGTTTGCTGCCCAATTCAATCTGCCTAAAATCAAGGTTGTAGCCGGTGCGGAAGAATGGGAAAGCGGAAAAAGAGACTTTTCTGAGGAACCTGAGGCTTGTACAACCGAGGACGGCTATTCGGTAAACTCAAAACAGTTTGACGGTCTAAAAACGGAAGAAGCAAAGACAAAGATCACGGAATATCTTGAAAACTTAGGCCTTGCAAAAAGAGCCGTAAACTACAAACTCCGTGACTGGATTTTCAGCCGTCAGCGCTATTGGGGTGAGCCCATACCCTTGGTACACTGCCCCTCTTGCGGAATAGTGCCTATAGACGAAAAAGACCTTCCCCTAACCCTCCCCCAAGTAGAAAGTTATACTCCCACAGGTACAGGAGAAAGCCCCTTGGCTGCTATCGACTCTTGGGTAAATACAAAATGTCCCAAATGCGGAAAGGAAGCAAAACGGGAAACCAATACAATGCCTCAGTGGGCCGGTTCTTGCTGGTACTATCTCCGCTTTATAGACCCTCATAACAACGAAGCCTTTGCCGACAAAGAAAAATGCGATTACTGGATGCCTGTAGATCTCTATGTAGGAGGAACCGAACATGCAGTTCTCCATCTATTATATGCAAGGTTTTGGCACAAGGTCTTGTATGATCTGGGTCTGGTCTCTACAAAAGAACCCTTTACACGGCTTGTAAATCAGGGAATGATAACCTCCTTTGCCTACATGAGAAAAAACAAGAGCCTTGTTCCGGCCGATAAGGTAAAAAAAATATCGGAAACCGAATTTGAAGACATTGAAACCGGAGAAAAACTTGAACAGGTAATAGCCAAGATGTCCAAGAGTTTAAAGAACGTTATCAATCCCGATGACATCATAAAAGAATACGGAGCAGACACTCTGCGCCTCTACGAAATGTTCTTAGGCCCCTTAGAGGTTTCAAAACCTTGGAACACAAGCGGTATTATGGGAGTATTCAGGTTTTTGGAAAAAATATGGAATCTATCCGATAGGGAAATATATAAAACGCCGGTCAACGATACCTCGACCCCTGAAACCAAGACACTCACTGTTCTTTTAAATAAGACCATAAAAAAGGTAACCGAGGACACAGCCTCTCTTAACTTTAACACTGCCATAAGCCAGATGATGATTTTTATAAACGAGGTTTCAAAGCACAAAAAAACACCCCACTATGTTTGGTATAATTTTGTAAAACTTTTAAACCCCTACGCTCCTCACTTGGCTGAAGAGCTTTGGCAAAAGATGGGTAATGATGAATCGATAGCCTATTCTCACTGGCCGATGTTTGTAGAAAAATTCTGCGTTGACCAAACCTGCACGGTGGTAGTACAGGTAAACGGAAAACTCCGAGGTAAATTTGAGGCAGAGGCAGGTACCTCTAAAGAGGAACTGGAACGCCTTGCACTTTCAAATGAGGGTGCTGTCCGCAACATTGAAGGCAAGGAGATAAAAAAGATAATTACAGTGCCCGATAAACTTGTAAATATTGTTGTACAATAGGGCATCCTACTTAACAAGGGCTATTCTTTTTGGCCTTTAGGCCAGCCTTTAGGCCGGCTTTTTTTAGAGCATCATTTACAGCTTCTAAAAAGGCCTTGCTCGTTAGGGTAGCACCGGCTACGATATCCACATCCGTAGAATTTTTTTCGACAATCCTTTTAGGCAGGTATTCAAAAACGGCATCGCTGTAGCCGGGCGTATCGGCATACTCTAAGATATCTATATGTTTAATTTCGTTTTTTTCTATCACAACCCTTACGCTCATATTTCCCATCAGACTTTCTGCCTTTCCTTCAAAAATACCTGAAACAATCTTTTCATCATTTTTTTCATTACAAGAAAATAAAAGGCTGCTAAAAATAAAAACTATAAGGGCAAAACAAATTTTTTTAATCATATTTGAAAGTTCACCTGCCTAAAAAATATCCTATGTCCCCCCAGAGGGCAAATACGAAAACTATTGCAATAAAGGCTATGCCGATAAACTGAACATAGTACAGCACTTTCGGATGGATTTGCCTTCTAAAGATAAATTCTATAAAAGCAAAAAGAATTAAGCCTCCGTCCAAGATTGGAATGGGCAATAAATTCATTATAAAAAGAGAAATAGAAATTATACTTATAAAGTTTAAGATATCGGAAAGGCCTATTAAAAAACCGGCCTTAAAACCTTGGGCAGCTACATCTCCCAACATGTGGGTAATACGGACAGGGCCTGAAACAGCCTGCCTTAGATCAACCCCCTTAAACAAAAGACCTAAACTTTTAAACGTTAAAACAAAGGCCTTGTGGGTTGAAACAAAACCGTTCACTATGCTCCTAAAAAAGCCTGTTCCGGGAATTTCGACCTTGATAGATTTCATGCTTAAACCTAGGTCTACCCCGTTTTCGGTTCTGATAAGGCTTACGGTTTTTGTAATCTTGTTTCCGCCTCTTAAAATTCCCAGTTCGGCAGTCTTGTCGTTTATACCATCTAGAGCTCGGCTAAAATCTACAGTATTGGCAACTTCAATTCCGTTCAATTCCGTAATAAGGTCGCCTTTTTTAAGGCCTGCAAGTTCGGCAGATGAAGAAGGCTTTACTTCACCTATTTCAAGGGGAATAAAAGAATAAAAACCTATTATTCCTGCACCGGTTTTTGGGTCGAGCTTGGGCTTAAGTTTTTTTATGATAATTTGCCCATCTCTTTCTATTTCTAAGGTAACCTCTTCCTGTGCTTCAGGCACAATGAGACGCACAATATCTGCAAAGGTCTCGGTTTTTTCACCGTTAATGCTTAAAATTACATCCCCCATCCTTAAATCGGCCTCGCGGGCAGGAGAGTTGTCGGCTTCGTTGTAATAATAAACCGGAGCTATCTTATTTGAGCTTGTATAATAGCTTGAACCTATAGCACTTACAATAGCAAGGGCAAGAACCGCACTTATATAGTTTGCAAAGGGGCCGGCAAAGGCAATTATAATCCGCTTAAAAGGGTGTACACCGTAAAGCTCTCCCTTTTTTTTAGGAATTGCAGAGAGGTTTTCTTCGATAGCTTGCTGAAAGGCTTTTTCTCCTTTCATGCCGCAATAACCTCCCATTGGGATTGCAGAAATTCTATATTCCGTGTCTCCTTTCTTTTTTTTAAAAAGAACAGGTCCCCAGCCTATCGAAAAACTTTCTACTACAACACCGCAGAGTTTTGCGGCAATAAAATGACCAAGCTCATGGATAAAGACCATGATACTCAATATAATCAAACCTATTAAAATCTTAACCATAAATTATTCCGTTTTACTTTTATTGCAGGCCGTTTACTCTGCCAAGTATCCTTGCCAAAGCGATCGCTCTTGCCCTGTTTTCATAGTCATAAACTTCTTCATAAGAAGAAGGTTTCATAGTCCAATCCGAATTTAAAACTTCTTGCGTAATATCCGCTAAATCGGTAAAGCTCACCTTTCCATGCATAAAGGCATCAACGGCTTCTTCGTTTGCAACATTAAAAGCTATAGGATAGGCTCCGCCTTTTTTAGCCGCCTCAAAGCCCAAAGCCAGCATGGGAAAATCATCGGTTCTGGGAGGCATAAATTCCAACCTTATAACTTGAGAAAAATCCAAGGGGTTTAAAAATGGTTCAGGCATTTCAGGAAAACTTAAAGCATTTAAAATAGGATTTTTCATATCGGGAGGAGAGGCTTGAGCAAATATCTCTCCGTTTTTACACTGTACCATCGAATGGATTATACTTTGAGGATGAACCGTAACTTCGATTTTTTCGGGCGGAAAAGAAAATAGCTTTACAGCCTCAATTACTTCCAAGGCCTTGTTTGCAAGAGAAGCCGAATCTATCGTAATCTTTCCTCCCATTTTCCATGTCGGATGCTTTAAAGCATCTTCAAGTTTTATGGTGCAAAGCTTTTCCTTAGGCGTATTTAAAAAAGGGCCGCCTGAGGCGGTAATTATAATTTTTTCAATATTTTCTTTTTTATGAGCGTTTATAAGCTGAAAAATCGCAGCGTGCTCCGAATCAACGGGAATTATTTTACTCCCCGTTTTTTCGGCATCTTGAAAAATCAATTCTCCTGCCTCTACTATAGTTTCTTTATTGGCAAGAGCCAAATCCAAACCGCTTTTTATAACTTCTACCGAAGCCTTTAAGCCTGCCGAACCCGCTATACCGTTTATAACGATGTCGGCCTTTGATTCTTCAATCAGCCGGTTTATAGCTTTTACATCTATCTCGTGTTTTAAAGTGGAATCGTTTTTTTTTGTAGAAACAAATTGTGCACCGATAAATTCGGCTTTTATTTTTTTTGCAAAGTCCAAATTTGAATGAACCGAAAAACCGGCAAGTTCAAACCTATCGGAAAATCTTCTTATTACTTCTAAAGAATTTTTTCCTATCGAGCCGCCTGCACCCAGCAATAAAACCCGTTTTTTTTTCATTAAAGGCCGCCTATGTTTCATTAAAGGCCGCCTAATAAGAGTACGCAAAAGCAGTAGAATACGGGAGCGGCTATGAGCAAAGAATCAATGCTGTCAAGAATACCGCCCCGCCCTAAAATCACCTTCCCTGAATCTTTAACATCTGCAGAACGTTTTAAAATTGATTCTATTATGTCTCCGATAATGGCAAAAAAGGCGGTAAAAAGAGCTATTATTATAAGTTCTTTTAATTTTCCGTTAAACTGTTTATTAAAAAAATAAAAGGAAAATACTGCAGCTGTGATTGAACCTATGAAGCCGCCTATAAAGCCTGCAATACTTTTTTTAGGGCTTGCCTTAATAAGGCCTCTGTTGTTTTTTCCAAGCAGCATACCGAAAAACCATGCAAAGGAATCGCAGCCGAAGGTCATAAGAAAAAACATGATGATAAGGGCGCCTGCATTGGGAAGTATTGTTATTAAAGATAAATAAACTGCCAAACCCCAAGGATAAATCAGCATAAACACACCCGCTGTAAATCGACTGATGCTGTTAGTAAAATTTCCAGAAAATGAAAAGATAATTTCCATAAACATCATTCCGGCGGTTACACAGCCGAAGATAAGAAAGATGCAGTAGAACGGTAAAACATTTAAGCCTATTAGGTATGATGAAAACAAAAGGATTGATCCGAAGAAAGCAAGAATTTTTTTAGGATAGGCCGGTGATTTTTGGGATAAAATATTATATATTTCATAATTTGCAATTAAGGCAGCTATAAATAACTCAATATGATAAGCTAAAAAATTATAATTAGGAATAAAATAAATGGAAGCTAAAATTAAAGGTGCACCCACAAAAAATATGACAAGTCTTTCAATAATTTTTTTTATTTTCATTTTATTCTCCGTTTATTACATTAAGCGTTTCCATAACGTCTGTTTCTTTTTTTATAATCTTCTATTGCTTCATATAGGTCTTCCGCTGTCCAGTCAGGCCACAAGGTATCCGTAAAATATAGTTCCGCATAGGCACTTTGCCAAAGCAGAAAATTACTTAAACGCTTTTCTCCGCCCGTCCTTATAAGCAGATCTACAGGTGGAATTTTACCCGTATCCAACTTCGAATCAAAAAGTTCTTCGCTTATTGTAGACAGCTCGTCCGGGTTTATTTTTCTTATCGCCCTTATTATCTCGTTTTGAGAACCGTAATTTATTGCAAGCACAATTGCAGTCCCTGTATAATTTGCAGTTTGGGCTTTTACTGTAGCTATCTCATTTTGAATATCTTGAGGTAAACCGTATAAATTGCCTATATGTTCAATACGTATATTATTATCGGCATAAAATTTAAGCTCAGCCCTCAAATGCTGCTTAATAAGGCCCATCAAAAACCCGACCTCGGACTCGGTTCTTTTCCAGTTTTCGGTAGAAAATACATAAAGCGTTATATAAGGAATTCCCAGATCGGATACGGCCTTGGTTATTTTTTTTGCGGTATTAAGCCCTTCCTTATGTCCCATAGAACGGGGAAGTCCTCTTTTTTTTGCCCATCTGCCATTGCCGTCCATGACAATGGCAATATGTTTTAGGTCATCGGACATTTAGTTTTCCATTATTTCCTTTTCTTTTGCTTCAAGAACTTTATTTATTTCGGAAATATAAGCATCCGTAGATTTTTGTAATACATCTTCAGCTGTTTTTAACTGATCTTCGCTTATCTTTCCGTCTTTTTGTAATTTTTTTGCCTCATCGATTCCGTCCCGTCTGATATTGCGGATAGAAACCCTTGAATTCTCGGCAATGGTCTTTGCCTTTTTTGCAAGGTCTTTTCTGCGGTCTTCCGTCAGAGGCGGAATTGCAATGCGGATAACCTTTCCGTCATTTGTAGGATTTACCGAAAGGTCAGCCTGCAGCACAGCTTTTTCGATTTCGACCAATAAGGATTTATCCCATGGCTGAATTACTACAAGCCTTGCTTCAGGAATAGAAATATTTGCAAGCTGGTTAAGAGGGGTGCTCTCTCCATAACAGTTTACCTTTATCTTATCAAAAAGGGCTGAAGATGCCCTTCCGGTTCTAAGCATATTAAATTCTTCTTTTAACGCAGAAACCGTTTTTTTCATTTTTTCTTCGCAACTTTTTTTAACTTCCTCTATCATAATTTGCCTCCGATTTATTTTTACCGGTTATATGCTGTCCCCCTTAAACTTAAAGAGAGGCAGCATAACATCTTAAATTGTGTTTTAGGCTTTAACACCTAATTGAAAAATAACCAGCTTTGATAAGCTCAAAGAAGCTCCGGCTTCTTTTCCGACCTCAGCCATTTTCTTTGAGACTGAAAGTTTGTCATCCTTGACAAAGGGCTGTTCAAGAAAACAGATTTCGGATAAATGCTTTGAAATTTTTCCTTTAACAATTCCCTCTTTTACATTATCCGGCTTATCCATGTCTGCAACCTGACCTCTAAAGATTTCTTCTTGTTCTTTGATGTAAGATTCATCCACATCTTCTTTTTTAACATAGAGGGGCAAAAATGCTGCTGCATGTAAACAGCAGTCATAAGCAAAGTCTTGAACCGCACTTTTTTCAAAGATTTCCGGCTTATCCGACTTTAAAACTACAATGACTCCAGTTTTTTTATCGGAATGAATATAGCGTGAAAGGTACTCGTCTGTACCGGCCTTTACACTGATTAAGCGTGTAAGGTTCATGTTCTCGCGTACGCGGGTAGCCAAATCCAAGAGCTTATCATTTAGTTCGGGAGTAACTTCAGAAATGTCTTTATCAAAGGCCGTTTTTGCAATGTCTTCTCCGACGGCGATAAAGTCCGCATTTTTTGCAACAAAGTCGGTTTCGCAAGTCATTTCAAGCATAACAGCTTTCTTATTATCATTTTTGATAACAATAATACCTTCACTTGTTGCTCTATCGGCACGTTTTTCGACGGCAGCCAGACCTTTTTCTTTTAAATATTTTTCAGCCTCTTTGGCATCCCCGTTACAGTGCTGTAAAGCCTTTTTGCACTCCATCATACCTGCACCGGTTTTATCTCGCAATTCTTTTACATCAGATGCTTTAATATCCATAAATTTCTCCTATAAAAACTAGAAGATTAACAGTGAGGCAGAATTTCTGCCGAGCTGTTTATCGAATCTCCTATAAAAACTTTTATTTACTTGTCGTCATATAAATCCTCATCATTTACGAGAGGATTTTCTTCTTCATCCACATCATCTCCGGAAGTTTCATCTTTGGGAGTGTAGTTGGAATAATCGGTAATTTCTTCTTCTCTGTCCTGATAAGGATCAACACCTGAATCGCCGGACTCCTCATCTTCCTGAAGATTTTCGATGATTTTAAGGCCGTGTTCGTTATCGGCCTCGATAACGGCATTAGCGATTACGCCTGTAAAAAGCGAAATAGCTCTGATTGCATCATCGTTTCCGGGGATGGGATAATCGATGCCTTCGGGATTGCAGTTGGTATCAACAACGGCAATAATAGGAATACCTAATGAGCGGGCTTCTCTGATAGCAATTTCTTCTTTTCGGGTATCGATAATAAATAGAATTCCGGGTAGATCCTTCATCTCCTTAATGCCGCCTAAGTTTTTTTCAAGCTTTGCTTTTTCTTTTTGGAGAGAAGCGATTTCTTTTTTTGTTAGGTTATCGAATGTCCCGTCAACTTCCATTTTTTCGATTTTCTTAAGACGGGCCAAACTCTTTTTGATTGTTGAAAAGTTTGTAAGCATTCCGCCAAGCCAGCGGTTGTTTACATAGAACATTCCGCATCTTTCAGCTTCTTTTTGAATTGTCTGCTGGGCCTGCTTCTTTGTTCCTACGAACAAAACCGACTTCCCTTCCGAAGTTGTTTTGCGGACAGCTTCATAGGCCTCACGGATTGCAACGATTGTTTTTTGTAAATCGATGATATGAATTCCGTTTCTTTCCGAAAAAATGTATTTTTTCATTCTCGGATCCCAGCGTTTTACTTGATGGCCGAAATGTACGCCTGATTCAAGTAAGTTTTTCATGGTTACTACTGCCATGTGTTTCTCCTTTGGAGCTAAAAAGCTCCTGCCTTCTCTATTTCTCGGAACAGAGTACAGCCAATTAAACTGCCTAGGGGCTAATCTTATAGCCGTACATCCTTCCGGATATTTACCGTAAAAACGGCATATCGGTATTATATAATTTTTTGAAGTTTTTGTATAGTGCTTGACAAAGTTTACTTAAAAGAGTTTTATCTAAGGCCTTAAATTCGCAGGTTTTTCGATTAAAGAATACTGAATCCCTTTTCATTTAAGATTTCATAAAGCTCTTTTATAGGAAGGCCGACTATGCCGGTATAGGAGCCTTCGATTTTTTCAATAAAAAAAGAAGCCTTACCTTGAATTTTATAAGCCCCTGCAGCATCCTTCCATTCTTCGGTTTTTATATATGCGGAAATTTCTTTATCGGAAAGTTTTTTAAAAAAGACCTTAGAAATATTGTGTTTTTCATTTACTTGACCTGTTTTACAGTCAAGAAGGCAGATTGCACTCACCACAAAATGGGCTGAACCGGAATGGCTTTTAAGCATCATTTCGGCTTCTTTTTCGGTTTTAGGTTTACCGAAGATTATCTTTTTATTTGGAATTTCAGTATCGATAGCAAAAACAAGAGTATCTGCCGCCAATATCAGCTTATTAAGGTTATTGTCCGCAGTTCGCGGTAAGGTCTTAAAAAGGCTTTCCGCCTTACAGTGCGCAGTTAAAATACATTTTTTTACCGGATCTTTTTCGGTTATTAAAGATTCATCAAAATTAGACGGTTTAATATAAAATAAAACACCCAGCGAATCGAGTATCTCTTTTCGTCTGGGTGATGCAGAAGCTAAAATCAGCTCTTTCATTCTTTTAGCTAAATTTTAGTTCTTATTTTGTCCGCTCACTATTGATTTTAGGACTTCCATAGCTCTGTTTCTTACAGGAGTTATGTAGTTAAAGTTATTTGCAATTCTCATAATACTTTCAGTCATAGCTCTCTTATCTTTTACAGTGGGAGCCAATTTTTCATAAGCATTGAGTACTTCAAGGGCCAAGGAGCTTTGAGGGTTAATAATATCGAATTTGCGGTTGATAAAATTTATCATATCTACAACCTCATCATTATTGTTGTAACCCAATTCTCCTAAAGATTTAACGGCTTCCATAATTACTACCGGCTCATTATCGGTGTACATAACGGTCATAAGAGATTTCTTTGCCTGTTCGTTTTTAATTTTTCCTAAAAGACGGCATGCCTCCCTTCTGACATCGGGATAGTTATTGGCAACTCTTCCGTTTTCACGTACGACCGAGGTAAGGCCTACAGTCGCAAGAGAATCAAGAGCTTCCTGCAGTTCAGGTGTTACCCTCCCGCTCTCAATAGCTTCTTCAACCATCTGCAAGGCTACAAACTTAGAATCGCGGCCTTCCGCTGTAACCATCTCTTTAAGAATTATGCCCTCCATCGAATTAAGATAGGCTTCTTCAACTGTCATCATAGAGCCGGGCTTTTCTCCCTCCTCTGCAAATACAAAGCATAATCCTAAACATAATATCATCATTACAAAAACTAAAGACTTTCGTCGCATGTTCAATTACCCCCTAGTTTGGTACATTACCTTTATTTTCAATCATTTTCATTGTAAAGTCAAGTAGTAAAACTTGCTTTTTTTATTTTTATAGTCAAAATAGTCAAATTCGATGAAAAACCTCTAAAAGCCCGTTTTAAGGAACCAAAAGCCATCTGTCATCTATTTTTTCAAATCTATAAAGCACCTTAGAGTCTGTCGTCCTAGCTTCAACCTTAGTCGGTGATAAATAAGTAATATCATCAAACACTTTGTTTTGTCTTGAAGGAACAAAAACATAGTAAAAATAGTCTTCAATACTTTTTAACTGCGTTCCTTTTTGATGAGCAGGAAGTCCCTCGCTGGCTTTTTTCAAAACTTCAGGCTTTGAAAATTCTTTTATATAATCTTTTGAAAGCCAGTATCTCCAACGTCCATAGTCCTTTTTTGCCGTTATATCGTTTAGTTTTTTTACAACCTCTTCAATTTCGGACTTAGCTATCTCCTTGTCCTTTTTGGTAATGGAAACGCCCTCAAATTGAGCAACAACTTCTTCATCCGCAGGTTTTGATACTTCAGCCTGAGGCTTTTCCTCTTCTATAGGCTTTTCAGCCTCTGGTTTTTGAACCTGCTGAGGCTTTTCTTCCGGTACAGGAGTTTCAACAACAGAAACAGGCTTTGTTTCAGGTGCGGATGCACATGAACCTATTAAAATTACAACAAGGCATAGGCCTAAACAATAAAAAGTCTTTTTCATACAATTATAATACATTTATTTTCGGCTTACGTCAACTGAAATGTTATTTCTTTTCATAAATTAAAAATTCTCTAATGCTTTTTTTTTATATGCCGATACTGCCTCTGAGGAGTAGATTGCTATGGAAAAACATTCGGTTGCGGCAGACATAAAAAGCATTTTACATGAACAAATTGATTTAATCGATAATATCTATAATTTGCAAAAGGCTATGTACCAAGGTGTTTTGGATAGAGACTGGCAGGAAAGTGAAAAAAACTTGAGTTCCTTAAACGATGCTTCCGTAAAATTTTCGCATTTGGATAAAAAATTATACGGACTTTTGCAAGCTGATGAAAATGATTCTCACGAAATTGACTTTTATGCACAGACAAAACAATTTGCTCCGGCAGATAAGAAGCAGATCGATTCTTTATATGAAAAATTAAAAGAAAGAGTTTTCTATTCAAAAATTGAAAATGATGTTTTCTCAAATTATGTTTCACATGCTCAAGCCTTGGTGAATGGTGTAGTAAATATTATTTCGGAAGAAAGAAACGGAAAATGTTATACTGCGAAAGGGAAACGGGTTAATACGGAAATAACAAGCCTCGTTTTAAATGAGGTCTTATAAAGGAGGTGCGATAAACAGTTCGGCAGAAATTCAGCCTCACTGTTTATCTACCGTAATTATTATGGAGGTATAGATGGCGACATTTGATGCAATAGAATTAGGAAAAAGAAGTTTGTTTGCTCACCAGCAGTCGATTCAAACGGCGGGTCATAATATTTCGAATTCTTCGACAAAGGGATATACAAGGCAGAGGGTAAACCTCGATGCTTTTGAGCCTCTTTACAGGCCAGACTTAACCAGAGCAGAAACACCCGGGCAAATCGGACAGGGAGTTACCATAGGTTCCATTACCCGATTAAGGGATGAGCTTTTGGATCAAAGAATTATAGGGGCTGCCGATGACCTAGGCTATTGGGAAACAAGAAACTCTTATATTGCTCTTTTGGAACAGGTTCATAACGAACCCGAAGACATTTCCGTCCGAAGCCGAATGGACCAGTTTTGGGAGGCTTGGCAAGAACTTTCACTCTACCCTGAGTCGGATGCTGCCCGTCAGGTAGTCCGTACACGGACTGAAACTTTAACGGATGCCATTCATCATCAATTCCGCGGCTTACAGGGCATAAGGGACATGGTACACGGCGACATAGAAGCAACCGTAAAACAGGTAAACGACCTTACAAGCCGTATAGCCAAACTAAACGAAGAAATAGTTAAGGTTAAGGCTATGGGGGACAATCCCAATGACTTGATGGATAAAAGAGACCTTTTAACCGAAAAACTTTCCTCCCTCATAGATATTTCAGTAGATAAAAGAGATGAAGACGAAACATACGTCATTCATACGGCCGGTTTGGAAATAGTACAGGGAAGAACACACCGAACATTCGATTTTAGGGCCTCAACTGAAAACGATAAATATGCAGACGTTATCTGGGAAGATTCCGGTAATTTAGCTCATTTTGAATCGGGAAAACTAGCCGCTTTGATTGAGCTTAGGGATACGGATATTCGGGACGAAATCAGAAAACTGGATACAATGACAATGAACTTTGTCGATTTGGTAAACGATGTACACAGAAATGCTATGAGTCCCAACGGAAAAACAGGCATCGATTTTTTTAAGGAACAATATTTTATAAACAATACCCTCGGTAATTTTGACAGAAACGGAGACGGAGAATATGATTCTTCCTACATCTTCAGAATTACAGGTACCAACACCCTTGACCCGCGTGAACAAATAGGCCTTGAAGGAACCTTAACCCTTTCGTCTGGGGACGGCATTGTGCAGGTACCCTATTATTCGACTGATATGGTTTCAGACCTTGTAGAAAGGATTAACAGATCAGGCTCCGAAGTAGCGGCTTACCTTGACCAAAACAATAAACTTGTTTTAAAAGGTATGACAAGCCTTGATAAAGAAAATCCTGACTTTGTTATCCGTCATGTCGAGGATTCGGGAAGATTTTTAGCAGGCTATTCGGGCGTGCTTTCTCAGGCAGGGCAGGAAGGTGCCTATGACTGGGGAAGAGCAAATGCAGTTGATGTATTGGCAGGAGCCCAATATGCGGTTTCTCCTATAGCCCATCCTTCAGGCTGGATGGAAATAAATCCCGTAATCAAAAGCGATATACAAAATATAGCTTCGGGCTATAAGGGCCCCGAAGGTGTCGCCTATCCGGGAGACAACAGAGCCGCTCTTGCAATAGCTGCAATCAGAAATACTCCCGTAATGGTAGGGCACTCAGCCACTTTTGACGACTTTTTTGCCGATACTGTAACAGAAATCGGTCTAAAAGGCGAACAGGCAGAAATGACCTTAAACACACAGATAGCCATTGTAAAGGAATTACACGATATGAGAGATTCAGTATCGGGCGTAAACATAGACGAAGAACTATCGGATATTATCAAATTTCAGCACGGGTATAATGCTTCTGCAAGATTTGTTTCGGTAATCAACGAAATGATAGACACCGTTATAAACAGAATGGGTGTCTAGCTTTTAAGGTTTGGAGTAAAATATGATGAAAAGAATTAGTACAAATATTCAGCACACGGACAGCAATTTTTCGATGAGGAATCAGGAATCGAGGCTTCATAATCTAAATAATCAGATACAGTCCCAACGGCGGATAAACCAGCTTAGAGATGACCCCGTTTCTGCAGGACACTCGGTAAGGTACAAGTCCTATCTTGCCCGCCTCGAAAGGTTTGAAAAAAACACAAAAACCTTGCGCGATCAATATATGTCGGCCGAAACCTATATGAATAATTCGCTCCAAGTTGTTCAGCGTTTAAGAGAACTTTCAGTACAGGGAGCAAACGGAACCTATACACCGGATGACCTAAAAGATATGGCAGCCGAGGCCGATGAACTTTTAAAAGAACTTATTCAAAACGGAAATGCCGTAAATTCGGACGGTGTCAGAGTTTTTTCGGGAACCAAAAGTTTTACAGAGCCCTTTGAAACCGTAATGGGAGATGTGGACGGAGCAGGTTCCGCCCTTATAACTCAGGTCAGATATAACGGTACGGTCGATTCAAAAGAAGTTGAAACCGATGAGCTTTCTTTTATGAGGGCAGATCAGGCCGGTAACAGGGTATTTTGGGCAGAGCAGCAAATTCTTATTTCTCAAACTGATGCCCGAAACTTTGTTATAAAAGAAGACACAAGCATCGAGGTTGACGGGGTTGAAATTCCCTTAATTGCAGGCGACAATGTTTATGCAATTATGTCAAAGATAAACGATTCGGGAGCCGCAGTAAAAGCAAGCCTTGACCCGATAACAAGCGGCTTAAACCTTACAACTACCGATGCCCGCCAGCTTTGGCTTAGAGATGCGGAAGGAAGCACCGTTTTATCCGAATTGGGCTTAATAAAGGCCGAACAAAGACCGCCCTACAATTTGGCAAATTCGGTACGCGTTTCGGGGGGCTCTCTTTTTGATGCAGCCATTGCCGTCCGCGATGCTTTCCTTTCGGGAGACCAAGAAGCCCTAGGCGGAAAGATTTTAGGAAGCCTCGATGAAGGCATACACAATCTTACTACAAGAATGGCCGAAACGGGTTCCAAGTATGCAAGAGCCGAAGTAATATTAGCCCGCATTGATACGCAAACCTTAAATGTAACGGCGGCAGAGGCGCGCGAAGCAGACTTGGACATTACAAAGGCGATAACCGATCTAAAGATGTTTGAACATACTCATCAAGCTTCTTTAAGCGTATTGGGAAGACTTTACAGGGATTCACTTTTAAACTACTTAAAATAGAAATAGGATGGATTTACAATGGAAATTAAGACAAAAGCCATGGGGCTTGTTGAGATTCAGGATGAACAGATAATAGAATTGGTTGACGGATTTTACGGATTTGAAGAATTTCATAAATACGCCTTATTGGATTCGGGAAAAGCCCCCTTCTTTTGGGTTCAATCCCTTGACGATGAAAATTTAGCCTTCATCGTTATAGATCCTTTTTTGTTCAGACCCGATTATGAGCTGGATATCGATGACGAATTATTAAAACCGATAGAGGCAGAATCTCCTAAAGACCTCTTGGTTTTTGCCCTTGTTACCATTCCGCCTACAGGAGCACCTATTACGGCAAATTTGCAGGGCCCTCTTATTATAAACAAAAAGAATAAAAAGGCTTTTCAGGCTGTCTTAAATGACGGAAAATGGAATACAAAACACGACATTCTTGCAGAGCTTAATACTGCGGGGAGGAACTGATGCTCATACTTTCCCGTAAAACAAACCAAAAAATTCTAATAGGCGATAACATAGAACTTACCATAATCGATATTCGGGGAGATCAGGTAAAGATAGGTGTAGATGCACCGGCATCGGTCAAGGTTTTCCGTGAAGAAATCTACCAAGAAATCCAAAATGAAAACAAGGCAGCCTTAGTCCGCGATGCAAAACTTAATTTACCCGAACTGCATATTAAAAAGAATAACTAAATCCCAATTGTTTATATTGTAAAATTTATATATAATGAAACAATGTTAAACTATATAAAGAAAATAATTGCAGGTATTGCCATCGGTATAGCGAATGTTATACCGGGAATTTCGGGTGGAACAATAGCCGTCATTTTCGGAGTTTATTCGGATCTTATAGGAGCGGCAAGCCTTGACGTAAAAATCATTAAGAATAATTTTAAAATTTATCTTTGTCTTTTCGGAGGAGTCGGTCTGGGCGTTCTCCTTTTTGCACGCCTATTCAAACTTGTTTATGAAAGGTTTCCTGTACAAACAAGTTTCTTTTTTGCGGGTCTAATAATCGGAAGCATATTTATAATTTTTGAATTTGTCAAAGAAAAAGAACAAAAAAAGCCTATAAAAATCGTACTTAAAATTATTTGGTTTTTGATAGGTTTAAGCATAATGCTTGCCCTATACTTTTTTAAAGGTGCAGAGGGTTCATCAAATGCGGTTATAAAAACATTGAGCTTAACTAACTTCATATTTTTATTCATAGCAGGCTTTGCAGGAGCTGCCGCAATGGTAATTCCGGGCATATCAGGCTCCTTCATTCTTTTAATAATGGGAGCCTATTACACAGTCTTAAAAGCAATTACAGACTTTAACATTCCACTTCTTATACCTGTCGGTCTAGGAATTCTTGCAGGTATCATTTTATCTGCCAGATTAATAGGTTTTTTAATGGAAAAATTTCCTAAGATCACCTATGCCTTTATTTTAGGCCTCGTTTCAGGTTCAATCAGACATATATTGCCGGAAGACTGGCTGCAACATTCTATGAAGCCAATTACACTCCTCTGTATGCTTGCAGGCTATGGCTTGATAATTCTTTTTGAAAAAAAGAAAACACGGAAATAATCAACACCCCCGACGCAAGCGTGCATTGCACAGCAACAGGATATTAAACCATCCGCACGAATAAAAGACTTCACCCGTTGCAATTTTTTTGATTTTTTATTATACTTTTTGTCTAAAAGAGTGAATAAATTTCACTCTTTTACCGATAATTAAGATAATTTATATGGAAAAGTTTTGCAGGTTTAAATGAAAAAAACTCATTATTTGATTGCAGGTATAATCGGTTTCCTCCTAGTCGCAGGTACAGTCTACTTTGCCTTGAACGGCTTTAATTTTGCTAGTGTATCTCAAAACTCACAGGATGACGGAA
This sequence comes from Treponema putidum, assembly GCF_024401155.1. NCBI lineage: Bacteria > Pseudomonadati > Spirochaetota > Spirochaetia > Treponematales > Treponemataceae > Treponema > Treponema putidum. The sequence continues at coordinate 1,490,359 of NZ_CP038804.1, forward strand.
TGGGAGGCGGAGATACAAGATTGCCTACTTTTAGACCTGATAAGGAAATTTCTGAAATAACGCTCCCTCCTCTCGACTACATAGTATATTCGGTAAAAAAAGGCGACATGGTGGGCGAAATTGCAGCCCGCTACGGCGTAAGTCAGGACGCAATTATAAGCTTAAATAAACTAAGAAACACTAGAACTCTTCAAATAGGACAGCTGTTAAAAATTCCTTCAATGGACGGAATTGTTTATACACCAAAAAAAGGCGACACGCCTGAAAAATTGGCCGACACCTATAAAATTTCGCTTGAAAAATTGGCCTTAGTCAATAAAATTTCGGATAATAATGTACTAAAAGCAGGAGCCGTAATATTCTTGCCGGATGCAAAACTCGACTGGGTAACCCTTCAAGAAATCAATGGAGACCTTTTTAAGTCTCCCATACACGGAGGATATAGGATAACCTCCCGTTACGGCTGGAGGCGGGACCCTTTTACAGGAAACAGGAGCTTTCATAACGGAATAGACCTTGCAACATACCTCGGTGCCCCAATCTATGCAGCCCTTCCGGGAACCGTAGCCGCAACAGGTTACAGCAATGTATACGGCAACTATGTAATAATAAGACATCACTCAGGTTATCAAACCCTTTACGGACATATGAACTCCATTCTAACCTCGCGCGGAAAGTATGTTACCCCTCAAACTAAAATAGGAACCGTCGGCACAACAGGCAGAAGCACAGGCCCACATGTTCATTTTACGGTTTACAAAAACGGAGCCACAATAAATCCTGCCGCCGTATGGAATTAAACCTTTTCTATTTTTTGATCCTTTAGATCGAGCTTCTTTACAAAAAAATCCAGATTACGGTAAACGAATATGCCTGAATAAACGCTTACAAAGATAGCAAAAACAAGAGCAAAAGGAATTACAAAACTAAGCTTAAAATTCGTTGCAGCCCATTTACCTATTTCCGTAAACGGTATGTAAGCAAGGCCGACAATCATTAGTATCCCGACGATGGCCCATGGTAAGATGCTGACATTAGGAAGCTGATATTTTTCCGCTTGCAGGCTCAAAAAATCGGGAACCGCCGCCTCAATTTTTACCATAGTTTTTTCGGTAAGAACCTCATCTGCCTTGGTTCTAAAAGAAGAGGTATACAGATTTGAGGCTTGAGTAAGAGCACGCACAAGGCTGCGGCATTTCTTACACCTCAAAAGATGGAAAGTAACTGCAAAAGGAACCGCTTCATGCTTATCAAGCATCATATAACGGTTAATAGCTTCATTACATGTCATAAGCCAAATTCAATTTAAATAAAACCGGATACTTAGGACTTTCTTCTTGTCCGTAAATTCCTTGATTTTCAAGTTCGGTTTTTAATATTTTTTTTGAGCGGAAAATATGAGACTTAATAGTATTTACAGGGATGCCCGTAACCGATTCTATATCCGCATAGGGCATATCATAAAAAAAATAAAGGTCTATACATATTCTGTATTTTTCGGGGAGGTCGTTTACAGCCCGCCTGATTGCATTTTTTACACAATTTTGAATTTGCCTCTCTTCCGGGCTAAGATCATTAGTCCTTATCTCAAAATCATCAAAAGCAGAAACGAATTCCCTTTTACGTTTAACCGAGTTTATCGCCGAATTATAGGCAATTCTCATAAGCCATGTAGAAAAAGAAGACTCTCCGCGGAATTTAGGCAGAGCCGAAAAGGTTTTAAGCATTATATCCTGAACAAAATCTTCAGAGTCATCATGGTTTTTAAAAAAGCTCATCCCCAAAGAATAGATGCGCTTTTGGTATTTTGAAGCAATCAGGCTGAAGGCTTCGGTATTTCCTGCAAGGACAGCTTTACATAAGAGGCGGTCTTGTACGGCTTCAGGAGATTCTTTTCTAAGTAAATTGGTAAATTTAATCATCTTTCAGATCCTCTTTCTTGCCTTTAGATGAAATAAAATAGTAGGCCAAAAGGCCTATGCCGCAGCTTAAAGGTACAAGGCCTCCTAAAAGTACATAGCTCACCCCGTCTATTACCGAAAACAGAACAGTTAGAACGCTTCCTATCATTAATAAAAGAATGCCTGAAATAAGGCAAAAACCCGATAAATTAAATTTTATCGGAATATATGTTTTAGTTTGAATTTGACAGATTATTTGTTTGTTACGCCAAAATAAGTAGAAAAAAATTAAAACGCCGGCCATAACAATACCGACTATGGGAACAACAGCTATAATAATCTGTGCAGCTGCAACAGGTTGTCCGCTCATTTCAATTCCTCCAAAATTTTATTTTAAAAATTTTATTCTAAAATAACAAAGTCCTTAAAATATATACGCTTTATACGGGATAAATTCAAGATAGAATTTATCTCGGTTAATAATTCTTTTTTTAACTCATGTTCAGGTATAGTATAAAGCTCATATACCGTTTTTTGCGAAAACCAGTCAATTATGTGCTTACGTATATCTTTCTTCTTTTGAACAAGTTCTTCTTCAAAGGCTTTATCTTCAGAATTATACTCCAAAATGGGAAAAATGACAAGGGTTGCGGGTGTGGTATCGGCTGTAGAAATCCTAAGTTTGCCTAAATCGGAATAAAGAGCTTTTTTTCCGCGTATTTCCGAATGGTTTTCAGGTTTTAAGGTCTCCCCGACATTTTTTCTTTTAAAAAGAGAAAAAACCGAACCGGCAATTATAATAAGGATTAATGCAAAAAGTACATATTTAAGAAATTTATATAATCTTAAGCCTTTCCGGTTATTTTTAAGCATACTCAATTATATAAAATGGGAGCCAAATATTCAATAGAGCGGCTTATTTGAAAGGCTCACGTATATTACTTTTTTGGCAAAAAGCCGCCTACAGGATATTGGAATATCCTAAGATCGAATTCGTGGACGGATGCAAAAAGATGGTCGAAAATATCGGCTTGAATCTTTTCATATTCTGCCCAGTTGGTAGTTGCAGCAAAAACATAAATCTCCAAAGGGACGCCTGTAGGTCCCGGTTCAAGCTGGCGCACCAAGAAGGTCAGGTCTTTTCTTAAAGTATCAAGGCTTTGAAGATAGCGCGTAACGTACATTCTAAAAGTGCCGATATTGGTAAGCCTTCTATCGTTTAAAGGATTCTCGGTATTGTTACCGTACTGAGCACTTATATCGGAGCTTTCGACTTCGGCAAAATAAGATTTTAAAAGGTCTATCTTCCCTACCCTGCGCCTCAGTTCTTCATCCATAAATTTTACGGAAGAAACGTCCAAAAAAATTGAGCGCTTGATACGCCTTCCTCCCGTTTCCTGCATTCCGCGCCAATTTTTAAAACCGCTTTGCAGCAGGTCGCTTGTCGGTAAAACCGAAATGGTTTTATCCCAGTTTTGAATTTTTATCGTATGCAGAGCGACCTCGGTAACATCCCCGTCGGCATCATATTTAGGAACCGAAATCCAATCCCCGCGGCGCACCAAATCGTAGGAAGAAATCTGAAGGCTGGCCACAAAGGAAAGAATCGTCTCGCGGAATACTAAAAGAAGAACGGCCGTCATAGCCCCAATTCCGCTTAAAAGGGACCATGGGGATTTTCCGCTGATTGTTCCTGCAGCTATGATAAAGCCTGCAATATAAACAATTAAGATAAAAACCTGAATATAGCTTCGGTAGGGCTTTCCTTTAAATCGGGGCTCATTTTCAGTATAGGCTGTAAGCCCGTCCAAAAAGCCGTGCAAAAGTCTTATTATTATCCATATCGAAATAAGGCTTGCAAGTTTTTGCATAAGCCCTGCTCCGAAACTTAATTTTAGAGACAAAAAATTAAAAGCAAAAATATATATAATGAGCGACGCGCGTTCTACATGAATTTTATCAAAAATATAATCGTCCAGTTTGCTCTTTGTTTTGGCTGTAATGCGGGACAATATTTTTTTCCCCGTTCCCGACAATATTTTCTTTAATAACTTATGAAGAATAAAAGAAAGAATCAAAACGGCAATCAGCCAAAAAAGCTCTTCTCTAACGGAATATTCCGAAAGCCAGCTTTGTGCCTTCCCCAACAAATTTTGCATAAAATACAATACCTCTTAAAATTTTCTTATTAAATTCCAATTTTAATTAAAAGGGGTAAGTATGTAAAGAGCTCGCTTTTAACGCTTTTAACATTTCACTTGACATTTTCGAGAAAATTTATTATAGTAATCCCACTAGTCTGTGTGAATTAAGCCTAAAATATGGAGAAAAAAGAAATGAAAAATATAACTAAACTGATATTGTCGGCACTGCTGCTTTTAGTGCTGTCGATAACCGGCTGCCCGCAAACGGGTACGTCTTCCGGTGCGGAAAATCAGGGAACAAATCCCGCCGTTCCGCAAAATCCTGATGAATTGGTTGAGGCGGATGTGCTTACGGCATTCGGTTTACAGCGAGGGAAGATTACGGCTTCGGCTGCCGCTAAAAAGATTGAAAACAGTTCGCCGACAGGCGGAATTACGTTTACCGAAAAGACGGCAGTAAGCTACGACGACGAAGCGGGAACCTTTACCGTAAAAGTAAAAGGTACAAAAAATGGAAAAGAATTTGAAAAAGAAATAACGGTCAGCGGCTTTGTCAATCCCTATGCTGCTAATCCGGAAAGTGTGGATACGACCGACGACAAGGGCGAGTTAAACCTTGATGAAGGCATTGAGCACAACCATTCAATCGAAAAATATGCGGAAAAAGCAAACGCAGATATTAAAAACTTTTTTAAAGCACCACTTACTTTTTCTCTTGTAAACGGAACTTCAGTAACACTCGGCGATTCTTCCGGTTATACATTGACTGCTACCCTTGAAAAAGAGGGGCTGGATAAAGTTAAAATCGTACCTGTATATACGGTAAAAAATCACAAAAAGACTGCTGACGGAACACCTACGGTAACGCCGGAAACAAAATATTCCGTATTCCCAGCGAAGTTTGAGGCTAATCTTACAAAGCCGTATTTTACCGAAAAAGATGTGTTTGCCTATGTTCTAAAGAAAACGCCTGATAGTGTTATAAAGGTTTACGCCGATGAATTTGCTTCGGCATTTTATGCGTTTACCAAATTAACGGAATTTGCTCCCGACAATCTTTTTGATACTACTGCAATTGCTCTTTATACTGCTCTGTATCAAACTAAAGATACCGATGAATACATGGCGCTTGATATTACCTGCGGCGTTGCAAATCCGAAAAACGGCGGTATTGATGCAGATGACTATAAAGGCGAGCTTACGGTGCAATTTTGCATTGCAACAAATGAGATGTTGGCTGATCCCGGAAAAATTACGGCAAGTAGAGAGATAAAGAAAACCGGCTTTGCAAATATTCCCGATGATGCGGCGCTGGCAACACCGGAAACACATCTTTTCTTCAATCTTTTAAAGAAGCATTCGCTATCATCGACGGATGAAACTAAGTGGGAAAAAGAAGAGTTTAGCAAAGCATTGTTGCGTATAAATGAATCCGGTGCCGCTGTAATAGCCAATCCTTTTGGCGGCAGCAGCTCTCTTTTCAACTTATTTGTAAACGGTTCCGATCCGAATCCTGCAGTTTATTTAGGCAGCGCCGGCGCGGCTTATGGAGGAGCTTCAAAAACCAGAAATAATAAGGTGATTTTTATTGAGCATATACAATTGGTAAAAAAAGCAGGAAATAAATCTCTTGAGGTTCAGGTAACGCTCAAAGGCTCTCGTACAGAACCGCTTAAAGTAATTGCTACTCCGGATTATTGATACAATCCCCCTTGTCCGCACCAAGTCGGACTTTTATGTATAAATTATGGAGGTATGAAAAATTATGAAAAAAATATTATTGATTACAACGGCTGTTATAACACTTGCCGCATTTTTTGCAGGCTGTAAAAATCCTGTAGGAAGTAACTCCGTACCGTCTTCACCGCAGCAAGGCGGCGGAAGCGGCCGCGGTTCAAATCCAGTAAAAATAACGATAACCGTTGCGGGGGATACAAACGCTGTTCCCAAAGCGGACGGTAATACTTTTCCAGTAACAGTCGGTACAAAATGGGACGATATTAGAGTGCTGGCAGACAGTAAAATCGATTATACGCCAGGTTATGAAAACGTTGTATGGAAATTTAACGATGCTTCCGGTGCGGTTATTTCTGCCGGTCATAGGTTTAATACGAATGTGACCGTCTATTCCGTATCGAAACGGCCGGAAAAACAGCCGGTCAAGGTAACGATTACCATTGCAGGAGATCCGCAGGTTATTCATAAAGGTCAGAATTATACATTTAAAGTAGATAAAGGTGAAACATGGGCTCACATCAAAACTCGGGCAGCCGATACAATCGGATATGCTGAAGGCTTTGAAAACGATACGTGGAAACTGACCGATGCTTCGGGTACGGAGATTTTACCTGACTATAAGTTTGAAGCAAACACAACCGTCTACACCGTATCGAAAAAGATAGCGGTAACGATAACCGTTCAAGGGGATACAAACGTTCTTTACAGAGTAGCGGGTGATGTATCTTTTCCGGCATATTACGGCGATACGTGGAGTACACTTAAATCGCAAGCGGAAAGAAAAATCAAGTATAAACCCAATTATGAAAATAAAGACTGGAAACTTAATAGTTCTGCGGGTGAGGCTTTGATCGGCACTCATAAGTTTACCGCCAACACCGTTGTTTTTGCCGAACCCAAACGGAAAGATGTAAAGATTACCGTTACAGGCGACAGCCGTGTTACCGTAACCCCTCCCGCTGCAATCAAAGTACCGAAAGGCACTAAGTTCAGTGCAATTAAGACCAAAATCGAAAGTAAGGTTTCATGTCCGGCCGACTTTATTATAAAACAGTGGAAAAAAGACAATGCAAGCGGCCGTGTCATACATGATCATACTCCTTTCGGAACGGATACGACACTGTATGCCGAAATAAAATCGGTGAATGTTACTATAACGATACAAGGCAGCGCCCATGTGCACATAGATACGGATAATAATATCATAAGACCGAACGGTGAAACATGGAAAAATATAAAAAACTTTGCAAAAAGCAAGGTAACATGCGATCCGGGCTATATCGTGTCTGCATGGAAAAAAGGCGGCACAAGCGGAATCCCCCTTGCCGACGTTGATGCGTTTGAAGAGGATACTATCGTGTATGCAGCCGAGCAAGCTGTTACTGTTCCTGAAAGCGCAGCGGTAACACCTCCAGTAGGCGGCATTACGGGGCATGCCGTTTCATATGCCTTACCCGGTGCGGATGCTTCATGGAAAGGCGTCTTTGTTGACGGGCGTACGGTTAATTTAAATCCTTATAAAATAGGCAAGTATGAAGTAACGGTAGAACTATGGAATGAAGTATATTACTGGGCAAAAGAGAACGGGTATTTGTTTGATTTTGAGCCGGATAGCGAAGATACTCCTACCGAAGACGATCAGCCGATGGCGAATATAAACTGGCGCGACTGTATAGCGTGGTGCAATGCGTATACCGAAATGTGTTTCGGAAGTAAGGATGAATGTGTGTACCTCAATGGCTCGGCATCGGGAGATGTAATAAAAGACGGAGCCGCCAATGGAGATAGTGCTTATTGCAATTTTTCAAAAAAAGGCTTCCGTTTACCGACCGAAGCCGAATGGGAATACGCCGCCCGCTATCAGGGTGCCGACAGCACCAATGCCGAAAACTATGGCAACGGCATCTATCTGACAAAATTGGATTCCGCAAGCGGATCTGTAAAGCCTATCGGTTTTCAGGGAATGACGCCGCCTACCGGGGAAACGTATGAAACCTTACGCGATGAAACCGCCCGTGTTGCGATTTTTAATAAATGGTGGGACGGTACGGCAACAGCATTTGTAACGCAAACGCCGCCCGTAACCGATAGGGCAAATGTCGGAAGCAAAGCTGCAAATAAACTGGGGCTTTGCGACATGAGCGGCAACGTTGCCGAGTGGTGCTGGGACTTGTATAAGGCAACCGTAACTTCAAGTACGGATGCCTATCCTGCAGGACCTTTCCCGAACTATGATACAAAACGGGTAGTACGCGGCGGCAATTGGTCTGAAAGTACCGGACAAGCTGTGTATGACTGCATGACCGGCAAACGCAAAATGAATTATTCCAGCCAAGCCGATCCCATCAGAGGCTTCCGCTTAGTCTGGAAAGAGTAGCGGACGCTTATTAAAAAAATGCCGATTAAACTGCTTCAGGTTTAATCGGCATTTTTTTTAATCCGGTGTTATTCTGTTTTGAATTTGCCTACTTCTACGACAAGCCCGTCAATACTTTGTTTATTTTTTACGGCAATTTCAAGAGATTCTTTTGTAGCTTCATTTATCAAATCGACTTGTGATGAAATCCTATTCATATTTTCCCGCAAGGCTTCAGTTAAATTGCCGAGCCTGTCCGTTTCGGCTATAATTTTTTCGCTGCCTAACAGCATTTCGCCTGAGCTTTGTTTTACTCCGCTTGTCATACCGCTGACATCCTTAATCATTCCCCAAATAGCCTTTCCGTTTTGCTCTTGTTCTTCCATAGCGTGGACGACGCTTTCAATCGAATCGGTTACATCGGTTGAATACTTGGAAATAAAATTGAATTTTTCAACTGCGCTTGATGCGGAATTTGCAAGCATTTCGATTTCACCGGTTAAATCCTTAAGCGTTACTGAAATTTTCTTTCCCTGAGTGCTTGACTCTTCGGCGAGTTTTCTGATCTCGGAAGCAACTACGGCAAAACCTTTTCCGGTTTCACCGGCATGGGCTGCCTCTATTGCCGCATTCATCGCAAGCAAGTTTGTTTGGCTTGCAATATTTTGTATAACAGATCCGGTTTCAATCAATCCGCCTGAAGCTTCTGAAATTCTTTGCGAGATTTCGTTTGCTTTTATCAGCGTTGCACGCCCGTCATCGGTAGCCGAAGAAAGATTCATAATCGCTTCGCGTGTTTCTTTTACACTTCCACCTACGCTGCCTATACTTAGCGTCATCTTGTCAAACGATGAAAAAGATTGCTCAACGATTGTTGCCTGCCGCACAATGCTTTCATTCAGCTCTTTTAAAGCCGTAATTATCCGGTTGATAGCGGTATCGGTTTCTGCAATACTTTTTTCCTGCTCGGTAAAGCTGGCTTGCAAACCGTCAATACCGCCCGTAATTTCCGTAACGAATTCGCTTACCGAAATCATATTACTTTCAAGATCGGAACCTACTGCCTTCATTTCTTTGGAATCGGAACCGACTTTTTGAATTGAGTTTTTTAATTTCAAAATAGTTTCGTTAAAATACGAAGACAAAACGCTCGTTTCATCGCCGCCGTCCGTAGGAAGTTTAATTGTCAAATCGCCTTCTCCCTGCGAAATATTTTTAAGAGCAAAAATTATCATGTTAATCGGTTTTACAATTCTATGTGCAACAAAAAAACCTACGGCAACGGCCATTATTAAACCGGCTAAAGCAATCACAATAAAAATACGTATTAAACTTAAAACGTTTTCCGAAATAAATTCCGATGAAGGAGCGGTAATCAGCAGCGTCCATCCGGAATAGCGCATAGGAGCCGCTGCCGAAATATACTGTACTCCGTCTATATTTGAAACATTAACCGACGTACTTTCGGAAGCGAGAGCATCTTTTAAAAAAGAGGTAAAGCCGCTTTTTTCATCTCCGGCGATTTCGGTAAAAATACTTTTATATAAAATTTCCGGCCTGCGGTTCCCTATTATAAGACCTTCGGGACTGATAAGATAGGCGGTACCCGTTTCGCCTATAATAATATCGCTTATTAAATTGGAAAGAGAATCGCTTAAAATATAAGAACTTATAACGCCCACTATTTTTCCTTGTAAGTCGCGCATCGGAATCGCCGCTATAGAAATATATTTATTTTCTTCGGCGGACATCTTAGGTTCCGTAATTACATATTTTCCTTTTAGTGCGGTTTTAAACCATTCGGTGCCGAGTACGTTTTCAACTTTATTATCGGTTCGGTATAAAAGACCGTCGGTACCGCTTATGCCGAAATGAATCCATCCGTACAATTTTTGCATTTGTATTTCGTTTTTAAAGAGGTTTATTTTTTCTTTATAGGAAATATCATCTTCCTGCATTGTAGGAGTATTTGAAAAAGCTTCAAGTTTTCCGAAAATGGAAGATGCCCGCTCATTTAAGATTTTTGAAGAACCGGAAACCAGTTCCCGTAAAAAATATTCGGTATTGCGCATTAAAAAATATGACGCAAGGTTTATCGAAACTATACACAAGACAGTTAAAATCGAAACTGAAAAAAGGGCAAAAGCCACTATCATTTTATTCTTTATAGAAAATAATTTTAGTTTTTTGTCTGTAGATAAGGTTTTATTTTTCATTCTATCTCCATGATTAAATGTACTTTAGTTTTTCAATGTATTGTCGGAATTGCGTACAAAATTATTCAATACATCCTGAACATTTTTGCCTGAAGCGGCTTCTTTTAAGGCGGAGTTCCAATATCCCCGCATTTTTGAAAAACCGGTTATATTATTATAATATTGTCCGAAAAACCGTTGTAAAACGGAATTATAAAGTATTTCATCATCATTTATTTCAAGTTCTATTTTTGAGCTTGCAGGAAAACCTCCGGTAGCCGCAACCAAACGCGGTGCCCACACTTTATCGACAGCCGCAAAATGTAAGAATTTTTTTGCGGCTTTTACTTTATCGGGATTTCCGTTTTTAAAAATACAGACACCGCCTACAAGAAATTCCAAAGAAGGAGAGCCCGCATCATTCGGAAAAGGCATATAAATCGGCGTAAAATTTTTTCCCTTATAGCTGCGCTTTCCGTTATTCATTTTATCCAGTTGAGGTGAATACAAAATTGTGTGAGCCGCATCGGATTCTACAAACATTTTAATGGCATCGTTTGATGTCAGCTCCGCTCCGTCGGCAAGAAGGCCTTCTTTTATAGCCGCCATTGTCCATTCAAGGTTTTTTACGGCATTCGGAGAATTATAAATATATTTTGAATAATCCCCGTTTAAAAGGTTTGCGTCCCCGTAAAGGTTTACCAAAAATGCACGGGTACCTTGGTCTCCGCCTTGAGTTTTATAATAAAAAACGCCGGGAGTTTTTCCGGCCGGCAGTTTTTCTTTCAATGCTTTAAGAAGTTTTTCATACTCGGCTACCGTCCAGCTTCGGTCACGGCGTTTGTACGGCAGTAAATCTATAAGATTTAAATCTTCAAGCATTTCTTTATTAAACGCCATCGAAAAAGGAACTTGGTGCATCGGATACATATATGTCCGCCTGTCTTTTCCTGCCGAAACAGCCAAAAGTCCCGTTGTTATATACGGTTTTTCGGTTGCAAGAACATCATCTAAAGGCTCAAGCAAATTATTATCAGCCCACACGATAATGCGGCCGGGTGCATCATAAATAATATCGGGAGGATTTCCCTCTGCGATAGCTTTTTCAATTAAAGCAGGGCCTTCTGTAAAATCGATAAGAGTGAAATTTATTTTTATTGAAGGGTTTTCCTTTTGAAAAGCATCGATAAGGCTTTTTTCGAAGCCGCCGTCGGTACCCTTTTCCGAAGAAAAATTGGGAAATGACCAAAATTCAATTTCAGTCTCGGCACTTTTGGAATTTTTACCGGAACAGCCGATAAAAATTAGCAGAATTAAAAGCAAAATTACCGTTTTTTTCAAACCGTAAAAAAAAGCGTTTTTCATAAAAAATTTTTCCTTTGTTCATATCAAATCTTTATCATTAAGAGGCTGGCATTTTCACGCACTTAGCAACCGGCATAGTAGAGAAATGCTATCCGCCATACATAAAGGGGATAAAGCGGATGATGGGAGTCGAACCCACGTCACGAGCTTGGGAAGCTCGGGTAATAGCCGTTATACGACATCCGCAATAACAAAACTATTATAGTAAAAAAACAAAAAAAAAGCAAGCGATTGTTATTGACAGCGATTCTTATTGACATCGATTGATATGGGCCGGGAATACCGAAATATACAGGGGCCTTGCATTAAATATAAAAAAAGAATATACTCTGTCTCATTGGAAAATAGTTTCCTTAAAATTAAACAACCGAATTCGCATTAAGGTTCGGCGTAATTGCCGATTAAAAAGGAAATAGGTGAAAATCCTATGCAGTCCCGCTGCCGTAACTGAAGAGTTCTTTTCAATATGCCACTGATTTTTTGGGAAGGCGAAAAGAATGAAGACTCATAAGCCGGAAGACTTGCCTTAATGATTTTAGCTTTTGCTCCTTGCGAGAGACGGGGAGGATTGCAGATACTTATCGGCATTGTAATGTGCTTCATTGTATTTACAAATCCTCTTGCGGGTTTTTCCTGTGAGAGGATTTTTTGCATTAAAGCGGATATCGGTAACATTAATCAATTTTTGGAGGAGTTATGAAAAACTCATTTTTTAAAATTTTGTCGGCTGCATTTGCAGCTCTTGTTCTGTCCGCCGCTTGTTCAAAAGCCGATTTAAGCCAGCAAACTCAAAAAGGCGGGCACGTCGAAAACCTTGTTATCGGTACTAATTTAGTTCAGCAAAACGATTTTAGCACGCAAAGGCAGAGACCGGATGCCTTACAGTACAACGCTTTAACACAGGCAAATTTCGTATATACCGACAAAAACGGAAAAATCCAACCGTATTTTTTTAGGTCCTTTACCATTTCGAAAGATGCAAAACAATTGGTTTTTACTTTTCCTTTGACGGCAGTCTGGCATGACGGAAAGCCGGTTACAAAAGACGACATTCTTTTTACATTCGATTTTATGAAGAACGTAAGAAAAACGGGCTCTTTAAAAAACTTGGAAAAATGGGAAATTACCGGAGAAAACGAGTGTACACTCACCTTTTCGGAACCCGATGCTTATTATTGGATTAACAGTGCTGTTTTAAGCTCTTTTGTTCTCCCTAAACATGTTTGGGAAGGTGTTGAAGATTATCGGCAATATAACGGAAAGGATGCTACACTAGGCTGCGGACCTTACCGTCTTGTTTCTCATGATAAAGATTCCCAAACTTCCGTTTATGAAGCGGTTCCTCAAAATGCCTTTTTGGGTGAGCTTACCATTGACAAAATTACCGTACAGACTTATTCGGGCGAAGATACGCTTATGTTCGCAATGGCAAACGGAGAAATCGATGCAATGTTCAATTATGCAAATTCCATTGACGTTACCGTAATCGATTCTTTTAAAGGAACCGAGGGTATAAATCTCGGTGAAAGCGACTATGCCGGAAACTATCAGGTTACATACGGAATGGAAAGAAAACCTTGCACGGATATTGCTTTCCGCAAGGCTTGCAGGCTTGCATTCGATTACGGTAAACTTGCAGCAGTTATCAACGGACAGTACGGCACGGCACCGGGTGCGGGCATTATACCGCCTTCCTGTAAAGGCTTTGACCCATCCCTCCCCATTCTTAAAACCGACATAAAAGAAGCTGCTCGGCTTTTGGATGAGGCAGGCTACAAGGATATTAACGGGGACGGATTTAGAGAATATCCTGACGGCTCAGAATTAAAAGTTATGGTAACGCAGCAATTTTCAACTAGAAATAAGGAACTGTTTAACCGGATGTCCGATGTAATTATGGCTTCTTTAAAAAACATAGGTGTTAAGACCTATGTCGATGAAGAGAGTTTACGGAATGCTGAAGTTTGGGAACAAAATATAATCGACGGAAATTATGATATTTCAATCGGGTACACCACTTCAGGAATAGCTCAGTACACAAGTGCTTTTAGGTATTTTTTAGCCGATCCCAGATTTGAAGGCGAAAATACATGGATATGGGGGACCTTTCATAATGACGAATTTAAAGACACCTTTTTTGCCATGCAGCGAGCATCCGATGATGAGACCTACATTAAAAATGTAAGAAAACTTCAAGCTATGGCAAACGATGTAGCCTTTGCCCAAGCACTCTGTTGGGAAAAATGTTTTTTCCCGTATCGAACGGATAAGTATGAGGGCTGGGATAACTATCCTTCTTGGGGCGTCATCCATCCTACAACATGGTTTGAGCTTAGAACAATAAAAAAATAAACTTCCAAAGAAAAAATGAGATCGACGGGAAAAAAATTTCTGTACGCAGTCTGTACGGTTTATATGATAATATCGCTCAGCTTTTTGCTCATTCATATTATGCCGGGGAAACCAATTATGTATTTGGTCGGGCAAGAAGAATATTATTATCTTTTGGATCAATACCCTGCCGAACTTGAAGCATTAAAAATGAAATTCGGACTTGATGATTCGCTGTGGGTGCAATATAAAAAATATTTAAAATGTATTGCGACGCTCGATTTCGGGCGGGCCTATTCGAATCATCAGCCCGTTTCAGAAAATGTTTTGCGGGCGGCAAAAAGCACTTTACTGCTTTCGATACCTACGTGGATTTTAGGCGGAATTTTAGGGGCGGTTTTGGGAACTCTTGCAGGCTGGCGGCCGAAAGGAATTTTTGACCGCATTACAACTCCGTTTTTTTTGTTTGTAAACACAATTCCATCAAACTGTATAGGCTTAATTTTTCTTATTATATTTTCTTATAAACTTAAAATATTTCCTATAAACGGGATGGTAGGCCCCGAACTTTCGGGGGCTGAACGGTTTTGGAGTTTATTAAACCATATGGCATTACCTCTTATCATTTTAATTCTTTCGCGTACGTCAGGAAATTTTATGCTTATGAAAAGCTCCGTCTCTCAAATCCGTAACGAGGATTATTTAATAACAGCGGAGTCAAAAGGATTGGAAGATAAAAAAGTGTTATTCCGTCACGTTTTATGTAATGCATTGCTTCCTTATTCAACATCGATTTCAATTCAGCTGGGCTGGTTATTATCGGGATCGATGATAGTTGAAGTTATTTTCGGCTGGAAAGGGATGGGCTCTCTTATGTTCGATGCGGTAAGCAGGAGGGATTTTCCGACAGCGCAACTGTGTTTTTTAATTTCGGCAGTAAGCGTTGTAGCCGCAAACTGGATCAGCGACATTGTAAATATCATAATAGACCCGCGTGTAAGGAGTGAGCAATGATACAATTTTCCGATATAAAAAAAATGCCCTCTTCTTTTAAAGCGGGGCTGATTATTGTTTTGACGGCGGTGATTATTGCAATTTTTGCGCCGGTTATCGCTCCATATGATCCGTATGAAATGGGAAATATTTATGAAAAGCCCGGCTTTAATCACCTTTTGGGAACTAATGATGTCGGACAGGATATTTTAAGCGAGCTGGTGTACGGTGCACGTGTTTCTCTTTTTGTCGGCTTTTTTGCGGCAATTATTATTACCGGCATCGGCGTTGTCTTTGCCCTGCTTTCAGGATATTACGGGGGGCTTATCGATAGACTTATAACAGTACTTACCAATATTGCAATGTCAGTTCCGGGACTGCCGTTAACGGCCTTATTGGTGGCGTTTATGAAGCCCGGAAAATGGAATCTGATTATAGCTATGAGCATTACTGCGTGGACGGGAACCGCACGGATACTGCGTGCAAAAACAAAAGAAATTGCAGAACAGCCCTTTATAAAAATAGAAAAAGCCTTGGGAGTTTCAAATCTTATCATTATGTTTAAACACATATTGCCGAACCTTAAAGATATAATACTTATACGGGGTGTGCTTTCCGTTTCGGCAGCGATGGTAACGGAATCGGGCTTAAGTTTTTTAGGACTAGGAACCTATGGAGAAAAATCATGGGGTGCAATTTTGCGCTACGCTTTTTTTAGGCACAGCATTTTGCGCGGACAAATATGGTGGTACCTGCCTCCTATTATATGCATCTCGGTTACCGTTTTAGGTTTTATGCTTATAGGATATTACGGCACAAAAAATGAATAATATTGAAATAAACTTAACAGAGGCTCCTATTCTCAAAATAGAAAATTTAAGCGTTTCATTCGGTGCAAAAAATGCTCCGCAAGTTCTTCAAGATTTTAATTTAGATATTTTTGAAAGAGACAAAATTGCGGTTATAGGTGAAACGGGGAGCGGAAAAAGCGTTATGCTTTTAGCGGTATTAAAACTTTTACCTAAAAATGCAGCAGTACAGGGTTCCGCTTTTTTTAAGGATCGGAACCTTTTAAATCTTGACCGCAAAACTTTAAATTCCATTAGAGGTAAAGAAATATCCTACATTCCCCAAGGCAGCGGAAACTCTTTAAACCCTCTTCTTAAAGTGGGCTATCAAGTCGGAGAACCTCTTATAATTCATTACGGGTATTCTAAAAAAAATGCGGAGGCAGAAGCAGTAAACCTTTTGCGCAAATTCAATTTAGGCAATGAACAAGAACGGGCAGTTCAGTATCCTCACACTTACAGCGGAGGAATGAAGCAGCGGGCTATGATTGCGATGGGCATTTCAGCCGGAGCGCATTTAATATTTGCCGATGAGCCTACAAAGGGCTTGGATTCAAGACGGCTTAAAATGGTTGAACAAGCATTTAAACTCCTAAAAGAAGAAACCTATCTTTGTGTTACTCACGACCTTAATTTTGCAAAAAACATAAGCAAAAAATTATGCGTTATGCATTCTTCATACAGTGTAGAAATAGGACTTACCGAAGAAGTATTTGCAAAACCTTATCACCCGTATACCGAGGATATAATAAGGGCGATGCCCGAAAACGGACTACAGTATAAGGCAAAAAGTATGCAGCGTCCCGTTTATGAAACAGGATGCAGATATGCACCTAACTGTGAATACGCCTTTGACAAATGCAAACAAACCCCTCCCATGATCGAGATCGAAAAAAATAGAAAAGTAAGGTGCTGGAAATATGCTTGAACTTAAAAACATTTCTAAAACATATAAAAATACCCGTAAAAAAGATTTTGAAGCAGTTAAAAATATCAGTTTTTGCATAAATAAAAAAGAAACACTCGGTTTGATTGGGGACAGCGGAAGCGGCAAAACAACTATCGGACAAATTATAACCGGCTTAATAATGCCGTCAAAAGGAGAAATGTTTTTTGAAAACGCCCCTCTCAAATATCCCGTTAATAGGGAAACAAGACGCAAAATTCAAATCCTTTTTCAGCATCCCGAAATATCTTTTAATCCCAAGCTGCACATCATAGATAGCTTAAAAGAACCCTACCGTATTTATTTAAAAGAAAAAGGAATGGAGAAAATTATTCGGGATATAAAAGGATTGGGTTTAAGAGAAGAACATCTTTACCGCTACCCGCGGGAATTGAGCGGAGGAGAATTGCAGCGTTTGGCTTTGGCAAGAATTCTTTCCATTACGCCTCAACTGATTGTCTTGGATGAGCCGACGGGAATGTTGGACAGCGTAAGCCAAGCACAGATTATCCGCTTGTTAAAAGAATATCAAAATACACATCAATCAAGTTATCTTTTTATAAGCCACGATATAGTTTTAGCGGAACAATTTTGTGACAGGCTTCTTTATATAAAAGAAGGACAGCTGGATTTTCAATGACCGGACAAGCTGCAATTTTCAACCTAGACTAAACTGAAATAGGAATGATTGCCGCAAGGCACTTGCCGTAAGGTACTTGCCGTAAGGTACTTGCTTCTATATTGACTCAAGAAACTATTTAAGCTAGAATAAGTCATATGAAAAAGCGTATTTTTTTAGATAATGCGGCCGGCGCTTTTCCTAAGGCACCCGGCCTTGAGCAAGCTCTTGCAATGGCAGTCAACATAGGCACTGGAAACATTAACCGCAGTACTTATAGTGAAACCGAAGAAGCCGGTCTTGATATCATAGAAACAAGGGAACTCTTATGTAAACTCTTTAATTTTAAGCCCGCCACTCACGTTATTTTTACATCAGGGGTTACGGCAAGTCTAAACTATATTATAAAAGGTTTTCTCAAATCAGGCGACAGAGTTTTAACAAGCTCCTTTGAGCATAATGCCGTAATGCGTCCTTTGGTTCAAATGGAAAAATTAGGCGTAAAGATTGACCGTGTTCCTTCAATCGTAAAAAACGGAGGAGCTTTTGTAAACACCTCCTTAATCGAATCTATGATAAGACCTGAAACCCGCCTTGCCGTTTTTTCACATGCTTCAAATGTAACGGGCTTTATTCAACCTATCGAAGAAATTGCCTCAATTCTAAAAAAACACAATATTCCTCTGGTAATAGACGGAGCTCAAAGTGCAGGCCACATTCCCGTCGACCTTGCACAATTAAAACCGGCAGCATTTTGCTTTACAGGCCATAAGGGCTTACTCGGCCCGCAAGGCACCGGAGGCATCTTATTCGATAAGGATTTTGCAAAAGAGGTTGAACCTCTTATCACAGGCGGAACCGGAAGTGCATCCGATTCGGAAGTAACGCCCTCCTTTATGCCGGATAAATTTGAAGCCGGGACTCAAAACATAATAGGAATTGCAGGTCTTCACCACAGCCTAAAATGGCTGGATAGTTTCGGGATTCAAAACATTCATAGCCGTGAACAAAAATTGCTTAAACTCTTTTTGGACGGAATAAAGGACATCCCTGTAAAAATAGCGGGAGGAGATTCAGCGGAAAACAGGGTCGGAATTATTTCGATAGATTTTTCCGAATTTATGGACAATGCGGAAGCCGGTGCAGCTCTCGAAGAAGAATACGGAATTCTTACCCGCTGCGGCCTCCATTGTTCACCTGCTGCTCATAAATCGATAGGAACCTTTCCGCAAGGAGCGGTAAGATTTTCGACAGGCCCCTTCACAATAGAAGAAGAAATTGAAACGGCAATAAGGGCAGTAAAGGAGCTTTGCTCAAGAGCTTAACTCACCCTAAGAATTTTTTCTTCCCGCTTGGTAACAAGGCCTATAATGGCAGGCTTTCCGCAAGGCGTATTTTCCAAAGCTTGGGACAGTTCTTCGTAAAGAGCGGCAGCATCTTCCTTGTCTACCGAAATCAAAAGTCCTCCCGAAGTTTGAGGATCGAACATCAGGTCTTGGTAGGCAAGGGGAACATTTTCAAAGACAACATTATCTCCCACAAAATTTCTATTGGAGTAAACTCCTGCCGGCATCAAACCCATTTGGGCGCTTTCAATTACGGATTTATAAATAGGAACGGATTTATAATCGACTTCAATGCTCATGCCGCTTCCCTTTCCCATCTCGTAAAGATGACCGAGTAGGCCGAAACCGGTAATATCGGTACAGGCGTTTATCTTGTATTTTACCATGATGTTACGAGCCTTCGCATTTAAAAAAGCCATAGCTTTATAACAGCGGTCAAGCTCTTCCGGCGGCGACATGTCGGCTTTTGAAGCCGTAAGTAAAGTACCCGTACCGATGGGCTTCGTCAAAATTAAAACATCGCCTTCCTTTGCGGTAGAATTTTCTAAAATCTTTTTAGGATGAACAAAGCCGTTTACAGCCAAACCGTACTTGGGCGAATCATCATAAATAGTATGGCCGCCGCAGACTATAGCACCGGCCTCATAAACCTTATCAAAACCGCCTCGTAAAATTTCTTTTATCATATCTTCAGGCATATCCTTGGTAATACAAAAAAGATTTAGGGCGAGCTTAGGCTCCCCGCCCATCGCATAAATGTCGCTTAAAGAATTTGCGGCGGCAACTTGCCCGAATATATAGGGATCGCCTGAAACGGGCGGGAAAAAATCTATAGTAGATATAAGAGCCGTTTCATCGTTTATCTTATAAACGGCCGCATCATCCGAAGTATTAAAACCTACGAGTAAGTTATCGTCATTCCTTACGGAAAAGTTTTTTAAAAGTTTATCGAGTGCACCCGCACTCAGCTTTGCACCTCAGCCGGGATTCTTTGCAGCTTTTAATAAATCGAAATTTTCGTTAATAAATGAACAGCCCATATCAACCCTCCTTAAACCTATTTGCGATGTTTAAAATTGAGTCATCGAAATATAAGGCCTTAATTTTAAACTCACCGGCCATCTTTAAAAATCCGGCAAGATTTTTAAAGATGGTCATAGTATCTCATAATTTTAGATTATAGTCAAGCCAAGAAAAAAGGTATTGAAAATTCAATTTAATAATAGTATACTCTTTCTAACAAAATTTTATTTACGGAGAAAGATTATGAAAATAAGTAAAAAGATAAAAGCTATAGGGTTCTTTATAACGGCTCTTTTAGTATTTGCTTTTGCTAGTGAACCGGAGCTGCTTTATGGTACTTCAAAAGTAGCAGGCTCATCCTCTACCGGTTCTAATTATGAGTACGGATATTCGGTATGTATTGATGTAGCCATTGATGAACAAGGTAAAGTTATAAAAGTAAGCGATGACGAAAAAAACACGGAGGCATCTATCGAAGCCGATGTTATAGGAACTGCAGCAAGCAACAAAGTTTACTGGAAAAAATATTTATCAGGAAAAGGCTTTGAAAAGTATAAAAACTTGACATTAAAAGACATAAAAAAAATGGATGTAGGCTTTCCAGGCAGCCCGGGAGCCGATGCAGTAGGAGGAGCGACGGCTTCTTCTCTAGCGGTAAAAGAGGCTGTTCTTCAAGCATTGGCCTTAGATGCTTCAATTAAGGAGCTTGAAAACTACAAAAATCCCGACAACTATAAAAAGGGAGAACAAAAAAAATTGGAAAAAATAGTTAAAGAAGGAAAAGCGCATCTGGAAACTTTAGAAACTTATGAAGAAATAGAAAATGCCCTTGCAGAATTAAAACAAAAATTGGATGCGTTAAAAACAAAATAGACTTTTAGACAATACAACGACGCACGAATAAAAAAGCGGCGGCAGTATTTATAGAAATGCTCCAAACCGGAAGGTTTCCGTAACACTGCCGCCTTTAATCGCACTATTGGAAGCCTCTAAAAACATCAGTTTTTAGAGGCTTTCCTCAAATTTAATTTACGATGTTTTTCATAAGTCATTGATATATAAAGACTTATGAAAAACTCGTTGGTCATCTCTAAAATCCAACAAGATTTTTAGAGATGACCGATCACACTTCAACATACTTACCGTTTTCACTTAAAGAATAAAAAGCGTCGTAATCAAATTGACTAAAATAATCTTTATCGAAGATAACCCCTTCTTTAAAAACTAATTTTAATGCAGTGCCGCAGCTTGAACTTACCGAGCGTGGCACAGGAATTAATTTTGCAGTCAATTCTCCTACCGCAGCATTATCCGTTTTGTTCACGGCTCTCATGCAGACAAGAGAATCATAATGAGTATGAAAGGTAATTAAATACTCTTTCATTACTTTGATACGGCAATTTTCCAGCCGTCATCACTGGGCTCAATTTTTGTTTGTGCTTTTGAGTTATCGCAAAAGCGTTTTACATTTTCTTTTGCAGTTTCGTTATCTACCAACACAACAAACGCAGAATTTACTGCAAGAGCTTTTTTAGTTAAAACCACAGGCTCAGGACAAGCAAGCCCTCGAGCATCTACAATAATATCAGACATAATCTTCTCCTAATCGATAAATAGCGAAGCAGTATTTCTGCTGAGCTATTTATCGCTTCTCCTAATAAAACCTTATTTATTTTTCAGCGAATAATAAATACTTACAAAGGCCGTAAAAGCAAAACCTACAACAACAGCTATCATTCCGGCACTTGTCGGCCCATTACCGGAAGAAGCTAGACCGAAGTTATGAGCGAAAGCAGCACCGGCTATAAGGCCTGCAACGGTAACTGCGGAATCACTGTTTCCTTCGCCCGTCAAAATAAGCTGTCTTAAAGGACATCCTCCCAAAAGAACACTTGCCCATCCGACTAAAACCATTCCGAGAGCGTTCCATAAGCCGTCTGTGTGGGCTACGGGCTGACCTGCAAAAGCAGGATTGAATTTTCCCAAAATCAAAGAACCGATCAATACCGTAACAAGAATTGTAAGGCTTCCCCATAATAGGTGGAAATCTTTAAGCATAATTGCATCTCGAATACCGCCGGCTGTACATATCCTGCTCCTTTGTGCAAAGCCGCCTACAACAAGGCCTATACCAAGAGCCAAGAAAATCGGAGCCTTCATAGAACCGGGACCTTTTTCACTAAAGGCAAGAACTGAGGGGAAGGCAACCAAAAGTATAAAGAAAACAACCATAAATATGATGGGGATGATTCCTTCTTGTTTGGATTGATTATAAGCCCTGCTAAGAGAAAAGTTTTTATTTAAGAAGAAGATACCTATTACAATTCCTGCAACAAAGCCTACCAAACCGAAAATTGCATTTAAATCGCCAGCCCCTAACCTCAAAAACATTCTTAAAGGGCAGCCCAAGAAAACCAAAGCTCCTATCATTACAAAAAAGCCGAGTGTAAACCTTGTAAAGGCAGCCGAACCTCCTCTTGGTTTAAATTCCTTTTTTGCAAATGCCATAAAAAAGGCTCCGATTATAAGACCGATTATCTCAGGTCTCATATACTGCACAACACCTGCGTTATGCAGTTTTAAGGCCCCTGCAATGTCCCGCAAAAAACATGCAATACAAAAACCCATGTTTCCCGGATTTCCGAACCTAACCAATACGAGAGCCGCAATACCGATCACGGCACCTGTAACAATAACCATGAGATGTTTTTTCATAAACTCTCCTCCATAAAAAAAGATTTAGAGATAACGAGTTTTTTAAAATAAATTTACAAAAGGGCTAAAGAGAATCTTGGAAAGAATCAAAAAGAAGGAGCATGAAAAAACAAAATTCGTAAAAAGTCCTTCACTTTTGTTTCCGTATTATAAGCCGGAAGTAAAATTACTTCAAAGATATAAACTCATTTACGCATTTTGATCTCCAATAAACATTACAGTTTACTTGAGTATATTCTAGCAAAAAGAAAATAAAATGTCAACATATTAAAAAAAATTAAGATTTATTATTTAATTTTTAATTTAAAAAAGCGGCCAGAGCCGTACCCAAGGTAACGGATTCTTCATTTGTTTTTAGAACAAAGAAAATTCCTTTTTTTTCATTCAAAAAAGAGTGTAGACTGTTAAAGATTCTTTCCTTGATTAAAAAGCCTTTTAAGAACATAGAACCGTCCGCACTTATACAGATAGGTTTATCCGCTGATTTACCTTTGCCGGTTTTTATACAGGCTGCAGCTATAACAGCAGCTGAAAGCCTTCCTGCCCTCTCAAAAAAACATTTACAGATGGAATAGATTTTAACATAGTCTTCCGAAACCGAATGAGCTTCGATTATACCGGAAAAAATATTTTTATCGTGATTTTGCTCCTTTAAAAATAAAGAAATTTCTTCGCTTGAAAAATTACGCGAATTTAAAAGCATCTTATTTGACAGAGGCGAAAAAATTCCCTCGGCAGCACCCGTCCTTAGCGCAATAGAACAAAGCTCCCCCAAATAACGACCCGAACACATTCTTTCCAAAAAATATTCATTTTTTAGATTGGAATTTTCGGATAAAATTTTATCGAATTTACTTTGAAGAATTTTATTACATTTTCCGGACTCACAAACAATTATCTGAGGTTTATCGTAAAATTCGGTAGTTTTGAGTTTTTCAATTTTTCCGTATTCGATATATGCAGAATTTAGACCCGTTCCTAGAACAAAGCCTATGTGAGAGTCAAAGCTCTGATCGTCGGTTTCAGAAAAAATTCCGGACTGAAGAACTGCTGCGGTATCGTTTACCATTATAATTTTTTTTACTTTTTTCCAACCCTTACGAGATAAGGCTTGCAAAAGCCCCTCATTTATTTTACAGTCGCCGATATAGGGCAGCTTTATCTCTTTTGAAAGCTTAATAGCCTGCCCTCCTCCATCGGGAAAAATCTTTATGGCATAGGAAAAACAAAAAGAAATCACATCAGCCTCATCCTTTAAAGGCTCTAAGTATTCTGCGATGTTGTCAAAAAATTCTTCATTAGTCATTTCCCTGTCAAGGGCAGGCATAGGGTGCTTAAAAAAAGAAAGAATTTCAGCCATTCCTTTTTTGTCAAAATAAACAAGTCCCGCTCTAAAATTAGTACCTCCGGCATCGATTATGATTACTCTTTTATCCTTAGGAAGACTGTCGGGAAGGTTTTTCCATAAGGGAATCATATCCATAGAAGAAACAGACTCAACTTCGCTTTCCAATCCTTTTTTCATATCTTCCAAAAGGATTGAAGCTGCATATTCGATATCAATTTTATAATCAAAATTATTTCTTTCAAAAAAATCATCTATCTCTTTCACTTAAATAATTCCCTTAAAATCAATACAAAAACCTGAAATCTTTATTTTATAGCTTTCTTTAAGGCTTCAGTTTTGTCGGTTTTTTCCCATGAGAATTCGGGGCGGCCGAAGTGTCCGTAGGCTGCCGTTTCTTTATAGATAGGGCGTTTTAAATCGAGGGCCTTTATAATGCCTGCCGGGGACATATCAAAAACTTCTTTTATTGCCTTTTCTATTTTTTCCTCAGGAACTTCACCTGTACCGAAGGTATCTACCCTGACGGCAACAGGGAATGGAACACCGATTGCGTAGGCTAACTGAAGCTCACAGCGGCGTGCAAGGTCTGCGGCTACTACGTTTTTTGCAATATATCGAGCCATGTAGGCAGCAGAGCGGTCAACCTTTGACGGATCTTTACCCGAAAAAGCTCCTCCCCCATGTCTTCCCATTCCGCCGTAGGTGTCTACGATTATTTTCCTGCCGGTAAGCCCCGTATCTCCGAAAGGGCCTCCTATAACAAAGCGGCCTGTAGGATTGATAAAATACTTGGTATCATCGGCCAAAAGTCCGGTCGGTCCCAAAACAGGCTTAATAACCCGATTGATTAGAGTATCTTTTAATTCGTCATATTGAACATCGGGATAATGCTGATGAGAAAGCACAACCGTATCTATCTTAATAGGTTTAAAACCTTCATATTTTACGGTAATCTGTGTCTTTGAATCGGGGCGAAGCCAAGGGATAACCTTTTCTTTTCTGAGTTTTGCAGCATACCTCAATACAGAATGAGAAAACATAATGGGAGCAGGCATCAGTTCAGGAGTTTCCTTGCAGGCAAAACCGAACATCATACCCTGATCTCCTGCCCCCTGCTGGCCCTTATATTCATCAAGTCCCGTACCGTCTACCCCTTGCGAAATATCGGGGGACTGTGAGTGAATCATATTCATAACGGCCATAGAATGACAATCCAAGCCGAAATCGGTATTTGTATACCCTATTTCTTCAGCTATAGTACGTGCAATGTCTTGTATATCGACATAGGTATCGGTGGTTATTTCTCCGCCAACAAGGACCAAGGCAGTCGATGCAAAGGTTTCGCAGGCTACATGACTTTCAGGGTCATCCCTTAAACATGCATCTAAAACGGCATCCGAAATCTGATCGCATAGCTTATCGGGATGTCCCTCGCTTACCGACTCTGATGTAAAATAACTTATATTATTTTTCATATTAACCTCTCCTAAAAATTGTAAGAATACAACAGGTTATTATATATACAATCATAGAATATTTCAAGATATAGATAGGCAGAATATCAATGATAATTTAGATTACGATCCGAGTTTTTTTATAAATGAAGAAATACGTGAATTTTCTCCTAAAGAAAACATACTTTGAGGAGAAGAATCTTTTATTATAGTTCCATCATCAATAAAAATAATTCTATCAGCCACTTCTTTTGCAAACTGCATTTCATGAGTTACAATAAGCATAGTTGATTGATGATTTTTTGCAAGAGCCAGAATGATTTCCAATACTTCATTAACAAGCTCGGGATCCAAAGAAGATGTCGGTTCATCAAACAAAAGAACACTTGGGTTTACAGCCAAAGCTCTAGCTATTCCAACACGCTGTTGTTGGCCTCCCGATAGTTTTGATGGATAAACGTTTTTTTTATCGGATAAACCAATTTGATTCAGTAAATCCAGTGCACGTAATTCAGCCTCTTTTTTGGTATTTTTTTTGGCTGATATCATTGGGAGCATAATATTCTGAATTACGGTCTTATTTTTAAAAAGATTATAATTTTGAAAGACCATAGCAGTTTTTGCACGCAGGTCTCTAATAGTCTGATGTTTTTTTTCACCGGCAGTAAATTTTACACCGTCAATTTCAATACTTCCGGAATCAGGTTCTTCAAGTAAGTTAATACATCTCAAGAGAGTTGATTTTCCCATGCCGGAAGGACCGATAATTGCAATAACTTCTCCTTTATCTGCAGAAAAACTTATTCCGTTTAAAACTTTCAGAGAACCAAAACTTTTATAAATATTTTCAACTTTCAACATATTTTATTCCGTTTTTATTCCGTATTTCAGTTTATCATATTCTGACGGACGAACATATTCCTTCCCCATCTTACCATAGTGAAGGTTATCATCGATAACTATACCTAATTCATCAGGAGAATTAAGCCTAATACGAATTTCTTTTTTATGTTCAGGATATTCAATATAATTAAGTGTATTTATTACGCCATCAACAAGCGGTGCAAACATCTGTATGGGTACACCGACTCCCATTTCTTCTACACCCCATTTGCACATTTTCCTTGTACCTGCACAAAGAACGGAAAAATTCATATCGTTTTTTTCAAATGGAGCAGCACATAAATCGGCGCAAACCCCTTGATTCCCGGCCATTGTAATATTTTGAGGTGTACCGAATTTGTATGAGTAGCCTTGAACTATGCGCATAAGTTGGTATGCGTTTGTCATAAAAATAACAACATCAGCTTTGTCCATATTTTCCAAGGGACCCAGTACAACTCCGAAAGCATGTTGTTTAATACGGCAGATCATTTTGGTAACTGCCTTTGCAACAGCACGTGATTCGTATAGTCCAATACTAAAATAACGCTGTCCGGATTCTACACATTCCATTTCTTCTTCAATACCTAAGGCTTCTATAGCACATTTACAACCGAAATTATTTGCAGAAGCCTTAAATACATCGCCATCCATAGCCGCTTTTACCATCATACAAAAACTAGTTTTTTTATTATAATCAGGAATATCTAAAGCTTCATACTCCGACTTAAAATATACAAATTGAACACCAATAATATGCCTTTTAAGCCCAAGAGATTTTTCTAATTTACTTACATTTAAGTTTTCCATAAAAATATACCGTCCTTTAAATTTCTACATTATCATAAGTATTTGTATACTCGTTTTTCTAATATTTTTTGAAGATGATCAATTACAATAATAATTAACCAATAAACTATACCTGCCGCAACATAAGATTCAAAAAAATTAAAAGATGCTGCCCCCATAATTTTAGCCTGTGATAAAAGCTCAACAACTCCTATGGTAAAACCTACAGCCGTACTTTTTATCATTCCGACAAAAGCATTTCCTAAAGACGGCAGTGAAGCAACAAAAGCCTGAGGTAAAATAATTTCTTTCATCATATCAAAAGAACTCATTCCAATAGACAAAGCAGCTTCTTTTTGTCCTTTATCTACCGATAAAAGGCCGCCTCGGATTGTTTCTGCGATAAAAGCAGAAGAATTCATCGCTATTGTAATAACCAATGCACTTTCTGCAGAAACTGCCCGCAAGGGAATAATTACTTGCGGTAATCCATAATAAAAAATAAACAGCTGAGTAACATATGGTGTTGAGCGAAAAAACGATATATATACCGATGTAAGATGCTTTATTACTTTTATTTTTGAGTTGCGTAATATTTCAAGTAATAAACCTAAGACAAAGGCACACAAAAAAGCAATACACCCCAAAAAAAGAGTAAAGGGTATTTTTAAAAATAGACGAGGGAAACAAAAGAAAAAAAAGTCAAAATCAAACCGCATAATTAATATAACACAAAAAGCGGTAAGCTATAAATTAAATTTTATAGCATAACCGCTTTTAATTAAAAATCGAATCTACTATTCAGCTTTTGTTGCATCACATTTAAAATATTTTTGAGATAATGCGCTTAATGTACCGTCCTTATGCATCTCTCTAATTGTTTTGTTAAAAGCTTCAACCATTTTAGGATCTGCATTTTTTGAAAAAGGATATGCTATTGGGCCTATAACGATCGGCTCTCCAACCATTTTAATATTATATTTTTTTCTTTCCATCAATCTATTAAATGATAACACCGATAAAGGGTAAGCATCAAAGCGGCCCAATTCCAAATTTTCACGAGGAGACCCTTCTATCGTTATAGTTTTAATTTTTTTATCTTCAGGTAAATTTTTATTGTATTCATCAAAGAAAGGCTGATTTATACCTCCCAATTCAACACAAACTTTCTTACCTTGAAAATCATCAATCCCCTTTGCAGGATTATCAGCAAGTGTAACTAAGCGATTTTTATCGTAAAGATAAATTTCCGAAAATGTATATACTTTTTTTCTTGCTTCACTCACAGAAATTGAAAGAGCAATCGTATCGGCTTTTCCGGCATCAATACTTCCGAACATAGCAGCAGGGTCTCCGGCAAATAACCACTTTGTTTTATAACCTGTCCTTTTTGCTATTTCTTCTATAACCTCATATTCAAATCCGGTTAAATTGCCGCTAGAAGTGTCTCTATAAATATAGGGATAGAAACTCTCAGCAGTTATGACACGCAATATTTTTTCTTGGCTGTCTCCGGATTTTTCTGCACTACCTGCTGCGAAACAGAAAAAAGGAACTGCAAATAGCAGCAACAGAACAACGAATACTCGTCTTTTCATACAATAAATCTCCTTAATTTTAAATCACGCAAAAGCATGATTTATTATAATATATTTATATATATTATAATTTTTTAAAAATGTCAATACCCTGTACGGCAGCATAAACGGAGAAATTAAATTATCAATTTATTAAAATAATTTAGTTAGGTTCTAGGCTTTTTCTTTTTTTAAAAATGAAAGCTTTGTTTCCGAAATTATTATGGCTATAAAGATTAAAATAAAACCGAAAACCGAATAAACATCAAGACTTTCACCCTTAAATATAACCGAAAAGATAATTCCGAAAATTGATTCAAGCCCTAAGATAATGGCGGCACTCGAAGCATCGGTGTGCTTTTGTCCTATATTTTGTAAAAGAAGAGCCAGGCCCGTACAAATTGCAGCAAGGTACAGCACAGAGCCGATAGATGAATAAGACCAAATTATTGTACTATTATCTTCAAAAATAAGGGTTACAAGCCATGAAAGTATTGCAGCCGTTCCGAACTGAATAATCGTCATAAGAATCGGATCCATTCTTTTGCTTAATCGGGTAATACTTATAATGTGGCTTGCAAAAAGAAGCCCGCTTAAAAGAGCATAAAAATCGCCCATGGTTATGCCTACTCCCGATGAAAGCACCAGATCCTTAAATGAAACAAAGCCTATACCCAAAATGCACAAAATTGCAGCTGAAGCATTGTACCTATCGGGACGAACTTTGTTTACAAGCCACCCCAAAAAAGGAACTATTACACAATAAGAAGCCGATAAAAAGGCACTTCGTCCGGGAAGGCCTCCTGCGGTTGTAACACCGAAAGTTTGGCTGGAATAAGCTATATAAAGGAAGAAACCTACAATTCCTCCGTTTATGAGATAATCTTTGTCTATGAGTTTTAATTTTTTATAAAAAATAAGACAAAGCAAGATACAAGCAATAGAAAACCTTAAACCCAACAAAAAATTAGGTTTAAAAAAATCCGTAGTTCCGCTTACAACAACAAGAGAACTACCCCATACTACGGCGACAATTAAAAGAGCCATGCGTGATAAAAAATTAATCTTGGTATTAGTCAAAATAAATTCCTTTGCATCGTCAGTAAAACGGCAAATGCAAAATGCCTCAAAAAATCCGGAAACGAGCTTTTCTTTTTGAAAAAGATTTGTTACATACTAAGGCCGGAATTATACAGTAAAACAAAAAAAAAGGCAAGCCGGCGACAGCCGGCTATTGACAACAGGCGGCGACAGCCGGCGAATTGCACAGGTGCATTGCACAGCCGGAGCATTGCCGGCAATGTTCCGGAATTTTTCGTATTGATTTATGTGAGGTGTAAATTGCTTTTTACATACTTAAACTTAGGGATAAAACGCTTTGCTCCATATCGAAATTTTACCGGATATTTTTTTACTTCTTTCAAAAATAATTCCGTTCGTTGTTCAATAAAAATTTGCTCCGGGGTTTTATCCTCATTCAAATTTTTATCCCCAACGGCCTTTCGGTTAGACTTAAATTCGGTATACATGCTTGACCTACAACTTTTTGTTTATGTACAGTAATTAGCTTGGAGATTTTGCATCATTTTTTGGTTGGAAGGGTTTTATTGTACAAACTTAAATACACTTACTTTTAATTATAGTACAATATCGGCAGTAAAAGAGTTTTTTTTAGTCTTTTTACAAAATTCTTGACAATTTTTCGTCTTAACCTTTACACTTTTATCATTTTATGATATAATCACCCTCTGGTAATTCTTTATTACCAACTAAAATACTTGGAGGACACTATGAAAAAAATCGTGGTGCTAATTGTAACACTGGTGCTGGCTTTTTCCGTAATAGCATGCGGCGGAAACAATACGGCAACAACTACTACCAACGAAAAACCATTCGTTGTAGCTTCAGCTGAGTTTAACGGAGATTTTTACTCAGGCTGGACAAATTCAACTTATGACAACGATATCCGAAAGTTGGTTTGGGCATTCGGTCTTATGAATGAAAATTCCAAAGGCCAAGTTGAAGATTCTCTTCTCGTTGCAGAAAAAAAGGTAAGCGATGACCTTAAAACGTGGACATTTAAGCTTGTAAAAGGTGCAAAATTCCACAACGGCGAAGCCCTTACTGCAAAGGACGTAAAGTTTACCTATGACTTTTACATGGACACAAAGGCTTTAAGCGATACGGGAGGATCGTCAACACTCAACGACTATGTTAAAAGTATTGAAATTGATGAAGCTGCAAATACCGTAACTTTCCATCTTAAAAAAGTCAGCTATACCATTGACACAGCCGTATTCAGTACTTATTACCTCTTCCCCGAAGAAACCTTCACAAAGGGAGCAAAGGAAGAAGGCCTTACCGTACAGCAATATGTAAAAAAACATATTTCAAACCCGATCGGCTACGGCCCCTACAAGATGACCGAGTACAAGGAAGGCGAATATGTTAAGTTGGAAGCTTACAAAGATTACCTCGGCAAAGTACCTGCCATCAAGGAAGTAATCGTTAAAGTTGTTCCCAGCGAAACCGAACTTGACCAGCTAATCCAAGGCGAAGTAGATATGCTTACAGGCCAAGGTCAAGCCGAAAAAATCGATCCTATTAAAGATAAGCCCGGTTTTTCATACACAAACTACTACAGGCACGGAGGAGGAACCATAGCCCTTCACTGTAACTTCGGTCCCACTTCTCTTACGGAAGTAAGACAAGCCTTTGCCTATGTTCTTAACAGACCGAAAATCATTGAACTTTTCTTAGGTCAATACGGTATTTCTTCTAACGGCCCCTACTCCAAAAACGACTGGACATTGTGGGATGATGATGAAGCAAACCTTATCGGTACTTCTGCCGTTGGTAGATTCGAAAAAACCTTAACAAGCTATGATATCTTGGATGCCAACGGAAAATTCGATGAAGCTGCAAATATTGCAAAAGCTCAGGAGCTTCTTGATGCAGCAGCCAAGAGAACAGACGGAAACTATGCAAAACTTACAGGTAATGCAAAATCAGGCTACCTTTGGGAAGGAAAACCACTTGAAATCAAGATTACTTACACACCTTTCTGGTCGGATACATATAACCTAGTATTCAATGATGCTTATGTTTCAAAGCTCGGCTTCAAAGTAACTTTGACAGGTCTTGATTGGCCCGTAATGTACAGCCACTGGACAGGGGATACTCAAGAAGAAAGAACATACCATGCCTTCGTAGGCGGTGTAGGCTATGTACTTAAAGCCAACCCCAAAGCCGACTATGCAACTAACCTCATTATGCCTTGGGGACAGCCCTCAAGCAATAATGTAATGTTCTCTGGAGGTTCTACCTATACACCTGCAGAATGGGATCAACTGCTTGATGACATCGAAAATGCTCACCCTGTAACGGGAAGAGAAGAGTACAGAAAAAACTGGAGAAAGTTCGTAACCGTTATGAATAAAGAAGTTCCCGTTATCCCTGTTTACTCAAATAATTACTTTGACCTGTTTACTGATAAATTGGAAAACTTCCATACCACAGCTTTGTGGAACTGGGCAAGAGCTTTACCTGAAGCAAATTGGAAAAAATAATCGGCATGACGCTGATTGTTTAAGTTAATTTTTAAGACCTCTTGTTTATTTAACCGGAGGTCTTAATTTTTTGTGATTATGTGATTAAAGGAGATTTTATGGCAGATAATAGTGTCAGCGGTTCAAAATCGCTGTTTGAAATCCTTTTTCCCTATATTCGGTATATCTTCAAGCGTTTAGTGTCTATGATACCCGTACTAATAATTATGTCGATTGCCATCTACATTCTTATTAACATGATGCCGGGAGACCCGATACTTGCGATGCTCGATCCTGAAAAGACAAAAGCTATGACACCTGAAGAAAAAAGTCTTTATATCGAGAATATGAGAAGATTTTTGGGATACGATAAAGGCCCTGTAGAAAGGTATTTTTTATGGATGGGAGATACTTTTAGGGGAGAATTCGGTTATTCCGTAAAATACAATAAACCCGTAAACGAGTTTATAGGAACATATATCGGACGATCTTTTAAGATAAATATTTGGGGTTTTCTTTTAGCCTTTTTAATTTCAATTCCTTTAGGGATTACGGCGGCGGTAAAAAAGAACAGCCTTTTTGATAAAACCGTAACGGTACTGACAATAATAGGAATATCGCTGCCCTCATTTTTCTTGGCATTGCTTTTAATAATGGTATTTGTTATCTTTATGAAAATTCTGCCTTTTTCCGGCATGTCGGATCCGAGAGGTATATTACCTGACTGGCATTATATCATATTACCTGTTACGGTAGTTGTCCTTACCTCTCTTGTAGGCCTTATCCGGTATGTAAGATCTGCTATGATAGATATCTTAAAAGCAGATTATATAAGAACGGCAAGAGCTAAAGGTCTTTCAGAAAAGGTAGTTATATACCGCCATGCTTTCCAAAACGCTTTGATACCGGTTGTAACCCTCATCGGTTTATACATACCGGGACTATTCGGCGGTTCCATCGTTGTAGAAAAAATATTCGCTTATCCCGGAATGGGATTATTGATGAATTATTCATACAATTTTAAAGACAGGGCTGTCTTACAGACTGTACTTTTGTTTTTCGGGCTTCTTACATTATTAGGTAATATATTTATAGATGTAGGATATATGGTTGTAGATCCGAGGATTCGGGAAGGAAAGGTTTAAATGGCTAAAGAAGAAGATAAAAATTTCAGTGAAAAAGATGAAGTTATTCTATCCCCGACACAACAGATAAGGATCAAATTCAAAAATAACAGACTGGCTATGATAGGCTTTTATATGTTTGTTACGATAGTTCTCCTTGTTGTAGTAACTCATTTCTATACCAAGTTCACAGGTTATGATTTTGCAAAAACAGATCCTACAATAAGAAATAATCCGCCCTCTTGGGCTCACCCTTTTGGAACGGACAAGTACGGACGGGACACTTTTATGAGAGTTCTCGAAGGAGGATGGATTTCTTTACAAGTAGGCTTTTTATCCACATTTATGGCAATAACCATAGGCTTAACTATGGGTGCAATCGCAGGTTTTTTTAGCGGACGGGTAGATAACATCATTATGAGACTTATCGAAATACTTTCCTCATTCCCCTTCTTGGCGATTGCCTATACAATTTCCGCTATATTTAGGGAAGAAGCGCCTGAATTTAGGCTCTATGTAATAGTTATAATTCTAGGCTTTTTAAGCTGGACAGGTTTAGCCCGCTTGATAAGGGGGCAAATCTTAGCTCTAAGAGAACAGGAATTTATTGTAGCTACAAGAGCTCTTGGCATAAAAAGAAGAAACCAAATTTTACGCCATCTGGTTCCCAATGTATTACCTACCGTTGTAGTATCTGCAACTCTCACTTTTGCATCCGCAATTTTAAGTGAAGCTTTCTTGTCATTCTTAAACCTATCGGTAACTGAACCTATCCCGACATGGGGAGCTCTTTTGTCAAAGGCGGCCGAAAACAGTACCAGCCTTAGAGCCTTTTGGTGGATTTGGATATTCCCCGGCACAATGCTCTTTTTGTTTATAATGAGTGTCAACCTCATAGGCGAGGGGCTTAGGGATTCTATAGATCCGAAAGCCGAATATACTACCAAAAAACAGCGAAAAGAGGCAAGGGCAAGACGAAAAGAAGAAAAAATTCTTGCAAAACAGGCTAAGCAAGCAGCAAAGGAGGCGGCTGTATGAACAACCCTCTACTTGAAGTTAAAAATTTGCATACATACTTTTTTACAAATAAGGGTACGGTAAAGGCTGTCCAAGGTGTAGATTTTACAATCGAAGCCGGTAAAACTTTGGGAATAGTAGGAGAATCAGGTTCCGGTAAGTCCATTACTGCTTTTAGTATTCTTAATTTATTGGAATACCCGGGCCGCATTGTTGAAGGCGAAATAATTTTCGGCGGCAAAAATATTGTAAATTTAAACCGGCACGAAATAAGAAAGATCAGGGGTAACGATATATCTATGATATTCCAAGAACCCATGACATCTCTTAATCCGGTGCACAGGGTAGGCAGACAACTAAGCGAGCCTCTTATTCTTCATCAGCACATGTCAAAAAAAGAAGCATGGACTGCTGCTATCGAACTTTTGCGCGAAGTAAAGATTCCTAATCCAGAAAATGTAGTTTATAACTATCCCTTTCAGCTTTCGGGAGGAATGAGACAGCGTGTAATGATTGCTATGGCCTTGGCTTGTGAGCCACGTCTTTTAATAGCCGATGAACCTACAACGGCCCTTGACGTTACAATACAGGCACAGATATTTAAATTGATGAACGATTTAAAGAAAAAACACAACACTGCTATCATGTTCATAACCCATGACTTAGGTGCCATTGCGGAATTGGCCGATGATGTTGCCGTAATGTACACAGGCGAAATCGTAGAAAGAGCCTCGGTAGACGTTATCTTTGACAGAAATACACAATTTTCTCATCCCTACAAGGAAGGCTTACTTGAATCAATCCCTCTCTTAGATCAAGAAGTAGAATATTTAGCTCAAATTCAAGGAAGTGTGCCTCACCCTCTTAAACTTCCCAAGGGCTGCAGATTTTCGACAAGGTGCGAGTATGCAACCGAAAAATGCCGAAATGAAAAACCCGAATTGGTTGAAGTTGAAGAAGGACACTTGATCAGATGCTTTTATCCTAAATCAGGAGGTAGACATGAGTAATATATTATTGGAAACTCGTGGCCTTAAACAGTATTTTCCTACGGGAAAGAAACGTAATGAAAAGAAAAGACTTAAAAGAATTGCCGATGAAGCTATTAAACTTTACTCAGGAATGTCTGATACTAAGGTTGACATAAATCAGCTATTGGATGTGTATAAAAGCGGTAAAGACCTCAGCAAGGAGCTTAAGGATATGCTTTTTGAGTATGAAACATATTCTGCCTTGCACGGTCAAAACTTGTACGTAATAGCCAATGACGGTATAGACCTCGCTATCCATGAAGGAGAAACCGTAGGCCTTGTAGGAGAGTCCGGCTGCGGAAAATCAACTTTAGGCCGCACGATCTTAAAACTTTACAAGCCCACTGCAGGCGAAATCTTTTTTGAAGGAAAAAACATAACGAATTATACTGTGCCTCAAATGATGCCTTTAAGAAAAAAGATGCAGATTATCTTCCAAGACCCCTACTCCTCTCTTAATCCTAAGATGACTGTAGGACAGATCATAGGCGAGGCCTTGCTTGAACATGGAATGTTCAATAAAAAAGACCCCGCATATGAAAAGTATGTAAAAGAGATAATGAATACCTGCGGATTGGCAGACTATATGATTTACAGATACCCTCATGAATTTTCAGGCGGTCAAAGGCAGCGAATCGGTATAGCACG
The DNA here is from genome assembly GCF_024401155.1 of Treponema putidum. Lineage (NCBI taxonomy): Bacteria > Pseudomonadati > Spirochaetota > Spirochaetia > Treponematales > Treponemataceae > Treponema > Treponema putidum. The sequence goes on from NZ_CP038804.1 coordinate 1,526,296, forward strand.
AGCCCTTGCCTTAAAACCTAAATTCATAGTATGCGATGAAGCCGTTTCGGCCTTGGACGTATCGATTCAGTCCCAGATCATCAACCTCCTCAATGACTTGCAAAAAGAATTTCACCTGTCGTACCTGTTTATTTCGCATGACCTTTCGGTTGTAAAACACATAAGCGATAGAATTGGTGTTATGTATTTGGGAAATATGGTTGAATTTACCGATAAACACGAAATGTATGCTAATCCTCTTCATCCTTATACAAAGGTTCTTCTTTCAGCCATCCCTGAAACGGACTTACAGAAGATGAGGACAAAGAGGCGAATCTTATTGGAAGGAGATATTCCGTCCAACATCATTACGCCCACAGGCTGTAAATTCCATACACGATGCCCAATTGCAAAGGATATATGCAAACGCGAAATTCCTCAATTTAAGGAAGAAAAGCCGGGGCATTTTGTAGCCTGTCACTTTAGCGGAGCGGAGCTGTAATGTTTTTTAGAAACGATGAAGATAGTTTAAAATCCGGTAAACAGAAAGCTATAGAAGAAATGGAAGAATTGAATGAGCTTAGGGAAAATCAGCCTCTCGAAAAAGGGGATGTTCCGGCCTTGATAATAGCGGCTATTACAACCTTGCTGCCTATCGGAGCCATAATTGTATTAGCCTATTATCTGATATCAATGTTCATCTTCGGCTAGACACTTAAACAAAAGGGATGTTCCTTTATGGATCATCCCTTTTTTAATTTAATGACATAAGGATTATAAAATATAATTTTCTGAACCTTGAAAAAATATATAAAAAGTACTAGAATTGTTGAAAGGTTTTGCATAACTGATTGAAATAGACAAAATCATGTTTATTTTAGGAGTAGATGGCAATGAAACTTATTATAACCGACATTGAAAATTTTAATATTCCGATAAAAGGCGAATACAAGATCATACAACCTAATAAAAAAATCCACCACTGTATCGGCTGTTTCGGGTGCTGGATAAAAACTCCGGGGAAATGTGTCATCCATGACGGTTATGAAAAAACAGGTATCGACATGGGAAACTGCTCGGAATTAATTTTAGTCAGCCGCTGTTATTACGGCAGCATAAGTCCTTTTGTAAAAAAGGTACAAGATCGGGCACTTTCTTACATCCATCCGGACTTTGTTATTCGGAAAGGAAAAATGCATCATAAAAGAAGATATAACAATATCATTACAATGTCATCCCACCTTTATGGTGAAAATATTACCGATATAGAAAAGAAAACTGCCGAAGAACTGTTAAAAGCCAACGCAGATAATTACGATGCTTTAGTAAAAGGAGTTTACTTCTATAAAGATGCAAAAGAATTGGAAGGTGTTTTTTTATGAAAATTGCGTTAATCAATGGGAGCCCGAAAACAAAAAATAGTGCGAGCGGAATCCTTTTAGAAGATTTAAAAAAATATTTGGAAAAAAATGCATAAGTAGTAAATTTCGAACTTCATTTATCGGAGATTCCCAAAGAAGTAATTGAAGAATTAAAAAAGATAGATACATGGGTATTTGCCTACCCTCTTTATGTGGATGGAATTCCGGGACATCTCCTGTCTTGCTTAATTCAATTGGAAGAAGCATCTATACACAAGTCTGATCTACATATTTACGGAATAGTGAATTGCGGTTTTTATGAAAGGATACATGGAAAATTAGCATTACAAATTTTAGAAAATTGGTGCTTAAAAGCCGGTTTTATATGAGGCGGAGGTATCGTAGTCGGATGCGGAGGTGCCTTGGTAGGGATGCCTAAAACAGCTGCAGGGCATGGTCCAAAAGCAGCAATTGACAAGGCTATTGCAAAACTTTCGGATATCATTATAAAGGGAGAAATACAAAAAAATAATTATGTATCCCTTGCCTTTCCGCGTTTTTTATATAAAATTGTCGGGCAGATGAGATGGAGAAAGTTGATTAAGGCAAATGGCGGAAAAGCAAAGGACTTAGGGAAAAAATATAGTGAGTAAAACAAACGGCTATTTTAAGCAAGTACCATACCAATCTTTACCGTTGTTAAAAACAACAGTAAAGATTTTATTCTGAAAAACCTGTAATCGGCCTAGCCTGCTTCTCCGGTTTTTACCTTTTCAAGCTTCATTTCTTTTCCGGCAACCAAGAGCTTTTTACCCTCAATTTTTGGAATATAATCTTCTATTAATATGGGAGCGGCAAAGAAAGTATCTGCATCTATCGCTGCCGGTTTTTGTGCGTAAAAGGCTTTTACGGCCTCAGGGTCGAAAGAATCGGCATCGCCTTCAAGGATTACGGGCGTTCCGGGAGCAGCCCACGGAGCTTGAAGAAGCTCAACATGTTCTTTTTCTTCTTCATCATACCAGCTTGCCGCCAAAAGCATACCTTTCGATTCGATTCCGCGCATTTTCCTAGGTTTTAGGTTGTCTGCAATTATGACGGTTTTTCCCAATATTTCATCTTCCTTCAAAAATGGCACAAGACCTGAAAGGATTGTTCTTTCTTCGCCGGAGCCGTCATCAAGCTTTTCGATGTAAAGCTTGTCGGCATCGGGATGTCTTTCGACGGATATAATCTTGGCGGTTTTTAAGGCAATCTTTTTTGAAAAAAGCTCGGCCGGGGAGAGTTTAACTTCCGGCTTTGCAGAAGAAGCTGCTGCATCGGACTTTGAAGAACCGCCGTCCTTACAAGCTAAACAGCCTTTTTCCGATTTTTTTCTGTCCTTTTGACTTCCCGAATAACGTTCACGATAGGCATCGATGACCTTGTTGTCGAGGGTCTTAAAGATTATTACGGGGTTTTCTACCGTTTTAAGCCCTTCCCTTTCGCCTAAATTTTTCCATGAAAAGAAGTAGCCTTCCGGTTTATTAAATTGCGGGGCATTACCGTCAAAGATATTTCCCGACCAAATCTTTTGTCCGAAAAAGCCTGCGGCCTGATCGGCGTATTGGGGCATGTAGGGATGAATTAAAATTAAAATATCCTTTATAAGATAGCAAAGCTCGGACATAAGGGCTTCGGCATATTCAGGATCGGTTTCGCGCCTCTTCCAAGGCTCTCCATCTTGAAAGGCCTTGTTTGCAACTGAGGAAAGGGCAAAGGCTTCATGGAAGGAATCTCTAAGCTCGGCCCAGTCGGAAAGCTCCGTTATCTTTTTGAAGCTTGCAGAGGCGGCATCTCTTAAAGATTTTACCATGCTCTTTATGTCTTCACGATCTGATTTTGCCCCGTCAACTTGAGGTATTTTACCATCATAATAGCGGTGAATAAAGGTGGCAGTCCTGTTTACAAGATTGCAGAGGTTTCCGATAAGCTCGCTGTTTACCCTCTCCTGAAAATCCTTCCATGTAAACTGGGTGTCATTTTTTTCGGGGCGGTTATAAAAGATGTAGAATCTCCACATATCGGCAGGGATACCCGATTCTTTGGCATCGTTTCCGAAAACGCCAACTCCCTTCGACTTTGAAAATTTTCCGTTCTCGTAATTAAGGTACTCGGTGCCTGACATATGAAAGAGTTTTGTCCAATTTTTTCCGGAACCTATGAGAGAACAGGGGAAGATTACCGTATGGAATGGAATATTATCTTTTCCGATAAACTGAAAAAGCTCTACATCATTTTGGTCAAGCCACCATGCCTTCCAATCCTTTCCGGCAAGGTCTGCCCAGCACTTTGTTATCGAAATATAGCCTATTGGAGCATCGAACCATACATAAAAAACCTTGTCTTCAAAGCCTTTTTTGGGCACGGGGATTCCCCATTTAAGGTCCCTTGTGATAGCCCTTTCTTGAAGGCCGTCCCTAAGCCAGCTTTTTGACATTTGCAGGGCATTGTTTGACCATCTTCCCTCCTCTGCTGTCTTAGGCATCCACTTTTCATACTCAGGTACGATTTTGGGGAGGTTTATATAAAGATGGGTTGTAGAGCGCACTTCGGGAGAAGCCCCGCAAGAAGAACAACGAGGTTCTTTTAAATCGGTAGGATCTAAAAGTTTTCCGCAATGCTCGCACTGGTCGCCCCTTGCTCCGTCATAGGAACATGAAGGACAGGTACCCAATACATAGCGGTCAGCCAAAAAACGCTTACAGGATGGGCAGTAAAGCTGTTCTACAGTATGCTCGGTAATGTAGCCGTTTTTATCGAGGTCATTAAAAATACCCTGAGTTATTTCGCTCTGCTGCGGTGTAGAAGTTCTTCCAAAATAGTCGAAGGCAATATTAAACCAATTGTAAATTTCAGCATGAATTGCATGATAGAATGAGCATAGCTCTTCGGGGCTCTTTTTTTCTTCGAGAGCCTTTGTCTCGGTAGCGGTTCCGTATTCATCGGTGCCGCAAATATAAAGAGTTTCATATTCTTTTAAGCGGCAAAAGCGCGCAAATACATCAGCGGATAATACTTGAATTAAGTTTCCCAAATGGGGAAAATTGTTTACATATGGCAAAGCCGAGGTTACTAATTTTCGTTTCATAGAAATGATTATGAATTATTATTAAAAAAAAATCAACTACCCGCATTAGCTTGCAAGCTTAGTTTTATCTATAAGGAGGTACGGAAGAGGCAGGAATCGAACCTGCCATTGCGAATTATGCAACCTACGGTTTTGAAGACCGCGGGAGCCACCAGACCCCATCTGCTTCCGCAAGGACTATACACAAAATCGGAGTTTTTGTCTAGGGGTGATTTTGATAATACTGTGCTTGGGCGTTCCACAATTTACTGTAAAGGCCGGCTTCCGCTAAAAGTTCTTCGTGGCTGCCTTCTTGGACTATGCTACCGGCGTCAAAAACCAAAATATGGGAACAAAACCTACAGGAAGAAAGGCGGTGCGAAATATAAAGGGAAGTTTTGTTCTTTACAAGGCTATCGAATTTGGAGTAGATTTCGGCTTCGGCAATTGGGTCGAGGGCGGCTGTAGGTTCGTCCAAGATTATAAAAGGAGAATCCTTATAAAGAGCTCTGGCTATTGCAATCTTTTGCCCTTCCCCGCCTGAAATGTTTACGCCATCATCATCGAAGTTTTTATAAAGATAAGTTTTTTCCGCATTTTTAAATTTAGAAAGATCGAGACCGGTATTTTTTAAAACTTCCAAGACCTTGAGTTTATCGTAAGCCTCTCCGCCCGAAATGTTTTGGGCAAGAGGGAGGGCAAGGAGTTTAAAATCCTGAAAAACTACGGAAAAAAGATTTAGGTATTCTTTATAGTCATATTCTTTTATGTTCTTTCCGTTAAAAAGGATTTCGCCTTCAACAGGGTCATAGAGGCGGCAGAGGAGTTTTACAAATGTAGTCTTACCGCTCCCGTTTTTACCGACTACGGCAAGCCGCTCGCCCTGCCTTAAAGTAAGGTTTAAATTCTTTAAAACGGTTTTTTCGGAATCGGGATAAGCAAAGGAAACGTTTTTAAATTCTATTAACGGCTCTTTAAGAGCCGGAGCATCATTTTTTTGATAGCTGACCTGAGCCTTGTTCATGCACATTCCGTTTTTTATATCCAAGAAGTCAAACACATCCTTTAAAAATTCCCTATTGTTTTTTGCCTCTCCTGCAATCGTAAAAATTTCGGTGAGGGCGGAAGAAAGGGCTGTGATGCTTGCCGCATATTGCATTAGGTTTCCAGCAGGGAAGGCACCTCCCAAGGCCTTCAGCCCAACAAAACCGTAAATGACTATTAAAAGAGAGGTAGAAATAAAGGCCGATAAAAAAGCAAAAAAGCCCATCTCTTTTTTAGCATATTGCGAAACCCTTCCGCCCGGCATAAAAATATTATTGGAAGACCTTATTGTGCTGCCCTCCCCCTGCTGGCCGTAGATACGCACATCCATTGCACGATTTTTTTCGTTAAAGAGCCTAAAGAAAAAACTAAACACTCTGTTTCCCTCTGTGGCATCCTCCGAAACAATTGCCCAATAGGAATCGGACATTGTTTGAAGTTTTGCAGGAATAAGGATTAAAAGCACGATGCTAAAAAGAATTACAAAGATAAACAAAGGATTATTTAAAAAGGCCAATTCAGCGCTTTGAACCTTAAAGCTAAAAAGGCTTATGCTCAATGCGGCCGAAGTAATAACGGAAGTAATATGGGTAGAACATCTTGTATAAACCCAAATGATTTTTTCCAAGCCCCAGCCCCCGTAATTTGTATTTTGCCATATCCTTGTATAAACCTCATTTGTTTTTGCGGATTCAACATCTTGAAAGTCCATGCTTAAAAACTTTTGAACATAGATATTCTGTATTTTGTAATTTATGCTGCAGCCTTCATAGTTTGCCCACCTTTTAAATAAAGAAGAGACAAGCATACAGACAGCCGTTAAAATAAGGGAGAGCAGCACCAAGTCCTTGATTTTTGATAAATCTCCTTCACCGGAATAAATTAAAACAAGCTCGTTTATAATTCTTGCCGAAAAGAAAATACCTATAAAGGGCAAGAGGCTTGTAAAAACTTTTTCTCCAAGCACTGAAATAAAAAATAAAGGAGCCTTTTTAAAGAGGAGTAAAAGAGCACACCGATTCAAGCCGTTGTTATATCTTTTTTGATTATATCCTTTTTCAGTTTTCATCAGATTTCTCCCAAACCTTCAAGCAATTCTTCATCCTGTTTCTTATAATATTTGCTTTGTACTTCAAAAAGATGAGCGTACTCCCCACCCTTTTTTAAAAGAGAATCATGAGTGCCTTCTTCGATTATCTTTCCGTCTTTTATAAAAATAATCCTGTCACAAAAACGGGTAGAAGCGAGCCGGTGCGAAATAAAGATAGAAGTTTTGTCCTTCGATAAATCGTTATATTTAGTGTAAAGCTCATGTTCAGCGATAGGGTCCAAGGCCGCCGTAGGTTCATCCAATATTAAAAAGGGCCTGTCATTGTAAAGAGCCCTTGCAAGTAAGAGCTTTTGAGTTTCGCCGCCTGAAAGTTCTACTGCATCAAAGAAAATATCCTTGCAAAGACGGGTTTCTTCTTTTTGGGGAAGAGCCTGAACCTTATCATAGAGTCCCGAAAGTTTTAGCACTTCTTCAATTTTTTTCTTGTCAATGACCTCTCGGCTTTGTGCAATGTTTACTGCAATACTGGTAGGCAAAATCGAAAACTCCTGAAAGACAGCACTAAAGCACTTATAGTATTTGCTCCGGTTAAATTCTTTTATATTTTTTCCGTTAAATAAAACCTCTCCTTCTGTAGGATCATAAAGGCCGGTAATAAGTTTTACAAGGCTTGTTTTCCCTGCCCCGTTTAAGCCGACAATGGCGAGTTTTTCTTTAGGCTTCAAAGTCAAATTAAACCTATCCAAAACAGGAGTTCCGCCTTCCGAATATAAAAGGCTGACATCTTTTAGCTCGATGAGGTTTTCTTTTTGTAGAGGAACTTCTTCACCTTTTTCAAATAGGTAGTTCTCCTTGAATTCAAAAAATTCTCTAAGGCGGGAAATATCCAGACTTTGCTTATGCAGAACTGAAAACTTATTTAAAATACCGCTTACCCATTGGGTAAAGGTTCCCGCTGCTGCAAAATAAAGGATAAATTGCGGAACGCTTATATTTTTTTGTAAGACAAGACTTATCAGCCAATAGTAAATAAGGCCGTTCCGCAAAAAGGTTAAAACAAGGTCTGCAAGGTCGGCAAAAAAATAACGCTTTTCTCCTTGAAGATAAAAATTGCTGTAAAGCCTTAGATGCTTTTCATATAATTCTTTAAGCCAAGCCTCCATTCCAAAAAGACGGATATCCTTTGCAAGATTTTTATTCTTACCGGTTTGGGTTATGTAGCGCAAATGATTTACATGTTTATTTTCTTCATCACGCCTCTTATACATCCAAGAGCTTACACTGTTGGTAATAAAAAAACTCACACAGGTTGTCAAAATGGTAATTAAAATTATGTTAAGGTTTAAGGAAGCAAGGATAATCAAATATATAATAAAGCAAAGAAGGTATTGAAAGAGCTCCTGCAAGGTAGTCCAAATAGCTTCGGATGATTCCGAATTACTGTCGGTAACATTCATCGCCTTATTTTTCTTAGCCTCAAAATCCTTATTATCCAAGTTATTATAGGAAGTGTTCATTGCCTTACTGCCTATCATAAAAATAAGCTCGCTCCTAACTCCAATGCGCCCGAATAGATGGTTCGTTTGCAGATAAGATAGGGCACCACGTAAAAGCATTAAAGAAAAAGCAAAAACAAAAATAGTTATTAAAAGATTTTTAATGGGAGCATTGCTTTGAATTAGGGTTAAAACAGCAGGCGCAAAAAATATCGAAATTAAATTATCTCCCGTATATAAAAGAGATTCCAACAAAATCAAAACAGGCACCGACTTATAAGTTCTAAAAGATGTTTTAAGCATAAATAGAACATTGCTTAAAATGCCGTATTTTATAGGCTCTTCTTTTTTTTCCTCTTTTTCCATAAGGAAAGGAGTATAACACAAAGAGGAGAAAGAGTCAAAGGCGTGTTTAATTTAACCGCGGGGAGCGCAAATAGCGCTAAGATTTTTTTTAATGCATTGATTACAAAAATCTTTTTATAATTTACTAATTTTTTCAAATAATAACTATAAATATCTTTGCGTAGACAACATTTAAATTTCGCTCAGAACCTTTGTTTCCTAACTCAACCAAAGAATTGACCAGAAACTTTATAACAATGCGGGATTCCAAAGGGCGGCAAGTCCTTTGGCAGCGCGAGAAAAAGAGGGGGTATAGGGGGAGAGAAAACCCTGCTCTGAACGGGGTGTTCTCTCCCCCTATATATACAAGCAAGACAAGAATATAGATTAATGTCCACTTTTGAGATGGATGCTAGGTATAAGGGCTTTTCCGAAGGCTTAAAGCAAAAATCGATAGAAACAGCAAAACTTATGAAAAACAGAGGCTATCCGATTTCCGAGATTTTGTTAATAACAGGCCTTCCCGAATCCGAAATTGAGGAACTGTAAATTAGGGGAGAGGCGTAAACCTGACGGGGAGGCCTTGTCTCTACTTAAAATTGTTTCGCTAATCTTCAATATGTGGAAAGTGTTTATAAGTTCTAACTACCGCTATCCATAGCGGAATTTTAATACTTATTTGATTTTCAAAACCGCCCAATGGGCGGTTTTGAAAAGTTAAATTGATAATATTAATTGGTACAATTCTTCTCTTTCATTTTAGTGAAAGCTAATATTACAGCAGAAAGAAATCTATCAAATTTTTTCTTACGATCAATATTTAAAATATTTTCAAATTCTTCCAAAATTTTATACATATTATTTTGAAATTCGGATGCAGCCATCTCGATAGATTTTAATGTTTCATCGTTAATAGTAGTAAATTCTTCAAACTCAAAATGAACTTTTCCAATTTTTTTATCTAATCTGTCAACAAATTTAAATTCATATATTGTTGACAGGGCATTTGAAGATTTTTCCGTAATAATAACAGATAAATTATCATCAAAATTAAATCTTTTATTTTCCATATTTTATTTCTCCTTAAATCATTTTCTTCAAAACCGCCCAATGGACGGTTTAGAAAAGTTAATAGTTAATCCACCACCGCCACGGATGGCGGTGGTTACAGCTTCGAGAGTTTTGCTGTCAGGCAAAACTCTAAGATAAAAAATGTACAGGATATACATTTTTTATCGACTTATGGCCGGCACGCCACACGAAAACCAATAGAGCTGACGCGAAGGTCCGATTTGTAGTCGCCCCGCCAGGCACGAGCGACGAAGTTAGCGTCAAAGATGTGATAGGCGCCGCCGCGTTCGACGCGGTCAGAACCGTATACAGCACCCGTAGGATCCTGCCCGCCTGTAGGCGTATTCACATACACGTTCCAGCACCATTCGGATACTTTACGGGGATTAAATTTTCAAACGAACTGTTTGAATAAAAATATTTATCGATTACTACAACCGTATGATAAATCGATCTTTGATGTTGCCAATTATCCATATTTTTTGCAAAACACAATGGTTCAAGGCAGATATCGGTACTCATGTCATGTAAAACCTCCTCTCGGCACAATAAACCGCATATATAAAAATTTGCAAAGACGATTAATACAGTTATGTATATGCGTTTTAAACTCTAGAAATAAAGAAAAAATAATTATGAACAAAATTTGTGTATAAAATGCAGAAAACCATAAAATAAAGTGAAAAACACTGTTTTGTTTTTGCAGCCTTAACATATTTGACAAACTATTTTTGATTATAGATTGAGAAAAAATTTTATTTATAACCTTTGCGCAACTCAAGCAAGAGCTTGAGCAAAAACTTGAGCATCTTTGCGTCCCTTGTGGTTTATTTTCAAAAAAGAATTGACCTATATGAGAAAAATAAGTATTACTAGCTTTAATTAGAGATATTTTACTTAATAGAGAAATTGGGGGGGGGGGTAAACCTAGGCTAACATTTTTCAAGTCATTTTTATTCCGTAAATATCGGGAAAGAGAAAATTGTAAATAGCCGAAAAATTTTCATTACCATAATTTAATTATAGCATAAAATATAGAAAAATTCAAGGGGTCGGAATATCAATTTTATCAAATTTGTAATATCCTAAAATTTAAAAAAACGGTTTTGACAAAACGGTTTTCTTTCGTTGACAAGCTATAATTTTATCTCTATTATATAGCACAAGATTTTGAAGGGAACCTCAAAACGGAAAAAGCTATGTACAAAAAAGACTTGAATCTTACCGAAGGCGTAATTTGGAAAACTTTGATAATATTTACTTTTCCCATTTTGGCAGGAAATTTTTTTCAGCACTTATACACGGCGGCCGATGCCGTCATTGTCGGGAAGTTTACAGGCAAGGAAGGACTTGCAGCCATCGACTCCGTTTTAAGTTTATTAAAACTGCCGATAAATCTTTTCAGCGGACTTTCGGCCGGGGCAACGATTATTATCTCTCAATTATTCGGTGCAAAAAAAACTAAAGAGCTCTTTGATGCAATTCATACTTCGATAGGTCTTACTCTCATTCTGGGCATAAGTCTTTCGATAATCGGAGTTCTTATTTCGCCCCTGCTTCTTTTTATGATGGGCGTTCCTAAAGATATTTTTGAGATGACATTGGGCTATGTCAGAATTTATTTTGCAGGAATGGGAGTCTCCCTTTTTTATAATATCGGCTCTGGAATTTTGCGTGCAATGGGAAATTCCAAAACTCCTTTTTATGCACTTATAATTTCTTCAATATCAAATGTAATTTTGGACTTAATCTTTATAGGAATTTTTAATTGGGGAATAGGAGGGGCAGCTCTTGCAACGGTTATTTCACAGCTTATAAGTGCTGTAATAATCCTTTTTGTTCTCACAAAAAAAACGGGATGCTGTCCCTTGCTCCTTAGCAAGATAAAAATTGACAGGCTCTCTTCTATCAAGATTGCAAGGCTCGGACTTCCTATCGGTATACAGTCGGCTTTTTTTCCTATAGCAAATATGATAATTCAGGCGACGGTAAACGGTACGGGCACGGCCAACATTGCGGCTTGGGCAGTTTGCGGCAAGTTGGACTTTTTAGTTTGGATTTTGCTTGAAGCTATTACCTCTTCAGTTGCAACCTTTGTTGCTCAAAATTACGGTGCAAAAAAATATGACCGCATTACCGGAGTTGTACGATTAAGTCTTATTATGTCCGGAATTATAATAGGAAGTGTTTGTGTAATTCTTTATTTTTGGAATGTTCCCTTGGGAAAACTTTTTATTAACTCAAAGGATTACGGCGTTCTTACAATAAGCGAAAGGCTTATGCACATTCTCGCACCATTTTATACGGTTTTTATATTCACGGAAGTTTTTTCGGCAGCCATCCACGCAACCGGAGAAACTTTTAAGCCCATGTTAATAATCCTCCTCGGAGTTTGTGCCTCCCGCATTGCGTGGATATTTTTATTTGTTCCTATAAACCCTGTAATTGAAATGATTGTTCTAGCCTTTCCTATCTCATGGACTTTGACAAGCATTATATTTATAATTTATTATCCAATATACAGAAGAAAATTATACTTAGAAAAATAATTTTTCTCAACTTAAACCTTAAACTTTGAAATTTCAGAGGCAACGCCGGAAGCCGTCTCTTTATTCAGTCTTGCAGTATCGTTTACCTCTTGGATATTTTTATTTACCTTCCCTACACCGACGGCCATTTCTGCCATACTTTGGGTTATTTTTTCCGAAAGAAGAGACAGTTTTTTAAACTCTTGAGAAATCTTTTCCGTTCTGACAAGCATTTCATCTGAACTTTTTTTTACGGCTTGACTTAATTCTCCCATTCCGTTTATCTCATGCAAAACCGCCTCTGCATCTTTAAGCTGCTCATTCATAGTTCTTATCATTCCGTCTTCATGCCTGTAAATAAAGTCCATCATAGAGCTTATCTTTTCAAATTGCTCGGAAACACGAGGACCGACACCGTTTAAATTTTCGATCTTGCTTTTTAATTCTTCCAAAACCTTTGTAATATTTTTACCCTGCTCACCGGATTCTTCGGCAAGTTTTCTTATTTCATCTGCAACAACGGCAAAACCTTTTCCTGATTCTCCTGCATGAGCTGCCTCGATTGCGGCATTCATTGCAAGAAGGTTTGTTTGACTCGCAGTATTTTGGATAACTGAAATTGCATCTAAAAGTCCCTCAGACTGTTCGGTTACAATACGTGTAATATCCACAACAGACTTTACCGTTTCCTTTCCTTGATGAGTCGTTTGCTCAAGCTCTTTAATGGCTTTTAAGTTGTCTTGAGCCTTTCCTCTCACTCCCTCAATATTAGAAACTATTTCTCCTACAGCTTTAGTAGAAGATATAAAACTTTCAGCTTGACTGTCAATACATTCATCAAGTTCAGATATCGTATTAGAAATCTCATTTACAGTTTGTACTGCATCTTCAACACTTGAGTTTTGAATCATTACTTGATTTTTAACACCGTCAATATTTGCAGTAATTTCGTTCAAAGAAGCTGCAGACTCTATCATACTGACCGATAAACTTTCGCCTATACTTTGCATTTTATTTGTATGCTCTCCTATATTCGAAAGTGCATCTCTAATTTTTTCGATTGCATTATTTAAAACCGCAGTTATGCGTCCGACTTCATCATTTGAAATTTCTGCCCTTATCGTAAAATCTCCTTCGGCAATTTTATTAAATACCTTATTCATTTTAGCAAAACGGCCGAATAAAAATCCCAATAAAAATCTGCTTGACAAAATTACAATAAGAAGAATCGCTGCCGACCAGATTATGGGAAGTCTTAAAATTGAGAGCATCGGCGGAATAAATTCATTTATAGGAGAAGCAAGTACAATATAATACGGAAGCCCCTCAATTTGTTTTTTTGCAATTATAACCTTTCCTAAATATTTATCTATGTAATATTCAAGCCCGGAAAAATCTTCGACGGGCAAGCTTTTTCCCGTAATATCCGTAACTTTTTTTCCTGCCATATCTCCATTTGAAGAAATTAAAAATTCATTATTGGAATCTATAAATCCAAGCCATGAGTTTATGCTTGGAATTGAGCTCTTCATATTTTCGATTGAACTATCCAAATTGACGGCAAGTCCGGCAAATCCCAAAGCCTCTCCTCTGTTATTAAAAATTTTGCAATCAAACCAAAAATTTGTAATTCCCAAGGTTTTATTATAATCAACATTATAAAACATATCTTCTTTTTCTTTTAAAAGAGAATAAAACCATGAATCAGCCGGATCCGTTTCTGATAAACTGTCCCGTATAATATTATTTTTATCAACTACGTAATAAGAGCCCGTTAATTTGGAAGCGGCAAAACAGGTACTGAATTTTTCTTCATTTGACAGTTTTAAAAGCATAGCCCTTATATCCTCACCGTCTTGCTCATTTTTTTCATAAGACTCGAACCAGCGGATAAGGTTTTCTTGATTTGCAAAGCTCCTTGACAGCATTAAGCCGCTTTCAAGATCTCTTTGCAATTTGGAACATGACGAATCTAAAAGATAATACATATTACGGTAAAAAGTTTTTTCTACGTATGACCTGACATAATAAATAGTCGAAACTAAAGCTCCGCATATAGCAATAATCAAAGTAAATGCTAAAAACAAATTAACTGATGTCCGAATTTTCATTATTACCTCGAATTTAATATGTCATTTTAATACATTTTCTTTAAATTGTCTAGTGAGATATTATTAAAAAATAAAAACCCGTCTTTAAAGAGTTAAATCTCTAAAAACGGGATAAATTTTAAGTAAGATCCGGTTCCGGTAAACCTCAGTTTTGGTATCTATAATTTTTTTTAAAGATAACCTTAAATCGCTGCCTTTTCCTCTTTAGTCCGCAAGAGGCCGAATTGAACAGTTACAACGGCTGCAATTATCAAGGCAAAAATATAGTACGAATGAGCTAGGACTGCCGTCGGAGCTACACCGGATAAGCCTGTAACAATCAGCATACCGCCGTCATGCGGACAGAGTGCCAAGAAAGCACATGCAAATATATCCAGTAAACTTGCCAGCCGTTTAGGCGAAATGTTATATTTAAACCCGATTTCTTTTGCGATCGGTGCTGAAATGATAATAGCTATCGTATTGTTTACCAAGGCGATTGAAAGGAGTCCTGATAATAAACCGATACCGTACTCGGCGCCCTTTCTGTTTTTAATTCTGGAAGTTATTTTATTTATAAGCCAATCAATACCGCCGTAATATTTAATTAAGCCTATTAGACCGGAGATTAAGATGGCAACTATAGTAATGCTCATCATATCTTCCATGCCCTCTCCTAAAGATTGAACAAATGTCATAAAGGTTAATGTACCTTGTAAAAGACCTATGATACCTGACATAATAATGCCTATAAAAAGAACGGCGACAACATTCAACCCTGTTAAAGCGGTTATTAAAACGACAATGTACGGAATTATTCTGATTAAATGGAATTCAAGGTCACCGGTAATTGTTCCCTTTCCGCCCATAATTGCGTATAAAATAAATGCAACTAAAGCTGCGGGAAGAGCAATCAGCAGGTTCATTCTAAACTTATCTTTCATTTCGCAGCCGACACCCTTTGTTGCTGAAATTGTCGTATCCGATATGATTGAAAGATTGTCACCGAAATAAGCGCCGCCTATTACTGCACTACAGGCGACGGCTAAATTAAGATTTGATTTTGCCGCAACGCCTATTGCAATGGGAGCCATAGCCGCTATTGTCCCCATTGAAGTTCCGATTGCTGTAGAAATAAAACAGCTCATTAAAAACACGCCGGGAATTAAGAGAGTACTCGGAATATACGTAAGACCTAAATTAACGATACTGTCTACTCCGCCCATGGCTTTTGCAGCTCCTTGAAATCCTCCGGCCAATAGGTAAATTAAACCTATGAGCATTACTCCTTCGTTGCCGGCATTTTTTGAAAACACTTCAATCTTTGTATCTAATTTTTCCTTGCGGTTCATAAGCACCGCAATAAAGATACCGATTAAAAGTGCTACGTGCCGAGGAAATTGTTTAAAGGCTTTTGGAACACCTTGAGCCGTAAAAAACAAACCGAATCCGATATACAAGGCTAAAAAAACCAGTAACGGAACAAAGGCTATAAAGCCGTACCTCTTTGAACTCCTACTTTCATCCATAACTTCCCCCTATCATACTCCTATAAAAATTTTTTGCAGCAAATATCAATTTGCGAAAAAAAATTTTTTCAAGTAGTTTTGCTTTATGCAAAACTACATACAATAATGCGATGTTTGCCGAAAGGCAAACTCGGCAGATAAACATGGAGGCTTGTATTTCAAGCCGGAATGTTTATCATACTCCTATAAAAATTTTTTTATTGCAGCATCAAGCTGCATAAGAGCCTTTTCAATTACCCGTCTTGAAGCGGCAGCATTTAAACGGACAAAACCGCTTCCGCCTTTACCGAAATCACTTCCCTTACTAAAAGCAACACCCGCTTTTTCTACAAAAAATTGTTGTAAAGCATCGTCATTCATTTTTAGAGCACTTGCATCTATCCAGCAAAGATAGGTAGCTTCAGGTATATTCGGTTTTAAAACGGGAATTTTATTTTTACAATATTCGTATATAAATTCCATATTGCCGTGAATATATTCGATTACTTGATTAAGCCAATCTTCTCCTTTTCTGTAGGCGGCAATAGTTGCAACAAGACTAAAACAATTATTGCGCGCTATATCCATTTCTTTTAGATTAAAAACATATTGATTTTTTTCTTCCTCATTGGGAAAAATAATTGTAGAGGCTTGTAAACCTGCAAGATTAAAAGTTTTACTTGGAGCTATCATCGTATAGGTAATTTTTTCAACCTCTTTCGAAATAGAAGCGATCGGGATATGCTTATAACCTGAAAATATCAAATCGGAATGGATTTCATCCGAAATTATTTTTACCCTGTATTTTAAACAAAGAGAAGTTAAAGTTTTAAGTTCTTCTTTTGTCCAAACACGGCCGACGGGATTATGAGGATTACAAAATATAAAAAACTTAATCCCCTTTTTAAACTCAGCTTCAATATCTTCAAAGTTCATTTTGTAAATACCTTTTTCATTTACGAGAGGAACATTTACAAGAGTTCTTTTTGTATTTAAAACTATGTCGGTAAAAGGATGATAGACAGGAGTCGTTATCATAATTCTATCATTTTCCGCGCTGAACATTTGAAGAATAAAACGCATGCCGGGAACAACTCCCGGAGCAAAAGCCATAAGTGCAGTGTCCGGTTTATAATTGTTTCTTTTAATCTGCCAATCGGCAATGGAATTAAAATATTCATCCGGCCTAAAAGTATAGCCGAAAATCCCCTGCTTAGCTCTGTCAATAATTGCATCTATTATTGGCTGAGCTGTTTTAAAATCCATATCGGCTATCCATAATGGAATCACATCATTAGTACCGTAATGTAAATAAGATTCTTCAACCTTTGCCGAAAAGTTTGAAGAACGATCAATTATCTCGTCAAAATCATACTTCATATAACTTTACTCCAAAATGATAGTTTATATTGTATTAAGCAAAAAACATACCAAGATAAGGGCCATTGGAAAACTTTACGGTTTAGTGAAAAATAAGATATTTTTATAACATTTTATAGAAACAAATAAATCAATAAATGGGATGCTTAACCCAATTAACCCATTTCAATCCCATTAAATATTAAGGACATCTCTATTCCGAAGGATTCTAAGCAAACCCAAAAAGTTTTTTTAAAAATGACAATAAAAATGCGTTTACTAGACAATTTATAAAAAAACTACTAAAATAAAAAAAATATGAAGGAACAGAGTCCTAAATCATCACTATCAAAAGTCTAAACTCCTAAGATACTTGATACCCCTATCGGTTATTTTTGTGCCGCAGCGGCCATCATTTACATATATAAAGCCTTTTTTTTCAAGAGATGAAAGAATTTTTCGTATCATATTTTCTGAAATACATAAATCATCAGCCCTGCATTTTTCTAAAATTTTTCTTCTTCCGAAACCTAAAGGGAGAGCCGCTTCCAAAAGTTTAAGAATGTAAATTTCTTTTTCCTTGCATGACAAATCTCTTAACAAACCTAACGGTTCAAAATCTCTGATATATTTAGGCAAGTGTTCAATTTCAATTTCTTTTTCATCCAAATATTTTAAATATTCAAGAACATTATAAAGCTCCCTTATGTTTCCTTCCCATCGGTATTTTAAAAAAAACTCTTTAACGCGCGGCGACAGTGTAAAATCGGCTTTTATTTTATCCATAATGGTATAAGCTATAAGTAAAACGTCCTCTTCTCTTTCTCTAAGAGGCGGCACCTCGATAGGTATCGTATTCAATCGGTAATATAAATCTTTTCTAAATTTATTCTGAAAGGTGAGTTCTCTAATATTTTCATTGGAGGCAGCGATTATCCTTACATCTATTTTTATTATACGGTTCCCGCCTACTCTCATTATCTCTTTTTCTTGAAGAACCCGTAAAAGTTTTATCTGAAGATTAGCACTCATTCCTTCTATTTCATCAAGAAAAAGAGTTCCTCCGTGAGCATATTCAAAGAGCCCCAGCTTTCCGCCCTTTCTGGCTCCCGTAAAAGAACCTTCAACATAACCGAAAAGCTCGCTTTCCAAAAGGCTGTCCTGAAAGGCAGCACAGTTCAAAGCAATAAACGGCATAGAAGCCCTTTTTGATGCTTTATGAATGGAATGGGCAAAAAGCTCTTTCCCCGTACCGCTTTCGCCGGTTAAAAGGATTGAAGCATCGGAGAGGGCGGCTTTCTTTGCAATCTCTTTTATTTTGGTAATGGACGCACAGTTTCCGATTATGTCTTGAAAAGAGTATTTTGCGGTATGTCCTTTTTTCATAAGCTGCATCCTAAGGCGGTGCTGCGTTTTTTCCGTTTCACTGAACAGTTGGAGCAAAATATATTTTCCGGCATATTCGTTTTCCCAAAAAAAAGGGATAACGGTTAGAACAAAGTTAGAATTATGAATGCGGATAATCTTTGAGATTTTCTTTGTAGTATTTTCTTCTTTTAAGTGTTCAAAGATACCGGTTAAGGCCATTTTAAAATTGCCGTTTATAAGTTCAAAACGGTCAATGTTCATTATTTTAGAAAAAGCATTGTTACATACGAAAATCTTTCCTTCCGCATCGATTCCTATAACGGCGACATCAAGGGATTCTATAAGCATTTGATACGTATTTTCGATACTTAAATTTTTGTTTGTGAGCGTTTCGATACTGTAGCTCCGTTCGGCCAACTGCGATATATAATTTTCATATTTTTCGCTTTTTAAAATTTCCCGCCTGCCGAGTTTAAGAATTGTTTCGGTAACCGTATTTGCGTTTAAATACCTGTTCCCCAAATCGATTACGGTTTCAATATTTTTAGGAACAAACCTCTGCTCGCCCGGCGTTACAGCCAAAGCCGCTTCCGGTATATTCTTTTGCCCGGGATAACATGGGTAAAAGTTGATGTTTGTAACATCCAAACGGTACAAATCGGAAATAGTTTCCAGAGCCATTTTTTTACTTAAATTTACAAGTAAGGCCTTTGTTCCGGCAGTTAAGGCTTTTAAACGCTCAATGTCTTGTTGTTTAAAAGTAAGCCTCACCAGCACAGCCTTGTCTTTGTCGATATTCGACATAACATAATCAAAATATTTACTGGAAGTTGTGGCGACAAGGTACACATCCGCTTTTTCGGGTAATACAAAATTATCGGATTCGACGCTTTTTGTTTTAATAAATACCGAATCTCCGAATATTTCAAACAGACAGTTTTTGTAGAATTTCGCCACAAGAGACGATATGGTAAGAATAAGAATTTTTTGCATTTTTCCTCCAATCACTAAAATAATGCTATCATAGCTTAAAAAAATTTGCAATGAAAATTCTCAATTAAGATTGCTAAAAGATATTGGCAATCTTATTAAAATATATTATAATAAAAGCGTGAGCTTTTACTTAAAAAAAACAACAGTCAAATTTTGTTCTCTACTGTATTTTACGATTCTAATATGCTGTATTACCTTTTTTTCGTGTGTAAGTACAAAATCGGCAGCTGATGACAGCAAAATAGCTACAATAGAACAAAACGGGAGTAATTTAAAACCCATAGGAGAAGGAACAATTCTCTCCCTTCCCGGAAAAAATGAGCTCGCCGAAAAGAGGCTTGACGCTAATCTTGCTGCCCTAATAGAAAAAGGAAGCCCGGCAAGTTTAAAGGAAGCAGTCCTTTATATCCAAAATGACAGCAAAGGCCTCACAAACGAAAATAAGCTTTATCTTAAAGTCATCGCCGATATTATGTATCTAGTTTATCCCCTTGAAACAAACGGTATAAAACCGCCGGTATCCAATGAAGATGACCCCTATTTAAAAGCTCTAAGAGATGTAAAGACCGGAACTTATCCGTCCGGAACCAAAAAAGACGGGTTTTTAAGTCTTATAATACCGGCTCTTATTTTAACCTATGAAGATTTTTCCGATGCGGCGCTAAAACCCTATGCGGATGACATAGAGGCAAGACTCCGTTCAGCCCAAGAATTAAGACCGGAATCCGTATTGCCCTATTACCTTTTAGCCTTACTAAAAGAGAAAACAAACAGCCTTACAGAAGCCGTCAATTTATATCAAAGGGCATGGAAGATTGACTCTTCATGCTACCCTGCGGGGTTTAAATACGGAAATTTTGCAGCAGAATCGGGTAACGGAAACGAAGCCCTAAAAATAGCCGATACTCTCAACTCCTCATACAATGACAACACGGAAGTTAAGCTCTTATATGCTAAAGCCTATTTAGCAAAAAATGACTTTGACAAGGCTTCCGAAAATATTATATCCGTTCTAAAAAAAGAACCGGAAAACATTTCAGCATTGCTTTTGCGCGTAAAAATCTTAATAGAACAAAAAGAATACTTAAAGGCAAACGCCCTTTTAGATGCTTATTCCACAAAGAATAAAACATCAAAAGATTATCTTTTATACCGTGCACGGCTTACAAGGGAATGGAATAAAAATCTTATCCGTTCCTCAGAATTTTTAACTGAGGCTTATAAATACTATCCTGAAGATTTTAATGTTCTATTATCCTGTGCGGAAATTTGCTTTGAAGCCTCAATAAAAATCGATAATAAGACTGCCGATTTTTTTATCAAAAAGGTCTTAGACGGTTATCCCGAAAACACGGCAGCTCTTGCACTCTTGGTAAAAAACGATATAAATAACGGAAGATGGAATCAAGCTGTAAATTCGGCTGAAGATTTAGTCAACAAATATCCTACAGACTCTAACAAGGAACTTTTATTAACAGCATATCTAGGGGCAGGTCAATCTACACAAGCCTTAAACCTTGCAAAACAGCTTTATACAAATACAAAAACTCCTTCAAATGCCTTTATAAACCTTTATATTAATTCTTTATACGCTGCAAAAGATTACCAAAGCATAAATCAAATCATAAATCAAAAACTTAAAGGAGCCGATTCGGAGCTAAAATCAATCTTATATTATTATAATGCAAAATTGGTGCAAAGTAATGATACGGAGTACTTAAACTTTTTACAATCAAGTCTTTTATCCAATCCAAGAAACAAAGATTCTCTTTTTGCGATGTATGAATGGTATTTAAAAACTAAAGATTATAAAAAGGCAAAATATTATCTTGGCCAAGTCGTTGCTTTAGATCCTTCAAACAAGAATATAATCAATTTATCCGAGAATCTAAATAAATTACTTGCCGATTAAGTAAAAATATTGTATTATGTATAAAGCAATATGGTAAATCATAAAGACATAACTTAAGGAGTATGATTATGGACAAATATGTATGCGATTTGTGCGGATATGTGTATGATCCGGCTGTCGGCGATCCTGATGGAGGAATTGCACCCGGAACGGCATTTGAAGATATACCTGATGATTGGGTATGCCCACTTTGCGGAGTAGGAAAAGAAAGCTTTACAAAGGTATAATGCCGATAAAATCCAAAACGGAGCCGGTCTTTAAAATAAGATCGGCTTTATTTTATACTTGGAGATGTTATGGAAATAAACGATTTTATAAATACAATAGGATATGACGGAAATTCAGCCATAGTAGATAAGGCAAGACTTTCTAAAAATTCAAACAAGGACATTGATAAACTATTGGAAAGCGGAGCATTCCGTGCAGCTGCGGCCTATGCGGTTTATACCGAATCGGACGAAGACCTCCAAAAAGTAGCGGATGAATATAACAAACTTTCCAATTCAAATTATAAGAAAGAACAAATTAAAAGGCTTTTCGGTGTATCAAAGGTTGAAGTAAAAAGGAAATTAGTCTGGTAAACCTGCTCTTATACTCTTTATAATCAACAGAAAATAAAAAAGCCGTGCAGGGCAAACCCTTCACGGCTTTTTGTATAGACACTCTAGTCTTATAAAATCCAGTAGATGACTTATTTTTCGCTCAAAAGCATGGTTCTGGCATCAAAAGAAGAACCTGTATCTGAAGCTCCATTTCCATGCTCTTTTAAGGCCCTTATCCTTATAAAATCTCCGTCATTTTCAAGATATAAAAGTACGTCAATATCGTCAATATATTTTTTCAAGCTCTCATCAACTTCAAATGAAGTAACATCTGCCGCAGCCGTATACCAAACGGCAATACCCATTTCTTTAGCGAAGGCCTTCATTTCCTTCATTGCCTCAGGCAGGGCTTTGGCAAAGTTAAAGTCATCAATCATAACTACTGACGGCTTTGAACCACCCTCAGACAAAGCTCTGATTGTCTTTAAAATCTGAGTAGTTCTCACAGTGTCTTGATTAAAGTTTAAGACAATCCTCTTTGCAAAGGACTGAGCCTTTATTTCCTGAGCATTACCTAGGTTCTTTTTCTTTGCAAGCTCGTTAAACATATCGTTATACCAAGTTATGGCATAATCTACATGCTGACTGAACGATATATGAACAACGGGCTTGTCCTGTAAGAGTTTATCCAAACCGAACTGAACCAAAATAGATGTTTTTCCTACACCTTTTTTAGATGTAACAACACCTACTTCACCTGCTGCCAAGCCGCCGCCGAGGGCTTTTTCAAGTTTCCTCATCGGGCTTTTTTCAATCAAATCTTCTTTAAGCATTACAGAGCCTCCTTATTTTTTTTCTGCAAGCCGTTTAGCTTCGTATTCTTTTATCAGTTCTTCCGAAATACTTGCCGGAGCCTTGCCGTATTTGGCAAATTCCATAGAATATTCCGCCTTTCCCTGTGTTGAAGAACGCAGGATGGTAGAAAACCCGAACATTTCGCTTAACGGAACTTCGGCATCTACACGGGTAAAATTATCATCCTCCGTTGATGAAACAATAATTCCGCGTCTTTGATTTATAAGACCGAAGATATTACCTTGGAATTCCTGAGGTCCCTCTATGGAAACCTTCATAATGGGCTCAAGGATGGCCGGTTTTGCAGCCTTATAAGCCTCACGGAAGGCACCGATTGCAGCAGCTTGGAAGGCCATATCCGAGGAGTCTACAGGGTGGGACTGTCCGTCATTTATGGTAATTTTAGTTCCTACAATGGGGAATCCGATTAGGGTTCCTTTCTTAACGGCCTCTTTAAAGCCCTTATCGCAAGAAGGTATGAATTCCGAAGGAATTGCGCCTCCCTTTATCTGATTGTCAAACTCGTAATCTTTTTCGGTAATGGGTTCAATAAAGCCCGCAACACGGCCGAACTGACCTGAACCGCCGGTCTGCTTTTTATGCGTATAGTTAAAGTCTGCCCTCTGGGTAATAGCTTCACGGTAAGCAACCTGAGGCATACCGGTTTCAACATCACACTTGTATTCCCTCTTCATTCGTTCAATATAAACTTCCAAGTGAAGCTCACCCATACCCTGAATAATGGTCTGGTTCGATTCCTTGTCTACATAGCTTCTAAAAGTGGGGTCTTCTTTTGTAAAACGGTTAAGAGCCTTAGACATTTGATCGGCAGCCTGCTTGTCTTTCGGTGTAAGAGAAAGAGATATAACGGGATCAGGAACGTACATGGAACTCATTGCATAGTTTAGGTTTCCTCCGCAGAAAGTATCACCTGAAGCGCAATCAATACCGAAGAGAGCTACAATGTCGCCGGGCCCGCCTTCGTTGATGTCTTCCATGGCTGCCGAGTTCATTCTAACTAAGCGTCCAACCTTAAACTTTTTTCTGGATCGGGTATTAAAGAGCTCTTCACCTTTTTTCAAAGTTCCCTGATAAACTCTGACATAGGTAAGCTGGCCGTATTTTCCGTCTTCAAGTTTAAAGCCCAATGCAACTACGGGAGCATTTTCATCCGTACCAAGAACTACGGGCTTTTCATTATCGTCTAAATTTAAAGCAGTATTTTCGATTTCAGTCGGATCGGGGAGGTAATAACCTACAGCATCTAAAAGAGGCTGGATACCCTTATTTTTATAGGCTGAACCGAGGAAGACAGGTACAAACTGCTCTGCGAGAGTTCCCTTTCTGACGGCAGCTCTGATCATTTCTTCGGTTTCGGTACCCTCCAAAAAGGCTTCAGCCAATTCATCCGAGAACATTGTTGCGGCATCAACCATTTCTTCCCTATATTTTTGAGCATCGGCTAGAAGATGCTGAGGGATTTCAGCCATTCGGATTTGCGTACCGTTTTCACCTTCAAAATACATAGCCTTCATTGTAACAAGGTCTACAACACCTTCAAGTTTGTCTTCCAAACCTATGGGAATCTGCATCATGTAGGCATTAAGCCCGAGCTTCTCCCTAAGCTGCATTCTAACCTTAAAGGGATTAGCACCCGTTCTGTCGCACTTATTTACAAAAGCAATACGGGGAACATGGTAGCGTTTTAACTGCCTATCAACAGTGATAGATTGGGACTGAACGCCTCCAACCGAACAAAGCACCAAAATAGCTCCGTCCAAAACACGCAAGGAACGCTCAACTTCAATTGTGAAATCTACGTGCCCGGGAGTGTCAATTACGTTTACCGTATAATCCTTCCATTTAACTTGAGTTGAAGCTGACTGAATCGTGATACCGCGTTCCTTTTCAAGCTCCATATTATCCATCGTAGCACCCACACCGTCTTTTCCGCGTACTTCATGTAAAGCATGAATTCTATCACAATAAAAAAGAATTCGTTCAGAAAGAGTAGTTTTACCGGAGTCGATGTGTGCACTAATACCGATATTTCTCATCTTAGAAATATCATTACCCATAATCAATACCTCATCTTTATAGATTTTTAGGAGGAAACAGGCAGTTCCTCCTAAATTTTTTTACAAAAACCGAAAAGTTTTTCATACTTTTCAAAATATAAGACATTCGAGTATAATAAAAAAAACAATAATATACAAGAGGGTCGATTAAAAATGTACATCCTGAGTCCATTTATGAATGTACATCCTGAGTATATTTTTCATCCGCCGTCCATGCGGATATAAAATATTTACAAAAAAAGGGAGTCCGTAGTATGAACTCCCCTTTGTACTACCATCTGAAGTGAGCAAAAGCCTTATTTGCTTCGGCCATTCTGTGAACTTCTTCCTTCTTTTTAAAAGCGGTTCCCGTATTGTTGTAGGCATCGATCAGCTCTGAAGCTAATCTTTCCGACATTTCATGACCGCTTCGCTTTCTGGCAGCTCCGATGATCCAGCGCATAGCCAAGGCTTCCCTTCTTCCTTCCGGAATGTCCATAGGTACCTGATATGTGGCACCTCCGACTCTGCGGGATTTTACTTCAACAACGGGTTTTACGTTGTCCAAAGCCTTTGAAAAAACGGCCAATGGTTCTTCACCGGTTTTTTCCTTGATTTTATCAAAAGAGTCATACATAATTTTTGTAGTAATACTCTTTTTTCCTGAAAGCATCATCCGTCCGATAAAGCGGGTAACTACCACGCTATTATATTTTGTATCAGGCGCTATAGGACGTCTTGTAGTAATTTTTCCTCTACCCATTTTCTACCCCTAGGCCTTAGGCTTTTTAGCCCCATACTTGGAGCGGCCTCGTTTTCTGTCTTCTACACCGAGAGCGTCTTTAGTACCGCGTATAATGTGATAACGTACACCCGGGAGGTCCTTAACACGTCCGCCTCTTACGAGAACAACAGAGTGTTCCTGCAAGTTGTGTCCGATACCCGGAATATAGGCGGTTACTTCGATTCCGTTGCTTAAACGGATACGGGCAACCTTTCTTAAGGCCGAGTTCGGTTTTTTCGGCGTAATGGTCTTAACGCTGGTGCAAACACCGCGTTTTTGGGGGCAAGACTGCAAAGCAGGACTCTTTGTCTTAACCGCTGCCGATTTTCGCCCCTTCTTTATCAATTGATTAATTGTAGGCATAAGCCTTATCTCCTTAATTTATCCGCCAGCACTACGGAATATCAGTGAAAGCATATTATAACATAAATTTTAAAAAAATGTCAATGCCGTAAAAAAGATGTAAAAAAACTCCTAAAGCGGATGACTGACTCAGGCTGCTTTTATTGCCGTTTTAAACCGGAGGCTTTGGAGGATGTTTTTTTGCATAGATTGTATGAAAAAGATGCTTTAAGCTTAAAATAGGCCGTTTAAATAAAAGCCTCGGCCCTGCATACCGCATTACTTTTTTTATTTTTTCACGCATATCGCTTTTGTAACAATGAATAGGACAGACATTACAAAAAGGTTTTTTTTGGGCTTTTTTTCTGTAAAGACAGGTTTCAATTCTTTTAGATGCATATAAAAAAAGCTCATCAAGCTCATCATCATTCATTTCTCTTCCTTCAAAAGAGCGGTACATATCTATCATAATACCAATGAGCTTTTTTTCTTGTTCTGTTTTATCTTTTTTCAACACAGCCTGAATCTGCTTTTACTGCCGATTTTTCTTCAGCAGGAAGAGTTTTTATTTTAAAGATAAAAACATAATATTTAGCCAAAAAAACGCAGGCTATTAAAATTCGGGCGTATGGTTTAGCCGAAAAATAAAAGGCGGTAGCAAGCATGATTGAAGCAAAAGATAAAATAATAATCTTATTTTTTAAGCTGATGCCTTTTTTTTCATAAAAACTTTGAATGTATTTTTTATGAAAAGACGTGCCCATAAACCATTTTTTTAACCTTTCCGAGCCCTTTGCAAAGCACACAAGGGTTACCATAAAAAACGGCGTTGTCGGTAAAATAGGCATGATAATACCTATAATTCCCAGAACAAAACAAATGAAGCCTAAAATAATCCAAATGATATTTATCACTTTCATAGTATAAACCTTTAGTAAGAGATAATTTACATTTTTTTTAATTTTTATTCAAGAGGCACGTAATTGCCCGCCTCCTGTAGGCTAATTTTTAAATATGCGAGGCGAGTACTAGGAGCCGATAAAAATTAACCGGACGCTTGACAAAGAATGCACATCCTGTACATTCTTTGTCTGCGAGTTTATTACATAAACTCGCTTTTGTTTGGAACCGGCAGCATCCGTGCCGCTTTTGATACGTCGAGGATTAATTTTTATTCGAGCGACAACGTAATCGCCCGCATATTTAAAAATTAATTACTCAGCCATATGCTTATACCTATTATACCGATCCTTAGCATCTTCCTCGGCACGCTTAAATAGGACTTCGGCAACATCGGGGAAGGTCTTTTTAAGCGAGGTGTAGCGGACTTCGGAGTTGATAAAGTCTTGGAATGAAGCTGTCGGCTCCTTGCTGTCAAGCTGGAAGGGATTTTTACTTTCAGCTCTTAAGCGGGGATCAAAGCGGTATAGATGCCAATAACCGGCCTCAACAGCTTTTTTCTCCTGTTCAACACTTCTGCTCATTCCGGAGCGAAGTCCGTGATTGATACATGGGGCGTAACAGATAACAATAGAAGGTCCGTCATAGCTTTCAGCTTCTTTTACAGCCTTTACAAACTGGCTCATATTGGAACCTAAGGCAACTTGAGCTACATAGACATAGCCGTAGGTCATAAGCATTGCACCCAAATCCTTTTTGCGGATACGTTTTCCGCCTGCCGCAAATTTGGCAACAGCTGCCGTCGGAGTCGACTTTGAGGACTGACCTCCGGTATTGGAATAAACTTCCGTATCGAATACGAGGATGTTAAAGTCCTCGCCCGAAGCCATCGTGTGATCAAGACCGCCGTAACCGATATCGTAGGCCCATCCGTCTCCTCCGAATGACCAGACGCTCTTTTTGACTATAAAATCCTTCAGCTTGTAGATATATTCCAAGAGCCTGTCCGCTTCAATATTTCCCGTATTATATTTGAAGGTATGGCTTTCGGGAACCGGAAGATAGTCGGCAGCATCCGTATTCTTTACAGCCGTATTTCTAGGAGGCTGATGAGCATCGAAGAGAGCCTTAATCTTATCGCAGGTTGCGGTATTGGCTTCAACATCT
Organism: Treponema putidum; assembly: GCF_024401155.1. Classification (NCBI taxonomy): domain Bacteria; kingdom Pseudomonadati; phylum Spirochaetota; class Spirochaetia; order Treponematales; family Treponemataceae; genus Treponema; species Treponema putidum. The sequence goes on from NZ_CP038804.1 coordinate 1,554,154, forward strand.
TTTTTATTTTCAATCCATTCTTTAAAGAGAGGAGTAAAATCGGTTCCGACATTGAGCTCGATGAATTTTTTCATATAGTCTTCAGCCTGTTCCCTCAACTTGCGCGTACCTAGGGCCATTCCATAGCCGTAGTTTGCGTTATCCTCAAAAAGGGAGCTTGCCCAAGTAGGACCCTTTCCTTTTTCGTTATAGGTAAAGCCGGCAGTAGGATAAGAGCCGCCCCATATTGAAGAACAACCTGAAGCGTTTGCTATCATCATGCGGTCTCCGAAAAGACGGGTAACAAGGGTTGCATAGGCAGTCTCACCGCAGCCTGCACATGCTCCGTGGAATTCCAAGAGAGGCTGTTTAAACTGGCTTCCCTTAACGGAGAACTGATCCATAAGACCGTGCTTTGTAGAAACATTATCAACTGCATAATCCCAGTTTTTGCTTTGAGCTTCTTCTTCGGCCAAGGGCTTCATAACAAGGGCCTTATTCTTTGCAGGACAAATATTTGCACAGTTTGAACAGCCCGTACAATCCATAACCGAAACCTGCATCCTGTACTCAAGCCCTTCAAGGCCTTTTCCGTTGGCCTTTATAGTTTCAAAGCCTTCAGGTTTAGCAGCCCTTTCTTTTTCATTAAGAAGGAAGGGGCGGATTGTAGCATGAGGACATACAAAAGAACACTGGTTACACTGAATACAATTTTCTTTTATCCAATGCGGAACTTCAACTGCAACACCACGCTTTTCGTATCGGCTGGTACAGTTAGGCATTCTTCCGTCTTCAACACCTTTAAAAGTACTTACTTTTAGAGCATCGCCTTCCTGTCTATTGATAGGAATCAAAACATTGCGTACATAGGGCGGCAGGTGAGCATTAGAGATGCGTGAATCCTCTGCATTTGCCCAAGCAGCAGGAACGGCAACCTTGTGAAGAGAGTTTACACCCTTTTCTACTGCGGCATAGTTCATATTTACGATGTCTTCACCCTTTTTGCCGTAATCCCTGACTATGGATTTTTTTAAGCTGTCAACGGCTTCTTCAATAGGAATAATTTCTGCAAGTTTAAAAAAGGCAGACTGCATAATCATATTGATTCTTCCGCCGAGGCCTATCTCCTGAGCAATACCTGTAGCATTGATTGTATAAAATTTTATCTCATTTTTTGCAATAAAACGCTTCATTTCTCCCGGAAGGTTGTCTTCCAATTCTTCGTCAGACCAAAGACAATTAAGAAGGAAAGTACCGCCTTTTTTTAAGCCCTTCAATAAATCATATTGATGAACATAGGACTGCTTTGAGCAGGAAATAAAATCGGCATCGCTTATAAGGTATGTGGATTTTATCGGCTGTTTTCCGAAGCGGAGGTGAGAAATGGTTACGCCTCCGGACTTTTTACTGTCATAAGCAAAATAGGCTTGGGCATACATACCTGTGCTGTCGCCTATAATCTTGATAGCGCTCTTATTTGCTCCGACCGTTCCGTCCGAGCCGAATCCCCAGAATTTACATCTGATTGTTCCTGAAGGTTCGGTCTTAATTTCATCTAAAATAGGAAGACTTAAATTGGTTATATCATCTTCAATTCCTACGGTAAAATTGTTTTTAGGAGCATCGGCTTTAAGATTGTCGAACACGGCCTTTACCATTGACGGCGTAGTATCTTTAGAAGCAAGTCCGTATCTTCCGCCTACTATTAAAGGTTTATTGGGCACATCAATGTAAGCACCGAGTATGTCCAAATGAAGGGGTTCGTAAAGGGCCCCCTTCTCTTTTGTTCGGTCAAGAACGGCAATCTTTTTAACCGTCTTGGGCATTACATCAAAAAGGTATTTGGGCGAGAAAGGACGGTAAAGTCTTACCTTTATAAGGCCGACCTTTTCTCCCTTGGAAACAAGGTAGTCAACCGTTTCTTCGGCTGTCTCGGTTATAGACCCCATAGCAATGATTACACGTTCTGCATCGGGTGCTCCATGATAGTCGAAGGGGCGATATGTTCTTCCCGTCAATGCCGAAATTTGCTTCATATAATCGGCAACTATTTCTACAACATCGGTATAGAATTTATTGGAGGCTTCTGCAGCCTGAAAATAAACATCGGGGTTTTGGGCGGTACCCTTGGTAAATGGGTGTTCAGGATTCATTGCCGTGGTGCGCCAATCGTTTAGAGCCTTCCAATCAAGCATCTTTGCAAAGTCTTCATAGTCGATGAGCTCAACATTTTGAAGTTCATGACTTGTTCTAAAACCGTCAAAGAAGTGCAGGAAAGGGACTCTTCCCTTTATTGCGGCAAGGTGGGCAATACCGCCGAGGTCGATAATTTCCTGTACCGAACCGGAGGCGAGCATACCGAAACCTGTTTGGCGGCAGGCCATAACGTCTTGATGATCGCCGAAAATAGAAAGGGCGTGGGCCGAAAGGGCTCTAGCCGATACATGTAAGACTCCCGGTAAAAGCTCACCTGACATCTTGTACATGTTGGGTATCATAAGTAAAAGCCCTTGACTGGCCGTAAAACTTGAAGCTAAGGCTCCGGCAGAAAGGGCACCGTGCATTGAGCCGGCGGCTCCTGCCTCGGATTCCAATTCCGAAACAAGAACAGTCTGACCGAAAATGTTTTTTCTTCCGTTGGCAGCCCATGAGTCAACCAACTCGGCCATATCTGAGGATGGCGTAATCGGATAAATGGCAGCTACATCGGTAAAGGCGTAGGCTACATAAGAAGCCGCATTATTACCGGTCATTGTTTGAGTTTTCTTTTGCATACTCTTTTTTCTCCTTGGTATGTAATATTGTTTCCAGCATTTTTTCTGCCGGGTCTATAATTCTAATTGAAGTATGTTTTTGAAGTTCATTTTTTATATATGGAAAATGGGTGCAGCCTAATATCAGGCTGTCTATTTTATAATCGTTTATCTCGATATTTTCAAGGTAGGATAAAAGGCCTTTAAGGTTTAAAAGCCTTACTATTTCAGCCGGAATAAGCCCCTTTTCAATGAGCTGTACTATACTCATATTCCCTATAGGAATGGTATTTTTTTCTCGGTTATATTTTTGAATAATTTTATCGATTGTGTATGCGGCTAATCCGTTTGCAGCTAAAATAGCTATGTTTTTACAATCTTTAGGAAGATTTTTATATGTATCAAGCGGGCTAAAAATTTGAATGTTTAAAAGTTTTTGTATTTTTTCGTAATCTATGGCAGAGCTTAAAGAATTGCAATATATGACAATAACATCAATGCCCTTTTTTATAGCCTCATTTGATTTTGTGATAAAAAAATTTTCAAGGGCTTCTTGCGAGAAATATTGTAATTGTGACTGTTCCTCACAGGTACTCGACATAGGAACCGCAAAAGCTTCTATGCCTCTTCTTTCCAGAAGTTCAACTCCCATTCGGGTATCTACTGCAGTTCCGGCAAATACGGCTGCTTTCAAAAAACAAGATCCTCCATAATCTTTACAGAATGAACACCTCTAAAACCCAACAAAATTTTAGAGGTGTTTTTGAGATTTATTTAACAAGTTTATCTAAGGCTTGTTTTAAATCGGCAATAATGTCTTCCGCATCTTCAAGACCTACAGAAAGGCGTACCAAACCTTCGGCAATATCCGAAGCAGCTCTTTCTTCAGGGGTATACGGAGAGTGAGTCATACTTGCAGGATGCTGAATAAGAGTTTCGGCATCGCCTAAGCTTACTGCAATGGTTGCAAATTTAACCGAGTTTATAAGAGTTTTACCGGCTTCTAAGCCGCCCTTAACGGTAAAGGCAATCATAGCTCCGCAAAGTTTCATCTGTTTTTTTGCAAGTTCATATTGCGGGAAGGATTTAAGGCCCGGGAAAGCGATGGATTCAACAGCCGGGTGTTTTTCCAAGAACTCTGCAACTTTTTGAGCGTTGGCGCAGTGCTTTTCCATGCGGATATCGAGTGTTTTCATACCTCGGCCTATCAAGTAGGCTTCAAAGGGCCCCAATGTAGAACCAGTCATATCTTTAACACCTACAAAACGTACCTGATCGATGAATTCTTTTTTTCCGACAACAAAACCTGCAATAACATCTCCATGTCCGTTTAGGTATTTTGTTGCAGAATGTAGAACGACGTCTGCACCTAAATCAAGAGGGCGCTGAAGATAGGGCGTCATATAGGTATTATCTACTATTACCTTACATTCGGGATTATGAGCATGAGCAATTTTGCTTATTTCTGCGATGTCACTAAGATACATGTTAGGATTAGCCGGTGTTTCCAAATAAACGATTTTTGTATTCGGTTTTAAAGCTTTTTTTACGTTTTCAGGATTTCTAGTATCGACAAAGCTTACCTCAACACCGAAGCGTGTTAGACCATGATTTAAAAATGCAAAGGTACAGCCGTAAAGAGTCTTTCCGGCAACAATATGATCACCTGCATTTACAATTGACCAAATACATGAGGTAACGGCACCTATACCGGAACTTGCAGACATACAAGCTTCCCCGTTCTCAAGGCAGGCAAGTTTTTCTTCAACAACCGTAGTCGTAGGGTTACCCAATCGAGTGTAAATATAACCCTCTTCCTCTAAGGCAAATCTGCGGCCTCCCTGTTCAGCCGAATCAAACGCAAATGTTGAAGTTTGATAAATAGGTGTAGCTAAAGCACCGTACTTGTTCTTAATGCTTCCTGCATGAATCTGTTTTGAAGCAAATCCCAATTTGTCCAATTCTTTTCTGTTCATATATCTTCCTCCAAATGAAATATACGCTATGGAAGTATTATAAGCCATTTATTATATTATTGCAAGTAAAAAAAATTGAAAAATTGAAATTTTTTAGGAAACAAATATATGACACTCATACTTGATTTCATTACTATCTTAGTATATCATAATATTAAAAAAAAATCCATGTTAAAGATTAGGAAGGGATTATGTCTAATAAACTGAAATCATATTTATATGCTATTGCCGCCATTATTTTTTTCGGCTCCTCTTTTCCGTTTTCAAGATTTTCCTTAACGCATTTCGGGCCGGAAGCCTTGGGTTTTTTAAGATGCTTTTTGGCAAGTCTTGTTCTTTTAATTATGGGAAGGTTTAATAAAATTAGAGCTCCTTTTAAACTTAAGCACATAGGATTATTCTTTTTGGCGGGAGCGCTTGGGTTTGACCTATATCTTATCTTTTTTAATATGGGTATTAGAACAATCACAGCTGCAACCTCAAGCATAATAATCGCTACAACCCCTATAATGACCGCTGCAGCGGCTTCGGTTATTTATGGCGAAAAGATAAGTAAGATCGGAATCATCTCCATTTTGACGGCTTTTTGCGGAGTTTTAGTTATTATATTATGGGAAGGAATTTTGTCGGTAGACATAGGTATTTTGTGGACTGTGGCGGCAGCAGTTTCTTTTTGCGGATATAATATTTTAAGCCGAAAACTTACAAAAATGGGCTATACTTCAATAGAAATTGTAACCTATAGTATGATTTGTGCGTCTATTATTTTATCTCCTTTTTGTATTGACGGTTATAAAGAACTCATTTCTGCCGATTTTAGGTATATAGGAAGTCTTTTATACTTAGGGATTTTTACAAGTGCATTAGGTTATTTTTTCTTTAATAAGGGAATAGAATTTGCCGAAAAAACAAGCGATGTTACAAATTTTATTTTTTTTAATCCCTTGATTGCAAGTATTTTAAGCTATCTAGCCTTAGGCGAAACCTTAAATAAAGGAACGGCAATAGGCGGAACAATAATCATAGCAAGCATCATAATATTTGCTATGAAAGGCACCCCTAAGGGACGCCCCTAAGGGGCCCCCTTAGAAACACCCGTAATGGACACCAGTAATGAGACTTCAAAGTGAATAAAAGAAGAAACCTGCCGATAAATCAACAACCCCGACGCGAGCGTCGGGGTTGTTGTTCTCATAAGGTGGTTGCAGTCGGCTTTAATACCCTTTGTTACGACGCAGAGCGTACGTTGCACAGCAACAGGGTATTAAACCCTCCGCACGAATAAAAAATCCCAAGGCTCTAAGTTTTACCCGAACCTTGGGAAAAATATTTTAAGTTATAAAACTTATTTTGCTTTAACAGCCTTCCATTCTTCAAAATTCCAAGGATGTTTTTTAATATATCCGTCGGCAAATGGGAAGAATATAGAGAGAACCAAGAAAACGCCCAGTAAAAGCTGGTACCACAATAGAGGAATAACACCTACAGGATTTACAAGACCATTTGTAAAGGAGCAGGCTATTAAAAGCTGAGCACCGTAGGGAATTAATCCTTGCATTACACAAGAAAAGGCATCAAGAAGTGAGGCAGATCTTCGAGGATCAACCTTGAATTCTTCACACATTTCTTTTGCAATAGGGCCGTCGATAATAATTGAAACTGTATTGTTTGCCGTTGCAGCATCGGTAAGAAGGGTTAGAGCACCGATACCCAGCTCTGCGGATTTTTTTCCCTTTACCATACCCTTTATTTTTTGTAAAAGCCATTCCATACCGCCTGCCTGACTTACCATATAAGCAAGTCCTCCGGTTAGCATAGAAAGCAAGAATATTTCAAACATTCCGTTAAAGCCGTCATAGATATGGTTTGTCCACTCTAATGGATTAAAAGCTCCGTAAGCCATTCCTATAATACCGGAAAAAATAATTCCGCCTAAAAGAACGGCAAATACGTTAAGACCTGCAATAGCTGCGACCAATACGAAGATATAGGGCAAGACTTTTACGATATTAAATTCCAAAGATTCAATTTGCGGAGGAACGGATGGCCTGCCGAAAATCAATAGGAGGATGATAGTTAAAATTGCGGCCGGTAAGGCTAATGCCATATTAACCCTGAATTTATCCCTCATGTCGACATCTTGTGTTCTTGTAGCTGCAATTGTAGTATCCGAAATAATCGAAAGGTTATCACCGAACATTGCTCCGCCTACCATTGAGGCTATCATAAGAGGCATAGAAATACCTGCTTTTTCTGCAAAACCGACGGCTATAGGACCTACGGCAGCAATAGTACCGACACTTGTTCCTGTTGCAATAGACAAAAAACAGCAGATAATAAAAAGTCCTGCCGTAACAAAATTCGGCGGTATTAGGGTTAAACCTAAATTTACTGTAGAATCAACACCGCCCATCTGCTTTGAAACAACCGAAAAAGCTCCTGCCAAAATATAGATGATGCACATAGTAATGATGTTTGCATCTCCGCAGCCTTTGACCAAAGCGTCGAATTTTTCATTGACTGAACCTTTGTGCATTAAAAAGGCTGCTATAATACCTACAATTACGGCAATAGGGCCCTTAAAGCCGTAAAATCCCATAGGATCGCCTTTTGCTACAAGAGTTACACCGATTCCCAGATAAACGACAACAAAGATAAGAAAGGGAACAAGAGCAACACCATTCGGTTTGAACTTAGATTTTTCCATAAAAATCTCCTCCACAAAATAAAAATTACTTTAAGCTATAAGCACAATATGTATTTATAGCTCAAGTATCCACTAGATTATCTCATAATTTTTTTGACTTGTCAATAAAAAAAAAAAAATATAAATTATAAAAAAAATTATTTATTTATTATTTTTTTTAAACTAAAATAAATCCTTATAGCCGAATTCGGCTGCTTCCATAACAGCCGTAAAGCCGTCCTTATCCCTTGTGTTAATATCAAAGCCGTTTTGTAAATAAGTTGTTATAAGTTTAACATCATTCTTTTTTGCGGCTTTTATAAATTCGGCTATATTCATACTAATCAAACGCCTTTACCCTTGTGCCGGGGAGGACTGCCCTATAAGCATAATCGTACATAGCCTCGACAAAGATTGCCGGTATATAGTATTCTCCTCCGTATGTTACGGTTCCCGTAAACTCAAAGTTCTTTGTGCCGTAGCCGCCTAAGGCAAAATGAGTATAAATATGAGTATCCTTCAAATCTTGAAAGTCATATAGGCGGTTTGTGCTGCGCCTGTCTTCCGAATCCGTATCATCGTCGCCTCCGAGCCTTGTGTTTGTAATTTCCCAGCCTGTCGGAATGGGGATTGAAAGGGTAAGGTTTTCAAGAGTACTTTGGGTCTTATTGTCGACTCTTACCCTCATCTTAAACCTCTGTCCTTTTTTTAGGGTCTCAGGCGAGACTTCTTGATCATCCTCGTTTTGATAGATGACCGAAAGTTTTAAGTTTTCTTCGATGCGGGTTTCGCTTCCCGGATTAAGCCTTCCTGCCGTGTTTATAGCAGCGAAGATAGGTGTATTTCCCGTATTCTTAATTTCCATCTTTTTTGCCGTTTCGGTATTTACCGGAATATTATGGAGTTTTGATGTATTGTTCAATTTGTCCTTGATTACATTTCCTTCGGTTACAATCTCATAGTTTGCACTCTTATTTTTGTCAAAGGCATAGTGAGGGGCAAGGGCTAAAAGAATCCAAGCCGTTTCCTGTGTCGAAAGCCACTCATTGCTTGACGAAATTTTAGCAAGCTTTGAAATAAGGTTTGATGTCCTTGCAGTTTCTCCGACAGTGGTATAAGCATTTAAGATTAAAGCCAAGTCTCTGATATTGGACGAAAAGTTTCCGCCCGTGCTCCTATAAACGGTGGTCGGTTCATACAGTTTTTCGAGCATTGCCTTGGCCGTACTGCTGTGGCCTGCAAGACTATAAGCATTTGCAAGGAAAGCCTTCGATACGGAGTTAAGGTTTTGTTCCATATTTTTTAAACGGTTCATTGCTCCTATATCACTCTTTCCTGCAAGGGCAAGGGTGTATAGGCGGTAGGCCTGAGTTTCCATACCGTCCGCATAGGTGCCTGCCCAATTTTTCGCCATTTCTATCTGATGAGAAAGCCAGCTTTGATAAATGCTGTCATTTACTTCATAACCGGCTTTTTTTGCTTCAACCATAAAGTGGCCTGCATAGTTTGTAGCCCAAGAGCTTTCATATCCGCCGTCAGGCCAATAGCTGAATCCTCCCGATCTAAGCTGATAGTTTATATAGCGGTTTAGAACCGAGTTTACATTACTCTTTGCCTTATCAATCTCGGTTTGGTCTAGGGCCGTTATCGTATTTAGGTATAATTGGGGGAAGGCCTTGGAAGTTATCTGCTCTATACAGCCGTAAGGATAACCCAAAAGATAGGCCAGGCGGTTTTCAAGTCCGAGGGCGGGCATTTGAGAAATTTCTACGCTTAAACTCTTTGTTCCGTTTTCGCCCCTTAGCGGAACGGTTTTAGCAAAGGTTTTTCCGGCTTCAATATTTATAAGCTCGACTGTAGAGTATGGCGTTCCTCTGGAAAGCACATCTATTTCGGTAAAGGCCTTTGCCGTTTTTGAAATGCCTGAGGCCGAGGCTTCCGCCGTGAATTTTGCGATGCCTCCCTTATCAGTTTTTAACCTAAAAAAGACGGAAGAGTCGGAATTTGCCGGGATAGTCAACTCTTTTGTTTCGCTTGAGTTTACGGCTCCCTCGCTTTTTAAAACCACCTTTGCTTTTTTTTCGGAAGAGGTTCCGTTAAAGACTGTTACGGGAACCTCGATTGTTTCTCCTATGCCCATGGTTCGGGGGAGAGTCGGCATTACGATAAGATCGCTTTTTACCTTTACTGTTTCTTCTTTTATACCGTAGGCTCCGTCCTTTCCTGCAACTGCCATAATGCGCAAAGCTCCGATGTACTGCGGAAGATCGAATTCGATTGTCTTCTTTTCCTTTGCTTTGATTTCAAAGGGGCCGAAAAAGTAAACAACGGGTTTAAAACGTTCCGCATTTTTTGAGGTCTTATTGTCTATAAAGCCTCCTCCTCCTACCGAAAGAATCGATTCTATCTTTCCGCTGTAGGCCCCGATTACGTACTTGTAAATATCCCAAGAGGTAATTTGCGAGGACTCTTTTTTATAGAAGCTGTCCCATGGGTTACCGGTATGGAAGGCTGTAAGGCCTAATAGCCCCTCGTCTACTACGGCAACGGTAAAGGTCATGGGTCTTCCCTTTTCTTCGCTTACCGTAAACGAAACCTTGCTGTTAGGTTCAAAACTTTGTTCCGTATTTATGACCGGGTTGAGTCTTGATAATTTGTTTTCTATCATTACAGGAGTTATTCCGTACATTCTTATGGGCAGACTGTTTTTTGTCTGGCTGTGTTCCTGTATTAAACTTACGTGAGCGTAGATGTTCGGAGCCATAGAAGAATCAAGTTTTAATTTGTACGAGAAAATTTTCCCCTTGGATTTTATCCATTCTTGTTTTAAGACTCTGCCGTTTTTTTCGATTGTGATTAGGGCCTTTGCACCCTCATAACCGGGGAAGGTGATTTCGGCAGTATCATCGGCATAGTATTTTGCTTTGTCGGTTGTCAGCATGATGATTGAATCGCTTGACTCATCACTTGTTCTTCGGCTGGCCCATCCTTCCCAGTCAAAGTATACTACCTGAGCTGAGCTGTGCCCTCCGTTCGGATCTGAAACCGTAATCAAATACCTGCCCCAGTCTCCATTTGAAACTTTCATCTTAAGTTCGGCCTTTCCGCCCTTTGCCGAAATATTCCAGTTTTTTATGTGTTGAGTGTATCTTGAATTCGTATAGTTGGCACTTTCTTCGTCTGTTTCCCACCACCAATACCATTCCAGCTTATAGAGGTTTACGGTTAAGTTTACGCCTTCTTTTACGGGATTTCCCTCAGGATCTAAAACCACAAAATTTAGGGTTTGATCCTTATTGGTGTAAAGCATATCTCTATACTCATCATCGCTTTTAGGAATCTGCATTCCGACATAGCGTGAATAGGGCGAATAATCAAAGACCTTGTTTTCCGTAGAAAAGGCACCTGAAGGCTCGTATATTCTTGTTTCAAAAATTGCCCGTAGTTTTCCGGGGGCTCTTGCTTCGGATGAAAGATAAAGATTTATGTCGGCTTTTCCCGAATCATCCAAAGTACCTTCCCAAATTTTATTTGAATCTTGTTGTACGCTAAGCTCGGGATTTATAAAATTGTAGTTTTTATAGTTTTCAAAAGGTGTCCGGTTTAAAACATAGCGGGCTGAAATTTCAGCCTTTAGGCCTGAAGCCTTTGCCCCGTGGAGCCATTCTCCTCCCAGCACGGCCGGATTATAGCCTTCGGAAAAATATTTTGCTTTAGGATCGAGGTTTACAAATAGGCGGTTGGGTACAATGGTCTCAACCTTTATGCTCTTAGACCATGTCTTTCCTCCGGCTGTAACCCTTGCGTACCATGTGCCGGTTTTGTCTTGAACATTGGTTTTAGTGTCAATTCTGTAAAAGCCGTCCACAGAAGAAGTAAAAACCTTAGAATCCGCTTTTTTCCCTAAAGGATCTTCAAGATGGAATTTAACAGGAAAATCTTTTGGGAGGCTTTTTTCCAAATCCTGTAAAATAAATACAAGATGAATATCGTCCCCCGGCCGCCAAACCCCGCGTTCTCCATAAATATAGCCCTTAACTCCTTTTTTTGAAGACTCTCCTTCTACCTGAAAATGACTTGTGGAAAGAATCTCAGAATTAAGGGGAAGCCAGTTTACGTCTCCGCTTTTTTCGGCCCTTATAAGAAAGGCATCGTTTTCGTTTTTGAGCATTAAAAGCCCGTCGCCGTCGGTTTTACCTGATTCCAATTCTTTTTGAGCAAAGTTGAATAAACTTATATTTACACCGCTCATAGGTTCGGCTGTCAATAGATCTGCTGCGCATATATATATATTTCCTTCTCTATCTTTTTTTGCCGATAAGCCTATGTTTGAAACCAAAATTCTTTTTATTGCCATACAGTAATTGCTGTAGGACGGAAGGTAAAAAGCGGGATGATTCGGGTTTTCCCTGTTTGACCAAAATTTATAACGGTCTTCATCTTCTATATCCGAATTATTCCAATAATCGGTTTCGATGTTTGTAAAGTTTTCTATTTCACTTATATCCTTTGGAAACGGAAGATGAGAAAACTCGTTGGTTTTGGAAGGGGATTCATACATGCTGTGCTTTTTTGTAAAACTTGCACGAAGCTGGAACATACCGCCGGGGAATTTTTTTACCAGCTTGCTTATATCGAGGGAGTGTTGAATATAGCGGTTTTTCATCGAACTGTTCCATTCAAAGTCGAAGCTCTGCCGCCAAACGGGTTCTCCTACTCGGTTTAGCTCATAGTCTCCATCTATGTTATTTACCTGAAAAAACTGTGTCATATTTTTATCGTAAATTTGAAAGGCTTCAAGCATGAGGCCGCTGATATTTTTGGTAGAAACAAGGACGGACATTTCCTTTGCCGGAATTATGTTTCCGGCCTTTGTAAAGCTTATTGAGGGTTTTTCCCAAGCAACCGTTACGGAAAAGTCAGCTTCGGTTTCAAGTTTTTTCCCTCTTGAATTTTTTATGCCGGGCAGTACCGATAAGCGCGTATTGTCGGGAAAAGCTCCATTTTGAGCAAAGATTTTAAGCTTGTACCCGTCAATGCCGTATCTAAAGGGAGTTTCAGGAGACGATTCAAGTTTTATAAAACCTCGTAAATCTTGCGAAGGATCAAGGGCATCCGAAAAGTTTACCTGTATTTCGCCTCCCGTTTCTTGCGAAAAAGAAGTTACCTGAAAAACCGACAGGGCTGCCACTGTAAAACTCGTAGAATTTGAGCCTTCTCCTCCGAGAGCTTCCAAATTCCATGATAGGCTCAATTCTTGAACCTGCTTTTTTCTGTTTATTTCTCTTATGCTTATCTTATATTGGTTGGGAGCGGCTCCTTGGCTAACCTTTACGGCAGGGTTTGACTTTGCATTTCCCATCTTTAAATCGGCTGTAAACATTTTTTCTATTGAGTCAAGCGTTTCAGGTATATCGGTTTCGCCTATACCTTCAAATCTAAAAACATCCTCTTTTTTTTCGTCGGGGATTAGTTCACCCGATATAAGTTTAAACTCAGGCTGAGCTATGCTGAATGTAATACTGACTCCCTTTTTCTTTTCGGTGTTTTCGAGAAGGAGTCCTACATCCAATTCCAAGTTAAGATCGGTTTTAAAGCTGTAAGCTGATGAGGGGGTAAAGGTGATTTGATTTTTACCCGCTATCGTCCATTCTCCGGAAGGCTTAGGCGTTAAAATACAAGCCTTTTCAAGATTTTCAGGGTACTTTATTTCTTCCTTAAAAATTACATTGATGGGCTCAAGCCGGTTTAAGGCTCCGTAGCTTATACTTTCAATATCATCCATTGCGTTTTGCAAGGCTTGATCATTTTTTTTACAACCGGTCATAAAAACCGATACCGACAAAACAAGAAATACAGCAGTTAAAAGCTGTTTTGATAATGAGTTTAAACTTTTCATAAACATATATTAGCACAAAATGCAAAAATTTTCAATTGAGGAAAATAGAAAAGGCAAAATTGATTAGGGGAAAAAGGACAACCCGACAGAACAGGTTTGCCTTGAAGCTGCGCCGGCTGTACCTTTCCTCCCCTAAAACAACTCCTTCCTTTACCTCGAAGCTATGCTGGTTGTTCCCGTCTGCCAAAGGGGATACCCCTTTGGAAACCCCGAACTGTTACAAAGGTTCTTAAAAAATTCCTTTGCGGTCGCTGCGGTTAAATTATCTGCCTAAATGCGATATCTTGACATTTTAAAGGTTTTAGCCTATACTCATTTTTATGGTTAAACAGCTTTTTTGCATAACATTAAATTTTTCTCTTTCCCTTATCCTGGCTTGTAATGCGTTAAAAAATGTTAGCCTAAGTTTACCTCCCCATTTTCTCTATTAAGTAAAATATCTCTAATTAAAGCTAGTAATATTTATTTTTCTCAATTTATAAACCGCAGGGCTGAATTTATTCGGCTTTGCGGTTTTTTGTATAAATTTATCCTATCTAAAAGGAGGGAGACTGCTATGATTTGGAAATAAAGGGATTAAGGTGCAAGATAAATTGAAAAAACGGGAGCTCTTATCCTTTGGGATAAGTGTGGAATAATAAAATTTAAATTAAACATACCGTAAAGTACGGGAAAGGAGACTTTGATGAAGCATGTAAAAATATACTGGGAAGAAATCGATTCGTTTAGTATAGATGAGCTGGACAATTATTCTAACTTAGAAGAAAAATTAAAAGAAATTGTTGATGATAGTGATAGAGAAATTCTCGATAAAAACGGTTTATATGCAATTATTGCAGATAATAAGCAAATACTATACATAGGTGAAACCCATGAGCAAACAATAGGAGCAAGATTGGTTGGAGATCATTCTAGTTATGAAGATATACTTAATAATTTAGATGACTATGAGTATATATCTGTATTTGCAGGTGAAGTTATTTCTGTTTCAGGAGATGATGATATGGAAACACTAATTAAAGATGCCGAAGCCTGTTTGATTTATAAAATACAACCTGAGTTTAATGAGAAAAATAAAGATACTTGTAAAAATGAGATTGAGATCATAAATAGGGGATATTTCCCTTGGAGGAATATCTATAGTTGTGATGGCGATGAAGATGATTAACAGATAAAATTATATATGTTGATATTTCAAGGTAGTAAATAAGCCTTTGGATATACAAAAATTAAATTATTTAAAGGAGAAGTTAGCTATGAAAAAAACTAATTTCAAACTTAAGACTAAGGTCTTAAATCGGGCAGTATCAATTACTGCATTGTTGTTGGCTGCGGGAGTCTTATTAACAGGCTGTCCGCAAAAAGTAAAGGAAAAGCCCAAGCCTGTTCCTCCTATTGATAAGTCTTACACTGTAAGTTCAGTCGAATTTACCATGAAAGGTATAGCCGCTGTGGATGCCCAGTTGGGCGATAATGCTTACAGTGATAACAAGCCTCATACCGTAAGTTTAAGTGCCTATCTTATAGGGGAGACTGAGGTAACGCAGGAGCTGTGGGAAAAGGTGATGGGCACTAATCCGAGCTACTTTGATGGGAGTTCCGGCAAAAAACCTGATGAAGGCGAAGAACAGGGAAAGCGTCCTGTAGAGCAGGTAAACTGGTATGAGTGTATAGCGTTCTGCAATGAGCTTACCAAAAAGGTAGCGGAATTGGGAGAAAGCCAGTGCGTGTATACGGTTGAAGGGCATACCTACGGCACAGCTGACGCAGAGGCAAAAAAAGTACCTGACATGGATATGAACAAAAAAGGATTCCGTTTGCCGACTGAAGCGGAATGGGAATGGGCAGCGAAAGGAGAAACTGATTATAAATGGGCAGGAGCAAATACCGAGACTGAACTTAAAAACTATGCTTGGTACAGTTCAAACAGCGGAAGTAAAACCCATGAGGTAAAGAAAAAGTCTCCTAACGGCTACGGTTTATATGACATGAGCGGGAACATCTTTGAATGGTGCTGGGATTGGTATGTCACTTTGCCGGCTTCGCCGGGGGCGGACTATGCGGGGCCCACGTCAGGCACTCGCCGTGTTTGGCGCGGCGGCTGGAACAATGGCGCGGGGAACTGCGCTGTGGGCCTACGGAGCCACAAAAGTCCTGTCGACAGGGGCAGCATTGTTGGCTTCCGCTTGGCTTGCCGGCCTTGAGTCGATAAAAAATGTACATCCTGTACATTTTTTATCTTAGAGTTTTGCCTGACAGCAAAACTCTCGAAGCTGTAACCACCGCCATGCGTGGCGGTGGTGGATTAACTATTTAAGTTTTCTAAACCGTCCATTGGGCGGTTTTGAAAAACAATTAAGTATTAAAATTCCGCTATGGATGGTGATAGTTAGCTCTTAGAACAGCACACTTTCCACATATTGAAGATTAGCGAAACAATTTTAAGTAGAGACAAGGCCGCCCCGTCAGGTTTACGCCTATCCCCTAATCTACAGTTTCTCAATCTCTGATTCGGGAAGGCCTGTTATTTCTTTAATTAAAGCTATATCGAAGTTTTTTTGTTTCATAAGTTTTGCTGTCTCCCGCTTAACACTATCTTTAATATCCATCTCAAAAGTTGACATTAATCTATATTCTTGCCTTGCTTGTTCATTTTGTTTTACTGTTTGTATCATAGCCTCTATCTCCCTTGTAAATTCACTCTTTACTTTACCTGTTTTAAGGTATTCTAAAAATTCCTTTAATTCTTTGTCTTCGGCATTTTCAAAAGCCTCTGAGTTTATTATAATCTTTTTTGTTCCATCTTGTAAAGATGTGTTTTTATCTTCAATACAGATGTTTTCAAAGGTATAAACAGATTTGTTTTTACCGATAGCATCAAAAGTGCAAATAAAAATTATAAAGCTGTCATTTAAATTATTATAGGAATTTCCCTTATCCAAGAACGAGATATCAATAGCTGCTTGGTAAAACCTCATTCTTTTGGGTATATTCTTCTCGTTGCTTACCTGCATTTCGACATCGTAAAATTTACCGTTTTCTGTCTGTACCAGAACATCAAATCTTATCGATTTAGCCTGTTCATAAGTGCTAATACTGTGCTGTACCGAAATATATGCAATTTTGCCTATTGTATCAGATAATATCATTTCAATAAGTGCTTTACATAAACTTTCATTTTGCATAACTTTACAAAACATAAAATCGTCGATAAATGTTAAATCTTCAAACTTCTTAATCATTTTTTTTATTTTCTTCCTCCTCATTATATTTATAGAAAATATTTAAAAGAAATAGTAAAATATAAAAAGGTTTTTATAAATTGGATTAAATTGTGAAAATCAGACTCTGGATGTACATTTTTAATCGCCCCCCTTGTCTTTCTCCTCTAAAAGTGCTATAAAATAAGGACTCAAGCCAAGGTTATACGATTATGGAAAGGTTAAAAAAAGCACCTCACATAACTTTATATATTCTTTTCTTTTCTTTTTTTTATTCTATCTTTCGAGCATTAAGCACATAGAAGTTTTGATAGTCTGGGTTTTTGTTGTTATTTCCGTGATCTTGATTTTTTCACCTGAAAAAATTAAAAACCTTAAATCGATTCTCGGTGTTTTACCCTTTGTGATAATGGTGCTGCTTCCCTTCGTAATCAGGGGTTTTTACAATGTTCCATAGAACAAAGATATTTTTCGGCAAAGCTCATCTTGCGGCTAATGTGTGCGATGATGACAATTTCATTTATTTCTTCAAAATATTCTTACCTTTACTTGGTTGAAGGCGTTATGAAGCTAGGTCTTCCCAATTTTTTAAATCAGATTATTTCCCTTACATTTAGATACTTTTTTATGGTAAGGACGGATATAGACAAGACTGCAAAGGCTATGAGTGCCCGCTGCTTTGACAATGCCCGCACCTTTGCAAAGGTTTCAACCTACGGGGAAATGATAGGCGGCTTTTTTTTGAAGACGGCGGATCACGGCGACAAGGTTTATAATGCGATGAGAGCACGGGGTTTTACCTCCGAAACCAAATTTAAACCCGAAAAAATTACCTCGTCTTTTTACATAGGCCTTCTTGTTTTCTTTGTTTTGCTTTTTATAGGCCTCACAATAATAGAAAGATTTATGGAGATTCCATGGCTGTTTTAATAGAAAATTTATCCTACACCTATCCTGATGGAAGGAATGCAATCAAGAATACAAATGCTCATTTTGAAAAAGGAAAGAAGACGGCAGTAGTCGGTCTAAACGGTTCGGGAAAGTCGACCCTCCTTTATCATCTTAACGGAACAATTTTGCCTCAAACCGGAAAGGTGAATATTTTGGGTGAAGAGGTTTCTAAAAAGACCTTAAATTCCGTAAGAAAAAAATCCGGTTTCCTCTTTGATTATCCCGACCATCAGCTTTTTTTGACAAGCGTTTATGAGGACATCGGCTTCGGTTTAAAGAATTTGGGTATGAGCAGGGGAGAAATAGAAGCTGCCGTTGACCGCATCTTAAAAAAATTGAATATCGAACACTTAAAGGATTACTCGCCCTATCAGCTCAGTTTGGGACAAAAGAAGATATGTGCCATAGCCGGTGTCCTTGTAATGGAGCCTGAAATCATCGTATGCGATGAGCCTTTTTCGGGTCTTGACAGCAAGGTAAAGGCGGCCTTTAAAGATATCTTGGACGATTTTTCCAAAGAAGGAAAGACGATTATTTTTTCGACCCATGATCAAGATTTTTGTTATGAGTGGGCCGATAATGTTTATGTTATGAACGAGGGAGAATTGATTGCCGGAGGAGATGCCGTGAGCATTTTTAATAATGCGGAAGTCCTGCAAAGGGCCGGTATAGTTATGCCTAAACTGGCAAGGCTTTTCGGCCATAAAAAACCTGCACCCCGTTCTGTTGAAGATGCCCTAAATTTATTGTAAATAAAAGGAGGAATTTATGCATATATCCGATGGAGGATTATCGACGGCGGTTTGTGCCGTAGGTTATGCGGCGAGTGCGGTAGGAATTGCATTTGCCGTCAAAGGAACAAAAGAAGAAGATATCCCGAAAATAAGTCTTATGGCGGGAACTTTTTTTGCTATTTCGTTTATTATGATTCCGATACCGCCTAGCTCGGTTCATCCGCTCATGTGCGGACTGATAGGAATTATTGTCGGGCGTAAGGCGCCCCTTGCGTTTTTTCCCGCTCTGCTGCTGCAAGCTCTTTTGTTTCAGCACGGCGGGATTACAACTCTCGGAGCCAATACCTTGATGCTTTCTATTTCTTCAATATTATCGGCAATTATTTTTTATAATTGGAAAAGCGATAATGTGCTTTTAAAGGGAATGGTTGTAGGAGCTTTGTCTGTTATCTTTGTAGTTTTGGTTTTATCGGTTCTTCTTATGACGGGCGGAAGTTTTGCAAAAGAAACCTTTATAGCTATCTTTGTTTCCCACTCCGTTGTAATGGCGGTCGAGGCCGTAATTACCGGTTTTGCCGTCAAACTCATAATGAAGGCAAGGCCCGATTGGTTTAAACGGAATTTATAGGAAAATCAATATTTTTGATAGAAGGTAAAATTATGAAAAAATATGCTTTAACATTATTGTTTTTGTTTGTTGTAAGCTTTGCAGCTTTTTCTCATGCAATGTTTTTGGAGCTAGTAGAACCGGGAGTTTTTCAGGTACAATATGACGGCGGAGGTTTTACCCCAGGACAAAGGTAATTCTTTATTCCGACGGAGGCTTTGATGTCATTCAAGAAGGTGTTATAGATGATAATGGCTTTTACCGCTTTGATCCCTCGCTTAAAGTAATGTCGGCCGAAGCTGCGGATGGCGCAGGCCATGTTGCCTATTGGGAAGCAAGCGAAGAAGAAAGCTCAGACGAAGGCGGCTCTACCGAATCCGCTTCCGGCGATTCTTCTGTAAAATCTAAAAAAATCGGGAAAACAAAAAGACCTAGTAAGCTCCCCACAATTTTAACCGTTTTAAATACCTGCGCAATTATTTTTCTCTTTTTTGAATTTAGAACATTTAAAAAAAAGGTCTTAGATAAAAAAGCTTAAAACAAGTATCTAAAATATCGCCGCTCATTTTAACTTGAGTTCTGCTTATAATGAGCGGCAAATTCTATTTTTACATTTAAAAAAATTGTTATAAAACATAAAATACTGCCGGCAAAAAGAAAGACGGGATAAAAAATGCCTATTGCAGCGATACTGCTTCCGATAAGCATTCCTATCGGAGAAGATATTTGAATCAACACGGTATTAAAGGCAAAAAATCTTCCTAAGAATTCGGGTTGCACTTTTTTTTGGTAAAGGCTTGTTACATAGACATTAAAAACTCCCATGCTGAAACCTGCAAGCAGGGCGGATAAGCTGATAATACCGCCGAGTAAGATTATATTAAATAAAAAGTTATTTTCTTTTAAAAACCAAAAGTAAAAGCCTAAAATCAAAAAAGAAAAGGCCGGCAAAATCAAAGCAAAAAAATGTATATTTTTACCGGAAACTTTTCGAGCAGCAAGACTGCCCAGTATATTTCCTATTCCTAAGCCGAAAAAACAATTGCTGAAAGAAGAGTTAAAAAAGACTTTTCATCTTTTAAAAAATTATTTATTACAGAAAAAGCCGATTGCCAATTAAATATAAAAACAGTTTTAAACTGATAGGTCAATATATTCGAAAAAATAGGTGTACAAAAAAAGTTTAAGCATGAAGCCAATAATGCAAATCTTAAAAGTTCTTTTTCACTTAAAACATAGCGGTACCCATCGAAAATCTTTTTTAACTTTGACTCCGCTTTATTTTGTTCATCTTTCTTTTTAAAAACGTAGCGGATAAAAATCTCGGATAGGGCGGATATAAAAAAAGTTAGAGCATTGATCAAAATACAGACTTCACAGCCTAAGAGCATCACTAGCCCTGCTGCAAAGATTACGGCCGACATCGAAATTAAGCTCTTACTCATTTCTAAAACCGAATTAGCTTTTTTTAAATTTTCTTTATTTATTATTTCGGGTAAAATTGCTCTGCTTGTGGGTTTAAAGATGGACAGGCAAAAACCTTGCAAAACACTTATAAGACAAAACAAAAATACTTTTAACTTAAAATCCGAATTTAAAAGAATCAAAAATAGAATAAAAATATTTAAAACAAATTGAGCCGAGTCGCTTAAATATAAAAGCTTTTTTTTGTTAAAGCTGTCTACGATTGAACCTGAAAAAAGAGAAAAAACAATTCTTGAAAATTTGGCAGCAGAATAAACAAGGCCAAAATTTATAGGATTATCCGTTTGAAGGGCAACCCAGATAGAAATAGCTATGCTTCCTATCTCATCGCCTATCAGCGAAGTTATTGTCCCGAAATAAATTAAAAATAAATTACGCTTTTCCGTTCTTTTTTGAATTTGCATACAAACATTTTAACCTTTGAGGACTCACTTTTCAACCCAATTTTCGAGTTTTAGGGTCTTTATCCTTTTAAATTCTTTTGTATTATTTGTTACCAAGGTTCCGTTATTATATAAAACTATTGATGCTATAAGTAAGTCATTAGGCCCGATAAGGGTTCTGCTTTTTTCCAGCTTTGAACGTATATCTGCATATGTGTATGCCGTTTGATCCGAAAATGGCTCTACTTCAAATTCTTTAAAAAACACTTCAAGCCGTTTTAGATTGTCTTTCTTTTTGCTGCTTTTATATGCACCCAATAAAAGCTCTGCCTTTACAATTGAAGGAAGCCTTATCTTAGAAGGCGGAATAGATAAAATTTTATTTTTGAGGGATTGATACTTTCCGTTTATAAAATAAATACAGATATTTGTGTCCAAATAATACATTATAGGAACTCCCTAGGGCTGTCATCTTCCCATTTCGGCTGTTCCGGTCTTTTAAAGGTTTTATCATCTACCGATCCGAAAAGATTTATAAATTCTTTGGAGTAAGAAGGCTCAATTTGAGGAAGAATTTTTTCCAAAACCCAGCCTGAAATGGATTTGTTTGCATTTTTAGCGGCTTTTTCAATTTTTTCAAAATGACTTTCTTTTACATATAAAGATATTTGCGGCATCGCTCCATCCTCCCCTATAGATAACCTCTAAAAACTTCAGTTTTTTAGAGGTTTACCTTAAGCTTACTATAAGTATACAGCTTTTTTATTTATCCGTCAAGTATACTTGCAAGTATACTTGTCATATAAAAATCGGGAATTCAAAATCCCAAGATACCTGCTTCTCAGCATCTTAAAGCCGCCGAAGCGTTTTATGTTTTCGGAAGGGAATTTGGGCATCTATTAAAATGCCCTGTGTGTTTTTTATATCTTTGAGACTGCTTAATTTTACATAAACTATCCGGTAGACATAAAGTTAGAAAGGGCTTATAATGCACTCTAAATTATAGGAGAAATAAATTGAAACAATCAGATTTTGAAAAGCCGCCTATTGCGGAAATAAAAGAAACACGTTTTGAAAAGTTTGGGAAAACAAGAATCGATAATTATTATTGGTTAAAAGACAAGACCGATAAAAAAGTTATCGATTACCTAAATGCCGAAAATGCTTATACTGATAAGATAATGGCTTCTTCAAAAGATTTGCAAAAATCTATTTATGATGAAATTGTAGGCCGCATAAAAGAAGATGATGAAACCTATCCTGTTTTTGAAAACGGCTATTATTATTATAACCGTGTCGAAAAGGGAAAGCAGTACAGAACCTATTGCAGAAAAAAAGCGTCTCTTGATTCAGCCGAAGAAATCATTTTCGATGTAAACAAAATGGCCGAAGGAAAGCAAGCCTTTATTTTCGACGACTATGTTGTAAGTCCCGACAATAAAAAAGCTTGCTATTTTTATAACGAAACAGGTTCCTTTGCAGAATTTATTTTAAAGATACGCGATTTGGAGACCGGAAAAGATATAGGCTTCAGCTACAACGGAGCCGTTACCGCAGCTTGGGCATCAGACAGTCAAACTCTTTTTTACAGTGCAATCGACAGCACCTTGCGTTCAAGTAAGATCCTAAGGCAAAAACTTGATGAAGAAAAAGGAACCCTTGTCTACGAAGAAAAAGATGTAAAGTTTTCCTGCTATGTGCAGGGCACAAAGACAAAGGAATTTATTTTTATTTCAAGCTCAAGTTCTACCACCTCGGAAGAACGCTTTATTTATGCCGATAAACCTGAAGAAGAATTTAAAATCTTTCTTCCCCGCGTTAAGGATACCGAATACTCCGTTTACCCGCACAAGGAAAAGTTTTTTATCCGCTATAAGGACAAACAAAACTTAAACGGCAAAATCTATTCCGCTCCACGTTCCTCCTATTCAGATAAATCTACATGGAAGGAAGAAAGAGCTCACGACAAAAATGTCCGCATTGAAGATGTATCCGTATTTGAATCCTACCTCGTATTGGAGCTTCGTAAAAACGGACTCATCGAGATTGAAATTAAGTCTCTTAAAAACGGAGAGGTAAAAAATATTTCTTTCCCCGAACCCGTTTATACGGCTTATTTAGGTGCAAACCCGGAATACGCTTGCGATAAGGTACGCTATATTTACACTTCATTAAACCGTCCAAGCAGCGTATATGATTACGATATGCTTACGGGAAAATCGGTCTTGTTAAAACAGCAGGAAGTTCCATCAGGTTTTAATCCGGATAATTACATTGTAGAAAGGCTTTGGGCAACGGCTGCTGACGGAGTGAAGGTTCCTATGGCCGCCGTTTATAAAAAAGGTTTTGTAAAGAATGGTTCAGCGCCTGCACTTCTTTATTCTTATGGAAGTTACGGCTACAGCTCCGATGTATATTTCAGTCCTAGCGTTTACAGTCTTGTTGAGCGGGGCTTTGTTTATATCATTGCTCAAATCAGGGGCGGAAGCGACATGGGAGAACAGTGGTATGAGGACGGTAAGCTCTTAAAAAAGAAAAACACTTTTACCGATTTTATAGCCTGTGCCGAATACCTTATTTCTCAAAAATATACTTCTTCCGATAAACTTGCAATAATGGGCGGAAGTGCGGGCGGTCTTCTCATGGGTGCAGTTACAAATATGAGGCCGAATCTTTTCCATTCTGTTGTTGCTGCCGTTCCCTTTATAGATGTCGTTACTACTATGCTCGATGATTCTTTGCCCCTTACAACAGGCGAATACGAAGAGTGGGGAAACCCTAACGAAGAGGAATATTATAATTACATGCTTTCTTATTCTCCTTATGACAATATCGAAGCAAAAAATTATCCGCACATGCTTGTAACCGGAGGTTTAAACGATTCTCAAGTGCTTTTCCATGAGCCTGCAAAATATACTGCAAAGCTGCGTGCAAAGAAAACCGGAGATAATATCTTAATCCTACACATGAACATGGATTCAGGACACGGCGGAGCTACAGGCCGCTATGACATGATTAAAGATACTGCTTTTGAATATGCCTTTATCCTTAACATGGCAGGAATCAATAAGTAAGCCTTAGCCTTAGCCTTAGAGAGTTTTATTATTGCAAGTTAAATTCTAAGGAAAGCCTCGAAAAACTTAAGTTTTTGAGGCTTTCTTAATATTAAATCACAATTTATTAAGCAAACTAAATTCCGGCAGCTAATCTTTGCGCAGCACGAGTTGCTTCCAAAACCTTTCCCGAACAAGAGCTGTCTCCGATATTATAAATTTCGGGAGCTATGTTTTTAGTTTGGGCTGCAAAATAAAGGTCGTCATCGGTTTTGTTTCCAACGGCAAAGACTATTAAGTCGGCCTCCAGTTCAATCTTTTGAGTTTCGGTGCCTATTTTTTTCGCAAGCGGGTTAGGTATGTTTTCAGGCAAGATGGGCTGCCAAGTATTATATGGATTAGGCACACCTTTCGAAATGTTTTTTTCTACAATAGCTTTTCCCGAATCAAGCCCTATAAGTTTTGCGCAATTTAAAAGTTTAACACCGGCTTTTTTCATATAGTAGATAAGGTAACCCCTGTTAGCAGTACAAACTCCTTTCATAAAATACGGAAGCATTTCCAGTACCGTAACATCTTTTTTGTGCTCATATTTTAGCCAATAGGCTGTTTCACATCCTACAACACCTCCGCCTATTATAACAATCTTTTTAGCACCTTCCGCCTCCTTAGGATTTAAAAGAAGGTCTACAGCCTGGATTGTCTTTATCTTTTCCATTCCCGGAACGGAAAGAGAAATAGGTTTACCTCCGTATGCAAAAACCAAGACATCGAATTTTTTGTTTTTTAGAAAATTGAGATCAACTTCAGTGTTTAAAGAAAGTTTAAAATTAGGCATAGACTTAGCCTTTTCTACCTTTGCTTGAAGATAGGTTAAATAATTTTCAAAATCATATTTAATCTTAGGCACACTTCCAGTAATTACGCTGCCGCCGACTCTGTCCGTTTTTTCAAAAAGTTCTACATTATGTCCCCTCTTTGCTGCCTTAACTGCAAATAAAATGCCGGCAGGCCCGGCACCTATAACACCGATATTCTTTTTTACCTCTGCTGAAGGAGCATCAAAGGGAAGAACATCTTCAAAACCTGTTCTGGGATTTACGGCACATTGAGGATGCCCTCCTAAAACAAATTCGTTGATACAGCCTTCCTGGCATCCGATACATGGCCTAATATCTTCTACCCTGCCTGCGTAAGCTTTATTGCACCACTCGGCATCGGCCAATAAGGGGCGGGCAAGCATTACCATATCGCATTCGCCGTTTCTCAATGCAGTTTCAGCAACATCGGGATAGCCCAACTTGCCGACAGCAACTACAGGAACGGGGATTCCGGCATTAGATATAATATTATTGGAAGCAAAATAATCTTTTACTATTTTGGAAACTTCAAGAAAGCAGCCTGCGGGCATTCCGCCCGGAGGATGAGGAAGCCACCAGTTATCATAGCATCCGAGGTCTACGTCAAAAATATCTACGCCGCATTTTACAAGATTTTTCATATAGTCAAGGGTTTCTTTTATTGTTCTTCCGTTTTTAAATTTTTTAAGCTGCCGAACTTTCATGCCTTCTTCTCCGTAGGTCTCATTAAGGGCAAGAGAAAGGTCTATGCGATACATTATAGGATAGTCGGCGCCGGCCCTTTTCCTTATCTCTTTTACAATATCAAGCCCGAATCTTTGCCAGTCGGCATATTTTCCGATCTTACGGCGGTTAA
Source organism: Treponema putidum (assembly GCF_024401155.1). Classification (NCBI taxonomy): domain Bacteria; kingdom Pseudomonadati; phylum Spirochaetota; class Spirochaetia; order Treponematales; family Treponemataceae; genus Treponema; species Treponema putidum. The sequence goes on from NZ_CP038804.1 coordinate 1,579,597, forward strand.
AGGCCGGATTGGTCAATTGTTCAAGAAGATAGCCTTCATGGCCGTGAAGATATACTCCGTCAAGCCCGCACTCCTTGGCATCGGCGGCAGCCTGCCCTGCATTTTTTATAATTTTTCCTAAGGCTCTGCCTGAAAGACGCAAGCTGGGAATTTCGGAAATATAAAAGTTGGGATTATTTGAAGCAGACACGGGAAATCTAAACTTGGTTAAAAGACATTGAGGATTTCCTACACGTCCCAGTCCCGGGGTTAATTGAATAAAGATCTTACTTCCGAAAGCATGACAGCCCTGAGCCAGATCCCTCCAGCCTGCAAGATTGGTTCTCGTTCCGTCGATACGCGGAAAATAAGAATAATTATGAGGCTCCGTTACCGAGTGATCTATTCCATGACTTATTGGAATAAGGCCGGTTGTCAATAAACCTACACCGCCTTCAGCTCTGGCAAAAAAATATTCAAGCATTTTTTTGTTTGGCCGTCCCGATTCTTCACACATATTTATGTTTCCCATAGGTCCCATGACAACACGGTTTTTAATTTTTGTTTTGTTAATTAAAATAGGCGAAAAAAGACGGGTATAGGGATAAAGGGCCTTAGTCATGCGGCCTGTCCCCCCTGCCCTGTTTTCAAAATCGCCTTCCATCCATCCGCCGTAAGCGTCCACCATTTTTTTTACTTCAGCATCAAATTTCATTCTTTTCCTCCAAAATAATTTTTATACTCTATAATTTTAATTTTTAGGAACCCTCAAAAAACTTCAGTTTTTAGAGATTCCCTTTAGTCTTCTACTATGACTTCACCGTTTTCTTTAACTTCAACCCTGTTTCCGCTTTTAACCGCTTCTAAAAATTCTTTTCCTAAATTATCGATTGTAGGAATACGGTTATCGGTAAAGTTTGCTGCAAGGATTACGCCTGCAGCAGCCAATGAATCTATCGGCTCCGAAAAAAGCATACATGCAGGCTGACGGCCCATAGAAGCTGCACAGAATATAACCATTCCGCCCGTAGTTGAACCTATAGTCTGCGGGAGGCACAGAGCCTTTCCTGCTATTTCCTTTTTGTATATGTCAGGATTATTTTGATCGGAACAATGAGCCTTTTTATCGCCGAACATCAAAGCTTTTTGAAAGCTTGCAAGGGTATTAAATCCTTTAGAACTTACAAGAGCTTCTGCCGATACTGTGCCCGGAACAATTACTCTTCCCTTAAATATTTTCATGTTAAATCCCTCCCGTAATTAGATCGGCTATTTCATCGTCCTTATAATAGACGGCCGTAGTATAGGTTCTAAGTTTATTGGAATTCGTGATAACCGATTTTTTTGCACAAAGCGGGTTATTCATATACATTAAGGGACAGGTTTCCGAAAAAATAAGGCCGAAAGATTTTAATTTTTTATATTCCTCGGTTTTAGAAAATTCCTTTAAAACACCCCGCGGCGAAGTCATAACCGTCGGTATCGAAATTTTTGATTTTTTATTTTGTTTTAACTTTTGTTCTATAATGCCTGTCCATTTAATAAGCTGTTCTTTAGACAGGTGAGGACAGCCTATAAAGCAAAGTTCAGTAGGGGCATTTTTGTTTTTTCTAATATCCGGATATGAAGACCTTATCCTCAAAAGCTCGGATTCGGTGATTGTATAGACTTCTGCACTTTTACGGATTAAAGAAGTCCCCGATTCTTTTGCTTCAGGTGTAAGATTTTCGACATGGTATAAACCGACGGCTCCGTTTGATGCCATCGCAGCGCCCATATCCTTAAAATAGGCCTTTACCTCATCATTCAGCTCACGGCCTAAAAACCTGTCCAAACCTTTGATATAGGGTACGTTTTCAACAGCCTTGATTCCTATTGCACTTCCCAAAAGTTGGGCTTCTGGCAGGCTTTCGGTTTTGACCTCTACAATTAAATCGGCTTTACGCCCATCATCGGTCAATAGGCCGAACTCCGGCACCCAGCCTGCAATCAGCCCGAACATTTCGATTATACCCGAATTGCGGTTACACCTCGCTCCCAATACCGAGTTTGCATAATTAACGGCAGAAGATTCTGCCCAGCTTAAGATTTCTCCTTTTTTAGGTGTGTTCCCTACCTCGTCAAAATAGCAGGTACAAGTATAAGCGTCATCCGATAAAAGCCCCATAGCTTTAAGCTGTTTTTCATATTCTTCCTGTTTGCTGTACATAAAATGAAAAACAAGGCGTTCTAAAAAACTTTTAGGCACCGCATCATCAAGCGGACGAGGGTCTACCGTAAAGGGAATCCCTGAAACAGCTTCGGATTGGAGAAGTTCATCCATCAATTTATAGACCGGCTTCATAACTCCTATACCGAAACTTGTAACAAGGTGACCGTATTTCCCTGTAACCTTAACAAGCCTTTGGGCACCAAAAGCTTCACCATACATGACCAAGGTTTTTAAAACCTTAGCCTGCATTTCTCCTTGAGAACCGTTTAGAATTTCTTCTTGTTCCCGTGTCAGTTGCATACTCAACCTCCTTACTAACGTAGACAATTATATCATAATTTTTGCGGAAGGTGAATTTATTTTTTAAAATATAGAACGCCCTTGAATTCAAAAAGAATCTAAAGTATAATCAGCAAAAACGATGAGGATATAAACTATGAAACTAAAAGACCTCGACCTTTATTTTACCGAATTATTAAACATAGATGCCTTTGCGGCTCAAGACTTGTCGCAAAACGGTGTTCAGGTACAAAACAGCGGAAAAGAAATAAAAAAGGTTGCTTTCGCGGTGGATGCCTGCCTTCAATCCATAAAAGAAGCCGCCGAGCAGAAGGCCGACATGCTTTTTGTACACCACGGCCTTTTTTGGAGCCGCTCCTTACGGATTATGGGAAATCATTACCATAGAATAAAGGCTCTTTTGGATAATGACATAGTGCTCTATGCCGTTCACCTTCCCCTCGATGCCCATCCCCTTTACGGGAACAACATCGGTCTTGCCGGCCGCCTTTCCCTTGAAAACTTAAAAGAGTTCGGCATGTACAGGGGTGTAAACATAGGTTTTTACGGCAGTCTTCCTTTAAAAGGAGTATCCGAAGAAGGTTTGGAAATAGACGAAATTGTAAATAAGCTTTTCCCTCAAAGGGAAAAAACGGCAAACATTCTTCCCTTCGGGCCTAAAAAAATTAAAACCATCGGAGTGATTTCCGGCGGAGCCGCTTCGGAAATAGATGATGCAATAGCCTTAGGACTTGACCTATACATAACAGGAGAGATTGAACACATTACCTATCACAATGCCCTCGAAAACAGGATAAACGTAATTGCCGGAGGTCATTATCAAACGGAAACTGTAGGCATTCAGTTGGTTGCAAAAAAGCTGGAACTTGATAAAAACATAGAAACCTGTTTTATAGATATTCCGACAGGCTTTTAAATTTTTAGATTAAGATGAGTTTAACCGGAATATGAAAGAAAATAAAAAGCGTATTTTAATTTTAGGAGCGGGACTTATGCAGGGGCCGGCAATAAGGGCAGCAAAAGAATTGGGCTGCGAGGTCATCGCAGTAGATGGAAACCCGAATGCGGTTTGTGCAAAAGAAGCCGACAAGTTTTTTCCGATAGACTTAAAGGATATTCCAGCCCTCATCGGCCTTGCAAAAAGTTTAAAAGAAAACGGCTTACACGGAGTTTTTACCGCAGCTACGGACTTTTCCGTATCGGTTGCAGCTATTGCAGAAAGCTGTTCTCTTCCCGGTCACAGTTTGGAAGCAGCCCGCCGTGCAAGCGACAAGGTTTTAATGAGAGAGTGCTTTGAAAAGCACGGCGTCCCTTCTCCAAGGTTCACCCACATTTTTAAAAGTGAAATAGATGAGGCCCTTCAAATTTTAAAACAAAAAGCCATTCAATTTCCTCTTACGGTAAAGCCTGCCGACAACATGGGAGCACGCGGCTGCCGTTTGGTCTATTCCCAAGATGAATTAAGACCGGCCTTAGAAGATGCTGTAAACTTTTCGCGGAGCGGCAAGGCCATTGCAGAGGAGTTCATCGACGGTGAAGAGTTTTCGCTTGAAGCCCTCGTTATAAACGGAAAGATTTTTTTAAACGCCCTCGCAGACAGGCATATTTTTTTCCCGCCCTACTTTGTAGAGATGGGACACACGATTCCATCGATTAAGAGCAAGGAAGAATGTGATGAGCTTATAAGAGTTTTTTTTCTTGGTATAAAGGCTCTGGGGCTTACAAATGGGGCAGCCAAGGGGGATATTTTTTTACGAAAAGCCGATCCGCAGAAAGACGGCAAAAGGGAGGCCTGTGTGGGAGAAATCGCCGCCCGTCTTTCAGGGGGCTACATGTCGGGCTGGACGGTTCCCTATTCTTCCGGCTTTGATGTAACTAAGGCCGCCGTCAAAATAGCCTTAGGCGAACCCTTAGATGAGCTTCCGCCTCAAGCTATGTTCAGTTCGGAACGAGCCGCTCGCTTTAGTGCTGAACGAGCGTGGATTTCGGTGCCGGGCATCATAAAAAAAATATACGGGCTTGAAGAAGCAAGGAACACAAAAAACGTAAAAGATGTTTTACCCCGCCTTTTTGAAAAAGATGAAACCGTTTTCCCTAAAAACAATGTAGAAAAATGCGGCAATGTCCTAAGCTCTGCGGAAAGCTATGATGAAGCAGTTAAGGCGAGCATGGAAGCCGTACAAAAAATATTTTTGAGGCTTGAAAGAGCAAACGACAAAACAAATCTTTTTTTTGAAAATACAAATCTTTCGATAGCCGTGCAAGGAAATTATCCTCCTAACTTTTTTAAATTCCCTGAAGATAACAGCACAGAGGGAATTAAAAATAAGACTTTTGATGAGCTATTAAAAAATTCCATTTTAGCGGAAGAAGATGGAATTCTTTATCCTTCGTTTTTTAAAGATTTTTTAGATAAAGCCTTTGATGTGCACGGACTTTCCATTCGGGAAGCAATAAAACACGCCTTTTCCCTTGAACCTAGGTTAAAAGAAAAGATGCTCAGCCTCCAAAATATAGGCGAGCCTTTAAACTCTGATCTTGTTCTGTGGTGGAAGTATTTTATACGCGGCAGCCTCCAAGGACTCATCTATTATCTTGATACCGAGTTTAAACTATAGACACTCCGTCTGAGGCTTGACAGGCAAAAAATGAAGCGGTAAAGCCGGTTTGTTCCGTGTAGGCCTTCCCTACCCTTTCGGCAAATTCTTCAAAGCCGTCCTTGTGCACAATGGCGATAGCACAGCCCGAAAAGCCCGCCCCTGTCATTCTTGCACCGATGCAGCTTTTTTCTTTTGTAGCTGCAAAGAAAAGAGCATCCAGTTCTTTTCCGGTAACTTCGTAATCGTCTTTTAGTGAAAGATGGGATTGGTTTAAGTAACCGCCTAAAAGTTTTAGGTCCTTATTTTTTAAGGCTTCGGCACTCCGCCTTACCCTGTCCATTTCGGTAACACAATGCCTTACTCTGCGGAAAATTTTTTCTCCCAAATTGGAAGTCAAGTCATCTTTTAAGTTTTCAAAATCGGAAACGCTTAGATCGCATAAAAAATCTATGTTTCTTTCTTTTTGTAAAAAGGCAAGGGCTTTTTCACATTCTTCCTTTCTTTCGTTATATTTTGATTCAGTTAATTTACGGGGCTTATTGGAATTCATAATTACAATCCTGTAAGGCTCGGTTTCAAGAGGAATGTACTCATAGTTCAAGGAGGAGGTGTCTAAAAGAATGGCTTGATTTTTTTTACCCATTGCTATAGCAAACTGATCCATAATCCCGGATTTGAGGCCTAAAAATTCATTTTCGACCCGCCGGCCTGTCTTTGCAAGCTCAATGCCGTCAAGTTTAAAACCGAAGGCATGAGAAATAATTTTACCGAAACAAAGTTCCAAGGCCGCCGAAGAAGAAATGCCGCTGCCTTGCGGAATATTGCTCATTATTAAAAGCTCAAATCCCGTATCAGCCTTTAAGCCCCTTTCTTTTAAAAACAAAAACATACCGTTTAAATAGTTTGAAAAATCATTTTCTTTATCAAAGTTCAAATTTCCGTCAAGCTCAAATTCAAAAACTTTTTTAGACTTCATCGAACGGTAAAGTATTTTTTTATCCTTTCTTTTTCGCAGGGCAATTCTTAAATATAAATTAACGGCAGCGGGCAGCACGAGGCCTCCGTTATAATCTATGTGTTCACCTATTATATTTATCCGCGCAGGAGAGGCTGCAAAAATAATTTTTTCTTCCGAATTACCGTAAAGAGAAATAAAGGCATCTTTCAATTCCTGTATATCATTTGTTAGGTTCAAAATTTTTTCCCCCTCAAAACTCAAAAATCATCAAAATAATTTTATAATTCTAAGAACCTTAAGCTCTATAGCCCTTAAGCCAGCGTTTAACCGGAACGGTCCAATCATCTTCGCTTGAGCCTTCCAAAAGCAGACGTTCAAACATAAAATGAATGTGAGCACTGACATCTTTTTTATCTTGTTCGGAAAGCGTTTCGTCATCAATAAACAAACTGTTAATAATATCAACTCCAGCGCTTATCGTAAATCGGTCTTTGAGCACATATAACATCATATACATCGCTGAAGGAATACAGTTTACACTGTGCTGTTTTACATACAATACACTTTCTATAATGCGCCGTGCCCCTTCTCTTAATTCAGCGGTATAGGCTTGGCGCTCATCTTCGGTGAAATCGCCTTTTTTAAAAACTTCAGCATAATACACTGAAGCAAGAATAACGATAGAAACGTGCAGACTAGGAACGCACAGTAAATGCGGATCGAGGGCGTGAATCATTCTAAACGCTTTATCCGCCTTATAATCGGGACGCTTTGTCGTTGTCATACAAAAACGGTACACCCTTGCAGCATCGGAATACGCCTCTTCGATGAGGGAAAGATATTCGATACAGTACGGCAGAGCTTTTTTTACGCCTATTCTGCGGAACAAAAAAGTCATAGGCCGAATCCAAAAATTGGTAAAATTCAAATAGATTTGCACTTTGCCGGGTGTAAACGGAATCAGCTCGTCCAAGGGGTGCGAGACATCCAAAACGGGAATGGTTTTGAAGCGCCACTTTACCGAAAACTGAAGCCAAAAAAAATCGCGCACAACCGTACGCAAAAAACGGAAAAGCACTTTCGCACTTTTAAGCCGGAACGGAATTACCAAATACGGAAGAAGTATACCGTAAGATTCTATCGGCCTTATGACCTGATCTTTTCTCTCTGCACAACTGTTTGCCATAAAGCCTATTATATCGAAAACGGAAATTCTTTACAATATACCGCATTGCGATTGTATTGAGATTGCCGGCGATTGAAATTGCGGCAATTGAAATTGCCGGCAATGCGATTGCTGGACAAAAGGCTTATTTTTATGTAAAATGAAAAGAAAGAAATGCGCTTTAAGGAGCAATAAATAGATGTACAAAAAAGACTTTCCCTTGCTTATGCAAAATCCTAACATTCATTATTTGGATTCTGCGGCAACAGCACAAAGACCTCTACCGGTTATAGAAGGCATAAAAGAATATTTTTTACACTCAAACGGAAATGCGGGCAGAGGGTCTCATTCCCTTGCAATAGCTTCTTCTATTTTGGTTGAGGAAACACGGAAAAAGACTGCCGAATTTATCGGAGCCGATAAAATTGAAAGCATTATCTTTACAAAAAATTCTACCGAAGCCCTCAATATAATTGCCTATTGTTACGGCTTATCAAACCTCAAACATGGCGATGAAATACTTCTTGCTGTCTCAAACCATCATGCCAACCTTGTTCCTTGGCAGTTTGTTGCAAAACAAACAGGGGCTGCCTTAAAATTTATCTATCTTAATAAAAACGGCGCCTTGGACATAAATGATTTTAAGGCTAAACTTTCTTCAAAAACAAAGATAGTAGCCCTATCAAGCGTAGTAAATGCAACAGGACTCATAAACCCTGTAGAAGAAGTAATTAAGCTAAGCCATGAAAGCGGAGCCGTCGTTGTAGTCGATGCAGCTCAAGCCGTTGCCCACTTTAAACAGGATGTATCGGCTATTGACTGCGACTTTTTAGCTTTTTCAGGGCACAAGATTTTTTCGGACTTCGGAGCCGGAGTTCTTTACGGAAAAAAAGAGCTATTGGATAAGATGCCTCCTTTTTTATACGGGGGAGATATGATCAATTTTGTTACAGAAGAGTCAAGCGAGTTTAAGGAAGCCCCCTATAAATACGAGGGCGGCACCCACGATACTGCTGCAATAGTTTCTCTTAAAATTGCAATAGAATATATCGAAAAAATCGGTTATGACAATATAGAAAAAACCGTAAAAGAATTGGACTCTTACGCTCTTTCGGAATTAAAAAAACTTGACTTTGTAGAAACCTACGGCACCGATGTTAAGGAGCGGGCGGGTATAATCGCTTTCAACGTGAAAGGCGTTCACTCACATGACACATCTTACATATTAAACGAATACGGTGTTATGGTAAGAAGCGGACATCATTGTACACAGCCCCTGATGACTTACCTAAACATAAATTCCTGCTGCCGTGCAAGTTTTTCTATTTTTAACACAAAGGAAGACATTGATGTTATGGTCACTGCCTTAAAAAAAGTAAAAAGCGTTTTTTTAAAGAATTAAAAAAACTTAAAAATAATATTGATAAGGAATATAAATGGACATAGATACGATTTATCAGGAAATGATTTTAGAATACTCTCGAAAAAAAGAAAACTGCCGCGAGCTTTCAGGTGAAGGGGTAAAGATAGAAAGAGGCCATAATCCTTCATGCGGTGATGACCTTACCCTCCTTATCCGGGAAAAAGATGGGATTATAGAAGATGCTTCCTTTTTAGGGAGAGGCTGTGCCATTTCTACGGCTTCTACAAATATGCTGATTGAGCTGATAAAAGGAAAGCCCTCAGAAGAAGGCAAACGTAAGATAGAAATATTTTTTAAGATGATGAACGGAAATGAGGTTTCAGAAGAAGAAAAGGAAGAATTGGAAGATGCTCAAATCTTGGAATACTTTGCCGAAATGCCTGCCCGTATAAAATGCGCAACCTTAAGCTGGCACAGTGCCGATGTTCTTTTAAACGAAAAAAAAGGAGGTGTATTTTAATCGTTGTTCTTGCACCGATGAAAATACACCCAAATAAAACTTATTTTTTAATCTGGTTTGATTTTAGTTTTACAACATGGCCTTCACCTGCATCAAAAATAATCAAAAAATCTTTGATCTTGATGTCGGCATACTTAATTATAGCTTCTCCGTTTTTATCAAGCGTAGTCTTAAGTATAATCTTTTTTTTCGAATCCTTTTCTTTGGGATTTTCGATTCGAATCTCTACACCTTCAGCAGATGCACCGTTCGAAAAACTGCCTTGGCAAAGGAATGTCCCGTCACCGTTATCATAGCAATTAAAGATAACACTATGAGCAAACAAAAGAGCTGCTCCCAGCACTAAAAAACAAATAAAGATAGCTGTTCTTTTTTTCATTTCTCTTTCTCCTATAAAAAGTCAATGAGAAAATATCAATTTTCGATTTGACTTTTTACGCCGTTTCGCAATACCTGTAAGAAACGGCAATCAATAATGCGATGTTTTGTGCAAAGCACAAAACTCGTCAGATAAACAGTGAGGCACTATTTCTGCCGAACTGTTTATCACACCTCCCATAAAAATTTTTTGAAGGAAGCCTCAGAGCCTTTTGGCTCTGTTCTGTAAGGAAATTTTTCATCGTATCCGCTAAAGCGGATAGCGAATCAGCTTCCGAAAAAGTATTAAAATTTGAGAACCTCAAATAGGTTCCCAATAAAATTTATTTTTTAACCTTAGTTAATCTCTCTAAAAGATTTCTTGCCTCTTTTTCTACACTTGCGGCAATTTCAGCGTCTGTAAGGGCCGCTCTGTAGCAGGTGGGAGTTCCTTCAAAGTCTTCAAGTTCTTTTTCATTATTACCATACCACAAGTGAAAATGCAGCATAGGAGCAGTACCATGTACAGCTACAAATGAAATCAAAGAATACATACCGGCATCCTTTCTTTCAGCCTTCATCGTCATATATGGTCTTGAAGGACTTGCACCGACACGGACATAGCTTGATCTAAAGACTTCTTTATCCCCTTTATAAAAGACCAGCTCATTTTTTCCGTCTTTTACAATAAATTCCAAGTGAGAGTAATCTTTAACGGATTTATCTCTTTTTTGTAATTCTGCAATAATTTCAGCCTTTGTAAAATCTCCACCCTTGGGATTTTTGCCTGCAAATTCTTTTACAACCTTTGCATAGGCGGCTTCGACCTCTTTACTTGTATTTTCAAAAATAGATAATGCATTAATCCATTTGCCGTGAACTGCATAAGATTCAAAGGGAGAAACATGGCAACACTTAGGCATATTTTGGATTGAAGATTCAAACATTTTAACAAGGTCTGCCTCAGATGTGAATGCAGAATAGTATGTAGGCCATTTTCCTGCACCGGTTATAAGACGGTCAATACTTCGGCTTCCAAAACGGGCATGCCAGTGGATAGGGCTGTTTCCGTGAGCACTGGGAGGCATTGATATAAAATACTTAAAGTTTGCATTTTCAAGTTTATCTTCTACAGCCTCAAATGTTTCCCAAATAGTATCAGGAGACTCGCCGTCAGCTTTTTGTCCCATATATTTGTATTTGACGGAAATTTGCTTTTCGTTACCGGCTTTATCCAAGTATGTAAAAAGCACAGTGTTTGTACCGTCAAACTTTGCCTTTGCCGCCGGAGCTTTGTACATATCCAAGGCAGCGGCTTCAAGGCCTTCAGGTGTATAAAAGGGCATATCTGCTGCTGTTTTTTTATAAGCTGCTTTTAAAGATGGATTATCTTTTATGATATCTGCAGAAACCCATTCGCCCTTCCAGGCGGCCAATTCCATTCCGGCTGTAAATTTATCATTCATTTTTACAGCAGGCATTGACTTACAGGCAGTAAAAATAACTGCGAGTGTAACCCAGTATAAGTGCAATCTTTGCACCCATTTTTTTATTAACCATAATAAACTCCTTTAAGTTAATATAAATTATCTATAAGCTAAATAAGGATATTCCTTATTTTAGCGGCATTGCCTCAATCCAGAGCACGGCATCCTGCGAAAATTCTTTACCCTCAAATTCTTTTACATTACCTGCACCAAGGGCAGCAAAACCCCAGTACCCGGCCTTGTGAGGAATAAAGGAGAAGTTTCCGTTTGCATCGGCTAAAATAACGGCAGCGGCATTTTTTGTTTTTGCCTTCTTCTCAAATTTGCTTTTTTTCATGTTTACATCAAAGTTTATGTATTCAACTTCAATTTCCGCATTGGAAACCGGTTTCCCTTTTGAATCGACAACAGTACCGCGGAAAACACCGCCGACCCAAACGTCATAGGGCTTTACCAAGGGTAAAATTTCGGGATAACCGTCGGCACATCTTTTTTCCCAATCTGTCGGACGCTCGTCCTTATTGATAAAGACCTTAGTAATCTGCTGAATATATTTATCTTCACTACCTTCATAATAAGGATGGGGAACTGCTACCAAGACCCAGTCTCCGCCCCCTTTAAAGCCGTTATCCCTGTTTAAGGTCAGATCATAGGCCAAAGCCGTATTTTCGGCAGTAGTAAATTCCGTTTTCTTTAATGAAGGTAGAAGATCTTGAATTTTTTCGTCATGAACCGAAAAGAATTTTTCAAAAACTTTGACTTCTCCGGCCTCGTTTTTACCGATATCCATTACTAGTCCTGATTCGGCAGGATGAGTAAAAACAATCTTGAACTCAACAGAATTGCCTTCAACAATTGAAGTCGGGGTATAAATCATTTGGAAGTGTGCAAATGAAACCATAGATACCAAGAATAAAAATAAAAATATTCCTGTCAATTTTTTCATAGAAAAACTCCTATAATATTTTTAGTCTAAAGACTTATAATCTAAGCGCAAACTCAACTGTAAACAAATGTTTACAATATACCTTATTTAAAAATAAAACGGAGATAAAATAATGAAAAAGCGAAAAACATAGTCTACAGCTTTGCTTTATTTAGAAGAGACCGACAGTAAAATATAGCTGTACAATAGTTAGTTTTCCGATTTTCCCTCCCTCCGAAGGATTCGAAATACAAATAGGCAGGTCTCCTGACTTATGATTTAAAGTTTATCGCCTTCCCATATTAACAGTGGCTTATGCTTCCAATAATGACAAATATTAGAAATACAATGATAAACAAACTCAATTACAGTAGCGGGGGCTGTGCCGGTTTTTCACCGGTTTCCCTTTTAATCTTAAAAAATAATTTAAGAACCTTATTTGTCTATAACCTTTTAGTAATTATAAATATTTTCAAAAAAAAGCAAGGCCCCCATCGGGTGCATTCTACACGGAAATCAAGTCGACTAAAAACAGCCGATAATAAAAGTATGGAAAAGCTAATCAGCATTTATTAAAAAGGAATATTGAAGAGTATATTAAAATGGTACCAATATCAAAGCCCTCTCATAAAATGTTATAAGGAGCATACATTATTTTTATATTTTAGTCAAGAAATAAATAAAATTTAAGGCCTTTTAATTCTACAATCTCCTGAAACGGTCTTTATAAAAAGCCTCGGGCTATCCGTTTTATAGGATTTACTTAGTTTATATCGAATTGTTCTTCTTTTAACACGAGAATATACTCACTAAATTTTCCGTTTATAATACCGAATCTCAGCTGCATTAGGCAATAATGATTTTTATATCAGTTTTTTCTTTTTAAACCAGCAAAGTCCTAAAACGACAATGACAATACTCAATATTATAACAGTAAGATAGCCGTACTTCCATGAAAGTTCGGGCATGTAGCTAAAGTTCATACCGTACCAGCCTGCTACAAGGGTCAACGGAAGAAAGATTGTAGTTACAACAGTAAAGATTTTCATAATCTTATTTAAGTGGAGATCCAGCTGAGCTTGATAAGATTCCCGCAACTGATTCGAATACTCTCTTAAAATACGGATATTTGCTCCATAACGCTCTACCCTCTTTGAAAGAAGGTTTATAATGGTCAACTCTTCTTCGGTAAAAATTTCGTTTTCATTTTCGGCCAGGTCTTGGCAAAAATCTTCCAACTGATCATAATAGCTAAAGAGGGTCAAAAGTTCGTTGTTTATATTCGAAAGCTCCGCTTCAAAGTGAGTGTCTTCTTCTATTTTTTCCCAAACCCTCATTTCCAGTTCAGATATTTTTTTTCTAAAACGGTAATAGACGCCGGCATGCGACTTGATAAGCTCTTTAAAAAAACGGTTAAGAATACGCGGAATATTTCTTTCGCGAACTATAGTTTGCTGTAAAGCAGTTTCAAAAGCTTTTTGAGTAGAATAGTCCTTGTCTATAATTTCTATGGCCAAAAAAAGATTTTTAGATATATAAAGGCCTATTGTATCGCGGTCTTTAAAAATATTTTCCATTTCGATTATATTTATAACGCCGAAACTGTAGTCTTCCCAAACGCCGAGGGTATTTTGTTGGGAAAAATCGCTGCATTGCTCGATAAAAAGAGGGTCAAGGCCTAAAAGCCCTTGAAGCTCAATGAGCTCCTTAAATTTTATATATCCTGCAACATGTCCAGTTATTTTTTCAGTCCGGGGATCAATCGGTGTCAATTCTGCATCTAATTTTACAAACATAGCTTAACCTATCATATTTTTTATATTATATCAATAATTTTATATCAATAATTTAGCTTAAATTGGAATTTATTGCCTCCGCAATTTTTAAAAGTTGGGCCTTAGTATTTTGCGAAGGGTCTTCAAGGACAGCTTCAAATAACTTTTGTAAGATTATGCCGAGCTTAGGACCTGCAGGAATTCCGATTTCAATCAGCTCTCTGCCTCCGACAGCAAGATCTTTTAAGCTGAGGGCAGAGTCTTCTGCTATGACTTTTTCAAGCCTCTTTTTAAATGCAGTCAAATTGCTTAAATCGGGAGCCTTTCCCGTCATACCGAAACCGTCGGCTCTTCTCAATTCAAAGAGATTCGGAATATTTTCTACCCCGGCTCTGACTATAAAGCGGCGGACGGCAGCATCGCTCCAATCCTCCGTATAATGAAACATGTGAAGCCCCACCAAATGACAAACTTCTTCAATTTCCTTATTCGGAAATTTTAAACGCTGCATTATATTTTTGGTGAGTTTTTCCGAAACCGCCTCATGCTTATAAAAGGTGTAATCGCTGTACTCATTTTTTTCTCTGGTACTTACCTTTCCTATATCGTGGAAAAGAGCAGCCAAGCGCACAATAAGATTATCTTGCGGAGCGGCATCGCAGCTTAAAAAGCTGTGGTCAAGCACATCGAATGAGTGCATTCCTTTTTGCTCGACCCCGCGGCAATCAGAAAGTTCGGGCAAAAATACTTTTAAAAGTCCCGTATCTTCCAAGAGTCTTAAAGAAATTATAGGATGCTCACTTAAAAGTATTTTAACGAATTCATCCCGAAACCTCTCTATCGAAACTTTTTTGCAAGTCTCAATACTTAAAGGAATAGCCTTTAAAGTTTCTTCTTCTATCTTAAAGCCCAACTGCGAAGAAAAGCGGATTGCTCTTATCGGCCTCAAACCGTCTTCCCCAAAACGGGCAAGGGGAGAGCCGACGGTTTTAATAATTTTTGATTTTATCGATTTTACGCCGTCAAAGGGGTCGACAATGGAGCCGTCTTTTAAAGAAACGGCTATTGCATTCATAGTAAAGTCTCTGCGGCTCAAATCCTCTTCGATTGAACGGACATAGCTAATACTCTGCGGCCGCCTGCCGTCGGAATAATCAGCCTCGCAGCGGAAAGTGGTACATTCTATTTTTTCGCCCTTGTAAAGAATAGTAACCGTACCGTGGGCTATCCCCGTAGGAATCGTCTTGCGGAAAAGAGCTTGAACTTCCTTCGGTTCGGCATCGGTTGCTATATCATAATCCTTACACAGTTTCCCTAAAAACCAGTCTCTAACAGCTCCGCCGACAAGGTAGGCCGAAAAATCGGCATTAAAAAAAATAGAAGCGATTTCTTTCATTTTTTTTGAAACAGGATAGCGCATAGAAATTCGAGTTTACACAAAAATTTACGGCCTGTCTATACGTAGGCCGCATTTTTAATACCGCATTTTAAATTATAAGGCTTCTATTTTTTTACGACTAAGGCCTGTACCTTCAACTATTTTATCAATATCAACTCCGAGCCTTTTAAAAGACGCTGCCATTTCCAGCTTTGCTTGATATGAGCCTTCAGCTCGTCCTTCGGTTAATCCTATACTTTTTCCTTCGGCTCTGCCCTCAGCCAAGCCTTCTCTTCTAGCTTCACTGCGCTCATCTTCCACATACATCCGGTATTTTTCGTCAGAGAGTTCTATTGCCATTCGCCTCTCTTCATCAGTTACCCTAAAGAGTGTTGCTTCTGCCATTTTTATACCCTCCTCTAAGCTGCACAATTTTTCCAACATTCCGCTTTTTTTGTCTTCTTCATAGTTGGCTAAAAACCTTATCCAAAAGTCTTTTAAGTTATACTCTTCCAATCTCTTTTTCATAGTATAACCTATTAGCTCATTTAATTCAACATAAAGATATTGAATTATAGAGCTCTCAGGCATTTTTACCGGCTCTGCGTTTTTAGGAACATCGCAGCCGAAAACTGAAAGGCTTATAGCGTATAAAAAATCGTCTTCTTTAGGCTCAGTCTTTAAAAAGCGGGAAGCGAGGCGCATAAGGTACATTTGACTTCTGCGAGGATAGTTTGTTTTCCAAAACTGCTGCATTTCAAGGTCGACAAGAAGGCCGTTGTCGGTTCTAATCAAAAAATCGAGGCGGTAAGTTTCTCCCGAAGGCCTATCCCGAATAAGTTCGGTGTTTATGATTTCGGCCTTTGTGATTTTACCGTAAGAATCTTCTAAAAAAGCGTTTAAAAAGCTTATTAGGGCCTTGTTTCCTTCTTCTCCTTTTGAAAACATCAGCTTAAAAACCCAATCCGTTTTGGGGTTTAAAATAGGCTGTTCATTTGACATAATGTTTCTCCTTAGAATAGCAAATAAGTCTTGCCGTCCTACTATTATTATTCAAATTTTTTACAAGAGATAGTAAAATTCTATAAAAATTTTTCATTTGGCTAAAGATAAGACAAAAAAGTTTTATTCTTGCGGTTTAATATCCGCCGTTTCTCGGTAACGCTTGCATCGTGGGGTTGATTAAATACTTCGGTTTTTAGAGATACCCGTCACTCATACATTGAAGGTACTAAAAGATTGAAGAGCAAAATTTCTTGAGAACCGGTAATTGTAATTTCATACACACCGCGTTTTAATCTTTTAATAAAATTTACTTTTGAAAGATTTATGTTTTTTATGCAAAAGACATCGTCTATATAGATTTTTTTTCCTCCGTATTCCGGAAGAATTTGAATAAATCTTTTTTGAAAAACATCCTTATCTATTTTTTTGACCTGAAAAACCGGAATAGATAGGATTAGATTTTCCTTTTGAAATAACAATATGTTTACATCCAAATTCGCAGCAGAATATTTGCGTATCTCGGAAGCCTCATTTAAAAGGCTCCGAGCCTTATGCTTTAAGCACTGCTCTAAAAGGCCGCCTTTTTTATTTTCTAAAATAAGAGCTTTATGCTCAATAAAAAGAGATATTAAAAGATGGTTTGATTCTGAATTTGTTCCTAATGGCGAAAAAAATGGGATGGGCTTTTTTGCCAGCGCTTCTTCAGAAGCCGATTCCAAATATCCTTCGGCCTGAGTTTTATAAAACTCTTCGATAACCGCATTCGGGAGGATATTTTTTACGGCTTCAGAAAAAATTTGAGGGGATAAAATTGATGAACACAAAACGAAAAGATATGATAGATTCCCGTCGGTTTGAATGTAAGCATCGATTACCACTGCTTCGGCTTCTACACAGGCTAAGGAAATTCTCATACGCAATACGGCTCCTTGCTCACTCATAAAATTTTCTTGAACGGCAAAAAATTTTAAGCCGTAAAGAAATTCCTTACGCAAAAGTGAATTAGCTAAAACAGAGTAGTTGGAATTTTCATATTGTCTATATACAGAAACCATCAATACAGTTATCGGTCTTTTTTATAAAAAGCATTATTACTTAATTACCAAACGCATATAAAAAAACTGCGCCCTGCCCTAAGGCAAGACGCAGTCCTATAGTGAATAGCAGCGAATTCTCTTATACCGTTTTAATCTCGATCTGTTTAGGCTGAGTATCCGGTTTTCTCGGAATATTTACAACCAAAACACCGTTTTCAAATTTTGCAGAAACTTCATCGGCATTTATATCCTCAGGCAATGTAAACCGCCTCATAAAATGTCTTGAGCTTCGTTCCTTTATGATGTATTCTGCACTCTTATCTTCCTTTTCTTCCTTCTTAGAAGATGAGATTGTCATAAGCCTATCTTTTAAGCTAATTTCAACATCTTTTTCGCTATAACCCGGAAGATCTACTTCCATTACATAGGCTTTTTCCGTTTCGCGGATATCTACACTAGGCATTCCGCAGCTTGCATTCTTGATCGGAGCAAAAACTCCAAAATTGGGTCCCAAGCTCCTATCAAGGGCATCAAATACGCTGTCCGTAAAAGACGGACTAAAAAGACTTAAACTATTCATAAAGCACCTCCTGCTTATAAGTTTTTCTTTCAAACTCTTCACTTAAATACAAGCAATTTTTATGCCAAATTAAAACAAAAGGATAAAAAATTTATTAAATACCATAAGTCTATATTCAATATAGAGTTACACAATTATAAAAGAAATGTAAATTTATGTCTATTAAAAAATGATAGAGCTTAAAAGGGACAAAAAATACTATTGTGCCAAATTTTCATCTTAAATAGAGCTATTTTGACACAGCAGCCTCAGCATAGAGGTTCTCATAGGCCACTTTTGCTACAGCCTGCTCCGCTTCTTTTTTTGTTTTACCGGAAAGGGGGCCGTAACCCTTACCGTTTATTGAAACCGAGAACCAAAAGGTGCGGTCATGGTCTGGACCGCTCATCTTTTTAAGCTCATATTTCGGAACTGTTTTAAATTTCTTTTGTACAAATTCTTGAAGGAGGGATTTATAATCGCTTATAAATTTTTTTTCTAAAACCGAAGTGATAGTTTTTTCTAAAAGGTTAAGCACAAATTTTTGAGCCGTCTTAAAGCCGGAATCAAGGTAGTAAGCCCCTATGACAGCTTCAAGAGCATCGGCAAGAATAGCCTTTTTTTCCCGCCCGCCGGACATTTCTTCTCCCTTACCCAAAACCAAATATTTACTTATGTTTAGCTCATGAGCGGTTTTAGATAGAGCTTCTTCCGAAACAGCGGATGCCTTTATTTTTGCCAACTCCCCTTCAGGCCTATCTTGAAAGGATTTATAAAGATAAGAAGCCGCAATAAGCCCCAGTACGGAATCACCTAGAAATTCCAGTCTTTCGTTATTCGCGTGAAAACTATTATTTTCATTAGAAAAAGATCTGTGATGGAAAGCAAGATCCAGCAAGCGTAAATCTTTAAATTTCAATCCCGCTTGCTTTTGAAATTCAAGGAGCTCCTGCTTCCTTTTGGGCTCAAGACCGCATTTTATAGGAAACAAAGAACTCCTCCTAAAAACAAAACTTATTTTTGCTGCGTTTTGATAAATTCATAAGCATCTCGGACAGTTTCAAACTCATTTGCCTTTTCGTCCGGGATCTTAATACCCATATCCTCTTCGAGGGCATAAACGAGTTCATAGGTGTCAAGACTGTCGGCACCTAAGTCCTGCCGGAATGAAGAATCTAAAGTAACTTTATCTTCATCAATTTCCAACTTTGCTGCAATTAATTGCTGAATTTTTTTGAATAAATCATCCATAAAACCATCTCCTCTAGTCTAATTTATCGGGGTTAACAACCTGTTTGCCTTTATAAAACCCGCACTTGGGGCATACATGATGAGGCATAATCAAGTTACCGCATCCGGAACACTCAACAAGATTAGGCGCTTGTAAACGCATATTTATACCGCGTCGGCGTCTTGTTCTAGCCTTTGAAGTATTTGCTCTTGGTACAGCCATACTCAATCCTCCACTACAAAATATCTAAAATTAAAAAACGTATTTGCCGCACCTTTTTGCGGCTATTCACATAATTAAGTGCCTATTCTACACTAAAACCCGCAAAAAGTCAAGCCAAAATCCAAAATTGATTTCCGTGCAAAATTCCAAAATCCAGAGGATAAAATCCATAGGATAAATCCAAAGGATTGGTTTACACCAGATATTTTTTCATTATCCTTATTGCCATATCGGGTTCTTCGGTGGCCAAAAGCCCCATGGCCGATAAAATATACTCCTTATCAAGGAGGAACTGGGGATTTTTAGGTTTTAAGCTAAAAGGATCATCCTCACGGAATTTGCAAGCTTCCATAATTTCTTTATAATGGGAATTATAAACCAAAATACCGCCTGTCCCTATTACGTAACGCAGCTGGGTTAAATCCTTTCCTTCTTGCTGAAAACTGGCTCCGCAGCCGGTATAAACAGGAGTCAAAACTCCTACATGACGGCTCATAGAAACATCGGCACATACCTTGGCAACGGCACAATCAAAGGCCAAATCCTTTTCGTTTTCAGAAATAAAATCGGTGTGCTCATTCCGTTTTTTGACTTCTTCTTCAATATTGTACTTATATTCTTTTGGAAGATAGTGTCTAAGCCCGTGAGGCCCTTGCACCGAGGCTACGGTCGGAAGTGAGTAACGCATACCGAGGTCGCCTTCCACTGTGCGTTTTAAAAAGGCTTCAGGAAGACCGTACAAAAAGACAGAGCCTTGGGTCGGATCTCCTTCCGCAGCAGAATGAACATCGGTTGTAGCCCCGCCTATATCCAAGACAATAAGGTCTCCTAAACCCGCTTCATTGTCAGTACCCTCAGACAGGGTTTGGGCTGCCTTTAGGACGGCAGCAGGAGTCGGCATAAGGATATTATCTATATTGCTTTCGACATGGGTCATGCCCTTTGCATGCACGATATTATTCATAAAGATGCTGCGGATTGTTTCGCGGGCACTTTCAACATTGAGCTTGTTTATCTTCGGCATTACGTTTTCAGCCAGATGATAGTCTACCTTGTCTTTAAAGATTTCGATTATTTCATCTTCGGCACTCTTGTTGCCTGCAACTACAACAGGAACCTTAATACCGTAATCTGCAAGCATTTTTGCATTGTGTATTATACAGAGCGAATCGCCTCCATTGGTTCCGCCAGCTAAGAGGATTATATCCGCATTTGAGTTTACTATCTCCTCAGCTTCACCTTTGTTAAGATTGTGGCTGTAAGTGTGAATTACCTTGGCTCCCGCCCCCAGAGCAGCCCGTTTTGCCGCCTCGCTTGTAAGTTCAGGTACAAGGCCTATGGCTATAATCTTCAAGCCTCCTGCGGCCGAAGAACAAGCAAGGCTTTTTACTACCTTATAATCCGTTCCGGTTTTTTTGTGCAAGATTTCAAGGGCATTATTATAGCCGGTCATAACATCGGTTTCAACGGTAGTATAAGCTTTCGCCGTGCCGATTATGTCTTCTTTTTCGATATCCACAAGAGTTATCTTCGTGTTGGTACTTCCGAAGTCAACAAATAAATAGCAGTTCATTTTGAGTAAATTTTAAATTCAAGTTAAGTTCTATGCATGATCGGGAAAATCCGCATATAAATCTTTAATAGTCGTTTCAACCGGAGTTCCCGGAGGATAAACATGATCAAATCCCATATCGGTAAAACGTTTGTGAACATCGTCAAAATCCTGTTTACCTACAACTATGTTTCCGCCTACAAAAAGTTTAATACCCTTTAAGCCAGCTTCATCGCATTTTTCGCGCAAGCCCTTGCAGTCAAGCTCGCCTTGTCCGTAAAGGGAAGATACCAAAATCGCATCCGCATTCGTTTCAAGGGCTGCATTTATAAAGTCCTCTTGGGGACTTAAAACGCCTATGTTGTTTACCTCAAAACCGGCTTCAGTCAAAGAGTAATCCAAAATTTTATTACCGACAGCATGACAATCAGAGCCTATTACACCCAATACAAGTTTAATCTTTCTTGCCATATTCCGCCTCCTCAAATTCATCGTGTTTAAAATCAGTCTATTATTAAAAGAAAGATATGTCAAGTACGCTAAAAAGACAAAGAAGTACTTCTTGTAAAAAATATTAAAATTGAGTATATTACTCAAATATGCCGGAAACCACAGACTGGGAAACAAAAAAATTTGACGAACTATTTGATGACGAAATAAGGGTTTTAACAAGAAGACGGGAGCACGATAAAGACTGCTCGATAGATGATCTTCAAGGCACCCTAGAGGCTCTTTATGTACTTGAAGGAAACAATATTAACGGACGCAGCAAGGTTCATGAAATAGCCCTTTCAGCTTCAATATCAGCCTATGAAAAATTTATAGAGGACTGGAAAAATGAAAAAACTACAAAAAAATAATGGATTTATAATGTTCATAGGGTTATTTTTTACCTTAACTCTTCTTGGTTTTTCTTCATGTTCAATAAAAAAAATGGCCTATAATTCGGCAGCAAATGCCATGGCTCCCCTTCCCGAAAAAAAAATAAAGCCTGATCCCGATGCTCCGAATCCCATTACAGCCTTAACCGAAGAGGATGATATAGAACTCGTAGGAGAGGTTTTTCCAGTCATTTTGAAACTCTATGAGGGGATGCACATTGCAAACCCCGCACATAGGGGGCTTGCAATAATGACGGGCGAGCTTTACATAATGTATGCAAACGTATTTGTAGAAGGTCCTGCCAATTATCTTTCGGATGACGAATACGATAAAAAAGATGAGGCTTTTAATAGAGCAAAAAAGTTTTATAAAAGAGGATATAACAAAATCCTTTCGGCCCTCGATATAGCCTATCCCGGATTTACCGAAGCTATAAATTCCGATAATACGGAAAAAATAGAGGCAATGCTCAAAAATTGTAAACCCTATGATACGGAAGCCTTACATTGGGCAGGAGCCGGCATTTTGGCAGCCTTTTCCCTTGATCCCTTAGATATTCAAAGTTTACAAGCCGTT
Source organism: Treponema putidum (assembly GCF_024401155.1). Taxonomy (NCBI): domain Bacteria; kingdom Pseudomonadati; phylum Spirochaetota; class Spirochaetia; order Treponematales; family Treponemataceae; genus Treponema; species Treponema putidum. The sequence continues at coordinate 1,601,680 of NZ_CP038804.1, forward strand.
CAAGGGGCTAGGCTGATGCTTGAAAAAGTTTGCAGCCTTGATCCTGATTATTCTGAAGGAGCAGTGTGGGAAATTTTGGCTAAATTTTACGCCTCAGCACCGGACAGTCTGGGCGGAAATATTGAAAAGGCCGAGATAGCCTATAAAAATGCCCTTGAGCTAGCCGGAGGGAAAAGTCCTTCAATTTATGTAACCTATGCCCTCTCTTTTTGTGTACCTAGGCAGGACGGCAAGGGATTTGATGAAGCAATCGAAAAAGCCTTAGCAATCAATCCCGAATCGGATCCGGCTAATAAGCTGGCCATAAGCATTTCGCAAAGATATGCAAAATGGCTAAAAGAAAATAAGGAAATGTTTATATTGGGAGATATGGAATGAAGAAAAAATTATTGTTTGCTTTTTTTGTACTTGTAATGATTTCAGGCGTTTTTGCTCAACAGAAAATCGTTTTAAAGATTGCAAGCAGTGCTCCGGCAAGAACCCCTTGGGACATTGAATTAAAAAAACTAGCCCAAGAATGGAACAAAATAACAAAGGGTCTTGTAAGCGTTAGGTTTATGGATATGACAGTCCTTGGAGGAGAAAAGGCAGGCATTGTAAAGATGAAACCGCCCCGCCCGGGACAAAGACCTCAAATTGACGGGGCTATCTTAAGTCCGGTCGGCCTAAATGAGCTTGCACCGAATGCAAAAATTTTTACCCTGTCTCTTCCATTTTTAATACAAAATCAAGAAGAACTTGATTTTGTATTAAGTAAGTACGGATATGCCTTTGGAAATGAAATTCAAAAAAACGGGTGTAAACTTATAACATGGTCAAATGTTGGGTGGCTCTCATTTTATACAAAGGATTCCTATTCAAGCCTTGCTGAATTAAAAAAGATAAAAATGATATGCTCAAACGATACAAAAGACTTTGCAGATGTTCTAAAAATATCAGGCTTTAATGTATCACCCGTAGCTCCCGCAAAATTCAATCAAGAACTAAAAGCTGTGACAGGGGCAAGGAGTTTCACATCGATTTCAATTCTTGCTTATACACTGAGACTGCACAAAGACGTATCTTACATACTTGATGCCCGCTTATGTCCTATAATGGCAGGCTTCGTAATTGCCGACGAATCTTGGGCACTTATCCCTGATGAGTATAAACCGGCAATGCTGGAAGCAATGGATAAAACAACAAAAAAATTAAATGCAGCTCTTGAAGATATGGAAAAAGACTATGTAAAAAAAATGAGGCAGGACGGTTTAAAAATAATAAGTCTGAATCCTCAGCAAAGAAAGGAATGGACAAAAGAGTTCAACTCCGATATGCAACGGGTACAAAAAACTATTCCGGGTTTAATAAATGCTGAAATATATGAAAAGATTTCTGCAGAGCTTGAAGCATACCGCAAATAAGTATATTATTACAAAATGAGAAAGATAGTTAATGGTTTTATTCTAGCTCTTACGGCAGTGCTGGTTGTGCTGCCGTTTGTTATCCACATAACCGTAGGTTTTGGGAAAAATAGTTTAGAATCGGAAAGATTGATTGTTCAACTTGTGTTTGTATTTGCATGCCTTGCAGGTATTATAACAACAGCAGATAAAAAACAACTAAATATAGAAATTTTTACATCCAAATTCAATCAAAAAATTCAAAACATAATTTATAAGGTTCTTGCATGCATCAATATAGCAGTCCTTACAGCCGTATTTTTTTCGGTATTTCCAAACTATAATATGATTTCTTCCGAAGATCATGTTTTATATATCCCAATAAAAATTTTCTTTTCTGCACTCCCTCCAATGTACTTGGCAATGCTTGTATTGGAAATAAAAAGAAGCAAGAGTGTCTTCACAAGCATAGGCGGTATTTTATTGGGTTTTTTAATAAGTACGGGCTCTATTTTAGGGCTTTTAAATTTAATATTCGGTTCATGGTACCCTGAAATAAACAATTCAGGTATCGCATCTATTTTAAGCGGTATTTCCATATCCGTACAAAATTTTTCAGGAAATGTCATTTGGCTAATTGTTTTAGTGTTTACCGTTCTCAGCCTTTTCGGAATACCGCTTTACATTGCACTTTTAGGTTTAGCATATTTTGCGTTTATGACTACAGGAGGATATGTTGAAAGCATCCCCATGGAAACCTATAACATTTTAACGGATACCTCCATAGCGGCAATTCCTCTATTTACGGTTGCAGGCTACCTTTTGGCAGGCGGGAGTGCAGGAAAAAGGCTCTTGGACTTTGTAAAAAGCTCTGTCGGATGTATAAGGGGCGGTGTTGTAATTTCAGCAGTATTGGTCGCAACATTTTTTACAACCTTTACAGGAGCTTCAGGCGTAACAATATTGGCCCTGGGAGGAATTTTAAGCGTAATTTTGACCGGTTCGGGTTATACCGAAGATGATTCGGAAGCTCTTATAACAGCCTCCGGTTCTATAGGCCTTTTATTGCCTCCTAGTTTGGCCGTTATAGTTTATGGAGCAACTAATTTTATGACCGTAAACATATTTGACCTTTTTAAGGGTGCTGTCCTTCCGGGAGCACTCTTAGCCTTGTCGATGATGGCCATAGGAATCATAAAGGATAAAAACTCAAAAAGAATTAGGTTTTCAAAAGAGGCTCTTTTTAAAAGTTTTAAGGCGGGATTTTTCGAGCTTCTTCTTCCCATATTGATAGTAATTGTATATTTTGGAGGCTATTTCAGCCTGTTTGAAACCGCAGCCTTTACGGTTCTATATTCGTTTGTGCTTGAAGTTTTTATAAGAAAAGATTTTAGCGTAAAAAAAGCTTTTGACGTTATTTTGCAAAGTATACCGGTTGCAGGAGGAGTGCTCGTAATAATAGGAGCCGCAAAAGGGCTTGCCTTCTTTTTAGTCTATGCAGGTATCCCCCAAATGCTTTCGGAACTTGCAATTACTTTTGTCGGTTCAAAAGTTTTATTTCTGCTGCTATTAAACATTCTGCTGTTGATAGTAGGCTGTATTATGGACTTATACTCTGCCATATTGGTAGTTTCGCCCCTTATAATTCCTGTTGCTGAAAGTTTCGGTATACATCCTGTGCACATGGGAGTAATCTTTTTAACTAACCTAGCCCTCGGTTTTTTGACCCCGCCCATCGGAATGAATCTTTTTATAGCAAGCTACACCTTCAAAAAGCCGGTAATCAAAATAGTAAAAACCATACTGCCATATCTGGCTGTCCAATTTGTCATTTTGCTTTTAATTACATATATTCCATGGTTCAGTATGGTTTTTATCAAATAAGAACTTAAACTCGGCTTTTATCCTTTACTGCAATAATAGCACCTAGAATCATTAGGTGCCTTGAAAGCTGAGAAAGATAATTTAATACGGACATTGTACTTGTAAAGATATTACCGTTTATCGGGCCAATAATATCTATTAATACAATATTTACAATCCATAAAATCATAAAAACTATTAGAATTATACCGGTCAAGCGAATTTCGCCAGAAAAAAATTCTACAATCAAAAACACGCCTGCAATCAGTTCGGCTACTGCCAAGGTTATTATAATGACCGTTGTTATTGTCCGGCTTTTAAAAACAACATCCAAAAGAGATATAGCCTGTCCCAATTCCCCTGCAGAGGAGCGGATAAGCCCCAATATTCCCGCAACAATCAAAAAGAAAGCTAATGCAATCTGCAATACTACAAGACCTACAGTTCTTTTCATAAAAACCTCCATAATTTAAAATCAACGCCTTTTAAAATCAGCTCTTTTTATTGTATCGGAATAAGAATGCTCTTGCTGTAGAGATAAATTGAGTTTTAACTCATTGCTCTTTTTACCTCTGCCTCTATTATTCCTTTTGAAGGCTTAATTAAAATGCTTTCGCCATCTTTAACTTGAGAAAAGGAGCGGATAGTTTTTCCTGTTTGGGCATTACGGACAATGGAGTAGCCCCTGTCCAAAATAGTTTGAGGATTTGCCCCTTCCAAAATTTTGTTTAAAATTAAAAGCCTTTGCCTAAGTTCCTTACATTTTTCCTGCATGCCGGATAGAATTTCTTCCTTTGCATTATCAAATCTTGCAAGAAGGGGCTGCTGAATATTTCTAAACCTAAGCTCCAAGGAATCGGGCTTAAAATTATTAAGCATGAGCCTTATCCTTTCGATGCGGTTTTCAATATTTTGTGTAAGGTCTTCCCGATTTACGGCTATGGAGTACATAATATCATTTAAAATGGGAGCGGCCAGCTCTGCGGCGGCAGAAGGAGTGGGAGCCCTCATGTCGGCTGCAAAATCGGAGAGTGCCCAGTCTATTTCGTGACCTACCGCAGAAATAACAGGGGTTTTGCAGGCAGCTATTGCCCTGACAAGATCTTCATCCGAAAATGGAAGGAGGTCTTCCAAAGAGCCGCCTCCCCGCCCTATTATGATAACATCGCCTAATTTTTTATCATCGGCAATTTTTAGCTGCTTAATCAAGGCAGGGGCAGCCTCATCACCTTGAACGATTGCAGGAAGAACAACTATGTCAATTTTTTCGTTCCTTCTTTTTACTACATTTATAATATCCCGAACGGCGGCTCCCGTGGGGCTTGTAATTACGGCAATGCGTTTCGGGAAATAAGGCAAGGGCTTCTTTTTTTCGGAATCAAAAATGCCCTCTGAAGCAAGTTTTTTCTTGCGTTCTTCCAGCATTTTTAAGATATTTCCCTCGCCTGCGAGGCTCATAGCTTCTATGATAATTTGATAAGAACCGCGCTGCTCATATACCGAAATTGATCCTTCAGCTTTTACAGTCAGACCGTCTTTTGGTTCAAAGCCGAGGGAGCGGCTTTTTCCCTTAAACATAACAGCCTGAATTGAAGCCTTTTCATCTTTTAACGTAAAATAAAGATGCCCCGCTGCCGATGGCCGGAAGTTTGAAATTTCTCCTTCAATCGAAACATATCCGAAACCGGATTCCAAAAGCTCTTTTATCTGTAAAGTAATTTCATAGACGGAATAAGTTTGTGGCATCTTAATTTTTCCTCAAAGAAATTTCATTGACCTTTTTATAAAACTCTTCAAGCCTTTGAGAAATCATCCACGTATACATTTCTTCTTGAAGACCGGATAGAAGTTTTATTCCTTCGTCTATTGTCTTTATTGTCCAAATATTAAACTTACCTTCTTTTACGGCTTTTTGAACATCCTTAGATAAAAACAAGTTGTTTTTATTGCTGACCGGAATCATAACCCCTTGGGTGCCGGTAAAGCCCAATATTTTACACGTGTTAAAAAAGCCTTCTATTTTTTCGGTTATGCCTCCTACGGGCTGAACCATACCATGCTGGTTTAGACTGCCTGTAACGGCTATGTCCTGCCTCATCTCAAAACCGCCTATTGCAGAAATAAGAGCCAAGAATTCGGCACATGAGGCCGAATCTCCGTCAATGTAGCTGTAGGACTGCTCAAAACAAATACTGGCAGAAATTGAAAGAGGTATATCTTTCGAGAATTTTTCTCTCAAAAGCGAGGTTATTATAAGATGAGCTTTATCATAGATTTCTCCCGAAAGCCCGGCTTCTCTTTCTATATTGATAATGCCTCCCGTACCTGGCGAGGCTTGAGCCGTAACCGAAACGGGTACGCCGAAAGAATGATAGCCTCGCTCCTCTACAGCGAGACCGTTTATTTTTGCAAGTTTTGTACCGGAAACATCTATCAGAATTTCGCCCAACTGAACCATCTCGGCAAATTTTTCTTCCGGCAAGGCATGAAGATAGCGTCTCTTTTCGATTGTATCGTTTAATACGCCTGCACAAATGGTATCCTTTTTTTGCTGCTTTGCATTAAAATCGGCTTCGATTATAAGGTCGGAAATTTTAGTGAATTGAGCCGTAAGTAAATGGCGGGAGCCTGCAAGCTCCGAAGCATAGGAAATTAAGCGGCTGTATCCCGAATCATCAAAGTTAAGAGCTTTTTTTTCTTTACAAAGGTGTTCGGTCAAATGAATTAGGGAAGCGATATTTTTATCGTTTTTTTGCATGACAGAATCGAATTCCGCACAAACTTTAAAGAGTTTATAAAAGTCCGGATCTTCTTGATAAAGAATATCATAAGTGTATTCTCCTCCTATTATAATTATCTTAAAATTTGCAGGAAGAGCCTCAGGTTTAAAAACGCTTGGAGTATGGTTGCCCGAAGGAGGCATCTGTATTTCGATTTTTCCCGACTGCAAAACTCTTTTTAAATAAGACCATGAATCGTCTTCTTCAAGTAAATCGTGCAAACGCACTATAAGATAGCCGCCGAAGGCTCTGTGGACTGCACCCTCTCTTATGCGTAAATGTCCGTTAATTTCCGGAGCATCCGAATCGGAATGAGATTCTATCGTGCCGAATAAATTTGTAAAACTCGGCAGGTTCTCATTTATTACATAATTTTTATCCTTATTATTTTCACAAATAAGATTTATAAGGTAACGCCCGAAAAAATTTTTCTTTACCCTCGAAGATTTAAATTCGGAACTATAGATATTCATTCTGCTGATTAGATCGTCTTCGGCTTTTTTTAAAAATAGAAGTATTTTTTTATTATCTTCTATTTGTTTCGGGTTACCGGATTTTGTTTTGTAGGACTCAACTAACATCTTTAAAGGCTCGAGCGCTTCTTTAATTATCGGCATAATGGAATCTTTTTGATGCTTTATCAGCTTTTCATCCATTTCAATTCTTTTATCCCGTAGAATAGAAAAAAGCTCAGACATCTCATCGAGGGAAGCATAGTATTTTTCGCGCAAGGCCGCAAGTTCTTGTTCGCTGAATTTTTTTCGGGCAGCTTTGGATTGAAGCTCGCTAAAAGATATTTCTTTTCCCTTTATGATAGGAATTAAGTCTAAGGATTGATTGTTTTCATCCTTTATCTGCAATACCTTAAACCCAATATGAAGCATCTTGGATTCAAATTCCATCAAAAGAAGATTTTCTTCATTATCGGTTTTAGTAACGATTTTTTTCTGCTCGGCTAAAAAGACCTCAGACTTTAAGAGGGCAAGAGTTTGAGTATGAATCTTCCCCACGGCTTTTTTTATCTTTTTGCGGAACAGGTTCCCTTCACCTGGAGGAAAAAATAAAGCGATGGGCTCAATCGGGCGGCCGAAGTTGTAAGCATAGGCTATATCTTGAAGTTTTGTAGAATTTGGTTTATAATTCTGCAAGAGAGATGATATAACGGTTCTTCGGCCTGTTCCGGGCGCACCCATAACAAAGATGTTATAGCCTTCGCCCTCTATACCGAGACCCAGTTCTATTGCCTTAAGAGCACGGTTCTGACCAACTATAGTTGAGCCGGTTCCGTTATTTTTTAACTCCCTAATCTTAGATTCGGGAAAAGAAAATTCCAGTTCGTTGAGGTCTAATTTTTCTGCAGCACCGTCTGTCATATAAGCTCCTTAAATTGTATTTGTGAGGGTTCTATGTCTGATTTTTTTGTCGGCGAAATACTTGTTTTAATTTTGTTGATTTTACCTTTGATTCGTCCGTTTTCAAAAGCTCTTAAAACAGCCAACGCAATTCCGCTTTTACCCTTTGTCTCTTTAATAGTTTTAATATTTACAATTATAGGACAGGGCTTAATCTTCTCACTAATTCCCACAGCACTAATAGTCATAATCTGTATTATAACAGAATTTGCAAGATTTGTAATGTTTTTAAGGCAAGTTCCTAATAATTTTTACACAATTCCTTCGATTTTGTTAAGAATTTTTGTGCTGCTCCTTCTAGGGGCCTCATTTTTTTCAGCTTTTTATTTTTCGCCTGAAAGGGAGTATCCCATTGTAAGTTCCGTTATCGAGGCAAAAAAAATTTCTTTTATTGCCGATGACAATGAAGTGGCAGCCGGATTTTATTACAAACCCGAACCTTGCCGTAACGAAAAAGAAGCAATTATCATAGTTCCGCCCTTCCCCATTTCGGAAAGCATAGGAACCTTTGACCGCTATCTTTTAGATGAAGGCTATAAAATTGCAAGTCTATCCCTGCCTAAAAAGACCGGATATAAATACCGGATCAAACATTCGGAGCTTTTTTTTACGGTATTAAATTCCATTTTAAAAAATAAAGATATGTCTGACGGAAATTCTCAAGATAAGGAATTATTACAAACTTTGTCTAAACTTACCGGCTTTTTTGAAAAAACCGAAATATTTTTGATTGCAGAAGGCCCGTATGTTCAAACTCTTTGTGACTATTACAATAAAAATCCTAACGCTTTTTCGGGTGCCTTTTTTGTCATTTCAGAAGAGATGCCTCTACCTACGGGATTAAAGGAAGGTACATACACCGTATTAAATGAAAAGGATTTAAAGTTTTCGGAAAACATAGCTCTTTTCCCGATATGTTTTTTTATTCAGTCAAAAGAGAATTTAGCCGGTTTCGGCGATATAAGAGGAAACGACATTCTCGCAAGTCTTTTGCTGGGCGCAGAACGTGATTTGGGAAGACAAGACAGAATAAAAACCGTTAAGACTTTTGAAAAGTGGCTTAATCTGAGGTCAAGTCTTACGATAAAGTAAATAAATATAATGCCGATAATTATGTTTGAGGTTAGTTTTTATGGATGATTTTGTTGTCTGGGATGCCAGCTATGATTTAGGAATAGAACAAGTAGATAAACAGCACAGAAGATTGGTAGAGCTTATAAACGAGTTGTATCATGCCTGCCTAGGCGAAAAAGGGGCATTAGAAGAAAAATTTAAACAGGTGATGAAGGAACTTGTAGAATATGTAATGATTCATTTTAAAGATGAAGAAAAAATAATGGAAGAAATAAATTATCCGAACATTAAAGAACATAAACAAAATCACGAAGATTTTGTAAAAGAGATTTTGCAATCAGTCAATGATTACCGCAACGGAAAACCATTTGTTCCAAATACTTTTGTACGTTTTTTGCGGGATTGGCTTTTTAATCATATCTTAATTACGGATAAAGAAATGGCAAGGTTCTATTTTGCACATAAAAAATAAACCGCCTAAGCAAACGGACTTCGGCGGTTATTTAAGAAAACCCTCTAAAGAATCATGTTTTTAGAGGATCCTCTTTAATTTATTTTTTACCCTGTAATAAGATTGCAAAGGGATTGTATTTAGTACCGTCATCATCTTTGCGGGAGCGGGGTTCACCGACCTTTCTTTCACCCCTATGAGCAGGATTTCTTTCTCCCCTTGCAGCCGGACTTCTTTCACCTCTTTCGGCAAGCTCTTTTCCCTCCTGTAAAGCCGGTTTACCGGCAGAGGTTTTAACGGTAAGAGTTTTTCCATCTTTTGTTTTTACGACAAGTTTTTTTACCTCAGCCTTTTGCTTTGCAGTAAGGCGGGCTGCTCCATGGGCTTTGCCGCCGGCACTTCCATCTCCTGTTTTTCGGCTTAAAGAAATTCGGCGGCGGTCTTCGTCAAGTGAAATAATTTTACACTCTACAATATCGCCGACCTTTACAGCCTCAAGCGGATCCGAAATAAAAGAATCGCTCATTTCAGAGATATGCAAAAGGGCTGTTTCTTTAATTCCCAAATCGACAAAAGCACCGAAGTCCACTACGTTTTTGATTTTTCCCTTTACGGTCATTCCGACTTTTAAGTCTTCAAATTGAAGAACACCTTGCTGCATGATGGGTTTAGGACAATCTTCACGCGGATCACGATTAGGCTTTTTTAGTTCTTCGATAATATCGTTTATAGTCTGATCTCCTATATTGTACTTTGTTTTTATTTCGTTCCGGAGCTCGCCTGAAACTTCTTCATTTTTATGAATTACATCATAGATGATTTTTCCGGTCTCGTAGTTTTCGGGGTGAACCCAAGAATTATCCAAAGGATTAGAGCTTTCAGGAATTTTTAAAAAGCCCGCACACTGCTCAAAGGACTTAGGTCCCATTCCGCTCACATTTTTTAATTGTTCTCTATCCGTAAAAATCCCCTCGGCTTCACGGCGGGCAACAATTTTTTTTGCAAGAGAAGAACTTACACCCGAAACATATTTTAACAAAGAAGCACTTGCAGTGTTTAAGTTTACTCCTACATTATTTACTACGGAACCTACAACTGCATCAAGCTCTTCGCTTAATTTTTTTTGGTTTAAGTCGTGCTGGTATAAGCCGACACCTATGGACTTGGGATCAATCTTTACAAGCTCTGCAAGAGGATCCTGTAATCTTCTTCCGATAGAAATTGCCCCTCTTATCGTTAAGTCCAAATCGGGAAATTCTTCGCGGGCGACATCACCTGCAGAATAAACGGAAGCGCCGTCTTCATCGACTACAGTGAATAAAACATCGGGACAAGATTCTTTGATAACAGCAGAAACTATTTCCTGCACCTCGTGAGAACCCGTGCCGTTACCGACAGCTATGAGCTGAACATTGTATTTTTTAACGGCTTCCAATAGCAAGTACTTAGCCTCATCTGCCTTATGTTGGTAAAGCACAAAGGAGCCTAGATATTTTCCCGTCTCATCGAGAGCCGCACATTTAGTACCAGTCCTTATGCCGGGATCAACACCTAAAACCCTTGTTCCCTTGATGGGCTGAGTCATCAAAAGATGCTTTAAGTTTTCGCTGAAAATATTTATGCCGTGTTCGTCAGCCGTGTCTGCGAGGTCGCTTCGGATTTCACGTAAAACGGCGGGAGCAAGTAAACGCACAAGACCGTCGGCTATGGCTTCTTTATGGTAATCATTATTTATGGTGTACTTATTTTGTAAAAGAGAAATTGCATCTTCTATGCTGACATCTATCTTTACTTCCAAAACGCCTTCCCGTTCTCCTCGGTTAATCGCAAGAACTCGGTGCGGTTTTATTTCGTTTAAGTTTTCAGTATAGTCCCAGTACATTTGATACACGGAAGTTTTAGCAGCATCCTCATCGCCGAGTCCCTTAACTTGAAATTTTCCCGTCTTTATAAAATAATCGTGTACGGCTTTACGGTTTTCGGTATCCTGAGAAATTTCTTCCGCAATTATATCGGCAGCGCCTTGAAGAGCATCTTCGGCTGTGGGCACGTTAAGCTCTTCAGTTTCGGCATCGGTTACAATAAATTCTTTAGCCCTTTCTTCAAGGGGAGCGGCTTCAAGCTCTTTCATTAAATCAGCTAAGGCCTGTAAGCCTCTTTCAACGGCAAGCATACCGCGGGTCTTCTTTTTCTTTTTAAAGGGAAGCCAAATATCTTCAAGCTCGGTGAGGGTACCGGCCTTCATTATATTTTCATAAAGAGCATCGGTTAATTTTCCGGCAGCAAAAATACCCCGCACTATTTCGAGGCGGCGGGTTTCCAAATTTGTATAAGATTTAAACAGGCGGTCTGAATCCCTGACTTGAACTTCATCAAGAGAACCGTGCATTTCTTTTCGATAACGGGAAATAAATGGGATGGTGCACCCCTCATTGACCAAACTTATAACTGCAGAAACTTGAGTAAGTTTTATACCTAATTCTTCCGCAATCTTCTTCATAATATCGGCCTCGTTTACACTGAGGCCTTCGATAAATTCATTTGTAAATTCCATAATGCTGTGAGTATATACCATAAAAAAAAGAAAATCAAGGGCATAGAAATCAAGTGTTTATTTTAAACCTCTATTTTATCTCTCCGCTTGTTACCGAAAAAACATCGTTTTCTTTTTTTGTTTGTACTTTAACATCTCCTATCGGATTCCACTGAACTAAAAAGGTTATTGTAGGTTTAAGCTCATAATATTTTTTTCCTGAAGTTTCACGAAGAATAGGTTTTACCGAATAAGAAAATTTCATTATCCAATCTTTTAAATAGTGAGTCAAATCAAAGTTAAGAGACTTTAATTTAAAACCTGATTGTCTTCTCATTCTTTCATCCCAAAAATAAAAAGAGTAGACTAAATCTTTAAACATATTTTTTTCACCCGGGATAACAATAGGAAGATTAAGTGAATCTTGAAAGTATCTTGCAATAACATCATTACGGGAAGAGGCACTAAAACTTATATCTAAAAATTCATGTATTTTAAAAACGAGTTTAGGAGAAAATGAAAATGAAGAATCCGTTACCCTTATCAAATTAAAATTAAGCGACGAATTAAATAGAAACTGTAATTTAATTCTGTTTTTCCAAGCATAAATTTCAATGGGCTGTGATGAGTTGGAAAAATTTATATCCAAAGATCTCGGAATAAATTTTTTATAAGGCAGCGCTTTCCATCCCAAATTAGGAATTAATTCATAAGGATTGTCATAACTCATTGAATAAACTGCCGACATATATTTCCATGAAAAAGAAGCTGCATACTTCTCACTTCTTTTTTCTTCAATATTATAAACATAGGATTGACTTAACGAAATATTATAAGGAAAAGAAAAAGTTAAGTTGGTAGTAAAAGGATCCCAATACCATTTTTTTGCAGTATTTTCTTTTTCAAATAATTTTATAGTCATATTAAGTTTTCCATTCGGAAAGGCAAAACTTCCTGAAAAGGAATAAGACTGTAAAAGAGGGGCTAAATTCATAGATGTGGTAATCAATTGAGTATAATTTTTTAAATTGATTCCAAAACCCGCAGATGCAACATGAGTCTTAATATATTCCTTATCCCATTTTGCCGGAACAGTTTCCCATTCAGGCTTGTCAACAGTTCCGATAAATTTATTTTGAAGGAGGGTTTCGGAAATAGACCATTCAATAAAGGACGGTTTAAATAAATCATTGGAAATAAACGGGCTGAGTTTTAAGCTGTTTGAATTATTTAGGGTATACACATTTAATTTATAATTATTTAATTTATAATTATTTAATTGAACCTTATCAAGATCGCTCTTGTCCTTATGGAATATATGTTTTTGATTATTTCCGTTTAACTCAATTGAATTGGATAAATTCAGAAAACCTTGATTATACGAAAGCCGGCTGTCAATTTTAGCCTGCCCGCTTAATTTATAATAGGCTGAATAAAAATCAGACCAGCTAATATCAAAAGGCTTTTTCCAATCTTTATGATTAAAAATTATATCTTGAGATGCAAAGCCGTTTAGTTTATAGATTAAATCGTAGTTTATTAAATTCGAAAAACGATTTGTTTTTACACCGTCAATTTTATATGCAGGAAATAGATCGCCGGAAAAAGCCGGAGCTTCATCTTTATTCGTTGTTTTATCGTTTTTACCGTTGTCTGCTTCTTCAAAAGGGTTTTTAATACCTGTTACATTTTTTTGCGAATGACTGTCTTTTTTTTGAGACAACATAGATGTTGAAAAAAGAGTACCTCCAAGACCTACCCTTAATTCGGGCAAAATATTTTTGGGGTAATAAAATAATCTGTCGGGAGCATATAAAGCATCGCTTCCGCTAAGGCTTTCATTTTTTTTGGATTCAAAATTAACCTTCCCTGAAAAAGCTTCAAGGGACATATAACTTATCCAAGGTTTTAATACGGAAAAGCTAGGATTGATTGAACCGTCTACCTTCCATGAATAAAAATTTTCTAATGTAGTATCTTCGGCAGAGGCCAGCTTATCTTTGTTTAAAAGATATTTAAACCAATTCATATCTTCGCTCCTGCCCATAAAATCTTTTTTAAAAAAAGGGTCCGATATAAAAGGAAAAGAAATTGAAACATTAAACGGATCTTTTGTCATACTCATATTAAAGCTGAAACTGTATCTAAAAGGTACTATCTTACCGAAAAGGTTTGCCTTATTTATAGTTCTTTCTTTACCGGCATCTCCATATTGGGTAAACAAAAGGCCGGTTCTAGGATACAGGGTATAAGAAAAACCTAAAAGACCGTGAAAATCAATTTGTTTTACATATCCTTTTTTAGGAGTAAATTTTCCTTCAAGGCCTGCCAAATAACCGAGCCCCGAATAAGCATCCGCTATCAACTTTAAATAAGAGCCGCCCGTATCGGAAGCAGGCTCGTCCAATTTTTTAAAAAACAAACCCTCAAGTTTTTGCTTTTTTACCGTGTCGCTTTGCATAAAGTTGGAAAAAGAAGTCGCCTCATCGTTTTTCGGAGCAGGCTTACGTCCCAAGATATAAGTAGTAGTTTGAACAAAGGCTCCTTCCCTATTTTTAAAGCCGAAGACAGGATGAAAAATCATCTCATCTGAAGGATAATAAAAAAAAGGAAAGTACATAATGGGAACAACTCCGACCGACAAAAAACCGTTAAAAAAAGCCATTTCGTTTCCTGGTAAAATCCAAAGACGGCTCGCCCGAATAGACCACAAGGGATATTCTTCTTTGCTGGTGGTAAGCAGGGCATCCTTAAAAGCTATTGCACCGCTTTCATTCCTTCCTGCAAGACCCGTGTGAATTCTAAAAGGGTCTTGTTTTTTTTTTACCGGTGCCTGTTCGATAATCCCATCAACAAAAACTCCTTCAAGTTTTTTTATATTAAAGATTAAAGCATCTCCCTTAAAACTTTCCCCTTCATCGGAGCCGATTTTTCGGGTATAAACAACATTACCCATTGCAGTCAAGGTTTCACGTGTTTTATTATGAATTATTTTATCGGCTGAAATTGTCGAAACGGAAGTTTCATCTGAAACGGAAATTGAAACAAGGCCGGTAAAAATAATAAGCTCATCTTTTTTTTCTTTTTCGGATTTAGCCTCATCGTTTTCAGGTTTAGAATCTTTATCAACCGATTCCGTTATAGGAGCAGACGGAACCTTTACATACTCGGTAAGCTCTGCAGAGTTAATCGTAATTTTTATTGTTTTTTCCGTTTTCTCTTCCGGCTTTTTTTCGGGATTTTCCTCAGCTTGTAAAGCATATGCCGAAAAGAGAAATACAAAAAAGATTAAACCCTGCAAAGCTTTTTTCATTATTCCGTCTTACCTGACTCTTTCAAGCATTTCCTTTATATAATATCCCGTATAGGACTTTTTTATCTTTGCTACTTCTTCAGGCGTTCCCTCGGCTATGATTTGTCCTCCGTTGGTTCCGCCTTCGGGGCCGAGGTCGATAATCTTATCGGCCTGTAAGATAACGTCAAGGTTGTGTTCAATCATAATGACGGTGTTTCCCTGATCTATGAGGCGATGAATAACCTGCATGAGCTGCTTGACATCTGCAAAGTGTAAGCCCGTTGTAGGCTCATCCAAAATGTAGAGGGTCTTGCCTGTAGAACGTTTGGCAAGTTCGTTTGCAAGTTTTACCCGCTGGGCTTCTCCGCCCGAAAGAGTAAGAGCCGATTGGCCTAACTTTATATAACCCAAACCGACCGATAAGAGGGTTTGAAGTTTTCGGGCAATGTGAGGAATGGGAGCAAAAAATTCCGAAGCTTCCTCGATGGTCATATCCAAAACATCGGCAATGTTTTTTCCCTTATAGCGGACATCGAGGGTTTCCTTGTTAAACCTTTTCCCTCGGCAAACATCGCAGGCTATATAAACATCGGGCAAAAAGTTCATCTCGATTGTGAGGGTTCCGTCGCCCTGACAATGCTCGCACCTTCCGCCCCTTACATTAAACGAAAAGCGGCCGGGCTTATAACCTCTTGCCTTCGATTCGGGAAGGCTTGCAAACAAATCTCTTATCCCCGTAAAAACACCTACATAGGTTGCAGGGTTTGAGCGGGGTGTTCTCCCGATGGGGCTTTGATCGATATTGATAACCTTGTCTATGTGCTCAAGGCCGCTCAGTTTTTTATAGGCCCCTTCGGGAATAGAGGAGCGCATAATCTTATTTGAAACTGCCGGATACAGAACATCGGTTAAAAGGGTGGATTTTCCCGAACCTGAAACTCCGGTAATACAGGTAAAGGCTCCCAAAGGAATTTTTATCGAAACATCTTTTAGATTATGCTCGCTTACCCCTGAAAGCTCCAAAGCATTTCCGTTACCCTTCCGCCTTTCTTTAGGAATATCCATTTTAAGCGTGCCTGCAAGATATTGCCCCGTTAAACTGTTCTTTACCTTTGCAACTTCCTCAGGCGTACCTTGAGCCGTTATGTTTCCCCCGTGAACGCCTGCACCCGGACCGAGGTCTACAATGTAGTCGGCCGTGCGGAGGGTTTGCTCGTCATGTTCTACAACGATGAGGGTATTCCCCAAATTACGCAAGTACAAAAGAGTATCAATAAGACGCTGATTATCCCTTTGGTGAAGCCCTATCGAAGGCTCGTCCAAAATATATAGAACACCTATCAAACTTGAACCTATCTGGGTCGCAAGCCTTATGCGCTGGGCTTCTCCGCCTGAAAGGGTTGCGGCCTTCCTTTCTAAGGTTAAATAGTCAAGGCCGACGTTTTTCATAAACTCTAAACGGGCCTTAATTTCTTTTAAGATTTGAACGGCTATGTGTTCTTCCGTTTCAGTCAGCTTCAATTTTTCAAAGAAATCGATAGAATCCCCTACGGAAAGGCAGGTAAGGTCATGAATGTTTTTATTGCCCACGGTTACTGCCAACACTTCGGGCTTAAGCCTCATTCCTCCGCAGGTTTTGCAGGGCTTTATCGACATAAACTTTTCATAATATTCTCTGATAGAAGCCGAGTAAGATTCGTTATATTTACGGTTCATATCGGCCATTATGCCCGGCCAAGGGCGGTTATAAGAATATTTCCCCGATCCGCTTTTGGACGTATAAGAAAACTGAATCTTCGTATCGCCCGAACCTTCCCAAATGATGGTCTGTATTTTTTTGGGGAGCTTGTTCAATGGCGTATCAAGAGAAAAATCGAATTGGGCGGCGAGGGCTTCAAAGCGCACCCTGTTCCAATCGGATTCGGGATTATACGGAACGAAAACGCCCTCATTAAACGAAAGACTCTTATCGGGGGCTATCAGGTCTTGGTCAAAGTGCTGAGTCATTCCGAGTCCCGTACATTCGGGGCAGGCCCCTATCGGGTTATTAAAAGAAAAAAGGCGGGGCTGCAATTCGGGCATCGAAATACCGCAATCAGAACAGGCATTTTTTTGCGAAAAGAAAACCTCGGTTACGGGAGAATCCTTATCGTCCTGCCTTGTAGCAAGCAGGGTTCCGCCGGAACTTTCCAAGGCTGTTTCCACCGATTCCGAAAGGCGTTTCCGCACATCCTTCGACAGCTGAATTCTGTCTACGATTATTTCGATTGTGTGTTTTTTTTGTTTATCGAGCTTTACCCCGTCTTCGAGGTTTACAAGAAGGCCGTCTATACGGGCACGCACAAAACCGGCGGCGATAGCATCACTCACTATCTTTTGGTGTTCTCCCTTTTTTCCCTTTATAATGGGAGCGAGAATTTGAACGCGGGTTCCTTCCGGCCAGCTCATAATCGTGTCTATAATCTGGTCAACCGTCTGCTCATTAATTTCTTTTCCGCAAGAAGGACAGTGGGCATGTCCTATACGGGCAAAAAGGAGGCGGTAATAGTCATAGATTTCGGTAACCGTTCCGACAGTGGAGCGGGGATTGCGGTGAGTGGTTTTTTGTTCGATAGAAATAGCAGGCGAAAGCCCCTCGATGTAGTCTACATCGGGCTTATCCATTCTGCCTAAAAACTGCCTCGCATAGGCCGAAAGAGATTCGACATAACGGCGCTGTCCTTCGGCAAAGATGGTGTCAAAGGCGAGGGAACTTTTTCCCGATCCTGAAAGGCCTGATATAACGATGAGCTTATCTCTGGGAAGCTCCACATCAATGTTCTTTAAATTATGTTCACGGGCACCCTTTACGATGAGCTTATTTATATGCCCGTCCTGATTTCGGTTTTTCATAAGAGAAGCATTATACACAAAAAATGAGGTTTTGGGAAGATGACGATTGGGCATTGACCCTTCACTTGACCCTCGTCAAAAAAAAGGATAGTATTTATCTATGAAAAAATTTGAAGAAAGATTGGAAAGACTTGAAAAGATAAGCGATGACATACGTTCCTCCGATATTCCTTTAGAAAAAGCCCTCTCCCTCTTTGAAGAAGGGATAAAACTTGCCAAAGGACTTGAAAAGGATATTGAAAAAATGGAAGGAAAAATTCAAATATTAGTAAATCAGCCCGTACTGCCTGAAGAAGAGCCGGAACTCGATTTGTTCGCAAGAACGGGAGAGGATTAAATTTAAGGAAATCGGCATGAGAGAATATAAACCCGTAAAACTCTTATCAAAAGAAACCGCAAGCAAAATAGCTGCCGGAGAAGTTATCGAACGGCCGGCTTCCGTCGTGCGGGAGCTATTGGATAACTCGATAGATGCGGGAGCTTCTCAAATAATAGTAGAAATCGAAGAAGGCGGAATAAATAGAATCAGAGTAAGCGATGACGGATGCGGTATGACAAAGGAAGACCTGGAGCTTTGTACCCATACTCATTCGACAAGTAAGATAGACCAAGCCGAAGACCTGCTTCACTTGCAAAGTTTAGGCTTTAGAGGTGAAGCCCTTTCATCGGTACAGGCTGTCAGCTCTCTTGAGATTACCTCTACCCGTGAAGGCCCCGCTGCTTGGAAACTTTCCTTGGGGAAGGTTTTTCCTGCCCGTTTAAATAAGGGCACAACGGTCGAAGTTAAAAATCTTTTTGAAAACTTCCCTGCCCGTAAGAAATTTTTAAAACGCCCCCAACATGAGGCTTCTCAATGCCGTCAAACTTTTATCGAAAAAGCCCTCCCCCACTACAAAATTGAAATGCGTTATATAGCAGACGGAATAAATAAGCTCATTCTTCCGGCTCACTCTTCCTTAAAAGAACGATGCCTTGCAGCCATGAGCTTTAAGGAACCGGAAGAACTTTTTTACGAGATAAACCAAGAAGGGGACGGCTTTTCTTTTACAGCCGTTTTA
Source organism: Treponema putidum (assembly GCF_024401155.1). Taxonomy (NCBI): domain Bacteria; kingdom Pseudomonadati; phylum Spirochaetota; class Spirochaetia; order Treponematales; family Treponemataceae; genus Treponema; species Treponema putidum. Next base: position 1,620,420 of record NZ_CP038804.1, read on the forward strand.
GGAAGCCCCGCAGTTGTCCGCTCAGATAAACGTAATATCTACATCTTTGTAAACGGAAGGCGGATAAACGAGTACGGCCTTGTTCAAGCTATTTGCTACGGATCGGAAGGCTATTTTCCCAACGGGGGTTTCCCGGCAGCCTTTGTTTTTTTAAATGTAGAACCCGAAAGAGTCGACTTCAATATTCACCCTGCAAAAAAAGAAGCAAAATTCGAGGACTATAAAGAAATCCATCACAGCCTAAGTTCAACTATAAGCAGCTTTTATAAACAAAAAACCGTTTCCGAGCTTTTGAAGGAAAGCTATCAGCCGGAATGTACGCCCGATTTGGGTTTTGAAAAAGAAGAATTCGAGGCTGCCGATTTAAACCGAATTTACGAAAAAAATTACCGGCAAATCAATACGGAACAATATAGTCCCGGCAATGCAAAACCCTATTGGCCGGCATCCCCGATAAAGCAAATCGGAGCGTCGGCGGCCGGTAATTATCAGCCGGCGGCCGTTCATGGAGTACAGGCTGTCCCCCATGATGTGCAGGCAGCCCCTCTTGACCTTCCTAAAGCCGACTTTAAATTTTTAGGCCAATTTTGCGGCACCTTTATCGCCGTCGAAAAAAACAACGCCCTATATATAATCGACCAGCACGCCGCCCACGAACGCATTCTTTTTGAAGACTTAAAAAAAAGCCTAGGCCCCTCTCAGGAACTTTTAATTCCATACCGTATCGAAACGGAATCCGAAAAAGATGATGAAATTATAAGACTAAACCTTCAAGAACTTCAAAAAGCCGGCTTTAAGATGAGCGAAGAAAAAAAAGGGCTTTGGATTATAAGAGCTGTTCCAATAAGGTGGCACGGCACAGAGAAGGACTTAAAAGAAGACCTTGCAGGTGCGGGAAAGGATCCTTCGGGACTCATGCACCACATTCTTGCAAGCTCGGCCTGCCGTGCAGCCTGTAAGGATGGAGACATAATTGACCCCGTTTCCGCATACAATATTGCAGCCAAAACTTTCGCCCTCCCCGAACCGCTCTGCCCCCACGGCCGCCCACTCTATTTTATAATCGACCGCACCGAACTTTTTAAGCGGATAAAACGAACCTAATCTTGATACACTTAATAAGCCCTCTTGACAAAGATTTAGAATATCATGTATAAGGTAATTCATTTCCACATTTAAAAAAATCTTTTTAGGCCGGTCTTTATATATCAATGATTTGTGAGATTTATTAAAATATACAAGTAAATTTGAGAAAGATCGGTAAACGTAGATAATCCTTTAAAACTGAAGTTTTAGAGGGCTAATAAACAAATTTTATTTTAAGGAGTTATCAAAATGGCAAAAAAAAGCGTATTTTCAAAACGATTTTCAATGAAAAAGAAGCTGGTTATAATCTTCGGTTTGTTAATTATGGCAGCAGGATTTGTAGAGGGCATTTTTGCTATACACACAGCTCGTAAGGCGGTAACGGAAAAGGTCGAAACACATCTGATTGACAAGGCAAAAGACACGGCAGAAATTGTCGATGGGCGTATTTCAACATTCCTTCAACTTCTTGAGGGCATCGCAAAAGAGCCGATTTTAAAAGACCCGACAGTATCCTATCATGAAAAGGTAGATTATTTGCAAAGTGAGACTGATTCTAATGAAAAAATCGAACAGCTTAACTTATACGGACTTTCCGGTGTGCGTACGGACGGCGATGGAACAGTCGTAGATGTGCATGACAGAGATTGGTTTAAGGCAGCATCTGCAGGTAATAAATTTATTTCAGAGCCCATCCTTTCCCGGTCTTTAAATAAAGTCGTCATTATATTTGCACTCCCATTGTATGATAATAACAAAAACAAGCTCGGTGTATTAAACTGCGTTGTCGATGCAAAGCACCTTTCAAATATTATTTCCGATATTGTCGTCGGTAAAACGGGCTTCTGCTATATTTTGGGACTTACAGGAACTACCATTGCAACAAAAGACTTTGAAATTGTTGAAAGAATGGAAAATGTCGAGCATGAGGCAAAGAGCAATCCCAAATTTACCTCTCTTGCTGCTTTTACAAAAGTGGCTGTAAAAAACAATAAGCCGTCAGTAGAGTTTTATGAATACAACGGCATACGTAAGATATCCTCATATGCAAAGATGAAAACAACCGGCTGGACAGTTATAATTAATGCACCCGTAAATGAATTTATGGGAACGGTAAACACCTTACGCACTTCACTGATTGGCATCGGTATAATAATTTTTCTGGCTGCTCAGTTAATTGCCTTTTTTATAGCCCGCACCATAGTAAGCCCGATTAGAATAGCAGTTTCGGCCTTACAAAATATTTCGCAAGGTGAAGGAGACTTGACCGCTTGTCTTCCTATACGAGGTAACGATGAGATTACGGACTTATCCGAATATTTTAATAAAACTATTTCAAAGATAGGCTCGTCTATCAAAACCGTCGGAGCAAGCAGTGAAGAAATGACAAACATAGGCAGCGAGCTTGCCTCGAACATGACCGAAACCGCCAGTGCCGTGCATCAGATAAGTGCGAACATAGAAAGTGTAAAACAACAGGCCTTGACTCAGGCCGCAAGCGTTACCAAAACGGCATCAACAATCGGAGAGATTATACGCACTATAAATCAGCTTAACGGAAGTATCGAAAATCAGGCGGCGAGTGTTGCACAATCTTCTTCAGCGATCGAGCAGATGGTCGGGAACATAACTTCCATCACACAGACTCTCAGCAAAACCGATGATGTCATAAAAACCCTTGCAGATGCTACTGCCGACGGTAAAGAAACAATAGTTAATTCAAACTCAGTTACACAAAAGATAGCTGAAGAATCCGGCAGTCTTTTGGAAGCCTCAAGCGTTATTCAGCACATTGCAAGTCAGACAAACCTCTTGGCGATGAATGCTGCAATAGAAGCAGCCCACGCAGGCGAAGCAGGTAAAGGATTTGCCGTTGTGGCAGATGAAATCCGAAAACTTGCAGAAGAGTCCAGTATTCAGGGAAAAAACATTACCTCCACCCTCAAAATTCTTTCAGGCGAGATTGAAACTCTTTCAACCTCTTCAAAAACAGTAGAGGAGAAGTTCAACACTATTTTTGCTCTTTCGGAACAAGTAAAAACAATGAGCCAAAATCTAACTAACGCTATGCGTGAACAGGAGAACGGCAGCAAGGAAGTGTTGTCGGCAATACGTGATATAAACATGGTAACCAATCAGGTAAACGACGGTTCCGCCGAGATGCTGAGAGGCGGAGAAAATGTAGCCCAAGAAATGCAAAAACTTGATGAGCTTACCCGCATAATTACCGACAGTATGAACGAAATGGCTTCCGGTGCCGTACAAATCAGCAATGCCGTACAGGAAGTAAATGATATCAGTCAAAAGAATAAGGCCAGCATTCAAAACCTTGCAGAAGAAGTTGGAAAATTTAAAGTGTAGGCATTTTACAAGATTTGAGTAAACCTCTAGGCAAGCCTCTAAAAACTTCGGTTTTTTAGAGGTTTACCTTAGATTAAATTTGCGATTTATAATGCTTTTTGACCATTTCAAAGAGCTGCTTTTTGTTAAAGGGCTTTTTTATTATATCGTTTAATCCCATAGATTCGCATAGGCTTCTTTCATTGTCTTGTGAGCCTGCCGTACATGCAATAATAGGTTTTAAATACCTTTTATTACGCAAAATTTGTGTAGCTTCATATCCGTTGATGCCCGGCATCTGGATGTCCATAAAGATAATATCAAAGTCTTCGCTTGATGCCATATCTATAGCATGTTCACCGTCATTTGCCGTATCTACTGTACAGTTGGCTTTTTCCAAAATAAGCTTTAATAATTTTTGATTTACGGGATGGTCGTCGACAACTAAAACCTTACAGCCGGAAAAGTCATCTTCATCCGAAGTATGTGAGGTTTCAGGCCTTTGACTTTTCTCCCCTGCTTCAAGGGGCTCAAGCTCCGAAATGTCGTCTTTTCCTAAAGTTATTGCTGATTTACGATAGAGTTCGTTTAGCAGATGAAAAATAATTCTTATCTTTACAGGTTTGTAAAGATATCCGTCAAACCATTCCAAAAGTTTCATCTTTGCGTCCTGTCCGAGGCTGCCTTCGGGAATCATCAAAAAGAGTTTTGAGTCCGCAAGAGTATCATCATTGTGAATTTCCGCTCCCAGCCGCCATCCGTCCATTTTCGGCATAACCATATCTATGAATACCACATTGAAAGGGGTTTTATGTTCGGCTGCCGTTTTCATAATTTCGATTGCCTGCTCACCGGAGCTTACCAAGTTTATATCTTCAAAACCGAATTTAAAAAGCATCCTCTTTAAAATCGAGCGGGTTTGCGAATTATCATCGACTATTAAAAATCTGGTATTCTTGTCAAGTAATATATTTTCATGGGGAGCTTTTTTCTTTGAAGGTATCAAGGGAATCTTAAACCAAAAGACCGAACCGGCGGGAATATTATCTTTTATTCCTATTTTGCCCTTCATCATAGTTATAATATTTTTAGAAATTGCCAAGCCTAATCCCGTACCTCCGTACTTTCTATTGATAGAGGCATTTCCTTGATAAAAAGAATTGAATATTTTCGATTTTTGTTCTGCATCTACTCCTATTCCCGTATCTGCAACTTCAAAAAGAATGGAGAGCCGTTTTTCCTTATCGGTATTGTTTGGGTTGCTTTCAAGAACAACCTTTACCGAAACCGAAACATAACCTTTTTCAGTAAATTTAACTGCATTTTTTACGAAGTTTAAAAGAACCTGCTGCAGCCTTGACGGATCGCCGTATATAAAATCGGGTATCTTATCGCTTATGCCTACTACGATTTCCAGCCCTTTTTTGTGGGCTTCCATCGAAATTAAATCTACGGTTTGTTCAACAGAGTCGGTCAGATTAAAAACCGTTTTTTCCATTGTCATATTTCCGCTTTCAAGTTTTGAAAAATCCAAAATATCGTTTACGAGTGCAAGCAAAACTTCGGCACTAAAATTGACTTGGCGGGTATATTCACTTTGTTCCTCATCTAGGTTTGTATCTTTTATAAGCTCCATCATGCCTATTATAGTCTGGATAGGGGTTCTTATTTCATGGCTTACATTGGCTAAAAAAAGGCTCCTCATACTGTTTGCTTTTTCGGCATCCTGTTTTGCAATTATCAAAAATTGTTCTTTTAGTTTTTGTTTGGTAATGTCATCGATAGTTACAAAAAAAGTGCCGTCATCTTGTTGATTAAAGCTGAACTTTAAAGTAGTTTTATCGGAAAGGCTTGAAGGACTATCGAATTTGGCCTCAAAATCTGCTGTTTTGGAATTGTTTTTTATAAATACTGAAAGCCGGATATAGTCCTCTTCAGATAAAACTTTTTTTAAATAATCGTATATTTGTACCTTTGTATTTTTAATCAAGTAGTCGGGTAAAAGTCTTTCGGCTTCAGGGCTCCAAAACAAAGGAATATACTCAGACGAAAAAATTATATAGGCTATGTTTGATGAGGTTAAATATTTTCCCAACCGAAAATTTGAAATACTTTTATTAAAGAGAGGCACCTAAGACTTCCTCCATCTTGCGTAAAACCGTTTCTTTTTTTATAGGTTTTAGTATGTATCTTTTAGCCCCTTTTTCCAGGGCCTTAATAACCGTATCTCTCTGAGTTACGGAAGACAGAATAACAAAAGGCACTGTTATGCCTTTCTTTTTTGCTTCAATTAAAACATCGATGCCGCTCATTCCGGGCATAATCATATCCAAAAAAATAACATCATAAGCGTCATTTTGTATTTTATTTAAAAAATCTTCTCCGTTTTCAAATAGAGCTACTTCGGCATTTAAGCCCGAAAAAATAGCCGTCATCATTTTACGGACTACTAAATCATCGTCTACTACAGCTATAGAAAGACTTTCGGCCGTGTCTAGTTTAAAACGGGTTTCAAGATTGCCTATGTTTTCATTGCGCTCATTATCGGCATTAAGCATTGTTTGAGCTACAGCTCTCTTATCCTCGCTTGTCTGTAAAAGAGCCGAAAGGGCTTGAGCGAGACTTCCTACAACTTCAATCATATTATAGTCGGGATTTTGCGAAAAGAAGTCTTTTACAAATTGATTTAAGGTAAGAAGTTTTACATTTTTAGGAGAAACTACCTTTACAGCTAGGATATTATCTATCAAATATTCCAAGTTAGCGGTATCGGCATAGGTTAAATTTAAATCTGTCAATATAATTAAAATTTTAGCTTCGGTAAGTTTATAGGACTCGATGAGTTCTATAATTCTAAATTGAAGGAGCTCAAGTTTATCTCTGTTTAAACCTTGTGCCAATTCTATAAATATAACATCTTCATTTACCCGTGTTTCCAAAATACAAGGTGTGGGGTCTATAGGAAATGTTGTTCCTAAAATAATGCCTATTGAGGTTAAAAGTTCATCAACTCTTACAGGCTTTGAAATTACCTTTTTTACTCCGTATGAGGCCAATAAAGCTATGTCAACTTTGGCTATTTTCCTTCCTAATACTATTGACGGTATTCCTGCAAGGGTTGGAGCTTTTTGTTTTTCTGCAAAAAAATTAAACAAGACATCTCTGCTGAAACTATAGTCTATTATTATAAGCATTACAGGCTGCTGCTTCATAATATTCATGGCTTCTATGACTGTTTCAACATATATTACAAAAATACCTACTTCTTGTAATTTTTTTGTAATATAATAGCGTAAAGTAGGGGCTATCCCTATCAATAAAACTTGTTTCATGCTATCATTATACCATATTAGAACAATATTATCTAGTTGTAAATTTGGAGGAATAAATGAAAAAAGCTTTTTTATTTTTAGCAAACGGATTTGAAGATGTTGAAGCCCTTACACCTATAGATTATTTAAGAAGAGCCGGAATAAATTTGATTACGGTTGGTGTTGAAGGCAAAATCGTAATTTCATCTCATAAGGTTCCTATAACCTGCGATATTGTGTTGGAAGAAGCCTTGCAGATGGATGGCGATTTGATTGCCGTAATCCTTCCAGGCGGCCTTCCTAACAGCAGTACTCTTGCCGGAACGGAAGCCGTTAAAGATTTTGCAAAAAAGACTCTTGCAAGCGGAGGAATCGTCGCTGCAATCTGTGCGGCTCCTGCCCTTGCTCTAGGTTCTTGGGGTTTGTTGGAAGGAAAGAACTATACCTGCTATCCCGGTATGGGGCAGGATTTGAGTACAAAACCAAAGGCCGGCGAAAGGGTTATAAGAGACGGAAATATAATAACGGCCTGTGCAGCAGGAGCTGCAGAAGAATTTGCCTTTGCAATTGTAGAAGCTATTTGCGGAAAAACCGCATTAAATAAACTTAAAGCCGAGGTGGTAGCGCGATAATGGAAAAACTTTCAGATTGGTTTGAAAACGAAACGTTTTGGGCTGAATATGCTCCGATTATGTTTGACACGCAAAGGTGGGCTGAAGCTCCTGCCGTTGCGGAATCCGTTTTAAGGATAATCGGCGTTCCTGTAGATAATGCCGGAATTTCAATCTTGGATGCAGGCTGCGGCCCCGGAAGGATTGCCATTGAGCTTGCAATACGCAAGGCCCGTGTTACAGGCATCGATTTAATCCGCCCCTTCTTAAATGCAGCTATGGATTCTGCTCAAGATGAAAATGTAGAAATAGAGCTGATTCAGGGAGACTTGCGCAAATTCGTCCGGCCTGAAGCCTTTGATGCGGCTATAAGTATGTATACGAGTTTCGGGTATTGCAGCACAATCGAAGAAGATATGCAAATCCTAAAAAACATAGCCCAATCCATAAAACCGAACGGCTGGTTCATTCTCGAAATGACGGGACGTGAAATTGCCGTGCGGGATTTTACCGAAGGTGAATGGTTTGAACGGGGTGGTTTTACCGTCTTAACCGAATATTCCGTCGAAGGAGCTTGGGAAGGTTTGCGCTCCCGCTGGATTCTTTATGATGAGCAGGGCAGAAAGGCAGACCACACCTATGTCCAGCGCCTTTATTCTGCCGTCGAGTTAAAAAGACTGATGCTTGCAGCAGGCTTTTCTTCGGTAGAAATATACGGAGACTTCGATTTTTCGCCCTATAATGAAAAGGCAAGAACGATGGTGCTCATAGCGAGAAAGTAGCTTAATTTCTTTTTCATAGAAATAGTTTTTTAATTTAAATCTCTTTATCCCTGTGTCAGTTTATGACAGTTTATAGTGCTATTGTCAAGAAACAAATAAAAGGGTAAAATATAAGAATGAATAATAGCAGTAAAACAATACCGATTCTTTTAAAAGAATTAAAAGACTTTGAGTCAAAACTTGCGGAAGCTTATAAACAGCTTGGAAATAAACTTCTTAAAGATGCAGCCGATCCTGTAAAGCAAAACAATACCGTTTCACAGGATAATCTGGTTCAATGGCAAAGACTGCACGATGAAAGAAAGTTTTGTACCGAAAGCATCCTGGACATAAAAAATAACAATACCCGTCTTTCCGAATTGGACGGTTTTAAAAAACAAATAAAGGATAGGCTTTCAGATACAAAAAAAGAGATTGAAAAAATAAAAGGGGATTTTTTACTCAAACTCTACAAGGACTTTTTACCCCAATGTGCTGCCCTTTTTACGCCTCTATCTGACGAAATACACACGGAAGAAGCAAAAATACACGAAACTCAAGAAAAAATAGAAGCCCTAAATGCTGAAAAAAAAGAAGCTAACTTTTTTGTCAAACTCGGCCTTTCGGGAAAAATTACATCCCATGAATTAAAGGTAAAAAATTCCGAAAAAAAGATCAAAAACATCTTAACAAAATCGGCTATAGACCTTAAAACTTCTCAAGAAGTAAAAGCTCTTTATGATGAAGATAAACTTTCACCCGAGCTTAAAAAAACTTACAAGGAAATTTTAAAATTGGGTATGGATTTGACGGACTCGGAAGACCGCCTTAAAATGATAGAAGAAGAAGCCGGTTTTGTTACCAAAAAACTAGCCGATTCCGGAGCCGACAAAAATTCAAAAAAACGTATCGACAATTTTTCAAACAGAATAAAAGAAATAGATGAACACATAGATTCAATCCTTTACTCCGCCGGAATAAAATATGCAGATAAGTTTTATTCAGCTGAAGGAGAATCGGCTCTGGGAGGAGAAGTATCGGATGAGGCTCTTGGAAAATATGCGGATTACCTGAAAAAAACCGGAGATTACCGAAAAGAAATAACAAAAATAAAATACAATATAGAATTCTGTGAAGTTATGCAAAAAATAAAGGCCGAAGAAAATAGAATTCAAAACTTAAACCGTACAATAAACAATTCCGAAAATGCAATTAAGGAAGCCGAAAAGAAAATAAGGGAATCCGAAGCTGCAATTAAAACAGCCGAAAACAAAATAACAGATTTGCAAGACTATGCTCTGACCTTAAAAAATAAATTTTCGGATCAAACAACCGATTCAGGCTCGGAGGAAGAATAATGGCTGCAAAAAAGGCTGTTTATGATGAGTCCAAAATAAAGACTTTGAGCTCCCTTGAACACATCCGTTTAAGGACGGGCATGTACATAGGCCGCTTAGGCGACGGTTCAAATCCCGATGACGGAATTTACATCCTAGTAAAAGAGGTAATCGACAACTCTATAGACGAATTTATAATGGGGAACGGTTCCCGCATAGATATTCAACAAGAAGGAAACAAGATAACGGTCAGAGACTTCGGGCGGGGAATCCCTTTAGGAAAATTGGTAGAATGTGTTTCGGTTATAAACACGGGTGCAAAATATAACGATGATGTCTTTCAGTTTTCGGTCGGTCTAAACGGGGTCGGAACAAAGGCTGTCAATGCCCTTTCCGAATATTTTAGGGTTGTAGCCGTGCGGGACGGTAAATATGCCGAAGCAATCTTTGAAAGAGGAAAGCTCGTAAGCGAAAAAAACGGAAACACAAAGCCCGGTATCAAAAACGGCACCCTAGTGGAATTCATTCCCGATACAAAAATTTTTGGGGATTATAAATTCAATTTGGATTTTATCGAAAAACGGATTTGGAACTATGCTTATTTAAACTCCGGCCTTACCTTGAGTTTTAACGGAAAACTTTTTAAATCCGAAAACGGCCTTTTGGACTTGCTTGAATCCAATGTAGGAACTTCCACAATTTATGAAGTCTGCCGGTTCAAAGAAAAACAGCTTGAGTTTGCTTTTTCGCACACAAACAATTACGGCGAAACCTATTATTCATTTGTAAACGGGCAATACACCTCAGACGGCGGTACCCACCTTTCGGCCTTTAAAGAAGGCTTGTTAAAGGGCATCAACGAATATTTTAGAAAAAACTATAAAAGCGAAGACGTCCGTGAAGGAACCTGTGCTGCCGTTTCTGTAAAGATCCAAGCTCCTGTATTCGAGAGCCAGACAAAGAACAAGCTCGGCAATACCGAAGTACGCTCTTGGATAGTCAACGATACAAAGTCGGCAGTTGTAGAATGGCTGCAAAAAAATGCGGACTCTGCGGCACAACTTGAAAGCAAGATAATTGCCAATGAAAAACTCCGCACCGAGCTCAACACGGTAAAAAAAGAAGCAAAGGCAGCAGCAAAAAAAATTGCCATAAAGATTCCGAAATTAAAGGACTGCAAATTCCATTTAGGAGACGGAAAATTCGGTGAAGACACCATGATCTTTATCACCGAAGGAGACTCGGCTACGGGAGCAATGGTTTCAAGCAGGGATGTTTTAACGCAGGCAATTTTTTCTCTTCGCGGAAAGCCTGAAAACATGTACGGTAAAAAACGGGCTCAGATATACAAAAATGCAGAGCTTTATAATATGATGATGGCACTAGGCATCGAAAACGATATTGAAGGCCTGCGGTACTCAAAGATTGTAATAGCAACGGATGCGGATAATGACGGCTTTCATATACGTAACCTGCTTTTAACCTTCTTTTTAAGCTATTTTGAAGAACTGGTTACCTCAGGCAGGGTTCATATCTTGGAAACTCCCCTATTCAGAGTACGCACCAAAAAAGAGACAAGCTATTGTTATTCCGAAAAGGAAAGAGATGAGGCCGTAAGCCGACTTGGAACTTCTTCCGAAATTACCCGCTTTAAGGGTTTGGGAGAAATAAGCCCCAAAGAATTCGGGCAATTTATTGGGCAGGATATAAAACTCCTCCCTGTAACGGTTCAAACCCTAAAAAAGGTGCCTTCAATTTTGGAATTTTATATGGGCAAGAATACCCCCGAACGCCGCAAATTTATTATGAAAAATCTTCTGGCCGAGATAGATGCTTAATCACCTCTCCGGCTATTAAAAGACCGGCGATTGAGGGCACCCATGCAGCCGAGGCCGGAGGGTTTTGTTTTACTGTACATTCGGTTTTGGAATAAAGCACTTTCAAATGCTTAACATTTCTTTTTTTTAACTCGGCACGCATTACCTTACAAAGAGGACAGACGCTCGTTTTGTAAATATCTGCAAATTCAAAGTCGGCATCTAAGCGGTTTCCGCAGCCCATCGCCGAAATAAGAGGTACCTTATTTTTTTCGGCCTCAGCTGCAAGAAAAAGTTTTAGGGCTATTGTATCGACAGCATCAATTATAAAATCTATCCTTTTAAAAAAATCTTCACCTAAGATTTTATAAAAACTATCCGGCAGGACAAAGGAATTTATAGCTTCAATTTGACATTCCGGACTTATATCGGCAATACGTTCCTTTGCAACTTCGGTCTTAAATTTTCCGATGGTAGAATAAAGGGCATAAAGCTGACGGTTGATATTGCTTTCTTCTATCCTGTCTCCGTCAATCAAAATAAGCCGCCCTGCCCGTCTTCGGGCCGCCTCGTTCCGGGAAGTCCCGTTTCGGGCGGCACGGCTTTGGACCGTCCCATTCCGGACCGCCCCGTTTTGGGCAACCCCGCTTCGGGCAAGAGCCTCGGCAGTATAACTTCCTACGCCTCCCAGACCGAAAACCGCAATCCGTGCATCTGCAATCTTTTTTAAATTGTCAGAACCTAAAAGAGGCTCAAACCTCGATAAAAAACTCATAGCCTTAAAAATTATAAGCCTATCGAATTTTAAATAGAATTCCTAAGATAACAATCGTAATAAGAATTTGGACAATCACAAAGCGGATTAAAACCTGAGTCGGCGACCATTGCAAGTTTTTTTTCATGTGGTCATGAAGAGGAAATCTGATGTTTTTAAAAATACGGATTTTAAAAAAGCGTAACATAACTACTTTTAAAATACCTGTTCCTCCGTTTATGAGGATAACACCGCTCGTCATCAAAAGTATAAAGGGATTCCGCGAAATAATTACGAGAACGCCGATAAAAAAGCCCAAAGCACGCGAACCTGCGTCTCCCATAAGTACCTTACTCGGATAGGCATTATGCCAAAGATAACCTGTAAGAACTCCGCAAAGGGTAAAAATCATAACTGCCCATTTTGCACCCGTATTAATATTGGGAACCAAAAGATAGGCCGCAACTTTTACATGTCCCAAAACAAAGTAAAAAACTATGCCGAGGGAAACAAGGGCTAAGAGGATAAGGGTTCCCGAAAGGCCGTCAACTCCATCCGTACAGTTTGTTGTATTAATCGAAATCCATAAAATAATTATAGAAACGGCAAAGAACACAATAGGATGAACTTCAATAAGGCTCGATGTAAAGGGAAGCCAAAAAGAAACCTTTCCTTCAAAATAGATATAAAAAATAACAAGAGCTGTTACGGCCGATAAAATAAAATCCAAGCCGCCCTTTAAATATTCACCCCAAGATTTTTCGGATCTGTCATCTAAAAAGCCAGTCAGCATAACGGCAAATGTTATAACCAAAACAAGGCTTTGCGTAAGGGTCGGTGTAATCAATAAAAAGACACATAGCACAAAGATGGAAATAAATACCGCTCCGCCTCCCGTAGGTTTTCCCACGGCAGCTTCGGGGTTTACAGTAAATTCCCGCCCCCTGTCTTTAGGCAATTTAGAATAAAATTTAGGCAAGAGTAAAACAGTGATTAAAAAGCCCAAAAATAGGCCTAAAGAAATTAAAACGGCATAGGATTGTAAAAGTCTCATCGGCCCGAAATATGGACCAAGCAGTTCTGCAATATGGTATAACATTTTTTTATTATAGCAAATTTTTATGTAGTCTGTCTATTGTATTATTTATGTAAACCTCGAAAATCCTCAGTTTTTCGAAGTTTACCTCAAACTTACTTACGATATTTTTATAGTACAGAAACAAAGCCCATACTACTCCCCAACTCAACCAAAGAGTAAACCAAAATTTTTGTAAAAAGCAGGGGGTCCAAAGGGCGGCAAGCCCTTTGGCAGCGCGGGTACAACCAGCGTAGCTTCGAGGTCAAGAGGGACGGGGTCATAGGGAAAGGGAGGTAACCCCTGCTCTGAACGGGGGTTCCTCCCTTTCCCTAGATTTTAGATATCGTCCAAGAAGCTTTCTTCTTCAATAAGTTCTTTTTCTTCAAGAGCTTGAGCAGCCTCGGCTTCAAGCCTTCGGCGTTCAAGGATTTCGTTCATCTGAACATCCAAGTCGCTCTTGTTTTTATCAAAAAGTTTTATGTCGCGGTACTGCTTCATACCGGTTCCGGCAGGAATTAGATGGCCTATAATTACGTTTTCCTTTAGACCGCGAAGCTCGTCCGATGAACCTGCAATAGCGGCATTTGTAAGAACCTTTGTAGTCTCTTGGAAAGAGGCCGCCGAAATAAAGGAGTCGATATTTAAGGCAGCTTTTGTAATTCCTTGGAACATAGGACGGGCAACGGCAGGCTGACCGCCTTCTTCCTTAACCCTCTTATTTTCTTCGTGGAAGCGGTATTTATCTATCTGCTGGTCAAAGATAAACTTGGTATCTCCAACCGAAACAATCTTTACCTTTCGGAGCATCTGGCGTACGATTATACCCACATGTTTATCATTTATGGTAACACCCTGAGCATCATAGACTTCTTTGATTTCCTTCATCAAGTAGTTTTGAAGAGCGTTCTCACCAAGGATATTTAAAATATCGTGCGGATCAAAGCTGCCGTCACACAAGGGCTCACCGGCTTTTACCGTATCTCCGTCACGGACAAGCATTCTCTTTCCGATAGGAACCAAGTGTTTTACGTCATGGCCGTATTCGTCCCGAACCATAATAGTTCTCTTACCCTTGAGTAAGCCTTTCTTAATGGTAACAACACCTGCAATAGCTGCAAGAACGGCAGGGGACTTAGGCTTTCGCGCTTCAAGAAGTTCCGAAACTCGAGGAAGACCTCCGGTAATATCCTTTGTCTTTACCGACTCTTTTGCTATCTTTGCAAGGATTGCACCTGCCTTAATTTCTTGACCTTCTTCAACCAAAAGCTGAGCACCTCCGGGGAGGAAGTAAGAGTCTTCACCTACGGGGTTACCCGATTCATCCGAAATAAAGATACGGGGCTGCATCTTATCAAAGTGAGCATCGCTTATTCGTTTTTCGACAACACCAGTTTCCTCGTCAGCTTCTTCTTTTAGGGTCGTTCCGGGCAAAATATCCTCAAATCGAACAAAACCGTCATATTCCGCCAAAATAGGATCTGCAAAGGGGTCGAAGGTACCGATTGTTTCTCCGGCCTTTATAACCTCATTTTCTTTTACTATAACCTCGGAACCGTTTCTTATCTCTATTGTCTGATCCTGACCGGTCAAATAGATAATATTATCCCTGACTTCGGCAATGGCTATATTTTCTGAAAGCACTTCTTTTCCGTTTTTTAAGGTATAAAGAGGATTGCCCTTTACTACCCTCGTTCCCGTACTTACAAGAGGTGTTTCACCTTTTTTAAGAGCATATTCGTTTAATACCCTGCTGAAGGTAAATTCTCCCTTTCTTGTAAACAGGAAGTGTCCGTTTTTGAGTATTACATAAGAGCCCTTTATGCCTCTAACGATGATAGAATAATCGTTAAATACGATCCTGTTCTCTTCAACGTTTTTAGAAGCCGTACCGCCTTCATGGAAGGTACGCATCGTAAGCTGTGTACCGGGCTGGCCGATGGACTGGGCTGCGATAATACCTACAGCCTCCCCTATTCGGACAATTCTGTTTCGGGCAAGATCCCGTCCGTAACACTTAACACAAACACCGTGCTTTGATTCGCAGGTTAAAACGGTGCGGAGCTTAACGGTTTCAACACCGGCTTCTTCTATCTTCTTAGCTGTTTCATCGGTAATATATTCGTTTACATCTATGAGAAGCTCTCCCGTAATGGGGTGAATAACCCTTTCCAGAGTGTATTTTCCGGCAATACGCTCGCTCAAGGATTCACGGATTTCGTCTCCTCGTTTAATTGCGGCATATTCTATACCGTTAATGGTACCGCAGTCTTCTTCGTTTACAACTACGTTTTGGGCAATATCGACGAGACGGCGGGTCAGGTAACCGGCATCCGATGTTTTAAGAGCCGTGTCGGTCAAACCTTTTCGGGCACCGTTAGTCGAAATAAAGAATTCCATAACGTTTAAGCCTTCTTTAAAGTTCGATCTAATCGGGAGTTCTATGATGTCTCCTGTAGGTTTGGACATAAGACCGCGCATTCCTGCAAGCTGATTTATCTGATCCTTAGAACCTCTCGCTCCAGAAGTTTCCATCATATGAATAGTGTTAAATCCGCCCTTGTCTTCTTGCAGACGGTTCATAAGAATTTCTTTAAGATTGGAGTTAGTCTTTTGCCAAACGTCAACAACGCGGTTATAGCGTTCTTCTTGGGTTATATGACCGCCCTTATACTGGTTATATATTTCCAAAACCTCTTTGTTGGCCTTTTCGAGCATTCCTGCCTTTTCAGGAGGAATAATCATATCTTCCATACTCAAAGTTGCCCCGAAATATGTAGCATACTTATAACCGACAGCCTTTAGCTTGTCCAAAAGCTGAACAGCCAGCCACGGGCCCTTAGCTTTAAAAACACCTTCTATTAGTTTTCGTATTTTTTTATCGTTTAATGCATCATTTGTAAATGGAACACCTTCGGGCATTTCTTCGTTAAATAGGATTCTTCCCGGCGTTGTCCTTACGGTTTCAATCTTACCGGGCTCCGTTTCATAATCTATTAAAACAGGTTCCTGCCAGCCGACGGCATGACATTCTGCGGCCATCAAAACTTCTGCAACGGAAGAATAGCGGCGCTCTTTTTTACCCTCAGGCAAAGCTCTTTCTTTTGTAAGATAGTAAAGGCCTAAAACCATGTCCTGCGTCGGGAAGACTATTGTTTTTCCGTTTGCAGGGTCAAGCAGGTTTCGGGCTGAAAGCATCAGTGTCCAGCACTCCATTTGGGCAGCCTGAGTCAGCGGAACGTGGATAGCCATTTGGTCGCCGTCAAAGTCGGCGTTAAAAGCCTTACATACTAGAGGGTGAAGACGGATAGCTTTTCCTTCTACCAAAACAGGCTCAAAGGCCTGAATACCCAAGCGGTGGAGAGTCGGAGCACGGTTTAAAAGAACCGGATGTTCGCTTACAACCTCATCAAGGACAGCGAAAACTTCGGCAGCTTCCTGCTCAACAAGAAGTTTAGCCTTTTTAATATTGGAAACGACTTCCTTTTGAACAAGTTTTTTCATTATAAAGGGTTTGAATAGCTCCAAGGCCATCTTTGTGGGCAAACCGCACTGCCAAAGTTTGAGCTCGGGGCCTACAACGATAACTGATCGGCCTGAATAATCAACACGTTTACCTAAAAGGTTTTGGCGGAACCTTCCCTGTTTTCCCTTTAAAAGGTCTGAAATCGATTTTAAGGGTCTATTTGAAGCTCCCTTAATAGCCTTTTTACGCTTTGAGTTATCAAATAAAGCATCAACCGCTTCTTGGAGCATTCTCTTTTCGTTCCTGATAATAATATCGGGAGCCTTTAATTCCATGAGTTTACTCAAACGGCTGTTTCGGTGGATAACTCTTCTGTATAAATCATTAAGGTCGGAGGTTGCAAAGCGGCCTCCGTCAAGCTGAACCATGGGGCGTAAATCCGGAGGAATAACCGGAATAACATCAAGAATCATCCATTCGGGTTTGTTGCCCGATGCTCTAAAATTTTCGACTATTTCGATTCTGCGTAAAAGGCGTTGATCGCTTTTTGCACCTTTTTCAATCATTTTAGCACGGAGCTGGGCTGCAAGTTCATCTAAATTTATGTTTTGAAGAAGGGTTTTAATAGCCCCTGCTCCCATGCCGGCAGTAAAGGCGGCTCCATAGCGCTCGTGAGCATCCCTGTACTCATCCTCAGTTAAAAGCTGCATGGGTTCTAAGTCTGTATCGTTTGCATCTATAACAATGTATTTTTCGTAGTACAAAACAGATCTTAGGGCTGCAACCTGCAAGTTAAGCAAAAGTCCCATTCGGCTCGGTACCGAGCGGTAATACCAAATATGAGAAACGGGAGCTGCAAGTTCTATGTGCCCCATACGTTCACGACGGACTTTAAAATGAGTAACCTCAACACCGCAGCGGTCGCAGATAACGCCCTTATAACGGATTGATTTAAATTTTCCGCAAAAACATTCCCATTCCTTTGTAGTTCCGAATATTCTTTCGCAAAACAAGCCGTCCCTCTCAGGGCGCAAGGTTCGGTAATTGATTGTTTCAGGCTTTTTTACTTCCCCGTAGGACCAAGCCCTTATAGTATCGGGTGAAGCAAGTTTTATCATCAAGCTGTCAAAATCTTGTATATCTCTCATAATCTTTCCCTCTCCTTTCCGTTAAAAGTTAGTACTCGTTTTTTCGCGTTTAATTAGCTCTTCATCCCTTTCGGTTAAAGGAATTTGCTGACCCTTTGCGTCATAGATTGTAAAGTCGAGAGCTAAGCCTCTTAATTCCTGAACCAATACGTTAAAGGATTCGGGGATACCGGCAGAGCTTGAAGGCTCGCCCTTAACGATGGATTCATATATTTTAGACCGTCCGTGCATATCGTCGGACTTGATTGTGATAAGCTCCTGTAATGTGTTGGCAGCACCATAGGCTTCAAGTGCCCAAACTTCCATTTCTCCCAAGCGCTGGCCGCCGAACTGGGCCTTACCGCCCAAGGGCTGCTGAGTAACAAGAGAATAGGGGCCTGTTGACCGTGCATGCATCTTGTCGTCTACCAAGTGAGCCAGCTTTAAAAAGTAGATAACACCGACAAAGACATCGTTTTCAAAGAGGCGGCCGGTTAAACCGTCTCTGAGCTTTACCTTAGAGTTTGTAGGATAACCTGCGGCCTTGAGCTTTGCTTCAATCTGCTCCATGCTGGGAGACTCAAAAACGGGAGATTCGTACCACTCATTCAATTTTAATCCTGCAAGGCCTAGCTCCGATTCCAAAATCTGTCCGACATTCATTCGGGATGGAACGCCGAGCGGGTTTAGACAAATATCGAGCGGTGTTCCGTCTTCCATGTAGGGCATATCTTCTTCGGGGAGAATTCTGGCTACAAGCCCCTTGTTTCCGTGGCGGCCTGCCATCTTATCTCCCTCTCGGAGCTTCCTCTTTGTGGCGATTAGAACTTTTACAACCTCATCTACACCGGGACTCAAGTCATCTCCCTGATCCCTCTTTAAGCGCTGAACATCGATAACCGTGCCCTCAGTTCCGTGGGGAACACGCAGGGAGGTATCACGCACTTCCTTAGCCTTTTCACCGAAGATAGAATTAAGGAGCTTAAACTCAGGGGTTGTATCGCTTTCGCTCTTGGGGGTAACCTTTCCTACAAGGATGTCTCCGGGCTTTACCTTAGAGCCGATCCGTATAATACCTTCACTGTCTAGGTCATCCAAGCTCTTTTCGGACTTATTCGGAATATCACAGGTCATCTTTTCGGCACCCAGCTTTGTTTCCCGAACATCGGTTGAAAGCTCTTTTATATGAATAGAAGTGAACATATCTTCTTTTACAACTCTGCGTGAAATTAAAATAGCATCCTCATAGTTATAACCGTTCCAAGGAACAAAGCCTACAAGGATGTTTCGGCCTAGGGCCAACTCTCCGTTATAGGTTGCAGGCCCGTCAGCTATGGGCTGTCCTTCTTTTACGGCATCTCCCACATTTACGATGGGGCGCTGATGATAGCATGTTTCTTGGTTAGTCCTTTGATATTTTAAGAGAGTGTATTCGTCCTTATCTTCTTTATTTTTTCCCTTTTCGGGGGAGATAATAATCTGATCGGAAGAAACGAACTCAACCTTCCCCGCCCTCTTTGCCTTAATCAAAACGCCCGAATCATAGGCGCACTTTTTTTCCATACCGGTTCCGACACGGGGCGGCTCAGGGAAAACAAGAGGAACGGCCTGGCGCTGCATGTTAGAACCCATGAGGGCACGGTTAGCATCGTCATGCTCAAGGAAAGGAATTAGAGAAGCCGAAACGGATATAATCTGTTTCGGAGAAACATCCATGTACTGAATATCTTTCGGGCTTCTTGAAGTATAGTCTCCAAGTCTTCGGCATGAAACCTGATCCGTATTGATTTTTCCATCCTTTCCTATAGCGGAAGAAACCTGACCTATAAAGTACTTGTCTTCATCCATTGCAGACAAGTATTCGATTTCTCGTGTAGCAACCCCGTTTACAACCTTTACATAGGGGGCTTCCAAAAAACCGTATTCGTTTACACGGGCATAGTTTGCCATAGAAACTATGAGTCCTATATTCGGGCCTTCAGGGGTCTCGATCGGGCACATTCTTCCGTAGTGGGTATAGTGAACTTCACGGACCTCAAAGCCCGCCCTGTCTCGTGAAAGACCGCCGGGGCCTAAAGCGTTAAGACGGCGCTTATGAGTAAGCTCGGCCAAGGGGTTTACCTGATCC
Organism: Treponema putidum; assembly: GCF_024401155.1. Classification (NCBI taxonomy): domain Bacteria; kingdom Pseudomonadati; phylum Spirochaetota; class Spirochaetia; order Treponematales; family Treponemataceae; genus Treponema; species Treponema putidum. Next base: position 1,640,233 of record NZ_CP038804.1, read on the forward strand.
ATGAACTGGGACAATTGGCTTGCCCCGAAAAATTCTTTGATAGCTGCAACAATGGGCTTAATGGAAATTAAGTCCTGAGGTTTGATGGTATCCATCTCCTTGGAGCTCATCCTGTCGCGGGCAATACGTTCCATTCTGGAGAAGGCTTTTTTTAGAACATCGGTCATAATTTCGCCGACTGACCTAATTCTCCTGTTACCCAGATGGTCAATATCGTCAACACTTTCTTCTCCTATGTAGACCTTGATCAAAAGCTTCATCGTTTTAAAGATGTCTTCTTCAATTAAGGTTGTGCCTTGCACATCATCGGGATAGTCGAATTTTTTGTTTAATTTATATCGGCCGACCTTACCTATATCGTATCGGCGGGCCGTAAAGAACATATTGTGCAGGTCTTCTTTTGCATTTTCGTATGTAATAGGATCTCCCGGACGTATAACGCTGTAGACTGCGTTTAAGGCATCTTCAACTGTCGGCTCATCGTTTACGGCAGGGTCGGGAGTATACTTAATTTCCTCTCTTTCAAAGCAGTTGATGATGATCTGAGAATCCAAAGAATCCTTTGCCTTAAAGTCGATTATCGTTATCTTTTTAACTCCGCTTTGAATTAAATCGTCTATGTTATGGGGATGGATCTTTTCACCGGCTTGATGCATTTTCCGTTTTTCGCCATCCTCACCTTTCACAAAAACATCACGGGCTAAAACTTGACCGATCAGTTCTTCATATTCCGACCTGTCGGCAGATATTTTTGCCGTCTTAGTCTTATAGAAAAGGTCGATAATTTTTTCTCTTGTATCATATCCGAGAGCGCGTAAAAATATCGTACCTAAAATTCGCTTTTTACTGTCTAGCTTTGCATAAATAAGCTCTTTTTTCTGATCTATTTCAAATTCAAGCCATGTTCCGCGGTAGGGAATAATGCGGCTTGAGTAAACGCCTTTTTCATGCGAAAAGATTACACCCGGCGAACGGTGAATCTGAGAAACTACAACCCGTTCCGCTCCGTTGATAATAAAGGTTCCTCTTTCCGTCATTAACGGAATATCGCCCATATATATGTTTTTGCGGCGTATTTCTTTAGTTTCTTTAAAAAATAAATCTATTTCGGCTTTTAAGGGAACAGAATATGTTAAACCCTTTTGTTTACATTCAATTTCTGAAAATTTAATACTGTCATAATCGAGAGAATAGGAAAGATATTGCAAAGCCATGTCTTCATTTATACTTTCTATAGGAAAAGTTGTATTAAAAACCGATTCTAAACCCTCAATATCGGCCTCATCCGTCTTTTTTTCTTTGTTTAAAAATTTATTGTAAGATTGAATCTGAATATCTATAAGGTTAGGAAGTTCCATAAAATTCGGAACATCCTTACCATAATATCTTCGATCTATCTTTTGGCCTCTTGCAAACATTCCTTACCCCCAATTTTATATTTAATCACAAAAAGACTTCCTGAAAATTCATACAGGAAGTCTTAGAGAAAATTTATTGTTTATGATGTTATGCTTCTTTTAAAAAGAAGCATAACAATGTCCGGCTTAAAACCGGTATTTTGCTTATTAAGCAATTTCAACTTCACCGCCGACGGCTGTAATAGCTTCCTTAATCTTGGCTGCTTCTTCTTTAGAAACATCTTCTTTAAGAACTTTCGGAGCTCCTTCAACAAGCTCTTTAGCTTCCTTCAAGCCGAGGCCGGGAATAACGTTTCGAACTTCCTTGATAACACCGATTTTTTTACCGGGATCAGCGAGGCCTTTAAGAGTAACGGTAAATTCCGTCTTCTCTTCTTCAGCGGCTCCGCCGCCTGCAGCTCCGCCTGCAACTACTGCAACGGGAGCAGCGGCTGTTACGCCGAATTTTTCTTCCATAGCTTTGATAAGCTCGGAAAGTTCGAGAATCGTTTTTTCGCCGATTGCTTCAATAATTTGTTCATTTGTTAATGCTGCCATATTATCTTCTCCTTAAATTTAAAATTTTGTGCTTTTAAGCACCTTAAGCAGACAGGGGGCAAGCCTTTGAAGCCTGACTGCTTAAAAATCTTTTCGGAAAACTCCTAAAAGATTCCTTAGTTTTAAGCCTCTGAAGCAGAAGCTTCAGCTTTTGCTTCTGCGGGAGCACCGGCTTGAGCATCACCCTGAGGACCGCCATCGAGGCCGCCCTTATCCACAATCGCCTGTAAGGTACGTACAAACTTGGAAGTTGTAGCATTGACTGTAGACATAAACATTGCAATAAGGTCTTTTTTGCCGGGAAGTTTTGAAAACGCCTCAATTTGTTTGGCATCATAAATTTCACCGTCAACTACCGCACCCTTAATTACAAGAGCCGGAGTATCTTTTGCATATTCAAACAAGGTTTTTGCAGCAAGGTTTGCATCTTCTGAAATCATTGCCAAGGCTGTAGGCCCTGTTAACCAAGAATCTACATCCTTAATATCGGCATCTTCAAAAGCAATGCGTGCAAAATTATTACGTACAACCTTGTATGTGCAAGCATTTTCCCTAAGCTTTTTGCGGAGCTCGGTAATCTGCTCAACCTTTAAGCCTCTGTACTCGGTAAAAATAAAAGCGGAGGAGGCTTTTACATCTTTTTTGATGTTTTCAATCGCTTCGATTTTTTGGCTATTCGGATTTTTTGTTCTTAATGCCATTTTACTCTCCTACCTTATAATCAACCCAAACGCCGGGGCCCATTGTCGAACTTATCGATACGGATCTGATATAGTCGCCTTTTGCATCGGCAGGCTTTTTTCTCATCGTTTCGTTTATAAGAGCCTGTACGTTTTCTACAATTTTGGAAGAATCCATAGAGACTTTTCCTACAGGGAGGTGCACAACCCCGCCCTTGTCGGCACGGAATTCCACACGGCCTTTCTTAAGCTCATTTATAGCGCTTGCAATATCCGTGGTAACCGTTCCTGTTTTGGGGTTAGGCATTAAACCTCTACGGCCGAGAACCATACCCAAACGTCCTACATCCTTCATCATGTCAGGGGTAGCAACGGCAATGTCAAAATCAAGCCAGCCTCCCTTTACCTTTTCAATGTATTCCGTAGAACCTGCATAGGCAGCTCCTGCATCAAGAGCTTCTTTTACTCTGTCATCGGTACAAAAAACCAAAACTTTCTTTTCACCCCTAAACTGATGGGGTAGAACAAGGGTATCTCTAACACTCTGTCCCTTACCAAGGGTCAAACTTACATGAACTTCGACTGTTTCATCGAATTTGGCGTATTTAAGCTCTTTGACAATATCAACAGCCTTGGGAAGCTCATAGGAAGCCGCAGAATCATACTTTGTAATTGCATTTTTGTAATTTTTTCCGTGTCTCATACTAACGCTCCACCTCTACACCCATACTTCGTGCAGTTCCTGCAATGATTTTTTTTGCAGCTTCAATGTCGTTTGCATTGATATCGGGCATCTTTGTTTTTGCGATTTCTTCCAATGCGGCCTTCGAAAGTTTTCCAACTTTTGCAGTAACCGATGCAGCAGAACCTTTTTCAATCTTACAGGCTTTTTTGATTAAAACCGATGCGGGCGGTGTTTTGAGGATAAAAGAAAAACTCTTATCGGCATATACCGTAATAACAACGGGGATAACCAAACCGGGCTCCATGGACTTTGTACGGTCATTGAACTGCTGTACAAACTGAGGCGCACTTACACCGTGCGGACCTAAAGCCGGGCCTACAGGCGGCGCAGGAGTTGCTTTTCCTGCGGGACACTGAAGTTTAATCTGTGTCACAACCTTTTTCTTTGCCATCTTCTCTCCTTCCGGTACAAACGGAGATATCTCTCCTCCCGTAATATACAATTAAAGTGCAGGTAAAGGATACCGCACCTTATTTAAAACTTAAATGATTTCAGCTTGAGACATTTCAACTTCAACCGGTGTAGTACGGCCGAAAATTGCAACCATAACTCTTAACTTATTTTTATCTGCCATAACCTCATCAATAACGCCTGTAAATGAAGCAAAAGCGCCTTCAATGATTTTGACATGCTGTCCTTCACTGAAATTCTGAATAACCCTGATATTTTTATCACCCTTAATTTCACCGGTTTTTTGTAAAATTTCCTTTGCTTCTTCGGAAGAAATAGGCTGAGGTTTTTCATTACCTGCCGTACCCAAAAATCCGGTTACACCCTGAATTTTGCGGATTTCGGAACAAATGTTTTTCCAGCCAAGATCGGGAAGATTCATCTCAACAAGCATATAGCCGGGGAGAAATTTACGCTTAACATTGCGCTTTTTTCCGCTCTTATTTTCTATTACAAGTTCTTCAGGTATTTTTATGTCCGTAACAAAATCTGCAGAAATAATGCCTTTTTCTATAAGAGTACGTATCGTTTTTTCAATTTTATTCTCATAGCCGGAATAGGTATGAAGAATATACCAAGCCTTAGCCATTACTTAAAAAATCCAACCTATGCAAGCTACAAAGAGAGCATCAAGCCCGCCGAGAAAAACAGCTACGATTAAGGTAGAAATCAAAACCACCTTTACCGAAGACCCTACTTCAGAAGCCGTAGGCCAGACAACTTTTCTAAGCTCCCCTATACATTCTTTCCAAAAAGTTCCAATTTTAGCCATAAAAACCTCGTTTTTTTTTAAAATACAGGCCAGGAAGGACTCGAACCCTCAACATTCGGTTTTGGAGACCGACGCTCTACCATTGGAGCTACTGACCTAATTGAACCTAGACCCTGCATCCTAAACAGACACGGGTCTATTCGGTTATTTTATCTTTGTTTCCTTATGCAATGTATGCTTTCGATCAAAAGAACAATACTTCATCAGCTCAAGCTTACCTTGAATGTTTTTTCTGTTCTTAGATGTAGTATAATTCTTTCTTTTACATTCGCTGCATTGAAGAGCTATGAGCTCTACAGCCGTTTTTTTAGCCATTACTTTACCCTCCGCAAAATTCTAGGTCATCGTTTCCGAAAAGCTCCCGAGCAGAATTGAACTGCTGACCCCAACCTTACCATGGTTGTGCTCTGCCGACTGAGCTACAGGAGCAAAATGCCCACAAAATAGGTTCGTGCATTCTATCAAATCAGGCCTTTTTTGTCAATACATTGATATGGAATTTTAAGCTAAATTAAACTAAAATCAGGCATTTCAATAAAAAATGCCTGATTTTAAAAAATAAATCTAAAAAAGTATAAAACCTCTAAAAATTATAAACCTGCAAAACCTTTAAAACATACGATAGTCTTTCCGAATAATAATTTATTTCCGTTTCCTTTAAAAGATTTTTTGCAGCATCTAATTCATGAAAATCGGTTTTACCCTGTTTATAAAGCTCCTCAGCAAGAGTAAAGTATTTTTTTTGAATTTCAAGGGCTGATTTTGCCGTTTCTATCATAAAAAGAGCTTCCTTAATATCTTTTAATCCCGCTTTTTTTTCTTCTTCAATTTTACGCTTTAAAGAATTTTCATCTAAAGAGTTAATTTCTTTTAAAATTTTAAAATTTTTATTCAGTCTAAAATCATCATGCAGAGGAGATAAGTTTATCTTTAAATTCATAGAGACTGACCATTTAATTGAGGGATTATCCTTCCAATAGCCCATAAAGGCTGTCGAAAAAGACGGATAATGATCTTTTGAAGGAAGTACATCTGCACTAAAAGAAATAAACAAGTTGGGAATTCGGCTTTGAAAATTGCTAACCGATTCCATCCATAAAGTTTGATGTTTTAAAAGACTAACCTCGTCCCCGGCAGAGGCTTCTTTTTGAAGAAAAAAGGTAAAATTTTCAAAAAAAGACAGCCAATTGTCGATGTCTTCAGTTAAGTCATAAAAACGCAAGCCCATAGCTTCTATCTCATCAATAAGAGCATTGTAATTTTGTTGCGTTTGAAAAAGTAAAATTTCCGTTTGCCTCATTTTTTTATCCGCTTCGGAAAAGTCCAAAATAGAAAGCTTTCCTTGCGAAACCAAAACTTCATTTTTTTCGGTTTCTTCAATATTCCAATTTTGAACATGTTTTAATAGCTCAACCTTTTTCTTTAAAATTTTTTCTAAGCCGATGGCTGAAAGAGTTTTTAATATCAGCTTTTTTTTATCCAAATCTCTTTCAAGCGTGTAAAGTTTTTTCTTTTTTTGATAAAGTCCGAATTCTTGTTTTACAAAATCAGGCAGAACAGAAGGAGCCATAAACCATAAAGGCATATTTAAACCTGCTATAGAGTTATACTTATACGAATACTCCGGTGTACTATCAAGAAAAACCATGCAAGATTGTTTTCCTATGACATTAAGGTTCATACCGAGCGGAAGTCGTTGGTTAATTCCAAAAGACGAAACAAGATCTAAAGACTTATAAGGTTTATCAAACTTTACACCGGAAACCGAAGTATTTAACTCAGTATACGGAGCAGGGAACCAATTTGCAAATTCCGAAAAATTGAGCCTTTTATTCAGATTAAAGTTTAATTCTATTTTTTTGTATTGAGGATTTTTTTCGATTAATGGGTTTACCTTATCAAAAAATTCTTTTATTCCAACTTCACTATCCGCTTCAGCATAAGCCGAAAATAAAATAAAAACAAAAAATATATCTAATAAAAACTTTTTCATTGTACCTCCAGTCTTTTTAATATAAAGGAAAGAATGGAACCTGTTTCGGTTATTATAAAGGCTTCAGTGTCTAAGCCTGTTTTTAAAAAATGGGGCATACCTTTTTTATCAGACAAGCTATTTCCATTTAATTTTACAAATACGGCATACTCGAAATTTTTTGATCCTAAAAGAACATCGGGAAGAATGGTTTCAATCTGCCCCTCCAGACTGCCGAATTCGCTGTAAGGAAAGGCAGGAAATTTTAGACGGACTTTCATGTCTTCCCTTATCAAACCGGCTTGTGAAGAAGGAAGCCTCAGAACAACTCTAAGGTTATCATTAGAGGCAGGAACAATTTTTAGTATTTCTTGACCGCTAAAAATATTGTCTCCGCAATTTAAAGATGAAATTTCTTGAATTTCGCCTGAAATAGTAGCGTATATGTTAAAAAGTTTTAAATTTTCCATGACCTTAAAAAGCGAGATTTTCAGATTTTCTTTTTGAAGTTCCAAGGTTTCTTTTTCGGTGAGAAGAGAATGAAAAAAAGAGGTTTTATATTGTTCCAAATCACTTTTGTTCTTTTCAACGTTTAAACTAAGGATTTCAAGTTTTTTACTTGCCAAGCTAAAGTTGGGAAGAGCTTTTTCTTCTTCAAGCAGCTGGGAATTTGTCTCTAAAGTTTTTTCCAAATTATTTTTGATTGAAAAATAATTTTCCATACGTTTATAAGCTATTGCTCTTTCAGGCTGTACAAGCATTAAATCTTTTTCCGCACTTTCAATACACATCCGTGCATCTTTAATTTTCTTTTCAATTTTAGATATTAAATCTTCAAGATTCCGCCTTTCTTTTTCAGAGACCTTATCGTCTATGCTTAAAAGAATATCTCCTTTTTCTACATATTGTCCCGAAGTAAAATAAATGTTTTTTACGGTTCCTGCTGCAAAACTTTTTACAAAAGAAATGTTTTCTACAGGACGCACCATCCCTGATGTCCTTATGACTTCTTCTTTTTTTCCGAAAATAAGCCAAAAAATACCAAAAACCGCAAGCAGGCAAATAATAGAAATTACAGAGCTGAAAAAACCGGTCTTTTGCTCTTGTAATACCTCTCCGGTATAGCTTAAATCTTCAATATACAATATCTTTTTCATGCTACAATTTCCTCCGCTCCATTTTGTGTTTCCCACAATTTTGAATAAAGGCCATCCTTTTCCAGCAAATCGGCATGAGTCCCCGATTCAAGTATTTTTCCTTTGTCAAATACAAATATCTTGTCACAGTCTTTAATGGAACTTAGCCTATGTGCGATAATTATAGATGTACGCCCTGAAGTAATTTCTTTTAAAGTACCTAGAATTTCATTTTCAGAAATTCCGTCCAGAGCTGATGTCGCTTCATCTAAAATTAGAATTGAAGGGTTATGTAAGAGAATACGCGCAATGGCTATACGCTGCCTCTCGCCGCCCGAAAGAGTTGTACCATGTTCTCCTACAAAGGTATTGTATCTATCCGGAAGAGCTTCGATATATGAAGAAGCACCTGAAATATCTGCCGCAGCAATCATCCGCCTATAATCGCAGTTTCCTGAACTCCAATTTATATTTTCAGCTATCGAACCTGAAAACAAAAGTATTTCCTGCGGAACATAACCTATGTGTTTTCGATAAGAATCCGTCTTTAAATCTTTTAAATTTATGTTATCGATAAAAATATCACCTTCTTGAGGAGAATAAAATTTCATTAACAGTTTCGCAAGGGTCGTTTTTCCCGATCCGGAGGCACCTACAAAGGCAACTCTTTCCCCGGGATTGATACTCATATTTATATTGCTCAAATTTGTTAAATGCGGATCATAGTTAAAAGAAAGATTTTTTATATCTATTTTTCCTGAAAAACCTTCCGTTTCAATTTTTCCGTTATCCAAATCCTCTTCCGTTGCTTCATCAAAAATTTCTGCAAGCCTCTCAGCTGCAACATAGGCTTCTTGCAGCTGAGGCTGGAGAGTCAATAATCTTGCAAGAGGATCTAAAAAGTATCCGGAAAGAATAACAAAAGAAATCAACTGACCTAAGGACATTGAGCCGTTTAATATATTCAAACTTCCCATCCAATAAATAGCCAAAGTTCCGCATCCTCCGATAAAATTTTGAATACTGTTTTGATAATTCGAAAACGAGCCTAAATTAATTCCTTTTCGAATAGCATTTGCAATTTTAAATTCGGCACGGTCTACAGCCTTGTCTTCGGCCCCTAAAGCCTTGATTGTTGCGATTCCGTTTAAACTTTCTACAATGCAGGAATGTTTTTCTGCCTCGGCAGCAGCTCTTTTTCTAATTTTTGTTTGATAAGGTTTTGCATAAAACCATACAAGAATCGAGCTGATTATAACGGGAATAATAGCTGCAACCAGTAGATTGGAGCCCAATGAAATTAAAAATACGGATCCGAAAATCAGCATAAGAGAATCTAAGACTACGGTTAATGCCGTAGCAGAAATTACCTGCCTTATGGTTCCCGTATCGTTCATCCTGGCAATAATTTCACCTGTCTTTTTTTGAGTAAAAAAACGCATCGGCAGATGAAGCACATGTTCAAAATATCGGTGCACCAAGACCATATCTATTTTAAAACTCATATGCATCAAGAGTTGATTCCGGGCAAGAGCTAAAAGAGTCCTAAACATAACCACTCCTAAAAAACCTATCGAAAAACTTGTGAGAGAGTCGTTTAGACTTGAGCTTAGAACCTCATCAATTAAAAACCTAAAATAAAAGGCGCTTATGATACCAAGAAAAGACAATATAACGCTTGCCGCAAAAATTTCAACACATATTTTTTTATGAGATTTTAAAATACTCAAAAACCTAAACAAGCCCTTTGATGAATCTTTTCCGGAAAAATTATGGCCGGGTAAAACTATAAAAAATACGCCCGTCCACATATTTTTAAAAGTTTCTATGTCTATTTTTTTAGAGCCGCCCGAAGGATCAATTAAATGAACATACTTTGAATCCCATCGATAAACAGTGCAATAAAAATTCTCATTTTCTTTTACTATGTGGGCAATACAGGGCAGAGGAATGTTTTTAGGAAGTTCTTTTGACTCGGAAACAGCTCCGCGGCACGAAAAACCTAGGGTTTCGGCGGCATGAATTATGCCCCATCCCGACAAACGGTTTTTGTTGTGCCGTAAGATTTCCCGTATATTTTCTACTGCTATTGGCTTACCATAATGTCTGCATATATTGGCAATACATACAGCTCCGCAATCATCTTGATTTGTTTGTAAAATAATATTTTTCATATATACCTCTCTATATTTTTTATAGTTTTTTTTTGCAACAAATAGCAAAATTTTAAAAAATAAATACAAAAAAAATTAGAGCTTGAAAAAAAATAAAAAAAAGAGTATCATTATTTTATATATTGGGAGGTGCAATAAACAGTTCGGCACAAATGGTGCCTCTCTGTTTATCTGCCGAGTTTGCCTTTCCGGCAAACATCGCATTATTGTATGCAGTTTGTAAACAAACTGCTTGAAAAAACTTTTTTCAAAAATTTGATAATTTTTTCAAAAACTTTTTATGGGAGGTATCAATGAAAAAAAATTGTAAAATGATCATTATTCTGTCCGCCCTTGTGTTAATTTTGTTTTCCGCCTGTGCATCAAAACAAAAAACACAAGACGCTGAGCCGAAGCCGAAAATTGAAGAGCCGGAAGTTGTCGAAATAAAACCCGAAACTCCGAAACAGGAAACCGTTAAACCTGAAGACCCTCTTCTTGCAAAAATTAAGCTTTTTCAAGGAAAAAACGGAAAAGTAAATCAGGCGAGAAAAAAAGCCATGGATTTGAAAGCAGACAAAGCATATCCCGATTTCTTTAAAACTGCGGAAGATGTTAAACAAACGGCCGACACAGATGCTCAAGCAGGAAACTTAAAAGAAGCTATAGCTAAATACGAAGAAGCTATAATCAGATATGAAACCCTTCGCAATCTTACAGAAGCGGCTAATTTACGAGCCGAGATAGAAACTAACGGTTTTGCCGCATATAACCCTACAGACTATGTCGATGCCGAAAGATATTCGATCAACACATCAGATCATTATCCTTTAGACTATAAAATGGCAAAAGAATCTTCGGAAGATGCCTTACAACTCTATAAAAAAGTAGTAAATAAGGGTTATTTTGAATTTACCAAAACGTCAAAAGACACCGCAAAAGAGTATAAAGATGACTGTGATTCAATCAAAGTAGCAAGAAGCAGAAAAGAAGAATACAACAAGGCTGTAAGAACCTATAACCGTGGAAAATCGGCCGCCGACAGATCAAACTATAAGGAAGCCTACCAGTCGTATAATGAAGCTGCAAAAATCTTTGCAAAACTATACGAAGAAGTAGCTTTAAAACGAGCAGAAGCGGAAAAAGCAATGGCAGAAGCTGCAAAGCGGCAACAAGAAAGCTCGGATTTGGCCTTAGAAGCCGATCAGGAAGCTCCATTGACCGAAACCGGAGAAGGATTTACCGAAGGAGAGCTTGATTTACAAAACCTTTCTACACCTCAGACCGGAGCACCTGTTGAAAACATAAACACACATGGAGATGAGCCTGAAAACAGCCAAACTAGCGAAGGAGGAAACCAATAATGAAAAAGCTTATTACAATCTTAATATTTTTGATGGTTTTAATACCTCTTTTTGCCGTATCCTATGATGACAACGAATATCAAAGAAAAAGCAGGGCTTATACGGAACTTGCAGCAAAGGCCTATGATGAAGGAGATTACGAAGCCTCAATAGAATACTCAAAACTTGCAGAAAGCTATGCACAGCAATCGGCAGACTTTATCCAAAGAATGTTGGCTAAAACCGAAGCCGAACAAGAAATGAACAAGGCCCGCACAAGATTCACTTGGGCAAAAGCGAACGGAGCCGAAGAAAAATATCCTGATGCTTATAAAACAGCGGAAGAAGCCTTAAATGCAGGGGGCATAGCCTTCGATAACGAAAACTACGATGTAGCAGTCGTATGTGCCCAAAGAGTAATAGATGCTCTTTCGGTAGTTAAGGGAAAAGACAACACAGGCCTTGCAGAACTCCCTTCTCAATATAGGGTAAGAACTTGGAGAGGAGAAAAGGACTGTTTGTGGAACATTGCAGCCAAAAAGGAAATATATGGAAACCCCTTTATGTGGCGCAAACTATATGAGGCTAATAAGGATAAGCTCCCCGACCCCAAAAATCCAAACTGGGTAGAACCCGGTATAATTTTAACGATTCCGTCAATTAAGGGAGAAAAAAGATCCGGCCTTTACGATCTTTCAACAACCTATAAAAATTTTAAATAAGAAATTAAAAGAGCCTCCAAACTTTAAAATGTTCTGGAGGCTTTCCTACAAGAGATTTTATCGACAACTTTATTAAGAACCCATTACTGTTCTTACATCGGTAATCTCATATCCCATCTCAGTTAAAACATCAATTAAAAGCTGCAAACTATAGTAAAGATAATCGCCTCTACTTGAAAGAGCTTTACCTATGCGTATGGGAATTATGGAGCCAGGCTGAACCGAATCAGCTATATCCTCAATCAGCTCCGCAGAAGACTTATAAAGGGACGGTACGGTCAATTTTTCATCGGCACTAAGCCAATCGGCCACACGCACATCCGGTGAAATAAAAACATAGCCTGCACTTTTTCCTGCATTTACAATGAGAGAAGAAGAAATATAATGAGGGGTATGCCAAATAAGAGAAAGCTCGGAACCTGTGAGAGAATAAAAATTATCTTCATTTCGGGCAAGTCCCTGCTTTATAAAATTATCATCTATTCTATAACCCGTATCGTTTAAATTCCATGTGGTAAAAAAGAGCGAACCGCACTGGTGTCCGCTTTTTACAATCTCTTTTACGGCATTGGGGTTTTGCCTCATGGCTTCTCCGTTTATAAAAAAAGTTGAATTTATATTATTCTTTTTTAAGGTATAAAGAATACTCGCAATTCCGTCCATATCGTCCATGGCATCAAATACCAAGGCAACACGTTTTTTTCCGTTCCGGCTTCCATGCGAAAAAACGGAAGAAGAATTGAGACTCTCAAACGAAGATTTTTTTTGAGCCGTATCCCGATCCCGTAAAAAGCCTCCGTCTTCCAACAACGGGCGCGTTATAAAATCTTTAAGGCGGCGGATATAAATCATATTTGAAAAATAGCCCGAATTTGAATCTATATAAATTCTATCTGAAAGATTTGTGTTTTTCTTTTGCATAATTTTTTTTGGAGAAAGTGTCCATGTTAAATTTGAAATGTATTGCAAAATTTCTACACTATCGGAGGCCGAAAGCTCACTATCGGGCTCATCATTAGGGCTGCTTTTTAAACTTATTAAAATTTCCTTGCCTGAATCCGACCAGCTATAATCCTGCATAGCCGAAACGGAAATTTTTTTTTTACTTATGTCCGAAAAGCTATCCTTAAAACTATACTCGTAAATATAATTTTCACCACCTAAAAAAACGGTAAAGTTATTTTTCCAAACAGCCGAAAAGATTTTTTCATCGGAAAAAACATTTATCTTTTTCCATGAAGAGCCTCCGGTTTCTTCCGTATGTGAAGTATCATAAAAAACTATGCCCTCATCTTCCTTAAAAGCGGCAACTTCAAAATTAGGAGAGGCTGCTAAAAACGAGCTTTTTTCTAAAATGGGAATCCTTTCAAAACTTGAAGAAGAAGGAGGAATTTGCCATGCCCTTAAAATTTTTGCTCCGCCTTCAAGGCCTTCGGCAAAAACAATCGGAGAATTATCTTTCCAATGAACATAGACTTCAGCAGTATTCCCCGGAAGCAATAAATAAGGAATAGAGTCTGAGGAGTAAACATTTATATAATCGTCCCCATCCAGTTTAATATGGTAAACATTTCTTTTGTCTTTAACAAAAACGGCGGTCTTACCGTCAGGTGCTATAAAAATGGAATCAAAGGTCTGAGAAAAATCCGAAGGTATTTTTGCCGCAAGTTTTCCTGTCGAAAATAATGGAGCGTAAAAAGCCTTTGTAAAAAGCTCTATAGAGGAAGCCTTATAAAGGGCATTCCCCGATAAAAAAACAAATTCCGAGGAAGAAATCCATTTTAAATTTTTTATTTTGCCTTGAGAAAGTTTTCTAAAATTCTTATCGGGAAAAGAAGCTGCAGAAAACCATTCAGGCCGTGCAAAATAGATTATCGAATCGTCTTCATACAAAATAATTTTTGAATCAGGCGACCAGGATACGGGAAGATCATTTCGGACGGTTTTGTTACTCAATATATATCTTCGGCCCGTATGGGTGTCAACCAGTACGAGCCGACCGAAAACAAGGGATTCAGGCTCTACCAATGTAAGCCATCTTCCGTCAGGGCTTGATTTTATATTGTTAAAAGCTCCTATCTTTGACGAATTGGATGCTGAAAGAGGTTCAAAATCCGAATTAAAATCAACAGCCCCGGAATTAAGATCAAGCCTTATAATACCGAAGCGGTTTGAAACTTGTAAAAATTTATTGTTCCCTAAAAGCTGCAACTTTTCGGGAAAAAATGTAAGCTGTTCTATTTTATTTTTTTCATGTGAATACTTAAAAAGAGTTTTATATGAATAGTCGTCACAAGCATTCGTTTTGATCTCGAATAAAATATCTCCTTCATTATTTATATCGGCAGATTCAAAAGAAAGCTCGGGATGAAGACTTAATAAGCTAAAAAAAACAAAGCAAACCGATAAGATAAATTTTGATTTTTCTTTCATAAAAAACTCCGTCAATTTTCCGTCAATATATTTGAATGGGTGTTAATAATATAAGTCAACTCTTCTTCAAGTTTTTCCAAGGATTCCTCCATTTCGGTTATCTTCCTTATTGCAATTTTTTTTTGAATTTCACCTATTTTGCCGAAAACTTCGTCTATTTCTTTGCGGTCTTCACCGGCCATTGCTTTGTTCATTTTAATCACTCCTTTTTAAGAAATCAGAGCAGTTATATTCTTTCGGAATTCACCGGACGTAATTTCCCCATTGATAAAACTTTTTATCTCCTGTTTTATCCTCATAGGAAAACGGCTCCAATATTTTTCAGTCCAATTCCCCATAGTAGTTTTTAACTCATCGTTTTCTTTTGCACTCATTTCGCCTATACTGTAAGAAACAAATTGCAAAATCATTCCGTATAATACATCGGCAGGAATGCCGTCAACTTTTCCGTTTTTTGCAAGACTTTTTATAGTTCCGTCATAGGAACCTTGTTCGGGAATCCAAGAGTCGATAAGAGCCTTCATCTGATCCTCAGAAAGTTCCGGAGCTTCCTTTAAAAGCATATCGGCCGCAAAATCACGGAAAGTGTGACGTACGCCTTCAAGACTTGACTGAATCGACTTGTTGATGGATTCGGACATTTGCTTTGCCATATTTTCCGGATTTATAGCTGCAAGGGGACTTGAAGCTGAAGCCTCATTTCTTTTCCGTTCCAAGGCAGCTGCAATCACCTCTATTTCCCTTTCCCCGGCCCTATTTAGGATATAATCAACGGCAGCAAAAAGCTCCCGCTCCTTATTTTGCATATCATTAGCCATGTCTTTTATTATACATCTTTTTTAAGGCTTTGAAAAGAGATGATTTTCCATATAAATCAACACCCCCGATGCAAGCATTACCGAGAAATGGCGGATATTAACCGCACGAATACAATTCCATCCTCTTGCCTTTTTACCGATAATTTATTACTTTTTAAAACATATTGATTTAATATTACATTTTTAAATACCCCTTTGCGGTTTATTTTGATATAATATGCACTTTCTCATTTCATTACGAAAGTGCGTAAAAAAACAATGCTCGGGATTTGAAAATCCCTCAAGCTTATTTTTTTTGGAGGTTGATATGGCACAGTACAAGTTTGAAACTGAAGTGAACCAGCTTTTGTCGCTCATTATTCATTCGCTTTATTCAAACAAGGAAATCTTTTTAAGGGAGCTTGTCTCAAATGCTTCGGATGCATTAGACAAGTTAAAGTATTTGACCCTTTCCGATGAGGCTTATAAGCAGATTAAATTCGAGCCCAGAATCGATATCTGTTTTGACGACACAGCCAATACGCTTACCATACGGGATACTGGCTTGGGTATGAACGAGGAAGATCTAAAAAATAATTTGGGAACGATAGCAAGATCCGGAACAAAGGCTTTTTTAGATCAGCTTGCAGCGGCCGATAAAAAAGATTCCAATCTTATAGGGCAATTCGGTGTAGGCTTTTATTCGGCCTTTATGGCAGCATCTACCATCGACGTTATTTCCAAAAAAGCAGGTGAAAGCAATGTTTGGAAATGGACTTCGGACGGAAAGGGTTCCTACGATCTGGAAAAGGTTGACGATACGGCCTTCCCCATAATAGATGATGTGCCCGAAGGAGCAAACGGAACCTGCGTTATCCTTCACCTAAACAATGAAGATTCGGAATATGCTACTCGATGGCGTATCGAAGAAATAATTAAAACCTATTCCGACCACATCGCATTCCCAATCTATCTTCATTTTACCGAAAAGCAATATGACGATAAGGGTAAAGTAAAATCGGAAACCTTTAAAACCGAACAGATAAACGATGCCGGAGCTCTTTGGCAAAGACCAAAATCGGAATTAAAAGAAGAAGATTATTTTAACTTTTATAAATCCCTTTCACACGATTCCCAAGACCCTCTCCTTTATGTACACACAAAGGCGGAAGGAACTCAAGAATACACAACCCTCTTTTATGTTCCGTCGAAAGCACCCTTCGATATGTTCCATGCGGATTATAAACCGGGCGTTAAGCTATTCGTAAAGAGGGTCTTTATTACGGATGATGAAAAAGAACTTTTGCCCACGTACCTCCGTTTTGTAAGAGGTGTTATAGACAGTGAAGATTTACCCCTAAACGTAAGCCGCGAAATTTTACAGCAAAATAGAATTCTTTCAAGCATAAAAAATGCTTCGGTAAAAAGACTTTTAGGAGAGTTTAAAAAGCTCGCCGAAAACGACAAAGAAAAATACAATAAATTCGTAAGCGAATTTAACCGCCCTTTAAAGGAAGGCTTGTACAGCGACTATGAACATAGAGAAGAACTAGCCGACTTGGTACGCTTTAAAACGACTTCACCTGAAGTAAAAGAGGACGAGTGGACGAGCTTTGCTGATTATGTTTCAAGAATGAAAAGCGATCAAAAAGCTATCTACTACATCACAGGTGAAGACGAAAAGACCTTGCGCCAATCTCCTCATCTTGAAGTCTACAAGCAAAAAGGATTTGAAGTTTTAATTATGCCCGATGAGATTGACGATATAGTTATCCCTTCATTGGGAAAATACAAGGAATGGGAATTAAAAGCGGCAAACAGAGCCGGTTCCGATAAGGAGCTTAATACCGAAGAAGAAACTAAGGAAGCTGAAAAAAAAGAAAAGGACTTTAAGCCCGTACTCGAAAAGATTAAAGAGGTTCTCGGCGATAAAGTAAAAGAGGTACGCTTTTCAAAACGGCTTTCCGATTCTCCTTCATGTATAGTAGTGGACGAAACCGATCCCAGTTTGCAGATGGAAAGGATGATGAAGGCAATGGGGCAGTTTAATACGAGTTCCGTAAAACCGATTTTGGAAGTAAATGCCGACCATCCCTTAGTTCAAAAATTAAAGGATTCGGAAGATAAAGAATTTGTAGAAGATATGTCTAACCTCCTTTTAGAACAAGCGCTTTTGGTCGAAAGCGGAGAGCTAAAGGCTCCAGTGGATTTTGTAAAGAGGCTTAATAGGCTGATGACAAATTTAAAATAGATTTTATTGACGGAATGATAAACAGTTCGGCATGGATTCTGTCGGGCTGTTTATCTTCGTATTATTGGAGGAGATATGTATTTAGATAAAACAGCGGCAATGGAGCTTGTAGATGGGGACATGGAAATATACATGAGCTTACTTGAAACCTTTATCGAAGCCTATGAAAAAGATGAGGCCGAAATGGATCGTTTAAAATTTATTTTAGATGCAAGTGCCGAAGCTGTTTTAAGCGATGAGACCTTGCGTGAAAATGTACGGAAAACGGCACACAAGATAAAGGGAAGTTCCTATACGGTCGGTGCAAACATCTTGGGCGACTCTGCAAAAAATATCGAAAAGTTTTTGGTTGAACCTTCAAATATTAAAACTCTTGCAAACATTGAATTGCTTGAAGGATTTCTTGCAAAGTTTAAAGAAAATTATGCTAATACTTTAAAAGAGATAAAAACGGTTATTGCATAAAAATTCCAGTTATAGGGAACTTCAGATTTTTAGAAGTTTTCTTTAAATTTATTCAAGTATTTTGTATTTTGGGAGCCGATCTTTCCCTTGTACAATCCATAAAAACGTGCTAAAATGCAAAACCTTAATTTTGCGGAGGATTGTTTTGGCTCAACCGGATTATTTGAACATTCTTAATGAAGAGCAGCTTGCAGCTGTTAAGCATCAAGGCTCTCCTCTTTTGATTCTTGCGGGCGCAGGCTCCGGAAAAACACGGGTTATTACAACTAAGATTGCATACCTTATTGCCGAACATAATATCGGACCTGAACGGATCCTTGCCGTAACCTTTACAAACAAGGCTGCCAAAGAAATGTCCGAAAGAGCGGCTCATCTGGATAAAAGAGCGGAGAGGGCAATGATCAGAACCTTTCATTCATTTGGAGCATGGATACTACGCATGTATGCGGAATGGGCAGGGCTCTCTCATAATTTTACAATCTATGATGATGACGACTCTCTTTCCCTTTTGACCCAAGCCTCCCCCACTCTTACAAAAAATGCTGCCCGCGGTATCATAAAAAAAATTTCGCGTGCAAAGGATTATTGCCTTCTTCCCGATGATCCGCTTTTACAGGAAGTCGATCCTAATCCCGAATTTGCAAAAATCTATGCCGAATATCAAAAGAGATTAAAAGAAACCGGAAACGTAGACTTCGGAGATCTCATCATGATTCCCGTTATGCTCTTAAAAGAAAACCCTCAAATAAGAACATCTCTTCAAAACCGGTTTTCCGTAATAATGGTCGATGAATATCAGGACTCGAACATAGCCCAATTTGAATTCTTAAAAGTCCTCACAGGAGAAAATACTTATATCTGCGTTGTAGGAGACGATGACCAATCAATCTACCGTTTCCGCGGTGCCGAAGTTCAAAACATATTAACCTTTGCCGATACTTTTAAAAACACAAAAATAATAAGGCTCGAAAAAAATTACCGCTCATACTCGGAAATTCTTGCAGTCGCAGATTCCGTTGTAAAAAAGAATACGGGCCGTCTCGGTAAGACCCTTGTTGCCGAAAGAGGAAAGGGTCAAAAACCTCATATTTATTTTTTGCCTAATCAGGAAACCGAGGCGGAACTTTGTGCCGGTCTTATATTGAAAGAGGTCGAAAACGGAGGAGCATATTCCGACTGGGCGGTCTTGTACAGAACCAACGCCCAATCATTAAATTTTGAAACCGATTTTTTACACAAAAAAATTCCATATCAGGTTATAGGAACCCTAAAATTTTATGAGCGGGAAGAAATAAAGGATGCGCTTGCCGTTCTTGCCCTTATCTCAAACGGAAGGGACGAGGTGGCTTTAAGGCGTATTATAAATAAACCTGCACGAGGCGTAGGAGAAATTACTCAAAAAAAATTAATTGATCTTTCAAGAGAACTTATGTTCTCTCAAAAAAACGATGAGCTCGGGCTTGAATCCAAGGATGATTATATATCGGCCATGTCTGCCCTTATAGATTCCGTCTCTCTCACAAAAAAGGGCAAAGAGGGTTTAAAGAATTTTTTAAACACCATAAAAGAATTGCGCGGTATAATAGAAGCCGGAGACATCTTTTTTAAAAAAGAAGAACCGAAGGGAGAAGGCTTAGCACCTTTTATCTATGAGGTTTTAAAACAATCCGGTTTTGCAGAATATTACGAATCAGCCGATTCAGCTTTAGGCACTCAAAAGACTGCTAACTTAAATGAACTTGCAAACACAGCATCGCTTTACGATTTTTCGGTAAATGGCTTAAACGAATTTTTAGAACACATCGAATTGGATAGGAGCCTTGCAGACTCCGAAGAAAAAAAAGATTCCGTAAATCTTATCACCATTCATAACACAAAGGGCTTGGAATTTAAAAACGTAATTATCACGGGCCTTGAAACGGGAGTTTTCCCCCGCGACAACGGAAACTTCGATGAGCTTGAAGAAGAAAGAAGACTTATGTATGTAGCCTGCACCCGTGCAAAGGATGCACTCTACATGACAAGCTGCTCCTCGCGACGCCTATACGGCAGCCTGACATTTACCCAGCCAAGCCGCTTTATCTTTGAAATAGATCAAGACCTGGTAAACATTTCCGAGTCTTCATCTTCTTATTCTACTTTTTCAGGGAGCTTCGGAAAACAAATACCTGCCGATTTTGGAACAAAAAAAGAAGAACACCCCCTCCTTTCCAAATGGAAAAAGGGAGAAAAAATTTATCATGATGATTACGGTTACGGAGCAATAATTAAGGCCTATGCTTCAAACGAAGAACTTGTAGTAAACGTACAATTTGAAACCGGCCTTATAAAACGGTTCATGCCCGAATACCAGTCAAACAATATGACAATAATAAAAGACTAACCCTACTTTTGCAGTCTGTACCATTCGGCATATTTGGAATTTAGGGCAATAAGTTCTTCGTGAGTTCCCGATTCCAATAATTTGCCGTCATCTATTACGTTTATTATATCGGCATTTTTTACTGTAGAAAGACGGTGTGCGATTATAAGTGTGGTGCGTCCCTTCTTTAAAACTTCGATACCTGCATTTATAAGTTTTTCGGTTTCGGTGTCAATGTTTGCCGTAGCCTCATCTAAGATTAGAATTTTTGGATCCCGTACCATGGCACGGGCAAAACAGATAATCTGCCTCTCTCCTTCCGAAAAGTTTTTTCCGTTTTCGCTCACTTCGGCATCCAGACCTTTTTCAGAGCGTCTTATAAGGTTCATACCGCCCACCGCCTTTAAAGCTTTTTCGCAAGATTCCTTATTTATAAAAGGATCGTTTAAACTTATGTTATCAAAAATTGTTCCGCTAAAAAGATACGGTTCCTGCAAAACCACTGCAATTTTAGAACGCAGAGTTTTTAATTCAAGAGAACGTATATCCTTTCCGTCAATTAAAACCTTCCCGCCGGAATTTTCATAAAAGCCTAAAATTAAATTCATAATCGTGGACTTTCCACAGCCGGTTTTTCCGACAAAGGCTACGGTCTTTCCGTCTTCCGCATTAAAATCAAGGCCCTTTAAAATGGGAATACCTTCCTTATATTCAAATTGAGTGTTTGAAAATTTTATATCTCCTATGGGAGAATGAGGAATACCGTTTGTTCTTTCATGTTCAAAATTGATTACCTCCGAAACTCTTCCTGCCGCAACAAAAGCGTTTTTGTAAATATTTATCTGCATAAATAATTTTAAAAAGACATCTGTTATTTCCTTGTTATAACTTATAGCGATTACAAGAGTACCGACAAGAAAATAAGCTCCCTGAAAATACAGATACCCGAATACTCCCAAGAGGGCGGCGTAAATTAGTGTCCTGATTCTTGCAATAATATTCCAAGAAAAAAGTCCTGAAAGTAAAACCATTTTCCGTTTTGAAGTATAGGCCGGAAGATTAAATTTATCGAATTCTTTTTCTATTTTTTCCTCTGCACAAAAAGCTTGCACGCTTTCAATAGAATTAATGCTTTCATTAAAAAATCCGCTTAACTCTCCGATTGAATTCCTATAATCGCGTGTCGGCTTGTCGGCTTTTTTTAAATAATACCAAGCAAGAAAATAAATAATCGGCAGGTAGGCAAAACTCGCTCCAAAAAGATATAGGCTCATAAAGGCCAAACGGATATATAAAACTATGCACAATAAAATTACACTAAATACCTCGCCTAAAACCGAGAAGTATAAATCTCCTACTGCATTTACATCGGAAGAAAAACGGCTCATTATATTTCCCGAAGTCATTTCATCAAAATGTTTCATCTTTAAATTTAAAAGATGACCGGCCATATCCATTTGAATATGCTCACAGGCAGTATTTGCAATTTTTCTAAAAAGCAATGTTTTTACATACATCGATAAGAAAAATAAAAAAGCAGTACCCAAAAACAAAAGAGCGTGTTTAATTAAAAAATCTTTTAAATCCGGCATATTTACAAGGTCGGCATTTATAACGCTTGCCGGAATTGTAGGAAGATAGGCTGAAGATGCAATAAAAATTCCTACTGCAACAAAGGCAGCAAAAACATAAGCCTTGCAGTATTTTAGGTACGAAAGAAAAAATCTGTAATTTACTTTGAATTTATTGGTCTTATCTTTCATCTTTTTTTCCTCCGTCAATTTGCAGGTCTGTATCTTCAGTTTGCATAAGTTCCGCAGAATGGCTGTGCTGGTACTCAAACTGCTCCGCATACCAGCCGTCTTCTTTTATAAGTTTTTCATGCGTTCCTTGTTGAATAATTTTACCGTCATCCAGCACAATTATTTTGTCCGCATGTTGAACAGCCGAAAGACGGTGTGCCGATATAATGCAGATATTAAATGAAGAAGATCTTTTTAGGTTTTCGATTATCTTAACTTCGGTGTCCGCATCGACGGCAGAAATGGCATCATCCAAAATTAAAACTTCCGGTTCTTTAAGAAGAGCACGGGCAAGGGCAATTCGCTGTCTTTGTCCTCCTGAAAGCATAACTCCCTTTTCTCCTATTTTTGTATCGATTCCGTTTGTAAGTTTTTCGATGTCGCTTTTTACATCAGCTGCTTCCAAAACCTTTAATATTTTTTCTTTTTCAATTTCCTTTTCATAAAAACACAAGTTTTCGCAAACGGTTCCCGATAAAAGTTGAGGACGCTGACTTACATAAGCGGTCTTATTTCTAAAAGAAAAAATATCGCAATTTTTTAAGGGAATATTATTTACGAATATATTTTCATTTTGAGGATACAGGCTGAAAAATTGTTTTATCAAACTTGTTTTACCCGAACCGGTTTTTCCGGTAATTCCTAAAATTTCTCCCTGTGAAATTTCAAAAGAAATATCCTGTAAAACTTTTTTTTTGGAATCGGAATACGCAAAGCTGAAATTTTTAAAAGAAATTTTTTCTATTCTTTCGATTTTCTCTTTGTTTTCCATGGGCAGAAATTCGTTGTTATCTTTTATAAGAGCATTTATTCTGTCGATAGCTGCATCTGCCGACTTTTGGATTTGTAAGTAAAAGCCGCTTGCCATTCCGCTCCATGCAATCATTCCGACAAAAACAAAAAACGAAACAAGATTGCCTGAAGTAATTTCTCCTATGCGAACAAGATAGCCTCCGTAGCAAAAGGCTATTATGATACAAAGATTTGTAATAAAGGCTGTACACGGCTGTAAAAAGGAAGTGATTTTAACTTGAGCATAAAGAACCGAAAAATACTTTTTAACAATGGAAGAAAGTTTTTTTAACCTGACTTGTTCATTAACGTAGCAGCGTATAAGTTTTATTCCTTCGGCAAGTTCCAAAATACCTTGATTAACTTTGGAAAATTCCGCATAGGTTTTACTCGTTTTATCTTTTATTACTTTACCCAAAGAAAAATAAATAAGAGTTATAAGCGGTATTGGAAGGACGACTGCAAGGGTCAGTTTCCATGAAATTAAAACCGACATCATAAAAATTGCAACTCCGGGATAAGCAAAGGAATCCATCAGCATTACAAAGCCGTTAGCAAAATAATTTTCTACGGAAGTAACATCATTTGAGGTGCGTGCTAAAATATCGCCTGAAGTATATTTTTTAAAAAACGGCGGAGTCTTTTTTAAAACCGAAGAAATTATTTTTTTTCTAAAAAGATAGGCCGCCCTGTTCCCGGAATTATGAATAAAAAACATAAACATTGAAGAAAAGAAATATCCCAAAAAAGTGAAAAAAATTATCTTTACAACATATGCAATAAGGGAACTTTGCGTCATAGTAGAATTTTTTAACTCATCTACGGCAAGACCTATGTAGTAACCCGGAACAACCGTCAAAAACTCATCCGAAAGCAAAAAAAATCCTCCGAACATTCTTTTAAGCCTGATAGATTTAAAAATATCCCCGGCATCCTTTTGTATCTTAAACATAACTACTTCAATGCCTCCTAAATATTGTAAACTTAATCTTACAAAATAGTATAATATATCGGAACCGATATTGTCAATAAGTACATAGAACGGACATAAGACGGAACGGATATCTTATCCCCTCTTTACACAATACAGTAAAAGTGTTAGGTTGTAAGCCGTAAAACTTAATATTTGTATGGAGGCATTATGGATTATCTTGAAAGATTTAAAAAATACATTTCGATGGACACTAAGTCCAACGAAGAAAATGAGTGCTGTCCCAGCACTCCCGGACAGCTTGAGCTGGGAAAATATCTTGTAAAAGAATTGACCGATATGGGCTTAAAGGCCGAACAGGATGAACACGGTTATGTTTATTCGTCAATCCCTTCCAACACCGATAAAAAGGTTCCCGCAATCGGTTTTATAGCCCACATGGACACGGCTCCCGATTTGGACGGTAAGTGCGTAAACCCGAAAGTCTTTGTGTACAAGGGCGGAGATATTAAACTCAACGATGAGTACACCATGACCGTCAAAGATTTTCCTTTCTTAAAAAACCTTGAAGGACAAGAGCTTGTTACAACCGACGGAACGACCCTCTTGGGTGCAGATGATAAGGCAGGCATTACAATCATCATGTGTGCCGTTCGATATCTTTTAGTTCATCCTGAAATTAAACACGGTGAAATAAAAATAGGCTTTACACCCGATGAGGAAATCGGAAGAGGGGCCGACCTTTTTGATGTAAAAAAATTCGGGGCGGACTTTGCATATACTGTGGACGGCGGTCCCTTGGGTGAACTCGAATACGAAAACTTTAATGCTGCAAGCGTAAAGATAGAAATTCGCGGAAAGAATGTGCACCCGGGTTCTGCAAAGAACACGATGATTAACTCTCTTTCTGCGGCCAGAGAATTGGAAAATATGCTTCCCGAAGAACAAAAACCGGAATACACCGAAGGTTATGAAGGCTTTATTCATTTAACTTCAATCGAAGGAAGCGTTGATTTTACAAAGATGTCTTACATTATCCGCGATCACTTTATGGAAAGTTTCCTTCACAAAAAAGAACTCATGAAGGCTGCGGTTGATTTTTTAAATAAAAAATACGGCAATATAATCAAAATGGAAATAAAAGATTCCTATTACAATATGAAAGAAAAAATCGAACCTCACATGGAAATAATTGAGCTTGCAAAAAAATCTATGATTGATATAGGTATTGAACCCAATATAGTACCGGTCAGGGGAGGAACTGACGGAGCCCGCCTTTCTTTTATGGGGCTTCCCTGTCCGAACCTTTTTGCAGGCGGTTATAATTTTCACGGCCGCTTCGAGCTCATCCCCACAAAATCAATCGAAAAGGGAATTGAACTTGTAGTAAAAATTGCAGAGAACAACGCCAAGTAGTTCTTTTGTTTAAAAGTTTTAACGGAATGTTTAGCGTGGCAGGAGAAAAAAACTCTTTTGATTTTTCCTGCCTCGTTAAATTTAAAAGCCTAATGCCTGATTCTGTTTCTTATCCTTGTCGAAGATATTTCCAAAATAATAGCCGTTCCGAAAATAAGATAGGATATAAAGCCGACTTCACTCATATTAAAGTTTAAAGAGCCTGCCATAAAAAGCTCGTAACCTATTCCGCCGGCTCCTGCAGCAGCTCCTACAGCAACCGCATTTCCGAAGTTAATTTCAAATCTAAAGAAGCTCCACGAGATTAGATTGTTTATCGAAGCCGGGAGAACTGCCTGACTTATAATTTCGATGTAGCTTGCCCCGCAGGCTTTTAAGGCCTCAATCGTTTTTTTGTCTATGCCGTCAAAGCTTTCCGAAAAGCCCTTTACGAGATAGGCTGTGCTGTGAAAGCTCATGCCTAGGACGGCAGCCTCGGCTCCTATGTTTGCAACTACCGAAAATATTAAAACCCAAATAATTGTCGGCACTGAGCGGATAAGGGACATTGCCGTTCTTATGATTTTTACAAGATACTTGTTTGAAAGATTTTCCGAGGCGGCTATCCCTAAAAAGAAAGCAAGCACCACTCCGAATACGGTGGTTAAAAGGGCAAGGCTTAAACTTACCAAAAGAGAAAAAAATATTTCCGCATAAGAATATTTTTGCGAGAGTTTTGGGAAAAAAAATAAATCCTTTGAGTATTCCGTAAATTGTAAAAAAGCTTTTTGAATTCCGTAGTCGGGCTTTTCCATTTGAAATAAACTTATAATTGTAAGGCCGGATAAAAAAACAAGAACAAATAAAATTAATACTCTTTGCTTTGAGAATCTTCTTATTTTTATTTTTTTAATTTTGTTTGCTTGCTCAATCATAAAAGAATCCGCCTTATTTTGTTTGAAAGAATATCGATGAGTAAAACTATGATTACAAGGCATAAAATAATTAAGCCCGCACTATTATAACGGAAACTTTTAAAATAAAGGTTAAATAAAAAACCAATTCCGGTTCCCGTTAGAATTCCTATTAGAGCGGAGTCCCTTACATTTGTTTCGACCGTGTATAAGAGCCACGAAACAAGGCCGGGTGCTATGCTTGGGAATACGGCATTAAACAGGGCCGGAAAATACGGAACGCCCGCAGCCCGTAGTGCCGTAAAAGATTCTTCGCTCGTTTCTTCTATCATCTCCTTAAAAGCTCTTACCAGATGACCCAAGGTAATTATAAAGAGGGCTAAAAAACCGGTAAAATTATTTTGCTTAAACGAAAATAATAAAAGCATTGCCCAAGCTACCAGCGGAATGTTTCTTAAAAACGAGGCTGTCATGGTAAGGATTATTTGAAAGGGCTTATTTATTCCTGTGGTTTGAGAACCGAGAAGGGCTAAGATAAGGGCAAAAAAAGCCGCTGCGGTAGTTGCCGAGGCCGCTATTACACAGGTTTCGCCTAAAGTTTTTATTATAATCGGAATATGTTTTAAACTTTCGTTGTCGGGTATAAAGTTTTTTATAAGCCACGCTATTGCAAGGGGAAATTTAAAAATTGCTTTAAGGTCTTTAAAGCTGGTTATATTTGATGCAAAATAATATATTAAAATAAGACTTAAAAGAATAATGATTGCCTTTAGTTTTTTTCTTGCAAAAAAAATTTGTTTTTTTTCCCAAGAGTATGAAGTTTCTTTTTTATGATAATGTCTTTTCTTTTTGTCCTCAGAGTAAATTTTTAAGTCGAACTTCATAGGACTTTTTCCCCGCTGTCCATAGAAACACTTGTAAAAATTTCTTTATGCAAGACTTCATCGTTTAGGGAATCCGGTCTTCCGTCAAAAACTATTTTTCCGTTATTGAGCGCGATGATTCTGTCGGCATATTTTTTTGCAGCTTCCATTTGGTGCAGACTTATAAGACAGGCAATGTTTTTATTTACTGCAAATTCTTTAATATAATTTAAAACCGTTTCTGCCGACTGAGGGTCAAGGGAGGCTATGGGCTCATCACATAATAAAAGCTTCGGATTTTGCATTAAGGCTCTTGCAATTCCTATTCTTTGTTTTTGGCCTCCGCTTAATTCGCTGCATCTTTGAAAAGCAAATTCTTCCATGCCCACGGTTTTTAAAAGAGCAAAGGCTTTTTCTTTTTCTTCTTCGGTATAAAGGCCTAGAGCTCCCCGGTAAGAAGGGATTGAGCCGAGGCAGCCGTGCAGAACATTTTCGACTGAATTAAGACGCTCGACCAGATTATAATTTTGAAAAATCATTCCTATCTTTGAGCGGTATTGCCTTAATTCTTTTCCTTTAAGCCTGTTTATTTTTTCTCCCAAAAAAATAATTTCTCCCTCATCCGGCTCAACCAAGCGGTTTATACATCGAAGCATGGTAGATTTTCCAGCTCCCGATAAACCTATTACTGCTGCAATTTCGCCTTCTTCTATTTTAAAAGAAATATTTTGTAAGGCCTTCCGTCCGGAAGGATAAGTTTTTGAAATATTTTTAAGTTCAAGAATCACAAGGCTAACCTTCGAGTTTTTCATAAGTCTTTATTTAATGACTTATGAAAAACATCGCAAATATAAAAAAGATTAGCACATTGTGGCATACATAACTGCTTTGATAGTATGCATGCGGTTTTCGGCTTCATCAAAAACAACTGATTTTTGAGATTCAAAAACTTCATTTGTAACTTCCATTTCGGGAAGACCGAATTTTTTGTGAATCTCCTGCCCCTTTGTTGTCTTTAAGTCATGGAACGAGGGGAGACAATGTAAGAAGATTGCATCCTTGTCCGCATTGTCCATAGCGGCCTTATTTACCTGATAGGGTTTTAAGAGTTTAATACGCTCTTCCCATACGCTGTCGGGTTCTCCCATTGATACCCAAATGTCGGTATAAAGAACATGAGCTCCCTTTGTGCCCTCGTTTACGTTTTCGGTTAAGGTTACGCTTGCTCCAGTTTCGGCTGCGATTTTCTTTGCTTCGGCCACCAAGTCTTCAGCAGGGAAAAGGTGCTTGGGCGAACATGCTGTAAAGTGCATTCCCATTTTTACGCAAGCTATCATGAGAGAGTTGGCCACGTTGTTTCGGGCATCTCCCATGTATGTAAATTTAAGCCCCTTCAAATAGCCGAATTTTTCTTCGATTGTAAGAAGGTCTGCGAGCATTTGAGTCGGGTGAAAGAGGTCGGTTAATCCGTTCCATACGGGAACGCCGGAATATTCGGCCAAGGTTTCTACGAGTTCTTGGCTGAAGCCTCTGTACTCGATACCGTCATACATTCTTCCTAAAACGCGGGCAGTGTCTTCAATAGATTCTTTATGTCCCATCTGTGAAGAGTTCGGATCAAGGTAGGTAACGCCCATTCCAAGGTCATAACCTGCAACTTCAAAAGAGCATCGTGTTCTTGTAGATGTTTTTTCAAAAAGAAGAACGATGTTTTTTCCTTCGAGGTATCTGTGAGGAATTCCAGCCCTTTTCATATCTTTAAAATTTTTTGAAAGGTTAAGTAAATACCGGATTTCATCTGTAGTAAAATCCAACAATTTTAGAAAACTTCTTCCGCGCAAATTTTTTGCGCTCTTTCCGCGAATTTCTTTAAGCATAGTTTTAACTCCTTAAACTGCTATTGATGAATGGGAACAATATATCAGCTTTTGTAAAAATAATCCAGTACCTAAAATACAATGCGGACACTTGACTATTCTGATAAAAAGCAATATCATAGCGGCAGTTTCTTATGAAAGATTTACGAAAAAGGACCTTTAATGTCTCAGGCCTCAGTTTTTTGGTTTATTCTCTTTCTTCAATTGCAATATCAATATGTCTGGTAAATATTAAAAGAGATTTAAATTTTTCGCTTACGGAAGCAGGTTTATTCGGAATGCTTTGTGCTATCGAGCAGATGATAATTCTTTTTATAAGCCCCATCTTTGCAGCCAAGTTCGGCAAGATAAAAGTTCTGCGAGCTTCTCTTTTGATATTAACAGCAGGGCTTTTTTTCTTTTCAAAAAGCATTAACTTTTTTACGGCACTTTTAAGCGCTCTTTGTATGGGACTGGGCGTTGCAAACATGGAAGCCCTGCTGACTCCCATAGTAAATGATTTATACCCGAACGATACGGGCGCAAAGATGAATATGATGCACGCCTTTTGGCCATTGGGAACTTGTTCCGGACTGATAGGTTTCGGCTATCTTCTTTCGATAGGAATAAACTGGAGATACATTTACATAGGCCTATCGATTTTTGCTCTCTTAATTTGCTTTTCCTATCTTTCATCAAAAAAAGTAAAACTTCCGCCCTCGGACGGAAGCAAAGCTGCCTTTAAAGAAATATTTTCCCTACCCTCTTTTTGGCTTTTCGGTCTATCCCTCTTTTTTGCAGGAGGAGCCGAAGGAGCTTTTGCCTTTTGGTCAGCTACCTTGATTCAACTTTATTTAAAGGCCTCTGCCTTTTATGCAGGAATTGTAACGGCGAGCTTTGCGCTCGGAATGTTTATCGGAAGGTCATTAAACAGCAAGGTCTTAAAAAAAGTTTCCATTCAAAAAGCGATAATAGTTTCTTCGATTGCTTCGTTTATAGTCAGCCTCTTATTTATTTTTGTAAACTCGCTTTTCGGCTTAGCAGTCTTTTTATTTTTTATGGGACTTTGCCTTGCCTGCCTTTGGCCGACAATCCAATCCTTTGCTGCAGCCATCCTTCCGGTAGACGCAACGGCCCTTATGATCTTTTTATCCTGCTTCGGAGTTCCCGGTTACAGCACTGCAAGTTTTATCATGGGAATAGTTGGAGATAAATACAATTTGTTCATTGCCTTTATTACGGTAGTTCCGGTATTTTTAATTTTAGTTCCGATTCTTTTTATCATGGGCTGTAAGCTGTCCGGCTCTCCTAAACTAAAAAAGGTAAAACAAAATGAATCTATTGGATAAAGATGAAATCGAAGAAGTATACCGCCGTTTCAAAAAGAATAATCCTAACCCGAAAGGAGAATTACATTCTGAAAATATTTTCACTCTTTTGGTCGCAGTGGTACTCTCAGCTCAAGCGACCGATGTAGGCGTAAACAAAGCAACAGGACCTTTCTTTAAGGCAGCCGACACGCCTCAAAAGATGATAGAGCTGGGTGAAGAAGGGATCCGCTCATACATCAAAACAATAAATTTATATCCGACAAAGGCTAAACGTATTTTTGAGTTAAGCCGAATAATTCAAAACGAGTATTCGGGAAAGGTTCCAGACACAATGGAAGAACTTATAAAACTTCCCGGTGTCGGACGTAAAACGGCAAACGTGGTTTTAAACATGGGTTTCGGGAAACCTGCAATCGCAGTAGATACTCACATCCTCAGAACCGCCCCGCGCATAGGTCTTTCATCCGGAAAGACCCCCATACAAGTTGAGGAGGATTTACTCAAGGTTACTCCAAAAAAATATTTATTAAATGCCCACCATTGGATTCTCCTCCACGGACGTTATATCTGCAAGGCCAGAAAGCCTGAATGTGAAACCTGCTTCTTATCGGATATCTGTATGAAGAATTTGTAGACCCGATTAAAAATACTGCCGAGTTTGTAAAACAAATTCTTTTTTTTATACTAAGGACTCTTCTTATAAATAAAGAAAGGTAAAACTATGTAACCGGCTTTTCCAAAATGGCAATTTAATTTGTAATTAAAGCTTTACTCCCTTGTAGGTTTTATTTTACTTTTGCTGCAACAGGGTTCCTAAATGTTCATGGCTTGTTTGAACTGCATCAAGAATCGTTGAGGTATCATGTAAAAAGTCATCGATCTTTTTTAATGATAAAAAACCTTCTCTTATGGTAATATCCTGTTCTTTTATTGAAGCGGTTATTTCGGCCAACGAAGAACCGGCTTCTTTAAGAGTTACAGAGTTCTCATCCAAATTAGACAATACGCCGTTAAATGACTTTCTGAATTTTGAAAAAAGTTCTATAAAACCTGTCATGCTGTTATTTATTTCACTAACCGATTTATTTAGCTCTTCCAGTTTTAATTCGATTTTTTTTGCAAAATCTCCTGTTTGAGTTGCAAGAGAGCGGACTTCATTGGCAATAATTCTAAAACCGTTTCCGACACTTCCGGCGCGGGCGGCTTCGATCGAAGCATTGATTGCAAGGATACCGGTCTTTACGGAAACATCCTTAATACCAGACAACATATCTTCAACTTCCGCAGTCCTATCCTTTAGCACCTCAAAAGCCGAAGCTGCATTTTCCGCACTTTCTGCAGAGGCTTCAATTTCGTCAACCCGCTCATGAACTTCTTCTTGGATTATATTTCTTTTTTTTAAAACATTGGAGAGCATTTCATCAACATAGTTGGCATTAGATGCAGAAGAACTGCTTTCCTTTTGGATTTCTTCAAAAACGGAAAGGATAGTTTCAAACTTTTCCTGCAAATTATCCATAGATTCTTCAATAATTTTAAATGAATGAGAGGTTACAAAATCAAGAATAACGCCTTTGTTATATTGTACAACAATTTTATCTACTAGATCGGAAAAGTTATCAATAGCATTTTGTTCATCTTTCATACTGATTCCCAAATTAAAATAAGTTTTCAATATAATCTATGCCGCATTTTAAACCTGAAAGCCAATTTAAAAAATTATTTACTTGTTCGTCTTTATATATTGCCCCGTGTTGTGGGGCTATAATTAGAGGGTTTAAACGGCGTACATTTTCTGCCCATTTGCTGACAATTTTATTGGAAGCCATATACCTGACATGAAATCCCTCAATCAAAGGAAGATGCTTTTCAAAATCTTCTACAAAGGTAGTTTCATTGTCATCATCAAAAACTGCGGCCCCTATATCTCCGGAAAACAAAATACGGGAGCGCTCATCGTATAAACCGAATTGCCCGGGAGAATGCATAAAGTGTGAAGGAATACACTTCATATTTGAACCTGAAAGAAGCGATATGTTCATCCCTTTATCCGGTATCGGAACCATTCTCGAAATATCTACGATACCGAAGTGAGGCATAAACCGTATCCAAAGCGAAGAAATATATATTTTAGCCTTTGTAATACCCAGCCATAAAGCTATGCCGGAAGAAACATCGGGGTCTTGATGTGAAAAGAAAATCGTGTCGATTTTATCTACGGAAATAAATCGGCTTACCGCAGTAACTACTCTGGAAAAAAGGTGGACTCCGCCCGGATCAAGAAGAACACCTCGCCCCCTATCTATAATAAGATACTGCATTGTTTGAACAGCACCCTTTCTTTGCTTGCTTTCCGAGCCCAGCCATATAAATTTATGATCTGAATCTTCATATAGAATAATTCCGTCAATATCGCTATGTTCACTCATTTTATACCTCTCCGTATTTTAAAGCTCAGTTTACAAATCCAAGTATATCAATAATTTACATGATATACAAGTATTAAAAAAACGAGAAATTTATTTTGCAGAAAATTTATTTTGTAATCAACAACCCTCCGCACGAATAAAAAAGATATTGACAAGTTTTGGTAATATTTACGAAAAAAAATTCTAAAAAATTTTTCATAAAATGATACCTTGCAAAAATCTAAAAAGTTTTATACTATAGACATATGAAAAAGACTATTTTAATTACCGGTGCTTCGGGCTCGATGGGCTCTGAAGTTTTAAAACAAATTGCCGAAACCGGAAAAAACAATATTACCGTAATCTTACGGGAAAAAAAAGCCAATATACGTTTAGCCGCATCTTTGCAAAAAAAATATCCTGATATAAAAATTATTTTCGGAGACTTATCAATCTTTGCAGACTGCGAAAGAGCCGTCGAAAATGCCGATTATATAATCCATTGTGCAGCGATAATCCCTCCCGTAATAGACCACAACCCCGATGCAGGTTATAAATCAAACTTTTTGGGAACCTTAAATTTAATAAATGCCGCAAAAAAATCGCCTCAAAAAGACGGAATAAAATTCATTCATATAGGAACGGTTGCCCAATACGGGAACAGAACATTTAAACACCCATGGATAAGAACAGGGGATCCTTTAATAGGCTCAGCCTTTGACTTTTACGGAGCGACAAAGATTATGGCCGAACGGGAGGTAATAGAATCGGGCTTAAACTATTGGGTTTCATTGAGGCAGTCGGGTGTTTTATACGATGATATTATGCTTAAAAACATGAATGACGGCCTTATGTTCCATACAGGCTGGAATACTCCCATAGAATGGGCGACAGCACGAACCTCAGGCCTCATGCTTAAAAACCTCATCGAAAAAGATGCAGACGGCACTCTACCCGAAGATTTTTGGAAGAGGGTTTATAACATAGGCAACGGAAAAGAAGCCCGTGTTACAGGGTATGAAACCCTCGACCGAGGCTTTAAACTTATGGGCAGATCGGCAAAGGAGATTTTTAAGCCCCGCTGGAATGCTGCGCGCAACTTTCATTGCGGCTGGTTCTATGATTCTCATGTGCTGAACGGCTATCTTGATTTTCAATATGAAGGCTTTGAGGACTTCTTTAAAAAACTCGATAAAAAGTTTTGGTATTTTAAGCTGGGAAAACCGTTCCCGCACCTTATAAGAAAATTTGCCATAGAACCTCTTTTAAAAACAAGCAATGCCCCTCTTTATTGGATTAAACATAATTTTGAAGGCAGAATAAGGGCCTTTTTCGGCTCGAAAGAAGACTTTGAAAAAATCCCTCAAAACTGGAAAGAATATAATCTTTTATCGGAAAACAAAAATCCGAAAACCGGAGAAGCTCTGAATTATTCCGAATTAAAAGACGAAAAAAAAGCTGCTACCCTTTTGCTAAAACACGGCTATGATGAATCCAAAAAAGAAAGCGAACTCGATATAAGCGATGCAAGAGAGGCTGCCCGTTTTAGGGGCGGAGACTGCTTGAGTGCCGAAATGAAAAAGGGAGACCTTTACACTCCTCTTGAGTGGAGCTGCGCCTATGGACACAAATTTAAAGCGAGCCCCTTCCTAGTTCTAAAAACAGGGCACTGGTGCCCCGAATGTGCATGTCCTCCATGGAATTTTGACGAGCAGGCAAAGAAGGCTCCTTTTTATGCCCAAATTTGGTATGACGATCACAGCCCCGATGAAAACAATTTTTATGATAAGGACTGCTTTAGGGATATTTTGGCCACTGCCAAATAGGCATCTTTAAAATTAAACCTCTTCAATAATCCATTCTCCGACGGTCTTTTCTTCCGGATCAAAGCTGACACCGATGAGCATTATCTTTTTATTTTCAGCCCTGTATTTTTCGGCATAGTTTTTTTCTTTTATTTGCTTTATGGCGGCTTCCGCATTCTCTTTTAGCTTAAACTCAAAAATATAAATCGTACTTTCCGTTTTTATCACTGCATCGGTTCTTCCGTTAGAAACAGGAGTTTCAAGTTCGATAAACTGTCCCAATAGAGCAAATACCAAGTATACGCAAATTTGAAAATTATGTTCCCTCAATACGATGCTTTCCCCGCTGTCTTTTTTTATGTTGTCATAGGGGAGAGCCGCCATTATAGATTTTAACCTCTGCATAAACTCTTCTATCCTGCCTGCAATTATATCCCTATAAAATTGAGCAATACAAAAGGGGCCGTCTGCATAAACTACATTACAATAGCTCGGAAAAAGATTATATAAAAAGCCGTATCTGACTTCATCATTCGGAAAGCCCAGCCTATAAAGCTGTAATAATTTATCGTAACCCTTTATTGTCAAATATCCCGCTTGGAACAATATAGGTATTTCGGAGCCCGCTCCTGCCCTATAATCCGACAAACCGGCAGAGGTCATCTCTACATTTCCGTCTAAGTTAGGGATATGGAAATCTTCTTTTTTTAACGCATTTACTAAAAAGGTGGGCGTTCCCGTTGCAAACCAATAATACTCAAATTGTTGCCCAAAAAAGACATTTAGCAAGCTAAAGGGATTGTACATTCTTTCAGTATCGGGAGAAAAGCAATAGCCGTCATATTTTTGTTTTAGGGTTTTGATGCACTCGTCATAGCTTAAGCCGTTAGCATCGGCTAGGGCTCTTATTTCAGGTTCAAAGGTCCTTAATAATTCTTTTTGGCTTATCCCGCAGATGCCTGAAAATTGAGGTAAGAGACTTATATCATTTAAGTTGTTTAAGTCGCTGAAAATACTTACCTTGCTGAATTTGGTAACACCGGTTAAAAAGGCAAACCTTATCGCTTCGTCGGCTGTTTTTATAACCCCGAAGAAGCCCTTTAGGATTGTTTTATAGGTTTCATTTAAAGCTTCATCTTTCCACATAGTATAAAGAAGGGGCTTATCATACTCATCGATGAGGATGACGGCCTGCCTTCCGGTTTTTTTGTATGCTCTGTTTATGATGCCGAAAAAGCGTTCTGCAACGGTGTTTTCGGAATTACTGTTGCCGTATATTTCTTCCCACCTGCAAAGATGATTATTTAAAATACTTTCCAAGTCTTCCCTTGTTTCATATTTTGCAAGATTAAAGTCTAAATATAGAACGGGATATGCCTGCCAGATTTCTCGTTTTCCCTTTTCGGCTTCTTCGAGGCTTTCTATTGCCAAGCCCTTGAAAAGTTCTTTTTGCCCTAAAAAGTAGGCTTCTAATGTCGAAAGGAAAAGGCTTTTTCCGAACCTGCGGGGGCGGCTTAAAAAATAAACACGCCCCGTCGAGGCTAATTTATAAACATATTCGGTTTTATCGGCATAGAGGTAATTATCATTATGAATTACTTTAAAACTTTGTACGCCTATAGGCAATTTTCTGCTAAAATCCATCATATTTATAGTCTAGCATAAGGGAGGTCAATTGTCAATTATTGTATTTTTTTGATATAATGTTTGCCTTATGGAAAATTCACAATTGATTGAGAGCTTTGAAGCTCTTTTTGCTGTAATTAAAAGATTAAGGGGTCCGGGAGGCTGTCCATGGGATATAGCTCAAGACCCTATGAGTATGAGGAGACCTCTTTTAGAAGAAGCCTACGAAGCAGCTGATGCAATAGAGGAACACCATAGCTTAGGCCAAAATGCCGAACATGTAAAAGAAGAACTCGGCGATATTCTTTTAAACGTACTTATGATTTCGTATATGTATGAACAAGAAGGGCTTTTTTCAACTGCCGATATTATGAAAAATCTTACCGAAAAGCTGATACGGCGGCACCCGCATGTCTTCGGCAAAACGGAAGGATATGAAGGGCCTGAAAGCGATAAAAAAGCCTCAACCCCCGAATCGGTTTTAAACCAGTGGGAAAACATAAAGGAAAAAATAGAAAGACCTAAGCCTGTATCAATTTTGGACTCCATCCCTAAAAATTTTCCACCGATGTTGAGAGCCTTAAAGATTTCAAAAAAAGCTGCAAAATCAGGCTTTGAGTGGACTGAAATCGGAGGCCTTATCGAAAAGATGGAAGAAGAGACGGCAGAATTTGCCGAAGCCGTTAAATCAGGTTCGGAATCTGCAATGGAAGACGAAATAGGAGATGTCTTCCTTGTTGCCGTCAACGCTGCCCGCTTTTTAAAGATAGACCCTGAAATGGCTTTAATGCATGCAAACAAAAAATTTGAAAGACGGTTCCGGTTTGTCGAGGCCGAAATGAAAAAAAACGGTCTTGAACTTTTACCTGAAAATTGGGAAAAGATGGAAGAATTTTGGAATAAGGCAAAACTTAAAGAAAAGACTAAA
Source organism: Treponema putidum (assembly GCF_024401155.1). Lineage (NCBI taxonomy): Bacteria > Pseudomonadati > Spirochaetota > Spirochaetia > Treponematales > Treponemataceae > Treponema > Treponema putidum. The sequence goes on from NZ_CP038804.1 coordinate 1,677,120, forward strand.
AATTAGCGGACATAAAAAAAGAGTTTTGCTTAAATGCAAAACTCTTTTTTTTCTTTAGTTTTTGGGTGAAATACCTACAAGCTCAACATCAAAAATCAAAACCGCATTCGAGGGAATTATAACAGTGCCTCCTTGAGCAATTCCCTGTTCCCCGTAAGCCAATGCAGGCGGAACGTAGAGCCTGTATTTTGCACCGGCACTCATCAACTGTAGGCCCTCTTTCCAGCCGGGGATAACCCTTGATAATTGAATCTTGACACTTGAACCGGTTGTATATGAATCATCAAAAACCGTGCCGTCAACAAGTTTCCCTGAATAGTTTACTTCAACTTCATCGTCTTCATTAGGATGTATATCATCTTTACCCTTCGAAAGAATTTCATACTGCAAACCCGATTCGGTAACAACAACACCCTCTTTAGCCTTATTTTTTCCCAAAAAAGCATTAGCTTCTTCAAGAGCCTTTGCTGCCTTTTCCATCTGCGCCATTTGAAAGGCCTTATTTAAAACCAGCTGAGCATCTTGAATTCCTTTTTCTTCAAAGTTTTTAGACATAGCATCTTTAAATCCCTTCACAATCTTATCGGGATTGATCTTTATACCGTCCTGTTTTACACTTTGGGCCACAAGAACGCCGAAGGCATAACCTACTTCATCCTCGGTTACCGAAACCTTTTTTTCAGAATCGGCAGAAGAGGCCTCGGAAGAAACTCCAGATTCCGTTTTTTTGTCCTTACAAGCCGCAAAAACAAAAAGCAAACAGACACAGCATAAAATAAGAGGTAAATTCTTAATAAATTTCATAAATAAATCCTTAATAAATGTATAAAATAATAGAAGTGAAAAGAATATCAATCTTTTAAAAAACAGTCAATAGCCGGACTTTTACATTCTCTCCCAAATGGGCTTTATGTTACGCCTTTTATAGTCGGCTTTTGTGTTAAAGGCTGAAACCATTATTGATATTCTTTTAGAAGAACTATCATATCCGCCTAAAAAAGCATAGACACCTATTTTTTCACCTTTTTTAACATCATTTTTTAAATTCTGAGCAATGCTGTTTTGGAATACCATAACCAGTTCGTATCCGTTTGGAAGTTTATTTGTAATAACACTCCCGAAAAAATTTTCAGGCATTTTAAACCAATATGTAAACATCCAAATTTCTTGTTCATATTTTTTATCTTTTTCAGCACTTGGATACTCATCCAATGTAACAGGGAGACCTATAAAGCTGTTAAATATGGTAAGGCCTCCATCTTCATTTTCTTTAGCAGCAGACTCTACAATTTTTATTAAATCATCAATAGATATCTCCTCATAGTTTTCATACTTAAAAGAATATGCAAAAACCGTAACAAATAAAAATAAGACAACTAGAAATTTCTTCATTTTTCCTCCATCGAAAAAACTATATTTCTCAAAATTTATATTATTTGGAGTTTATTTGATAAAAATAATTATGTCAAGGCCTTGCTAATCTTTTAAACTATACATAAATAGCTGGACTTTTATAAAAAATATGGTATAATTGAAAGGTACAATTTAACTTCAAGGAGAGTCTTATGGCTTCATTTAAAATAACTTTTCCTGACGGAACTCAAAAAGAATTCGTTCATCCTGTGTCGGCACGTGAGCTGATACAATACTTTCCTGCGTCCCAGTCTCCTATAGTAGGTATAAAGGTAAACAATTTGGCCGTTCCCCTAAACAAAGCTATTGATGTTCAGTCCAAAATAGAACCTGTAACCTTAACCGACCGTGAAGGCTCAAACTTTTATAGGAGAACTCTCTGCATGATTTTAGCTGCCGCCGCAAAGGAGCTTTATCCCGATTTAAGGCTTTTAATGGGACACAGCTTGGATTACGGTTATTATTATACTCTTGAAGGAAAAAAATCGGATAAGGCAGACTTTAAAGCTATTAAGGCAAAAATGGATGAAATGGTAGCTAAAGATATGCCTATTGATACACATTGGCTTTCTTACGAAGAAGCTTTGGAAAAATTTGAACGCTCGAACCAGCCCGATACCTACAGACTCTTAAACTACACAAGTAAGCCCCGTATTTTAATAAACCGTTTAGGCAATTATGAGGACTTATATTTTCAGCCCTTAATGGACCGTATAGGTGAAGTCAAGGTTTTTGATGTAATGCCATATCAAGACGGTTTTTTGCTCCGTTTTCCGAGAACATCATCCCCTACAAAACTTTCGGAATTTAATGACCTTCCACATCTTTTTGAAATTTATAAGGAATATAAACAGTGGGGAAAATTAGTCGGTGTTTCCTCCGTCGGCCAGCTAAACGATTTGATTACATCAAGAAAAATCAAAGACTACGTAGAAATTACCGAAATACTGCAAAACAATAAACTTGCAGAAATTGCAAAACAGGTAACGGCTAAAAAAACCGTAAGGGTTATCCTGATAGCAGGGCCTTCAAGCTCAGGCAAAACTACCTCGGCTAAAAAACTTTCAATGCAGCTTAAAGTTCTCGGTTATATACCCAAGGTTATAAGCCTGGACGATTTTTATCTGGGCATTGCTAAAGCACCTAAAAAAGAAGACGGCAGACCCGACTTTGAATGCGTCGAAGCCTTAGATATTGAACTTTTAAACGATGTACTCATCCGCCTCTTTAAAGGTGAAACGGTCGAAATGCCTTCATACGATTTTAAGACAAGTGCCCGTAGACCAGAAGGTAAGATGTTCACTCCTGAAAAAAACACCATCTTTATACTGGAAGGAATACATGCTCTAAACGATAAGCTCACGGCAAAAATAGATGGAGCCTTAAAGTTTAAGGTTTATCTTTCGGCCTTAACTCAGCTTAACTTAGATGACCACAACCGCATTCCTACCTCGGATAACAGACTTATAAGGCGCATTGTTCGGGATGCCCAGTTTAGAGGAAGTCCCGCAGCAAAAACAATAGGAATGTGGGGCGACGTAAGAAGCGGAGAATCAAAATATATTTTCCCTTTTCAAGGAAATGCCGATGCAGCCTTTAACACAGCCCTCGACTATGAACTTGCAGTACTTAAAGTTTATGCAGAGCCTCTTTTAAAAGCAGTAAAACCGAATCAAAAAGAATACAACGAGGCATCAAGGCTATTAACCTTTTTAAGTAACTTTTTACCCCTGCCGGCCAGCTTTGTGCACGGACAGTCCATATTGCGGGAATTCATTGGAGACAGCGCCTTTTCGTATAATTAAGATTAGGTCTAATAGGACTTATTAAAAACCAGCTATAGAATATTTTAGCTGTCGATAACCTTAAAATTCTCCCCGATTGACAAAAGCTGCTTTAATGCTTATCTTCATATCCATGGCAAAAAAAGAAGCGGATAAAAAAACATCGGCATCAAGGGCGAAAAAAAATACGGAAAAAAAAGCAAGTCCTAAAAGAGTGCCGAAAGGACTATCTAAAAGGAGAAGATCAAAAAAGAAAAAAATTAACTATACCGGAGCTATAGCCGGTTTTTTGGCTGTTTGTGTAATAATGTTCGCCGTTTTTTTATTTATCATTCCTTCCGTAAAAAACAAGGATGATGCAGCCGAAAAAACACAGATTGCCAAAGAAGAACTAAATAAGCAAAAAGAGGAATCCGGTAAATCCGTACCGGAGCCAAAACCTAAACAAGAGGAAAAGGCCATTACCGGCAATAAGAAAAAAAACGCCGATAAAACTGCCGATAGGCCTAAAGAAGCTGAAAAACATTCTTCAAAAGATAAACTTAAAGAAACCGAAACGCAGGCCGCAAAAAATCAGCCTAAGGAAACCGAAAAGCCGGACAAAGAAAACAAGGCAATAAAGCCTGAAAGTCCTGTAACTACGGATAAACATAAACCTCAAGAAAAAGAAACGGAAGCCTCGTCCTATCCCATTCAGGACTTGCCTGAACTTCCTTCAAAGGGAAAGCTGATTTTTGTATTTGACGATGCGGGTCATAACTTGGAACAATTGCAGTATTTTTTGGATTTACCCTTTCCCTGTACCATAGCCGTTTTGCCTAAACTGCCTAACTCAAGGGAAACGGCAAAAAGAATAAGAGCTGCAGGAAAAGAAGTTATACTTCATCAGCCGATGCAGGCCGTAAACCCGAATATAGATCCGGGAGAGGGAGCCGTTAGACCCGGCATGAACAGCGAAGAGATAAAAAAAGTCGTATCTTCAAATGTTGAAGAAATCGGTCCCATAGCCGGAATGAATAATCATGAAGGCTCTCTTATAACATCGGACGAGGAAGCTATGGAAGCAGTTCTTGAACTGTGCAAAGAAAAAAATATATACTTTCTTGATTCCCGCACCAGTTCAAAAAGCGTTGTCCCTCAAGCTGCAAAAAAACTGAATATGAACATTTGGGAAAGAGCGGTCTTTATCGACAATAAAAAAGATAAGGCCTATATGAAAAAACAAATTATAGAAGGCTTGGAAATCGCTTCGCAAAGAGGAGAAGCAATTATGATAGGCCACGTGTTTACCGTAGATCTTGCAATTCTTCTAAAAGAAATGTACTCCGATTTAACTCAAGAAGGATATACATTTTCTACAATTTCAAAATTAAAAGGAAAATAAAATGAAAATATTAGGAATAGAAAGTTCTTGCGATGAAACTGCGGCGGCAGTCGTCGAGGACGGAAATAAAATTTTAAGCAATATTGTTGCAACGCAAATTCCTTTTCACAAAATGTATAACGGCGTCGTTCCCGAAATAGCAAGCCGCAAACATACCGAATGGATTTTGCCGGTAGTTAAACAGGCCTTAGCCGAGGCCGATTTGAGCCTTGAAGAAATAGACGGCATCGCCGCCACAGGAAGACCGGGACTCATGGGCTCCCTTTTAGTGGGACTCACCTTTGCAAAAACTCTTGCATGGTCTTCAAATAAACCCTTTATTGCCGTAAATCACATGCTGGGACATCTATATGCAAGCCATCTGGAAAATGATATTCCCTATCCATATCTTGGGCTTTTAGTTTCAGGCGGGCACTCGATTATCTGCAAGGTAAATAACTTTGACGACATCGAAGTCCTCGGCACAACAATCGACGATGCTCCGGGAGAAGCCTTTGACAAGGTTGCAAAGTTTTATAATCTGGGATATCCGGGAGGAGCCGTAATCGACAAACTCGCCAAAAACGGAAATCCAAAGGCGGCTAACTTCCCCATGCCCATAATCCACAAGGAAGGGCACAAGTACGATGTTTCTTATTCGGGATTAAAAACCGCTGTCATAAACCAGATAGACCGGTTTTGGAATAAGGATTTTGAAAAAACACCTGAAAACATTGCAGCCTCTTTTCAAATAAGGGCGGTAAAAATTTTGCTTAGGCCCCTTTTGGATGCTTCGATAGATACGGGCTTAAAAACGATAGTAGCAGGAGGAGGAGTTGCGGCCAATTCTTTGTTGAGGGAAAAACTTGCAGAGCACAAGGAATTAAAGTGCATCTTCCCCTCGCTTAAATTCTGTACGGATAATGCGGCGATGATTGCAGGCCTCGGTTATCATTACCTAAAACGCGGAGACAGAACGCCCTTTACCGTCGAAGCCTCCGCCCGAGTTGAAGGCTTCAGCAAAAAAGGCAGGCAATAGGTAATTTATAAACATCCTATTAGATTTTTATAAATTACCGACGAGTTTTTCATAAGTATTTCAATACTTATGAAAAACATCGCAAAGTTAATAGTAAGGAAAATATTATGGATACGATGGAAAAATTTTATTCGGATGCGAGCCGGCTTGTAGAAAAGGCGCATGCAAGCCAACTTGCAGAAAAACTAAATAAGGACGGAGACACAGCAGCTTTTGACGCCCGCCTGACGGAAATCTTTTGTAAAGCGGTTTCGCTTTACGATAAGCAGGCTCAAGTTTTGGCAAACGATTTTGCCGACTATTGGCTTTCGGCCTATTCGGCCGGCAGACAAAAAAAAGAAGATGCTATTGAATGGTTCTATCAAATATTTTCTCTTATTGCAGGCAATTTTGAAGATGACATGGACTTTCCGCAAGAAGATTGGGAGCAGATAAATTTAATTATTTCTTCCGAGGCTGAAACTTTGGATATGAATCTTTTAAACTCGATAATGACGGTGATTGTCGAGCGCAAAAAAATATAAGAAAATCAGTAAAAAAACAGCCCAATGGACGCCTAATAAATGCTTTCTTTTGAAGATTTTAGTTTTAAAGAATACGACTCATGCACTCTCTGCCCTAAAAATTGCAAGGTAAACCGCAATAAGGGCGAAAAAGGCTTTTGCCGAGAAACAAGGGATTTGCGCCTTGCATGGGCAGGCCTCCACTTCGGGGAAGAGCCGCCAATCACGGGAGCCGGAGGCTCGGGCACAATCTTTGTTACGGGCTGCAACCTTCGCTGTTCCTTTTGCCAAAACTATCAGATATCCCAAGAAGGCATGGGAAGGATTGTAAGCCTTGAAGAATTCGTAAAATTGTGTTTTGTTCTCGAAAAAGAAGGGGCCGAAAACATAAACATAGTTACAGGCAGCCATGCAATCCCAGCAATAGCCCTCGGCCTAAAAGAAGCAAAAGACCGAGGCTTAAAAATTCCTGTTGTCTGGAATTCTTCTGCCTATGAAGCCGAAGAAGCTATAAGCCTCCTTTCGGACTGTGTTGACGGCTGGCTTCCCGACTTAAAAACCTTAAACCCGCAAATTTCTTCTCAAGTTTTTTACGCACCCGATTATCCCGAAACGGCAACAAGGGCAATCCTAAAAATGGCCGGCCTTTCTCCCTTAAAAATCGGCACGGAAAACAAAGAAAAATATCCTTTAGGAAAACTTTACTCAGGCGTCATAGTCCGCCACCTTGCCCTCCCCTCCCGCATTGCGGACTCGAAGGCCGTCCTAAGATGGTTTGCAAAAAACTTAAGAGGCAGGGCTCTTATTTCGGTGATGACCCAATACACTCCGGTTAAAAGAACGGCCGGCATAAAAAACTATTCTCTCTTTGAAAACCGAATGTTAAGCCTAAAGGAAGACGAAACCTTAAAAGACCTCCTTTCAAGCTTAAAAATAGATGAAGGCTTTTACCAAGAGCTTGCCGCCTCCGATGACTGGCTCCCCGATTTTAACCGCGTACAAACCTTTTCATCGGAACTTTCAAAACCTTTGTGGCATTGGAAGTTAAACTAAACTTACAAAAAAGACTAGACAAGCTGAATAGAAAATATTAAACTCATTTTATATGAAAGAAAAAACAAAAGACGAGACCATTATAATAAAGTTATATGAGGGGATACATCTGGAAATATACGACACTTATACCGAGAAATCATATAGCTTAAAAGGAGAACCTAGGAATGTTTTTAGAATCGATTTCTGCTTTCAAGGGATTCTGGAAGGTCAATTTGAAAATCAAACTTTTTCGTATTTAGGAGAAAAAGAAACAGCTATAAATTATGAAAAACTTGCATTATCAAAAAGCTTTTTTCCACTGAAGTTTTATAAGGGTATAAGTATACTATTCTTTCTTGATAAAATAAATTCGAATTTCAAAAATACTGCACAATTATTTAATATAGATGTTGAAAAAATATGCAAAAATTTAGATTTGCAGAACGGATGGTATAAAATAAAAATTAATTCCGAGATATCTTATATAATGAATACACTGTATGAAAAACAAAGCTTGAAACATATAGAGTACTTTCAAATTAAATTATTCGAAATTCTATATCTTTTAAGTGTAATCAATACGGAAGAATACCGAAAAGAAGAATTTTATTCGGGTTATCACATCAATAAGGTAAAAAAAATTCATGAATATGCCGTTAATAATATAGATAAAAATATATCTTTTAAAAAGATGGTTAAAAATGAAGATTTAAGCTACACTATTTTTCAAAAATTATTTAAGCAAATTTACGGAGAAAGCCCTTACTCATATTTAAAAAAATATCGATTAAAAATTGCAGCATTTTATATTTCCTCTACCGATAGAAAAATTACCGATATAGCTATAAATTGCGGATACTTAAATGCAAGTAAATTTTCTGATGCATTTAAATCCGTTTACGGCATCAACCCAATCCAATACAGAAATGGAGAAAAACCTACAATAACTAAATAAAAATATCATTTTGGATTATTTTCAATTAAAATAGAGTAGAAAAATTTATCATAATTCAGTATAGTTAGCTAGTACTAACTTTATAAAACGAAAGTGGAGATAAACAATTATGATGCTTAACAGAAGAGTTATCGAATTGACAAAAGGTATTAAATGCAGCATTTTGTTTAAAGCCCTATTGGGTGTTGCCGTATCGGGAACTTATGTAGCTCAAGCTGTCTTGTTGGGGAAAATAGTGGGACAACTTTATTCCAAAGAAGAATTATCCGTGGTAATACAAAGTATCTTATACGTATCGGCAATCATAGCATCCCGCCTTATTTTAATATATTACAATTCGGTTTACGGTAAAAAAATTATCGGCAAGGTAAAAAACATTTTAAGGCGCCGCATTTACGATAGGCTGTTAAAACTGGGACCTGCATTTTTAGATGATGAAAGAACGGGTAAATTAGGCTCAACAATGGTAAGCGGAGTAGACTATTTAGAAGGCTATTTAACGCTATACATTCCGCAAATACTTGTATGTGTAATTGCATGCGGTGCAATGCTCATTTATGTTTTTTCGCTGCATTATGTTTTAGGCATAATATCGGCTGCAGCCTTAATCGCCGTATTGATTTCTCCCGTTGCTTTCGGGAAGATACTATCGGAATCTTCCAATGCACATTGGGCGGCTTATAGAAATTTAACTGCAGAAATTTTAGACGGCATTCAAGGGATTACAACGGCAAAGACGTATAATGCACAAGAAAGGCTCGGAAAATTATTAAAAGAAAAAATGAGAACACTTTTTTCTGAAACTATGCGCAACTTAAAAGTAAACCTAGCCGAAATAGGTATTTCCAATTTTGCTTCCGGTATCGGTACAAGTTTTACCCTTGCCGTAGCAGCACTATTAACTTCTATGCATATAATTCCCGCATCCTCATTACTTATTTTGCTTTTTATGACCAACGAAGTTTTTAGACCTGCAAACGAATTGGCGGCATACTTTCATCAAGGTTTTATGGGCATAACCTCTATGGGCGGAATTTTTGCCTTACTTGATGAAGAAGAAAAAATAAAAGATGAGGGGACTAAAACCATTGACATAAAATCGGCCGATGGTTTTGAAATAAAATATAAAAATATTGAATTCGCTTACAGCGAAAAAAAGAATACGGTTTTTAAGAATTTAAATTTCACTGTTGCAAAAAATGAAAAACTTGCAGTTGCAGGAGAATCGGGAAGCGGAAAAACTACCATTGTAAATTTATTGTTAAGGTTTTATGAGCCTACAAGCGGGAGCATTTATATCAACGGTACCGATATAAAAGACTTGACATTAAAATCTTTGCGCAGTTTAATTACGGTAGTTTCGCAAGAAACCTATTTGTTTAACGGAACAATAAAAGAAAATCTTTTACATGCAAATGAAGATGCAGATGAAAAGAAGCTTATAGATGCGTGTAAGGCTGCAAACATTCATTCCTTTATTCAAAGTTTACCGGAAGGCTACAATACAAAAGTCGGAGAAAGAGGACTTAACTTTTCGGGAGGGCAAAGACAAAGAATTGCAATTGCAAGAGCTGTTTTAAAAAACTCACCGATTGTAGTTCTTGATGAAGCTACTTCCAGCGTGGATACCGAAAATGAAAATGAAATTAAACAAAGTCTTAATCACTTGTTAAGAAACAGAACAAGCATTACGATTGCGCACCGCTTAAATACAATAGAAAACAGTGATAGAATTCTGGTTTTGCATAGAGGAGAAATCGTAGAAGAAGGTTCTTACAAGGAACTTATTTTAAAAGACGGATATTACAAAAAGCTTGTAGAAGCGCAACAAGGAGAAAATTAATATGTTTAAAGAAAAATATAAACCGCTTATAAAAATGACCAAATACATAAGCTTTTATAAAAAAGAATTTATTATTTCGATTATTTACGGAATATTTAATAGTGTTTTTGCTTTGCTCACCGTCTTAACGGGCGCATATATAGCTTCAGCGGCTCTGTTTAAAATGAGCACAGGAAAAATACTTTATCTTTTTATACCGCTGATTATTTTTATTATCGGCAAAGGACTTTTTGCCTTTTTGGAAATGTACGAATGTCATTTGGTTTCATACGGTGTAATCGAAAAAATAAGAAACCTTTTATATGATTCGATTTCCAAAACAGCACCGCAATCCACAGGCAAAAAAAGAAGCGGAAGTATTACCTCTGTGTTTGTCGAAGATGTTGAAGCCACCGAAGTTTTTTATGCTCATACCGCAGGCTCTTACATAATTGCATTTGTCTGCACTGTTCTTTATCTTGCTGCATTAAGTTTTCTTTCATTTAAAATAAGCGCAGCCGTTTTTGCCGCCTGTATTCTTGTTGCAGCCGTTCCGTATTTTTTTAATCCTATTACAAAAAAAATCGGAGAAGAGATACGAGACGGTTTGGCTGAGGTAAATGCCGAAGCTGTAGATACGGTTCAAGGTTTACGTGAGATTTTAATTTTCGGCAAAGAAAAAAAATACATTGAAAAGGTTGCCGCCGATACCTTACGCTTAAATAAAAAAGAAATAAGGGACGGAAGATTTAAGGGCTTACACAGTTTAGTAATAAACTTAATTACCTCCGCCGTTCTAATTTCAACAATATTACTTGCTCATTCGGAAGTAATTGCAGGCTCGTTAAAACCTGAAATGGTTTCGGTTGTTATAATATTTTCTCTTTTTGCCTTTGTGCCTATAATGAGCGTTTCGGTTACGGCAGGAGCTATGAATATTTCAAATGGAGCGGCAAAAAGAATTTTGGATATATTAGAAGAAGAACCGGCCGTTAAAGACAGAGTGCCATATATTCCGCAAAACAAATATTCGGTTAAGGGAAACATAGAATTTAAAGATGTAAAATTTTCTTACGAAAAAGATACCGAAGTTTTGCACGGAGTTAATTTTACGGTTAAGGCCGGCGAAAGCATTGCTCTTACGGGTGAATCGGGAGCGGGAAAATCTACAATAGCGAATTTGCTTATGCGCTTTTACGAACCTGACAGCGGAGCAATTTATATTGACGGAAAAAACATAAAAGACATACACCAAAATTCCCTGAGGGATATAATCGCCTATGTACCGCAGGATGTTTATCTCTTTAACAAAACCATAAAAGAAAACATTTCCCTTGCCTGTCCCGATGCAAGCGATGAAGAAATTAAACAAGCTGCTAAGGTTGCGATGGCTGACGGCTTTATTAAAAGGCTGGAACAAGGCTACGATACCAATGTCGGTGAGCGGGGTGTTCAGCTCTCAGGCGGAGAAAAACAAAGAATTGCTATAGCGCGCGCCGTCTTAAAAAATTCTCCCATATTACTGATGGACGAAGCCGTTTCCAATTTGGATAGTGAAAGCGAAGCACTCTTCCGGCAAGCCCTAAATAATATCCGCAAAAATAAAACCATAATAACGATTGCCCATCGTCCTTCTACAATAAAAGAGGCGGACAGGGTTATAAAAATCGAAAACGGAAAAATAGTTTAAAATTTCAGCCTTGAATTTTATTCGGTTTATATGTATAATGCTTCGACAAAACATTGCCGGAGCACATAATGAATCAAGATATAGAAACAATCGTAAAAAATTGCAGGATTTTTTTTGAAACAAATAAAACAAAAAGCTATGAGTTTAGGATTTCTCAATTATTAAAATTACAGGAAGTTTTAAACCAAAACAAAAAAGAACTTTTAAATGCCCTTTATTCCGACTTACACAAAACCGAAATGGAAGGCTTCTTTTCGGAATTTGCTATCGTACGCGGAGAACTTAAATTTGCAATAAAGCACTTAAAAAAATGGATTAAACCTAAAAGGGTTCCGACCTCGATTGCTCATTTTAAAAGCTCAAGCAAAATAATGTATGAGCCCTTCGGCACCGTGCTCATCATGTCGCCGTGGAACTATCCTTTAAATTTAACCCTAGCTCCCTTGGTCGGGGCCATTGCTGCAGGAAACTGTGCCGTTGTAAAGCCTTCAAATTATTCGCCTGCGACATCGGAGGTTATAAAAAAAATAATCTCCGAAAACTTTCCGCTGGAATATATATCGGTAATTACCGGAGGGCGGGAAGAAAACTCAAAACTTTTGGAGCAGCGTTTTGACTACATCTTTTTTACGGGCGGAACAACTGTCGGCAAACTCGTAATGGAAGCGGCGGCTAAATATGTAACCCCTGTAACCTTGGAGCTCGGCGGAAAGTCTCCCTGCGTAGTCGAAAAATCGGCAAACTTAAAAGTTGCAGCCCGCCGAATAGCTTTCGGAAAATACCTTAACGCCGGACAAACCTGCGTAGCCCCCGATTATCTTTTAATTCAAGATGAGGTAAAAGAAAAATTTATCGAAGAATTAAAAGAGGCTTTAAAAGAATTTTTCCCCACGGAAACCTATTTGGACATGCACCTTCCACACATCGTAAACGAAAAACATTTTGACCGCCTCATGGGTTTAATTGAAGGAGAAAAAATAATCACGGGCAGCAATGGAGAAAAAAACAGAAAATTTATTGAGCCCACGGTTTTGGATAATATCACCTTTGATTCCAAAATAATGCAGGAAGAAATTTTCGGGCCGATCCTTCCCGTAATAAGTTTTAAGACAATAGAAGAAGCAATTAAGCTGATTAAATCCCGCGAAAAGCCATTAGCCTCTTATCTTTTTACAACCGACTCAAATATAGAGAAGAAATTCTTAAATGAGGTTTCTTTCGGGGGCGGCTGTATCAACGATACGATAGTCCACTTGGCAAGCGATCACCTTCCCTTCGGAGGAGTCGGCTTTAGCGGCATAGGAAAATACCACGGAGACGAAAGCTTTAAAGTTTTCAGCAATGCAAAAAGCATCCTAAAAAAATCAAACCTCATCGACATCAAGCTCCGCTATCATCCCTATTCAGAAAAAAAATTAAATATAATAAACAAGATGATGTAGAAAATAGGCTTTAAGAAATGGACACCGATAAACTTTTATCAAAGAGCCTTTTATCAGATGGTATTCTACTAAAGGGCTTAAAAGAATTAGGCATAAACGAAAAGGCTCATAATGAGCTTTCTAAACTTTTAAACATTTATATGAGAGAGCTTAAAATGTTTAACGCCTCATTTAACTTGGTAAAGGTTAAGGACGATGAAGAATTAATCGTCTCTCATGTTTTAGATTCCCTTTCGGCATGGCATTTTTTTTATAACGAAATCAAAAATACTGAAAGCAAAACCGCAAGCAAAAATGATAATGAAGACCTCATTACAAAAGAACCTTTTTACATTGCCGATGCCGGAACCGGAGCCGGCTTTCCCGGGATTCCCCTTGCAGCTCTCTTTATTTCTTTAGGCAATTTAGATGTAAAACTTTCTTTAATCGAAAGAATGCAAAAGCGATGCACATTTTTAGAAAACATCAAGGCTGTTCTCCAATTAAATAACACCGAGATTATCGAAAGCGAAGCCGAAAAAGCCCCTCAAAATAAATTTGATATTGTAACTTGCAGAGCCTTCCGCACCTTGGATAAGCACATCCTAAACACCCTTTTAAATCTTGCAAAGCCTAAGGGTAAATTATTTTTATACAAGGCCATGGAAGAAAAAATAAATGAAGAGACGGAGCTTATCAAAAAAGAAGGGCTAAACTATAAAATAGAAAAACTTGATGTTCCTTTTTTAAAAAAAGAAAGGCACCTTCTCATAATCGAAAAACCTTAATCTAAGGTTTTTAATTCTACCGAAACTTCAAAGCCCTTTTCGTTTTTTGTAATCTCGGCAAGAGCATAGCGGCCTTCCATCAGGGCACCGGGATTTACTAAAACGGTTTCGCCGATTTTATCGACTGCAAAGGACTCGTGAATATGCCCCGACACAACCAAAAGAGGCTTATGCTTTTCGATAAAGGCAGTGATACCCTTTGAGCCCACATGCACCATGGGAGCCACCTTATCGACCTTAGCCCCATGCGGAGGATTATGACAAACCAAAACCAAGTTACCGGCTTCGGTAATATTTGCTTTTTCAAAGGCATCGGTTAAGTCTTTTACAAGCTCTTCATCGGTTCTTTCGTAAGGAGTCATTCCTGTAAATTTACTTCCGCCCCCGGAACCAGCAAAGATAAGCCCTTCAAAATTTTTTACCTCGCCCGTAATCGAAACACCGGCATCTTTTAATTTTTTTTCAAACTCAGGAGCATCGCAATTCCCCAACACGGCAAAAATATTTTTATGAGTCTTTAAAAGCTCGTTTAAAAAAGGAGCCCCCGTTTCAATCTTTTTAAAAGCAGCAAAGTCCCCTCCGAAAATAAGGGCATCAACCCCATCGGCAACAGGTTTTATCCTTTTTAGTTTTTCAAGATCCCCATGCCCGTCCGAAATAATCAATAACTTCATAAGTATTAAACCCTCCTAAATCTGTTTGCGATGTTTTTCATAAGTCTTAAAGACTTATGAAAACTCGACAGTCTAGCCTAAAAATCGAATTAGATTTTTAGGCTAGACCAATTATACATTATTTTGGGGAAATGGTATATGGAGTAAAAGATATGTAGTATAACAATCAACTATCTATACATTGATCCGATAACTTACTATGACAGTACCTGCATAAGATAGCAACTTTCCGTATTTTCTCGCCGCAATAAGGGCAGGTTTTAAAATCGGCCTCATCATCAGGTTGAGGAATACTTACTTCTTCCAATATTTCGTCCTGAACGATTTCCGGTTTTGCAGCACAGGCAGGGTCTTTTTCGGGTTCGGGACTGTTTGCAGGGTTTTCTGTGAATGCGGCTTTTTGTTGTTTTTTGTTTCTGATGGATTGGTATTTTAGTATTGCGGTATCAGCATCTGCTGCCGGAACAGAACCTTTGTAGACATACCCCTGTTTTCTCAATCTTTCCTTTACCCAGCCGTTTCCTTGTAAACCGAAAACTATTGCACTTATTATCGACATAGCAAAAAGATATGAGTTGTCGATAATATAATAATCATAATAATAATCATGAATGAGTATAAAATCAATAATTATAGCTATAATGGCGGCTAAAAATAAATTTTTATAAAAAGCCCAAAACTCACCCAGTAAAAAAGCAGGCCATGACCAGCCGTTTTTTACGGCTTGAATATCCTCACCATGAGGATGAACATAAACACTAAAAGTTTTCATAGTATTTCTCACATCTCCTATTTATACAAATAGTAAATAGTTATTTTATACTGTTTTTTATTTGTAAGATATTCATTTATTATTACAAAATCTACATTGGTATCCCAATTAGTGCTTGTACAAAGCGTAACACTTATATCACAGCCCCGCTGTTTCATTAAGGCTTTAACGGAATTTGCTAAAGCCGTATTGTTATTGTTAACACGAATATTATCAAAATCAATAACATAGCCAAGCCGTTCTACCCAATTCGGAATAACTCTATCATATATGTCTGAAGCATTTCCATTGTGATATGTTATTGTATCATAAAGCCAGTAGTGAAGTTTACGCCCTAAAACAAGAGCATAGCCGTCCTGCTCCCTATAGGAATCGGCAAAACTACTATTATTGCCCCAGTCGGCTTCTGAACCATAAAATTTTTTACCGTTTAAGGTTACGGGGCTGGTGTACTCCCAATAGTACATAGGCGAGGTTCCGTCTTCTTGAGCAAAACACAACAAGCCTATTAGGCAAAATACTAAAATTAAAATGCTTTTTTTCATATTAAAAGTCTCCTGACATCGCCTTACGGGAATCTTGATACTTGCCTTTAAAACGGCGGCATGAAAATATATCCTTAAAATTACTTGCCTCTCCTGTAAAGCAATAGTCGAATGCAAAACTATCAAAAGTATAAATATATTCTTTTCTTATCTCATAACAAAATTTACATTCATCGGTTGAGCCGAAAGGATACCCAGCTCCGGTACGAACTACATGCCATGCTAAAATAGCCTGTTTTTCGTTATCAAAAAAATAATAATATCTAAAAGGACCTGCTCCCGTATTAAAACTTATAATATAAAGTTTTTGATCGGGCGGATAGCATTCTTTAGGATTTTCCAAATAGCGGTTTTTTTCAACATAGTAAAAACCTTCTTCATAATTACCCTCGATTAGTTGCATATTAGCCATTTGTGCAAAAACTAAACTTTGTACAAATAAAAAAATACAAACAGTTATAATCTTCTTTAAGTTTTTCATGTTATTTTTCTCCTAATTTATTTGATTTTACAAATTCGTTAAACCTGCGGATTGCATTGATACAAGAGTTATGACTTTTTCTACCGAATGCAGCTTCGGAACCTGTTTCTCCATACTTCTGTTCCAGTTCATCTATTCTATTGATAAGCACTTTTGCAGTGTTTATACCTTCCCGAGTGCATATTGTTTTTATACGTCCTGCATAATCATATACAGTGCTCGGCTTACCGCTCGGTGTAAATTCCTTATAACCTTGTTTTACCAAGTATTCTTTAAATTCATCCAATATATCATCCATAATTTTCTCCTTAAAATATCTGTTGTTCCCCGTTAAGGGAAGATAGGCTTCCCCGCTCGGGGAAAGAGGGCTTCCCTGTACGGGGAATAGCCCGTTCCCTTAGCGGGGAAAAGGCCTTTCCTAAAATTTCTATGCCTTTGCCTTGCAAGGATAGCCGTATACTATTTCGCGTATTTGCAAAAGGGTTTTATTGCCGGTGCTGAATTTAGTCCGCACCATTACTTCTACCTTTCCTTCCGGTACTTCTTTAGGCACGCGTGCGATAATTTGGCTAGGGTTATTAACCGACAACCGGCGGTTAGTCTTGTATTCGGTGCCGTCTGCGGCTTTAAAAAATACACCTTGAGCCGGATCGATTTCGTCTACCTTGATTTTGCTTCCCTCGATTATAATATCATCGCCGATTGTGAGAGTGCCGTCTTTTAAGCCCGTTGCGGTATCGGTTATTTCGGTAATGCGGGCAGTTTCTTCTTTTGCTCCGAGTACCTTTACGCCGATTGCATCAAGAGCGGTACGCAAGTCGGTTGTCGGCACAAGGTCTACGGTACGCTTGTGTACTTTTTCATCGTAAGAAGAATTTTCCGTCTCCCATACGCCCGATACACGCGGGCTGATTTGTACAAGACCATCCATAAAACTCAAACCTTCTTGGATAAGGTCTTTTACAGCCTTATCCCTCATGTTGAGAATATTGATAATTGTTTCCTTGCGGAATTCCGAGCGTTCTTTGGTAATTATTTCCGCAATGTCCTCATTTCTCTGCGTAGCAGCGTGTGCATGAACATCCGCTATGCAGTCTCTGTCGTTGTCTTTGGTCAAGGTGTTCGGTCTAAGATACACCTCCCAAACAAATTTCTTTTTAGCCATATCTTCCTCCTGTAGTTTAAGGGGGTGCCCCCTTAAAAATCCCCCGGTTAGGGG
Organism: Treponema putidum; assembly: GCF_024401155.1. Lineage (NCBI taxonomy): Bacteria > Pseudomonadati > Spirochaetota > Spirochaetia > Treponematales > Treponemataceae > Treponema > Treponema putidum. The sequence continues at coordinate 1,694,624 of NZ_CP038804.1, forward strand.
TGCTTTTTTTCTTTTTTCCGACAAAAGAAAGAAGCACCCCTATAACCCGAAAAAAGAAAAATGCGGCTTATGGGCTTTGCCCCTAAGAACCCCATTTTTCTGAACAAGATGTTCGGGGATGTTGGCGTGAGTTGAAAGGCCTTAATAGGCTTTTCAACATCCGAATATATAAAAAAAGCCCAAGGACAGAAAGCCGGTATTTGACTGACAGGTTGTCTTTGGGCATGATTTGAGTAATTGGTCTTTATTGTGAAAATTTCATTTAGGCATGATAAGGCCTCAGCTGCGAGGCTGTGAAGCTGTGAAGCTGTGAAGCTGTGAAGCTGTGAAGCTGTGAAGCTGTGAATTTTGCCCGATACGCTGTTTTATGTCAAGAGCTTTTTCAAAACTTTTTACACTTTTTTCGTGAGAATGATTGTAACTGCTGTCGGTGCGTTTATCTATCATTACTATACAGTGTAACACGTTTCTACACAAATATCAACCGTTTGAATGGTTCATGTAAAATTTTATATTGACATCAAATATACAAGCATATATAATTATAGATCAACCCAATTACAATACCAAATCATGAACCAATCAACAACCCCGACGCTTGCGTCGGGGTTGTTGATTTACTTTCAAAAAAATCTAAAGAAACAAGATTAAGATAAATTCTGCTCACGCACAAAATTACCCAAACACCTTTTTGATTGCCGAGCTTAAATCTTCCGCTTTAAAAAGCTGCGAGGTGTTTATGTCTCCGGCTTCGGAATCGGAAGGAGGAGGCGACACGACTTTTGTAAAGCCCATGCTTTGGGCGGTTTTGATTCTTTGCTTTAATTTTTTGACGCTTCGGATTTCTCCTGCCAAGCTCAACTCGCCAATGTAGGCTCCTTCTTTTTGTGCAGGTATATTTGCACGGGCGGAATAAAGAGCAAGTGCTATGGCGAGGTCGGCGGCGGGTTCTTTAAGCCTTATGCCTCCTGCAACATTTACATAAATATCCTGATCCGAAAATTGTAAGCCTATCCTTTTTTCTAAAACGGCGGCGATGCGGCTGACGCGGGCGGAATCTATCTTGTCCGAAAAAACTCTTGTAACCGCACCCTTGGCAGGAACCGTAAGAGCCTGTATTTCTACCATAAAAACACGGCTCCCCTCGCAGACGGGAACGGCAGCGGAACCCGCAGGCAGAGGCCCAGTCCGATTGGTAATAAATAATGAAGAGGGGTCATCTATAGCTTTTAACCCGCTTTCATCCATCGAGAAAATTCCAAGCTCGTCAACCGAGCCGAACCGGTTTTTCAGGGCACGCAAAAAACGCACATCGTCTTCTGTCCTCTCAAAAGAAATGACCGTATCCACGAGGTGTTCGAGAACCTTAGGCCCCGCTATGTTTCCGTCCTTTGTTACATGGGCAGTTAAAAACAAAACGCTGTCCCTCTCTTTAACCCAAGATACAAGCTCGTGAGCACATAGCTTTAACTGATTTATAGTCCCCGGAACGGCTCCGGCATCTGCGGAATACATAGTTTGAATGGAATCGATTATGACAAAAACGGGATTTACCTTGTTTAAAACCCTCTCTACATCTTCCAACCTGCAAGTACATAAAAGTTCAATATTTTTTAAAGGAAGATTCAGTCTGTCGGCACGGGAACGGATTTGCCCGCCCGATTCTTCTCCCGAAACATACAGAACCTTTTTTACGGAACCCAAAGAAGAGGCCGAAGCGGCTTGTAAGAGCAGTGTCGATTTTCCTATGCCCGGCTCTCCTCCGATCAAGATTGCCGAACGCTTTACGGCACCTCCTCCCAGTACCCGGTCAAATTCCGCAATCCCAGTAGAAAGGCGGACGGCATCATTTGCTTCAATAGCATCAAGAGGAACGGAATGAGCTTCTTTTACAAATTTTTCTGCAATGCTTCTTTCGGTTGCGGAATAATCTTGATTAATTGTAACCTCTTCAAAGGTATTCCATTCGCCGCATTCGGGACATCGGCCTAGCCAGCGGGCTTGAGTGTAACCGCAGTTGTTGCAGCGGTGTGCAAGGTCTCCTGTTTTCTTTTTTGCCATAAGCCTTCCTTAAAATTAAAGTTTTGCGATACATTCAACAATAGGATTGAACCATGGTGCATCAACATCTTCTATTTTGCCTTTATCGCAAGCCTTTGCAATTTCAGGATCAATGGGAAGTTTTGCAAGAACCGGAATGCCGTACTCTAAGGCTATTTCATCAATGCCGCTTTCTCCGAAAATATGATAATCTTTTCCGTTATCGGGACAAGTAAAATACGAAAAGTTTTCAACCAAACCGATTATGGGTATGTTCATCTTTTTTGCCATATTGACAGCCTTGGCAACTATCATTGAAACAAGTTCTTGAGGAGAAGTCGCCACAATAATACCGTCTACAGGTATGGATTGAAAAACGGTGAGAGGAACATCGCCGGTTCCGGGAGGCATATCGATAAACATAAAATCAATGTCCTTCCAAATAACATCCGTCCAAAATTGTTTTACAGTTCCGGCAATTACAGGCCCCCTCCATATAACAGGATCGGTTTCGTTTTCAAGAAGCAAATTAACCGACATAATGTCAATCCCTGTTTTAGTCTTTGCAGGGAAAATACCTGAATCGTTTCCTACGACAGTTTCGGATATTCCGAAGGCCTTAGGAATTGACGGCCCTGTAATATCGGCATCAAGGATTGCACATTGATAGCCTTTTTTTTGGGATTGTACCGCAGACAAGGAAGTAATAAGAGATTTTCCTACCCCGCCCTTCCCGCTTATAATTGCGATAACTTTTTTAATGCTGCTTAGTTTATTAGGACGCTCAATAAAACTGTTCGGCGCAGCAGTTCTTTCATTGCAAGTTAAATTACAACCTTCACATTCATGATTACACGTTTGACTCATACTCTCTCTCACGATAAAAATTTATTGGGAAGCATACTCAATATATTAATAATTACTATACATTCAATTTGAAAAGACTTCAAGTAGGCGTAAAACGTTGACCTAAAAATTGAGTATGAAGTAATTGCCGCACTTAAATTATAGCCTCAGTCTTCCAGTCCTTGATAGTCCGTTTTTCTTCGTCAAAACTAGAACCGATTGCAATTATTTTTTTACCTCTTCCCGAGTACTTGTCTGCATAGCCTTTTTCTTTGATTTGCTTAATGGCATTCTCTGCCGTTTCATTTGAAGTCAGCTTAAATTCAAAAATATAAACTTTATCTTTAAATTCAACAATGCAGTCGGCCCGTCCGGTTGCACAATGAACTTCAGTGTGCACAAACTGGTTCATAAGAGCGAACACAAGATAAACCGCTGTCTGATAATTTTGTTCACGTAAGACTAAATCTTTTTCGGTTAAGTTATCATAAGGAATGCCCGATATTATTCCCTTCATCTTTTGCATAAACCCGTCTACATCTCCCGCCTCAATCTGCTCGTAGAATTCCCAAATCGAAAGCCCTGTTTTGTCAGCCCTTATCGAAGTGTAGGCGGGCATAAGGTTATGTAAAAAACCGTAACGCACCTCATCGTTAGGAAATCCCAAACGGTAAAGACCCGCAAAGTCATTATAGTCTTTGATTGTCAAATATCCGGATTGAAACAATATTGGCAGAGGGAGAATAGGATCAGCTCTATACTCATTAAGACCCTGCTCATCAAGCTGAATATTTCCGTCAAGGTCGGGAATATTGTAATAAGCCTTTTTTAAGTATTCTACCAAAAAGGTCGGAGTACCTGTCGCAAACCAGTAGTCACGCATTCTTCCGTCAGCAAAAACATTTAGCAAGCTGAATGGATTATACATATTCGTTCCGGTTTCAGAAAATTTATAGCCATCATATCTCTGCTTTAATTTTGCAAGAGCTTCATCATAAGTCAAGTTATTTTTTTCTGCAAGATTTTTAATTTCAGGTTTAAAATCGGCTTCAAGTTCTTCTTGCGAGATACCGCAGATAGCCGAATAATCCGACAATAAACTCAAATCCCTTAAGTTGTTTAAATCGCTGAATATGCTGATCTTGCTGAATTTTGTAACTCCGGTTAAAAATGCAAAGCGGAGGTACTGGTCTGCACTTTTTATAACTCCGAAAAAGCCTTTAAGGATTGTGCGGTAGGTTTCGTTTAAGGCCTCATCTTTCCACATCGTTTGAAGAAGGGGCTTATCATATTCATCGATGAGAATAACAGCTTGCCTGCCGGTTTTTTCGTAGGCAGCCTTTATCAAATTTTGAAAGCGGTCGGGCAGATCAAGCCCCGTACTTCCATATATTTTTTCATATTCCTGCAAAAAGGAATTTAATCTATTTAAAAGGCCTTCCTTTGTATCGTAAATGCCTGTGTTAAAATCCAAATAGAGCACGGGATATTCCTGCCAGATTTCTCGCTTTTTCTTTTCGGCTTCTTCAAATTTCTCTATGGCTAAGCCTTTAAAGAGTTCTTTTTGACCTAGAAAGTAGGCTTTTAGTGTAGAAAGTAAAAGGCTTTTCCCGAAACGGCGCGGACGGCTTAAAAAGTGGACTCGGCTTTCGTTTACTAATTTCCAAATAAGTTCTGTTTTATCTACATAAATAAAATTTTCTTTACGTAGAACCTCAAAACTTTGAACACCTATCGGCATTTTTCTAATCTTACTCATAAACATAGTATAACAGAAAAAAAAGAAATTGACAATCTAAAGGACATCTTTAAAAACATTGTTAGATTTTTACAAGATCACTTGCATTGTATTTTAGGATATGATATACTCTCGAAAGTTGTGAGGCTCAAGATGTTTTATCAAAATGGCAGTCAAATTTTTAGAAACACACAAAAACAAACAACTTTCTTCATATATATATATATATATATTATATATATATATATATATATATATATATGCACGTCTGACGACCTGTCTGACGACCTGTCTGACGACATGTCCATTCAACCATTTCAATAATTTATTTTACATACAGCTTATTATATGCAAGTAAAGGAGAAACTTTATGGAAACAAGTACTATTATTGACGGAGGCACTTCTTTTGTAATCGACTCCGAAAAGAAAACAATTACGGTTTATGTTGAAACGGCAGATAACTCCTGTGTAGAGGTCGAGGGCTGTGCAGAAACTATAATTGAAAGCGGAACTGAATCAACTTTAAGTGTTAAATCTTCTTTAATAATTTTAAGAGGTAATATTATTGAATTTAACTGCGGTGGTAACCCTTATACCTATGGGAACCAAATTAAAAGTTTAAACGTGCTGGGTCTAAAAAACTTAGAAAAACTTAATTGCAGCGGTAATGACCTTACCGAATTAAACATTAAAGGCTTAAATAACTTAAAAGTACTTGCATGCAGATATAATAGGCTTTCAAGTTTGGATGTTGCCGATTTACCGGCTTTGGAATTTTTATGGTGCTCTGCAAATTTAATTACAGATTTAAACTTACCAAATATGTCTTCTTTAAAACGGCTTGGTTGTAATAACAATAAACTTGAAGTGTTAAACCTTGAAGGCTTAACTTCACTTGAATACCTTTGGTGCGGTAGCAATTTGTTAAATAAACTCAATTTAACCGAACTGAAAAATTTGACCAGTTTAAATTGTGAAAAAAATAAACTTACCGAACTGGACTTAACCGGATTAACGGCATTGGAACATCTGTGGTGCAGTAAAAATTTGTTAACAAAACTTAATTTAACAAACACACTACATTTGCAAAGCCTTGATTGCAGTTCAAATATGCTTACCGAGCTTAACACGGAAGAATTGCATGATTTACAATATTTAAATTCATCAGGGAACCGTTTACCTGCAACCTAAAAAACCGTAAGCCATAAATTAAAAGAATTTTTCATCCATTCGGCTACATCCATTCCGTAAACGGATTGTAAAATTTCTCTGTTTAAAATCTCATCTTTTTTTCCTGAGGCTTGTATTGTACCGTCTTTTAAAAAAATAAGTTTATCGGCAAATTGAAGGGTCAAATTTATATCGTGGAATACACCTATGACGGTTTTATCTTCTTTTTTGCAAACCTCTTTTAAAAAAAGAATAAGTTCGGTTTGGGCTTTTAAGTCCAGATGATTTGTAGGTTCATCGAGTAAGATAAGATCGGGTTCTTGGGCAAGAGTACGCGCCAAGTAAACCCGCTGAAGCTGTCCGCCTGAAAGTTCATCTATTTTCTTTTCACGCAACTCCCAAATGTCAACAGCCCTTAAACATTTTTCGACATAGGCCCTGTCTTTTTTTGAAACGGAAAGAAAAGAGCCGCCTTCTCTGTGAACATATCTTCCCATCATAACGGTGTCATAAACGGAATATGAAAAATATATTGAAGAAACTTGGCTTAAAACAGCTATTTTTTTTGCTATATCCTTACGCTTGATATTTTTTAAGTTTTGACCGTTTAAAAGAATTTCGCCAGAATAACCGATAAGACCGGCAAGAGTTTTTAAGAGAGTCGTCTTTCCGCAGCCGTTAGGCCCTAAAATACAAAGGCTCTCTCCTTTTAAAACAGAAAAGGAAATATCTTTTAAAACAGGAATTTTTGAATATCCCGCATAAACCGATTTTACATCTACTAAAGGATAATCCATAAGATTTAATTTCTCCTCCGTCCCTTAAAATAAACATAGAAAAAAAACGGAGCACCGGCGAGGGCCGTGATTGCACCCACCGGAAGCTCTTGGGGGGACATAACAGTTCTTGCCGTCATATCGCATAGAACCATTGCAGTGCCTCCTATACAAAACGACATGGGAATCACTATCTTATGCTTCGCTCCGAATATTTTTCTTACGATATGAGGAGAAATCAAATCGATAAACCCGATTATGCCTGCAAAGGAAATTACGGTTCCCGTAAGGGCAGAGGCCAAAAACAAAAGAGTCCATTTAACTTTTTTTGTATCTACACCCATAGTCTTAGCCTGCTCTTCGCCGAATGTAAGTAAATCCATCTCGTTTGAAAGGGCTGTAAGAATAAAAGTTCCGGCTGCGCAGATCGGCAGTAATAGATTAAAGTTCTTTATATTCTGGCCTGCAAAACTCCCCATCTGCCAAAATATGAGACGGGCCATTCCATTCCGGTTAAGAGCAATTATGACGGTTATAACTCCGTTTATAAAAAGAGAAAAAACTATACCGGTCAAAATGATTGTAGAGTTTTCAAAATTTTTATCGATCAAAGATGCAAATTTTACTGAAACATAAACCGTAAAAAGGCCTGCAATTGTTCCTGCAAGGGGAAGAGTAAATGCAGGTATCAAAGGAAGAAAAAAGCCCGTCAAAATTACAATGGCCGCTCCGAGAGCCGCTCCCGATGAGACGCCCATAGTGTAAGAAGAAGCTAAAGGGTTTTTTAAGATGCTTTGCATTACAGCACCGCTTACGGCAAGGGACCCGCCTGCCAAAAAAGCAACCAGAACCCTAGGCAGCCTCACGTTCCAAACTATTGCAGCAAAGGTTTCTTGAATACCGTAAATTTCTTTTTGAGCTATTTTTGAAAAGATGATTTTGATAATATCTTGGGGCGGAACAAAGACCGAGCCTATTCCTACCCCCAAGATGAGAACAAGGATGCAGGCTGCAACCGAGCCTGCAAGCTTGAATTGAAGTTTCATTATTTATAAATTTCAGGATAAACGGCTTTAGCCATTTCTTTTAAGGCCTTTATAATGTTATGATTCGGTCTTGAAGAAGAATTATTGTCTATGCCGAAAACCTTTTTGCCCTTTACGGCTTTAAGGGAAGTCCATCCCGATCTGGCCATTATTTCATCAATGGGATTAGGAATATAACTTACATTCGTCAAAATTATATCGGGATCCTTAGCCAAAACCATTTCTTCTGAAACGGCTATCCAATTTTTTTGATCGGCAAAAATGTTTTTAGCTCCTATGATTTCGATCATCTCATTGATAAAGGTTCCGGTACCTAAGCTGTACATATAAGGAGCGGCCCCTATTTCAAAGTAAACGGTTTTCTTTTTATCTTCAGCAATAGAAGCACCTTTCTTTCGGATAGCTTCAATTTCCTTTTTCATGTTTGCAATAATTTTTGCTCCCTTTCCTTCTTGTTTTACGACGGCAGCTATGTATGCAATATCAAGATAAATAGCATCGATACTCGAGGATGAGGGAATGTTGACAACACAGATACCCGCATCAATTAAAGGAGAAAAAGGCGTAGTTCCCTTTGAATTTGACATACCCGAAATAAAAACTACATCCGGTTTTAGGGCGATAAGTTTTTCCGCATCGGGCTTCATCATATCGAAATATGGGATATCCTGTTTTAAAAGCCCGTCCTTTTGGGTGTTGGTATCGGCGGCAATAATCTTGTCGGCAAGACCCAAATCGATAAGGATTTCCGTGGTGGACGGAGCCATCGAAACAATTCTTTCTACCTTTGCAGGTAAAGTAATCGGAGCACCTGCCCTGTCCATCGTTAAATCAATCGAGGGAAGGCTTGATTCTTTTGCGCCTCCTGCAAAAACCATGGTGCCGGCAGCCAAAAGCATGGCCAGCACAAAGAAGACTTTCTTAAAATTCTTCATAAACCTACTCCTTAAAAAAGTTTTTGAAGGATTATCAAATCCTGAAAAAAGTTTTTTCGAGTAGTTTTGCGGAATGCAAAACTACATACAATAACACGATGTTTGCCTGCAAGGCAAACTCGAAGATAAACATGGAGGCTTGTATTTCAAGCCGTAATGTTTATCGAAACTCCTAATAAATAATCATAGATAAACAGCTAGGCCGAATTCCTGCCAAGCTGTTTATCGCAATTACTAAACAACTTATTTCCTATTGGCTAAGGCAACGATTCTGTTCATCTCGTTATTGATGATCATATAGCCTTCGTCAACACCCATACCGGGTTTTGCAAGCTGCTGGGCAGCTCCGGCTGCAACGGAACAGTTTACGATAACCTCTGCCGAGCGGTTGGTTTCGTTACATGTGCCTCCGCAATAGGCACCTACTCCCTTTTCCTTGCAGTAAAGAATAGCTTCAATCGTGTTGTTAATTCCGCCAAGGTCGGGGGTCTTAATCTGAATCATGTGGCCTGCGCGGTTATCTGCAAAGTATTGAATGTCTTCAAGGGTGTTACACCATTCATCTGCAACAAGCTCTACCTTTACGCCGTTATCGTCAAGGCTCTTTGTGAGAGCTGCCAGCGCCTTCATTTGCTTTTCCCTGTCTCCCATATCCATGGGGCCTTCGATTCTAAGTTTAAAGGGAGAAGCAGCAGCTTCCAGTGTTTTAAGATAAGCTGTCATCTTGGGAACATCGTTATTTGTAAAGTCTCCAATTGTACCGTATACGTCAATATGGAAGATGGGATTGTAGTCCTTGCGGGTTCTCATAGTTTCGACCCTGTTTTTGAGCCACTTGACATATTCTAAAAGTTTTTCTCCGTTTTTACCGGTTTTTTCTTCAACATTGTTAAAAAGACCGTGGGGAAGAACTTCTGCCTGTTTGATAATCATCTTATCGGCATTTAAGTAGCGGTCATCGCCGGACTGGGTAAAGATCGGGATTCTCTTTATTTGGCAGCCTGTTTTGTATTCTTTTACAACAACTTCGGCCATCGTTATGTGCTGAGACTTTGCAACGGCATCGAGAATAGCTTGAGATATGCCGTAGCGTAAAGCCGTATGCATTCTTTTTCCGTTTACCTTGTGCTCTTCAAAGGTCTTAGCCATCTCTCTGAAGTTTGTAATTTCTTTTCCTACAAAGAGGGGCTTTATATCCTTTTCAATTACGGGGATAAAGTCCTTTGCCAAAAAGAGAGGATCGCGTCCGCCGGCTCCGGAATACTGTACTGCAGCACAGTCTCCATAAGCGACCTGTCCGTCTTCAAGAATAAACATAACGGAAATAGCTTCGCCTGCTTGTCTGATTGAGGTAAAGCCCTCGGTTACGGGTTTTCCAGTATAAAAAAATCCGTCATGTCCTGCACCCATTTTGATAGCCTTTTGGTCATCAAAATAAAAACCTGTTTTGCCTTCTGCGCAAACAACATCAATAATTTTCATCTTTAATACTCCTTAGATAAACATTCCGGCTTGTATCTCAAGCCGGAATGTTTATCGAATCTCCTAATTCCTAAGATAATTTTAGTGTTTAGCCGGTCTTCCTACGAGAACGCCGGAACTTACGGCATAAACGTCATCAACCGACATTTGGAAGTCAACCTCCCTCTTATCGGCCTTGGCCCTTTCTTCAAGTTTTTCCCTGTTAAAGTCGAGAATGTCCTTTGTAAAGGGAAGATTTCCCGGCATCAGATAGCGGATACATCCGTCATTGTCTCGGGCAGGCATTACCTTTCCGGCATTGTACTGGGAGGGAGCAAATGGAATGTCGATTACACCGGCTTCAAAGGCCTTGATAGTGCCTTCAACCAAGTCGCCGCCTCCTATTTCATAAACTCTGTCCATAATACACTTTGTTTCTGCCTTGATAAGCTCAATCTCTTGAGCGAGTACCCTTGAATCGGGATAACGCTGTCCCTTCAAAAGGTTTAGAACCATCTTAGTAGCCTTTATACCTCCTGCATTCGCTTCTTTGGTAGGAATACCGAAAGCTTCATGCGGGGTCTTAACGATTACCTTTGTAGCTCCGGAAAGGGCAGCCGTGGTACTTCCCAATGAAATAAGGCCGTATGCCCTGGACTCATCGGCAGGGAAGCCTCCCATCCATTGATGGAAAACCGTGGTAATGCACATATCCTTGTAGCCGAATTTTTTCATGTAGTCCTTTGTAATTTCTCTTAAAGAAATAACGGCTGCAACGTCTTGCGTCATGTTTCCGCACATACCGTAACCTACGGTAATGCTCTTTACACCCTGCTCTGCGGCCAATAGGGCTTCGATAACGCCTACTGCAATAGCAACCGAAGGAGGAACGAGGGTTCCTGTAAGAGGGCCGAAGGGTTCTCTGTTAAGGTGAACTCCGTTTTCTTCATAAAATCCTACGAGGCGGTCGGCATATTGCCAACACATGATGCTGTGTTCGATTGAAACGGCTTTTGCATAGGGAACATTATAGCTTATTCCACCGCCTTCGTTCGAGGTATAACCTCCGGCATGAATGATCTCGGAAAGAAGACGGGCATCGGGGGTTCCGTGTCTTGCCTGCAAGGGAAGATTTACAGCTTCCAAAACTTGGCGGCATGGGCCTACACCCCAGTTTACGGCAGGAAAACCGTTCATAAGAGAGCGCCCTGCCCTCTTTGAAGCTTCAATACCGGCCTCTCCTTCTTCATACCGGTTTTGACGCGTATAAGCGTCAATGGTGCTCGGTAAAAAGTCGGCGCCTCCTTCATCCTGTAAAAACTTCAATAGATTGATGTGTTCATCCAAAAGGGGAACACCGGCTCGCGGCTGGGCCGTAGTGATACCTTCTTTGTCCGCTTGTTCAAGTTTGATTGCAAAGTTTTTTTCAGGCGGGATCTTCTTTAAATAATCGATAGACTCTTTTAAGTCAACATCCTTTCCCGTGGGCCATGTTTGGAGAATCTCTTCTCTCATCTCCATAAACTCCCCTTCGGGTATTTTTTTATTCTTCCATCTCATACTCTTGCTCCTAAAGTACAGTATTTCATTGTATCACAAGGATGATATAGCTTCAAGAGGGGATACGGTTTTTTAATTGAACCGCAGGGAACTGTTGAGTTTGCGCTAAACTTCGCAAAGAAAATAGCAAGCAAAATAAAAAAAGAAATTACATAAACTCAAAGGCATCAAAGGGATAGCCGGCTCTTAAACTTGGAAGAGAAGCTTCAATTTCGGTATTTGAGGGAACTTTATAAGCCAAATTAAGTTTAAAAATCCGGTTTACGGCCTTGCCGCAAAGTTCGTCCAGCCTTTTTTCGGAGCAGCCGGCCTTACGTAGTTCTTTTAAAAGAATCAGCGAACCGGCAAATCCCGGAATACCTGAAGCTCCCTTTTTCTTATCTTCATATGTATGGGGGGCGTGGTCGCTTTCAATCCAATCAACCCCGCCTGAGATAAGAGAGCTAAACACGGCTTCTTGCTCTTCTTTTTCACGCAAGGGAGGGTTCATCTTTACAAAGATACCCGATTTTTTATAAGCATCAGTGTTTAAGAGGGCGTGATGAGCCGTAGCCCCGCACGAAATGTTAAGGCCTCTTTTTTTTGCCTCGGAAACGAGCCTTATGCCCTCTTTTGTACTTATGTGACAGACATGAAGGTGTCCCTTAAAACCCTCGCTTTGCATAAGTTCAATCTGATCCTTTATGGATTCGGTTTCGGCAATGGGAGGGCGGGCAAGGCTGTAAGTAAGAGGATTTTCAATATCAAAGATAGAATTATTCATAAGGCTTTCTTTTTCGCAATGAATTGCAAGAACACCCCTGTAATCGAATTTTTTAAGAGAGGCATAGACTTTCCTCTGCTCTTCTTTTTCAACTATGCCCATGTTTCCGGTCGAATGGCCAGCAAACATTTTAAAGCCGACTATTCTAGGAAAATTTTTTTTGTAGAACAAAACCATCTCTTCTATCTGTAAAGAATCTGAAGTAAGCCCCCCGTAAACGCCGTAAAAGGCAGGAAAGCCCGCCTCCTTTATGGATTTTTCTGCAAGGGCAAACCTGTCAAGGACGGCTTTTCCGGATGTAAGCGGAGGATTTGTATTCGGCATATCAAAGAAAGCCGTAAAACCTGCGGGGCAGGCTAAGGACAAAGCATGGACTATGGTTTCTTTTTCGGACAAAAGACCGTCTCTAAGATGAACATGGGAATCTATCATAAATCAATCTTATTTAAAAACCTATATTTAGAAAAATAAAACGGCTTCGCCGTACCCGTCATCTTTTATAACACTTATTTCAAGTTTATTTTTTCCGTCGAATTCAATACCATCCAACATTATTTTTAAGGCATAGGCCTTTATAGGTTCAACTCCTTTATTAACCGTTTCGCTTATAACCCTCATTGTAATAATTTCATAAAAATCTCCGTTGATGGAAACGGTTATATCATCGGTGCTCAGCTCCGGAGCTATAGATTTTTGTTCTTCTAAAATAAGTTTTAAGCTCATTGGCCTAAAATAAACCATCATAGTATTATCCGTATCCAAAGAAGGGAAAAATATCAAACTAAAAATTTCTGTTTTACCAAGCACAGGGTTTATCTCAAGGTCATTTCGTAAATCTATATTGTAACCCCAAAAATCAAGAAATTTTTGATGAAATCCTTTTGAAGCGATAAAATAAGGATACTTTTTTGATTCAGCTTCCAAACGGAAACAGCCTGCTTCATCAGCTTCACCGCTGATGATAACTTCAAACCTCTCCGTTAAAAGAGCAACTTTAGCATAACCGACAGGCTGTTTATTTCTATCCTGCACAATTCCTTTTATAACACTCATAAAACAACTCCTGTGATTTAGATTATAGCGTATAGAATAGAATATTGTCAAGGCAAAAACAAAAACTATTTCCGCTTATACTTTGAGGCGGAACCTAGACTTTCTTTTTTCCTTTGTGTTCCGTTTTTCCGTTTTTGCCCTAGTTTGCCTTTGCCGATACGGCCCGAAGATTTGGGGCTTTCGCTTTTTATGTCAATATGCATATGAGGCAGGCCTCTTTTCTTTTTACAAAGGCGCAGAGCATCATTTGCGGCATTTTTAGGCATTGTCGCAAGGGAAAACTTATCCATAACCTCTATATCATCTACAAGCCTCTCAGGTATTGAAAGAAGACGGCTTAGCATTTCGGCAAGTTTGCGCTTTGTAATGCCGTCCTTTCGGCCTACACCTATATAAAGGCGCAAAGAATCGTCATCCGATTTTCGAGCCCTCCCTTCGGAGCGCACAGGCTTTATTGTTTTATAATGTGCAGGCGATAAAAATGAGCCGTACTGCATTTGAAGAATAAAGGAGAGGACTGTTTGGGCATCTCCGTATTCGGTGAGCTTATTTGCAAAGGCGGCAAAGCCCTGTTCAGGTTTTTCTTCATTCATCTTTTTTTCGATTTGGGCAGCCGTCTCTTTTAAGATACGTGTACGTTTGATTTCGATGACTTGCTCGATTGAAGGAATTTTACCTTCTTTTAATTCTCCGCGGGCATGCTTGCGCAGGTACTCTATTCTTTTTACCTCATTAGGCCGTACAAAGCTGACGGCAATCCCTGCCGCTCCGGCTCGTCCCGTTCTTCCTATACGGTGGGTATAGGTCGGCCCGTCATAAGGAATTGCATAGTTTACAACATGGGAAATGCCTTCGATGTCTATACCCCGTGCGGCTACATCTGTTGCGACCAAAATGCGGGTCTTTTTCGATCTAAAGCGTTCCAATATTTTTTCCCTTTGGCTTTGAGGAATATCTCCGTGGAGGGCGGCAGCTTCATAATGCCTTTCGTCAAGCTCCTTTGCAACATCATCGGCATCGATTTTTGTTTGGCAAAATACGAGGCCGTAAAAGTCAGGGCTTGTATCTATAAGACGGACAAGGGCTTCGGTTTTATCTCCTTCCCTTACGACCCAAAAAAATTGTTCCGTTAAAGAAGCTCTTTCTTCTTGAGGTTCCTCTTCGACAATTTCATAGTCGCCCATAAAGTCGGAAGCTATGCTCAGTATCTGCTTGGGCATTGTAGCCGAAAACATTAAAACACGGGCTTCAGGATTTGCCTTTGAAAAGATATTTTCTATGTCTTCGATAAAGCCCATATTAAGCATCTCATCGGCTTCATCCAAAATAAAATATTCTATATCTTCAATTTTTAGGGAGCCCCGTTCAAGATGATCCATTACGCGGCCGGGTGTTCCTACAACTATTTCAACGCCGGTTTTTAGACTTCTGAGTTGAGGGCCTATCGCCGCTCCACCGTAAACGGTTGTGATACGGGGATATTCTTCAATCCTAAAAGACTCAAGTTCACCGGCAACTTGAACGGCAAGCTCTCTGGTAGGAACTAAAATAAGGGCTCTCACCTTTCCGGTATTTGAACGCAGCTCCTGCACAAGAGGAAGGCCGAAAGCGGCCGTCTTTCCCGTTCCTGTCCGGGCCTTAGCGATAACATTTGCTTCTCCTGAAAGAAGACGGGGAATAGCCAAAACCTGAATAGGAGTAGGTTCTTCAAAACCCTTGGCTTCAACTGCTTGCAGGACTATATCGTCAAGTCCCAGTTCTTTAAAAGTAATTAACATAATTTTTTAAATATAATAAATTCGTAAGAAAAAATCTATAGCTCAAATTGACACATTTTCCGTTTTAGGCTAAACTTACTCGTATATGAACTACATCGATTTATTAAAAACTTCGACAGAAAAAACAAATAACTGCGCATGTATGGGCTTAGACCCTATTTTTGAAGCTGTTCCAAATAAAACGGGAAGAGTAAAGGATAATCTTGTAAACTTTTTTAAAGAGCTTTTAGATAAGATGCAGGAAAGAAATTTAGTTCCGGCAGCTTTTAAACCGAATATAGGTTATTATTCGGCTCTTGATAAACCCAGAGAAAAGGATTTTTCTGGTTCTGAAAGCCTTGCAGAAATTTTATCCCTAATCGAAAAAAAATTTTCCGGCATTCCTGTGATCCTCGATTCAAAGCGTGGAGATATTGCCCGCTCCAGTCTTAACTATGCTATCGAAGCATTTGACGGCTGGAAGGCGGATGCTTTAACGGTAAGTCCCTACATGGGAAGCGATTCTATTCTTCCTTTTATTTCTGAAAAATATTCGAATAAGGGAGCTTATATTTTAAACCGGACAAGTAATCCCGGGGCAAAGGATTTTCAAAATCTTAAAACGGATTCTGAAGGCAAAAATAATTCGGAGCTTTATATCCATGTTGCAAAAAAAATTGCTTTTTATGCAAAGGAATTTCCGGGAACGGGGGCCGTTGTAGGAGCTACGGGAATGGAAGAGCTAAGAGTAATTTCAGATATTTATGCTCAAGCAGGAGAGGTTCCCATGCTGATTCCGGGAGTCGGCTCCCAAGGAGGGGATGCAAAAACGGTAATGGAAGTTCTTAAAAATACAGGCTGCGATTTATCCCTTATACGAATAAACAGTTCAAGTGCCTTAACCCATCCTTGGAAAAAAGCACCTGTGCCTGAAAACTATTTGGAGCTTTGTATAAACAATATCGAAAAACTTCTAACCGATACTGCAATTAACAGCATCAGTTTTTAGAATCTTCAAAAATAGAATCTAAAATGGAATCGATGCGGCGTTTTGTGTATCCGCTTATGACATAAGAATTACTGAAGCCTGAATCAAACAGAATAAAATCGCCGCTCTCCATCGGTGTAAGAAAAATATTTATTTTTTCTCCCGTACCTAAAGTTAAATTAAGCTCTTGAGTTTCCGAATTAGTAATCGGAAATGCGGGAAAAATATCTATACATGAAAATTGTTTTAAAAATGTTTCCAATTCGTCAATTTTTTCTTTATTTTTATCCGAAAGGGTGATAAGCTGTTTGTTTTTTTCGATAAGTTGAATTGAGTTATTTTCAAATCTGTATTTATAAATTTGTAAGTCAAGCCAAAAATTTGTTTTTACGGTTAAAAAAGAAGCTAAGACATCGGGCATAATAAAAATTTTTGTTCGGGCATCTATTCGGACATAACGGTTTATCCCTAGAGTATCGTTTTTTCCGAAAACAAAATCACCTATTATAGTTTTATCTGAACGTAATAGCTGTAGGCGGGCGGCATGATCTTCATCCAAGCCGAAATTAATATATTGCTTTATGTCATTGCTTACAAATTTAAAATTTTGTTTAGTACTTAAAACCGAAAAAAATCTTTCAATTAAGGCGGGCTGGACCTTATATTCTCCCGATTGAGTACTTAAAATAAACTTATCTTTTTTTTTGATAAGTCTTAACTCGTTAAAACGCGGAGGAAGAGAATTATCGGGAATAGTAAAAACAATTTCGTATATGTTTTCTATATTTTGTTTTAAAACAAAGGAGATGTTAAAAACATTAGCTTCATTTTTTGGAATATTTAAAAAAATCAAACTTAATAGAAAAAAAATATTTGCAAAAATCAAAATTTGAGTATATTTTTTTAGTTTAAAAAAGTTTTTCACTTTAATCTCCTTTGTTTTACAAAAACGCAAAGGCCTACAATAAAAATAGAAAGAGGAAGAAGTATGATAGAAATTAATCTTGCTCTAAATATAAGGCTTGTCATTTTTTCCCTATCTTCAAAGTGTTTAAAGGGCGGAGGAGAATGTTTTTTGTTTTTTAATAAAAGAAGATTATCTTTTAAAGAAACATATTCCAAACAGTTTACCATAAAATCCATATTGTATGTAGAACCGGTGTAATCTATTGCCCTGCTTATCATATATTCATCGCTTATAACCAAGATACGGGAAGGCTTTGTCTGCCCTGCAACAATTACCGAAGGCTTAAAAGACGCATCTTCAAATTTTTTTAAATGATTTTCAAGAGGATCGGTGCTGTAAGAATCAAAAACCGTCAAAGAGTTTTTACCTGTAAGTGCATAAGGAACAAGCTCGGTGTTTTTATTTAAATCCAAATCGATTGAAGAAGGCCAAAAAGAAATCAATGACCTGTAAGCTGCAAATATAGGATGGTCTCGGTTAATACCGCTTAAAGGAAGCTGAATCCAAAAAGGATAATTGATTAACTTTGTGCCATTATTATCGACTTGGGACATCGTAATACGGAAGTTATTTATTAAATCCAAGGCCATATCGGCATTTATATAAAAACCGTGATGTGAAAGAACATCCAATAAGGCATCATTTATTTTAGGAGTTGCTTTCCAAGACCCCTTTACATCAACCTTATTTCCCGAAACAAAAAAAACAGCCTTGCCTTCTTTTTGTAAAAACATATCTATCGCAGCAGCGGAAGAATAATCTATATAATCGGATCCTATAACCAAAAGCGGAAACTCGGCGGGTATGTTGTTTACAGGTAATTCCAGAGGTAAAACATTAAAACCTGCATATTCAAGCCAAAGAATTACATAAGAATAATCGGTTGCAAGCAAAGCAGGATCTGCAATAAGAAAAATTGTTTCCGCTTGGGTATTCCCCAAAGCATCATCCCTCATACTCAAAATAAATCTTGCGAGGTCATACTCTAATGTATCAATATCGTCGATAAAGGGGATAACTCTTGTTTGTCCCATATATTCTACCATAAGACCCGAATATAATTTATGAATTATCTTTACGGCATTATCCTGAGCTTCTATTTCACGCGGAACAAGTCCTATCCTGCTTATTGCATCGGATGAAAGGCTTGAAGTATCTGTTACTACAACATCAAAATTTCCCTTGGAATATAATTTATATTCCGATAACATATCATTTAAATATTTTAATGAAGGAAAAAAACTATCAACATTTAAACTTTTAAACCAAGTTACTTTTACGGAACTCTCAAGATTGACCAATAATTCTTTTGTGTAATTTGACAAGGTGTAATTTTTTTCTTTTGTCATATCAAGTCTAAAATATACTTTTGAAGAAACAAGAGAAATTAAAATAAGCATCAAAACAAAAAGAAAAAATTGAAACTTATATTCTTTTTTCATCTTACATCCCTTTGTTTTGTTAGAATAAAAACATTCAACTCAATTCCTAAAACAACTAAAATTAAATAGAAGATAAGGTCTCTGGAATCAAACAGTCCCCGTGCAGCCGATTCAAAATGAGGGCTAAAAGAAAAATAACCTATAATCGTATTCAGCAATAACGGAAGATTTAAATTTTTTGTTAAAGGGTAAATAAGGGTAAAAAATAAAACCGTCAAAAATGAAAGCAAAAAATTAATTTCAGATTTACCGCTTACAGCCGAAAGTCCTAGAGAAATGGAAATAATACCCGTACCGAATAAAAACATAGAAATATAAGAAACAAAAAAAGAACCGGAATCAAAATAAGCCAATGAAAAAACGGAAAGCGGTATTACTAGACTTAAAGCGATCATAATAGACCAGCTTAAAATAAGGCTTAAATATTTACCCAATACAATATAGCGTATTGAGACCGGCAGAGAAAACAAGAATTTATCGGTAAATTGCTTTTTTTCATCACTCCATACACTCATCGTCAGCATCGGAATCACAATGCAAAACAATATAGGCATGTTTAAAAAAAAAGTTTTTAGATCCGACAAGCCTGCGTTAAACCACGAATCGGAACCGATGAAAGCAATACCCGCACTCGTTAGAAAAAAAAGAGAAGAAGCATAAAAAGGAGAACTTTTATACATCATCTTAAATTCTTTTTTTGCAATAAAAAAAATAAGTTTTTTATCAGTTTTTTCTAAATTCATTTTTATTTATCCCCGCAAAAAATTCAAAGGCTTTTTCCAATACGGAATAATTTATTTCCGAATCAAACTCACAGCCTTCAGCCTGTAATTGTTCTTTTATTTCTAAAAGATTACCTTCGGCTATTATTTCTCCCTTATTAAGTAAAATATGATTTGAGCAAAGCTCTGCAGCTTGTCTTAAATCATGGGTGCATATCAAAATAGTTTTTTCTTTTGCAATATGCAATATTTTTTTTTCAAAATCTTTTACCTGAACAGAATCAAAACCTGAAGCAGGTTCATCTAAAATAATCAAAGGAGGATTATGTAAAACAGCTTGAGCAAGCCCTACACGCTGCTTAAAGCCCTTAGACAAACTTTTAATTGAATTATTTTTTACTTCATTTATTTCACAAAAATCGATTACCTCATTTAAAGCGTCATTCAATTTATTTTTTTCTATTCCGTGCATTTGACCTGCAAAATATAAAAAATCATAAACTGTCATATTTGAATAAAGAGGGTTTTGCTCATATAGGATGCCTATAAGTTTTTTTGCTTCGATGCCGTTATTTAATATGGAATATGGGCCTATAAAAGCGCCTCCTTCGTCCGGAGTATAATAGCCTGAAATGCAGTTTATGATACTGCTTTTGCCGGCACCGTTTAAACCTAGAAGCGAAGTTATTTCACCTGTTTTTAATTCAAACGAAATATTTTTACAGCCTACGACCGGAGCTTTTCTACTTCCGTAATATTTACTTAAATTTTGTACTTTGAGCATGATTTTATTTTTTCTTAACTCCCAAAATAGTTAAATCATCGTATTGCTGATCTTCTCTTACATTTGTATAATAAAGATACTCATTATAACTCGTGTTCGGTACACGGTGTCCGCAATAAGTTTGATATTGCCTAAAATGTTTATTTAAAAACAGATCTATTTTCTTATCTACCTGAACCATATCCCTCTCGGTTGCCTTAGGATCCTGATACATTCGGAATATTTTTTCGACTGAAACAAGACCTATAACTGCATCTTCAATTGTTCCCTCAAGGTTAGTAAAATCAAAATCGAATTGTTCATTTTCAATCGGGTTATGCCATTTTTTTAAGCTAAAAGAACTTCGGGCAAAGATACTTTCGATAATCTTGCATACGCGGGGCTTACCCAACTCTTCTCCGTCCTGACCGACACTATGAGTTTCATGTTCGGCATCTTTTTCAAGACCGGGTTCTTCACATAAAATAGGCTCCAGCTTGGAATTCCTAAACAAGCGTTTGGCTTCTTCAATACCGTCAGTGTAAAGGAACAGAACATCTCCGGGATTTAGTTTAACGGTTTCAACCTTAAAGCCGCCTTTCATATCTATCATAAAAGTCGGGAAAACTCCTGCTGCAGAAACTTCGGTCAAGATAACTTCTTTCATTTTCTTTAAAGCGGCATCATAAATATTGATAACATTATCACCTGCATTACAAAAATGAACATTACCGCTTATCGAATCCATAATACAAAGGGTAAAGGCTGCAAAACGTCCCTTAAAACCTCTGGATTCCAGTAGATCGTTTATTCGTGATACAACCTGATCTATTTTTAGTCCCTGCTTTTTATAGCTCCAGTCTCTAAAATAGTCCAAGAAAAGAGTTGCGACTTCGACCATTATAAGAGCGGCAGGAACTCCCTTGCCTGCAACGTCGCACTTTATAATTGCATAATATCTGTCATCCAATTTTATATAGTCGAAATAGTCCCCGGAAACGCCTCTGGCACCTTCATAATAACCGAAGAATTCTACATTATCGTCTACACTCTTTCCGGATGTAAGTTTTCTTCCAGCCTCATCCAAATCAAGGGGTAAAAACATTTTTTGAATTTCTTTACCCATAGTCAAGTCCTTTGAAGCTGCAGCGGCCTCGACAAGGCCGTTTGTCATTGCATTTATGGTTGTTCCTAAAACACCTATCTCATCCTTTGTTTTAAGTTTAACATCTTTACCTGCAAGCAGTTCTTTATCTTCAGTAGCTGAAATCATTGCAACGTGTTCAACAAGTTTTTTTATAGGTGCCGTGATAATCGAAGACAAGATATAAGCACCTGCTATACCTGCAGCAAGAGCACTCAATGAAATCAATAATATAATTTTATACAATGTAGAAGTTGCTTCATCAATTTGTTCAATCAATCCTTTTGTAGAAACTTGAACATAAACCATACCATGAATAAAACTTGATTGATCCCCTGCCTGTCTGTAAAGTATGGGTTTATAGAAAAGATAATTTGTAACATCTCTGGACAATTTTTTTGAATTAAATTCCGGATAAGAACCTGAACCTTTTGCACTTAACCGGCTCAATTCGGAATTAAGTTTTTCTTCCATTTGATTTATCGCAGATTGAATTTCATTTCGTCTTTCTATCGATTTACTATCCGTGCTCAAGGCAATTTCCATAGCTGTATTTGTTAATGACTGTATTTCTTCAGCAAGCTCTCCGACGTTTTCACGGGCTTCTTCATCTATCTTATCAAGATTTTGATATACGGGTTCAAGATCAGGCAATGATAATTCCGACTCACCTATAATAAATTCTGAACTATCGATTTTGGATATAATATCACTATCATTGGATGCCCAAACAAAGTTATAGCTTACTTTTTTATTATCAATATGGACTCCCGTTATTGTTGCAAAGTTTGCCTCTTTAAGAGCAGAAGTCTGCGAAGGCAAAAATCCCAATTCCAATACATTTTTTGACGGAAGATAAGCTTTAGCACCCGATGTCAAGCTTTCAAGCAAAACTTGAGTATTTGAAGCCAAGCCTTCAGCCAGCAATCTTTCCTGTGTTTCAGAAAATCTAGAACCTAGAGGAAGTGCTAAGGTTAAAATAACCGATATTACCAAAGTAGTTGTAAACAAAATAAACTTTAATCTTAATCCCATTCCTCTGACTTTTAATTCAGATATTTTCTTTTCCTTTCCGAATATCATAGCACCTCCGCTCAATAAGACAGTTACCTCATTTTTTATTTTTATAGTTTCTTTTATAGAATAAATAACTCCCGTTATCGAAAAAATCATAACAAGTAAAATAAACACGGTTAAAAAAATAATAAAAAAATAATCCGTGAAATCCGAATTCATAGCCGAAAGAAGCCAATTATATTTATATGAATCTTTATAGTTTCCCAGTTTAATATTTCCTATATCATTAAAGGTTATAGTTTTTCCGGCAAAGTATATTCCGCGACCTGAGTGCATTAGTCCCACATAGTATTTTCCGGGATCCAAATAATCTATTTTTATATTCGATATAAGTTTATCACTTAGAATAGAAAAATCTTTTTTATCTATCGTTAAATCATAAGGAGGCGAACCGTCTGCATCGATATAAAGAGCAGTTACCGCACCTCCTGCCGAAAAGCCCTTACCTACTATAGAAAGGGAAATGGAGCCGTCAAGATTTTGCTCTGTATTTATATCTGCAACATAAGTATATGGAATATATTTATTTAAAGCAAAATACTTTACAGCGGGGACACCTATATTCCCAAAAGCATCTACAGCGGAAACAGTTAGAGCATAGAGACCGTTTTCATAATTTTTAAATTCTCTTTTGTTTAAAGTAGAATTTATTTTTGATGTGCTTAATTCGGCATTTAAATTATCCGATAAAATTTCTTGCACAGCGGTATCATCTATAAATGATGGGTTTGCGTTTTTTATATATAAAAGGAATTTATCTACAGTGCCCAAATAAGAAAGATTCCATATATATCCGTTTATAGCAGTTTCAGGTTTTCCTTCTATATCAAATTCAGGCGGATTCCATTGAATATCAAAGGTATTTGATTTTAAAAAACCGCTCTTATCTAAAGCTAATAAATCAAATATTGGGGCCGAAGGAGGAACTATATCTCTCTCATAAGAAATGGTAGACATCTCAGACCAATTTCCGGCATAGTCGCAAACCCTCACACCCAAATACCATAAACCGTCTTCTTCGGGCTCATATACCAAAACGGATTCATTTGGTAATTTTTTAATTACAGGTTCTACAAATTCGGGAGGAGCATCTTTTGTCCATTCATAAGAATAGCCTGCAACACCCGATGAGTCATTCGGAAATTTAATCTTCATTGTAATTTTTTGTTTACCGTCTAAAGTTTTTGAATCAAAATCCAGAGGCTGCAATTGAGCTTTTCCAACTTCATAATCAGGTTCAACATGCATTATCTTTGCCGAACGGATTCCTTCCTGCCAAAGGATATGAAGATTTCCATCAACAAAAAAAGGATTTACAAAAAGCAAAGAACCTGTTATAGATTCTACAGAATCGATTACCCAGTTTGAATCATCTTTTCTTGCAATCAAAACGGACGCTTTACCGTTATAGTCTTCAGACCATGCAATAAGAGGTTTATTATTATAAGCTATAACTTTAGGGCTAAATATTGTCCCGTCACCGGACGGCAGCACTTCAATTGGAGAAGTAAGCATTCCCTTATTATCCAAAACGGCATAGGCGGTAGAGCTTTTTTCACGGCGGTAAGGCGATTGTTCCCATACAAGAAAAATAGATTTTTCCGAACGAATATATAAGAGGTTCGGTCTTTGATTATTAAAATTAAAATCATCGGTTATTCTTATAGGTTCTGACCACGAAGAACCTCCATCTGAAGAAAAGGAGGAAAAAAGTTGATAGGAACTTATATTTTCATTCTTATCCAATGCTTGAAAAATCAAAACATCATTTTTTTCGGCCGCCGTATGAGCCGGAAAAAAAACTCTATCGGTTTTTTTTATAAAATCAAATTCTTTAAAATCCGGCCAATCTAAACCGTTTTTAGATGAAGAAAAAAACACCGAGAATTTTTCATCAGCACCATGAGAAACGAACATAAGGTAATTGCCGTTGGAAGCAACGGATAATTGAGGAGATAATAAATCATATATTTCGGTAGTAATATTTTTAACTGTATAAGTCTTACCGTAGTCCGTACTTTTTAAAATAGTAATAGTGTTGCGGTTTTTTACCAATGCAATTAAAATACTGTCATCATTTCCGACAGTTATAGAAGCAATTGATGGTATATCTGCAGTATAAGAAATAGGAGGAATTATTCTTTCATTTATTATCCATTTTTTATTTGCATATACACCTGCCGAAATATAAATTAAACCTGCATCATCAGAAGACTTAACAACTTCCTCCCAAACAGATGCTGAAATATTTCCATTTGAAGCCGATTGTAGAAACTGCCCATTCCTTCCGCTTATGACTGAAGGACTTTCCCAATAAAATTCTTTTGCCGATAAAAAACTCATAAAAAATAAGAACATTAAAAATATGTTTAAGAATTTCTTCAAATGTTTTTTTCCTTTAATCATAATAAAGCATCTATCCTCTTTTTTAATTCTCTAACCTTTGCAGAATTTCTTGCATTCGGGCTTTGCATAAGCTGTTCAACCAATGCCGCTGCTATAATTTTATTTCCTCGTTGTAACTCGGCAATAGCTTGCTGATATTTTGCTTCATCTGAAGCAGAAAGAACAATAACGGCAGCACCGCCCATACTCATTTGAATCGAGTCCTTTAATTGTATCGCATCAACATTTTGAGGGTTAAGTTTAATAGCCGTATCTAATTGCTGGATTGCAATTGGGAATGAAAGACTATCACCTGAATTGTATATTGCCTGAGCCGATTTTGTAAGATCGGCAGACTCTGCAATTGCTTTAAGATTTGGAGAAGGGAATTTAAGTCCTAAGTAAATTTCAATTTCGTCCTTTAAGGCTGCAAGTCCCGAAAAGTTTTTATCTATGCTATACAAATTCAATAACTCGCTATAAGCTTGTTGAGAATTACGCTTGTAATCATTTCTAATAGTTTGAACTTTCCGTCTGAATTGTTCATTAAAGTTTGCAGGATCTATCAACTTATCTATTTTTAAGCTTAATTGACCTGCAATTTCATTATATGGGAATATAAGCAATACCTGTCTTATATTATCTTTCGCTTGATTTAAATCGGTTAAAGCGGATTTCTGCTGACCGGATTTTATTTTTTGCTCCGCATCCAAGTAAAGCTGATTGGCATTATTCAAAAGCTGAATCATTTGAGGATAAAGAGGTGCCGAAACTGGAATAGTTCTTCCCGTCTTTAAGGTGTCCGCAGTACTTACAATTGTTAGCCAGTTCTCAACTTCTTCGTTAGGGTCAACATGAGTTACCGCCCAGCGGCTGCGTGCTGAAATTAAAGTTTCTTCCGCCTGCCTGAAATCCGTGTTAAAATAATCTCTTTTTGCTTTTTCCAAATACTCTCTGACATCTTTAACAACTACAGTATTTTCAGCATCATTGATTTCTTTACCTAATTTATCAAGCCTTTCATCAGTCATACTACGATATTCGGAATTCTCTTCAAGCTCCAAAGCGTTGTTTGTTCTTGTTCTGGACAATTCTATACTTCGGCGGGCCGCAGCAAAATTGCCGGATGCCAAGTTTCTTTTTGCCTCTTCAAATCTTAGATCGACTTCATTTTTTGCCAACTGTATTTTTAAAAGTATTGATTCAGTATCAGCCAAATCAGTCTCTATAACACTGGAAAGATTTTTAAGAGAGTCAATTGTTTTTTCAATACCGTTTTTGTTTTCTGCAAATATTTTGCTTGTTTCTTCTACAGAAGGATCGGTATTTTTAATAAAATCATTCAAAAGCCGAATATCCAAATTTACAATCTCATTTAAACTCAATAATTCTTTTCTAATTTCAGCAGGAGTTGTTTTATCCGAATTTTCGTTTTTTTGCTTATCAACATCGTTTTTAAAATTATCATATCTTTGTTTTGTTTCAGCCAATGCCTGATTACCTGACTTATTATTTATGATTGCAATCTCTTCATAGCAAATTAAGCGGGTCTTATCCAAATTATCCAAAAATAATTTTTGTTTGGATTGTAATACTTCTTCTTCCTTTGCAAGATCATTTTCTTTATGTACCGATAAAAATTGCGATAATTGATTTATGGATGCAATCATACCATCCAATTCTTTAATTTTTGCTTTTAAATCCGTAATTTTAACATTATTAGGATTGCGCAATTCATCGGAACTTCCTGTATACGTTTCAGGAGAACGCTCAACCTTTTCTCTTAAAACTAAAAAGCGGCTGTAATATTCCTTTGTGGAATTTATTATATTGCCCAGCTCTGCAAAAGAATTTCTTTTTTTACTTTGCGTGTCTACACTTTTTACAAACCTCGAATCCGACCTTGTATTGATAAGAGAATAAATTTCTATTAAATTTTTTAAATGAAATTCAATCAAGGATATGTTTTTTTGAATTGGTATATCATTTTCAAAATTAAACGTATTACAAGATTCAAACCATAATCTTTCGATTTCGGCCCAGTGTCTGTCTAGCAAGGTGTAAAGCGGCTCATATACCCCAGCTTCCATTGCACCTTCAATACCCTCATACTCTTTTGCCGAATCCCGTCCTATAGTTAAACGATAAGCAAAGGGTAATATGGTTTCTTCAGCATCGCTATTTATTTTTTTTTCATTTGAATAAATTTGCTTTAAAACCGCGCCGGATCTAACTAACGAACCGGTTATGCTTCTGAGTCTAGAAGCGGAATTTTTCAAATTGTTCAATTCTTTTTCAATTGAAGACGGAGCGGATGAAAAAGCTTTATTTCCATATTTATTTAAATCGGATATAAATTCGGCATAGGTCTTTTCATATTGCTCCGTATCGGATTTGACCGAATCAAGAGAATTGCTTAAAATATTATTTATTCTATTATATTCATCTTCATTGAGAGATTCTCCGTCATACATCGAAAGTCCCTTAACAAAAGTTTTAGATGCATCATTATATTTTTGGGACTTAATTAAAGCATTACCCTCGTTCATAATATCATTAAACTTGATACGGTAAATTGCATAGAATGAAGAAATTTTTAATTTGTCTAAAAATTCTTTAAGCACAGGATCAATATCCGATTCTAAAGCCTCCATTTTATCGATCATAGCAATCCGTTGAATGTTATTGTTAGGATTTTCTTTTAAAAGCGCTATAAGCTCATGAAAGGTCTGCTGAAATTCGGCTTGATTTTTCATCGTCTTTCGTGCAAGACTGATTCCGCTTTCTATAGATTCGGGTTTAGCTTCTATGACCTCGACTATATTTTCCAATGTAGCCGTATTTTCAGATGCCTCAAAATAAGAATTAGCGGATGCATAATCCTTTTCGGCGGCTCCTTTGGAAAAAGCTGAAACAGAGAAAATACCGATTAAAATGCTCAAAATAAACCGTCTTTTATTCAATTAAAAAACCTACCGATAACTTTAAAAACAAAAATTTTAAAGGCTTTCCTATATCAATTTTCGGCTTTTTATAGTTTTTTTTAACAAAAATCTCTAAAAAGTACTTAAAAAAAAACCGAAACTCATATATAATAGTATAAATATGAAGAGATTTTTTCAAGTCTTTTACATAATTATTTTTCTCATTTTTTGTAAAGTCAGCCTTTTTTCTGCCGATATTTCAGATTTTTATGCAGGCGTATCGTCGGTTTTTGATATTTTTACCCAAAAATTTGAAGGTGAAACGGCATTTAGGTCTCTTTTAATCCCCTCAGGAGGCCGTTTTGAAGGACTTGGAGGAAGTTTTACAGCTCTTTCAAACGATATAAGCTTTTTCGATGCAAACCCTGCTGCGAGTGCTCTTTTAAAAGAGACTGAACTGAATGTTCTGCATAACAGCTGGATAGCAGATTCCAAGCTTGAAACAGTAGGCTATACCCAAAGGAAAAATCATCTGGGCTGGGGAACATCTCTAAGGTGCTTCTACATTCCCTTTACCGAATACGGAAAATTAGGCGAAAAAAAAGCATCAGGCTATTATAGCGAAACCTTTTTAACCGCAAATATAGCCTATAATTTTTTGGCAGGATATGATTTTAAGGGCTTAACTATAGGAGGAAGTATAAAAACCGGCATAAGGTCAATGCCTCCTTTTTCAGGACAAGATGAACCGGCAGATCCGGATAACACAGCCCCTCAATATAAAAATGCTTCACAACAAAACGGATATGCAGTTCTTGGAGACTTTGGAATTATGATAAGGGCCAATGTTACAAAAATTTTTTACAGTGATGAACCTAATTTTTATTTCGGGCTTAGCTTAAAAAATTTCGGCACCCCCATAAGAGGAGACATTCCTCCTTCATATATCTCTCTAGGCTTTGCATACCGTCCGGTTTCTTTCTTTTTATTCGGAATAGATTTAAATCAGGGGATAAATGTTGTAAACATAAAAAATTCAGGGCTTCCTTATGGAAGTTTAGGATTGATGTTTTCAATCACAAAATATTTTAATCTTCTAACAGGTTTCGGCATTAAGGGAGGAAATCCCCGATTTACCTTGGGAGGAGAAGTAAACATCTCGGATGTTCAAATTTCTGCAAACTATACCCTGGACCTGTCCAGTCAGGTTACAAATATCAGCCGAATCAGCGTTGGAGTAAAACTTCTTTTAGGTCAGGATAAAAGAGATGAAAAACTTAGCACTATAAAAAAGCTATATGTTCAAGCTTTAAAAGAGTACAATAATAAAAACTACGAAAAAGCTATAGAACTTTGGAAAGAAATTTTAACGATAGACAAACGCTATGATCCCGCAATAGAAGGCATAGCCAGAGCCGAACAACAGCTCCGGCTCTTAGAAGAAATCAAAAAAATCTTGTTTCTCGATTAAAAGCCTCCTTATTTATCGGATACTTTTTTCTTTCCTGTTTTTGAAGTCTTCTGAACTTCGCCCGCCTTGTCCTTTTTGACAGTCTTGGACGTTTTTTCAGGCTTAGTCTTTTTTATTGATTCTTTTTTTTCTTTCATAGAGGCTTCCTTTTTAACCGCCGTTTTTGTTTCGGTCTTTTTTTCTTGAGCTTTTTTAATCAAGGTTTTTTTTTCCGTTACTTCTTCGGCAGAAAGAGTTTCACGTACTGAAAGACGTACGCCTTGGGCCTTTAAGCCTTTCTCGGCAAAGGAATCGGCCTTAAATTCTTCTTCTATCTTCTTTACTCTCGGTTTTGGTTCATAGTTCAGTTTAAAAGAAAATTTAGACTTAGTACTTGCAAAAAGAACTTCGGTATTGTCAGGGGCAAAAAGATAATCCCTGTTTAGGATGTAGCCTTCTACCCTAGCCCTCTTTATATAGGCATACTTTGTCTTGGAATCGCGGTAAATTACGGTAAAAAGCACCTTAGAAAGCTCCTCTTTTTCGGCAAAACCGCAGTACCACATTCCCGTATCGACAAAAACCCTGTCAGGCACATCCATTACAGTGTAAACCCCGCTCTTCCGCAAGACAAAAATGCGGTCATAGGGACTGACCCTCAAGATTTCTTTTCCGGTAGTAACGGAGGTACCGAGATAACCCGTCTCCTCATCGTAGCGGAGGGCCGTATCCCTTGTTACGGCTTCTTTTACATCAACCTTTGTAAAGCCGGTAATCTCTGTTCTGCGCTTAAATTCTTCGGAAGGGAGCTTTGCCGCAATTCCGTCCAAAACCGAAATTGCATAGCCTTTTAAATTCTTTAAGAGCTTTGCAATTTCCTTTAAGCGGTTGTTTATTTCCCTAACCTCTTCACGGTTCTTGTTTATGTCATAAAGAGATATTCGGCGGATGGGGATTTTAAGCAATTTATCGACATCATCTTCGGTTACGTCACGGATTAATTCCTTTTTAAAGGGAACAAAGCCCTTTATAACCGCATTGACGACCCCTTCGGCCGTCTTCATCGTTTCTATCTTCTTATATATGCGCTCCTCGATAAAAATACGCTCAAGGGTGCGCATGTGGAGGCGGTCGGTCAGCATTGCTCTTTCATATTCAAGCTCGTCCTTTAAAATCTGCATCAGCTGTTTGGCATGGTATTTTATTATGTCCGTTACGGTAATTTGAACCGGAAGATTATCCTTTATTACCAAAAGATTGCAGGGAATCGACTGCTCGCATTCGGTAAAAGCATAAAGGGCATCCACCACATCGGCCGAATAAACACCTCTGGGGAGTTTTAACTCAATCTCGACCTTTTCACCCGTATAATCGCTTATTTCAGAAATCTTGACCTTACCGGCCTTTGAAGCAGCCTCGATAGAGTTAATCATACTTTCGGTGGTGCTTCCGAAGGGGAGCTCCCTTATTACTATCCTCTTTTCGTCGGAGGTGTCGAGCTTGGCCCTGACTAAAACTTTGCCTAAGCCGTCTTCATATTCAGAAACATCTATCAATCCTCCTGTGGGAAAGTCGGGGAAAAGAGCAAAGGATTTTCCGCTTAAAAAGGCTTTTTCTGCCTCAATTATTTCGAGGATGTTGTGGGGCAAAATCTTTGTGGACATACCTACGGCAATTCCCTCTGCCCCTATAGCGAGGATTACAGGGAGTTTGGCCCTAAAAGCTAAGGGTTCCTTGTTTCTTCCATCATAAGAAACGGTATAATCGGTTATGTGGGGATTATAGAAGATGGTTTTTGCAAATTCGTTTACCCTACATTCTATGTATCGGGGAGCGGAAGCTTCATCTCCGGTAAAAATATTCCCGAAGTTTCCTTGAGTATCTATAAAAAGTTCTTTTGAAGCAAGAACCACGAGGGCGTTCCCTATAGAAGCGTCTCCGTGGGGATGGTACTTCATACAGTGCCCGATAACATTTGCCACCTTATGAAACTTCCCGTCATCCATCTCAAAAAGAGAATGTAAAATCCTCCTTTGAACGGGCTTTAAGCCGTCATCAAGGTCGGGAATTGCCCTATCGCGGATAACATAACTTGCATATTCCAAAAAATTCTTATTAAAAAGGCTTTCAATATAATCCATCTTTTTCCTCAAAAAAAAGTATTTTAATATGAGAACCTCTAAAAACTTCAGTTCTTAGAGCTGCCCAGATGATACACTAAAAGTTGCAATTTGTCTACAAGAAGAGAAAATATGTCAAAAAACAAAAAAGCCCCCTTGCCTTAGAGGCTTGGGGGCTTTAGTTTAAAAAGCTAAATTAAAAAACGGTTTGCTCCGAAATAGGTGTTTCAAGAGCTTTTAATGCTTTTTCAACTAAACCGCGGCGGAGTTTTTTCTCATCTGCGTCGTTCATTTTAGGATCACCGAGCGGGTGAGGAATAGCTACAGCCGGCACAATTCTATTTGCACCTACGGTTTTTGAAATAGGAACAACAGTTGCAATATGTACTACCGGGAGGAATCTCTCGATTTCTTTTACCATCGTTGCACCGCAACGAGTACAAGTGCCTCACGTAGAGGTAAGAATTACAGCCTGCACTCCGTCGTTCACAAGTTTTTGAACAATTTCTTCGGCAAATTTCTTTGCACGCTTAACGGCCGTACCGTTTCCTACCGTTGTATAGTACTTGTCATGAAGTTTTCCGATCTTTCCTTCTTTTTCGAGATCACGCATAACGTCTACAGGAAGAACTCGGTTGGGGTTTGCGTTACAATAGGTCGGGTCATATCCGCCGTGAGCTGTTTCGCTGTCTTTTGATGAAAGAGCGGCCATACCTGCGATTGAATATTCGCCGTAGTGTGAAGCGTTTGAAGCTTCAATGTGGTCGGGGTTACCCTTGGGTACAACACCGCCTGAAGTTACCAATGCAACCTTTGCCTTGGTAATATCCTTAACGGGAGGCTGAGGAGGTACTCTGTCGAATACGGGCATCGGATATTCGGTTACGAATTCTTCACCCTTGATCTTCTTGAGGAGCATGTCAACAGCTCTCTTTGCACCTCTTTCTTCTGCAAAGTAGTTTTGGCGTACGCCTCTGGGTAAGAGGCCTTCTTTTTCGGGGCAGCAAACTTTTTCACCTTTTAAAAGTTTTTTAGCCAAAGCTCCGATAGCAGGAACAGCTTCTCTCATGCTTACAGCAGAGTTGCCTGTCTTGATTGTGTACATAAAGGCTTTAAATACATCATAACCGGGGTTTTCTTCGTAGAGACCGGAAATAGCAGGGATTCCGAGCTCAAAGGCAACCTTTGCAGCGTTACCGCAAGCCATACCGTATCGTCCAGCATTAAATCCGGGACCGGCAATAAGAAGGTCAGCTTTTGTATCGATAAGAACTTTTTTAACAAATGCAAGAGCTTCTTCTTCATGTTCGTTAAAATAGTTATCACCGCAAATAATGGTCTTGACGATCTTTCCTGCATCACCTACGGCACCTTGAATTCCGGTACCGGGCCCTGCTGTTCCGTCAATAACCTCCGGTTTGTAGTCAGCCATGTCTTCTCCGCCCTTTCCGGCAAAGAACTGATTGATATAATGAACAATTACTTTACTCATAGCTTAACTCCTTATAGTCCTCTTGCGCTAAGATTCCAGAACCCGAGCTCGTTTGTAGCACCGGTAATAACCTGAATTTCAGCTTCGATTGTTCCGTCTGCATGTAAGCTTCCGTCCCAAGCACCCGCAATAACGTTTGCCTGTTTTACATCTCCGATAATGGTCTTCATCGGGGGAAGTTTTACAACAGCGTTTGCGTTTCCGTTAGAAACTACAGCATTTCCTAAGGGGTTTGAGTCGGCAAGAGACTGACTTGCACCGTCTTGACCGGCATATTCATCGGTTACGAGAACGGTCTTGATACCCATCTCTTCGATCTTGCGGCAGTTCATAATCAAGTCGGCATCGGGATTTCCGAAACCTTCTTCAGAAACGATAACTGCATCGCAGCCTAGCTGCTGAGCCAACTTTGCTGCAAGGTTAGAAGACCTTTCCTTGTCTGCAAGAGTAACGTTTTCATTTGTAATGACTACACCCATAAAGTTGATGTCTTTTCCGTGCCTCTTATAGAGCTCATGGATAATGGGGCTGTTCTGGTGAACATAGGTCGGGTTTTTATCGCATGCAGAAACGCAGTTACCGCTTACGATTGCACCGTCCATAACTTCTGTGGGGTACATAATTGTGGGAAGAATTTGCTTTACGTCGATACCGTAATAATAGGTGTCGTGTAAAAGTCCCTGACTTTGAAGCATGTAAACATAGCCTACCTTGGGAAGGTTCGGATACTGTTTAGCCTGCTCTGCGAAAGGAAGAGTTTCGTATGTTTCTACAGAAGAGGGTTTTACATTTTTAGCAGCTTCTCCGAGGTATCGGGCTGTTTTTAGGCCCATAAGGCGTAAGGCCTTCTCTTTAATAGCACGGGTAACATCGTCTTGGATTTTACAATCAACAACAAGGTTTACGGTCTTTGAGAAAGGTGTGTATTCGGCACCCGGGCCGCTCATGTCGATGATACCTTCCTGAAAACCTACAACTGTTCCGGTTGTAACTACAGCAGCACCCTTCAATACGTGGGTTTTACCTGCTCCAACAGTAGCCTCCTCACCGGTAAAGAAACCGGGGAAGCAAACGCCGCTGCCTTCTACCTTGCATCTGGGTTCAAGAACATCTTTTACAGGGATGATTCGGGTGTTATCACCGGGTTTTGCAATGTGCAATTCAACACCGGTTACAAGCGGATCTTCCTTGATAAGAGCCTCAAGTTCAGCTTTGTTTACTTCAAGGCATGTTCCGTTAACGGCAGTTTTGTTTCCAAATTTCATGTCGTTAATGGGGATAATACCTAATTCAAGTTTCACTTTTGACCTCCTAATATTTATAGTCAATAGATTGATTACTTTAGCTTTTATTATAGCAGGAATTAAGTATATAGTCAATTCTAAAACTTGAATTTATGAATATAAAATGAATAAAATTTTATCGTTTTGAGTATTTGCAGCCGCAGTAATCCTGCCTATAAAGCCCGTATTTTTTGCTTAAATTTATGGAATCAAGGTAGCCGTTTCGTTTTTTAAAATCACTTGGAAGCCATTTACAAGTTTCACTTTCAAGGGAAAGACCTATATTATTAAGTTTTTCTGCATTTTTTAAGGGACTCACCGAAAGGGTTGAGGTAAAAAAATCAAAACCGTCATTTTTAGCCCTTTCGGCAGTTTTTTTTAGCCGTAAAAGGTAGCACCTCATACACCTTTCTCCCCCTTCAAGGCAGTCTTCCAGCCCTTCGGATATTTTATAAAATTCATCAGGAAGGTAGGGTTCTTCAAATATGTCTATAATATGAGGCGATATGTTTTCGTCATTGTATATAGAAATAATATGCCTTTGTTCCTCAGCTCTTTTTGTGTATTCTTCATCCGTGTCTATATTAGGATTGTAATAGAAAACAGTAAGCTTAAAAAAAGGAGCCAGTTTTAAGATAACGGAAGAACTGCAAGGGGCACAGCAAGAATGGAGCAAAAGGGTCTTATTATTTGAACCCAATTTTTTTACGGTTTCCTGCATCAATCTGTCATAGTTTATTTTTTGAGTCATCATTGCGGAATAAGAGCTTTAACTCTTTTGGAAATCTTATCGACATAGGCCGGAAGATCCGTGATTTCAGTGCGGGGAAACCTAAAACCTATAGCTCCGGGATGGCCTCCTCCGTCTTCAATACCGAATTCGCTTAAAATGGGTCTTACATCAATACCCTTTACATCGCCCGATGCTCTTATTCGAAATTGAATTTTATCGGAAATTTCTGCAGGATCAAAGTATGCCGATATGCCCACTCCATGAACTTTTTCGGCGATATTATCCGTAGCACGTTTTATAACGCCCAAAAATTGATTATAATCAATTCCGGAGCTTAAAGCGTCTGACCGCTTTTCATCTAAGATAATGGTTCCTATACGTCCGTCATAAGAAACATTTTTCATTATCTCATTATAAAGTTTTGCATCTTCATCCGACAGCTTTTCTATCAAATCCAGTATTTCTTTAACGGAGCTTATATTTCCCGATCCCTCATTAAATTCTTTGCTGAGTATACTATTGAATTTTTTTAAAAAATAATCATAAAAGACCTTATCTCTGCGTTTAAAAAGATAATTTCCCATTTTTGCATCGCCTATCATACCTGTAAGCATTGCAAGGACTATATTTCGGGAATAGAGATCACTTATACCGTATTTTTTTAAAATCTCAGGGCGTTTTTCAAGTTTTAAACACATTTGCCCGATTATTTCGCAGGTACTTGAAGCTCTCATTGTAAGCCTATAATCTTCATCTCCCGAATAGTCCGCATCAGCCGTAAAGTGATGATCTATCTCAACTTTCGGTATTTTTTTATTATTAAAAAAAAGCCTAATCTCATCATTTAAGGCTATCATATCGGGTTTAGGGGTATCCAAAATAACGATAACATCGGGTGCCGTAGGAACAGTCAAATCTTTTACAAACAAAAAAATAGAATTATAGCTGCAAATACCGGCAAAAAACGAAAGATTTTCAGGTACACCATCTTCTAAAAAAATACTGACCGTTTTTCCGAATTTACGCAGCAGCAAACCGAACGCTACAAGAGAAGAGACACAATCTTCATCTGCATGTTCATGCCCTAAAAGCAAAAAGGATGATTTAGAATATATA
Organism: Treponema putidum; assembly: GCF_024401155.1. Lineage (NCBI taxonomy): Bacteria > Pseudomonadati > Spirochaetota > Spirochaetia > Treponematales > Treponemataceae > Treponema > Treponema putidum. The sequence goes on from NZ_CP038804.1 coordinate 1,730,376, forward strand.
AGTTCAAAAATCCTCTCCATTACCGCATTTTTTTTACCTATGCTGAGAGGTATCATTTTTTTTGTTTCAGAATTCCCATAACTCATGAAGTACAGTATACCACATTATATTAAAATATCAATGCTTTTTTTTCTTTTTTTGCAAATATACCTATATTTTTAACGAATTCATCGTTTTCTTAAAGAATATTATTAAAAAAATAAAAAAATGCTTGTAAAATATGGATTTTTACAGTACTTTATATGTATGGAAGTAAAAAAACAGCCCCAAAAGGGGACAATTATTTCTGATAAATTTATAGAACCTGAAAATTATAGAGTTATACTCCTCAATGATGATTTTACCCCAATGGATTTTGTTGTGGCAATTCTTGTTTCTATCTTTAATAAGTCACCGGAAGAGGCCGAAGCTTTAATGTTTAAGGTTCATAAAACAGGACAAGCATCCGTTGGAATTTATGTATATGACATAGCAGCAACAAAATGCTTTCAAGTATTAACAGCAGCAAAACATAATAATTTTCCGCTGCAGTGCACGGTTGAAAAAGTATGAATTTTACAGTAAGCATAACGGTCAGACGCATTTTTCAAGATGCGGTAGAAGACGCAAAAAAAAGGAATCATGAATTTGTTACTCCTGAGCACCTCTTGTGGGCAATTATGTTCAATCCGAAGGCTTTGGAGCTTTTTACCCTGTCAGGTTCGGATCTGGGCTATATTCACGATAATTTAAATACATACCTTAAAAATAAAATTCCTATAAGAACCCAAAATACTCAAGCAGAACCGATTCAAACAGTAGGCCTTCAAAATGTTTTTGAAAGAGCTATTTTGAACTGTAATGCCGCCGAAAAGTCGGTTATAGGTATTAATGACATAATAGTAAGCCTTATGGACGAGGAAAAAAATCATTGTTCTTTTTTTATGAAACAAAGCGGTATAGACCGGCTAAGACTCTTGCAGCTGGTAAGCAGCCCCGATTTTTATGATGACGGCAGGCAAAGAAGCGCTTATGAAAATACCGAAAAAGAAGGGCAGGCCGAATTATTCGTTTTAGAAGACAATGCGGACGATCAAGTACAAAATACTGAAACGCCGAATACAAGAACAAACGAAAAAACTAAAACACAAAGAGGTTTCCTCGAAAGATTTACTGTAAACTTAACTCAAAAAGCCTATAGGGGGCATATTTCGCCCATTATAGGGAGAGAAGAAGAAATAGAAAGGACTATTCAGATTTTATGCCGCAAACAAAAAAACAACCCGATTCATGTCGGCGCGGCCGGAGTGGGAAAGACGGCTATAACTGAAGGTTTGGCAATACGTATTGCAAAAAACGAAGTTCCGGTTTTTTTAAAAAACGCAAATATCTACAGCTTAAGCCTATCTGATTTAATGGCCGGAGCAAAATTTAGAGGCGACTTTGAAGAAAGGCTAAAAAGGATAGTCCTTGAAGCATCAAAGGAAAAAAATGCTATTCTCTTTATAGATGAAATTCACACCATTGTAAATGCAAACTCGGGAGGGGGCGGAATTGAGGCCCCGGATCTTTTAAAACCTGTCCTGACCAATGGAAGGGTGAGATGCATAGGGGCTACAACATTTGAGGAGTATAATAAACATTTTACAAAGGATGCAGCTTTAGCACGCAGGTTTCAAAAAATAGACATTGAAGAGCCAAGTGAAGAAGAAACCGTTAAAATTTTAAAGGGCCTTCGCGAAAGTTACGAGAAATTTCATAAGGTTCATTACAGTGATGAGGTTTTGGAGTCGGCAGTCCATCTTTCGGCTCTTCATATCAGGGATAGGTTTTTACCCGACAAGGCTATAGACCTCATAGATGAAGCCGGGGCTCTGATTAAAATAAGAGCTGATAAAGAAAAAAACGAAGATGAAGCTGATGAAAAAGGCCTTGAAGAAAGAGCCTTGCCGGAGGTAAGCCTTTCGGACATAGATAAGATAATTGCAAAAACGGCCAAGATTCCGGAGCAAAGGGTTTCGGTAAACGAAACGGAAAAGCTGCGGCACTTTGAAGAAATTCTTTCAAAAAAAATCTTCGGACAAGATACAGCCATAGAGGGAGTTACCAAGGCAGTAAAACGCTCCCGTGCAGGCTTCCGCTCTAAGGATAAGCCGGTTGCAAACTTTTTGTTTGTCGGCCCCACCGGTGTCGGTAAAACCGAGCTGGCTAAGACCCTTGCCGAAGAGCTGGGTATTCCCCTCCTCCGCTTCGATATGAGCGAATATCAGGAGAAGCACACGGTAAGCCGACTTATAGGTTCACCCCCCGGTTATGTAGGCTTTGAAGAAGGCGGGCTTTTAACCTCTGCCGTACAAAAAAGCCCGAATGCGGTTCTTCTATTGGATGAGATAGAAAAAGCTCATGCCGACATTTATAACATTCTCTTACAAATTATGGACTATGCTACCCTTACCGATAATCAGGGCAGGAAGGCGGCCTTTAACAATATAATTCTTATTATGACAAGCAATGCAGGCTCTTCCAACATAGGAAAACCCTTAATCGGTTTCGGAGGAGAGCGTATTTCGGAATCGGCTGTCGATGAAGCCGTCGAAAAGACCTTTAGCCCCGAATTCAGAAACCGTCTGGATGCAGTTATAAAATTCGGCCCCCTTACGATGCAGGTTATGAGCCTTATTATCAAAAAGGAAGTAGAAAAAATACGCTCCCAACTTGCCGAAAAGGACATCAGTCTTGAGCTTGAAGAAGACGTTATTTCTCTTTTAGCAGAAAAGGGATATTCGGAAGAATTCGGAGCCCGAAATGCAGCCCGCCTTGTCGAAGACGAATTTGTAACCCCTTTAACGGATATGATTCTTTTTGGGGAAACAAAGAAGGGCAGCTCAGTAAAATGCCGAATCGGGGACAAACTTAAAAAGCCCTATTTGGTATTAAACGTAAAATAAAAAGGTGCGGCCTTTTAGCAAAAACAAATGCAGACCGATTTTTCTTCATTATCGCTTTTAGGTTCTACGGAAAAAGATATACTCTTAAAAAGAAGCCAAAAGGATTTTCCTTGGCTTGAGAGTGAGGATTTTTTTGATTTTAATAAGGCCTTGGGAGAGGAAGATTATATTCAAAAATCCCAAGATGATGAGGCCATATCGGGGGGAAATCTTTCGCCGGGGATGATTCTTTCGGCCTATAAACATTCTTTTTTTCCTTGGTTTTCCGAAGAAGACCCTATAATCTGGTTTTCTCCTTGCCTGAGGTTTGTAATCGACAAGGATTCTTTTCATATTCCGTCCCGCTTAAAAAGGGAAATAAAAAAGGCGGATTTTAGGATAAGCCTAGATTCTGCCTTTGATCAGGTTATAGAAAACTGCGCCTTAATCAAAAGAGAGGGGCAAAAAGGAACTTGGATCACTGATGACATGGTTCAAGCCTACAGGATTCTTCATAAAATAGGCTTTGCCCATTCCATCGAAGCATGGAGAGGAAACGAATTGGCGGGAGGCTTTTACGGCCTTTATATAAACGAGGTATTTATAGGCGAATCCATGTTCAGCAAGATAAGCGGGGCATCTAAAACAGCCTTTGCCCTCTTTGCCCAAGACTTCTTTGAAAACAAAAAAGGCATTTTAATAGATGCCCAAATTCCTTCCGAAAACATAAAACGCTTCGGCGGCTTTAAAATACCTAGAAATCGGTACCTCGGGATTTTGAATTCTCTCTAAGGACATGTCAAAGTAAAACAGAATTAAATACTGTAATAAAGCGAAAAAAAGTGCATTATGCTTCCGGCTATAACAAAGAGGTGCCAGATACTATGAGCCCATTTTACTTTCTTCATTGCATAAAAAATACAGCCGGCAGTGTAAATAATTCCGCCTATAAGCAAAAACTTAAAACTTAAAAGCGGCAGCTGTTCTTTTAATGGTTTTGAGGCAAAGATAATGAGCCAGCCCATGGGGATATAGGTAATAACCGATAAAATCCTCACCCTGCTTCCGAATACCGAGTATAAAACTATGCCTAGGACAGCCATTCCCCAGATAATGCCGAAGATAGTCCAGCCCACCGCTCCATGAAGAGCCGAAAGGCAGTAGGCAGTATAGGTTCCGGCTATAAGCACATAGATTGAACAGTGGTCAAAGATGCCGAATACTTTTTTTGCCTTTAAGGGAAGAGCATGGTATAGGGTCGAAAAAATATAGAGGATTATTAAGGAGGCTCCGAAAATGGTAAAGCCCACTACGTAACCGGCCTTTAAATCCGGCGGCGCATAACGGGCAGCCCTTATAATTAAAAGCACAAGGGCGGCAATCGAAAGTCCCGCTCCTATACCGTGAGTTACGGAATTTGCAATTTCTTCACCTATAGAATATCTGCGTTTAATTTCTTCTTTCATATTTGTTTAGACAGCTTAAATGGACTAAAGTTGCAGGTGGAAGACAATAGCTAAAAATATTGTTCAATTAATTTTGAATCTATACAGTCATATAATCCACTGGAAAAAACTTTGTTTATATTCATTTATTGAAATAATGATTAATTATACATAATACCAAAATAATCCAAACATTTTTTCATTAAATCCTGTCCGGTAAGACAAGTATCTCTTAAAAACCCGCGTTCATTTTTCCAATTTTTAATTCCTCTGTAATAGTAAACTTTTAGTTCTTCAGTAATTATGAAAGGGACAATATTGTGTTTAAGACATTCTTTGAACATTATTAATCTTCCAATACGGCCATTACCATCTTGGAATGGATGAATAGCTTCAAATCGGACATGAAAATCTAACACATCATCAAAAGTGATTTCAGATTTTTCATTGTATTCCATTAATAATAATTTCATCTCTGCCGTAACATTCTCAGGTTTTGTGGTTTCATTTCCACCCACTTCGTTTTCCAGCATTTTGTAATCCCCAGCCTTAAACCATGATTTCTGACTATCAGTTGTTCCCGACTTTAAAATATAATGAAGCTGTTTTATGAAGCTTTCCGAAAGTTTCGTATGGGCACCTTCGATTATTAAGTCAATACAATGGAAATGATTTACCGTTTCAATAATATCATCAACTCTAACAACTTCATCTGTAACGCCAAGTGTTTTTGTTTCAAAAATGAAGCGAGTTTGATCATGTGTAAGTTTTGACCCTTCGATATGATTTGAATTATAAGTAAGGTCAATCTGAATTTTGTGATAAATTCCGCCTTTCAAGCCAGCTTCCTTTTCACGTTTAAGAAATGATAAAAGAGTAGACTGTTTTGCAGCATGACGATTTTTTCGATGAGGCTTTTCTGCATCAGAAGGAATATTCCATGTTTTGCCCTCTAGAAGAGCCCCCACAATTCTACCCTGCAAGCAGTAATTTCTTACACTACGTTCACTAATTTGCCAGCGTTTTGCAGTTTCTTTAACAGATATGTATGTTATCTTATTCATAGGTATTCTTATAACATATTATCGGCAATATATAAACTGTTTTTATACTTAAAATCCGGTGGCCTATCTTTTTTTCTTCGTCAACGCACCCCTAAAGGCTATGTCCAAAACTTCTTCAACATGGCTTACGGGATAAAACTTAATGCCCTTCTTAATATATTCGGGGATCTCGTCTAAGTCCCTTGTGTTAGCCTTGGGGATTATAACTTCTTTTATCCCGTTGCGGCGGGCAGCGATTGTTTTTTCTTTTAGGCCGCCTATGGCAAGAACCTGTCCCGTAAGTGAAAGCTCTCCGGTCATAGCAAGTTTCGGTTTTATGATCTTCCCTGAAAATAGAGATAAAAAAGCTGTGGCCATCGTGATACCGGCTGAAGGCCCGTCTTTGGGCGTGGCTCCTTCCGGCAGGTGAAGGTGGATTATGTTTTTTTCAAACCAGTCCGGTTTTTTTATTTTATTTTCTACGGCAAAGATTCGTGTCCATGACAGGGCGATTCCGGCGGATTCTTTCATAACGTTTCCGGCTTGACCTGTGAGTTTAAAGCCGCCTTTTCCCGCCATCGATGCCGCTTCTATCAAAAGAGTATCCCCTCCCATCGATGTCCAAGCAAGGCCTATTGCCGTACCGGGAACATCGGCTTTTTTTATATCATCATCGCGGAAGATAACCTTGCCAAGCATCTTTTCAACATCGGCCTTTGTTACGGTTAATTGTTCATCTTCTTTTCTTTTACCGTTTACAATTTCAGTTGCAACCTTTCGGTGAATCTTATCCAGCTTCTTTTCAAAGTTGCGCACGCCGGCTTCCCTTGCGTAAGAGTTGGCAATATAAAGAAGCATATCCTGACTGTAGACAACTTGATTCTTTTTAAGACCGTGCTTTTCAAGGCTTTTCGGAATAAGGTGTTTTTTTGCTATCTGCACCTTTTCGGAATCTATGTAGCCCGAAAGATTTATTACCTCAGCCCTGTCCAAAAGCGGACGGGGAATAGAATCGAGGGTGTTTGCCGTAAGTATAAAAACTATGTTGGAAAGGTCAAAGGGCAAATCCAAATAGTGGTCTCTAAAGTTTATGTTTTGCTCAGGGTCTAAGACTTCAAGGAGGGCACTTGATGGATCTCCCTGATAGCTTTGTCCCATCTTATCCACCTCGTCTATCATAAAAACGGGGGAATTGGTTTTGACTACCTTTAAGCCCTGTAGGATTTTACCGGGCATGGCCCCTATATAGGTTCTTCGGTGTCCCTTTATTTCGGCCTCGTCCCTCATACCTCCTACTGAAAACCTAAAGAATGGTTTGCGCATGGCTCGGGCTATGGACATTCCTACACTTGTTTTACCTACACCGGGCGGGCCTACCAAAAGAATTATGGAACCCTTAGTGTCTTTTTTTAGCTTGCGCACGGAAAGGTATTCTATTATTCGGGTCTTTACATCTTCAAGTCCGTAGTGATCCTTGTTTAAAATCTTTTGAGCTTTTGCAATATCGTATTCTTCCGGTTCCGAATTTTTCCACGGAAGGGAAAGAATGGTTTCCAAATAATTTCGGGTAACTATGTATTCGGAAGAATAGGGGTCGAGCATCTTAAATTTTTCAAACTCGGAATCTACAGCCTCTTTTACTTCTCCGGAAAATTGAAACTCTTCTATTCTCTTTGCAAAGTTTTCTTCTTCATTGGTCTTAGGATCGGTGGTCAGCCCCAATTCTTCTTTGATGGATTTAAGTTCTTCCCTTAAAAAATAGTCGCGCTGATTTTTTTCTACACGCGTATTAAGGTCTTCCTGTATTTTTCGCTGAACCTGCAAAAGTTCTTGTTCTTTTTTGATGTGAATAAAAACCTCTTCCATTCTCTTTTTTACATTTAAGGTTTCAAGAATCTTTTGCTGATCTTCTTTTTGAATGTTTAAGATACTCGCAATAAAATCTGCAATCTTTCCGGGATGGTCAATGTTGATCATATTGAGCCGCATCTCTTCGGAAAACAGAGGATTGTTTTCAGAAAGCTGCTTCATCTCGCTTATAAGGGCTCTTGTTAGGGCCTCCACCTCATGGTTTTTTTCTTCTTCATCATCCAGATATTGAACGGCTACGACTATCGGGTTTGTATCATTGACCGTTTTGCGTATTTTAAAGCGTTTTTGAGTTGCGATAAAAACATTGAGGCCTCCATCCGGCAGATTTATTTTACGCACTATTTTTGCTGCGCATCCTACTTTGTACAAGTCCTTGGCCTGAGGGTTTTCAATATTGTTTTTAAGAAGGGTAAGCCCTATAAAGCCGTCTCCTGCATAGGCATCTTCAATGGATTTTATGTCTTCAGGGGCATTAATTAAAAGCGGCGTAAAAATGCCGGGAAAAATCGGTCTGCCGCTCAAGGGAATAATATTTAACTTTTGCGGCAGCAAACTTTCTATCGGAATAATTTCTTTTTTATCACTCATTCTATAAATATCACAATAATTTAAAAAAAAGTCAATCGGAAAAAGCATTTATTACGGGCTAACAGTGTTATAAAAGCTGTAATTAATCCTTTACACCTCAAATTTTTAACATATAAATATTTTATTGCAAAATATGAATTCTTCAAAAGATGAGGTATTTGAAATAAAAAGAGCTCTTTTAAGCATCTATATTGAAAATCAAAATCCTTCGGTTCTTGTAAAGGAGAACCTATATCCAAAATAAAGGGTAAAGACATTTCGGCTTTTAGACGGAACAACTTAGGCTTTGTGTTTCAAGACTATAATCTCTTGGGTCAGTTTTCCGTAAAGGATAATATATTACTCCCTCTTGTGCTCTCAAACTATTCTACCGATGAGATAAAAAAATTATCGGATAACATTACAAATATGAAAAGTGATGAGATTTTTATCTTTTGTAATAATAATCAAATTGACTATACAAGGCCATTACAAATAGGGCAAAAAAAATTTAAAGTAAAAAAGTTTGAAAATAAATTCGTATCAGTGATGAGCAATTCTCCTTATATTCCTTATTCCCCGTTTCCTTATATAAACCTGATAGCTAAAAATTCTAAAAGCCTTGAACTTATTAAAAATGAATTAAACTTATTAAAAGAAGAGGCAAAGACTAAGTTTAAAAACAAAGAACTGCTCGCGCTTGAAAAATCATTTTTTTGGAATACCTCCGCCGATAATCTTAAAACTATTCCTCAAAACTATATTCAAGACATAAAAAAATCGGCAAAGGCTTCGGATGCAGGGCTGTTTTATGGCAATAAATTTCAGTCTTATAAAGACAGAAGAGAATTTGACGGCAGCTTTTTATTTTTAGGAACTTTTTTGAGCCTTATGTTTTTAATATGGCTCATTCTGATTATGTACTTCAAACAGATTTCCGAAGGTGTAGAAGACAGACGACGGTATCAAATAATGCTCAAAATAGGAATGGACTGTTCTTTAATCAAAAAAACTTCACAAGCCCAGCTCGTTTGGCTCTTTGTGCTGCCTGTTTTAGTTTCGCTTGTCCACTGTTTTTTTGCTTCTCCCTTATTTAGCCGGCTGCTATTAGTCCTGGGGCTTTTTGACACGTCCGTTTTTTTTGCCGCCTTGCTTTTAACCGGAGGCTTTACCCTGATTTTATATTTGCTTTTTTATAAGATTACTTTGAATAAGTATAATAAAATTATCCGATAGAGAAAAGGCTGTTCCATTTGGGAACAGCCTTTGTTTGATACTATTTCCCGCGATATTTCTTTAAAGCTTTTTTTATATCCTTGATTGCCCAGTCGTAATGACTGGAAGTAGCGGATACACAGTAACTGCCGAGGGTCGTTGTACCGGTCCAGTCAAAATATTTTTTTGAAAAAAGTTCATCATTGGAAAAAGTTTCGATTAGTTTCATAACTTCTTTATGCGTTTTTTTAAGCATTTTTTCGGCATCGGCATAAGGGGTGCCTTGATGCTTTTTCCAAAACTCAACATTCATTTCAGGATAAGTTTTCCAGTTGTAAGGTTCAGGCAAAAAGGCTGCCGGTTTTCCTTTTGTGTTGGACTTTATCCAATTCAATAAAAGACAGTGCCATTCATAAAGATGAACCAACACATCGCGTACATTTTTATCGCGCTCATTAGGATTTATATCGGCAGTTCTTTCTTTTTCGGTCATACCGTCAATTAAGTTCCACAGTTTTTCAAACTGTTCATTTGAAGCAAAAATCAAATCTTCTTTTGTTGTAGGTCTCGGCATAGGTTTCTCCCATAAAAATATGTAAACTCATTATAGCACATCAACCTGTCAGAATGTGTCAGGTTTTAAAAAGAATTTAAACTTTTCTATGCTTTTTCATAATTTCTTCTGCAAGTTTTGCGATTTCGGTTTTTAAGTTTTCCGGTTCAAGGATTTCTACTTCGGTGCCGAGCGACAAGATAAAACCGCAGACCCACGAATCAAAGGGGAGAGCTGCATTCAGGGTATATGAGCCGTCGGAATTTTTTGCGATAAGCTCCTGAGGAAATTCATCGTAGAGTCTGTAGGCGGTTTTAGCAGTGCATTTTAATTTAATGTTTGTAAGGGGAAGCGGTGCCGCTTCTTTATTGTCAGGTATTTTGCCGAGCAATTCTGCACGATTAAATGTTTTTAAAGTCTTTGTAATAGAAAGTATACGGGTTAATCTAAAAAGTCTGTATGCGTTTTTTTCGGTACAATAGCATTCGGCATACCAAGCCTTCGATTTATACAAAAGACATAATGGGTAGACGGTTCGTTCCATTTTTTCTCCGTATGAGCTGAGATATTCCAGCTTGACGGCTCTTCTTTCTAAAATTGCATCTTTAAGCGTTTTAAAAAGTTGATGATCGTTTTTGTTGTCCCAGCGGGAATAATCAATCCTGATCCAATCGGCATTTTTTTGAAAGATTGCAGATAAGCGGTTTAAGATAGATTCGGTGTGTATCTCATCGATTGGTGAAAGGCATTGCAAAGCAAGCAGTATTCTCTCCTGTTCTTCTTTTGTTAGAATCGATTTATTGATTGTGTAGCTTTCATCGATAAAAATTCCTCCGCCTGTTCCCTGTACAGTGTACACGGGAATTCCTGCACTGCTTAAAATATCTATGTCGCGGTAAATAGTGCGCACCGATACGCCGAATTTTTTTGCAAGTTCTTGTGCAGTTGTCTGCTTCCGATTGAGAAGGATAAATACGATTTCAAAAAGTCTTTCCGAGCGCATAGTTAAATACTATCATACAATTTTAGCTTTGGAATAACTGTCTGAATAAGCTTAAAATGTCTGTCGTTGGCCCATATTTGTATCTACTAAAATCATGCAAGACTTTTTTCCCTCAGTTCAGTAACGGCATTACAATCTAAATGAATTTTTCCTGCTAAGTCAAAAAAGGCTTGCTTGCTTTTGATTTCTGTATGCTTAGTTAAAACACTATTTTGCTCCGATTGGAGAAACTTAATAAATACAGAAACAGACATCAAAAGTTGTTCCGGTAGAGTTCGTATTTGCTCAATTAATATATCATAAGACATAATTAACCCTCATAAAGACTTTTTGCAGGAAACCTAAGTTTCCGAAAAAAGTTTTTTCAAGCGGTTTATTTACAAACCGCATACAATATCGATAAACAGTGAGGCTGAATTTCTGCCGAACTGTTTATCATATCTCCTTGCTTTAATCATATCACAAAAAACACTAGGTTTCAAGTTAACCTGTACAAAAGATCGAAACGGGCGAATGAAAAAAATATGGTTTGATTAAGTGAACAGGCTTGTATACCGAGTGAGCAAAAATACTTTGGAAATTCTTTCCTGCGCGGACATTACGAGGATTAATCGAAATGCGGTTACGTATAGTATGGATAATCATTTAATTTTATTGAACATTCTTTTTCCAGTTTTCCAATTTCAATAATGGAATATTCTCAAAATGCTTTGTGTTATTTGTTACTAAAGTCAAATCGTTGTAAATTGCTGTTGCTGCAATAAATAAATCCATATCTTCTATTCTTATTGCCTTTGCATACAGCTTTGCCTTTATGTCGGCAAATACTTCCATGACATCAGCATTTAATTCTTCGATGGGATAAATTTCGCGAATATGATTTACCTTTATCATATTCTTTTGTTCATTCTGAGACCGCTTTGCACCAAAGACAAGTTCTGCATAAGTAATCATCGAAATAGAAATAGGAATATGCTTGTTTTCTTCAAATTTTGCCAGTACGGTCTTGTCGCCTCGGAGTGCAAAAATTATTATATCAGTATCAATCAAATATGCCATCTAAAACCTCAAATCTTGTTGAATTGATACGGGAATCTCTTATATCATCGATAATTTCTTCTGTGTTTCGCAAATCTTCCCATGAGCCTGCAAGTTTTAAAAATTCCTCTGTAGCATTTTTTGTTTTTACGGGAGCAGAAGTAAAATAATCTTGTAAAATTGTAATAACTTGCTGACTGATTGAGCGGTTATCTCGTTTTGCTGCGAATTTTAATCTATCATATAAACGATCATCCATATCACGGACTTGTAAAATTGCCATACTACGCCTCCAAGTATATTATATAAGATATTGTATGAAAAATCAAGCAAAATTCATTATATAAACAAATTCGAGAAGATTGGTAATCATTTAATTTTATTGAAGATTCTTTTATCATTTTTCACCATAATGGGTTCTACACTGAATTATTTGTATCACATTATCGACTATTCTATAAACCAATCTATTTTTTTTATCGATCCTGCGGCTCCAGAATCCTGACAGATTTTCCTTTAATGGCTCAGGACTGCCTAAGCCATTATGACCATTTCTTTCTATATCTTTAATCAACATATTGATTCTTTTTAATGTTTTTTTATCTTCTGTTTGCCAATAGACATAATCCATCCACGCATCTTCATCCCATGCTTTAATCATTTGCCTATTCCAATATATCATGCACTATATATTTCCCTTCATTCATTCTTTTAGCAGCAGCATGTAGTTTTTTTTGATTATATTTATTATAAAAGCCTCTTTCATCACTTATAATTTTAAATGGTATACCGCCGATTCTTAATGATTGACGAATGAAAATATTAAATGCAGTTGTCATATTCATTCCTAAACTGTCAAAAAGCTGTTCAGCCTCTTGTTTTACTTCGGAATCCATTCTTATATTGACATTTATTTGAGCCATAAAACCTCCTAATTTATACCTATATTTTATATATAATTATATATAATGTCAATAATTATATATAAAATATAGTAATTTTTGAAATAGGCTATCTTTACTATCTTTTCAATAATGTAAGCCGTATTTAGATTGTTAAAACTATCAATAAAATAAAAAACCCGGCAGGCAAAAGGAGGAGAAAAACCTGCCGGGAAACTGCAAAGGAGGTATATTGAATTGTTTGTTGTCGTTCAACATACACTAAACAAAACTATTTAGGGGCTTTTAGTTACACTAAAATGTAAAAATTTAAGAAAAATCTTTAAATTTCTTAAAAAAACAGTTTTTTACCGGATTTTTTTAAAGGTTCAGCCCAAAAATACCGATAAGAAAATGTGAAATACCGTATTTTTAAGAAGAATATTTTAAAAAAACTTATTATTTTTGTGTTTGTATCGTCTCTTTCTCTTTTGTTTGCCCAAAATAATGAAAAGCATCCGGAAATGTTTTTTAAGTTTAAGTTTATCGATGGGGATGCCTATAAAGTTCACTCAGTTGTAGATGAAAAAGTCTATGTAAACGGAAGATTCCATCATCAAGCACAAATTATCAATAGAATTGAGGTAGAAGTTTCCGAAATACAGGACAAAACGGCTGACAGTCCTGCTTCGGCCGTCTTTTCATGCATGTTTATGACCAGTGAACAAAATTCCAACAAAACCTTTGACTGGTCGAGAAATTACCCAAGCGTTTTTAGGCGGGATGAAGCAGGTTTTTACACTATCGGTGATGAATATTTTATGCCTGTAGTACGGAATGTGCCGACTTTTCCCAATTATCCCGTTAAGCCCGGCGATACTTGGACAGGAGAGGGCTTTGAAGCCCATGATTTTCGGGATGCTTTCGGGATTGAAAAGCCATTTACATTTCCGTTTAAGGTTGAGTATCAATACATAGGCCTTGCAGAAATTGACGGGCAAACCTACCATCATATAACAGCCGCTTATGACTTAAACCACGTTGTTCCTCAAGAAGTTCTTAAAAACTATAATGGAAAAATAGATGTGCCTATCAAAATTTTAGGAAAATCCCGTCAAAACCTATATTGGGATGAAGAAAGAGGTAATCTCTTTTGCTATAATGAAGAATTTAGCATTAAAATGCTCCTTTACTCAGGTTACACCTATGATTTTATAGGAAGTGCAAGGGCTGAAGTTATCGAAATAAAAAAGATTGATACCGTCACAGAGGAAAAAATAAAAAAGAGTGTTGAAGACCTAAATCTTGAAAATACCTCTATTGAAAAAACCGATGAGGGTTTAACAATAAGTATTGAAAATATTCAATTTTTGCCCAATTCTGCAATTTTAAGAGAAAGTGAAAAAGAAAAGCTAAAACAAATAGGCGAAATTCTTTCAAAATTTCCCGATAGGGAATTTTTGATTTCAGGGCATACGGCCTTAGCCGGTACAGAAGAAGAAAGACAAACTCTTTCTGAGGAAAGGGCTGCCGCCGTAGCTAATTATCTTATAGAGCTGGGAGTCCAAGACAGGGAACACGTGTATACCCGCGGTTTCGGTGCCCGCCGCCCTGTTGCAGCCAACAACTCGCCTGAAAACATGGCGAAAAATAGGCGCGTCGAAATAACTATCTTGGATAAGTAAAATCTCTAAATTGAAACAAATCCGTCAAGAGATAAGCGGGTTCTTAGGCGATTGCAAGCCGGCGCCGCAATCTAAAGCCCCTAAGCGGTTCTTTTGAAAGAAGAGAGGGAAGGAGAAGAAAACTTTTATCAGAAAAAGTCTTCCTCTCCCCCTAATTTTTAGAAGGGCCTATCAGCCAAATACTTGTATTCCTGCCACTGCCTCTTAGCCTTAGCAACAGCCTTATCCAAGAGCATTTGAGCTCTTGCAGGATCGGCATTCTTTAAGGTCTTAAAGCGGACTTCTTTGTACATAAAGTCGGCAAGATTAAAGTCGGGTTCCTTGCTGTCAAGCTGAAATGGGTTTTTGCCCTGCTCGACAAGTCTCGGATCGTATCTGTACAAGGGCCATAAACCGCAAGAAACGGCTTCTTTTTGGTTTGTCATACCCTTTGTCATGTTGATACCGTGGTTGATACAATGACTGTAAGCGATGATAATCGAAGGTCCGTCATAGCTTTCGGCTTCTCGGAAGGCTTTGATTACCTGACTCATGTTGGCACCCATAGAAATATGTGCGACATAGACATAGCCGTAGCTCATGGCCATCATACCCAAGTCTTTTTTGCTTACTTCCTTACCTGAAGCGGCAAATTTTGCAACTGCACCGATAGGTGTAGCTTTTGACATCTGTCCGCCGGTATTCGAGTAAACTTCAGTATCCATTACAAGAACATTGATGTTTTTACCTGAAGCAAGGACGTGGTCCAAACCGCCGTATCCGATATCGTATGCCCATCCGTCTCCTCCGAGGATCCAAACGGAGCGTTTGATAAAGTGGTCGGTTAAAGAATCCAACTCTTTAGCCAATTCATCCTTTGAACCTGCTAATTCTTTTTTAAGCTCTGCAACAAAGGCTCTCTGATCTTCAATAGCTGCATCATCTTCTTGAGCGTTATTGAGAATCTTGTCGATTACGCCTGCTGCAATACCTTTTGCTTTTGCCTTAGCGGCAACTTCGCGGGCATAAACTGCAAGCTTATCGCTTGTCAATCTCATACCGTAACCGAATTCTGCTGCATCCTCAAACAAGGAGTTAGACCAAGCCGGGCCTCTTCCGTCACATCGTTTTGCATAGGGTGTTGTGGGCAGGTTTCCTCCATAGATTGAAGAACAGCCTGTTGCGTTTGCAATAACGGCTCTGTCTCCGAAAAGCTGTGAAAGGAGCTTTACATAAGGCGTTTCACCGCAGCCTGCACATGCACCTGAGAACTCGAAAAGGGGTCTCTTCATACCGATGCCCTTGGGAACGCTCAAATTAAGCTTCTTTACATCAGGGTCAGGAATATCGTTAAAGAAGAAGTTCCAGTTTGCAACTTCCTGCTTTCTGTGTTCAACAAAGTTTTCCATATTGATGGCTTTAATTTCGGGATTTTCCTTGGACTTTGCAGGACACTGCTGAACGCAAAGACCGCAGCCTGTACAATCTTCCGATGAAACTTGAATTGTAAATTTGGCTCCTTCAAATTCCTTACCCTTATAATCGCAGGATTTAAAGCCCTGGGGTGCCTTTGCCAAAAGTGAGCTGTCATAAGCCTTCATTCGGATACAGGCATGGGGACAAACCATGACACACTGACCGCACTGAATACAGATGTCGCTCTTCCAGATCGGAATATGTTCTGCAATAGCTCTCTTTTCGTATTGAGTGGTAGCGGTCGGGAAAGTGCCGTCTTCGGGCATTTCGCTTACCTTTATATCATCACCTTTTTGGATGGCAACCTTGCCCAAAACATTCTTTACGAATTCGGGTGCATCGCCTGCGATTGCAGGGTGCATCTTGAGTTTGCTTGTTGCTGTCTTGGGATAGTCAACCTTTTCAACTCCCTCAAGAGCCATATCTATTGTCGTAATATTCTTTTGAACGATTTCAGGGCCTTTTTTTCCGTAGGACTTTTCAATGAATTTTTTGATGAGGTCTACAGCTTCGGCTTCAGGCAAGATTCCGAAGATTTTAAAAAAGGCAGTCTGCATAACAACGTTAATTCTGTTACCCATTCCGGCTTTTTCTGCAATCTTGATAGCATCGATTACATAGAATTTAGCTTCTTTTTCGATAATCTGCTTTTGGACCTCGACCGGAATATTGTCCCAGATTTCGTTCTTTCCGTAAGGAGCGTTCAAAAGGAATGTCCCGCCTTTTTTAAGGCTGTGGAGCATATCATAGGTTTCAAGATAGCTGAACTTATGGCATGCAACGAAGTCCGCATTTGTTATTAAATAAGGTTTTCGGATTGCGTGTTTTCCGAAGCGGAGGTGAGAAATCGTAAAACCGCCGGATTTTTTACTGTCATAGGCAAAGTAGGCTTGTGCCTTATTGTCCGTGGCTTCACCGATAATCTTAATAGAGTTCTTATTAGCACCTACAGTACCGTCAGAACCCAAACCGAAGAACATAGCCTGATGCATATCCTTATCTTCAAGTTTAAAGCTGGGGTCATACTTGATGCTGGTGTGTGTAACATCATCTTCGATACCTACAGAGAAGTTGGCTTTCTTTTCGCCTTCAAGGTTATCGAATACTCCCTTAACCATTGCCGGTGTAAATTCTTTTGAACCGAGACCGTAGCGTCCTCCGATGATGACCGGATAATGAGTAAAGGGGCATTTTTTTGCAGCCTGCATTTCGCCGATAGCTGTTCTTACATCTTCGTAGAGGGGTTCGCCTAAGGAGCCGGCTTCCTTACATCTGTCGAGAACTGCAATTCCTTTTACGGTGGCGGGAATGGCTTTTACAAAATGCTCGGCACTGAATGGCCTATAAAGCCTTACTTTAAGAACGCCGTATTTTCCGCCCTTGGAGTTAAGCTCGTCTACCGTTTCTTCGACGGTATCCGCACCTGAGCCCATGAGAATTATGATTTGCTCGGCATCAGCTGCACCGTGATAGTCAAATAAGTGATATTGTCTTCCTGTAAGTTTTGCATACTTATCCATTTGTTTTTGAACAATTTCGGGAGTAGCAAGGTAGTATTTATTTACGGCTTCTCGTCCTTGGAAGTAAATATCGGGGTTTTGAGCTGTTCCGCGGAGTTCGGGATTTTCAGGGGTCAAACCGCGTTTTCGATGAGCTCGAACAAGCTCGTCGCTTACCATTTGGCGCATAATGTCGTAAGAAACTTCTTCAATTTTTTGGATTTCGTGAGAAGTTCTAAATCCGTCAAAGAAGTGGAGGAAGGGAACTCTTGCTTCCAATGTGGCCGCATGAGAAATAATGGCAAGATCCATAACTTCTTGAACCGAGTTGGATGCCAACATAGCCCAACCTGTTTGGCGGCAAGCCATTACGTCTTGGTGATCACCAAAGATTGAAAGAGCACTGCAAGCTACGGCACGGGCAGCAATGTGGAATACAGTGCTGGTCAACTCGCCGGCTATTTTGTACATATTCGGAATCATTAATAGCAAGCCCTGAGATGCGGTAAATGTTGCAGAGAGAGCTCCTGTTGTCAAGGCTCCGTGTACGGCACCTGCAGCACCTCCTTCGGATTGAAGTTCAACAACATCGGGAACAGTGCCCCAAATATTTTCTCTTCCGCGGGCCGAATATTCATCAGCGACCTCACCCATCGGACTTGACGGTGTGATCGGGTAAATGGCAATTACCTCGCTTAAAGCGTGGGCAACATGACCGGCAGCAGTATTACCGTCGATCATTACAAGTTTTTTTTCTTGGCTCATAAAAACCGTCCTTATAAAAGTATTAGGGATTATTTAAATCGGTTATATTTTTAAAGAAGTGTGTAAAAATGCATACTACAGCTATAACGGAAATAAATAAACCTAGTAGAGAATATCATAAAACCAATATTTTTTCAAGGTATAAAATCAATATTTAGCCTATCACCGTTACATAAAGAAAAACGTTATTTGGCGGTTCAATAGGCAGTCGATTGCAGCTGCAATAGATTGCCTATTCCAGCTGCAGTCGATTTTCTAAATCGTTTAAAAAACTTGTAATTTTTCTTGTACTGGTGTATAATTTTACTATCAAATTATTAGGAGTATGCTTATGAAGAACAGCAAATTTTTTAAAGCCGTCGGCTTTGTTGTAATCGTTCTCATCCTGAGTGCCGCCTTTACAGGATGTGAAACCGAATCCCATGATGTAAGCGGTCAGTATGCGGGAATTGAGGCAAAGGCGCCTGCAAACCGGGTCGATATTCTTCTTTTTAACGACTTTCACGGAAATGTTGCAGAAGATACCCGTCCCGGAAAGGGAAAGAATGCCGGTATGGCTAAGATGATAGGCTATGTCCGCACTGCCGGAATGGAAAATCCTAATACCATTGTGGTTGCAGGAGGCGATAACTATCAGGGAACTGCCATATCCAATCTTACCTATGGAGCTCCCGTTTCGGCTATGATGAGGGCTATGGATGTAAAAGTCTGTGCCGTAGGTAACCATGAATTTGACTGGGGTTCAAACCGCATGACAAAGTGGCAAAAGGACGGAAACTTTACCTTCTTGGCTGCAAACATTGTTGAAAAGAATACGGGAAAGCCTGTGTCCTGGGCAAAGCCTTATTCTATCATCAAAAAAGGAAACTACAAGATTGCCTTTATCGGCTTGGCTCACCCAGATACGGCTGTATTGACAAGCGCTGAACATGTAAGCGGTTTGGAATTTACCGATCCGGTAAAAACAGGCCAAGAATGGGTAGACTATCTATTAGCCGGAAAGGCTAAAGAAGGCAAGCCCGATGCAATTATCGCCTTAACCCACATCGATTCATTCCAAGAAGATGGAAAAATCAGCGGAAATGCAGTTAAACTTACCGAAATTAAGGGCTTGGATGCTGTTCTTTCGGCTCACAGCCATCGAACAGTTTCAGGAAATGTAAACGGTATTCCCATACTTCAAGCCTATTGTTACGGCAGGGCTGTAGGTAAACTCAGCATCACCTTCGGAAGCGAGAACAAGATTGCAAAGATTGAATCGGCAGTTGATGAAATCTACAAACACAAAGATTCTCTTATCGAGGATGAAAAAGGCAAGGCTCTCTTTGCAAAATATGACACGGAGCTGAAACCTATTATGAGTGAAGTAATCGGTGTTGCCGAGGGCGAGTTTACCCATGAAAGAAGTGAAAAGGGAAGCAATACCCTTTTGGGTGCATGGGCAGCTGAAGTTCAACGCCAATTGGGAAAGGCCGATATAGCCATCCAAAACGGAGGAGGCTTACGCCGAACCCTTGCAGCAGGCAATATCACCGTAGGCGACCTTTATGAGATCATGCCCTTTGATAATTATCTCGTTGTTTTCGATCTTCCCGGTTCTGAGATTAAAAAGGCAATTGATCACGGTATAATGAATCCTAATATTACCGACGGTCAGTTTGCAGGTTTAAGGGTAGAATATGACGGCAGAAAGCCTTTTGAAAACAGAATTACAAAGATTACGCTTATGGACGGAACACCCCTTGATATGAATAAAAAATATAGGGTTGTTGTAAACAGCTTTATGTTTACGGGAGGAGATTCCTACGATTTTAGCAAGGCAGCAAATTCTGCCGAAAGCGTATCCATAAGAGATGCTCTCATTGATGCCATTAAAAAGGCTAAAACAATTAAACCCATACCTGTCGATTATATTAAAGATATAAGCAAATAACAGGATTGGATTATAAAAGCGGTGTAGAAAAACTTTCTCGCCGCTTTTTTATTAAATAAAGATGACCGGAATTAAACATGAAAAATATTTTCCTTTTTATTGTAAGCCTCTTATTTTTTAATTTATATGCGGAAGACTCAGATCAAATTTCCTCCGGAAATTTATCTCAAGATATGGATAACAAGTATGATGGGTTAAGCAGTTATTATAGTTCCTATATGAATGCTCCCAAAAGTCAGGTTGTAAAGGCTAAAGTTATAGAGATTGTTTTTGATGATACAAGAGAAAACCGCCCCGACATTCCTATAGAATCGGACTTTCGGTATCAGCATTTAAAGATAAAAATTTTAACCGGAAAGCATAGAGGAGAGGTTTATACAATACGGAACACAATAGAGCTTGCGATCCCTTATAGACTTATTTTTAAGATAAACGAAAAACTCATCTTACAGCTGGATGAAGATGAAACGGGGAAGGTAAACAATTTGCGTATTTATGAGAGGGCAAGGGACTATAAAGTCTATGCTCTTATTTTTATTTTTGCAGCTGTTTTAATTTTTGTCGGTAAAAAAAACGGTTTAAAAGCTCTTATATCACTAGGGCTTACCGTAGGTCTTATATTCGGAATTTTTCTTCCTCTTATCCTTCAAGGTTATAATCCTATTTTTTGGGCTATTATAATTTGCAGCCTTGCTTCCGTTATTACTCTTTTTATCATTTCGGGAAGGAATAACAAAACCTATACGGCAATTTTAGGAACTATAGGCGGTGTTATTATAGCAGGCCTTTTTGCTTTTGTTGCAGGAAAAATTTTAAGACTTTCAGGTTTAGGAAATGAAGATGCTCAAATGTTAGCCTTTGTTCCTCAGTACCGTAAAATAGATTATCAGGGGCTTTTATTTGCAGGTATTATGATAGGCTCCCTCGGAGCCGTTATGGATGTAGCTATGTCTATTTCTTCTTCAATGTGGGAGATTGTAGCTGTAAGTCCTAAGATACCGAATAAGCAGCTTATAAAATCGGGGATGAATATAGGGCGGGATATTATAGGCTCAATGTCCAATACGCTTATTTTAGCCTATGTTAGTACGTCAATTCCCGTGCTTTTACTCTTTATCATTTTTTCGCACGGGTTTACCGAAATCATAAATTTGGAAATTTTATCAGCCGAGATATTGCGTGCCGTCTCCGGAAGTATAGGTTTAATCTGTACGATTCCCATAACCGTCAACTTAGTAAATATTTTTAGAAAGAACTAAAAAAGGTTTTTAGTCTGAGGTACGGAATCTTTTATTTTCAAAAGAAACTAATTTTATCCGCAAACCAATGCCCAATTTTTAAAAAATATTTTATAGCCTCCCTTATCCCAAAGTTTTATAAGGCCGGAATATTCGTAATAACGATTTCCGTAATATTGAGGCTTGTCTTTTATTGTTTTTCGCGGATTTGATTTTGTCTTTTCTTGCAGAGAGTCGTAAAGAATAAAACCTTTTTCGTCGTAACCTATTACCGTTACATAATGCAAAACTTTTTTTATTTTTATTAAAAGAATAATCGGCTTTCCTTCGTCGACTGTATTTTTTATCCAATTAATTTTTTCGGCATCGGAACAGCAGGATAAAATTGCTTCTTTTGTTTTTATTTTGTGTTTGTGCAATACTTGAATAAGGCCTTGCGGCATGGTTAAATTATTTTTTATCCGCCATCCTGTTTCTCTTGCTAAAAGTTCCGGATCTATTTCTTTTTTTGTTATTACATTTATCGCAGCCATTGCAGAATAGGGTGCACAGTTATTAAAAGTTTGACGGTAATAAATATCGCTCATGGCTAAGATATTTTTTTGTCTATGGTTTTCTTTTGTGTTTAATCCGATGGACGGAAAAGCTCTGCCTAGACTTGCGATTAAAACGGCAAGCTGAATGAGTACTAAAAAGAAAAACAAAAATCTTTTTTGTATCCGCATCAAAATTTCCATTGCCAATAATTATCCAATATTTTTTTGAGAATACTGTCACCCCTCTATTCTTCCAGCACTCCAAGTTTTTCAAAAATAAAGAAGATAAGGCTTAAAGCGACGGCAACGAGGGAGGCTAAAACCATTCCCTTAAATTCGATTTCACCGAATTTTATGCTGAGGCCGCTCAATCCTGTGGTGAATACTATCGAGGTTAGGATTAAGTTTTTTGATTTTGAATAATCGACCTTTGAATCTACTAAAAGGCGTATTCCTGAGGCTCCTATCATTCCATAGAGAAGAAAGGTTATGCCTCCGATGACGTTCCCGGGCACGGTGCGGATTAGGGCTGCAAGGGGGCTTATAAAGGCCATGCAGATTGAAATTATTGCGGCTCCTGCAATTACATAAACGCTGTAAATACCGGTAACTGCCATAACGCCTATGTTTTCACCGTAGGTTGTTGTGGGTACTCCTCCGACAAGACCTGAAAGAGCAGTCGAAAAATTATCGGCAAAGATACTCCTGTGTAGGCCGGGGTTTTTTAGGAGGTCTCTTCCGACAATGTTGGAAGTTACTACCTGATGGCTTATGTGTTCACTTGTGATAACGAGTAATACCGGAAGCATTGTTATAACGGCCATGAGATCGAATTTAGGAAGCTGAAAATGAGGAAGGGTAAAAAGCCCCGCTTCTCTTATTATTGAAAAATCTACCATCCCGAAAAAGGTTGCGGCTATGTAGCCTGCAATACTTGCAATCAAAATGGAAATGGTGGATAAAAAGCCCTTAAAAAGAACTGAGCCTAAAACGGCAGCTCCTATCGTAATAAAGAAGACTATTATATCGCCCCGTGAAGCTGTGCCCGTCATAATGTTTGCCCCGATAGTTCCGCCTTGAACGGTAAGACTTGTAAGCTCAAAGCCGATCAGAGAAACTACGGCACCCATAGCTGCCGGAGGCAGGATTACGTTTATCCATGAGGTTCCGAACTTATAAATTATAAAAGCAATCAGACAGCCTAAAAGTCCCGTTACTATAAAGGCTCCTTGGGCATATTGAAAACCCATAGAAGAAATTATAAGGGTTGCAGGCCCTAGAAAGGCAAAACTTGAACCTAAATAGGCGGGAGCTTTGCCCTTTGTTATAGCTATGAACAAAAGGGTTCCCACACCGTTCATAAATAGTACGATACCCGCATCTATTCCGAAGACAATCGGGACTAAAACCGAGGCACCGAACATTGCAAATGTGTGCTGAATACTTAAAGGTAAGAAAAGCCCAGCCGGAACTTTTTCGTCGACTTGATAAATTCTTTTATTTGACATACTAATCTCCATCGGGGCTGTATAGTATAACTAATTGATAAATAAGTCAATCGCCGCATCTATACAAAAATTTTTAATCTGATAGGAGACCCTCACTGTCTCATAAAATGTTATATAAAATGCTGTATACTTTGTGTAGGGCTTATCAACTTTTTCTCATCATTACACCGATTATTACCGGAATTATTTGCAAGGCAAAAGCTATAAAAAGAGAAATCAATATTTTTGTTATAATGCGTGCTTTCCGAACAATTTTTTGTAATTTGATTAAGTTTTCTGATTCTCCCGTTAAATCCAAATTAGAAAATTCCAAAAAGCTTTGTCGATATAAATATGTATCGGAGCCGTAAAAACCTCGTGGAGGCATACATGTACCAAATTTGATAAAGCCTTCCAACAAAGTATCACAAAGGCCTTTGTGCCTTCCTGTCGAACTGAGATGAACAATAATTTCTTGTACATTTGAATAGGTTTTATGCTCACACACTATAAAATAAATCAAAAAAAATGCACCGAAAACCCAAACAATAATAGGTATAAAAACAAAATCCAAATAATATGAATTTATGCCTGCCAATATCTCAATGAATATAATAGTTGTTATTAATCCCATATTTAAAAAATAGGTATCAAGTGAAATCATATATTTTTTGACACCCCTAATCATTAAAAATAGAGAAAGAAAAAAATCAAAACTTAAAAAAATAATTAAAAATATCAGTTTATTTTAACTCCTTTATTAGTACTTTAACTTTTTCTTCATCAGTCATAGTAATATCATTTAAGTCATAATTTTATCTGTATTAACCCAATATTCTTTACAATCAGGTGTCCGCTCCAATAAAAATTTATCAAAAAGCTCACGTCTCAACAGAGCATGGTCATTGAATGTGTGCCAAGCTTTTAAGACTGTATTCACTTCAATTTCAGAATATTTTTTATCAGGTTCAAATTTTCTTTGCAGATATTTTAAGACATTTATTTTATCATAAGTTTTCTTGGGCCATCTGACAATACGGCCTTCTTCATCAAGAAATTGTGAAATTTGTTTTTTTAAAATCGGTAAATTCATAAAACCAGTTTCTTCCATCTTAAATACTATCGGTTATCTTCAACAATAATTTTTTCATAAGCAGCCAAAGCTTCTTGATATTTCCCCATTGATTCTAATCTTGCAGCGGTTATAATTTGTGAATCCATTGCGTATCTACCTCCGACGTATATTTGTCTTTATTATTACACCCCAATATTTTATATCTGATTTTCCATTTTATTTAATTATCAATAATTTCCATAAAATCATTGATATAAAAG
The DNA here is from genome assembly GCF_024401155.1 of Treponema putidum. Classification (NCBI taxonomy): domain Bacteria; kingdom Pseudomonadati; phylum Spirochaetota; class Spirochaetia; order Treponematales; family Treponemataceae; genus Treponema; species Treponema putidum. Next base: position 1,754,832 of record NZ_CP038804.1, read on the forward strand.
TCAGCTTGATGTTGTCTATACTTCTTATCTTTATCATATAAACAGGTTTTTATGCCTACAGCCTTTGCTCCCATAATATCGGCTTTTTCATTATCTCCCACCATAAGCGTTTCATGGATTTTTGCATCCAGCGATATAAGAGCTCGTAAAAAAATAGAAGGATGAGGTTTCATATAGGTATTTTCATAACTGAAGGTATAATTATCAATAAATAAATCAACCCCTTCCCTCATAAAAATTTCAAGATATATTTCTTTAGGATACATAATATTTGAAACTACACCTATTTTACAACCTTTCTCTTTTAAAATTTTAAGACAATTAATTACCCCTTCATTAGGATGAGCATAATTATAAAAATCAAGATAATCTTTTTTTAATATTTCAATAATTTCTTTATAGGAAACATGTATTCCTAACTTTCCAAATTTTAAGAACAAGGCTTCACAAATACGGTATTCCAGTCTTTTGATTTTACGTTCATTTTCAACATAATCATACCAAGGTAAAATAACTTCCTTGTCTATTTTATCGGCAATGGATTTACCGTAAATATTAGAAATATAAGCTATCATACGGTTATGACCGTTTTTAAGTATTTCACTTTCATTCCATTTTGAATTATGAAATTCCAATAAGGTGGAACCCATATCAAAAAGATAAGATGTATATTTCATATAGCCTCTACCTTTTAAAATAAATAAAATTCTTGCAATACTTTTCTAATTTGATATATATATCGCCAGTTTGTAAATTCAATTATATAAAATTTTTCTTCTTCAAAATTCCTTACATAGTCATTTATTAAATATTTTATAATAGTGTTATATGACTCACATTCTATATAATTTTCCTTAATTCTAAAATAAGAATCATGCGGTCTTTTAAAATCAAAATTACATCTTTTACTTATCACTTTATAATTTCTTTATTTTAGTTGTTTTTTTATAAATTATCTAGTGTAAACTATTGACATAATACATCTTAAAATATTTAAACAAAATAACTTTTAACTTTTATTTTATTCATCACCTATTAAAAAATCCGGCAAGGCTTTAATAAACCATGCCGGTTAAAAGTCTGTATCCTTTTATTTTTTTATCAGGTTTGCAAATGTTGACATGCCTGCATAGCGGGCGTTATAGCCGAGCTCATCTTCAATTCTCATAAGCTGGTTATATTTTGCGATGCGGTCGCTTCGGCTCATTGAACCGGTTTTAATTTGTCCGGTTTCAAGAGCTACGGCTAAGTCGGCAATAAAGGCATCTTCGGTTTCGCCTGAGCGATGCGAGATAACGGCGGTGTAGCCGGCCTTTTGAGCCATTCTTACGGCATCGATTGTTTCGGTAACGGTTCCGATTTGGTTGAGCTTTATCAAAATAGAATTGCAAGCTCCTTCTTCAATACCGCGGGCAAGTCGTTTTGTGTTTGTTACAAAAAAGTCATCACCCACAATCTGAATCTGATTTCCCAATTCCTTTGTCATCTTTGCATAGCCTTCCCAATCATTTTGATCGAGCGGGTCTTCAATAGAAACAATCGGATACTTGCTTATCCAATCCTTAAAAAGGTCTACCATCTCATCGGCATTTAAAATTTTAGAAGGTTCCGACTTCCAGAATTTATAGCCTTTTCTGTCGCCTGCATCAAAGAGCTCGGAAGAAGCGCAGTCCAAAGCTATTACCACATCCTTTCCGGGTTTGTAGCCGGCCTTTTCGATAGCCTTCATTATATAATCTAAGGCTTGAACATTTTCGATATTGGGAGCAAAACCGCCTTCATCTCCTACTGCCGTAACATGGCCGTCCTTCTTTAAAATGTCCTTTAAGGCATGGAAGACCTCGGCTGTCATTCTTATGGCTTCACGGATTGACGGAGCTCCTACAGGCATAATCATGTACTCTTGAAAATCTATCTTGTTGTCGGAATGACGGCCGCCGTTTATGATATTAGCCATGGGAACAGGCATCTGCATAGTGTGAACGCCTCCCAAATAGCGGTAAAGCGGCAAGCCTAAACTGTCGGCAGCGGCACGGGCTACAGCCATCGAAACACCGAGCATAGCATTTGCTCCGAGCTTGGATTTATTTTCGGTGCCGTCAAGATTGATAAGCATATTGTCTATTTCGGCCTGATCCAAAGCATCAGCCCCGTCAAGTTCTTCGGCAATAACCGTATTAACTTGATCAACAGCCTTTAAAACACCCTTTCCCATGTAGCGGCTCTTATCACCGTCCCTCATTTCCAAAGCTTCATATTCTCCCGTAGAAGCCCCGGAAGGAACACAGGCTCTGCCGCAGCTAAAATCGCTTAACTGAACCTCAACCTCTACAGTCGGATTTCCCCGCGAATCCAAAATCTCGCGGCCTTCAATATAAATAATATCAGACATATTAACCTCCTTAAGATAAGCCTATACTTAATTCTACTCTTATTGCAAAATAAAATCAAGGCCGAAAATAAAACACGGTAAAGATATTGACCATCCTCTTTCTTTTAGATATAATTCGGCTCATGTACATCAAAAAACTTATCGGAAAAAAATGTTATCTTGCCCCAATGAGGATTGAAGATGCGGAAAAATACGCTGTTTGGGCAAACGATCAAGAAGTGTCTGAATATCTTAATTTTGCTTCTTCGATTATAGGCCTTGAAGCCGAGCGCATTATAATCGATAGGATTTCAAAAGAACATAATTACGCAATAGTAGATTCCGAGACCGATGAGCTTATAGGAAATGTGGGGCTTATGAGTATCAATCATATGAATAGGACAGCCGAGCTCGGTATCTTTATAGGGAACAAGGCCTATTGGTCAAAGGGTTACGGTACCGAGGCTATGTGCTTACTCATAAACTATGCCTATCAAAAACTAAACTTACACAATATCATTTTAAATGTATATTCTTATAATGAAAGAGCTATTAAGGCTTACGAAAAAGCAGGCTTTAAAAAAATAGGCGCAAGGAGAGGAGCTTTAATCCGAAACCGTAAAATGCACGATATAATATTAATGGATATTATCCCTGAAGATTTTTACGCAAAGCATCCTGAGTTTGAAATAGTTTGATCTATAAGATTGATTTATCGAGATTGATTTATCGGAAAACCTTGTTAGAATAATAGGCTATGAAAAAGCAAAAATTAAGCGGAGCCGAGGGCTTTGAAAGCTATTATCTTTCGATTTTCGGCGAAAGATGGCAGAGCTTAAAAGCCGCCCTTTTAGAAGAAAACAAGGCACAAGCCTACAGTGAAAACCTCATACAAAACTATTATCTGGATTATGCAAGCATTCGGGCGGCAAAGGCAATGCCCGTTCTTGAAGAAGGAATCTGCCTGGACATGTGCGCCGCCCCCGGAGGAAAAACCTTAGTCCTTTTAAGCAGGATTAAAGAGAATGCCGAAATACAGGCAAACGAACTTTCTGCCGAAAGGCGGAACAGACTTATAAGGGTGCTTGATGAACACTTAAGCGAAGAGAACCGAAAACGGATAAGAGTTTCTTCCTATGATGCTTCCCGAATGCCCCGCTACGGCCAAGAACTTTATGATAGAATTTTACTGGATGCTCCCTGCTCTTCCGAGAGGCATGTTCTCCAAAACGAAAAATACCTTAAACAGTGGACAGAAGCCCGCATAAAAAATTTAAGTCAAAGGCAGTGGGCACTTTTGTCTGCGGCCTTTTTACTCCTTAAGCCTAAGGGCTTTTTAGTTTATTCTACCTGTGCCCTCGCCGATGAAGAAAACGATTCCTTAATCGAAAAGCTCATAAAAAAGTATAAAGAAAAAGTAAGGCTTGAAGACAAGCTCGATAGCCTTGGCCCCATCCTTCCTGAAAAAACAAAATACGGATTCCGTTTTCTTCCCGATAAGGCGGAGGGAGCAGGCCCCATCTATTTTTCTCTTATTCAAAAAAATTAAACTACCTTCTATCCCTTGAAATTAAAATTAAGCGCAATAAGTTTGCCATTGCAGTAAGAGCTGAGGCCACGTATGTTAGGGCTGCAGCCGATAAAACCTTCCGAGCTCCTTTCAGCTCTTCTTGGGTTAAAACGGCATTGTGTTCCAATATTTTTAGAGCTCTCCTTGAAGCATCTATTTCAACCGGCAGGGTTATAAGATAGAACAAAACCGCACAAGCAAAAAGGATGATGCCTATGTTGAGAAGCAGGTTCATTCTAAAGATAATACCGGCAAGGGCCAGATAGGGGCCGGCAGTCGAACCTATGTTTGCAACCGGCACCAAGGTGCTGCGTAAGATTAGGGGGGCGTATTTTTCTTTGTCTTGAATGGCGTGGCCTGTTTCGTGGGCGGCAACGCCTACGGCAGCTATAGAAGTTTTATCGTATACAGGCTCCGAAAGGCGTAAAACCTTATGAGAGGGGTCATAGTGGTCGCTTAAACTTCCCCCTACCCTTTGAATGTTTACATCAGAAATCGAATTCGATCTAAGCAAGAGGGCGGCAGCTTCTTTGCCCGATACCTTTCTCATGGTCTGCACTTGGGAATATTTTGAAAAGGCAGACTTTACCTTAAATTGGGCATACAAGGATAACAGCAGAGTCGGAACGACCAAAATCAAATAATAATAATCGAAATACATAACACCTCCAAAAAATTTAGAACTTGACCTCAACAAAGATGGGGTCTCTTACACAAAGCAATTCTGAAAGGGGAATATCCACGGTTCCCTTATTTCCGTCCTGAGAAGAAGAGGCAAAAGGGGTAATCTTTATGCTTTTAATTTTTTTAGGACAGGTAATAGAAACATGGAACTTCGATTTTTTTAAATCGGATGCTAACTTTTCCCCATAGGCGGCCTTAATAAGCTCTTCATATTCCGCAGTTCCGATAGGTTCTCCGGTTATAGCAGGAGCCATTAAAAGCTCTACATATTCCCTGTCATCCTCTGAAAGCATATTCACAAATTCTTTTATGTTATCGGGGCCTATACTCAAGGATAAAATTCCTGCCTTCATATCCGTTTTTACAAAGGAGGTTTCACTATCCATGTCCTTACTCATGATTTTTATTTTTGCATTTATGCCCGCTATCGAATTGGTAGTCATGTTCAAAACTTTTATACCCTTCGACTCCAATTCTTGTTTTATTTCTTCAACGTTAAAAATGGAACGGCTTTTTGACTTTTCTTCTTCAGTAAACTGAGCCGCATTTTCAAGCAGGGCGTCTATTGTTTTCCCTGTTTGAATATCCAAGGTTACCACAACATCTCCCGATGCCTGAACAAAGACGTCGGCCTTAGGTGCACAGGCCGTTAAAATAAGTCCCGCAATCAGCACAAGCATGATGGTTTTAATATGTTTCACTTTCATTTCTCCTATAAAAATAATACGCCGTTTGCCGAATAGCAAATTCGGCAGATAAAAAATGAGGCAGTATTCCTGCCGAGCTTTTTATCATATCTATTTATATCAGATATAAATATAAAGTACAATAAGCTCAAAAAGTTTCAAAATAAATATTAGATGCATAGAATTTGACACATAGAATTTGATGCATTTACAAAGATAATTTACCGTGCTATACTTAAATTTAAGGTAAAACGTTTTTGGAGGAAGGAATGATAACTTTTTATATAATTGCAGCAGTGCTTGCGGTTTTCGGTATTTTAATTCATAAGTTTAAATTCTATTTTTTGATTGCAGGTTATAATATGATGAGCAAAGAGGAAAAAGAAGAATACAATGCCTCTTCCATAGGCAAACATGTAGGGTTTTACCTTTATTTTATTTCAGTCCTTTCCTTGGCAGTAGGCCTTTTTTTTCAATTTTTTCAAATATCCAAGCAAACCGAAAAACTTGTAATAGCAGTCTATGTAATTTTTACAATGATTACAGTTTCGATCCTTTTAGTAAAAGAAAATAAAAAAAGACTAAACGAAGTTATTCCATTTATTGTGTTTATAAATATTGTCGTTTTGATTATTTTAACTGTAGTTATTTTTGCATGATAAACGATATTTGAGCACCACAAAAACTTGTTGAATTTTTTGAGATGCTCTTTAAATGTAAAGCACAATTCGCAGAAAGAGGAAGATGGGGATTCTTTTTCTCAATCTTCTTGGCCTGCGTCTTCCTTAACATTATAGTTTAATGCAGAGTGTAGCTATATAGTCATTTCCATAACGTGATAATCTATGTCTTTTATCACATGATTCATAAAAATCTATCATAGCGAGACCATTTTTAAGTTGTCCTCTAATCTGAGTTTCTAAGGTATGGCTAAATTCATATCCATATTCCGGATTTATGGTTATCTTGCCTTCCTGTTCAAGCTCTTTTGAATTAAAAGGTATTGAAAACTTTAAAAGTAATTCCTCATCGGGTTTGTCCCATACAATGTCAGCATCATACATGTATATCCAAGGATTCATAAATCCGACCATTAACAGTCCACCCTTTTTCAATACTCGAGAGGCTTCTTTATACATGTTTTCTAAATCTTCTATATATACATTTGAAACCGGATTAAAAATAATATCAAAAGTTTCATTTTCAAATGGAAATGGTTTTGTCATATCGCTTTGGACTGTATTGATTTTTAAGCCTTCTCTTTTAGCAACCATATCATCTCTTTGTAATTGTGATTTAGAAAAATCCATTATGGTTACATCATAACCTTTTATAGCAAAAACCGGACCCTGCTGTCCACCACCACAAGCTAAACCTAATATCTTTTTTCCGTTGGCTTTTTCAAACCATTCTTTCGGAACTTTTTTCCCAACAGTTAATGCAACAGAAATTGAATTATTTCTAACTTCTTCTAATTCTTCATGTGTCAATGGCTCAGTATAGTCATTTTTTACATTATTCCATCTATCTTCATTTAATTTTATATAATTGTTCATCTTATAATCTCCTCGTAATTTTATACTATTTCGATTTAAGTTGGATGTGTTGCCATTACATTTTTCTCACCTCTACAAATTCTAATTTGTTTTACTCGATGTTTGTAATATTATACCATTTTTTTAGCCAATTTGTACAGGTCTAATTCTTGCTTCTTTCCTGTGATAGTTCTCTGTTTTCTTGTTGCAATTTCTCTACTCTCTATGATTTTTAAGATTGATTTCATCTTTATTTCTTTGACTTGTTATTAGCTGATAAAATTCATCTTTGGTTAGATTTTTACTTTCAGTAAATATACTTTCAAAGACTGCCCCTTTTTCATATATCCTTTTATCTCTCTTTTTTCGTTCTTCCTGTTTCTGCTGACTGATGAGCTTTTTCCTTTTGTTTTGTAACTGCTTGATTTCTTCATCTGCCATTAAGATTTTTTCTTCAATGTTTTTCATTTTCTCGTTTCCTCCCTTTCTAATTTTGAGTAAAGAAAAACAGTAAACCTTTTTTGATTTACTGTTCCTGTGGTAATTTTTATTAAGTTGTTAGTTCTACAAACTGGGATTTATCGAGCCGAATTTATCCACTGCTTTAGTTCCTCCGATAAGCGCTCATCAACTTCAATCCTCGTCTGCTTACACTCTTTAGGATACTGCTTTGCCTCCTTAAAAGCCATGCTGATAAACAGCCCGGAACCCACAGGAAGAATGCCTGTTAACATGGTCTGCGGAAAAATAAAATGCGTTCCATGTTCATAGGTCATGAGAACTACACTGTTATCCGCGTCCCTTTCTTTCAGCCTGTTTTCCATTCTACGAATGTATTTACAGGTATCCCAAAGTACATCATCCTCCGCACCAATCAGCAGAATGCGACCCTTTATATTCTCCACCTTTATTTTCTCGGCTTCCTGCACGGGATGCCTTTTCTCCGATTCATCGAACAAATCGCGACTGGCAACCATCGCGCCACGCCGTTTGGTTTCCTCAGATATTTTCTGCCAGTATTCCGGATGGCGATACGCATAGGGCAGATAAGGAAGCGGCTTACCGTGATATGAAACAGATGACTCTCCGTCTCCCGGACGTTCGTGAGCCCCGTCTTTCCCATCCTGATAAAAACCTTCCATCACAAAATCAGAAGGAGAAATGGCTATCGTAAGCGTTATTTCCGAAAAGTATGACGCTGCGACAAGCGCAAGCATACCAGTTGTCGAGGCACCCATAATACCGATTTCTTCATTGCCCATCGTCTTCAGAAATGCAAGTGCCTTCTCAAAACGTTCGAGTGGATAGTTATGGTGACCGTAATCTTTTGGGGCCGGTGACATTGTGAGGACGTTCAGACCTTTCTTTTGAAGCCATTTGACGCCACCCTTTGCCATCATGTCTTTTGTATCATCACCAAGCATGGCAATCATGCAATATTTACTGCCGTTCGGATTCGGCCAGTATACGCCGTTATATCCATCTTTCTCTATTGTTTTGATTTCTTTCTTCATGGGAAAGTTTCTCCTCTTCAACTTCAAATTTGTTTATCTATATTGACTAATATTATAGCATTTTTTTCGATATTTTTCTACTGTCATATTTCTCTACTCACTACTATTTACCCTTTGAATGTATAACTTTGAACATTTTATCTTGAAATGTTTCCTTACTCTTTTTATCAAAATATATCTCTGTTACAAAGGTCTTTCCTCTAATCTTTTTTATTAAAATGCCATCAGGTTTTCGGGACATGGCTCTATCTCTTTTGTAAGTTCATTTTCTGTTTTCCTCTCTTTTTATTTTTAAACAAAGAAAAAACAGTAAACCTTTTTCCGATTTACTGTTTCTGTGGTAGTTTTTATTAAATTGTCAGTTCAACAAACAACCGGGATTTGATTATTTCCATGGACGATTTTTAGCAAGCCATCCTTTCTCTTGCCAATATGTCTTATCTCTCTCATTCCATCCCTTTTTTTGAATAATTCTTATGATATTGAATAAAATCCTTGTTTTTATTGAAGGTCTTACCATTGTATAGTTGCTTTTTATTTTATTCGAGAGAGTTGTTGTTTGGCGGTCAACCTTTGATTTTATCTTCTCGTCAACTCTCTTCCAATCCGTCTCCCAAACTGCAATACCTAATTTATAAGTTTTAGCACATCCCCAAAAGAATGTGCTATCTGCCATATCTTTATTAGCTTTTTTCATTCCTGCCCCAGCAGCTGTTGAAAAACAGACAGCTTGTTTTGAAAACATACTTTCACTTGGTCGGTGAACCATCCATCTATAACCATAATGGTCAAGAAACGCTTTCATTGAACCTGTAACATGATATACATATACAGGGCTTGCAAGAATAATTATATCCGACTCATCTATGGCATTTGTAATTGGCTGTAATTGTTCGAAATGCGGACACATACTTTCTCCTTTAGTAAAGCAATTCCCACACCCAATACAGAAATGATTAAAATCTTTTGGTAGAAAAAATTCCGATACTTCTCCACCCAATTTATCTGCAAGCATTCTTGAACTATTATATGTTGAACCTTTATGACTTTGACCATGTATAATAACTATTTTCATAAAATCACCACCATAAATTCAAATTTATTTGTCTATATCGGCTAATATTGTAACATTTTTAAGCGATTTTTTTTCTACTGCCAGATTTCCCACTTACTCGCTACTATTCCCCCTTAGAATGTATTACCTTAAACTCATGATGACAATTCCGATTTTGCCTTGTTCTACATCATTTATCATCTGTGTATAGGCTGAGCGGTCAAGGAACCTACCGCTTTCATCATCGTCGGTATAGTGGCGAATGTTTATCAGCTTTTGCTCTCGTGCATACCTTTCTAAAAATGCTTTTTGATTTACAATACTATTACTCTCGCCACCGTCCCTGTCCTCATCACCAACTGAAAGGCGGGAGTATAGTGCTGTGATTTTATTATGATATTCTATCATGGCATTATCCTCCTTTTTTGTATCTATATATCACTCCTGTTTCCGATGTGAAGAATCACTCATAGCTCCACCCCACGATCTTTCTTAAAGGCTGCTTCCATCACATCTGCATCACGGCCCTTGAAGAAAACTAAATATCTTGGTGGATTCTCTGAAATGTCCTTCTTCAAAGCAAAATCAATTCCATACTTCTTGGCTGTTCCTTCAAAGTCTTTGATATTGTCAAGGAGCAGTGATTTTCACTATTCCGAAAGTGCGTCAATTCGACAAATAAGAGGAAGATGGAATGACGAATGGTGCTCCATCTCCCCTTTGTGTGTTTTCGGTTTTATTTTAGATTGAACGGATAGATACCCGTTTTTTTAATAAGATAAAAATAGCAAAAAACACCGGCGGCTGCAAGCAGCAGGATTAAAACGGCAATAAAAATATTTCTACCCTTTTTCTTTTCGGCGAACGGGTCAAGGTGTGCGAGCCGTGCGTTTTTCGGCAATGATGCCAATTTTGTAAGCGAGCTTCCAAGAGGAATATTGATTTTTGCATGTGCATTAATCGCCCAGCCGTTTGCTTCAAGAATTGGGCCGATACTTCGCTTGCGTAATTTCATGGCGGCCAGTATCATCGACGGTCCAGATATAATAAGTATAAGCCCGATGAGTCCGATAGGTACCCACAAGCCTAAGCCGAATAATGCTTGAAGTAAGCTTCCGATGAGAGTTGAAATTCCGCCTATTGCTGTTCCGATTAAAGCAATCGTCCCAAGATCAAGCTTTTTGTTCGGCAAAGCCGCCGCCGCTTCTTTCGGCATATTGACCGTTTTGTCTGCGGCCGTTGCAACGAGGGCATCCGATTTTTCGTTTGCTGCATTTGCCTTTTTTGCAATTTGCTCTTCAATCATGCGGGCTAAATTTTTATACGGTGAGAAAAACGCTTCACGCACACTGACCGGATTGGCAATAACTTTAGTAATAGTTGCGTTCCAATCGTTTCCATCTCTGTCATAAAACAAACCATTTCTTCCAACAACAATATTGTCAGAAGCGCCATTGGTTAAAAGAGCCAAAAGTTTTCGCTTGGCTGTTCCTCGTGTTATATCACAGTAAAGTAAATACGCTCCCGACAAAATATCCAAGGTTGCATGTCGGTCATCTCCGTTTAATTCAAAGCACAAGGTCGTTGCCCTTGTGTCAAAGAATAAAACGCCTGCCTGAAAGGCCGTTTCTCCTCCGGTATAAAAGTTGGAAAAACTGACATAATTTTTCAAAAGTGTAAAAAAGTCTTTTCGAAAGAGCAATAATTTTTTAAGCGATTGGATGTGCTGTTTTTCCTTTTCAAAGGTCAACCGTTCATTTATTTCCGTGATAATTTCATCTTTTTGATTGAGCTTTGTTTCCAAAAACTGAGGATTGATTTTTGCAGCCTTAATTTCAGCCTGCTTTGAATACACCGTAGTAAAGTCGGAAATTTTTTGTGAAATATTTTTCCAATCATTTTCTGTCAGTACCAAAATCTCTCCGCATAAAGGTGAAACAGCATCTGCGTAGAGCTTTTTTATTTCATTTGCCCAAGCCGGGTTTATTTTGCTTTGTGTGTCCAAAAGCATTTCTGTATTCGGCAATGCAATGGGAAGCTCGCGTAATTTTTCGCTGGAGGTGTTCAATTCAACAGCAGTGAAGGTTTTAAAAATTTCACTGTAGTCGGTGAGGGGCGTATTGTCCCCGTTGACATAGGTCAAAAGTTTACAACGTACAAAAAAGTCGTCTATCTTGTTTTTAACGGCTTCAAAAGCGGCAACGGCTTTTAGCATCGATGCGGTTTCCAAACCGGCACTGACGGCTTTTAAATCTTCGGTGTTTTGGAGGCATTGGTTCCTGTCATTAGTAAACATGTCAAAGATGGCTTCACTCGTGCTGTTTATATTTTCTTTTACATACAGTGAAAGCACTTTTTTCAGGCGGAGATCATCGCTGTCATTATCGGATATTTCTCCGAGTTCATTTGATTTTATAATTTCATTTTCGTTTACAATATCCGCAAGTGAAATTATACTGCCTGTTTTTCCCTGACTTTTTAAGGCCCATTCCGCTGTCTTGGCAATTTCGGTACTTTTTATATCACCGAGTGAAAGTGTATCGCCGTCTTTCATGATGATACCGGCATCCTGTAAACTTTCTGCTAAAAAATCGACGGCATCTAAAACTTCCAGAGGGCGGATAAATCCGTCGGCATCCGTATCCAGTATGGCAGCCGTTTCGGGATTAAAGAAAATGCCTTTTGTCGGCATTGCTAATGTAGTCCAAAGCTTTTGATCTAATTGTCTCAGGTTAAGAATATCATCGGCAGTTTCAAACACCAACTGAGTTACCCCGCCGAATCTTGCAAATTTCCAAATATGTTTTTTCAAGCTTTCCTCCAACTAAAAGTTAAAGTAGCACGTCATCATTTTTTTATCAAGAGGGTATTTATGGTTATGAAAATCGATTTTTAATATTTTTATTAAACCGCCTGTGATGTCAAAAAGCGCAATAAGACACTGTCAACCGACACGGTAAGGATTTACATTTTTCATTAATCTTGCTTTCCATGATATTTGGAGCGCATTTTAATTGACAGGCAAAAGACTTATTTATATAATATCAAGGATGAAATACACGGGTTTAAGCACAAAGAAAATTCTTGAAAATTGGTACGGCAATCATCTTATTATTACTGGAGAAAGTTTTATAGTGGGAATCCTCACAGGGCTTGCCATTACGGCATTTAGAAAATCCATCGATTTTCTTTCAAGCTTACGAATTGATGTTTATGATAAGGCAGTAAGCGGACAGTTCGGTACGGTCTTCGGCTTTGGCGTTCTAATTTTGACGGTAACGGTTCTGGGGCTTTTTATGGGCTTTATCATCAAAAAATATCCTATGATAAAGGGAAGCGGAGTTTCACAGATCAAGGGAAAATTTATGAAAAAGCTCGATATGAGTCCATGGCCGGAATTACCCTTAAAATTTTTAGGCGGTGTTTTAAACATAAGTGCAGGCCTTTCAGTCGGACGGGAAGGCCCCTCCGTTCAAATCGGAGCATACATAGGAAGTGCCTTTGAAAAAATCGGCAAGACTTCCCATATTGAAAGAGTCTGCCTTGTAACGAGCGGTGCTGCAGCAGGGCTTGCCGCAACTTTCGGAGCTCCCTTTGCAGGAATCGTCTTTGCAATCGAAGACCTGCACCAATATCTTAGCCCCCTCCTTTTAACCTGCGTAATGCTCGGAGCCTTTGCAGGCGACCTTGCAGCCTCCTTATTTTTTAAGCAGGGAGCTATTTTTGATTTTCACGGTCTTCAACTTTTCCCTATAAAATATTTCGGCTGGTTAATTTTGATGGGAGCCGCGGCAGCTCTGATCGGACATCTTTTTAAAAAATCTATTTATACTTCTCAAAAGATGTACAGAAAATTAAAGATTTCTCCCCAATTTTCGCCATTGATTCCGTATCTTATTTCGGTACCTGTCTGTATTTTTTTGCCCCTTGCGGCAAGCGGAGGAGATCATCTGATTGAAGCCATTGCAGAACACAGCTTTCCGCTTTCCATGCTCGTTCTGATTCTTGCGGCAAAGATAATTTTTACAGGCCTTTCGGCAGGCTCCGGAGCCATAGGCGGCATATTTGTTCCTCTTCTTTCATGCGGAGCTTTGACGGGAATTATATTTTCGAACATCTTGGTTTATTTTAATTTAATTGAAGCTCAATATGCCGTAAACCTGATGGTCTTTGCGATGGCCGCCTTTTTTACTACCGTAATAAAGGCTCCGGTTACAGCCATAGTTCTTCTTGCAGAAACAAGCGGAGACCTTTTCCATTTGGGAGGCTTGGTGCTGACCACAGCAGCTGCATATATTACGGCAAACATAATAAAGTCGCCGCCTAATGACGAGGTTCTTTTAAAACAGATTTTAGACAGTGAAGATTTTGCAAATAAAAAAGAAAAAGCGGAAGAACACGGCAAGCAGGTTTTTGAAGTCTGCGTTTCTCCCGAATCTTTTTTGGACGGAAAGAAAATTATGGATGTCCAATGGCCTGATGAATGTTTAATCGTTAGCATTGCGAGGGGCGAAGAAGAAATCATTCCCGACGGCAGCACTCTTATCTCGGCAGGAGATCGTCTGGTGGTTTTAACACACGGACACTATGTCGAATTCCATTTGGAACAGATTGCCGAGATGGCTCAAGTTATAGATTAAAAACTTAATTACAAGTTACATACTACCCAGTCCTTGATAGTCCGTTTTTCTTCGTCAAAACTAGAACCGATTGCAATTATTTTTTTACCTCTTCCCGAGTACTTGTCTGCATAGCCTTTTTCTTTGATTTGCTTAATGGCATTCTCTGCCGTTTCATTTGAAGTCAGCTTAAATTCAAAGATATAAACTTTATCTTTAAATTCAACAATGCAGTCGGCCCGTCCGGTTGCACAATGAACTTCAGTGTGCACAAACTGGTTCATAAGAGCGAACACAAGATAAACCGCTGTCTGATAATTTTGTTCACGTAAGGCTAAATCTTTTTCGGTTAAGTTATCATAAGGAATGCCCGATATTATTCCCTTCATCTTTTGCATAAACCCGTCTACATCTCCCGCCTCAATCTGCTCGTAGAATTCCCAAATCGAAAGCCCTGTTTTGTCAGCCCTTATCGAAGTGTAGGCGGGCATAAGGTTATGTAAAAAACCGTAACGCACCTCATCGTTAGGAAATCCCAAACGGTAAAGACCCGCAAAGTCATTATAGTCTTTGATTGTCAAATATCCGGATTGAAACAATATTGGCAGAGGGAGAATAGGATCAGCTCTATACTCATTAAGACCCTGCTCATCAAGCTGAATATTTCCGTCAAGGTCGGGAATATTGTAATAAGCCTTTTTTAAGTATTCTACCAAAAAGGTCGGAGTACCTGTCGCAAACCAGTAGTCACGCATTCTTCCGTCAGCAAAAACATTTAGCAAGCTGAATGGATTATACATATTCGTTCCGGTTTCAGAAAATTTATAGCCATCATATCTCTGCTTTAATTTTGCAAGAGCTTCATCATAAGTCAAGTTATTTTTTTCTGCAAGATTTTTAATTTCAGGTTTAAAATCGGCTTCAAGTTCTTCTTGCGAGATACCGCAGATAGCCGAATAATCCGACAATAAACTCAAATCCCTTAAGTTGTTTAAATCGCTGAATATGCTGATCTTGCTGAATTTTGTAACTCCGGTTAAAAATGCAAAGCGGAGGTACTGGTCTGCACTTTTTATAACTCCGAAAAAGCCTTTAAGGATTGTGCGGTAGGTTTCGTTTAAGGCCTCATCTTTCCACATCGTTTGAAGAAGGGGCTTATCATATTCATCGATGAGAATAACAGCTTGCCTGCCGGTTTTTTCATAAGAGCGGCTTATCACTCCGAAAAAGCGTTCTGTAAGAGTATTTTCGGAATCCTTACTACCGTAAAGCTCTTCCCATCTGCAAAGATGATTGTTTAAAAGGCTTTCCAAATCCTCCCTTGTTTCGTATTTTGAAAGATTAAAATCCAAATAGAGCACGGGATATTCCTGCCAAATTCCACGATTTTCTTTTTCGGCTTCTTCAAATTTTTCGATTTTCAAGCCTTTAAAGAGTTCTTTTTGCCCGAGAAAGTAGGCCTTTAATGTAGAAAGCAAAAGGCTTTTCCCGAAACGGCGCGGACGGCTTAAAAAATATGGAGCCGGATTTTTAACCAAATTCCATATATATTCGGTCTTATCAACATAAAAAAAACCGTTTGTTATAAGTTTTTCAAAACTTTGAACGCCTATCGGCATTTTTCTAATCGTACTCATAAACATAGTATAACAGAAAAATAAGAAATTGACAATAAAAGCATTGCCGCTATAGAATTTACTTTCCGACACAAAAGCCCGAAAATACCTTATCTAGGATATCGTCGGAGCGTACCTCTCCGGTAATTTCACCCAAAAAGCTTAAAGCCTCTTCAAGGTCTTCTACAATTAGGTCTAGGGGAAAACCTTCAACGGCATTTTGATAGGCCGTTTTAAGCACATCCAAGGCCTTTTGCACGGCATCCCTCTGCCTCTCACTTCCGAGGGAGGCCGTTTTAGAAAAGTCTGAACTGCCGGTATTTTTTGCGAGAAGAGCATAGGCCTTTTCAGATAAAGCCTTAATCCCGTTAGAAGCCTTTGATGAAATTATTATGGGATATTTAATTTTTTCGGCTTTTAAGATTTCTTTTATTTTTTCTTTTGACTCGGTATCGATTAGGTCCTCTTTTGTGATAACCGTAATTACCGGAGCCTTTGCATTTTTTATAAATTCGGAATCATCCTTGTTTAAACTACCTGCGGACAGGATATCCTTTGGGTCACAAAGGTAGAGGATGAGGTCTGCGTTCCGGCTCATCTCCAAGCTCCGCTCGACACCTATAGCCTCTATTGAATCCTTAGTATAGCGTATTCCGGCAGTGTCGTAAAGGCTTACAGGGATACCGTTAAAATTTAGGGAGGCTTCAAGCCAATCCCTTGTTGTTCCATGAATATCCGAAACTATGGCTCTATCTTCTTTTAGGAGAGCATTAAAGAGGGAGGACTTCCCTGCATTGGTTCTCCCCGCAAGGACAACCTTAGCTCCTTGAATAAAGATTTTTTCCGCTGCCCATGAATCGGCTAATTTTTTTAGAGGTTCGATAATCCGTAAAATCAAATCGGGGGAAAATGCCCCGCCGGTTGTTTCCTCGTCTTCAGGGTATTCTATTTCGACATCGGCCGCCGCAATAGCTGCAATAAGCTCTTTCTTTATTTCTCCTATACCTGAAAAAAGATTCCCCGATAGGCGGCCTGCAGCAAGTTCAATATTTATATCGGTTTTTGAATTGATGATTTCGTTTACAGCCTCAGCCCGCGTTAAGTCGGCCTTTCCGTTGGCAAAGGCACGGAAGGTAAACTCCCCGCCCTCGGCCGCCCTAAAACCGTTCTCAATTAGAAGGCGGTAAATTTTTAAAACTACGGCGGTTCCTCCATGACAGATAAATTCGACGGAATCTTCTCCTGTAAAACTTTTCGGTTCCCTGTAAACGCAGGCCATAACCTCATCAACTTCTTTTTTTGATTCGGGATCTAAAACCCAGCCATGCAAGATAGTGTTGCCTTTAGCTTCTGTTAGTTTTTGAGGTCTTGAAAATATTACGGAAGCAAGGTCTATTGCCCCCTTCCCCGAAGTGCGGACAATTCCTAGGGCTGCCGGGCTTAAAGCCGTTGCTATTGCGGCTATCGGATCGTCTAAGGCATATTTACCTATCTGCATTATTTTCTCCCGAAATTTTTAAGCGGCAAAATATTATCGGTGCAAGACCTGAGGCAATAAGGCCGACTGCAAAAAATTCCAAAAATCGATAGAGCCTGTATTGAGCATAACTTGAATCTATTTTTAAAATATAAAAAATTACAATCGGAATACATGAAAGAACAGAACCGACTATAAAACGTAAAATTTTTTGAACCGAAGTTCCCGAAGAAGCGTCAAAGCTATATTTTGAATTTTCAAGGATACGGATATTCCCAAAAGCCAGCCCAAGGATTGTGCCGGCTTCTTGAACCTTTTCCTTTGAAATTAAAATGAGTATAAATGAAAAAAGAGCTGCAATGGTAAATCTTATTGATTCAGTTTTTTTGAGTTTAATATTTTGGGCATCGCTCTCATCCGTCCTATTTAAACTGGAAAGTTTTGCTTCCATTGCGGGAAGAAAAAACATAAGCCCTAAAAATATTACCAAACCAAGCCCCCAGCCTAATAAGACATCGGTCGGATAATGCACACCGAGATAAACCCGTGAAAAACCTACCAAGAGCGGGAGAATAATTGCAGCTGCGATTTTTAGCTTAACCGAAGCAGTACCGCTTTTTTGATGCTTTACCTGTTGAGAATCTTTTGAGAGATTTTCTCCAAAAGGCTTATAAAACAAAACAGCCGGATAGATAAAAGAACTTATCGAAGAATGACCTGAAGGCGTTGAAAAACCGCCTATACTTTTAAGCATAATTTCGGGTGCATGTATAAAGGGACGCGGAATTTTAAATATCCGCTTAATCCCCCCGTTGAGTCCTGAGGTAAAGGCAGCTGCATAAGCAAGATGAAGTCCTTTTTTATAATCTATACACCAAAGATACAAACCTATAATAAAAACGACAAATCCGTAGGTTGAAGCATCCGTAAAAAATTTCATTATTTCGTTAAGAAAAGGGTTTGAAAAATTTTGTACTGCCCTGATTACTTCTATTCCCCATTGATGTATAAAATGAAGCTCTTTTGAAGCTGCCGTAAGTTCCGTCATTATAAGCCCTCTCCATCAGGGCGCAAATCCAAGTAGCGTCCCGAATTATTCCAATAAATATAACCCTCATCTATGGAATCCTTAATTCCCAAAATTTGACGTTTTACATAATTTTCATCATAGTATTTTTTATCGTACGAAACGGGTATAAAAAAGGCTTGAGCCCAAGGGCGTACAATTACCTTGTTGCGTGCAATCAATTTGTTTCTATAAGAACCTTGATGATAAATTCTATAAGGTCTTTCTTCGGCAGGTTTATAGGCTAAAAAACTTTGAGAAAAATGACTTGGGTAAAACATCGGACAAATAACGTCTACAAACTCGGCTAGGAGTTCTACCTCCTGCCCCGTGCGGGCTCCCGTGCGGTACCAGCCGTTTGCTCCGTAAATATCTATAGAAATAGGAGCCTTGATTCTTTCGCGTGAGTAAGCTAAAAAAGACATAAGCGCACCGACCTTGTCCATGCCGTTTTCCCTTGCAGGGTATCGGACATCTGCAAGGTTTAAGCCGTCGGTAGGAAAACGAATATAGTCGAATTGAATTTCGTCAAAGCCGAGAGAGCAAAGTTCTTCGGCTATATCTACATTGTATTTCCAAACGGCTTCGTTATAAGGATCAACCCAATGCTCCTGTATAATTTCTTTTTCTCCGTTATAAAGATTATAGCCCTGCCAAGGCTTTCCGGTTTCTTTATCCTGAACGGCATATTGTCCGTTATTATATCTATATAAATTTTTATCTTTAAATACGACAATTCGGGCAATAAGATAAATCTTTTCCGCCTTTGCTCGTTTTATAAATTTTTCAATATCGAGAGTATACTTTATGCCGTTATATTTTTTTATATCTTCGTTTTTACTTTCATAACGGACAAAGCCTGCTTCATCTTTCATATCGATTACAAGGGCATTGAGCTTATTATCTTTGATTGTTTTAAGATGGTTTTCAAAAGATTTTTCATCGCTCATCTGATGAGTAGGCGTATAAATACCTTTTTTTCCATCCGCTTTCTTTGCATAAGGATTGATTTGATTTTGTTTATCATGTAATAACCAAAGTTCCGATAAGGATAAGTTACCGCTAAGCATGGTTAAAGTATTGGGCACAAAAGCACATAGATAATTTGATTTTTTAAGATAGTTTTTAATTTTATCATAAGGTTTAAATAAATTTTTATAAATATAAATTTGAGTTTTCGGCATAAGTAAATTGCTTTGCAGTATATCTCCTTCTATAACTCCAAACACAGTATTATCGATAATATTAAGACTATCCGCACAAACAAGTTCTTTTTCTTTTTTGTTTAATGATGTAAATATTTTTCTGCTCCAATCAAGTTTATAAATTATTCCTGAAAAAGTTTGAACACAATAAACTTGAACACTTTTTGAAGTTTGATCAAACACAATATCCGAAACCTCTTCAACACCCTCAGGTCCTTTTTTTAAACCGTTGTTTAATTCATTCCATACTTTTGAATTAACATCAGGCTGTTTCCATGAAACACCGGCTATCGAATGCGAGACAAAAACCGTCAAAACTTTTTCACCTCTTGAATTAGGCATATCCAAAACGCAGACAGCCTTTATTCCGTTTACAGAATGATTCGCCCCGAGGTCTTCCCATGTTTTCCCTGAATCCCTCGTCAAAAAAACATTGCTTGAAGTTGCCGTAACAAAGATATTAGGGTTAAAGGGGTGAACTTCCAAATCTTTTAGTTGAGGAATTTTTTCTATAAAAGTTTTGTTTCCGTTTTTATCTATATTTTTAATTATTTTTTTTGGAAGCTTCTCATTTAGATAATAAAAGTCTTTTAAATCTTTACTTGCCGCAAGGCCTTTGTCCGTTAAAAAAAGCCACTGGTTTCCGGTCTTACATATTTTTAAAACAGAAGAATCACTCCATATTTTTTTTGTTTTAAAATTTTCTATCTTAAACAAGCCCTCGCCGTTTCCTGCTAAAAAAACATCTTGGGCGTAAAGCGGGAGCATAATAATCAACAAAACAAAAGCAAGCTTTAAAGCTCTTTTACCGCAATAACAGATTTTCATAGGCTTACATAATGCCACAAATTGAAGATATATGCAAGCGGTGTTTTATAGGCATTTTTGCGAGCTCTTACATTTTTCTCTAAAATATGTTATAATATAAGAATATTGGAGTTTATTATGAAAATATATTGCCCATGCGATACAAGTTTTGAAATTGAACATAAAGCTAAAATAAATTTAGATAAAGAACCTGAAATATTAAAAAAAATAAACGACGGTTCATATTTAACCTTTAAATGCCCTAAATGCGGAAGAAACGTACGTTCCGAAATAAAAACGCGGATCGAATGGCCTTCTAAAAATCTTATTTTACTCTTTGTTCCCGAAGCCGACAGGATAGCCTGTCTATCAAGCTGTTCCGGATTAAAAGAAATAAACGAAAAAACAAAAAAAGCTGAAAAGATAGAATATGAAAAAGCCGATGAAACTCCGGTTATAGGCTATTCGGAATTGGCTGAAAGGCTTGCCGTTGTGGAAGCCGGGCTTGATCCTCATGCCATGGAAGTATTAAAATTTTTTATATTGGACAACGGAAAAGACATAAAAGGGAAAAAGATAAAAATTTTTTTCCATTCGATAAACAATGACGGCTGCTTCGAGTTTTATGTTTACGGACTAAAAGAAGATCAAGTAGCCGTTATGAAAATTCCTGTCAAATTATATGACTCAATTTGTCAAGATATAAAAAACAAAAAGAAGTCCGAAGTCTTTTCGGCAGTCTACCTAGGAAACTATCTTTCCTATCAAAATATTTTTACCGAAGGAAGGGATTTATAGTCTATGTACAAAAAATGCGCTTGTTTATTTTTTGCTTTGATTTTATGTTTTTCATTAGGAGCTCAAAATACGGATCTGCCTTGGAGCGAGGTTGCCGAAAATCAAGAACAGAAAACGGAGGCAGGAACCGGACAAGGAGGCGGAACATCAAGCTCAAGCACTCCCTCGCAATCACAACCGGAAGCAAACTCGAACTCTGCCTCGCAAACACAGCCGGAAGAAAACTCCAATCCTGCCTCGCAAGCCCAAGCGGAAACAAATTCAAATGCAACGCCGCAAACTCAACCGGCACCAAGTGCAAATCCACAAGCTCAAACCTCAGAGATAAAGCCGGAAGAAACCAAAATAAATATTCTTGTATTTGCTCAAGCCATGAGCCTTGCAGTTGCAAACGACAAGGCCCTTTATTCACGTAACTCAGGCGCAAGAGCGGCCATACCCGAACAAGACAGGCTGCGCTCGGCAAAAGTCGTTCATAAATTTTCAGGAGGCGTTACGGAGATAATGAATTCGGGGACATTGCCTATATTTTTTGCAGCAGGAAAGGACGGCTTTGTTACCAGATACTCTTATCCGAAATTCGAACCGGATACTTGGCAGCTTTCAAGTATGCCCATACAAAAAATAGCAGTACATCCTAAAGGACAACTCGTTGCAGTTTATGAAACAAACGGTTTTAGCATTCATCAAGTTTCTCTTTGGGATTGGGCAAAAAAGAAAACATTATTTTCAAAACGGTTATCGGATTCTGTTGTATCTCTTTCATGGTCGGCCAATGGAACCTATCTTTTTGTTGGCAATAGGTCTACCGACGGTATTACGGTATTGGATTCAAAAGGCATCGTGCAAAACATTTATCAAGAAGCTCCCGGAATAGTTTCTTTGGCAGCTACCGAGTCAGCCGAAAAAAATATTGTAACTTACGGGGAATCAGGCCGCCTTGTTTACACCGATATAGCAAAGAAAAAAAAACTAAAAGAATTCAGAACCGAAAACAAACTTGAAAATCCGAATCTTATAAAAAACTTCACAAGAATAATCGGTTATAAGGGCAATAATGTCTATGTAATAGATGCGGCTACAGGACAAACAATTTCCAAGCATCAAGCGGGATATGCCCTCTTTGCTTCCAAAATTCAAGATTCGATTCCTATTTGGATTGAAAGAACCCGAAGAAAAAATGAATGGTGTATAAGACAGGGAGACGCTTCTTCAAACGGTTTTTATGTGCCGGGTAATTCCAAAATAACGGCAGCCCGCCATATTAAAAATCATATGATAATAGGAACGCAAGACGGATCAATTTACATGATAGGTTTAAACGAAAACTCTTCAGTAAATCTGGAAAAACCGCTCACCTACGCCGGCTCAAAAATAGATGATATTACAAGCGACGGAAATGTTTTATATATCCTAAAGTCCGGAAAAATCTATGTTCAAAATTCTCCGGAAGAAAAAACTGTTCCGATAATCGAAGACCTTAAAGCAAATAAATTTAAATTTTACAACAACGGCTTTTTGTTGTGGTCGGATATAAAAAAGGGCACCCCCATATCCCATTACTCTCTTGATACAAAGACACTAAAAAATATTATCGTCCCCAAAGAAACTGTTATATCGGTTTCGTTCTATAAAAATTTATTTTTATATGTCGAATCTTTTAACGGTGTTACATTGGTTAATTTTGATAACGGGAAAAAAGAATTCGTTTACACTGCCCCCGGAATTCAAAATGCGGTTCAAGTAGACGATAACACAATGCTTATTGCCAAAAGTGCTATAGGACGTACTCAAAGTCCGGTTTTTATAATCAATACATTAACGGAAGAAACAAGCCCCATCCCAATGGAAGGGAATTTAGCTTTTTCGCTTGAACAAAATGAGTCGCGCCCGAACAGTCTTGCCTGCTTTTTGGTAGGAACTAATCCTTCAACCAAGACGGAACTGCTGCATATCAGCTTAAACCGTAAAAATCCTATAGACAGCACCTTTAAACCGATTCTTTCCTACAAGGAAGAAAGCGTAGATGCCTTTTTGGAAATTTCGGGAAACGACATTTTAACCAACTTAGGAAACAGCTCCCTTGTTCACTACAATACCTCCTCAAAACAAGCCAGAAGATTATCCCGCTTCTACGGGTTTCCTAAAGAAGCTATTATATTAAAAAAATATTTTGTAAGCCTCAACTTCGGCGATACCGTATCGTGGTATGAGCGGAAAACAGGAGCTATGTTAAAAACAGTAACAGTAGAGTAAGAGAAGATTTATGAAACGATATATTTTATTTTTTATACTTGCAGTAATGCTTTTTACCTCATGTGCAAAAACCGAAGAAGACAAGATAGCCGTCATCTGGACGGACAGGGCAGAGTTTGTTTCATACTGTGAGGTTTTTAATAACTCACAAAACGAACACAAAGTTATTGTCGAATACAAAAAAAGCCCTGTCGATGCTCTCATAAATACCGATGTGCAGCCCGACATAGTTATAGGCTCATGGCTTAAAGGTAAATCGGCCAGAGTAAAATTTAGAAAAATCAACAATCTTTTCGGAGAAAAAAAGATAAACAAAGATGACTTTTATCCCGAACTCTTAAACTTAGGAAATATTTCCGCTAATCAATATCTATTACCTATAAGTTTTAACCTGCCGATGATTATTTTTTCTTCGGCAAATAAGTTTAAAACAAATAGCGATTTTTCCATTTCTCCCGATGAAATAAGAGATTTTGCAATTAAGTTTAACAAAATAAATAGAGGTGCTTATACGGCAATGGGTTTTTCTCCGCGCTGGTCGGACGATTTTTTATACATGAATACTAAAGGTTTTAATGCCTCATTTGAAGAAGAAAACGATTTTTTTTCATGGAACGATAAGTCTCTTCAAAATGCAATAAATTATATAAGAGATTGGAGCAGCGAGGTTAACACATCGGCAGCCGCTGAAGATGACTTTAAATTCAAATATCTTTATGACTCACCCTATGTTTTAGTCAAAAACGGAAAATGCCTTTTTTATTATGCTTCCAGCGAAGACCTCTTTTCAGCTACTCAAAAAAGATTGGAAAACATAGATTTTAGATGGCTGGCCTTTAATGGAAAGACTCCGTTAAAAGACGACATTCTTTACGGAGGAATTTGCAGTAATGCAAAAAACGTCAAAGCGGCTGAGGCCTTTTTTATTTGGTTCTTTCAGGTAAAAACCCAAGAGCAGCTTTTAAACCGAGCCAATGAAATGGATTTAATGGTAAACTCCTTCGGCCTTGCAGGAGGTTTTTCTGCCCTGCACCAAGTAACCGAAAAATTATTCCCAAGGTATTATCCGCTTTTGCTGGCTCACCTGCCTCAAACACAAAGCTTTTATGCACCTCATATCTTGCCGAGCAATTGGCCGATGTTAAAAAAAGAAATTCTAATGCCCTATCTGAAGGACGCTTGTAATACCTCGGCCTACCCCGATTCTATTCCTTCTCTTAATAAAAGAATAGCAGAATGGTATAAAAATCAATAAAAATGCAACTTTATCATCATTCGTTTGTCTTAGACATTTGATGGAACTTTTAACGGAGGATTTATGCAGACAATCGATGACCTTGGGGAATATACATTTTCGGCCTTATTAAAGAATTCGGTCTTAAAATTTTCAAATAGACCGGCTCTTTCATATGTATCCGAACAACCCATAAGCTACACAGAATTTAAAGAAAAAATCGAGTCTACAAAAGGACTATTACATTCACTGGGTATAAAACCTCTTGATAAAGTAGCAATTTTCAGCACAAGCTCACCGCAGTGGGCAGTTTCATATTTTGCGATAGTTACACTTGGAGCCGTCGCAGTTCCTCTCTTACCCGATTTTAACGAAGATGAAGCAATGACCTGTATAAAACATTCCGGTACAAAAGCCGTCTTCATCGGAGAAAAACTTTTTCCGAAATTAAAAAATGCTGAGGAATTGGATATTATAATAAACATAGAAGATTTTTCCGTAAAAAAAGGTAAAATAAAAACAGATACTCCCATACCGGAACATAAATGCAAGGAAGAAGACATAGCTTCGATTATCTATACATCAGGAACTACAGGCCGCTCTAAAGGTGTTGTCCTAACACATAAAAATCTTATCTTTACGGCTATTGCAGGTCAGAACTGTCAGCGAATAAACCAATATGAGGCAGCTCTTTCAATATTACCC
Organism: Treponema putidum; assembly: GCF_024401155.1. Classification (NCBI taxonomy): domain Bacteria; kingdom Pseudomonadati; phylum Spirochaetota; class Spirochaetia; order Treponematales; family Treponemataceae; genus Treponema; species Treponema putidum. The sequence continues at coordinate 1,780,029 of NZ_CP038804.1, forward strand.
ATGTCCCATGTTTATGAGTTTACAATAGGCTTTTTAATGTTTATCTTAAACGGCGCCTGCATCTACTATCTTGAAGGTCCGCCTACTCCTCGTAACCTCCTGCCTGCCCTTCAAAAAGTGAGACCTCACTTTATGCTGGCTGTTCCGATTATAATCGAAAAAATATATAAACAAAAAATTCTTCCTGCCTTTAATGCAAGTCCGCTTATAAAGAAAATTTACGGAACAAAACTGGGAAGAAAATTATTATGCCGTAAGGCCGGAAAAAAGCTAAAAAAGACCTTCGGCGGCCGTCTTAAATTTTTCGGTATAGGAGGCTCAAAAACAGATCCGGTTGTTGAACAATTTATGGTTGACGCAAAATTCCCGTATGCAATAGGTTACGGCCTTACCGAAACTTCTCCACTGATTGCCTATTCCGCAGTGTACAAAACCGTTCCCGGCGTAATAGGTATTACCGTTCCGGAGATAGAAATAAAAATAGGGAACAAAGACCCTCAAACAGGAGTAGGAGAGCTCCTAGTAAAAGGCCCCAATGTAATGAAAGGATATTACAATGCCCCGGACTTAACAAAAGAAGCCTTTACCGAAGACGGCTGGTTTAAGACCGGCGACCTATGCATCATAGATGATAAAGGGAAAGTAAGCTTAAAAGGAAGGTCAAAAAATATGATCCTAGGAGCTGCAGGAGAAAATATTTATCCTGAAGACATAGAATTTGTCTTAAACCAGCACCCTCTTGTATCAGAATCCTTAGTTGTTGAAGGAGAAAATACATCCCTAGTCGCTTACGTACGCTTACAAGATGCCATAGGAGGTGCCGTCTCAGGAATTTCCAATGCGATAATGCATAAGAGGGAAGAAGTTTTAAACGAAATAAGATTTTTTGTCAACTCTAAAGTAAACAAGTTTTCAAAGATAGATAAAATTGAACTTGTAGACGAATTTGAAAAAACCGCAAGTCAAAAGATAAAGCGTTACCTTTACACCTTTCGTTATGGAAAAACTCAAAATGAAAATCTAAAAGAAGAGCTTAAGGCTTCCCTGTTTTAAGGGTCAGCTTACTACTACTTTGAGTTTTTTTACCGAAGATTTTTTTAAAAAAGGCCTTTATTGCACGCCATAGCCTTACAAAAAATCCCGGATTTTTTAAACGGTTAAGGCGTGCAAAAGCATTTAAAAGCTCCTCATCTGAAAATTGCTGCCTTTGCACATTTTCTTCAATTTCAATATCGAGAGCAAGAGACGCATCTTCTACAGAGAGTACCCTTGCTTCAATCATTTTCCAACCCAGCTTTTTTGCAGCTTCCAATCGCCTTTGTCCGGCTATCAGCACATTGTTTTGATTTACAATAATCGGATTTAAAAGCCCTACACGGTTTAGACTTTCTGCCAACTCTTCAATTTCTATAAATTCTTTTCTAGCTCTTTGCTTTACTTTTATATCATCTATTGGAATCTGCATAAGCCCCCCATAATAGTTAAGGCGTTTGCCGATAAGGCAAACTCGGCAGATAAACAGTGAGGCAGCATTTGTGCCGAACTGTTTATCACACATCCTTTATCAAAGGATTTATTTTCCATACTCCTTTGATAGACTTTCAATACTCATAATAAACTCATCTTTGACTTTTGTCCAGTCCTCAGAGTTCATTTCAAGCACATTCATCCTATCTTTAGGCATTTCTATGTTCTTTAGGATCTTGTTAGTCATAATCATTTTTGAATCCAATTCAAGTTCAAGACTGCCCCCGCCGAGTTCACCAGGAACGGTTAAAGATACCTTATCTATGCCAAACTCTACACTATCCGGGTTCTTTTTAAAGCTGCCCAAACAAGCCATTTCCATTATTTCCATCTTATTATCATCATGCTCTTCATCGGAATATACGGGAATCCTTTTCGGAAAAGCAAAATTCATTGAAGCCTTAAAATTATCGGACTGTTTTGTTTTATCTATCAGTATGGCATAATTTAGAGCTCCTAATGTCAAATCTTCACTCATCGAATCATTAGCAGTAAGCCACATATTTATCATAAAATCGGCTTTATTTTCGTTTGATTCCCCCCTGCTTGTAAATGTGATAGTATGGGAAGAAGAATCTACATCACTAAAAAGTTCTATACTTGCAATTAAATTATTTAAAACATAATCATAGTCTTCAATTTCATAGCTTAATTTTAGCCATGGTTTATCCGCTACAAAAACCGTAAACATATCTTTTGAAATTAATCCGTCTTTTACGTTTATCTTTTCGGTAATGCGTAAATTTTCAGGGATAGCTATTTTTTCAGGTGAAAGATTTTCGGAAAATTTATCCAACATTTCTTTTGTAAGAACATTTTCATACATGCTCAACACTAATTTTAAGCGGTTATCGTTTTTTAGGGCATACCAAATAAGAGACGGAACTTGTTTTAGCTGTTCATTGTTAAAAGTAATTTCATATCCCGAATCGGTCTTTTTTATATCGGCTTTTTTATAAATAGCTTTTTCGGCATTTAAATATCTTTTTTTAGAATGCCTGTCAAGCTGCATAGTCATCATGTTTTTTATTTCAGTATAGGAAAAGTCCATATTAAAAAACGAAAAGAAATCTTTAGGGGAGATCAGGGCTAAAAATTTACCTATACCGTTTGAGGGCAGATAAAATGTAGTATCCTTTAAAAAAGGACTGGCAGCCTCAATATTTTTATCTCCTAATTTCATAATCAAAATAGGGATATCGGACATCTCGGGAACAGGATTTTTGATACCGTAAGAATAAAAAAGAGCTTTTTCTTTTTGGTCGTTAATATAGGTAAAATTTAAACCGATTTTGTTTTTGATAAGCGTTTCAATAACGGCCTTCTCCATAGGCTGCTGATCAGCCTTGTTGTTCTTAATAGTATTTTTAAAATCCTTAATTTGGGCATCAAATATAACCGATCCGTTTTTTTCTATAGCCTCAGTCATAAAATATTCATCTTCAAATTTCTTAATGGATTTTTCGGCTCTTTCTGTGGATAATTTTTTTAATGCTATAATGTCCTTTTCGTTCCTATTTCCGCAAGAAACAAGGAATCCTGCAAAAATACCGATAAGAGTGAATAAAATAAAAGATTTAAAATTTTTCATATAGTACCTCACAAAAGCAGTATAAAGGATTAGAGACTTTTTGTCAATACTATGTAGCTATATAACCATAAGACGTTAAAATAATTCTTTTGTTAGGAGGAGTTCGGGGTCGGCAGGTATTTCGTTTATAAGTAACTCCCAATGCAAATGCGGCCCCGTAGAAAATCCCGTCGTGCCGATGTCGGCAATTTTTTCTCCTTGTTTTACAAAATCTTCTTCCTTTACATGAATCTTATTGAGATGATAATAAATGGTGTAAACAGCCGGAGCATGTTCGATTACAAGGGTCCATCCCGTTACTATTCTTTCTTCGGCAAGTACAACCTTTCCTGCTCCCGGAGCAAAAATCGGCGTTCCTTTGGGAGCAGGATAATCGACTCCCCAGTGCCGGCTTACCGAAGTTTTTCCGTCAGGATATTTTGAGGTACGCTTTTCGGCAAAGGTTGAGCTTATTCTTGTGGCATTAAACGGCATTACAAAAGGGCCTTTAAAATAAAGGCTTTCAAGGTTTTGCATTTTTATAACTTCGGCAAACCTGTTCCTTTGCTCCGTTTTTTTAGGGCTGGTATCTCTTAAAATTTGAGAATTTTTTGCACTCAACTTCATTACAAATTCTTCAAATTCTTTTTCTAAAACCTCAAAGCCCCTATCTTCTTCAAAAAGGGCTCCTTCAATTATCAGATGGGTCCGAATCTTCCATTTTCCCGTCTTCCACCAAACGGCAACAGCCGCAATTGCCGCCCATTCTTTTTCCGTCTTATCAATAGGAAAAGCATTGATAGTTTGAACTTTTTTTTCCGATGTGTCATAAACAGTAACCCATGCTTTTTCTATTTTTCGTGCAGCCTTAAATTTTACGTTAAAAAAAGAACCCAAATCTCCGCTCGAAGGTATCGAAATAATATACGGAGTTTTTTCAGATTTGTTTTTTTGTTCACTATCGGAAACATCCGTTTTTCCTGACGCATGGAGACTAAATAAAAAACAAAAAAACAAAAATACTTGAAAACTTCTTTTTTTTAACATTTTAATAATCCTTAAATTAAGCTAATCTATTTTTTTTAAATCCCTGATAACCATTTTAGGAGTAACGGCACCGTTAAAATAATTTTTCGATACATTGAATACTATGTCGGCATAGTCCCCAACCTTAAACTCCGTACCCAGCTTGTCGGCAGCCTTCCAATAAAGGGCATTCCATTTATATTTTCCGCATTCCAAGTTAAAACGCAAATGAAGAGGTTCGGCTTTACCGATAATATTTGCATTTAAAATTTTCACCCTCTTTGTCATAAAGGTCAAAGCAGGGGAATTACATCCGTAAGGTTCAAATTTATCTACCAAGTTTAGAATTTCAGGCTTTAAATAATCATGGGGAAGCTCTGCATCAATTATAAGGGTTTCGGAATTTGCATCACTTTCAAATTCCATTGACTGTGAAAATTGCTTTAAGTTTTGCAAAAACCGGCCTAGTTTTTCTTGTTCAATTCCGAAACCTGCCGCAAAATCATGGCCTCCATAGTCTAAAAAAAGCTCGCTATAGGGCTCAAGGAAGTCCAAAAGGCGGAAACCTCTGGCCGACCTTATGGAGGCAACCGCACTGCCGTCAGGCATCAGGCAGATAGCAAGAGCCGGAAGTTTAAAGTATTCGGCCAATCTTCCTGCAAGGATTCCTGTAATTCCGCGGTGAAATTCTGCGCTTACCGCAAGTACCAATTTTTCGTTATATTCCTTTAAACTTTTTTCGGCCAAAGGCAGGGCAATTTCCCAAGCCTTAGAACCTAGTGCCTTTCTGTCCTCATTCATTTGAAATATTTCCTGAGCCTTTGCCGTTCTTTCGCCCGAATCTTGAGCAAGAAAAAGCTCAACAGCCGTTTCGGGCCTACCCATTCTGCCGGAGGCGTTTACCAAGGGAGAAATACTCCATGCTATATCTTCGGTGCCTATTGGAGCCCCTAAAAGTTTTTGCATAGCCATCAGATCTACAAGCCCCAGCCGTGGTTTTTTGTTTATTTCTTTTAAACCTTGTTTTACTATAATGCGGTTTTCTCCCGTCAGTTCCATAAGGTCGGCAAGGGTCGAGAGGGCAACCAGCTGAATTTCTGAAGCCTCCCGCTTTCCGTAAAAGCTGTTTTTTTGCTGTACAAAGGTTATAAAAATGTTTTTAAAAGTTTCGAGTTCGGATTGGGCTTGTTCATAATATTTTCCGATTGTCGAAAATTCCTTTAAACGCAAAAGGCTCATATCTCCCATTTGGGGAAATTGTTTTGCAACCTCAGGCTGAAAATCAAAAAAATTAAATTCAATTCCGTTTCCGAAGATGTTCTTAAGCTGTTTTTTTTGTAAGGGAGCATCCCATACAAATATTTGCTGACCGTTTAAAAAAGAGCCGAGCCTTGTTTCAGAAAAAGAAAGCATACCCGGAACTACTGTTTCGGTAATTTTTCCGATTTGAACCATATTTACAAGTTTTACCGCTTCTATCGAGTAGGCGTCATTTACAGGTCTCACATTTAAAAGGGAAACTTGCTGTTTATAAAAGGGCTGCATTCCGAAACGGATTGCCGTAATAAGTTTCCATGCCGTAGCACAGCCCGATAAATTTTCGTGGGGGTAGCCCGAATCGGGCATCTTACAGTTTATTATTACGGCCGCATCCGGTACACTCTCCTGCGGGGTATGATGATCGACTACAATTACATCAATACCTAAACTATTAGCTCTTTCAATTTCCTTAAAATTGGAAATGCCGCAGTCAACCGTTATAATAAGAGTGCCGTCATTTGCAGCATGCTTTTCTACGGCTTCTATAGAAAGCCCGTAGCTCTCATCTCCGGTAGGAATACGCCATGACACGTCAAGCCCCATATCTTTTAAGGCTTCATAAAGAAGGGTCGTGCTTGTAATACCGTCCACATCCCTATCTCCGAAAATCAATACTTTCTCGCCTTCTTCTTTTGCATCTAAGATACGGTCTACGGCATCCTCCATGTTCTTAAATAGAAAGGGACTGTGAAGATAGCGCATATCGTCTTCCAAATAGAATAGTATATCCTTCCCTTCGATAATACCGCGGCGTACCAATATTGCCGAAGTCAGAGGATCACAACCGTATTTTCTTTTTATCTCGTTTACAAGTTCGGGGCCGATTTCTTTTTTTTGCCAGTCCATTTTTTTCTCCGCATTGGATTTAAAGTTCTTCTTGCTTGATAATTTTAAAAATAAGCTTATCTTTTTGCGGAGCCTTATCGGAATATTTTATAGCATTTTTTAATAAAGGCATTGAAGCGGAAACCGAAGCCGAATCTTTTCCGTAGACCCTCATTATAAGGTCTCCTTTTTTTACGGAATCGCCCTTATGTTTTAAAATTTCAACTCCGGCATCGGGGCATACGGGATCGGTGGTTTTATTTCTTCCGACTCCAAGGCTTACACCGGCCATACCGACTTCAAAAGCATCTATACTCTCAATAAAGCCGTCCCGTTCTGCCCTTAATTCTTCAAAGAATTTGCTGCGGCGGGTTTTATATTCAGCTATGAGGGTTTTAGGGTTGCCTCCCTGAAGTTCTATATTTTGCATAAAAAGCTCCAAGGCCTTGCCTGAGCTTACGGCTTCTTTTGCAAGAGAAAGCCCGTCTTCTTCCGTCTTAGCCTTGTCTCCCAAAATGAGCATTTGAGCTGCAAGCTGCAAAGTCAACTCGGTGCTGTCCTCAGGGCCTTGTCCTTTTAAAATATCTATTGTTTCTTCTATTTCCAAGAAGTTTCCGGCCATAATTCCGAGGGGTTCATTCATATCGGTTATAAGAGCTCTCGCTTTTTTTCCCATTGCCTTAGCCGTACCTACAAGGCTTACTGCCAAGGCCTCTGCATCGCTCAAGGTTTTCATAAAGGCACCCTTTCCGCATTTTACATCGAAAACAAGAGCTTCAGAGCCTTCTGCAACTTTTTTTGAAAGGATGCTTGAAGTTATAAGCGGAACGGATTCGACCGTAGCCGTAACATCCCGCAGCGCATATAGGAGACGGTCTGCAGGAACAATTTCCTTTGTTTGGCCGGTCATAGCAAAGCCCGTTTTTTCTATAAAAGACCTAAATTCGGCTTCCGTCAAATCGGTGCGGTAACCGGTAACGGCTTCAAGTTTGTCAAGAGTGCCTCCCGTGTGGCCAAGGGCTCTGCCGCTCATCATAGGAACCTTAATGCCGTTTGCCGCAACAATGGGAGCAAGAGGGAGAGAAATTTTATCTCCAACCCCTCCGGTAGAATGTTTATCGACAAAGGGGCCTTTAAGGTGTGAAAGATCCATCACCTTCCCGGAATGAAGCATAACATCGGTAAGAATAGCCGTTTCTTCAAAGGTCATTCCGTTAAAATACACTGCCATAAGCCATGCCGAAATTTGGTATTCGGGAATTTCTCCTCTTACGTAAGAATTTACGATAAACTCTATCTCTTTACGGTTTAAGGGTTCAATATTTTGTCCCTTTATCCCGCGTTTTTTCATAATAATATCCGTTGCTCTCATGTGTTACCTCTCATTTTTGATATTAGTATGAAAGTACATAAATGTCAAGTCTAAGATTTAACTTGTCAAGGCTTCAATACACCATCAATACACCATCCAAATGGTACTTCCAAAATGAGATATGTAAAAATAGTTTAAGAATGTTGCACAGGCCAAAAAAATAATCTCTTTCAATAGCTTAACTTTATGCACTCTATGACTCGGTCGTTTCCTGCAAGGTCTTTATGGACTTTAACTTGAGAAAAGCCCGCATCCTTAAAAATATCGGCAGCCTGAGCTGCGTTGTATTCCCCTGCTTCGACAAAAAGTTTTCCGCCGGGGTTTAAGCTTAAATAAGAGTTTTCTGCCAAGGGCGGAATTAAGTCCAGCCCTTCAATGCCGCCGTCAAGGGCAAGGCGGGGTTCAGAGCGGCCGTCCTCCAAAAGGCTCTCCATAAGTTCTGACGGAACATAGGGCGGATTCGCCGTTATCAAATCGTAACTTCGTTTTGACTCCGGCACGCAGGGAAAAGAAAGACGCAGATCGGCTTTTACTGCAATAGTTCTATTATAAAGGGAGGAGGGCAAAATAGAATCCATATTCTTTTTACACACTTTTAAAGCCTCCTCCGAAATATCCGCAAGAACCAAAAAAAAACTTTTATCAAAATAACTTTGCATTCTTTGAGCCCTCTGCGGTTTATTAAAAGTATTTTGCATAAAAGCACCTTCATAAAGCTCCGAAGCAAGGGAAAGGCCGATACAGCCGGAACCCGTGCAAATATCCAAAACAAAGAGAGGCTCATTTTTTTTTAACTTCTCCCTTGCAAAATTTAAAGCATGTTCTACTAAGGTTTCGGTGTCGGGCTTGGGGATAAGCACGTTTTCATTTACATAAAAAGTTCTTCCGAAAAAATCCTTTGTTCCGGTTAAATAGGCGATAGGAAATCCCGAAGCTCTTTTTTTTACAAAAGCTTCAAGCTCATTCTTGTAAGGTAAAAAATCAAAATCGGAATGAGACAAAAGCCATGAGCGTTCTTTTTTTAAGATATGGGCCATTAAAATATCGGCATCAAAAAGGGCTGCATTTCTTCCGTACCCGTTCCTCGTTAGAAAGTGCGAAGAAAGAAAGGCTTGGGCTGCAAAAAGACGGGCATCCTTTACGGTAAAAAAAAGCATTGAGCCTTATTTATGCTCCAAGTGATGATCTGCGGCCTTCATCATTTCTTCGCGGGCGGCGATACAAAGGGCATCGATTAACTCGTCTAAGGCACCCTGCATTACCGCATCCAATTTATAAAGGGTTAAGTTAATACGGTGATCGGTTACGCGGTTTTGCGGAAAGTTATAGGTGCGGATACGTTCCGAACGGTCGCCGGAACCGACTTGACTTTTTCTGTTTTGAGCCCGCTCGGCCTGCTTTTTACTTTCTTCCAAATCATAAAGGCGGCTTCGCAAAACACGCATAGCCTTTGCCTTATTTTTAATCTGGCTTTTTTCGTCCTGACAAATAACAACAAGACCGGTGGGTATGTGGGTAATGCGGACAGCCGAATCCGTGGTATTAACGCACTGACCGCCCGGGCCGCCTGCACGCATAACGTCGATACGCAAATCTTCTTGATTTATTTCAATTTCGGTTTCTTCGGCTTCGGGCAAAACCGCAACAGTTACGGCGCTGGTGTGAATACGGCCTGAGCCTTCCGTCTCGGGAACACGCTGAACGCGGTGAACACCCGACTCATAGCGGAGACTTCCGTAAACATACTTTCCCGAGATGGAAAAAGTAATTTCCTTGTAACCGCCGAGCTCGGTTTCGTTTAGGGACAAAACCTCATACTTCCAGTTTTTCATTTCGGCATAGTGGGTGTACATTCTAAAAAGATCGGCCGCAAAGAGGGCAGCTTCATCACCTCCTGTACCGCCCCGTATTTCCATAATAATATTTTTTTCTTCCAGAGGATCCGGCGGAATTAAAAGCATCTTTAGATCGGCCTCGCTTTTTTCAAAGGCGGCTTCAAGAGAGTGAAGCTCTTCCCTCGCCATCTCTTTAAGTTCGGCATCGCTTTCTTCTTGAATGAGAACCTTAGAATCTTCTATCTGCTTTTCGATAGAAAGATAGTTATCGTATTCTTCCATCAATTTTGAAAGATAGGAATGCTCCCTCATGGTTTCTTTATATTTTGCAACATCTTTGATAAGATTAGGGTTTTCAACTTCTTTTTCGACTTCAATAAGCCGTTTTCTTAAATTATCCAATCGCTCTTTCATAAAAATTCCTTATTTTGAGGGGGTGAGTATAACAGTTTTTTTAATTTTTTTCAATAGAACATTTTTGCATGTTTTTGCATTAAAACGTGTTTGTATTAGAACGTTTTTACATATCCGGTAAGATTTTACTTTTTATGCTGAAGTTCTGTAGGCTCCTTCAAAAACGCCGACCGATAATCGGCCGGCCGGCCGGCTGACAATCAGCTGACAATCGGCTTGAAACAATTAAAAAAATACTATATAATCGGCGGATTAAGGAGATAATTCTATTTAAGGAGATAATTCTATGCCGAAAAAGATTGTTATTGCCTTAGGCGGCAATGCGTTGGGAAATAATTTGGAAGAACAAAGAAAGGCCGTTAAAATTACGGCAAGGGCCATTGCCGATTTAGCCGAAGAAGGTCATCAGGTAATCGTTTCTCACGGAAACGGGCCTCAGGTTGGAATGATTCATTTGGCAATGTCCGAATATCATAAAATCGATCCTAAAACTTCGGAACCCGAACTTGCCGTTTCCGTTGCTATGAGTCAAGGCTATATAGGGAACGATTTGGAAGCCGCTTTAAGGGAAGAGCTTTTAAACCGCGGTATCAATAAGCCCGTTGCTACCTTGATAACTCAGGTGCTTGTAGATCCTTCGGATCCTGCCTTTTCAAAACCTACAAAACCCATAGGCAGTTTTATGACCAAGGAAGAAGCCGATATTTTAACCGCTAAGGGTGAAAATGTTGTAGAAGACGCAGGACGAGGTTATAGACGTGTTGTAGCTTCTCCCAAGCCCATTGATATTGCAGAAATAGAAAGCATCAGGGCTCTTTGCGATGCAGGCCAGATAGTTATAACCTGCGGGGGAGGCGGTATTCCTGTCGTAAAAAAAGGAAACGCTCTTTGCGGTGTTCCTGCCGTTATCGATAAGGACTTTGCAAGTGCAAAGCTGGCTCAGCTTTTAAATGCCGACTGCCTTATCATCTTGACCGCTGTAGAAAAGGTCGCTATCAACTTTAACAAGCCTGACCAAAAATGGCTTTCAGAAATTTCGGTTGCAGAAGCAAAAAAATACATTGAAGAAGGACATTTTGCTCCCGGTTCCATGCTGCCGAAAGTGCAGGCTGCCATCCAGTTTGCCGAATCCAACAAAAAAGGCTATGCCCTTATTACCCTTTTGGAAAAGGCAAAGGATGCCATCGACGGTAAATCGGGAACAATAATCAGATAGTGGTTACAAATTTAAAACATAAATATTTTGGGCCTTTTTCTTTTTATAAAAATGCCGTAAAATTAGCTGTACCTGTAATGGTACAGCTTTTTATTCAATCTCTTGTTTCTCTTATAGACAACTTTATGGTTGCTGACCTAGGCGACCTAAAAATGAGCGGGGTAAATGTTGCCAATCAAATTATCTTCGTATACATAACCGGCCTCAATATTCTTTGCAGTGCAGGCGGAATGTTTATGTCGCAGTATAACGGCACAAAGGACGAAGAAGGAATGCAGCAAGCCTACCGCTTTAAGCAAATATCCGGTTTTCTCTTTGCCCTTGTTCTTCTTGGTGTTTGTCTTACAATACCAGACCTTTTTTTAGGCCTTTTGGTAAACGGGAATGCGGCAAAAAAGGAAATAGTAGAACAGGCCGTAATTTACAGCGATATAATCCTATTATCGTTTATTCCAACAGCCTTTTCGGTAGGGATAGCCTCCTCTTTTCGTGAGACGGGAAATGTAAAGGTTCCCATGTATATATCCCTTGTTTCAACCCTTGTAAACACTATCGGAAACTATATGCTCATATACGGAAATCTGGGAGCCCCAAGACTTGAGGTCGCAGGAGCTGCATACGCTACGGTAATTGCCCGCTGTGCCGAGCTTATAATTTTTGTTCTTTATGCAAAAAAAGTCAGGCCTCTTTTCTATGTAAGAATAAAAGACATGCTTAAAATAAAGCTTCACCTTTTTTATGAGATTTTAAAAAAGTCTGCCCTCATCTTTGTTGCCGATATGTCTTGGGTTCTGAGCGAGATAGTGGCAACGGCAGTTTATAACAGCAGGGGAGGCCCTGAAGTTGTAGCCGGTATGTCTGCGGGCTGGACAATTGCCAACCTATTCTTTTTGGTTTTTCCGGCAATAGGTACTTCGGTTGGTGTTATAATAGGCGGTACCCTCGGAAGGAATAAGCTTGAGGAGGCAAGGGAACAAGCCCGTTGGATTAAAAGAGGGGCCTTTGTACTCGGTCTCGGAACATCCCTTTTGGAGCTTTTTTCGATTATGCTGGTTCCGATTGTGTTCCGTAGTTTAAGTCCTGCTTCTCATGAGGTTACAAGGCTTCTTATAATCTTTATCGCTCTTTATATGCCTGCATGGACCCTTCAAAACACCCAATATGCGATAGCCCGATCCGGTGGGGATGCGGTCATGGGAGTCTGGGTAGATACTACGGTAAATATGTTTTTATTTATGCCTTGTATGCTTTTGTTATATTATTTTACGGATTGGTCTTCACCTATTATGTATGCAATTGCTAAACTTACCAGTATAATGAAAGCCGTCCTTGCTGAAGTCCAGCTAAAAAAAGAACGCTGGGTCAAAAACTTGACTAAGATTGAAAAATAAGATATCTATTTTATAGAAGGAGAAAAGTAGTTATATGGAAATATTGATTAGACCGACCGAAAAAAAGGATCTTCCGTTGGTTAAAGCCTTATGGGCTGATGGTGATGTTATGAAATTTGTAGGCTTTCCGGATGGTTTGGTTCAAACCGATGAAGAAATTGCCCGTTGGTATGATTGGGTGCTAAAGAGTAGTCCGCTATCCATGCATTATTCGATTTTTGAGGGAGAAGTTTATTGCGGAGAAACTTGGTATTCCATCGATACGCTTCATGATAATCTTACAAGTCTTGATATTAAGCTGTTTGCCAAGGCTCGGGGGAGAGGAATTGCCTCTAAGGCCTTGAGTTTTGCTATAGAACAGGCAAGACTTAAAGGTGCTAAAAAGGTTTGGGTTACTCCTGTTCCTCAAAATGAAAAAGCAATCAAACTTTATAAAAGATTAGGTTTTTCTGCCTCTAAGGTACCTGAGCATATTTTAAAAGAATATGGAGAGGACGGTTATATTTATATGGAAAAAGAGCTTTGATAAAAAAAAGAGCTTGGGTTCAAGTTTGAAACCGCAAGCTCTTTTTACATTAATAGCTCTTTGAATCGCGTGAGCGTCTTGTTTTTTTCATAAGTTTTCGGCGGAGGGCCTTATTCTTTCTGTTTAAAACAGTGGAAGGCTTTTCGTAGAATTCCTTCTTTTTCCATTCGCGGATAATACCTTCTTTTTCGACTTGACGCTTAAATCTTTTTAGAGCTTTTTCAAGATGCTCTGAATCGTCAATTGTTACATATGCCATTTTTCTTTTCACCCCCTCCGGCTTTAGGATCAAGAGCCGATTATATAGAAAATATAAGAATATGTCAATAGGAGGCTTATTTTAGTTATCGATATTAAACTATTTTTACATATCTCATTTCGGGAGCCTTTAAGGCTTCATGGACTTGGGTTTTGCCGTCGGGTTTAAACCCGTGAAGTTCATAAAAATTCCTTGCGATCCGGTTTTCTTGAAACACCCAGATGTATAATTCATGCATGCCCAGCTTTTTTGCCTCCTTTTCAAAGTAAGTGATTAATTTTGAGCCTACTCCAGATCTTTCAAAGGCTTTTTCTACATAAATAGCCATCAACTCAAAACCGTCAGGCTTATCATCATCTCGGCACATTCCCGTACGCATCATCCCCTTTATTATTCCATCTCCATCATCCTCATAAACATAGAACGCTGATGAGCCGCTTTGAGAGCTAAGCTCCTTTTTTAAGCGGCCGATAGATTTTTCAACCGATAGTTCACAAAACAAAAAAATATCGTCAACAATGCCCCTGTAGGCATTCCGCCAACCGTAAATATTGATTTCTGCAATCCTTGATATGTCCTTTAATTCTGCAAGCCTGACCATTGTTTTTTCCTTAGGTTATTATAAATTAAGATTTTGTTTTAAGTATTTATAGATTATCTCATCGATAAATTCAAGGCAGCTTCCATTTACCGACGAAATATCTCCGATATTCGTTTTTCGATATTTTTCAAATTCATAAAAAGAATTTTGAATTTGTTCATCGTATACATAAGATGAATTTGCCCCGTACACGATATTGCCTTGAATTCCATATTCTGATATAATCTTCAATACATCAGAATAAGGAGCTTAGAATATGAAAAAAGCGGAAGCATTGATGAAGTTCATCGACAAGAGCCCATCGGTTTACCATGCAATAAAAAATGCAGGCGAATTTTTAGAAGCAAAGGGCTTTGTTCATTTAAAAAGAGAAGACAGCTTTGAGTTAAAACCTCAAGGAAGATATTTTGTAACAAATAACGGAAGCGCTTTAATAGCATGGCAAATGCCCAAGTCCGGCAATGCCGAAAACGGTTTTAGGATTGTAGGAAGCCACAGCGATTCCCCTACTTTCCGCATAAAGCCCAATCCCGAAATTAAGGTAAACAATCACTATCTAAAACTAAACACCGAAGGCTACGGAGGAGTAATTCTTTCAACATGGTTTGACAGGCCCCTTTCGGCTGCAGGAAGGGTTATCATAAAAACCGATGACCTTTTAAAACCTGAAGTAAAACTTATCAACTTTGATAAAAACCTTTTGACAATTCCGAGCCTTGCCATTCACATGAATAGGGAGATAAATGACGGCTATAAATTCAACAAGCAAAAAGACACCCTCCCCTTAATCGCTTTAATAAACGAAAAACTTGAAGAAAAGGGCTTTTTGATGAACCTTATCGCCGAAGAAGCCGGAGTAACGGTTGACAAGATTTTGGACTTTGACCTCTACCTCTATGACAGGCAGCCCGGCTGCTTTGTCGGAGCAAATGATGAGTTTTTCTCCGTAGGAAGAATAGACAATCTTGGAATGGCCTGTGCTTCAATCGATGCCCTAGGCGATGCCCTCCCTTCAAACTTTGTGCAGGTTGCCGCTATCTTTGACAACGAAGAAGTCGGCTCAAAGACAGCACAAGGAGCGGGCAGCCCCTTCCTCCACGATACATTGCAAAGAATAATCGTAAGCGCAGCAAAGGGAAACGCCTTTGAAGAATTGCAAAAAGCCTTGGCAAAATCCTTTTTAATCTCTGCGGATCAGGCACATGCCATTCATCCCAACTATACGGAAAAAAACGATATTACAAACTTCCCGCTTATGAACAAGGGCCCCGCAATTAAGGTAGCTGCCTCTATGAGCTATACTACCGACGGCATATCTGCTGCAATCTTTAGGGATATCTGTGCAAGGGCGGGAGTACCTTGTCAAAACTTTGTAAACCGCTCCGATATGGCCGGCGGCTCGACTATAGGCCCGATTTCCGTTTCTAACCTTAACATAAAGAGCGTCGATATCGGAAACCCCATCTTAGGTATGCATTCGGTGCGGGAATTGGGAGGCACCGAAGATCAAGAATATATTACCAAGGCCTTTGCAGAATTTTACAAATAAGAGTTTTACAAGTAAATGTATAGATTTTCAGATTATGATGTAATCGTCGTAGGAGCAGGACATGCAGGCATTGAAGCCGCCCTAGCTTCCGCCAGAATGGGGGAAGCTGTCCTCTTGATTACCCAGACTCTCGACAGTGCAGGCCGCCTTTCATGCAACCCTTCGATAGGCGGCATCTCCAAGGGAAACATAGTCCGCGAGATAGACGCCCTCGGCGGCGAAATGGGGAAGCTTGCAGATGCCTCGATGATTCAGTACAGGCTCTTAAACAAGAGCCGGGGGCCGGCAGTTCAAGCACCGAGGGTTCAAGCCGACAAATTCCTTTATTCTCAACTGGCAAAGCACGCAATAGAGCTTGAAAAGAACCTCCATGTTTTTCAGGACACCGTTATCGATATAGTTTCTTCAAACACAAATGAGTCGGGCTATGTAGAAAAGGGAAGTGTTCAATATGTAAAGACGGAAAGAGGGAGGGAATTTTCGGCTAAGGCGGTAGTCCTTGCAACCGGCACCTTTATGGAAGGCAGAATTTACATAGGCGAATACGAATCTCCCGACGGAAGGCTTGGCGAAAGAGCTGCCATAGGGCTAGGCTCCGCCCTTGCAAAGAAGGGCTTTACAGTGGGCAGGCTTAAAACGGGAACACCCATGCGTATCCTCCGCCGCTCCTTCGATTCCTCCCTTACCGAAGAGCAGGAAGCCGATGAGATTATGCGCCCCTTTTCTTTTTCAAATGCGGAAATACATAGGCCCTATGCAAAATGCTATATAACACACACCAATCAGGAAACCCATAATATAATAAGGGAAAACCTTCACAGGGCAGCTCTTTTTTCAGGTAGAATAACGGGGACTGGAGCCCGCTACTGCCCCTCCATCGAAGATAAGATTAAAAAATTCCCCGAAAGGGACCGCCACCATGTCTACATAGAACCGGAAGGCTTAAACACGGAAGAGCTTTATATAAACGGGCTTTCTTCCTCCCTTCCCGAAGACGTGCAGGACAGAATGATAAGAACCATTCCGTGCTTTAAGGAGGTAATTATCACCCGCCCCGCCTATGCCGTAGACTATGCCTATGTTTCGCCGATCCAACTTTCATCGGGTCTTCAAACCCGCCGTATTGAAGGCCTCTTTTTGGCAGGACAGATAAACGGAACCTCAGGCTATGAAGAAGCCGGAGGTCAGGGCATAATCGCCGGTATAAACGCAGCTCTTTTTTCGCGTTCTCTAAAATTTAAGGACGAAAAATATGTTCCATTTGTGTTAAAGAGGGATGAGGCCTACATAGGCGTTATGATAGATGACCTAGTAACTCAGGGAGTGGATGAGCCTTACCGGATGTTTACAGCCCGTGCAGAGTACAGGTTGAACCTGAGGCATGACACAGCCGACGAAAGGCTCACGGAAAGGGCTTATCAAATAGGGCTTCAAACTAAGGAGGCTTCTGACCGCCTAAAGGAAAAACTTTTAACCAAAGAAAAAATAATATCTCTATGGAAGGATATAAAGATTACGAGGGAACTCATTGCAGAAAACCCCGAACTTAAAAACCATATCGGGAAGAGCCTTGCCGATGCCCTCCATGACCCTCAAGTTTCCCTTGAATGTATATGCTCAATAGATGAAAATTCTAAGGCTTACAGCGCAGAACTTTTAGAATCGGCCGAGCTTGAAATAAGGTATGAACACTACATAGCCGTTCAAAACAGGAAGATAGCCAAGGTCAAGCGTATGGAAAACACTAAAATTCCTGCCGATTTTGATTATGATGCCGTTTCGGGCCTTTCTACCGAGTCGCGTACCCGCCTAAAAGAAGTGCGCCCCGAAACCATAGGTCAGGCAAGCCGGATTAGGGGGATTAGGCCCTCGGATATAATGTTATTGTCTATTCTATTGTAAATAGGGGAAACAAATAAAGCATTATGAATGAATTTACTGAAGGCCTTAATCCCGAACAGTTTAAAGCCGTTACTACGATTAACGGACCCGTGCTTATAATAGCGGGAGCCGGTTCGGGGAAAACACGCGTTATCACTTTTAGAATTGCACACATGCTCGACAAGGGGATTCCCCAGTCTCAGATTTTGGCTCTTACCTTTACCAATAAGGCTGCCAAGGAAATGGAGGAAAGGATAAAAGAGCTTACCGGCAAAAAACTTCAAAACCTGACTGTCAGCACCTTTCACGCTTTTGGGGTTAAGGTTCTGCGTTCCCACATTGACAAAATAGGCTGGAGAAGTAATTTCAGTATTTATGACGAAACCGACCGCAATCAGCTGATTAAAGAATGTGGAAGAGAACTTAAATTCTCGGCAGATGCTTTGGATGTTTATAAGGTAGGTATTCTTTTTTCCAATATCAAAATGGGAAGAAAGGATTGGACAAACGAACATGATTCGTACAAGGCTCTTTATAAAGAATATCAGGAAGGGCTTAAACTTTATAATGCGGTAGACTTTGATGACCTTATAATGCTTCCTATAAAAATATTTAAAGAACACCCCGAAGTCTTGGCGGAATATCGGGACAGATACCGATACATAATGGTTGACGAATTTCAGGATACCAGCACACAGCAATATAATTTTATGAAGCTCATCGCCGACAAAAATATCTGCGTAGTAGGCGATGACGATCAATCTATTTATTCTTGGCGGGGTGCCAGTTTTGAAAATATACGCAACTTTGAAAAAGACTTTCCCGAAATGATTGAAATAAAACTTGAACAAAACTACCGTTCAACAGGGACAATTTTGGCTGCCGCAAACGGTGTAATCTCTCATAACCTAAACCGCAAGGTAAAAGCTCTTTGGTCAGAAAAAGATTCAGGGCGCCCCATCGAAATTTTTATTCCCGAAAACGAGGCTGCGGAAGCCGATTTTATTTCGGATATGATTTTAAGCTTAAAACAAAGAGAAGGCTTTAAGTATTCAGACTTCGGAGTTTTAATCCGTGCCAACAGTTTAAGCCGCCCATTGGAAGAATCCTTTTTGGAAGTAAACATTCCGTATAGGATGTCGGGGGGAACAAGTTTTTTTCAGCGGAAGGAAATAAAAGACCTTATAAGCTATTTACGTGTTATTGCAAACCCCGACGATGACGTAAATCTTTTGCGCATTATAAATACGCCAAGGCGAGGCATAGGGAAAAAAACACTTGAAACCCTTTCCGCTCTTGCAACGGAAAATTCTTGTTCAATGAGGACTTCAATCCGCCTTCTTCTTGAAAACCCGCCTGAAGATATGAGGGGGAAGAGCATCGATGACTTAAAAGAATTTGCCGAGCTTATAAGTTCACACCGCACACAGCTTCTTTCGGGGAAGGGCCTTGCTCAAAAGGTTAGAAAGCTCTTGGACGACATCGCCTATAACGAATACCTTATCACCGAATACCAAAAAAGTGAAAAGGCAGCTCAATTTAAAATGATGAATATAGAAAGTTTTTTGCACTCGATGGATGATTGGGAAAATAATCCCGACAACTGGGACGGAAGCCTTTACGATTATCTTAACCGCATTACTCTTTTAACCCGTGACGATACCGAAGAAGAAAAGGGCGAGGTAAACATTATGACCATTCATTCCTCAAAGGGTCTGGAATTTCCCGTGGTCTTTATTGCGGGAGCGGAAGACGGCCTTATTCCCCATGCAAGGAGTGTCGAAGAAAATGACGGAGACGTCGAAGAAGAGCGCCGCCTTTTTTATGTCGCCATCACAAGAGCTCAACAAAAACTTTTTATCACAAGCTGCAAGCAAAGACGGAAGCAGGGCGGCATAGCCGAATGTACCCCTTCTCCCTTTTTGGACGAAATTCCTTCCGACCTTGTCGAATACCACGAGCCCGATGCCCAAGCCGAAGAAGAACGCATCGCCGATATCTTCAGCCGGATGAAAAAAAAGTTTTCGATAAACATTTAATGTACAGCTTGACTATTTTTAAGAATTATTGGATACTTGGAAACAATATAAGTATTTTATAATACAATTTTACTCATTTGGAGGAATTTTATGAACAGAAAAATAGTTTTTGTTTGTCTTGTTTTTGCCTTGGTTTTTACAGGTATGCTGACGGCAAAATCAACGGGTTTAAATTTGGAAGCCGGAGCGGCTTATACAAATCATCAATTGCACACGTTTAGCAATAATACCAAATCGGACGGTTTTAAGTATCAAGGGATAAAATCAAAAGGCTTATTCGGGGTTAATCTGGGAATCTCTTATCCCCTTCCAAAAAACTGGGCTGTCTTTGCAAACACGACTTTTGCTTTTAACAGCACCTTTGTAAATGATACAATGCTTGGTGTAGGCTATATATTTAAACCCGGAAACGTCTTTGATCTCTTTTTAGGAGGCGGCCTGGCATTCGGCGGCTCAGTATTCAACTGGGCATCAGGAAGTGCTAGTACCACTCATAAATTCTTTAACATAGGAGCAGGCATCAATCTTACAGCTTCATTTATGTTTACCAATAAAATCGGAATGTATGCCGGTATTTCGGATACATACTATAAACCCGTATCCGGTAAGTGGTCAACAAAAATCGGTGATAATACTTCTTCGGGAGATATTTCATCATCTAATATGCCTGATTTAGCTAAATCTATAAATGGGAGACTTGGTGTAAAAATCAAATTATAAAACCTTTGCCCCAAGGCCTTGACATTCATTCCGGTTTTGCGTATTATGTTCACTCGCATCGGGATGTAGCCTAGGGGCTAAGGCGTCTGGTTTGGGACCAGAAGATCGGGGGTTCAAATCCCTCCATCCCGATCCTTAAAACCTTGGGATCGTAGCTCATCAGGATAGAGCAACTGCCTTCTAAGCAGTAGGTAGGGGGTTCGAGTCCCTCCGGTCCCGCTAAGAGCCGCTAAAAGCCGATTAAGTAATCTTGTATATAAACAAGATAACTTAATCGGCTTTTTTTATGCCCTAATACTTAATTCCCAGCTTTTTCATCTTGCTTTGAAGGGTTCCCGGTTTTAGGTTTAAAAGGGCGGCGGCTCCGTCTTTGCCGTAAATTTTTCCGTTTGAGGCTAAAAGGGCTTTTTGGATAATTTCAACTTGAGCCTCATCAAAAGGTTTAATATCTTCAGGCAAAACCCTGCCTTTTTCGGCCTCTTTATTGCCGGCAGGCTTTAGGGGCTTTTTCGCAGCGTTTGAAATATAGAATTCTCTTGTTCCCGGTACCAAGTGTTCGGCAGGGATTTCTCCGCCTTGCGAAAGAATTGCAGCACGTTCTACAACGTTTTTAAGCTCGCGGACATTTCCATGCCATGGCATAGACATCAGCTTTTCAATAGCCGCCATCGAAAGGCCGGTATTTTCAAAGCCCTTCCTTTTGCGTATATCCGAAATAAAATGCTCGGCTAAAAGGGCCGTATCGTCCCCTCTCTCTCTCAAAGGCGGAAGCCTTAGAGGAAAAACGTCCAGACGGTAAAGAAGGTCTTCACGGAAACGTCCCATCGAAACAGCCTCGGCCAAATCGACATTGGTTGCGGCAATTATGCGCACATCCACAGAAACGGGCTTTTCCCCGCCGACACGCTCGAATTTTCCATCTTGGAGAACACGCAAAAGTTTAGGCTGTAAATCAAAGGGTAAATCCCCTACCTCGTCCAAAAAGAGGGTTCCTCCGTCGGCAAGTTCAAACCGCCCCTTACGCAAGGCCGAAGCTCCCGAAAAGGCGCCCTTCTCATGCCCGAAGATTTCACTTTCGGCAAGGCTCTGTACAAGGGCAGAACAGTTTACCGGCACAAAAGGTTTTTCAGCCCTGTTGGAAAGCCTGTGAATGGTGCGGGCGGCTTGTTCCTTTCCCGTTCCCGTTTCTCCCGAAATTAAAACCGGCACATCAGAGGCCGCAACCAGTTTTATCGAATCCAAAACCGTAGTCCAAGCCCTGGAAGTTCCGACCATATTCTTAAAAACATCTGTCGAAGAATGGAGCAAAACATTTCGTTCCAGCAAGAGGCTTTCGGTTTTTTTAATAAGGGATTGGGAGGCATCCGTTTGAACCAAGGCAACGGAAATAAGTTTTGAAATTGTAGATATAAAACGCACGATTTCAGGCGTAAATCGGGAACACATTCTATGATCCAAGGTCATCATTCCGATGGCCTTATCTCCTATGTAAAGGGGTGCCACCAAACAAGAATGATTTTCGGGCAGCTTCATTATTTCGTCATAGGTGTCGACATGGGGAATATTTTCATCAAACAAAAAAGCCTTTCGTTCATCTAAAATTCGGGCGATGTCTTTGCGCATATTTAAGTTAATCGTAAAATCGTCCAGTAATTTTGAAGAAAGCGGACCTATGGCCTTTCTTACCCTTAGAACATTTTTATCTTCAAAGCCCATCACAACGGCAAGCTCATAATCGACCAGCTCTCTTAAAGCCTCAAGAATAAGCTCCAATACTTGCTCGGCAGAGATGGGATTGCTTTTATTTAAAACGGATATAGCCTTATTCATACACTGCAATTATATCCTCATTATAAATCTTTGTCAAAAGGAATTAGAGGGAATTACTCATTACCAATTAATTAATCGCTTCCACTTCTTCTTTACTGAGACCGGTAGCTTGTGCTATATCTTCAATTGACAATCTTAACCCGATTAAGTTTTTTGCCGTTTCAAGTTTTGTTTGGTACGAACCGTCGGCGAAAGCTATTCGTCTTTCTTCAGCTCTCTGTACCGCAATATCCGTATCGTAATCGTATTCTGCTACTAACATATTTATTACCTCCCGTGATTTTCGCTGTAAGTATTCTCTTAATATGCCTTTTTCTATGCATATCTTTACCGCATTGGTAAAGCCGCTCTCTTAGGGAGAGAGAGGACACCTCGTTCAGAGCAAGGTTTCCTCTCTCTCCCTAAAACCCTCTCTCTTCTTCCCGCACTGCTTAGGGCTCCGTCCTAAGAACCCGGTCTTCTTTAATTAAGGTTACGGCACTACGGCACGTACACTGTAAAAGCCGCAAGTACACGATGTTTTAGGCTGTAAGCCTAAAACTCGAAGTCAAGGAATGTACACGGAAGTACATTCCTTGACTGGGCATATTCTCATTTATAGTTGACTGATGTTCAGCTAATACGATAATTTTACCATCTACAAGGCAGGAAACATCGTTTATTATGTTCATATATATGACATTATCAAGTCTTATATTTTCTACAGGACAAGAAAGCTGTAGATTCGTACCGTGCAAGGCATTATAAAGCGATAAAAAGTTTTCCTTTGCCTTTTCGTCTTCACTAAAAAGGTCTACGAACACTGAGTCTTTGTATTTTCTATTTGAAGTACTCATAGCAAACCTCCTTAGATTATATCACACTTACTGCATTTTTGTAAGAGCAAGTTTTTTAATTTAACCGCAACGAGCACAAAGGTCGTAAAGGAATTTTTAAAACTGCATCGATTACAAAAATATTTTTCTAGCCTTACTATTTTTTTCAAATAAATCCTACAAATATAATGGGGAGGTATGATAAACAGTTCGGCAGGAATTCAGCCTCACTGTTTATCTGCCGAGTTTGCCTTTCGGCAAACGTCGCATTATTATATGCAGTTTGTAAACAAACTGCGTGAAAAAACTTTTTTCGCAAATTGATATTTGCTGAAAAAAGTTTTTCATGGAGGAAAAATAAAAAATTAGGAGAAAAAAATAGTAAAAAGATTTGAAGATTTAACATTACAGGACGATTTTATGTTTTGTAAGGTCATGCAAAATTCGGATTTGTGTAAAAGGCTCATCGATATGATATTGTCCGATAAAATAGGTAAAATTGCATATATATCGGTACAGCATAGTATTAACACCTATGAACAAGCTAAATCCGTAAGGTTTGATGTTTTAGTGCAAACAGAAAACGGTAAATTCTACGATGTGGAAATGCAGGTAAGCAATGAGAAGAATATACCGAAACGAATGCGGTTCTACCAAGCGGCCATTGATATTTCGTTCTTGGATAAGGGGAATTTCTATAACGATTTAAATGACAGCTTTATAATTTTTATTTGCACTTTTGATGCTATCTGGAAAAATAAGCCTATTTATACCTTTGAAAATATCTGCATTGAAGATAAAAACATATCTTTACAAGATGGAACAAAAAAGGTTATAATAAATTCGGAGGCTTTTAAAAGTACAGAAGATAAGGATTTAAAAGAATTTTTAGAATACCTCAAAACAGGTAAGGCGAAAAGTGAATTCACAAGGAGGATAGAAGAAATGATACAAACAGTAAAACAAAATGAACAAGCAAGACAAGAATACAGGTTAATGTCTACTTTTGAGATGGACGCTAGGTATAAAGGTATTTATGAAACTAAGCGAGAAACAGCTAAAATATTAAAACAGTTGGGAGATTCGATACAAAAAATTATGCAGGTTACAGGCCTTCCCAAAGAAGAGATTGAAAAACTGTAAATTAGGGGAGGTACAGCCGGCAAAGCTTCGAGGCTAAGGCCCTTTTTCGGAAGAAAGGTGTTTCACCTTGAAACTTCGTTGGTTGTACCTCCCCTATAACCCCTCCTTTCTCCAAAATTCCGCTTATGGGCTGCGCCCCTAAGAACCCGCATTGTTATCAAATTTTTAGTTTAATCCAATTTATAAAAATATTTTTCTAATTTACTATTTTTTTCAAATAATTCCTACAAATATAATGGTATAAAGGTTTTTATGAACCTAAGAAATAAACAGCTCTGATTGCCGCGGCTCCCTTAACTGTAAAGGTTTTTGCCTTATTGTTTTTGTGAGTTTTAAATTTTGTCATATATTCCTCCTCGTCAAAGTTTTTTTAATTGGTAATTTGTAATTAAGGCAATTACCAATTACCCATCATTGTTACTCCATTTTCAATTGACCGTAGTCGTTTACTTTCCAATAGTGTGTATTACCGCCGGTGGTTTCCGGGGTTACGGTAAACTTATTCACATAATCTTTTACTGAAGAGGTGTCCGACATCATTAGTACCGTTTCGCCGGCACCATAGGATTTCGGAGTAATACAGGCAACCTTCGATTTTGTTATAGGATTATCTTTGTCAATTTCTATACTGACAAGCTCGCCGCCGTGAAGATTTTCTCCTAAATACACATCATTTCCGTCTTGCAGGGTACCGGCAACCCAGTTTCCGACACAGGCTTCGCCTCCCATGATAAAGTCAGCGTCTAGCATGGCCGGAGTGCCATCACCACCTGCTACATAAACGCCCTTTCCCAGAGTGCTTGTATTATTCTCAATTGTGCCGCCATGCATCTTAAATGTACCGTTTGCATCCACACACACGCCGCCGCCCCCGCTGGCCGCAGTGTTGTTGATGATTTTGCCGCTGCCGGAAAGCTCCAGGGTTCCGCCCTCATCGAGTGCAACGCCGCCGCCGTTTTTGGCGTTATTGGTTTTAATTTCGCCGCCTGTCATAGTGAATGTGCCACCGTCAATGTACACACCGCCGCCCGATCCATAGTAATTGCTGCCTTCCTTTCCTGCACCGTTTCCTTCTATGCTGCCGCCTATCATATTAAGCTTTCCCTTAAAATCACCGTATCCGTACACATACACGCCGCCGCCATTACCGACACCGCCTGTGGTCTTTGTCGCCATATTCAATTTTATCGAACCGCCTTTTATCACAAGGGTTCCAGTTGAATCGACGTAGATGCCGCCGCCGTTTCGTCCTTTGGCGGTATTACTTTCAATAGAGGCTATGTCGGAAAGCGTAAAAGTGCCCGAATGAGCGTATACGCCTCCTCCGCCGCTGTTTGCCTCATTGGTTTTTATTTCACCACCTGTCATCTTAAACGACGCACTATCATCAACATCTACGCCGCCGCCTGAAATGCTTGCCGTATTTGTCATAAGAGAACCGCTTTCCATACTTACCGAGCCTGATTCGCGAACGCAAATAGCTCCGCCATAGTCGGCTTCGTTTCTGCTTATAGTCGTAGTTTTAAGCGTAAGACTTCCGTTTTTCTGTATGCAGATACCGCCGCCTAGCATTGCTTTGTTGGCATTGGGTAAAGAACCGCCGATAGTGCCGCCGTCTAAGGTCAGCTCGCCTTCTGAACAAATGCCGCCGCCGAATTTATCTGCCTTACAGTTTTTAATAGTGCAGTTTTTAAGTTTCGCCTTGCCTCCCTCTTTGACAAATATGCCGCCGCCGCATTTTTCCTCAAGTGGAGCAGTAGAAGCTCCTGTTGCCATACCGGCTGTGAGCGTAATGTTTTCAAGCATCAATTCTCCGCCGTTTTCAACGGTAAAGATACGATGTTTGGGTTTGCTGCTGTTGTTCTTATCGGCATTGAGTTCGCAGGTCATCCCCCCGCCTCTTCTTATGGTAATCTTTCTCTTTACACTGATAGCGCCGTAGTTGCCGGTAGCGTTTGTGGCTTTAACTTCACCCATGACGGTTATAACGCCGCCAGCCTCTGCACTTTCGACGGCTTGTTTTAGATTTTTCCATGCATCAGTTGCAGAGCTTCCGCTTGCGATATAGCCTAAGGTTTCCGCTTCTTTTGGCGTCGAAGAAAGGCCTTTTCTGTCAATCAGCCGTACTGTGTATTTTTGGGGGAGTGTGCTCGCCGTAAGTTTCGTATCGGTTTTAAAATAGACCTTCCAGGTTCCTAAAGGAACAGGGGCAATAATCTGCGAAGCTAACGACAAAAGTCCGTCAGCCGGGTTTACAGCAAATCCGGAACTTACTATGGGAAGCGGTATTTTCTTTGGCTCTTCGCCTTCTTTAGTAATGACAAGGCCTAAATCTTTGTGCAGGTTTCCGCCTGTTATGATTGTCCCCATATCCGTATCTTGCACTTTAAAGCACAAAACATAATGTTCCCCATTTCTTGCTATCGTTATATCGCTGATTTCGGGCGGAGGCGTATTGGCTTCAATATTCAGACTGAACTTTTTACTGAATTTTCTGCCGTCCGTCGAAATAAGGGTAATTTCGGGTCCTATGCCGCCGTTACTCCATTCGTGCGCCTTTAAAAATGTATCTTTGTATGTGAGTTCGAGCATATCGCCTGTCTGTGTAAAGGTGTAGTCCGTATTGTATTCAGGCTGCTGATCTGAAGGAAACCCGGGAAAATTGATAATCTTTCCCGCATCGGCGGAAGAGGTCGGCGTAACGAGAGTAAAGTTTTTGGGATTACGCAATTTAATTGTAAGCGTTACGTCATTTGCAGAGGGTATGCACAGCGCTCCGTCATTACTCTTTTGAGAGGACTCATTGATACTGAAGTTAATAGGGACAACTTCGCTAGACCAGTAGCTTAAAAATTCTTCCGGATCGTCAATAAATTGTTTACAAGTTGCCATTAATAAGGCGGCCGCCAATACTGCCGCAATTGTTGTTAAAATCTTTAAAAGTTTTTTCATAATTGTTTAACTCCTCATTAGGGGGAGGGATAAACCCCCGTTACCTTACGGGCTTTTCGAGTCAGAGCGGAGGTTATTACCTCGAAACATTGTATCTGCTATCGGTACGTTTGTCTGTCATTATGGTACAGTATAGCACTTTTCGCCGTAAATTACAACTTTTTTAAGAAAGTCTTTTTGTTTAACTTTTATTTAACCTCAAGGGGCTCAAAGCCTTTAGCTTACGCTCAACTTCACAATGATATGGACAAGGATGTCCATCCCTTAA
Source organism: Treponema putidum (assembly GCF_024401155.1). Taxonomy (NCBI): domain Bacteria; kingdom Pseudomonadati; phylum Spirochaetota; class Spirochaetia; order Treponematales; family Treponemataceae; genus Treponema; species Treponema putidum. The sequence goes on from NZ_CP038804.1 coordinate 1,807,108, forward strand.
CCGCCATGGATGGCGGTGGTTCCATGCTCGCAAGTTTTAGCCGCAGGCTAAAACTTGAAGATGACAAATGTACAAGGATGTACATTTGTCATCGGCTACTTGAAAAATCGGGCTTCCTGTGCTATTATTCCTTTATTATGAAAAAAAGAACTTCATTTTTAATTTGGTTTTTTGTTTTGATTATCTTAGGCGGCACGGCCTTTTTTTTAGGGTGGATGCAGTTTTCCGTTCCTGCCGGATCTTACGGCGTAATGCTTTCAAAGTCGGGAGGCTATCACGAGAGGCTCATTATTCCGGGCGAGTTTATGTGGCGGTGGGAGAGGCTTGTTCCGACTAATTCAAAAATTCTTATCTTTAATTTAAAAGCCCAAGAAATCGAGTATAAAAATGAAGGAGCTCTTCCTTCCGCTGATAAATTCGGTTTGGTTATGGAACAAAAAAACGATTTCCGCTGGAAGTTTGCTCTAAAGATTTCGGCTTCCGTAAAGCCTGAAAGTTTAATAAGCCTTGTCAAAAACGGTTCGATAAAAACCCAAGGCGATTTGGACGATTTTATTAGGGCAAAAGTTGAGGAATCGGCTCAAAAAGCCGCAAACGAATTTATCGAGTATTTTTTATCCAACCCCGAAGAATATGAAAGGCTGAAATTTCAATATGCGGCCTTTAACGATAAAATATCTTCAGACCTAAAAAACAGGGAGAATACCGAAATTGAAATTGTTTCGGTTCAGCTTTCTTCCGATTTTCTTATTCCCGATTTAAAACTGTATACAACGATAAGAGATGTTTATTCGGAGTATGAAAAAGCAAGGAGCAAGGTCTTTACCGACCTTATGATTGAAGAAGGAAAATCAGCCGCCTCTTCAAAATTCCGAATGAACGATCTAAAAGAATGGGGCGAGCTTTTAAAGCAATATCCCCAGCTCATCGATTTTTTGGCCGTAGCTAGAAGCGATGCCAGCGAAACCCTCAAGGCCTTACGTGAACTTAAAGCTAAGATGAACAGCCCCCAGACTGGCGGTACTCAAGGCGGCGGGCAATAGGCGGGCAATAGTTTGTACCGATGAAAGCCGAAGAAAAAAAAATATTATACACGTTTTTCCGCACAGCATCCGATTATTTATCCGGATTTAAAACGGATGAAGAATATCCCGATTTTGCCGATACTGTTCTCCCGGAGACGACTCTCTCCGAGTCGGCTATCTCCGAGACGGCTTTCTCCAAGCCGGAAGGAGCGGCCGGCCTAACAATTCCTTTAAACAATGCAGATTCGGAAAGCGGTTTTGAAAGTCTTGAAAAGGTCTATGCTCAAATTGCGTCCTGTAAGGCCTGCCGTCTATGCGAGAGGCGGCATAACACGGTTGCAGGCGAGGGGCCTTGCGAGTTTTCCAATTTTGATAATAAGATAGAAGTAATGGTCATAGGCGAGGGGCCGGGCGCCGATGAGGATGCACAAGGCCGCCCCTTTGTCGGTAAAGCCGGACAGCTTTTGGATAAGATGCTTGCCGCCATCGAATTATACCGCACCCATAATTGTTATATCACAAATGTTGTAAAGTGCAGACCGCCCAATAACCGCGACCCTCTGCCCGATGAAACGGCTGCGTGCAGAAATTATTTAAATGCCCAAATTGCCTTGATAAGGCCTAAGGCGATTCTTGTAGTCGGGCGGGTAGCTCTTCAAAACCTCTTGGAAACTCAAGAAGGCATAGGCAAGATGCACGGCAAGTTTTTTGAATACCAAAACATTCCGCTGATGGCGACCTATCACCCAAGTGCCCTTTTGAGAGATGTCAATCTAAAACGCCCTGCATGGGAAGACTTAAAACTCTTCCGTTCCCGTCTCAATGAATTGCCTCAACAAATTGAGTGAGAAAAACTAGGCGGTATCTATGGCAAAATGGCTGACTCTAGCATTTAATCTTCCCCTTTATCAAAACTTTACTTATAAAAACATAGAAGAAGACGGCGGAAGCCTTGTTGGAAAAAGGGCTTCGGTTCAACTCGGCTCAAGAAATTTGATAGGCTTCATAATAGAAGAATCCGATGTGTTTCCTAAAGACAGCCCTGTGGGCGAAGATAAAATAAAGCCGATTAAGCGGGTGGTCGACAAGGAAACAATTTTCGGGCAGGCACAGATAGAACTTGCCTCTTGGATTTCGCACTTTTATATATGCAGCTTCGGCGAAGCCCTCTCCGCAATTCTTCCTTCGGGAAAAAGAGAAGTTTCTTTTGAAAACTTAAAATGGGGAGCCGAATTTGAAGATAAGAATTTTTCTCTTTCCGATGAACAAAAAGATGCCGTCGAAAAAATCGTAAACTCAAACAAAAAAGAATTCTTTTATTTATACGGCTTAACCGGTTCAGGGAAGACGGAAGTTTTTTTAAAGGCCGCCGAAAAGATAATCGCAGAAGGCAAGGCCGTCATCTACCTTGTTCCCGAAATAGGGCTTACCCATCAGGTTATAAGTGCGGCAGTGAAACGCTTCGGCTCTCAGGCTGCCGTTTTGCACTCGGGCCTTACGGGAAGCGAAAGGCTCAACCAATGGATGAGGATAAGGCGGGGAGAAGCCCTTATGATTGTCGGGGCGAGGAGTGCCGTCTTTGCTCCTGCTGAGAACATAGGCCTTATCATAATCGATGAAGAACATGATGCTTCCTATAAGTCGGGCTCCGTGCCACGCTACCATGCCCGTCAGACGGCGATGTACTTGGCCGTCAAGCATAATTGCCCCGTGGTAATGGGCTCTGCAACTCCATCGCTTGAAGCGTGGAATATGATTCAAAACAAAAAAATCAAGCTCCTTTCCCTTTCAAAAAGACTTGCAGGCGGCAGCCTCCCTAAAATCGAAATAGAAAATATTTCCGGCTTAAAGGGAGCTTTGAGCGACAGGCTTATAAGCGAAATCCGCAAAACCAAAAATGAAGGAAAACAAACAATTCTTTTTTTGAACAGGCGGGGCTTTTCCCATATTTTTAGATGCCGTTCCTGCGGCTATGAGATGCTTTGCAAAAACTGTTCCGTGCCTATGACCTTTCATAAAGGTGAAAATGTAATGAAGTGCCACTATTGCGGGATGCAGGCAAGGCCGCCTTCTCTTTGCCCCGAATGTAATTCCCTTGATATAGGCTATGCCGGTGTAGGTACGGAATTTATAGAAGAAGAAGTTTCCCGTGCCTTCCCCGACTGTACCGTTGCGAGGGTTGACACCGACACCGTTTCCAAAAAGAATAGTCTTGAAAACCGCTTAAAAGATTTTAAGGAGGGGAAAATAGATATCCTCCTCGGAACGCAGATGATAGCAAAGGGCTTGAATTTTCCGAAAGTAAGGCTTGTCGGAATTATCCTTGCGGATACGGGGCTTCAAATGCCCGACTTTAGAGCCGCCGAAAGGTCATTCGCTCTTATCACTCAGGCAGCCGGAAGGGCGGGACGGTTCAGCGAGGACGGGCTTGTAATTATTCAAACCCTAAAGCCTAACCATCCTTCGATTGTTTGTGCAAAAAATCACGAGTACGAAAAGTTTTATGAGTATGAACTCGGGCAAAGAAAGCTCTTGGATTTTCCGCCCTTTAAGCGTCTGATTCGTTTGGTCTTTAGAAGCAAGGACTTAAAAAAAGCCGAGCTTGCTGCGGAAGGTGCAGTAAACATTCTAAAATATATTCTGTCTTCCCAAAAGAATTCCGATATTTCTCCTCAAGACGAAACCGAAATAATGGGACCTTCGGAATGTGTTCTATCGATGATAGCCGGAAATCACCGCCAACAGATTTTGCTCCGCTCTTCAAATTTCCCTCTAATCCAAAATGCCGCCTCCCGTTTTGTAAAAGAATATAAACCGATGACAGGCATCTACATTGAAGTCGATACCGATCCGGTCAATCTTATGTAAGATGTTTTATAATCAATGCATCCTCTGTTACCCCTCCTCCCTCCGCTTGAAACAAAATAGAAAAAAAGATATAATCGGTTCTGTAATAATGGATGATTTTAAGATAATTTCGTGGGATGCTCTTGTTGAAACTGCTCAACCTGTTGCAGCAGGTTCATATTTTTTCCCCGATGGAAAAGAAACAGCAATTAGTGTGGGAGGCTTTGACGGCCCCCATAAAGGCCATGATAAGCTTTTAAGACAGGTTTTAAACTATGCAGCCGAAAATGCCCTTGTTCCGGGGCTTGTAACTTTTTTCCGCTCTCCGGCAGCAGTAAAAAATAAGGCTTATTCGGGAGATGTTTCATCTCTCAGGCTAAGATTAAAAAAGTTTCAGGAATTAGGTTTTCATTTCATTGTACTTATTGACTTTTCCGCAAGTTTTGCTAAAATAGAGGGAACTGCGTTCTTTGATATTCTTATAAAGACTATCCGTATGAAGTATTTGGCTGTAGGCAGCGATTTTTTCTGCGGATATCGCCGAGGATTGGGGGCGGCTGATTTAAAAAAAATAGCCCCTCAGAAAGGCTTTTGCTTTGATTCCATTGATCCCGTAAACATAAGCGGCTCCCTTAAGGTAAGCTCAAGTGCTATAAGAGAAGCTGTAAGTTTAGGGGATTTTTCCCTTGCAAAAGAGCTTTTGGGTTATCCTTTTTTATTTGATTTCGTAAGTTTGCCGTGGGAGGTAAAGGACAAAAACAGTATTTTTGCTCCTAGGGCATATATAACGCAGATTCTTCCGCAAAGCGGAAAATATAGGGTCTTGGTTCAAAAAACAAACAGACAAGAACAAGAAGCTCATTGCCTTATAAATGATGACGGGCTGCTCTTGTGTTTTCCTGAAAAGGATTTAAAAGGTTTTGACCTAAAAGACCTTAATAACTTTGACACTATAGAATTTATTTGTAAGGAGTAAGTAATGGCAGTTACTAAAGAACAAAAAGCATCGATTGTAAAGAAATTCGGTGCAAGCGAAAAGGACACAGGCGATGTAAAGGTGCAAATTGCCTTATTGACCGAAAAAATTAACCAGTTGACAAATCACTGCAAAGATCATCCTAAAGATGCAGGCAGCCGAAGAGGTTTAATCAGCATGGTAGGTCATAGGCGCAGTTTGCTTAAATATTACCGCCGAACGGACATTGAAGGTTATAGAACTATTCTTAAAGAACTTAACCTTAGAAAGTAGTTTGATAAGGTGCAAGGACGGAAGACTTGAATTCTTGTCTTTGTACCTTTATCTTTATTTATTGAATTTTAAAATTGGTGTAATTTTAAAGAAATTTTCAAAGAGAAGAAGATGAGAAAAAGAGTAACTTATAAAATCGGCGAACATGATTTAATTTTAGAAACCGGTCATTTGGCAAAACAGGCCAACGGTTCTATTTATGCGGAATATGCCGGTTCCGCAATTTTAGCTACAATCTGTGCCTCGGGACAGGCTCAGGAAGGTTTAGACTATGTCCCCCTAACGGTTGATTATAACGAAAAATATTATGCAGCCGGAAAAATTCCCGGAGGCTTTATAAAAAGGGAGGGAAGACCCAAGGATAAGGAAATCCTTGTTTCCCGCCTTATAGACAGGCCTATGCGCCCCTTGTTTAACAAAGAATTCGGACGTGAAATTCAGCTTGTTCCTACCTGCATTTCAACGGATATGATAAATCCGCCCGACATCCTTGCAGTTATCGCAAGCTCTGCAGCCGTTCATATTTCGGATATTCCCTTTGACGGCCCCGTTGCAGCTGCCCGTGTTGCCTATAAAAACGGCGAATACATTATAAACCCGACATTTGACCAAATCGAAACGGCCGATATGGAAATTGTAGTTGCCGGAACAAAAGAGGGCATTACGATGGTCGAGGGCGGCGCTAACGAAGTTTCCGAAGAGGTCATGCTTACGGCCTTGGAAAAAGCTCATGAAATGATCAAGGCTCTTTGCAAGATACAGGAAGACTTGCGCGAACTTGCCGGAAAAGAAAAACTTCCCCTCGTTTCCCTTGAAGCCGAGCTTGAAAATAAGCAGGCAATTTATGATGAGGCCTTCCCCCGTTTAAGCAAAACCCTCTATCTTTCAACAAAGATGGAAAGGCGCGATGAATCCGATAAGGTAAAAAAAGAATTGGCCGAAAAATATACCGAACAGCTTGAAGATGAAATTCAGCTTAAACTTTTTAATGCCCTCTTTGAAGAGATGGAGTATAATATTTTAAGGACCAATATCTTGGACAAGGGCCTACGTGTTGACGGAAGAGGCACTAAGGACATTCGTCCCATAACCTGCGAAATCGGAGTCCTTCCCCGTCCCCACGGTTCGGCTGTCTTTACACGGGGCGAAACTCAGTCCTTGGGTGTCGTAACGATAGGAACAGTCTTTGACGAACAAATATATGATGACATCGAGGGCGACAGAAGAGAAAACTTTATCCTTCACTATAACTTTCCGCCATTTTCTGTAGGAGAGGTCGGAAGGCTCGGAACCGGTCGAAGGGAAATCGGGCACGGAAACCTTGCACACCGCTCCCTTTACCCGATGGTTCCTAAGAGGGAAAAGTTCCCCTATACGGTCCGTGTTGTTTCAGAGGTCTTGGAATCAAACGGCTCTTCTTCGATGGCTACAGTATGTTCCGGAACCCTTTCCATGCTTCATGCAGGCGTTCCTATGAAAAAGCCGGTTGCCGGTATTGCCATGGGACTTATCACCGAAGGAAATGACCGTTATGCTATTCTTTCAGATATTCTGGGAGAAGAAGATCACTTAGGCGATATGGACTTTAAGGTTGCAGGAACTGCCGACGGTATTACCGGTTTTCAGATGGACATAAAGATTGCAGGCGTTTCTCCTGAAATTATGAAAAATGCTCTTGCACAGGCTAAAGAAGGAAGAATGCATATTCTAGGCATAATGAATCAGTGTATTTCTTCTCCCAATGCAGAACTTTCCAAATATGCGCCAAGGGTTGAGATGATGAGTATACCCGAAGACAAGATAGGCGCCCTAATCGGCCCCGGCGGAAAGAATGTAAAAGCTATTTCCGACAAATATAATGTAACAATCAACACCGAAAATGACGGTACCGTAACCATTTACGGCAAGGACGGAACTTCGGATATTAAAGGTGCAAAACTCATCGTTAAAGGAATTACAAGTGACCCCGAAGTAGGAATGATTTATGACGGAACGGTAAAAAAGATTATGGACTTCGGTGCCTTCGTCGAAATTCTTCCCGGAAAAGAAGGCCTTTGTCATATCTCAAAACTTTCGCGCTCCAGAGTCGAAAAGGTTTCGGATGTGCTTAAAGAAGGACAGGAAATACCTGTAAAGCTTTTAGAAATCGATAAACTCGGAAGGCTAAACCTTTCTTATATAGATGCTCTTGAAGAGCGTTCCAAATAAAAAAAGCATTGAGCCGATTGCTCGGCCCATGCTTTTAAATTTTGCGCATGGTGATTTTAGGAGATTGTAAATGGAAGTTTTTACAAAGTTAAAAGAAGGTGCCGTTTTACCGGAATACAAAACAAGCGGTTCGGCCGGAGCCGATTTGCGGGCACTTATCGAAAAACCCATTATCTTAAAACCCATGCAAAGATGTTTAATTCCTACGGGACTCTCGGTTGAGCTGCCTAAAGGAATTGAGCTTCAAGTGCGCCCCCGTTCGGGACTTGCCCTAAAACACGGTATTACCGTCTTAAACACTCCCGGCACCGTAGATTCGGACTATCGCGGAGAGCTCGCAGTTCTTTTAATAAATCTCGGAAATGAAGATTTTAAAATCGAAAACGGAGACCGCATTGCCCAAGCCGTTATTGCCCAAGCTATTCAGGCTGATTTTGTTCAAAAAGATGAATTATCCAATACCGAACGCGGAGCAGGGGGCTACGGTTCTACTGGAATAGAATGATTAAAAAGAGTATAACTTATGAGGTGCCCATCATTTAATCATAAGACAATATTTGTATATGTTTTTAGAGAGCTTCTTTTATATTTCATCGTAGCTTTTTTATTTTTATTTTTTATCTTTTTTGTAAATCAAATCCTTTTGATGGCTGAGGAGATTCTATCAAAAAAAGCCCCCATTAAAGATGTCCTAATGCTTTTATTCTATTCCCTGCCCTTTGTTATTGCAACAACAGCACCTTATTCGGCTTTAATAGGAACATTGATGTGCTTAGGCCGCTTTTCGGCAGACTATGAATTTATTTCGATTAATGCGCTAGGCATTTCTACTTCTTTTATTTTGATTCCTGTTTTTTCTCTCGGAGTTTTAGTTTCGGTAGGTTCGTTTATAACAAACGATATTTTGATTCCTCAAGGTACTATAAAATTTAACGAAGTGCTTTACAATATTGCATCTTCAACTCCTGCTCTTGAACTTGAATCTTATTCTGTAAAACGTAATGAAAATTCAATAGTTATTTCCGGCCTGATAAAAGATAATTCCATACATGATCTTTTAATAATCGATTCAAGCCAAAGAGGAACAAAGAGATTCCTGTCCTCATCTCAAACCGATGTAAAAAAATCCAATGATAGGTCGATTATTATGCAGCTTCAAATGCTTAACCCGCGCCTTATCAATTTAGACCTAAACAATAAGTCACAATTTGATGTTGTTTATGGAGAAAGTATAACCTATAATGTGCTTGCAAAAGATGTCGCCCCTAAATTTATTTCAAGCTCAGGCCCCGATAAAATGACTTCATATGACCTAATAAAAGATATAAGGCAAAAAAAAGAAGCAGGGGATACCAGCCCCCGCCTTTTAAATATTTATGTTATGGAACTGCACCGTAAATTTTCCGTTCCATTTGGAGCCTTCTTTTTTGTCTTGCTGGCTTTTGCAATAAGCCGCTCCGGAAAAACCTATGATCAAAGTACAGGCTTAATAGTAGGCCTTTTAATTTCAGTTGCTTATTGGGCATTTTTGATAGGCGGTCAAATGCTCTGCCTTGAATCAGGTCTAAGTATAAACGGTGCCCTTGTAATGTGGCTTCCGAATGTTTTGTTGGTTATTTGTACTGCGTTTTTGACAATAAAGAGGACTTTCAAGTGAAATTAATTCAAAGATACTTGCTTAAACTTTTTCTACCTACATTTATTGTTGCAATGCTTTTTTTTATTCTTCTTTTAGAGTTGGGAGATTTATTTGCCAACATAGTTGCCTATCTTCAAAACGGAGCCGGATTTAAGGATATTATAAAAGTTATGTGGCTATATATTCCAAAATGTATTTCATATTCACTGCCTCTTGCAATTCTTTTTGCAGGTTCTTACACTATGGGGAATTTATATGCCCGCAATGAACTTACATCAATATTTTCGGCCGGAATATCTTTAGGCCGTTTTACCCTGCCCCTTTTAGTTTTGGGCATTTTATTTTCGTTAGGAATGATTTTTTTTGAAGACAATGTTGTCATAAAATATTTTTATGAAAAAACAAAACTCTCAAAGGAGCTTTTAAAAAAAGAAGAAAGTTTAGATACGCAAGATTTGGTAATTTTATCTGAACTTGGAAAAATTGTTTACACGGCAGATTATTTTAACGCAGAAAATAAAACTCTTTCAAATGCATACATAATAGTCCGTGATGAGAATGGAAATTTATCACTGATTATTAAAAGCGCCTATATGGTTTGGGATAAAGACCGCTGGACAGCTGATGATGCTGAAGTTTACAAGTTTAATGAAAAAAATATTGTAAACTGTTCGAACCTTATTCCCGATGACCTCATCCTTTCCGAATCGCCTTCTAATTTTCAAAAAAATTTAAGCTCGGTTGATGAGATGAGAATTTCGGATGCCAAAGAATTTATTATAAATCTTAAAAAAAACGGCCTTCCATATTATGAAGCGCTTTCAAAATATCACAGGCGCTTTTCATTTCCGTTTACTATTTTTATAGTTTTGTTTTTTTCTATTTCCTTAGGCGGTAAATTTAAAAAAAATATATTACTCATGAGTATCTTGGTCAGCGTAGGAATAGCATCTCTTTTTTATGTTACCGAAATGGTTACAATGTTGAGCGCCAAATGGGAATACATCTCGCCCCTTGCGGGAGCATGGACACCTATTTTTATCTTCTCAATTTTAAGTATTTATTTACTAAAAAAATCTAGGACTTAGAGCTTGCCTCCAAGCAGGCTTCGATGCAGGCTGACCATAGGGGATCGGGAGACGGAGGAAAGGCCGAAACTTCTATTTGCTTTTTTGTTTGAGGATGACAGAATTTTAGGGAGTAGGCGTGAAGCCTTATTCCGCCCGATTTTTCCGTGCGTTCAAAACCGTATTTTATGTCTCCCTTTATGGGAATCCCCAAATGGGCAAGCTGAATACGAATTTGATGGGTGCGGCCTGTTTCGGGGAAGATGCGTAAAAAATTATAGTTATCGCCAAGTCCTGCAAGTTCCCAATAAAGAGAGGCTTTTTTTCCTCTTTGCTTTGATTCCGTTACAAAGCCCTTTTGTATTTTTGTATTAAACTCAAGATAGTTTTCACAAAATTCTTTTTTATAAAGAACGGGAGCGGTACGGCTTATTCCTGAATCGGCTGCCGGCCTTAATTCTTCTTTTTTTTTACAGATTGCCCAATATTCTTTTTTTACCTTTTTTTCTTTAAAAAGATTATTTAGCTTTGTGTGCATTGAAGTAGAAAAAGCTATAAGAACTAAGCCGCTGACAGGTCTATCCAATCGGTTTACTGCCTCGGCATATTTTTTTTCGCTAAAGGTCTTTTTAAAGAAGACTTGAGAATTGTCCCCGCAGTTTTTTAAAACCACCGCAAAAAAATTGTCCTCAAATAAAATTCTCACTTCATTATGCACTTTAAAACCTCAAACTTTGCGGGCGATTATACAATAATTCACAGCTCTTGACAATATCGCTAAAAAGATAAATAATATCTTCATCTTAAAGTCCGTTTATCTTTAAGAATTTTAAATATTTTTTAGGGGGAACCTATGTCGAATATCCATGATATGGAATTTTTGCAAAAAAAAGTTCAAGAATTAAAAGAACAGGGCTTGTATAAAGAACTTGTTACTCTTGAAGGGCCTAGCGATGCGGAATGTGTTATTAACGGGAAAAAAGTTATTAACCTGTCATCCAACAACTATTTAGGATTTGCAAATCATCCGAGGCTAAAAAAAGCCGCTATTGAGGCTATCGAAAAATACGGAGCCGGAGCCGGTGCCGTACGCCCCATCATCGGCAATATGAAAATACATGATGACTTGGAAAAACTTTTAGCCGAATTTAAAAGAGAAGAAGCCGTTTTAGCTTTCCAATCGGGTTTTAATTGTAATGCAGGTGTTATTCAGGCCATTACAGATAAGGGTGACCTAATAATTTCGGATCAGCTGAACCACGCTTCAATCATCGACGGTACCCGCCTTTCAAAAGCCGATAAGGCCGTTTTTCAGCACTCAGATATGGCCGACCTTGAAAGAGTTTTAAAAGAAAAAAGAAATAACTACAACAATGTTTTAATTATAACCGACGGCGTTTTTTCAATGGACGGAGATATAGCAAAACTTCCTGAAATCGTTGCTCTTGCAGAAAAATACAATTGTCTTACTTATGTCGACGATGCTCACTCAAGCGGTGTTTTGGGAGAAAGCGGACGCGGAACCGTAGACCACTTTAAACTTCACGGAAGAGTTGACGTTGCAATGGGAACCCTTTCAAAAGCTATCGGTGTTGTAGGCGGTTATGTTGCAGGAAAAAAGGTAACTATCGACTGGCTTAAAAACAGGGGACGGCCCTTCTTATTCTCAACAGGCTTACCTCCTGCAGCCGTAGGAGCCGCTATTGAAGCCGTTAAGATGCTCATGGAATCAACAGAATATACGGATAAACTTTGGGCAAACGCCAAGCACTTTAAAGAAGGCTTAGGAAAACTCGGCTACAATATCGGTCACAGCGAAACACCGATTACCCCGATTATTATCGGTGATGAAGCCAAGACCATAGAATTCTCGAAAAAACTCTTTGAAAACGGTATGTTCTCAGGCCCCATCGTATTCCCCACAGTTCCTAAGGGAACAGGAAGAGTCCGATGTATGGTTACGGCAGGCCACACCACCGAACAGCTTGATAGAGCCGTAAAAATCTGTGAAAAAGTCGGCAAAGAAATGGGAATTCTTTAATTCGATTGTTTAAGATAAAAAGCACCGATTTGAAAATATCAAACCGGTGCTTTATTTGAATTTTGTAGATAAGGAAGGTGCTTTTTATGATAGAAGCGAATAGTAACGAAGAAAAATATAGACGGCCGTCATGGGATGAATACTTTATGGATGTCTGCCGGGCTATTGCAAAGCGGGCAACCTGTGACCGGGGAAGGTCGGGCTGTGTTATTGCACGCGATCATCAAATTCTTGTTACCGGCTATGTAGGAGCTCCTACAGGCCTTCCTCACTGCGACGATGTAGGCCACCAATTTAAAAAAGTCCAGCACGAAGACGGTTCAATTACCCAGCACTGCGTGAGAACAGTCCATGCGGAACAAAACGCCATCTGTCAGGCAGCAAAGCGGGGCATCAGCATAGACGGAGCGACCCTTTACTGCAAAATGACGCCTTGCCGCACATGCGCTATGCTCATAATAAACTGCGGGATTGTACGTGTCGTAGCCGAAAAACGCTACCATGACTCAGCCGACACAATCGAAATGTTTAAAAAAGCCGGTATAATCCTAGAACATATTTCCGACTCCCTAGAAGAATACAAGGGGCAATAGAGAAAACTCTACAGAAATATAATTTTTCGGCAATAAGATTATTGACAGATTCTTCTTATTGTGTTATACTGCTTTCATTATGAGCAATATTACCCGATAGGGCATTTAAGCTGCCCTGATGATATTAAACAGATATCATAAACTGCAAAAAAACACATTCTCTTTCTTAGATAAAGAATTAATTTGACTGTGTGTTGTTTGACAGTTTTTATTAATGGAGGGTAATATTGTATGCAAAAAAATAAAATCATAACATTTTTAACAATTCCTTTTAAAATAAGTCAGTCTTATTTTTTTATTAAGCTGTTTCAGTTGGCTTTTAACGGTTTTTATCCGCTTTTAGAAGTACTAACTTTTACTTTTTTGACGGATAGTGTGATAGAACTAAAAAAAGTAGGAGAAATAAAAGAGCAAATAGGTTTAGCAGTTATATTATTTTTCTCGCTTATCTTTTTAAATTATTTTTTTGATATTTTTATAAGACGGATTAGCTATAAACAGGTAAAAAAGATAAACCTAGCTTTAGAAACTAAGTTTATAAGTAAAATGAGCAGGTTGGAATATTATTATATTGAGAATGCAGAGCTTTATGATAAAATCAATTTAATAAAAAAAGAAATATTAAAAGACTTTATTCAAAAACATAATAAGCTGCTTTCAATATTTAGAATTTTATTTCAATTAATGTCAATTATAATAATTGTGTTTTCAGTTATGGGAATAAAGGGACTTATTATTTTAGCGGGCATTACTGCCGTTATTTTAATTTCAGATTATAATGGAAAAAGAAATTACACCCAAAAAAAAGAAGATACCTTTTTGGACCGAATGTGCGACTATTATTCCGATATTCTTTGTCAAGGAGAATTCGGACAAGAAAAATTAATTTATAATTATGCGATGCTATAAATTGTAAATACCGTAAATTGAACAAAACTTTGATTCAACATGAAAAAAAGACAAAATTAAAAAATATTTTACGTTTGGAGTCATCAAGTTTTTTAACCTTGCTTATTTTTGTTTATTTTATAATTGAGCTTTCATTAAAGGTAAAATCAAATCTTATCTCTATCGGTTTTTTAATTGCAAGTATAAAACAGCTATCATCTTTTTTAAATATAATCCGCTGGGATTTATATTCTGTTCTTGAAATAAAATCGGAATTATCGAATTACTTAAAAGACTTTAATGAATTTGAATCATTTAATGAAATAGATAATAATGAATCTATTTTTATTGATAAGATTAAAAGTTTAAATATAAAAAATTTAAACTTTATTTATCCTTTTTCAAAAAAAGTAATTCTACATGATATTAACTATGATTTTAAATTAAATAAGTCTTATGCAATTGTAGGAGAAAATGGATGCGGTAAAACAACATTTATAAAACTTCTTTTAGGTCTTTATAAAAATTATTCAGGTGAGATTTTATTAAATGATAAAGAATTAAAAACATTAACTCCTAAATCCATATCCGAAAACTTTGCTGTTGTATTTCAGGATTACGGCAGATACTATTTAAACTTAATTGAAAATATACAAATAGGTAATCCAAAAGCTTCGATATCTGAAATTCAAAATGCTATCAGCTTATTTTCATTAAACGGAATTGATAAGGAATCTGTTTTGAGAAAAGGAGATGATAAATCGGTAAATCTTTCGGGAGGGCAATGGCAAAATATTGCGATGGCTAGAAATTTTATAAGCAATGCAAAGATTGTTATCTTTGATGAACCGACTGCAGCTTTAAGTCCATCACAAGAATCAAAAATTTATACTTTTTTAAAAGACATAATAAAAAATAAAACAGCTGTTTTTATAAGCCATAGGCTGGGCATTACTCCGCTTGTAGATAAAATAATAGTTTTAAAAGATGGAGTTATTGCCGAAACAGGCTCACATAATGATTTAATTCAAAAAAAAGGGATTTATGCTCAAATGTATAATACACAAAAGGAGTTATATTCATGAAGTTGAGTTTAATAAAAATGTCTATTTTAAATTCTTTGCGTGCAGGAAAAACATATTTTATTTTTATCATATTTATATCAATCATTGACGGATTGAGTTTTGGTTTTGTAACAAAGGCAACATTCAACTTTTTTTCATACCTTGAAAGTTCAAATTCTCAAATATTTGATAAAATTTTTATTTTAAATTTAAGTATTTTTGTTTTTTCAATTGCTTTTAATTTTTTTATTAACGGATTTATAAATTACCTTATTGAAATAAATGCAAAAAAAGTTTCAGGCTATGTTAATTTTTTACTCCATAAAAAATTAATCAGTAAACCTCTTATTTTTTTTGATTCGGCTCATAATATTGAAAGGTTGAATTTAGCCAGAAAAGGAGCTTTTGTATCGGGATATGTTGCAATGATAATTATTATGACCTTTACCTCAACAATACCTGCAATAATATCAATGTCATATTATTTATTTACATTTGATATTATATTAGGCTTTAGTTTTCTTGCAATAATTATTCCCAACTTTATTATATTTAAATATCAGCTTTTAAATTATGAAAATGAAACCGACGCTTTGGCTCAAGTCCGTCATAGAAAATCATATACTGAAAAAATGATTACTTCAAAAGAATTTTTTAAAGAAACCAGAACCTTGGATATAGTTTCATTCTTATTAAAAAAATATAAAAAAATTTCTGAAGATGTAGAAGATTTGAACATTAATATTAAAAAACAAAACTTAAAAATAGATTTAAAGGTAAAAGCTTTGAATTTTATATTTTATTTTTTACTTTTTGGATATTCAATATATTTGCTTCTTAACCAAAAAATTTCAATAGCAAGTTTTGGAACTGTTTTTGCAACATCAGGAACGCTTATTTTTATTATAGAAAATATATTTGATAATGATTTTTCGGTAATACGAGCTGCCGGAGCGGAACTTAACGCTCTTGAAGTACTGATGAATGAAACGAAAAAACAAAAATATGAAATTAAAATTACGGAACCGCCTGAAATTGAAGTAAAAAATCTTTGTTTTTCTTATCCTGATTCCGAAATGGAGGTTTTACATAATTTAAATTTTGTAATTCCTAAAGGAAAAACTCTTGCAATTGTAGGAGAAAACGGCTCAGGCAAAACAACCCTTTCAAAATTGCTCTTAGGTTTGTATGAACCTTCAAAGGGTCATATTATGATTGATGGTAAAAATACCTTCGATAATTGTTTTTTACAAGGTGTTTCTTCATTAAGTCAAAATTTTATTACGTATAACGCAAGTTTAAAAGAAAATATTGAAATATCGGATACCCAAAAAAAAGATGATAAAAAAATAGATAATCTTTTAGACTATATTACAATGAACGAAAAAAAGAAAGCTATAAATAAAAATACAATGCTTGGGCCTGAGTTTAACAGGATAGCTCTCTCGAAAGGACAGGAACAATCCTTGGCTCTTGCCCGTTCCTTATATCCTGATTCCTATTTTATTTGTCTTGATGAACCTACTTCGGCCTTGGATCCCGAGGCTGAAGCTTTTATAATTTCGGCTATGAAAAAAATAGTAGAAAATAAAACGGCTGTTGTAATTACACATAGGTTAGCTATGGCAAAAAAAGCAGACCTTATTCTATTTTTAAAAAACGGCAAAATGGCCGAATTCGGTGATTTTGAAACTCTTATGGAAAATAGAGGCGGGTTTTATAATCTTTTTCAAAGTCAGTCAAAATGGTATGTGTAATTTGAATAATCAGAGAATAATCACCAATAATGGAAAGTAAAATATTCATTCGTCTAAGCTCTCGGCCATCAATTCGATAGAGCCCATTCTTTAAAGGCTGAATAGTCAGGCGGAAGATTAACCGCTTTTAAAGGTTTATATTGTAAACTTTCAAGCTTATCAGGCAAAGACGGCGGCCTTCCGATAGCCGGTTTCATAATTTCCGGGAATTTTGCAGGATGAGAGGTTTGTAAAACTATTCCTACCATACTGTTACGGTTAATTGATGATGCCCATGTTTCAACTTCTGCATATTTTAAAGGTATGCCCGGCTCTTCATCATATTCCGATGCTTTTCTCTTTAATGAATTCAGCGCTCCATTATGGACGTCCTGCCATGCCGTCCAAGCCATAGCACCGTAAGGATCTATTATATAGCCTGTTCTTTCATTACACGACCTAACTGCCGATACGGTTCCCATACCGTCAAGCCAATAAGGAATTATCTGTTTTTTTAGCTCTTCAAAATCATAAATTTGAAGCATTCTCTTAAAGTTTATTATGTTAGGAATATCCAGAGCCGGAGTGTTGGTTTTTACAGCCGGTCTTTTTTCATAATCACCAAGGGTGAGCCAATCTGAAAGAGCATGGTTTTCGTTTTCGGCTGAGATAAGCCCTTTAATCGGTGTTCCCATTTTTTTTGCAATCAGAGCTGCCGTAAGGGCTGAAAAACTTCCTGATGGTATTGAAGCTATGATTGAAGGATTTTCAATTTTGTTATCATAATCGCTGCGGTATAAGACGGTTAAGGCTGCATAGACAAAAAAAGCAACTTGAGGTAAAAGAGGAGCTATGTTTAAGGCGCCCCCTGAGACCAATTTTAATTTTTTAAGTAGATATTCATCTTTTATTGCTTTATCCACAATATTTTCACAATCTTTAAAGGAGCCGTCCACACAAATGGCATGAACATTTTTTTGTATTGAAGAAAGGATGTTCTCCTGTATCTCCGTTAAGGAGTCCTTGGGGCATAAAAGAATGGCCTTGACTCCCTTAACTTGCGAAACGGCGGCTGCAATTGCACAAGCCCTTTCTCCCGAGGCAGGTACAATGAGGTTAATCTCTCGGTCTTCATCCTTGTTAAAATATTCTAAAAGATAGGCTAAAAAGCCGGCTCCTATGTCCTTATAGTTACAAGTAGGCCCATGAAAAAGCTCCAAAATATAGGTTGTTGGTGCTATAGGGTTTATCGGGAGCCTGTGAGGATAAAATTGAGCTATTATCGACACTAGATCGCCATCAGGAATTTCATCCCCGCAAAAGTTTTTTATAATTTCAAAGCCTATATCCCGAAAAGAAGAAGGAGGATTTTTATAAATCATAGCCGGACTTATTTTTCCGAATTCCGCCGGCATAAAAAAACCACCCGTTTCTATATTAAATCCTCTTAAAACGGCTTCTTTAAAAGAGACCTGAATGTTTTTATTGGTTATATCGTAAAATTTCATCCCTACTTATCCACAAGTTTTACATATATTTTGCACACTCGAGTTATTCTACAATAAAAATCATTCAGTGTCAATTATCCGTATTATCCTTGTATCATACTGCATTATCCGTCCTGCTCGCCTCGTAGACTAAAAAACATATTTATGCTATAATTGCCTCACTTATGAGTAAGAAATTTGTTTTTTCCGCAAAAGAAGTTGTTGTTTACCCGGGTCAGGGCGTTGGTACCATAACCGATATCACAAAAAAAGAGATAGACGGCGAAGTTATAGACTATTATGTTATTTATCTATCCGATTCCGATATGACGGTTTTAGTTCCCATAACAGGAATTGATAACCTCGGAATAAGGCGTATAGTAACAAAGGCCGAAGCTGAAACCGCTCTTAAATTTCTATCTGAAGATTTTGAGCCGATTCCAATCGATTGGAAGGCTCGCTACCAAATGAATATGGACCTATTTAAAAGCGGAGAAATTTTAAACACGGCTTCTGTTGTACGCTCCCTTTACCAGCGAAGTAAAACAAAGGAGCTGCCGATTCAAGAAAGAAAACTTTATGACTCAGCTTATAGGATTTTTCAAGATGAAATAGCAGCCGCTATGAAGATGACAAAGACAGAGGTAGAAGCATCAATCCATTTACACCTTGAACCTCTTGGAGGAACTATAGAAAAATTTAAAGAGGAATATAATGACGATGATGATTTAATCATAAATGATGATAATAGATTTGAAGATGACGATATGGATGAAGACGACGACATAGAAGACTCGGACTATGAGGACGATTAAAAGTTTAGGCTTTGCGGCTGTAGTAACTGCAGCAGGCAAATCCAAACGAATGAAGTTAGATACTAAAAAAGAATATTTAAGATTACCTGAATATGGAGAGGGCGTTACGGTTCTCTCCGAATGTATTTTAAAATTTTTACAAACAAATCTATTTGAAGTCATGATTGTTACTGTGCCGTCCTCGGATATTTCGGATGCACATAATCTAATCTTCAAAGATAAAAGAATTGAAAAAGCCCTGATTGAAAAAAATACAAAAATAATCTTTACGGCAGGAGCCGATACAAGACAGGCTTCCGTCTTTAAGGCCTTAATCAAACTTGAAGAACTTAAAGAAAAAAATGAAACCGATTTTAACTTTGTGTTAATTCATGACGGAGCCCGTCCGTGGGTCAGCCCAGAGCTTATAAAAACAGTCTGCACTGAATTAGGCAATCACGGTGCTGTAATTCCCGGCTATCAAGCCGTTGATACGCAAAAAATCATAGACAAATCCGGCAAAATAACCCAACACCTCAAAAGGAGTTCCGTATATTCGGTTCAGACTCCTCAAGGATTTAACTTTGACAAAATATTACGGGCTCACAAACAAGCTGTAGGAAACGGAAAAGAATATACCGATGACAGTGAAATTTATGGGGAATTTTCCGGAGATGTTTTTATTTGTGCCGGAGAAATATCCAACAAAAAAATAACTTTTAAGGAAGACATAAAATGCGTACAGGCTTAGGCTACGACTTACACCGCCTTGTAAGGGGAAAAAAACTTATTATAGGAGGCATTCATATTCCTTTTAAAAAAGGAGAAAAAGCCCATTCGGATGGAGATGTCCTCCTTCATGCTATAACCGATGCTCTCCTTGGAGCCTGCGGAATGGGAGACATAGGAGAATTTTTTCCGCCGGATGATAAAAAATGGAAAGGCGCAAATTCGGCAGACCTCTTATCTGAAGTATGGGCAAAAATAAGTGCAAAGGGCTGGCAAATTCAAAACATCGACTGCGTAATAATAATCGAAGAACCTAAAATTCTCCCTTTTAGGGAAGAAATAAGAAAGTCAATAGCCGACATCTTAAAAATAGAAAAAGAGCAAATTTTTCTAAAAGCAAAAACCGGCGAGGGTATAGGAATAATAGGAAAAGGCAAGGCCGTTGCCGCCCTTGCCTCATGTCTTATCTTTTATACTCAAGGATAAGATCTACTTCCCCTAACGATAGATTTAAAGCCTTTGCAATTTCACTGTTTTTCCATCCTTGCCGGGAAAGTTTTAAGACATTTTCTTTAACACTTATTGACGGACTTCCGCTTTCATTCCGTTCAGGTTTTTCGCCTTTAAAGAGGTCTGCCATCAGTTTTAGCTGAGATTCGGACTCGCTTGAGATTTCTTTTAGTCTGGTTTCAGTGGCGGCGAGCCAGCTTCTGGCCTGTTTTAAGTTATCCATTTTCGAGTTTAAATCTTCCAATGTAGAATCTACGTTTTCAATTTGCTCACAAACGGCTTCTGCTCTACCCTGATTTGATAAAAGAGTTTCAAGCGTTACCTTTATCTTTTCCATCTCAGGTGGAATCACACTTACCTCTTCTTTAAATTTTTTAATATCCGATTCAAGCTCTTTTAAATTTTCAAAAGCTGAATCAATGCTTTCAAGAGTTTGGTTTAATACGGCTTCTTTTTTCTCCAGTCTTTCATAGCGGGTATTTACATCACCGATACCTTCTTCAAGTTTTCGAATTTGTACTTGATATTGCTGCAAGTCATCATTTACAGCCGTAAGCTCGATAATCTTTTTGTCCATAGAATCGGAAAGATTATTGAGTTTTACAAATTCACCTTCCAACAGCTCAATATTTTTGCGTTCATTCATAAAGCGATTAACTTTCTGCTTTGCCTCTTCTTCCAAATGAGTAACTTTCTCATATTGAAGGGCCAAATCGTCCATTGCAGTCCTGTATACTTCAAATTTGGTAACCTCACTTTTAAGAGAAGCAATATCTTTTTCCAAGCCCTCTTTTAGTTCATCAGCCCTATCAAAGACTTTAGTTTGAGTAATAAAGGCATTTTGTTTTTTATCAATTTCTTCTATGATTGAATTTAAGCGGTCTGAATCGGCTTGTATTTTTTCACGTACCTTTTCTTGGGTTTCATCAAGCCGGTTTCTTACTTCGAGAATCATGTCATTTATATTCTGAACCGAAATTTCTGCCTCAGAAGCCGCATCCTTAATTTTTTTATTGATTGCCTCATTGAGTTTTTCTGCCTCAGCATTAAAGCGGTTTGTAACTTCGGAAGCATGTTCTTCGATAGCCTTATTTGCAGATGCAATCTTATCATCAACGGAATTTAACTTTGCCTGAATGCCATTAAAGGTTTCGCCGTTCTTTGCAACAAAATCCTTGTATTGCGCATTGTACTTAGCATCAAGATTTTTAATTGCATTTTCAGTCAAACCGGCAAAGTTTGTAATCTTTTCGTCAAAAAAGGAGCGGGCATCGGTAAACTGTTGATCCGTACGGGACTTCCATGTCTCAAAGTCTTTTTTAATTGTCTCAAACTGCTCCTCCGATTCTCCCCTTATTGAAATAAGTTTTTCTTGCAAAGTCTTTGAAGTGTTTTCAAGCTCTGCATTTTGATTTGATATAGCCTCTTGAACCTGCCCCTTATAAGAAGCAAGCTCACCTTCAAGCTGTTGCGAAGCCTTTGTTTTTATCTGATTTACATCTGCACGGAAAGATTCTATATATTTCTCTACGGTACCGTCTACGGCAGAAACTCTTGCATTTAGACCGGATTCAGCATTTTTAACCTTTTCATCCAGTTTTGCAAAAAGAGCCTTATATTCTTCGGCTGCCTGACCAAGTCTTGCACGCAGGTCAGCCTTATATTTTTCTTCCAAGTCCTTCCTTGCCGATTCATTCTCTGAGGCAAGAAGAGCCATGTTTGCAGACACATCTTCCTTCCACTGATCAAAACTGAGGTTAATAGCTTCGCTTCGCTTTGCAAGGTCTGCAAAAAAATCGTCTTCAAACATTTTCAGTTTTTCGGAAACATTTGTATAAGCTTTTGCTTTTAAATCATCAATACCGGCATCTATAGCCTTCATCCTCTCTCGTATTTTTTCGGAATTAGCGGTAAACTCGTTAAAAAAGTTTTGCTGACTTTGCTTTGCGGCGTTTACATAAGAAGAGAATTCGGTCATCATTTCGTTTTTAATAAGGCCTTGAGATTTTTCGATTTCCTCTTTTAAGCTGTCGACGTTTTCAATGGCCTTTTCAAATTTTTTAAACCTTTCTTCGGTTTGAATTTTAAACTCATTTAATTTTTTGTCTGAAAATTTAGAAAGAGAATTTATATTTTCCTGAAAATTGGCTGCAAGAGAATTAAATTGAGAACGCATTGTAGCTTCGGTCTGATTTAAATCGGCAGAAATCGCATCCGATCTTACCGAAACGGCATCTTCCGCTTCCTTTAGCCTTTCCGAAATGGAATCTATACGGGAAGAAATATTTTCTTCTTTTTCGGAAAAATCCGAATTCATTTGAGCAAGGTAGTCTTTAGCCTGAGTTTCCCATTCCGTTTTAAATTCGGCAGCCATCTGCCTTGTCCGATTTAAATTATCGTCCATCTGAGCTTCAATCTCTGCAGCGGTTTCTTCAAATTCCTTACGGTAGTTTTGAACCCTTTCTGCCGTTTCTTCCTTCAATTTAGCAAAAGCAGCTTCTTGAAGAGCACCGGCCTTATCTGCAGCGGAATTATATGCTTCCTTGTAAATATCTTGAAGTTTAATGGAAGTAACTTCCAATAATTCTCCCGTATCCCTTTGGGCAGAAGCAAGACGGTTTTCAACGTCGTTTATTACAAGCCTCATTTCATCTAATATTTTGCTTTTATATTCGCTTAATTTTGCATCTGCTTCGGCTGCAAAGTTTTGTTTTAATTCAGGGATGCTTTCGGTAAGATTATTAAGCTGAACCCTTGCATTATTGATAGCTTTTGCAAGCGAATCGACAAAATCGGCTTCTCTTGTAATTTCCGTTAAATTTTTTTCTGCCAGGGAGGTCATGTCCATAAGTTTTTGAATAGTTTGTCCGGATTCTGAAATATATTCATCTATTTTTTTGATGGTCTCTGCACGAGCTTCCACAGTTTCCGTTTGTTTTAAAAACATCTTACTTAGGTCATCGAGCTTTTTTACGGTTGCAATAGCCGTACTTTGCTGAACCGCAAGTTCGGTGGAAAGATCGCTCAAAGAAGAGTTTTTTTCGTTTATAAAGACTTCAAGGTCTTCTTTTATTTTATCTCCATACCGTTTTGCTTTTTCGATGGATCGGTTATTTTTATCGCTTTGCCTAAAAGCAACAATAATACCCACACAAATTGCCAAGGTTACAATATTGAATAGAATATAATTCATTAAAAAGTCCCACCTTTTTTTACACTAGGCCTCATCTTAAATCAGAAAAAACCTGTCTTACATCATATCAGATTATATCATAAATTTCAATAATTGGCGATAGTTTGAAAAATAAATATCGGGTTTTTCGGCATCTTTTTGAGCAAAAATCTTTTTAAATAAAATAAATAATCGGCTCTTTATGCAGGCTGTATACATTCCCGCAGCCTTTGCCCCTGCAACATCATACTTGAGATTGTTTCCTACATAAAGAATCTTATTGCAAGGCAGCTCAAGGGTTTCTGCCAATTTTTTAAAAGATAAGGGAGAAGGCTTTAGAGCTCCTATCACCTCTGTTCCTAAGACTACATCGCATAGGGGTAAAATGCCCCATACATCATTTTTTTGTTCCGGTAAAAAGTCCGAAAGAAAGGCTATTTTTAGCCCGCATCTTTTAAATTCCTCTATAGATTCCCTTGCAAAAAAGTAAGGTTTTATCCTTGCAAAACGCTTTTTCCAACCCTCATAAATTTCAGTCTCCAAAAAGTTTTTAACATCTTCCTTATTTTTTCCTGCGTACTTTGCCAAAATTTCGGCTTGAAAATCAAAAAAGTTGCTTAAAACTTTATCGGGATTCTTTTCCTGCCAAAGCCTTATATCTTTTCGGGTCTTGTTAAAAGCAGACATAAAATTAAAGTGCTTTAAAAGAAATGGAATTATACGTAAATTAAAGCGCCATGAAGGATAAAGCGTACCGTCAATGTCAAATGCTATAGCAGAAATACCGTACTTCATATGATTTTATACTATAAATGTAAGGCTTTGTCTACCTCTTGGAAGTTTACAAAAAATTTGATAGATTAAAAAAATGAACATAAACTTAGAACAAATACAAACTTTTGTTAAAGAAAACTTTACCCTGCCCTCTTTTATATCCATATTGTCTTTCTTGGGGATAATTTTAATAACATACATCTTTTTTAAGATTATAATTAAATCGCTTAAAAAATTTACGGAGAACAAGGTAAGCCCTGCAATTCAAAACCTTATAACAAAGATTCTCCAATACACCTGTCTGGCCGTTATCTTGATGACGATATTCAAAAAGCTCGGTATAAACATAAATGCTTTTGTAGGAGCCGCAGGTATTGCCGGTGTTGCCATAGGTTTTGCAGCCCAAACCTCGGTGTCAAATATAATTTCAGGCTTCTTTGTCCTTGCCGAAAAAGCCTTTAAGGTAGGCGACCGCATCCAGCTTGGAGACATAACCGGAAATGTCGAATCGATTGACTTTATGGCTATCAGGGTAAAAACCCTTGACGGAAACATAGTGCGTATTCCGAATGAAGTAGTCATCAAGGGAAACCTCATAAACTACTCAAGCCTCCCGATAAGGAGAATCGAAACAAAGATAAGCGTTGCATACGGAAGCGACATGGAAAAGGTAGAATCCGTTTTAATGGAAATCCCGAACCGAGTGCCTCAAATTCTAAAAAGCCCGGAGCCATTTGTTTTCTGGTCGGCTTATGCAGATTCCGGTATTGAAGTTGCCTTCTATGCTTGGGGAAAAAATGAAGATTTTCTTGTTATAAAAAATTCTATTTTTAAACTTATAGCCGAACTCTTTGAAGAAGCCGAAATAAATATTCCCTTCCCTCAGATGGACGTTTATATCAATCCGGAAAGAACAAAAAAACAGCCCTATTGATTTCTACTCCAAGGGAGCAAAGTATCCTATTTCATCACGGCCCGATCTTTTTAAAAGCTGAACTTCAACTTCGACGGGTAAGAAGGCTCTGCCGAAGTCGGTAGGCATCGTAGAAGTATATTTCAGCTGATACATTCCTAAAGGCTTTTCGATAATATCATCGATAATAGGTTTCAATCCTTTTTCGGCATATATGTATGAGGTCTTACCGCCTGTCTTTTTTGCAAGATAGCTCATTTCAGAAGCCGGAGCTCCCTTTTTTAAACTAATGGGGTAAAAACTTATATTGTTATTCTTCATATATGCGGCAAGATCATTTAAATTATATTGCTTAAAATTATCAGAATTAGGATCGCTGAAATTCAAAAAAAGGACGGCTCTTTTTTGTTCCGCATTTATCAGCTCCCCTGCGGCAAGACGTAGAGCAAGATCGAATTTCCAGTCGGCTGAAGCCGGAGCTTTTATACGGTTAGGCATGGTTATCAAATCGGCAGGCGAAAATTTCCCTTCCAATACCGGAACCGATGAAGCGGAAATAAGATTTATTTTTCCTTTACCCTGCATTGCTTCTGCAATTTCTTTTAAGGCAGCCTCTATTAAGGCCTTTTCTTTTATAGAATCGGGAGACCTTTCAACAATGACGGCTATGTCGCAAGTTTTGTTAAGGTAGGAAGAACCGGTAAGGGCATAATCAACAACAGGCCTGTTTTCTTCCGTGATTATAAAGTTATCCTGTGTCAAACCTACAATCTGTTTTCCGTCCCGATTTTGAACGCTTACTTCAACTAAAACTTCAGGAAATTTATCGGAATAAACTTTTTTTATCAATACAAAAAGCCCGCCTGCAAGTTCATTTATTCTTGAAGTTATTTCTACCGTTTGATTTTTATGATCTATCAAAAGAAGGCTCCCGTTTACATCAGGAACGGCTGCCGTAATTTTAGCCGGTGCATTTCCTAAGCTGGTCAACTCGGTTACGGTCGAAAAAGCAATATCGATGAGGTAAGCCTTGTTACCGGCAGAGGCAACCAGATTGCCGTTCCACTCCCTAAGGGACTCTATTTGTTTTAAAGTGCCTTCAGGCAGAAGGGCTTGAATAAAGTTGCCCGCCGTATCAAAGGTATAAACCGCACCCTTTACCGCATCGGCTGCATAAACAATCCCGTCAACAACCGCTATGCCTGAAGGAGCCGTAAAACCTCCAAAGAGGCCGCTTTTGTTTCCAAAGGTAAAAAGAGGCTCTCCGGCAGAAGAAAAAACTACAATTCTTGCATTTCCAAAATCACAAACATAGATATTACCGTATCCGTCTTCAGCTAAAAATTGCGGGCCTATGAGCTCTCCGTTTCCGCGGCCTCTTTTTCCGAAGGATTTTATAAAAGAGCCGTTTTTATCTAAAAGAGAAAGCCTATCCGAAGCAAATTCCGAGACCAAGAGGTTCCCGTCCGATAAGGCTATAACATCAAACGGCCTATCAAAGCCTTGAATAGGACCTCTCGTTCTATCCAGAATGATACCGTTTACATTAAAGTGCAAAAGCTCGTTTGAGCCGTAAGCCGTCATCCAAAAAGATCCGTCCGAAATAGCTGCTATTGAAAGCGGCTGGCGGAAAAGCTCTACTTTGCCGTTATGAGAGGTAAAGGAAGAGTTTTCCACATATGTTATGTTATCTGAAGAATAAGGAGTCAGGCTCCTCGATTCTTTTAAAATTTCCATTTTATTTTTTAAAAGCATTCCGCCGTAACCTGCCGCTTCTGCAAATTCCCATTGGCTTAGGGCTGCACCTTCAATACCCGAACTATAATAGGCCTTTCCAAGCCAATCTAAAATTAAAGATTCTCCGGGCAAATAAGAAAGGGCTTTTTCAAATAAAAGAACGGCCTCATTAAAGGTTCCCCGATAATAAGCTTGGACGCCTCGTCTAAATTCTTCAGCTGCGACCCTCTTATCTGAAGATGACGGATTATCGGTAAAATTTTTATCCTGTGAAAAAAGAGGTACAGAAAATAAAATTAAAATTATAAATGCAATTTTATAAAACTTTATACCTAACCTCATGTTTAGGCCTCCCGTGCATCAGAAGTTATCATTTCAAAGTGATGGAGTATAATTTTATTATCGGGTAATTTTTCTTTTGCTCTAATAATATAGGATTTAGCTTCCGAAGACAGATTCATCTTGTGATAAATCAAAGCCATCGAATCCAAATAGGCCGGATTTTCGGGCTGTTTTTCTACAGCTTTTTTGCAGAGGAGCAAGGAGCGTGTCAGGTCTCTATCCGTTTCGGCTAAGATATAGGCCAACCCGTTTAGGGCGGTGCTGTTTTCGGGAGCGGTCTTTAAGGCTTTTTCATAGTAGTCTATAGCTTTTTCGGTTTCCTGATGCTCATAATAAACATAGGCTAAAGAAGAAAAAACTTGTACGGATTCATAACCTGCTTCAATAAGTTTTGAAAGTTCAAATTCTGCAAGTCTTGTTCTGCCTGTATTTGCATAAATAAAAGCTAAAATCAATCTGCATTGATAGACCTTTGCAATATCCTTACTTGCAGTTACTACCTGCTCAAGGTATTCGAGAGCTTGCTCATATTCCGCCAAGCGGGAATATATCAAACCTATATAGTAGTTTATTTCGATTTTTATAAGATCATTTTCCGTACTTACACTTAAAAAGAAAACCAAGGCTTCCTGATAGTCTTTTCTATTATATAGGTTTACACCTTCTTTTAACTCGGAATACATAGCCCCTCCCCTTTTAAAGATTATACAGAAAAAAAACTTTTTACACAATAGCAAAAAAAGCTCACTTCATCAATCTTAAAGCCCTATCAAAAAATTCTTGCACAGCCTGCCGGTTTTGCCCTGTATATCAAAGGCTTAAACCCAAAAATTCTTTCGTAGTCTCCGATTTTTTCTACATAGGCTTTTGCATCTTGATCTCTAAGAATTGTATAAGTACATCCCCCGAAACCTTTTCCGGTCATTCTGGCACAAACCAAATTAGATGCTGAAGGTTCCGTAAATTCCAAAGAACGCTTAACCAACCAATCCAACTCAGGACAAGAAATTTCAAAACGGTCCCTAAGGCCGTCATGGGAGCGGTTTAATATACGTGAAAGCATTGTGTTGTCTCTACGTTTTAAGGCATCCACAGCTTCATCAACACTTAAAGATTCTCTGATAATATAGGTAACTCTTCTGCGGACAGATTCGGGTATTTCTATCTCTTCAAGCATCTTTTCGGTCAAATACATCATATTTTTAGGCATATCCGGCTGCTTTTTTACCAGCTCGTAGGCTTCCACACATTCGTCCAAACGCGCCGCCAACTCTTCACGGGCAATTATGCGGGGTACTCGGGAATCGGTCAAGATAATGGAATGGTCTTCTATTGGGAACGGATAAATATCGGCTGTTCTTTTTCGATGGTCGGTACGCACACAATGATTTGATTTTGCAAAAAGGGCGCACAAAATATCGGCTCTGTGGGCATAGGTGTTTAAATGCTGGACATTCGCATATTCAAGAATATCTACCAGATCGCCTTTTGTGAGCTTTGGAGCAAATAATTTGCGTAATATAAGAGCCGTCGCAGTTTTAAGAGCATTAGGAGTTCCCAGCCCTGCATCGGCGGGTATTTCAGATAGAATGGTAAAATTTAAGCCGGAAACATGATATCCTAAGTCATTAAAGGCAGAAATAACGGCCTTAACCGAATTAGCCCATCGATCTTCCTTTTTATACCTGAGACCGGAATAGGATATTTTTTTCCTCTCATTAAGCGAAATTGAAAATAGCCTAAAGTTATTATCGCTGCGCCTTGATGCACAAACATACAAATAATGGTTAATGCTCATAGAAAGAGTATTCCCTTGAGCAAACCATGTATGCTCTCCGAGAAGATGAAATCGGCCCGGGGCGGCAGCACATACTTCAGGTTCATCGCCATATTCATCAATATGAAATGTAACTATTTTTTGCATAATTATATAATACTCGTTATATTGAAATTTTTCAATAAAAATGGTTAAATAGATATATAAATATGCATTTTTTTTTATGTTTTTTGAGTATTTTTATATCCTCAGTCTTATTTTCTTTCGGAATTCCTAACGAATTTCTAAATTTAGTGTCATCTCTTGCAGGTTTCTTAAGTTTAGCCTTATTGTACTGTACATTTATCAACTGCGGTTCACATAAAAGAGCAGCTTTGCTGTATGGTTTTTTTGTTTCTTCAGTACATTTAATTTCCAGCTTTTGGCTGGCTTTTTTTGAAGATTTTGCAATATTTACGCTTGGAGCCAGCACTCTTGCATACTTTTTTATAGCGATGCCCTTCGGCTTTTTGCTTTATCATAGTCTTCAAAAAGACAAAAATTTAAGACCCTTTTATTTTGCTTCTATTTGGATGCTTTGGGAATTCGCTAAATCAACAGGATTTCTTGCCTATCCTTGGGGTACGGCCCCGATGATATGCTTTAATTTAAAGACCTTTATTCAATTCGTAGATATAACAGGTGTTTGGGGGCTTTCCTTTGTTGTGCCCCTAGTTGCAGCCTGCTTAGGAGAAATTTTACAAGTCTATACGGTTTCAATAAACTCAAAAGTTTTTTTTAAAAATTTAAGCTCAATTAAAAAGCCGGTTATTTTTACAAGTTTTTTGGTTTTACTTATAAATATTTACGGAATAAAAATGCTGTCGGTTGAAATGCAGCCTGCAACTTTTTTAAACACTGTAATAGTCCAGCAAAATGCCGACCCATGGGATAATTCTCAATTTGAAGAAAACATAAAACTCTCTCAAGCTTTAAGCCGAAAGGCAATACTTTCTTCAAACAAAAAACCGGATATCATAGTATGGAGCGAATCTTCAATGCCTGTCCCTTATAAGGATAATGAGGATTTTTACGGATTTATTCCTTATAATGACCCATTTACCCGTTTTTTAGCCGATACGGATACCCCAATCATAATAGGCTCTCCATATATAAATGCGAACAAGCAATATAACTCAGCCTATCTTTTATCCCCTGAAGGAAAAATTTTAGATGTTTATTCAAAAATGCAGCTGGTTCCTTTTGCCGAATACATGCCCTTTAAAGATAATCCGATTGTTGCCCGTTTTTTTGATAAACTTGTAGGGTTTTCATCAGGATGGGATCCGGGGACAGAATGTAAAGTATTTAGCATTAAAAATTCGGAAGGTAAAACGGTAAGATTTGCTGCACCTATATGTTTTGAAGATGCTTTTCCTAAAGTATGCCGCAATTTACACAATGCAGGAAGCGATTTGCTTATAAACATAACAAACGACTCTTGGTCTAAAACAAAAAGTGCCGAATATCAGCACTTTGTAGTAGCCCATTTTAGAGCCATAGAGCTTAGAACAACATTGGTGCGTTCGACAAACTCAGGCTATTCTGCCGTTGTAGATCCCAAAGGAAAAATTATTGCGGATATTCCTCTTTTTGAAGCCGAATCTCTTTATGCGGAAGTTCCTATTTATAAACACACAAAAACATTTTATGCGGCTTATAAAGATTGGCTTCCCATTATGATGTTTTTAATATTGATTTACGATATCTCATCGGAATATTTAAAAAGGAGGGCTAAAACAGCACAGTTTTAAGTATGCCGCCTTAGCCCAAAAGAAGGAGGTAAAATTATTTAAAGATCTGTTTATCTTTTAATCTTAGGGCTAACCAAGTTATGACCCTCTCTTATAAAGTCAAACCAGACCTCATTGCCTGATTGTGAAAGTTCGTCATAAAAGCTTAAGACATCTTTTACATCTTTTCCGTTTACTTTTACTATAATATCGCCGGGCTGCAAACTTATAACTGCTGCAGGGCTCTTAGACTGCATATTGGTCACAACAACACCGTTTTGACCTTTTTTTAACTCAAGCTGTTTTATAATTTCTTCAGTTAAAGGAGACGGAACAAAGCCGGGCCATAGTTTAGATGAATCTGCTACATTTTTTTCATCTCTTTCTTCAATTTTTACCGTAACGGAAATATTTTTTCCTTTTCGTAAAATCTTAAATGAAGCAGTCTCACCGGGTTTTAAATCGGCTACAACACGCAGTATATCGTCGACACTCTTAACCTTTGTCGAATTTACCTCGGTAATATAATCGCCGGGTTTTATGCCGCCCTTATCGGCAGGAGAACCTAAAAATACTTGTCCTGCAAAGGCACCTTCAATATCCTTTAAGTTTAAATTTTCTCTAAATTTATCGTTTATTTCAAGTAACTGAACACCCAGCCAGCCGTATTTAACTTCTCCCGAAGTAATAAAATCATCGATAGCTTTTTTAAGGTTGTTTATCGGAATCGAAAAGGCAAGACCTTGAGATCCGCCGCTTGATGAAACAATCCAGTTGTTTATGCCTATAACCTCGCCATAGATATTTACTAAGGGACCGCCCGAATTACCTTGATTTATAGCTGCATCCGTTTGAATAAAATCATTTATATTATTCCTATTTGGTCCGCCCGAACGGCCTACCGCACTTACAATACCGCTTGTAACCGTAGATACATAGCCCATAGGAGCTCCGATTGCGTATGTAAGATCTCCTACCTGTACGGTGTTTGAGTCTCCTAAAACGGCAACCCTCAAATCCTTGTCATAATCAAAAGAAACAAGGGCAACATCCTTTCTCTGATCAGAGCCGACCAATTTACCTTGAACTTTATCACCGTTATAAAGTATGACGGAAATTGTCTTTGCATTGCCTGTAACATGCTGATTTGTTAAAGCATAATAGGTTTTTCCCGTCTTTCTTACAATAACGCCTGAGCCCATTCCTTCCGCTTCATATTCTCTTTCTCCCTGCCCGTCTTTTTGATCCTGAGGGCGGTTAAAGAAAAACCAAGGGAAACCGTCTATATTGTTCTGAACCTTTCTTGTTTCTACAACATCAAGGGTAACTACCGAGGGTAAAATCATTGAAGTAAGTTCTCGATTTGCCCTTTGTAAAGATTCAAGAGCTGAAATAGACTCCTTACTTAGCTCCGTTTTTAACCCCTGATCGGCATACACCGTTGCTGCATTTTCAGGATTACTTGAACAACGGGCTGAAAGAAGAACAACCGAAACAAGCATAATCGATAAAATTCCGGCCATTGTTGAAATCGGATTTTTTAATTTACGCATATATCTAACCTCACTACATAATTATAATACTAAAACAAGAGCTTTTAAGTCAAGTTACATAAAAAAAAGGGGGAAAAATTTGTTTTATTACCTTGTTTTTTTTTATATTTGTGATAAAATGGAGACATGCATAAAGGAAAACTTGATTGTGCTGTGGCTCTTTCCTATGTTTTAGAATCAAAAGCACCTATAATTACGGCAGCAGGAAGGGGACTTACAGCAAAAAAAATAAAAGAAGCGGCAGAACGTAATGGAATAAAAATAGTGGAAAATGAAAACTTGGCAAATATTCTTGTCCATCAAGAAATAGGAGCCTGTATACCCGAATACACTTATAAAGCTGTAGCCGCTATTTTTGCCTTTTTGCTAAAAAAATAATTGTATTGATGTTAAACAAGGAGTTTTAAAATGTTAAAAAAAATTAAAACGGCTGACCTTAAGATCGGGGAACGTTTTTCGGCTCCCGTATTCTTTGACGACGGACGCAACATGCTTCTTCTTAGAGGTACACCTTTAAGCGACGATGAGTTAAACACCTTAAAAAGATGGAAAATTCAGTATGTCGTTACAGCCGGAGATCCCGTACCCGAGGGCGAGACCTTAGATGATGAAATAGCGGAACTTGATGAAATAGAAGAGGTTGAAGCTGTTGAAGATGCTGAGGAAATAGAAGAAGATAAGGAAGAATATCCCATCAACGGTACTAAAATTAAAAGATCCGAAATTGAAGAAATTTCTGCCGACTGTATTTTAAAACTTACAAAAGATTCCCGATCCATGCAACTCTATACGGAATATTTGGAAATTATAAAAAAAATTGAAAAAATATTTGAAAATTTTAAAGCACGGCAACCCGTAGATAATATGCCTGTAAGCTATCATGCAAAAGAGTTGATAGAATTAGTAAGAAAAAATCCGCCTCTTTGTGTAGGCTTTATATTGGGAACGGAACTTGAAGAAGACAGCCTTGCCCGATCTTCCGTAAATACGGCCATCTTGACCATCATTTTAAGTGAGGCCCTGGATCTCCCAAAAAACAGAATAAACGAAATCACTATAGCCGCTTTGCTGCACGATATAGGAATGATGAAAATACCGCAAAAGATATTAAACAAAACCGATACCTTAACTGATGTTGAAAAACAAGCAGTTGCTGCTCATACGGCCTATGGATACAGAACAGCTATGAGCGAGCTTATGTACACACGAGAAATTGCTTTGAGCATTATGCAGCATCATGAAAGATGGGACGGCAAGGGGTATCCTAACGGCCTTTCAGGAAAGGAAATAGATATAGGTGCAAGAATCATAACAGTTGCAGACGCTTTTGTTGCGATGATAACACCTAAACCATACAGAGATTTAATGCTGGGTTATCAAGCCATGAAAAATCTTCTGGCCGATAATGCCCGAATTTTCGATCCTGAAATAATAAAAGTTATGATAAGAAGCATAGGCATATACCCCATAGGCTCCATCGTTTTAATGAATGATGCCTCACTTGCCCGAGTAGTAAAAAGCTCGCCTGAAGCACCCATACGTCCCTTTGTTAGGGTCTTAATCGATGCAACAGGAGAAGTTTTAAATGAAGATTCCGAGCCGCTCGATCTAAAGAAAAATAAAAACCTTTTTATAGTTCGGGCTATAGATCCAAGAGCTTACAGAAATAAATAATGGATTCTCTCGGCATAAAAGGAGAAAACCGCATATCCGAATGGCTTACAAGTAAAGGCTACCTCATTTTAGAACGCAACTGGCGAACCCGCACGGGAGAAATAGATATAATTGCTTTGGATAAAAACAGTTCACCTTTTTCCGAAGAAATATTGGTTTTTATAGAAGTAAAAACCTTATTAAAAACGGAATTATCCGATCTGGATCTTATTATCAATAAAAAAAAACAAGAACGTATTATAAAAACAGCTAAACATTTTCTTGCAAACAATCGAAAATATAATAAGATGTATATAAGATTTGATGTGGTCGTATTAAGATCAAACCCTTTTTTGGAACAACCGCTTGAGATACTGCATTTAAAAGATGCCTTTGGAGATTGCTATGACTAGTGTGAATTTATTCCCACATAAAAAAAATACCTCTACCCATAATGCCGCATTAACGGATGAGGAAATTCATGCAATGGAATTAAAACTTGAAGACCCCGAGTACATAAATGCCGCTATTTATAGACTGGCTTCAATTATAACGGAAAGAATTTTGAACGGCGGACTCGATTACGAAAGTATGGATTGCAAAAAGAGGATAAGAGTATGAGTAAAAGAAGGTTTAAACCTATGAAAAGTCAAAGGACGGAAAAACAGGGCGATGACGCCCCTCAAAAAAGCCCTATTGACGGACAAATAAAAAAAACCAAGATTTTTCACAATCAAAACAGAGAGTCGGCTTTTAAAAATAGAGAGCCGGCTTTAAAAAAGATAGAATATCCCGAATACAAATGCTCAAAATGCGGGGAAATTATACAGGATTTAAGTTCGGCAATTGCCGATAAAGAAAGCGGCCTGCCTGCACACTTTGACTGTGTTATAGAATTTTTAAAAAAAGCGGAAGAAATAAAAGAAGGGGAAGAAATTATATACATAGGAAACGGAAACTTTGCCGTGGTCTATTTTGAAAATCCTAAAATTCGTAAAAACTTTAAAATCATAAAACTAATTGAATGGGAAGATAAAAATAGGCTCTACCAATGGAAAAAAGATATTTCGGAGCTTACATCAAAAACATAAAAAAAGCCGGACTATGTTCCGGCTTTTTTATATACCAAGGATAATTATTTAAAAAAAATTATCGGCCCTTTATTTTAAGCGGCGGTACTTGCATCGTTTTAGCCGATTCTATCAAAACCGCAATAGGGAACAAGTACTTCAGGTATCTTAATGGAACCGTCAGCTTGCTGATAGTTTTCCAAAACGGCTATCATAGCCCTGGACATAGCAAGAGCTGTTCCGTTTAGGGTATGAAGGAATTTATTTTTACCGTCATCATCCTTGTAGCGTATATTTAAACGGCGGGATTGATAATCGGTACAGTTTGAAGTAGAGGTAACCTCGCCCCATTCTCCTCCGTTTCTTCCGGGCATCCATGCTTCCAAATCCCACTTTCGATAGGCAGGGGCACCCAGATCTCCGGTACAAGTATCAACGACCCTAAAGGGAATTCCCAAGCCGTTAAATATTTCTTCTTCAATTAAGCGGAGCTCTTCATGGATAGCATCCGATTCTTCCGGCGTACAATACACAAACATTTCAAGTTTTGAAAACTGATGTACGCGGTAAAGCCCCTTTGAAAACTGTCCGGCGGCTCCCGCTTCACGCCTAAAGCAATGGGAAAGGCCGCAGTATTTTAAGGGCAAGCTCTCTTTTTTGATAATCTCATCCGAGTGATAGCCGCCCAGAGTAATCTCGGCAGTTGCAACCAAACAAGATCCCTCGCCTTCAAGAGAATATACGTTAGATTCTTCTCCTCGCGGATTAAAGCCGATACCGTATAAAATTTCTTCTTTTGCAACATCCGGCGTGATAAAGGGTTTAAACCCACGTTTCCGCAATATGTTAAGACCGTACATCGTCAGAGCCTGCTCTAAAAATACGGCTTCGTTTTTTAAAAAATAGAATTTAACGCCTGAAACTTTCGTACCCGCTTCAAAGTCGATTATATCCAAATCTTGGCCTAACTGAACATGATCTTTAGGTTCAAAGTCAAACTTAGGAATGCTGCCTGACCGCTTAACTTCCAAATTGTCGGAATCTTCCTTGCCGACGGGGGCTTCGGGATGAGCCATATTCGGAATTTTACTTACAGCCTCATGCAGAGCTTTTTCGGCTTCAGCAAGATCGGCTTCTACTTGAGCAATTTTTTCTTTTATAGCTTTTCCTTGATCGACCAGTTTTTGTCTTTCTTCGGAACTTAATTTTTGCTTCATTGACTGAGAATTATCGTTTCGTTCTTTTTGCAGATTTTGTAAAGACGTAACAAGAGCAGTACGCTTATCATATAGTTCCACTGCCTTATCGGCATCCGCATTCATATGCCGGTTTTTAATATTTTGTTTTACGGCTTCAAGATTTTCTTTAATAAATTTATAGTCCAACATAATAAAATTGTACTTGTTATTTCGATTTCTGTCAAGGTACCGCATTTTATGTCGATTTTAATACCTTGACACATTTTTATATACCGGTATAATTTTAAGACCATCATTGAAAAAGAAAGACCGAAAAATGCGATTACGGGATCTGACGATATACGCAAAAGAAAAACATCACATTGCCGAGCAAAGCGGATTTACGATTGTGCTCGCAAGCGATTTGCCGGCGACACAGGCGGAATATCACGCATCGGCGATTCCGTTTTCAAAGCCGGCGTCTTCTTTGCAGCCCGCTCAAATCCCTGAAAAAATTCGCAAAATGATAAAGCTCTACCGGTACGGAGACGGTTCGTTCCGCCAAAAATGCCGGAATTTCTACGTGCAGGCAAAATTCATGGAGGATTACGAAGACGATGCTCCGTGGAACGGCGAATTTCATCGATATTTTACCGTCTATCACGATTTGAGCGTAAAGCAGCTCCGCGGCTATTTTACGTGGAGGACGAAGGTTCGAAAAGGCGTCTATGAACCGATCGCCGCATCGCTTGCGTACCTGTATCTTTACGAACTTTTAAACGGCATCGGCACATCTTCGCTTGAAGACGCTCTTTGCAAAATGGAAGCGTTTGAAAACGGCTTTATCGATTCCGGCATCGGAGACGGCGGCATGCGCAAAAATCTGCGCCGCTGGATGCACGAACTTGCCGTTACCGGAGGCGCCGCTCCCGAAACGGCCGTCCAATATGCGAATGCGGAAACATTAAAACGGGATGTCGCACTTTTGGTTCTCCGCAAGCCGGCACAGTATAGCGATGACGGACTGTTCGGCGCGCTATGCGTATTCGGCGGGGCGAAGATACAAAACGGAGCGGTTTTTAAAAAGTCCGAAGCCGACGCAAAACGCTTATTCGCCGCGGTATGGCGTTATGCCGCATCACAGTATAAAAAAGACGGAAAAGATTTTTTTACCGCGTGCTTCGGCAGGCAAAGAGAATTCAGCTGGCATCCGCTCGAAAACGCAGTCTATTGGAATCCTAAGCCGGCGATAAACGCCGATTATGTGCTTAACGAATGTCATCGGTATATCTGCCGCGGCGGAAAGTGGAAAGAGCGCTGTTATCACAGCCTTTACTATGACAAGGCGCTTTTCGAAGGCTTACTGAGCGAAGCCGAGCGAAGGCTCCGTATCTATTTGAATGCGGGCCGCCCCTTAAAAGAAAGACCGGAAGACGCGTGGGCCGCCGCTCTCATCGAAGACGTGATTGCTGCCGAAAAGCGATTGCAAGCGGAAGCCTTGAAGCCTAAGGTTACAATCCGCTTCGGCGACCTTGACAGGATCCGAAAAGATGCGCTCCAAACCCGTGAAAGCCTTTTAACCGAAGAAGAAAAAGCGGACGAAAAAACGGATAAAAACAATCGGGAAAATCAAGCGCACGCAGAAAAAGCGGCGCGTGAAAACAGCGCATGCAAAAACCGCACGTCCGACGAACCGGCATTCCGAGACGAAGCCGCTTCCGGCGGCGAAATTCCCGCCATGCCGATCACTGCGGAACAGGCGGACATCCTGATGCTGCTTTTGCGCGGAGAATCCGTAAAGAGCGTTTTAAAAGCTCGGAACGAAATGGCTGAAATTTTTGCCGATTCTTTAAACGAAACCCTGTTCGATACAATCGGCGACATCGCCGTGGAATGCGACAACGGCGACCTTACGCTTGTGGAAGACTACCGCGAAGACATAGGCCGCATACTCGGAGGAAACATACAATGAACGAAGAAAACAGAAAAGTGCCGAAGAGAATCGCTCAAGCCGTGCTGAATTCTCTGAAAGGCGGCGTCGTTCCCCGCATCGGTCTTCCGTACATCACCGTCGGGCGGAAAAACGAAATTGAAGCGCTCCTTCACGACGTGGATATTATTTCGGAAGGAGGTGCGTCCTTCCGCTTTATCGTGGGACGATACGGTTCGGGCAAAAGCTTTCTTTTGCAGACAATCCGCAACCACATCATGGAGCGGGGCTTTGTCGTCGCCGACGCCGATCTTTCGCCCGAACGGAGGCTGCAGGGAACGCACGGGCAAGGACTTGCCACCTACCGCGAACTCATCGGCAACCTGTCCACAAAGACAAAGCCCGAAGGCGGCGCGCTCACTTTAGTGCTCGACCGCTGGATAAGCAGCGTGCAGAGTGAAGCCGTAAACGAAAGCGGCGCCGTACCGGGCGATCCCGCGCTCACGGCGTCGGTGGACAAAAAAATCTACGCGGTTACTTCCTCCGTCAGCGAACTGGTGCACGGCTTCGAGTTCGCAAAGCTCCTTTCGGCGTACTATCATGCCTACGTGAACGGAGACGATGCGCTGAAGGCGAAGGTTGTGCGCTGGTTCCGCGGCGAATACAATTTGAAGCGCGAAGCAAAAGAAGAGCTGGGCGTCAACATTATCATCTCCGATGATGATTGGTACGATTATCTCAAACTCTTCGCAGCCTTTTTCCGTTTGGCCGGCTACACCGGCATGATGATCATCATCGACGAACTCGTAAACATATACAAAATTCCCAATTCAATCACAAGGCAGTACAATTATGAAAAGCTGCTGACCATGTATAACGATACCCTGCAGGGTAAGGCGAAATATGTGGGCATCCTCATGGGCGCCACACCGCAGGCAGTCGAGGATAAGCGGCGCGGTGTATACAGCTATGAAGCGCTGCGCTCGCGCCTTGCGGAAGGAAAATTTTCAAAACCCGGAGCGCGTGATTTATTGGCGCCAGTCATCCGCTTGGAGCCGCTTACCGCCGAAGAAATGCTCATCCTGTGCGAAAAGCTCGCCGCCATGCATGCCGATCTGTACGGATACGAAAGGAATGTTACGACGGACGATCTGGCCGTTTTTATCCGCATCGAATACGAGCGCATCGGTGCGGATTTGAATATAACTCCGCGCGAAGTGATTCGGGATTTTATCGAACTGTTGAATCTTTTGTATCAAAATCCGTCCATGACCATAGAACAATTGCTGAATTCCGATGAATTTTCCTACGCCAAAACCGAAGCGGTATCGGACAAAGCGGACGGCACTTTTGTAGAATTCAGCGTGTAAGGAAAAGACCGCTATGGATGTTTTCAGCCGATACGCACCGTTTATACAGGACTATATCTACCGTTCGGGATGGCAAATGCTGCGCGCCGTGCAAAATGCCGCAGGGGACGCTCTTTTTAATATGGATGACAACGTTCTTTTGACCGCGTCAACCGCATCGGGAAAAACGGAAGCGGCATTTTTTCCGATTTTGAGCCTGCTTGCAGAAAATCCGTCTTCGTCCGTCGGCGTCTTGTATATCGCTCCGCTCAAAGCGCTCATCAACGACCAGTTCGGACGATTGGGCGAATTGTGCGAAGAAGCCGGAATACCCGTTACGCGCTGGCACGGAGATGTGCCGCAGTCTCAAAAGCGGAAAC
Organism: Treponema putidum; assembly: GCF_024401155.1. Lineage (NCBI taxonomy): Bacteria > Pseudomonadati > Spirochaetota > Spirochaetia > Treponematales > Treponemataceae > Treponema > Treponema putidum. Next base: position 1,846,585 of record NZ_CP038804.1, read on the forward strand.
TCCTGCGAAAACCGGCGGGTATATTGCAGATAACGCCGGAATCTTTGGAATCCTTGATGATCAACAAGCACATGGAAATCCCTTCGCTTTTCGGCGATCTGCGCTTTATCGTCATCGACGAAATACACTCGCTTCTCCGCGCCGATCGCGGCTTGCAGACTTTTTGCCTTATCGAGCGGCTGTGCAAAACCGCATCGTGTAATCCCAGACGCATCGGGCTTTCCGCGACCATCGGAAATCCCGAACAAGCCGGAAAATTTCTTTCGGCGGGCAGCAGCAAAAAGACGGTCATTCCCCGTTTTGACGGCGGAAAGGAAGTGTGGCGGCTTTCTATGGAGCATTTTTTCAATACCGCTCCGCAAGCCGACGAGGGCAGAGAGGCCTTTTCGGAAGCGCCGATTATAGAGCCCGCAACCGACACGGCACCGAAGGCCGCCGACCCCGGCATCGGATACATATTCGAACACACGCGCGGAAAAAAATGCCTCGTGTTTACCAATTCCCGCGAAGAATGCGAGTCCGTGTGCCAATACCTGCGCCAATACTGCGAAGCGAATCACGAAGCCGACCGCTTTCTTATCCACCACGGAAACCTTTCCGCTTCTTATCGCGAAAGCGCCGAAGAAGAAATGAAGGACGACGATTCGCTTATGAGCGTTTGCGCTACGGCAACGCTAGAGCTTGGCATCGACATCGGCAAACTTGAGCGCGCTTTTCAGATAGATGCGCCGTTTACCGTTTCGGGCTTTTTGCAGCGCATGGGCCGCACCGGCCGCCGCGGCAATCCTTCCGAAATGTGGTTCGTCATGCGCGAAGATCACCCCGAAGCGAGAGCCATGCTGCCTGATATGATTCCGTGGTATCTCATTCAGGGCGTCGCACTCGTACAGCTGTATGTCGAAGAGCGCTTTGTTGAACCGCCGAGGACACAGCGGCTGCCCTTCAGTCTGCTCTATCATCAAACGATGAGTACGCTCGCTTCCCGCGGAGAAATGACGCCCGCCGAACTTGCGTCCAGAGTTTTGCCGTTGTCGGCTTTTCATCGAATCACTCAAGACGATTACCGCGTGCTGCTTCGGCACTTGCTCGAAATCGATCACATAAACCGTACGGAAAACGGAGGGCTCATTGTCGGACTTGCAGGCGAGCGAATCGTCAACGATTACAAATTCTACGCGGTGTTTCAGGAAAACATCGAATACACCGTGCGCTCAGGCTCGGAGCAGCTCGGCACCATTGTAAAGCCGCCGCCTGCGGGAGACAAAATCGCCATTGCGGGCCGCGTATGGGCGGTCGACGAAGTGGACCATAAAAAACGTGAAGTATATTGCACGTTGGTTAAAGGCAATATCCCCGCGTATTTCGGCGATGTTGCCGGCGACATACACACGCACATTTTGGAGCGGATGTACGGCGTTCTTTCGGAAGATAAAGCCTATCCATATTTGATGCGGCACGCCGTCTGCCGCCTTGCCGATGCACGGGAAACCTTTGAGAAGGCGCTCATGCAAAATCGGCCGCTTATCAATCTCGGAGGCAAAATGTGGGCACTGTTCCCGTGGCTGGGAACCTACGCCTTTCTTGCGCTCGAACGCTTTTTAAAACTGCGCTGCACAAAGCGGCTGGGATTAAAAGGCTTAAATCCGTCCCGCCCATATTATATGCAGTTTACGATGCAGGCGAGCGAAGAAGAATTTTTCAAAATTGTTGCAGAAGAAGCCGAAACGGAATTCAATCCGATAGAGCTTGTCTATCCGAAAGAAGTTCCCGTTTTTGAAAAATACGATGAATACGTTCCGGAAGAATTGGTGCGCAAGGGCTTTGCCGAAGGAGTCCTCGACATTGCGGGAATGAAAAAGCGCATACTCGGATGGCACCTTAAAGTCATACAAAAGTAATCGGCTGCTTTTCAGCTTCGATTGGAGGATGAGTACGGTACTCCGACGGCAGTACACCGGTATAGTTTTTGAATTGAACGGAAAAACTTCCCGCATTTTTATAACCGAGCCGGTAGGCAATTTCCGCAACATAGAGATTGCTTTGCTTCAACAGCTCGCACGCACACTCCATCTTTTTTTGCGTTATGTAGCCGTGTAACGGCATCCACTACGGGTAAAAAATAGATATTAGACCTATATTAGCATCAAGTATAATCCTTTTACCGGTAAGCATATTTATAATAAATAAAGCAATCTATACTTTTAAATATACATTCTTTAGCATAGTAATTTCGTCTGTATTATGTATTATTACAATGTCATTTAATTTGATTTTTGTGGGTTTAATACCCTGTTGCTGCGCAACGTACGCTCTGCGCCGTAATAAAGGGTATAAAAGCCGACTGCAACCACCTTATGAGAACATACAACGCGAAACGTTGAGCATTGTATCCCGATGCTCTGCGTCGGGGTATTATTGATTTATGTGGTCGGAATGCTGACATCCGTTACTATCCCCGTTATGCACGTGTTTGCGCCCAGTATGACGGGAATTCTAATGGGGCTATTGTGCTTTTTATTGTAAAGACTGTCAGGCGTTTCGGTGTATTGATGCTGCTTGCCGGTTTAGGCGTTGCGCTTTTTACGCTGACCGGAATGGGAAGTATTAACTGTTTAATTTTTGTTGTCATTGCAGGTTTGATAGCCGATGTGATTATCGCAAAAACAGGATTCAAAACGTTTTCGATCGGCATCGGTCACGGACTGACTCAGGCAGCCTATTTTGCCGGAGGTGCGTTTCCCTTTCTTTTCTTTTTGGAACGGAAATTGTCAAAGTGGCAGAAAATGGGAATAAGCCTGGAAGAAATGCATGAATATGTGCAATACTTTACCGGAGCCTTTGCCGTCATCGGCATCGTATCCGCCATCGTCTTCGGTATCGTCGGCATCTATATTGGCAAGCTCATCTTAAAACGGCACTTTAAGGATATGGAGTAAAAGAGACGGGAGAGGGAAGGAAAGAAAACCTGATAAAAAGCGTACGTTCTTCGGACAGTAAGCTGTAAGAGTGTCCATTCAGGATCGTGTTCTGTTTACTTTGCCTGTTTTTTAGCAGCAGCTTTGTGGATACTCTGTATTTCTTCCTGTGTCAACGGCATATTCATCATTTCTTCAAACGTCATAATTACGATAGTACTCATCGATTTCTTTTTTTCTACATCCCGCTCAGAGGTCAGCACCGTTTTCCTCTTCATTATTAGTGTGCATTATTTTGTATACACAGTCAAGGTTGGCTGATTCAAGTTTTCAAAAAGGTAAATATTCATATTCAATTATTATGCGTAGATTTTATCTCGTGTCTTTAATAATCTTTCAAGCAATATTAGCATATTAAATATATTCTATAAAGCAATATATATATATATCCATAAGAATATTTTTATTATTCATATTTGCATAAAAGTATTGACTTTTTCTATATTTAGCTGTACCTTATATCTATATTCATAGTAAGGAGAACTTTTTATATGGATTTGAAATCATTTCGTGAAGATAAACTTAAAATAACGCAGTCTGCTTTTGCAGAGTTGATTGACGTTGAGCAGTCCAATATTTCAAGATGGGAGAAAGACCCAAGTAGTATGCAGTTTCAAGTGATACAAAGGATTCTTGAAAAAACCGGTGCCACATACGAAGAATTGACGGGATGGAAGAAACCGATTCCTAAACCTCTGGATGTGAAAAACACTTGGAAAAACATGAAATTAACTAACAATTCTTTTTCCGAGATTTTAGAAGAAATGCATATTCCGGATGAATACCGTAAATCTTATATTGAGGATTTGCAGTGCGGTATAGCTGCAAATCTCGTGAAACCTAAAGTCGCAGTTGTAGGACGCTCAGATACAGGGAAAAGTGCTCTCATTAATGCACTGTTAGGTACCGATAAAATGCCTACGGCATGGACTCCGACAACGTCCGTTGCAGTTTATATTAAGCACATTTCGGATAAGCCTTCTTTTATCGAAGAAGATGTGTGGGTATTTGCCAATCAAAGTGAAACAGAACATTTGTGGGATGAACGTAAGCTCCCTGATGAAGTTTATTGCCGCTCTTGGAAAATCGGGGCAGGCGGTATAGAAATTTTGCGCTCTTTTGGAACGCGACAAGGAGAAAATTACGAAAAAGGCGCCTGCTCAGCCGTAGTTTTTATTGACGCGCCTATTTTAAAAACTTGTGATATTGTAGATTTACCCGGCTTTGGTACGGAAACCGAAAACGATGACAATATCACTTTTGCTGCGGCACAAAGAGCTGATGTGGTGCTTTATCTCTCACAAGCCAACGGATTTATGCGAATCGAAGATATTATCTATTTGAAACGCAATATAAGTGAGCTCCCTATCTGGGAGAAAAAGGATGAAAATCCTTTACAGCCTCTTTCTAATCTGTTTGTTATTGCGTCTCAGGCGCATACGGTAAGTAATGGCAACAAGGTACAACTGAAGGAAATACTGGATGCAGGTTGCACTAATTTATTGAAAACACTTCCTGATGAGTATTGGACTAATCGGGAAAAAGTATCAGGTTATACATATGCAGACAACGGCTTTAATGAGCTTCGCTCCCGTTTCTTTGCATACACTGTTGATATCCCGGATATATGCTCACCGTTTAATGCTGCTTTGGCTGAAGTTCTCGAATCATTACCTATTATCATAGACGAAAGAACAAAATCTTTTGTACGAGACTATGTTGAAGCTCGAAAGGCTGCTATCATCAATAAAATTCAACAGTATAAGGGAATTATTGATGATCATGAGAAATATGCAATGTTGCTTACTGCAATTGAAGAAAATGAACTTCCCCGAATGCAGGATAATAGTAATCACAAAAAAGATATTCAACAGGAAATCGTTCGCCTTTCCTCTGAATCCATCAAGGAATTTAGCAAGTATATTGCGGAAACCATCAATATAGATGCTCTTGTCCGCCTTATGGAAAAAAAAGGCGTAAAGAACAAAAAAGCTGATATTGAATTGTTTGGTAGCACTTTACAGAGTATGATACAAGAGCAGTGTGAAACAATTCTTGCGGAAAAGAAGGATGTCCTAGCCGAAAAAATAAAAAAGTATGTTACTTTCTATGAGCAAAGTATCGGACAGCTTTTTGAAAACAATAGTATTATTGTAGACTTTGATACCGAACGGACATTCGCATCAGCTCTTTCTTTTGGAATACTTGGAGGATTGGGGACATTCCTTGCAAGAAGTACTTTCTCTAGACTTTTATTTACGTGTGCCAGTTTTTCAGTCGTTTCATCTCTTGTTTACACTGTCGTTACAACCTCGATCTTTGGGCCAATCGGCTTGCTCGTCGAATTTTTGATTACGGGAGGATTAAGTCTTGTAAACTTGTTCGGAGGTGGATGGAAAAAGGCTGTCGCTAGAAAAATTGTCGCTATTTTTGAAAAAGAAGAGCTTAGTCAAAAATTCTCTAGCAGCATTGAACAGTATTGGAAACAAACCCAAACGGCTATTGAGCAAGCAATTGCAAAATTAGACACAGAATGGGATACGTATGTCAAGAATCTTCGTAATATAGTTAACGAAGATGATATTAAAGAGATAGAATCTAAAATTAACACTCTAAATTATTTGTCCGATTGTTTCGATAAAATCCGTTGTACAATATCGGATCGATAATCTTTACAAGCGAAAACATTTATCAGGAGGATAAAAATGCTTAGTTTATTTGAGGAATATAAAAACGGTGAAAAAATAGAAGAAGCCCTATTAGTCGGACGCAATTTATTTAATCGAAATCCCGGAGATGAGAAAATTTTTTCTGCATATTTTTCGTATCTTTGTACATTAGCGGAAACGCTCCCCTCATTTGCAGATAGAAGTAGTTTTGCAGAACAAGCGAATGTAGCTCTTGCTTTTTATTCTGAAAATGCAGCGCTCACGAATGAATCTATTAAAACTTTCTTTGCACAGCGGCAACGCATTAGTGCTATTTTTGATGAAATCGAAAAAAAGAATTTAGAAAATAACGAAAAAAAGCGCCGCGAGATTGAATCGTTTAATACTGAGTGCTTAAAAGAATTGTATGCGCTCAAAGATACATTGCAGAAAGTTGATACACAAAAAGAATTTGACGATATTCTCGCTCAAATTGGGAAGCTTGACAGTAAAATTGATAAAGATGCATTGACTGATGAACAAAGTTCGGTATACGGATCTTTGACAAAAGATCATACGGAATTCATTAGTATGAAAATGCGTCAACTGGAATACAAAAAAAATATCGCCTATAACAGGCAAGCAGTTGACGCGTTTGCTCTAGCATTTGAGCAATTTCGTAAAAATGAGAAGCAGTATAAAGATCAAACCCAATTGTTTCATCTTGCATCAACAAAACTTTTTGCATTTGATGCTTCTCGTTTATTTAATGAGACATTGATTTATTTTAATCATGTTTATTCATATATTTTTAGCAAACTTGATGATGACGGTAAACTTACCCTGACACGATATTCAGTAGAATGCGAACGAAATCACGGTGGATGTGATTTATGCTAACAGCCTTAAAGAACAATTGTAGTTTAACTTTTTACCGGCAAGCAACGGTGCGCAGTACCGGTATAAGTGTTTCATACGCCGGAAGTTTCTCCGCCGTTCCGCTTTCCGGTGTATCATTTTCAACAATGTCTACTACAAATAGACATAATGCTCAACTCAATGATTATCTGGCAAACTTTAATGACTTACGAATAAGTGATGTACAACGATATGATCTTAGTTCTCCAAATAGCGTTGCACGTAGCATAGGTGTCAAGAGAGCTTGGATGTATGAGAAAGCGGATATTGAAATGGGCGGTGGCGGATCTGCGAATTGGAATACTGAAGAGAAAGCGCAAATTATGGAACATGATACTGTGCGAGGCGCAGAGGGACATCACCAACAAAGTGTTGCATATCATCCTGAAGAACAAACTAATCCCGATAATATCAAATTCTACAAGAGCAGGGAGCAACACCGCAACGAAGGTCATGGCGGAAGTTTTCAAAACGAAAGCAATAAACCAATGATCGACAAAAACGAGATGCTTGAAAAGACCAATGCCAAGCGTGTCTTAAAAAATGAGTTGCAAGGTCTTGGATTAGTCGCAGCTATTGGAACCGGGGTCGGATTAACCATCGGCTTTATTACTACTCTTGCTCGATCAGGTGTAACTCCAGATACATTGAAATTTGCAGCAGCGACAGGATTGAAAAACGGCATAGAATCGGGACTGCTATCAGTCGTCGGTTATGGTATTGGCAGAACAATAGGAGAAGTAACCTCGCAGGCTGTTTTGGGTATACTGGGTAATGTCGGTGTTACTATCACCGATAATATTTTGAAAATGGTTAATATGAGTGCGGTAGGTTTATTGACAATCGCCGTTTTCTCTACATATCAGTTTTTAAAACTCAGGCTAAAAGTTGTCGGCACAAAGGCTGCGCTGATACAGACGGGAAAACAAGCTTTGTTTTCTCTCTCCTTATTAGCCGTATCTATAGCAGCGCAAGGAATTTATGGTGGTTGGGCAGGAATTATTGTGTCTATAGGTATAGGAATAATTATAATTACCTATTCCGTTGCCTCTTCTGTACATCAGCGCCATTTTGTTGAAAAAATACGGATATACACAATCAAAAAATGCTATCCGTTTTTCTTAGTATAGGAAGGTTATATGAATTATTTAGAATTTATTGAAAAGGCTGTTACACAAGATAAAAGAAATGTTTTTTCTAACTATGACGGTGCTCTTGATTTTGTTCCAAATGATTTAAAAGCTTTTTATAAAAAGTACAACCCTTCCGACGTGGAGATAAATAGTGTCCGTTTCTCTCCGGCTGAGAAACTTGCAGCCATACAAGAAGAATATTCTTATTTGAATGCACAGTTCATATTTGCAACGTGTAATGGAGATCCGATTTTTCTGCACGATGGACTTGTTTACACTGCTCCGCACGGCGTGAATAATCCTAAATGGGAATTATTGGCTAAAGATATTAACACATATTTTTCATCTTTAGTCGTAAAGAGTTTTTCTTAAGCAAAGAGATATAGAAATATCTAGTAAACATATGACAAGCAATCACTTATTCTCTTTCATTTATCTATCTCCTGCTCTTCTCCCAAAGCTGCCGGTAGTGGGGAGGCGTATTGGATTCGTATCGCTTAAATATCTTATAAAATTAAATATATCAACAATCATTAGAAAAAGATGACAAATGCCACGGTATCCAATGACGTTTTTCTCACTGACTTTTTTTGGGTAAACTTCTATAATAGTCCATAAAGGTACATAAAGAGGTTTTTCACAATCTGTTTTTTCAACAGAAACTGCTGAAATTTATCAAATAAGGATGATACTATGAAGATACGAACGGTAACGGCAGCGTTTACAGCATTGCTGTCTATATGCGTAATGACGTTGTGCGCTCAAGAAGCGTATAATGATTCGTGCGAGGGTTTAATACCCTGTTGCTGCACAACGTAGGCTCTGCGCCGTAACAAAGGGTATTAAAGCCGACTGCAACCACCTTATGAGAACATACAACGCGAAACGTTGAGCATTGTACCCCGATGCTCTGCGTCGGGGTATTGTTGATTTTTGTGCATAAAATAATGAAAAAAGTAACTGAAAAAATTAAAAAAACAGATTAGCAGTTAGTTATTCATACTTCCGTACTATCTTATTGTTATCAGATAGACTTTCAAGAATTTTCCAAATAGCCTCTTAAAAAACGCCATTCTCCCGCTTTCCCTCCCAGCCAAAATATATCGCTAACAGACAAACTTTTACCGGTTTTGCGGACAACTCATTCAAAAAGAGAAGGCTTATTTTAAGCGGCACAATTCGACAGCCTCGAAATCTGAAGATTTCTACGGTTGTCGAATTTTATTGAAAGTATAACTTTAGGTTTTAAAGATTCCCTATATCTTTTTAGAATCATTTAGATACTTTATTAACAAGTTCGGCCTGCAATTAAAAGGCTTTATCCCGTATCGGAATCTTTCGGGATGCTCTTTTGCTGCTTTTAAAAAAAGTTTTATTCTTTTTTCTATAAAAACTTTTTCAGCTATTTTGCTGTTTTTCTCCATATCCGGTTTGTCTTTACTTTTACACATACATTTACCCCACAAGTTTTTGTTTTTATACATAATTTAATATTTACGGTACTATTTAGGCAGGATATTTGTTTGTATAAATTTAAATGCACCACTTTTAATATCTTTAAGCATCGGCAAATTTAATTTTTATTTTAGGGCATCGTGTAAAAACCTTGTTAAATAGTTGTATCGGTACCCTTGCGAATAAATGAAAAATAGGTTATACTAAAGCACGGTTGGAAGCCGACAAGAGGCTCAGCCGTTTTTTTTTTGGTCGGGAGAAAATTATGAAATCTAAATTTATTTTTATAACAGGCGGAGTTGTTTCATCTTTAGGCAAGGGCCTAACGGCAGCTTCTATAGGAATGCTTTTAAAAAGCCGCGGATATTCCGTAGTCAATCAAAAATTCGATCCTTACTTAAACGTGGATCCGGGCACTATGAACCCCTACCAACACGGTGAAGTCTTTGTTACGGAAGACGGGGGCGAAACGGATCTAGATCTAGGACATTATGAAAGATTTACCGATGTTCCCTTGCATAAATTCAACAGTACCTCAGCCGGAAAAGTTTATCTTGCCATCTTGGACAGGGAAAGAGCCGGAGGCTATAACGGCGGAACCGTCCAAGTTGTTCCCCATGTTACCGACGAAATCCAATCCCGAATCATAGGAACAGCCGAACAAACGGAAGCCGACTTTGTTATTTCCGAAATAGGCGGTACTGTGGGAGATATAGAAGCCCTCCCCTTTATCGAAGCTATCCGCCAAATCAGGTACACCGTCGGAAAAGAAAACTGCATGTTCGTTCACTTAGGTCTTTTACCCTATCTAAAAGAATGCGGCGAAATCAAAACAAAGCCGATGCAGCACAGCGTAAAAGAGCTTTTGAGTTTCGGTATCCAGCCGGACATTCTAATTTGCCGAAGCGAAAAACGCCTTTCAAAACCGGTAAGAGAAAAATTAAGCCTTTTTTCCAACATCCCGCAGGATGCAATAATCGAAAATTTGACGGCAAAGTCTATCTACGAGGTTCCTTTAATGCTGGAAGAAGCGGGCCTTGGGAAGGTTTTGTGCAAACTATTCAATATCGAAAACAAAAAACCTAATCTTGAAGAATGGAAAAAAATGGTGCAAACCTACTACAAGCCCGAAAAAGAAATAACCATAGCCCTCGTCGGAAAATATGTAGAGCTCCCCGATGCCTATCTAAGCGTTGTAGAGGCCTTAACTGCGGCAGGTATTTACCATAAGACTTCAATCAAACTTATTTGGATCGATTCAAAAAAAATAGAAACCAAAGATGACGCAGCAGCCTTTTTAAAGGATGCAGACGGTATTATAGTGCCGGGAGGTTTCGGTGACCGAGGTATCAACGGAATGCTTTTAACGGCTCAATTCGCCCGCGAAAATAAAATTCCATATTTCGGAATTTGCTTAGGTATGCAGATTGCGGCTATCGAATACGCCCTAAACGCCCTGCATATTGAAGAAGCAAATTCTTCCGAATTCGATAAAAATGCAAAAAATCCGGTTATCGACCTGATGCCCGATCAAAAAGATGTAAAAATCGGCGGAACCCTCCGGCTAGGCCTTTACAGATGTATGATAACGGAAGGAACTCTTGCAGAAAAAGCCTATAAATCCCACGAAATTAAGGAAAGACACCGCCACAGATATGAGTTTAACAATATTTATAGAGAAAAATTTAATAATTCGGATATGGTCTTTTCCGGCTTTAATCCTGAACGTAACTTGGTAGAAATTGTTGAGCTAAAAAGCCATCCTTGGTTTGTGGCTGTTCAATTCCATCCGGAATTTGCTTCAAGGCCTAATAAGCCTCATCCCTTGTTTAGGGATTTTATTGAAGCTGCAGTTCAAAATAAGTAAAACATTCCTCTCTTTTAATCACCATTCTAAAGAGAATTTGATTAAAGCCGATATTAAAGCGGGGAGACTATACGCTTATGCAAAATATTATTCTTAAAACCAAAAAATTATTTAAACTCGCATTTATTTTAGTTTTAATTGCGGTAAATCTTATGTCATGTAAAACAACGCCTGCACCAAAAGAAGAAACTTTAATTGATCTTATAAAAGCAGGAAAATCGGAAGAATTACAGGAAAGACTTAACGGTTCTGCCGTAAATATGAGGGATGAGGATGGGAATACCCTTTTACATATCGCAGCTATTAAAAACGATACTGTAATTGTGCGCCTTTTAATAAATATGGACGCTGATCTGGAAGCACAAAATAACACGGGAGCAACACCTCTTCAAGCAGCTCTAAACAATTCGGCCTATGATGCCGTTAAGGTTCTAGTTGAATACAACGCAAATATATTTGCTAAAGATAATGAGGGCGAAAAGCCTTTCGATACAGCCTGTAAAAAAAATGTTTCCAATTTAATTTTGACGGCTCAAACCGTAAAGCAAAAAGATGAAAATCAAAACACAGCCCTGCATCTTGCAGTAGAAGCATTGGATAAACAACTTACGGAACAAATTTTAGCTATAGTCTCCCCCGGAACAGAATATAATGAAGAGGATTTAAGCCCCCTCGGCATAGCCTACAAATACACTGATTCCGAAACAGCCGCCGAAATCGCTTCTATGCTTTTACTTGCCGGCATACACCCGATGGGAAAAGACTTTGCCGAATTCGAAACAGCCTCCCTTGCCCGAAATTATTCAATGCGTTTCGGAGACGGTGAAACCCTGCTTCATATTTTTGCAAGAAAAGGTTATACGGGATTTTTAAACTTTTTAATTAAAAATAAAGTTCCAATCGATGTAAAAGATATTTCAAGCTCAACGGCAATGCAGGAAGCCGTTTATAGCGGAAAAGTAGAAGCTGCTATATTGCTTTTACAAGCCGGAGCCGATCCCAATAGCCGTAACTCCTCAGGAAACACAGCCCTCCATTTGGTTATGCCGGAGGCCTCACGCTCAAAACTATTTAATGAGCTTATTACTGCGGGAGCCAATCCTAATCTAAAAGATAACTATGGTGAAACACCTCTCCACATTGCAGCCCGAATCGGTATGGATGATGATATTCTCGACCAGCTCCTAAAATCCGGTGCCGACATAAATGAGAGAAATAAAAAGGGACAAACACCTCTTCTTTTAGCCATAGAACGGAACCAAACACAGCAAGTAGATTTTTTAATAAATCATGGCGCCGATATTCATGCAGAGGATAAGTCAGGAGAATCAGCCTTTATCCATTCATTAAGTATGGGACTGCCCATGGTCGAACATGTTGTTACCGAAAAAAACAGTGCCGACAGAGATTCCGAAGGGTCAACCCCTCTTCATTTAGCTGTAAGTCATAGGGCAAGTTCCGATATTATTTATTATTTGGTAGAAAAAAACAGCTTGATAAATACACGTGATAAGCTGGGGAACACGCCCCTTCATATCGCAGTCGAAAAAAACTACCGTGAAGCAGGCGAAATATTGATAGCAAATAATGCCGATATATTTTATGCAAACTTAAGCGGTGAAAGTCCCTTAAAATTTGCTATGACCTTAGGGGACGGCAGAGAAGATTGGATGATAAATTCGCATACAATAGGCGCTAAGGATGGAGCAGGAAATACCCCCCTTCACCTTGCAGCCGAATGGCAGATTGTTCCAATGATGATCTATCTGCTCGATAAAGGAGCCGATATAAATTCACGGAATGCAAATAACGAAACACCTCTTTTTAGTGCAGTAAAGTCGGACAATCCATCGGTTTTAAAAACATTACTTAAAAACGGAACGAACAAAAAAGCCGACATAGATGCCAGAGATTTTATGGGGAATACGATTTTGCATGCCGCAGTAAGATGGTCAGCATATAAATCCGCAGATTTTATTTTAAGCAATGACGCTGATGAATATGCAAAACTTTTAAATGCAAAAAACTTTGCAGGAAAAACGGTTTTACATGAAGCCGCAAAACAGGGAGAAATAAGGTTTATAAATATATTTTTAAAGGCTAAGGTAGACGTAAATTCAGCGGACGAAACAGGAAAGTCTCCTTTATCTGAAGCTGTCCTTGCAAATCAAACCGAAGCTATAGAATTATTATTAAAAAACGGCGCCTCCCCCGTTCAACAGGATATGTACGGCAGGACGCCCCTTCATGAAGCTGTAGAAATTTCTGAAAAAAGCCTTATTCTTGTACGTGCCGCAGGAGGCAACCCTTTAGCCCGTGATGCCTATGGAAAAACACCCTTTATACTTGCTCTGAATAAAAATATAAAAACCGTAGATATTGTGTTGGGCAATGACAGTCTTTTAACTGACACTGACGGAGATACGCCATTACACATAGCCGTAAAAGAAAAAGTAAGACCGGACTACTTCCAAATAATTATAAAAAAAGGCTATCCTATAAATAAAAGAAACAAAAACGGAGAAACGGCTGTTTTACTTGCAGTCCAAAACAACCAAAAAGAAAGCACAAGGACTCTTTTAGCCGAAGGGGCAAATCCTTTTATCGTAAACAATAAAGGTATATCGGCAATAACGGAAATCTTTACAAATCATACCGATTTTGTTCCGATTGCGGCAGAATTCTCTTTAAAACAGACCGATACGCTTGGTGACGGTATAGTCCATTATGCAGCTAAATTTGCAGATATGCAAACGGTCAAAGATTTAATAAGCATTACCGGAATAGACATTTATGCAAAAAACACCGCAGGTGAAACGCCTTATCAGGTTGCCCTCAGATGGAATAGGCCCGAGATAGCCGAATTGCTAAAAACCGAATAAAAAAAAGCCTGCAAGCCTAAAGACTTGCGGGCTTTTTTTATAATTATAAAACAGCAGCTAATCGTACTTAATCGATGTTAAAATACTATTTAACTTTTCAGTCGGATTCTCATATTCCCTAAAGGTAAAGTATACATGATATCCTTTATCCGATACAATGGTAACTGTTTTACCGATACAGTTATTTATAACATTCGACTTTTCATATGGAAAATATTTAGGCTTAAGAATAGCCAGATGATAATCTTGACCGTCATACCTAACTTGGGCCAAATGAGAAGGGAACGGGACCAAGAAGATTAAGAAGTTATCCGTCTTACCTCCCCCTATTGTCAAACTGGTTCCGGGTTTCATTATGTGGATATTCCGTCTTCCTATATTTCTATTTTGATTTAAAACATAAATTTCAGTCATACCTGACTGATTACGCTTTATTTCGACTGTCTCAAAAAAGTTAGCCGGAGACATATATGTGCCTCTCGGTTCCTTTACTGCAAAAGAAGCCGCCAGAACACGCCTTCGCAATATCTCATCATCTTGTTTTTGGGCTGCAACACGATCCAAGTTATCCGCAGAATACATGGAACTTCCGTCCCCTGCAAAGTTTTTGGTTTCAGAATATATAGAAGTATTCGATGAAGAGCTAAAAGCATTTAAGCGGTTTGCATGGTCATCTTCTTCAGAAAGCTGATGAGGATAGCGTTTATCTTCTTCTTGGTAATTAAGCTGATTATTTGCAGAGGCATAACGGACATTATTACCTGTAGAGCTTGAGCCTCGTCTTCGCACAAAGAATATAATCAAAAATATCACAAGAAGCAATAAAAGAATTCCAAGGAGAATTAACCAAATACCGTTAGATTCTTTTAGTTTTTGGAAGGTTGTCGGGAATACGGACAAGGATGTTTCAAGAACTTGAGGTAAAACTCTCTTTCCTTCCTCAAATTCTAAACGCATAATTATATTGTAATTACCGTCTTTGTATTCGGGCGGAAGCACGGCCGACACTCTTATCGGAACATTTTTTTCACCCGATTTTATCTTTGTATTCTGTGAATCGACAGGTATGGTATTTATATTTACCCCATTATCAATTACAATGTGTGTTAAATGGAGTTCTATATCTTCCTCGGAGTTATTTGTAACGTCAAAAGAAAAGTCAAGCTTATTCCCGTGAGCTTCAAGCCCCCCTTCGGGGAATCTTACCAACGGTAGGTTTTCGGCATTGTCCGTAATTGTAAACTTGTCATTTTTATCCTTAGAAAGCTCGCTGCTTGAAGCCCCGGATGCATCCTTAAAAGCTTTTGAAACATCTGTAAGACTTTCTCCGCTTGAGCTGCCTTGACCCGAACCCGAATCTGAAGAACTGCCGCCTGCTCCTCCCGTACTGCCGGAAGAGCCGCCGCCTGATGCGCCGCTGCTTGTTCCGCCATTATTTACTGAAGAGCCGCCCGTTCCTCCCGTACTGCCGGAAGAGCTGCCGCCTGATGTGCCGCTGCTTGTTCCGCCATTATTTGCTGAAGAGCCGCCGGCACTATTGGAATTCTCGGAACCGGCCATACCCGCTGCACCGCCAGAAACACCTGAATCACCCGGATTATAAAATTCTTCGCCATCCAATCCTCGTATTACGGCATCGGCAGGATAAGGAAGTTTAACATAATAAACTTTCCAGCCTCTTTTTCTAATACTTCCTGCGAGGAGCCCTATTTCATTTTTTATCTGATCATCGGTATAATTTTTATACGGGCTTGAAGCAGGAGGATTAAAAATTCCATCCGAGATTATAATTAATATTTTCTCTTTTGTTTCAGGCAAATTTGAACCGTATTGTCGGGCATATTGAAGCCCCGTTAAAAAATCGGAACTCTTACCTAAGTGGTATAAAAGTAAAAACCTTGAAACAACACGGGAAATATCCTTTTCGCTATTAATTTTTTGAGACATTTCATAACGGGCATCCGCATTAAAGGACAAAACATGAACGGTATCACCCCTTCTTACAAATTTATCGTTAATTTCCGTCAAAACACGATTGTTAATATCCTCGTAATATGGAAGAATCGTACCGGATGTGTCCATTAAGATTACAATTTCTGCATTTGTTTTAGGCGGGGTCTGTGCAAGAATAGGTACAAAAAGAACGAATAAAAACAAACACAGCAAAACTCGTTTAAACATTTTTTCCTCCTTCGGAATACAGCTATGGGGACTGAGCTCCTAAACTAAAGACCTCAATGCCCCAACTGAATTATTTTAAATTCGCAATAGCAATATCTATAATCTTATAGCTCCTTTTTTCATCATTTACTTCAAATTCAACCTCTTCTCCTTTTTTGCGGTTAAACAAACCGTTTCCCAAGGGAGACATATAAGAAATTATACCGTTTGCAGGATCCGATTCCCATGGGCCTAAAATTGTATACTCTTCTTCTTCATTTGTCAAATTGTTTAGAATTTTTACCTTACTGCCGAAGTAGACCTTCTTTGCAGTAGCAGTCGTAGGATCGAAAATTTGAGCTCTATCAAGTTCATCCTGCAATCTGGTAAGAGCATTGCTCAAGCGGGACTGCTCTTCTTTTGCAGCCTTGTACTCTGCATTTTCACGCAAGTCTCCGAGAGAAAGAGCAAAGCCGATATCTTTTGCATTTTGCGGAATTTTAACATCTCTGATTTCAATAAGCTCTTTATTTTTAAGATCAAGCATCTTGGCAGTAACAATCAAGCCGTGAGCGGTAACGCTCTTTTCTTCAATATCAAAGAATTTAAAGTCCTTATGTTTTTCAACAATTTTAGCCCTAATATTCATTTTAACCATTGGGTCAAGGTCTTTAATATCCCCTATGAGAGTATAAAGTCTCGTTATTGTATCTACATCGCTTTCAATTATAAAGTTTTGCAAGAGTTCATCCTTGCCGAACAGAATTGTGTGAACCTGATGGTTGATTTTTCGGTTTTCGGTTGTATTTCTTCTTGAAGCAATTTCTCTGTATGTAATATCAAGAATGTGTATGAGCACTATAAGCTGCTGCTCTAAACTGATATCAAGTTCTTTAAACCATTCTTCTTCTTGAATATTTTTAAAGAACCAAATAACCGCGCTTCGATAAATTCGGTAGTTTTCAAAACAGTCCTTGACCAAATTCTTTACATCATCGGTAGATCCGGCTTCTATTAACGCATCCAACATTTCTGAAGATAATACGGTAGGAAACAGTTTGATATATTCTTTTTCCCAATTCGGAATAAGATTTTTTATGTATCTTAAGAATTTTTGACGAAGAGTTTGTCCTTTTATTGAAACCTTATCCTTTATTTGAGAATAAACTTCCATAGGATCTTCAATGCGGCTGTAAAGCTCTGCAAAGTTATATTGTTTTACGGCAGATATAAGCTGCTTGTCGGCAATAAATTCTTTAACAAGAATATAGGCGCAAACAACCTGCTCATTTACCTGACTAAAGGCCTTTAAGAAGCCCTCAAAATAGTCAAGCATTTCCCGGAAAGTATCGGATTCGTCATCACAATTTTCGGAGGTATCATAGGCATTAAGAAGCTCAATTCTGGCAAAAAAGCTCTTTTGAGCCTTAAATTCGTTTGAAAGTTTTTCTTCTGCGGCAATTGGGCGCTCACGCACAGTGTAAAAATCAATATTATCGGGATTTATACCGAACATAGGATTTTCTTTTAGGACTTTTCTAGCTTTTGTATTCCAGCTTGTCCATTCGCCTGTAGTTAAAAGCGAGGGAACAATTTCCTGTTTAATCCTTTTCATATCGCAGTTATTATCAAAGCTCTTTATGATAGTCTTCAACGTCCACTCGGGGTCTCCCTTGATTTTTTTTGCAAGAACTTCTTTGCTTATTGTAGATTTTAATACCCAGATATGTTCCTTATCTAAAATTTGGAGGGCGGTAATTCCCATTTTAAGGCTCATACTGTGCCCTCGTTTTTTTGCAAAATCTATCACTAAGCCGTCATCTTTGATTGAAGCAATGCGTCCTACACCCCAAGTACGATGGAATACAAAGGAGCCCGTATCAAAAGAAATATGCTTTTCAAAGTCTGCAATAGCATCAAATACGGGACGCCAAGGCTGGCTTAAATCCGAAACCTTAATACATTCCGCAAGCTGGCTGTGATCTTTATACTTATTTTTAAAGCATTCAATAATTTCTTCACGCGCCCAGCTGTCTTTTTCATCATAGGAAAGAATTAGTTTTAAAATATCTATACAAATATCCCAGTTTTCATTATCCCTGTAATATTGATAAACATCCTGCATCAATATGAAATTTCGACCGCTGTCCATAATGGCGGTAATTTTAGCTTGTATTCGGAAGAAAAAATCTATTTCATCGGGGATTAGGGTTACCAGTTTTGACCAGATTTCTTTTATACCGTTTATTTGTTTACGGTTGATAAAACGATAAAGGGCTTTTTTATAATATTCAATTGATTTTTCAGTATTTCCGTCTTTTTCGTATTTTTCGGCCAAAAGTTTTGCAATTTCGGCTTCATCATAATCTATCTTGACCAAGCGTTCCCAAATATCATAAAGGTCTTCGCTTCCGGCAGCCTTATAGCAGTCGGCTAGAGTACGGAGGGCAAATTTAGACTCTCCATACTCAAGTACCTTTTTACAAAGATATTCGACTATTTGTGTTCGATGGTTGTCGGTAAATATTCCTATTAAGTTTACAACATTTGAATCGTCCAAGAGCTGACTTGAAAGGGATATTATACTTGAAATATAAAGAGCTATTATACTGTTTTTTGTGTGTGTTAAATGTTCATCACATATTTCCTTGATTTCGTCCACAACATTTTCTTTTTTTGCTGTAGATACTAATTTATATAGATCTTCAAAATTCTTTGTTGTGTAGTTACCTATAGCTGCTCTAGTCCATTTTTCTTCATTGAGCATCTCTATCAATTGTTTTTGTATATCAGACATAAATCCTCCGAAAATATGCTATCTCATATAGCAATTATATATATTTTGATCCAATACCTTTATTCTTAAAAGCAAGTCATCTATTTTTGACTTGTTTTCATTTACACTTACATAATGGTCAATCAGCCAAAAGTAATGGTTTATTAACCGCGGTACAAGTTTGTTTTTTTGCTCTTGAGAGGCATTTTGAACCTCACCTTCCATCAAAAAGATGTTTTGCTTCAACTGTCCTACTTCAAAAGCTCTAAGTTCCCGTTTTACATTAAAAATTCCGTCAAGAACACCGTAAACGGGAACCCAATCGGCAATTTCTTCAGCCTTATAACCAAGACTATTGACTTTATGGATGAGCCTATTAATAATTTCCGATTCGAGAAATTGCATCTCAATCCCGTCAGGATCGATAAAAAAGGCCTCTCTAAAAAAAGCCTTTGCAAATTTTATTTCTCCATAAAGGGCATAACAATCGGCTAAGTCGGCTAAAACGGCACCCGAATTCTTGTCGATCTCGGCGGCATACTTCAAAAACTCAAGTGCCTTTTCATAATTTCCGAGAACCTTATAGCAAAGCCCGATTTTACGATACGGTTCAGAATCAGGCAGCTCCGAATCTTCATTAAAAAGATCGGCGTAAAACTCCAATGCAATCGTAAAAACGGCACATTTCAAAGAATATATGATTGATTCTTTTTCTTCGCCTTGGCGGCGGATGTAGGACAAAAAAGGTTTCCACTGCGAAATCATCATCTCAGCCCTTTCTAAGGGTGTTGAAGCTTTTTTTGCTCTTTCTAACTTATCATCCCAAAAGCGAACACCCTTTAGAGTATAGACAATTTCTGCATTTTCCAAGTCATCCTTCAACAGCCTTTCAAGTTCGGCATAGGTTCCCTTAAGGTCTCCTTGCTTGAGGATGCTTAATGCCTTGTTCAATTTACTCTGTACAGGTCTTTCAGTCATAATATTCTCAAGTTGTTATTGTACATCAAAAAACGATTTTAGTCAATTGAGCGAGATGGCTGTAGATATTCAATCTAATTTTAATATAATTTTACTTGGAAAATGATGCAAAGTGTGTTATAATTAACCGTAACTTAATTTTAATCAACAGCTAGGGGGAAATTTTTATATGAAAAAGGCCGTCACATTGGTTATGATAAGCCTTGTGCTTTTTGCGGGTTTTAATTCTCTGCTTTTTGCAGAGGACACTGTAACAATCAAAACGCTCTTTAAGCTCTTACCTGAAAAGGTATTAAAGCCTGTTTTTGACAATTTTAACTTGGATACGGCACGCAGGGATTCGTACATTGAGGTCTGCGATGATGAAAACCGATATTTGAGCCTTAAAAGCGAGTACGGTTTTGAAATGTGCTATTGGGATGTAAAAGGCGGTAAAAAGCTTATTTTGGTAAGCTACGGCGGTGCCGGGCCTGAGGTCTTTTACCTTTACAATAAAGGCAAATTTTCCGAGACAAATGATTTCGGCATAAAAGCAATAAAAGAACAGGTAAAAAAAAGCCCTGCACTTGAAGGTATGAATGATTTGATACGTTTTTATCCGCTGCGGGACAATACTTCGCTTGCGGTAATGATAAACCAGCTTGATTGTATGATTTTTAAGTGGAAAAATGAAAAATTTGTCCGCATTAACGATTATGTGCTAAAAGAAACCGATGATGAGTCAGATATTTACAATATATTATTGAGCGGTTTTGTAAAAGCTCTTAATGCCCATGATGCGGCTTTTTGTTTGCAGTATATTAAACCTGACTATATCGCATTCCAATGTATGGATATGCTCCAAGGACGGACGGAACAATTTATTTGTGAGCTTATTGCAGGTCAAAACGAAGATTCCGAATATATTGAACCGCATAGCCTAAAAGATATAAAAAAAGCAAGCTACAGCTTAAATGATGAGTTCGGCTTTATTATTACCATCGAACTTATCGACGGACGTACCTATACCTATTTTCCTATGATTGAAGGGTTTGAAGAGGCTGAAATATATGGGCTTCCAATTCAATATCTTTATCTTGTAGGAGCTAGGGGATAAGCCTAAAGGAATTGATATTTACTGTAAAAAGTTTATGGAGGAAAAATGAAAGACGATATTAAAATAAATTTGGAAGAAGTGCACAGACGGATGGAAGAGGCTTGTAAGGCCTGCGGAAGAAATATAAAAGAGGTAAGACTTCTTATGGCAACAAAGACCGTTACACCGGAAAGAATCTTAAAGGCCTTTGAATACGGTGAACTTTTAATAGGCGAAAACAAGGTTCAAGAGCTATGTGAAAAGTATGAGCCTCTTTCATCGGTAAAACATGAAACCCATTTTATAGGGCATTTGCAAACCAATAAGATTAAGGACGTAATAAAATATGCCGACTGCATTGAATCTGTTGACAGGCTGGACCTAGCTGAAAAGCTTAACAAAAGACTTGAATCCGAAGGGAAAGCCATGGATATTTTAATTCAAGTAAATACCTCCCAAGAAGAAAGCAAATTCGGATGTAAGCCTGAAGAAGCTCTAGCTCTAACCGAAAAAATTGCAAAACTTCCCTGCTTAAAAATAAAAGGCCTTATGACAATAGGACTTTTTTCCGATGATATGGATAAGGTGAGACTTTGTTTTAAGCTCCTGCAAAAAATTCGAAAAGAAATAACCGAAAAAAACATTCCCAATGTTTCGATGGAGGTTGTTTCTATGGGAATGACGGGAGATCTTGAAGTTGCTATCGAAGAAGGCTCAACCCTAATAAGAGTAGGTACGGCAATTTTCGGCAAAAGAAATTATCCCGATTCCTATTATTGGAACGAAAATGCAAAAATTGAAGGTTAAACTTTTTGGTTTATGTTTTTTTTCTCTTTTTATATTTTACTCCTTTGCCCAAGATTTTGACTCTTTGACAAGGGTTCAAAAAAGGGTTGTAAACATAGAAGCTGCCGTATCGGAAGTCGATATTTTTATAAGCGCCTATGACGGGGACACAATAGCCTATAAAGCGGAGCTCAGTGCGGGAACAAAACTTTCGATAGTTGAACATAAAAAGAAGTTAAGGTTTACCGAGATAAAACCGGCAAGCGGAAAACTTTTTATCTATGTTCCGAAAGATTTTTTACTTGAATCATGCAGAATTCTTGCAACTCATTCTTCCATAAAAATTGAAGGCATAAAAGCCGTCCATTTTTCGGTTTCGGGGAATTTTAATACTGTAGAAGTAATAAACTCAAGACTAAAAAACAGTCTGGTTTCTCTTTCAAACGGCAGCCTTACCTTTAATAACGGGATTGTAACTGCGGCAGACTTTTGCTTAAACACCTCAAAGGCAAAAATCGAAATAGCCGAACAAAAGGCGGATTGCAACCTTTTTGTAACAAAACAAAAATGTGAAAAGTTCTTATATGAGGGGGAAGCATATACCGATAGAATCTTAGCCCTTTCGCCGTCCAAGCCTAAAAAATTTATCTCGATGAGTGCCTCTTTTTCGGACATTGACCTAGCCTTTTCGGCACCTTTAAAAGAACCGGCAGAAAAATTCGATAAATACGGAGTCAGCGAATTCGGCCCCGCCCCCTCCCCCAATTTGGTAAATAACGAAGCAAATATACTCGAATCCGGAAATAGACGATAAAAAAGGACTAAGGATGTATATTCATTAACCGCCATGGACGGCGGTGGTTCCAACTTCGAGAGTTTTGCTTATGCAAAACTCTAAGATGAAAAAGGACTAAGGATGTACATTTTTCATCAACCGATTGACAAATTTTTAAGTTTTTGATATACTCAAAACTCTTTTAAGGGCCCATAGCTCAGTTGGTTAGAGCAGCGGACTCATAATCCGCGGGTCGCCGGTTCAAGTCCAGCTGGGCCCACTTTTCCTATCATTTAAAATTGAACAGCTGAATAAAATATCAATTTTGGAAGCTGTTCAATTCCGGCGTTTTAATGGAAGGACTTTCAATAATCCTAACAACGTGGAGATGAATTAATAATTTATACAAAAAAAGCCTCTTGAAAAGCAATTTTTCTTCTAAACGGACATCTATCACCTATACATTGGTTGTTCTGTTCGTAGTGTGTACAGTGTATTTCTGACTTCTCCATATTTATATTAAAAGCTTCTTTAACAAAATCTATAGCCTTAAGCAAAGATATGTAAGAGTCTCTTTTGCAGCATCTTGGTCCGCCGATATTTCCTATTGCTTCAAGTGATTTAGAAGTCATTCTATTTGAAAGTCCCCATGGTTCATTCTCAAGCGGTGTAGATTTTGAAATAATGGAAACAAACATGCCTGTACTTATTCCTGCGCCGCAGGCTCCCCAAAATCCGCAAACTCCGCCCGGAACACTTTTCCCCCGCTTTTGCATTTCAATGAGATCTTGTTCTAAATCAATATCTCCTCCTGCATTTTTATATGCTGTCAGCAATGCAGACCCGACCATTACATGATGTTCGGGTCCATGCATATGACAAAATGGGGCAGCCATCAGCTTTTCAATAATTTCAATAGGATTCTTACTTTTTTCGTTTAAACAGATGCCTATAATTGAATCCATACCTTTTGTATGGCATTCATTACATACATAATGGCCTTTTTTACATTTGGTTTTACTTAATTCTTTTTTTCGGCAGAGCGAACACTCCATCATTTCATCGTATTCGAGATACTGTAGTGCAGCCTTACATACTATGCATTCGTCTTTCATATTGTTCAACTCCTTTTTTTCTGTTGTAACATTTTTTAAATAAAGCCTATGCCTTAGATATTCCGATTTGATTTATACTTTCTCACCGTTTATCCTGCGTTGAAAGACAATGATAGCAAGAACGAAGATAACTACCGTATAAATCATTACAACAGTCAAATGAAAAAGAACATCACCTAAATTACTGCTTAAGGTTGACCTTATCGCTTCCGCACTATGATAAAAGGGCAGAATATTTGTTATTGCTTTAAAGGCTCCGCCTATTAGATCAATCGGAATAAATACTCCTGATAACCATCCGGCAACATTTGTTAACAAGGCTCCGCAAACGCCCCCGACAGCCTTATCACTCATAAGACTGCCGAAAAGCAGTCCTGTTCCCACGAACAATAGAGATGTCAAAGCTGTTACAATAATCGCAAACAAAAAGTGAATAGTTATTTCAAGACCGAAAGCTCCCGCAGCGAATAAGGTTATCGCTGCCTGCGCTATCGTCATAGCGAGCATGGGCAAAGTGTAGCCCAAAATAAAATCTACGGAAGTCATAGGAGAAGTAAACAAACGCATTAAGAAAGATGAGGTACGGTCTTTTGATAGCAGCATACCGGCAAATAATGCCATAAATACGCTCCCAAACATTGCCAGGCCGGGCGCAAGATTTCTTATTTCAAACATAGGATTTCCGGCTTCAGGGGGAATAGCATTATTGATAATGGATAGTAGTACCAACAGTATGAGAGGAAATCCCAGACCGAAAAAGAAATTGATGGGATCCCGCAAAACTTCTTTTGTATTTCTTTTTGCAAATAAAAGTATTCTCATAGCACACCTCCTGAAAGCGCAACAAAGGCATCCTCCAGCTTGGCCGTATCGGTTTGCATAGTTAATTCCGCTACCGTGCCCATTGCCGTTAACTTGCCTTTTGACATTATTCCGACACGGTCAGACAGTGTTTCAACTTCATCCATATAATGTGTTGTCAGAATGATCGTCACTTTTCCTTTTAACGCTTTAATGGATGCCCATAGCTCACGTCGAGCCAACACATCAAGACCTAGGGTCGGCTCATCAAGAAATAAAATCTGCGGATCTGAAATCAGAGCCATTGCAATAGAAAGGCGCCTCTGCATACCTCCCGATAAGAGTTTTGCTTTTTTGTTCAATTCATTTTCCAATTTGAATTTTTGAGCTATCTCGTAAGCGTTTTTCTTTGCTGTTTTACTGTCTTGCCCGTAGATTCCCGCAATAAGTTCCAAGTTTTCTAAAACCGATAAATTAGCGGCTACCGCTGTTTCCTGAGGCGAGATATTGATTTTTTTCTTTATTGCACGGGGGTCAGAAATAATACTGTTACCAAGCAATAAGGCATCGCCGCTCGTGGGCTTTATTAGGCAAGAAAGCATTTTAATCGTTGTGGTTTTCCCGGCTCCGTTTACACCAAGTAAGGCAAACAATTCGCCATGCTCAACAGTTAAATTAAGATTATCTACAGCAACTATATTGCCGTATTTTTTTGTAAGCTGTGAGGTTGCAATGGCTCTCATTTTTCGTCCTCCTTTGGTACATTGCCTCCAAAAATATTTTCGATAATACTTGCGAACATATTTTTAGGCGGAATGGCGATTCCTTGATTTATATCTCCCAACACAATCAAGGTATCCCCTGGATTAATGTTGAAAACATCACGGGCTTCTTTCGGTATAACAAATAGCCCTTTCTCTCCAACTTTAACCGTCCAAGCATATTTTCCTTTTGGATAATCCATATTTAAAGTACAATTTGTATGATTTATAATATAAATATAAGATAATTTACTTTTCATGTCAATAAACTATCGGCATAAATTTAATAAAGAACTTGACTATGAACTCCTAATGATATATTCTCTTTTTATGATTAATATCAAACCGGATATTACTTTGAAGGATGGGGAAATATGAGACTATGGCATGAAGACATGATCGGCAAACTGCCGCGGCAACAGCTTTTGGGGCAGCATAGGGAATGCTGCGCCTTGCGTGGAAACGGCTGGGGCAGACCACATGCGACCGTCAACTATGTGTTTAATTATTCTCCCTATCTTCTCTATCGCTACCACCGGCTCATTATGGAGGAGATGCAGCAGCGAGGATATAAGGTAAGCCCTGAATGGCTGGACAAGAACTACCGAGGCAAGACCTGCCCTGCCTATGATAATTTGAAGGCTGTTAAAGTACGGAAGCCCATCTATGCCGAACATAACGGCAGCTATTATCTTGAGTGTATAGATAATTTGCAGGGCAAGGGAATTAAACTGGAATAAAAAATGCACTGCAAAAATTGCAGTGCATAAAAAATTATCGGATTATTTCTTCGGCCATGTCGATGGTCATTTTCTTTATGTCTGTAAAATCTGCGGACATAATTATCTTTGTTTTTTCATCGATAGAACTTAAAGCGTTTATCCATTCTTGCGAAACGGTGAGTTTTGCAGCTTCCATACCGCCTTGAATTTGGGTAGAAGCGGCAATTTTTTTAATACCGTCGGCAGTGGCTTCGGCAACGGCAACAATTTCCCGAGCCTGGCCTTCCGCCTCGTTTATCATTTTTTCTTTTTCACCTTCGCTTATGTTTACGGCTTCTTCATAAGCCGCCCTTGAAAGATTGATAACGGTTTCCATCTCTCCGACCGAGTGGGCTATTTCTGCCCGCTTTTCTCTTTCGGCCTTCATCTGGTTTTCCATGGCATCCATAATAGAATCGGAAACTCTTATGTTTTGAATCTCGTAACGGGTAACCTTTACGCCCCAAGGATCCGAAGCTTCATCTACGGCCTTTACAACCTGAGCGTTTATCTGTTCCCGTGCTTCAAAGGTGTCATCCAAATCCAGCTGTCCTACTACAGAACGCATGGTCGTCTGTGCAAGCAAGATAGTTGCATAGCGGTAATCTCGTATACCGTAGCTTGCCTTAATCGGATCAAAGACTTGAAGATAGAGGATTCCGTCAATACGTACCTGAACGTTGTCCTTGGTAAAACAGTCTTGGGCGGGAACATCTATAGCCTGTTCCTTTAGATTCTGCTTGTATTTTACCCTATCCAAAAACGGAAATAGAATATGAAAACCGGCATCCAATGTTGCGTGATACTTGCCTAAGCGTTCTACAATTAGGGCAACCTTATGCGGAACGATGCGGATGCTTCTAAAAAGAGCAACAATAAAAACTATTGCAATAACTGCTGCAATAATAATCGGGATTATAAAATTAAGCATTTTGACCTCCCTCTATGACCTTCACTCCCTTCCCTGCATTTTTAATAATGTCGGTAAAGGCTGCAAGGCCTGCAATGTTTTCGGGGTAAACCGAAACATTGGATTTTTTAATAATGTGCTCGAACCTTTGGATATAGTTTTCGGCAAGACGGATACCCATAGCCGTTCTTCCTCCCGGCTGAGAAAGGGCATCTGCAATCAAACGCAAACCTTCGGCTGTCGCATTACTCGTTATTTCGATAGCCTTTGAGCGGCCTTCGGCAAGATTTATCCTTCGCTGTTTTTCGCCCATAGCCTTGTTTATGGCTTCTTTCTTTTTACCCAAAGAAATATTTATTCGGGATTGCTGTTTTCCTTCACTGGAAAGAATGTTAGCCCTCTTTTCACGTTCAGCTCTCATCTGTCTTTCCATAGCTTCAAGGATTGTGCGGGTAGGCGTAATATCCCGTATTTCGTAGCGGGTAACCTTTATACCCCAGTTGTCTGAAGCCTCGTCTAAGGCCTTTACTATACTGTCATTTAAGCCTTCTCTTCCGCAAAAGGTTTTGTCAAGTTCCAGCTTTCCAATTTCGCTTCTCATAGTTGTCTTTGCAAGCTGGGTAACGGCATAGCGGTAATTATCTATTCCGTAGCTGGCTTTAACCGGATCGAATATTTTTAAATAAAGAATCCCGTCAACCTGCACCTGAACGTTATCGGCTGTGATACAAACTTGAGGGTCTACATCCAAGGCTTCTTCCTTTAGGTTTTGCTTATAAGCAATTCTGTCTATAAACGGGGTTAAGATATGGAAACCCGCAGTAAGAGTCCGCGAATATTTTCCAAGTCTTTCAATAACATAACTTTCTTGTTCAGGCACTACAACGGCTATCGAAAATAAAATAATAACCGCTACGACCAGAGCAACATATAAAGCTATCATCAGCATTACCTCCTAGTCTGATTTTTAGGCTATTTATATTTTAATACCCAATGAATGATTTTAACTTGTTTTGTAAGATTTGTCTATAGTCGTTAAGCGGCTTGTCGTTAAGCGGCTATTGAATAGCCCGCATTTCGGTCATAGAGGGTTCGTGTATTTAATAGATGCCCCTTCTATTTATCGGTTTTAATAAAATCTTCTCCGTCCCATAAATATTGTGTAACGGTAATTTCCGGTTCTAAAGGTTTTTCATTTTCCCATTTTGTAACAGTTCTGATGAGCTTTACCCTATCTCCGTTAAATTCAAATTCTTCTTCAGTTTCGGACTCCATATAAAAAAACTCGTTGTGAAGTCCGTCAAAATACCTTAATGAGCCATTCAAAAAATAATAATAACTTTCGCTGCTCCAGCCGATACCGCCGTCGCTGAAACCGCATCTCATAATAAGAAAGCTTACTTTCGGTATCAAATTTTCGCATACTTTTATCGAATAAGAAGCATCTTCTGATACTTCATATTTAGAAAAATTCTCCAGAGGAATAGGTTTAGTACTCGATTTTTTTATAAGTATATGATTTTTATCTACATTATAAAAACTCTCCTTATACTCGGAAACTCCTACACCCTCTTGTTCAGTAATACACAGACATGCAAAAATCTCATCTTCTCCGTCATTATCGATATCTCCCACGGCCTCTTTGCAGGAAATATATCTTCCGCACATATAACCTTCCCCTTTTTCACAAACGATTCTGTACCATGGTGAATAATACCCTTCCTCTAAAATCCAGTCCCAGTCTTTATTACTTTTAAGAATCCTGACCGCATCACCCAAATTCAGTTGAAAAAGTTTTTCTCCGGAAAGGCTCGGTTCGGCTCGAACATTCACTTTGTTATCAATAACATAATGAATAGAATTTATATCATCATCTGTGATTATGGCAATGTATTTTTGTGCACATAAACCTATCGTGCTCGCGATGAATAGAAAATAAAAGATTAAGTTTTTCATTTTATATTACCTCCAACATATTTATATTAGCATATTTCTATAAATATAGGAAAGTCCCTAAAACTTAAATCTTTTTAGGGTGAGGTGCACATATGATGAGCTTTGTCCATCGGTTTACATTCAGCTTGCTAGCGTTTCCCCTCACCCATTGAGTACCTTATACATAACTATGCCGGCGGCAAGCAAGATCAAACCTGCGATATCTAAGCCCCATAACAGCCAAACGGAAAACATGGCTGAAGGAAGATACAGTCCGCCAAGCAGTAAAAAAATGCTGATGATAATAAGGATAAGGCCGCCTATTTTGTATCCGGTTTTTCTCATATTCTTACCTCTCCTTTTTGCCATGATGCGGAGGCATTATGGGCATCTGTCATGCGGTAATACAGCCCGTGCGCTTTGATAAGTTCTGCATGGGTGCCCTGCTCTTTAAGCTCTCCGTTGTCGATGACAAAAATACGGTCTGCTTCGCGGACGGTTTCCAGCCGGTGAGCAATAACCAGCGTGGTCTTTCCGCGGCATAATTCACTCAAGGCTTTCTGTATTGCCTGCTCGTTATCGGCATCGATACTTGCGGTTGCTTCATCTAAGATGATAAGCGGCGCGTCTTTGAGGATGCTGCGGGCAATGGAGATACGCTGCGCCTCACCGCCTGAAAGAGACGCCCCGCCTTCGCCGATAACGGTGTCGAAGCCGTACGGAAGGCGCATGATAAAGTCATAACACTGCGCTTTTTTTGCCGCTTCGATAATAGCGTCCCTGTCCGCATGGGGCATGCCCATCGCGATGTTGTTTGCAATAGTGTCCTCAAACAGATAGACCCGCTGGAACACCATGCTGATGTGATCCATCAACACCGTCAGCGGAAGCGTTTTGATGTTTTTTCCCCGCAAAAGGATTTCGCCCTTGGACACATCCCAAAAGCGGGCAAGTATATTCATAATCGTGCTTTTTCCGCCGCCGGACTGCCCGACAAAGGCCGCCATCTGCCCTTGTTTGATGCTGAATGACAGGTTGTGCAGCACTTCCTTATCCGCGTAGTCAAAGGACACGTTTTTGAACGTTATTTCCGCATCGGCTGCCGGCGGCAAAGTCTCGGTTCCCGTATCCTCAAGTTCTTTTTCTTTAAAGACTTCGTTCACACGCTCCAGCGCAGCCTTCATGATTGCGAGAATTCCGGTCTTTTGATAAAGCTGTCTAAGAGGCGCAAAAAGGCTGAAAGCAAAAAGCATTCCGCCGATAAATACGGTGCTTGATACGGCGCCCTGCTGAAACAGCCAAATATTTAAGGCAAGCATTGCGGTCATGCCGATGCTGTAAATGATCAGCATCGTCCGCTCCTTGGGGGAATATTCTTCTTCAAAAGAGAGGCTCGCTTCTTTCATACGTGCAAAACTGCCCCTGATATCTTCCGCGCCTTCTCCGGTGAGGTTATAGCTTTTAATAACGCCGAGCCCTTCCGTGTATTCCAAAACGGAACCCGTCAATGCTTCTATGCTTTTTTGACGCAACTGGGAGTTACGGACGGAAAGCTTAATCATCGGCTGAGCGAACAGGATTGCCGTAAGCTCCGTTACAAGAGCGACGGCTCCGAACAGCGGATGCAGCGCAAAGAGAAATCCCGTCAAAATGATCTGCGCCGCGATACTGCCGGTAACCTCCGAAACAGCCGACATTGCCTGTTCTTCGATAAAGACCATATCCGCCGACAGCACGGAACTTATTTTTCCGATATTCCCCGCAGTAAAGTACCCCATCGGTAACCGGCGCAGGTGCCGCCCAAGCTCAAGCCGCTTTTCCGCAAAGACCTTATATCCCGCTCCCGCTTGCAAACGGTCTGCGATGTTTTGGCAGACTGCCTGAACTGCGAGCAAAAGCAGCATAACCGCTGCAGCGTAGATTACCGTTTTAATTTCGGCGTATCCCTTGATGAGCATGTCGATAAGTTTTACGGCGACCATCAGCGGGGCATTCGCCGCAACCGCTTTTAGAAAAGTAAACAAATATGCCAAACGGATTTTCCGGGCGTACTTTCCGGTAAATAAAAGTAACTGATGAACCATTGCAATCATAGAGAGTTTCCTTCCTTTGTCCGTACCGTCCAGTCTGCGGTTTCTTCCGAGATGCGCCAGAGGTTTTGGTATTCAGGGCAGGTTTCAATAAGCTCCTCATGGCGGCCGGAAGCGGCAATGCGTCCGTCGTTAAGCACGATAATGTTATCAGCATTCATAATGGACTGCATTTTATGAGCGATAACGATAAGGGTTTTATCCCGCACGATTTCGCGTATAGCCTGATTCATCTTTTGTTCGTTTTCTGGATCGATAAAGGCGGTCGCCTCATCTAAAATGACAACCGGTGCATCTTTGAGTATTGCCCGTGCAAAGGAAATCCGCTGCCGCTGTCCGCCTGAAAGCTTACCGCCCGCTTCACCCGCGAGCGTTGCGTAGCCGTCCGGCAGTTCACGGATAAAGTCATCCGCTTGGGCTTTTTTTGCGGCGGCAATAACCTCCTCATCGGTGGCTTCCTTTTTCCCGATGCGGATATTGTCGGCAATGCTCTTGTTAAAAAGGAACACGTCTTGAGAAACGTAGGCAATCTGTTCGTTGAGCGCTTCCAAACTCATCTCCCTGATATTCTGCCCGCCGATGAGCACCTCGCCGCCCGAAACATCGTAATAATGCACCAAGAGCTTTGCCGCCGTGCTTTTCCCGCTGCCGCTCGCTCCGACTAAGGCAGTCATCTTCCGCTCTTGCGCCGTAAAGGAAACATCTTTCAGCACTTCCAAATCCTTGTATGCAAACCGGACATTGCGGAATTCGATACCGTGTCCCGTGCCGGAAAACGGCGCAGTTCCCGTTTTCAGTTCGGGGTAGTCAAAGGTTTTTTCCAAAGCCTGAATTTTATAACTTGCTTGCGGTATGGCGCCGATAAAACTCATACAGCGGAGGAGGAGCGGTGCAATCCCGAAAGAAAGGCAGATTGCCAGAATGTAGCGGGCAAGGCTCAACTGACCGAGTAAGATAAGCAGAGTGCCGAAGGGCAAACTGTATAATAAGATATTTGAAAACAAGCTGCCGTATAATGCCATCCACGGAAATGACACCTTGTACCACGACAGTGCAAAATCGCGGTACGAAGTAACGGAAGAAGCGAACCGCTCGCCGAATTCATCCTGCCGGTTAAACACACGAACAACTTCCATACCGTTTACATATTCGATAATGGTATTGTTCAGCCGTTTTGCAGCGGCAAAGTAACTGCCCATCTGCTCAATCCCGACCCGGTACATCTGCCCCGAAACGCTGATGCCCAGCGCAATGACAACACAGGTCAGCAGAGCAAGCTGCCAGTCGATGACAAGGAGAACTGCAAGTGCAAACATGGCAATGATTAGGTTTGCAATCCCTTCGGGGATCATATGCGCCAAAAGAAGTTCTATCGATTCAATATCATCGGTGAACAGCTTTTTGATTGCCCCGCTGCCCATCTCCCTAACTTTGCCGAGCGGCTTGCGCTCCAAGTTCTCCTGCAAAAAGCGGCGTATGTTTTCCAGCGTGTTGTATGCTGCGCGGTGTGAAAGCTGAAAGCCGTACATGTAAAAAACCGCATACACAATTTGCGCAAGCAAAATACTTGCAAGCATTTTTCCGCTTCCGGCTAACGTCGGAACCGAACCGTTTAAGACCTGCTCAAGGATGTTATATACTAAAAGATACGGAACAATGCTCGCCGCTGCTCCGATTGTCATGCAGAGCGCCGCCTTGTATATTGTGCGGCGATGTGCTCCGGCGTAATGTAAAATCTTAGAAATAGAACTTTGCTTGTCCCGCTTTCGGCTCGTATTTTCATCGCTTGCCTGCAAGAAATATACCGAAACACGCTCAATGCCTGCCTTATTCAAAGGGTAGAAGGCCAAGACCCTGCCGTTTTCGATATGGAGGATGTGCGTGCAGCAGCTCATAATCAATTCGGGATCGTGTGTAATAACGAGCGAAAGGGCGGCGCTTGTCTGCAGCTCGCGTAACAGAAAGCCGAAGCGTTCCATGCCGCGGCGGTCGAGTCCGCTGGTAGGTTCATCAAAGATAAGCACGTCTTTTTTTGCGCAGAGAGCGGAAGCGATCGCCGTCCGCTGTTTTTGCCCGCCCGACAAGGAGGCAGGATGCCTGTCTTTCAGTTCGAGGATGCCGAGCCGCTCCAATACCGATTCGGCATCCGCTGCGGAAGCGCCGGTGTTCATCATCACTTCTTCCAGCACGCTGTCGGCAAAAAGCTGGCGGTTGACATCCTGCATCACCATAAAACTGCGCGTGCTGCGCTCCTCTGCCGTCATATATGCGCCGCCGACTGCAATGCTTCCGTTTGAAGGAATCAGTCCTGCGAGCGCCTGCGCGAAGGTACTTTTGCCCGAACCGTTGTCTCCGATAAGAGCCACAATCGAATGTTCGGGGAGGGCGAGCCTCTCTATGTCGAGCACTCGGGTAGAGCCGTAGCCGCAGGTTAAATCGAGAGCTTCAAGAGCGGGCTTTGAGCCGGGCTGTGATACGGACGGGTTACTGTTTTTTGCAAGTCCTTCTTCCGCTGCGTCCTCACCCTGCGGCGTATTGTTTTTTTTTACAAGCGAAGAGAGGGTCTTCATATCGGTGAGCCGCAAGCCGAGTGCGGTTAAATCGGATTCGCTGAGGGCTTTCATTTCATCCCGTGAAAAAATACGCTCAATCTTTCCGCCTCGCATATAGATAAAGCGGTCAGCCAGATCCATCAGGTAATAGAGCCGGTGCTCCGCAATCACAACGGTCTTTCCCTCCGCTTTTATTTTTATCAACATCCGGTGCAGCCGCTGAATTGCCCTCTTATCCAAATTGGAGGACGGCTCATCCAGCACGAACACTCCGGGATCGGCGGTGTAGCAGGAGGCGCATGCAATTTGCTGCTTTTCTCCTCCGGACAGCTCAAAAATATCCCGATCCATCAAATTGTCAAGCTGCAAATCGCTCTTTGTTTTTTCGAGGCGTTGTTTAATCTGCTCCCGCGGGAGCCCGAGATTTTCGCAGCCGAACACGAGTTCGCCGGTGGTGTCGAGGTTGAAGAATTGACTTTTGGGATTTTGAAAGACGCTTCCGACTAAAGCGGCGGTGTCGGATAATCCTTCCGTATTGATGCATCTGTCACCTATCATCACGGAACCGCTCATATCGCCTTCATAAAAATGAGGGGCAAGCCCGTTTATCAGCCGTGTAAGGGTGGTTTTGCCGCAGCCCGATTCTCCGCATAATACGATGAATTCGCCGTCCTTTATGGTAAGGTCTATTCCGTATACGCCGTCTCCGGTACCGTGTTCTCCTCTGTAGGAAAAAGAAACGTTTTGTAATGTAATCATTATTATTCCTCTATCTTGAGAATTGATATGAGTCAAAACACTCATTAGGCAGCGCGATTCTTTTTGTTAGCATACTGCCGGCATGATCTATAAAATTTTGATAGCTATCGGTCACAAAAAATATCCTCAGGCTAACATTATTGCAAAAATACAGTCGAAAGTCAAGTAAGGGGAAACCATCTTGAAAAAAATAGAAAAAAATAATACCTTGACACATTTTTAATAAAAGTATAAACTCTCATCTAAATAGCGATTTCGGTCTTGGTGCTGCTTTTAATCAAGCAGTGAAAAGGGAATCAGGTGAAAATCCTGAACAGTCCGGCTGACGTAAGTGAGAGAGTTGTTTTTCAAAATGCCACTGGGATTTTTTAATTTCCGGGAAGGCGAAAATCAATGATGACCTCCGAGCCGTAAGACCTGC
The DNA here is from genome assembly GCF_024401155.1 of Treponema putidum. Taxonomy (NCBI): domain Bacteria; kingdom Pseudomonadati; phylum Spirochaetota; class Spirochaetia; order Treponematales; family Treponemataceae; genus Treponema; species Treponema putidum. The sequence goes on from NZ_CP038804.1 coordinate 1,881,118, forward strand.
CAATGACTATGAGGGAAAAATGCAAATTTTGCCCGTGCCGCACTCTGCTTGGACTCATGAGCTGCAGCAAAATTTATCGTGTTAGATTGCTATACCTCAAACTTGCTCCTAGGCTGTTATGAAATTTTGTCAAGTTTTTTTATCATAGCCTAATTACATGTAACGATACCTTAATAATGTTTATTTTGAGGTAAGCTGAATCGGGTTCTCTTTTCATACCGGCCGAAGTCGTTTTTTGTTTAATCTTCCGATTTTTTTCCTAAATAACTTTAAATACCGTGTATTTTAGTGTATAATTCCTTTAAACTATTTTATAAAAGGAAAAATTATGGAAGGCACCTATGTAAAGCTTTTAAAAACAATAACGGAGGCAGCAAAAGCAGCCAATCTCAACGAAGATGATTATATCACCTTACTAAGTCCCGAAAGAGAAATGCATGTTTCTATTCCGGTAAAAATGGATAATGGGAATGTCAAAGTGTTCCAAGGTTTTAGAGTTCAACACTCTACACTCAGAGGTCCTGCAAAAGGAGGCATAAGATTCCATCAAGATGTCAATATCGATGAAGTCCGCTCCCTTGCAGCATGGATGACCTTTAAGTGTGCAGTTGCCGACATTCCATACGGGGGCGGAAAAGGAGGCATCTGTGTAGACCCTTCAAAACTTTCAGAATCAGAGCTTGAAAAACTTACACGAACTTATACAAAACGTATTTCGTCCTTTATTGGGCCCCGAATTGATATCCCTGCCCCGGATGTAGGAACTAACGCAAAAGTCATGTCTTGGATAGCTGACACCTACAGCACCTATGCAGGCGAATATTGCCCTGCCGTAGTTACGGGTAAGCCGATTTCAATCGGCGGGTCTTTAGGACGTGTTGAAGCCACAGGCCGAGGGGTTCTTTTTACGTGCAAAGAGCTTTTAAAAAAACTTAACAAAAATCTGAAAGGGCAAAGCACAGTTATTCAAGGTTTGGGAAATGTCGGAAGTGTTGCGGCAGATCTTTTTTCAAAGGAAGGAGCCAAGGTTATCGCTGTAAGCAGTTCAAGCGGAGCTATATATAACGAAAAAGGCTTAAACATTCAACTTGTAATGGAACATATTAAGAAAGGTCAAAAACTTAATTCTTTTGAAGGCGACTTTAAAAGAATATCCAATGAAGAGCTTTTAGAGCTTAAAACAGATATTTTAATACCGGCAGCCCTCGAAAATCAAATTACCGAAAAAAACGCCCGCAATATTAAGGCTTCCATAATAATTGAAGCAGCAAACGGCCCCGTAACTCCCGAAGCTGATGAAATTCTCAAAAAAAAGAATATAATCTGTGTGCCGGATATCCTCGCCAACTCAGGAGGAGTCATTGTTTCTTATTTTGAATGGGTACAAAATCTACAAGGATTTTACTGGAATGAAGAAGAAGTAAACGGCAGGCTGCATACAAAAACGGTTGAAGCTTTTAAACGGGTATGGGATGAAAAAGAAAATTATAACGTTACCATGAGAAAGGCAGCCTACATAAAGGCCCTAAAGCAGCTTGTGGAAGCACAAAAAGCAAAAGGCATAAGCTAAAAAATTCCGTCTATTAAAGTTTATCTATCAACATTGAACACTTACCCGAAGGAATAGGCAGGGTCTTCTTTTTTTCGTTTAAGATATTTATGGTAAAATAATAAAGTTTTTCACTTTCCATATGTATCTCCCACCCTCTCTGACTCTTTGATGAAAGAATCGTTATAAGGTTTCTTTTAAGGCTCAAATTTTCGATGCCCATTACTTCAAGATTAGGCACCGTCCAATTTACCGTTTTACGCGGAAGACTTATCGAAAGACCGATAACGTTTTCTATCATTAAACTGATTGTAGAAAGCCCCACACTCAAAAGATATTGTTTACGGGGAAAGGCAGGTTTTCCTTTCCATTGAGCAGGGCCTTCTTTAACGGGTGAATAGGCCTCCCACAAAAAACCTTGTTTTTTTGAATTTCCTGCAGGAGAAAGAGTTTCAAGAACATAGTAAAGATGCCTTATAACACACTCTCTTGCTATCTCCCAGCGGTTATATTTTTCCAAACCCTTTACAACAACAAAGTTTAAAATAGGGAAGACACTGCCGCAGGCACCGCTTCCGTTTTCGTCATATTCAGGCTCATCGGCTGCAAGGCTGGGAAAGGGATGATCCCCGCCGAAAGTTTTTGGGTTGGATAGGTGCTCTACCAAAAGAGCGGCCTTATCCTCATTGGGAATTTCGGCAAGCATCGGCCAGAACCCGGCAAGGGTCTTTTTCTTTATCTGATTGCCGTCGGCATCAAGATCATAGTAAAAACCGTCCTCTTCATTCCACATCATCGAATTGATTCTGGTTTTTATTGTAAAATACATTCTTTTGTATTGGAAGTCTATGTCTTTATCATTCAGTATATCGCCTAAGGCCGACATATAAAGGGCATTTATTGCAAGGGCCGAATTAAAATCAGTCAAAAAAACGGATTCTTTTCGAGGGGCATTGGGCATATTGACTGTTTCAAGTGGGCTTTTATATAAGCCGTTATAGGCCTTAAACATTTTGTCGATCCAGTCCATATATTTAATCAAGACGGGCATAATATCTTTTACACGCTTTTTGTTTCCGGTCTTGTGATAAATATTGTACTCTGCCCATGCAAATAGGGGCATACCTAAACCTTCGGGATTATCCCGTTTTAAAACAGGCTCTTTTGTGTCAAAATTATATCTATTGCGTATAGCACCGTTTTCTTCCTGCCTCTCATAAAAAAAGTCAAGGGCGGAATTAGGTGTATAATTTTTATTGGAATAAACAAAGAAAAAAGATGAAAATATAGTTTCATATTGGTTTAAAAAATTACCGTCCGTTTCGGGATAAATAAAAAAGCCCTCGGTACCCTGTTTGCCGTCACCAGTTGAATGCCAAAAATCATGAACCAAAGCCCATGTTCTATCGTAAATGTCCACAAAGTCTTGATCGTAAAAATGAACACGCGGAAAATCTCTTTTATTCACCATAACTCCTTAATTTTTCTAAAACACGTCTTATATTATACCATATTTTTCTAAAAAATGGTAGTTTTTTAACAATATTTATAAAAAAAGTTTTAATTTAGTTTCAAGGTCTTATTGGTTATCGGATTCGGAAGAGTCTTCACTACCCTCAGTAGAATCCGAATTCTCAGCTGAACTGCCGCCTTCAGTGTTTTCCTGAACAGGTTGACCGGAAGGAACAACGGGAGCAGGAGTAGGGGCAGGCGGGCGGCCTAAAAATAAAACTATATCCTCATCATCTTTTTTGTGTTTCATTTTTAGAAAAAGAGTACGGGTTCTTTCATCATAAACGTAGCCTGACGAATTATAAATCTCAAATCTGGAGTCCGTTCTAAAGTCTATTCCATGGATTTGTATTCTATAAAAAGGGCGAATGCCTCTTATAATTAGGTAATGAGTATTATCAGCTTTAGACGAAATCCTAAAACTCAATATTTTTGTGTCATTTTTAAGTACATTTATTTCTCCGGCAGATGTCCAAGCCCAAATACCGGGTTCGGCTTTTAAAGCCAAAGATTCTTCATGGGGATAGCTTGGATTATCACGAATAGCAACCGGATATAGTTTTTCTGCATGGAGAATGACGGCATCATTAGCCATAAGTCCTAACTTCTTTGACTTATCTCCCTGAATATCAAAAGATGCCGGCAAACTCGGAGAGCCTCCTCCAAGTGAAAAGATAGAAGAATACAGAGCCTGCCCTACAGCCTTCCATGTTGTTTTTTCGGGATATGAATTTCCATAACGGATTAAAATTGATGCAGCATTCAAGGTATTTTCCGTGTCAATGGTTTTCTTATCGGAAGAAATATACACCCCCTCATCAATCAAAAGCAAAGAATCTTTTAAAACAGTCTCATATTTTTCGGAATTTTCCATAAACAAATTTTGTCTATTAGGAAAATAAAGACTATAATCCATTGCTGCTTCCAACAAGCCTATAGCAACCCAAGAGCTTAATTCTTCTTCATTCATATTGGAAGCTATTTTTTCCAAAGCAGGAATTAAATTTGCCCGAGAATTATTTATTAAAAACGGAATAACAGAGCCGCTGTAAAATACGGACGGATCAGAGTTTGCTATATCGGATTCAATACCTGATAATCTCCTTCTATGGTATGCTGTAAGGCTTTTTTCGTTTTCTACAAGATTGCCATAAAATGCGGCCGATATATAGCTTCTTTTCTCTTTGGGTAAAAGAGATGCAGGAGCCGATAAAAGAGCTCTTGAATATTCGCCTTTAAAGGCTCTTTCGGCTATATATGCCGTCAAAAGTTCTTCATTATAATTTCTTGACAAAATCACATTAGAAAAATACTCCAAGGCCTTTTCCCGAAATAATTGCTTTGTTTTCCCGTATTCTTCATCACTTGCGATGGGAATGCGGGGAATTGATTCAAATTCCAAACTTTGTGATTGAACATAGGTTTCATAAAAAGCGGTACGCTTTGAACCGGAAAGAATTAGATGGGGCAATTCCGAAGAATCATCGGTATTACCGAACCCGTATCCTCCTCTAAAAACAAAGCGGTCCTTTCCATACCTTAAAAATATCTGCTCATCCTGCCGCTCAAGCCGGGCTGATTGGGTCAATTTCCAAGGGAAATAAACGGTTTCAACCTCGGACGGCATCGAAACGGAAATTTTTACCGTATTAATTGTTTCCGAAATATATGAGGTAAAATCTATCGAAACATCGTTAGAACAAACAACGCTAAAAGAATCTTCGTTTTTTTTATACTCTAAAACCTTTAAGCTAATATTTTTATTATTGCTTGTTTTTGCAATAACAGGGCTCTGATCTGTAATATAAAAATCCAAGCCGTTCGATACTATGTGGAGGGGTAAAAGAGGAGTTCTGTTTCCGGTTTCATCAACTTCATCCCTGCCCGAAACCGTCATAGAGCCTATTGTATAATAAAAGGTCTTTCCGATAGTAAATTGAATAATAAAAATGCCGAAAATTATTAGTATATACAATATAGTTAACGCAATTATCCTACTTGATTTGTGCTTCATAATGTTATAGTGTATATAAACTAAGGAATAATTGCAATACTTTTAAGGAGCTATTATGAAAATAACCAAGCAAATTTGTGTTTATTTTAGTTTTTTGATAGCGGTTTCTATCATTTTTTCTTGTAAAACAACTGAAAAAGCCGTTACCCCCGCTGTAATTGAAGAGCCAAAAAAAACCGAAAAAACGGTAAACAAAAATCCGAGAGAAGAGTTTACTGATAAACTTACTCAACTTTCTCAAAAAGGAGATTTAGACGGAATTTTAAAATTGATAGACACATCGGATTCTGAAGTAACTAATAATTTTAATATACAATATCTAAAATTGTCCATTCTCATCTCGATGAGAAAAACAAAGGAAGCGGAAACCTTAGCTGAAGAACTCTCCAAGTCTTACCCCAATAATACCGATATTCTATATTCTCAAGTTATGATGGCCCAAGCTGAAAACAACCAACAAAAAAAAGATCAATATTTAAAAAAAATACTGGCTATAAATCCAAAAGATTCAAGAGCATTAACAGAGCAGGGCTTGGACTTTTACTCGGCCAAAAGATACAATGATGCAAGAAGAAAATTTATAGAAGCTTATAAGGTTGACCCTAAATGCACGGAAGCCCTCATAGGCCTAGGCCGTATAAACTATCTTGAAGGAAAACTTGACCAATCTGAGGCAAATTTAACGGCTGTCTTGGAGCAAGAACCCAATAACAGCACAGCCCTTGCAGAACTTGCCCGCATAAAATCCGAAACAAATAGAATGTATCAAGCTCTTCAGGATATAAATAAGGCAGCAGAGCTTGAACCTAATAATCCCAGCCATTGGATTGATATAGGCTCTTACAATCTTACAATCGGCCGAAAAGAGGAAGCAAAAAAAGCTTACAGCAGGGTTATAGAGCTGACTCCCGATTCCTACATAGCCTATATCTACCGTGCAGGTATAAACGATGAACTTGGGTATAAGGAAGAGGCTCTTGATGATTACATAAAGGTATGCAATCTTTATCCGCCGTATTATTTTGCACTGGAAGGAGCCGGAATTTTGTTTTGGGAAAAAGGAGACTGGGTAAATGCAGGCACGGCATTTTTAAAAGCCTTGAGCAAGGCACCCGCTTCTTATCAATATGCTCTTTTATATGCGGTAAGTCTATATAAACAAAACAAAAAACTTGATGCAAAAAAATTTATGCAAAACTATCTAAAAAACATAAACAGGACTGAAAAAGAGAATGAGTACTTTTTATGCCGCCTTTTTGTAGATTTTGCAGGCGACACTGAATTAATAAACAGGGCAACGGCAGAAACCGACATGGTAAAAAAGGGCAGACTGTTCTTTTATCTCGGGGAGTTTTACAATTTGACAAAAAAATATGCTCTTGCTGAAAAATGCTATGTTCAAGTGCTTTCAATAGAAAATCCGGCCTTTTTTGAATATCGTTTTGCTAAAAAAGCTATGGATGAATTTAATTCAAACTCAGGAAAATAAGGTAAAAATGCTTAAAGAAGAAAAAACCAAGGTACGAAACCTAATAAAAGAATATTTTAAAAGCCCCGATGGAAAAAAACTTATACAAAAAACAGAAGAACTCCAAACTTCTCAAAACTATTGCAAGGATTTTTTAAATAAAATACCTAAATACAGTGAAGCTAAAACGGTTTTTGCCTATCATCCCATAAAAGAAGAATTTCCTACCTTAGGACTTTTAAAACAAGCATATTCAGATAAAAAGACTATAGCCCTCCCCCTTGTCTCGGATAATGACCTTATATTCAAAAAAATGCAATTTAAAGACGGAAAAATAGAACCTGTTCAAGCCGGAATTTTCGGTATCATGGAGCCGCCCGAAAAAGCCTTTAACCTTTTTCCTCAAACAGAAGAAGAAAAAGCTCTGCATCCTTTGGAGCTGCCCCTTTTGATTTTAGTACCGGGAAGGGCATTTTCAAAAAAGGGGGAAAGAATGGGAAGGGGCGGCGGTTTTTACGATAGATTTTTTGAAAAACTCTTTAAAAGCATAAAAAAAGAAGAAGTTTGTCTTGCAGGGCTTTGTTTTTCGGGGCAAATTTTAGATAAGATTCCAATAGGAGATTTTGACTATCCCGTAGACCTTGTCATAACCGAATCTGATGTTTATTTTAAGCCGTCCAAATAACAATGCTTAAAATAAAATTTGATAAAATAATAAAAAACACGAATTTTCTATTGACATTTTATAAGAAATAGTGTAATATCCTAAAACTTCCGATTGGAAGCATTCCCCTGTAGCTCAGTAGGCAGAGCAAGTGGCTGTTAACCACTGGGTCCGTGGTTCGAACCCGCGCGGGGGAGCTATTCAAAAGAAAGCTGATCTTTAAAGGTCAGCTGATTTTTTAAAGGCAGGTGAGATATGTCAAGAGTATGTGAAATTTGCGGAAAAGGCTCGTTATCCGGAAACTCAGTAAGTAAATCCAAAATTCACACAAAAAGAGTTTGGAAGCCCAATTTAGTAAATGTAAAGACAGAAATCGGCGGCAGAACTCTAACCATTAAAATGTGTTCGCGATGCTTAAAAAGCGACTACGTTACAAAAAAAGTTTAGTTTTCTTAATTTACTCCTTTTTATTTACATTTCGAGCCTGCATAAAAGCGGGCTCGATTTTTTTTATTAAAACCCTTCGCGCGACAAGAATAAGGTTACTATAAAAATATCGGTTTTAGATGTCCATATAAATTAAAACTATAAATGCAAGGACAAAATATATAAGACCTGCTGCTACCCAGCCCCATCTGTTTTTACGCTTTAAGTTCTTTTTATTTTTAAACTTTCCAAAATCGGTAGTTACATGAGCATCTTTTTTCATAGTAACTCCATATTTAATAGTTTCTCCTAATTGTAAAAAGCCGAATAAAATTACATCAAAAAGACCCGACTTATTTATTACAGACAAACCGCCTATTCCGGCTAAAAAAACGGAAGCAATAAAAAGGCCGTCACATAGGTGATGCAAAAAGGAGTGAGAGCTTCCTCGCGAAAAAAAGATAACAACAGCCGCAGTAATCACTGCCCCAACACCAAATGGAGCAAAAAAACTGAATAGTAATCCGGTTTTTTTTTGAGGTACAATCTCCTCAACTTCATTATCGAAAAAATTATTGCCAGTGTCGGATTTATTTTCCATAAATACTACCTTTAAAAAAAGTACGGCAGATTTTAGATCTGCCGTACTAAGGATTAGATTATTTTATCATTTGGGTAATTTTTCATATTCGGCATCATTGCATAAAACCCAATGCTTTTCACGAACTTCTCTAAACTTCGGCTTATCTACGGAATAGTCGTGTGCCAAAGCCGGTACATACACTTCTCTTTTTCTATTCCGTTCGGTATTGGGATCCGGTACGGGAATAGCAGAAAGCAAAGCACGAGTATAAGGGTGAAAAGGATGAGCAAAAAGCTCATCTGAATCTGCGAGCTCAACCATTCTTCCGTAATACATAACTGCAATTCGGTTTGAAAAATATTTTACAACAGCTAGGTCGTGAGCTATAAACAAAATAGTAAGATTCATTTCACGGCGTAAATCATTCATTAGGTTTATAACCTGAGCCTGTACCGAAACGTCCAATGCGCTTATAGGTTCATCGGCAATGATAATTTCGGGATTCATAACAATAGCTCGTGCTATACCGATACGCTGTCTTTGGCCGCCTGAAAATTCGTGAGGATATCTTTCGGCATGCTCTGCAACAAGGCCTACGAGGTTTAAAGTTTCTTTGACTTTTGCATCAATTTTTTTCATGTCCCTCTCGCCGCGAATAATCATTCCTTCACCTATTATTTCCCGAACCGTCATACGCGGATCCAATGAAGAAATAGGATCTTGAAATATCATTTGAATATCGGACAAAGCCTCATTGTAACGCATTTTTTTCATCATCTTTTTATCGACACGAAATTTAGCCTCTAACTCTTCAGCTAATTGCTTGTTGCCTGATGCCCTTGCCTCTTTAATTCTTTCTTTCAAAAAAGGAAGGCCTGAATTAATATGATGGTCCTTATAGTAAATATCTCCGCCGGTAATTTCGTAAAGGCCTATAATCGAACGGCCTATTGTAGTTTTACCGCATCCGGATTCTCCTACAATCCCGAAAACTTCACCCTTATGGACATCAAAGCTCACGTCATCGACAGCTTTAAGGTACTTACCCTCAAGTTTAAAGTATTGCTTTAAATTATTTACTCTCAAAATCAAATCATTATTATTCATTTTGTCCTCCTATTTTCTCTCTCATTCGGCGAATTCGGTCGGTAACAATAAGCGGAGGCTTAATGTCTTTAGGTGCATCAGGATGCAATAACCATGTTGCAGCTTTGTGAGTAGGAGTTATTTCAAACATCGGCGGTTCCTCTTCAAAGTCAATTTCCATTGCATATTTATTGCGTTGAGCAAAAGCATCGCCCTTAGGCGGGAAAATCATATTAGGAGGTACACCCGGAATCGATTCAAGTTTTTCCTTGGTATCCAAATCAGGCATAGAAGACAAAAGAGCCCACGTATAAGGATGAGCGGGTTCATAGAATACTTCATCAACCGAACCGTATTCGACGATTTTACCTGCATACATAACTGCAATTTCATCTGCCATATTTGCAACAACGCCGAGGTCATGAGTAATAAAGATAATTGAAAGGTTTCTTTCCCGCTTTAACTCGTTTATCAATTCAAGAATCTGAGCTTGAATGGTAACATCCAATGCCGTCGTAGGTTCGTCGCAAATCAAAATATCCGGGTTTGAAGCAAGCGCTATTGCTATAACAACTCGCTGCCTCATACCGCCCGAAAATTGGAACGGATATTGCATAAACCTTTGGCGGGCTTGCGGAATACCTACTTCATTCATTAAATCGATAGACCTTGTTTTAGCCAAACTATATTTCATCTTATAGTTCATTTTGGAAGATTCGACAATCATCGCTTCCAATACTTTCTCGGCACGGTCCTTTACATCAAGGTGGGCATTTTTTTCAAGCTTATCTTCAAATGAAGCTTTAAGTTTGATTAAAATATCCCGTATTTTGTCTTCAAGACGGTCAAGGGTTACCCCGGTGGGCAGCCTGAATTTTTTAATTAGATCAGCTTTACGCTTACCTGTCATATTCTCGGCCTTTAAAGACATTTTGTACATAAAGATAGCATTATCAATTGAGCCTTCAAATGTATAGGCAAAGCCGTTTTTTTGTAAGTCCAATTTATCGATAGCATCTTTAACAACAGGTTTTAATTTATTACATGTATCCGAGACTGAATTTACGTCAATTTTGCCTTTAAGAATATTCAAAGTTTCTTGTATTTTTAAAATTGCCGTTTTTTTATCATCGTCAGATCTATTATTGGAATATTCTACCGCCTTGCATACCATAAGTAAAAAATCATTAAGGAATTCTTCATCAAATAATTTTTTTGCCGTATCATTGAGCAGTTTGATATCTTTACTGCTGAATTCCTCTTTACCTTTTTGGAGTGAATAATACCCCAAAGCAACAAAATCAGGCTTATGTCTTTCAAGACCGTTTTGTAAAATGACCTTTAAGGCTCCCAAGGCTGCATCCACTTCAGCCTTATCCGTTTCAGAGGCATTGCTCGCCTTGTACTTACCGGCAACAACCGAAAGGCCTTCAACAGCAGAAACAAAGGCAGGATTATCGGACGGAATCAAAAAAACATTTCCGCAGTTTTTTGAATATTGTACGATCCTGTTTATTTCTTGTGCAACCTCAGAAACAGGTTTATCAATTAATTGAATTTTAGCGCCGTCAATATACGAAATTGTAGTTTCAGCCGTATCATGGGCAATATTATATGCACGCTCAAGTCTACATCCTTCAGAAATATAGCCGGTAAACTTTTTCATCGTTTCTTTTACTTTAGCAGCATCCTCGCCTGCCAGAATCATATTATCTTGCAAAACCTTTGCAAGTTCTTTATAACTCTTTTTTGATTGCTTTCTTTGCGAAACATTATTTGCAAGTATTGCTTCTGTAAGTTGTTTTCCGACACGGACAATAGGATTTAAACTTGACAAAGGATCCTGAAATATCATAGCAATATTGTTTCCGCGGATACTGTGGAAAATTTCTTCGGGTATCTGCAGCAAATCCTTTCCGTCATAATAAATTTCTCCGTCATCAACGGTTGCATTTCCGGCTAAAATACCGAGAATAGCCCTTGCAGTTACGGATTTTCCGGAACCGGATTCTCCTACAATGGCTAAGGTTTTACCTTCTTCAAGATTAAATGAAACATCCCTTACGGCACGTACATAGCCGTTATTTGTCCAAAATGATATTTTTGCATTTCGTACTTCTAATTTTATTTTATTTGCCATATTAATCTTCCACTCCTCTCAATGACGGATTAAATGCATCCCGCAGACCGTTTCCGAATAGGTTAAAAGAAATCATCATTAAAGATATAATTCCTGCCGGAAAAAATAAAATATGAGGATCTGTAGCCAAATATTGTTGACCTGAGCCTAACATTGTTCCTAACGAAGCCATTGTTTTTCCGTGGAAACTGACTATTCCCAAAAATGAAAGGGTCGATTCGGATAAAATAACATAAGGAATAATTAGCGCAGCACTTGTAATAATCGTCCCTATGGCGTTAGGATAAATATGTTTAAACATTAGCCGCTTATCCTTGGCCCCCAGAGTCCTTGCTGCCAAGATATATTCCTGATTCTTAAAGCGATAAAACTGAGTTCTTACTCTAACGCCAATACCTATCCATCCGGTCAAGATAAAGGCAAACAGAACTCCGGTAAATACCGAAACCTTTCCTGTCTGAACAAGATGGAGTTGAAAAAGGGTAGCAACGATAAGAAATGGCATTCCGCCTAAGATGTCCGTGAGACGCTCCAAAATAAGATCAATCCAGCCTCCGTAAAAACCGGTAATTGAGCCGTAAATTGAACCTATGATAAAGTTAATTATCGAAACAAGGGTTGACAACATTAAGGACAGCCTTACGCCATGAGCTAATCTTACCATAATATCAAAACCTTGTCCGTCCGTACCAAAGGCATTTGCAGGTTCATGGCCGTTTAAATATTGATAGTAATTATAATACAAAATCCTGACCCCGATCATAGTTTTATCTCTGGGCACAGTGTAAAGCACATTGCCGCTTTCATCCCTGAGATAATTATCGGTCAAGCCCTGCTTCTGAATCTGTTCCAGTGACAGTCTTTTACCGGTTGAGTCCACAGGATACTCACGCCCGTCTACTTTATACCAAATGTTTGCATCAGCTTGATCACGCGGAGCAAATTCATTGGCATAATCAATCATAGGGAATAATATCTGTTTTCCTGTTTTTTTCTGCCAGTTTATAATGTCATCATAAGCCTCTTTTGTAAGACTTAAAAAAATAAAACCTACACCTCTGTATGAATCCACTCTTACATATCGATATCTGTTTTTACCGTCTGTAAATTCATCCCCGATCGAAACAATAGGAGAAGAAGCCAAAGCAGCATCCCAGCTTACTTTTTTTATTCCGTCTCCATTTTCCGTTCCGTACCCGATACCGAGAGTATAAAACAGATATTTATCATTATACTTCATCGGTTTTGAGCCGTCCCAAAAGCCTGTTTTATCAAAAATTTGAAGTTTAGGTCTTACCTTTGCATAAACGGCATCTGAGTAAGCCAAATCGTACTTTGAGAAGAAAGGCACTACTATTGCAAATATAACAATTGCTCCAATAATATATGCTGCAGCTACGGAAGCGCTATTTCTTTTAAAACGAAGCCATGCATCCTTAAAATAACCTATAGGTTTTGTTTCAAATTTTGCATCAAAAATTTGCTCATCCCTTTGCACTAATCTGAATTTCTCTTTAGGGATATGTTTTATATTATCCATAATTTATCTCTCCCCTATCCTGATTCTCGGATCCAATAAACCATAGCTAAGGTCAGTAACAACACTTACCACCAATCCGATGGCTGTATAGAACATACCTGTAGCAACAAAAAGGTCATAGTCCAATAAATTAATCGATGTAATATATAATTTACCGATACCGTTAATCGCAAAAATCTTTTCAGTAATAATCGCTCCGCTCATTATACTAAGAACAAAGGCGATAATACCGGGAAGAACCGGAACCATAGCATTTTTTAACGCATGGCGTCTAATAGCCTGTCCCCGTGTAAGCCCCTTTGTTCTTGCTAAAAGCATATATTCACTGGTAAGGGCTTCGGTAAGCTCTGCTCGAACTGAACGGGTAAAACCTGCAATAGCACCGAATGAAAGTGAAAGAATCGGTAAAATCATCGAGTGGAACATCTTAAATGTCCACCATGAACCACCTGCATCGTATAAAGATGAAACAATTACAGGGAAAAGACCTAACTTATAACCTAAACCGTATTGTAAAAGAAATGCGTAAACAAAGGACGGAACGGATATAAATAACATTACAATTATAGATATAAAATGATCAATCCACTTATTTTTATAAATAGCGGCAATAATACCGAATAATATTCCAAGCGGGATCGAAATAATTGTCGAATATAAGTTTAATATGATGGTAGGAGGCAATTTACTTATAATAACTTCTTGTGCAGGTTTAAGATAATCTACCTTCCACGAAGTTCCCCAATCTCCTGTCGTTATAATATTTTTTAAAAAAATTCCATACTGCTGCATTATCGGTTTATCATAACCTAATGCACTTCTTCTAGCTTTTTCCAACTCAGCTTCAGCCCCCATCATAGGTAATTCAGGCTGCAGCATTTTTATAAGCACAAAATTTATGGTCATAATGATACAAAAGGTTATGATACCAAGCCATAACCTTTTTAACACATACCTAAATGTTTTCATAACGAACTCCTCTAGTCGAAAACTAATACACTAAATCTACACCGTTTTAAAATTCAAGAAATACACCGCAGCAAGTTTATACAAACACAATCTGCGGTGTATTTGATGTAAATTAAGCCAACTAAATTTTAGCTATATTCGGTTTACTCGTAATTGAGTTGTCCTTGGTTCTTTTTAACATATTCGTCCCATTCAGCATCAGTATAGTTAAACTTCAATAATTTCATACCGCCGTAACCATACATGATATTGTAGACGTCTGTGTAATAGTCTATCTTATGTGAAACCAAGACCGCCGAAGTATATGTTCCTAAAGGAATACACTGATATGCACTGAGAATACCGTTTTCCAAGGCTGCAAGTATTTGCATTTTTTCGGTTGCATCAGCATCTGCATAATCACCGCTTCCGTTCATAGAAGCCGACCACTGCTCAAAGGTTCTTTCTTCTTCTACAGTAGTACCGTCAACCTTGTTAATCTTAATCTTAAGCTTCTCAATAGACGGATTCCAGCCGTTTGATTCGTGAATCTTAGATAAACCTCCCATGTAGGTAGGATTAGCATAGACCTGAATAGTCTTAAACGGATAGAAAGCTGCGCCGCCCCATGCTCCGCGGATAGCCATATTTTTTCCTGCAGCAACATTGTCGTAGCGTTTGGGGTCGCCGGATTCGTATTTAATTTGAACTTTTCCCTCAAAAGGAGTTCCCTTTGTTCCTTCATTAACGAATTCCTGCATTAAGTCCTGCTGTTTGATATGTTGAGGAGTAAGATCTGTAGGACTTGCCATTATTTCGATAGGAACAATTTCACCCGGTTTATAAACCTTATCTGCAACAGCCTGTTCATAAGCAGCTGTAAACAGCTTTCTAGCTGTTTCGATGTCACGGCCAGTAATTTTTGCATACTGTGCATCCACATTTTCTTTAGTAACTTCAATGCCGTATAAGTCGCATATTGCTTTTTTTGCATAGAATGTATCACGATAAATCGAATTGGGATCATTGGCCATATCGTAATAATACAGTCTATTTAACAAGAAGTACGCAGGTTTAAATCCTGAAGTAGCTTCTCTACAATACTTTTCCCTGTCTATACTGAGAGAAAGAGCTTTTCTAAAGTCTTTATAGCGCAAAACAATTCGTTTACCGCTGCCCTTTTCCTTATCTCTTGCATTTAAAGCTTCGTCACTTGTAGCAAAAATATAGCGGTCGGTATAAGTTTCATCTGCATAGTACAGCCTGTCGCTTTTCTTGTATTTTTCAAGATCATCAGAGTTCAAAGAAAATTCATCAAGTAAACCCTGACCGAAACGCTGAAGCTGTGTAGAATGGTCTTCGATAATATCGATTATTACTGCATCCGCTTGATATTGACCTTCATGCCTGCCGTCATGGTAACCGCCCCAGTAGGGATTTCTTACCAATCTAATCTGCTTGCCCTTTTCATAACTTTCAATCTTATAAGGACCGTATGAAACGGTAGTGCTCATATCGGTTCCGTAAGAAGTTGCCTTAAGTTTTTCGACCGTTTTAAAATTCTTTTCATAGGTTTCTTTATGAACCAGCCATGTGCTTCCAAAGGCATTTAACATATAAAACATTTGAATAGGATCGGCCGTAATAAAAAGAAACTGATATTCGCCTGTTTTTACAAGACCGACATCTTCCCAAGGAGTTTCAGGATACAGCTCGCCGGTGTTGTAAACACAAAATTCTTTCCAAGCATCGGGATTATCATCTCCAAAAGCTTTTGCAATAACAAGAATTTCAGCTTTAGACTGGTCATTTATTTCAAAATATTTAGTATCCTTGTATTTTTCAAAAATGTCTGCGCCGTTTACCATAAAGTTAGCCTTATATTTGGCATTGTTATAATAAGATTCTGCAGCACCTCCGAAAAACGTAATAGGATCGGTAAAGCTGAACACAAGCTTTGCATCTGCGGGAGCATCATTAGTCCAAGCTTTGTAAACCGGCTTACCGGCCAAATCGTTTGCCAGATATTCTTTAGCCTTATAAATAGCCGAAGTTCCTGTACAATAATCGTTAGATCGGTAGTTTTTCATTTCAGGGCTCAAGCACATCTGCATTGAATAAATGTAGTCATCAGCTTTGATGGGCTCACCTGTTTCCCACTTCATTTCGGGATTCAAGTCAACTTGAAATACACGACCGCTCGTCGCATCGGCAGGAATATCGTATTTTGCTTTGTTTGCAAAAGAAGCCGTAATGTCTTTTACATCATTAGCGGCATCAAATTCCCACTTCCATTTTCCGGGCTCATCTACAGTTGCATCGGCAATAGGTGTTGTCAGGTAAGTCATAAAATTCCTATCGCTGCTTACCTCCCAAGCATGGGGGTTCCAGTTAAGAGGCCCCGCACTCCATACATCTCGATAAGTGTACTCAACTTTTCCAAGATCCTTTTTTGACTTCTTACTACCGCCGCATCCGGCTAAAATACTAAGAGCCATCGCTGTAGTCAGCAATACAGCAAAGAGTTTAAAAAAATTTCGCTTCATCTCTTTCCTCCATATATTTTTTTCTGAGTTTATTAAAGTACCAACTCAATCATTTGACTGCAATAGTAACATACTACTACTTAATAAGTCAATAGCCCGCATTGCTGATTTGATTTTATTTATAATAAAACCATAAAAACACTTAAGTTTTCACCTATTGACTTAAACCCCGATTTAACCTGTATATTTATTATATCAGGAGGAAGTACCTATGAATGAATTTAACGGCGTCACCGATACCATGCTCATACCTATGGCAGCGAGGATTTATGTTTCCAAGCGCTTTCCCGAATATTTTTATGATGAAACGGCTTTATCGCTGGAAGACAAAATTCCGGAGGATGCGCTTGAAAGGATTTGGAAATCATCTTCCGAATATACGATGCTGGCTTCTGTCGCCCGCTATTACAATTTTGACGGGATGATCAAAGATTTCCTTGCAAAATATAAAAGATGCAATATCATCAATCTGGGAGCGGGACTGGAAACAGCTATCTTTCGGCTTCAAACGGACAACGCAATCTTTTACGAAATTGATTTACCCGAAGTAATCGAGCAGCGCAAAAATATTTTAAGCGCAAAAGAAAACGAAAGGCTTATCGGTGCCGATCTTTTTACTTTAGAATGGGCGGAGCACATTGATACCTCCATTCCGTCTTTACTGATTGTTTCCGGAGTTTTTCAATATTTCCGTGAAGAAAAAATTGTACGGTTCTTGTCGGATGTAAAAAAGCGTTTTTCTAAAGGAGAACTTATTTTTGATGCAACAAATGAAATAGGTATAAAATATGCGAATAAGTATGTGCAAAAAACAGGCAATACTTCGGCACAGATGTACTTTTACGTAAACGACGGTTTAGCCTTTGCAAAAAACATAGGTATGGAGCTCGTAGAACAGCGCACCTTTTATACCGCTGCACGGAAAATGCTGAAGCGTAAACTTAAGCTGTATACACGAATTGCAATGAAAGTATGCGATGACGGAGGAAGAACGATTATCTTGCACTTAAAACTAAATTAAACCGGCAAGGATCTAATTCTAAAACATAAACCCCGAAAAGCTGTAAGCCTATCAGCTTGCAGATTTTCGAGGTTCTTTTGATTTTAAATCAGTCCTGCAAAGCCTCCGAAAGCCATGGAAAGAAGGGCTGCCGCTATAAAAAGAATGGGCGTTCCTTTTAAGAATTTCGGAACGGGGGCATTGTCTATTCTTTGCCTTAAACCTGCTAAGAGTAAAAGCGAGATCATAAAGCCGAAAGCGGAACCTGCCGCATGAACAAGGGCTTGTAAGAATGTATAACCTTCATCTATGACATCGATTGTAACGGCAAGTATTGCACAGTTTGTTGTAATCAAAGCTAAATAAACACCCATCGAGCTGTAAAGAGCCGGAGCCGCTTTTTTTAGATAAAATTCTACCAGCTGAACTAAACTTGCAATTACTAAAATAAAGATAAGGGTCTGAAGGAATTCAAGTTTTCCTATCAATATGTAATTGTATATAGGATAGGTGACGGCGGTGGCCAAAAGAGTAACAAAGAGTACAGCCCAACCCATACCTACCGATTTTTTTACATCGGAGGACATTCCTATAAAGGGACAAAGGGCTAAAAACCTCATTAAAATTACATTTTTTACAAGGATTGCAGAAAGAAAAATACTAAGCGTTTCGGGCATTTTTTACTCCTCCTCTTTTTTAGTTTCAGGCTCGGCTTGCGGAGCAGACGGGCTTTGAATCTTTTTCTTAGGCCTTTCTAAAAGTCTTTTTGCAACGAGGTTTATCGAAATCATAATACCGAATACAAAAAAACCTCCGGGGGCATTTGCAAAAAAGCGTATGTGATAGGCTTCGGGTATAAATACGTTTCCTGCCAATGATCCCGAGCCTAAGATTTCTCTTATGGCCGAAATAAGTACAAGAACTATCGTATAACCGACTCCCATTCCAAGAGCGTCCAAAACGGATTTTCCGGGACTTTCCTTTGAAGCAAAGGACTCAACTCTTCCCATAATAATACAGTTTACAACGATCAGCTTAATAAAAAGCCCCATTGCTTCCGATAGGGCAGGAGTATAAGCCTGCATCAAAAGGTCTACAATGGTTGTAAAAGAAGCTATTACTATGATAAAAACCGGAATCCTTATATCCTGAGGAATCAATTTTCTGAACATACTTATAATTAACTCGCTCATGACTATTACGAAGGTCATAGCAAGTCCCATACCGAGACCGTTTAATATGTTTGTTGTAACGGCAAGGGACGAACAGAGCCCTATCATCAATACTAAAAGAGGGTTACTTTTTATAATCCCGTTTGTGAAAATATCTAAGTTTTTCATTTATTTTCCCTCCTCCAAGTTGTTTTTTGCCATGTATTCTATTGCCGTAAAGGAGGCATCTTTTAAAATGGCGGCAACACCCTTCGATGTTATCGTAGCCCCTCCTATTACATTTATATCGGCTCCTACTTCAAAGGCTGACTCAAGAGGCTTTCCGTTAAACTGTCCGATAAAGGGTTCTTCCGCAGCCTTGCTTCCTAAGCTGGGCGTATCGGTAAGCTCTAAGAATTCTATTTTGCGTATTTTTTTGTTTAGGTCTACAGCTATCAATATGGTTGCACTTGCATAGGTAGGTCCCTTAGCTGTTATAGTAAGCCCTACTGTTTTTCCGTTTTTTACAGCCGTATAAGCATTTAAAAACTTGGTTTTATTTAAGCCTTCAGGGATTTCCTCACTTATTTCTTTAAAGTCTTCAGCTTCAGGGAAGACCGCATTTAAGGCTCTTCTTGTTTTCTCTACCTTTACTTCAGTAATTCTCGGGGCCGTAAAGCTGTAAACTGCCGCAAGAGCCAAACATGCTATGACCGCATAAGCTGAAAGGGTAAGGGCTAACTTTATCATCTGTTTCATTTTGCAGCCTCCTTGTTCTTTTTGGGCGGTTTTACATAGCCGTATTTTACGGGTATAATTTTATTTAAAAACGGAACTGCGGCATTCATTATAAGAATACTGTACATAACACCTTCAGGCATACCTGAAAATAAGCGGATAAGACCGGTTATAAGTCCGCAGCCTGCACCGAAAATGAGTTTTCCCTTGGGCGTTACGGGGCTTGTTACATAATCGGTTGCCATAAAGACGGCTCCGAAGGCTAAACCTCCCGAAGTCAGGGTTAAAATAGGATTTATACCTCCGATTGCGGTAATTATAACGGCTGTTGCCATCATAGTAACGGGCGTTCTCCAATCGATAACCTTTTTAAAGAGTAGATATGCAAAACCTAAAAGAATCAGGAGTATGCTTGTTTCGCCTATACATCCTGCATGGTTTCCCAAAATAAGTTGGGTATAAAGGTCGGTAGTTGAGCCTAAATTTAAAGTTTTTGCTATTTCGGCAGCGCTCATGGCAATACCTTCTTTTGCATTGATAAGTTTTAGAGGTGTTGCAGTACTCATTGCATCAAAGAAAGAATTTCCCGGCTGAACCCAGCTGGTCATTGCTCCCGAAAAGCTTACAAACATAAATGCTCTTCCTACCAAGGCGGGGTTAAATACGTTTGAACCTAAGCCTCCGAAAGATTCCTTTGCCACAACTATTGCAAAAAAACAGCCTAAAATTAGCATCCATATCGGAAGATTCGGCGGACTTACAAGAGCAAGCAAAAGGCCTGTTATTACGGCTGAAAGGTCTTTTACTCTTATATCCAGATTACATATTTTTCTAAATAAGCTTTCAAAACCTACACAGCAAAGAACCGAAACTATGATTCGAATCAAAGCAGATATCGAAAAAAGATAGATACCATAGACCGTTAAAGGCAACAGGGCTATAATAACATCCAACATTAGAGTTTGAGTTTTAACCGGTGTTACAACATGGGGTGCCGGAGACATGAAAATTTCGTTTTTATCGGATTCTGCCATTATTTGACTCCTTCTTCGCTCTTTTTAGCCTCAGGCTCTTGTTTTTTAGCTTCAGCTGCTTGTTTTTCTGCTGCTGCGGCCTTTGCGGCAGCCTTGGCTTCTCTTTTTTGTTTTTCTTCTCTTGCTATCTGCTTGCCTACTTTAAACCGTTGAACAAGTTTGATACGGGCAGGGCAGGTATAAGCACAGGTTCCGCATTCTACGCAGTCCAAAAGGCCGCATCTTATAGCTTCTTCGGTATTTCCTGCGTTTAAGGCTCTAACGATTAGAACGGGAGAAAGGCGGCAGCTGCATACGTCAATACACTTACCGCAGCCTATACAGGGGCTTTCTTCTTCCAAAGAAACTTCTTCCCTTGTTAAAAAAAGCACGCCTGATGTGTTTTTTTGAATGGGAAAGTCGGCGTTTTTCATTGCAAAGCCCATCATCGGACCGCCTGAGATTATTTTTACAACTCCGGGTTTAAGGGAAACTACACTTGGAATAAGGTCGCCGACGCAGGTTCCTATAGGGGCTATTATGTTTAAGGGCTTTTCGCAGGCTCCGCCGCTTATGGTCAGCGCTCTGTCGATAAGGGGCTTACCTAAACGGAAGGCTTCTGAAATAGCTTTTAAGGTTCCTACGTTTTGAATAACGCAGCCTATTTGGAAAGGAAGGCCTCCTGAAGGAATTTCCCTATTTACGACTGCATCCGTAAGAGTTTTTTCTCCGCCCTGCGGGTATTTTGTTTTACAAAGCTGAACTTCTATATCGTAGGCACCTGCAGCAATCGGATTTGCTTTGATTTTTGAAATAGCCTTTTCCAAAACGGGAACTAAATCTTTTTTATTGTCTTCAAGGGCTATAATGCCTTGTTTTGCGCCTACAATACGCATAGTGATGGCAAGGCCGTCAACAATAGCATCCGAATCGCCGAATATGGTTGCAGCATCCGTGCAAAGATAAGGCTCGCATTCCGCTCCGTTTGCAATTACATACTCGATTTTTGCATTGGGGGGAGGGCTTAATTTTACATGAGTCGGAAAAGAGGCTCCTCCCATACCTGTGATACCCGCATCTTTGACTCTTTTAAGAGCTTCTTCCTTTGTGCATGTAAAAGGATCAAGGGGAGGCATAAAGTCTTCTCTGTTTTCTTCATCGATTTCGATTAAAAAACAAAGATTTTCCGTATTTCCGGTTACAAGATGAGGTTCTATTTTTTTTACCTTTCCTGAAACGGATGAATGGACGGGGGCCGACATAAATTTATCGGTTTCGGCTATCTTTTGACCTCTGGCAACCAAATCCCCTACGCTTACAAGAGGTGTATTAGGCATTCCTCCCTGCGTAACGGGAATCCAAACTGATTTATTTGACGGCAATACCCTAACGACATTATCGCTTGATAATACCGCCTTTCGCTCAGGCGGATGTACTCCGCCTTTAAATGATTTTATACCCATACAAGTATTTTATACATAAGTAGTGAAACTTTCAAGAGGATAATAATTAAATTTGTCTTTCAAATACGATCGGCTCATCTCCGGTAGGGATTGCATCGGTTATACTTAATTTAACTTTTGTCAACATAATTCTTTGTATATTGTTTTTTTCGTTAAATTCAAGCATATAGAATTTAGTTATGCCCTCGGTTGATTTCATTTGCAGTATTATTTTTTCGTTTATTTCCAATATGTTAAAATACCCTGTTTCAATATCATCGGACTTTTGAATAGTATAGGAATTACTTAAAAGGTCTAAAAGTGTTCCATTGGCCGATTTCCATTGATTTGAAGACTTTGATACAAATTCTTTTACTTTTTGAGTATTATTTTCTTTTTGATTTACATTACTTAAAAGTAAATTAGTATTTTTTTTATAATTTCCGTTCCAAAGAGAGGCCGTGCCGAATTTAATTCTCAAAACATCTTCTATTACTCGAACTTGTATTTCATCGACGCCCTTAATTTCTACTTCTACCCGTCTTACAATATTTGGAATTGACTTATTGCTTGTTGTAAAAAATAAACCGTATCTTCTAGGCAGCGTTGTTTTTATTTCGTATATTTCTTCAACATTGTCTAAATTAAAAATAATATGGTCGTCATTTTTGTCAAAATAAACACTCCTGCCGGTTTCTTTATTTTCTTCTTGTTGAAACCATAATCCTGATAAAAAATCTCTAAAAGATTCCATATTTCCGCTTTGAAGCTTTCTCAAAAGCTGAACTTCGATTTTTTCACCGGGGATTACTTTTTGCAAGCCTTCTTCATATTTTTGAGTTTTTGAATTCCATGTGTATTCCGTTTCAATTTGATTTAAAGTGTTGGGAGCCGAAGGATCGGAGTTATAAGTGTATACACGATATGAAGATAGACTTGACGGATCTTCTTCTCGAGTTTCAATTTCTTTAATCTGAATTTGTATATCCGCATGCAAGTCGGCAATTTGAGAAAAATGAATATTACCATCACTTTCTCTTTTGATTGTTTGTATGGATAATGCCTGTCTATTATCCGATGTCATCCCCGAATAAATAAGAGATTTAGGATCCTGCGTCAAATTCATAATATAAAATGTAAGAGATTTAGGTTGTGTGATTGTCGTTCTTATCTCTTCAACCCTATCCCATCTTTGAGTTATAGGGTTTTGAATCGAAATAATCAGATACAAAAAAGGATCTAATAGTTTTTTTACGGCAACAACTTGGTCTTCAACACCGTCTTCGTTTAAATCATCCGAAATTGCATCAACAAAGGTTTCATCATTGAATAATTCCAGAAATATCTTTGCATCTGTGTTAGGAGTATAATTTTCCGTTTTTTCTCCGTTATTTTCTATTTGCGAAGAAACTACAGGAATTATTGTTTGTGTAATAATTTTGTCTTCGGTTTTTATATTTGACCGCATAAATTTAAAGTATATTAACAAACTTAATACGACCAAAACCGCAAGACCCGAAATAATATACATTATCTTTTGGAACATATTTTAATTACATCCTCGATTACTTGATTGTCAATTAGGGCTGATTTTTTTTGATTAATGCTTTAGTTTCATCGGAATGCAGTCTTTCTTTATCATCATTCTTTATTATATCGGAAAAAAGAGCCTTACTTGTTTTTACCACTCTATCTTGAAGTCCCATATCTACGGTAATTTCATACCAATTATCGTGTTTAATAATTCTTGACTCAATTAAATAAGGACTTGAGAATTTTTTTTGTTTACCGCCGTATTTTGAGGTTATCGGAGCATCTTGTTCAAGATCCGTAAGCATTAAAAGCACTTTGTATCTGCCATTTTCAGTTCTTTCATTGATTGCTTCTTGTATTTTATCAAGAGCTTTTCCTACATCTGTAAATCTTCCATTCGGTAAAATTGAATTTATTGTGTTTATTATTTTATCGGTATCATTGCGGTCTTTTACTTCGATTGAGAGCAAATGTTCGGGATTTTCATAAAATTGGTAAATGCTTATCCAATCCCCATACGTGATAATTTGATCTACCAATTCATCAAGAACCCATTGTTTTAGGCTGTCGAATTTACCCGCTTCCTGCATTGATAATGATTTATCTATCATGATAATCATATCAACGGGCACTGTTCTTTCACCTGCATTTAAATTAAATAAAATTCCTGATAAAAGCAAAAATATAAAAATAAGCTTTTTAATTTTCATAAACACTCCTTTTTTTACGCTTTATACCCATATTATACAACATATTTGAAAAAAAATCATCAAGTTTAAATAAAAACTCTTTACATTATGCAAAATATGTTTATAATTATATAATAGTGATGTATATTGTAATATAACAAAATTGCTAAAAGTAAGGAGAGATAAGAATGGCAAATTTAGATCTACCACAGAGCCCGAATGTTTTCCATCCCGAGAAGCCCAGTGCTGTGGGTTCAAGAAACTCTTTGGCTCAAGACTATCGTGATCAGCAGAAAGAAGTAAATCAGCTGATTGAAGAAGAAACAAATAAAGTGTTGCACCACTTGACTACAAAACTTCCCAAAGAAGTCCTTGAGAGATTGGACGTAATGGGCGGTGTTAAAGAAAAGCTGTACAACTACTTTAACCAGAACTACCAGAACATGTTCAACCGATACATGGTAACGGCTGAAGATGAAATGCTGAAAAAGGTTCGCGGATTTATCGATCGGGAGGAAATGAAGGTTTTAGACCGCTATACTCCGAAAGAAATCGCAAATCTTCTTGATGCAGTCGGCGGTGCCGACAAGTTTAACACAGGCGAAATCGAAAAATCGATTGTCAACATGTATGGACACTTACAGGGCCATGTACAGCGCGGTGTTAACGATTTAGAAACCTTAACAAACTCATTGTTAAGACAGAAGACGGACGTAGGAGCCTTTGTTAGAGGTGAAAACGCATACTCAATCGTAAAGTGTGCATTTAAAGACAACCTCTACAAACCGAAGACCGTAACCGATGTTAAGCTTTCCGTAAATATTCTTGATACGGAACTTATCAGCCCTATCTTCCAATATCAATCAACAGTCGAATATCTTATCAAGGATCTCTTGTCAAATCACTATATGGATGTAATTGACAAGGAAATTGAAAAGATAAAAGACCGACGAATCGATCAGGGATTGGATGAATTATCTGACGGCGAAATCGTTTTTGCAAAAATCGATAAAGTAAAAGATATCACTGATGACGATGTTGAAAACCCCAAGAGCAAGAGATACGATGTAGTATCCAAGCAGCTCATGGAAAGAATCAACAACTTGAGAGCTGAAATCGATCCTGAGACCTTTGATCAGCTCAATGTCAGAGAAAACATCAAAAAGATTATCGACCTTGAAAATATCAGAAACCGCGGATTTAACACGGCCATCAACTCGATTACTTCAATCCTTGATACGTCAAAGATGGGATACCAGTATATCGAAAACTTAAAAAATGCCCGTGAATTAATCTTACGCGAATATGATGATACGGATATCGCTAACCTTCCTGATGAAAGATATCAGATCAGACTCAAGTATTATGACAATGCTCAGTTAATTTCAGAAAGACAGGCTTATGAAGTAATGATGAGTTCTTTTGAAACTGAAATTCAGCATTTGTGGGATGTAGTAAGGGCTACTTACGACAAATCAAAGTTTATGACCAAAATCACAGACTTTAACGATTTGGCCGACAACTACAAGAAATTCATCAAGCGAAAGTACAAGGATCAGTCCGGTGAGCCCGTATACGAAGATACAGCGAAGGTTTGGGATGAGATATCTTTTGTTAAAGCTCCCGAAACTGAAGTTGAAAAGATGAACAGAACCTATGTCTACGAAAAAGATAAGCTCCGCAAGAAGCTCATTATCATGCGCCGAAGAATGAAGGATTTGTATGATTATCAATATCCTATCGAAAGACGCGTTATCGAAGACAGACTTTCATTCTTAGAAGCCGAATTCAACAAATTCGATTATTTAATCAACCCCTTCCACATTCAGCCCGGTCTCTTGCTCGATATAGATATTACATCTATCAAGAGAAAGAAGGCTACATTGGACGGAATGGCCAACGTGCTCAACGAATTCTTGCATGGTGTATCAAAAGGCTTTGCTGATGCTGCATTTGCTTCATTCAGCCGCCGACGATCTACAGTACGTGCCGATATCGCACAGAGCTTCGCCAGTGCTGATGACGATCCCAAAGCCAGCGGAGCTGCAGGACGCTCTCAGTTCATTGATATGCTGAACAGCACGCCTGCTATTGAAGCTCCCGCAGCTGAAGCTGTGAGCGCTCCGGCTAAACGACGAGGACCCAAGAGAGGCGCAGTCAAAGCGAAAAAAGCAGGCTCTGTTGATTCAGGACGAGGACGACGAAAAGCTAAGTCAGGAATTAAAGAAATTTAATTTAGGATTTTAGAGCTTAACTGATTAAAAATTTAAGCCCCTGGAACAGCCCCGTTTCGGGGGCTTTTGCTTAAAAAAGGAGTACTTATGGTTAATATGACTAATTTTTTTGTTCCTCTTGCTAACAAGACTGATTTTAATGCTTCAGTTAAACATATCCAGTCTGTTATTGAAATTTTAGATGATTGTGATCCTAAAGAGAATATTGCCGATAAGATAAATCTTATGATAAGAGAACAAAAGATAAAACCTGAACAAGTTAGATCAATTCTTTCGGTTTCTCTACTTGATAAATGGAATTATAAAGTTGTATCTGAAAATTTGAAATTTATTTTGGAAGATGCTTCATCATTTGTTGCCGAGCTTGCCAAATGGACAGGTGTTGATTTGATTTTCGGCTATGATCACCCTGATTTGGGTTTTATTGTTATAAATCCGAAAAATCCTGCTGCCGCTCCTGTCATTCAGGGTTTTAGAAAAAATGAGCTGCTTTTGATATATGTCGGTAAGCAAGACAGGGGGGCTGTAGATGCCGGTATCGCCGATTCCGTTATTTCAGCTATTCTAAAATTATTTGAAAAAAAAGCTTGTTCCGTACCTGCATCGGTAAAAACAGGACCCTTTGTATATGTTGAACCTAAACAAACTGCCCCCGCAAAGACAAAAAGGCAGGTTGTTAAACGGGCGGGCAAAAAAGCTGCTGCTCCTGTTGCTGTTGCAGCTAAAGTTCAGGCAAGTTCGGTACCCTCACATCTGGAAAGACCCTCCGCCGTTTCTACAGGACCTAAAAAAATGTCGCAGCTTGTTTCCGTACCTGTTTCAAACGAACTTTTCCATAACGGAAATGTTGAAGCATGGAAGAGGATTATCCGAAGTTATACAGCTAAATATCAAGACGCCGAAGTTATGGTTTACTATGACGGAGAGCGTATTGTAGATATAAATACATTATTTAAGTGGGGAAAGGTCAAACACGGAAGCACAATACAATTTGCCGTTTCTGCAGAAGAAATCAACGACCTTTCAAAGTTATCAAAATATTTTAGACAAGGTGCCAGTCCCATGTTTGAAGCTTTTTTACGAGGCTCGCCTGATACCGTTTTAAATTTATTTTAAGGAGTAAAAAGTGAAAATATCAAACAATATCCATTTTTTTAACAGTAAAGAAACAGTCGGAAAAAAAGTTGATAAGAACTTATTAGGCATTCGAGGAAGGCAGGCAAACGAATTTGCAGAACTTAAACTTCCCATCTTGCCGGGAATCATCATTGATGCTTCAGTAATGCAGGATATAGGGGATGCTAACATCTATTCGGAAATATCTCCTTACTTAGCTAAATTCGGAGCAGAAGTTAAAAAAGAATACGGCGATGATGAGTCTCCATTACTTTTGAAGCTGGTTATTTCACCAAATATGCTTATCACCAGCTACCCTACTCTTCACAACTTCGGTCTTACCAAGGATACGGTAATAGGATTTCAAGAGAATGTAGGCGAAGACTTTGCTGCAAATGAAGTTCTGTTTTTGCTTAATGGAATTTTAACCGTTGTGCTAAAAATAGAAGAATTGGAAGAAAACGAGAAGAAAGTTGCTGATTTGGAAAAAGCATTAAAAGAAATTAAGGAAACAATGAAGTCAGGTAAGATCGGTTTAAAACCGGGAGCCATCATGGATAAATATTCCAAGTTTTTACCTAAACATTTTTTTGATGATTGTAAAGTCCAGCTTGAAGAGTCAATCCATCTTATCGCCCGTCTTTTAACCCTCGAAGAAGACACCGACCATGATGTGGCCCTTTTGATTCAGCCCATGGTTTACGGAAACTACGGAAAGGATTCATATTCAGGCTCCTTCTTTAGCCGAAATATTGTAAACGGAGAAAAGAAATTACAAGGTCAGTTCTTTGCCGAAAAATTCAATGAGGTAAATGCCGAAGGTAAAGATATAAACTTAATAAAGCCCGAATATTTAAAACAATTCCAGCAGATTGCATGGCAGCTTGAAGATTATACAAAGGATATCCGCAATATTCGATTTACTATTGAAGCCGGAAGACTTTGGCTTATCGAACAAAAATCGGTTGAAGCTAAGAGCACCATCTCAATGGTTCAGATTTTGCTTGATTTGTACAATAGAAAGATAGTAGATGCCGAGTATGTTGTGCGTTCCGTTAAACCCGGCCAGTTAAATGAAATCCTACACCCCGTTATAGACATAATGAGTACAAAGGGTATGAAATCATCAAAGGGCGGTATAGCAGGAGCTCCGGGAGCTGCAGTGGGCAGGGTCTATTTTACGGCCGACTCCCTTATTGAAGCTCAAAGGGCAGCAAAACTTCAAGGAATGGACACAAGATGTATCCTATGTATGCCTGCAACCTATGCAGGAGACGTAAAGGGTATAGAGGTTTCTACAGGTGTTATATCTAATGAAGGCGGTTATTCGGCCCATGCTTCCGTTGTTGCCAGACAGTACGGTAAAATATCTCTTGTACGTCCCGATATGAAAATAAGCGGAAAAAAGGCCGTTATTGAAGGCGTTACTATAAACGAAGGCGATTATATTACGCTCAATGTTCCTTATTACGGGGATTCTACCGTTTATTTCGGTGAAGCAAAGTTGATTGAACCCGATCCTAAAACTTCAGGTCTTTTGGACTTTATAAGTCTTGCAAAAGGATTTTTATCCAATTTCCATGTAAGAGCAAATGCCGATAGTCCCCGTGATGCTCAGCTTGCTTTAGATTTCGGTGCAGAAGGTATAGGTCTTTGCCGAACCGAGCACATGTTCTTTAACGAAAAAAGAATAAATACCTTCCGTGAGATGATTTTAGCTGCAAATGAGACTGAAAGGAAAAAGGTTCTTGAAAAACTTCAAAAATTGCAAACCGAAGACTTCTACGGCATCTTTAAGGCTATGAACGGCAAGGAGGTTACCATAAGATTATTGGATGCGCCTCTCCACGAATTCCTGCCCCATAATGATGTTGAGCTTGACGGTTTTGTAAAATATTTGACGGCTCAAAAAAAGAAAGTTAATAAAAAAGACTTGCTTACCGACATTGAAAAACTTTCCGAAATCAATCCTATGTTGGGTCACCGAGGCTGCCGAATTGCTATAAGCTATCCTGAAATTTATGCAATGCAGATAAGGGCTATTTTTGAAGCAGCTTATAAACTTAAAAAAGAAAAAGTGGATGTAAAGCCTGAAATTATGATTCCTCTTATAATGAACTTTAGAGAATTAAAGCAAATTATTTACGGAAAGAAAATTGAGGGCCATACTTATTTAGGTATTGATGCTATTGCCGAAGAAGTTAAGGCAGCCGTAAAAGGCGGAGACCTTGAGTACAAGGTCGGAACTATGATTGAGCTTCCGGCTTCTGCCCTAAGTTCAGATGAAATTGCAAAATATGCACAGTTCTTCTCTTTCGGTACAAATGACTTGACGCAGACAACATTGGGTCTTTCACGCGACGATTTTAACAGCTTTATGCCCGACTACACGATGTACGACCTTATCGATGGGAACCCCTTTGCCGTGCTTGACAGCCGAGTAAGGGACTTAATCGAAATTTCAATTCAACGCGGTAAGCTTACCCGGCCCGATTTGCACTTAGGTCTTTGCGGTGAACATGGAGCCCGTCCCGAAAACGTACGCTTCTGTATGGATGCGGGATTGAACTATGTTTCGTGTTCGTCATATTCAGTACCTATTGCTCTTCTTTCGATTGCGCAGGCTGAATTGGAAAATGCGGAAAAAGCTGGTATAAAACTTGAACCTAAAATCCAAGCGCCCCGTAAAGCCGTTTCAGAAACGGCTAAATCTGCCGAAAAAAATGAATCGGTAAAAGCTGTAAAAGAAAAGCCTGAATCAGCTAAAAAGGCTTCTGCCAAGAAGATGGCTGCAAAAAAATCTAAGTAATTTTATGCGGCTCCGTTTGGAGCCGCTTTAGGTTTATGAAAGCCTGCAAAAACTGTGACTTTTTTGCAGGTATTTTTTCTTATTTTAATCTTAATTTTTAGGAGTTTTTTATGGAATACAAAATTATTGGAGATGCTTTTCCTGCTGTTGTTTGTAAACTTAGAGCCGGTGAAAAGATGATAACTCAGTCAGGCGGAATGGCATGGATGAGTTCCGGAATTTCTATGGAGACCTCTGCCGGCGGAGTCGGTAAGGCCATAGGCAGGATGTTTTCGGGAGAAAGTTTATTTTTAAACAAATATACTGCAACTACCGACGGAGAAATCTCTTTTGCCTCAAGGTTCCCCGGTGCTATAAAGGCATTTGAAATTACTTCGGGTTCTTCCCTGATTGCACAAAAAACCGCTTTTTTAGCTTCAACTGAAGGCGTTGACCTTTCGATTTTCTTTCAAAAAAGGCTGGGAGCAGGTTTTTTCGGAGGAGAAGGTTTTATAATGCAAAAACTTTCGGGCAATGGAACAGTTTTTCTTGAGATTGACGGTTCTGCAGTAGAATATACTTTGGGTGCCGGCGAAACAATGCTTTTGGATACGGGATATCTTGCAGCAATGGAAGAAACCTGTAAGATGGAAGTAGAGATGATAAAGGGTATAAAAAATATGATTTTCGGCGGGGAGGGTTTATTTAACACGAAAGTTACCGGTCCCGGAAAAATAATTGTACAGACAATGCCAATTCATGCGGTTGCTCAATCTTTGATTCCGTTTTTACCACATGGAAAATAACCGGCTTTAAAGCCGGGCTTTAAAGCCTATTTTTATGAGCCGGTGAGAGCTGCTTACCGGCTTTACTTATGATATCCTTATAGTTATTTTGTAACATTAGCTTATCTTTGTGTTTTTACATTGGAGAACCTTATGGCTAAAATGCAGATAGTAAAATCCGAAGATTTCGGGTATGATTTTATTGAATGCAAATACTTACCGGATGGTAAGGATGAGTATTATATAAGATTTAATCAAACCAATCACAAAAATACTAAGTACCGTCAATTAAATTCGGAAGAAATTGAGCGTCTGATAAAAAACGGGAATTCCAGTACGGATTGGTCGATGGTCTTGGTTGAAGACCCTTTTGATACGGATTTGATAACAAACAGCATGTTTGCCGGATTGGTACGAATTTCTTCAACTCAAAATTTTTACTTAAAATATCATGACTTTACGGTACCCGTAGGCATTACAAACAGCAAGGTCATTTCTTGCGATATAGGAAAAAACTGCGCGATTCATTATTGTGCCTATCTTTCGCATTATATAATAGGCGACAGAGTTATTTTGAGCCGTATTGATGAGATGTGCACGACAGACCATTCCAAATTCGGCGAAGGCTTAGTAAAAGACGGAGAAGATGAAAAGATCAGGGTAACAATAGACACTATCAATGAAGCCGGAGGAAGAGAAGTATTTCCTTTTTACGATATGATTACAGCCGACGCTTTCTTGTGGGCGAGGTACAGGGATGAAACAGAACTTATACAAAAATTTGAAGAAATAACCCAAAATTCTAAAGACTCAAAAAGAGGTTATTACGGTGAGGTTGGTTCCGATTCTGCGATAAAGAGCTGCCGTATTATAAAAGACGTTAATTTCGGTTCATCCGTTTATGTAAAGGGAGCCAATAAACTTAAAAACTTAACCATAAAATCAACTGCCGAGGAACCTTCCCAGATAGGAGAAGGGGTAGAACTTGTAAACGGTATAATAGGTTTAGGTTCCAGAGTTTTTTATGGTGTTAAAGCTGTCCGCTTTGTCATAGGAAATAACTGTGAGCTCAAATACGGTACAAGGTTGATACATTCCATAGTTGGAGATAACTCGACTATTTCCTGCTGCGAGGTCTTAAATGCACTTATATTCCCTTATCATGAACAACATCACAATAATTCCTTTTTGGTTGCTGCTATGATTCAGGGACAATCCAATATGGCCGCAGGGGCTACTGTAGGTTCCAATCACAACACAAGAGGCAATGACGGCGAGATTGTTGCAGGCCGCGGGTTTTGGCCGGGGCTTTCTTCAACCTTAAAACATAATTGCCGATTTGCTTCCTTCGTTATTTTGGCAAAAGCAAATTATCCTGCAGAGCTCGATATTCCTTTTCCTTTTAGTTTGGTTTTAAATAATGCCCATGAAGATAGACTTGAAATTATGCCGGCCTATTATTGGCTGTACAATATGTACGCTCTTGAACGCAATAATAAAAAATTTTTAAAACGGGATAGAAGGGTAACAAAGACCCAGCACATTGAAACCGCCTATCTTGCTCCCGATACCGCTGCCGAAATTTTAAATGCCCGTGCTCTTCTTGAAAAATGGATATGCAAGGCTTGGACCGATAGCGGAAAATCACCTTTAAGCATAGATGAAATTCTAAGAGATAAAAAAGATGAGGCAAAGAATCTTTTTGTAAAGGGTGAAAATATTGAAAGGTCTAAGCGTACCGTAAAAATAATCAAGGCTGTAGAATCATATGAGGCCTATCAGGATATGCTGATATGGTATGGGGTTACAACCTTGGCTGAATATTTTAATAAAAAAGATTTTATCGATAAAATCGGATTTTACATTGAAGACTTTAAAATTTCCAAAAATCATAACTTTGATTGGGTAAATATGGGCGGCCAGCTAATACCTGAAAAACAACTCAATTCAATTAAAGAAGGCATAAAGTCAGGAAAACTTAACACATGGAAAAAAATTCATGCTGCCTATGACAAAGCTCATAGTTCTTATGTTGTCGATAAGGCTGACAATGCTTATGCTGTTCTTTGTGCTCTTATGAAGGTTAAAACGATAGATAAGGCCCTTTGGAATAGGCTCTTGGAAAAAGCAGCAACAATAAGAAAATATATTGAAGAACAAATATTCTACACAAAAAATAAGGATTATAATAATAATTTTAGGGATATTACTTACCTAAATCCTAAAGAAAGGACTGCCGTTTTAGGAAGTGTCGAAGATAATGCATTAATTATTGAATCAAAAAAGGACACGGAATATTATCTTACCCTTTTTGAAAAGTGCAGGGCTTAAATAAAAATGAAACAAGAAACTGAAAGTTTTAAGGGCACAAAAACGGCCGAAATGATTTTGCTTTTGGACAAGGTCTATAAGGAAATTGAAGAAGCCGAAGCGGAATGGATGTCAAAGTGTCCTATTAAGTGTATAGACGGATGCGGTGCATGCTGCGTTCATTTTGAACCGGATGTTTATGAAGTTGAAGCTCTTTATCTTGCATCATGGCTTCTTTTTCATCAAAGAGAGAGGGCTTTTCAAATATTAAAGGGCTGTTTTAATGAGAATGTTTTAGATAAAGAAAACGGCTGCCTTCTATTTGACATAGATAATCCTTATCATTGTACCGTATATGGAGGCCGCTGTCTGATATGCCGTCTTTTTGGTTATGCAGGAGACAGAGGTAAAGACTTTTCCGTACGCTGGCGTCCATGTAAATATCTTGTTTCTATGGATAAAAATCTTTCCGCTTCAAAAATTAAACAATACTCACAAGAAAATTTGCTTAATAATTTTGGTACACTTCCTCCGGTTATGAGCGATTTTTCTTCACGTATATTGTGTTTTATGACTGAAGGATCATCTCATACCCTTCCGCTCAGGGAGGCTTTACCTGCTGCAATTTCTAAAATTCTAATGCTTGAAAGGTATTCCAACAATCCGGAATTTGAACCTGATACGGATCCTGAAATGCCGCCCCTTGCTTCATAAAGTGTTTATAGTTTTTAAGGCTTATTCACTTTTATTTTTCTTTATGCTAATATCCTGCACATGGAAAATTCACAGTTAAATCAAGGAGCCCTTGAAACGGACTCCATTAAGAAAACGAATTTCTTGCCGGTAATTTCCGGACTCTTTGTAGGCGTTTTGGTTTTGTCGAACATTCTTGCGGCAAAGATGGTACAGCTTGGACCCTTCGTTTTTGACGGAGGCACTCTTCTTTTTCCTTTTTCTTATATTTTTGGAGATGTTTTAGCTGAAGTCTATGGTTATCGGGCTTCAAGAAAGGTTATTTGGACAGGTTTTTTTATGCTGCTTATTATGGGCCTAAATATCTGGCTTATAAGCGTTCTTCCTGCCGAATCCGAGTGGGTATTTCAACAAGATTTTGATAACATTCTTTTGCAGATGCCGCGAATTTCTGCGGGCAGCCTTTGCGGTTATTTTATTGGCGAGTATTCCAACTCGGTTGTTTTATCTAAATTAAAAGTAATAACAAGGGGCAAGCATTTATGGCTTAGAACAATAAGCTCGACATTGATTGGAGAATTTTTTGACAGCGCCGTTTTTGTTGCCATTGCTTTTTTAGGCCTTTATAGCATAGATGTTCTTATTATAATGGCTTTTTCAAACTATCTTTTTAAAACTTTAATAGAAGTTATCTTTACGCCTTTTACTTATAGAATAATTGCATTTGTAAAAAAGCATGAAAAAATCGATGTTTATGATTACAATGTAAGCTATAATCCCCTTCCGGGAAAATAAAATTTAGTGTAGATAAGAATTAAACATTTACCCCATCCTTAACTTTTTTAAGGATGGGATAAGTTTATGACTTTTTTACATTACGGTTTTGTTTTTATATTAAACCTTAAATTTCATTACTTCATCTGCTAAAGATTCAATGCTCTCTTTATTTTTTTGCGTAATACCTTGTACTTCTTGAACAGCGTCATTGATTTGCAATGCTCCCGAGGTCATTTCATTCATACGGTCTGTAATTGTACGTGTAAGATCATCAAGTTTACTCATTTCCTGTGCTATACCTTCTCCCCCCTTAAGCATCTCGTGTGAACCTTGCTTGACCTCTTGCGTTACGGTATTGATATTCCGGATTGCAGTGAGAACTTCTTTGCTGCCGTTTTCTTGTTCACTCATCGCTTCCATTATGCTGTTACTCATTGCTTTTACATTTTCTGCAAGGGAGAAGATTGCGTTAAATTTTTCCTCTACGGTTTTGGACGAGTTAGCCAACAGCTCTATTTCGGAGGAAAGATTTTTAAGGGTAGAGGTAATAGTCTTTCCTTGGGCGCTCGATTCTTCTGCAAGTTTTCGTATCTCATCTGCAACTACTGCAAAACCTTTTCCGGCTTCACCGGCATGCGCTGCCTCAATTGCCGCATTCATTGCAAGAAGATTTGTTTGGCTTGCAATATGCTGTATAACATTGGATGCTTCCATCAAACTTCCGGATTCTTCGGATATTTTTTGGGTTACGGTATTTGCATTAGAAACATTATCCTTTCCTTCTGCTGTTGCACTGGCCAGTTCTTTTATAATATTGTCGCTCTTTCCCAGTGTTTGCGTAATTGATGCAATATTGGCAACCATTTGTTCAATGGATGAAGAAGATTCTGCAACACTGGCGGCCTGCGTTTCAATGCTGCCGTTAAGCTGCTTTATTGTACGGATGATTTGTTCAACTGTAGCGGCTGTCTCGGTTACGCTTGCAGCCTGAGTTAAAGTCTGTTCTTTTATGTTGCTTATATTCGATTTTATCTGTTCTACAGCACTTGCTGTCTCAGTCATATTGCTTGCAAGTTCATCACCTATAAACTGCATCGTATTCGTATTTGTCTCCACCGATCTGATTGAGTTGCCTATCTTTTCGATGGTCTGATTAAAGTATTTTGACAAAAGGGTAACCTCATCATTGTTTACAACAGGCAGCCGGACGGTTAGGTCTCCTTCGCCTTGAGCTATATCTTTTAATGCTAAGACAACTTTCTGCAACGGTAAGATCATTTTACGGGTGACAATAAGTGTCGCAGCTAAGGCAACCCCCAAAAGGCTAAAACCTGTTACAACCATCATATATTGAAGACTTTCTACAGTATCCAAAAAATCGTCTACGGGTGCTCTTATTACTACCATCCAGCCTGTAGATTTCATAATAGCATAGGATCCGATATTTTTCTCTCCATCAAATGTGTAATAACCTATGGAAGATTTGTCTGACTGCATTGCCTGTTTTGCAAAATTTGCAATCGATACTAATGCAGGATTTGTTTTTGCGCTTTCTTGAAAATTGTCTTGATTCAGCACTAATTCTCTGTTGCGGTGGGCTACGGCATTACCGGTTTTTCCTAAGATAAAACAATATCCGTTTTTTCCTACTGTGATATGGTCTATATCGTCTGAAAGTTTTGTTCCGGGTGTGTCCGCAGCGAGTACACCTATGATTTTATTATCATAGTCGTATACGGGAACTGAGATAGTATTTACAAGCGTTCCTTCGGCCTTTGAGCCGTACGGTTCGGTTACAAATTGTTCTCCTGCTAAAGCCCTTTTAAACCATTCTCTATCATTTACATCAAATATCCGGCCGTCAAGCGTATGGCACTTTCCGTTTATATCGGTTATTGAAAACTCTATTATCCTGGGATTAAAAGCCGCTTCTTTTTTAAATAGGCCATTTTGTCCGAGTAGGATGCATCTACACTCCTTAGCTCCGATGCTCTTGAAGCACTTGAAACAAAATTTAAAAAAGAGTAGACCATTGAATCTACCAGGTCGGCAGTGTCCGCAGCCTTATCCTTCAAATGTATCTCTATCCTTTCAAGGATGGCCTTTTTCGACATAACCGCCCCTATAATTCCTTGTGTTGACACTGAAATAACAACAATCAAAGCAAAAAAAATAAGAATTTTTTTACCCATCGAAAATATCTTATCTTCAGGTATTCTAGTTTGAATACTTACTTCCTTTTTTGCGGCGGATTCCGCAACAACCAATTCCTTGTCTTTCATTTTTACCTCCTGAAGTACACTTTACCTAGTTATAAATAGTTTACATCCATATTTCAAATATTGCAAGTTTGTATATTTGAAATTTTAAAGATTTATATTTTAAATTTATTGACTTCTACTGCCAATATTTCAATATTTTGTTTGTTTTTTTGAGTTATATCATTAACTTCCTCTACAGCTTTGCTTATTTGGTCAGTACCCGATGCCATTTCGGTTATACTGTCATTTATCATTCTTGTCATATCTTCAAGCTGTTTCATCTCTTTGGCAATACCTTCCCCTCCTAAAATCATTTCAGCTGAGCCGTCTTTTACCTTTTCCGTTACCGAATTAATATCCCGTATCGCAGCTAAGATTTCTTTACTTCCGTTTTCTTGTTCAAGCATTGCTGCAGTTATAGCGTTGCTCATTTCTTTTACATTTTCTGCAAGGGTAAAAATAATATTGAATTTTTCTTCTACGGTTTTTGATGAAGTAGAGAGCATTTCTATTTCGCTTGATAAATTTTTTAGAGTTGAAGTTATCGCTTTTCCCTGAGAGCTTGATTCTTCCGACAATTTTCTGATTTCATCTGCAACGACGGCAAAGCCCTTTCCTGCTTCACCGGCATGGGCAGCCTCAATCGCCGCATTCATTGCTAAGAGATTTGTTTGGCTTGCAATATGTTGTATAACGCTTGATGCCTCAAAAAGACTTCCGGATTCTTCTATGATTTTTTGCGAAAGGCTATTGGATTGTATGATAGTTTCTTTGCCGTCAGCTGTGGCCTCTGCAAGCTCTTTGATGGCTTCATCCGTTTTAGCCAAAGTTTTAGTTATGGAAGAAATATTTGCAGCCATTTCTTCTATTGAAGCAGAGGATTCACTGACACTCGCCGCTTGACTTTCAATACTTTCGTTTAGTTGTTTGATTGTATGAATTATTTGCTCTACTGTTGAAACACTTTCCGTGACGCTTGCAGATTGACTTATTGTTTGATTTTTTACTCCATCGATGTTTGCGCTTATCTGATGTATTGCACTTGCCGTTTTGGTCATATTCCCTGCAAGCTCGCTGCCTGTTTGTACCATTGTTTCGGCACTATTATGAACGGAACGAAGTGCAGAACTCATTTTTCCTATTGTCCGGTTAAAATGAGCAGACATAGCGGTTATTTCATCGTTTCCTATCAGAGGAAGAGACACGGTCAAGTCTCCTTCTCCTACCTGTTTAAAGACTGAGACTACTTTTAAAATAGGCTTTACTATTAAGCCTTGCAGTAGGCTTATGGTTATAAATATCACCATCACTAAAATAGCGCCTGAGCCCACAAGAGTATAGATAACTGCATACTGAAGTTTTGAACTTATTTCATTATTTACTTCGGTAATTTCGGCCCCGCAAAAAACGACTAGTTGGATCTTACCTTCCCTAACTATGGGTTTGTATTTTGTAATAAAGGCTTTATTTAAGATTAGAGCATTTCCACTGTAATCTTTGTTTTGAGATATTGCATCATATGCTTTCGAGTGGTCAAGTTTTGTACCCAATGCCCTTTTCCCGTTTTCATCAAGAATTGTTGTAAGTATGCGTTTAAATTCCTTATTTTCATGAACAAAAATTGTAATTTCTACACCTAACTGTTTTGAAAGCATATCTATCACTTTAGGGTCTACAGCTTCTTTTGTTCCTTTTAAAGTGGAGTCCTTAATGCTTAAATTACCGTAAACCGCTTCAAGGTAGGTTTCTATTATTGCCAAGTCTCCATCAAGCTGATTTATTACACTGCTGTAAACTGCACTTTGAGATGTTGATTTTACCGCATAAACGCTTATTCCGGTTAAAATTCCTATAGCAAAAAGCAGAGATATAAAAAAAATACCTCCTATTTTAAGAATAAGGCTTTTTTTCTTTACATTTTCTTTTGCTGTTATGAATTTTGTTTCTTCCATGTCTTTCATTCTTATGCTCCTTTTTTAAATACTATGTATTTTAAATTTGCCGTATCCCATCTCGAAAAACTTCAGTTTTTCAGGATGCCTTATCTTATATTCTATACCCGTATTATTCATATGTCAAGTTTTTTTTGTCTTTTGTCTTTTGTCAAAATTTTATGTTTTTTTTGTCTTTTGTCTTTATGTATTCAGCTTTTTAGACTCCGGTTGACGAAAATGCTTAAATATGTAATAATAAATCGAGATTAGGAGGCTTTAAATGCTAGCACTTATTATTGGTATTGTTTTAATCGCTTTTACGGTTATTGCAGCCCTTCCTATGGGATTGGCATGGGGACAGGATATTTTATTATTTTTAAGAGGCGGTTTACCGATTTTTGCAGCTTTTGTCGGCCTTGTTTCCGTGTTTATAGGAATTGCCGACATTAAAGACAAGCAGGATGCAAGAAAAGAAGAAGCGGCTATGAAGGCTGCCGAAAATAAAACTGAGTAAGTTATTGACATATATTCTTTATTTAGTTATAATATTCTAACCCACATTATCTGCATATATTGTTTGTAGAAGGTATACATTAAATGAAAACTATTTTTTTAAAAGAACATGAAGCGCAGCGCTCTTGGTACGTAATTGATGCCGCAGGGAAACCTCTTGGGCGCGTTGCAGCTAAGACTGCAGCTATGCTTAGAGGAAAACACAAGGTAGGTTTTGCTCCTCATCAGGAAATCGGTGATTATGTAGTTATTATTAATGCCGAAAAAATAGCCGTAACAGGAAATAAGGCTAAGGATAAAATGTACTATACTCACTCCGGTTATGTAGGCGGTTTAAAGTCCATTAACTTTAACGGATTAATCGCTAAAAAGCCGGCTGAACCCTTGATGATTGCAATTAAAGGTATGCTTCCTAAGGGACATCTTGGAAGAAAACTTTTAACAAATGTTAAGGTCTATGCAGGCCCTGAACATCCTCACCAAGCACAGAACCCGATAGCGGTTGAAGTATAAGGAGAGTAAAGTGAAGAATATTGGAATGGGAACAGGCCGACGAAAAACTTCGGTGGCGCGGGTATACATTCGGGATGGAAAAGGTCAGTTAATGATCAATGATAAAGACATTAACGAATATTTTGCCACTCCGGAACAAATCCAAAAAGCAAAAGAGCCTTTAATGGTTACTGCAGGCGAATCTAAGTATGATATTATAATCACAGTCCGAGGGGGAGGCCTTACCGGTCAAGCAGGTGCATGCTCTCACGGAATTGCAAGGGCATTGGCTCAAGTGGATGCTTCAAATCATGCATCTTTAAAGGCTAACGGATTGCTTACACGTGATTCGCGAATGGTTGAACGAAAAAAATTCGGTCAGCGCGGTGCAAGACGAAGATTCCAGTTCAGCAAGCGTTAATTCTTTTTCTATTGCGGATATATGCAGCACTTCTTCAGATTTGTTAAAGATAACCAATTCTGAAGGAGTGTCTTTTGTAACAAGACCGGTTTATTTTTTGGATGATGAGTTTGCAGGTCTTGTTGCCGAGTCAGGCAGCCCTATAAGTGAAAAATCGCTTGAGGCTTTGTTGAACGCTGTAAGAATGTATGCAGCTGAGTGTGTTGCTATGGCCTATTTAAATAGGGCTGAACATTCCCGCTTTCAGCTGACCTTAAAGCTCAAAAAGAAGGGCTTTTTAGTTTCCGAGATTGATCCGGCTCTGGATTATTTAGCGGAAAAAGGGTTTCTTGATGACGGGCGTTTTGCCAGAGCTTGGCTTAACACTAGAGTTGTAAGTAAAAAAGAAGGCCGCAATAGATTGGCCTCCGAGCTTGCTCTAAGAGGTGTCGATTTTAAAATTGCGGAAGATGTGCTTGATGAGTTTTTTTTAGAGCATTCGGAAAAAGATATTTGCCGAGAAGCTTTGGAAAAACAACTGATAAATGGGGTGGATAAACCTCGGTTGATGCATAAAATGTATAGACTGGGTTTTTCCGTTAACACTGTGAATATATGTTTGGAGGGAATCGAAAACATTACCGACTCTGTTTAAGGTTTGTTTGATTTTTATACTATGGGTAAGAGTGAAAATAGAAGACGCGTTAAAATGTACTCCGCTCTTGAAGTTGCAAATATTTGCGGAGTTGTAAATCAAACTGCAATTAACTGGATTAGAAACGGTTATTTAAAAGCATTTAATACACCGGGAGGCCAGTATAGGGTATATTATGAAGATTTGCTCTCTTTTATAAAAGAGAGAGGAATGAAGATTCCTCCTGAGCTTCAGGATTCTTCAAATGATGCCCACTGGAATTCCATAATAGTTATAGATGATGATGCGGTTTTAAATGAGGCTATCTCTTCATTTTTAAACAAAAATCTTCCTAACTTGACTGTTTACAAGTCCCTTGACGGCTTTGATGCGGGGACTCAACTTGTAAAACATAAACCCGGATTTGTTATTTTGGATATAGACCTTCCCGGTGTCAACGGTAAAGAAATATGCAAAAAAATAAAAACCGACCCTTTTTTTGGACAACCCTATATAATTGTGATTACAGGATTGGATGACGAAACCTTAGAAAAACAAATGAAAGATTTGGGAGCTGACTCCTTCTTTAGAAAACCTGTAGACTTCAGTGCTATATTAAGGGAAATCAATGAGGTTGTAAACTAGAGCGGATGACCCTTGATGAAGCAAAAAGTATTATAATAGAAACGGGAAAAAGACTTTTAAAGTCTGGCTTGACTGTACGGACATGGGGAAATGTCAGTATGCGTTTAGATGATAGTACTTTTGCTATTACACCTTCCGGATATAGTTATGAGAATTTAAAACCTGAACACATAGTAGTTCTTAACATAAATAAGCCAGAGAGTTCAGGGCCTATCAAACCTTCTTCAGAACGTTTTGTTCATGCAAGCCTTTATAAGGCTGACAAAAGTATAAAGTTTATAATTCATACACATCAAAAATTTGCCTCTGCTATTTCGGGATGCTATTCTTCTATTCCTGTTGAAAATGAAGCACTTCGTTCATTATTGGGTCCATCCGTTCCTGTGGCACGGTATGCTCCTGCCGGAACAAAAAGAATAGCACGGCATATTGTAAAGTGTTTAACAAAACCTGCCGGAGCGGTAATTATGGCTCAGCATGGGGCAGTTTGTTTCGGAGCGAATGCAGATGAGGCCTTTGCTCAAGCTGATGCATTGGAAGAGCTTTGCCGTAATTTAATTTTTTCGGAAGCACCTGCCCTGTCCCTTGCTTATCGGCGGCACGAAAGAAAGGCTATGCAGCCGCTGATTAATTTTTATTCAAGCTGCCGCGAAGGGGATTACTGTACCGTTTACGATAAAAATACAAATATTACCGTTTGCAAGCTGGATATAAAATCAGGAAACATAATTGAAGGCCTTTTTGATTTTCAAGCCGATTTACATAGACGTATATATGATGAGTACCCTGATATTAATTTTATAGAGCAAAGCTCTCAAGCCGCAGCTCTTTTTGTTTCAAAAAAAATGAACAAGG
The DNA here is from genome assembly GCF_024401155.1 of Treponema putidum. Lineage (NCBI taxonomy): Bacteria > Pseudomonadati > Spirochaetota > Spirochaetia > Treponematales > Treponemataceae > Treponema > Treponema putidum. The sequence goes on from NZ_CP038804.1 coordinate 1,923,597, forward strand.
ATAACCGTATACCCGCTTTTTTGGATGATTTTGCCCAGATTGCCGGCGAAAATATTTTTTTAGTTCCATTTTTTGAAAACAGAGCTGAAGAAATGAGCAGCGGAATAGTAGATGCTTTAAAAAATAGGTCTTGCGTGTTGGTATACGAAAGCGGAGCCCTTTGTTGTGTTTCGGATAAGGATGATATTAAGGCCTTAAAAGAAATATTGGAAAAGAACCTTTTGGCACTTGTTCTTTCATGGAAATTTAAAAATTATTTTCCTATCAGCCGTAGAAGTGCAAAAAAAATGCGGAAGGGTTATATCGGCGGCTACTCTAAAATGGGGCTAAAGATTTAGGAGATTATGTTATGGTAAAAAAACTTTTAATTATAATTTTTATTCTTCTTTTATTCGGTTGTAGCAGAGAAACGCTTGCAGAACTTGAGAGGGAAGAAAAGTTTAGCCTTAATTACGGTTTGTTTGAAAATGAACTTAATCTTTTTAATTTGACCAGTACCTATCCCCGCCCTGACACTCAGATATTAATGAAAGACGGTATATTTTATATAGTCAATTCCGGAGGGCAAAAAATTTTAAGGCTTTCTTCATTCGGGGATTTGCTTACATTTTTTTATAATCCCGAAACAAATATGGAGCCCTCTCTTATGCAGAATAATCCTCAGGATGTTAAGGCTTCTACAAGGGGATCCGTTAAATATCCTTTTAATCATCCTGCTCTTTTAACCGTTACGGCTTCCAAGCACCTTTTTGTTGTAGATTCCGTTTTGGATGACAGGATTGAATATGACCATGAAGAAAATTTGGCTTTAAGGGATGTAATTTTGCATTTCGATGAAAACGGCAATTTTATCGATTATTTGGGTCAAGAAGGTTTTGGCGGAACTCCTTTTCCGTCCATTGAAGGGATTCATACGAATTCTTCTAACGATATAATCGTAGTGTGCCGAACACAGACAAGTTTAAAAATTTATTGGTATAATAACAAGGGCGACTTGCTATATAAGATACCTATCTTTTTTAATGCAGTACCTAATCCATACGAAGGTTCCGATAAAGTATTTTCTTCGATAGATAAAATAATCCCCGATTTTAATGAGCTTTATTTATATATTAAAATTGACTACTACATTGAAGAAAAGGATGCTGCAACTAAGGCTAACCTCGGGGTAAGTTACGATAAAAGCTGTCTTTATTTTTTAAATATTAAAACCGGTAAGTATGACAAAAAAATGGATATAGATGCCTATGCGGAAATCGAAACATCAGGAACTGAAACTTTTACTTTTAAAAAAGTTTATGAAATGGCGGGCATTACAGAAAGTAATTGGTGCTGCTTATTGACACCTACCAATAAAGGTTATGCCCTTCAGATGATGAATTTAAAATCTCAAAAAAAATATAAAAAAGATTTGATTGTTTCAAGCGATGAAACATTTTATAATACTTTCCATGTTTCCTCTAAGGGAATTATTTCGGCCATTCTTGCCCGAGAAGACAAGGCCTTAATTGTATGGTGGCGTGCCGATAAAATTATCGGGGATAAATAATGAGTGATGATTTATTTGAAACAAGGGATTCTTCTTCCCGTGAAGTTTTTACCCGCTATAATAGAGAAGATAGAATTAAAAAGGCCTCAGAAAAGGTCAGACAATTACATGATCCGGATTTTATAAGAAAAAGAAGTTTTATAAAAAGCGTAACCGAAAATCGGGGCTTAAGGTCAGTATTTTTTGTTATAGTTGTTCTTGTAAGTATAAACATTGCTTTTTTTGTTACCCGTTCCGACAAAAATAACGGCCGAATTTATGGAATAAAAACTGAGCTAAAGTCTTTTATTTATCAAGATAGAGCTTTGGCAAATTTGCGTTTGAGTGAAAATACTAAATTTTTAGAAAGCTTAAAAGAGAGTGAAGAAAAAGACGGAGCCTTGGTAAGAGTAAACTTTATTTTTTTGGATGATAAAGGAACCAAATTATCGTCTTCGCTCCAGACAGGTATTTACATGGGTACCGAGCTTAGGTTTTCTTCTCAAGATGAATCCGGAAACGCAAAAAAGGTTCAGGCCGAAATTTATATTAAAGAAAAACTTTTGGTTTTATCGTCAAAAATAAAATGAGAAAAAAATGAGTGTGAATAAAAAATATAAGTGCCGATTATGCAAGGAATGTAACGGAAAGGCCTGCATAGGAGAACTCCCCGGAATGGGCGGTGTCTTTGAAAACTCTAATTTTATTTTAAACTGTGCAGAATGGAAAAATTACTATACCTCTGATTCCTATCCTATACCTAGGCTCCGCCTTGCTCCTATTACAGGAGCTGTAGAAAACATCGGCTATGAGGACGAAAGACTGTTTTATTTTGACCTTATAAGGTCTTCGGTTAGGGCAGGCTTAGCTCTAAGTATCGGAGACGGCTATCCCGACTTAAAACTTTTTTCAGGAATTGAAGCCTTAAAGGATGTTAAAAAAAAAGGGGCTGTTTTTTTAAAGCCCTATCCTCAAATGAAACTCTTTGAAAGAATTGAGGGCTCAATGGAGGTCTCAGAAATTATCGGAGTAGACACGGATGCTTATAATATAGTAACTATGCGGAATCTTGTTCACCTTGAAAAAAAGAGCGCAAAAGATTTGGCTGCTTTAAAAAAATATGCCAAGCTCCCCTTTGCCGTTAAGGGAGTATTTACTTTACATGATATCGAAGTTATAAAAGAACTCAAACCCGACATTGCCGTAATTTCAAATCATGGAGGCCGTATTGAAACCGATAGGGGAAGCGTTGCCTCATTTGTTCATGCCCATTTAAAAGAGATAAAAAAATATGCAGGCGAGGTTTGGGCTGACGGCGGCTTACGAAAAAGAGAAGATTTTATAGCTGCTTCTTCTTTAGGTGTTGAAGAAGTTTTAATAGGCCGCCCCTGTATTACAGCCCTTTTAAGGGATAGAGAGAACGGCATAAAAAATTTTATCGATTCTATTTTAAGTAAAAATTTAAATCAAGAACTTCCGCTGCCGTTTAAGGAGTTTTGAAAAATTGTGAAGACCCGTTTAGATAGAATATTGGCCCTCAGTGGTTTAGGCTCCAGAAATGATGTAAAAAAAATGATACGTAAAAAAAACTGCTGCGTGGACGGGGAGCGTATTGTTTCCCCTTCTTTTATTTTGGATACTGACCTAAATAAAATAACTATAGACGGACAGCCTCTTATGTTGAGGACAAATGTCTATCTTATGTTTAATAAGCCCCAAGGCTGTGTAACTTCGACAAGCGATCCCGTACATAAAACCGTAATGGATTATATAAAGGCTCCCTTTGACGGGATGAAGTTATTTCCCATGGGGCGGCTGGATATAGACACAGAAGGCCTTTTGATTATTACCGATGACGGAGAGATTACCCACAAGATTACCTCGCCTAAGTCGGGAACTGTAAAGACTTATTATCTGGAGTTAAGCCGGGAGCCTTCCGATGAAGAATTTAAAAATTATTGTGAAGAGTTTAAAAAAGGAATTGAGCTAAAAAACGGTTATAAGTGTCTCCCTGCAAAATTCGAAAAATGTGAAAACAAAACAGGTTCTTTTAAAAGCGGATTTTTAATGCACATAACCGAAGGAAAATTTCATCAGGTAAAAAAAATGTGCCTAAGCACAGGGAATGAGCTTTGTTACCTGCGCCGAATTGCAGTCGGTTCAATAGTTTTAGATGAAACTTTAAAGACCGGAGAATACCGAGAACTTTCTACCGAAGAAATTGATTCCCTCAGAGAATATTGAGCACTCTAAAAACTGATGTTTTTAGAGTGCTCCTTAAATTTTAAACTTTGCTAGCTGAAAATTATCCTCATAAAGCGTTTTTTACCGGCACGCAAAATCATCTCATTGTCCTTGTCAAGTTTTTCTTTCCCGATTATAGCTTTGGTATCCGAAATTTTTTCTTCGTTTATAAAGGCTCCCCCCTGCTCGACAAGGCGGCGGGCATCGCTTTTGGTGGAGGCAAGTCCGGCTTCGGCAAAGAGGTCAATAACACCGATACCCTCATTTAATTTTAAAAGACTTAAATTTACCGTAGGCATGGCTTCTTTATTTCCGCCGCCCGAAAAAGCCGCCCTTGCGCCTTCCAAGGCTTTTTCCGCTTCTTCTTTTCCGTGAATAAGGGCTGTAACTTCAAAGGCTAATCTTTCCTTAGCCTTGTTTATGTCTCCTGCACAAACAGTTTTTATTTCTTCTATAGGAATGAATGTAAAAAGAAGCATAAACTTTTCGACATCGGCGTCGGCTGTGTTTCTCCAATATTGGAAAAAATCGTAGGGAGAAACAAGGGCAGGATCCAAGAAGAGCGCACCCTTTTCGCTCTTCCCCATTTTTTGGCCGTCGGCTCTTGTAACCAGAGAGAAGGTGAGGGCAAAAACTTCGCCGCCTCCCTTTCTGCGGATAAGGTCGCTTCCAGCAACCATGTTTCCCCATTGGTCATCGCCGCCTATTTGGAGTTCGACATTGTAGTTTTGATTGAGCATTAAAAAGTCGTAGCTTTGCAAAAGCTGATAATTGAATTCCAAAAAGGAAAGCCCCGTTTCCATTCTTTTTTTGTAGGCTTCAAAGCTGAGCATTTTGTTGACCGAAAAGTGAGAACCTATATCTCGTAAAAAATCGATGTAGTTTAAATCGGCAAGCCAATCCTTGTTGTTGACAAAGCGGACATTCTTAATATCTTCCGCTAAAAATTTTTCAATCTGTTTTTGAATTGAGGTCGCATTTTTATCGAGTTCATCATAAGAAAGCATCTTACGCATTTCGGTTTTTCCCGACGGGTCGCCTATTCGGGATGTACCTCCGCCGACTAAAACAATACCCCTATGCCCTTCACGGCATAAATGCTTTAAGGCAAAAATCGGAACCATGTGTCCTATGTGTAAGCTGGGGCCTGTCGGATCGCTGCCCGTGTAAAAGGCTATTTGCCCCTTGTCCATTCTATCGGAAAGGGCTTCCAAATCGGTACATTGCTGAATAAATCCCCTCTCCTGTAATATTTTTAATGCTTTGTTCATATTTCGACTATACAATAATTTTTAGCTTAGGTCAACAGAGTAAGATTATCGCTATATTTTGTTTTAGTCTTAGGCATTTGAATTTTTTTGCGATTTATAGTATCATATTTAAATAAGTTTTGGAGGAATCTTATGAAAAAAACAAAAATCGTATGTACAATAGGTCCTGCATCCGAATCAGAAAGAGTATTAACCGAAATGTTCAAGGCAGGTCTAAATGTCTGCCGCCTTAATTTTTCACATGGGAGCCATGAAGAACATCAGGTTAAAATAGATCGAATAAAAAAAATCAGAGAAGAACTCAAAATGCCTGTGGCTATCTTACTCGATACAAAGGGGCCTGAAATCAGATTGGGAGTTTTTGAAAAACCCGTAGAGATCGTTCAAGGGCAGGAATTTATCATTACAACCAGAGATGTAATAGGCACAAACCAGATATGCAGTATTTCATATAAAAATCTTGCTTCCGAAGTTAAGCCTAAAAACAGAATCCTTATAAATGACGGAATGCTGGAATTACAGGTCATAGATATTTTAAACAGCACGGATATAGAATGTGTAGCAGTTAACTCTGGCACTCTAACCAGCCGAAAAGGGGTCAACATTCCGGGTTTGAGAGTAAATCTTCCATATATGAGTGAAAAGGATATTGCCGACATCGAATTCGGAATTAAAAATGATGTAGATTTTATTGCAGCTTCCTTTACTCAAAGAGCTGACGATATTATCCAAATAAGAAAACTCTTGGAGAAACATAAAAGCAAAATCGCTATTATAGCAAAAATTGAAAATCAAGAAGGCTTAGACAATATAGATGAGATTTTAGCGGCAGCCGACGGCATAATGGTAGCCCGAGGAGATATGGGTGTAGAAATAGAGCCGGAAAAAATTCCTCATCTTCAAAAACGCCTGATAAAAAAAGCAAATATTGCAGGGAAACCGGTTATAACCGCAACACAGATGCTGGAATCTATGACACATAATTTAAGGCCGACCCGGGCCGAAGTTACGGATGTTGCAAACGCCATCCTTGACGGCACCTCGGCCGTTATGCTTTCAGGAGAAACGGCAGCAGGAGAATACCCCGTCGAAACGGTTGCTATGATGAATTCCATAGCCCTCTCTATTGAAGAGACTATGGATTATGAAAAACTTTTTCTTGAAAATGCTTCCTTGCATGAGATCACAATAACAAATGCCATTGCAAGAGCTACTTGCTCCACTGCCCTAGCCCTTGATGCAAATGCAATTATAACCGCATCAGCTTCAGGAATAACGCCGAGAGCTATTTCAAAGTTTAAACCAAAGGTACCGATTATCGCCGTAACGGAATCCCCTAATGTTATGAGGAAACTAGCCCTCGACTGGGATGTATACCCCGTCTTAGCCGATCCTATAAAATCAACCGATAATATGTTCGATGTTTGTTCGCAAATTGCAAAAAACACAGGCCATGTAAAAAAAGGCGATATAGCAATCCTTACGGCAGGTATTCCTATAGGTAAGGCAGGTTCTACAAACCTGTTAAAAGTAGAAATAATAGAATAAGGTAGTTAAACTATGGAAAAAAAATATGCTCTTTTAATTGACGGAGACAACATTGCCCCTTCTTATCTTGACTCGATAATTTCAGAAGTTTCAAAAGAGGGCGATGTTTTAATAAAAAGACTTTACGGAGACTGGACAACACCCAATATGAACGGTTGGAAAAATTCGCTTGAAAAAGTACCTATCCGGCCTGTACAGCAATTTAGAAACGGCCCCAACGCCACAGACAACACAATCATAATGGATGCGGTAGAACTTGCAAACACAAATCAGGGAATAAATGCAGTCTGCATAGTTTCTACAGATTCCGACTACTACAGCCTTGCCCTCAAATTGAGAGAATACGGACTATATGTTCTAGGAATAGGAAGATCAAATGCAAAACCGCTTTGGGTAAATGCCTGTAACGAATTTAAGTATCTTGAAAACTTTGATGAAGCGGAAGAATATGAAGAAGATTCCAAAACGGGTAAAAAATTTAAATCCCTTGACGACCTTATCTGCCATGCTTACAGAAATTCCCGCATGACCGAAGAAGGATGGGTAAGTCTTTCCGACCTAGGAAATTCTATAAGAAACTTTATGCCTGAATTCGATCCCCGCTCCTATAGCCACAACACCTTACGCGAAATAATCGATGCCTTGTCCGATGACTTTGAATTAAGATCGGATGACAGGGTTCCTCCCAATTATTGGATAAAGGCTATAGACCGCAAAAATGAAACCCCCAAGGTAAAAGGAAAAATAAAACGGCTTATGAACCGCTACGGCATTATCGAAAACGAAAACGGAGACTTTTTCTTTTCGTTTACAAACATCGATAAAAAATGCCGAGATAAGTTGATAAAAGAAGGAACAGCCGTAAAGTTCAGAGTATTTAAAATGCCTAATCCTAAGGGCGGAGATTCAGCCGACAGAAACGGCAAGGCTGCCGAAATCGAAATAATATAAGACGGAGCAACTTTTATGGAAAACAACCGGCAAAAAGACAAAATCATAAAGTTCATTGCATTAAAAATATGGATGCGCATATCCGCCCTTTTTATCGGAGGTGCAATTTTTTATCTTAATTTATCGGCAATGAAGGACGGTCAATATTCTATAATTGCTCTTATCTTCGGAGCCCTATTTTTAGCGGCCGGCCTTTTTGAAAGTTCTTGGTACTTTAATATTACAAAATCACAAGCCGTTCAAAAGACGGGTTTGTTCTTTTTTCCAAAGACCAAAACTATAAACTTTTCGGCAATTCACAGCATTGAAGTTTATACCTTTAAAAGACCTATGCGTTTAGGTACATTTACCGAAGTCAAAATGATTTTACTTGACGGGAAAACAATAGTGATAGACAGCGATAAAACAAAGCTTCTTAAAAGGCAGCTTGAAGAAATCACAGAAGTTCAGGATGCAATAAGACTTCAAAATCATAAAAAGGCAGAAGACTTTTTTAATGCAGACGCAGCCGATATTCTAACCCCTAAGGAATAAATATTTTGAAAGCCTTAAAAATATTTTTTATTTTTGTTTTATTTCTTCTTTGCTGGAGCTGCAAACGTAAAGAGACTTCTGAAAATTTTCATATTCCTTTTTTAAAAGAGAAAGCGGAAGAAATTATTTTTATGATAAATGATAAGGACTGGGAAGGCATAAGAAACTTAAGCACCGATGAGTTTAAACAAAACTTTGATGAAGAATTTATAAATTTAAATACTAAAATATTTTTTGAACCTGCAGGAAAATACCTCTACACAAAAGAAGCCTATTTTTTGGAAACGAAGGATAAAAACTCAGGGGAGGTTATAGGAGTTATTATCGTTAAGGCAGGATACGAAAAAAAAACTTTATGCTATACCTTTAATTTTGCAAAGGACACGAAGCTGATAGGTTTCTTTTTAAAATAAACTTTAGATCATCTTAAAAATATTAAAAAGAAATTTTAATCTTTTTCCCAAAAGTATGTAAAAAAGTAGCTCGTAATATCCTCAGGATCAGTTTCATCGCTTAGCTTATAGGCATTAGTAGCCCTCTGAATTGTGCATTGAGTTTTTTCGGTAAATAACTTTGAAAGCACGTACATTGCAGGCCTGTTATCGCAGATACCGAGCGTCCATGCAGAAGGTTTTAAACTTGTTAAAAAATAGCGGGACTTTGCATCCTTTTTATCCGTTTTTTCTATATCGGATTTATGCGAAAAATCGGTAGAAACCAAAAGGAAGGAATCCTTATCTTTGACGGAAAAAACTTCTTTTACCGCTTCATAAAGTTTAACTGCAAGGTTCATATTTACGGGAGGTTCTCCAAAATAAGCGACGGCAACAACCTTTGCATCAGGAAAATAGTTTTTTATGTAGGGAATCAAGGTTGAAACACCGTGCTCGTAAACAAAGACGCTGTCATCAAAGGGCACATCAAAAAGGCGGGATAACTTTTCGGCCTTATCTTTTTCTGAATTAACAAGGCCATCATTAGTTTGCCATGATCCGCCTGTTAAAGAAAAATCATAAAGAGAAAGCCCCCAATGGGAGGGGCTTAAAATATAAAAAGTTTTTATCTTTCTTGCCTTGGCAAGTTCGGTAAACCAATCATTTATTAAGGCATCTGTTAGAAGATGGTGGCTCACCGTTCCGCCCCAAGGCCTTGCTCCCGTAGGCAAGGAAGACTCCTTGGGGATAAACCTCGTCACAGGAGGCCTTTCCCCATCGGAACTCCATGTTCTAAAAACTTTTTCAGAATCTTGAGTCCCGCCTTTTTTGCCGGTACAGGCTATTAAACAAAAACAAACAAAAAATATAGTGTTTATAAATTTCATATTATTTAAAATTCAAGTCCGGCAAAAAAAGTTTCTTTTAAAAAGAAATATTTTGAGCCCAAAAAGGCTTTAGCTCTTCCATGTCTTCATCAGCATAGACCCTTTCCTTCCATTGCTCGTTTGTCAGACGGTTAGAACTATCCTGCTCAAACTCGTAGTAGTTAAAACAATAACCGACAGCGATTCTCTTTCCGCCTTGAGCATCGTTTAATGGAACGTAGATTCTATACGGAATACCGACAGCCGTTTCAAGCACAAAGCCTTCTTCTCCGTTTGTAAACACATCAGCAACCAAGGCCATACGAAACTGCTCGGGATCGGCATGTGCATTTATTGAAGGCATAAGAATGCGGCCAAAGAATGCCGGTATCAAGGTTATCCATTTTAGATCTGTTTCAGAAACCGACTTATCCGCAATTTCAAGTTTAACAATATCGGCAGCATGTAAGGCAGCATCTTTTAACATTTCAAGCTTTTGCAAATTCTTTTCATCTATAAGTTTATAGGGTCTTAATGCATTTATAAGAACATCCACAGAAGAAGCGGCATTTTCCCAAAATGCTAAGTTAGGCTCTATATAGTGAACCGGATCGGGAATCTTCTTTACCCTATAGGTAAGATCGGCACTAGGGCCGCCTCCAAGCTCTGCAAAAGACTGTTTTGTATATAAAATAGTATCATGCCTTAACTCTGCCCATGTTCCGTGAGCCGACAATAAGGACTTTACACTCCATGCAGGGCTTTCGGTAAAATAAAAACCGGAGCCTTGTTCAAATCGGGCTTGCAGACCTATCTCGTTTAAGGTTTTACCGTAATATGTCTTTCCCAATATTTTATCGGGAGAAGAGACGGCTTCTTTTTCAATTGCATCAAGGATAGTCTTTAACTTAGGAAAATCAGCGTAATCTTTTTGCAGCAATAAGTCGGCAGAATTTGAGCCTAGTGCTTTCATAATATCCAACCCCTTAACATGTGCACGGCCATACAGTCTGGGAGAACTTACCAAGCTGTGAACATAAGAATCAAATATAAATCTCTGACCGAAAAGTCTCCAACCCATGGGAGGTTTTTTTTCTTCATCGGTACCTTTGGAAGCTGTGTAAAAAGCGGAAGAACCTGCTATGGCAGGAGGCCTTAGTTTTTCGTGAGCCGATTTCATAAATGCGAGCAAGTTGTTTTTGTCGCTTGCCCATTTTTCAAAGTCTTTTACATTATAGCTTTTCCAGATAGGCAAAACTTCTTTAAAAGATAGATCATCGGATAGGCCGATTAAATCGGTTATCGGATCAAAAAGGGCAGCCCACTTTTTATAAAGATCCTCATCATTTTTTACAAGCTCGGTAATTAAAAGAGCTATGGGTTCCATATTCAAAGTCAGGGAATAGGAATCGGAACCGGCCGTTCCGTCTTGTTCCAAAACCTCAGGCCCCTTATCGGCAATTAAAAAATGAGCATGTCCGAACCACATCATAGCCCTAAAATAAGCTGACAAGATGCCGTTTTTTGTGTAGTGACCTCTCGGCTTATATTGGGAATAATCTTCTTTTGTAGAAGCTCCGTCTTCAAATGTAAAAAGAGGAGAAGTTGCAAGGCCTTGGGCATTATCTATCAGCTCTATTTCTTCACTTACCGTTTTAGGGTATTTTGAAAGAACTTCATCTTTATCGGGTTCTTTATAAACAGTTTCAGTAGAGCCGTACTTATCTTTTTGAATTACAGATTCGGGAGCCAGCTCCAAGAGGGCACGGGCAACTTGGAAATAGATTTTAGCTTTTTCTAAGGTTTCAGATTTTGCCGCAGGAAAGCCTTTTTGATTTACATTACTTAAACCATCCTCAAAGGCCTTTACAAGCTCAAGAAGTCTAGGAACAAAAAACTTTTCTTCAATATTCTGTAAGGTTCTGTCAAAAAGAAGATGCTTTGTATGAGCCATCAAATCTGTGGTAATAAAAAGCGTAGTGCCGTCATTATGCATAAGGCTTGCATTATAATTATCTTCATATGATTCGTAATGATAACCATAATGATTTCTGTACAGGGCAATCATATCATCACCGGACATCATATGGAGGTAATATTCATCCGGTTTAACTTTTTCAAAGATCAACCTATCCCTCTCCAAAACAGCTTGGTGCTCCTTGCTTAAAAATTCATAACCGAATACCGAATAGAATTCTTTAGGAACACCGTTTGTTAAATAACGCATGGAAATCATTTGATTTTTTTTCAAATCATTATCCATACCTGTAAGATCAGCTCCAAAGACAAGCCCTTTTTCTCCCTTCCATGTTGTACGGTAAAAATAATTTTGATTTTCTTGGAACTTAAAAACACCGAAATCGAATTCATCTTCGGGATCGAAAGGGAGCCTTACCGGTTCTTGTTCAATGTTCAAAACCGTGCCGAACGGAATTGGAATTCCCTTAGGCAGTTTTGCTAAGTCTTCTTGAGATTTTAATTCTGCATTAGGATAGAATAAACAAAGATCGCTTCCGACCACTGCCGTCATACCTTCTTTCACTTCATTAAAAGGGAAATCTTTAAAAACAAGTTTATCGTTTAAATATTTTTGATGAGCAGAAGTTGCCTTAGACTTACTTTTAAATTCGGTATTCAATAGACTATTGTATGCTATTTTTTCAATATCTTTTTTTGAAGTCAGACCTTCTTCAGCTTTTGCAATATCCGATACTTCGGCGGCAGCCTCTGTTTCAGACACATTAGCATCTACCGATTCTTTTTTTTCTTTTGCATTGCAAGAAAAAAGCAATAAAACAGCCAAAGCCGGCACAAACATAAAAACATTCTTTTTTAACTTAAACATTTTAAAATTCCTCCATAAAATAAATATTACATAATCTATTTTTACATAATAGCACAAATCTACCTAATTGACAAGCTAAAGGGAAAAAATGAAAATATTCTTTTTAAGAGAATATTAAATAATGCTGAATAAAAGTGCTCCCCGAATAAAAACGTTAAAAGGCAGGGCTTGGCTCACCGTTCCTCAGTTTGAAAATCATCTTCTTGATGAATTGGGAATTCCTCACACGGATATGCCTCTGGGGATTATCCAACTTCCAAAAGATGCATCCGTTTACGGCAATATTATCTACAGGGAAAATTTTCCGAAAGATATTTTTTGGAGCCGCCTTTGTATGGAGGAACCTTTTATAGCCGAGTTTTCAAGTATAAACGAGGCCGCCGATATTTTACGTTCAATCCAAAGAAACTGGGCATTTGTTCCCTTTAACTGTTTTAGGCGGGCGGAACTCATCGAAAAAAAACTTCCATTCATAAGCAAAAAAGAAAGGGCATTTCCCTATGACGTTCCGTCAGCCGAAATGGGAATCTGGACGCTTTTAAACGAAAATCAAATTTTTGCTTCGGCAAAGACTTCAAGCCCCTTCCCCCGCGGTGAAATTTTCTTTAAAGAAGATAAGATAAATCCGCCGAGCCGAGCCTACTTAAAAATGTGGGAAGCCTTAAGCCTCTTAAATTTTTACTTAAAAAAATATCAAGAAAAAAACGGCCTTGCTGAAAAACCCGAAGCTATGCCCGCAGTTTCTTCCGAAAAAAAGAATTCTCTGCCAGCAGCCGGTTCTATCTGCCTCGATGCCGGAGCCTGCCCGGGAGGCTGGAGCTGGGTGCTGGATAACTTGGGCTGCAAGATTATCGCAATCGACAGAAGCCCCTTGAGACCCGATTTAATGACAAAAAAAAATATTGAATTTATAAAGCATGATGCCTTTACCTTAAAGCCGGAAGAAATAGGAAAAATAGATTGGCTTTGCTCCGATGTAATCTGCTATCCTCCAAGGCTTTATGATTGGATTATAAAATGGATTGACTCGGGCCTTTGCGAAAAATTTATATGCACAATAAAGATGCAGGGAGACCCCGATAACGAAACCGTTAAAAAGTTTGCAGCAATTCCAAACTCGAAGATTGTCCATCTTACGGCAAACAAACACGAACTAACCTGGCTAAAAGCCCCGTTTCTATAACTGTAAGTTGTTCAGCATCTAAACTTAGCAATTACCCATTTTTCACAGGAAGTGTGGTGGTTCTGTAAGTAAAACTCTACCACTTATGTCACAACCGTCCATGGCGGGTAAAGGCCTAAAACTCGTGATTAAAAAATATACAAGGAGGTATATTTTTTAATCGAGCTTCAAGATAGTCTCGAATACTGTTTTGACACACTGTCAAATTATGCTCTACGTCTGCCGTAGGTTAGCACTTCGGCCGGCGTAGGTTATAGCCTACGTCCGGCATAGATCAGGTTATCGCCACTCCCTATACCATTTGGCATCGGTGTTTTCGAATGTTAAAGTTCCCGAACGTGTGTCGAGTTTTGCGATGCGGTTTATGTTTGCGCGTACACTATAATCATTTACTAACTCTAGTGATCTGAATATTGCACCGTCATCAGCGATATACAAGACGCCGTCTTCAAAGCCGATAATGCGCCGAGCCCCATAAAAGCGGTCTTGAGGCTCTCCAGTGAAACGATACACAGCAGTCCCACTGCCACCGGGATATTCTATATAGCTTTCCATACCGCCAAAGCCATACCTGCCCGACTCGGTGATATGGCCGTCTTGAGTGTAGGTGTACTCAAGAACCCCGCCGTAAAAAGCTTTGCTGCCGTCATACGGAGCGCCGATCGTAAAAACCATATACACTTTATTCCCGTACGCAAACATATCTTGGCATTGGCCGCTTTGGTGGGCAATGACTGGATCACCTGTTATGGGTATAATATCTTTTAAAGGATCTTGATCCGTTTGGTATATAGTACCCAGATCAACCCCTGAACCGTCAGCAGTTAGTTTACGCATTATAAGTTTCTTCCCCCCTCCATCAGCCCCATACGCGAACAAATACCCGTTATAAACGGCAATAGCATTATACGAGCCGCTGCTGTTGTTAATCAACTGTGCTTTTGGTGTATGGGGAGGAGCAGCATCATCTTTTATTTCGTAGATACTACCGCCTTCGGTAACGTACACCTTTCCCGTTTTTAAGTCGGTTGTAAGGCCTGTAACATCGACAGCAGTACTGATATTAGTAAGGTCGACCTGTTTATCAGTGCTGCCCTCGCTGGTATACCGCTGTATTTCAAAACCGTTGAAACCGTCGTGATATGCTGCATACAGCCGCCCCTTACCGTCCCTCGTACAAAAAAAACTATTACTGGGGGTGTTAGGACCCGGTTGTGTTATCTCAAGCGGAGTCCCGCTCATATTAAGTTTAAACGTGTATGGGTTGGTAGGGTCACTTTGTATTGCTGAAAAAAGTACCGGCCGCATGGACGCTATTATCTTGTTCAGTTTAACGGCAGCCTCGTTATCGCCGCTTTCTACGGTTAGGTCGGTAAAGCCCGTCCACGTTGCCGACGGGGTTATAATAGAAACCTTTATGTGCACCGTTTCGCCTACCGGCAGGATTTGCGAAAAAACTTTCGGTTCGTCTTTTTCAAGCTGCTTTGTAATGGGCACGATAGAATTGCCTGTAATGTCGATTTGCATTGTGCTGTCCGAAAGGTTAGGAAGCCCGTTCGCCCCGATAGACCGCGCCGCACCATTTTCAAAGTCGAGTGTTAATACGCCGTATTCAGGGGCGGTAAGATTACAGGAAGTTTGCAGTATAAGCGCAGCGGTAAGCAGTGCTGCCGCAAACAGTAAAATAACATTTTTTTCATAAGTTTCCTCCTCGTACCGTAAAAGGTATAACTGCCGGCTTTCCGTGCCGGTACATACAGTTGAAAGCGAGCGGCGCCTTTTTAAGCCGCAAGGTTCAACAACTATACTTACAGTATAAGACAAAGTACCGATAAAATCAATAAGTTTGTTCCCGGCGTTTTTGTGAGGGGTAGCCTTTTTTGTTTTTCAGTGTTCTAAAATTTTTAATACACGCCCTTCTCTAACATTTTTAGCAATGCGACACAGTAATCCGCATATTTTCTACAGGGCAAGACATTTGCAGGTGTATCCCAATCTTACTACTTACTTACCGAAAAAGCTGCGCTGCCCTGCTTTTACCCATCGTCCGGGACTTCTGGACAAAACAGGTAAACCTATCTGATTGCATATCCAATCGACAAAGACTTCATCTTCAAAACCTTCAAGTTTTACCAAAAGCGTTTGCACCCCGGGGAGCTCGGCTTTTCTTACGGCATCAACCGTTTCTTCTGCAATACGTGCAAAAGCGGCGGAGGCAGCCGAAATATTAGGATTGCCGCAAGGGGAATCAATATCACGGTGAACAAATATTAAGCGGCCTTGGGCTTTTTTAATATAGTAATTTTTTAAAACAAGAGCAAGAGCGGCATTTGCCGAAACAAGATCGCTTATAGCCTTATCTATAGAAAGAGCATCCGTCCCCGGATATATTTTGGAATAAGCAGGAGCATCAAAAACTAAAATTGACGTATCGGCAGCAATATTTATGTTTTTTAATTTAAGCGGAATAGCTTGGAGAGAAAAAAGAGATGGGCGGTTCCATTCGATTTCGGTAGTAACACCGCTTTCTTTATTATCTTCCTTATACTCCGAACTCAAACAAACCTTTAAGCCCTTATCTCTAAGTTTATTCGCAAGCTCTTGCGAAAACTTTAATCTATTATCCGTAATAAAAATTCCTGAATCCATAGCTTGAATATACCATAATTAACTATCTGCCGTCAATGACTGAATTCAATCCATAAAATAGCAGTTTACTTTATTTTTTGTTTAAAACCGAGACCGTAAACTTCCTGCATATCGCAGACCATAATAAAAGCCTTTTCGTCTATTTCGGTTATTATTTCTTTTGCTCTGACAAACTGGGCACGGCTTACGACACAGAGCAGCACAGGGCGATCCTGTCTTGAATACATGCCTTCTCCTTTGAGGAGGGTCACGCCTCTTTCCAGCTTGCTCATAAGAGCATCTCCGATTTCATCCGGCTTGGAACTTACAATAAAAAAGCCCTTAAAATAACCGAAGCCGTCAAGAATCATATCCGCTATCTTGGTGCAAAAGAAAAGAGCTATTAAAGAATACAGCGAAGTATTGGGGTTATTGTCTACAACGCCCGCAAAGATAACTATTACAAAATCGGCTATAGCCATTCCCTTTGCAATGCTTAATCCGGGAAAATGCTTGTTTACAATAGCACCGGCAAGGTCGGTTCCGCCTGTAGTGGCGCCGCGCTTAAATACAATCCCCAAGCCCAAACCTAAAAGAATTCCTCCGAAGGTCGCCTGTAAAAAAAGATCATCGGTAAACACAAAGTCTTGGGGCAAAATAGCCAGAACCCCCGACAGCACCAAAATAGACAAAAGGGTAAAAACAGCGGACTTTTTACCTAGAAGTTTTGCTCCAAAAATAAATAAAGGAACATTTATAATTAAATTCGATATGTAAACTCTTATACCTGTCAGTTTTTCGATTGCAACCGACAAGCCGCTGACACCGCCCGGTGCAATTGTTCCGGGTATAAGAAAAAACTGTAAAGCTGCGGCAGCTATTATACTTCCGACAGTAACCCAAAAAGTATCCAGCAACGCACCTATAACAAATTTTGTAGAAATATGTTTGGCAGGTAATATTTTATTCATAATATAATTCTCCAAATACGGAATTTTTATTACACATAATTGACACAAAACTTTCAATTAAAAAGGA
This sequence comes from Treponema putidum, assembly GCF_024401155.1. NCBI lineage: Bacteria > Pseudomonadati > Spirochaetota > Spirochaetia > Treponematales > Treponemataceae > Treponema > Treponema putidum. The sequence continues at coordinate 1,940,667 of NZ_CP038804.1, forward strand.
TAGTACATTATTTTTAAAAAAAAATCAACTGCACGAATGCCGGCTGGAAAGCAGGCTAGAAAGACGGCTTTCGATAAGCCGTCTATATTAAGCGGCTTAAAACTCCGATTCTAACGCAGGCGTATCAGACTAAACCTTACACCCTAATAATCGTCAGAATTCAAGAGCTTAACTCTTTCTTTCCAATCGGGGAGGTATTTGGTCATATATCGCTTAAAACGGTCGTTGTGGAGCCTTTCCTTAAAATGAACAAGTTCGTGCACCAGCACCATTTCGGCACATTCGCAAGGAAGAGCTGCTAGTTTTGTGTTTAAGGTAACTATTCCCGTATAAGAATTGCAGGAACCCCATTTGCTTTTCATATCTCGGTATTTTATTTCAGAGGCGGATTCTTTTATCTTAGCTTCCCAAAAGGGCAAGATTTCTTCAACATAAAGCTCCAATTCTTTTTTATAAAGGCGGTTCAAAATTGAATGCCGCTTTTTAGGATCGGCTCCGGAAGGTTCTTTTAAATAGATAAAGTCATCATCGGCTGCAACGCTTGCATTTTTTTTAGCCCGTAGTATTTTAATTTTATATTCTGTACCCCATAAACTTACCGTTGATCCGTCCCTTAGAGAAGTTTTTAAATTCTTTTTAGCAATTTTTTCTTCAATACGGGTTTGATGTTTTTTTATCCACGCAATGTTTTCTTTTACAAAGTCCAAAGCCTTGATTTGAGAATAATTTTTTGGAACATGGATGCAGGGAACGGCCGTCTTAGGCGATATTGTAAGCCTCAGCTTCCGGCCCTTAGATTCTGTCCATTCAATTTCCGTTTCTTCTATTTTAATAAGCATTTTCCCAATCCTTAGAACATCAAATTCTGAGATTATATTTCTTTGTTATGCCAGGGAAGTTTTTTAGTCTTAACTCTTCTCCGTCAGCAGTCAGCAGGGTACCTTCAAAATGGCCGTAAACCGTATTGTATTCCGTCCTAAAAAGACCGGCATTTACCCTTTTGTAATTTTTTGAAATAGGATAGAACACAAGGTCTACCATACTTTCGGTGTCCTGTATTATCCATTTTCCCATTATACCGAAGGGGCGGGTTATTTTAACCGGAGGAAGAGGCGTACGCTTTCCGTCATATAGCATTATATTATCATTGTGTTTATTACTGTCCGGAGCAATAGAACTTGCAAGATAAAAGACCAACGGCTTGTCATCCAGTTTACCGAGTCCGTTTACGAGAGTGCGTTTTGAGCTAAAGCCTGTGTAAGACTTTCTAACATCAAAGACACCAACGGATGTTTCTTTTTTTAGCTGAATATCTTCGTTATAACCCAAACTTACCCAGCCCTTTACCGTTCCTGTCTGCATGTACATGGCCATACACCGCCGGCTTACGTAGTTGGGAATTACGCACGAAAAGTCCAAAGCTTCTTTATCCCGAATATCAAGATCCAGACGTCCCTCGCATGAAGGGCGGGAGTCATGGGCTGAAAAGTCAAAGTCGGCATGCAGCTTCCCGTGGGAAAGACGCGAAAAAACACGGGCATATCTATATGATTTACGGCAAGCCGTAACGCTATATTTTATGTGCATCGGAATATGAATAAAGCCGCCCGGCAAGTACTGCCGATAGGCATATTTTTGCTGAGTTTTACGAACCCAAAAAGTAGTTTCCATAAAGGAGAAAATATAGCACGAAAAAAAGATTATTTCTCCTATTACTTCGTCATCGCAAAATAGGAACCTCATTGTTCCCGAAATACGTCCGTTGGTAATTATTCTAGGAATGGGCAGATTACCGAAAACCCGATAAAGCCCTTTTATATCAAATTTTTTAAAGCAGCCTGAAAAAGTACCGAAATTCGGTTTTCCGTTTTGTACAGGTCTATCGGGAGCAGGCTCTATCTTGCGTGTGTACAAGTCATCATTAACCATGGGCATAATGTTAGCACAATTTTTAAAAAAATAAAAGCCTTTTTACCTTAATAATTTTTCAAAATACTTGCGAGTTTTTCTTTGCCGATGGTTTTCATAAAGCCTGCTAGACGAGGACCCTGATCCTTTGAAACAAGGGCTTGATAGACGGCAACAAACATTTGCTTGGGTTCTAAGCCGCATTCCTTTGCCGCATCGTAGAGGGCTGTCGAAAAAGTTTTTTCATCCATCTCGTCCATTTTGGGTAAAAGGGAATCCCTTATCGTTTTAATAGCCTTTGTTTCTGCCTCGGAAAGTTCAGCCTTTGAGCCGTCAGCTCTTAAAGCAAACTTAAACTCTTCGGGAGCTCCCCCGTCCGTAATCCAGTTCCAAGCACATTGGGCACGGGTTCTCAGCCTATCGGCTTGAGCGGGTTTTACATTGGGGAGAGCGCTTATAACCGCCTCAATATCCCCCGAATTTATCTGTAAAAGATTGCATAAATGCCTAAAAGGAATTTGATAGGAAATACACTCAGGCATTCCCTCTATTTGTGAAAGCTCATAGATTCTATATTCTTTTTCGAACACCTCATCGTTTTTTGCCTTTTCAACCTTCCATGCAATGCGCTCGGTTTTATCATAGTCCTCGTAAATTTTAATTACATCAAGGTCAAAACTGATAACGAATTCGGTGTTTGGCCTTGTCCCCGCAAAAAGATAGCGGGCAACTTCGGGCTGGTAAACTTCAAGTACTTCGGCAAGGCTTACAACCTTTCCCTTAGAAGAAGCCATCTTTCCGGGCACACCCTTTAAACCGATAAAATCATATCGGAAACTTACGGGAGCAGGCCAATTATAAATGCGGTCGGAAACCAAGCTTGCCGTATCGAAGGAACCTCCTTGTGAATGATGATCCTTTCCGGCCGGCTCAAAAACGGTTTTTTCAAAAGCCCAGCGCATGGGCCAGTCAACCCTCCAGCCCAGCTTTACAGATTTTGCCTTACGCAGATCCACAGCTTCACAATGTCCGCATTCGCAAGAATATTTAAGCGTCCAATCATTGTCCCATGATTCTATCTTTGTTGTGTCCTTATTACAGGCTGTACAAAAAACAGAAACGGGCCAGTATTCTTCGGTAATTTTATGTGTCTCATCTCGGTAAGTATTTAAAATATCTTTAAGCTCTTCCCTGTTATCCAAGGCTTTTTTCATTCCTTCGGCATACAGTCCCTTTTGATAGCGTTCGGCCTGATAAAGATATTCGGGGTGAATGCCGACTCGGGGCAAAACGGCTTCTACATCATGCTCGTGGTGGCGGGCATAGTTTTCATCCCTCTCAAAAGTATCGGGAACCATCGTAATCGGATAGCGGAGATATTTTTCCAAAACTTCGGGCTTGGGCATATTTGCAGGAACTTTTCGGAATACATCATAGTCATCCCAAGAATAGATAAAGCGTACATTTTTTCCGCGGGAGCGAAGGGCACGCACAACCAAATCGACGGAAATAATTTCGCGGAAATTTCCTACATGCACGGTTCCCGAAGGAGTTATACCTGAAGCACAGGTATAAACATCGAGGTCACCCCTCTCTCTTATTATTTTTTCGGCAGTCTGATCCGCCCAATGTAACAGTTTCTTTTCATTTGACATAATTTCTTCCTTAAAACGCTTAGATTCGCTTAGATTATAAAAAAATAAACAGGATATTTTATCCAAAAAAAGAGATGCTGTCAATCCTTGTATAAAGATGCAATCTTTGCTATAATCAGCCCTATGATAGATAAACCGATAACCGATCCCGTCTTAATCGAAAAATTTAAAACCATGCACCAAGACGGAATGACAATCTTTATGCTAGGCGATGGCCAAATACGCGGAGCTTTTTTTCATGGAACCCGCTTTGTAAATAAAATGAGGGTGCAGCATAATTTAGGTATTTTAGAAAGCCTTGCCCTCGGCCATGCCGCCCTTTGCGGAGCGCTCTTAATTCCAACAATGAAGGGAAGAGACAGAATAATATTCAGATGTGATACCCAAGGCCCCCTTGTAGGTTTTAGTATCGAGGCCTTTAGCGAAGGCTTTGTAAGGGGCTATCTATTGGAAGACCCCATAAGACCGGACATTCCTTTAGAAACATGGGATCTAAAGCCCCTTTTCGGGGAAGGGAAAATTTCGGTTATCCGCTTCCCTGAAGGAGCAAGGGAACCTCTAACCGGAATCGTCGAAATAAAGCACAAAAACATCGCCCTTGATCTATCGGAATATTTTTTACAATCCGAGCAGACGGTAACGGGTTTTAATACAGGCATCCAATTTGACAAAGAAGGAAGAATCATCGGAGCAGGCGGTATGTACATTCAGGTCATGCCGGGTGCCGAAGAATCCTTGATAGAAAAAGCAGAAAGAGCCTTTGCAGCTTGCCCCTCGATAGGCCGATGGTTTGCGGAAGGGGGAAACAGGGAGGATGTTATCTTCGGCCTTTTCCGTGACTGTAATCCTCAAGTTCTAATCGAAAGAAATATAGACTTTTATTGCCCCTGCTCAAAAGATAAATTCCGCGATAAACTTTTTACCTTACCTGAAAAGGAAATAAAGGATATGTATGAAAACGGCCCTGAACAAATAGAGCTTTATTGCCATAACTGCGGTTCAGTCTATAAATACCCCAAAAGCATCTTAAAGGAAAAAATAAATGTACATTAAAAAACCGATGGAAATAGAAAATAAGAGTATGGACATAATCGAAGAAAGTATGGCCGATGTTTCTTTTACGGAAGAAGAAAAAATTATAGCCAAAAGAATGATTCACACTACGGGAGATGTCGAATACCGGAAGATAATTATCTTTCAAAATAATTTTATAGGAACGGCTAAAAGGGCTCTTCAAAAGGGCATAACTATTTTTACCGATACCAAAATGGTGATGACCGGCATTAACAAGCCTGCCCTATCAAAAACCCAAAATAAACTTTTATGCCTGATTGATGATGAGAGAGTTTTTAAGATGTCCAAGGAAAACGGAATTACGCGCTCTTCGGCTGCTGTCGACCTTGCAGTCCAAGATGGAGCTAAAGCCTTTGTCATAGGAAATGCCCCTACCGCTCTTTTCAGGCTTTTAGAGCTCTGCAAAGAAAAAAAACTTTCTCCTGAATTTATAATAGGAGTTCCCGTGGGCTTTGTAGGTGCAGCCGAATCAAAGGAAGCCCTTCGTTCAAGTTCTTTTCCCCAAATCTCTACCGTAGGCACTAAGGGCGGAAGCAATGTCGCCGCCTCCGTTATAAACGCTCTTCTTTATATGATGGTGGAAAGGAAATAAGATTCAATCTTAAAGAGAAACAAGATGTTGGACAGTAAAGGCTTTGACCTATGGTCAGATAATTACGACACACAAGTCGAAATATCAGATGAAGAAAATGTTTATCCCTTTGCCGGCTATAAAAAAGTTCTAAGTACGGTATACGAAAAGGTTCGCAAGCAAAATCCTAAAAATATTTTGGACATAGGATTCGGCACAGCCATTTTAACAAAAAAACTTTATGACGACGGCTATAATATTTACGGAATAGATTTTTCAAATGAGATGATCAAAAAAGCAAAACAGAAAATGCCCAATGCCGAACTTTTGCAATTTGATTTTACCGGCGGCCTTCCGAAGGAATTTGAGCAAAAACAATTCGATGTTATACTCAGCACCTATGCAATTCATCACATAGATGACGATGCAAAAAAATCCTATATTCTTAAGTTGTTAAAATCCTTAAAACCTAATGGTATTCTTATCTTCGGAGATGTTGCATTTAAAACAGAAGAAGATATGGAAGCTGCGAGAAAAAAAGACTATGGCGAATGGGATGATGAAGAATATTATTTAATTGCCGCAAGATTTAATTTATGGTTTCCTAATCTAAAAACGGATTTTATAAAAATATCTTATTGTTCCGGAGTGTTTACAATTTATAAGGAATAGAAATGCAGGACTGGATTAAATATCGAATACCAAAGAAACTTTTGGATAACAAAAATAAAAACATTAAAATCGAAGAATTTAATGAATCTAAACACAAAGATATTATTCCTCAAATATATGCCGATGCCTTTTGCGATAAGGCATGGGAAAGTGATTGGTATAAAATAGATCTTTTTAATCCCGCCTCTTGTTTTATTGCAAAATATAATGAAGAATATGCAGGTTTTATTATTTCTTTTATAAAAGAAAATTCGGCTTACATCAGTGTTATTGCGGTTCTAAAAAAATATCAAAAATGCGGAATCGGAATATCTCTTATAAATAGAGTTATAAACTATTTTAAAAATCAAGATTTGGAAATTTATCTTGATGTCGAATCAAAAAATAAAACGGCAATAAATTGGTACAACAAGCGCGGATTTATTCAAATTATTTAGTAAAAATGCGAATCTTAATCTTCTTTTAAGTCCTGAGGGCGATTGGATATAATCCCCGTTACCCCTTTTTTGATAAGGTCCTCGGCTTTTTCTTTATCATCAATCGTCCAGCACCAAGATTCTTTATTTTTCTTTTTCGTAAAGCATTTATAAGAAGGCTTTAAAATATCCGGCCTACAAAATAGAAGGCCCCTGCCCTTTTTTAAAAAAAAGAGATTATCGGGATGATTATCATAGATTAAGGCTGTAGGAATATCGGAACATATCTTCGAAAAATATCTTATAGCAAAGGGATTAAAAGAAGAAACCAAAAACCTGTGAGGATTTTCAGGCAGAACTTTTAAAATATCCTGTAAAACCTGATAAGTTTTTTCTACAACTCCCTTATATTTTAAGTTATCTATTTTTATTTCTATATCGACATAGATATCGTAGCCTAGAAGTTTTAGGACATCATAAAGTAAAGGAAGTTTTTCGCCTTCATATTCTTTTGAAAACCAAATACCGAAGTCATATTTTTGTAATTCTTCCCAAGATAAGTCTTCAACTTTTAGATCAGGAGCTTCAATAACCTTTCCGGTTTCATAAATTCTTCCTGTACGCTTAATTGAGGAATCATGAATAACCGCAAGTTCTCCGGTCTTGGTTAAATGCACATCCAGCTCCACTCCGGGAATTCCCAGTTCTACAGCTTTCTTAAATGAAGCAATTGTATTTTCAGGAGCTAAACTTGAAACTCCTCTATGACCAAAAAGAAGAGGTCTTTTTGCGTTAGGCAAAATTTCTTTACGCATGTTCCGTTTCCTCATAAATTAAATAATCTTTATTTTTACTATAGCTATTATAGCAAATATAGTTTATACTGTTAAGGTATTAAATAAATATTGGAGAAGCTATGAAACAAAAAGAAGGATTTAGAAAATACCTTCCGATAACTTTTTTAATCGGAGCAGGATTTTTTACGATGGGACTAATGGATCCATTGTATGACAGTTATGTAACGATTTTTTTAAGCCGTTATATTCCCTTTAAATGGCTTGTCGGAATATTGATGTCTCTCGATAATATTCTGGCAATATTACTAATACCCATCGTTTCGGCATGGTCGGACCGAACACGCACAAAAATAGGAAGACGAATGCCTTGGATCATAATTCTGCTTCCATTGTCTGCAATTACTTTTAGCTTTATTCCATATGCAGCAAAAAATTCTTTGGCGGCATTAATAATTGTTCTTGCCATGCTGAATTTATTTAAGCAATCGGTGCGGGGGCCGGTAATCGCTTTAATGCCGGACATTGTTCCCGCCGAGTTCCGCTCTCAAGGGAACGGAGTTATAAACACTATGGGAAATATTGCAGCAATAGTGGGAACCTTATTTTTAGCCCGTCTAATGGATGTAGATACTGTCCTTCCCATTATAGGGCATACAAAGGATGTTCTTTCATTTCCGGCAGCGGGTCTTTTGGTTATCCTTGCAACCCTAATGCTATTTTTCTTTGTAAAAGAAAAAAATGCTCCACCGCCCGATTCTTCTGAAAATGAAGAAGAAAAAGTGCCGTTTATACAGGCAATGAAAACCGTATTGGCAGGCAGAAAAATCGAAGACGAGGAAAAACCCGATAAGAGTGCCCTATTTGTTCTTGTTTCGCTTTTCTTATGGTTCCTAGGCTATCAAGGAATGTTACCTTATATCGCCGAGTACAGTATAAAACATTTCGGCGTATCGACAGGTCAGGGAGCCTTTGCAGCAGGAATGGTAGGTATAGCCTCAGCCTTATCAGCCATTCCGATGGGTTATGCAGCAAGCAAGTGGGGACGGAAAAGAATGATAAGAATCGCTTTAATTGTTGTAGCTGCCCTATGTTTAGCTCAATTTTTCTTAACTGAAATTGCGGGTGTCCTAGGTCTTGCCGGAGGACAAATCAAATACCTATTTTGGGGCTTAATGTTTGTGTTCGGTATTTTTTGGATTTGCATAATTGCAAACTCCTTCCCAATGCTTTGGCAGATGGCAGGCTTTTCACACATAGGCCTTTACACAGGTTTATATTATACCTTTTCTCAAGGAGCGGCAATACTAGCCCCCTTCCTTGCAGGTCTTATAATCGACTTTGCAGGGCACAGGGCTGTCTTTGTGTATTGTACATGTTTTTTCCTCCTCGCATGGCTTATGATGGGAAAGGTTACCCGCGGAGAAAAACACGATAAGGCAGAATAGATTTTTTAAGATGCTTTATAGACCGGTTTTTATTTACTACACTTCAATCCGGAAATCTGCATAACCTCTAACCCGCACTTCTTCCGAATTAAGACTTTCAACACGGGCATAAGGATGCTCGTGTTTGAGAGCATAAACGAATTCTCCTAGAGTTTCAGTATCGGCTTCGGCAAGGATTTCGACCGAGTAGTCAGGAAGGTTTCGAACCCTGCCCTTTACGTTGAGGCTCTTTGCAAGAGAACGGGTCCAATATCGAAAACCGACACCTTGAACCCTTCCCTTAACTATAATATGAAAGGCTCTTAAAGTCCCCTTATCCATTGATACTCCGGAAGCCTAGGGCTTCGGCAGTATCTTGAACCTTAATCCCCATACTTTCCGCAAAGGCCATTGCATTCCTGCATCCCAAAATAGTATGCTCAGGAAAATGAGCATCAGAATTACAGATAATCCTTGCCCCCATACCTGAAGCAAGTTCCCAAAATTGCCGAACAGGATAAATAAATTCATCGCGTCCGGCTCGTACAATTTTCCTTTTAAAGGTGCCGTAACCGTTTATTTCTATCGGCATATCAAGATCAATGGCTGACTGAATTAAAGCCTTTGAACAAGCCAGATGGTCAGAATCTATATTTGAAATATCAGCTAAAAAAAGATCAGGATGGGCTAAAAAATTATAAAGACCTGATGTCATTCCTTCAATCGTAAAATCAATATAACCGAAAAGTTCTTTTTTTGTAAGATTAGGAGCATATTCCAAGCGGCCGTCTACATCATACCAGTGAGAACCCAAAACCAAAAAATCCGACTTCAGTTCCTCCCTCAAAAAATCCTTATACCAGCTCTTATATCGCGGATGCCACTCGCACTCAAAACCGAAATATACGGGAAAAGGAGCATCAATGACAGCTTCCTCTACCATGCTCTTATAGAGATTTACCTCATATTCTCCCATACGGCAATAATCCCACGAAGAATCGGGATAGGGACAATGGTCCGAAAAACCTAGAGCCGAACAGCCGCCCTTAATTGCTTCTTTTACATAATCGATCGGCTTCCCTTCAGCATGTTTACACAAATAAGTATGGGTGTGAAAATTGCTTATCAAATTATTTTTTTTCATCAGCCTTAATTTTATTTATTATAGAAGCCTTTGTCAATCGGAGAAACTATATACAAAAATATGGAATTTTGTGAAAAAATGCTTGAAAAAAAATGAATCCCATGCTATAGTCAAGATTTAAAGATAAAATTAATGAATGATAATAAAAAAATCAGCCAAAAGCTCTGGGCGCAAAACAAGTATTTGGTTTTAAGCAAGTCTCAAAAAATTTATAAGGATATAAGAGAGCTTTTAAAAAAAGAAGACATAGTCCCTGATGAAGTGCAGCTCCTAATTGATCAAGCCATTAAACTTGAAGAAAACCCAAAAGAAGTAATCAATTCCCTTCAGCACATATGGGGCTATTTTAAAAATTGCGCAGAAAAAAACGCAAAAGAAAAATTTTTAAATATGATTGAGCTATATAAATATGGAAAAATAAATAAAAAAGAAATTTTAATCTATCTTTTAACCTTGCTAAAAAAATATCCTAATAAGTATTTAGAAAATTCAAATATTTTTAAGGAAGAGGAAAATTAACATGCGACTATGGCATCAAAACCTGATAAACAGATTACCCGCACAGCAGCTATTAGGGCAGCACAGAGAATGCTGTGCATTGCGAGGAAATGGCTGGGGCAAAAAGCATTCTGTTGTGGACTATGTATTTTTATACTCACCCTACAAACTTTTTCAATATCACGAACCGGTAATGGAAGAGATGAACAAACGAGGGTATAAGGTTTCGGAAGAATGGTTAGATAAAAACTATCGAGGCAAAAAATGTCCTCCATACGGCGACCTAAAGAAAAGCAAAAAGACAAGTCCTATTTACAAGGAGCATGATGAAAAATATATGCAGGAATGTATTACTAATCTCCGTGAAAAAAATATAGAGATATAAAAAACGCCCGCATCCAAGGCGGGCGTTGTACAAAAAGGCCTAAACTTTTATTCGGCCGATGCTTCAGCCGGTTTTTCTGCAGCTGATTCGGCAGCCTTTTTATTCTTAATGTTTGCTCTGCATATTTTGCAAATCTTTAACTTTGCACCGTTAATCTCTTGTTCGTATAAAACTTTGATTCCGGTTTTATTGCATACGGGGCATACCCCGCGTCCGCGATTCTGCTCTGCGCGGATTCCCTTACCTCTATGAGCCTTTGACACGGTTATACCTCCGATTTGATGAACTATCTACTACCTGATCGGTATTCTTTTTGTGTTCGGATTCACCCTTTGACGATTTAAATCCCGTTTCTTTTTTGGAAGTCTTATTGTCATCGGATTTTTTCGAATTATCTTTTTTCTTTGTATCCTTTTCCTTCTTTTCAAAGTCATAGTCTACAAGCTCCAAGATAGCAACATCAGCCGCATCCCCCTGACGGAAACCGATTTTTAAAATACGGGTATAACCGCCGTTTCTGTCCTTCATTCTAGGACCGATATCGCTGAATAATTTTTTTACAATATCATCATCCCAGATATACTTTGCGGCATGACGCCTGTTGTTGAACGTATCAACCTTTGAGCGGGTAATCAATTTTTCCGCAGTTCGGCGTACTTCCATCGCTTTTTGTTTTGTTGTCGTAATCCGCTCGTACTTAAATAGCGATGTAACCATATTTCGGTGCAAAGCACGGCGATGTGCAGTTGTACGCGAAAGCGGATTAAAGCCGTTCTTATGCTTCATCTGTTTCTTCCTTCTGTCTTGATACTTTTATCGTATTTTTTAGATGACTGTAATCAGTCATACCCAAGCGCAAATTGTATTCCGCCAGCTTAGCATGAATTTCATTTAAAGTCATTCTGCCGACATTGCGCATACTTTCGATCTCATCTTCAGTCTTTTGAGCCAGTTCGCCTAGAGTTTTAATACCGGCCGAATCCAAACAATTCTTAGCCCTGACGGAAAAATCGAGAGTATTTATTGAAGTAGCCAAGAGCTGTTTTATTGCCGCTTCTTCATCAATATCATCATCTTCACCAAGATAATCGCCCTCATTAAAATTAATAAAGATGGAAAAATGATCTTTTGCAATTTTTGCAGCTTCACCTAAAACATCTTCAGGCCGAACTGTGCTATCAGTCCAAATCTCGAGAATTAGCTTATCGTAATCGTTTCTTTGCCCTACCCTGCAAGGTTCAATAGCATAGCTTACCTTTAAAACAGGACCGTAGATTGCATCCATAGGAATAGTTCCGACGATTTCAATGTATTTTTCATTAACTTCTGCCGGTACATAGCCTCGGCCGAAATCTACCTGAACATCAAACGAAACATTAGCGCCCTTCATGAGTTCCATAACATGAAAAGGCTCACCTAGAATTTCAAGCTGCCCTTCAACGGCAAAATCCTTGCTGGTTATCGACGCCGGCCCCTTAAATTCAAAATGAAAGTCACCTTGTTCCGACTCATCCGATAAACGGAGACGGATCTGCTTTAGTTTATTTAAAATTTCCAGCGTATCTTCTGAAACGTTAGGAATATTTTCAAACTCACTTGAAATTGTATGAGGCACACCGTCAGCATCGTGCGATGTTATAAGCACTGCCGATATAGCATAACCTTGAATTGAAGACAATAAGATTCTCCTCAAACAGTTTCCGATTGTTGTTCCAAAACCTGTCTCAAAAGGGGAGGCCGTAAACTTACCATAGCTTTCGGTTGATTCTTGCTGAGCGAATTCCAAACCTTTCGGCTTTTTAAATCCTTTTAAAAGATTTTTTCGGGCCATTCAAGTCTCCTTATATTCGGCGCGTCTTTTTAGGACGGCAGCCGTTGTGCGGAATAGGAGTTACGTCGCTGATCGAGCGAACCTTTAATCCCATTGTTCCAAGCGTTCTAATAGCCGATTCACGGCCGACGCCGGGACCTTTTACAAAAACATGTACTTCATGCAAGCCGTAGGGCTGACATTTTTGAACTGCTGCTTCTGCAACGGTTTGAGCCGCAAAGGGTGTCGATTTTTTAGCACCGGCAAAGCCTAAACCGCCTGAAGATGCCCATGAAATAACATTTCCCTTTAAGTCGGTTATCGTAATAATTGTGTTATTAAAGGTTGCTTGAATATAAACATTGCCTTCATATATGCTTTTCTTTTCTTTTCTTTTCTTTACAGTAGCCATGTTTTAATTACCTCCAACCACGATTATTTTTTCTTGCCGGCAACGGTCTTTTTCTTACCCTTGCGTGTTCTGGCATTAGTCCTAGTTCTCTGACCGCGTACCGGCAGACCCTTTCTATGTCTTTGACCGCGGTAACAGCCGATATCCTGAAGACGCTTGATATTCAAAGCCACTTCGGTTCGAAGGCGGCCTTCTACCTTGTACTCTCTGTCAATTACTTCACGAATTGCAGATAACTCGGCTTCATCCAAATCATTCATTTTTTTCATCGGATCAACCTTTGTAGCTTCACAAATTTTGTTTGCCGATGAAGTCGAAATTCCATAAATGTATGTTAATGAAACATTAACATGTTTGTTAGGGAGGTCAACTCCCGCAATACGAGCCATTATTCATTGTCCTCCATTAACCTTGTCTCTGTTTATGCTTAGGGTTTGTACAGATAATCCGTACAATTCCGTTACGCTTAATAACCTTGCATTTATCACAAATAGGTTTTACACTTGTTCTAACCTTCATATCCACTCCTTCAAAGAATGTATTCTATATCATTTTTTTAAAAAATTCTATAGGTTCCTTGATCTAATCTTGCCTTTTTTCAGCAAGCCGTCATGATGGTGCATTTTAAGCAAAGCTTCAACTTGGCTCATTGTATCCAAGTCAACACCAACCAAAATCAACAATGAAGTTCCACCCATTAACATCGAAATATTTCTGGGGAAATTAAATGCCCATTGAATTACAGTAGGAAGCACTGCAATTGCGGCCAAGTAAAGCGAACCGGGCAATATTAACCTGTTTAAAATCTTCTGTAAATACTCTTCTGTTTTGTCGGTTCTGATTCCCGGAATCGATCCGCCGTTTTCCCTTATTTGTTTTGCTATTTCCGTTGGGTTAAGTGCAACCTGTGTATAAAAGTAAGCAAAGAAAACAATCAAAACAACATATAGAATGTTATACCCCCAGCCGTCTGCACGCAAAAATCTTGCAACAGCAGCCAACCAAGAAACATTCGATCCCCACATCTGCGAAAGCATAAGGGGAAAGGTTAAAAACGACGAAGCAAAAATGATGGGAATAACACCCGAGGGGTTAATCTTAAACGGAATATAAGTATTCTGTCCGCCATACATTTTTCGGCCGATAACGCGCTTTGCATAATGAACCGGTATTTTACGCTGTCCTTGTTGTTCGTAAACAACCAAGGCTATAATTCCGACAAACATCACAAAAGCAATAATTACGAAAACAAGGTTCAAACCGTCATTATTTACACGCTTGATCAATTCCCAAACAGCCTGAGGAAGGCGGGCAACAATACCTGCAAAAATCAACATTGAAATACCGTTTCCGATACCTCTTGCAGTAATCTGTTCACCCATCCAAACGGTAATCATAGTACCCGTCGTTACCGTAACCATTGTAATAAACAAGTGTAAAATCGGACTTGAAATTACAACAGCACCGGGAATAGCCCTGGCCCATGTACCTACAGCGGAAGATTGAAGAAGAGCGACAAAAACGGTAATAATTCTTGTCCAAACTTGAATCTTTTTACGTCCTCCGTCTTCTTCCGCTATTTTCTTAAGGCGCGGGAAAATAATCATGGCAAGCTGCATCAATATCTGAGTCGAAATATAGGGCATTACACCTAGCATAAATACCGAAAAGTTTGAAAATGCACCTCCGACAAAAAAGTCCATGTGATCTGCAAAAGCATTTCCCTGACCTTGCCGAAAATACATCGTAAGGGCACTAGGGTCGATACCGGGGATGGTGAGTACCGAACCTAAGCGGAAAACTGCTAAAACTATGATCGTAAAGAAAATACGGCTTCGTAACTCCTTTACTTTGAACATATTTGCAACTACATTATTAGCCATTATTTACCGCCTTTATGTTTCAGACTGAACTATTGTTCCGCCTGCCTTTTCTATTTTTTCCTTAGCCGATGCCGAAATTCTATCGACCTCAACCGTCAATTTTTTTGTTATATCTCCTGTTCCCAAAATTTTAACATAAAGAGAACCTTTTCGGAGAAGACCTTTTTGCATTAAGGATTCTTTGTTTACGGTCTCGCCGTCGCTGTACTTTGTTTCAAGCATAGCAAGGTTTACAACATAAACTTCCTTTTTAAAAGGATAGTTTGAAAATCCTTTTTTTGCAACACGGCGGTACAAGGGCATCTGTCCGCCTTCAAAGCCGGCATAAACCTTACCGCCTGAACGAGCTTGCTGCCCCTTGTGGCCTTTTCCGGAAGTTTTTCCCCAACCGGAAGAGGAACCGCGTCCTACAATCTTCTTTTTATGAGTTGCTCCTTGAGGAACAGTTAAATTAAATTCGGACATTAGTTTAACTCCTTAACTTCAACTACATGAGCAATAGATTTTACCATGCCTAAAATAGCAGGATTTCCCTCATGCTCAACCACCGAGTTGACCTTTTTTAATCCCAAAGAGCGTACGGTTGAGCGGACATGGTGTCTCTGCCCTATTGTGCTTTTTATCAATTTAATACTAATTCTCTTTGCCATTTATCTTACCCCCATACATCCAAAAGGGTTTTACCGCGGCTTTTAGCAATTTTTTTGCCGTCCATCAAGAGACCTGCGGCATCAAAGGTTGCCTTAACTACGTTTACTGCGGAACTTGATCCCAAAGACTTTGAAAGCAAATCTGTTGCGCCGGCAGCTTCCATAATGGCACGGATTGTACCGCCCGCGATAATTCCGGTACCGGAACAAGCCGGACGCAAAAGAACGGATGAACCTTTGAACTTGCCTTGAACTTCATGAGGAATCGTACCGTTTTTAAGCGGAAAGGTTACCATATTGGCTTTTGCCTTTTCGATACTCTTTCTGATTGCATCGCTTACATCATTTGCCTTACCGAAACCGTATCCTACCCGTCCTTTTTGATCACCGACAACAGTCAAGGCAGAAAAGGAGAACCTGCGTCCGCCCTTTACAACCTTTGCCGTTCGGTTCAATTTAACAAGTTTTTCAACGTATTCTTTTTCAGTATGCTGGTTATCCCGCTTTGATTCTTTTTGATGACTCATAACCTCTCCTAAAACTTAATTCCTGTTTTTCTTGCACCGTCGGCAACGGCCTTTACAACACCGTGGTAAAGATATCCGTTCCTGTCAAAAACAACAGTGTCAATATTTTTTTCCTTGAGGCGCTTGCCGATTTCTTCACCGACCTTTGCCCCAGATTCAACATTAACCTTAAGCGATCGAAGAGCTTCTTCCATTGTAGAAACGGCAGCCAATGTCTTGCCCTCTGCATCATCAATAACCTGAACCGAAATACGTTTATTGCTTCGGAACACGGTCATACGAGGGCGTTCTGCAGTACCGAAAATAGACTTTCGAATGTGCATCTTTCGCTTAAATCTTTTTCTATCTTTATCATTACGTTTTTTGTCCATAATACTACCCTTACTTTACACCGGACTTACCGACTTTTCGTTTGATGATTTCGTTTTCATAACGAATTCCCTTGCCTTTATAGGGTTCAGGACCTCTCAGTTTTCTTACCTGAGAAGCAAATTGTCCGACCGCTTCTTTGGAAGCTCCTGAAATTATAACTTTCAGCTGGTCAACCTTTACTTCAATTCCTTCAGGAATAAGAACGGAAAAGTCGTTTGAATAACCCAGTGCCATTACAAGGAGCTTACCTTGAACTTCAGCTCTGTAACCTACACCATTGATTACCAAGGTCTTTGTAAAGCCTGTGCTTACGCCTTTTACCATGTTGTTAAGAAGGCTTCGGTATAAACCGTGATAAGCCCTTGTCTGAAGCTCATCGTCTTTTCTTGTTACAAGAACATGATCGCTTTCAACCTTAAAATCAACAGCCTCAGTATGATAGCTTTGTGAAAGTTTCCCCTTGGGGCCTTCAACGGTAAAGGTACCGTTTGCAACATTCACTTTTACACCTGCAGGAATAGCAACAGGCATTTTTCCAACTCTTGACATATTGCTCCTCCTACCAAACCTTGCAAATGAGCTCACCGCCTACTTGGCTTTCGCCGGCAGCTTTTCCGGTTATGATACCTTTTGAAGTCGATACAATAAGGGTACCGTAACCGTTAAAAACTCTCGGTAAGCTCTTATAACCTAAATATACACGGCGGCCGGGTGTGGAAACTTTTTCGATTCCGTGGATAACCGAAGATTCTTTATCATCGTATTTTAAAAATACTCGGATGTTGTTAGCCCCTTCTTGGGTCATTTTTTTAAAGTTTTTAATATACCCTTCCGATTTAAGAATACTGATAATTTCCCACTTCATTTTTGAAGAAGGAACATCGACCGATTCGTGACCGGCGGAAGCAGCATTTCTAATTTTAGTGAGCATGTCTGCTATTGGATCTGAAACACTCATTATCGTTCCTCCTACCAACTTGACTTTGTAACGCCGGGGATTTGCCCTTCGCTTGCCAATTTTCTAAAACAAACACGGCACATCTTGAATTTTCGCAGATAACCTCTGGGGCGTCCGCAAACCTTACATCTATTATACTGCCGTGTCGGATACTTCGCTTTTCTGTTAGCTTGATTAATTTTTGCAACTGTAGCCATGAAATCCTCTCTTACTTCCTAAAGGGCATACCAAACTTTGCAAGAAGCGATCTTGCCTCTTGATCAGTCTCGGCAGAAGTTACCACGCTTACATTTAATCCCGAAATACGCTCAATTTTATCAAAGTCAATTTCGGGGAAGATGATTTGCTCGGTAATACCCACTGAATAGTTTCCGCGACCGTCAAAACCGTTCGGGTTAACTCCGCGGAAATCCTTAACACGCGGCAAAGCAACATTGATAAAGCGGTCTAAAAATTCATACATCCTAGCACCGCGCAAAGTTACCATTGCCCCAATCTCATTTCCCTCACGAAGTTTAAAGTTTGCTATACTCTTTCTTGCCTTTGTTTTCACAGCTTTTTGACCGGTGATTGTTTCAAGGTCAGTTACTGCAGCATCAAGTAGTTTCCTATTCGTGAGAGCTACACCAACACCCATGCTTACTACGACTTTTTTAAGCCGAGGAATTTGCATAACGGAACTGTAATTAAATTCCTTTTTAAGCTCGGGCATGATCTGTTCCGTATAGACTTTCTTAAGCCGAGGTACGTAATTACTCATTATAACGCTTCTCCACACTTACGGCAAATTCTTGTTCTTTTGCCGTCCTTTATTTCATATGCAACTCGGGTTTTGCCGCATTTTTTGCATATAATCATAACATTGGATGCAGATATCGGAGCTTCAATTTCTACAATTCCGCCCTGATCCTGCTGGCTTCTTTTGCGCATGGCTTTTTTTGTCATATTAAGACCGCCGACGATAACCTTATTATCTTCCTGCAAGACCTTTACGACTTCGCCCCGCTTGCCCCTTTCTTTGCCTGCAATAATTTCTACACTATCATTGCGGCGAATTTTCATCTTTCCTGCCATAAACTCTCCTTAAAGAACTTCCGGAGCAAGAGAAACTATTTTCATGTAATCATTATCACGAAGTTCTCTGGCTACAGGGCCGAAAATACGTTTTCCCTTGGGGTTTTTATTATCATCGATGATTACGCAAGCGTTATCATCAAAACGAATATAAGTTCCATCGGGACGGCGGTATTCTTTTGAAACACGCACAATAACGGCTTTTTCTACCGTACCCTTTTTAATAACCGACGTAGGCAAGGCTTCTTTTACCGCCACAACGATTATATCCCCAATACCTGCATATCTGCGTTTTGATCCGCCGATAACCTTAATACATTCGACGAGTTTAGCGCCCGAGTTATCGGCAACGTTTAATCTTGTTTCAACCTGTATCATTTACCTTAACTCCTTGCCTTACTTAGCCCGTTCAATAACTTCAGTAAGCATCCAAGCCTTCTCTTTGCTGATAGGCTTATGCTCTACAATTCTTACAGTATCGCCGATGTGAGCCGTATTCTCTTCATCGTGAGCCTTGTATTTTTTACTGCTCGATACGTATTTTTTATACAGCTTATGAAGCTTTTTGGTTCGGACTTCAACAACGATGGTTTTATTCATCTTGTCGCTTGTTACAATTCCGACAAACTCGCGCTTCCCGATTTTTTTTGTATTTTCTGTTGTTTCCACGGGTTAAGCTCCTAATTTCCGCTTTCACCGGCCAATTCTTTTTGGCGGATGAAGGTATTTAGCATCGCTATTTCACGACGCATACTTCTCTTTTCAAGCGGGTTATCCAAATGACCTACCACAGCTTGAAATCTCAAATCCATGTATTTTTGTTTTAGATCATTGCGTTTTGAAACAAGTTCTTTATACGACATTTCTCTGTACTTTGACTTCTTTTTCATTTTAAACGCTCCTTAGTCGGCCTGAATCTGCTCGGCAAACCTTGTCTTAAACGGAAGTTTACTTCCTGCCAAGGCCATAGCTTGTTCGGCCAAATTCTTATCAACGCCGGCTAATTCAAAAATAATAGTTCCGGGTTTTACAACCGCTACCCAGTACTCGGGAGCGCCTTTTCCGCCGCCCATTCGAACCTCAGCGGGTTTTTTTGAATAGGGTTTATCCGGAAAAACTCGAATCCACAATTTTCCGCCTCGCTTAATCTTACGATTTAAAGCAACACGGGCAGCTTCAATTTGTCTGTTTGTAAGCAAAAAAGGCTCAAGAGAAACTAAGGCGTAATCGCCGAAATCGATGCTGTTGCATCGTGTAGCTTCGCCCTTGATTCTACCTCGCTGAACCTTTCTATGTTTTACACGTTTGGGACTGAATGCCATAATTATTGCCTCCCTGCTTGAGCGGGTTTTTCAGAGCGGGGTCTTCTTTGCTTTTTGAGCAAGGCACCTGCATCTTCTTTTTGTTCTCCGCCAAACATCATTCCGCTGTAAAGCCATACCTTAACGCCTATTTTTCCATAGGTTGTATCCGCTTCAGCAAAACCGTAGTCTATATCCGCCCGAAGAGTGTGAAGAGGAACCCGTCCTTCTTTCATTTCTTCGGTTCGAGACATTTCAGCACCGCCTAAGCGTCCTGAAATTCTAATCTTTATACCTTGAGCACCGGATCTCATAGTATTAAAACAAGCCTGTTTTAATACCTTTCTAAAAGAAGCTCTTCCGGCAAGCTGGCGTGCGACGTTTTGGGCAACTAAAGAAGCCCTCAATTCGGCTCTCTTTACTTCCTTAATCTTGATCTGCACTTTTTTGCCGAGCTTTTTCTGTATAATGGCTCCGATATTTTCGATATTGGCACCTTTTACACCGATTATAACGCCGGGACGAGCCGTATGAATCATAATCGTAATCCTCTGGGGATGACGGATGATTTCAATTTCGGCAATGTCTGCATTTTTACATTCAGGGAGCTCCTGAATCATAGCTCGAATCTTTAAATCCTCAAGCAACAAGTCGGCATAATTTCGGGGGCCTGCATACCAGCGAGACGACCAAGTTTTGTTTATACCAAGTCTTAAT
Source organism: Treponema putidum (assembly GCF_024401155.1). NCBI lineage: Bacteria > Pseudomonadati > Spirochaetota > Spirochaetia > Treponematales > Treponemataceae > Treponema > Treponema putidum. The sequence goes on from NZ_CP038804.1 coordinate 1,960,915, forward strand.
CCTGTAGGGTTTACTTTCTGTCCCATATCTACTCTCCTGCTCTCTCGTCAACGACAACTGTGATATGACACATGCGCTTTAAGAGCATGTCTGCACGCCCCTTGCCGCGACACCAAATTCTTTTTAGCCTAGGCCCTTCGTCAATCATAATTTCCTTAACAAAGAGCATATCTTCATCAAGCTGTTTATTTTTGTAAAGAGCATTTGAGGCAGCCGATTTCATCGTCTGAGAAATTAAGACGGCTCCCTTTTGAGGCATATTTTCCAAAATAGCCATTGCTTCCGGATAAGGCTTGTTTTTTACGACATTCGCCACCGGCCTTACCTTAGTAGGTGATGCAATAAGAAATTTCGTTGTTGCTCGATATCCTGTTCTTTCAGTCATCTTCTTTCACCTATTTTACAACCTTCTTGTCGGAGTTTGCATGTTTGCGGAATGTGCGCGTAGGAGCAAACTCTCCAAGTTTATGTCCAACAAGATTCTCGGTTATATAAACCGGAATCCACGTCTTGCCGTTATGTACCGAAATAGTGTTACCTACCATTTCAGGTATAATTGTAGAACAGCGGGAATAAGTCTTAATCGGTTTCTTTTTACCCGATCTGTTCATCTCGTTTACATTCTTAAAAAGACTCTTTGCGATAAAAGGTCCCTTTTTAATTGATCTTGACACTTCTGCAACCCCCTACTTCTTCTTTCGTCTTGAGACAATGAAGCTATCCGAAGGATTGCGCTTCTTGCGGGTCTTATAACCCTTACAAGGCTGTCCCCAAGGAGTAACGGGATGTCTTCCCTTTCCTCGTCCTTCACCGCCGCCGAGGGGGTGATCAATCGGGTTCATAGCCATACCGCGAACGGAGGGTCTGATTCCAAGCCATCTTGATCGACCGGCTTTGCCAAGACTTGTATTCATATGATCTTCATTGCCGACTTCGCCTATTGTTGCATAACATTTTTTATTTACTAAGCGAGTTTCTCCGGAAGGCAATCTTATGGTAACATATTCGCCTTCTTTTGCAGCAACCAATGCGCCGGCACCTGCCGAACGCGCCATTTGTCCGCCTCTTCCGATTGTAAGCTCAATATTATGCACGGTAAAGCCGACGGGAATTGCTTCCAAAGGAAGAGCATTTGCAACATCCAATGTAGCCATTTCGCCGCTCATAATCTTTTGACCGATTCTTAAACCCTTAGGAGCGATGATATATCGCTTTTCGCCGTCAGCGTAAAAAATCAATGCAATATTTGCACTGCGGTTAGGATCATACTCGATTGTCCTTACAGTGCCCGGAATACCATATTTATTTCGCTTAAAATCGATTTGTCGGTATTTCTGTTTATGTCCGCCGCCTTGGCCTCGAACTGAAATGCGTCCTCTTGAATCGCGTCCTGCTCTGTTCTTTTTGCCTGTAGTCAAAGACTTTTCAGGCTTTTGAGCTGTAATTTCATCTTTTCGCAAATCAATTCGTCCGCGCAATCCTGGCGTCATCGGCTTATATTCTTTTAGAGCCATTTTGCTATCCCCTTAGCATAAGCACATTAAGGCTTACGCACCTTCAAAAATCTTAATTGTCTCACCCTTGGCAAGTTTTACGGTTGCCTTTTTCCAAGATGAAGTTTTACCTTCCTTGTAGCGGAGACGCTTAGTCTTTCCTCGAACATTAACAACAGTACAATCGGTAACTTTTACATTGAACAATCTTCGTACTGCTTCCTTTATCTGAATCTTGGTAGCCTTTGGCGCTACTTTGAAAACATATTTGCCCTGCTCGCGAAGTTCTGTGCTTTTTTCCGTAAGAACAGGCGCGATAAGTATATCATTGTATTCCATTATTATTCGGCCTCCTTACATCCGTAAAATTCAGAAAGATTTTTTGCGGCAGATTCAAGCATAATAACTTTTCGGCCATAGAATAAATCGTGGGCTCGAAGGCGGTTATATGCTAAGAATGAAATATGCGGAATATTGCGCCCTGCTCTTTTTACCAAAGAATCATCATCCTTTAGAATAATAACAGTGCGTTCACCCTTTGCAAAATTATTTAAAATCTTTACAAGGTCACGGGTTTTTCCGCTTTCTACCGTAAAATCTTCGACAACCACTAACCTGTCGTTTTGAGCTTTAAGGCTCAAAATTGACTTCATTGCCAATCTTTTTGCTTTTTTAGGCATAGAATAGCTGAAATCTCTAGGTTTAGGTCCAAAAACAGTTCCTCCTCCGACTAAAAGAGGGGATTTTTTATCGCCGCGCCGTGCACGTCCTGTACCCTTTTGACTGTAAGGCTTGGCATTTGAACCGTGAACCTCAGCTCTACCCTTTGTACAAGCCGTTCCGACCCGTTTATTGGCTAATTCATTATTGATGGCGTAGTAAATAACATCATCATTTACGGGAAGACCGAACACCTTGTCATCAAGATTGATTGTCCTCAATTCTTTACCATCGACTGAATAGACTTTCTTTTCCATGTCTTCTACCGTCCTTATTTAGCCCGCTTTACTGCGGATTTTAAGAATACAGTTGCATCCTTTTTACCCGGAACAGAACCGCGAACCATTATTACACCCAATTCAGGATCAATTTTTACGATTTGCAAATTTTGAACGGTAACCTTATCACAACCCATTCTTCCGGGCATTGTCGTATTTTTAAAAGAACGGCCCGGAGTTGTGCAGTGTCCCGTCGAACCTGCTTCACGGTGGAATTTAGAACCATGGCTTGCTCTACCGCCTCCATAGCCCCATCGCTTCATAACACCCTGAAAACCTTTTCCTTTTGAAATTGCCGTAATATCCAAATACGGAACCTTTTCAAAAACTTCTACACCCAGCTTGTCCCCGACTGCAACTTCTTTATCAAAGCCGCGGAATTCCTTTAAAAGTTTTAAAGGTTTAAGGCTTTCGCTAAACTGTCCTGCATAGGGTTTACTGGTGTGTTTTTCTTTGAGCTCACCCAAACCGAGCACTACTGAAGAGTATCCGAACTTGTCCTTGTCCTTTAGCGCAACAACGGTATTGGGTTCTACCTGAATAACCGTAACCGGCATAAGATGACCGACTTCATTAAAGATTTGGGTCATGCCGATTTTTTTTCCAATCAGTCCAATCATTTAAATTCTCCTAAGGTACGCACCCCTGATTAAAGGCCGTCTACCATTTGAATAAATCTTATTGTTTAATTTCTACATCAACACCGGCTGAAAGCTCCAATGCCAACAAAGCATTCATAACTTCTGCCGAAGGTTCGATAATATCGATTAACCTTTTGTGTGTCCTCATCTCAAACTGCTCACGCGATTTTTTATTTACGTGGGGCGAGCGAAGCACAGTAAACTTGTTAATCCGAGTAGGAAGCGGAATAGGACCGCAAACTTTTGCGCCGGCTTTTTGAACAGCCTGTACAATAGCCTTTGAACTCTGATCAACCAATTCTACATCGAATCCGCGAAGTTTTACGCGAATCTTTTCCTTTGTCATCATTTCCTCCGAAGAGATGCAAACGGCACCTACAAAATAGTAAGTACCGTTTTTTTGCATCATTTATTCGATAATTTGGGTTACCTGTCCCGAAGCGATAGTTCGTCCGCCTTCGCGAATAGCAAGTTTAAGACCTTGATCCATAGCTATAGGGTGAATAAGTTCACCGATAATCTTTGTATTATCGCCGGGCTTAACCATATCCGTTCCTTCAGGGAGATATACAGTTCCTGTAATGTCGGTTGTTCTAAAATAGAACTGAGGTCTGTAACCTGAGAAGAAAGGACTGTGGCGTCCGCCTTCTTCTTTTGAAAGAACATAAATTTGAGCTTCAAATTTTGTGTGGGGATGAATTGAACCGGGTTTAGCGAGAACCTGACCGCGTTCAACTTCTTTCTTTTCAATACCTCTCAAGAGAAGACCTACGTTATCTCCTGCTTCACCTTGATCAAGAAGTTTGTTAAACATTTCAATACCGGTAACAACGGTTTTCTTTGTGGGTTTAATACCTACAATTTCAACTTCTTCGTTCATCTTGATAATACCGCGCTCAATTCTTCCTGTAACAACGGTACCGCGTCCCTGAATTGTGAAGATGTCTTCAATAGGAAGAAGGAAAGGCTTGTCGGAATCACGTACAGGATCCTTAAAGTATTCATCCATTGTTTTAAGAAGCTCTTCGATGCAAGCCGTATCTTCTGCGGAAGCGCCGTCCTGTAAAGCCTTAAATGCAGAACCCTTAATAATAGGAGTATCTTCGGGGAATCCGTAAGATGCCAAAGTTTCGCGAACTTCTTCTTCTACCAACTCTACAAGCTCGGGATCATCCACGAGGTCAACCTTATTAAGGAAGACGATAATTGAAGGTACACCTACCTGACGGGCAAGAAGCAAGTGCTCTTTTGTCTGAGGCATAACCGAGTCCGGAGCGGAAACTACAAGAATAGCACCGTCCATCTGGGCAGCACCGGTAATCATGTTTTTAACATAGTCGGCGTGTCCGGGGCAGTCGATGTGGGCATAATGCCTCTTATCGGACTGATATTCCAAGTGGCGGGTATTGATAGTAATACCTCGCTCTTTTTCTTCCGGTGCATTGTCGATCTCGTCATATTTTAGAAGCTTATCACCGTACTTCTTTGCACAATACGTAGTGATCGCTGCCGAAAGAGTGGTCTTACCATGGTCAACGTGACCGATGGTACCAACATTCATGTGAACTTTCGTTCTGTTAAATTTTTCCTTTGCCATGAGATCCTCCTAAAAGACGTAGGCAAGTCTAATATTTCCCGCATTAAAAATGACGAGATTAAAAAGTTAACCGGTCTTTCGTAACCGAAAAACAAGCTTAACAAAGAAACAAATCGGAGAAACACAAAACAGTGATTAAAATCAGATAAGATTTGAGCATTTTCTTTAATTTAAAGAAAAACACTTTTATCCGCCGCCCATAGGTTTTCGGACAGCATTCGGACCCACCTGATCACCTTTAAACCGTAACTCCGATGACTGGTTTGGCATCCTGCGAAGTTTTAAAGATTTCTTCTCTCATTTGTATAAATGAGGGCGGCATCCGCCTGCCTATAAGGCTTTACGGCAATGCAAAACTTCTAAAGAATACCGATTTAAAGCCTTATAGGCTATAAATCATATTTTAAATATCAGCGCCCTTTATAGCATAAAGCAGAAAAAATGTCAATAGGAAAACAATTTATAATCTAAAAATTTAGTCTTAAAAAAGCCTTTACAAAGTTTTATTTTTATGATACAATAGGACTTTAATGAGCCGGCGTGGTGAAATGGTATACACGATAGACTCAAAATCTATTGGGGGTGACTCCGTAAGGGTTCAAGTCCCTTCGCCGGTATTTTTTTTCATCTTCCGTTTTAAGAACGGGAGATTTTTTATTGCCTTTTTAAAATAATGCCTATCGGTAAATGATCCGAATAGCCCTTTCCTGAATGGACGGAATATTTGTCGGGATTACCCGATTCGTCGGTAAGAGGCCTTGAGTTTACTACACAAAATAAGCTTATATCAAAATCTTTTCCATCGCTTAAATTTTCCGAATAGAAAAAATGGTCTATATCTTCCCATTTACCCTTATAAAAATAACTGCCTGAGGGCTGACTTCCGTCATTAACGGCATTTTGATAAGCATTGATATTCCAGCAATTATCGAATTCAGGCAAAAGAAGAAATTCTTCTAGGGGCTGGTTAAAATCGCCGCATATGATAAAAGGGGTTTGAGGCTCCGTATTTTTTAGCTCCACCATTCTTTTATATGCTTGTTCTTCTTGCATACGTCTAAGGGCTTCGCTGTCGGCAGTGCCTACTTTAGACTTCCAATGAACATTTAATAGGACTAATTCGTTTATTTCTTTAGAATCCTCGATACGGATTCTTGTTTCAACAAGCGGCCGTAAATGGTTTTTTCCTGAATATATATTGAAAACCTTTGTCTCGATAATAGGAAACTTTGAAAGTAATGCAGTACTGAATGCGCCTCCGTTTTTGGGCGGAATAAAGACGGCATATTTATACGAATTGTTTATGGGCAGTATTTTACAAAAGTCATCCAATACCGTTTGACTTTCGATTTCTTGCAAAACAAGAATATCAGGTATGTCCTTTTCTCCTAAGCCTAAACCCAGACAAGCAAGATTAAGAGCTTCCTTTAAGCGGAACAGCCTTTCGCCGTACCGTTCTTTTGACCATTTTGTTTTTGTTCCCTTAAACTCCTTGAATTCATTTCCGTCTTCAATTGCATCAAAAAAAGTTTGGGCATTATAGCTTACAATCGAAATTTCATCTTTTTTAATATTTTGCGAAAGAAAGATATTTGTACATCCGGCACAAGAAAGGAGAAGAAGACAAAAGCACATTAAAATGAATAAGACTAAAATATTTTTTACTTTTTTCATAAGTATAACCTCCATTATTATTTTACGTTTTTTCTTAAATTATTAGTAAAATAATAAAAAAAATTTATTTTTTTTCAAGCATTTCAAAGGCGGCAGAGCGGGCTTCCTGCAAAATTTTAAAATCTCGTGCAGGATCGGCAATTGTAAAGCCTAAGTGATAACCGGACTGCTCAACCCCTCCTATATCGCCGGGGCCGCGTAGTTTTAAATCTTCTTCGGCAATTATAAAGCCGTCATTGGTTTCCTTCATTACGGTTAGCCGTGTCTTTCCGGCTTCGGTAATTTTTTTCCCGTAAATTAAAAAACAATAGGCTTGCAGGTCTCCCCGTCCGACCCTTCCGCGGAGCTGATGAAGAGCGGAAAGACCGAACCTGTCGGCATGTTCTATTACCATACAGGTAGCATTGGGAACATCCACGCCGACTTCCACAACGGAGGTAGCAACGAGAATATTAAGCTTTCCCGACCTGAATTCTTCCATAATCTTTTTTTGCTCCTCTTCTGCAACCTTGGAGTGAATCAGAGCCAAACTATGGTTTGGAAAACCCGTCTTTAATTCTTCAAACATCCTTTCGGCAGACTTTAAGGATAGGTCTTCATTTTCTTCTATTAGAGGATATACAAAATAAGCCTGCCTGCCTTTTAGAATCTCTTGTCCGATAAAATTGTAAACTCTTTCAGCCTTGTCCTCCCCCGCAACATAGGTAATAATAGGCTTTCTTCCTGCGGGCATGGTTTTAATGGTCGAAATATCCAAGTCTCCAAAGATAGAAAGGGCAAGAGTGCGGGGAATCGGGGTTGCACTCATCATCAAAATGTTAGGACTTTGTTTTTCCTCATTGCTTTCAATTCCTTTTTGGATTATAGCTGAACGCTGAAGGACACCGAAACGGTGCTGTTCGTCGATTACGGCAAGCCTCAAATTTTTATATTGAACTCCTTGAGAAAAAAGAGAATGGGTGCCGATTATCAAATCGATATTTCCCTTTTGCAATTCCTGTAAAAGCCTGCTCCTTCCTTTGGCCTTGGTATTTCCCGTTAAAAAGGCAAGGCGGACCCCCAGAGGTTCTAAGAGACGGGCAGCGTTTTCGGCATGTTGGCGGGCTAAAAGCTCTGTAGGAGCCAAAAAAGCCGTTTGCCCACCCTGTTCTATTACCTTTAAACAGGCTAAAAAGGCAACAAGGGTTTTCCCCGAACCTACATCACCTTGCATAAGACGAGCCATTGGATTTAGGCCTTCCAAGTCTTCATTTATTTCGGCACAGACCGAAAGCTGATCTTGGGTAAGTTTAAAGTTGAGCCTTTCCAAAAGAGAACTTTGGAGAGGCGTTAAAATAGGTTTTTTTTTGGCGGTTTTGCCTACATTTCTCTCATCTTCAAGGTTGGGAAGCCTCCCCCGCCTTTCAATAGAGCGCATCCCTATGGCATATTGGAACAAAAAAAACTCTTCAAAAATGACGGCATAGCGGCCTTTTTCCACATCGGCCATAGATTTTGGAGCATGGAGCATAAAAAGTACTTCTTGCTTAGACGGAAGCCCATATTTTTTTAAAATAGACTCGGGAAGCTCGGAATCTATACCATTGGCGTAGAGTTTTAAGGCAGCAGCTATTATTTTCCTCAATTTTGCCTGCCCAAGCCCTGAAGTTAGAGGATAAACAGGAAGAATTTTAGCCTGCATGTTTTCAGGCCTTTCCAGATCAAATGAAGAGGATTGAAGCTCGCCGTATTTCCTGTAAAAAGCCCCATATACAAAAGCTTTTGTCCCCACGGGAAAGCTTTTTTCTAAAAAAGGACGGTTAAAACATATAAGAGAAGCGGTCATCCCGTTTTTGTCTGCAACTATCAGCTTTAGGGTCTTCATTTTTCCGAAACCGAACCATTCATGGCCTACAACGGTAATTTCTACGTGTATTTTTTGCAGCCTATCCCAATCTAAAAAAACATTTATCTTAGAGCGGTCTTCCCAATCTCTGGGAAAAAGACGCAAGAGCCCGCCTGCATTTTCTACCCCGAGCTTTTTAAGCTGGGAGGCTGCGGCAGAGCCTACGCCTGAGATATTTGTAAGGGGGGCTTGTATTTCGGAAATCAGCATAAGCCATTTTACCATAAGTTGATGAATATTAAAAGGGCTAGACATTTTTGATAAAGGATGGTAAAATAAAAGGTATGACTTCGGCAACAAAATAAGTTTACCTCCTTAACTGTCGAGTTTGCTTTAGCGAACATCGCAAGGTTGTGGGGAACAATGTGTGCCAGTATGTTTTTTATAGCGCATTGGACATGTTATTATGGAAATTATAAATAATCGGTACAAAGTTATCGGTAAAATAAACAATTCAATACCTCATGTACAGGAATTTTTAGCCGTAGATTTATGGTCGGAGGATGCTAAAATTAACTTAAAGGTTATATCGTCTTTAGACCTATCAAATGAAGAATTTTCTTTTTTTAAAGAGAATTTCATTATTATAAGCAACATTGACAATCATTTTTATCTTAAAAATTACGGCTTTTCCAGCCTATATCTGGCTTATCCTCCTTTACCGCCTTCAAACCCTGACGAAATTTTATATATTTTTACTACCGAGCATATTGAAAATGGAATACCTGTTTTGGAATTCGTAAAACAGTGCTCGATGGAAGATATTCTTAAAATAATAGTATCCGTTTGCCAATGCCTTGTTCATGCAAGTAATAAGGGGTTTGAATACGACATATTCGCTCATGATAATGTAATGATAGTCAAAAAAAAGGGCGGATTTCAAGTAAGAATAAAAGATATTGTATCGGCAAAACTTGAAAATAATTCATCGGTAAGGTTTAAAGAAGCTGAAGACTATACGGGAACCAACGAAAATATAGATACGGTAATTTCTTTTATAATTACACTTCTTGCAGGAAAAGAAATTAACATAAATTCATCATCGTCTATTGCAAAATTAAAATCGAGATATAAAAATTTAAATAAAAATGATGCCGATATTTTTAATATATTGTATAAGATAGTAAAAAAACAAATTCAGCATAAAAACAAAGATGAAAAAATTAAAATATATACCATCATTCAGGATATAAATAAGGGGCTCGGACGCAGCTACCCTGTAGATGTCATTCTTCCTCTTAACAGTATAACTTTTCGTCCTAAATTGGTAGGAATGCAAAATGAAATAAATATGTTGTCTCAAGCAAAAAACGAGATAAGTTCAGGGAAAGCAAAGAAAGCAGTTTTTCTTATTAAGGGTACTCAGGGAACAGGGAAAACGAGGTTTTTAAAAGAAGCCGAATACAGGTTATCCTTAGAAAGAACAAATATATATTCTAATTATAATTTTAAAAATTCCACCTCGGAAAATTTTTGGGATGATTTTTTAGAAAAAGTTTTTTTTGATTTTTATTTTATCCATGATATCGAGGAAAGAGAAAAAATCATAAAGAGCATAAAACAAATCAAAGATCAGCAGCTCGTTGGTAATGGGAAAAAAGAATCTGAAAATATAAAATTTAAAATTTTCAATGAAGCTAAGAATGTATTTTTTAAAAACGCCGGGCAAATTCCGGCTTTTATTATCTTAGATGATTTGGAATTTGCAGACAATTTTATGCTTGATACAATTTTATATTTAGTGACTGAAATTATAGAAACGGATCGTCTTGGCTTAATTATGTCCTATGACGAAACCGTTGCTCCTGTTTCAAATAAGTTTGAAAACTTTTTAAAAATATTAAATGCTCATGAAAAATGCCAAGTTTTTGAGCTTAAGTATTTTTCTGAAGAAGAAACTATAGAGATGCTGAAAAATATTTTAATATTAAAATATCCTCCTATATCTTTCGGCTCTATTCTGTATAAATACACTTCAGGGTGTCCATCTTTTATAGTAGAAATGATAAAAGAATTTGTAAATGCAGGAACAGTATACAGGGATGTAATAATAGGTTTGTGGTTCTTTGCTGATAAGCTATATACTGATGAACTCAAAAACACAATTCCAAAATCAATTGAAGAAACATTAACAAATCAGTTGAATGCTATTTCAGTGACCGAGAAAAAAGTATATTCTGAAACATCATTATTTCAAAATATATTCAAAATAGAATATCTGTACAAAATTTCATCCCTGCCTCAAAAACAAATAGATAAAATTATAAAAAAACTTATAAATAGAGGATTGATCACCATTATAAAATCGGGTGGTATACAGAACTACACGATTACAAATAAAATTATGCGCAATATTTTATATGAGCGTTTGGAACCTAAATATAAAATGCTGCAGCATAAAAAAATAGCTGATATTCTAAAAAAAGAAGCGGATGCCGATATAAATGAACTTATTTGGCACTTGGAAGAATCCGGCAATAAAAAAGCGCTTTTGGCTTGTTATTTTGACATAATAGAGCATAATATGAAAACAAAAAACATAGATGCTGTATTAAAAATATATGAAAAAATTCCATCTATTATAACCGGTCAAAATGTTATAAATAGATTTACGATACTCTTAAAAATATTTGAACTGTATAATCAGATGGGCTTAAAAGACAAAGAAGCTGAAATAAAATTACTCCTTGAAGAAAATTTGCCGAAAATAAAGAATACGGTTCTCTTATCTTATTATTACAATCTAATGGTAAGATATGAATATTTTTATTTAAATGACACCGAAATTTTTGTATATATAAAAAAATTGACCGGTCTTTATGAAAAATCATCCAGCGATATCATAAATCTCAGATTAGAAAACGCAAAATGTTTCTATTATCATATAAAACAACAGAATAATGATTTTAAAGAATCTGCATATAAAATACTTGAAATTACAAAAAGTAATCCGGAATATACGAATTATAAAGCTGAAGCTTATACATTCTTAGGTTATTTTTATTACAGAAAGCCAGATAAAAGAACAGCTTTAAAATATTTTAAAAAATCAAAAAAATTGGCATCCTTATCCGATAACATTAGAACCCAAATTATTGCAATGCACAATATTTCATTAATATATTGGGAAACATACCCTGACATAGAAAAAAGCATAGCATACATAAAAAATGTTATAAGTTTAGCAAAAAAATACGGCTTTTTATCGATTGAAGTTATTTCAATGATTAATTATGCTAGAATGCTGGCTCAAATTCAAAATAATTATGAAGCTTATGAATACGCAAAAGATGCAGAAGATAAGATATTTACTTATGATATGGAAATATTCAAATTTGCATGCATAATAACACTTATGGAAATTACGCAAAACTTATATAGATATAAAGAATTTTGTAAATATAAAAAAATATATATAAAAGCACTTCATGAAAATAAAATAAAATATGTATATGAGGATAACTTTATATTTTATGCCTTAATTGCAAGAATGTATCAGGAATTCGGATACAACAATAAAGCAATCGCATATTTAAAAAAAAGCATAAAAATAAAAAAATACCAACCATACAGAAAAATATTTATGGTATATTTTATGGTTGAAGCCTTAAGAATTATTAAAAGAGACAAAAACGATATTACTAATTTGATAAAAATTTTTAATTCATATATAGATCCCCAAAAAAATATAGAATTAAGTAAAAGAAAATTGACTAAAAATTTATTTGATATCGTTATTACAATGATTATAAAACGTCCTGATCTTGATTTTACACCCCTAATAATACAGATAATCAAATTTGATATACCGGGATTATATGATTTTCAAATTTCAGCTATGAATTATTTAAAAACCTATTTTAACCAGGCTGAATTCGAAAAGGTCTTACAAGAAAACCTGCATCTTATAAAACCTAAAAATCTTATAAACATAACTTTATTTATCAATATGGCGTTAGCTGATTATTATTATGCAGCCGGAATTCAAAGCCTGGCTATCGTGAATTATTTGGAAATTCAGAATAAAATCGGAATCATAATAAAAAATACACCCGAAAAATATAGAATTAAACTATTTAATAATTGGGAATTAAGCAGACCATTCGATATAGTTTCCGATTTTATAAAAGGGAAGCCTATAACAAAAGAAAAAAAATATAACAGAAATATAGAAAGCCGCGAATTGGAGGAAATATTAAAGCTAAAACATATAAATATAATAAAAAAAGATAAAAAATTTAAAGAAAAATTGATAGAGGACTATCTCAAAAATGAAGGCTATGAACATACTACATCAGTTGAAATTATTAATAATTTTACTGACGATTATGAACAAAATATAGCTTGCGCTATGAGATTTTTAGCTTTAAATGTAATTGCCTCATCTTATGAGTTTTTAGATATAAGTAATCCGGATGAACCTCATTTTGTTTTAAATAATAAAAATGAAGGCGGTGATTTTCAGAAGATATTTGATATTATAACAAAATTCGGGTATCAGGATATAACTAGAATAGAAAAAATTCTACATAAACCGTGCATGATAATTCCCGTTCATAAAAGAAATTTCGGTGCTAATGATTATAAGGCTTTAGGTTTTATGATCTTTATATCCGAAAAAGTCATAAATAATTTTTCACATGAGGGAAGGATTTTTTGTAAAAAACATTCTAATATTTTAACAATGCTTGTAGAAAGAAAAAGTTTTCAACAAGCATCCGATTATGATGTCCTAACCGGTGCTTATACAAGAAAACACTTTGAAATTTTTTTTAAAAATATTATCAAAAAGTTATATAACTCCAATTCAAAATTTTCTCTTATTCTATATGACTTAGATAAATTTAAAAATATAAATGACACCTATGGACATCTTGTAGGAGATATAGTCCTTAAAAAAGTAACACAGACAATTTTAGATTCCTTAAATCATGGCCAGATATTGGGAAGATACGGCGGTGAAGAATTCACTGTGATATTGCCCGATGCCGACTCACAAAAAGCATTTAAAACAGCAGAATATTTTAGAAAGAAAATAGAAAAATTGATTTTTACCGAGTTTGACAAGGCCATAACAATAAGCCTTGGGATTGCCACATTTCCTGAACATGGAAAAACGATTCAGGAACTTCTTACAAATGCGGATCAAGCCTTATATCGCTCCAAAAATACAGGCAGGAACAAAAGTACAATCTGGAATTCCTCTATAATCAACACTAAAAGAGATAAAATAAGCCATACAGGTATTGTTATAGTGGATGAATCTTCTTTTAGTGAACACATAACCGCCACAATAGAACTGTATGATATATTAAAGCCGACTGTACCGAAAAATGAGCTATCAAAAATGTTACTGACAAAAATAGTTGAATTCTTTGAAGCTGATAGCGGAGCTATTATTCTTAGAACTGTAAGAAATAATACACCTGTTTTTAAGATTAATGCTAAAATAGGATTTGAAACCTATCCGATTAATGAAGAACTGGTTCATACGGTTGCCGAAGACGGTTTGGGTATTTTTCAAGTGGATTGGGACTCAATTGCAAACAGAAACAGCATAACCAATATGCCTGAATGGAATTCCGTGATGATCTCTCCTATGATAAAAAACGAAAAAATAATAGGTGCAATTTATTTGGCAGCTCCCGAAAAATATTCTAAATTTAATTTAAGTAAATTTAATTTTTTTAAATTTTTAACGGATATAATATCTGCGAATATATAAGGAGGGGACTAGATGAAAATATTAAATAACAGGTATAGAATTATTGAAGAGCTCCCTATGGAATTAAAAGATAATGTCCGTTTTATTGTTAAAGATTTAATTTCCGATAAGGGAGAACTGCTTGAACTAAGGTTAATATATGCTTCAAATCTGGATAAAGATTTTATGAAATTTATCAGAGAAAAATTTACTCTGATAAATCAATTAACGGAAACACTTCATATAAAAAATTATGATTTTACACGATTAGAAAGTATAGATGATAAAACAGTAAATGAAGATATATACTTATATACAATTGAATATATAGAAAAAAAGGAAGCTGCATTTGACTTCTTACTTGATGCTAAACCGGAAGAAATGATTGAAGTATTTGCCGCAATATTAAAGGAGTTAAACTATTTAATAACATACGGAATAGTGTATGATAACTTTGATTTAAATAATATATATGTGATAAGGGATAAAGGCCGAATTTTTATAAGAATAAAAGATATTGTTACCGAAAAAAATCTATATTCACGCCAAATAAGTTTTTTAAAAAATTCCGAGATTCATACATTTACTTATAATTATGATATGTTAAAAACAATCATTTTGTCTTTGCTTTTAAAAAGAAATATAATAAAAAATGATGAAAAATATTTTAGAGAATTGCAGCAGACAAAAATTCATCAATTAGATAACGAAAATGAAAAACATATTTATTCATGTTTTTTTAAGATATATGATGAAATTAATGCACGAAAAGCTAAAAAAGAAGCATACCCCCTTTATGAAATAATATCGGATATTAATGACAATATCAATGCCGATTATAATATTTCCACTCCAATAAGTATTGAAAAAAATTGTCAATTTCCTGCCAATAGGGAAAAAGAAAAAAAAGAAATATTTTCCATATTATTTAAACAAAAAAAAACTTCCAAAGCTGAAAACAAAAATATATTTATAACAGGTGCATTCGGCGTTGGAAAGACATTTTTCTTATACGAGTTATATTTTTTACTGCTGCTTGAAAAAATTGATGTTTATTATATTCCGAGCCTCGGTGATATGAATGATATTAAATTTATTTCTTGTCTTATGAAAAACTTATTTTTAAAAAACTCATCAATTCAAAAAAATTATGAAAAAGAATTAAATACAATTTTTGACACTTTAAAATCTGAAACGGAAGCTAAAGAAGACATAACAAGGATAAGAGCTCTTAAATATAAACTTATAAACTTGATAACAAAACTAATAATAGAAAACACATCGTCTAAGTCAATAGTTTTTATTATTGACGATATACACTTGATAAATGAATTTATAACAAAATCAATATTATACATAACAATAGAAAATTCAGATAAAAAAAATATAATGCTGATACAATCGGTAAACGAAAGTTTAGTTAACAATAATTCTAATGCAAAAAAACTTATTAAAATACTATCAAATCAGTCGCCTATAAAAAAAATAAATCTTCAGAATTTATCTGAGGAAGAAACAGAAATATTGATACGAAACACAATAAATGTAAAAAATATTCCTGAAGTATTATTAAAAAAAATATATTTAAACACTTCAGGCAATCCTTTGTTTATTAATGAAACTTTAAAAGAACTTACCATATCCGGAGAATTAAAAAAAGATAATCTAACTGAATTATGTAAACTTTCTGCCAATTTATCTAATCCATCCATCCCTATACCTATATCTGCAAACATACAGCTAGCCGTAGGAAAGCAAATAAAAGAGCTGGATAAAACCGAATTAAATTTTTTAAAAGACTTATGTATCTTCAAATCCAGTTTTAAAATACAAACTTTGCCTGAAATTTTAAATGTAACAGCTTCAACAGTAAAAAAATATATACCTAAGTTCTTAGATCAAAATATCATAAAAAAGATCGCAAAACAGTATGTAGATGAATATGTAATTGTAAATAAAATTTTACAAAAAACTTTATATGATGAACTTGATTATTCATACCGAATGGAAATCCATAAAAAAATCATACAAAAAATGAAAAAAATAAAAGTTTTTGATATTTATGAATTTATCTGGCATGCAGAAAAAGCAGAATTATTTGAAGAAGCGGTAAATTATTGTATAAAATATAAGAATAAAATAAAAAAGCAATGTACTCACATAGCCTATATAGATATATTTGAAAAGATATATTTACTTGTTGCAAATGATGATAATGATAAAAAACTTGATATACTACTTACCCTTGCCGAATCATATCTTGAAAGTGATGATTTAATAGGATGTACAAAAAAACTGGAGCAAGCCGAAAACATAATAGCAAAATCAAATGTAAATAAAATATATGCAGCTAAAATCTACATAATAAAAGCAACTAAAGAAATTCAATTCAACTCAAGTCCCGAAAAAATTGCTAAATCGTTAGTTTTAGCCGAAAAATCCGCAGCTGAAGCAAATGATACTTATATAGAATTATCTTTTGATAAGGTCAGGATAGCATTCTTGCAATATAAACAAAACTATACAGGAGCCATCGAACAAGCAAAAAAAACTATATTAAAACGCGGCAATTTTAAAAAATTTAAGTTAATAAAAACAAAAGTGCTGTTGGATATGGCAAATAATCTTTTTTATTCGAGACAATATAAAGATGCTGAAAAAACCTATTTAAAAACTCTTAAAAAAGCAAAGAAAATAGGTGATACCAATATTCAAGATATAATTTTTAATAATTTAGCTATTATCCAAGAAGATATGTATAGAAACTTTGATGCGGCAATAGCATATTATACAAAAATTTTAGAAAATAATAATATATCAGGTAATGAAATTTCGGAAATAACGGCTTTACTTAATCTGGGTATTACCTATTTGCATTTTTTTGATTATGATAATGCATATATTTTTTGTGATAAAGCAATAAAAAAAATAATACAAAATTCTTATAACGATAAAATATTTTTTGCTCAGATTTTTCTACATGGCATTTTGCTGTCTATGTGTATGTACGATAAAACGGCTGAACTTGAAATGCAAATAGAAAAAATGCTAAAGAATAAGAATATATCAAAAGCTCCTTCTCATATAGATGTTTTTAAACAAACAAGATTTGTTTTTTACTATGTAATTGGAAATTTTGAAGCAGCAAATGATGTTCAAGATAAAAATATAGATTTAAAAAATAAATTTAAAGATATTGAAGACGCTTTTTTATCATTATGTATCAATCTGAATAAAATTGCGCAAGGTAAAGTGAATTCAACGGAAGAGTTGGAAGATAATCTTAGAAAAATAATTTCGAATCCGTTTTTTTTAGATAATATATATCTTTTGTTTTATGAGCTTATTTATTGTTTAAGAAAAATTATTGTCTTCCGGTGTGACATTGATTTTAAAAATATAGTCAAAATGGTACTTGAAATAAAATGCAGCAGCGATTATCCTCTAATAAAAGCGCCCCTATTGTTTTTACAAGCATATCTGGATCCTGAAAATTCCGAAAAAAAGCTCCTAGAAGCACAGTCTTTAATTGAAAACAAATATATGCTGGATATAAATATAGATATAAACATAAAACTGGGATTGATCTATCTTAAAAAAAATAATATTAACATGGCAATGATTAATTTTGTTGAGGCGCAAAAACTAATAGATATTTTCCTAAAAAAAATACCTCCAAAATTCAGAAAAAACTATTTTAATGCTCACCACTACGGACTGCCTTCATTAATAATATATGATTACATTAACAAAGATATGAAGCCTGATTATATAAAATTTATTGATGCATTATCATATGAACGGACAAAAAAACTTTTATTGAAAAATAGCATTGAAAAACTAAAAAATAATCCGGCATTTATTTTAAACATTATAGCACAAACAAAACAAACCACCATATTTAAAAATAAATCGATTGACAATATAATAGAAAAATTTACAGACGATTTTTTACAAAACATAAAAATTCTTTTAAGTTTTACAGCTTTAAACCTCCTTGCAAATTCGGCTGATGTACTTATAACTGCAAATGAAGGTAAAATAAAATCTTTATTTAATTTCGGTCAAAATAAAACTATAGAAAAAATTGCACAGTTAATAGAGTCATCTACATACAAACCGGAAAATATCAAAACAGACGGCGAAATTTTATCGCACCTTGTTATTCCAATAAATTACCACAGTCATAAGCAAACAGAAAGTACCTTAACGGGTTATTTGGTTTTTATATCAAACAAAGAAATAAATAATTTTGGTAATTTTGGAGTCAGTTTTTGTCTTAGCATCGAAAACATATTTGCATTTTTAATAGAAAGTTATAAGGTCCGACAAGAAGCTGCTACAGATAAACTAACATCGGCAATAACCAGAAAATACACTGAAAATGCATTGAACAATCTTTTAGCGGTTTCCAAAATAAAGAATACCGGCCTTGCTATTCTAATGTACGATCTGGATAAATTTAAAAAAATAAACGACACTTTCGGCCATCAAACAGGCGATACGGTCTTAAAAGCTATAGCTAAAACCGTATTAAGCATATTAAAAAAAGGACAAATATTAGGGCGTGTGGGTGGAGAGGAATTTCTTGTTCTGCTGCCAGATACCGAAGAAGAACAAGCTTTGATAATTGCAGAAAAAATAAGAAAACAGGTAGCAGCATTGAATTTTGATGATCCGGCTGTTAGGATAACTGTCAGTATAGGTGTGGCCGTTTTTCCAAAACACGGCAGAACAAAAAAAGACCTATTATCAAAAGTAGATCAAGCATTATATGAAGCAAAAAATCGAGGCAGAAATCAAACTGCCGTATGGAAAGAAAGCCTTGTGCCCGGTAAAAAAAAGGTAGACAGACTTGCAGGGATATTAACCGGAAACTCTCTAAATGATACAAAAAACATTCTAAGTTTTATCGATACCGCTTCACTTATCCGGCGTTCTATACCAAAAACAAAAAAACTTGAGATCTGCCTTGAAAAGATAATTGATGCTGTGTGTGCCGACTCAGGAATTTTTGTCTATACTGTTAAGAAAATGACGTCCAAAACTATCTTTAAATATAAGCCTGTTTCAAAGCCTAAATTCCCCATAAATAAGAATTTCATAGCTGAAGTTATATCCGAAAAAAAAGAACTGTGCAAAATCGACTGGGAAAATATTTCAGGAAAAAGTGAGATCACAGGAATTCCTAACTGGAATTCGACTATTCTTGTTCCGGTTATTTTAAAAGGAGAAATAAAAGCCGTTATTTATCTTGTAGTTGAAATCAGAAAAAGGGAATTCAGTACTGAAGACCTTAATTTGGTAAATATGTTTGCAAGCTTGATAGCCCCGTTTTTTTAGTAAGACAATTGATTAAGAATCGATTAATATCGGTAATATCGGGCAGGGGGGATTTGAACCCCCGACTTCTTGGTCCCGAACCAAGCGCGCTACCCCTGCGCTACTGCCCGTAAATAAATAAAAGGAGATACAAAATAAAAAAGCTCACCACTAAGGCGGTGAGCTTTTTCGGGAGCGACGGGGCTCGAACCCGCGATCTCCGGCGTGACAGGCCAGCGCGATAAACCAGCTTCGCTACGCCCCCATAAGGTTCGGCTATTCTATCAAAAATAAAAAAAAATGTCAATACTTTTTAATAAAATCTTGCAAAAATATCTTTTTTAGGGTATAGTCTTATTTATAAAAAAGATAAACTTAGAATATGAGGAAAAAATATGAGTAATGTAAAATCTTTTTCAGCACACACTGACTGTACAACAGTGCTGGTAGGAAAAAAAGCCAGCATTGACGGCTCAATTCTTATTGCAAGAAATGAGGATTTTCACTTGGCTATAAGCCCGAAAATATTTGTTTTAGAAAATGCGGTAAATGAAGCTAAACGCATTTATAAATCTAAAAACACAGGCGTGGAGATTCCTCTCCCTGCAAAGGCACTCCGCTACACCTCCGTTCCGCAAGCCTATCCGAACGATAAGGAAAACCAAGGCGTCTACGGCGAAGCGGGAATCAACGAAAAAAACGTAGCCTTGAGCTCTACCGAAAGTGTCTACGGAAACGCTAGGGTGCTTGCTTATGACCCGCTGGTAAAAAACGGAATTGCAGAAGATGCAATCAACGACATCGTTCTCCCATTTATAAACTCTGCAAGGGAAGGCGTAAGCTATTTGGGAAAACTCATCGAAAAATACGGTTCTGCCGAGGGAAACGGTATTTTGTTTGCAGACCTTGATGAGGTTTGGTACATGGAAATTCCCTGCGGCCATCATTGGGTTGCCGTAAGAATTCCCGATGACTGCTATGCCGTAGCTCCAAATCAGGTTTCAATCGAAAAAATCGATTTTAAAAAGCCCGATTATTATCTATGGTCAAATGGCATCAAAGAATTTGTAAATGAACATAGCCTTAATCCTGACAGGGACGGTTTTAACTTTAGACACATTTTCGGGACATCGAGCGAAAAAGACAGAGTCTACAACACTCCCAGAGCTTGGTTTGCTCAAAAATATCTCAATCCCGAAATAGAACAATCTCCGGTATCCAACGATATTCCTTTTATTCAAAAAGCAAACCGCCTTATCTCGGTTGAAGATGTCGAATACATACTAAGCTCTCACTATAATGAAACGGAATTTGATCCTATCGGCATAGGCAATAGTGAGTTTAATAAAACACGCTTTAGAGGCATTTCTCTTTCCCGCACAGCCGAATCCCATATTTTACAATTAAGACCTAAATCTCCAAAAGGTCTTGAAGGAATACAGTGGCTGGCCTTCGGAACAACAGCATTTGTTCCGTATATTCCGTTTTTTACAAATGTTTTGGATACTCCGACGGCCTATAAAAGAATGACCCGTATGGTTTCTACCGATAATGCTTACTGGTTATTTAAGCTAATCGGCCATTTTGTTGAAGCTCATTACTCCGCATTTAAGCATGATAACAATGCCTATCTTACCGAAATGCAAAGTTACGGAAGAGCCAGAGTAAAAGAAATTACTGACGCAGCAGCTAAAATACCTGCAAAATCTTTAAGCGAATTTTTAACTGAAGAAAACCGCAAAACGGCAGAACATGTATTAAAAAGAACAAAAGAATATCTTTCCGATTTGATGTTGGAATCTTTTAAGTATTCAAAACTTTCATTTACAATGGATAAAAACCTTTAAAGGATGACACGCCGTAAAATAAAGCCCCAAGTATTTTCTTGGGGCTTTTGTTTATTTTGACTTATTCTCTAATTAGAATATTTAACTTGGATATTGAAGAACCCGTTTGAGATTCCACTTCCCTGGTTTTTATGATAGCCTGATCTAAGATCTTAATACTGTTCAGCATCTCTGAAATTTCAGAATTAACTTGCTCCGTTGCATCTAAAAGATTCTTAAAGCTGTTTGAAATATCCGTGCGCGTCCGGCTGATATTATCCTTTTCTTTTTGTACATTGGTAAACTCTTCTAAAAGAGTGTTCATAATAGAATTCATTTTTTCGGTTTGAGTGTTTACATCGGAAATAAAACCTGAAATATTAGCTAGAATATTTTGAAAATCAAAAACTTTTTGATTTATATCATCAAAACTTTTTTGGAGAACTCCGGAAGCCTCTGCCGACTGCCGGATGGTATTATTTATTTGGCTTAATATCTTGCCGGTTGAATCCGCCTCCGATGCGGAACTTTCCGCAAGTTTTCTTATCTCATCGGCAACAACCGCAAAACCTTTACCGGCATCTCCTGCATGGGCCGCTTCTATAGCTGCATTCATTGCTAAAAGGTTGGTTTGTTCTGCCAAGGCGGTAATGAGCTGGTTAGCTTCAAGAAGGACCTCGGAGCTTTGGTATATGTTCCCTATAATTGCAGTAACTTTTGCTAAATTATCCTTGCCGGTTTTGCTTGCATCTGAGAGCAAAGCAAAGCCTTCATTTATCGTATTAAATTTATCGGATAAGTCATTGGTTACCTTATTTAGCTCTTTTATCTGTAAAACCGTGTTTTCTGCAGCCTTTGATTGATTTTCGATTCCTTGAGAGATATTTTCCAAAAATAAATTAAGACTGTCGGTTGCGGTTTGGGTTCCTCTTAACTCTCCATCTTGTACGGTAATTTCCTGTCTTACGGACTCGGCATATCCTGAAAGTTTTTTCATTGAATCTTCAGCCATGTCCATATTTTCCGATAGGATAATTTCATGCTGCTTTAGTTCACTGCTTGTATTCTTTATCTCATCAAATAACAAACCTTTTTGTTTATCCGAATCAAGAAGCATTGATTTAACTTCGTCAGCTTTTTTAGTTTCAAGATAATTTTTCCAAGCAAGACAAAAAGCTTGAGCGAACAAAAATCCTGAAAATCCGAACGGTAAAAGATTTCCTATATTAGAGAGCATCATACCGTAAAGAACATCATTTATCGATGAAATGACTAAAAACATAACGCCGACAAAAATCGGAATGCTCCCTATCCTCTTCTTGATTAAAAGCCTTATCACAAAATAAAAAGCATAAAAAACTTCTGCAAGAATAATTATTTGATGATATGTAATCAATTTTCCGTAAATGTACGCAGGCGTCACTAAGACAAACAAAACATAGGCAAGAGCTTCTATCGATATGATTTTATAGATAATTTCATTTGTATCTTCTTTATAAAGAGATCTAAAATATGTAAATATAAAAAATCCTACAGATGCAAATGTCAGATAATCCAGCTTTGTAATAAGCTCCCAAGAAGCTGAAGGGAAGATATACTTGAATACATATCCGCTCACAAGATTTCTAAGTACAACAACTAAAGCAAAAAATACAAAAAATAAAAGGCTTTTATTTTTAGGACGAAAAATAAATAAAGCAAGATGATACAATATTATAGCTAAACCGAATCCGAAAACAAAGATATCTACAAATCTTTTTGACAATATTGTTTTTTCAATACTATCCTGCAGCCCTATATTTATAGCATGATAAATACCGCCTCTGGAATGTGCAAAATTGGACACTTGCACGGCTATACTTAATTCCGTCTTATCTTGGGGAATCTTATACACTATATCTGCTTGACCAGTGTTTGAATTTTCCTTTGATGAACCGGGATTTCCTCCCCGCATAATTTCTTTTCCATCTACAAAAAAAGCCCACGCAGAAACGGGGGAAGGAATCTTTAGCATAAGGGGAGGACTGTTTTCCGGTAATAAAATTTTAAAAACATAGGTTCCATATCCAAGGGCAGAAAGTTTTGTCCCATCTGAAAGTTTTGTTTGACTCCATTCCGATGAGCATGGGATAAAAACGGACGGCTTATTGATATCTTCTTGAGAGAAAACAAACTGCCTATTATAAAACCCCATCTCTCCCTTTAAGGTAAATTCTTTAACCTTATTAAAGTTGGTGTTTCTTAAATCCAAAACACCTTTTTTTACTTCTTCCGAAAAAACAGATAAAGCTGCAAATAAAATAATATATACAATTACAATTTTCTTAAATATTCTGCTCCTGCATTGCAAGAGGCGCATCAACGGATTTAATATCATTTTCTTCTCCTTCTTCAATTTCCGTTTCCAAACTTTTATGGTCGACTATTTTTCCCATAAATACATCCAATATCATTCTTATCTTCTCAGGCTCCTTAATTTCTTCTTCTTTAACCGTATCAACCTCAGGAGGTATATATTCTTTTATGATAAGTTTAAATTTTTTTCCTGTAATATCAAAAATAGATTCTACTATACTATCTTTTTGCTTTTGAATTAAAGAAAAATCAAAGGCACTGCGGGTAAACAAGGTTAGGCTGTCATCTTTTAAAACCCAGTCCTTACTTTGACCAACTGCTGAAGACAATATCCCGCTCTTTTCTAAAAGAGCTTCAATTAAAGGTTCTTTTAAATCTTCGACAGAATTAAAACTATTCTCTACACTGCGGGCAGCCTGAAGTACGGTTTCTTGTTCCTCATCTTTTTTTTTTAGAGGCACATTATCCGAAACCGGCTGCTTCTCATCTATTATTTTTTTTGAAGCCTCGTCCAATTTATTGTCCCGTTTTAAAACGGCTTTAAATTGTTCGGTCAAACTGCCCGCATTATTAAAAGACTGAATGGCCTCCTTCGGCATAGTCTCTTTAGACATGGTCTCTTTAGACCGATTTTCTTCGCGGAGCGAAACGGGCCTTTCCGGTTCATCATTTATACGGCGGTTAGCCATAAGGTTTTGTGCCGCATCAAAAGCTGTTTTTAAATCGGCAGGCGATA
The DNA here is from genome assembly GCF_024401155.1 of Treponema putidum. NCBI lineage: Bacteria > Pseudomonadati > Spirochaetota > Spirochaetia > Treponematales > Treponemataceae > Treponema > Treponema putidum. The sequence goes on from NZ_CP038804.1 coordinate 1,985,146, forward strand.
CATAATCGCTAAGCCAAGAAAGGCGCGAAACGGCAAGCTCCAATTCATAACGCTGATCAATAGAAAACCGCAGATCCTTAAAAAGCTGGAGCATTATACTTAAGGCTCTCTCAATTTGCACGGTTTCCCATCCCTGTAAAATATCCTGAGGAAAGCGGTCTGCCCTTTGACCTATGAGAGCTTCCTTTGTAATCCCGTGCTTTACAAGTAAAAGGCTTCTAAAATAATCTGCGCAGTCTGAAACTACCTGCTCGGCTGATATTCCTCCCTGCAAAATTCCGTCCAAGATAGAAAGAGCTTCCTGCCCCTTCTTTGCAACGCAGGCCGACACAAGTTTGTTGATTGAGTCGACACCTGTAAGCCCGAGCTTTTCGTGTATTTTTTCAAAGGTTATATGCCCGTCCGAAAAGGCTGCCACCTGATCGAAAAGGGTGTAAGCATCTCTTACGCTTCCGGTTGCTTCCCTAGCTATCCAATAAAGGGCTTCATCATCAGCCCTTATCCCCAGCTCTGCGGCTGCATCTGATAAGGCTTGCTTTAGTATTTCTATCGATACGAGCTTAAAATTAAACTGCTGGCATCGGCTTTTAATTGTCGCAGGAACCTTATGAATTTCGGTAGTGGCAAAAATAAACACAACGTAGGGAGGCGGCTCTTCGATTGTTTTTAAAAGAGCGTTGAATGCACTTGTCGACAACATGTGAACTTCGTCAATTATATAAATTTTATACCTGTTTGAATTCGGAGGAAATAAAATCTCATCTTTTATCTGCCTTACATCATTTACACTCGTATTTGAAGCACCGTCAATTTCGATTACGTCCAAACACGAACCGGCCGTAATTTCTTCGCAGGCTGTACAATGACCGCAAGGCGTGGGCTTCGGCCCTTCGGAGCAGTTGAGCACCTTTGCAAGTATCCTTGCCGAACTTGTTTTACCGCAGCCTCTCGGCCCCGAAAAAAGATAGGCATGTGCTATTTTTCCGGCCTCAATTGATTTTTGCAATGTTGCGGCTACAAATTCCTGACCCAGCAAGTCCTCAAAACGCTGAGGCCTTCTCCGTGTTGCTGTTACTTGATATTCCATTTTATCATTATATCACAAATTTATACAAAATTAAACTAGGCAAAACTCAAGTAAAGCTAAAGTTAAATATTCTACAATTTTGAAAGCTGGTTTATAAGACCCGCCATATCCTTGGGGCAGCTTGCACTTATTTCAATTTTTTCTTTGCTTATGGGATGAAAAAATTTTAAGGAATGGGCATGGAGGGCGAGGCGCGAGATTATAGGCCGCTCTTCATATTTGTCTCCCCTCCAATTCTTTTTTAAGGCCGATATGTAGACGGGCTCTCCGTTTCCGTAAAGATTATCGCAAAGGATGGGAAGCCCAAGGTGTTTTAGGTGAGCCCTTATCTGATGGGTTCTGCCCGTTATGGGGCGGGCTTCCAAAAGGCAAAAGCGGCCTAATTTTTTAAGGAGGGTAAATTCGGTTAAAGCATCTTTTCCTTTTTTTTCGTCTATTACAGTGCGGTGCAGCTTATCCCCGTCTATTCTAAGTTTTGCATCAGTCTTAAAATTTTCTTCTTGGGGAATGCCGGCCGATACTGCATGATAGATTTTTTCTATTTTGCGGTTTTGAAAATCATCGTTTAAAATTTTATGGGCTTCGGCATTTAAAGCATAGATGATGAGACCTGAAGTTTCCTTATCGAGCCTGTGGACCGGATAAATTTTTGATTCTTTTTCTTTTTTTAAAAAACTTTCTTCAAGTATTTTATCAAGACGTGGAGCTTCGCTGTCCCAGCGGTCGGCACCTACGAGGAGGCCGGCACTCTTATTTACAATGATAAGGTGTTCATCCTCATACACTACTTCGTAAAGATTTTTTTTCATTATAATTCCAAGTCTGTGATTTTTAGCCTTTCTTACCGTTTAAAAAGCTATGGGTACCTTTCCATAAAAAAGGCTTAAATTTTTATCGGCAGATACAAAAACTTCTTGCTCTTCAGTACCTTCCGGTTCAAAAACGATTAAGTCCATTTTTTCAATATTGAATTCTTTTTTTTCGTTGAGCGTTTCTGCAATAAGCATGGCCTTGGTATTGTACAAAAAAATCCAGCCGATCTCTCCGGTTAAAACCGAAAACTTTAAAACCGAATTTTCATTTAAGGCAAAGTTTTTTACTTCCGTTTCTACACCGTTTTTTACCATGAGGTTAAAATCCCTTACCCTTCCTATGCTGGCAGTTTTTGCTCCTCCATCAAAGGCGTAGACTTCATAGGGCTTAAGTTTGGTAAAGTTTTTTTCGTCATGGCTTATTTTTAGGTCTCCGTTTAAGGGAGAAATAAACCTGAAAAACCCCGGAAGAGGGGTAAAGTCGGATCTATCCAAATCGACGGTAGCTGAGCTTAATCGGAACAAAAAATCTCTTTTTTTATAATCGGCTTCACGCGGATAAATAAAAAGTTCCGTTGTAGTGCCTCCGCTCCAGTTAGAAGTTTTAAAATCTTTTTCTCTGTAATGTGTAATTTTCATAAGTTAAATCCTTTTTGCTATTAACGATAAAATATTATCCCGTCCCGTTTTTTTTGCAGCAGAGCTTATTATGATGTGTTCTTCGTCAAAGTTAAAGAAGGATGACCATTCGTTTTTTGCTTTTATTTGATCATTCTTGCCTATCTTATCAGCCTTGGTTCCGACTATTACAACCTCAATATTTAAATCGTGAAAAAAGCCGATACTTTCTTTTTCGGTTTCGGTAGGTTCCCTCCTCATGTCCATTAAAAAAAAGATGGCCTTTAAGAGAGGACGGTTTATACAATATTCGTAGAGCATTTTGTCGATTTGCAAGGTCATGCCGCCTGAAAGTTTTGCATAGCCGTAGCCCGGGAGGTCTGTGAGTACGAACATATCTTTTGGGGCCGTCCCTGAAATTTTTTTAGTTTTAGGGTCAAGATTTATGGAGGCCGGACGGTTTACCAAAAAAAAATTTACTTCCCGAGTCATTCCGGGGCGGGAACCTGTCTTAACCAAGTTTTTTCGGTTGACAAGCATGTTTATAAGGCTCGACTTTCCTGCATTGGAGCGCCCGAAAAAAGCAAATTCCGAAACACCGATTTCAGGAAACTGTTCCGCCTTAACGGCTCCCTTTATAAATTCCGCATTTATAATTTTCATAAAAGGAATTCCGAAAAGGCTTTGAGGGCGGGCGGCATATCATTTGAAAGCACCTTCTTTGCAAGGGTTTTTCCGAGCTGAACACCTTCTTGGTCAAAGCTGTTTAAGTTCCATATAAAACCTTGGAACATCACCTTGTTTTCATAATGAGCAAGGAGAGCCCCCAGATTTTCGGGAGTTAATTCTTCTCCATAGATTAAACTTGCGGGGCGGTTTCCTGCAAAGTCCTTGTTTTTGTTTGTATCGGTTTTTCCTGCTGCAAAGGCCATAATTTGGGCTGCCAAATTTGCATTCAGCTTTTGCATATTGGTTGAGCCCTCGCTTTCAATATCAAGGCCGATTTGGCTTTTTTTAAAACCGATAAACTGCAAGGGGATTATATCGCTTCCCTGATGAAGGAGCTGATAAAAAGAATGCTGTCCGTTTGTGCCTGGCTCCCCGAAAATTACGGGACCCGTTTTATAGGAAACTTTTTCGCCGAAGCGGTTTACCGTTTTTCCGTTCGATTCCATATCCAGCTGCTGGAGGTGGGCGGGAAAGCGGGAAAGAGCCTGACTGTATGGAAGAATGGCCGTTGCCGAGCAGCCTAAAATGTTTCTTTCATAGACACCGAGTAGAGCATCCAAAAGGCTTGCATTTTCTTTTATGTTTTTGTTTAAAGAAAGCCGATCTCCTTCTGCAGCTCCTTTTAAAAAGGCATCTACCATTTCCATGCCGAAGGCAAGGGCGAGTACTGCCGCTCCGCAAACCGAAGTTGAAGAATATCTTCCGCCTATAAAGTCATCCATATAAAAGGAAGTAAGATAGTCGGGGTTATTTGCGAGGGGGCTTGTTTCGCTTGTAACGGCAAGCATTTGTTTTTTGCAGTCAAGGCCGTTTTTTTCGAGAACGGATTTTACAAATCTTTCGTTTGCCAGAGTTTCTTGAGTTGTGCCGCTTTTTGAAACGAGGATAAAAAGGGTGCTTGCAAGATTTACGGAGCTTAAAACTTCGGCCGCATCGTCGGGGTCAACGTTAGAAATAAAATGAGCCCTCATCTTTGTCTTCGCCCAATTTTTTAAGGCTATGTACATAGCTCTGGGGCCTAAGTCCGAACCGCCTATACCGATCTGAACCACATCAGTAAAGATTTTTCCTTGAGAGGTTTTAATCTTACCGGAATGAACAGCTTCGGAAAAGCCTTTTATTTTTTTTAGCTCGTTGAGGTAAAAGCCCCTCATATTTACGCCCTTATAGACGACATCATCTTTTAATTGCCCGCGTGTCAGCTGATGGAGAACCATTCGGTTTTCACCCGTATTTATAAAATCACCATTGAGTAAGAGCTCATACTTTTCGATTAGCCTTTGCTCATCGGCGAGGGACTGCAGCACGTTAAGAATCTCAGCGTTTACGGGTTTTGCCGCATAATTGTATTTAAGATTTCCGCCCATTTTAACCGAATAGTTTTTTACCCTTTCAACCGAATTTTCAGTATTGAAAATATCTGCGAGGTTTAAATTTTCAGACTGTTCTTTATGAACTTTTTGTAATTGTGTAAAAGATGTACACTTATCTAAATTTTTCCATTCCATAAATTCTATTCTAACCCTTTTTGAGAAAAAAAACAACTCATACGCTGCGACTATACGCCGCTACAGAAAAAATTTACACTTATTTGTTTAGACAGTGAGCTGCGGCAGAGCGCTGCAACAGCACCGCACTTTAAGTATTTTCAGATTTAAACGGCAAAAAGAAACTCGAAAAGCTAAAATTTTTTGAGATTTCCATAAAGCAAAAAAAAAGAGCCCGCTGACGCGGGCAATCTTAAACCCCGTACGAAGGAGGATTACGGGGTTTAAGTATAATTACTCAACAAATATGCTTACACTTGGTTACAAACTATTTATAAAAAGCACTGTAAGCTCTATAGGCCATATAAAGGTCAGCCTTGCTTAAAATTTCAAAGGGAGCATGCATTGAAAGCACGGGAACGCCGCAGTCTACAACTTCGGCACCGTATTTTGCAATAATATAGGCAATCGTTCCGCCTCCTCCCGCATCTATTTTACCGAGTTCGGCAGTCTGCCATACAACCTTGTTGTCATCAAATATTTTTCTTATCTTCTGCAAAAATTCCGCATTGGCATCGTTTGAGCCGCCCTTGCCGCCGGAGCCCGTATACTTATTGATACAGATACCGCTGCCGATATAGGCAGAATTCATCTTTTCAAAAACCGATGGGAAAGCCGGATCAAAGCCCGCAGAAACATCGGCCGAAAGCATATATGAATTGGCAAAAGCCCTTCTTACATCTATATCCCTATAGTTTTTATTTAAGGCGGCTATTTCTGCAACCATATTTTCAAAATAGAAGGCCTGCATACCCGTATTTCCTACAGAACCGATTTCTTCTTTATCGGCAAAAAGAGCTGCAGCAGTCCTTTTTGGGGATTCGACTTCCAAAATAGCTTTTAAGGTTGTATAAGCACAAACCCTGTCATCATGTCCGTGCCCGGCAATAAGAGAACTGTCAAAGCCCACATTTCGAGCCTTTCCGGCCGGCACAACTTCCAGCTCTGCAACCCTGAAATCTTCTTCCACTATGCCGTACTTTTCATTGAGAATCTTTAAGATATTTTCCTTTACAGGATCCTTTACCTCTTCTTTTTTATCAGCCTTATCTTTTTTTTCTTTTGAAACAGGCTTTTGATTTCCGACAAGAATATTAAGCTGCTCTCCGGTTATTCCTTCAGCCATAGTCTCCTGAAGCTGTTTTTTTGATAGGTGAATTAAAAGATCATTTATAAAAAGAACCGGGTCTTTTTCGTCTTCACCTATGCAAATATCAACTTTTTTACCTTCTTTTGTGAAGATAACGCCATGAATAGCCAGAGGAATTGTAGTCCACTGATACTTTTTTACACCGCCGTAATAGTGAGTCTTTAAAAAAGCCATATTTGACTCTTCAAAAAGAGGCATCTGTTTTAAGTCAAGACGGGGGCTGTCTATGTGAGCTCCGATAATGTTCATACCCTGAGTGATATCATCGCCCAAAACCATTAAAACAACGGATTTTTCTTTATTGTTCAAATAAACCTTTGTTCCTTTTTTTGCGGAACCGCTTTTTATAACTTCTTCAAGAGATTTAAAGCCGTGCTTCTTAGCCTGCTTTATAATCTCTATAGTACACTCTCTTTCGGTTTTTCCATTGTTTAAAAAATCCAAATAACTATCCGAAAGTTTACCCAATTCTGAGAGTTCTGCTTTCGTCAAATCCTCCCAAGCCGATTTCTGCTTATAAGATAAATCCATAATACACCTCTTTAATATTTACCGTAATTTACGGTTTTTTTACTTATTGAGTATATACCTTTTTTGAATTTTAGAAAAGCAGGCGAATTTTTATATAGGCGTATTTTGATGATACAAAATACATACAAAATAATAAACATTGACATATTATAAGAATTTATGTAGATTTATACAAATCAAGGAGAATTATGGTGAAAAAAACAAGTATATTTTTAATCCTTTTGTTTATGGGGATTTTTTCGCTCTCATGCAGCGCAAAATCTACAGAAAACATTACCCGAATGGACGGTTCCAGTCTGGAAGCCATTTTAAACGATGAAACGGAACGGGAAAACTATCTTATAATTGATGTCCGTGAAGACTATGAATATAAAGAAGGTCATGTGCCCCGTTCAATAAATATAAGCGTACAAGAAATCGAAAACCGAATTTCAGAGATTTCCGGCTGGAAAGAAAAAAATGTAATTGTAATATGCCGCAGCGGCAGAAGAAGCAGAACCGCAGCTGAAATTTTAGTCAAAAACGGATTTAAAAAAATATTTGATGCCGATGGTGTAAGCAAATACAATTATAAGTTAGAAAAATAAACCGCCGTATGTAATATGCCGATTTTATAAAAAACTCATGAAAAAGGGCTTGCTTAAAAAGCGATTATATGGCAATATAGCCTTTTAGGAGATATATCGTGTCAAACAAAATTAAAATTGAAGATGAAGAACAATTAATTTCTTCCTTAAAAGATGTTATCGAAGCGATCAAAACACAGGAAAATCCTGAAGAATTAAACTTATATCGCCGCATCTTTAAAAAAGCAGTCCCGTTGACCATGCGGTCTTATGTTGCCGCCTATTTTATTAAACAAACGGGAATCGGAGGTAATCGCATTTATAGAAGAGACAGCCGAAACGGTATAGGAAAAAGTCCTTTTAAACAAAACGTTGCAAGACCGGCAAGGCCCAAAGTTATATTGGCAGAAGATGAATCTACAAGCCTTTTTATCGGTGTAGGGCGTAAAAGAGGCATTTTTCCAAAAGATATCATAACCTTGTTAATTCAGGGAGCCGGTATTTCGCGTGAACATATCGGGGATATAAGAATTCTGGATAATTACTGTTTTGTTCAAGTTATGCAGGATGAAGCTGAAATTATTATCGAAAAACTAAATAACAGCTACTACCGAGGCAAAAATTTGACAGTCAGCCATTCAAGGAAACCCGAAGATGATGAGGATATCAGAGAAGAATCGGAAGTATATGACGATGAAATAAATGAAAATTATAGCGAGGCAGCTTCCAGCGATACTAAAGTTGAAGCTGAAATATAGACAGCTAGAAACTCTTTCATATAAGGCCGCCCTTTATAAAAGGGCGGCCTTTTTTATGTCTGTCAATACTTTTATGTCTTGCATTCCCTTAAAACCTATTGTATAATAATTTTTATGTTAAATAAGCAAAGAAAAATGACTTGGCGGACTTACCTCGCCTATGGGGCTGCCGATTTATACGGCGGAGGCTGTTTTTTTATCGTTACCACATTTGCAATGTACTATCTGGTAAACGTAATAGGACTTCATCCTGTTTTGGCAGGGCTCATACCTGCTATCGGAAAATTTTGGGATGCTATTTCGGATCCTATGATGGGCTACATTGCTGATAACACTCCCCAAAACCGATTCGGCAAAAGAAGAGTTTGGTTCTTGGTATCAATTGTTCCAATTGCTCTTTCCTTTATCATAATTTGGTTTCCTACCGGAATAGAAAGTCAGGCCGGAAAATTCATCTTTTACACGATAGCCTATATTATATTTTTTACAGTTTCGACTGTGTCCTATATTCCCTATGCAGCCCTCTCAGCCGAAATAACTAGGGACTTTTCCGAAAGAAATAAGCTCAACAGTTCACGCCTTATGTTTTCTTTTATAGCCACCCTTTTGGGCGGGCTTTTGGCACAGCCCATAATAGATGCTTTTCACGGCAGCATGATGGGTTACTTTGTAATGAGCATAGTCTTTGCCCTTATCTTTGCCCTTCCATGGATACCTCTTTATTTTGAAACATGGGAATTACCGGAAGAAAAGAGCCAAAAAAAATCGAACGCCAAATTTATAAAAAACTTTTTATCCCTTTTTAAAAGCAGATCATGCAGGGTTCATATTGCTATGTATGTCTGTTCTTACGGAGCTTTAGATATAGTTATGTCCCTTGTTTTGTTCTACATTGTAGATTATTTAAACCGCGGAAGTGTTTTTGTAATAGCTCAAGGAGCCCTTTTACTGACCATGATGGCTGCCCTGCCTATTCATAACAAAATAATAAACAAAAAAGGACATAAGCCCGTATATATTGCCGCCCTAATCATCTTTGCCGTTTCCATAGTTCTTATGTCTTTCCATACACCTCAAACAAATCCTGTATTTTTGATATTAAACATGGTACTTATGGGTGTCGGAATTTCGGCAAATAATTTAATCCCTCATCAGCTTCTTCCTTTTTTGGCCGACATAGACAAACTTATGAGCGGAGAAAATCGTGCCGGAACCTATTCTGCGGCTATGACTCTTACCCGAAAGCTTTTTTTAGGCTTAGTGATAATGACCACTCTCGGTTTTGTTTTAAGCGGTATAGGTTATAAAAATCCGGTACCTTCCGTACTGACCCAAAAGCAGTTTACAGAAGCTCAAAACTTGGCTGTAAAAAATAATGAAAACTTTGAAAATATAAATAAGTATTATTCTTTGCGGGAAGACGGAAATTTTCATTTAAAATACATGAGCCGAGACACTGACGAGATTATTAGCTCACTTTATAAAAAAGCAAAAAAGAATGAAAAAGCGCATCCTCTTTTTTCATACTTTGAAGGAAAAGATAACTTTGACGAAATTCCTCAAGATGTTTTTGAAAATTTACTTTCTTCTTTTGATAAAAAAGACTTTGAAAAGGCCGATGAAAAATTCTTACTGGAGTCTTCTTATCTGAAATCAGGAGAGGTTTATAAAAAAAATTCCCCCAAAGATTTTTATACAAAGGAAGACCTTTATAATTTGAAGGAGATTTTGGATAAGATTGATTTTAAATATTCCGGTATCGGGCAGGTTCAAAAACCGCAGCAAAAGGAGAGTACTTTAAAGGGTGTAAAGATTTCCTTTATAGTAATGCCCCTTTTTATGATTCTTTTTGGAATCTTCTTCGGCCTTAAATTCAACGTAAGCCCTGAAAATCATAAAATAATTCTTGATGAATTAAACAGGTTAAAAGAAGGGGGCAAAAAAGAAGATGCGGACGAAAAAACCAAGAAGGTTTGCGAGCTTTTGATAGGAGAGCCTTACGGCAGAACATAAGAGCGCATAGAAAAAAACCTCCTGAGTCCTTTAAGGATCAGGAGGTTTTTTTGTGTTTTTATAAAAAATTTTATTGACTTTTTACTAGATCTGATATATATTATAAATATACGACCTAGACTAGAATATGAAGGGGTACAGTTTTATAATTATATATGTATACTAGACTTACAACAACTAAACTTAATAGAATTTTTTTATGTTTCAGTGAAGATATTACAGCAGCGGCTACTGCAAAAATTACCGGAATCAATCGGAACACCGTAAACAGATATTTTGGAATCATTCGGGAAAAAATACTTAAATACAGCATCTTTGAGCAAACCAGAGAAATTTCCGACAATGTCCGTCATATTTCCTATTTTAAAAAAGCTAAAATTAGAAGAAAAAAGATACACGATTTTATTGCCGCACGTCCTGTATTGGGGCTTTTAAAGAAAGGCAAAAAAATATTTGTCAGCTTGGTGCATGACGATTCCCATGAAAGCCTCTTTTCAATAATAAAGGGCGATTTGGAGAAGCTTGTTTCCCATCAAAACAAAATTGAACCTTTTAACACTTCGTTGCTAAAGGATTGCGATCAATACAGGGTTTTTTATAATGAAAGTGAAATCAAAAATGAGCACACCGCGGGAATTGAAAATTTTTTAACTTTTGCAAAAAAACGTTTGGCAAAATTTAACGGCTTTTCATCAGGATCTTTTTTACTTCATCTAAAAGAATGTGAATTTAGATATAATCATCGTGATGAAGATTTATGTGTTTTGATCAAAAAAATTTTTAAAAAATTTTAAATTGTTATAAATACTAAAAAGTAATTATCTAAGGAGATTGGAACTTTATGAATAAAACAAAATTGAGCTTTATTATTTTAACAATTGTTTTAGGTGTAACTGTATTTTTTGCTTTTATGCTTCCGAATATAATTATGGATAATGAATTGCGTCATTTTTTTCCTGAAGAACATGATTCGTACAAACGCTTTAACCGATTAACTGAAGATTTCGGCGATCAATATATAATGGATGTTGTAATAGAAACAAAGGAAGAAACTATCCTTCATAAAGAAACTATTGGGATAATTGCACAAATTACCGAAGACTTGGAAAATCTTGACAATATTGTAAATGTAAAGTCGATAACAAATGTTGATTTTATTACCGATGACCAAGGAACTCTTTCAACAGGGGCCTTAATCCCCGAAGATTTTAACGGAACAAAGAGTGAAATAGATGATCTACAAAAAAGAATTTTAGAATGGCCTAAGGCATATATCGGTACCGTTCTGTCTTCAGATTTTAAAGGCGTACAAATAATTGCAACATTAAACTCAGACTCAACTCCGCCTGAAGTAAGCCGTATTTACAATGAGACCTTAAACATAATTGAAACAAATTTGAGTAAGGATAAAAGTTTAAACTACAAAATTGCAGGAGATCCGGTATTAGGTGAATATGGAAAAATATTTATGTATGCAGATTTAAAAAATCTAATTCCATTAATAACAGTTGTGGTTTTGCTTTGTCTTTTTTTCTCCTTTAAAAATATAGAAGGAACTATTCTCCCCCTATTGACGGTTTTAATAAGTACGATTTGGACAGCCGGCATTATGTCAATCATAGGAGAACCTCTTACGATAGTTTCAAGCTGTCTTCCGGTTTTGCTTATCGCTGTAGGTTCCGCTTACGGGATACACATAATAAATTATTATTACCAAAATTTGGAAAAGGAGCCTCTTATTACAAGTGTAAGCCGCCACCATGAACTTATAATGCAGACACTTAAAAGTGCCCGTCCGCCTGTTTTACTTGCAGGCATCACAACAATTGCAGGATTTGTTTCTACAATAACAAGTCCTATAAAGCCCTTGAAATCTTTTGCGATCTTTAGTGCGGTAGGTATTGTCATCGCTCTTTCCTTAGCTTTTTTATTTATACCCTCTGTTTTAATGCTAAAATCGGTCAAACAAATACAAAAACAGCAAAAAAGAATGAGCCTCCTAAATGTTAAAAAGAATGCGCGCCTTGCAGCTCTGGGTGTAAATAAAAAAGGAGCTGTTCTTGACAGATTTTATTCCTATTTTAATAAAAGACAGGCTGTTTTCATTATCGGTCTTTTAGTCATAATAGGAATTTCAATTTGGGGAATTTTTAATCTTAATATTGAGTCGGCATTTTTGGAATATTTTCCTAAAAATTCAAAGATACGCAATGATGTAGTTTCTATCGATAATAAATATGTCGGAACTACAGGTTTTAGCTTGGTTGTAACAGGACGTGAAAAAGGAGATATGTGCAATCCCGAAATTTTAAGGAGTATGGATGATCTTGAAAATTTTTTAAAATCAAATCATCCCGAAATAGGCAGCATTGTTTCTTTTACAGAATTTATAAAACGCATGAATCAGGTTATGAATGCTCATCCTATAGAGTCTCAAAATATCGTTACGGAAAATTCAGAATCTGTTGAAAGTTTTTTCGATGATGAAGATACTCTTGAAAGCGGTCCATACTCTGAAACCGATACAATTGCTTCCGGTACAGCTTCGGTATTAAAAGATAACTTAAATCGGGAAGAAACTATAGAGCTATTCGTTTCAGCTTACGCTAAAGCTTATGCTTCTTCTAATTCAAGAGAACTCGGTGTATCCGAATTTATTGAAGCCTTAAAGCGTGAGATTAACTATAGAGGAGCGGCTTATTATGAAATACCCGACGATATCGAAAAATATTCTGTTTCACAAAAAGAAGAATTAAAAAATATTATTTCGCAGTATTTACTTTTATATTCGGGGGCTCTTGATTCTCTTTTAGATGAAACTCTTGAACCTAAGAAAAGCAGAATGCAGATTATAATGCGGACTCATGATACGGGAAAAATTAAAAATGTTATTCAGGATGCAGAATATTTTGCAAGTACACATTTTCCTCAAGGCTATACTTTAGAAGCTGCCGGTTTGGGAGAATTGGAAACGGCTATGACTTCTATGATAATTTCAAGTCAGGTATCAAGTTTGGTTTTGGCTGTTGGTATAGTGTTTTGTATTTTATCTCTCTTTTACCGATCTTTTATTGCAGGTCTAATCGGAGCTATTCCTCTCGGTATTTCCATATTACTTAATTTCGGCATTATGAGTTTAACGGGAATAAACCTTGATATGGTAACAAGTTTGGTTGCGGCTATTGCAATAGGAATCGGAATAGATTACACGGTTCACTTTATGAATAATTATCATAATGAAAGAATAATAAGTGAAGACTTAACACAGGTTACATTAAAAACTCTCCGCCATTCAGGAAAAGGAATTGCAGTAAACGCTTTTTCGGTCGGATGCGGTTTTTTGGTAATGTGTTTTTCTAAATTCGTAGTCCTCAGGTTTGTAGGTTTTTTGGTAGCGGTAGTAATGTTCACAAGCTCCGTTGCTGCATTGACCATATTACCTGTCGTATTAAATATTTTTAAACCATCATTTATGGCTAAACCGCATAAAAATATTTTTGCGCAAAAGCCGAAAGGAGAAACAAATGAATAAGTCATTGTTAAAAAAATCGGTTATACTGTTTGCATTAACGGTATTATGTATCAGCTTTGCCTTTGCTGAAGACGGCAAAAGTATTGTTCAAAAATCACTCGATGTAAAACGGCCTAAGTTTACTCACTCTGCCTTAAAGATGACTCTTGTCGATTCTAAAGGAAATACTGAAGAACGGATGATAGAACAATGGGCAAAAGATCCCGGAGATAAAACAGGAGCTGCCGTTATCGTTTTTAAAAAGCCTGCTTTGATTAAAGATACAAGGTTTTTGCAAATAGTAAATAAAGATAGGGCTAACGATAAGTGGATTTATCTTCCGGCTCTTAGAACTGTCCGCCGTATTGCGGGGGCAGAGGGTTCAAAACCATTTATGGGAACTGATGCCGATTATGATGATCTTGAAACAAGAAAGATAGATGATGATACTCATACTCTGCTCGGTGAAGAAACAGTTGATTCTTACAATTGCTGGAAAGTCGAATCTGCGGCAGTAGATCCGAAAAGCAGCCGCTATTCAAAAAAAATTACCTACATCGACAAAGTGACTTGTATTCCGGTAATGGCCGAAATGTATGACAAAAAAGGTGCGTTGCTCAAAGTATTGAAGGTAGAAAAACTTGAAGAAAAGAACGGATATTGGATTCCTATAAAAGGAAATTTAACGAATGTTCAAACCAAACATTCTACCCATCTCGAAATTTTAAATATAGAAATAGACAAACCGATTAATGATAAAATGTTCACACAGAATTTTTTAAATACGGGAAGATTATAGGCTATCTTTTTATAGGAGGTAGGAGGAGGGGGGTATGAAAAAATATATATTTATTTGTATGATTTTTATTTTTATAAATTCTGCCCAAGCTCAAGACTCATTTTTTGATGATTCCGATTTAAACGATGAAAGTGCAAATTCGGAAACCGGACAAAGTTTATCGCGGAATTTTGAATTTTCAGGTTTTGCCGCTCTTGGAATAAGATTCTATCCTCACCCTGATTTAAAGCGGGCGGAAGCTGTTCCTAATTTCGGCATAAATTTAAAACACTCTTCTTCAAAAACGGAAATTGACTCTCATTTTAAATTCAATATGAGGACTATTTTAGAATATCCTCTTGATTTTATTGATGAATGTACAATGAGAGCCTATCTTGGAGATTTTGTATTATCAACAGGAAAAATGAAATTGGTTTGGGGAAGGGGTGATATGCTCCATGTTTTGGATGTATTTAATGCTAACGATTTTACGGATTTTACTATTCCTTCTTACATTGACCGAAGAATAGGAGAGCCGATGATTCATCTAGCCTACAACGCTCCAATATCCTTGCGGCTCGAAGCTGCATGGACACCTCTTATGACTCCCGACCGTGTTTCCTTAAAAGGACCTTGGATACCTTCGCAAATTGAGGAGGCAAAACAAAAAGTAATAACCGATTTAAACTCTATTATGGAAGATACAAGTTTTGCATTTTTTTTTAATGAGAACAAAATTCAAAAAATGCTCCATGACCCTATTTCTGCACAGATACAAAACATAAATATAAATTCTTCAATTACCATTGACATGAAAGATATCGTTTCAAAGTTGGATCAAGAGGCTTTATTGGATGGTATCGGTCATTTAGTAAAACCGCAAATAAAAAAATTATTAGAAAATCTTGCAAAGCAAAAAATTACATTCTCGATAACCGAAATAGCAAATACCTTATTACCGCCTAAACCTGATGGAAGTGCTTATACCGATGAGGAAATACAACAAATGCTTAAAGGAGAACCTTTTTTAACTCAACTTACTTCAAAGATTGCCCATGAGATTTCCGAAAAAGGAAAAAAACTTGAAACCGAATTAAAATCCGATTTAAAAAAAGCAAATGCAATAATCCAAAATTTTGATTTGAATCCTTTTATAAAAATCGGAATGAACTCTTTTCTTCCCGATATGAATCAGATAAAATACGGGCAGTACGGCTTACGGCTTTCAGGTTCTTTGGGGCCGACCGATATGGCTTGCCAATATTATTTTGGGCATTATAAAACTCCATCTATCGATGTTTCTGCAATGGTCGAAAAAGCTATGAGCGGCGGGAATATAAGAGATTGTGTTTATTACGATCCTATTCACATTTTTGGTATAGATTTCGGAGCTGCAATTTTTATGTTTAATTTTAGATCGGAAGCTGCATATTATATGAGCTACGATTTTAAGGGTAATAATCCTGCCGTTCATAATAACAGTATTCAGTGGGTTTTAGGTTTTGATGTAGATATTCCGCTCAATAACATAAACCTAAATATTCAAAATATAGGTTCTTATATTTTAGGTTTTAAAAATGTAAAAGAAAATAATAAAAACGGTTTTATAGACATGGATTGGAATAAGGCAGAAAAAGCTTCAAACAATAAGCTAGTTGTAAATATTTCGGACTCATGGCTCCACGAAAATTTAAGCGATTCTATAACAATAATTTGGGGAATAGAACACAATGATGCAGTTATTATGCCCAAAATAAAATATAGGATAAAAGACGAATTTTATGTGGAAGGAACGGGAGCTTATATTTATGCAAAAGATAAAAAAAGTGAATTTGCTTCATGGAAAAATAATCACTTTGTTCAATTAAGCTTTGAATATCATTTTTAATTAAGGCATAGAAAAAACCTCCTGAGCCCTTTAAGGATCAGGAGGTTTTCTTTTATAACAGCTTAACCTTATTAACCGCCAAAGAACAGCGGGACTAAGAACGAGGCAAGCAGGATTATAAATGCTCCTCCCAAGCGGGATGAGATTTGAGCAAAGGGCATGAGTTCCATGCGCTTTGAAGCCGTAAGAACGGCAACGTCTCCCGTTCCTCCCATGTTGGCCATACAAAGACCTGCGGTGATAGCAGCTTCAATCGGATAAAAGCCTACAAGTTTTCCTATGAGTCCGGCACCGATTATTGCGCCGATTATAACCAAGAGTACAAGTACAACATAAGAAATGCTAAAGGCACCGATAATATCGCCAAGGCTTGTATATGCAATACCTATACCGACCAAGAGGGCTGAGGTAAAGTTTTTTGCGACAAATTTGTACCAAAGTGCACAAGCATTTTCGAAGTTTCTGGGCAAGATATTTGCAGCCTTTACAATAGCAACACTTATAATCATCCAAGCATAGGTGTGGATATTTATCCCTATAAGTTTAAGCAGATTGGAAACTATATTTCCCCATGTAAAGAAGGCTGTTGCAATAACGATTGCAACTCCGAACTCCAGCAAAGAAAAATGCCTTTGAAGTTCTTCTTCATTAGGAACCTCAAACGTTCCGCTTGCAAGAAGTTGCCCGTTTCCTGTCCAAGAAGGTTTAATCTTGCCGAGCTTATCAAGTACACCTCCGGCAACTATTGCAAGAGCATTACCGAGGGCTACGGCCGGTACAAGTTTAGACAAAATTTGCTCTGTGGGAATTTTCAATGCAGATGAAAATACTTGAGAGATCGGAACCGCTCCCGCTCCCATTCCTCCGCCCATAATCGGGATTCCGACATAAGCTATAGCTTCCGTAGCCTTCATTCCAAAAATAGGAGCTCCCAATGCAACCAAAGCCAAAGCAGCCACAACCGAACCTATGATACAGGGGAAATAGCGGATAGCAGCTTTTATCAAAAGCTTTCGATCCATTCCAAGGATTGACCCCGTAATAAGGGCAGCAATGTAAAAGTCTAAAAAACCTCCGCTTTTCATAAAAGTTGAAATATTTTTTAAAATTCCTTCGGGTAAAACATTATAATAAGCGAGAGCACTGGATGCAAAGATAATTACAATCGGGCCTCCCCCAAAAAAAGTTTTTACTATAGGAGTATTGTCTCCTATAATGTTTAGTACCTCCCCAAGCACCATCATCAAAAGCAAAGCCCCTATCATTCCGCCGGGCAACTTATTCCACCATGTTGCTGCAATTACAACTGCTGAAATAACACCGAAAAGAGTGAGAGGCATTCCTAAAATCTCATACTTTTTCTTTTCATTTCCCATAGTAAACTCCTTATTTTGACTCTGTTTCAGAGACAACTATATTGGTTAAATCGGTTAGTTTTAATAAACGGATACTGTTCTTGCTGTCTTGAACCAATAAACCCTTATCGCCTACAGTTATAGGTGTATAGGGTAGTACTTCCACGGCAGATTTAGCTTGAAGTTCAAGTTTGTCATTATAACGTCCTATTAAATATTTTCCGTTATTATCAATTACTGCATAATAATCGTTTTCGTTTTTTACCAAAACACTTTCACCTGCAATATTCTCTTGACTTTGTTTAACAATCTCAAGGGATTTTGAATCTATCAGTACAAGGGCTATTACAGCATTACCGGACTGAGTACCGGCTATTGCCATCAGATTTTTTCCTACAATGTAGAGGTTCCTTCCTCTAATCGTATTGATTCCCGAAGTTCTAAGTTCTTCTTCCGTTTTTAGATCCAGAAGAACCAATTCAGAAAGCATCTTTGATTCATCTACAACCTTTAAACCATAGCCGGGAATTGACGAAGCAATAGCAGCATCGCCTTCGGCTTTTTTCTCAGCCTTTTTATCTTCTATGATTTTCTGTGTATCCGAAGCAATGTCCTTCCTATCAGTTTGAGCTTCTTCAGCCTTTTTTTCGGCCATCTTTTCTTCTTCTTTTACTTCTTGTTTGGCCTCATCCGCTTTTTTTTGCTCTTCTTCGGCAGTTTCTTTAGCTTTTTTAGCCTCTTCGGTCTTCTTTTCCGCTTCTTTTTGAGCTTCTACAGCTTCTTTTTGCTTTTCTTCAGCAGCTTTTTTATCTTCAGGCTTTCCTGTTTTTGCAGCTTTTTCTTCTGCTTTTTTAGCTTCTTGCTGTTTTTGTTCAGTCTGCTGTTTTTGTTTATCGGCTTCTTTTTGCTTTGCTTCGGCTTCTTTCTTTTGCTTATCAGCTTCTTTTTGTTTTGCTTCGGCTTCTTTCTTTGCAAGCTCTGCACGCTTAGCAGCTTCTTCGCTTTCTCTTTCTTTTAGGTCAACCATTTCTTTGCGTTTTTCAATGTCCTTATCTTCATCTTCACGCATTTTTTCGACAACCTTTTTATCGGAAATAGAAGTCGTATCTACTGAACTTATAGTACCGGCATATTTTTGGTCTGTTAGCGGAATGACTATTTGAGTTTGACCCGGCCATTCATCATAACGCAGGGCTAAACCGGCTTTTTCTTTTGTCAAATTCTTTGTAACAACCTGCTTGTACTTTTGATTAAAAAAATCCATCTGCCCGCGGTAAACGGCATTATAGATTGTAACAAAGTGTGCAAGAGTTGCCGCATCTCTGCCGGAATATCCGTAAGCGGACATTAAATATCCTGAGATAATAAGCCTTACATTATTTATATGATCAACACCGGCATCTTTTCCTATAATAAAGATATCCGCATCAAGGCCTTCTTTTGTTTCCGGGTCTACACAGTGAATAACTGCGTATCTGTTCATATCTCCTGCACGTCCGTTTTGTACTGCCCCTGCAAGATTAGAGCCTATACCTCGAATTGTGTCAACACTATCGACAACATCATGGGGGCCGTTGTAGTTAATAAATTCTATAGCCCTATTTCTTACAGAGTCAATTTCAGGTCTGTCAACCTCAATTGCAAAACCTGAAAAAATTAACATAAGTGTAAAAAACGAAAAAACCAATAGTTTTCTCATAAGCAAATCCTCCGTTCTTCCTATTGTACTATATTTTTTAGTTTTTGTCTTGCATAATTTTGAATAATATTTGAATAAGGCCCCTTAATTACATAAAAAAGGCTTGAAATAGCAGCCCGGGAAGTTTCTTGATCGCCGAAACGCATCAGTGCAGTTAAACAATCACAGACTGCAGCCATAAGGTTTATGTCATCATATTTGGCCTTTCCCATAACAAAACGTATACCTTCCATTGTCTTGCCGTCGGGATCATAGGCAAGATGCTCCAAGCCCCGCAAAATTCCGGCGAGCACATCAGGGTCATCTATTTTATAGATTCCATTCAATAAAATATCCCTATATTCATAGGAGCCTAACCTTCCTAAAAGCTCTGCAGCCCTTGCTCTATCAAAGGCATTAAAATCTTGCGCAAAATATGAAGCCTTGCGCTTATTTTCCAATATGGTTTTTAACTGAAAAGCATAGCGAGGTTCCTTTTCGCCTACTGCGCCGTTTTCTATTTCTTTTTGTATAACATCTAAAAGTTCTGCCGTAGTAGCATATTCAACAAAAAACGGAAGGTCATCCTTACCCTTATCGTCTTTTTGCACTATAGAATAGAAACTATCAGGAGAACTTATTTTTGTTCCCTTTCGTAAGAGCTTTGTTTCGACTCTGTAAGCGTTTAAAATTTCATTTGTTATTCCGACTAAAAGCCCGTTTTCGGTTATAATAGGGAAAAAATCGGTTTCGGGTATCTTTTTTTCCCATTTGATGCGCCCTGAGTCTGTAATAAGACAGCCGAATCCTTTTGCGGTAATATTGAATTCGTTGCCGATTGCATAGCAATGCACCCCGCCCGAAAAATTACCCGAAGTTTTTTCTTCCCATATAAGTTCATTAGTCTTTAAATCTTTAAAAATCAGCTTACCGCTTTCAAACATATAAAGAACCTTTCCGCCCTTATAAAAAGCATTTCTGCATATTTCGGGCTCGGTAGTTTGCCAAAGAGCTTCGGAGCCTCCTCCCGTTTTGTAGTACGAAATTGAACCGTCCGTACAAGCAAGAATGTACCCTTCAGGAGCCTCCCCTATAGCCGAGACGGTCTTTTTAAGCCTGCGCTGCTCTACAACCGAACCGAAGATAGAAACACGCAAGAAATCCCCCGATTTTAAAATCAAAACTATATCTTTGGAACCTGTTTCAGAAGGCTGAAATATGGGTGCGGAAACTAGGGGAATTTCCCATTTTAGTTTTCCCGAAGAAGTAAGACAAATTATGTTATCTTCTTGGATTATAAAAATGCGCCCATCCCGTGCAGTATGTACGGGAAAAATTGGTTTTTTCTTTAAAGGATAAGTCCAAAGAGGCATCCCTTGAGAAGAAAAGGCTTCAATATTCCCCTTTGCAGTAACCATGTAAACCAGTCCTGCTTGAGAAACCGATAAAAAATTGCTTGGGAATTCACTTGTATTTCTTCGCCATAAAAATGTGCCTTGAGAGGTAATACAGTTTAGGGCCTTATCGTCCCCTGCCGTATAAATATTTCCATTCCAAAAAACCGGAACCGTTATATTCTTGCCGGCAAACACTAATGTCCAATGAGCGTCAAGGGGTTGTGCGGGCAGCTTAAAAGAAAAAACAAAAAAACAAAAAAATATACTAAAAAACGATTTTTTCATAATTTTATCCGGTAAAGATAAATACGGTGAATAGAATAAATGATTTTTAATGTTTTTTCAAGATAGCTATTTTTAACAATTTTCCTGTCAATAGTTTCCTTGACAAATAAGCAGACCTGCCCTATACTTATAAGTGAAGCCGTAACAGTGTCATCTCTTATTAACGGTAAGCATAAGCTTATCCGGTTTTTAATTATCATTATGGAGGAAATATGGATTTTAATACCAACAAGAAAACAACTAATGAGGGTGTGGGCTTTTTTCTGTAGAAAACCCATCTATTATTGAACCGATTGCTTCGATTTGCAGCGGGCACTTCAATGATCCTCTTGCTCCGCCTCATGTAGACGGCGGCGGGCGCGAAGGCGGCGGTTCAGGAGGCGGTTATTATACAGGCTGGGAAGACTATATAAATGAAGAAAAAAGGAAGAGTAAACAATAAAACAAAAATGAGGAACATACCAATATAAAATTTAACTAACAAAATATTCTCTGTTACGGCTATTTTTTATAAAGAGGTTTTATTTTATGATAAGTAACAAAAAGAAGATTTTAACCGTTTTTTATTGGTTTATATCGGTTATAGTTGAAGCTTTTACCGCATATTTTATTATTGAGATTATATATGTAGATGTACTTATGTATAAAGAAGAATATTGGTATATACTCAAGACTCTTGTATATACGGTACTTGGTATTGCAATCATAACCTTTAAACGGTATAAAGAAAATAAAAATCTTTTACAATTTAAGCCTTTTAAGTTTTCTACGGTTATAAAAGTATACTTGATTGACATCATTATAACTACACTTATAGCATGGGTTTTATTCAGCGGTTTTAATTATTTTAAGAATACTATACAAAACTCATTTTTCTATTTTTTAAACAGGTTTACGGGAAAAGAAAGTTTTACCGTCCGTACTATATTTAATACCTATTTTATATACAAACCATTTGTTATTCAGAGATTTATAATGACTCTTACCATAGTACCTATATATGAAGAACTTATATTTAGGAGAGTAATCTATGATGATACAAAAAAATTATTTAATGTAAAAATAGCCGCTCTTGTTTCTGCGGTATTATTCGGCTTGATACATTTACATGGAAGCTATATACAGATTACTGTAACAATGGTGGGAGGTTTACTATCAGCCTATTGTTATGAAAAGACAAAATCTCTTTATGCATGTATCTTACTCCATTCTATACATAATTTGATGAGTAACGTTATATATAGATTATTAGACTGGCGCGCATATGTTATGCTTACTCTTATTTGTATGCTTGCCGGTGTAATTATGCTTATTGCCGAAGGGATTAGGTATTTCGGCAGAAGAAAGGCACTCATTATAAGGGAATGATTTTATGCCATATAACAAAAAGAAGATTTTAACCGTTTTTTATTGGTTTATATCGGTTATATTTGAAGCCTTTATTGCATTTTTTATTATTGATATTATATATGTATATATTTTTATGTATAAAGAAGAATACTGGTCTATAATTCTGACTATTGTGTATACTGTACTGGGCATTGCGGTTATAACCTTTAAACGGTTTCAAGAAAATAAAAATCTTTTACAATTTAAGCCTTTTAAATTTTCCACGGTTATAAAAATATTATTACTTGCTATAAGTATAACTATGTTTATAACATGGGTTGTATTCCGCGATTTTAATTATTTTAAAAATATTATACAAAACTCGATTATTTATTTTTTAAATAGATTTACGGGGAAAGAAAGCTTTACTATCCGTACTATATTTAATACCTATTTTATATACGAGCCCTTAGTTTTCCGGAAGTTTATAACGGCTCTTATCATAGCACCTATATATGAAGAACTTATATTTAGAGGAGTAATCTATGATGATACAAAAAAATTATTTAATGCAAAAATAGCGGCTCTTGTTTCTTCAATATTATTCGGCTTAATGCATTTTAACGGAGGTTATTTACAAGTTACTGTAACTATGTTGGATGGTTTACTATTAGCCTATTGTTATGAAAAGACACAATCTCTTTATGCATGTATCTTACTCCATTCTTTAAATAATTTTATGAGTGTTGTTATATATAGATTATTAGACTGGCGTGCATTTGTCTTACTTACTCTTATTTGTGCATTTGCCTGTATAATTATGCTTATTGCCGAAGTGGTTAGATATTTCGGTAAAAGAAAGGCAGTAACTGAAATAGGTATTAATTAAGTTGAATCTAAAATATAAAAGGAAATACCCTCTTAGGTTTTAAAGCT
Source organism: Treponema putidum (assembly GCF_024401155.1). Lineage (NCBI taxonomy): Bacteria > Pseudomonadati > Spirochaetota > Spirochaetia > Treponematales > Treponemataceae > Treponema > Treponema putidum. The sequence continues at coordinate 2,008,114 of NZ_CP038804.1, forward strand.
GAAAATTCTTCAGGAAATTCTTCCTTGTATCTTTTATTTATAGTATAGGCTCTGGGAACAAGGTTGGCACAGGTCCAAAAAGCAAACAAGAGGCCTACAAAACTCCACGATAATAGAGCAAAGCCGAACCATTCCAATATTTCGCCGAAATAATTGGCACTGGATACGTACCTGTACATTCTTTTATGAGGAAAGTAGTGTGCACTATCTCCCGGTTTTCGTAATGAACGTATATACTTGTCCGAATCTATGTTTATAGCCATCCCAAGTAAAAAAATAAGAACTCCGATTATAAAACGGGGATCATATAGCCACGAGATAGGGTACATGGTCTTGGGGGAAAGGTAAAAAAGCCATGCACCTATTAAAAAGGCGTTTATCGTATTAAATGTAATTCCCATCAAAACGATGAGGAGGGGCATCTTACTTTTTCCTTTAAGTAAAAATGGAAATATAAGAACTCTTTGAGCGTAGTGCAATACAAAAAAAAGGCCGATTATAATTCTTACAAAATTTTCAGGCTTAGCCCATACGCACATTAGGACAATCATGGTAATAAGTGTAGGCACTTCCATCACAAACCAAGCGATTTTATTATTAAAGGAAAATCCCCATTTTTTATTTATCATTTTACCGTATCCGGCCGGTACAAAAAACAGTACTACAAAGCAAATCAGCCCGACACCGAATAGGACAATTTGTGCAACATTAAAAGTAAATATCAGTCTTTCCATAGGTATTGAGTATAAATTATCGATGTATCAGAGTCAATAGATAAAAATAGATGAGGCAAAAAGACTTCAAAATTTTTATCCTGTTTTCTTATTGAATATTACCTCTCAAATTGTTATATTATATGGGCAATTATGCAAAATTACGGGAGTTATAATGAAACTATTAGATATACAAGGACTTCAAATGTCGGTTGATGAGAAGCAGATTCTCAAAAATCTTAATTTGAGTATAAACAAGGGAGAGGTTCATGTGGTAATGGGCCCAAATGGAGCCGGAAAATCCACTTTGGCAGCGGCTATTGTGGGTAATCCTCAGTACAACATTGATAAAGGCAAAATCTTCTTTGAGGGCGAGCTTATAAATGACATTCCTGTTTATGAGCGGGCTCGAAAAGGTATATTCCTTTCTTTCCAAATACCTGAAGAGGTGCCGGGCTTAAAAATAGAAGAGTTTTTGCGTGCTTCAAAAGAAGCTGTAACAGGCGAAAAAACACCTGCGATAAAATTTCATAAACTTTTATCTGACACAATGAAGCAGCTTAAAATCAATCCTGCATACGCGAACCGCAGCTTAAATGTCGGCTTTTCGGGTGGAGAAAAAAAGAAAAACGAAATCTTACAGCTTGCTATTTTAAACCCGAAACTTGCAATCCTCGATGAGACGGATTCGGGGCTGGATATTGACGCTACAAAGACCGTCTTTGAAAGCGTTTCTAAAATACGCACATCCGATATGGGAATTTTGATTATTACCCATCATAATAGGGTTTTAGACTATATTAAACCCGACTTTGTACACGTTCTTGTCGACGGCACCATTGTAAAAACAGGCAGCCTTGAACTGGTAGAATATATCGAAAAGAACGGGTACGAAAACATAAAAGAAAGCCTATGAGTAAAACCATAAACAAAAATGCGGATAAACAAACAGAGAAAACAACTCTCTTCCAAGAAAGAAAGAGAACCTTTGTTTCGGATATAGAACGCGGTGTCTATGATATAAAAGACAGCATCGACTATAAATACTCTACAGGACTCGGCCTAAACGAAGAAGTCGTAAAAAAAATATCTGCGCGCAAAAAAGAGCCCGATTGGATGCTGGAATTACGTCTTAAATCCCTAGCATACTTTAATAAGCGGCCCATGCCTGAATGGGGAGCCGATATTTCCGATTTGGATATTCAAGAGATAATCCACTACATTGTTTCCGATACAAAGCCCTTGGCCGAGACTTGGGATGATGTACCGGAAGAAATAAAAAAGACCTTTGACAGGCTGGGCATTCCCGAAGCCGAACGAAACTCCCTCGCAGGAGTTGGTGCCCAATATGACTCGGAAGTCGTTTATCACAGTCTAAAAGAAGAATTGGAAAAACAAGGTGTAGTCTACTTAGATATGGAAACGGCCGTTCATAAGTACGAAGATATAGTAAAAAAGCATTTTATGCAGCTTATAAAGCCGAATGATCATAAATTTGCAGCCCTTCACGGTGCAGTTTGGTCTGGCGGCTCCTTTGTGTATGTTCCAAAGGGAGTAAAAGTTGAACTCCCGCTTCAGTCCTATTTTAGGCTAAATGCTCAACAGTCGGGACAGTTTGAACACACCCTCATAATTGTCGAAGACGGAGCCTACCTCCACTTTATCGAAGGATGCAGTGCTCCCAAATACTATAAAAACGCCCTCCATGCAGGAGCTGTTGAGCTCTACATAGGAAAAAAAGCAACACTGCGTTATTCTACAATCGAAAACTGGTCTCGCAACCTATATAACTTAAACACCAAAAGGGCTATAGTCGAAGAAGACGGAGCTATTGAATGGGTTTCAGGCTCTTTCGGTTCCAGGGTTACCATGCTCTACCCCATGAGCATCTTAAAAGGAGACCGTTCCCGTTCCGAATTTACAGGTGTTACCTTCGCTTCGGAGGGGCAATGTCTTGACACGGGAACAAAAACCGTCCACATAGGAAAAAACACCGTCTCGGAAATGCACTCCCGCTCAATAGCCAAAAACGGTGGGGAATCAAACTACCGAGGCCTTTTATACATAGGAGCAAACGCAACGGGAACTAAGGCTGTTGCCGAATGTGAATCCCTAATGCTTGACGATAAATCCCGCTCCGATACGATTCCGATTATAGAATCCCATACCGATGATGTGGACATAGGCCATGAGGCTAAAATCGGAAGAATAAGTGAATCAATGGTATTCTACCTTATGCAAAGAGGCTTGGATGAGGCCGCCGCAAAATCCCTTATCATCAAGGGCTTTGTCGAACCTATCTCCAAAGAACTGCCTTTGGAATATGCCGTTGAATTGAACAACCTTATTACAATCGAATTGGAAGGAACTATAGGATAGATATGAGTGACAGAACTTATTTTAAACGGCTTGATTATACAAAAACGGATATCCCTACAAAGCCTTTTTGCAATTTAAACTGTAAGGCCGATGGCCAGGCCGATGGCCAGGCCGAAAATAAAAATATAGAACAAATGCCGATTGAGCAATTTTTAAAAACCTCCCCTTCGGAGAATTCGGAGAATATAGAAAAATTCTTTGATTTTACAAAGACAAAACGCGAAAAAAATTGCGGTCTCGGGGATAATTATGTACAAGAAGTAAAGGATAAAAGAAATTCCGGTATTTACTTAAAAGTAAAAAACTGCAAAGATAATACACAAGTTACGAATGTTCTAATCAATTTTACAATGGATCAGGCCAATAATGTTCTTTATGACCAAAACCTTATTGTAATTGAAGAAGGAGCTAGGGCTAAAATATTTTTTTACTATGATGTAAGAGAATATGATTGCTCAAAAACCGATATTTTTAGAAACGGCCTTTTAAGCATAGTTGCAGAAAAAAACTCGCAACTGGAATTTATAAAGGTGCAAAACCTTTCGCATTGCGGCATCAATTTTGAAACGGTAAAAATATCTGCAATGGAGAAGGCACAAGTTACCCTTTACGACATTCAGCTTGGGGCAAGGATAAACGGAAGCTCAACTTCAACCTATATGCCCGAAGAATGGGCCGAGGTTCAAATATATCCCCTCTACTTTGCAGATAAGACAAGGCACATTGACTTGGAACAAAATCTTATCATCAATGGAAAAAATTCTCTCGGCGTAATTACGGCAAAGGGAGCCTTAAAGAACAAGGCTCATAAGATGTTCCGGGGAAATATATTTTTAAACAGGGGCTGTTCAAAGTCTATTGCAAGGTTTTCGGATAACACTATTATGCTCGATAAAACCACTGTAGGGGCTACAATCCCCACAATATTTTGTGATGAAGACGACGTTATAGGTGAACACGCAGCGAGTTTTGAAGCCGTAAACAAGGCTAAGCTGTATTATCTTATGACACGGGGCTTTGACGAACTGAGTGCTAAAAAGCTCTTAATCGAGGCATCCTTTAAACCCGTTTTTAACCGCATTGATGACGAGACGATAAGAGAAAAACTTTTAGACGAATTTAGGATAAACCTTGATGAGATAAGAGAATAGCCGCCTGTTGATATCAACTGTTTTTCCCCTACTTGCAAAACTCTTAAAAATATGGTAAATTTAAAGATATTATGACGGAAAAGCCGTATAATCTATTCAAAGTTGTACAACACAACAGGAGGAAAAAATGAGCATTTCACTCGCATTGTATGCTGTGCTTGGAGGCGGAATTGCAGCCCTGGCTTATGCACTTGTAAGGACCTTATGGATTTATAAACAAAAGGTTTCGGATCAGGCTTTAAAAGAAATCGGAGGCCATATAGCCGATGGAGCTATGGCTTTTTTAAGAAGAGAATATTTAACTCTTATTCCTTTCATTGTCGTAGTTGCCGTTTTTTTGGCTATCGGAAATAATGGGGCTCTAAGGTTTCAGTCCCTTTCATTCTTACTTGGTGCTCTTGCTTCAATGTCGGCAGGTTATATAGGTATGCGTGTTGCAACACAGGCAAACTCACGCACAACACAGGCTGCCAAGGATCAAGGACTAAACGGAGCTTTAAAAATTGCTTTTTCAGGCGGAAGCGTTATGGGAATGAGCGTTGTAGGCCTTGCCTTTATAGGTCTTTTTATCGTTCTTATTCTTTCTACTTCAATATTGGGAACTACAGAAAATATCCTTAAAGATATTATTTTACCCTTGGCCACAGCTTTTTCACTGGGAGCTTCCTCCATTGCTCTTTTCTCCCGTGTAGGCGGCGGTATTTACACAAAGGCTGCCGACGTAGGTGCAGACCTTGTAGGAAAAGTTGAAGCGGGTATCCCCGAAGATGATCCCCGAAATCCTGCCACTATTGCCGATAACGTAGGCGACAACGTAGGAGACGTAGCAGGAATGGGTGCCGACCTTTTTGAGTCTTTTGTCGGCTCATTGGTAGGTGCTATGATTTTAGGTTTAATTGTAAATACTCCCGATTCTTCTTTAAAAATTAAGATGATGATTCTGCCATTGCTGATTTCGGTTGTAGGCCTTGCAGCTTCCTTAATCGGGACATTCTTTGTAAAAGCAAAACCCGGTTCAAACCCTCAAAAAGCGCTTAATATGGGAACTTTCGGAGCTGCAATCGTTGCAACCGTTTTTGTTTTCTTCTTGGTAAAATTCATCATTGGAGATGCAACATTTAACGGAACTCAAGGCTATTTACATATCTTTGCTTCTACAGTAATAGGTCTTGCTGCAGGCGTTTTAATCGGTATAATCACCGAATTCTACACAGGCACAGGAAAAAAACCGGTTAAAGGCATAGTAGATTCTTGCGAAACAGGAGCTGCAACTACCATTATTTCAGGTTTAGCCGTAGGTATGAGAAGTGCCTTTCCTGTTGTGATTTTAATCGGTGCTTCAATCTTTTCAAGCTTTATGTTGGCAGGCCTTTACGGTGTAGGTATAGCTGCTGTAGGTATGCTGGTAACCCTGGGAATCCAGCTGGCAGTTGATGCTTACGGCCCCATCGCCGATAATGCCGGAGGCCTTGCTGAAATGGCTAACTTCCCCAAGGATGTACGCAATATTACAGACAGTCTCGATGCCGTAGGAAATACAACAGCTGCTATCGGTAAGGGCTTTGCAATAGGTTCTGCAGCCTTAACAGCCATCATCCTCTTTACCTCTTTTAAAGAACAGGCCGGTGTTGCAAGCGTAGATATTACAAACATTAACGTTCTTGTCGGCATCTTATTGGGAGGTGTTTTCCCCTTCTTGTTCTCGGCTCTAACAATGTCGGCCGTAGGAAAGGCAGCTCATAAGATGATTGAAGAGGTTCGCCGCCAGTTTAAACAGCACCCCGGAATCTTGGAAAATACCGAAAAACCGGATTATAAGAGATGCGTAGATATCAGTACTCAAGCCGCATTAAAAGAAATGATTATCCCCGGCCTTGCAGCAATAATTACACCAATCATTGTCGGCTTCGCAGGAGGCCCTGCAATGTTAATCGGTCTTTTAACCGGAGTAACTGTATCGGGCGTTGTATTGGCTGTCTTTATGTCCAATGCAGGCGGTGCATGGGATAATGCAAAGAAGATGATTGAAGGCGGAATCGCAGGCGGAAAAGGCTCACCTTCTCACAAGGCCGCTGTTGTAGGCGACACCGTAGGAGACCCTTTCAAAGACACCTCCGGACCTTCCATAAATATCCTAATTAAGCTTATGTCAATGGTTTCGTTGGTTATAGCTCCTATGCTAAAGGCTTTTTGGGGCTAAATAAAAGAGCTTCTTAAATAAAAAAGACGGCGTAAGAATTACGCCGTCTTTTTTTATAACATAAATTTATTCTAAAAATGCTTTAAAGATCCAGCTTTAAGTCGCCGTCCTTAATCCAATTTATTTTTCGTAAAATATAGGTGAAAAACAGGCTTAAAACAGCCGGTAAAATAAAATGTAAAAGAAGAATAGCAAAATAAGTGCCGGCACCTCCTCTTCCGATAGATTCCATTGCTGTGATAGTTCCTATTTGGCCCACAAGTCCGCAGGTTCCCATTCCTGAACCTAGCGGGATATTTTCCATTTTAAAAATAATAGTAGCTATGGGGCCTAAGATAGCCGCCGTCAAGGTCGGAGGAATCCATATCTTAGGATTTTTGATAATATTGGGCATGTGGAGCATACTGGTACCTATACCGACTGCAAAACTTCCTCCAAACCCGTTGTCCCGATAGCTCATCACCGCAAAACCTATCATCTGAGCCGCACAGCCGACTGTTGCAGCTCCTCCTGCAAGCCCTGCAAGGGAAAGCATCATGCAGATGGCTGCACTGCTTATCGGAAGAGTAAGAATGACACCTACCAAAACAGAAACCGTAACTCCCATCCAAAAAGGCTGTAGAGCAGTAGCATCCATTATGATTTGTCCCAGCCATGTCATAAAAGAAGACATTCCGGGGCCTATCAAAGCTGCTATAATGGTTCCCGAAATAATAGTTACCATAGGGGTAACTATAAGATCAATCTTTGTTTCGCGGGAGACGGCCTTACCCAGCTCAGTACTGATTATTGTTGCGACAAAGGCTCCTACAGGCCCACCGAGCTTGTTTCCTGCAAAGCCCACTATAGTTGCAGAAAAAAGCACAAAGGTATGAGCTTTTAAAGAATGAGCTATGGCTATGCCTATTGCCGCCCCCGTCATATCACGGCAAATAGGCCAGACGGTTTCGGTTAAAAAAGGAATATTGAGTTTAAGGCCGATACTGTTTAATATAGTGCCTACCAAAAGTGAAGAAAAAAGCCCCATGGCCATTGCACTCATGGCATCTATAAAATAACGCTTAGCCGATATTTCAATGTTCTTTTTAGCTAAAAAATTCTTAAAAGTGTGGTTCATCTAAAATGCTCCCGAAATAAAACGCTATATGTCATTCCTAAAAACTGAAGTTTTAGAAGTTTATATATTTTTATAGAAAAGGTATTGGAGAATATGGGAATCGAACCCACGACCTATTGATTGCGAACCAATCGCTCTACCAACTGAGCTAATTCCCCAAAGCTGTAAATAAGGTTATTCCAACCGATGTGGGGCAATGTTACATCAAAAGCAAAAAAAAAGCAATAAGGTATCTTGTTTTTTTCAAACTTTTAAGTAGAATATAAAACATGAAAAGAAACTTTATTTTATTGTTTGCTATGATGAGCTTGGTTCTTATCGGCTCGTGTAAAACCCTAAAATCTGCACAAAAAGAAAATCAAATAGATAATCAGCTGAAAGAAGGATTTGTTTCAGTCCCTCTCGATGAATACATCACCGAAAGGGTTTGGAGACTGGCAGGCTGCTGCCTTGAAAACGGACAGTATATATTTCTAGATGCAAATATGAATACTTCCCGCATTAAGTTTTTAAAGGATGGAAAATTTGAAGCTGCCAGCGGAATAACAAACTATACCGGAATATGGAAGCAAAAAACAAAGACGAAGCAAACCGAATATTTTTTTAATTTTCAAATACATGAAAAAAAACATGTCGATCCGTCAAATACTATAGGAATACCATTTGATAAGGCCTTTGAGCAAAATTTAAAAAACACGGCAATTCTTAAACTTACGGTAAATGAGATCAAACTTTATTCAAAAGACGGGGAGCTCTTATTGAATTTTATCAGGCTGTAAGAGAATCCCTAAAACACCGAAGCGTCTAGAGCTTCCTTAAATTTATTTTAAAACTTCCAATAATCAAGAAAAAAAACCGTCCTGTAAAGGACGGTTTTTTTGCAGCCTTATAAAAATTAAAAGTCTTAAAAACTGCTTTTAAGCAAATTCCTTTCCATAGCGGTTTATAACTGAAGCCATATTATCAAGACTTACCTGCTCCATGACGCCTCCCATTTCCCATGCGACACGGGGCATACCGTATACAACTGAAGAAGCCTCATCTTGGCCAATAGTGCGGGAGCCTTCTGTATAAAGCCTTGTGATATTTTGAGCTCCATCTTTCCCCATACCCGTCATTATTATACCGAGAGCATGGTTTTGATACTCCTTTGCAACAGATTCAAATAGAACATCAACGCTGGGCTTATGACCGCTTTGGGGTTCAGTATCTATAACCTTTGCAACGGAAGCAAGAGAACGTTTTTCAACAACCAAGTGTTTTCCTCCGGGAGCGATAAGAATGCGGCCGGATTTTACAATATCTCCATCTTCGGCTTCCTTTACTTCAAGAGGACAGATTTTATCCAAACTTGCAGCAAATTCTTTTGTAAATCCAGGAGGCATATGCTGTACAACAACTATCGGCTGGGGTAAGTCCTTATCAATAGATGCAAATACTTGACGAAGAGCATTGGGGCCTCCGGTTGAAATACCGATAGCAATGATTTGAATATTTCCGGGTTCCCGCTGAGCCTGAGGCTTTTCTTTTTTTGGAGCTTCAGGTGCAGGATGCAGCTTTGGAAGCGGTGCCGGTTGATGGCTGATAATTGTTCTTTTTACCTCACCGCCTTTAGTACCCGTTTCGATTTGATGGCGGCGGCCATAGGCCAATAACATTTTTGAAAGAGTTTCTGAAACGGTGGCTAAATTAGCAGACTCCGAACCAGACGGCTTTGTAATAAAGTCGCAAGCTCCAAGCTCTAAACAATCCATAGTAATTTTTGCTCCCTCTTTTGCAATACTGGACAAAATTACTACCGGAATTTTTATATTTTGTTTTTTTAACTCTCTTAAGAATTCAATACCATTCATCTCAGGCATTTCTAAGTCCAAGACTATAACGTCCGGAGCTACACGATCAAGTTTTTGAAGGGCAAATCGGCCGTTCATCGCCTTATCTGCTATCTTTAACCCGGGTGTAGCATCAACAATCTTCCCTATCAGGTTCCTCATCAGTGCCGAGTCATCTACTATTAAAACACGAATGTCTTCCATAAAAAAAACTCCTTTATAAAAATTTTATAAAACTCTTAAAATCAAAAACCTTTTTGATAAAAACATGCCCAATCTGTTTTTACAAACTTAAATTGAGTTTCCATACCGAACAATGATTCGGAATGTCCTATAAATAAAAATGACTTTGGCGACATAGCCCTCCAAAACCTATCAATGACATCTTTTTGAGCAGGTTCATCAAAATAGATCAAAACATTACGGCAAAATACAAGATCAAAGTCGGTATGCTTTGAATCATGCTTTAAATTATGATAGTCAAAATTTACCATCTGCATTATATCTTTTTTTACCTGGTAGCCGTCATTCAGTTTATCAAAATACAATCTTAAGTAATCATCCGGAATTCCTGCAACCCTAGATTCCGGATAAAAGCCGGTTTTTCCAACAAGGAGACATTTTAGAGATAAATCGGATGCTGTAATTTCGGCTGAAAATCCTACGGGAAGATGTTTTTTCATAACCATAGCTATTGTATAAGGCTCTTCGCCGGTTGAGCAGCCTGCACTCCATATTTTTATTTTATTTTTACCTCCTGCTCTTTTTACTTTTACAAGTTCAGGAATAACATAATTTTCCAATGCGTCAAAGTGAGGCTGATTTCTAAAAAATCTTGTAAGATTGGTCGTAACAGAGTCTAAAAGATTCTTTTGCTCTTCCGAGTTCTTTATGAGCATCTGATAATAATCGGAAACTTTTTCAAGCTGCTTTTCCCTAAGTTTTTCTTTTAGCCGGCTTTCCAAAATAGACCTGTTAGTATCGGAAAAAGTAATACCGCTTGCGGTATATATCAAATCGCTAAACATACGGAATTCTTGATCAGTTAAAAAGTCTGACATACTCTAGGCTCCTAGTTATCGTTAAATTTGTTTTTTAAATTTTTTCATAGTTTACGTCCTTTGCCGAATTATGTCAATCATCAGGCAAAGGCTTTTGACTAAGATTAAAAAAGATAGTATAATAAACTATGAATTTTAAGAAAGCTCAAATTTTGATTACAGCCTCCATTTCAGCTATTATATCATTTTCTTGCAGTTTAAACTATAGCAAAGAGGTACAAAATTTTGAAAAAAAACCGAATTTTGTATTTAAAAATGCAAATTTGGACAAATATGAAGAAAATTCCTTAAATTTACGTGTAAATTTTACAGAATTAGAGGTTTACGATTCCGACAAAATATGGGCAGGAAAAAACTTACGCTTTTTTAAAATAGATAAACAATCAGTTGAAAAAGAAAAACTCGAAGCCGAACTCAAAGGGAGTGCCGGAATTATTAACATCGATGAAAAAAATAACAAGTATTTTTTAGGACAAAAGGTTTCTTTTCAAGATTTAAAAGAAGGCCTTATAATTTCGGGTGAAGCTTTTTTTTGGGATAAAAATGAAAATATTCTGTATGGAATAGAAGACGGATTTGTAACAGTAAAACAAGGCGATGAGCTTTATATAAGAGGTTCAGGCTTTGCGGCAAACACTCTATCAAAAGAATTCGAATTTTTACAATCAATTGAAGGAGATATTAAAACTGAAATTGAGGAAGAAAATAAAAATGATGAGTCACAAGAACAATAAAAGTTTTATAATATGTTTCCTTATATTTTTCTCATTATTGGATATTAACCCGCAAAAATCAACTATAAGTTTTAAAGCAGACAAGGTAACCGCTTCTGTAGCAGAAAATAAAAAATCCACAAATTTAATAGGAAATGCAGAAATTAAAGTAGACAGCTTAACCATATCGGCAGACCGTATCGAAATTTTCGGAAAGGACTATAGATATGTAAATGCAAGCGGTTCGGTAAAGGGAGTGGACGATGAAAAAGGATACAGCTTTAAGGCCGATATAATCAATTTTGACAGAAAAACGGATACGGTTACAATGTGCGGAAAACTGGAGCTTAAGGACACAAAAAATGATGTCAGTATTAATGCAGAAATTATTGAATATAAAAAGAAACAAGAAATAATTATTATGCGTTTTAATGTCAAAATAACAAATAAAGACATAACCTGTAACTCGATGTTTGCCCTATATGACAGAAAAGAATCAAAGGTAGAATTGACAGGAAGACCTGTTGTAAAAAAACGCAAGGACGAATTTGAGGCTGGAAAAATTTCCGTTAATCTTGAAACCGAAGATATAGCCCTTGACGGACGTGTTCGAGGCTATGTCGAACAGGAAAAAGAAACTCCTCCGGAAGCCGAAGATATTCAAAAATCTCAAAATCAAGAGGAAGAATCAAATGTTTGACACAAAAAGCGTCTTAAAAATTGAAGGCTTAAATAAATTTTTTAGAAAAAAACAAGCCGTAAAGGATGTCGGTTTTTCAATGAATCAAGGCGAAGTCGTCGGCCTTTTAGGCCCCAATGGAGCAGGAAAAACTACAACATTCTATATGATTGTAGGTTTTTACAAACCTAATTCCGGTGATATATATTTAGATGGGAAAAAAATAACCAGTTTGCCCATGTACAAGAGAGCCCATGCAGGGATTTCTTATTTACCTCAGGAAGCCTCTGTTTTTAGAAAACTTACGGTAGAACAAAACATTTATGCTATTTTAGAAACTCGAAAAGACCTCTCCATAGAACAAAAAAAAGAGAAACTGGAATTTCTTCTTGAAGAATTTGGAATTACGGCAAACAGAAAGCAGCAAGCCTATACCCTTTCGGGAGGAGAAAGGAGACGCACCGAAATAGCAAGAGCCTTAGCCATAGAACCGAAGTTTTTGCTTTTAGATGAACCCTTTGCAGGAATTGATCCGATTGCAGTTCATGACATAAAAAGCATTATACGCATTTTAGCCGATCAGGGCATAGGCATTTTAATAACAGACCACAACGTTAGAGACACCTTAGAGATAACAGATCGGGCCTACATAATAGGCAGCGGAGAAATAGTAGAACAAGGTTCACGGGATGAAATTCTAAACTCTAAAGTTGCGAGAAAAATATATTTAGGTGAAGAATTTAGAATGTAATTGGAGATGTGATGATTGAGTTAATCGTTTTTTTAGGAAATTACGGAAAAAAATACGAAAATACAAGACATAATGCAGCTTGGGTTTTATGTGATGCAATAGATATAGGCTTAAATGCAGTATGGCAGGGGAAATTTAAAGGGCAATATGCAAAGCTGCCTTCTTTTATGACCGGAGGCAGGGCTGTTCACCTTTTAAAACCCGAAACCTATATGAACCTATCGGGAGAAAGCGTAATAGCGGCTTCCTCGTTTTTTAGGCTAAAACCTGAAAATATTCTGATAGTACATGATGAGCTGGAATTAAAACCCGGAATTCTCAGTTTTAAGTGGTCGGGAGGCCTCGGCGGACATAATGGACTTCGGTCTATAAAGTCGGTTTTAAATACGGCAGATTTTTTCCGCCTAAGAATAGGAATAGGCCGTCCCGATTTTTCTTCCCAAGGCGGAGATGCTTCGCCTGATATATCGGGCTATGTGCTTTCCCGTTTTAACACGCCGGAATTAGATGTTCTAAAAAGCCAGGTACCTCAAGCAAATTCTTTTTTTAAAGATTTACTTGAATCTGAAGACCCGCAGGCTTTGATAAAAAAATGGGCAAAAGTATTACCGCCAGAAGCCTAAACTCTTACTTAAGATTTTTTTTATTTTTCCGAAACTAAAATGAGGATGAGTATGAAAAAATCACTATTCTTATTAATTTTTATTAGTCTTTTTTTACCGGCAGCTTTTTCGGAAAAGAATATTGAACCTGAAGTTTATCAAAAACTCGTAGAGTCTATTGTCCGCATCGAAGCTCCTAAAATTAAAGATGGTTATATAATTTTTACTTCGACAGGCATACGTCATGTAGGCATAACTTTTTCTCATGAGGATTATAAACAGATTCATACATTAAAAAAACTAAGCCGAAGCGAATTCGAAAAGCCCATCTTCTTTTATATTTTTCCAATTCCTGATGAATTAACCGAAATACAGTACAGACTCGTAATAGACGGTCTTTGGTCTTCCGATCCTTTGAATCAAAACACAATATTTGATCACACTCACGCTATGAGCGTGTCCGGAATCGATATTCCATACAAAAAAGAATATAAGACCGAAATAAACAATAAAAATTCAGTAAAATTTATATATTTTGGTGAATCGAAAAAGAAGATTAGGCTTGCAGGCTCATTTAATAACTGGGATCCCTTTATGTATGACCTTATTGAAGTCGCTCCCGGAAGATATGAACTGGATTTAAACTTGCCTTCAGGAACATGGTTCTATGCTTATTTTTCGGGAAGTACTCAACTGCCTGATAATACAAATAAAAATCATGTGTACACGGCCGACGGGAGAATTGCTTCCGTCATAACCGTTCAGTAAACCGGTAAATGACCTTTTAGGCAAACGGCGCATTATTATAGGAGATTAAGTATGCACGAATATATCATACAAGGCGGGTTTCCCGTAAAGGGAACAATAAAAGCAAGCGGAAATAAAAATGCAGCCCTTCCCTGTATAGCCGCTGCTATTCTATCGGAAGAACCTATTATCCTCAAAAACATTCCCGAAATTGAAGACGTTTTTGTAATGCTTCAAGTTTTTGAAGCTCTGGGAGGCCATTACGAAAAACTTGAAAAAAATGTATTTAAACTCCAAATAGAAAAAATAAAAACAAGCAAGATACCGGATGATCTTGCGTCAAAGATAAGAGCATCTATTTTATTTGCAGGTCCGCTTTTGGCAAGGACAGGAAAAGCTGTACTTCCCCCTCCGGGAGGAGATGTTATAGGAAGACGGCGACTCGATACCCATTTTTTAGCCCTGACTGAATTGGGGGCAAGAGTTGAAACGGATCAAAATTTTTCTTTTATTGCACATAAACTGATGGGCGAAGATATATTCTTGGATGAAGCCTCCGTTACAGCGACCGAAAATGCTATTATGGCGGCAAGCCTCGCAGAAGGAACAACAATTATAACAAATGCGGCAAGCGAACCCCATGTTCAAGAACTGTGTAAAATGTTAAATAAGATGGGGGCAAAAATCAGCGGAGTAGGCTCCAATATTCTGACTATTGAAGGGGTCAAAAAATTATGCGGAACAGAACACCGCATAGGCCCTGACTATATGGAGGTAGGATCCTTTATAGGTCTTGCGGCCGTTACCCGCGGACAGCTTAAAATTACCGATATAGAGCCGAGAGATATGCGCCCGTTAAAAGTAGCCTTCGGTAAATTAGGTATAGGCTGGTCCCTCGAAGGGACAACCCTGACAGTTCCTGATAAGCAAAAGATGCAGGTCAACTGCGACTTAGGCGGAATGATTCCCAAAATAGATGATGCACCGTGGCCCGGTTTTCCGCCCGATTTGACAAGTATTATGACCGTAATCGCAACTCAGGTAGAAGGCACGGTTTTAATCCACGAAAAAATGTTTGAATCTCGAATGTTTTTTGTAGATAAGCTAATCGGAATGGGTGCCCGCATTACCCTGTGCGATCCTCACCGTGCGGTTATTTCGGGCCCAAGCTCCCTGCACGGAAGCGAATTGGTTTCACCGGATGTAAGAGCCGGTATGGCCATGGTAATAGCGGCCTGCTGTGCCCGCGGAGAAAGTATTATCCGAAATGTTTATCAAATAGAAAGAGGCTATGAACACTTAGTTGAAAGGCTTAAATCTATAGGTGTAAAAATAGAACTTAAAGAAAAATAAAAATAGTTTAAAGCAGCCTTTTAAATATTATTTTCTCTAAAATAAACAGGTCAAAATTTTTAAAATAAATTTTATAAAAAGCTATTGACCATTTTTATGTTTTTTTGTAAATTTCCCGACGACCGTATATCATTAATTGCAGAGTGCTGCCATTTTTTTGAACAACATTTTATTCTTTAGGTATAAAATAATTCTTCTTAAAGAATAAAATACTCTAGCCTGTATGCCCATAAGCACGTTTCAATTACTGAATTCTTTTTATATCATACTTTAGGAGAATAGAATTATGAATAAGACGACAGGGAAAACAAACCTCAGTCCTAAGGTGATACGAGGTACTGCAACTTTAACAATTAAGAAAAAAATAATAATTTCATTAATTTCAGTTTTGGCAGCTCTTCTGATTTTTATGGGTATCATTCTTGTAAAAAGGCTGGGAGAAACTTCAAGACGAAATGCCGTTACAAAATTATATGATTCCAGTCAAAATCTTGCATTCTTTGTAGAATCGGTTATAAAGAATGTATACGATACAAATAAAGCCCTTGTCAAAAGTTTTGAATCATTTTATATAATTCCTCCTGAGAACCGCAGAGATTATTTTAATAATATTCAAAAAACAATTTTAAAAGACTCTGAAAAATTTATAGATGTATGGACGGTTTGGGAACCTAATGCCCTTGACCAACTTGACGATAAATTTAAAAACATTGAAGGACATGATGATACGGGAAGGTTTATCCCATATTGGACAAAAATAAACGGAAAGATTTCAATGGTGCCATTAACCGACTATGTAAAGAGCTTTTGGTATGAAAAACCTAAATCTTCCCGCCATGGTATCTTGATTGAGCCCAATAATTATGAGATTCAAGGGAAGATGCTTTATGTTGCAGGAAGTGCAATTCCAATACGGGATACCACAGGGAAAGTTTTAGGAGTAGCAGGAATTGACTATTCCCTTGATTATATGCAGGAAGAACTTTCAAAACAAACTTTTTTTGAGTCCGGCTATGGAATTCTTATTTCCTCTAAAGGCACGGTTCTTGCACATAAAAATAAAAATATAATCTCAAAAATTCTTCCGGAATTTGAAAATAAAGAAACAGCCGATTTATTTTTTGATGCGAAAAGGTCTCTTTCCCCGTTTTTACTTGAGACATACGTAGATGGAAATAAGCACCTTGAGGTGTTCACTCCTATAAAGATCGGCCTCACAAATGAAATCTGGTTTGCAGGAACCTCAATTCCTGAAAATGAAATCTATGAAGAAAGCAAAAATATAATTCAACTTATTTCTATAATATTAGTAATAGGTTTTATTGCATCAATCATAATCTTAACACTTATAATAAACGGCATAACAAAAAGAATTTCAAATGTGGTTAAAGCCCTAAAAAACATTGCTCAAGGAGAGGGAGATTTAACAGTCCGCTTAACAGGGAAAGGGCAGGATGAAATTGCCGACCTATCCAATTCTTTTAATCAAACAATAGAAAAGATAGGCCTTGCAATAAGTAATGTTGCAAACAGCACTTTCGAGATGAAACAAACCGGAGAAACTTTAGCAGTCAATGTGTTTGAAACTGCAAGTTCAATAGGCCAAATAAGCAAGAATATTTTAAAAGTAAAAGAGCAAGCAGAATCTCAATCGGCAAGTGTCAGTGAAGCCACAGCAAATGTAGAACAGATTCTTCAAACAATAAGGCAGCTGGACGGACGAATTGATAATCAGGCGGCAAATGTTACACAATCATCTTCTGCAATAAAACAGATGGTTGCTAATATTTCTTCTGTTACCAAAACTTTGGATCAAAGTGATTCGGTAATTAAAGAATTGGCAGAATCAACTGTTTACGGCAAAGAGGCTCTTCATCTTTCTAATTCGATTACACAAAAAATCGCAGAAGAGTCAGGCAGCTTGATTGAAGCTTCCAATGTAATCCAACACATTGCAAGCCAAACAAACCTGTTGGCCATGAATGCTGCAATTGAAGCAGCCCATGCAGGAGAAGTCGGCAGAGGCTTTGCCGTTGTAGCGGATGAAATAAGAAAACTTGCCGAAGAATCAAGTCTGCAAGGTAAATCAATATCATCTGCGCTTAAGAAATTTTCGGAGGAAATTGAAACATTGGCAAATTCTTCAAAAATCGTAGAAGAAAAATTCAATGCAATTTTTGATCTTGCTGAGAATGTCAAATCAATGAGCAGCGGCATTATGAAAGCAATGAGGGAGCAAGAAGGCTCCAGCAAAGAGGTTCTGTCGGCAATTCAGGATATAAATAATATCACAGTAGAAGTTCAATCAGGCTCAGGAGAAATGCTAAAAGCCGGAGAAGATGCCGTTAAAGAGATGAATAGACTTGAAGACCTGACCCAAGTAATCAATAGCAGCATACAAGAAATGTCGGCAGGAACAAGTCAAATACAAAATTCTTGCTCCGAAGTAAAGGGAATTTCACAAAAAAATAAAATGAATATTGAAGCCATGGTAGAAGAAGTCGGCAAATTCAAAATATAACCGGAGACTTAACCTCTTCCTATTATATAAAATTTATGGTATTCTGAGCCTTAAGTTTAATAAAAAGGCTCAGTTTACAATATGCTTAACTTTATTTTTAAGAGAATTTTATACGGTATTCTTACAATGTTCATCGTTGCAAGTATTACCTTTTTTCTAGTGCATATTATTCCGGGAAATCCCATTGAAACCATAGCTGAAAATTTACCTGAAGAAAGACGGAACGAGCTTTATTCTCAATATGGATATGACAAATCTCTTTTTACTCAATATATAGTTTTTTGGAAAAATCTTTTGGTTAAGGGCGATTTGGGTACGTCTCTTTATTACAGAGGGAGACTTGTTACCGATGTAATAAAAACCCATGCTCCTATTTCGGCAAGGCTGGGACTTCAAGCCTTATTTTTCGGAGTTTCCGTAGGTTTGGCGTTAGGGATTTTAGCAGCTGCGAACCGCGGAAAAAAAATCGAATACAGTGTTATATTAATTGCAGTAATAGGAATATCCGTTCCTAATTTTGTTCTAGGTCAAATGCTGCAATACTTTTTAGGTATCAAATATAATCTTCTTCCGATTACAGGCTGGGGAGGTTTTAAATATACCGTCCTGCCTTCTTTAGCCTTGGCGATAGGCCCTATTGCAAAATACTCCCGCTACATGCGTTCCAATTATTTGGATATTATAAACCAAGATTACATTTTAACTGCAAGAGCCAAAGGAGCTTCAAAGCTAAGAATTATAAAAAGTCATATTCTACGGAACGCTTTTTTACCGATCATAACGATGCTGGGCCCTCAAATAGCCTTTACATTCACGGGCACTTTTATAATAGAAAATATTTTTTCGGTTCCCGGTCTAGGTTCCTATTTTGTGCGTTCAATTTCAGAAAGAGATTATACAATGGTAATGGGGCAAACTATTTTTATTTCTTTTTTATATGTAGCATCTCTCATTATAGTAGATATAGCTTATAACCTGCTCGACCCGAGAATTAAGGTGCAAGCAAAAAATGAGGTTCTTTAAATATGGATGAAAAAAAAATAACTCAAAACTATGATAGTCCCGCTATAGAGCCTGATTTAAATCCATCGGATTTTGAACCGGTTATAAGAACAAAAAAAACACTTCAAACAACAAGAGTCAGTATAGGCTTTTGGGAGGATGTAAGACGGAGGTTTAAAAAAAGTAAAAGAGCTCTTTTCTCATGTGTAGTTTTAGGCTTAATTATTTTGATATGTTTATTCGGCCCGATTTTAAGCGGCCGATCAGCTGATGACGGAAACTTAAAAGAAAAAAATTTAGGGCCCTCTTTTTCTTATCTTTTCGGAACCGATGAATTGGGGCGGGATATATTTACAAGGGTCTGCAAAGGCGGGAGGGCATCTCTTATAATCGCAATTATAGGAGCCGCAATCGACATGAGCATAGGCTTAATTTATGGAGGCATTTCGGCATATTCAGGCGGAAGGACAGACACAATTATGATGCGTATAGTCGAAATACTTTCAAGTATTCCCTATTTAATTACGGCTATTTTAATTTCTCTTATTTTCGGCAAGGGGATTTTTTCGATTATCATCGCAATGACCATTACAGGCTGGTGCTTTACGGCACGGCTTGTACGAGGCCAAGTCTTGCAGATAAAAAATCAGGATTTTATTTTGGCGGCGCAGGCCTTAGGCACAAGTTCATTTAAAATTATAATAAAGCATTTACTTCCCAACACTGTGAGCATTATGATAATCGCCTTAACTTTTGATATACCTTCATTTATTTTCGGGGAAGCCTTTTTATCGTATATCGGCTTAGGAATTCAACCTCCATATACAAGCTGGGGAGTTTTGGCATCGGAAGCCCAAAAGACAATGCTCTTTTATCCTTACCAATTATTTTTTCCTGCCCTATTTATAAGCCTGACAATTTTATCCTTGCAAATTATCGGCGATGCTTTACGGGATGCAATGGACCCTCATTTAAGGAAGTACAAATGAAACCTATTTTACAAGTTAAAGATTTATCGGTTACCTTCAAAAATTACGGCGGAACAATTTATGCGGTAAACGGTATCTCTTTTAATCTATACGAGGATGAAACTCTTGTACTTGTCGGAGAGTCCGGCTGCGGAAAAAGCGTTACGGCTCATTCAATTTTAAAACTCCTCCCCGGAAAAAAAACACGCATACACGAAAAGTCCCAAATTATTTTTGAAGATAAAAATATCTTGGAATATTCCGAAGAAGAAATGCAGCACATAAGAGGAAATGAAATATCCATGATTTTTCAAGATCCTCTGACATATTTAAACCCTACAATGCCCATAGGCAAGCAGGTTATGGAAAGCATTTTAATTCATCAAAGGTTGAGCAAAAAAGAAGCCTTAGAGCGAACTATAAAAATTTTAGAGCTGGCTCAAATTCCTGACCCCAAAAAAAGACTCAAGCAATACCCTCACGAATTTTCAGGAGGCATGAGGCAGAGAGTTTTAATCTCGATAGCCCTTGCAAGCAATCCTAAAATTTTAATTGCCGACGAACCTACAACGGCACTGGATGTTACAATTCAAGCCGAGATATTGGAACTTATACAAAAAATTCAAAAAGAAACAAAGACGGCCATAATGCTTATCACGCATGACCTAGGAGTTGCAGCCGAAATTGCAGACCGCATTCAGGTTATGTATGCCGGAAAAATTATTGAGCGCGGAAGGGCCGAAGATATTTTTAAAAATGCACAACACCCGTATACGAAGGCTCTGCTTGCAGCCGTCCCCTCAATAGATCAATTAAAAGAAAATAAGCTTTATTCACCCGAAGGCAATCATCCCGATATGCTTTCTATTTCAGCAGGCTGTGCCTTTGCAGACAGATGCGAAAAATGTATGAAAGTTTGCCTTACGCATAAACCTCCCGAAATGAAAGTAAGCGATGAACACTTTACTTCCTGCTGGCTTCAACATGAATTTGCAAAAGGAAAAAACAATGGCTGATACTCTTTTAGAAGTTTGTAATTTAAAAAAATATTTTACTCTGGGCCGTAAAGAAATTTTACATGCAGTGGATGATGTAAGCTTCACGGTAAACCGAGGAGAAACGGTGGGCATTGTAGGTGAATCGGGCTGCGGAAAAACGACTTTAGGCAGAACAGTACTCGGTCTTTACCGTCCTAATGCCGGAAAAATAATTTTTGACGGAACAGAAATCGGCTCGGCTTCAAAAAAAGAACTGCATACTTTTAAAAAGAAAGCTCAAATAATTTTACAAGATCCTTTTGCTTCTTTTAATCCCCGTATGACAATTTCGCAAATTATTTCGGAAGGAATGGAAGCTCACAATTTATATAAAACAAAAAAAGAAAGGGAGAATAGCGTATACTCTCTTCTTGAAACCGTAGGCCTTGTTCCCGAACATGCCAATAGGTTTCCGCATGAATTTTCGGGAGGGCAAAGACAAAGAATAGGAATTGCAAGAGCCCTGGCAGTGGAGCCCGACTTTATAGTTTGTGATGAGCCTATTTCTTCCCTCGATGTTTCAATTCAAGCTCAGATAATAAATTTATTGATAAGGCTTCAAAAAGAATTTAAAATGACCTATCTGTTTATTGCCCATGATTTATCCATAGTAAAATATATTTCCGACAAGGTAGGCGTTATGTATTCGGGAAAACTTGTAGAATTCGCAAAAAGTGCCGACCTATATAAAAATCCGCTTCATCCTTATTCTCAAGCCTTAATTTCTGCAATCCCAAGCACCGATATAGACTCCCCCATGTCGGCACGGCGTATTCATATTAAAGGAGAAATAAGCAGTGCAATCAATCCCCCTCAAGGCTGCCGATTTTATAAACGCTGCTCAAAAGCCTTTGAAAAGTGTAAATTAATTTCACCGGAATTAAT
Organism: Treponema putidum; assembly: GCF_024401155.1. Lineage (NCBI taxonomy): Bacteria > Pseudomonadati > Spirochaetota > Spirochaetia > Treponematales > Treponemataceae > Treponema > Treponema putidum. Next base: position 2,029,825 of record NZ_CP038804.1, read on the forward strand.
CGAAACTGAAAAAGGGCATTTTACAGCCTGCCATTTAATCAAACATTGATTTTATTATTTTATTTTGATATAATAAGATTGATGGATAGTGATAAAAGAATAAAGCTTGTGAGAATTGCATCTCTTACAGCCCTCATAGGAAACATAATAATCTGTATTGCAAAACTTGTTATAGGAATTTATGCACAAAGTCTTTCGGTACTTGGTGACGGATTAGATTCGGCAACCGACGTTATAATATCGGTTATTACACTTGCGGTAAGTTTTATAATAAACAGGCCTTCAGATAAAGAACATCCTTGGGGTCATCAACGGGCTGAGACAATGGCCGCTCTAATTCTATCTTTTATAATTATGACAGCAGGCTTTCAGCTCTTTCTTACGGCAGCAGGAAAACTGATAAATGTTTATAAAGGAACCGTAATTATTATAATGCCTCACATACTTGCCGCTATTGTTACGGTATCTTCAATTATAGTAAAACTTCTTTTAGCCTTAAACCAGTATATTATGGGTAAAAAAGCCGGCAGTATGATGATTCAAGCCAATGCAAAAAATATGACAAATGATGTTATCCTTTCTTCTTCGGTTTTAACGGGTCTTGCAATCTCTTATTTTTTTAATGCACCGATTTTTGATGCAATTACGGCTCTTTTGGTAAGTGCTTGGATTATAAAATCAGGCCTAGGACTTTTTATAGAATTAAATGTTGAGTTAATGGACGGAAATACTAACGAGCTTTTGTACAAGCTGCTATTTGAAGCCGCCAATTCCGTTGAAGGAGCTCATAATCCTCACCGAGCAAGAATCAGACGAATGGCCAATCTTCTGGATATAGATTTGGATATTGAAGTTGATCCGTCAATCACGATTTGCGAAGGCCATAACATTGCAGAAAAAGTTACTTCAGCAATTAAAGAAAAAATGGAAAATGTTTATGACGTAATGGTACATATCGAACCTTATGGGATTCACACTCATGAAGAAGAGGGATTCGGTTTATCGGAAAAAGACATAAAAGTTTAATTAAGTTTTTCTTTTTTCCAAAGGTCGATAAATTCCAACATATATTGTTGGATATCACCGAACCATTCTTTTTGAAACTTGCAAGCCTCAACTCCCAAATACCTATAATGCCAGCACTCCCATTTATAGCCGGTAATATGCTCCATATTTTTAGGATAAGATAAAGACCAGCCGTACTTCCACGCATTATTAAGCATCCATTTACCTTCAGGCGTATCGGCATAAGAATCATCAATAGTGCCGAAATCAATGACAGTACCCAGTTGATGCTGACTTGCTCCGGGAGGAGCCGAAAAAGACAGAGCATTTTTTTTACCATACTCCTTTTCATATTTTGAAAAAAGCTTAGTTTGGTAGCTATAAGACCGATAACCTGAACTTACCATTATTTCTAGTCCAGTCTTTTTTGCATCTTCTGCCATTTTTTGTAAGGGACGTTCCGCAATTTTTGCAAGATAGATATTGGTACGATCAAGAACATATTTTCTGTCTTTTATATTTACCAATAATATAATATTTTTGGGTTTATAATTTTCATCAAGACGGTTAAGTTTATCCACCAAAATCAATTCATCTTCTTTTTCATTTTTCAGAACAATATTTAAATCCTTAAAAAATTCTCTCCGATTATTGTTTATTTTATTAAAAATTTGTTTAGGAAAGCGTCTTGAAATATATGTATAAACTTTTTTATATATATCTTCATCGTCACTTGATTTGTCTTCCGTATACCCGACAATTAATAAAACAAAAAATAAAATAATAAATATATTTCTTTTTAGATTAAAATACATATTTAATCCTTGAGAAAAAATTATTTATATTTCGTCAATTGAATGAATAATTCTAAACACATCGGAAAAACCCGTCGAATCCAAAGCCATCTTGACATCCTTGGCAGGGTTTAACATATACATCTTATGACCATTTTCTTCGCTTTCGTTATGAGCCGTCATTAAAACACCTATTCCCGATGACGAAAGAGCTTGTACCTTAGACAGGTCTAAGATAACATCATTGTCCTTAATTGCAGTATATACTTTTTTTTCAAAATCACCTGATGTATATAGATTAACGGTTCCTTCAATAGCCAATAATAAACACCCCGATACTTTCGATTCAGTAATAATCAAATTTTCCATAGCACGTCCTTTATATATGTTTGAATGTCATAATAGTGATATCATCTTCAATTTCATGAGCAATATAATCCAAGAAAGTTTTATATATAGCATTCGAAATTTCACTTGCCGACTTTGTCTTATTTGCAGCAATCAAACGGCTTACTCTATCATTTCCGAATTTATCTCCTTTTAAGTTTTTAGAATCCAATAAACCGTCAGTAACAAAAACAATAATATCATTACGGTTCATTGTTATTTTTCTTACCTTTAAAAACGGCCTTATATTTTTTACAAAACCTAATACCCTTCCCTCTCCTTGAATTTCAATAACATTTTTATAAGAATCAATGTACATCGACATAAGAGGAATACCGCAGTTAAGATAATATATTGTAGATTCTTTAAAATCGATAATTCCAAAAAGTCCTGCAAGAAAAGTTCCTTTCGGAAGATTATCTTTAATAAAAGAATTTATTTTTACAACCAGCTCTTTAAAATCAGGAGTTTCCGAAAGGTAAGTATGAATAACAGATTTTAAAATTACCATAGACATACTTGCGCTCAATCCCTTACCGGAAACATCCCCTATCAAAAATAAATACCGATTTTCAGATAATCTAATAAAATCGGTAAAATCTCCGCCCAATTGGTGAGCAGAAAAAGCTACAGAGTCCACTTCTATTGATTTTTTTTCAACAATATCTATATTCTTTTGAATTGAGCCGATAATTTGATCCGACATTTCTATTTCTCTGTCAAGAATGAGAACTATATCCTGCTTCGCTATATTTCTTAAATAATAAACAACCAAAAAGAAGTAAGAATAAAGATTCTTTAATACATCAAAATCATATGAAGTGTAGGCCTCTTTTCGTTTTTTTGCAGACACGGAAATGACACCTATCAATTTTTGTCCCTCACGAACACAAATCAATATTTCAGCATATGTACTGTTCATAAAACCGATCAAGTCACTTCTCACGTCCGCAAAATCAGGGTTTGTCAAAACTTGGGACCGCATTATAACCTGAATATTTTCATTTAATAAAAATTCAAAAACAGGTTTGTTAGTATTAAAAGTAGACGTTACATTTAATGTAGAATAAACAGGTTCCAATATCTCATTTTCGCCGGCAATTAAAATACTAAGAGAACTGGTATGTAAGTGTTCCAATAAAATATTTGAAAAGTTCTCCATGACTTTTTCACGGCCTTCAGTATAATCAATGTGCTGTAATTTTTCTTCTATAACTTTTGCGTATTCGGAAGTATCGCCCAAAAGCCATTTAAATTTTTGTGATACAAAATTTCTAATAACAAAAAAAACAGCAGCACCTATCATCAGCAAAACAATCTGAATATAAAAACTACGAATAGAGGTTAAAACTAACGAAGCCCAAAACCCTGTAATTGCAGCAAAAATTAAAATAAAGATCAGGAACCGCAATAAGGCAAAAGCTATTTGTTTTCTGTCGTAAACCATTGAGGTAGAAAAACCTGATGAGGTAAAAAAAACTAAAAGCAAATATCCCAAGGGCGTTATAGCTATTGCCCATGAAAAAATAGTAGAAAGATAATATACAAAGCCCCAAAGAATTGCGCTAAAAAAAAGTGCTGCAAAATATATTATCATCTGCTGCCTGTAAATTCCGCTTTTTTCTTTAAAAATTTTATAAATTGAAATCAGCATGGCAAAAAAAGGCATAGCCAAAAGGATTGTCATCAAAAAAATATCTGCAGCAGGAATTCCTGCAATCATCTCTGAATTGAATTTAAAACCTGATAGAGCATTCCAAAAAAAGCCTCTTATAAATAAAACTGCAAGAACAGCAATCCCTAAATGTAAAATAGAGTTAAACACCGTAAACGGAATATTTTTTTTACGCTCAAAATAAGGCATTTTTACGGTAAATTGCAAGGTGAAAAATGAGACAAAAACCATTCCAACTATAAATATTTTAGAAAGAATAACAATTATGCTCGAAAAGTTAAAATACAGGGCTAATATTAAAAGCAAAAATAGCAAAGTTGTTATGACTATAGTACCTGCGATCATAAAAAGGTCTTTTGCATAAGGGGCCTTTTTGTAAACTAGGTTTATCGCCAATATAGCTAAAACTACAAGAAAAAAGAATACAAAAACAATCAGTCCCATAACTTACCCCTTAATCTTAGCGCACATTATTGTAATGTCATCCCTCATAGGCTGATCACCGGTATGAGCATAGGCCATATTTACAATATTTTCTACAATATCTTTTGCACTACCTTGAGCAAAAGATTTTATAGAGTCTATATATGTCTCCGTTTCACTTAATTCAACACCGGCATGATTCATAGCTTCAGGAATACCATCCGTCATCATCAAAATTACATCACCTCGATAAAGAGGCCTTTCTTTAACTTCTATTTTATCAAAATCAATAATCCCGACAATACTGCACGTAGACTCAAGTATCTTTACCTTGTATCCGTCGGGTGCTTCCGTAAGAATCATTGGGTCTTCCATTGAAGCATTAACATATTTTATCGTCATTTTTTCAGTGTCAATCAAGCCTAAAAATAAAACCGTATATTTATCCAAAAGTCCCATTCTTTTTATTGCACTATCGACTGCAAGAACAAGGCCGGAAAGGTCTTCTTTATTTTTTGCTATCTTAATTGTATTTACCACGACACCCATAACCAATGCAGCTGAAAGTCCCTTACCGGAAACATCTCCTACAATTAAAAGGGTCTTATGCTCATCAACTTTTATAGCATCATAATAGTCACCTGAAACATTTACAAGAGGTTTAAAATAAGAAGCAATTTCAAGCATAGGCATATCAGGCAGTTGCTGAGGCAAGAAAGCCCTCTGCGTACTAGCAACCATGTCCCATTCTTGGCTTAACTCCGAAAAATATAAAAGTTGTTCAAGAGTAGAAACCCTGTTTTGATAACTCACAAATTCCGAAAACATTGTATTAAAAATTTCGGGTTCTACTTCATTAAAGTATCCGCAAATAACAAAAAAATGAATATCTTTTAAAATTACGGCAGCGATGCGGGCTTTTTTAATTTTGCATTTTTGCATATCGGCATTAAAAAAATAAACCCCGGGTTTATACTCTGCCGTGATTTCATGGAGGGAAGTAAATGTTTCGGGGGAAGAAACAAACCTTGAGCTGCTGTTATATAAAACAATATTTTCTTTGGGATCTATGAGCATTACAGAGCAATCACCGGAATACTCAAGTTCATTTTGTGCGGCTTCTATCAGGTTTTCGAGAGTATAGCAGAATCTCATCTTCTCCAAAAAACCGTCAAATATTTTATTTTTAGGTCTATCGTATTCTTTATTTTCTACTGTTTTATAAAAACTTCGCAAAAGATAATCCGTAAAGATTGCAACAATTACAAAAACCAAAGCTCCTATAATAAAACGGTGCACTTGAGTTATTTCAGGAATCCTTGCTAATCGGCTTAAAGCCAAAGTCATATCATTCGCCGAGTAAAATTTACCTAAAAACAAAAACCTTGGGCTTACAAATATCATAAAAAGAGCAAAAACGCTGCCCATTGCAAAGCTTATCAGAATATTTGAAAGCAATTTTCGTAATTTAATCATTATGACCTCTCAGCTTAGGAGATATTATACCATAAAACAAAATAAAGATAAAGCCTAAATTAAAAAAGCCTATCAAATTTTAGGGTAAATCTTTTAAAGGGATAAGGTTAGGATTTTCATTTTCGCCTTCCAGTGCCGAAATTTCCTGCAAAAGTTTTTTTGAATTTGATGACAATTTTGAAGGAATTTGCACTTGAATTTGAATGTATAAGTCTCCCTTTCGGCCTATCCCTGTAGGAACGCCTTCACCTCGAATCCTTAACAGTTTTCCATTCTGTGTCCCGGCCGGGATTTTAAGTTTTAAGGTTTTATCGTCGAGAGATTTGATGTTTATTTCTCCTCCTAAAGCCGCTTGAGTCATTGAGATGGGAACAGCACAGTAGAGGTCTATTCCGTTCCGTTCAAAATAAGGATGAGCTTGAACAAAGATAAAGACAAAGAGATCTCCATAGTCTCCTCCGGCTTGGCCTGCATTTCCTTGACTGGGAATAGTAATCCGTTTTCCGTTTTCTACACCGGCGGGAATGGTAACTATTATGCGCTGCTTTTTGCGTTCCAGGCCGCTTCCTCCGCATTTTTTACACGGCTTTTCGATTATGGAGCCCTCACCCCCGCAGGTAGGACATGGTCTCGATATAGAAAAGAAACCTGTACTTTGACGCACTTGTCCGGTACCCTTACAGTCGGGGCACATTTTTTTTGAACTTCCGCTTTCGCTTCCGGTTCCGTGACATTCGGAACATTTTTCATTACGGGTATAGCTTAACTCGGCCTTTTTACCATAAACGGCATCAACAAAAGATATTTGAAGATCATAACGAAGGTTGGAACCGCGGATAGGCCCTGCATGACGGCCTGAAAAACCTGATGAATGAGCAAAGCCTCCTCCAAAAAGATTTTCAAAAATATCCGAAAAATTACCTCCGAAGATATCTTCAAAGCCTTGGAAGGCCGAAGGATCAAAGCCTCCCCCTCCGGACATTCCATCTACACCGGCATGTCCGTACTGGTCATACATGCTGCGTTTTTTTTCGTCGATAAGAATTTCATAAGCTTCCGTAGCTTCTTTAAACTTTTCTTCAGCAACCTTGTCCCCTTGGTTTTTATCGGGATGATATTTGATTGCTAATTTTCGATATGCTTTTTTTATGTCATCGTTTGAGGCTTTTTTATCTACGCCCAAAACCTCATAATAATCTCTTTTAGATGCCGGCACTAAAAACTCCCAATATAAAAATGGCGAGTTTTTCATAAGCCTTTACAGAAAAATGGCTTATGAAAAACATCGCAAATAAGATTAAGTCTTAAAATTTATTTATCATTATCATCATTTACGACTTCATAGTCAACATCATCGGCTGTTCCGGTTTTATGACCTGAAGTACCGTAATTGGTTCCTCCCTGCTGGGCTCCTTGAAAACTGCCGGCGTTAGGATCGGCACCAGCTTGAGCTCCCTGCTGCTTGTACATTTCTTCTGCAATTTTATAAGCGGCTTGTTGGAGACTTTCGGTCTTTGCCTTGATGTCCGCAGTATTATCTGAATTAAGGGACTGTCTCAAGTCCGCTATTGCAGCTTCAATTTTTTGCTTATCGGCAGCTCCTATTTTGTCTCCCATTTCTTTGAGGGTCTTTTCGGTTTGATAAATAAGAGAGTCGGCATTATTTTTTACTTCAACCTTTTCTTTTTCCAGCTTATCGTTTTCGGCATTGGCTTCAGCTTCTTTTACCATTCTATCGATTTCGCTCTCGCTTAAACCGCTTGAGCTTTCGATTCTGATATGCTGTTCTTTTCCGGTTCCGAGGTCTTTTGCCGAAACGTGCACAATACCGTTTGCGTCAATATCAAAGGTAACTTCAATCTGCGGAACTCCGCGCGGTGCCGGAGGAATGCCTACGAGGTCAAAATTGCCGAGGGTTCTGTTTTGGCTGGCCATACCCCGTTCTCCCTGCAATACATGGATAGAAACGGCAGTTTGTCCGTCAGCGGCTGTAGAGAATACCTGACTCTTTCTTGTCGGGATCGTAGTATTTCGGTTGATAAGAGGTGTAAATACGCCTCCCATAGTTTCAATACCTAAAGAAAGAGGAGTAACGTCCAAGAGAAGAACGTCTTTAACATCTCCGCCCAAGATGCCGCCCTGAATAGCGGCCCCCATTGCTACGGCTTCGTCGGGATTTACGCTCTTAGAACCTTCTTTTCCGAAAATTTCCTTTATAATCTGCAAAATTTTAGGCATTCGAGTTGAACCGCCGACCAAAAGAATTTCATCGATTTTATCGGGGGTGATACCCGCATCTTTTAAGGCCTTTCTGCAAGGCTCCTTTGTTCTTTCAAATAGGTCTTCAGTCATTTGCTCAAACTTAGCCCTGGATAAGCTCTTTTGTAAGTGCTTAGGTCCGTTTGCATCGGCTGTAATAAAAGGGAGATTTATATCTGTGTTTGCAACCGAAGAAAGCTCAATCTTTGCCTTTTCAGCGGCTTCACGCAAGCGCTGTAAGGCCATTCTGTCTTTAGACAGGTCAATTCCGGTATCTTTTTTAAACTCATCAACCAGCCAGTTTACTATTCTGTTATCAAAGTCGTCACCGCCAAGGTGAGTATCTCCGTTTGTTGATTTTACTTCAAAAACTCCGTCACCCAATTCTAGGATAGAAATATCGAAGGTTCCTCCTCCAAGGTCATATACGGCGATAGTTTTTTCTTTTTTGGAATCCTTGTTAAAGCCGAAAGCCAAAGAAGCTGCTGTCGGTTCGTTTATGATTCGTTTTACTTCCAAGCCTGCAATTTTTCCGGCGTCCTTTGTTGCCTGTCTTTGGGCATCATTAAAATAAGCCGGAACGGTTATAACGGCTTCGGTTACGGTTTCACCCAAATAGTCCTCGGCGGTTTTTTTCATTTTTTGCAGAATAAAGGCGGAAATTTCCTGTGTGGAATAAAGTTTTCCGTCAATGTCGATTCGTACATCTTCTCCCTGAGGTACGATTTTGTAAGGAACACGCTTTAACTCGTCTGTGAGCTCGCTGTATCGGTGGCCGATAAAGCGCTTTACCGAATAAACGGTTCTTTCAGGGTTGGTAATCATTTGGTTTTTTGCAGGCTGGCCTACAACCCTTTCATCTTTTGAGGTAAAGCCTACAATGGACGGAGTAGTTCTTCCGCCTTCAGAGTTCGGTATAACAACGGGCTCGCCGCCTTCCATTACCGACACACAAGAGTTAGTTGTTCCTAAGTCAATTCCAATAATCTTTCCCATTTTCAATATCTCCTATAAATCTAATTTTCGTTTTTTTTATCGGCGGTTTCTTTTTCTTCCGCCTTTTGTTCATCCTGCTTTTCGGCAGGCATTAGCACCATTACCTTGGAGTGGCGAATCACTCTTTCCTTTAGTTTGTAGCCTTTTTGAAGCTCTTCCCCTACAACAGCCTCTTTTACATCCGGAGACTGAATCATTGAAACGGCTTCGTGAAGATTGGGGTCGAAGGCTTCTCCCTTTGCGGGATAATAACTAAGCCCGTACTTTGAGCTCAGCATAGAAACCATCTGGTTTTTTATCATGACGACACCTTCTACAAAGGCATTGTTTGCGGCCTCTCCGCCTTGAGTTTTGCCGGCATCAATAGCCCTGTCAAAATCATCGAGCACCTGTACGAGATCCAAAAGCAGATTGCTGTTTGCGTAGTCTATAGCTTCCTGCTTTTCCCTAATCATACGCTTGCGGTAGTTTTCAAAATCCGCAGCCTTGCGCAAATACTGATCCTGCCAGTCCCTGCATTTAGCTTCCAGTTCTTCAATTTTTTTTGTACATTCCAAAGCGGCATCATCTTTTTCTTTGTTTTTGTTATCAGTAGAATTGTTATGCTCTGCTTTGTCTTCTTGCGGGGTTTCTTTTGGCGCTTCGCAACCGCATCCGGCTCCTTGTTCATCTTTCACCGCAGACTCATCTTTCGGCTGAAGGTCCTTTTCAAGTTCCTCCTTAGCAGCCTGTTTTTTATCGGCCTGCTTTTCATGATTTTTGCTCATTTGAACTCCAACTATCTCTATATCTTATAAGAAGATACTAATAGAAAAAAAAATGGTCAAGAGTTTTTGAAAAATCGTGATAGAAAATTTGCAAAATATTGCGGTATTAGAGGTTACCATATATAAAAACGCCGGTTATTCCCGCATAAGAATAACCGGCATTAAAAAGTTCAAGGTTTCTTTTTGCCTGGCCCATTTTGCGAATTTGGCTTTAGGGTAAGCTCTGAACGGGGCGTTCTCTCCCCCTAATATATACAAGCAAGGCAAGAATATAGATTAATATCTACTTTTGAGATGGACGCTAGGTATAAAGGTTTTTCAGACGGCTTAAAGCAAAAATCAATAGAAACAGCTAGACTTATGAAAATGGAAAAATGTGATAATAATTTTATTATGAGAATTACCGGTCTTTCTGAAGCTGAGATAGAAAAATTGTAGATTAGGGGAAGAACCCTGACGGAGCAGCCTTGTCTCTATTTATTGTCTCGGCTAACCTTATGTAAAAAGCATGCCCTTATAAATCCAAACTGAAAATTCATAAGGGCAAAATTCCTCTAATAAACCTATATGATTAAAACTGTACTGTATCTCTATAACTTATTTAATTCATTCAACGGAGCCAGTAAATAATCATCATCGATTTTCATAGGATTTTTATTAGTGTAGTGATTACATTCTTTACAAAGTGGAACTATATATATGGTTTTACTTTTCAACTTACCATCTTTATTGCATTCATATACATGTGCTCCACATTTATTATCATCATCAAGCTTATTACCGCAATTAGCATTTGAACAATATGTAGGACAGTTTTCTCCTGTATATTCTTCCCATTTTTCAATCATAGATCCTTCCTCTGGTTCACGATTACAATTTTTAACATAGGTCATTTTAATTTTTCTCCTTATATTTTTTCTAAACCGCCCTAAATGGCGGCTTAGAAATTTAAATAGTTAATCCACCACCGCCATGGACGGCGGTGGTTCAAAACCGATAAAAACGGTGCACGGAAGCACCGTTTTTATCAGAAGCCTGTCAGACAACAAACTCTGCTAACAAACAGCTTGAAGATGTTGTTCACGTAGTTATAGCGGAAACTGACTTGCCATGTGCGCCTGTTGTCGTCGGAATTCTGAGACGACGAAAACAAAAACAACGAATCACCGAGACTTGAAGCGGCATAGGAACTGTTAAAACCCTTTATCTTTGCAAGGCTCTCATTGATTGTCATGCGGTTCCTATACACCTCGCATAGCTCGGCAAGGCTCGGCATATACCACTTGATATCCGCTCCTGCCAAAACAGTACTATATGTTGTATTATACCGGTTTACCCAATCAAAGGCAGGATAGTTTTCTGCTGCATTTGCCGTACCCGCAGGGTCTTGACTGCATATATAATCCCAGTTATCGCTTCCGTCAAGGTCTCCAGTAAAGGTTGCCGTTGAGGCATTACTTCCACTGGGCGTACAGATTATACCTTCAAACTTCGTATTAGAGCCGGTACTTCCAATCGCCCAGTATAAATCTGACTCGCTTATATGAAGGGCTATGCCTATTGCCCTTCCATAGCCGTTTACCCCTGCAATAACAGCCACAGGAGGATTGCTCTCGTTTATTCCCTCATAATCATCTTTAGAAACAAGGTTTCCGTCTTTTAAGACTATCTTTCCTACGGTGTAGGCGGTATAGTCTTTTACACTAAATGTGCCGTTAAGACTTTGATCTCCGCTTGTAATTGTTACGGTATAATCTCCGGCATCTCCGGGGATTTTTAGGCTTACTGTAAGTTCCGTGTCGCTTAGAATGGTAACGGCAGAGCCTTCTGTAATTGAAGGTTTAGCCGTACAGTTTACGGTAAAATTACTCTGCCCTACACCGGGAGCGGTAAAGTTTATTCCCCTTACCATTGCAATGAGTGTGGTGCCTGCTTTCGAGATACCTGCCTTGGGTATGTCAAAAGAGGTAAAAGACGGCTTGGGTTTAAAAGTAACTTTTACCGTAGTATCTCCCGTAATTTTTACCTTTACACTTATGCTTCCATCTTCACCGCCTGAAATCTTTGTTCCACCGGTAACTTCCCATGTATCAACTTCATGGGTCGAAGGATTTGCAGGGCTTGCGGTAAATGTAATCTCGCTGTCCTTTAAGGCTTTATCTCCTTGTATCTCAGGATTCGCTGTAAGGATACCGCCTACATGTACAAGACTTACAGTGTAGTAAACAGGCTTAAGTTTAAATGTAACCTTTACCGTAGTATCTCCCGTAATTTTTACCTTTACATTTGTATCTCCAGAGTTACCGCCTGTAACTATTTGTCCGCCCGTAACTTCCCATGTATCAACCATATGAGTTGAAGGATTTGCAGGTGTCGCTGTAAATGTAATCTCGCTGTCCTTTAAGACCTTGCCTCCTTGTAAGACAGGATTCGCTGTAAGGCTTCCGCCTTCATGTACAAGACTTACAGTGTAGTAGACAGGTTTAGGTTCTTCCTTTACTTTTTGCGGACAGCCTGTAAATAAGAGCCCCGCAACCAACAACAATGCAGTAATCGATACTGCCCGATTTAAGACCTTAGTCTTAAGTTTGAAATTAGTTTTTTTCATAGCTAATCTCTCCTTATTAAATAATAAATTCTATTTTGCATTTTATAGTTGCTATAATAAAAAATATTATAACAGCTGCAAAAATAATGCCGTAAAATAATAAAAGAGTTTTTGAAAAAGTCGAACATATCCAACTATTTTTACCGCTGTTAAATACAGAAGCATTCATATCAAAATCTGTATTATTCTCTTTTCTTACTTTATTGTATAAAGCCCTATACATTCTTTCTTGACTGAGGAAAAAGCCGTCCAAGGTCCAAAGTCCGATAATTAGAATAAATACAGGAAAAAAATATAAAAACCTTATTTCTTGTTTTGACAACAAGGTTATACCTGCCGTAGCAATGGCAATAGCCCATCCTTTTATTATAAATGAACACTTTGCCATACGAGTTATAACTCCCTGTATAAACTCCAAATGTTTTTCGATATTATTACTCATAATTGGGCCATACAAACTCATCTAAGAAACTTTTAAAAATATCTGGAATGCAACTATCTATTGATGAGTTTTGATTGTTTAATAAATTTACATTATCGAAAGCTTTTTCAATCACTTCCAATGCATCAACATTTAATGGAATTAAATGTGATGTATTTGCAGTAAATCCAATTGGTACATAAGCTCTTTCTTTTAAATGCTGCATTGCACTTTCTCTTGAAAATCCTATTCTTTGAGAACTCTTTTGTATATAGCGGGTTATGTTAAGTTCAGAATAAATCCAAGGAGAATATGTTATATTTTTAGAATCTAATGAATTGGATGACTTGATAAAAAAGAAGTATGGACATCTGTCTATCATATCCATTAAAGATATATTTAGAAGATGAGAAATATCTATATATGTTCTGATTTTATCGTGTTGATTATAAAAGTTCTCAGCAGCGATATTTTTAGCAATATCGGCATAATGTCCCCATATATCCGAATCAATAAAGGAACTTATACCATAATCACTCAGCCATGTTGCCAATTTATGAGCTAGTTTTTTATCATCATGAGAATGAGATATAAAGACATCTGCTTTAATCGGTCTAAAATACTCATTTTTTATCTTATCAGCAGATAAAAACAGTTCTATATTTGAGGTAATTTCATCAAGAATATTTTTATAGCTCATAATATTTGCATCAGAATTTACATAAATATCTGATAGAAAATTACCTAACTCATTGTTTTTATTGTTTAATACAAAACCTTTATACATAAATTACCATTCCTTTCCCTCTTTTAGAGGGTTATAATTTTTGAGTTTTAAGCTAAACTACAATCCACACTTATCCCAAAGGATAAGAACTCCCGTCTTTTCAATTTATCTTGTATGTTAATCGTTCATTTCCAAATCATAGCTGTTTCCCTCCTTTTAAATAGGATAAATTTATACAAAAAACCGCAAAGCCGAATAAATTCAGCCCTGCGGTTTTTAGATTGAGAAAAATAAGTATTAGCAGTTTTGATTAGAGATATTTTACTTAATAGAGAAAATGGGGGGGGGGGGTAAACTTAGGCTAACATTTTTATGCACATAATCGGCACACAAAAAATTGCAATGAGAAAAATTGAATTTTAAGCCTAAGTAAGATTTCACTCTCATACCTAGTATTATACTACAAAATATATAAAAAACCAAGTCGTTTTAGACTTTGTTTAACCGTAGAGATACAAAGTGCGCAAAGTAATTTTTAAGAATCTTAATAACGCCGGAGCGGCCTACAATCTCCTTTCAGGTATAACAACCGGATAGCCCGCAGCGTTAAAGATTTTAGCTTCAATGTTGTAAATGCTCAAAATATTTTGAGGATTCAGTACCTCTTCGGGACTGCCTTGGGCAAAAATTTTACCCTCTTTCATCGCAAAAAGGTAGTTGCCGTAACGGGCTGCTTGATTTAAGTCGTGAAGAACCAAAACTACCGTAACCCCCGTTTCCTTGTTTAAACGGTTTACAAGCTCCAAGAATTCTATTTGATGAGCCAGATCCAAATAGGTGGTCGGCTCATCAAACAAAAGGATGTCCGGCTCTTGGGCAAGGGCCATAGCGATCCAAGCTCTTTGTCTTTCGCCGCCGGACAGTGTTTCCAAGGTCTTGTCCCGCAAAGCAAAGGTATTTGTAAGCTTCATAGCTTCTTCTATTATCTTTTGGTCGGAAGTTTCAAAGCCCTCAAACCATTTTTTATGGGGATAACGGCCGAAATAGACCAATTCTTCGATGCTCATATCATCCGGGTTTTTATTTTGCTGTAATAGGATAGAAACTTTTTGGGCGAGTTTTTTGGAATCCATTTTTGAAATATCTTTTTCTTCGATAAAGATTTTACCGGAAACGGGTTTTATAATTCCTGCGATGCTTTTTAAAATGGTGGACTTTCCCGAAGCATTGGGCCCGATTATCGAAACCACCTGCCCCTTTTTTACCCTTAGGTTTAAATTTTGAACAACAGGTTTGTCTCCGTAGGAAAGGCTTAAATCCTCTATCCTAAGCATGTCCATACTTTAAAACCTCTTTTTTAAATTCTTCAAATTCGATAATGCCCTCTTCTTTTCCGCGTCCGAGAATTAAGGCTTTTATATTTAGAGCTTCACAGGCGGCGAGTTTTTCCCTTGTGCCTCCGGCATCTCCGCTGTCCTTCATCACAACATAGGAAGCTCCGTATTCTTTAAACATAGCTTCATTTAAATTTTGAGAAAAGGGGCCTGTCATGGCAATTATGTCCTGAGTCGCAACTCCTGCATTTTTGCATTTTTCGATACTGTCTGCCGTAGGTAAAATTCTATATACAAAGCGGTTTGAAGAGCGGAAGGCTTCAAAGTCCGAAACGGTTTTGGAACCCGTCGTAAAAAAAACCGTAGAAGATTTTAATTCTTTTAAAAATGAGCAAAGGCCTTCCATATCCTCAAAAGTGTAAAGATTCTTCTGCTCTGAGTCCGCTGAAGATTGCGAAGTTCCGCGGGTAAAGCGTAAATATTTTATGTTCAAGTTGTGTGCGGTTTTTTTTGCATTTTGAGAAACGATGAGGGCATAAGGATGGCTTAAATCGGCAATGAGGTTTATTTTTTCTTCAATACAAAATTGTTCCATTTGGGATTCATCCATTCTGCCGATTTTAAGTTTATGATTTTTAAAAAAGTCCCGGCTTTCTTCCGTTGCAACGCTCATTATATAGGGCTCATTTTTTGCTTTTAAAAAATCCGCAAGGCTTCCGGCTTCGGTTGTTCCGCCTATAATCCAGATCATTTAATCTTATATCCTCGCGGGGTAATTATTTTTCCGTTTTGAATGTAGGTATTGCTGTTGCCTATTATTATGAGGCTGAACATGTCGATTTCATCGTAATTTATTTTTTGAAGCTCGGTAAGGGTAATTTTTTCGTTGTTACGGCAGGCATTTTTTACTATGCCTACAGGTGTTTCGGGAGCCCTGAATTTTAAGATTATATTTACGGCTTCTTCGATATAATCGGAACGAGTTTTGGATTTGGGATTGTAGAGGGCAATTACAAAGTCGCCCTCTGCCGCTAAACCGACTCTTTTTTTTATAACCTCGTAATCGGTGAGCCTGTCTGAAAGGCTGATAAGAGCCGTATCGTGCATTAAGGGAGCGCCCAGTCTTGAAGCTGCAGCAAAGGCGGCGGAAATACCGGGGATTATTTCGATATTTAAATCGGGAGCAAGCTCCAAGATGGGGCCGGCCATTCCGTAAAGACCGGCATCTCCGGTGCTTATAATGCTTACGGTTTTTCCTTCCTTTACCTTTGAAACCGCATACTTGCATCTTTCAATTTCGCCGGTCATTCCGGTTTGAAAAACTTCTTTGCCTTCGATAAAGGGTTTTATATATTCAATGTAGCCTGAATAGCCTACAATTATTTCGGATTGCTTTAAGGCCTCGGCCGCCTGAGCCGACATATATTCCGCCCCGCCGGGGCCTATACCTACAACAAATAGTTTACTCAATTTTATCTCCTCGCTTGTAACTTGTTTTTATAAAAGAGTTTCGGTTTTCCAGTCTTTTATGGTGCGCTCTTTTTCATCAAAGGATGAACCGATTAAGACAATTTTTTTACCGCTTGATTTAAAAGGTGCTGCATAGTCTTTTTCTTTTATCTGTGCTACCGCATCTTCCGAGCTTCCGTTTCCGTCAAGTTTAAACTCAAAGATATAAACCGCATCTGCCGTGTGAACAATACAGTCTGCTCTTCCGGCTGCACAGTGTATTTCGGTTTCGACAAATTGCCCCATCAGCTTAAAAATCAAATAAACAGCCGTCTGATAATTTTGCTCTCTAAGCTTTAACTTTTCTTTGGGAAGATTATCGTAAGGAATACCGGCAATTATGGACTTCATTCTTTCCATAAAGCCGTCCACATTTCCTGCCTTTACATCTTCAACAAAACGCCAAACGGAAGAAGCCGTTTGATCAGCACGCAAAGAAGTATAGTCCGGCAAAAGATTTTTAAGAAAACCGTAACGGACTTCATCATTAGGAAAACCTAACCTGTAAAGGGCTGCTTCTCTTATATATTCTTTTATTGTTAAATATCCTGCCTGAAATAAAATCGGAAGAGGGTTCTTTGTGTCGGCTCGGTAATCGGATAAGCCGGCCTCATCAAGCTCAATATTCCCGTCTAAGTCGGGAATATTATAGTGAGCATCTTTTAGATAGTTTACCAAAAAGGTCGGAGTTCCTGTTGCAAACCAATAACTGCCGGCATTGTTTGCCGAAAAAACATTTAAAATACTGAATGGGTTATAGACGCTTTCCCCTGCGCCGGCAAACAAGTAGCCGTCATATCGCTTCTTTAAAAGCTCTACACAGGATTCATAGCTTATCTTTTCTTTTTCTGCCAAGGCCTCAATTTCAGGCTTAAAAGTAAGGTGCAATTCTTTTTCGGTAATACCGCAAATTGAAGAGTAAGATTCGTGTAAACTTATATCCTGCAAATTATTTAAATCGCTAAAAATACTTATCTTACTGAATTTTGTTACGCCCGTTAAAAACGAAAAGCGGATATATTGGTCGCAAGTTTTTAAAACAGAATAAAAAGATTTAAGCGTGCTTCGGAATTCTTCGTTTAGGGCTTCATTTACATACATTGTCTGTAAAAGAGGCTTGTCATACTCGTCTACGAGGATAACGACCTTTTTTCCGGTTTTTTCATAAGCTGTTTGTATTAAAAAGGCAAAGCGTTTACCAAAAGACAATCTACTTGTCTTCAATCCAAGACGTTTTTCTTCATTTTGCAAAAAGAATTCAAGACTTTCGTTCAATGAATCAGGTAAATCATAACGCCCCATATTAAAATCCAAGTATAGGACAGGGTATTCAATCCAAGGCTCTGAGCCTTCCGACTTAGCCCTTTCTTCTTCAGCCTTTTCAATATATAAGCCTTTAAAAAGGTCTTTCTTTCCCAAAAAATAGGCTGCAAGCGTAGAAAGGAAAAGGCTTTTTCCAAATCGGCGCGGGCGGCTTAAAAAATAGGGAGACGAGGTTAAAATCAGCCTAAAAAGATGCTCTGTTTTATCAACATAAAGATATTTATCTGTTCTAAGTTTTTCAAAACTTTGAATGCCGATAGGCAGCTTTCTATAAAGATTCATTATGAGCCTCCTTAGCTTTTTTTTATAATTATATAACAAAATACCCTTATGTACAAGCTGAGCTAACACGGAAACTTTAACAGGAAATCTTTCCCTAACGCTCCCTTTTAAAATACGCTCATCTGTGGTATAATACAATCAAGAGAGGGCATAGTTATGACTACTTCAAACAGGAAATATAAAGACTCAGTGTTTGTCGACCTTTTCAGTGAAGATGAAAAGGCTAAGGAAAATTTCTTGTCGCTTTATAATGCTTTACATGGAACAAGTCTGCCGCTTTCGTCTCCTGTCGAAAATATACGGCTTGAGAACGTTATGTACATGAACATAATCAACGATGTTTCCTGCCTTGTAGATAATAAGATTATTGTGCTTGCAGAGCACCAATCCACAATAAACGAAAATATGCCGTTACGCTTTTTAGAATACATCGCCCGGATCTATGAAAAACTGCAAGCACCGACAGACAGGTATTTAAGAAAATTGTCAAAAATACCTACGCCTGAATTCTATGTTTTTTATAATGGCAAGGAAGACTATCCTGAAACTACGGTTCTAAAACTTTCGGATGCATTTATAACAAAGCCCGAACACGCTCCGCTGGAACTTACGGTTCAAGTACTTAATATCAACACAGTCAAAGCAAACAAAATCTTAGCAGACTGCAAACCGCTTGAAGAATACAGTCTCTTTGTAGAAGAGGTAAGAAAACAAACCCAACTTGACAGCGAAAACGGCTTTACCAATGCGGTAAAAATATGTATAGAAAAAGGAATCTTAAGAGAATATTTACAGCGAAAATCACGGGAGGTAATAAATATGTTAGTAGCAGAATACGACTATGATACGGATATTGCGGTACAGAGGGAAGAAAGTTTAAGGATAGGTATCCAGCAAGGTATCCGGCAAGGTGTACAACAAGGCATACAACAAGGCTTTGCCGACGGTTCATACAAAAAAGCTCTTGAAACGGCAAAATTGATGAAACATGCGAATTGTGAACTTGATTTTATTATGCAGATGACCGGTCTCAGTAAAGAAGAAGTGGAAGCACTGAATTAGTTGATAATTGCTTAATTACACATTACCAATTAAATCTACCGCTTTCAAGTTGGGGTGTCTTTCGGCTTGGGGCGGTTTTTTTGTGCGCGGGTATACTGGGATAACACGTACCCTTGAATCTCCAACATTATGAGTATATAATATATACAAGGAGAGACTTATGGAATATGAAGGTAGAATTTGCAGGCCTCCTATGGAGCGTTCTTCTTTTATGCTTCCCGTAATGGTAGGCTGCTCATATAATAAGTGTAAGTTTTGTAATTTATTCCGCAACATAAAATATAGAGACTTATCTCTTTCAGAAATTGAAGAGGAGCTTATACGCGTAAAAAATTTAAACGGGAATCTTTCAAAAATTTTTTTAGGAGACGGAAGCGCCTTCAATTTAAAAACTGAACATCTTTTAAAAATATTGAATTTAATCCATAAGTATTTTCCCGATTGTAATTGCATAAACATGGATGCGACAATCACAGGCATTTTACAAAAAACCGATGCCGAGTTGGAAACCCTATATACACAGGGCATTAGAACTCTTTATATAGGAATAGAAAGCGGCTTGGAAGATGTTCTTTTATTTATGAACAAGGATCACACAAGGGCTGAAGCTGAAAAGGCTGTATCTAAAATACAAAAGCACGGCTATTCTTTCGGAGCCCATATTATGACGGGCATTGCCGGAAAAGGCAGAAGCACTGAAAATGCCGAAGCAACGGCAGAATTTTTAAACAAGACAAAACCAATCCGAGTCATAAATTTTTCAATGTTTCTCCACAAAGAAGTTCCGCTTTATAAAGATATAGAGGCGGGAAAATATGAGGCTGCAAGCGAGATGGAAAACCTTAAAGAAGAAAAAAGATTGATCGAGCTTTTAGGTGATGAGGACAGCACTATTTTTTATGACGGCTTCCACGATTATCTGGAGTTTAGGGTAAGAGGAACTCTTCCAAAAGACAGGGAGAAGATGCTTAAAAGCATTCAAAACAAAATCGAAAGCTACAAACCTCTACAAAACGATTATGCTTTTGTAAACGGAGAATGTACTCCTTCTCTCGAAAAAGCTGACGGCTCAGGCAAAATCTGGAAAACGGCCTAGACAGAACTTTTAACAAAGCTCCTAATTTGCAAATCCTTAATCCGTAACGGAGCGGAGCCATTTGCCTGACCTGATACGCCAAAGCCCTAAAAGAGACTTAAAGGGTTCTTCGCTAAAAAGACAAATATAAATTCCCCATGCCGGAATAGAAGTATAAACCGACAAAGAATATGCCAGCGGAATGGAAACACACCACATAACTGCCGTATCGCAGATTATACCGAAACGGGTATCGCCTCCTGCCCTTAGAATACCGACAAGCATACACATGTTAAAGGCTTTTAAGGGATAACAACAGGCTAAAATTATAAAAAGCTTCATAACGGTCTGCAAGACTACTGTTTCTACATTAAAGAAAATCGGGGTCAAATACGAAATCGGGATAAGCATTGCACCGACAAAAGCCGCAACAAAGGGAGCAAAGATTGAAACCTTCGCCGCATAAGTTTTTGCCTCGTCATAATTTTTCTCGCCGATTTTTTTTCCTATTAAGACACTGACTCCATTACCTAAGCCTATAAAAATAACCCATGTCAACATAGAAACCGTGTTTGTAATATTGTAAGCGGCATAGGCAAAGGTACTGACTCCTGCAAATATTTTATGATGAAATGTAATACCTAATGACCACAAAGATTCGTTTATTAAAACCGGTAAGACTATTGCAAAGTATTGTCTGATAAATTTAAGATCAAAGTCAAAATGATTTTTTAGTTTTCCGAGTATGGGATATTTCTTTTTCTTTGTTACCGAAAAAAGAATTATAAGCTCGGCGACTCTGGAAGCTACAGTTGCAATAGCAGCTCCTCTGACCCCAAGAGCAGGAAAGCCCAACAAACCGAAAATCAAAATAGCATTCAGTATAAGATTTACAAAAAGTGAAACTAGTGTTGCACCGACCGCTACCCTTACCTTTTCTATAGAACGCAGGGTAATCATAAAAATAAAGTTTACCGCAAAGGGTAAAAAACAAAACGCCGAAACACTGAGATAGTCTACTCCTTTTTCTATTACAGCCTCATCCTTTGAATAAAGGGATAAAATTTCTTTCGGGAAAATAGAGCAAGCTAAGGTAAAGAGGGTACTGAAAAAAACTGCAACAATGAGAGAAACGGTAAAGGTTTTTTGTAAGCCTTTAAAATCTTTTTTACCCCAAAATTGAGCGGTAAAAACCATACCGCCCGAACCTATGCCGTACAAAATCAAGTTCAATAAAAAGAATAATTGATTCCCCAGCCCTACTGCCGCAAGCTCGATAGTGCCGAGCCGCCCTATCATTATTGTATCCAATATATTTACAAAAGAGCTTATAAAATTTTGCAATATTATGGGCACGGCAATTATAAATAAGTTTTTTAAAAAAGATTTATCAGAAAATACCGATCTTAAATTTACAACCGGTTTTGAATTTACAGTCATAAGTTTCCAAGCTCCTCGTGTTAAAAATGTAAAATTTCATTTCGATGCTTTATTCCTAAAAGAGATAAATTATTTTCAAGGCTGATACTTTGATCATAATTATCTTTTAGGTCAATCAAAAACCTGTTCATAGAAAAGTGCTGATAAAGATAAATTTGCGGTTCTTTTTTATCCGCATATAAATTCTTCATTTCATTTGCATAAGCATAAAATAAGCCGCGGGGTTTAAGCTCGCTGTAGCCCACAAGCCATATAGGGCAGCCCAGTTTTTTTTGAAGTTCAGCCGTTTTTTGAGCCGTAAAAATTTGAGACTCTTCATAGAATTTTTTAAAAGAACCGTCCTCAGCTTTTTTTAAAATATAATCGAGCTGTTTTGTCTTTGCAGTATGGATAGGCGTTTTGTTTAGGATAATAACATTCTTTCTAAAATCGATTCCGAACGAGGGATTTTTTTTAAAGAAGTTATCGGCAATCTTTCCTGCAAGACCCACAAGATATTTTTGATTTTTATGAAGCTGCTCATTTTTCCCCGGATTATCGCCCACAACGATGAGCTTGATTTCGTCATCTTCGCTGACCAAATTCCAAGAATGATTATACACAATCGGAGTTTCTACAGGATAGGGAGGAGTTTTATTAGCTAGAGCCGCCTCTTCTTGAAGCACGGCCAAGCCCTCCTTAAAAAATGAAGCATTTTCTTTTTTAAAAGATTGGGCGGCACAGTTTTCTAAAGAAGGCTCCTTATATCTATACCCTAAAATATCAAGGTAATGCATACATTCATTTTTATACTCGCTTTTAAATTTGCAAAAAGCGTTCCATTTATATTTTTCCATCAGCGGACTATTATATCAGATTACCTATGTTTTTGAAAAGCACCGTTGGTAATTGATTAATGGACAATCTGTAATGTAATTACCAATTATCCATTAAACATTACCAATTAAATTATACTTTAAATTTGGAAACTTCGTTTGCCAAATTTTCAATGCTTTGCTTGTTCTTTTGACTTATTTCATTTACTTCCTGAACGGCATTGCTGATTTGTACGGCACCGGAAGCCATCTCGTTCATGCTGTCGGTGATAACGCGGGTAAGCTCATCGAGTTTTTGCATTTCTTGAGCTACATTCTCACCGCCTCGCAGCATTTCGGCGGAACCGTCATTTACCTGATTGGTTATCATATTGATGTCTCGAATAGCCGTCAAAACTTCCTTGCTGCCGTTCTCCTGTTCACGCATAGCATTCATTAGGTTTTGGCTCATCGTTCTAACTTGCTCGGAAAGGGCAAAAATAGCGTTAAATTTTTCTTCTGCCGTTCTTGAAGAGGCTGAAAGAGTTTCAATTTCGCCTGAAAGAACTTTAAGCGTTTCGGTAATGGTTTTACCTTGCGTGCTGGATTCCTCAGCGAGTTTACGGATTTCGTCGGCAACGACGGCAAAACCTTTTCCCGCTTCGCCTGCGTGGGCGGCTTCGATTGCAGCATTCATCGCCAAAAGGTTTGTCTGGCTTGCAATGTGCTGAATGACGCTTGAAGCTTCCAAAAGGCTGCCTGACTCTTCGGCAATACGTTGGGTTACGCTGTTTGCGCCTGAAATTGTCTCTTTACCGTCTGCAGTAGCGTTTGCAAGAGTTTTTATAACATCATCCGTTTTGCCGAGGGTTTGTGTGATGGAAGCTATGTTCCCGACCATCTGCTCGATAGCCGAAGAAGATTCTGCAACGCTCGCCGCCTGATTTTCGATACTGCCGTTAAGCTGTTTTATCGTGCGGATAATTTCTTCAATAGTAGCTGCCGTTTCGCTGACGCTTGCAGCTTGTGTAAGTGTCTGCTGCTTTACACCTTCGATATTTGCACTTATTTGGTGCACGGCACTTGCGGTTTCGGTCATGTTCGACGCAAGCTCCGAGCCGATGTTGGTCATTTCAGTGCTGTTTTCGCCGACGGTTTTAATTGAGGAGCCGATTTTGGAAATAGTTTGGTTAAAGTAGTTGGAAAGATCGGTAACTTCGTCATTGCCGTGCACGGGCAAGCGCACCGTCAAATCGCCCTCGCCATGTGCAATATCTTTGAGTGCATCTACGACAACATTGACGGGTTTTATCATTGCACGGGCAACAAAGTATACGATGAGGAGGGCTGCAGCCAAGATGACCGCACCGATACCAATCATCGAAAGGCGCAAAGCATTTACCGTTCCCATAAATTCATTTTCCGGCGCGCGGATAATTACAGACCAGTCGGTGGTTTTCATCGTAGCAAAAGAGGATATGTAGATTGTGCCTTGATACGTGTAGTAACCGATTTCGCTTTCGTCGGTATCCCAAACGTGTTCCAAAAAAGCGGCGGCCGAGGCAAGTTCGCGGTTCGTTTTTGCCTGTTCAATAATATTTACTTGACGTTTAACCAGATCGGTATCTTTATCGGCAATAATAATACCGCTGTCGCCCATCATATAGCAATTACCCGTTTTGCCTACAACGATGTCATCGATTTGATCCGAATACCAAAAGGCATTCATATCGGCGATAAGCACGCCGATAACTTTTTTGTTGTCGTCGTATACGGGAACCGCAATATCGGCAACAAAGGAATTTCCCGTCCGCTCATCAATATACGGCTCGCCGCAAAAACGTTTGCCTTGCATTCCGTCGATGAACCATTGTTCGTGCGAACAATCCGGAGCCGTTCCGTCTAAAAATTGAATAATACCTTTGTCATCTGTTATGTATAAGGCGCGCAGTATGTCGTTAAATTGTGCTTCTTCGGCGAGTTTTTTCATTTTATCGATGTAGGGCATCTGCATATCGCGTAAAAAAGGCATTCGTGCGATGCCTTCAAGAAATTGCCATAAGGCGGTAATGCGCCCGTCGACAATTTCGGCAACGTCGTTCGCTTTGTCGATAAGGTGCGTTTCTACCTTCTCGGTTACTGCTTTTCGGGCGGTACGCACTCCGATAAGCGCAAGAGTGAATCCGACTACAAGAATAAGCAGTCCGAACACAATCATCAATTTGTTCCGCAGTGAAAAACGTTTTTTCATTGTATACCTCCTGTAGTTTAAGGGGGTGTCCCCCTTAAAAATCCCCCCAATTAGGGGTGCTTTTTTCTTTTTTCCGACAAAAGAAAGAAGCACCCCTATGACCCCGAAAAAAGAAAAGTGCGGTGCAAACTCGTACGGTTTGTTTTGGGCGGACATCCTGTCCGCCTTTGGGGGTATTTTGTTTTTTGGATTGAATTATCCCAATCCGAAAAGGACTTGCCGATTGCTCCGCTCACTCTTATGTGTGTGAATGCTTCATCCTTGTCGGAGTGAGCCGCTCATCCTTATGGGAGTGAGCTTCTCATCCTTATAGGTGTGAGCTTCTCACTCTTACAGGTGTGAACCTGTCGCATTTATACTGTCCGTGTAAGCGGTTTTGTAAATCTTCCGATTTTAGCTTTTTTAAGAGGCTTGCCGCCTACAGTATATTTTGTTCTTACTTCTACATACCAGTTACCTGCCGGTAAATCTGCAGGAATTATTGCCATAAGACGGGCAGGCTTGTTTTCGGCGATTACGGCCGCCTTTACTTCGGCTCCCGTTTCGGGTACAAAGAAAAGGCCTTGAGCTTCGTCTTTTTGGTCAAACTTAAGACGGGAACCGACAAGCTGCACAATGCCTCCTGCGGTAAGCACCTCGTTTACCTTGCCGGAAACGATATCGGTAACTTCGGTGATGTAGGGGTTAGTGTCTGCCGCTTCGGTTTTTTCGCACTTGATTTTGGCTGCAGCATCTTTAAGAAGCGGCCCTGCCGTAAGGTTTAAGTTTATTGAGTGCCGCTTTTTGTCGAAGGTGTCGGTTGCTCCGTTGAACACGCCCGATATGCTTAAAGAGGTATTCATCAGAGGAGTGTTGACGGCCGCTCCGTCTTTGATAAGAGCACTTACCACCTCGCCGTAAACTTGCAAGGCAGCCTTTGTGTCCGCCTTGGTCAGGGTTGAACCTTTTTCCATCATAAGGTCAATGATTTCGTCTAAAGAAAACGAACGCACATCGGCTGTTTGTGCCATGTAGTCGTTTTCATCCGGAGTGAGAAGATTCTCACGAAGTGCGTATTTTAACATACAGTTCTCCTAAAAAGTTTTTTATATTTAACCGCAAAGGACGCAAAGTGTTTTAAGAGAGGCTTCGTAAGACATTCTTTTATAATCCTTTGCATCCGTTGCGGTCTTATTAAACGGTGTAATATAAAAAAGCCCAAGGACATAACACCGGTATTTTACTGACGAGCTGTCTTTGGGCGTAGTTTGAGTAATTGGTATTTAAATTTATTTGGGCACAAGCCCCCCTCAGCTGTGAAGCTGTGAAGCTGTGAAGCTGTGAAGCTGTGAAGCTGTGAAGCTGTGAAGCTGTGAAGCTGTGAATTTTGTCCGATACGATACTTTATGTCAAGTACTTTTGCAAAACTTTTTTGCTCTTTTTTGTAAAGCCGATAAGTTTTTCCATTTCCTCTCTTTAACATAGCAATAGTATACAGGATTAGAGCCTAAATTGCAAGGGTTGTTGTAAGAACTTCTTCAATCGTTTTTAGTTTTAGCTCATGCTCTCCGCAACCGAAACTGTTACGCCCTCGTGTTTAAACTTATCTAAAATTATTTTGCCTCCGAGGAGGAAGGCGGAAGGAGCCGAAACATTGTAAACTCCGACCATCTTTTTTACAAAGTCGGACTTTTCAAAATCGTCTTCTATTCTTTCTATTTGACTTTTAGAAAAAAAGACGGGATTTATTTTTAATTCTTTTGCAAATTCAAGCAAACCTTTTTCATCTTTTTTTAACTCTATCGAGGCTATCGCCTTAACTGCCTTTAAGTCTTTATTTATTGAATCAAGGGCATGCTTTACCGCCTCGGCAACCGTTTCTTTATCCACACCCTTTTTTAAGCCTATCCCTAAGTTTAAATTTTTAGGCACCAAGTGAACCATGGGAAAGGGACTGCATAATGCCGATACGTCCTTTCTTTTTTTATTTGAAACGATGATAAGGCCTTCAAGTTTTTTTTCTTCGGTTAAAGCCTTTAGCTTTGAATTAAAATTTTTTTCTTGTAAAATAAAAAGATGCGGGTAATTTATGAGCGGTGCCTTATCTTCGGAATAAAAGCCTATAGATTTTTCGTCTACCATAAGGGCGGTAATTATTTTCGCGTCCTCCATTGACAAGATAGCATAATTGTTTTTTTGAGCAAACAAGTCGACGGCTTCTATATTTCGGCCATCGGAAGCCGTTGTAATTACGCTAACAGCACCGATGGCTTTTGCTATTCTTTCAGTGAGAGCATTGGCTCCTCCCAAGTGTCCCGACAAAAGCGAGATTACAAAACGCCCCAAATCATCGATCACGATTACCGCAGGATCTTGAGTTTTATCTTTTATATAATTCTTTATCATGCGGACGGCAATACCGGTAGAAGAAATAAAAACAAGGGCATCCTTATTTTTAAAATCATCAGGAATAAGGGAGCGGATACCTCCGGCTGTTTTTGCGTTATAAAAATGCTCAATTATCCAATCGTCTATCAAATCTGATAATTTTTCTCCCAATAAATTTCCTTTTTCGGTAAATGAATAGACCGCTATTTTTTTCATTTTTCCGCTTTTCTGAATTCGTGAGAAAATTCGGGATTATAAAGCTGAGACCTTTCATAATCTCCAGCGATAAAATTCCCTACCAAGATTTGAGCTGTTTTATTTACACCGGCTTTTTTCACTTTTTGAGCAATATTGCCGAGAGTTCCTATGATTATTTCTTGATCTTCCCAAGAGGCCTTGTAAATTACGGCAACAGGGGTAGCTTCATCCTTATAGCCCTTAAGGAGTTCTGCAACTACATTTTCTATATTTTGCACAGACAAAAAAATCGCCATCGAGGCCTTGTGTGCTGCAAGACTTGCCAGTTTTTCATCTTGAGGAACAGGGGTGCGTCCTTCCATGCGGGTCAAAATAACTGT
Source organism: Treponema putidum (assembly GCF_024401155.1). Taxonomy (NCBI): domain Bacteria; kingdom Pseudomonadati; phylum Spirochaetota; class Spirochaetia; order Treponematales; family Treponemataceae; genus Treponema; species Treponema putidum. Next base: position 2,057,378 of record NZ_CP038804.1, read on the forward strand.
CTGGCTTACATCGGGAAGAGTAAACTCTTTTTTGATGGCCGCCGCCGCTGCCGCATAAGAGCTAACGCCCGGGATAACCTCATAGTCTATCTTTAGCTTATCAAGTGCATCCATCTGTTCCCTGATAGCCCCGTAAATTGAAGGGTCTCCGGTGTGGAGCCTCACAACCTGAGCACTTCGATTTTCATTCATAACTTTGATAACTTCTTCAAGAGTCATTGAAGCCGAATTATAGGTTTTGCAATTATGCTTTGCAAACATAAGGTGCTCCGCTGAAACCAAAGACCCCGCATAAATAATAACATCGGCTTTTTCAATCAGTTTGCGCCCTTTTACCGTAATTAAATCAGGATCCCCTGGACCCGCTCCTACAAAATAAACCATAATATTCCTTTTTTGTTTTTATAATAATTATTCTACTATTCTTTAAAGGGATGTGTCAACGGCTAAAAACCCCTTACATAAATATTAAAAATCATATATAATAAAATAATTATGGGAAAAACATTTGTTTTTGTAAACCAAAAGGGCGGGGTCGGGAAGACGACTTCCGTGATTAATTTGGGTGCATACATTGCACTGGCAGGAAAAAAAACTCTTTTAATAGACTTTGACCCTCAAGGGAATATGTCTTCCGGTGTCGGAATTCAAAAAAAGCGGCCTACCGTTTATGATGCCCTTGCCCAAAAGACCTCAATAAAAAATACTATCTACCCTACTACGGTAAAAAATTTATCGGCAATTCCGGCCTCTATAGACCTTTCAGGAGCAACAGTAGAGCTCGTGGAAGAAGCCGACAGGGAATTCTATCTTAAAAATTTAGTCGAACCCGTAAAAGGCGAATATGACTACATCTTAATCGACTGCCCTCCGTCTTTGGGCATCTTGACCTTAAACGGATTGGCCGCAGCCGATCAAGTGTACATACCTCTCCAATGCGAATACTTTGCCCTCGAAGGATTAACCCTCCTTTTGCAGACCGTTCAAAGGGTACAGCAGAGCATTAACCCTTCACTTGAAATAGGCGGAATATTTTTTACTATGTTCGATTCAAGAACGAATCTTGCCCAAGAAGTTGTACAACAGGTATCCTCATATTTTAAGGACAAGGTTTTTTCAACCATTGTCCCGCGGAATGTAAGGCTATCCGAAGCTCCCTCACATGGAGTTCCGATTTGCAATTATGACGCAAAATGTACGGGAGCAAGGAGTTACGAAAAACTTGCACATGAGGTACTGAACCGTGGCTAAAAAATCGGCATTAGGAAGAGGCCTCGATGCCCTCTTGGAAGAACAACCCGCAAATCAGACAAAAAGTGAATTAAAGAATATTTCAGAGACTTCAATTATCAATATTGACCCTAAACTGCTGCAGCCGAATCCGTATCAACCCAGAAAAACCTTTGATGAAGAAACATTGAATGAGCTTGCAGAATCCATAAAAGAGCATGGGATTATTCAGCCGATTGTAGCTGAAAAAAACTCGGATAACAGTTTCTTTATAATCGCAGGAGAACGCAGAACAAGAGCTGCCCTTAGGCTGGGCTTAAAAACGGTTCCGGTAATTATACGCAGCTTTGAAGAAAAGCAAAAATTGGAAATTGCTCTAATCGAAAATATTCAGAGGGAAGACTTAAACGCTATCGACGAGGCTCTGGCATATCAAGAAATCATGGAATTAACCAATATCAATCAAGAAGACCTTGCTAAAAGAGTCGGGAAAAGCCGCTCGGCTATTACAAATAGTCTGCGCTTATTAAAATTACCCGAAGAAATGAAAGAGGCTTTGAGAATAGATAAAATTTCGGCAGGTCATGCGCGCTCTCTACTATCCATAGTAAATCCTGCCGATCAAAAAATTCTTTTTTCGAGAATCTTAGAGTCGGAATTATCGGTACGCGAAGCCGAGTCAATGGCAGCCGATCTTAATTCCGGAATCGGCCGGATAACAAAGAAACAAAAAAAAGAAACAGCATCTCTTTCTACCGATGATTTCGAATTAAGAAATATTGAACAACAGTTTATAAACTCCTTAGGTACGAAGGTTCAAATAAAGGGAAACTTAAAAAAAGGAGTCGTAGAAATATCATATTTTTCAAAAGATGATTTGGACATGTTATATAAAAAGATAAACTCTTAAAAGCCGAAAATCTTGGAGGGATGGTATGGCAAAAAAAACAACCGAAACAAAAAAAACGGAAACTAAAAAAAAGGCTAAAACACCGGCAAAAACCGCTGCAAAAAAAACCGCAAAGGTTCCGGCTAAAAAAACCGTTTCCGTCTATAAACAATCGGCAGCCGAAAAAAAGCTCGTAAACGAATTGGCTGAACTTACAAAGCAGATGGACGCTGAAGGCCTTTTATTTTTAATAGAACAGGCACGCGTTCACTTATATAATATGCAGGTTGAAGCTCTTGAAGAAGACCTTCAGGAGATAGAAGAAAAAAGAGCTAAGGCCGCCTTGACTGTAAAAAAAGCTCAACCTAAAAAAGATTTTAGGATTGAAAGATCAAGCGACGGCTCCGTTTATCATATAATAAGCGGCGGAAAATGGAAGCTGATCAATGCGGATGAACTTTTCAGTATTTTAAAAATCGTAAATGCAAAACTGGATGACAATGAGATAAGACTCAATCTTATTCACTGGTTTTTTAAAGAAAGGAGCGATTTTGTTTCAGATTTGGGACTTGCAGATACCCACGATCCCCGATGGCTGGAGCTTATTAAACTTTTAAAAACAAATTTTAAGATAAAAATATAATGACCTCTCAATTTAAAGAACTAAAAAAGACTCTTGACCGGCTCGTAATAAAATACGAAAAACCGGCCTTTATACCTGCCGATCCCATAAGTATTCCGCACCGTTTTTCAAAAAAAGAAGACATAGAAATTGCAGGCTTTTTTGTTTCGGTGTTTGCGTGGGGAAACAGAACCGCCATCTTAAAAAGTGCGGATAAACTGATGACTCTTTTACAAAATCAGCCTCACGCATTTTTAACGCAAAGCACACCGGCTCAACTCAAAGTACTAAAAAGTTTTTATCACCGTACACTAAACGGAGAAGACAGCTTTGCAATAGCAAAGGCTATAAGAAGGCTTTATTTATCAGGAAGCGGTTTTGAAGACTTGTTTAAAGCCCGGAATTCGGATGAGCCTTTGATAAGCAGGATGAGCCGATTTAGAAAAGAATTTATCAAAAACATGGATACGCACAACACAAAGCATATAGCCGATATGGAAGGCGGTTCTGCAGCAAAAAGGCTAAACATGTTTTTACGCTGGATGGTAAGGTCTAAGGAGAAGGGTGTCGACTTCGGTTTATGGAAAAGCATTAAACCGTCTGAACTCTACCTCCCCTTGGACGTTCATTGCGCCCGAAGGGGAAGAACCCTAGGCCTTTTAACCAGAAAACAAAACGACCGCAAGGCCGTAGAAGAAATAACGGAACGCCTCAGAGAATTTTGCCCCGACGATCCTGCAAAATACGACTTTGCCCTTTTTGCCCCCGAAGTCGAAAAGGCCTTAGTAGAAAGAAATTACCTCCAAAGGAATTCGGGATAGTAGCTTTCTTTTACCTTATTTTCAAGTTCTTTTTTAACAATTTCTCTGTCTTCAGGATAGGTCATTCCAAACCATCTTTCGGTAGTAGTATAAACCTTGACCTTTCCTAAACCCTTTTTCATCATAGCCCCTACACCTTCAGGCAAAAGACATTCGGCTTTTTCGCTTTCTGCATATTTATGGATAAAGTCTTTAAAATACTCATTCATAAAATCGAAAATTTTAGGAGAGAAGCCGAACAGGTTCATCGAGACGGTTTCCTTGCCTGAAAATTCAATGGTCTTTCCCTCATGCTCTGAAATAATCTTTTCGACTGAACCTTCTTTTTTGTATGCAATATCCTTATGTTCGGTTATTCCGATAAGGTAACCGTTTCCTACTTGACAAACCCCTCTTGAAACGGAACCGGATCGGCTCAAGGTTTTATCCAAGATATAACCGACCATTGCGTGTTCCGTAGAATCGTTTGACAGGGTAGAAAGATGGGTTGCTATAGTTTTATAAGCCGAGCGGCCGTAGTAGTCATCGGCATTTATAACAGCAAAAGGTTCCTCTATCTTTAATTCCGCAGATAAAATAGCATGAGCGGTACCCCATGGTTTTTTACGGTTGACGGCTCTTTTTATTTGCTCATCGGTTAAAAAACCATCCATAGATTGAAATACATAATCGGCATTGCAATTGCGCGCAATTCTATTAAAAAAACGTTCTCTAAAATCGTTTTCAATATCTTTCCTAATTATAAAGACAACCTTTCCAAAGCCGTTATTCATCGCGTCATAAACAGCATAGTCCAACAATGTTTCATCATGCCTTCCGACAGCGGCTATTTGCTTTACGCCTCCATATCGGCTGCCCATTCCGGCAGCTAGAACCAAAAGAGTTGGTTTCATAAATACACCTCCTATAATGCGGCGTTTGCCTGAAAGGCAAACTCTAAGATAAACAGTGAGGCTGAATTTCTTCCGAACTGTTTATCACACCTCCTAAATTAAAGTTAGGTTAAAATCCAATCTTCACCATCATATCACATTATAGGAATAAATGAAAGACGCTTATCAGGGAATTGGTAATGGGTTATCATAGTTGACATTACTATCAAAAAAATACTAAAATAGCCTCCATAAAATTATAAGCGAGAAAACTATGGCTATTATAATAAAGACAACGGGAAAGGCTATCCCAAAAAAAATAATGCACAACAGCGATTTTCCCGCTTCTTTAGATACTTCGGATGAATGGATCAGAAGCCACACAGGAATAGGAAGCCGCTACATAGCTTCCGAAGAGGATACAAGTGCATCCCTCGGTGCCGAGGCCTGTAAGCAGGTTTTGGCAAATGGAAATCTAAATCCTCAGGATATAGACTTAATTATCTGTGCCACCGCCACGGCAGAATACCAAGGCTTTCCGTCGAATGCCTGTCTTATTCAAAAAGAACTGGGTGCAAAAAATGCGGCATGTTTTGACCTATCGGCAGCATGTTCAGGCTTTTTATACGCAATAGACACGGCAGCCGCCCTTATGGAAAGACACGGCCGGCGTTATGCCCTTGTCTGCGGCACCGAGGTTTTAAGCAAAATAATCGATTGGCAAGACCGTTCTACCTGCGTACTATTCGGAGACGGGGCCGGAGCAGCCCTTCTTGAAAACACCTTTGATAATTCAAAGCGGGGTATAGGCTCGGTAATTTTAGGTTCTGACGGAACAGGTTACGATGCCCTTTACATGGCAGACCATCTAAAAATGAACGGAAGAACAGTCTACAATTTTGCAGTCGGCGTTATAACCGAAACCGTAAAAAGCCTTCTTCAAAAAGAAAACATCAATATGGAAGATGTAGACTTGGTTGTATGCCACCAAGCCAATAAACGCATTTTAGAAGCCGCCGCAAAAAGGCTTAACGCCGATATGGGTAAATTCATATGCAATATGGAAAACTACGGAAACACTTCGGCAGCTTCCATTCCGATAACCCTCGATGATTTGAGGCTTCAAGGAAAATTAACTGAAGGAACAACAATAATTACGGCAGGCTTTGGGGCCGGGCTCACATGGGGCGGTGCCGTAATAAGATTTTAGTAAAGTGAGGATTATGATGAACACCATATTTTTATTTTCGGGGCAGGGTGCCCAATTTAAGGGTATGGCTCAAGATATTCTTGACGAATACGGAGCCGCAAAGGACCTAATCAAAAAAATCGGCGATATAACCGGAGAGGATATCGATGCCCTTTTACGGCACACCGAAAATGAAGAGCTTTCAAGGAGCGATAAGAGCCAGTTGGCTATAATTGCGGTTGAGACAGCCATTCTTGCAGTTCTAAAAGAAAAAGGAATCAGCCCTCAGGCTGCGGCAGGTTTCAGTCTGGGCGAATTTTCAGCCCTCTATGCTTCCGGTATTTTAAGCTTTGAGGATATGATACGCATCGTACAAAAACGAGGAGCTATCATGCAGGCAGCCTGCGATAAGATTTCAGCTCGGGCAACAGAGGGTTCCGGAGCTCTAGGTATGTCGGCTATCTTAAAACTTGAGCCTGAAAAAGTTCTGGAACTATTAAAGCCCTATTCCGACCCCAAAAGCGGAATAGTATTTGCCGCCAACATGAATAGTCCCGTTCAAACCGTTATTTCGGGAACGGCGGAGGGCTTAAGCCTTGCCGAAAACTTGTGCAAGGAAGCCGGAGCAAAAAGATGCGTCCGCCTTGCAGTTGCAGGCCCCTTCCACTCTCCCCTAATGGAAGAAGCGGCAAAAGAATTTGAAGAGGTCTTAAAAAGCTTTGACTTTAAAGCCCCTCAAATCCCAGTATTTTCAAATGTTACGGGCAAGCAAGTAAAATCGGGAGAAGAAGCAAAAGCAAACGCAGTTCTTCACCTTACCCACCCCGTCCTATGGACGAGCGAAGAAAAGGAAATCGCTTCTTTAAGCGGAAGCTTAAAACCCTGCCGCCTCTTGGAAGTAGGCCCGGGAAACACCCTGTGCAATCTTTGGAGAGACAGCGGTTTTGCATCGGATGAACTCGCATGTTCACCGACAGGAACTTTAGACCAATTAAACAAGATTATAAAATAGGAAAGGTACAAGTATTATGTTATTAAAAGGAAAAAAGGCATTGGTAACAGGCTCTTCGCGAGGAATCGGAAAAGAGATTGTTAAAAGGTTTATTGAAGAGGGCGCCGAAGTCTGGGGCTTATGTACAAAACCTTCTGAAAGCAAGGCAGAAATGGAGGCTTTTGCAAAAGAAAAAGGAAGTGTATTTCATGAAATATACGCCGACTGCGGCAATGCGGAAGGCCTTACCGAAACGGTAAAAAAAGCTCTCGAAGAATCGGGCGGCTTTGATGTACTTGTAAACAACGCAGGCATTACAAGAGACGGCCTGTCATTTAGGATGAAACTTTCCGACTGGGAAGACGTTTTGCGCGTAAACTTGACAGGAGCTTTTATCGCTTCTCAAATCGTTTCTTCCGATATGATTAGAAAAAGGGCCGGCTCGATTATCAATATGACAAGTGTAGTAGGCCTTCACGGTCAGGGCGGACAGGTCAACTATTCCGCAAGCAAGGCAGGCCTCATAGGTTTTACAAAAAGCCTCGCCAAAGAAACGGCCGGAAGGGGAGTACGAGTAAACGCCATCGCCCCCGGCTATATCGAAACCGACATGACCGCCGCCGTAAATGAAGAAATGCGTAAAGCATGGGTCGAAGGCATTCCCTTAAAAAGAGCCGGACAGCCCCTAGACATAGCAAACGCCGCAGTCTTTTTGGCTTCGGACTTATCGCTTTATATAACCGCCCAAGTCCTAGGTGTCGACGGCGGACTGGGAGCATAGGCTGCGTATATATACTTATTGACTTACACGTGCTTATATGTTACAATTATACGTGTGAGGTGATATATGTTGGCAAAACTTACATTAACTATAGATCGTTCTGTAATAGAGCAGGCAAAGGAGTATGCTCAAAAAAAGAACAGGAGCGTTTCTCGAATTGTAGAAGACTATCTTAAAAATATAGCAACCAATCCTGAGATGAGTACTTCTTTTTATAAAATGAAATCACCGATAACTGATAGTATTTCCGGAATGTTTTATGATAATGGAAAATCGTATAAAGATATGCTCAGTGAAGCATTACAGGACAAATATTTATGATAAAAAAGGTTTTTATTGATACAGACATTATCCTTGATGTTGCATTAGCTCGGGAACCGTTTTTTTCTTCCAGTAAAACCATATTAGCAATGGCAGAGAATAATATTATCATAGGACATATTTCATCTAACTGTGTTGCCAATATCTATTATATATTGAGAAAATCCGGCGGTGATAATAAGGCGAGGAAATTTATACTAAATATAGTCAAGTATATAACCGTAATAGCAATTGATCATCAGAATGTATTAGAAGCACTAAAATCAAAATTTTCCGATTTTGAAAATGCGTTACAACATTCTTCAGCTGTAGAAAACCGATGCGAATATATAATAACCAGAAATATTGAAGATTATAAAAGTTCAAAAATAAAAGTTTTATTACCGGAGGAATTTATAGTAATGTTCCAATAAAGCTAAAAAAGAGTCTTAAGACCCGACTCAATTCTGACAACTCATGGTAAAACCTCTTGCAGGTTGAGCGGATATTATATGAAATTTATGGAGGTATGATATGATTGTAAAACCAATGGTTAGGAACAATATTTGTCTAAACGCTCATCCGCAAGGATGCAAAAAAGGCGTTGAGGATCAAATAGAGTACACAAAAAAGAGAATTACCGCTGAGGTAAAAGCCGGAGCAAAGGCGCCCAAAAACGTGCTGGTACTCGGCTGCTCGAACGGTTACGGACTTGCAAGCCGAATAACGGCAGCATTCGGCTATGGGGCGGCGACTATCGGCGTTTCCTTTGAAAAGGCCGGAACCGAAACAAAGTACGGCACACCCGGCTGGTACAATAATTTGGCCTTTGACGAGGCGGCAAAAAGGGAAGGTCTTTATTCCGTAACTATAGACGGAGATGCCTTTTCCGATGAAATCAAAGCACAAGTAATCGAAGAAGCCAAAAAGAAAGGAATTAAATTCGATCTTATAGTTTACAGCTTGGCAAGCCCCGTGCGCACCGATCCCGATACAGGCGTTATGTACAAATCCGTACTCAAGCCCTTCGGCAAAACCTTTACCGGCAAAACGCTCGACCCGTTTACCGGCGAGCTGAAGGAAATTTCGGCGGAGCCCGCGAACGAAGAAGAAGCTGCCGCCACGGTTAAGGTTATGGGCGGCGAAGATTGGGAACGCTGGATAAAGCAGCTTTCAAAAGAAGGTCTTTTAGAAAAAGGCTGCATTACCCTAGCCTATTCCTATATCGGCCCGGAAGCTACACAGGCCCTCTACCGAAAAGGCACCATAGGAAAAGCGAAAGAACACCTTGAAGCAACAGCCCTCCGCCTAAACAAAGAAAACCCGTCAATACGGGCCTTCGTTTCGGTAAACAAGGGCTTGGTAACAAGAGCAAGTGCGGTAATCCCCGTAATTCCCCTATACCTCGCTTCCTTGTTTAAGGTTATGAAAGAAAAAGGAAACCACGAGGGCTGTATCGAGCAGATTACCCGCCTTTATGCCGAAAGACTCTACCGTAAAGACGGCACCATCCCCGTCGATGAAGAAAATAGAATCCGTATCGATGACTGGGAGCTTGAAGAAGACGTTCAAAAGGAAGTTTCAGCTTTAATGGAAAAGGTAACCGGCGAAAACGCCGAAAGCTTAACCGACCTTGCAGGTTACCGCCACGATTTTTTAGCCTCAAACGGCTTTGATGTCGAAGGCATCAACTATGAAGCCGAAGTAGAAAGGTTCGACAGGATTTAAATTGAGGTAATGGCAAAAAAAGCTAAAACGGATATTCGATCTTCGGCGGCGGAGTATTTGACTTTTATTGCAGCGGGCGGCAAAAGTGCTGAAAGTATCGAAATACGGTATGAAGATGAAAATATTTGGCTGACTCAAAAAATGATGGCTGTTTTGTATGATGCATCGGTGTCAACGATTAACGAGCATATCAAAAATATTCTTGCAGACCATGAATTACAGGAAGAAGCAACTATTCGGAATTTCCGAATAGTTCAAACTGAAGGCGATAGAAGTATAACCCGTTCGGTAAAACACTACGGACTGCAAATGATTATAGCTGTCGGCTTTAAGGTTAACTCTGAGCGGGCTGTGCAATTTAGAAAGTGGGTCAACCGTATTACAAAAGAGTACACAATCAAAGGCTGGGTCATGGATTCGGAACGGCTGAAAAAAGGCTCTTTTCTTACGGACAAATATTTTGAAGAACAGCTGGAGCGGGTTAGAGAAATCAGGGCAAGCGAACGCAAGTTCTATCAAAAGATTACCGACCTGTATGCAACTGCTTTAGACTACGATAAAACAGCCGCTGCTACCAAAAGGTTTTATGCAACGGTACAAAACAAAATGCATTTTGCCGTCCACGGACATACGGCTGCGGAGCTTATTTATGAGCGTGCCGACAGTACGCAACCGCACATGGGACTGACTACATGGCAGGATGCTCCCGAAGGCAAAATTAAAAAATCCGATGTTATTATTGCAAAAAACTATTTAAGCGAGATAGAACTTTCGCAGTTAAACCGGATGGTAACTTCATATCTCGACTTTGCAGAAAATATGGCGTTGCGGAAGATTCCGCTTACCATGCAAGATTGGGAAACGCGGCTTACCGGTTTTATCGAAATGTTCGAATACGGACTTTTAAAAGATGCAGGAAAGGTATCTGCAGAAATTGCAAAACTTCATGCCGAATCCGAATTTGAAAAATACCGCATCATTCAAGATAAGACCTTTGTTTCCGATTTTGACAAATACTTAGCGGAATTGGAAAATACCATTAGCGGATAATTATAAAATATGGAAGATTATAATAAAGAGTTTAAAATCGATATTCCTAAAAAGCAAAGTGCACTTAAAGCTGAAATCGTCTCTTTTTTAAATAGCACCAATGGAGAAATCTATTTAGGTGTAGATGACAGCGGAACTATACATTATGATCTTATAAACAAAAAAAAGAAAAAATGGGAAGAAATACTCTCAAATTGGATTGTAAATGCTTTTAATCCCGATGTAACGAATTTAATATATATCTATCCAAATGAAACACCTTTTAGGATAAAGATTCTTAAGGGAAAAGAAAGACCTTATTTTTATAAAGACGGAGAAGGTTTTAATACAAAAGGCGTATATGTCAGAGTCGGCAGTACAAAAAGACTTGCAAGTTTTGATGAAATTCAAAGAATGATACGGCAGCATAGTCAGCATGATTACGAGCGTTTGTTATGTCATCGGGATGATTTAACCTTTAATTATGTAGAAAATAGATTTAAGGAAAAAGGAGTCCTTTTTGACAAATATGCTCTATCCCTCATCGATAAGGATGATAAATACAATAATGCAGCTCTCTTATTGAGTGACCAAAATCCTACTACTAGTAAATTTGCAGTTTTTCAAGGCACTACGGTGAATATCTTTTTGGATAAAAAAGAATTTACAGGTTCCATCTTAAAACAATTAGATGAAGTTCTCTATTTTGCCAATTTATCAAATCGAAAAAAAATCACCATTACCGGAAAACCTGAACGGGATGAATATTTGGATATTCCCGAAAGAGCACTCAGAGAAGCTATCGTAAATTGTTATTGTCATAGAGATTGGACCTTAAGCGGAGATATAAAAATAGAATTTTACGATGACAGAGTGCAGATTTTTTCTCCCGGCAGCTTGCCAGACGGATTGACATTGGAAAACATAAAAATGGGCATGGTTGCAAAAAGAAATAAAATTATCGTAGATACTCTGGATAAAGCCGATGTTATTGAAAATTATGCTTCGGGCGTACGCAGAATATTTGAAGATTATGCACATTTTAAAAAACAACCCGAATATTATATTTCAGATAACGGGGTAATAGTTACCTTATTCAATCGAAATTATGATGTCCAAAATGACGGTCAAAGTGGCGGCCAAAATGATGTTCAAAATGATGTCCAAAATGATGTCCAAAATGATGTTCAAAAATTGAGTGCGGAACAAAGAAAAGAAAAAATCATAGAACTGATGAAATCAAATAACAAAATCACAATTGATATGATAAAATGTATGATCAATGTATCAAAACCTACCATTGAGAGGGATATAGCTAAGCTAAGAAAAGATAATAAGATTGAATATGTAGGCAGCGCCAAAGACGGCCGCTGGATTGTAAAAGTAAATAATTAGACATTTACATATGGAGGATTTCGATAAATAGTTATGAAAAAACTTTTGATGATACCGATTACAGTATGTTTATTGGCAGGCGGTGTAAGAGCCTTTGCCTATGGAGTCAATAGCTTTACGGTTTATGATGCACAAGATAAGATTGTACACAAGATAACCGATAAAGACGAAATCAATGCGTTGTATCTGCTTTTTCAAGAATCTTTACTGCTAGAAGCTGATGAAGCTTCGTTTACGGAATTGCCTAAAGACGCACAAGAGTTATACCGTTATGTTCTTTCGTATAATTACGGTGATAACGATGAGCAGGATTTTAACTTTATTGTATATAAAAATTATCCTCTTTGCCGAATTTCCGTTTCTCAATTACAGAAAACGGAGGACATCCCAAAAGAATTAACATGGAAACTTTTTAAATACGCATACGAAATCGTCAGTAAACCTGCCGAGGTGAAAAAGCAGCTTTCTTATTCTGTGAAAAATTCTTATATCCGCATATACGATGATAAGAACACTCTTTTGCTATTTATTACAGGGGAAAAAATTCTGGATATATTCGATACATTGTTTGGAGAAGATATTGCCGAAATCGAAATCGAAGAAAGAAATTTGAAAAGCCTTTTTACCGCCGAAAGCATTCATAATGGCCGAGAAGTCCTTGTGCATTATTCATTTATGGATGATGACAAAATTATGAAGCTGTATCTTTACAAAAACACAAAAGAAATGAATATAACAACCGATACCGGAGTTCTAAAAGTAAACCTTTCAGAAGAAGCGTATAGAATTTTAAGCAGCCCTAAAAGCTTTCAAAAAGAATTCGAAAAAAGAAGATGATAAAAAATGAAGTTAATAGGACAGTTGGTAATAAATAAATGGATCCAAGGGAAGGAACTATAACGGATTTTTCTTCTTCCGCCGAGTTAAAAGCTGCTTTTGAAGCTGCAAAGGCAAAAAACTGGAGATTCTATAAACGGGATACAGTTGGAAATGAGGAAGAGGTTTAGGATGCTTAAAAATGGATTTTTATAAGGGATAGACACTCTGCCCGTATAAATGATAAAATGTCGGCCTTTGCGGTTAACTAAATAAATAAAACTTAAGGAGTTTTTATGAAAGAGGATTTTATTTTAAAGGTGATAGAAAAGTTTGAAAAAGGCGATGCCGTGGTCTTGCAGATAAAGCAGGATGACTGCGAGCTTATCTTAAAAAAAGAAGGAGCCTTCCCTAAAAAGGAAGCTGTCATCCAGTCAGGTGCGTGCGGAGGAGTGCAGACAGCCTATCCTATGCCCTATGCAGCTATGCCGGCAGGATTTCAATCCGGTTTACAGAACGGATTTCAGACAGCTCCGGCAGGAGCAACAGGGCAAGGAGCCGCGCCTCAAACACCGGCAAATTCGTCTGCAGAAGAGCCGGCTAAAGCCTCACCCGCCGTTTCATCGGCTAACCTACTCGAAGTAAAAAGCCCCATTGTAGGCACCTTTTATAGGGCACCGTCTCCGGATTCTCCTCCCTATGTTGAAAAGGGCAGCACAGTAAAAAAAGGTCAGCCCCTTTGCGTGCTTGAGGCTATGAAGATGATGAATACCCTCGAATGCGAATATGACGGGGTTATCGAGGAAATCTTAGTTTCAAACGGAGACCTTGTAGAATTCGATCAGGTCTTGTTTAAGATAAGGGCTAAGTAGGAAGGTTCCTATGATTAAAAAAATACTTATCGCCAACAGAGGCGAAATAGCCGTGAGGGTTATCCGCTCCTGCCGCGAAATGGGAATAAAAACCGTCGCCGTTTACTCTACGGCGGACAAGGACTGCCTCCACGTTCTTTTGGCTGATGAGGCTGTCTGCATAGGACCGCCCCCCTCGGCTAAAAGCTATCTTAATAGGGAAGCTCTAATTACGGCAGCCCTTTGCACCTCCTGTGAGGCCGTACATCCGGGGGTAGGCTTTTTATCGGAAAACGCAGGTTTCGCCCGCGAGGTAGAAAACGCAGGGCTTTTTTGGATAGGGCCCAAGCCCGACACAATCGAAATGCTCGGCGATAAGGTATGTGCCCGTGAAACAGCTGTAAAAAGCGGACTTCCTGTAACCCCCGGATCGGATGGAGCTATAAAGGAGTTGGCCGAAGCTAAAAAAACGGCCGAAAAATGCGGCTATCCCGTCATCATTAAAGCAGCCTCAGGCGGCGGCGGAAAGGGAATGCGCATCGTCTATAAAGAATCGGAATTAGCCGAAAACCTAAAAATCGCTTCCGCCGAAGCCGAAGCCAATTTTGCCGACGGCACGGTTTATATCGAAAAATATCTGGTAGATCCGCGCCATGTAGAGCTTCAAATTCTAGGCAATGGTAAAGGAGCCGTTTCCGTTTTGGGTGAAAGGGATTGCTCGGTTCAAAAAAATCATCAAAAGCTGATAGAAGAAAGCCCCTCTCCGGCTGTAAGCGAGGAAATGCGGGAAGCCATGTGTAAGGGAGCTGTCAGCCTTTTTTCTTCCCTTAAATACCGCGGGGCAGGAACAATCGAGTTCCTCGTATCGGGCAATAATTTCTACTTTATGGAAGTAAACGCCCGAATTCAGGTAGAGCATCCCGTTTCGGAGATGATTACCGGCACCGATATAATTGCGGAACAAATCCGTGTTTGCACAGGGGAAAATATGAAGTTTGCCCAAGGGATTTTGCCCACCAAGGGATGGGCTATCGAAGCCAGAATAAATGCCCGCTCTCCGGGGCTCATAAAGAATTTGAGGGTTCCCGGAGGAAACGGAGTGCGTTTTGACAGCTTTTTGTACCAAGGCTATTCGGTAGTTCCGTTTTATGATTCAATGACGGCTAAACTCATAGTTCACGGAACCGATAGAGCCAATGCCATTCAAAAGCTGCTTTGTGCCCTTGATGAGCTTAAAATTGAAGGCATCACTTGCAATATTGAAGAACAAAAGATTATACTTAACTCGAAAAAGTTCAAATCCGGTGTTTTCGGTACCGGACTCTATGAAGAGCTTTTTGGAAGTAAGTAAGAAAGTTTTTATAGGGAGACTTAAATGGATTGTCCTAGTTGTAAAGTATCATATGATGAAGAGGTGTTTACAGATAACCTGATGGTATGCCCTCATTGTAATTATCATTTACGCATAGAGCCGAGGCAAAGAATCACCTATCTAACCGATGAGAATTCTTTCAAAGAGCTTTATGCCAATCTTAAAACCTGTAATCCCATCGAAATGGAAGGTTATGAAGAAAAAATTTCGGCTGCAGAAGAAAAAGCGGCCTTAAACGAAGCCGTTATTACGGGTTCTTGTAAGATTAAAGGAAGAGATGCCCTTTTAGCCCTCATGTCCTTTCACTTTATGGGAGGCTCCATGGGCTCCGTTGTAGGCGAAAAGATTTCGCGCCTTATGCTAAAGGGAGCCGCTGAAAGAATACCTGTAATTATCTATGCGACTTCAGGCGGGGCACGAATGCAGGAGGGGCTTTTTTCTTTAATGCAGATGGCCAAAACTTCAAGTGCGGCCGCCGAGCTGGATGAAAAAGGGGTTCCTCTTTTTATAATGCTTTGTGACCCGACTACGGGAGGAGTTACGGCAAGTTTTGCAATGCTCGGAGATATAACGGCAGCGGAACCGGGTGCCCTTATCGGCTTTGCAGGCCCAAGAGTTATCGAAGGCACTATCCGACAGCAGCTCCCCGAAGGATTTCAGAGGGCGGAATTTCAGTTGGAAAAAGGCTTTGTGGACTGTATAGTACCGCGCCAAGAGCAAAGGCAATTTTTTGCCCGTATGATTGACGCTCACAGCCTCGGCCTTAAAGAAGCCCCTAAAAAGAAAAAGACAGCAGGAGAGAACTAATGAGCGGCACAGATCAAACAAACTTATTAAATAATTTAAAGGATATAGCCCAAAAAGCGGGACTTGATATAAGCGAGGAACTTGCAAAAATAAATGCAAAACTTGAAAGCTCAACAGCTCTTGCAAAAACATGGGAAAGGGTAGAACTCGCCCGCCACAGCGACAGGCCTAGAACATTGGACTACATAAATTTGATTTTCGATAATTTTACCGAACTTCACGGAGACCGTTTTTTCGGAGATGATCCCGCAATGATAGGCGGAATAGGCTTTATCGACGGAAGGCCGGTTACGGTGATCGGCACCCAAAAGGGAAGAAACTTGCGCGAAACCATTGAAAGGAACGGAGGTATGGCAAACCCTGAAGGCTACCGCAAAGCCATGCGCCTTGCAAAACAAGCCGAAAAGTTTAAAAGGCCGATTATTACCTTTATCGACACACAAGGTGCCTATCCCGGCCTTGGAGCCGAAGAAAGAGGAATCGGAGAAGCTATTGCCTTTAACTTACGGGAATTCAGCCGCCTAAAAACTCCCATAATCTGCATAATCATAGGCGAAGGAGGTTCCGGCGGAGCTCTCGGCATAGGGGTGGGAGATAAGATTTACATGCTTGAAAACGCCATATTCTCGGTTATATCCCCTGAAGGATGCGCTTCAATCTTATTGAGGGATTCAAGCAGGGCAAAGGATGCCGCAGCCATGCTTAAAATTACCAGCCGAGAGGTTCTTGACCTAAAGGTAATCAACGGCATAATCCCTGAACCCGAAAAAGGAGCTCACACCGATCCCAAAAAAACCGCCGATGCTATCAAGGAACAAATCCTAAAAGATTTAGCCGACCTTACAAAACGCGACCCTGCAGTTTTGGTAAAATACCGAAGCAAAAAGATAAGAAGCATAGGAAAATATTCGGAATAAACGGAGATTTCTATAAACTAAGCGGTTAAAAATAAAAAACGAAAGAAACCGCAATGGACACCAAGACCGCAAAGCTGTTGAGAGGCGTACATTCTTGTACACTTCTCAACGCTATAAAGGATATAGAAGCGGTTTTCATATAGGCACAATTACCAATTAACCCTTTGCGGCCCCTGCGGTTTCATTTCTTTTTACTTAACAGCATTTTCAATCATTTCAATATTTTCATCATTTGAAATAATTTCGAGAGCTTTCATAATATCATTATAAAGAATGCGGTCTTCGGTAACCTTGGAAATGTGTTTTCGGATAAGCTTCATCATCTCGCCGGTTCCCTTTCCGTATTTTTTTACTCCCCGTAAATCACAGGCTTGAGCAGCCGTAAGCCATTCAATAGCAAGAACATGGCGCACGTTTTTAACGATTTCGGTTATTTTTCGGGCAGCTGTAGTTCCCATACTTACGTGGTCTTCCTTGTTCCCCGATGAGGTGATAGAGTCAACACTTGCAGGGTGAGCCAATACCTTGTTTTCTGAAACAAGGGATGCGGCCGTGTATTGCGGAATCATAAAGCCTGAATTTACTCCTCCGTTTTCTATTAAGAAAGCAGGAAGGCCTCCGTTTAGTTGCGGGTTTACAAGGCGCTCGATTCGGCGTTCGCTTATATTTGCCAGTTCGCTTACGGCAATGCCTAAAAAGTCCATAGTTATAGCGATTGGCTGCCCGTGGAAGTTTCCGCCCGAAATAACATCATGATTGTCGGGGAAGACGAGCGGATTATCGGTTACGGCATTGATTTCTATCTCTAAAACCTTGCGCACATATGCAATAGCATCGGCGCTTGCTCCGTGGACTTGCGGAACACAGCGGAGGGTGTACGGGTCTTGGACATCATTTTCTCTTGTGTTGATAGAAGAGCTTCCTTTTAACATTTTGAGGATAAAGGCGGCCGTATCAATTTGCCCCTTGTGAGGGCGGGTCTTATGGATTCGGGGGTCGAGGGCTGCAGTAATTCCTCTAAAGGCCTCAAACACCAAGGAGGCTCCCATGTTGGCGGTTTTTAAAAGCTGCTCGGCATCATGCAGGGCTAGGGCTCCGATACCTGACATTACGGGAGTTCCGTTAATTATGCCGAGACCGTCTTTTCCTGAAAGAACGACAGGCTTTAAACCGGCCTTTTCAAGCGCAGCTTTTCCTTCTATCAGCTTGCCTTCATAATAGGCTTTTCCTTCGCCTATCATTACTAGGGCTATGTGGGCAAGGTTTGCCAAGTCGCCGCTTGCTCCCAATGAACCTTTTTCGGGCACATAGGGAGTTACGCCCTTATTTAGCATATCTACAAGAATATCCGGAATAGACGGGGTTACACCCGAAAAACCGCTTGCATGTGTGTTTAGCCTTAAAAGCATTATGGCTCTAACTATGTCCTCCGGGAAAGGATTGCCGACACCGCAGGCATGGCTTAAAATTAAGTTTCTCTGCAAGGCACCGTTTTGATCCTTAGTAATTGTTACGGTAGATAATTCACCAAAGCCGGTCGAAATACCGTAGGTAGGCTTACCGCTTTTTACGATATCGTCTACAATTTTCTTTGAATCCTTGATTCTTTTTTTTGCATCTGCGGATAGTTTTACTTCCGCTCCATGGCGGGCAACAGCTACAACATCTTCGATCGTTAAACTGCTGCCGGTTACCGTTACAGGTTTTACCTTCATTTTTTGCTCCTTGTATTTGTATTTTTATAGCTGACCTATTTTATAAGTTTAAATTCTGCAATTACGGGATGGTGATCCGAAACTTCAAAATTTAAATCAATAGTTTTTACTCCGGTAATTTCAACATTGGGAGAACATATGAACCCATCTATTATCGTGGTGTAATTTTCTCCCTTAACGTAGGGCTTTTCCAAAAGACGAACTGTAGGCGTAGAGCTATCAAATCCCCATTTCCAGTCCTTTCCGATAAAATCGGCAGGAGAATATTCTATCCATTCAAGAAATTTATCAGGGGTAGTATAAGGCATAAAAAGGCTTTTTTCTACACCCGGAAAAAGAGAATTCCAATCTCCGCCGGCAATTACCCAATGTCCATCATTATAAAATTTTAAAGCAAGGTTTTTTAGATATTCCATTTCCTGCTTTCTTAATATGCCTGCTGCATCGTAAGCCGAAAGATGTAAGTTTATTATATAAAGATTTTTACCCGGAACATCGGTTTTAATTTCAGAAACAAGAAGGCAGCGCTTTAAGTTGACGGTTTTTAAGGGCCATGAAAAGGTGCCGGGAAGCTGATGACGTTCAGCTTTTTTTATTACGTATTTACTTAGCGTAAAGACACCGC
Organism: Treponema putidum; assembly: GCF_024401155.1. NCBI lineage: Bacteria > Pseudomonadati > Spirochaetota > Spirochaetia > Treponematales > Treponemataceae > Treponema > Treponema putidum. The sequence continues at coordinate 2,076,328 of NZ_CP038804.1, forward strand.
TCTTAACCCGACCCAAGGGATTTGACACAGGAGCGGGCACAAGGACGGCATTGTAGTTCGCTGCAAAGACTGAATCATAATCGGCAAAAAAATCGGATATGGCTTTTTCTTGATTTACATAAAAGCTGCGTTTTGATTTTAAGTCGATTTCTTGGATTAGGTTAATACCGCAATCTTCTTTTTTAAGCAGAGCTTTTACTTTTTCGAGATTATATAATACGGTTTCCTTACTTCGGGCCGTCACATTTTTTCCCCCGTCATAAAAAAAGTCGTTTTCAGCATCAAGGCTGCAATAGCCGATGTTCCAGCTTAAAACTTTAAAGGCTTCATCAGCCTGAATGACTTCTTCTTTTGATCTTTTCGTTATATTTGCATTTTCAATCGGTTTAGGCCGGTATTCGGCTATGGTAACAAACACAAAAAAACCGGCAGTCAAAAAAATCAATACCGCTAAAACGGCCAAGGGAATAAAAATAAATAATTTGCGTGAAAGCATATCAGCCCGCCTTTTATTAAACTTATTGCTCTTTTTAGGATTATATCTAAAAAAACAGTTTTATTCAATTACAAAAGGTTAATATTAAGGGTTGATATCTGTTGAAAATTTGTTGATAATCTTGAATTATTAAAAAATATTGTGTATAATATAGGAATGACTATTTATACTGATTTACTGCATTTACTTAGATTGTTTTCTTTACGCAGAGACAGTGCCCAAGTTACACTGCAGCCTTTTCAAGATTATCTCCATCGTTATGCACGCCGGTTTTTACAACAAAAGCCGGAACTGGCTGTCCACCTTGAAATTTCTCTTGACACTCTTTTAAATGAACTAAAAAAAATCCAAGAGGATGGAGATATCGAAATAACAACGGATAAGTCCAATACAACCATTATATTCGTTCCATATTACCACGTAGATAATATATCCCGTCAATACGCAAATCTTGAGCAGCATCCCGATATTCCTTTTCCTCTTTTATCCGATCTGCCTAAAAATTTTCCGGGAAAACTTTTAAAGACAATCACCCTTTCAGATGACATAGCCTTAATAAATCCGGAATCTAAGGAAAGTTCTTTTTTATATGTACTAAACTATAACGGCGATATTCCGGCTCTCATCTTTCCGGGCTCTTACAAGACCGAAAAACTTTTAAATTTGGCATTAGATAAGGTTAAACTTTTTTTATCAAAAGATGAAAGCAGGGACTACATGCAAAAAAGGCTTCTGGTCGCCAATCCGGGTAAAGAATTTACGGTTAAAACATTCATAACAAGAGCAATGTCACACAGCGTTAATAGTTTTCAAAATGTCAAAGAATCGGGTGACAACTATATATTGTGGGGTCAACTCTGTGCCTTTATAAAACAAGAATTTGCCAAAAAGAATGAAAAACTCCCCGATGAGATAGCCTTATTACAAGCCGTCGGCATTCTGGAATATTTAAATAACTATTATAGAAACAGAGTCCAAAAAGATATTCAAACGGACACGGCTTTAAAGAACCTCCTTCTTGCTTTTCAAAAAGCACCGTATTATTTTACAATGAAGCAAATAACCCAATTTACAGATTCCAGAGGGGTGCCCTTACTCGGACAATATTCTGAGGAAACTTTACAAAATTTTATGAAGGAAAAAACAAGCACTTCGGAAAAATACATAATTCCCGATATTCTCAGCTTTACAAATTCTTCAAATGATAGGTTTTACCTGCTTACAGAAAAAGTAGTGCCCCTTTTAATATCTCTCATAAACGAAGCAAGAAAACCCGTTAGGGAACTGTGTATAAAAAAATGGCACGAAATGCTCCTTAATTTTGAGCAAGACGAATCAATGAAAAACGATGCAGCTTTCAATGAATTGTTAAAAGAAATAGTCTCTCATTCAACTCCTAATTTATACGGTCTTTTAAATGCTCCTTTTATTTTATCCATAATTGCAGATCCCCGGTTAAATGAAATTCAAGCGATGGAGATAAACCGAATTTTTCCGGCAGGAAAACCTGCTGCCTATAATGAAATTTTAATGCTCAATAGATATGAGATTTTAAGCGACACTAAAATACTCCTTCCATTCTGGTACACTATTCCGATAATTTCTTCGATAATTGCTTTTTTCAAACGAAAGAAAAAAAAGCCTCAGCCTGTACAGCCTGAAAAAAAAGAAACTGTCTATAAAAAACCTAAACTCAAGTTAAAAGATGTTGCAGAAAAAATCGCTGCCGAATTTCTTCCTGAAAGCATGACAATAGATCAAGCTCTTGAAAAAAATTTGGATGAATGGAATCACACATTGGGTCACCCTGCAAGAGAGAATCTAACTGAAGATGTAAATGCCTTAATTCGTGATTATTTACGGGGAGTAAATAGAACTATTTCAGTTACAAGTTTTACTGCTGACAGAGTAAGAGGGCTGGCTAAAACACTTTTGGAATCTCCCGGCCTTTTAAAAATAAAAGAGCGAAATGCTATCGAAAACTATGTAGAGCTGTATATTCTAAAGCTGGTATCACAATATTCTTAAGCGCCGAATAATTTTATTTAATTTACTTAAGCCTCTTTAGACCAGTCCGTTTCTTTATCCATTTTGATCAGCACGGATTTTGTAATTTCTGCAATAGCTTCTTTTTCATTGACCTTTCTATTTTTAAAGATACATCTATGAGCTAGGACATAGGGAGCTATCATTTCAATATCAGTATCTTCAACCCAGTTCCGTCCATCAGAAAGAGCTATCGTTTTTGCAAGATGCAAAAACTGTAAAGAAGCTCTGGGAGATGCACCTAACTCAATATCCGGATGCTCTCTTGTTTTATTGCAAATATCTATTATAGCTTTTTGTAATGCCTTGTGACAATACACCCTTTCTTGTTCTCCGCGGGACTCAATTATATCGCCGATAGTTATAATGGGAAAAAGTTTTGAAAGAGCAAGCACACCTGGGTTGCCTTGAAGTATTTCAAGAGCCGATTCATCATCAGGATAACCTATAGAAAGAGACAACATAAAACGGTCAAGCTGAGCAGGAGGCAGGGGATAAGTACCCAAAGTTTCCACGGGATTTTGAGTAGCAGCCGTAAAAAAAGTATCGGGCAATTTATAAGTTTGTCTTCCAACAGTTACCTGTTTTTCTTCCATAACCTCAAGAAGAGCAGCTTGAACCTTAGGAGGAGTTCTATTTAATTCATCGGCCAAAAAAATATCGCAAAAAACAGGGCCCTTTACAAATTCAAAACTTTGAGTTTGTGCATTAAAAACATCAACACCAGTAATATCATAAGGAAGTAAGTCAGGGGTACATTGGATTCTTTTAAACTCGGCAGTGTTCTCGCAGTCTTTTTTTATTAATTTAGCTAAGGCCTTCACCATTGTCGTTTTCCCAACACCGGGAACATCATCTATAAGAACATTGCCGCCGCTCAAAAACGCTGCAACAAAAAGACGGATAACATCATCTTTACCCTTTACAACTAAACCGATATGTTTTGTAAGCTCATCTATTATATCTTTTGTGTTCATACCAAACAGTATAACCGAAAATAGGGTTTTGTTCTATATCACAAGACCTTATAACTTAAAACTAAAAATATCTTTTACCAAGACATTAATGGAATTTTTAAAATGTTTTTTATCCAATTTTTCAATTACAAAATTTTTACTATAAAGAGTATACCCGTTTTTATCGGTTAATTTAAAAGAAAGGTTTTTATCGGAATATGTCAACTGAAGAGAAAATTTAGAATTATCATCTTCTATAAAACGGGATGATGTTATCAATTTTTTTATTTTTTTTGAATTGAGTTTTATGTTTTCGGTTTTGTCCATATCTATATTTATTTTTACTGGTAATTTTATATCATGTTCCAAAAAACCTGTAGGATTCAAATCAAAAAGAGATTCCAAGTAAAGATAATAAAGCTGCGGAGAAGTTTGTTTTGCAATCTTACTTCCTTCAGCATATAAGTTTTTAAGAGCAAATTTTTCCCATTCCGGATCCATTTTTGAAATACCTTCATTAAGCATTTTTAAATCCGATTCAATGATGCCTTTGTCTGCAAGATAAGCACCTGCACTTTGCGGAATAAGCATAGTTTCTATAGACTCTGAATTCTTAAGATATTTAAGAGCCTTTTTTCCTTTTCCTTTAAAGGCACGATAATAATAAGTATTGGCATAAAGAGTATTTGCAACATCCTCAGAATACCTTTTATTATTTTGTTTATATTCTTTTGCAACTTTTAAAGAATATAATCTAAAAACCGCATCATAATATTTATATTTTAATTTGTAGTTTATTTTATTATTTAAATTTTTTATCCAATCAAAAAAGTTTAAGGTCAATCTGGTTTTTTCAAAATTATATTTACGAATGTATAATTCTCTTTTTAAATCATAAAGATTGCTTTTAAATTCATTTACACTCAAACCGTAATCTGAAATCCATGCCTCACTTATATTTTGAAGTTCATTTAAAATATACTGTTCGGCTTTTTCAATATGTCCCGTTTCCAAAAACAAATTTATAATACTTAATATCGAAAGAGGAGTGTCATCATCGGCAGCGGCTGAAAAATAAGAAGAAAGAGCCTGTGTAAAATTATTTCTTCTTTCTTCAAGTTCTCCTATCATCATATAGCTTGAACTGCGCTCTTTCATATCTAAAGCAGCCTTTGCATCCTCTATGGCATTTTCAAATTGATAAAACTGACTTTCTAAAATAGCTTTATTATAATAATAGATAGCCCCTGAATACTTTCTATCCAGTTTTTTTGCTTCATTTATTGCTTTTACATAAAATTCTTTTGATTTTTTATAGTCAAAGATTTCATTGTATAAGGTTCCCAAAGAATTATAAACCGATAAATCTTTTCCGTAACGCTCTATGTTATTCAATAAAAAATTTATTCCTTCCTCAGGCCTGTGACATTTAAAACATAACCAACCGTAATTAGCGGCTGCAAAGCGGTCATGAGGAATAAGATATAAATAATTTTTAATATACACCAAGGCTTCTTCATATTTGTTTAAGGAAGACGCACAGCCGGAAAGATAAAACAAGATGCTGCTGTTATCAGGATTAATATCCTGGCCTTTTTTTAATATCTTATATGCCGGTTTATATAATTCTTGATTATAATAAATTTCCCCAAGCCTTAAAAACAAGCTGTCGTTTTGCGGGTACCTTTTTATTCCGTCCTGTAAAAGGGATAAAGCCCGTTCCCAATTTTCAGCTTCTATAGCCTTTTCGGCTTCAAAAAGAATAGTATCCGCATTCTCAGTATTTAGAATGAATGATAAAAAAGAGAAAGTCAATAATATAATAATTTTTCTGTTTTTGCTTTTTAAGAGTTTTTTTGCAATTTTTACATCGTCATCCGTACACTCCGGTGCAAATTTTGCTTTTTGAATCAGAACATTCATTTGTGTACCCTCTTCAGAACTCTGTCTTTTTTTCTTAAATAATCGTCCGGCTGTAAGTACAACCCTCCTATTATTTTTTGAAAATTTTAATATAAGATAAGGCCGTATTTTGTAAATTATAAATATTAAAACCGCAAAAATAATTATAATAAGCATAAAAAAAGACATATTTTCTTTGAAAAACCGTTTTATATATGTACCTATATTTGAAATATCATATTCTTTTTCGGTAATTTCAGTAATTTTAATTTCACTGCGTTTTTCTAAAATCTCACTTAAAAGAGAGTTAAATTCTTCACCTCCGGCATTCATACCAAAATTAATATTTTCTCCTTCTGCGAGCTGAGAAGTTGTAGGATCAAAACTGACCCAGCCTATAAACGGAAAAAAAACTTCAACCCATGCATGAGCCATGTTTGCTCTTACGGGATAATAATTCATAATTTCAGATTCGGGCTGAACAAAAAATCCTACGGCAACACGGGATGGGATTCCTACACTCCTAAGCATAAGCGCATAAGAAAATGCAAAATAAGTGCAATAACCTTTTTTTGTTTCGGTTAAAAAATACTTTAACTGGTTACCGTCAGGAGCCTTGCCCGGTTTTAAAGAATAACGGTAATCTCCATCCGTAAAATAGAATTTAAGAGCTAGAATTTTATCCAAATAATCCGGAATATTTTCGGTTATCTTTTCTGCCGTTTGATGCACAAGTTTAAAACTTTCATCATCAATTTTTGTATAAAAATCCAAATCTTCCTTTGACAGTCCCTCCCCATCATCCCCTGAAGGAAAGGCTTCTCCGTAAATGTCCGATGCAAAATCAAATATTGCATCGCTGAATACCTTATATCCTCCGTTAAATTTTGAACTATCCCAAATTTCATATGGAATTATTTTTGTCGGATAATCCATAGCTATAAAGGATGAAGGTGATAAGTTGACAAAAAAATATTCCTGCTCGGCTTTTTCCCGCATTGAAAAAGCTCTATGTAAAATATCTTTTTGCCCCTTAGGCAAAGATGTAATTTGAGCGTTCTCAGATGGAGCTTTCTTTTCATAAAAGCCTTTTGCAGGATCCCATCCTGAAAGGTACATTCTTCTTAACATATTATGCGAAAAATTTTTATCAAAATGAGTAACTAAAACAAGGTCATCACTCATTTTGATTTCACTTTGCAGCCTCAAATAATCTGAAAAATCAAATCGAAATAGAGTCGGCTGCAATAAACCTCCATGATTAACCGATGCGGCCTCATTATAGTTTTTCAGTACAAAAAAGATTATAAAAGAAAAAAAAGATAAAAACAATAAAAAAAATTTCAGTTGTTTTTTTTCAAAATTAAAAGACAGAAAAAGACGGAAAATTTCAAGTACGGAAAATATTAACGAAAGGAAAACCGCATATATCGGATGTTCAAAAACAGACATTGAAAAATTTCCTTGAGTCCAAAAAAGAAGAGCAAAAATGCTAAAAAAAACTATGGATTCATAGCGGCGGTATTTTTCATTTTTACAAAAACCAATAGTAGAAATCGAAATAAAAAGGGTTTGAAGTATCAAAAAAGGAATAATAATATCTAAACGTAAATATAAAATATCAAACAATTCTATCGATATGATTTTAAATATAAATAAAATAAAGAATAAACAAATAATTACACTTAAGCATATTAAAATAAATGCCGATGATGGTTTTATTCGTTTTTCTTGAAATTTATAACATAAAAAAATTACAATCAGAGTCCAAAAAGGAAGAATAAATGAAGGTAAAATTTCAAACAAAAATAATGATGGAATAACACTAAGTATTATAAGCGAAAATATACGCAAAAGAAAATTAAGCTTATATCGAGTAAGCATAAAATCCTCCATTTCTCAATGCATATTTTATAGTTTCAATATTTTCATTCATTTGTTTTGACAAAAGGCGGTATTTTTTTTGAGAAAATGTATAAAACAAAAAAGAATGTAAAATATTTTTTGGTTTATAAATTATAGTTTCAAGGCCGGTATAAAAGGCACATTCGTTTTTATAATCCGAAAAGTTTCTAAAAAACTTTTCAAAAATTTTATTACCTGATTGTACAGGCATAAAAAAATAAAGCAAATAATTTTTTTTATTTTCATCATCAATAAAGAAATTCTTTTTTAATTTAGGTTCATACTCACTCTTTTTATTCAAAATTTTAAGTTGAGGAATGGAAAAAATCCTTTTTATTGTTTCTTCGGCATCCGTCTCATCAACATACACTAATTCCGTTTCATAAGAGTTTTTTTCGTTATCATAAAAAAGAATTTTAAAACTTATTCCGTTTTGATGTAAATAAAAAGCTATCGATGAAATCAAATTAATAAACTCATCAAATTTTTTTTTATAAAATTCAAAATCGCGGCTTACAACGGGGGTTTCAACATAAACTGTAAAAAAAGACCTCGGCGGCGGAATGTAATCACCCTGTTTTATACTAAGTTCCTGAGTATGAGCGTATAGTTTCCAATTAATCTTTCGTATATCATCCCCGGGGAAATAAGGGCGAGTATCATAAAGTTCATCAGTTCGTCTCAAATTTATCGTATGATCGGAGGTTTCATTTAAAATTGCAGGAAACGAAAAAGTTTTTATTTCACTTAATACCGGATAAATAAAAACTTGAGGTATTGACTTTTCTTTTTTCAATAAACGGAATGAAAAAAAACCTGCAAGATCGGAAAGTTCAATATATTCTCTTTCTAAAAAAAATCTGCCTCGTTCTTCTTTTGGAATAGAAAAAAAAGTCTGTTCTCTTTTAAGTTTGATATTAAATCTTAGTCTTCGGCTTTTTTTATCATTCAAATCCGACGAAAATTCAAAAATGTAAAAGATAATTACTCCGGGTAAAATAATAGGAAAAAGATTTTTTCCTATTCGGTTTCCTACAGGTAAAATAGAAATTTTTTCATTTTTTAGTTTTATTAAATAATTTGTTTTTTCACATAAGAAAATAGAAATAATAAGGCACACTAAGGATAATACAAAATAAAGGCATAAACAAACGCCGCAAACAACCGCAAATAATTCGCCTCGAATACCGGCTCCCGTCAACAAGAGGATTGAAAATAGAATATAAATAATCCCGGGAACCGTAAGCTTAAAAACCTTCATCAAATACATCCTAACATTTTTTAGTTAAATAATCAAGGAATGGACAATCCGATAAACCGGTGGTGGAATAAAAAAAAGCCAGGCAGCATCCTACTTTCCCACTTGATCAGCAGTATCATCGGCGTAAGAGAGCTTGACTTCCGTGTTCGGGATGGGAACGGGTATTACCTCTCCACTATGGCCACCTGGCAATAAAAAACAAATTAAGGACTTAAAACCGTATCTTCAGTTTTAAGTGCAAGAATAAGGTAAGAGAATGAAGAAAAAAGGTTAATTTTTTATATATAGAAAAAAGAAACAATAATATGGTCAAGCCTCACGACTTATTAGTATTGGTCGGCTTAACACATTACTGTGCTTAGACCTCCAACCTATCAACCTTGTAGTGTGCAAGGAGTCTTTAGGAGGGTTAAACCCTCAGGGATACGTAGTCTTGAGGCGGGCTTCCCACTTAGATGCCTTCAGCGGTTATCCCTTCCGAACGATAGCTACCCGGCAATTACCCTTGGCAGGATAACCGGTACACCAGAGGTTCGTCCATTTCGGTCCTCTCGTACTAAAAACAGCTCCTCTCACGTATCCAACGCCCATAGCAGATAGGGACCGAACTGTCTCGCGACGTTCTGAACCCAGCTCACGTACCGCTTTAATTGGCGAACAGCCAAACCCTTGGGACCTGCTTCAGCCCCAGGATGCGATGAGCCGACATCGAGGTGCCAAACATTCCCGTCGATGTGAACTCTTGGGGAATATCAGCCTGTTATCCCCGGAGTACCTTTTATCCGTTAAGTGACGGCGCTTCCACTCGCTACCGCCAGATCATTAAGACCTACTTTCGTATCTGCTCGAGCTGTCACTCTCGCAGTTAAGCCTCCTTGTGCCTTTACACTCGCTGCGCCGATTTCCAACCGGCGTGAGGAGACCTTCGCGCACCTCCGTTACTCTTTAGGAGGCGACCGCCCCAGTCAAACCGCCTGCCTATCACTGTCCCCATCCCGGCTTCACGGGAAGAGTTAGAAACCTGATTTATCAAGGGTGGTATTTCACTTGCCGGCTCCACTCAACCTAACGGCCAAGCTTCATAGCCTTCCACCTATTCTACACATGATAAACCAAGTCCCAATAATAAGTTGCGGTGAAGGTTCACGGGGTCTTTCCGTCTAACTATGGGTAACCGGCTTCTTTACCGGTATATAAATTTCACCGAGTCTCGCGTTGAGACAGTGCCCAGAATCGTTACACCATTCGTGCGGGTCGGAACTTACCCGACAAGGAATTTCGCTACCTTAGGACCGTTATAGTTACGGCCGCCGTTTACCGGGGCTTCAATTCAAAGCTTCACATTGCTGTTAACCTCTCCTCTTAACCTTCCGGCACCGGGCAGGTGTCACCACCTATACGTCCCATTGCTGGTTCGCAGATGGCTGTGTTTTTGATAAACAGTCGCCTGGGCCTGCTTTCTGCCGCCTCCTCAACTTTTAAAAAAAGGAGGCCACACTTTTTCCGAAGTTACGTGTGCATTTTGCCGAATTCCTTAACGCGAGTTCTCTCGAGCGCCTTAGATTTCTCATCCCATCTACCTGTGTCGGTTTACGGTACGGTCTTTTATAACCTAACCTTAGACAGTATTTCCCGGCACCTTGATTACGCCCGCTTCGCTCCACCTTAGTTTCACTCGCTGTCGCAGCTTACCTTGGATGACGGATTTGCCTATTCATCCTTTTTAACGGCTCGCTTACTTTGACCGGCATCCGTTAGCCGGCCGGGTTTCACCTCATGCGTCCTGCCATCGAAATTATAAAAGGTATCGGAATATGAACCGATTTCCCATCGACTATGACCTTCGTCCTCGCCTTAGGGGCCGACTTACCCTGGGAAGATTACCTTTACCCAGGAAACCTTAGATTTTCGGCGGGGAGGGATCTCACCTCCCTTTTCGTTACTTATACCTGCATTCTCTCTTCCATTTCCTCCAGCACCTCTCGCGAGTATGCCTTCATCAGTTAATGGAATGCTCCCCTACCGCCTTATGCTTTAATCGCATAAGACCCGTAGCTTCGGTATACTGCTTAGCCCCGTTACATTATCTGCGCATGGACACTCGACCAGTGAGCTGTTACGCACTCTTTAAAGGAATTGCTGCTTCTAAGCCAACCTCCTGGCTGTCTAGGTATCCACACTTCATTTCACACTCAAGCAGTATTTGGGGACCTTAGCTGACGGTCTGGGCTGTTTCCCTTTTGACTTGCGAACCTTAGCGCACGCAGTCTCACTCCCATACGTTGATTATCGGCATTCAGAGTTTAACTGGGTTTGGTAGGCTTTGACGCCCCCTAGTCCAACTAGTGCTTTACCTCCGATAATTTTATATGAGGCTGTCCCTAAAGGCATTTCGGGGAGAACCAGCTATTTCCGGGTTTGATTAGCCTTTCACTCCTAGTCACAAGTCATCCATACCTTTTTTAACAGATTATAGTTCGGTCCTCCACAAGGTTTTACCCTTGCTTCAACCTGCTCATGACTAGATCACTCCGGCTTCGGGTCTACGACATGCAACTAAACTTCAGCTTTCGCTGATACGCCCTATTAAGACTCGGTTTCCCTTAGGCTCCGGAACTTCTATTCCTTAACCTCGCTGCATATCGTAACTCGCAGGCTCATTCTACAAAAGGCACGCTACTACCCCATAAAGGGGCTGTAACATCTTGTTGGTTTACGGTTTCAGGTTCTATTTCACTCCCCTTACTGGGGTTCTTTTCACCTTTCCCTCACGGTACTTGTTCACTATCGGTAGCTTGAGTAGTATTTAGCCTTGGATCGTGGTCGACCCGATTTCCGACAGGATTCCTCGTGCCCCGCCGTACTCAGGTACTGCATCAACAAGTTCGATTTATTTCGCTTACGGGGGTTTCACCCTCTTCGCCAGGCTTTCCCAAAACCTTTCTGCTATAAATCGAATTTATCACTTGTCGGTCCTACGCCGATGCAGCCCTTCAACTCCCTCTATAAGGGTTTAGGCTCCTCCAATTTCGCTCGCCGCTACTTTCGGAATCTCACTTGATTTCTTTTCCTTGAGTTACTTAGATGGTTCAGTTCACTCAGTATCGCTTTACCTCTCTATTTTATTCAAGAGCGTAATGTCAGTATCACTACTAACGGGTTACCCCATTCGGCTATTTCCGTATCACAGGATGTGTGCTCCTACACGGAACTTTTCGCAGCTTACCACGGCCTTCTTCGCCTCTCAGCTCCATAGGCATTCGCCATAAACCTATTTCTTCGCTTGACCATATTATTGTCCCTTCTTTCTTTCACTTTTCGCTTAAAAAAGAAGTTTTGTATTTTTCTTAAGTTTCACGCTGTAATGTACTTACATTCCAGCGCCTTCATTCCCTTCCCTATCTATGTCAAATATCTGTTCGCCTTTTCTTAGCGATTGGGCGAATAAAAACCTTGTCGTTAAACAAGGCTTTATGGAGATAAGGGGATTCGAACCCCTGACCTACGGCTTGCAAAGCCGCCGCTCTAGCCAGCTGAGCTATATCCCCTCAGTTGTTTTATAAAAAAAGAGTTTCAGGAAAGAACGAAAAGGAAGTATCGATTTGTCTTGTGTACTTCAAGACTAATATACATTGTATATTTTTGTAGAAGGTTAAACAACCTTCAAATTACCCTTTCTCTTAGAAAGGAGGTGATCCAGCCGCACCTTCCGGTACGGCTACCTTGTTACGACTTCACCCTCCTTACCAAACGTACCTTCGGCACCGTCCTCCCTTACGGGTTAGACTAGCGACTTCGGGTACCCTCGACTCGGATGGTGTGACGGGCGGTGTGTACAAGGCCCAGGAACGTATTCACCGCACCGTGCTGATGTGCGATTACTAGCGATTCCAACTTCATGAAGTCGAGTTTCAGACTTCAATCCGGACTACGATTGCTTTTTTGCGTTTTGCTTGACCTCGCGGTGTCGCTTCGATTTGTAGCAACCATTGTAGCACGTGTGTAGCCCTGGACGTAAGGGCCATGATGACTTGACGTCATCCCCACCTTCCTCCGATTTGTCATCGGCAGTTCCGCCAGAGTCCTCAGCTTTACCTGTTAGTAACTGGCAGTAGGGGTTGCGCTCGTTGCGGGACTTAACCCAACACCTCACGGCACGAGCTGACGACAGCCATGCAGCACCTGTCAAGAGCCGTATTGCTACGCTGCCATATCTCTATGTCATTGCTCTTGATGTCAAACCCAGGTAAGGTTCCTCGCGTATCATCGAATTAAACCACATGCTCCACCGCTTGTGTGGGCCCCCGTCAATTCCTTTGAGTTTCACCCTTGCGGGCATACTTCCCAGGCGGTACACTTAATGCGTTTGCGTCGGCACCGAAGCTCTTGCCCCGACACCTAGTGTACATAGTTTACTGTGCGGACTACCAGGGTATCTAATCCTGTTTGCTCCCCGCACCTTCGTATATCAGCGTCAATCATCGGCCAGAAACCCGCCTTCGCCACCGGTGTTCTTCCAAATATCTACAGATTCCACCCCTACACTTGGAATTCCGGTTTCCCCTCCGTGATTCAAGTTAAGCAGTACCCAATGCAGTTTACGAGTTGAGCTCGTAGATTTCACACCAGGCTTACCTAACCGCCTACATACCCTTTACGCCCAATAATTCCGAACAACGCTCGCCCCTTACGTGTTACCGCGGCTGCTGGCACGTAATTAGCCGGGGCTTATTCGCATGACTACCGTCATCAGAGAAGCATTCCCTCTTCCCCTTATTCTTCATCTGCAAAAGAATTTTACAACCTTTCGGCCTTCTTCATTCACACGGCGTCGCTCCGTCAGACTTTCGTCCATTGCGGAAGATTCTTAGCTGCTGCCTCCCGTAGGAGTTTGGGCCGTATCTCAGTCCCAATGTGTCCGTTCACCCTCTCAGGCCGGATACCCATCGTTGCCTTGGTGAGCCTTTACCTCACCAACCAGCTAATGGGACGCAGGCCCATCCTAAAGCGGAGCCGTAGCTCCTTTTCCTTATACGGCTTTATCCGTATAAGCACATTCGGTATTATCTAATATTTCTACTAGCTATCCCCATCTTCAGGGCAGGTCACCCACGCGTTACTCACCAGTCCGCCACTCTAGGGGAGAGCAAGCTCTCCCTTACCGTTCGACTTGCATGCTTAAGACGCGCCGCCAGCGTTCGTTCTGAGCCAGGATCAAACTCTCCATCATTATTATTTCAAGCCGCCCTTAAAGAGCGGTTGATTTCTAATTTTAGTTTGTCCCTTACTTATATTGTTAAGGAATTTGGTAAAGGTTAATCAGCTTAACCCTTACCGGTTTTTGATACTTTCCTTACCAAAAGCTTTTCGCTTTGGCTATTTTTGTTCTTTCCCTTCCCTCTTAGTTTCAAATATCATTTGCTAAAAAGCATAAAATGCTATTTAGCGAGCAAAAGTGAGTATACATTATTTCCTCACTTTTTGTCAAGTGCTTTCTAAAAGTTTTTTTTATTTTTTTTAACATTTTTGCAGCTTTTAAACTGCTAAACTTAAGAAGCCTCGTCTTCATTCAAAAAGCAAAACTTTCAAAACTTTTCTGGTGTTTTCTGCACTTTTCAATGCAATCCCGCCCTCTCAGACGGTGAAAGCGAATATATACCTTTCTACAACTTTTGTCAAGTCCTTTTTATAAAATTTATAAGCCTGGATTTATTCAATCCTGAACCATAACTTCCGCCCTACTTAACATCCTTTTATATTTATGATATTATACTTGGCATTATGGAAAAAAATAACAATAAAATATCAAAAGAAGTTTTTTCAACCCTTTTGTACCTTTCTCGCCTTTCGCTAGGTGAAAAAGAAGAAGCCCGCTTATCGGGACAGGTAAATAACTTGGTCGGTTATTTTGAAATCTTGGATAAATTTGCGGACAGCAGTTTGGATTCTTCGATGTATGCAAAACACAGTGAAACAGACTTACGCTCCTCTGAAGTAAAAGAAGGCCTTGCTCAAAGCGACCTTAAAAAGATGACTTCGGAATATATGGATAATTATTTTAGGGTTCCAAAGGTTTTGGGCTCAGGGGCTTAAGGAGATAAAATTTCATGATAATTGATTTGACATTTACACAGCTGCGTGACAAATTAAAAAATAAAGAATTTTCTTCCCTTCAAATTCTTAGAGCGTTTAAGGATGAGTATGAAAAAGATTTAAAGCATCCTCTCCCATTAAACGGATTTATAGAATTTTTTGAAGATGCAGAAGAACATGCAAAAAAGGCAGATGAGCTTATAGCTCAAGGCGTTTCCTTTGATGAAAAGCCTCTTTTGGGGCTGCCCATTGCAGTAAAAGACAATATCTCAATGGCAGGAAAGCTTTGCACATGCTGCAGCCGCTCATTACAAGACTACTATGCTCCATACAATGCAACGGTAATAGACCGCTTATTGGAAGCGGGAGCCGTTTTAATGGGAAGAATAAATATGGACGAACTCGCTATGGGTTCTTCAACCGAATTTTCATGCTACGGGCCATCAAGAAACCCTGTGGATAGAGAAAGAACTCCGGGGGGCAGCTCAGGAGGCTCGGCTGCCGTAGTTGCAGGAAATCAAGCTCCTTTTTCTTTGGGAACAGAAACGGGAGGCTCGGTCCGTCTTCCGGCTTCTTATTGCGGAATTTACGGACTTAAACCGACATACGGTCTTTTTAGCCGATATGGAGTAGCCGCCTTCAGCTCATCATTAGACCAAGTCGGCCTTTTCGGAAAAGAAGCCGCCGACATAGCTCTTGGTGTCGCCGTTATGGCAGGCAAGGATGAAAAGGACGAAACTTCGGAAGAAGCCGACTTTTCTTCATTATTAAAACTATCAGCTTATTCAAAGGAAGAAATTGCCTCATTAAAGTTTGCAGTCCCCAAGGAATTTTTGCATACGGAAGGCTTAGACAGGGAAGTAAAACAAGTCTTTGATGAACTCTGTGCTTGGATTACAAAAAACGGAGCTAAAATAGATGAGGTTTCGGTTCCTGTTTTGGAAGCATCAATTCCGACATATTATACCCTTGCAATCTCGGAAGCAGCAAGCAATCTTTCCCGCATAGACGGAATAAGATTCGGCCTCCGCAAAGATACCGGCAAGGGAAACGATGAGCTTTATATTCAAACAAGAAGCGAAGGCTTCGGCCCCGAAGTTAAAAGACGGATTATAACCGGCAACTATGTTCTTTCAAAAGAATTTTCAGGAGACTGTTACGAAAAAAGTTTGAATGTAAGAGCAAAAATAGCTCAGGGAGTAAATGCGGTTTTACAAAAATACGATTTTATAATCTGCCCTACGGCTCCGGCCCCGGCCTTTAAGCTTAACGAAAAAGTAGACGATCCTATCGCTATGTACCTTTCGGACCTTTTTACAACCTTTGTAAACCTTGCCCGTATTCCGTCCCTTTCGGTTCCGGCAGGAAAAACAAAGGCAGGTCTTCCGGTAGGCATTCAGTTTTGCGGAAAGAAATTTTCTGAAGACCGTATCTTAAAACTTGCAAAGGCCTGGGAGGAAGATCATGCTTAAACACGGCAATTTAGAATATGAAATAATTATAGGCTGCGAAATACACTGCCAGCTTTTAACAAAGACAAAGGCTTTTTGTGCTTGCGAAAACCGTTACGGCGGTATACCCAATACGAGGGTCTGCCCCTGCTGTCTCGGTCTGCCCGGAGCGCTTCCCAGAGTAAGCAAGGAATATGTAGAATTCGGAATTAAGGCAGGGCACGCCCTCGGCTGCAGGATAAATAATTTTTCCAAATTCGACAGAAAGCATTATTTTTATCCCGACCTTGTAAAGGGCTATCAGATAACTCAATTTTACACACCTCTATGCGAAGAAGGTGAAGTCGAGGTAAACCTTGCTTCTCAAAATGAAGAGCCCAAATTCAAAAAGATAAGAATTGAGAGAATCCATTTGGAAGAAGATGTAGGCAAAAGCCTTCACATAGAAGGCTCACACAGTTATATTGACTTTAACCGCTCAGGTGTGCCTCTAATAGAAATTGTTTCAAAGCCGGATATGTCTACGCCCGATGAGGCTGCAAAATATATGCAGACAATCAGAGAGATTTTAAAATTTATCGGCGTTACTGACGGAAATATGGAAGAAGGTGCCCTGCGATGCGATGCAAACGTCAACCTAAAAATCATCGACAAGGGTGTAGAATTTAGAACGCCTATTTCAGAAATAAAAAATATGAACTCCTTTAAGGCTGTAAAGGATGCCTGCACTTATGAGGTTTCCCGTCAATTGGAAGAATACAACAGCAAGGACCGCATTGCTTTTAAGCAGGGCTTTAAACGCACCATGGGATGGGACGAACCTGCCGGTCAGACCGTAATTCAGCGTACAAAAACAATAGCGGAAGATTACCGCTTTATGCCCGAACCGGATTTAAGAGCCTTGGAGTTAAGCAATAAGTTTATCAAAGAGGTAAGTGATTCGGTCGGAGAATTGCCGGAAGCAAAACGGCTCCGTTTTAAAAAAGAATATCACTTGTCGGAATTCGATGTTCAAACCTTGACCTCAGAAAGAGAGCTGGCAGAATGGTTTGAAGAGGCGGCTAAAAAATCTTCTTCTCCTAAAAAATGTGCTAACTGGATATTGGCAGAGGTTCTGGCGGTTTTAAATGAAACAAACTCTTCTCTCTCGGATTTAAAATTCGGGCCTGAGGCTATAGCCGAACTTGTAAATGTTATTGAAGAAGGAAAGATAACAAGCAAGCAGGCCAAAGATGTTTTTGCCGAAATGATGGCTTGCGGTAAAAAGCCTTCTGCCGTAATAACCGAAAAAGGAATGGAACAGGTAAGCGATTCTTCCTTTATCGAAAAAATCGTCGAAGAAGTTTTTGCCGAAAATGCCGAGGCCGTTCACGACTGGAAAAACGGGAAGACCAATGTTGCAGGCTGGCTTATGGGACAGGTTATGAAAAAATCGGGCGGCAAGGCCAACCCAAAACATGCGGCTGACCTTGTGAATAAAAGACTGACAGAGTAAACTTACAGCCACTTTTTCATTATTTCGGTAAAATCGGAAATCATTAAATTGAAATCATAATTCGGTATTTTCTTTTTTTGTTTTTCTGCAACGGTTTTAAGAGCAATTAAAAAATACTCTGACAGTTTTTCTTTTTGCTGACTATGTGTTAATAGGCTGAATTCTTTTTCAAGATGTATAACAACCTCTATCTTGCCCGTATCTGCTTTAAATGACCCGTATTGAAATCGGGGTCGCAAGTAATATCCGTTTTCGGAAATTTCTTCTTTTGTGTATAATTCCTGTAATTCTTTTGCGGCTTCTTGACTTGATAATTTGCGTCCCGATTCATCGATGATATAGTTTGTTTTACAATGAGCATTATCATAATAGCTGAAAGCACATTTCAATAAAATACAATTTACAACTTTGCCGTATTTTTCGGGACGCATCTTTTTATTCAATTCGTCCTGAAGTTTTTCCTTAATACTTTCTATAACCGGTTTGGAATTTTCATAACAGTTGGATATTGTACGCACAATCCAAACAGGATTTTTAGGAATCCAATTGCGTTGACTTTCAATTTTTATGTCTTCTATATTTTCGGTTACGGGGTAATCCCAACACATCGGTTGCTTCTGGTCTTTGCAATCGGGACTGGGATAATAGGAAGTTCTACCCTGCTCCATCGTAAATCCCGTTTTTCTTTTTGACCATATTGCTTCGACAAAACGGAGCTCTCCGAATCTGTTACAAAAAAAGGTGCGGGGATTACCGTTAAAAAACACACCTCTTGACGCTTCCAATGGTTCATGGTTTCCCCAGCCGATTATGGCAAGACATTCGCAAAGACGCACCGCCTTGTTCCACCCCGATACGCTTTTATAATCCGCATATTTTAAAAATTCCGCAAAAAGTTTTTCACGCAGTTTTTCAATATCTTTTTGAGAATGTAAAAAATCTTCCAGTTCCGATAAGTCGTTAATTGCATAAATTTCATTCATATACGTTTTCCGTCTAATTTCCAATATTTAATTCTTGTATCGCCGCCGCATTTTTTGCAGCGAGAATTTTTAGATGCCGAAAAACCGATTCCGCTTTGTTCCGCAAGTTTTATAATCCGCTCTCTTTCTTCAACCAAGTTCGGAATATCCGGTATGAGGCAAGCGGAAATCAATTCTTCCGTTTTGTTTTGTAAAACAGCCTCTTTTACCATTTTAGGTAAAAGAAGTGAAGCCAAATATGAATCCGTTTCTCTTTTGTGTATTTGTGAAAAACCGCAAGACTCACACTGAATGCCGGTTAAGATTTTCCGCGTCCGGCTTTCTGCGAATATTTTTTCAATATTGATTTTTTTTCCTGCTTTCATTATATTTGCAATTCCGTAAGAAAGGCATTTAAGATATTCCATCAACTCATTTGCCCATGGTTCAGCCTCGTCGTTTATAGTATGATTATTTACCTTGCAAATCCAAATATCATTTATGCTGCCCATTCCTCCGTAAGCCCCAAGATGATGCTCAACGCTGCCTGTGCTTAAGTATTCTTCAATATCGGTTTCAATCCATTTTTGCCAAGTACAGGACGTTTCGGTAAACAATTGTTTTAAAGCTTGCAATGCATAAATATAGTATCTATCATTTTCTCTTAGAAAATCCGAAAATTGTTTCACAATACGCTTGTCCATAGTTTACCTCCTACTGTCCCATTTTTCTAAAGATTATTGAATAATTTCTAAACCATGTAAATATGCAAATTTGATTAAACTTGCACCGCAAAAGTCCTCAAAATGTAAATCGATATTTTCTTTTGGAATTCCTTTTAATGAGTTATAAAACGAAATATATTTTTTCTTTAACTTATCTTCTTTGATGACTTTATTAAAATATCTTTCAGCCGGCTCTTTGCCGCCAAAATAGTAGATATAGTAGAGCAAAGCATACCCTTTTAATGAGCCGTTTAAAATTCTTTCGATATTTTTATTTGTATCTTCAAAGTCTGCAAATAAAGGCATAATGTGTTTATGTAATAATCCCGTGATTTTCGTTACGGTATCTTTATAGCTTGCACCGGCCAACTGCCACCAAGCGCCCGCTTTTCTTCCGGCTAAAGAACTAAGTTCTCCGCCGTAAATAATTCCCTCACCGGTTATGCCTGCTTTTTTCATAGCCTTTGAATAAATGTTGATATGCGGGATAAACTCAACATTAGATTCATAGTTGTATCTATTGGCTTGAAAATATATTTCAAAAATAATGTCTTTGTTATTTGCAATTTTTCGTAAAGTCTTTCCTTTACCTAACACTTTAAAGTCAGGGAAATTGCGTGCTATTTCTTGCCATGCTTTTTCGCAAAGTTCTCTTGGTTTCATAACTTCCTCCTAAAAACTCATTTCCAAAATTCTAATATTTCAAAATCTTCACATTTTAATAAATGGAAACCAAAACATTTTGACCTGCTTGGGCTGCTTCGTTATAAAAATCTTTAAGTCCGGCAAATGCACATTTAAGTTCATCTATAATTTCTTTTTTTTCATCTTCATAACCCCAGATATTCGGATACAGTTTATTTTCCTTACATTTTTGTATACTGAAGTTTTCCAAAAGAGAATCAATATCGGTTTCATTTAATTTTTTCACGATTAATGGTATGGTTTCCTTTTTTGTATATCCGATAAAATCTTCGCATTCTTCGAAAGAATTTACTCCGACAATTGCTTCACTGAGCGGGTTACCCTCTATCGGCTCTCCTGCTGAAACACCGGTAAGTACAAAATGTAAAACGTCCCACATTTTATCCATGTCGAATAAAATACAGTCTTCGGCTTCTTGCAGTTCTTCCGTAAAATCCGCAATGTCTTTTTCGGTCATAAGTTTTTTTAAGTCCCTATCACTTATGAGTTGATAGTTTGCAATCATTCCCATATCAAATTCTCCTTAGCTGTTATGTAAATTATCATTCTTGTGAATACTCTTGTCTTTTGTACTCCATTATTAAGATAATGTCAATCGAGACTACACTCCAATCCGAATGGGTCTATTTCTATATTACTATCAAATACATACCCATACAGAGTAGGATTACCACCCGCCAATATTCCGCCAAAGGCGGAAAAAAGAAAACAAAAAAACGCCTCGATTGAAACGCTTGTGAATTATATAATTTCACCCATTTCTAAGAATACAACATTTTCATAATTGTTGTTTTTACAAAACTCTTTTACTCGTTCTGTACACAATAAAAAACAAGAGTTTGTAAGGGTAAAGAAGTCAAAGTCACCGATTACATCAGAACTAAAAAACAATCCTTTTCCTTGCTCCCTTGGAATAATGACATCGCCTCTTAAATCTGCAACTCCTATTATTTCTTCTATCCCCCGTTCACTCCTTATTATCGTACTTTGAGGAAGACAGTCGAAACTTATCGGACTAAAAAAAGCGGTTAAGGGAATAGCTTCCTTGGGTAGCCATTTTAAACGTCTGATGTTTTTTGCGTTTAACTCTTTATCTGTTTTATTGTATCTCAATTCCACACTTTTCAGCTCTTTGAATTTTTCTTTTAACAATTTAAAAATTGAGTTCTTACAGACATTTATCGCATAGCAAAAAACAAAATCTCCAATTTTATCTCCACCGCTACACCAATCGTCCCACCAAACATCCAAAACATCAACTTCTTTAATGTTTTGTTTATTACTTGGTCGAAGAATGGCAAAACTATCTTTTCCCGCATAGCTCGTTATATTATATATTTTCATTTTTTACACTTCTTAGATTATATACTTCTCTTGGAATTGTGTGATGTAAATATGTAGCAGACAATCCAAAAATGTCAACCCAACCATTTACACCAAAGACATAGCTATATAAATTTAATCCTCCTAAAATAGAAATCGGGTCTTGACTTATGTAACAACCTGTCTCTGAATTATACCACCTATATCTATTATAGTAAAGTCCTCGCATTGCCCTTAACAACGCTCGTAAAATCTGAAAATTGCGATACATTTTTAAGAAATAAATCCTCATAGTGAACTTTCGTATTTTTGATGCGTATAAATCCAAAACCTGTATCATCATGAGGATAAGCAATAAATCCTAATTCATCAAACACAAAAAAACAATGTCCGTCAATTCCCTCATCCATCATCATTAATAAAGAGAACATAGATATAATATCATAATCCGTAGTTAGAAATTTTTTGAATCCTGAAGATAAACAATTATCATTATCGTAAATAGAAGCGCTAATTGTTTCTATATATCCAAAATCAATTAAATACTTTTCTATGTATTTTATGTAATTGTTTATGTTGCTGTTATTTAGAGTATATTCTTTTACTTTGAAAATATTAGAAACTATGATTATATTATTTGTATATTTTCTAAAAAAATGCATAAAACACCTGACTATTTTATTTGCACGAAAAATAGTGAAAGGTTTATTTCTTTTGCAATATCCTTTCCAACCTTTACTGTCGGTATAAGAATTCAAATTTACCCATTCTTGAATATCAAAATTTGAGTTATCCATTATCGTGTTCATCTATCTACTTTTATCCCGCCAGTTTTTGATAATACTTCTCCAATTGTTTTATATTCCGTGCTCTTTTTAAAGAATCAGCATCATTTTTATCCGTATAGGTCAGCCATTTATTATATAAGTCATATAAAATTTTCTGTCCGGTTTCGGTTAAATCGAGATTCGTATATAAAAGTTTTACAATTCTGCCTTCTCTGTCTACAGGATTTTCCTTTATCAGCTTTTTTTCATAGGCAAAATTAAGGAATGTAATATTTTCTTCATATAGAGTATAAATAGTTTCGGGATAGCCTCTATAGCTTTGAAATAAAAATCCTATATCAATGACAACTTCTTTTAGAAAATATAATTCATGATAAACATAGTTTATGATTTTTTCAAGGTTCTCCTTATCTTCAAGATTTGTAACTTCAATAAATTGATAATACTTCCAATTAAATAAATTTATCGGTTTAAAACAAGGCAGTATATTTTCCGTTTTTTCAAAAGTCGGTGCATAAAGGACATAAAACTTTTCCCGATACAGCACACCGATTCGTTTCCCTGACACAAGTACAATATACTCTTCAAAAATGGCTTCCAGTGAAAAATTACTTATTCCTTTGCATTGTTTTTCCATATATTGAGCAAATTTTTTAGTGGTCATTTATTCCCTCTCTCCTAATCCGAACATAAGCCATATCCGGTTTTACTTTATCAAATTATACATGATTTTATGGTATTTTTCTATATAGTAAAAATATAAAAACAACTACTCTGATATATAGAAAAAAACGGTTAAAAATGATATAATACAAACAATATTTAATTGGTGAAGGGCTTTTACATGGCAAAAGAAACAAATACTTTAAAAGAATTTTTAGACAGCGAAATCTATTCGGAGCTGATTCGGCTTACGGACCCGGCAAGTATTGAAGAAAAAATCAAGGATATTGAAATTTCCCGATTACATGATAGATTAAAACAACGTCAATTTTTATTGGAAGGTTTTACTTGTAAATTATCTACCGAAAAAGAACTGGCCGAATGGTATTTGCATCTAATCAAAGAAAATAAAAGCGATATTGTTCTTTGGACAAAAGAATTTTGGAAGTACAGTAATGATACGCCGGAGGAATATCCTGACGGCGAATTTGCTCCGGAAGAAGAACTTGATGAAGATGAAAAATCAAAACTTATTTCAGTCGGCAAATATACAAAGTCATGTTTAGCCATGTATATGGCGGAATTCGATATATTAAAAAATCATCCTGCAATTTTAGCAGATTATTATAAAAAGCTGCGTATTCCGGGTGCGGTCAAATATGCAAGAGAAATGAAAAAACTCTTTTCCCGAATATTCGGGGAAGGTTAAGCTTTTTTCAAGATTTGCTAATCCTTGCAAAAAGTTTTTATGGGAGGTATGAAATGGCACGATACGAACTTGGCGCAATTTACGAAATAGATGCAGGCGAAAAATCCTATTATGCCCGCCTTTTAAATTGTGATTTATACGGAGTATTCGCCCCCCTTTCCGGTGAAGTATCAAAAGAAGCATTTGAGGATACACCGTACCGCCTATATATTTCTACCGGCAGCTATGCAGTAAAACGAGGTTTTTGGAAAAAGCTTTTTCCTTCGCCCGATAAAACGGATATTGAACGCTGGAGCCGCCCACTGCATTTAGTTGTATTTACACCTTGGGACATTGAAGGAGCCCTCAACCGCCGAACTTCATTTGACAAATACGGCCATACTGAAATACTTGATGAAAAAACTTATATTCAATGCCTTAAACAGGGCTTTATTTCAATCATTCAACCTATGTACGAAAAAATCCCTCAGTTCCTCAATAATTATTACGATGATTGGCCCGCAAGTGAAATTTACAGCGACGTTCTAATCGGTACCGGCACGGCAGAACATCAACAAAAACAAATGAACAATTTAAAGAGACTGGGATTTGATGTTTCGAAGTAGCACCATAAAAGAGGTATAAAAGGACTAAACTATGATTTAAAAAAGGAGGTAAAATGAATTTAGAAGAAGTAAATAAACTAATTCAAAATGGTGAAAAACTCGATGTGGAGTTTAAAGAATCAAAAGACGCCTTAACTAAAGATATTTATGATTCGGTATGCTCATTTAATAATAGAAATGGCGGACATATATTGTTAGGAGTCACCGATAAAAGAAAAGTAGTCGGTGTTAATCCTGATAAAGTTGACAAAATAATAAAAGAATTTACAACTTCTATCAATAACTCGCAAAAGGTTTATCCGCCTTTGTATTTAGTACCCGTTCCGGTTAAACTAGGCAAGAAAACTATTATTTATATTAGAATTCCCGAAGGTTGCCAAGTATGCAGACACAATGGGAAAATTTGGGATAGATCTTATGAGGGCGATATAAATATCACAGATAATTCAGAGCTTGTATATAAAATGTATGCAAGAAAGCAAAACTCTTATTTTGTTAACAGAGTATATCCAAATCTTGGAATAGATTTTTTAGATACCCTTGTAATTGAAAAAGCCAGAAAAATGGCAATTGCAAGAGATCAAAATCATTCATGGAAATATATGAATGATGGAGAGCTTCTTAGAAGTGCCAATCTAATTTTGACTGATCCTGATACTAACAAAGAAGGCATTACCCTAGCTGCAATTTTACTATTTGGAAAAGACAATTCCATTATGTCAGTTCTCTCTCAGCACAAAACAGACGCAATATTTAGAGTAGAAAATAAAGATAGATATGATGATAGAGATGTTGTTATTACTAATTTGATTGACAGTTATAATAGGTTAATGAGTTTTGGACAAAAGCATTTAAATGATTTATTTATCTTAGATGGAATTGTTAGCGTTAAAGCTAGAGACAGGATATTAAGAGAAATAATTTCTAATACTTTAGCCCATAGAGATTATTCGAGCGGATTTCCTGCTAAAATGATTATTGATGAGGAAAAAATTATAATTGAAAATAGCAATTCAGCACATGGGATAGGAATTTTAGATATACAAAAATTTGAACCCTTTCCCAAGACCCCCTCAATATCCAAAGTATTCAGAGAAATAGGGCTTGCCGACGAGCTTGGTTCCGGAATGCGTAACACCTATAAATATGTTCAGCTTTATTCAGAAGAAAAACCTATTTTTGAAGAAGGAAATATATTTAGAACAATTATTCCACTTAAAAAGATTGCAACACAAAAAGTCGGCAGCGAAAATGTCGCTCAGGGTGTCGCCCGCAATGTCGCTCAGGGTGTCGCCCGCAATGTCGCTCAGGGTGTCGCCCGCGATAAAGGAGAAATTATTGCATTTATAAAAGAAAAAATAAGAAAAGATAAAAAAATAACAAGGCAAGCCATTGCCGATGCCGCCGGTGTAAGTAAAAAAACAATAGAACGATATATAAAAGAAATAGATAATTTAAAATATGTAGGAAGAGGCAGCAATGGACATTGGGAGATAAAAGGAGAGTCAAACTTATGGTAAAAGCATATCCGTTAATATTGGAAAATACCCCCTTTGTAAGTCATTGTATAGTCGGAATATATCCGCTAAAAGATAAAATAGCGGTTGTTCACTGTGCTTTCAATCATGCCGATAAAGAAAAAAATAATGCAGAAAAGTGCATACGGACTTATATCCTGCTCGATGTTTTTTCTAAAGATTTTACCGAGCATAGTAAGAGCCATCTTATATATCATCAGGAGAAATAAAATGCTTACACTGAAAGAATTGATTAAAAATCAAAAAAATTTTAATGAAAGCTTCTTTGCAGAAGTGTCGGATAAACTATGGGAAATCGGAGAAATAGAAGAAATTAAAAATCAAACCGATGATGATTTATTCCTTTTTCATATTGCCGTTAACATCATAGGAAATTGGAAGGGTGACGGTTGGTGGGAATTTATCTGTAATTATCCGCAGCTTATCCGGTATGTTCCCGGCACATTGGCAGCATTAAAATTATCCGATATGAAAACGGCCTTTGAAACCGTGATAAAATGTTTCCCTGAAAATACGGTTTTTGAAGATTCGAGTACCTATGTGGATACGGTCAATTTTCTTCAAAATGTCAGATTCAAAATAAGCGATACATATTTAAATTCTATTCCTGCAGATAAGAGAAAAGAAATGTCCGAGGTTTTGCATAAAAGCATTGATGACCTTGAATCCTTGACGGATAAACGCTGGACTTATAATGCAAAAGATGACGGTTGGTCGGATGTAATTGATTTTATCGGAGAAAAGAAATAACGGCGGAGATGATAATGCACTATATCGGAGAATTAACAACAGACGGTTACGGAATGGCTATTATACCTATTGATTTGCTTACGGGATATCTTGCTTCAAAAAAATGCAGGGCAAAGAAGCTTTTAAGCTATCTGCAAAAGAACTTCGATCTTTTTCTGGAGCTTGTGGAAAAAGGCAAGCTTGTCCCATTTTATCGTATCAATTTTTTTGAGTATCATATATTCGCCTCTATAAATGAAGAGGCTGTCATACCTAAAGGATTTAAAGAAGTATGCAGGTTTGAAAAATTTTATCTTGAAGTGGGCGATTTAAATAAGATATGTTTTTCCTGCTTCGATGATTTGGACTATGATTTTGAAAACATTAAAAAAAATATTACAGAGCACACGGAATATATTAAAACCGGTCCGAAAGAAATTATGGAACCGTATAATTACCGTTTAGGTTTTGATATACCCAAAGGAAAATATGAATTCGACCTTATAGGCTTGGAAAAAATCGAGAAAACTGAAAGAGAAAGCAAAAATTATGGTTATGCTTTTGTGTTCAAAAAGAATGAAAATGCCGTAAATAATAATTTGACAAAATGTGATAATGAAGACGATACTTATAAATTTAATGTGCCGAGGGAGATGTAAAAGGAATCAAATCACTCAAATTACTTAAAACAGCCACCTCTGTTACTTGAATGGAATGTAAAATAACTGCCAAAACGCCGAAGAATTTTCAACCAAAATGCCGAAAAAAATATTGCCAAAACGCCGAAAAAATGACATAATATATGTAGAGGTAAAGCTTAATGAAAGAATATAGAGCCCGCATAGTAGACGATATGTTAAAAGATAAACTTGAGTCAAAAGGAGCTGTTGTTATTGAAGGCCCTAAATGGTGCGGAAAAACGACAACGGCAATGCAAGTCGCAGGCAGTATATTGAGAATGGATGAACCAAGCAAAAGAGAAACAAATATCCAAATGTCTGAAATAGCCCCCGGAAGATTGCTAAAAGGTAAGACCCCAAGACTTATTGACGAATGGCAGATAGCACCAAAGCTATGGGATGCAGCAAGATATGAGGTTGATACAAGAGGTGAAGAAGGACAGTTTATACTTACAGGTTCGGCAGTACCTATAGAATCAAGGGAAATAACTCATTCGGGAACAGGCCGTTTTACATGGTTAATGATGAGACCCATGTCTTTATTTGAATCAGGAGATTCAACAGGAGAAGTAAGTTTAAATCAGCTTTTTGAAAATCCTAGTGTGATAGACGATATGAATAATTTAAGCATAGAAAATTTGGCTTTTTTAATTTGCAGAGGCGGGTGGCCTCATGCCGTTGGAATGAAGGAGAAACCTGCATTACTCCAAGCTGAAGATTACTATGAAGCAGTCATAAAATCCGATATTAATAGAGCTGATGGTGTGAGTAAAAATCCGGAAAGAGTAAAAAGATTGATGAGGTCTTTTGCAAGAAATCAAGGAACACAAATTTCCAACACTATGCTGAGGGATGATATAATTTCAAATGATACGGAATCTTTGAATGAAGATACCATCGCATCCTATATTAACGCACTAAAAAATATTTTTGTGGTCGAAGATATGCCTTCGTGGAATCCTAATTTAAGATCAAAAACATCAATCAGAACTTCCGATACAAGATACTATGTAGATCCTTCAATAGCGGTCGCCGCTCTTGGAATTGGACCGAAAGATTTGACTAATGATTTAAACACAATGGGGCTGCTATTTGAAACGCTGTGTGTAAGAGATCTTCGAGTATATGCAGAAAGTATTGGAGGTAATGTTTTACATTATAGGGATAAATCAGGTTTGGAATGTGATACGGTAATTCATCTAAAAAACGGCAGATATGGTTTAGCAGAAATTAAACTGGGCGGCCAAAAATTTATTGAAGATGCAGCGGAAAACTTAAAATCGTTGTCAAATAAAATTGATACATCAAAAATGCCTGCTCCTTCTTTTTTGATGATAGTTATTGGAATAGGTGAATTTGCATATAAACGAGAGGATGGTATTTTTATAGTGCCTATAGGATGTTTGAAAAATTAATTCTGGATACACGATACCCATACTATGTGGAGGGAAAAAAATATATGAATCAATTTCAGATTAAAAGAGAGGTAATACTATGAAAGAAAAAAAATCAAATGGAGAAGACAAAATTCTCAAACAGGATATGAGTCAAACTGCCGACCATCCGGGTATGGTTTTTATGGTTCATTTACTTATGGAAGAAAAATGTGAAATGCCCGAAAAAGAGTATATACATAAAATTATGTGTGAACATTTAGGCGAAACGGATTGCTTTTGTTATAACAGTAATATGGCAGGTTTTGCTCCCAAAAAATATTCCGTGCACTATGAAAAGGAAAAACTAAATGTGCCTCCGCAGCTCATTATTATGAACTGTTCTGAAATTGAAAAACCGATTATGGATGATGTTTCAGCAACACAATTATGGAATTGCCCGAACGGCGGTGAAATTCTGGAGACTTGTAAATATCAAGTAATGGCAACGGATATGTTGGCTGCCGGTTTAGATTATAAAGAAAGAGCGGAAATGCTGGTAAATTATGTTGAAGCATTAGTAAACATATATCCGTCTTGCAAGGCAGTAGTTTTTGAAACATCTAAAAAAATGCTGACGAGAGAAGATATTCTAAACTGTACATTACCCAAAGAAATGCGCTTCCTTCATTATGCAGTCAATATCCGTTTTTTTAATATTCAAGGAACAAACGATATGCTGATTGATTCACTCGGTATGAGCACCTTATTTTTACCTGATGTTCAATATCATTTTCACGGCTTGAATCCGAATGATGTTGTAAACCACGCATATAATGTTTTATCCTACATTTATGATAATGATAATCCGATAGAAGACGGAAATACAATAGCAGGCCTTACGGACGGCAATATGAATTCAGATATAAAATGGAAAGTTCAATATGAAGATTCTCTCATACAGCCGATAAGAGAAGTTATAGACATTAATACGGGTGAATATGCGTCCGGAAATAGATAAACAAGGATTTAAGTATGATAACAATCGGAAACATCGGAAGATTTGAATCTATACCGCAAATTTTAAACGATGTACTAAATGAAAATATTTCTGCATTGGAAGAACATCTATTAAACGGGTGGAAGCTTAACAAAGCAATCAAAGTCGGCAAATACACCGAACTCTCTCTTTTGGATTTTGCATTGATAATGGAAAAGTTTCAATCTATAAAATGGCTGACGGAAAAAGGAGCAAACCTTAATGCAAATGAGCATCCAAGTTTTCTTCTAGCAGTGAGATATTGTAATGAAGAGGTAATAAGGTTTCTTGTTTCCCATGGTGCAAAGATAGATGTAGTAAACAATGTAGATTCGGAAGCTTTTTTAGAAGCGTACTATGGCAAACGCTTTGACAATTTTTCGATTATACAAGAACTTGGGCATAGCGCAACTAAATACGGCGGACAGCTCTTGCGTCACGCGGTTTCTGACCGTAATTATAAAGTTTTAGAATTTCTAATTGAACACGGAGCAAATATTAATTACAATAAGTCCGACATGGTATATTCCAATCAACCGACTCCATTGTGTGTAGCTGCAAGATATGTTGATTTGGAAATGTGTAAATTTTTAGTGAAGCATGGAGCGGACGTTACGATTGCCGAAAAAGACGGAATGCGTCCATATAGCATAGCTTTGGAAAAAGGCGATGAGGAAATGGCAGAATATTTTAAATCATTAGAGCCGCCTGAGTTTCATCAAACACAAAATAAATTAGATGAATTAAAATCGTATAAATTGCCAAAGAAAATAATTGAATTTTTAACCGGGGAAAACCTACACTTTGATTTAGCGGATTCCGACTTTGGATATATTGAGTTCTTTAAACTGATTGATACTATTCCATTTAAATTCGGCCGACAAAAATTATTAAGACTTTCCCGCTCTCTCGGAGATTACAGTCATATTTATATTGTCTGGAATCCGAAAACAAAAAAGATTGCAAGCTATGATATGGAACATGGAGAGCTCATCGATTTGGCAGGCTTTGATGATTTTATAGAAGATATGACAAAGTATATGAACCGGATTTTGGAATAATAACTGATAATGAGATTGATAAATATATATCTGAAAGGGAGAGTGTATGGACAAAAGAATAATTGATAGAATCACTAAACTGGGCGGCAAATCGGCCTTTGAAGGCGAGAACTTGCTGAACAATATGGAAAGCATTAGCTTATCTAAGAGTTATCTTATGCAGGACTTTAGCGATTACTTAGAAAATGATTTACTCAATAGAATAAAGGCAGAAGGGATATTACCTGAATCGGAAATCCCATATCCAAGGATACAATACAAAACTGAAAAATTTACTCCTTTTACAAAAGGAACAGCCGACTATGATGAATACTCCGGGTTTATTCATAAAGAATATGTAAGCTCAGTAATTCCTTGTAATGATTTAGAGTTTTTAATGATTGGCGAATCCAACTCTTATCCCAATTATTACTTTATATGCCTAAGCGATAAAGATATTAGCAATCCCAAAGTATACACTACAGATCACGAAGTATTCTTTAGAGAGATTGAAGAGCTTGGGCGTTTCTCTGACTTTCTGGATTTATTCGTATCTGAAGATGAGTATAAAGTAGAAATCAACAAGCTGAGAGAATAGGAAGGCTATAAGAATAATTATGTGCAAATATTGCGATGATGTAGACAGCAAAGCTATGTTTGATGAACGGCCTGCACCAAAACCTAAAAGGAAACAATAGGTTGGGAAGATTAATTTTTATTTTACTGCTTTCCGTTTCAGGACTTATTTTTTTAGCGGTTATTTTCGGAATGTATATTTATATGAAAAGAACCGTATCGGGCGGAAAATCACTAATGGAAGAACCGGTAAACGAACAGACAAATACTACAAAAATGAGGTTCAGTGAATTTTTGGTATATGCATCTGTCATACTTGGAGCGGTATTGTTTGCTTTACAGGTGATAAAAAAGGGAGGCTCAGGATTTTCTAATTTGGCAACAGCTATCCTCCTGCCTCCGGTTATGGCTCTTTTTAATGCACGGAAGCGTACCGGAAGAAGTATTTTTATATTTATGGCTGTCGCAATATTTTCACTTTATATGTTTTTGATATATATCATAATCAGCGTTCCGGTGAGGGCTCCGGTTTTTACGATTAACAACACAAAGATTAAGATGGCATATACAACTGTTGCCGATATAGTAGCGGACGGATTCGACATATATGTAAAACAGGATAATCCTTCCGGCAGAGATTATAAAAAACTGCTTTCTTGCGGTGCTTTTAAAAAGTATCCAGTTGATCGAAGTATTCTCGTTGAAAAAGGATTCCGAAGAAATAATACTGCTATACCTTATGCTAATTATCTTCTTGTAAAAGACGGTTTTGTAATTGGGAGCCTCGGTCTTTACGGTCATAAAAAGAATGATACGGTATTGGAGGATTGTAAAATCATTCATTTAAGGCTTGATGAATACTGCATTTCCGATGCAAGAGTAAATTCAATTCGTTATTGTCTTGATGATGTTGAGCTGCTCGTTCCATTGCAACAAGAAACATTGCAAAAAACATTCGATAAAAAACTGTGGTTAGTACCGCCAAGAAATACGAGAGACATAACTCAGCTGCACTACGGCATTAAATGGTCAACCGGAAGCGATCATCTCTTTTGGAATGAATACTTTGCTTATATTCATTTTAATGAAAGCAATGATATGACCGGCTTTGAGATTTCAACCGAAATAGCACGTGATTGGAATGAATGAGAGCGCTCAGTCATTATAATAAACCATGTATTTTATAATCTTACATCTCTTTTATATCATAGCTTTAACGCTGCGATAAGTTCTTCTGCATCCATATCTCCTGTTTCAACAAAACCGAATGAGCTATATAGTTTACGTGCAACTTGATTTTCAGGTTCATAAGACAACCAACAATATTCAGCTTTTCCGCAAGGAAAAGTCTTAACAAAATCTAGAGCCAATTTAACTGCTTCTTTTCCAAATCCATTGTTTTGATACGCTTTATCAATCATCAGCCGCCAAAGATTATAATTCCCTTTTGCTATTTCAGGTGCATCAATCCAATAGTCATGAACATCAAAACCGATCATCAAAAATCCGACCGGTGTTTCATTGTCATATATCCCGAATGGAAATGCATAACCATTTGCGGTGATTGTAATATAGGCTTCAATGATGCTTATATCATTGGCAGCAACAAAGCTTTTCTGGGTTTCCGATACCTGTAGTTTCAGAATATCCCAAATGTTTTTCCCGTTTACTTTTTCCAAATGAAGCATAATATATCCTTTTTGACAAACTTTAGTTTTATCTTTCCATAAAATATGTAAATGCATGTTCTTCAATTTCGCCACATTTATTTAACAAGGTTCCTTTTTCGTCGTAGATTTTATATGATATTTGTTTACCGCCCAAAGAAGCCGCTCCATCTAATCCGAGAAGTAATGTATAATAAGCATCTGTCATAACCGAATCTATGAGTTTATATAAATCATCTTTACCGACTCCGGCTCGCATTAAATTCTTTACTTTTTTTGCAACTGCTGTGGAAGAACTTTCGCTAAAATATTCATTCAAAATAGTTTCTTTTTCTTTATAGCAAAGTTTTACAAATTCTTCTCCATTCATTTTTTAACTCCTACAAATTTAAAGTTTTTCTTTCCATATAAAACTTTTATTCTGCAATATTAATTCCTTTCTTGATAAGTTTTTTCTTTGCTTTTTCGGAAATATAAATAATGGTGCCGTCAATAAGTTTTAAGTTTGGAAACTGTGCCAACTCCTCATCAGAAATAGATTTAATATCAAATAGATCATCCTCGCCGTCCCATTGCGGAATAAGCTGCATATTAATTTCATTTCCGCCATCAAGAAACAGCTGTGTTACCTTTGGGGCCAATTCAGCAGGAATTTCCAATTGCTGAAACCAGCTTTTTACTTCAGGTATCATTTTATCGCAGTAATCATCGGGATCTATTTCTTTTTTTGCATAATCATTACAAAAATCATATACATCAAATTTCGGTTTAAGCAATTCTTGTTCATACATCAGCTCTTGGATAACAGCAAGTTTAAAATTAAAGTTTGTAAATGTCAACACTTCACCTTCTACCTTTTGCTGTTTCCATTTACCGCTCGACACCCTCGGCGGTTTATACCAAAAACTTATCTCCCGTATAGGCTCAGGTGCGGCACGTACCAAATCGGCTATCTCATCGGTTTTTGATTTTCTCAAACGCTCCTGAAAAGATATTGCATCCAGAACCGATTTTAATTTGCTCGACAATGAGCAATTTATTTTCCAATTTTCCACTTTCATTTCTAAAAATATATAAGCATCTCTCAATGTTTTTTGAGGTATAGCTTCCAAAATAGTTTTACCGTTTATCGTAAAAATGCCGGGAAACACCTGTTTGGGATTTACATCGAAAAACGAAAATTTTACTTTTTTCTCCCATTCCTTATCTTCACATATTCTTATGTCTAGTTCGCTGATACGTCCTTTGGAAACAAAACTCTTTATTCCTATATTATCCCAGATATATATTTCCTCTAAATCATCTTTACTTATTGTTCCATCAGGCGGCTTACGCAATACTTTTCTATATTCACCGAATTTCTCCGCAAGAATATCTATTGATAGGTTTTCAATAAACTCATCATTAATATGCAAACCGTTTTTAGTTAAATTGATATGAAGTTTCTGTTGCGGCATAGCCGGCTGTTTATCCTGTTTGTTCGATTCCTTGCTTTTTATAATACTCATTTTATATCTCCTTTTCCTTCATTACAGAGTGTTCACAATTTCAATCGTATTCTCAGATTGAAGCAGGCTGAACAGTTGTTTATAAGCACTTATGATTTTTTCTCTATTTTCTTTATCTGACAAACCTAAAATATAGCAATCGCTATTTGTGTCGATAAGATATAATACCTTGTCACTCATCGAAGCAAGCCTACGGAAAACTTCCGGCGGTTCAAATTCCGTATCTTTATCCAAGTGAAGCATATTCGCTTTTATCTTTTTTGCTAATAGATTGTAACCGTATACAATATCTCCCACATCCGCCTTCCAATCGAACATTGCCAAATAGTTCAAATCTATAAAATCGTTTATCAAAGAGACACAAATATCTTCTTGCTCCAATGCTATGTGGTATATTTTCTTGGCTTTTTGCGGAGATATGCCGAGTAATTTGCAAAGCGATAAAAAAGTTTGTTCCGTATCGGCAGGTAAGCTTTTGTTCCGGCAAGCAAGTTTTTCTTTTTCCTCCCAAATACGTCTGTCTTCTTCTTCAAGTATTTTTACTTGCAGTTGTCCGTATTGCGTTAAAACCGTTTTTATATTCTCAATGATTTTTTTATCAAAGATAGGCTTGTTCTTTCCTATAAAATTGAACCATTCTTGTCCCTTCTCGCCTGTGATGTCATAATCATAAGAAACAATTTCACAACGATCTCCGATTCTCACAACGGCAAAGATTTCATCTTCACAATAATCAACCATACAGATACTTTCGGGTATAAATGCTTTATGGCCGCTATTTTCGTAAAAGCGATTGGTGTATTTTGAGCTTTTGAGTGAAATACAATCAAAAATATTTTGTTCTTTAATTTGTGTCTCTATCATTTCTTGAGCCTGACTCGAAAACTTTGCGTTGTTTTCCAATATCTGCCGAAAGAGTTGTATATCAAATGCCGACCCGCCTATGAGTTTTTCGTCTTTGTAGTACACCCACGATACAGTTCGTCCGATATTTTTTCCGTTCATATTCCATTCCTTTTTTTATTCGTGCGGAGGGTTTAATACCCCGACGCTTGCGTCGGGGTTGTTGATTTATGAATTCACATTGCATAATGCTATTTCTTTTAGTCCTCTATCGTAAAACGAGGTAAGGCATATTTCGCCTGAGATGTTTTCGAGCCTGTGTTTGGACATTCCTCTTGGAAAGGTAATATCGGAATATTCACGTGTGCTGAGTGAAAAAACTTTTTGCTTGCCTTTCCAATCATCGGTTTTAAAAAGAGGAGTCATTATCACATATTGAGAATCAGTAAAGCATCCGTTGATGCCGCCTTTTTTACCGTCTTTTTTTAAGTCATCTGATTCGATAAGTTTTTTGATTACTTTCCCATCTTCGGAAATACTTGCAAGAGCATAATAATTCATTCCCCATTTATTAACCGATGTTTGGCTGTCGCCCGGAATAAAGGCATAGATTTCTTTATCCGATATTTTAATGCTGTCTATTTTAGGAGCGTCTACGCATCTGTCATCTTGATGTGTAAATGCTTTTTTATCTATTGTAGAAAAACATTTCCATTCGGCAGATTTTGCAGCAGCATCAAATTCCAAAAGAGCAAAATATCTTGCGTCCCCGCAATAAACTTCATTTTCAAAGCAAACGGGAATCGTTTGGCTGTCAGATATATTTTGAAAACACCTCTGTTGAGCTTTTTCCGGCACAATGCTTCCTCTTAGCCGTGAATTATTTTTTATCGGAATTATTTCCGGAGAGGAATGAATGCCGGAGTAATACCGCACTTCTTTTGCCGAAATGATGAGTCCGAAACTTGCACCATATCGAAAAAGCACAGGATAATCTCTGCCTGATGTTTCCGCATATTCAATCGGAATCTTTTTTATGCCATCGACAGAAAGCACAAGGAGGTAAAATTTACCCCAATCGCTCTTCTCGCCCGTAGTCAGAATTATAGCAGTTCCATCCGGCAACAAAACAGAG
Organism: Treponema putidum; assembly: GCF_024401155.1. Lineage (NCBI taxonomy): Bacteria > Pseudomonadati > Spirochaetota > Spirochaetia > Treponematales > Treponemataceae > Treponema > Treponema putidum. Next base: position 2,112,541 of record NZ_CP038804.1, read on the forward strand.
CCATGCACAAACGAAAGCTCATTATCCAATTCCCATTTTTTCAATAAACTTAATTTTAGGTTATTCATATTTTTATCTCCTTATTTGCTTCAATATACTTAATCCTTTCAGCCGATATTCTCAGATTAGCATCTCTGGAACCTGATGCTCATCCGACTGAATATTTCCGTCAAAAAGTTTTATACATCGATCCGTACTTGCTCCGATTCCAGGGTCATGGGTAACAATAACAATTGTCGTTCCGCTTTCATTTATTTTTTTAAAGAGGCTAAGAACCTGAGCTCCCGTTTTGCTGTCCAAAGCACCGGTCGGCTCATCGGCCAAGATAATGTACGGTTTTGTTACCATCGCACGAGCAATGGCAACACGCTGCTTTTGCCCGCCGGAAAGTTCATTAGGACCGTGGGAAAGTCTATCGCCCATATCAACATGCTCCAAAGCTTCTTTTGCAAGTACAATGCGTTTCGCTCTTTCCAGCCCCTGATAGCGTAACGGAAGCATAACGTTTTCTAAAACCGTCATATTTGGAAGCAAATGATACTGCTGAAACACAAAGCCGATCGTTTTATTACGCAGCACAGCAAGTTCTTTTTCCGTCATCTTTGCCGTTTCTTTTCCGCCGATTTCCAATATACCGCTTGTCGGCCGGTCAAGACAGCCTATCATATTCATACAGGTAGACTTTCCCGAACCGGACGGACCCATTATCGAAACAAATTCTCCCTGATCTATACTGAAGCTTATGCCTCGCAGGGCATGCACGACGCTTTCACCCATTTCATATAATTTTGTAACGTTTTCCATACGGATAATAGTTTCGCCCATTTTTCAAATCCTAATAGTATAATTTTAATTGCCAAAGCTTTGCATCTATTTATAAACCTTTTTAAAACCATGAAGAAAGTATTTTTGCTCTTACCGCAAATTCCGTATCTTTTAATTTAATAAATTCTTCCCGATATATTTTTAATACTTCAAAAGAATAATGATAAAAACTGTAAAAAAGATTATCAGGAAAAACATTCTCATCTTCATACCGGAGACAATCATCATCTTCATTATAAACTTCAGACCATAAATATTCTTCCTTTAACATGTCTTCAAAAAAAGGTAAGGGAGCCGCATGCTCCAATTCATCTCCTTCACAAAAACTCTCAGCTATTACGGCAAAGTCTTCCAGTAGTTCTTCTACAATGTAGTGCGCATTCTTATTTGTACCGCTCTGAGTTAAAGCTTTCATAAAAATTCTTGTAAGAAATATAAGAGCAAACGGAGTTGCATACCACAGAGTACTTTGATGTTCAATATTTATTGCTATTTCATACAATGCATTTTCTATTTTATCCGTGTCCTGCATGTTTTCCAATATTTCAAAATATTGAGGAAACAAGGTCGCTCTTCCATAAGTTGTAGGAAGCCGATGCCAAGGTACATCTTCTATTTTTAAGTTATGAATATAAGAATTGTTTTTCATACAATATTACTCCCTGTGTATTTATGGTGACGGAATAGATTGGATAATTCTAAATATGCCTTGCATATCGGCTGCATCGGTTTTATACATTTTCCCATCTTTGGGAGATTTCATTTTCAGTTGGTTACAGATTGTAACCAACTCATTTCCTTCATCTTTCAACCTTTTTTTTAAAACTTTCCAATAATTATTGGGATTAGGGCTGTCCGTTAAGGCTCCCACAACATCCACAACACTAAAATACCACTCTTCTTTTTCGTTATCCCAAACGGAGCGTATTTTATTATCTTCAAATAACTTTACTTCGTTATCCACGATATCGTCCTCCTTAGCATCCGCCGCTTTTTACAGCTTATATTTTTCAATCATCTCCATAAGCACAGACGCAGTATCAATTTCTTGTGAAAGTAAATCGTCAAACTCTTCTTCAAGCTCATCCTGCCTATCACAAATCCATGATAAAAATGCTTTTGATTTTTCATAGTTTTGATGAATAAAATAATATTCACCTAAAATACATTTTGCAGATGTAACACTGGCAAGATCATCATCGAGTTCGATTACCTTATTCAAAGTCTCCAATGCTTCATCATACAATTTTTTGTTTAGTTGAAGAAGACCCTTTTTTAGATATAATTCTCCATTCATATTTTATCTCCTATAATGTTTATCTTATCATTTTTTTACCGTTTTTGTAAGTGCTGTAATTATATTGTCCAGTGTTTCAGATACGGAATTAAAGCCGGCTTTTTTTGCAGCCTTAGGAGTTTTTTCCAATGAAAATGATACAGCTTCTTTTAAAGCTTCTGCATCCTTTAGTGAAATAAGATTTTCCTTCGTCACAGTATTCTCAAAAGAGTCTGTAATAATTTTATCATCATTCAAAAGTGAATAACAATTGCGAATCATTATGCCGATATGAGAAAGCGTTATATAATCCCGTTTTTTCTGCATAAGTTCTATGATTACAGGCCAAACTTCGGAAGTTTTCTTTAAATACCAAAGCAGGCTTGCTGCAGCTTGCCGTACAGAGGCATCTTGATGCACTAAAAATAATTCTCCGAGCTCACAAGCCTTTATTTTGAATTCTGTGTTTTCTTTTTTTGAGATAAAGTTTTGAGAATCTTTTACCAAATAAGCTAAATCAATATAACGCTCACAATATGTTTTAATCAAAAATAAATATTCCCATAACAGTTTCGGATCTTTTTCTGATTTTACTATTTTAAAAAGCTTTGTGTAATTTGTAGTTTCAGAAAACCAATCTCTTATCGGATAGGTATTCTTCGTACCCGTTTCCAAACAAGAGGCTTGTCTTAAAAACTTTATCCCTTTTCTTCTCATGCTAATATCATTGCTTTGCGCTTGCAGCAATGCTTCATCTAATGCTTCTTTTGAATACTTTGTCATATCGTTACTCCATAGATAATTCAAAATAATACTTTGTAAATACTTTGAAAACGCTGTCAAAAAAATAAAGAGAAAAAATAACAATAATGGGAATGATGATAAGTTCAATGTAGTATACTTTAGCCGAAATTGTATTTTGTTGAAAAATTTTTATTTTTCTTGTGAGCTGACTAATAGCTAAAAACAAATTCATTATTATAAACGATACTAAAAATCTATACCCCTCGATAACAATATCAAAAGAAAATTTAAGAGTTCCGGTAAAAACTCCTGTCTTTGGGAAATAGTACCCGATGATATACACCGCAATATTTAGCATGATGTAGTTCAAAAAAGTTTTAAGATATTTATTTTCAATTTTCGGAAACAAATCGGGAAGCCCGCCCCAAAGAGGAGCCAAATCATTATATCTTCTTTGTTTTATCAGTGTGAAAAATCTTGTGATTAACACTATATCGGCTGTAAAAATTAAAAGAGTAAAAATTACCATTACTGTTGTAGTTACAATTTTATTCATGTTAATTTCTAAAGATATGCGGAAAATTTACTGTGAAAACTTCCTGTTCTTTGGGAGAAAGATTCTCGAAATCTTTATTTATCCTTGCGAATATCTTTTTTGCAAGTTCATTTTCCGATGCAAATCTCGCAAGATACTCAACTATTAAAGAACCCGCTTCCGGTTTGTTTTTCGAACTTTTGATTGTCTTAACCCCATACTCAGCTGCATAAGGGACAGCTTTACCGTCGGGTTTGTGATTGAAGGCAACAACGGCATACCATTTTGCTTTGAAATCCTTATTTAACAAGAGGCTCGCCAAATATTCATTTTCAGAACCCTCGGCTAAGTAAGCAATCGTTAAAACGCTTGAACCCTGCACATCTAAATTTTTATAAGTGCTAACTTCTTTTAAATATTGAATTGCTTTCTGCGTTCCTAGAATACGCAGAGCTAAAACAGCCCAATAGATTTCGTATTTATTACGCTTCATTTTAAGGCACTTAATCATTGTCTCTTCGGTGAAAGGCATTTTTTCATTATAAAAATATTCTGAAATTGCGCCCGTTTTATCTATTTCATCTAATGTCCAATTTGGAAAAAGCGTTGTCTTCATTTGTTTTTTCCACCTCCAGTAATTATTTTATGCAGCTCTTTTATGTCTCTCATATTTTTAACCAAAAAAGAATGATATAAAATCTTCAATTTGCTTTGTGCTTAAGCAATGCGAGAGAATGCCTTCCGTATCATCAATAAAATTTTCTAAAGGCTCTTCGTCATCATCGCTTGTGTTAAATTTATATTTTTCTTCTTCCAGTTTCATACATTCGGATAAAAGAACAATTTCCTAAATCGATTTTATTTCTGCCGAACACATTATTAAACTTTGTTAGCAATTCTATTAATTTCATAGTATTTGTTCTTTGATAATCCTATCCAAATATAATTTATCATTGCGAATATCTTTTTACAAATTCATTTTCAGAATCTTCGGCTAAGTGAGTAATCGTTAAAATAGTTGCGCCGTCCAAATAATTCGGAAACATTATTTATCCTAAAAATCCCGTGTCGTATCAAAAATTTCCAAGAGCTTTTCTTTATTGATAGATAGAGAAGGCGATATTAAATCTAAAAGTTCTGTAAGAGCACAATAGATATCCTCTCTTTCTACTGTTTCAATAAAATATTTACGTTTGTCCATCTTATTAAAGGTTTCGGTGTATGTCCTAACCAAAGCTTCGGCAGTCCGTGCTGCTTCGAGCGGCGAGCTTTGTTCCAATTTGAGGATTTCAGCTCTTGTTTTTTTGTATAAATCGGCTGCTTTCTTGGCATTCGCTGCAGAAATATTTTCTTGTCCGTCCCATGAGCGGAACGGATTGTCAAGGTTCTGCGCCAACCATTCCGGTTTTCGCGGCTTTTGTATCCAAAGATCAAGCCCTTCTTCTTTTCTCTTTTTATAAAGCTGTTTAGCTTTTTTGGCTGCATTTTCCGGCAGGCTGCTCATCCAAAACCAATGTAAGTTAGGTAAACATTCCGGCTCCGGAATATCTTCGGCAGAAAAACCGAATAAATCAACCGTGGTAAAGCCCTCCAATTTTGTAAATTGGGATAGCATAGAAAGGTTAGAAAGAATACCGGGTTTGCCCCATAGCCGCAATTCCTTCAGCATCGGGTATGCTTCTAGAATCTCGGCTACATCAAGTTCTGTAATCTCTGAGCAATGCAGTTTGCCCAAGTCTTTTAGCCCCTGTATTTTAGGCACTATTTTAGTTGCTGTTAAAAGTAATAAAGCTCCGTTTTCAACAGCATGTATTTTACAGTTATTTGTTACTTCACCTAACAGAATAAGTTCTTCCAATTCGTTATTCAGATAAAGGTCTTCCACGCCGTTCATATCAATAGAAAGTTTGTGCAAATGCGCATTGGAAAAATCCAATTTTTTTTGCTGATGATTTTCAAGTACCAGCTCATCTAAAAACGGACATGATTGTAAATATTCATATAAACCGGTATGCCATTTTTTACATGCTAAATAGGATAAGCATGGAAAGACTTTTAATTCCAGCGCATTTTCAAAAGGAACATCATCATGTATGCGATGTTTGGAAACCGCTCTTTCTTTTCCGGCAAATATAATTTTTTCCTTACTGCTCTCCGCTTTTTTAAAAGCATCTCTTTGCTCTTTAGGAATCTCCTGCCATTTAAGTTGACGATATACTTCGTATCCGTTTCCCGAAGACCTTGCATAGGTATTTGTACTTTCATCGGTTAATGGCTGCATGTTACCGATTAACATATGGTTCGCAGGCACCATGACATCAACATTACAAAGATGCAGACCACGTTTCCAGTACATAAAGTCCTGATAAAGCGGCTTTAGTAAAGGTAATTCTTCCTCTTTGAGAGGCTGTTCACCCGACCAATCTAACCAGAGCAGCACTGCTTTCGGCTTTTTATCACCTTCCTCTATCTTGGTTATTTGGCACGCAGTATATTTTTTTAAATATGAATTATACACACAGTATACATCTCCGCTTTTAGCTTTCATAATTTATCCTTTTTTTTAATTATATCACAGTTTTTGTTCTTTGATAAGTCTATCTAAATATAATTTATCTGCGCTGATCCATTCAATGCTTTCTTTCCCATTCTTATAATTGCGATATTGGAATATCATCTCATCCCTTGTTTGAAATAATGCATTCACAGTCCAATTTTTTTCTAAATCACCTGTTTTACAATCAATAATAAGCTCATCAATTAATTCAAGTGTAGATAAATTAAATACATAGCACTTCCCTTCAGTGGTACAAAATATTCCAAAACTATCATTGATTTTCTGTACATTGGATAATGAATCTTCTTTAAATAAAGAATATGTCTTTTCAGCAATCGGCGTAAAATCCGAGGAAAAAATTTTAAAAAAAGCTGAATTGTAAAAATCAGCAAGCAAAGCATACTTATCGAAGCTAAACATATACGATAAGTTTTTAGGAAACTTATATATTATTTTCATCTCATTTTGAGTTAATTCTATGCAATAATCTTGAGAGCTGTCCTGTCCTGCTGCAAAGGATACTACTATGCGATTTTCTTCATTTAAACTTGTAAAAGCTATATCTGAATCGCTCAATTCATCTTCCATTTTTATAGAAGCAATTTTGTTTGCAGCTTTATCGAATACCATTATGCGTACACAATTTTCGTCCAGCCGTTTTGCAGCCCAAATAATCTTATTTGTATAAGGAGATTGATAGATAATGTCAGCGTCGCAGCTTATTATTTTTTCAATCTCGGTACTTGGTTTTCTGTTGATGTCCTCTAAAAAACAATCTTTAGTTTTGCTATAGAATTTAACATAAATCATAGTTTGTTCTTTCCTTAAAAATAATGTTTTAATTTTTTATCGGGGTTGTTGATTTGAAAAACATGAAAAAGTATTAGGCAATGCATTTTCATAGACAAAACGACTCAAATCATTTTCAATAAATAAGTTAAATGATTTATTTATAATATGTATTTGATTTTTCCCTATATCATGAAAATATACAGAAGCTTCATATGGTCTGATATATAACTCATCCCCATCACTATTCAGCCACAATTCCCCAATTTTAATATATTCCTCCCGTAATTCTAACATATCAAAATCAATAAGAATACCTTCCATTTTTAATTGCGAAATACAATAAAAAAATGTAATCACATCACTATGTAATAATTTATAAAAGAATGATGAGGTTAATTTTTCTTCTGTTAAATTATTTTCCACAACATCACTTTTCAATAAGTGTTTTTTTATTACGGCAAACAAGTTAGGGTAACTTTGCTTCAATTTGGTAAATTTCAAGTCAAAATCAATAATATCAACTTTGTCACAGTTCAAGGAGATATCATCTATTTGCTTTCTCCATCCTTCCATATAATTGACTTGTGAATTTTCGTTATAAGATTGATTTATAGATTTTAAGTATTCACGAGCCGAATTTTGAGATATTAGTGCGGCACCCATTAAACCTTGTGACATCTTAGGTTTTATCTTTAAATACCACCGCGGCGACAAAAATTGTTTTGCAAATTTTTCATTTTGTTTCCACCAATCAATCCATTCTTCGGGTAGGAATAGTCCTTCAGATAAATGTTTTAGCCCGTTTATTATATTATTCGTTTCCATAATGACTTCTACCGTCAGATTTTCATTTATAAAATCTCCAAGGTATCAATACAATTTTGGATATTTCAAAAGAGGTTTGTCTTGATTTATTTTATTTCTACATTTTTTATCAAGGTTTGTTTATTATAATCTTTTCCCGAGATTTTTTCTGTAATTTCGCCTATTGTAATATTGTCATCTACCTTTATTTCGCATGTAAATAAGACGGTATTTTCCCATTTTATATTTGCTTCAATAAATATTTTATAGATACCTTTTTCTACCGGTTCCCCGTTTTCATTTTTGATATCCCATTGCAATTGAATCTTTCCGGATTTAGGAGTCGCACTGCTTATTCCATCTATGTCGGCATCTTTTACGGCTTTTCTCCATGAAGGCAAACTTTCAGGTCTTTTTTTCCAACCTTTTCCTGCTGTAAAATCGGTAACAAATAAATTTTTTACGAGCATTCCGTTTTCGTTTTCGACCCATACAGCAAATTGATTACTCGCAAGTCTTAATTTTTTACTAAAATCAAAACTAATGCTTATGGTATTTTTCTGGATATTCAGTTCCTCTGCAGATATATTTACAGAAAAGGATGTAAATATAATTAAAATAGTCAATATTATTTTTTTCATGTTACACCTACCTTATTTTATTTATTATACATCAAAAAACGGAATTTTGCAAACCTAGTAATTAAATAATATTAACTTTCCCAATCAATGGAAATAATTTTTGCATCTTCGCCGAATTTTACACAGAGTATTTCATCGCTTTCATCATGTGCAATCATAAAATCCATTGTGATGTGCAGCTTTTCAGTGTCAATCCATAAGCCTACATTTGTTATCGTCATTTTACTTACAAACTCGGTAATATCACTCGGCAAATCTTCGAGTCCGCATTCTTCAATATGAAAATCAATATAGTAACTGTCATCTTTTAAATATGCTATAAGTGCTTTTCTTGCTTCTTTTATTTTATCGTCTATGTTCTCAAGAAACTGTGCATAAAGGTCGAGTATGCCAGTAGACAGTTCTACATTTTTGTCGAGCCAAAGCCATGTGTCTATCCCCTGAATCTCTTTTTCCCAAATTACTTCCACATCATCTGTTGTTGCAAGATTCAACTGACCGAAGTATTGATGTTCTATTTTTTTCATAGTTTAATCTCCTATTATTCAGTATATCAAAAAATTAGATTTTTTCTATGGACATATACACTGATAAATAATATACTATTCAATAATTATTATGTATCCATCGAAATATCGAACCAATCGTTTTCTTCGGAAATAAGCCATTCAAGTCCGCGCTTTCGTTCCATTAAAACATCGGGATTTAAGTCTTTGATTTCCGTTTCGGGGCGGAGCCGCTTTTCTTCCGTTGCCCAATGATAACGATAGTGAAGATCGAGCATATCCAGTATTTCCTCTATCCCTCGTAACCTGCATTGTGCTTTAAACGCAGTTTTCCCGTCAGTGTCGCCGACCAGTTTTATCGCACGTTCCACATCACAGATGTCATTCGGATAGGAAATATCTTCGACCAAACCCAAAGCCCACAGAAGCGACCAATAAGCTTCATAAGTCCAACAGACATCGATGACATCCTGTTCACTGTATGTTCCGTCAAAAAGCCGTTTTTCTTTTTCCAAAAGGCAGTCCGATACTTCGTATTTTTCAAGCAAACTTAAAAAAAGCTCCTTCGATTCTTCATACCCTTGTTCATTATGAATGTCTTCGGCCAACTGAATCGACAAAAGACATGCGATGGCCCTGTCACAGATTTCCTCAAAGCTTTTAAGCTTCGCCTCTTTTGATGATTCCCGCAAGGGCAGTTCTTCCATACAGGCAATGCCCATTCCCTTTATTTTTGCATTCGATTTTTCACGCCGATCTTCAGGTTTTATGTACATAATAATTCTCCCATTTTTTGTTTACTCAGCCATTATAGCAAAAGCTGCGATTGTTGACAACCGCTAGAAAAACACCATAAAAGTTGAAAAATACAATGCACTGTCTATCAAAAACGCTTCTCCAAAATCGGGATATTCAAATATTTTTCCGCCACTGCGATTCCCTACCGGTTTATACTGATATTTTAACAAACGGTTTTCCAATGCTGATTGTTGCTCAGGTATAAATTTTTCCGTATTTTACTCTTTTTCAAAAAAATCCGGTTGTGCTGACTGCTGTTCTTTCTGTTTTGTACCAACAGTGAACAAAGAGAGTGTATAACTCATTTATCATCTTCCTCCTCATCAATATTATAAAGTGCCTATTATGATTTCCACAAAAGCCTTCCACCATAAACGATGGAAGGCTTTTTAAACAATTCACCTAAATTCAACAACTCCCTTTAGAACCTACTTTTTCTTTCTTTTAGTATCAAAATAGTATCACGGGGGAGTCTTTTTGCGCCGCTTAATCGATAAAACCTACTGTTTTCAACAGTTTCATTGCAGAAACATATTTGTTTCGTTATTCAAACTCGATACGTTCATTGATGTCGTTTTGTATAAACGGCATAAAATCAAGGTTTTTGTTATCGGCTTTAGCCTTATTATCCGTTTTATTTCTGTTTATCTAATTTTTTGCAAGCACTGAAAATAATATTTGTTACATTTATTTATATTTTCAGCTTTATTGAAAGTGATATTTTTTGAATTATCGTGCTTTTAAATATAATTCTCAGAGAAATTTGCTTTATTCTTGTACCTGCTCATTGCATTTCTTTTCAATAGAAGCAAGAACGCCAACATCTATATTCTCAATATTTAATAATATTTTTTTTAGAACCTCAAATCTTATCATTCGATTGGATATCTTATTCACTCCTTCTGAAGAGGCTAATTTGTATTTTTTTATCATTTCAAAAACTTTTCGTTCTTCCTCTGTAGATAAATTTAATTCGTACTCATTTTTAAAGGCGTTATATGTCTTTACAAATTGAACGAATTTTTTTTTAATTTCATCAGTTATTACTATTTCATTATCTATAAAATCAAATGCTAGTGCAAACAATGTAAACATCTGTACCTTTTTATTTGAAAATGATTTTGTTTCAGGTGTAATAATAACATCTATATAGTCTATTGCCTCGTTGATTTTTTTTAAGTCTTTATCTTGATCTGGATATTCATCCACAAAATCTGTATATATTTGATCCAAGACTTCTTGTTTCGTTTGATCCACAATACCTTCTCTACACAAAAGTAAAATATTGCTACAATACTCAACATCACCCATCCTTCTAATATCTCTTGGACTAAATACTTTATGCTTAGTCCAAAAATCCAAGTCAGCCAATGATTCCGCCGCTTGTCCAAATACACTATCCATACTGTTTCGCTTTTCTTGCTCATTCAAACTATAATCAGTCAAGTTCAATCTATAGAACATATTTTTTATCTCATCTAATGAGAATGTATTACTTAAATTTACAACCGAAATTTCATATATCCATATTCTTTTTTTTATGTCATCGGGCAATTGGGAAAAAGTCAAATCCCCATATAAATTCTGTATATCAGGTGAGATTAGATATTTACTCTGTAATTTGAATTTTCCCTGAATAAACTCAAATATAGCATTAATTCTTTGCTGTCCATCAACTATATGTGTTATCGTTTTTCCAGTTGTTGGATCCGTATCACAATCCCATATAAAAATTTCAGGAATTACCAGTTCTAACAAAATTGTTTCAATTAGACGGATATTATCTTTAATTCCCCAAACTTTTCTTCTTTGATATGTTTTATCAATAATCCATTCTTCATCATTAAATTTTGAATAAATATCATTTATTTTAATTGAATTTCGTGAAAAATTATTTGGCATTTTGTTTTACCTCTTCTTTCAATAAAGCTAATGATTCTAAGTTATATTCTTCGAAATCTTCCCAGCTCCTATACACGCGATAACTTATTTCATGTTTAAAATACATATTTTGTTTTAACTTCTTAGTAGCCTCTATGCTTATATCCTTCCAAAACATGCGACATGGCTCAATTAAATTTATATTCCTATCATTTATGTATCCACGATATATCTCCCTTGATATAAAAGAATAATGTCTCTTATTAGTAATATCATATGCCTTTCTAAAGCCTCTCCAAAGTCTATCAAAAATTGGAAGAGAAATAATTGCAATATCTATATCTGATTTGTTTTCATCTATCGGTTCAATGGTAAATTCCTTAAGACATTTTCTTGGAGAAAGGCTATAGCCTGTTTTTCCACTACCAACCATCATTATGCTGTTATAACTTATTCCCATAGCTTCGCTTACAATGATTTTAAAATCATCAACGGCAGTTATTATTTTATTTTGTGGAATACTAAGAACATTCTCAAAATACCAATTGTCAGATCTTAAAATATGTTTCATATAAAATTGTTTCGCATCACAACTAATTAAATCATGTTTAATTTCATCAATCGTGTAAGACATTTTTATCCCTCTCATCTATATTATTATTGAAAAAATCCATTATGCTATGCGCTATTGCTTTTGACATCAAATAAGGAACTCCATTTCCAATAGTTTTGAACATTTCACTTTTAGATAATGTTTTAGGCAATATAAATTCTTTTGGTAAAGATTGAATCGCCAAAGCTTCTGCTACAGATAATCGTCTAGCCTTGTACGGGTGCAAATGAACTTCGTTGTTGCCATAGGCGGCTGTTGGAGAATACCTCCAACGATGAAGACGCTTAAATGATTTTTTGCTAACATCACCCTCTTGGATAGTATTGAAGCGTTTCATAGAGCGCGGCTCAAAATAATCATTCGAATTGAAATGTTTATATACATCATTCTTTTTGAACCAATATTCAATAGTTAATTCATTCACTACATTAGCAGGACATTGCAATTCACTCTCTATATTAAAATCAGTTGTTATTGGCCATCTAATACTTTTAATTTTATCTATGGTATATTTTTTGTCTATGTCCCAATTGAAATTAGATTTCAATATACTTCTAGCAGTACCTTTATCATTACTCAAAAGACTATATTTTATGCCAAATAGAATCACACGTTCTCTTTCTTGTGCAACTCCATATTCTAAAGAATTCATAACCCTGTCTACAAGTACATACCCTTTTCTTGAAAAAGCCCTCTTTAACTTGTTGTACTCTTCTTTGTGTTTCTTCGTGCTCCACAAGCCCTTAACATTTTCAAAGACAAAAAAGTCTGGTTCATATAAAAGAATAGCTCGTTTATAACTTTTAGTTAATTTTCCATTAGTGCCGATTATACCTTTATTTTTTCCAGCAACTGAAAAGTCTGGACAAGGTGGGCCGCCAATAAAACCAATCAGTTCATTTTTTTTACTCGAACTTATATATGAACTTAGATGCTTTTTACCTTTATCTTTTAACAAATTATTAATGTCACCACAATAATAACCATATTTAGGCTCTTTAAATTCCATATTCTTTCTTGCGTACTTATACACTTCCAAAAAAGATTTATTGTATTCATTTACAAAATCAATAGTAAATCCTTCTGTTTCAAATCCTAGATCTAAAAATCCAGCACCCGAAAAAAATGAGTATATTCTTAAAGTTTTCACATTATATTCTCCATAATAAATATATTTTATAAATTTCAATAGCCATAATTTTTCTTTATTCCATCAACAAACCTTTTATCTATTTGTATTATCATTAATGAATTTATAATAATAATTTTTGTCCTAATTAATAACTAATTTCATACTCCACAGTAGCCTCTTTTATCATCCCATCATGCCAATCTACCGTCTCTAATGGCATTTCATAATATTTATCAAAAACTTCATATAAATACTTATACTTAACTTTATTTTCAATTATCTTCTTAAGAGAATCTGTATCCATTGAAATAATCTTCATTCCTGTAATGGTTTCTTCATCTCTGGTATATGGAATTATCTTTCTATACCTAAAATCTGAAATTACATTTTTATCTAAGTATGTGCTAACGAACAGGCTGTAATCAAACGGATTATTAAATCTAATCCTATAATCTCCTAAATGTCTTGAAACAGGCTCCATTTCCATTCTTCTTTGATTATTTCCATCTGAAAGAGTTGCTTCAAGTAATAGCGAATGTTTAGGATAAGAAGTGCATGCTTCATATTCATATATAATGTCTGCATAACCTCCGGCTGCATGTGTCTTAGGCAATAAATTAGCGTCTAATGATAACTTCATGAAGTCCAAAATATTCCCTTGTCTTTCACTTACTTTATACCATATAATTCCCAAAATATATTCAAAGATAGTTGGTATTGCAGCCTCATCTGTAACAAGTTCTTCAATCCTTTCATCATCACGTTTTTCAAAACAGTTTAACAACTCCACAAGCACAGAATCGTTAAATTTCTTATCAATCAAAGTATTAAATCTTCTGTATCGTTCATCATTTGCATAAGTTGCAGCTTGTTCCGGACTCTTAATTGTAATTCTTAAATCTTTACTTAAAGCTGCATATACTTTGCTAATATCTAACTTGAATGCTTTTGATATAGTTTCAAGTGAGGCATCAGCTCTGAGATTATTATCTCTACTAAAAGTTTCTGTATACAGAACATCAATAATTTCTTTAAAATAATACTTTGGAATCATATCCAACTTAATCATACAATCTTCAAAAATTAGAGTATCTGTAATATTAAAATATCTTCTATTTAAATCAAAATAATCAGATAAAGTCGCCATTGCTTTAAAAACATGTAAATATTTGAAGAACACTTCTTTTAGTTCTGTTTCATTTTTACAGTTTATAAATGGGCATTGTTTGTGAATTGAAGACTTCCCATTTTTTCTTACAACACCAATATTGGTTGTTTTAAATAGTAAACTTCTCCACAATGTTCCAGTTTTTTGATTTATATTCTTTGCAGAATTTAATAGTGATTCATAAATGTTTTCGCCATCAAGAAATACCTTCTTTAAATTCTCATACAATTTATAGTAAGGCTTATCATAGCTTCTGCTTTTACGATTTATTCCGACTAAACATATTAAATTTTCATCAACATCAGAGGCTATAAATTCTTCCCTAGCAAATTTATAGTTATCCATTTGCATAAGCCTCTTATAAATTATTTTTTCCGGCAAAATTTTACCTTCTCGATATAATTTAATATCCGATATAATTTGTTTTGCACTTTCGTCATCTCTAATTAACGGAACAAAATAAGTAAATTCATCATAGCTTAAAAGCTCAAGTTCAGTCAGGCATTTTATAACCGCAATAAAAGGTCTGACGATACTACCACTTACATCTATACTTGTTTTAAGAAGCTGTTTTAGATATATAAAGCTATCTCTGTTAATGTTAAACACATTATTAGTTTCAAAATCCCCACTGCTTGTTATTTTAAGCAGTTCTCTTCCTGCTTCCGTAATCAATCTATCTTCTGTAATTAACCCAATATCAACCAGTCCTGATGTTTTTTCTCTCGCATCTTTATCTTTTCTTTTTGCTTCTCCTGTTAGGAACGCTCTATCTTTCATAAAATCATAATATCTTTCTTGTAATTCATTATTCCAATTCCACCTTGATTTCTTTATGACTTCATTATAAAACTCATCAAGAAGTAACAATTGTGCCTCAATTTTTAAATTTAATTTTGCAGTTCTAAAACTTGTAGTTCCTATAACCCAACAAAAACTTTGATAAGGAATACTTTTATTAGCCATTTACTCATTCCTCCAATCAACTGAATAATTAGTAATTAAAACTTCTTCGGATATACTATTCTTGTTTTTTCTGTGATAATTGCTGTTTGAATAACTTTTATTCAGACGATTGCAGTAATACCCCTTACTTTCAATCCAATTATATAAAATATCATTTCTTTTATCTTTACTTTCCAAAACATTAGACAAAGCAAAGCTAAAGCCTTTTTCATTAGCTTCATCTAAAAATTCAAGCAAAGCTTTTTCTTCTATTTCAGTCCACATTCCATTTTCATTATATGTTGCATTTGTAATCAAGTAAGGAGGATCACAATAAATAAAAGTCTCATGAGAAAAATCATCTAATGAAATCTCCCTAAAATCCTTTTTCATAAACTGAACATCTTTACTTTTTAATTCTTCAGAAAATAATACAAGTTTACTTCTCATTTTGGAATTAAAATCTCTCTTACCTACCGGAAGATTAAAAAGTCCTTTTCGATTAAACCTAATCTGATTATTAAAAGAGAACACCATAAGTACATACAGCATTGGATAATCCATTTCTCCAGCAAGAACTTTAGCATTAAAATCATCTCTTAACTTGAGAAATCTTCCTTTATTGTATTTGGCTAAGCCTCTATTACTATCACAATCATAATAAGAATACCCATATAATGATGTATTGGATAAATTATACGCCTCAATAATATTGTCTATTTGTTTTAATAAAGCATCAGTATCAGTGTCTTTTATAAATTCAATTAAATCTATCAAATTTTCATTCGTATCATTAAAAATAACTTTTGAAGAAGATGAATTTATTCCAACATTTCCTCCTCCGGCAAACAAATCTAAAAATACTTCCTTTTCAGCAAATAAAGGTTTCAGCTGTTCTAACAATTTAAATTTTCCGCCCGTATAATTAAACGGACAAGATATATTCATTTTCTTCTTTTCTTTGCCAAATACTTCGCATAAAAATAGTCTTTCTTTATTATCCTTTATATCTGATTTTCCAGTCGAAAAACTTTTATAGTCTGATTCAAATATAGTGACTTTCCCCCTTTTACTAAGAATTCTCATAATATCTTCATCTGATATTTTCGCATTCGACCTATCATTTCCCTTGTCAGACATATTGTTATATGAAAGTAATATATACTTTGTATCAGCCCTTTCAATAAGTTCTTCAAATGCTTTTGTAGCCGTAATCATGCAATAATCACTTTTAAGTGAAGTCCTATCCATCTTTCTTGCAACCCCATAAACTTCAGGTTTTTCCCATCTCGCAACATTTTCAAGTAAATGATAAGCATCGCAATACTGCCTTGAATTATATGGAGGATCCAAGTACAACAAATCACCCTTAATATTTTTTATCAGCTCATTTGAATCAAGGTTATAACAAGCATTATTAGAATTTATCGTTTCTTCAGGTAATAAAACATTCAATACTAATTTTTTTTCAAAATCAACATTTTTTCTATATGCATCGTAGTGTCCAACTGTGTTTGCAATCTTATCCATTGCATATAGAAGCGATGTAATCAATATTGCATATTCCTTAAAATTTATTTCTTTGTTTTTATACTTTGCTTCTATATCTTCTCTTATATATCCTATCTTGCTACAATCATCAGAAGAAAAGAATGTATCTGCAAAATTTTCTCGCATATAATTATTTTCTTTTGTTTTAACTTGATTATAGTCGTATATAAGCTCAATTATCTTTTTGCTTGAATATTTTTCATATCCAAACCATGCATAATTGGAAATATAATTACTATACAGTAAATCATTTGTGATAAGCATTTTATCCTTAAAAGTATTCGCAACTGCACCGGTTCCACTAAATATGTCAATAACAATATTTACACCTTTACAATTTTCATCAACTGTTTTTCTTATAAAATCGGAAAGAGAATACTTATTTCCTAAATATCGTCTATTATTTATGAATGACTGCTTTAATCCTAATTTAAATATTAAAGAATCTGTGTCATCCTTATCTTGTAAACCATCTATGTGCAAAAAACTTTTTATAGTTTCAACAGTATTTTCATCCCAAAAGTATCTTCCTGTTTTACTTCTCGGAATTAAAATGTTTTCTTTATCTATTAATTTATATAAGTATGACTTAGAAATATCTAACTCTTTTATTACATCAGCAACATTGAGATTTGCCATCACTATCCCTCCTTGCCACATTTTAATCTATTTAGTAGACATTATAGCATATTTCACCCATTTTTTCTATATTTTTATTGAAAAATCAGATGCTAATTGCATCAAAAAACAGAGAGCATCCCGAGTTTGCCACTTAGTAAGTCTCCTTCAATAAATTTTTTTTATTTTGCAAGGTTTTCCTTGCTTTTCTTATGCTTATATGGTATACTATATAAGCAGATCTATAGGTCTTTTGCAGGAGCGCGTCACCGATGTACTTCTCGTTTCGGAGAATCTTCACCGCCATTACGAGCGCGATGGAGCTGGCAGTTCTTCCATACATGCGATTCCCATTCCCTTTATTTTTGCATTCGATTTTTCACGCCGATCTTCAGGTTTTATGTACATAATAATTCTCCTATAAAAACTTTTTGCAGCAAATATCAATTTGCGAAAAAAGTTTTTTCAAGTGTGTGCCGAAAAGCACACACATATAATAATGCGATGTTTTGTGCAAAGCACAAAACTCGTCAGATAAACAGTGAGGCTGAATTTCTGCCGAACTGTTTATCATATCTCCTTTATTTACCGGTACTATTATATCAAAAAAAGAGATTGTTGATAACCTGTAGAAAAAACACTATAAAAAATAGTATAATTTTAATACGCTTCGGATTAATCAACATACTCCGGAGCGGAAAAGTGAGGAAAAAGTTATGCAACTAATTGACAAGATTAAACAGATAGAAAAGTATCTATGTGAGCATTTTGAAGAATGGGATTTGGATGATCCTGTCGAAGAAGGATATCTGGACGGCTATCAGAAAATTTCTGGGGCTTCCGAAGAAGAGATATCAGCTTTTGAGGAGAAGCTCGGTATAAATTTGCCGGAAGACTTCAAAGAACTTTACCGATATAAAAATGGAAGCAAATATTTAAGCATTTTTCCCTGTGTTATAGATGAAATAGAAATGCCGTTTAATCTGATGAGCTTACAGGCTGTAACAAGCACAAAAGAACATTTTCAAAACAGAGATGCGCTCTTAACGGAATTTACGGATTATTTTACAAACGAAGATATTGAAAATATGAAGGATAGCAGGATTAAACCATATCTTTTTAATAAAAAATGGATTCCGTTTGCAGAGTACTGTGATAGCTGCTTTTTGATGTTGGATTTTGATCCGGATACAGCGGGAAAAGAAAGTCAGATTATCTGCTATATACATGATCCTGATAAAGTGGTTTATGCAGCGCCGAGTATTACGGAATTGGTTGATGGGATAATTGCAGAAATTGATTAAACTTATTTTCAAAAATCAGGTTGTTCTCTCAGTGCATTATTTTCACAAAAGAGATACAACAAAGAAATACGGAAGAGAAATGATATGAAGTATATGGATTGGGATAATATGCATACAAGATTGGAGGCGCTATATATTTTGGATAATGCTTTGACTGACCCGTCGGAAGACGACTTGCGATTGGTAAGAAAGAAGAAACTCGACTCGAATCTCAAATATGTTATTGATAACGGAGCAGGAGATTCGTTATCTGTAATCTTTACGGAAACAGTGGTGTTGGTAAAAGGCTTTGCACATGAAAACAGTCTGAACCAATTTGCTGCCGACGAATGGAATCAAAGTATTATAGACAAGATGTACGAAGGGCTTGACGAGAAATTGATGAATCTTTTTTCAGTAGACGAAAGGGCGGAAACGACATTTTTTATTTGGTATGATGGGGAAGTTCACCAAAATCAAACAGATGAACATGATGGAGGTTATTGGCTATTGGGATATGCTTTCGATACGTATGAAAGATTTCGAGAATTTGTTACAGAATATTACTCTATGAAATTCGATGATAATTTGTTGAGAAAACTATATACGGATTCCGTTTTATCAGATTTTGAATTATCGGAATTGATTGCAGGATGAATAGATGTATTTTACGAATCGTTCAGAGAGATGAGAGGAGGAGCTGAAAATGTCTGTAACAATCTTTGTACATTTAAACGAATCGGAAAATAATGATTTTGACATGAGAAAATTTAAGAAAGATATTGAAATAAAGTATCCGGGCACCAATTTAGAAGTAAGTAATTCATCACGATCGTATGATCTTTGCTGGGAGAACTATTCAGAGCAATATCAATTTGAATTAAGAATGGATCGAAAGCGTTGTACATTTGCAATCGAGTACTTTAATTCAGATGAAAGAATTTATGAATATGCAAGGTTTATCTTATGGTTAAGAACTTTTTTTGAACGAAAAAAAGAAGTGATATTGCTTGATGAGATTGACTGTAATCAATTGGTATTATCGTGTGATAAAACGACGGATGATATTGTGAAATGGTTACAAAGAATTTTCAAATAAATCAGCATTGAATGACATATACTATCAGTGAAAAGGAGATAACAAATGCTAAAGATCGGAGAAAATCATACGTTTGAAGATGACTGGAATGGAAGACAGAGCTGTCTGATGTATTTAAAAGAAGATGGATCTGCATCATGGTCAGTGGATGTCGGATTTGCTAAAGGTAATTTTAGGGGCGAAACAATAGCACCTTCTATTTGCATAAATTGGATAGGTACAAACAAAAACTCAGCAGCAGAATTAATTGGAGAATCCTTTTCTGTAATGACAATAGAAGAAAGCGATGACAGAGAAGATTCATTTTACATTTATGAACACGAACCGATGGTTTCATACAAATTAAAAATTCTTGAAATAAGGAATAGCAAGGCTCATATCCAATGCAGCGGAATATTAATAGTGGATGGATATACTGAACCCTATGAACAGGAAAAATTTGAAATCGACAGTTGGCTGCCTGTTATTGAATCGGTTAAGGACTGGGAAAAATTCGGATTATAGGAAAAGGATTTTATGGAGAAGAATTAAAATGGATAAACTACAATATATCAGAGAAAATGAACCGTTAAATATTCTACTTATGAATGAATGTGATATTTATTTTTATAAGGAAACAGGAGATACTCAGTTTTTGGAAAATAATGAAGAATACTCTCTTGGATGTAAGTCATTTGCACAAGATGGCAGCGGAGGAGAATATGTTTTTCTTGAAGACGGAAGTATAGGCTTTATCGGAAGTGAAGGTGAAGTTGGGCGAGCGGCAGAAAGCTTAGATGAGTTATTGACATTTTTAATCCATACCGGCTGTATTTCTGATTTTAGTTGTAAACATATTTATAAAAATAAAGAACTGTTAAAAACTTATTGTAATGGATATATATCAAAAATAAGGGAACGCTATAAGGCTCAAAATAAGGATTGGGACAAGGTGCGAAGCGATATTGCAAACAGTCTGTCGCTTGTTTTTTCTCCTGATAAATTAGAGAATGTCACAATGAAATTTTACAAAGCAGCAACAAGAGAACCGATATTTTCCTGTAAGTATCTTGACGGTAAAGAAGAGTATATTTGTGATTCTATACTTTCGGATATTGTAGGAGTATGGATAACGGAGCTTGTGGGGATGAGCAGAGAAGAGATTGAAAATTACAATCAACAACCCCGATGCAAGCGTCGGGGTATGTCAATAGACGATTAACAGACAAACTATTAGATATGTAAGAATTTTGGAGGAACTATGAACGAGATTGAGAAATATAGAATATTGAGTGCAGGAAAAGCTTTTGGTCACCGTGCCCAAATTGCTTTGCTGTTGCTTGATAGCAGCACAGCCTATGAAGAACTTAAAGAGGAAGCGGCTCAAACTTCAGTTGCCGGAAGTTACGGTTGTACCGGAGGTTTTCCATCCGAAATACTTGAAAGAATAATAACAGAATTGATATGCCTCGATACCCGTAATAGTTGGTATCTGCCAGACAATGTAAAATTTTGGGACAGGCGTTTCGGCAGTCTGTTTGAGACCAAATTTTTTTGCTATGATGATGATGTAGAAACGTGGAGTAAGATACTTTACAAATTCTTTGTAAAACTCAAGTGGATGCCGAAAAGAGAAGATTATACTTCAACAAAAAGCTATAATAATGTTTGGGGATATTTTGCAGAACTTTTAACGGTTGTAAAACAAAATAATCATCCCGAATTTGATAAGTATTATGAAATTGCAATCAAAAACGGAATGGATCCGGCGGTGTTGGAAAGAAAGTTAAAAGAGCTGTCTGAAATAAAACAGTCCTTTATCGGAGTTTAAATCAAGTAGTGAACTGACTGTTATGTAAATATGGGAGAATAATTATGAATTACTATAACTGGAATGCAAAATGGGCAGTAAATTCTATTACAGAGTTAAAAGATTATACAGGAGAAGAAATTTTAAAATTATATTGCTACGGATTATCTGAAGAAAAATATCCCTTAAAAAAAGACAGAGACAACATTTTAAAAAGCTGGATAGATTATTTTAATAATACAAAAACAAACATTAAGAAGCTTTTAGTAACAGGTATTGTAAATCAGAAGTTATTGGAAGCGATATGTAATCAAACATCACTTGAGGAACTCGTTATATTTCAGGGTAATTTCTCGGACATACAGTGTATTGCAAAATTAAAAAACTTAAAGGCTCTTTCAATATATGCTTCATCAAGAGTAAAAAGTTTGCAGCCTATAGGCGAAATACAAAATTTAGAGGTGCTTATATTATCTAACTTCACCGGCGTAACGGATTATTCGCCGTTGGGCAAATTAAAAAATCTTAAACAACTGGGAATTCATAGTTCTATGGGAAATATAATTAAAGTAGATTCTTTTGATTTTTTAAAAAGTTTAAAGAATATTAAAAATCTTCATACAACAGGATTTAGGCTATTGAACGGAGATTATTCGCCCGTTTTGGAACTTGAAAAATTAGAATTCCTATCTGTTAATATGCCTGCTCAGGACTACAAAATATGGAATGATAGGTTTGCAGAAAAGTTTAAAGATATTTCACAAAATG
The DNA here is from genome assembly GCF_024401155.1 of Treponema putidum. Taxonomy (NCBI): domain Bacteria; kingdom Pseudomonadati; phylum Spirochaetota; class Spirochaetia; order Treponematales; family Treponemataceae; genus Treponema; species Treponema putidum. The sequence goes on from NZ_CP038804.1 coordinate 2,134,866, forward strand.
ACCATGTTCGTTAATTCATACTGTAATAAAATTTTATTTATGAGATATATTAAGGAGTGATAAATTGAGCACTTACATAATTAAAGAAAAAACTTTGGTTACTCTTAAAGATGAAATATCTTTGGAATATCCGTTTTCTGATGACATGCCTATGGTTTACTTAGGCGAGATAGCTAATATGCCGGAACATGGAATTTTTATAGGTCAATCCGGAAGATGTTATTTTGGGTATCATATTTCAAATTTTAGAGAATTAAGCGAAGAAGAAGTATAAAAATATTAATACAGAAAATATTTGGAGAAGTTTACAATGAATAATCAGATGGATTTTGTACTGCCTACTTTATATGATAAATTTTTATTAGAAATAGGAGAGGATGGAGAATTTACAATAGAGAATACCGGTATCATTTTATATTCAAAGGCGGATTTGGTAGAAAGAAATACTACTTATCAGATAGAAGAATGGGAGCCTGATTTTTTTATGATTGGACAGGACGGTGACTTGGCTTTCTTTATAAAAAAAGATTCTGATGATACTATTTATATAAATGATTTGGGAGCTTTGGGTTCGATTGAAATGAAGCGTATAGCCTCAGATGTGTATGAGTTTATCAAACATGTAGGTGAGGGGATTGATTGGAGGACTTAATGGAATTAATTGAATACATGCGGCTAAGAAATAAAATGACACAAAAAGAATGGGAAGACTCTTTTGAGAAAAAGGAAAAAGAGATTATTGTTCTAAGACACGAAGGCGGCGGCGGAAGTTTGAGAAACGGTTTTTGGGACTGGGCTGCTTATTTCTTAGCTTATGTGGACTGTGAAACAGGTGAACTGCATAAAGAAGAAGGGCGTATAGTATTTCCTGTCACAGATAAAGAAAATTTGCCATATCAATTTGAAGACGAAACCATTTACAAATTAAAGGTGCGTGCAAAGCTTCCTGAGGAAGTTCCAAACGGTGCATTGCCGGCAAAAAAACATTTTTTAGTTGTGGAAGTTCTTGAAAAAAATGCGGCTTGTAAGGAATTGGAAGAAATACTTGCAGAGCATAGAAAACCTATAATTTTACAAGATGATATATTAGGTGAACTGATTTATGATAAACAAATTAAAAGTTTTCAAGGAAGTATTATTTGGCAGAATAGAAAAATAAATATTACATTAGATGTAGATAAGGATAATAAATCAGGAATAACAAAGGCTAAAAAAGCTCTGAAAACAATGGTGTCAGAACAGGAAAAATGGGACGTGGACCTGCGTAGTTTTGCGGCAAAAAAGCTTACCAAACTTGCCTGCGAATGGGCAGAATCTGAAGAAGAAGCTGCTGAAATTACAGAAGAAAGTTTTGCAAAAAGAATTAGCCTCAATTCAATTTGTATGACATCAGGCGGTTCATTTTCTGCCTATTTTGATGATGACGACCTTTTCTTCGAACATAGCATAACAGTTTGCGGCAGCCCTAAGAAGGGGATTGTGTCAGCCGATATGGAAGGGTAAGAAAATATAAGGAGAAGAAAAATGGCAAAAAAAAGAGTGACCTTACCTAAAAATTTTGATGAACTGATTACAGCAGGAGATGTTGAAGCACTTAAAGCCGTCTATGATAAATGTGAGCTTACCGCTCATAACGGCAGATACAGCCTCAATACGGCGCTTCATTATGGCGGTGTTCCTGATGAACTTGTGATCTGGCTCGTAGAACAGGGCTTAGATGTAAATACACTCGATTATTATGGGCGTACACCATTATATAAACATGCCACTCTGGGCAGAGATACTGTAAAACTGCTGTATGAATTAGGAGGAGATATACAAAAACCTGATACATATGGGAGTACACCTCTGCATACGGCAGCAGGGTTTTTCCGGCCTAAGATAGTAAGTTTTTTGATTGAAAAAGGTGCAGATGTTAATGCAAAAGATGATATGGGACGAACTCCGCTAGCCGAAGTCCTTGCTACTTGTAGGAATATTAATATTGTACAGGCAGCGGAAATTGCAGAAATGTTAATAAAGGCGGGCGCTGATGTAGTGCCTGAAATGGCGGAAAGAGTTGAAATAATCGGTAAGGATTTTGAATTTCACAGAGAAAACTTTAATAAAGACTCTCTGGCTGAAACAGAAGCGGGACTTGAGAAACTCTATACACTATTTGATGTAAAGCCTGCTCCAAAACGTAAAATACATGACGGCGTTTATCCTATTATTGTAAAGACGGGTTCTTGGAGAGAACAATACGATGAACTCTGGGAGATGCTGATTCCTTCAACCGGAGCTGCAAAAACAGTACAGGGAGAAGTTATCCGTATAACAGGCAGGGTGCAGGATGAGCTATATCGAAATGGCGGAGTAAACTGGGATAAAGATTATAGAAATATGCTTAATTCTCTGCCAAATCATTTTGCTTCAGGTACACCGCTTTCTGAGGAAGAACTGAAAGAGACCAAAGAGCTGATTTCAAGCATACGTGCAAACGGTGAGGATGAAGAAGTTATAACAGAGCGTTTGCGTGAACTTTCGGTTCTCTGGGTATTATTAAATCCTACTCCTATTCTTTTAGACAAAATAAATTATAACAGATGATTGAGAATATAAACTTATAAAAATAGTTCTTTGAGTCGGCAAAATGAGAGAGGAAACCTCATACAAGTATTTTTTGTTCTCTTATAAATAAGCAATAGGAAAAGATGGAATAAGCTGTATTATCTTATTGAAAAACAAGAGAAAGAAAACAACTTTGATGCAAACATAAAAGGAGAATGTATATGAATATTTTTAAACCAATAGTCATTTTATTATGTATTGTGTGCAGTGTAATTTTTTTAAATGCCTGTTCTCATATTAAAGAAGATAGTGAAATGATAATCAAATATTTGGATAATAGATTTGGTAAGGATGCATATACCATTAAGAAAGATAAATATTATCGCCGCTGGCTTGTGACATTAAATGAATATCCCGATCTCATAATTTTTTATACTGTTTCCCGTGATCCTCTTTCCATGACATCACCATCTATAAAAACGAATTTTGATGAGATTTTCGGCGAGTATATCATTGAGGAATACAAAAAAAATTATGAACTTGGTAATGATGAGATTTTTTGGGAAATCCCTATAAATTTTATATACTATACGAAAGTACATTCACTTGAAGAATTGAAAGTTCCTTATGATAGAGCGATGGAATTTATTGCATTCGTTTCTAAAAAACATCCGATGCTTATTGATGAGAGATTACTAAACATACGAATGGATATTGACGGCATCAAACTGAAAGGTGTTGCCGATAATGATAGCATGATATATCAAGATATTTCTGAAGTAAAAAAAGATGGGCTTAACATAAAATCCTATGAAGATATTTGTAAGGAATTGAAACCGCAATTAAAAACGCATTCGGATAATCCGAATGGATTTACATTTCATGCAGATATTGGGAAGTCTTTTATTTTAGGTAGTGATACATTTGAAGATTGTTTATTTAAAAACCTTATTATAAAGCAAGGAACGATTGAAGAATTAAAAAACATCATTTTGCAACCGGGGGAAATAAGTAAGGCTTATGTTTTTAAAAGTGATAATCAATATGAGTTTACAAATATAACTTTACAAGCTAAAAACTTATCGGATTCATCATGTTCTTTGCTTGAGGCAACGATTATCAAAGCAATTATAGATGATGCAAAAGAAATATATATTGAACCGGTATGGATTGATCTTGTTTTTGATAAACGGAGAGAATGGAAAGAGCCTTATGAAATACTAGGAGTTGCTCCTCCAAAAACAGAGCAAGAGAATATGGAAGGTGTGCAATATAAAAATATTAAGATTTTATTTGAAATGAATCAATATTACAAAGAAGTTAAAAGGATTACATTAACCTTTCTATAAGTAAGCAAAACTAAATAAGCAGCACTTGTTAAGAAATGTATTAGAATTGTGAACGGAGAGATGATAAATGGCAATAGACGGTGTAAAAATTATAGACAGTGACGATGGGTATGATAATGATTACTGAATGGATAGAAAGAATAAAGCGCAAACACAATTGTAAAGCACATTTTGGGAGTGATAGCTTTCAAATGAAAGACTGTATCATAGCTCCGGTCCACCTGATTCCGGAGGAGATTTATGATAATCAAGAGTTTGATTTCTATGTCAAAACAAAATATGATGTTTACCTGCTCCGTATTATAAATAATAAATCTAAGTGCGGGATTATTTATCCGGCAAAACTTAGCGGTATTATATATATCATAAGCAATTTACCTATTAGCAAAAACAATATAACCGAATCTATTCAAAAAACTCTAAATCGATTAGAGGAATATGGCTTTCCAAATTTAAAGAACTCAAAATGCAACATCGCATTTCAAATAGAGTGATAAATAGATAATGACGATAAGAGGCTCTTTCTATATTGAATTTTGGGGAGCATAATAGTATAATAATCATGATAAATGCTCCCCAAAGGAGAAAAGATAATGCCGACAAAATATATGGATATGAATCAATACTTGCAAGAAACTGCAATGCTGGATTTTTCAAATCCGGACATTCAAAAATTAATAGAAGTGAAACATTGGAAGGAACAAAATAAATTTGACTGCCTTAAAGCTATTTATAACTTTGTAAGGGATGATATCGCATTCGGGTATAATACAGATGATGGTATCAGCGCATCTAAAGTTCTTAAGGACGGATACGGTCAATGCAATACAAAAGGAACTCTCTTCATGGCTTTGTTGCGTGCCTGCGAAATTCCTTGTCGAGTTCATGGTTTTACCATAGACAAACAATTACAGAAAGGAGTAATGAGCGGATTTGTTTATAAAAATGCACCGCAGAATATATTTCACAGTTGGGTTGAAGTGTATTTTGAAGATAAGTGGTATGAACTTGAAGCCTTTATACTGGACCAAAAGTATTTATCAAAACTGCAAAAACAATTTGCAAGCTGCAACGGTTCTTTCTGCGGTTATGGTGTCGCGGTAAAAGATTTCCGGCATCCGATAATTGATTTTGACAGGAACAACACGTACATACAAAGCGAAGGAATTACTCAGGATTTTGGAGTATGGGATTCTCCGGATGAATTGTTGAAACATCATCATCAGGAAGTGTCAGGAATAAAAGCCTTTGCTTACAAACATTTAGGAAGGCATTTGATGAACTGCAATGTAAAGAAAATAAGAGCGGGCGCTACTCTCTGACGTTTGATCTGACTTGATAAATAGAATTGGAATATGATATAATTTTATTCAAATCAATTTGAATAAAATTAATTTGAATCAAACTATTAATGAGGATATACATATGTTCATTGGAAGAGAAAAAGAATTATCATATCTAAATGAATTTTATCAAAAACCCGGAGTCGGAATGACTGTTATATACGGGCGCAGACGTATCGGTAAATCTACCCTTATTTCGGAATTTGTGAAAGATAAAAAGGTGATTTTTTATACAGCAACCAAAGTGGGCAAAGAGAGAAATCTGGAGTTATTCTCAAAGCAGGTAACGGATGTATTTTTAGCCGGTATTGAAGATATAAGCTTTCGTACAATCGAGGCTGTGTTTGATTTTATTGAAAAAAATATGTCAGATGAAAAAATTTTGCTTGTAATAGATGAATTACCGTATTGGGCAGAAAAAGATGAAGCGCTGCTTTCAGTATTGCAAAAATATATTGATACCGTTTGGCGGGAAAAGAACTTAAAAATTATACTGTGCGGTTCGGCCTTAAGCTTTATGGAAAATAAGGTGCTTAGTGAAAAAAGCCCCTTATTTGGAAGGCGTGATTCTCAGATAAAACTAGAGGCTTTTGACTATTTAGATTCAGCAAAATTTGTACCGGAGTATTCTTATGAGGATAAAGCAATCTGCTATGGAATTACCGGCGGTGTCGCAAAATATCTGTCAATGATTGATCCGGCAAAAACTCTTGATGAAAATATTGTAAGGTTATTTTTTCGGACAGACGGATACTTATATGACGAACCCAAAAACCTTCTGACACAGGAATTTGCAGACATAACATTGGTTAATAACATAATTGAGCAGATTGCCTCAGGTAAAAATACCGTCAATGTTATAGCTAACAAAATAAATGAAAAAGAGCCGACCATTCTCTATTCTATTGAAAAATTAATAAGTGTAGGATTGGTGGAAAAGAAAAAATGTATCACAGAGGAAAAGAATAAGAAAAAAACACAGTACGTTTTAAAAGACCATATGTTTAAGTTTTGGTATGAATTTATTCCAAAGGCAACCAGTGTAATAGAAATGGGACAGGGTGAACTGTATTATAAAAAAGCAGTAAAACCGATTTTAAATTCTTTTATGGGAACAGTATTTGAGGATATGTGCAGATATTATACCTTGAAACAAGGAATTCTTGGAAAATTTAATTGTTTTATTACAGCTGTTGGTACATGGTGGGGAACTGAAACTATCTTGAATAGTAATGAGGAAAAGATAGTTCAATCTGCTGATATTGACATAGTTGCATTATCAGAAATAGAAAAAAAAGCAGTCATAGGTGAGTGTAAATTTAAAAATGAAAAGGTCGATAAGGGAATATATGAAACTTTGATACGACGGGCAAATGTAATATCACCGACATTCGACATAATAACGTATATTTTGTTTTCACTGTCAGGTTATACAAAATGGTTTGATACTTTACAGGATGAAAAAGTGATATTAGTATCGCTTAAAGAAATGTATGAGCAGTAACAAAATTGATTGAGAGTTTATATGATGGAGCCGATGGATGAGGTGAAAGAGAGGTTTTAAAAATGGAAATAGGAAAGACCTACCTTGTTAAAAAAGATATTTTTAGTTTTAAGGCAGGAGAGCTTTGGACACTGAAAGATAAAGGCTATCAATTTTATTATGGTGAACATAACTTCGTATTTGCTGATAAAGAAAAACATAATAAGTTTTTAGTGTTGCGTGATGTAGATGATGAAGACATGAAAATATATTACCATTTAGAAGAGTATTTTGCAGAAATTACTTGAATAATACTAAGAAAGAGACAATAGAGCAGCTTGAATATATAGAGAATTTTATCACTGAAAAGCGGATAATGTATACGGAATAAAGCGTTAGAGATAATTGAAAAAGGAGTTGTAAATTATGAGAAGAATAACATTTCAATGCAATAAATATTCACCCGGTGTATTGTATATTATGGTGTTATTCGGAGTAACTCTTGGACTTTTAACTTTTTATGCATTTCTTGTGTTTTCCGGTATTGAAAAAGGACCGGAACATGGACCGGTATATTTCAGAGAACATCCCATGCATGCTGTTTATTTGATATTCGGCTTAATTTCTATTGCTATGTCGCTGCCGGCATGGATTGCCGCAAAATGTTGGAGCCGCAAGGAGGAAGAAGCTCTGCTTGACCTATATGAAGATCATGCCGTTTTATATTGGAAAAATAAAGAATTACACATCAAAAAGGGAACGTTAAATATTAAGATTCCCAAACCGCAGCCTTATTGGTATAAAACTTACATATTAAAAATACCGGGACACAGAGTAGTTTTAGTCGGCTCCGTAAAAGAAACAAAAGAAAAGAGAAGAAAGCAGCTTTCTTTGGATATTGCAATAGAGGAACTGTCAGCTTACAAAAAAGTAAAAAGCCGTGTACATAATGTAGACAGGATGCAGAAATATTAACTCTTTTAAAATACACCCTATCGGGTATATAATTACCTCTGATTAAATAATTATACCTGTTAGGGTGTATTTATATACTAATTACTTGACATTATACCCTAAAGGGTGTATATTATTTTTATAATAACTTCAAAAGAGGCAATATGAATAGGATAGCGGAATTCATTAAGACCAGCAGAAAATCTGCCGGTTTGACACAAGAAGATTTTGCGATGAGAGCCGGTCTTGGACTTCGCTTTGTCCGTGAATTAGAGCAAGGAAAAGAAACCGTACGCATGGATAAAGTGAATGTTGCACTGGCGATGTTCGGTATGGAGGCCGTCCCGGGAAAAAAGGAAGGAATATAAATGAAAAACATATTCAGAACTGCGGATGTCTATGTATATAATAACGTTGCCGGAAAACTGAGCGAGACTGATGAAGGATATTCTTTTTCTTATGATGAAACCTATATCAAGGCAAGTAAGCATCCGGTTTCATTGACACTTCCGATACGTGAAGAACCTTATAAATCAAAAACATTATTTTCTTTTTTTGACGGACTGATTCCTGAAGGCTGGCTTCTTGATATTGTAAGCCGTAATTGGAAGATAGATACTAAGGACAGATTTGCATTGCTTTTAGTTGCTTGTAAAGACCCTATCGGAAATGTCAGTATCAGAGAGGAAAAGATATGAACTGTCTGTGTTGCGGAAAACCGATAAAAGACAATAATGAAAGTAGCGGCTGGCATAAAACATGTATAAAAAAATTTTTCACAACAGCCGTTATTCCGGAAATTGAAATAACAGACTCAGTGCTGGAAAAACTTGCAAAAGAAAGCACCAATAAAGGGTATACTATTCCGGGTGTTCAGAAAAAACTTTCATTACATCTTTCAAAGGAAGTTTATCCCAGATTGACTGTTGTGAATTACCCGACGGGATATATTTTAAAACCTCAAGTAAAAGAATTTCGTGCATTGCCGGAGGCTGAACATATTGTTATGTCTATGGCAGATAAAGCTAAGATTATAACCGTTCCCCACGCTCTTGTAAAAAGCAAAGACTCTTATGCGTATATTACAAAAAGAATCGATCGTATTTTTTCAAAAGATTCCAATGTAAAGCTGATTGCTATGGAAGATTTTTGTCAGCTTGATTTAAGATTAACTCAAGATAAATATAAAGGCTCTTGCGAACGGTGCGGAAATATAATTAAAAAGTATTCATCCCGTTCAGGCCTTGATATGAGCGAACTATTTTATCGGCTGGTATTTTCGTTTATTGTTGGAAATTCCGATATGCATTTAAAGAATTTTTCCTTGATTGAATCGGAATCGGGTTCAGGAGAATATAATCTTTCTCCTGCGTATGATTTGCTTCCGGTAAATGTAATTATGCCTGAAGACAAGGAAGAATTTGCTCTGCCGATAAATGGAAAGAAAAGAAATATTCATCGTAAAGATTTTCTTATCTTTGCAGCCGGTTGTGGAATAGCAAAACTTGCAGCAGAGAAAATGATAGGACAATTAATATCTATGGTGCCTGTATTCATTGACATGTGCTGTAATTCTCTAATGCCTCAAGATATGAAAGAAGCCTTTATAGAATTAGTCGATAAAAGAGTATCTGTTCTAAGGTAGATTGGGATATGGTAAAGTTTGTAATTTTTTACTGTCAATACTTTTTGTAAAAAATAATTGATTTTTTTTAATTTTTTACTTGACACAAGACTATTCTAGAACTATAATATAATTATGAAAACATCATTAACGGAAGAATTAATATTAGGAATTCTTGCAGAGCATTCAGCGCATGGATACAATATTGAGAAAATTATTGAAATGCGAGGTATGAGAAAGTGGACTGATATAGGTTTTTCATCAATATATTATGTACTGGATAAACTTGAGAAGAAAGGCTTGGCTTTCAGTAAAAGAACCAGAGGAAAAGAGAAAAAGGAATTTTCAATAACAAAACAGGGCTTAAATGTATTAAAAGAGGAAACAAAAAAACGCATTGAAGAACGAATGCCGTCAAATACTCATTTTATGACAGGACTGGCAAATAGCTCTATATTAAATAATGCCGAAACCTTGCAATCATTAATTAAAAGAAAAATACAATTAGAACAGGATTTAGCAGATCTTAAAGAAAAGATAAATAAAGAAAACTCACCCTCTCTTCCTGCTACACGATTATTTCATTTAAGTGAAAAGTTAATTTTATCGGAACTTGAATGGTTAAATAAAGAAATAGGAGAACTGAAAAAATGAAATTAAATATTAAACCTTTTATAGGACAGCATTGCGAATCAACCGCAACAGGAACTCTTCTAAATCAGCTTGGAGTAGAATTGAGCGAACCTATGCTATTCGGACTTGGAGAAGGACTGGGATTTATTATATGGAAAATGAAATCTATGAATATACCTTTTATAGGAGGAAGAATTAAACCTGATTTATTAACACAAAATATAGTAAAAAATCTGGGATTAAGACTTGATGTCAAGGAAACATCTTCAAAAAGTAAAGCTTGGAAATCTGTAAAAGAATTATTGGATAAAGGAAAAGCAGTCGGCTTAAAATTAGATTGTTATCATTTAGAATACTTTACAAATCCAATTCACTTTGCAGGGCATTATGTTGCCATAATCGGTTATGATGATAAAAATGCATTCTTAGTTGATACTGCTCAGCAAGGATGTGAAGTGAGCAGTTCGCTAAAGAGTTTAGAACTAGCACGAAATGAAAAAGGCTCTATGTCATCAAAAAACTTGTTTTATGTAATTGAAAAAGATAATAAACCGATACCTATCAAAAAAGCCGTAATGACAGCCATACACAATAATGCAGCAATATATTTAAATCCTCCGATAAAGAATTTAACATATAAGGGAATTTACCGGGCAAGCGAAGAGATCATCAAATGGTTTGACAGTTCAAAAACTATTGAAGAAGATTTTGGAATGACTGCCATGCTCATGGAAAAGGCGGGAACAGGAGGCGCTCTATTTAGAAATTTATATCGTGATTTTCTAAAAGAAGCATACACCTTAACAAACAATGATAATATTAAAACAGCTTATGTATCATTTGTAACAATTGCTAGAAATTGGTCGGAAGTTATTGTATCATTTAAAAAAAACATCTGAAACCAAAGAAAAGAAATATATTTTGGAAGCCTCAGAAAAGATGGAAGAGATTTCAGTAAAAGAAAAAGAAGTAATGCAGTTATTAGCAAATGCATAATTCAAAACAATTATATATCCGATAGTTGGAGCAAAAGAAACCGTACGCATGGATAAAGTGAATGTTGCACTGGCGATGTTCGGTATGGAGGCCGTCCCGGGAAAAAAGGAAAGTGTAACTTCGGCAACCAAATAAGATTGCCTCGTTAACTTCCGCACTTAAAATTCCGGAATGAAACCATCATAGTTATCAGCTTTTTCGATTAAAGGGCCCTTTGCTCCCATGGTAAATGCAATGTTGCTGCTTCGGATAGAAAGTAAGTACATTCCGTGTTTTATGTCAAGAAAATCCATCATCTCTTTTGTCAAATGAATACTTCCGGTTTCGGATATATCAATCCAACAATAGGAGCGTCCTTTGTATTTGATGAACTCACCGCAGCCGGATGTGTAGTTTTGCAGGTTTGGGTTATCAGTTAAAATATGCCCAAGTGTTGAAGGCTCAAGCAAGCCTTTTCGGGTGATACAAAATCCGCCTGTCTTCTTGCTGCCTGTAAAAAGATAGATTTTTGTATCGGCGGTAATGTTGTATTCTTTTATTGCCTGAGCTGGCAGCTGAACGGTTCCATCTTGCCTTATAAGCGATTTCCCAAAAACAAACTTTCCGCCTTTAGTCATTTGCGGCATACAGCCTCCTTTTATGCTATTTTCAGGTATATTCCGACCAGATTATGTCACCATAAAATCTTTAATATACATTACACATACTCCGCAAACTCCGGATAAGTCATCTCTAAAGCTTTAGTTTTCATTTGAGCATATTGCTCATAGGACCTAAGCATCTCCTATATACTTTATTATATCACAAATATACATTTTTGTATCGACTTATTATCGGAATTCCTGAATGAAACCGTCATAGCTATCCTCGTAATTATCGAATCATTTATAACCTACTGCCGCCGTGCAATTTATATTAAAAATGTATAAAATCAGTTTGCTTTTGATACCCATATCATTAGAATATTACAAAGCGCATTATATAAGGATGAAATGATGAAAAAACTCATTAAGACTAAATCACTGGCCTGCGATGAATAAAGTGTGGCCCGGATATGACTATACCGAGCACAACTTTTTGATTTTTTATCTGGATGAAGAAAGTGATGTAAAAGAGGCAAAGCTTTTGAATATCAATGAAAACAGAGCCTTAAAAAAGACGGAATACGAGAACATTACTCCTCCGAATCCGGAAGGTTATGATCAGATACAATTCCAAGGTAAACCGTCTATTGTTATGAACGTAGATGACGATGTTATGCAAGCAGAAAATTCCGTCAATGAATTATACAAAACCGCAACGCATGAAATGGTACATTTTTATTATCAAAAAGATGTGCAAGCGTCGGCAGAATCGAGCAGAAGTCAAATCTATCCCATAGAAGATACTCCGAGAATTCTTCGAAGGATGCTCTATACACGATTGATACAGGCATTTGAAAATCCTGACAAGCAAGATGAATATTTGGGCAAGGCAAAATTCCGGCTGGATAAATACAATGATGAATTTAAGAGTGAGGCTGACAGCATCAGAGCGACGGATATTGCGGAGGCTACGGCACGCTATAAGGAAAATCTTGGCATGTTTATCGGAAAGAATTTATCTAAAGAAGATGTAAGAAAAGAAGCGGACAAGTATATAAGAAAAGAGCAAATTTTTATAGCTGCCGACAGGGAAAGGTATTCCGGAAGTATTGCTTGAAAATACAACCCCTATTTCCGATAAACCGGACAAGAAGATTGTAGATAAAATTACAAAAGAGGTTGACAGTACAAATAAAGCTGCAAAAGATAAGCTGAAGGATATAATTGCAGCTAAAGATAATACCGGTATCCCGTTGCTCCATTTGGATATTTCCCAAGTTTCCAAAAGCTTTTATGCAGAAAGTATGTTTAAATATAAAGATCTTTCCGTAATGGCAGGCTACAGCAGCAAATTTAATATAAACGGTAAAAGTATCGAAATTAAAAATACGGCAATTATCAGCGGATATGAAGAAGTAAAGCAGTATTTAAGGATACCTTTAACGATGAAATATGATATTAAAGACGGCATTCTGACCATTGATTCGGATCATTTAAAGGCTGACGGTATTTCAGTTAAGGCATCTAAAGAAGACGGACGAACAATTTATACTGTAGCGGCACAAGACTAAAGATAAAGAGTAATTTCCATGATTATAACGGGGTTGTTTGAAAACTGAAGTTTTTCAACAGCCTCCTTTTTTTGGTTATAATGCAGTCATATTACAAAATATGATTATTGATAACAGGTTGAAAAACATCTTAAAAATGCTATAATTGTTAACAAAGGCTTAACTGTCTTAACGATATTTATAACTTTGTAAGAAAAATAAGGAAGGACTGAAAACTCATAGAATACCGGAGGTGTAAAATGGAAATATTACAGACAGAGATCGGCAGAGTATATGCGGATATAGTCGGAAAAACGGAAGCAGACAGATCCGTGTATTCCATATTGAGTGTGCCCTATGCACAGGGAAAAAGATTTGAATATGCAAAAATCCTTGATAAAAAAGACTATTCACCTGAAACAATAATTAACCGGACTGAAACACTATGCTTTCCGCAGAGAAAATACCCGCTATTTTTAAATGTTTTTATGAAACACCATATGCTGCGCATAGATAAAATGAATATACCCGTTACCGATGAAAATAAGGCAGCCGTTAGTACAATTCAAAAGGACTGGATACAGTTTATTAAATTCGGCAAGATAGATGGCCGTCCGCTTTTTAACGGAACCGGAGAAATTACGGAATATGATAAAGAGATCAAAAACATACCGTTTCCGCATAAAAATCTTATTCATCATATTCAAAAGAGCGGTATTGCCGATAAGCTCAGAAAAGAATATATACAGAACCGCAGATAAGTTTCAGTAAAACAGAGGCATTGGACAAGAAAACCTGCTATATGATATTATAAAATAATATTATAAAACATCCGGTAGTAAATCGGAATTCACGGAGGAAAAAATGAAAAAGCTTTTAATCGTAACAGGACACACGCACGCGAAAGATTCTGTCGGCAATAAAAAGATTGTCGCTCTTTTGCAAGAAAAATATCCGGATGCGGAATTCGATGATTTGAACGTACTCTATCCGGATTATGCCATTGATATTGCTGCAGAAAAAGAAAAACTGTTACGGGCGGACATGATTATTATTCAATCGCCCTTATTTTGGTATTCGATGACATCGTTGATAATGCGCTGGCTGGAAGAAGTTTTTGAACACGGATGGGCGTACGGAAGCAAGGGGCACGCACTTGACGGCAAAAAGATTATTATCGGCATTACCGCAGGCTCTACAAATGATGACTATGCTACGGGCGGAAAGATGGGTATCTCGGTAGATGAAATTCTAAAGCCGTATAAAAAAACATTCGACTTTTGCAGAATGAACTATGCGGGAGCCGTTTTTACCGGCGGAATGCTTAACACGGGAAACAGTACATCGGAAGAAAAGGCTGCAATGGAAAAACTTGCAGAAAGGCATTATGAAAAAAATTGTACAGCTCATAGAGTGCTGAGCAAAGGGGAATGAGCAGGGGCGGCTATGAAAAACGCTGTTATATATATCCACGGAAGAGGCGGTTCCGCCGACGAAGCCCGTTATTATAAAAAATTTTTTAATGACGATTATGAAATCATCGGTTTCGATTATAAGGCGGAATTGCCGTGGCAGGCGAAAGAGGAATTTCAAAATTATTTCGACTCCCTTATTCCGAAATATACCGAAATCTTATTGATCGCAAACAGCATAGGAGCGTATTTTTCACTGCTGTCTTTATCTGAAAAGCCGATCAAAAAAGCGCTGTTTATTTCGCCCGTTGTCGATATGGAAAATGTAATCTTACATATGATGAAAAGAGCAAACATATCCGAAGACGAACTGAGAACAAAAAAAGTAATAAGCACTTCTTTCGGCGAAGTCTTATCGTGGGAATATCTTTGTTACGTCAGAAAAAATCTTATTACATGGAATATTCCTACCGCAATTCTTTGCGGCAAAAAAGACGATATAACCCCTTTGCAAACAATGACCTCGTTTGCACATAACATACACGCGGATTTAACGGTTTTTGATAGAGGCGAACATCGGTTTCACACGGAAGAACAAATGAATTTTCTGGATACATGGCTGAAAAGGAATTGGTGTCCAAATACCGATTGACTATGATGAATGGTATGATGATTGCGCATGGAAAAAAATACTATCAATGTTATAACTGATGTACAGCAAGCAAAGACAAATAGAAAAGTTATTGCAATATAGATACATTTCGGCTAAAATATAATCGGAATACAAATCAGCCGAGAGGAGATCGAATGAACTATATTTCAAGGAATTTGGAAGAGGTTGTTTTAGAAGTAACAAAGGAATATCCGGTAGTGCTTGTAACCGGTCCCAGACAGGTTGGGAAAACTACCATGTTACAAAAGCTCATGGAAGGAACAGACAGGGGGTATGTGTCTTTGGATGATTTAAATGAAAGAAATTAAAAAATCATCAAATCCGGGATCAGAGCTGGTTAAGGTATTCGGACTACTGGATAAAGCATCAATGATTCACTCTAAAGGTGCTGTAATATGTATGAAACCGGAGTTGTCAGCTATTGACAGGGACAACTATATCGTGCCGGTGTGGATGATTTAGAAAGAAAAATATAATGGATGAACAATTATTTAAAATCTTGAAAAAGATTTATAAATGGTAGAATAAAATATAATGATATATACATTGGTAAAAAGGAGATAACAAATGCTAAAGATCGGAAAAAATTATACGTTTGAAGATGACTGGAGCGGCAGGCAGAGTTGTCTGATGTATTTTAAAGAGGATGATTTTGCATCATGGTCAGTGGATATCGGATTTGCTAAAGGTAATTTTAAGGGTGAAACAATAGCAGCTTCTATTTGCATAAATCCGATAGACACAAATAAAAACTCGGTACAAGAATTAGCCGGAGAAGTTTTCTCTATAACAACAATTGAGGAAAGCGATAACAGAGAAGATTCATTTTACATTTATGAACATGAACCGATGGTTTCATACAAGTTAGAAGTTCTTGAAATAAGGAATAGTAAGGCTCATATCAAATGCAACGGAATCTTAATCGTGGATGGATATGCTGAACCCTATGAACAGGAAGAATTTAAAATCGACAGTTGGATACCTGTTATTGAATCGGTTCAGGACTGGGGAAAATTCGGATTATAAGAAAATTATTGAAGAAGAGGAACAGATGAATTTTGAGATAATCGGGATGACAGTATAAATCAGTTTGCAGCTGAAGATTAGAATCGGAATATAATTGACAACCTGTCAGGACAACCTGTTTTTGGGCATTGACTATGTATCCCTAATGATGTATCATCTTTCAGTGATGATTGCATTGTCTAAAATAAGCTTTCGTTTTTATGAGCCGGTATATATGAGTTGGGAGATATTGACAGATGAGTAAATTTATTTGTAAAAGCTCTATTTTCCCTGTTAATGCAAATGTGATATGGGAAAAATTGCAAAGTTTGGAATCGTTACAATATGTGGCAGCTCCTTTTGCAGCCTTTAAATTGATTGATGGTGAAAAAAATATACAATGGGAATGCGGAAAAACATTTCGATTGAATTTTAAACTCTTTGGCGTAATTCCGTTCGGTATTCATTCAATTTATATATGCACTTTAGATAAAGAAACATTAACGATATACTCTAATGAGAATAATCCCCATGTACCGATATGGAATCATAGAATTCAATTGGAGCCCATTGATGACAATCGTACAAAGTATACTGATTGCATAGAAATTGAATCGGGTTGGAAAACAGGCATAATATGTATTTGGGCGAAAGCATTTTATGCACACAGACAAAGAAAGTGGAAGAAATTGCTCACAAAATTTAAAAATACTGAACTATAAAAACTGAAATAATAGAGCATAACTAATGAAAACATATCAGGATATAAATAAAGAAACTATAGATAGATGGGTTGAAGATACAAACGGTTTCGGAAGGCTTCATAAACTGAATATTAAAACATATATTGCGACTAAATCGGTAAAATTGTAGAGCGGAATAAATAACAATTTGTGAGGAGAGACAGCAATATGCTTCATTTAGAAAAAATAAATGGAAAAAATGTTTGGGATATTATTAAATTAAGCGTGGCAGAGTCACAAAAAGAATTCGTTGCAGCTAATGATGTAAGTATCATTGAAGCATACGTTACAATCACGGCAAATGGTTATGCCTTTCCGTTCGGGATATATGACAATGAAACACCTGTCGGGTTTTTGATGATTGGCTTTGATATTCATGACGAGTGGAATGACACACCTGAAATTGCAAGAGGAAATTATAATCTGTGGCGGTTAATGATTGATCAAACTTATCAGAACAAAGGATTCGGTAAACAAGCCGTTAAACTGGCTCTAGATTTTATTAAGACTTTCCCTTGCGGAAAAGCGGAATATTGCTTGCTGTCTTATGAACCTGAAAATACAGCTGCTCGTCAGTTATACCATTCATTCGGTTTTATTGAAAACGGTGATATGGATGGTAGTGAAATTATTGCTGTGTTAAAACTTTAAGACAAACTCAATGAATTAAACCCATTCAAACTGCCTAAAAGGATGGTTAATTTTTTGCAAAGTGATAAATTATACTTGAAATTACTCATAAAAAGATATACTATAAATTAAATCCGGAAACTGATGTTTCCTCCAAAAAAAATTTTTATTAGAGGTAAATTATGAAAATTCTATATGAAAAAACACCGCATTTTGATGAAGGCTTTTTAAAGGTCTCGGATATACACAGTATTTATTATGCCCAATACGGTAACCCTAAGGGAAAACCTGTAGTTTTTTTACACGGAGGCCCGGGAGGAGGCTGTATTCCGGTTGCAAGCCAGTATTTTGATCCCGAATTTTACCGAATAGTCTTATTTGACCAGCGAGGAGCGGGAAAAAGTTTACCGCCTTGCGAGATGAAAGAAAATACATCGGAAAACCTGATTGAAGATATCGAAAAACTTCGCTGCCATCTAGGTATTAACAAATGGATGGTTTTCGGCGGAAGCTGGGGAAGCACTCTTGCTCTAATCTATTCCATCGCCCACCCCGATAAGGTTGTATCTATAATCCTAAGAGGAATCTTTTTAGGAACTCAAGCAGAAATAAATTGGATTTATGAAGAAGGAGGCGCATCGAAGTTCTTCCCTGAAGATTTTGAAGCCTATCAAAATTTTATTCCGCAAGAAGAAAGAAGCTCTTTATTAAGGGCGTACTCAAAACGTCTTTTCGGTGAAGACTCAAACTTGTCCCTTGAAGCGGCCCATAAGTGGAGCCGCTGGGAATCTGCCCTCGTGAGGCTATTCCCCGCTGTCTATGACATGAGTGATGAGGAAGCCCTTGCTATGGCTAAGGCGGAATGCCATTACTTTTTACACAAGTGTTTTTTTAAAGACGATAATTACATCCTAAACAGCTGCGATAAGATTAAAGACCTTCCATGCACTATAGTGCAAGGAAGATATGATATGGACTGTCCGCCTTTTTCAGCTTATAAACTGCATAAAAAATTACCTAAATCGAATTTAAACATTGTCTTATTCGGAGGACACTCCAGTATGGAACCGGGACTGGTAGACGGCCTTGTAAGGGCAGCAGAAGATCATAAAAAATTCTTTTAGATTTTATTCTTTATGAATCATCACTTGCAAGACGGCATTAAGACCTTTGAAGGCCCATACGAAATAAGAGCTTATAATGATAAGAACATAATCGGTTTTAACCGTGTTTATAAAAAAAAATTGGAGGACAATAAAGAAGACAAGAGCCTTTCGGATGAAGAAAATTTAAGAGGTGAAATTACAGTCTATATACCCAAAAAGAAAGGAACATATCCTCTTATCTTAATCAGCCATGGTTGGGCTAATTATAAATACGGTCTTTTACCCATAGGGCGGCATCTCGCATCATACGGATATGCTGCAGCTCTTTTTACTTCAAAGAAAAAGGCCGTCCCAAAGGATTGGATTCCAACCTTTACTGCTGTTCAAAACTTGATGAAGAACAAAAATGAAGATGCCTCTCATGATTTATGCGGCTTAATCGATATAAATAACATAGGCATTGTAGCCCATTCGATGAGCGGGCCCGCATCTTTTTATTATGCCGGTCTTAGGCCTGAGGTTAAGGCTATAAGCGCAATCCATCCTTATAATGGAGCATCACCTATGGTTGAAGCCATAGCAAGCTCCAACGAAGAATTAGGCGACGAATTCCCAAAAACTAAAAGTGCCGTTTTATTTTTAACTTCAGAAATCGATAGATCAGCTTATCCCGAAAAAACCTACCGCTTTTTCAAAAACTTAAATAAAGATGCCCCTGCATGTTTTCTTTCATTTAAAAACATAAAACATAATGGAGCTCTGGATATTTTTAAAACACCTTTATCCGGAGGTTATGATGAAGAAGCATTTAAACTTTATTCCCGCCTTTCAGTATTATGGTTCGACGCATTTTTAAAAGGTAAAAAAGAAAATTTAAAGCATTTTCAAATAGATGATGAATGTTTTAAAGATATTAAGAACTTACTTTACACCGAAATACATAGAGAACACGAAGCCTATCCAAGCTATGATTCGCGTAATTTAGAGTAAAAATAAAAAGCTGCCTCTAAAGGCAGCTTTTTTAACCGCTAATCAGTCACGGGGTGCATATTCATATGTGTCATCATCATCCTTAATTTCGGTATCATATGGCATAATAATAGCCGCTATTATGTAAACAATAACTCCTGAACCCACAACAAAGGCAAATATAATCCACAGCAGCCTGATTAAAACGGGGTCAACACCCAAATATTCGGCAATACCCGCACAAACGCCTAAAATTTTTTTATTGTGTGATGATTTGTATAATCGTTTTTTCATTTTGTCCTCTTAAAATTTTAAATTTATTTTACCTCAGCCTTGGCACTTACTGTCCTGTTTCTTTCTTCCCAAGGAGATGAAACCCTATTTGTATCGGATACAACAAAAAAACAGGCGGTTATCTTATCAAACCAATCGGAATTGGAATCATCCTTACGCAGGATATATCGGCATTCCTTTCCATCCTTTGAAAAAGCCCTGCATCCGTTTACAGGATTTCCCGATGCATCTATCATAGAACCTGAATCCTTGTAGTATTTTTCTCCCGGCACATCAAACCAAAAATATCCGTTTTTTACACGTTCATCATTTACCGAAAAGAAAATTTCAATCGAATCGGAATCCTTTGAAACCGACTTAATTACAGGAACAGAAAGGGCTGCTATTTCATTTTTTGATGAGGACTGAGGAACAATCATTTTTATATCTTCAGTTCCGGTTTCAGCGGAAGTAAGGCTTTCTTCTTCAGCTTTAGCTTCATCGGTTTTATCTTGAGCCTTCTTTTCAAAACCGGTTATATCCAATACCTGCTCATACTTATTTCCATTCACATCCGTAAGAGAGAATTTCCATTTTCCGAGAGCTACAGAACCGGTTCCTTCACCGCATTGAAGCCGTTTTACGGATGCAATCTTAGCCTTATCATCTATTTCGGTTATCTTGTCAAGCTGTGAAGAATTTAAAACCCACATATCTATAGGGGATTCTACAACCAGCTTTTTAACATCAGCAGTATTAAATGAACCGTTATAGTCAATAAAAAAGCTTATAAACATCTCTCCGTTGCCTTTAAGCGTTCCGTTCCATATTGAAGTATCCAATCTTTCTATCATCCATGTAACAGAACTAACGGATATTTTTCCGGGTCCGGACGGAGTATCAGAAGCTTGTTTCGGAGTCGATTTACAGCCTAAAACAAAGACTGCGCATAAAATTGCGATAAATATTTTTGAGTAGAGTTTTTGCATTTTCAATTCCTCCTCTTTCTATTATACACTTATAATTGTAAAAATACAACTACAGTATAAGATAATTTTAAGCCTTTATGTTCAGAGACCTTTGTTCTTCATTTATAAACTGATGAGTATAAAGCTCATAATAATGGCCTTTTTGCTTCATAAGCTCATCATGGCTGCCGTACTCAATCATCTTTCCGCCTTCAATAACGATTATCTTATCCGCATTTCTGATTGTCGACAATCTATGAGCCACAACAAAGGAAGTACGCCCCGATAAAACGGTAGTGATGGCTTTTTGAATTTTTTGTTCCGTTTCGGTATCGATAGAAGAAGTCGCTTCATCTAAAACAAAGAGGCGAGGGTTTCTTACCAAGGTGCGGGCAAAAGAAATAAGCTGCTTTTGTCCTGTAGATAGGAGGCTCCCGCCCTCGCCTACCTCCGTATCATAACCTTTTTCCATCTTAATTATAAAATCATGAGCATCTACCAGCTTTGCAGCTTCGATAATTTCTTCATCGCTTGCATTAAGTTTTCCGTACCTGATATTTTCTGCAATCGTTCCCGAAAAAAGATGAGGCGACTGAAGCACGTAGCCTAGGTTTTCGTGAATCCAGCTTTCGCTCATATCGGTATAGTCTATGCCGTCCACAAGGATGCGGCCGCTTTTGGGCTCATAAAACCTGCAAAAAAGATTAACGATGGTAGACTTTCCGGCACCCGTAGCTCCAACCAAGGCTATTGTTTGCCCCGCTTTAACTTCAAGGTTAAAGCCGCTTAATACGGGTTCTCCCTCCTTGTACCAAAAGGAAACATTTTCAAACTTTACGGCACCTTTAATAGGCGGCTTTTTTTCGTTTGTAGGGCAAAGAGCCGTACCGTATTTTTTAACAACCTCCTCCTTGTCCTTAATTTCAGACTCTTCTTCGAGGAGGCCGAAGATGCGTTCAGCGGCAGCTTGAGCCGAAATAAATTCGGCAAAAAGATCGGCGGCTTCAGCCAAGGGTGCATTAAACTGAGTAACATAAGAAAAAAAGGCAACCAGCAAGCCCATCGTAATAGCCCCCGAAACAACCGAAATTCCGCCATATAAAACCATTAAGCCCGTTCCGACGGCACCGATTAATTGAACAGTAGGCATAAGAACGGAAGAGATTAAGATACCTTTTATAGAGGCGGTTTTCATCTCTTCGGTTTTAGATAAGAATTCTTTTGCGTTAAGTTCTTCACGAACCAAGGTCTTAGTTGTCTTAGCTCCTTGAATGTCTTCATTATAGGATGCCGTCAATTGAGAATTTATCTTACGCACCCGCCTTTGAGCCTTTAAAATTTTTCCTCGAAGATAAATACTAAAAATGACAATTACAGGAAGGGTCAATAAGCCTATGAGGGCAAGCCGAGGACTGTCTCCAATCATAGCAACTATTACAGCTGTCATCATACAAAAACCCCAGAAGAGGTCTGTTGCCCCCCATGCGACAATGCCGGATAATTTATTTATATCGGAGGACATTCTTGACATAAGCCAGCCGACGGCAGTTTTATCGTAAAAAGAAAGAGAAAGAGACTGCAATTTTGTAAAACACTTTGTTCTTAGGCGGTGACACATTTTTATTTCCAAATGGCCGACAAATTTTATAAAGAAAAAAGTGGCGGCCGCAGAAATCAGCAAAAACACTACCGTAAAGATAATTACAGCATTAAAATTACTTAAATCACGTCCCTCCACAAAGGTATCTATTACATACTTCGTCATCTTAGGCTGAACAACATCCAAAGCTCCTGTCAATCCGCCCAAAAGAACGCCCGGAATCAAAAGCTCTTTAAAATAGCCGAATTCTTTTAGAACCTTTTTCCATACTCCGCTTTTAAATTTTTCATCATAGTTATCTATATCTAAATCTTCCATAATTTAATTTCCTTATTGTGCTGCAGCACTTTGAATATCGTAAATCCTTTTGTATAAACCTTCTTGAGCTATCAGCTGTTCATGAGTTCCCTCTTGGCTTATCTTTCCGTTTTCTAAAACAATAATATTATCCGCATCACAAATAGTTGAAATTCTATGCGAAATTATAATCATTGTTTTGTTCCCTTTTTCTTCCTTTAGAGCGGAACGGATGCTGATATCCGTTTGGGTGTCTACAGCCGAAAGGGAGTCATCAAAAATAATAACGGGAGAATCTTTGATGAGGGTTCTGGCAATTGCAAGCCTTTGTTTTTGTCCTCCCGAAAGAGAGACGCCCCGTTCTCCGACCAAGGTCTCATAACCTTTTTCAAACTTATTTATTTCTTCATCTAAAAAAGCGACCTTTGAGAAATGGCGGGCAAAAGAATCGGAAACATCGGGCACGGCTAATTTGAGGTTTTCCATAATTGTTCTGCCGTATAAAAACGGCTCCTGTAAAATCAGCCCCACCTGAGACCTTATCCAACCCTTGTCTATAGTGTTTAATTCTTTTCCTTCCATTTTGATAGAGCCTGAATCATATTCATAAAGGCGGGCAAGTAAATGCACAAGGGAGCTTTTTCCCGATCCTGTAGGCCCTAGGATTGCAACAGTTTGTCCGCTTTTGATATTAAAAGAAACATTGTCGAGTATCTTTTGATTTTGTGTTTCAGGATAAGAAAATGAAACGGAATCAAAGCTAATGTTTCCTTTAATTTCGGGTTTTTCGTTTGTCGGGAAAATATCTTCAGCCTTTTCATTTAAAATAGTTTCAATGCGTCCTGCAGAAACAAAGGATTTTCCTATATTGCTTATGATACGTCCTAAACGGCGGACAGGCCAGATTAACATTCCCGTATAAGAAATAAAGGCTACTAAATCTCCTGAACTTATATCGCCTCTGTAGGCCAATAGACTTCCGTAAAGAATTATCCCAAAAACTTGGGCTATCGAAAGAGAATCGGAGAATGACCAAAAAGCGGCAAAGCTGTTATTTATCTTCAAATTCTGATTGCGGTACCTTTCGCTCCGCTTAATAAATTTTTCTATTTCGTATTGATGGCGGGTAAAGGCTTTTACGACTCTTATGCCGGTTAAATTTTCCTGTATTGCAGTAGTCATTGAGGCTTCATATTCCGTTGCTTTTTTAAATTGCCTCTGAATTCTTCTAAAAAATATGGCCGATGAAAAAAAAGTCAAAGGCATAATGCAAAAGGAAATAAGCATTAGACTCGTATTTAATTGAGCCATCAAGTAAATGGTATAAATTATCAAAAAGACGGAACTTACCGTATCCATTATCTGGGAATACAAGGCCAAGCGGATGGTTTCAACATCCGAAGTACACCTTTGAATCAGGTCTCCGGTTTCTGCCTTAGAATGATAGGAGTAAGGAAGAAGCTGGATATGATTGTAAAGTCTATTTCTGAGAGTCTTTATTGAACGCTCCGTTGCGACACTGGCTATGTTTATTCTGCCGAATGTAAAAAGGCCCCTTATAAGTGAAAAAAAGACTATCAGGGCAGCCATTACAAGTAAGCCTCTTGTTCCGCTTAAGTGGTCTTTAAACAAGGCAACAAGCTGAGATATTAAACCTTTCGGCAAGGCAGCTCCTCCTATTACCGAGTCTATTGTAATTCTGATAAGCTGAGGCTGCATGGCAACGATTACTTGTGAAAACAACGTAAAAATAAGGGCAAGTATATAAAGCCGGCTTTGCCCTTTTGCATAAGATAAAAGTCTTTTTAAATTTTGCATAATTTGATACCCTAATTCACGTGATTTTAACACAAAAGAAGAATTTATTCTATACAAATTCCCCCATAATCCATGGGAAATTAATTGCTAGACATAAATATTGAAAAATGCTAAAATACCGCGTAAGTAAAAATTGTTAGCCCAATTTAAACATACGGAAAAGATTAAGGAGATAAAATTATGAGTTTTGTAGATGAAATGAAAAGAAAGGCAAAAATGTATGCTAACCGCCTTGTTTTGCCTGAAGGTACTGAAGAAAGGACTCTTAAAGCAGCCCGATCTATCGTAGATGAAAAATTGGTATCGGAGCTTTTTTTAATCGGTTCCGATGAGGCTGTTTCTGCAGCGGCTTCTAAAGCAGGTGTAAAACTTGACGGAATTAAAATAATAGATCCGAAAAAATCGGAATGGCTTGATTCTTTTGCCGAGAGCTATTACGAAAAAAGAAAGGCTAAGGGAATGACCCTTGAACAAGCTAAGATAGAAATGAGTGCAGAGCTGGGTTTTGCAGCTATGATGCTGGTTCAAGATAAGGCGGATGCAATGGTTGCAGGAGCCTTAAACACAACAGCCGATGTACTACGTGCCGGTTTAAAAGTTATCGGAACTCTTCCGGGAATGAAAACCGCTTCTTCTTGCTTTTTGATGGATACAAAAAATCCCAAACTTGGGGCAAACGGAGTCTTTATATTTTCGGACTGTGCCGTAATTCCGACTCCCAGTTCGGAACAGTTGGCTGACATTGCATGCTCCGCAGCTATTAGCTGCCGAACCTTTGCCGGAGTTGAGCCTGTTGTTGCAATGCTCTCCTTTTCAACAAAGGGCTCCGGCGGAGACAAGGATGAAAATATTTTACGCGTCCGCGAAGCCGTAAAAATCTTACAGGAAAGAAAACCGGATTTTGTCTTTGACGGAGAAATCCAGTTGGACTGTGCTATAGTTCCTTCAGTTATGCAAAAGAAAGCAGCCGACTCTCCGGTAAAAGGACAGGCCAATACCCTTATCTTCCCGGATCTTGGAGCCGGAAACATCGGATATAAGCTGGTACAAAGGATTGCCGGAGCAGAAGCTCTCGGCCCCTTCCTTCAGGGTTTTGCAAAACCCATATCCGACCTTTCCAGAGGATGCTCGGTAGACGACATAATCACCACCTCGGCCGTAACATTGGTTCAAGCCGGAAGAAAATAAACTTATGGCTAAGTCTGTAAATGCGCTTATAAATGAAGCCATTGAAGCCGGAAAAAAACGCGACTATAAGACTTCAATTTTAATTTTAGAAAAACTTGCTGCAGAAGGCTTAGCCGAAGTATCTTCCCCCTTTTACGGCGAAAAACAGGGAAATCCCGAAATATATTTATACCTTTCAAGGGCTTGGGCTGCCGTAAACAATTACGGCAGAGCCATAGCCTACGGTAAGGCCTATATTAAAAGATGCTCATCGGATTCGGCATTCGATCATTCGAATTTACCTATGGGCTTCTTTTTTTTGGGCCGCTCCTATTTAGCTGCAGGGCAGTATGACAGAGCCGCTTACTGCCTTGAAAAGAGCTTAAAGCTCAATCCTCAGCCGGTTGAAACAAGGGCAATGCTCGGCTCTGCCTATCTAAAATGGAAAAAGCCCCGCCTTGCCAGAAAGACCTTTGAAGAAGCCCTAAAATTTGCCCCCTCAAATGCAAAACTTAATGCCGGATATTTAAATTCTCTTTTTGTTGAAGGAATTTATGAATTAAGAAACGGCAATGCAAACATGGCACGCCAAATGTTCAGCTTTGCAATAAAAAACGGCATTGACGGGGTTGCTCCGCGCCTCTATCTTGCACACGCTCTAAAAATGGAAGGTTATCTGCCCGAGTCTCTAGGCCAGTACGAGGCGGCTTGCGAATTCGAGCCCGATGATACCGCCCTAAAGTGGTACCCTGCAATGATCAAGATGCAGCTGGGCGATACAGCCTCTGCTGCAGAAGATTTTGCAAAACTGGGTATTGAGATTCCCGATGACGGAATTTCAGACCGTTTTTTTGCAATGGGCGTTATCAAAAAGCATATGGAGCGGGGTGATTACTCAAGGGCAGCCGTTGCTGCCCGAATTTTTATTAAGACATTTGGAAGCGATGCCGAAATACGCCTTCTTGCCGCCGAGGCTCAGCGTTCCATGGGCAACACTAATGCAGCCCTAGGTCATTATAAATGTGCAATAGAACATGAGCCTCAAAATCCTTACCCTTATTACGGCACAATGCTTGCCCTCCAAGAAGCATACCGCTGGGAGGAACTTAGCTCTGCAATCCTGCGGGCAGAAGCAAGCGGAGTTTGCGATGCCGACGATATTTATTATTATAAAATAATCACCGCCGCCCATATCGATAACCCTCCCGAAGAGGTATTACCTCATCTTCAAGCTCTTATTCAAAACGGAAGAGCCGATACAGCTATCTTTAATGCGATGGGCTGCTGTTATATAAAACTGAATATGCCCGATTTAGCTCTTAGCTGGTATGAAAAAACCTTAGGTTTGAATGAAAAAGATGAAGAAGCTAAAATAGGAATTATCGCCTCTTACGAAAATTTACAATTAAATAAAGAAGCCGATGAAGCCTACGGTTTATATTTACAAGAATGGGAAAAGAATATTTACATAAGGCGGGATTATGTTTTGTTCCTTGAAAAATGCGGGCGTTGGGAAGATGCCGGCAACCAACTTGAAATTTTAATGAGTCAAAGCGGAAAAGTTAATTTTGATCCTGAACTGGCTTTGTTCCGCCGAAAAGCAGGACAATACCAAAAAGCCGCTATTCTTTACAGGAAAATGCTTAGGGCTAAGCCTGAAGAAAGGCTTTTATTACACAATCTTGTATTCTGCCTTGATAAAATCGGACAAAGCAAAACAGCCCTCGAATTACTTAAAACAGCAGAAAAAATGTTCGGAACTAAGACGGACACCTTGCTTATAAAGGGAATCCTCCAAATGCGTTTAAAAAAGAAAGAAGAAGCTATCAAAACATTTCAATATATATTGGAAAAAGAACCGAAAAACCGGCATGCTGCCGAATTTTTGGAAAAAGCTTACGGGAAATGATTAAGAGAAAGCAGCCTCAGATAGAGCAGGAAAGCATAACATATCGGGAAGCTTTTTTATCAATAAAGTGAATTTATCATACCCATATAGATGAAATCAGCAAAGTATTTTTATTTTCGTAATTATAAAATAGTTTCAAATTTCTTCTTGATTTTTAAAGAATCAAGAAGTTTCAAGAAGTATTAAATCCTCCGATTTTTTTCCGATCGGCAGCTTGGGGGTTTTCCTTTATCCAAGTCTTGAAAAAAAGAGCCTTTTGTGGTAGGCTTGAAGCCTTATGGCTGTCGATTTTGTTCATCTTCATGTTCATTCCGATTTTTCTCTTTTAGACGGAGCGGCTTCGGTTAAAAGCCTTGCAGCAAAGGCTGAAAAGCTGGGGCAGACTGCCCTTGCATTGACCGATCACGGTAATATGTTCGGGGCTATAAATTTTTATAATGCCTGTAAAGAAAAGAATATAAAGCCCATAATCGGCTGCGAGTTCTATGTGGCTCCCGAAAGCCGCTTTGAAAAAAAAGAAACTCCGGGAGGGAAAAAATACTATCACCTCATCCTATTGGCAAAGAACGAAACAGGATACCGTAATTTAATGGTGCTTTGTTCTAAAGGATATACTGAAGGTATGTATTATAAACCGCGCATAGACGATGAGCTTTTGGCTCAGTATGCGGAAGGGCTTATATGCTTGTCGGCCTGTCTTGCAGGGGAGCTTCCTGTTCTCTTGTTAAACGGCGAAAAAGAAAAGGCCGAGGCTCATGTCAGAAAATACCGTGAAATTTTCGGTGCCGAAAATTATTTTATCGAACTTCAAGATCATGGAATAAAAGAAGAAAAAAAGGCTGCCAAACTTTTAATCGAAATAGCCCGCAAGATCGGCATTCCTTTGGTTTTAACCAACGATATTCATTATGTAGAACAAAAAGACTATATAGCGCAAGATATCTTAGTATGTATCGGGATGAAAAAACTTAGAACCGATACCAATCGAATGCAATTTGAGGGAAGCGAATTTTATTTTAAGTCGGGAGAGGAAATGGCCAAACTCTTTCCGGAATATCCTGAAGCGGTTTTAAACACTGTCCGCATTGCGGAAATGTGCAATTTGGAAATTCCGCAGCCGGGCCCCATTCTTCCGATATATGAAATCCCTGAAGACTTTAGCTCAAAAGAAGATTATATCAGGCATTTGGCCGAGGAAGGTTTAAAAAAGCGTTATCCCGTCATTACCGATAAAATAAAGGAAAGGCTTAATTACGAACTCGATATAGTTATAAAAATGGACTTTGTCGGTTATTTTTTAATTGTTTGGGATTTTATTAACTGGGCAAAAAATAACGGTATACCGGTAGGCCCGGGACGCGGTTCCGGAGCCGGTTCAATTCTTGCATACTCTTTGCGTATTACGGATATAGACCCCCTAAAGTATAACCTCCTTTTTGAACGCTTTTTAAATCCCGAGCGGGTTTCGATGCCCGACTTCGACGTAGACTTTTGCTTCGAAAGACGGCAGGAGGTAATAGAATATGTACGTCAAAAATACGGGGACGAAAATGTAGGTCAGATTATTACCTTTGGAACCTTAAAGCCAAAGGCTGTCGTAAAAGATGTGGGACGGGTTTTAAATATTCAGCTTGCAGATGTAAATGCCATTACAAAGCTCATACCTCCTAAACCTCTAACTGATGGAGTAAAAGAGGTTACCTTAAAATACGCTGTTGATGTAGTCCCCGAATTAAAAGAAATGGCCGAAGACCCGCAATACAAAGAGCTTTTTGAAATAAGCATAGCTCTTGAAGGGCGAAACCGTAATTCGAGTCTTCATGCTGCGGGCATCGTTATAGGTAAGACTGCCTTAACCGACTATGTTCCGCTTTACAAGGATTCAAAAACCGGAAAGGTTGCTACTCAGTTTACAATGGATTTAATCGAAAAATGCGGCCTTGTAAAGATGGACTTTTTAGGCTTAAAAACCTTAACCCTCATAAAGCATACTGAAGACCTTATTCATAAGAGAGGTGGAGAATGGGAAAAATTTTCGATAGGCGATATTGACTATTCGGATGCTGAAACCTTTAAAATGCTTAGCGAAGGTAAAGCGGCTGCCGTATTCCAATTTGAAAGTCAGGGAATGCAAAATATTTTAAAGCGCGCAAAGCCTTCCAAAATGGAAGATTTGATTGCTTTAAATGCTTTATACCGTCCGGGTCCTATGGATTATATCAACCAGTTTATCGAGTCAAAATTCGATAATTCAAAAATCAAATATCCCGATCCCTGTCTTGAAGATATCCTAGCCGAAACTTATGGGGTTATCGTTTATCAAGAACAGGTTATGCAGGTTGCACAAAGAATAGCAGGCTATTCCCTCGGTCAAGCCGACATACTCCGCCGTGCTATGGGAAAGAAAAAAATTGAGGTTATGAAAACCGAAAAAGAAAAGTTTATTAAGGGTGCACAAGAGAAGGGCTTCAGCAGGGAAGACGCCGACAGGATTTTTGAGATTCTTATCCCCTTTGCAGGCTATGGCTTTAATAAGAGCCACGCAGCCGCTTACTCCGTTTTAGCCTTTCAAACAGCCTATTTAAAGGCTCATTTTCCGGCAGAATTTATGGCAGCTAACCTTACCAACGAAATTACCTCTACCGACAAGCTTCCTGAATATATTGCCGAAGCCGAAAAGATGGGGCTTAAAATTCTTCCCCCCGATGTAAATTTATCCGACCCATATTTTAGTGTTTCCTCCGACGGCAATATTATCTTCGGGCTTTTGGGAATAAAGGGAGTCGGAATGCAGGCTGCCCATGAACTTGCTGAAGAGCGCGAAAAAAACGGCAGATATAAGTCATTTATCGATTTTTTGGAGCGGAACGATCTGCACACTCAAAATAAGCGTAACCTTGAAGTTATGATTAAAACCGGCTGCTTTGATAGTTTGGGACAGGAGCGTTCTACCTTGATGGTAAATATGGATGGGGCCGTGGCTTACGCTTCCCAAAAAAAAGAAAACGAAAGTACGGGGCAGGGAAGTCTTTTTGAGGGCTCCGGTATAAAAGAGTTTTCGGACTTTGTTTTTGAAAAAATCGAAGAGTTCCCCAAAAAAGAAAAACTTAGGCTTGAAAAAGAGCTGATGGGTTTTTATATTTCGGGACACCCTCTGGATGAATACCGCAAGGTAATAAATAATTCTGCCACCTTGGATATTTCACATCTTGCACGCGCTACCTCAAAGAAGAGATATGTTCTTGTCGGTATGCTTACAGGAGTCAGACAGCATCAAACAAAAAAAGGTGCAATGATGGGCTTCGGAACCTTTGAAGACCTAAACGGAACATTAGATTTGGTTTTCTTTCCGAAAACATGGGAAAAGTATAGACCTTCCCTTTTGCCCGAAACAGTATGCGGCTTTGTGGGTTCTATTGATAACAGTGATGGCGAGTCTCATTCCTTTTTGGTAGACGATGTTTTGGAAATAGATAAATTGCAGCAGAAGGCTTTAAGCGAGGTTCACATTGAGCTTGATGAAAATATAACTTCTGCAAAAGAGTTGACCGGTTTAAAGGATTTTTTATATGAGAGGTCAGGTAACTGCGATGTTTATATTCATGTAAAGGATGAGGATAAGGCTTATATAATTAAGGCTTCTTCTCAAATCCGTATACCATCAACTCCCGAATTTATAGAAGAATTAAATATGCAGTTCGGGGTTGAACAAATTTGGCTTGAATAAAAAAGAATTAAATTTAAAATATAGATAGAGAGGTTTATATGATATCATCACTTTTTAGCACATTGGGTTTCGTAGTAAAGATTTATTCTTATCTTTGTATTATTTATATTTTTCTTTCGTGGTTTGGAGCACGTTCACGGGGCGGCTTTCTTTATGAAATTTGTGATCCTTACTTGAGCTGGTTTAGGAGATTCAGATTTACTCAAATCGGAATGGTAGATTTTTCGCCTATCTTAGCCATTGGGATTTTATCTCTTTTTTCCGGTGTGTTGTTCCAAATTGCAGATATGAGGTCATTTTCCGTTTTGGGAATTGTATTAAACCTTGTAAATATAGTTTGGTCGTTTTTTTCATTCTTACTCAATTTTTTTATTATAATATTGATAATTAGATTGGTTCTTGATTTTTCTGAAAACTACCGGCGGGGAAACTTTGCCGATATGCTCGACAGATTTTTATCGCCCGTTTTTGTGAGAGTTCATAAGTTATCAGGCGGAAAATTTATGAGCCTGAGAAAACAGATAATCGTATGTCTGATAGTACTGATTCTTTTACGGTTCTTATTAGGGAGCTTTATAGGATCATTGAGCGTAATGTTTACATACTTTAGGTTCGTATAAAAATCTTATTTTGCTTCGGCTTCAAGCTTTTCCGCTAAGGATAAGAGATTTATACTTGTATGTATTTGTTCTTTTGCGTTAGCAACTTCTTCGCGGAAATGCCCGTTTTTAGATCCGGCTATAATTGCCCAGTTTGTAATAGTTGCATATGTGCTTGTTTTTCCGCCGCCGAGGATTCCTGTTAAAATCAGCTCAATCGATTTTAAAGCATCAATACTCGAATTTATAAGCTGCTTTGCTTCTGCCTCGACCGTGTGCATCAAGCCTTCAATTTGATTTTTGTTTTTTAAAGTGGCTGTCTTTTCTGCACGTATTTTTGCAAAAGCTGTTCCTACGTCTCCTGTAGGAGATAAGCGGTTTTCAAACTTTTCAAATTCACCTTTACGGTGCTCAAGCACATTATATGAAGTTGTATACTCGTTCAAATTTTCATGTTTATAAAAATTGCCTTCTACTAGGATTGTTTTTAGGGTATTCGAAAGTTTTTCATCATAAAAGGCATAAAAAAATGTTTTTAAAAATAGAAAAGGAAGTTCTTTTTTAAATTTACATTCTACCCATAAATTGCGCCATGGACAAAATTTCATAGATTCCAAATCGCCCACCTTTAAAAGGTTAATCATCTGAATCTTAATATTAAACTTTTTTTGTTCATATGACCAAGTTGACCATTTTTGGTTAAACCGCTCATACCAAGCCTGTTTAAAGTAAATAAACCAATCTTCACCGCCTGTCAACTTATAAGGCATCCAATTTATGTCTTTTTTAATGTAGCGGGTAATGTCTAAGAGAGGAACTTGTTTTAAAAACAGCCTTATAGCTCCAAGGGCTTCAATAGCTTCCTTTACAAATTCGTCCGCCTCTTTTACCATTCTGCTGTCATCATCTATTATGGTCTCTTGTGCATGCATTAAAAATAGAGCTTGAAGAAGATTATAAGGTATGTTTTTTTTAGAATAAAGTATTGACGAGAGGACTTCCATTTCGGGCTGTATCGTAAGGGCTTGGCATGTAGCATTTGAATCCGAAATTACATTAAACCTCAACAAAGTTTTATCCAATGCAAGAGAGCAGAAGGATTTCATCCATTCTATAGCTTGAGCGCATAAGTACATTTCTGTTTTTTCTTCATCAGTTAAATTAGAAAAAACCGCATCAATTTTTCGTAAAAAACCTGTCCGGATATTTGATGAAACTTCTGAGCCTATCTTAATTGAAAAAGGGTTTGTTTCTTTCATGAGTTTTTCGTAGGTTGCGGGTGCAACAAAGGAACTTACAAGCATATAGAAAGAGCCCTTACCTGAGTCATAAGCCGAAAGAAGAGATGTAAAAAACAATTGGGTTTTTCGTAGATTTTTTAATTCCGTATAAAAAACACCGGTATAGACATTCTGATGTATATTTATATAGGCGCCGGCCGATCTTTTAAGATTTTTTGCCATTCTTTTTAAAAGTTCTTCATTATATATTACTTTTAAAGGTATGGATCTTAAAAACGATCTTATAGAGAGCCACAATCTTATCAAAAAGGGTTCGCTTGCTATGCCTATTCCCTGATGTTCTCTGATTTTTTCTGAAAGAGTTGCCTTTTCCTCGGGTTGGGCTTCGGCTGCAAAGTCTTCCATGCTGCGCTGAATAGTTTCCAGCAGAGTTTGCGTTTCTTCTTTTGATAATGATTTTACTAATTGATCAAATGTTGACAGACTTCTTTCCATATCCTTATATATTACCGTAAATTATGAAAAAGTCTATAGGGTATAAAATAAACTTATAAGGTGTTTTTTATATCGGAATCTACAGAACCGGTCCCTACGGGAATCGAACCCGTCTTTTAAGATTGAGAATCTCATGTCCTAACCGATAGACGAAGGGACCAATGAATAAAAAAATTCCCCAGGGAGGATTCGAACCCCCACAAGCAGAACCAGAATCTGCGGTGCTACCATTACACAACCGGGGAATAATGAAACAAGAATATATCATCAATCAAAAAAAAAGTCAATAAGCCCTGTTGAACCTTTTGCACCTTATCAAATTTTTTTTTAAGAAAAGAACTTGCCTATTTGCCGGCATTGTTGTATAGTAATTACATGAAAAACTCAACAACACCTAAACGTTCCGAGATCGCCAAGAGCGACAAATGGAATATTGAATTACTTTTTAAGAATGACAAAGAATGGGAAGCGGCTCTTGCTTCCATTCCGGAAGGCGGAAAAGAGATCTTAAAATATAAAGAAGCTTTTTCCAAGCCTGAAACAATCGATGCGGCAACCCTGCTTGCCTGCCTAAAGGCTTCAACAGGAGTTGATAGAATTGCCGAAAAGGTCGGAAACTATGCCTTTTTACAAAAATCTTCAAACGAGGGAGACCCCGAAAACATCAAACGGCTAAGTAAATACATGATGACCGTTACGGAACTTTCGGCTGCGACCAGCTGGCTCATGCCCGCCATCATGGAAATCCCTGAAGAAAAAATCCGTTCATGGATTGATCCTTCAAGTCCCACCGGAAAGGATTTTGCCGATTTTAAGGTTTCCTTGGAAAAAACCTTGCACCTAAAACCCCACACCCTTTCAGACAAGGAAGAGAAGATTTTAAGCCTTTTAAGAGAGCCCCATGGCACGCCGAGCCAAGCCTTTTCGGTTCTAACCAATGTAGACTTTGATTTCGGTACTATTACCACAAAAGAAGGCGATATAAAACTAACTCAATCTTCTTATTCAAAGTTTATGCAAAATCCCGACAGAGCTTTGCGCGAAAAGGCCTATAAACAGCTTTACGGCACATACGGCGCACATAAAAACACAATTGCAAGCCTTTACACGGGACAGGTTCAGCAAAATGTAGCCCTTGCAAAAATACGGGGCTATGCTTCTGCAAGAGAAAAATCCCTATATGTAGACAAGGTTCCTACAGCCGTTTATGACAATCTTGTAGATACAATCCACAAGAATTTAAAGCCCTTGCATAAATTCTACAGTCTCTTAAAAAAACATTTAGGACTAAAAGAGCTCCGGCACTACGATGTATATATGCCCTTAGTCAGCGAGGTAAAAAAAGTTACCCCATATAATGAAGCAGTCGACATCATCACCGAAGCCCTCAAACCTCTTGGAGAAGAATATGTTAAAACAATCCGAAACGGTCTTTTAAACGGTTGGGTTGACAAGTATGAAAATGAGGGCAAACGCTCAGGAGCCTTTTCATCAGGCGGATATGACAGCGATCCGTATATTCTGATAAACTACAAAGAAGACGTTATCCGTGATGTATTCACCCTTGTGCACGAAGGCGGCCATTCTATGCACTCATGGTACTCAGTAAGAAATAACCCTTACCCCTGCTACCACTATACAATTTTTGAAGCCGAAGTTGCCTCTACCTTTAACGAGGAGCTCTTATTTAGGCACATGCTTAAAACAACTACTGACCCGAAAATGAGAGCCTATCTTTTGAGCGTTAGAGCTTCCGATATTCTTGCAACCCTCTACAGGCAAACCATGTTTGCAGAGTACGAAAGAATTACTCATGCTCTTGTTGAAAGCGGAACGCCTCTCACAGTCGAAAATTTAAGAAGCGAATACAAAAAACTTCTGGAACTCTATTTCGGGCCGGAAATGGTATTCGAAGATGTAAGCGATTTGGAAGGGTTGAGGATTCCTCATTTTTACAGGGCATTCTATGTTTACAAATATGCGACAGGCATTTCGGCTTCGATGGCTCTTGCCGAAAGAGTTTGCTCAGGCGGAGATAAAGAACGCGAAGACTACTTTAAGTTCTTAAAATCAGGAGGCTCACGCTATCCGATTGAATCGCTAAAACTTGCAGGTGTGGACATGGCAAATCCGGCTCCGGTACAGGCAGCATGCGATAACTTTGCAAAGATCGTAAACGAACTCGAAAAAGCTCTTGAAGAATTAAAAAAATAAAACTAAAAGGCTTTAACAAAGATGATTAAGGAAAATGAAGATAATCCGCTTAATTCCGATTTGTTTAAAGCCTTTTTAAAAAAAGACCTTAACCGCTGTGATTTTATATCGCAGTGGTTAAGAGCTCACAATGTTCCGCACAGCATAGTAAACCTTGCACAAAAAAAACACATAATCATAAAATATCCTGTACAATTTTACGATAAGAACTTTAAAATGAAAACCCTTGTATCCCACTATGACAGAGCTCCAAATACCCAAGGTGCTAACGACAATTCAGCCTCTTGTTTTATCCTCATGAACTTTGCAAAAAAACTATGCTCTTACACAAAGCCTCACAACATAAAAATCATCTTTACCGACGGGGAAGAAGCAGGGGCTTCCGGTCTTAAAGAACAAGGAGCATACACTCTCGGAACAGGCTTAAAAAAACTTAAAATGGATGAGGACGATATCTTTGTATTCGACATGTGCGGAAGAGGCGATACCCTAATTCTCTCCCGTTCGGGTATTTTCGGACGGGATGAAGCAAAAACAAAGAAGCTGGACGAGCTGCATAAAAGGGCGGGTCTCTTTGCTCAAAGAGCTTGTCCCAATCAATGGCTTTCAATGCTGACGGCTTATAGCGACAATGCAGGCTTTATTGCCGCAGGCCTTTGTGCGCAGGCCGTAACCGTTCTTCCAAGAGAAGAAGCCGAGTCCCTTTTACGCTGCCTCCCGCGGGAAAAAGCCGCTGCCCTTGTATACCGCTTTCCTCAAAAAAAAATGTCTGCACCCAACAGACAAAATCAAACTGCCTCACCCGATAGCCAAAACAAAACAGCCATCAGCGAACTCACGGAAATGGTAATAAAAAATCAAAAACCGCCTCAAGGTTCCCCCTTCGAAAAAATAATTCCATTTACATGGCAGTTAATGCATACCTCTGATGACATGATTGAAACTCTTAATAGCGAAGCCTTTACCCTCACCGAAAAATATCTTAACATCTTGACGGAGAATTACCGCTAAAATTTAAAACTACTTAACTACATCTTAAAAATCTTCTATAATAGAAGTATGAGCTATGAACCTCCATTTAAAATTACGTCAAAAGCTATAAATTTGATTTCTCAAATATCCGCAGATATGGAACGCTTTAAAATAAGACTTGAACAAGAAGACGGTGTAAGACTGCGTAAAATAAACCGAATGAAAACGATACAAGGCTCTCTTGCAATTGAGGGTAATACATTAACCGAAGAACAGGTTACTGCCTTAATTGAGGGGAAACATGTTATAGCTCCCATGCGAGAAGTTCAAGAAGTAAAAAATGCAATTAAGGTTTATGAAAAATGTATGTCCTTCAATCCTTATAAAGAAAAAGACTTATTAAAGGCTCATGGAATTTTGACTATGGGTCTTCTCGATAATCCGGGACACTTTAGAAAAGGAGGAGTCTGTATAGCCGGAAAAAACGGCATAAGTCACATAGCCCCGCCAGCCGATCGAGTTCCATTTTTAATGAGCGATCTATTCGATTGGCTTAAAAATAGCGATTACCATCTCCTTATAAAAAGCTGTGTTTTCCATTATGAGTTTGAGTTTATTCATCCGTTTGAAGACGGAAACGGAAGAATGGGACGCTTATGGCACTCCAGAATTCTTGCAGATTGGAATCCTATATTTATTCACCTCCCCATCGAAAATATGATTTTAAAAAATCAAGCGGCATATTATAAGGCACTTGAGCAAAGCACGGATGAAAACGATTCAGGTATTTTTATAGATTTTATGCTTGAAATAATAGTCAAAACAATGAAAAACAGCCGCAAAAAAAGCACTGTAAATGATACTGTAAATGATACTGTAAATGATACTGTAAATGATACTGTAAATGATACTGTAAATGATACTGTAAATGATACTGTAAATGATACTGTAAATCAGATACTAAAATGCTTAAAAGCAAATCCTGAAATATCATATGAACAGCTAGCTGAAAAAATGTCAAAATCGAGGGCAACCATAAGCCGAAAAATTTCGGAACTAAAAAAAGCAGGTATAATCAAACGCATCGGTGCCGATAAAAACGGCTATTGGCAAATCGTAGATAAAAAATATTCAAAAATTTGAGCCATGCAGGCTTCGAACCTGCGACCCACAGATTAAGAGTCTGTTGCTCTACCAGCTGAGCTAATGGCCCGTAAAACGAGATTTGATTATATAAAAATCTAAAAAAAAAGTCAATGCTATACCGGATAAAAATTGTTTTTTTCATATAGACTAAGGCTAAAAATAGTGATATTATCGAAAGGTATGTACGATATAATAATAATCGGAGCAGGGGTTGTAGGAGCCTGCATTGCACGGGAACTTTCCAAGTACGAATTAAAAATTGCCGTCCTCGAAAAAGAATTGGAATTCGGCTGCGGTACAAGCAAAGCCAATAGCGGAATTATTCACGGGGGCTATGACGCAAAGGAAGGCTCCTTAAAGGCAAAGCTAAATGTAAGAGGTAATTTTTTAGTGCGCAGCTTAAAAGAAAAATTGGATCTGCGCTTTAAACAATTAGGCTCTCTTGTAATCGCCTTTAACGAAGAAGATCAAAAAGAACTTTCCACCCTCTACGAAAGGGGTTTAAAAAACGGAGTTGAAGGCTTGGAAATCTGGAACAGGGAAAGGCTTTTAAAGGAAGAACCCAATCTTTCAAAAGAAGCCTTGGGAGCCCTCTACTGCGGAACAGCAGGGGTAATCTGTCCCTTCGATATGACGGCTGCCTTTATGGAAAATGCCGTAATAAACGGAGTTGACTTTCTTCCCGAAAACGAAGTTACCGCAATTGAAAAAGAAAGCGAAGCCTATACAATCAAAACCAAATCAAGCAAAACGGAACAAAATGTTTTTAAAACCAAGCTGGTGATAAATGCCGCGGGACTTTACTCCGATAAGATTGCAAAGATGGCAGGAGATGAAGATTTTAAAATTCTCCCCCGCCGCGGGGAATACCGCCTCTTTGATAAAAGCTATACCAATCTTGTAAATCATATATGTTTTCAGGCCCCCTCAAAGATGGGAAAAGGCATCTTAGTTCTTCCCTCCTATCATGGGAATTTTTTAGTCGGCCCTTCAGCAGAAAATATCGAAGATGTTGAAGACACTTCCGTTTCAGCCCAAGGTTTGGCTCAGGTAGAAGAAAAGGCTCTAAAAACCGTACCCTCCCTCAA
Organism: Treponema putidum; assembly: GCF_024401155.1. Taxonomy (NCBI): domain Bacteria; kingdom Pseudomonadati; phylum Spirochaetota; class Spirochaetia; order Treponematales; family Treponemataceae; genus Treponema; species Treponema putidum. Next base: position 2,173,984 of record NZ_CP038804.1, read on the forward strand.
TTTTAAAAACACCATCCGTATTTTTGCAGGAGTCAGGGCAAGGCCCGATACGGGAGACTTTATGATATATGCTTCAAAAAATTCCAAAGGAATTATACACGCAGGCGGAATCGAATCACCGGGGTTGAGCTCGGCTCCCGCCATCGGAGAATATGTTGCAGAGCTCATAAAAAAAGAAGCCGATGACTTAAAAATTCCCTTCAATAAAAAGAAAAACTTTAACGAAAATCGAAGAGCAATCGGACATTTTGCCGGCCTTAGTGCAGAAGAACAGGATTCTCTTATAAAAGAAAATCCGCTCTACGGACATGTTATCTGCCGCTGCGAAACCGTAACCGAAGCAGAAATCGTCGAGGCCATTCACCGCCCTGCGGGAGCCCGCACGGTTGACGGCATAAAAAGGCGGGTACGCCCCGGTTCGGGAAGATGTCAGGGAGGCTTTTGCGAGCCCCATGTCCTCCAAATCCTTTCAAGAGAATTAAAAATTCCGATTGAAAAAATTCAAAAGGACAGAAGAAATTCTCCGATTGTTTACGGAAAACTAAAGGGCGGTGCGGAATGATAAACATAAACGATAAAAAAGATTGCAGCAATTGCAAGAACGAATACGAGGTCGCCGTTATAGGCGGAGGCCCTGCAGGTTTGGCGGCAGCCCTCGAAGCCAAAAAAAACGGAGCATCTTCCGTTCTCATAATAGAAAGGGATTTTGAACTCGGCGGAATCTTAAATCAATGTATTCATGCAGGCTTCGGCCTTCACGAATTTAAAGAAGAATTAACCGGCCCCGAATATGCAGAACGCTTTATAAACATGGTAAAAAAAGAGGACATAGATATCCTCCTCAATACAATGGTAATAGACTTAACAAAGGAAAGAGAAATTACCCTCATCGGTGCACAAGGATTAAAAAAAATAAAAGCAGGAGCCGTAGTGCTTGCTATGGGCTGCCGAGAGCGCACGGCAGGAGCCATCGCACTAAAAGGTTACCGCCCATCGGGAGTTTTTAATGCAGGCATGGCTCAACGCCTTATGAACATCGAAGGCCTTTCTGTCGGAAAAGAAGTAGTAATCTACGGCTCAGGGGACATCGGTTTAATCATGGCCCGCCGCATGACATTAGAAGGAGCCAAGGTAAAGGCGGTTGTCGAAATCATGCCCTACTCAAGCGGCCTAAACCGGAACATAGCCCAATGCCTTGAAGACTACGGTATTCCGCTTTTTTTAAGCCACAGCATATCCTGCGTCCACGGAAAGGACAGGGTTACGGGAGTTACGATAACCCAAATAGATTCTTCCTTTAAAGAAATCCCCGGAACCGAAAAAGAATTTTCCTGTGATACGGTGCTCCTTTCCGTAGGTCTAATCCCCGAAAACGAGCTTACCCAAAAGGCAGGCATAGCTCTCAATCCGATAACGAACGGAGCCTTTGTCGATAACGGAATGGAAACCGAAACAAGCGGAATCTTTGCCTGCGGAAATGTTCTCCATGTTCATGACATCGTAGACTTTGTTACAAAAGAAAGCAGAACTGCCGGAAAAAACGCAGCCCTCTTTGTCCAAAAAAATAAAAAGGGTAAAGCCGCGGAAAATAAATTCGGCACAAATTCCTCCGGTTCCGCTTTTATTAAAACAACGGCTAAAAAAGGAATCCGCTACATTGTTCCGAATAAAATAAATACGGGAAACATCGACGGAGCGTCCCTCTTTATGAGAGTTGACTCGGTTTATAAAAATGCCCGCCTGATAATCAAATCGGGTGAACAAATTCTTGCACAAAAGAAAACAAGTCAGATGGTTCCGTCCGAGATGATAAACATTCCCCTAAACTTTATTACTTTAAAGACCCTAACCCAAGACATAACTGCGGAGGTAATTTTAGATGAGTAGAGAATTGATAAAAGAAAAATTTACATGTGTGTCCTGTCCGCGGGGATGTAAACTTTCGGTATTTAAAGAAGAGTCGGGAGAAATTACCGTTGCAGGAAATTTATGCAAGGGCGGCGAACTTTACGCGATGCAGGAAATTAAGGACCCTAGAAGAAACATCAGCTCTACCGTAATAATCGAGGGTGGAGTTCTTCCCTCCCTTCCCGTAAAAACATCGAGCCCAATTCCTAAGGCCTTAATCTTCGATGTAATGAAAGAAATAAACACCGTCAAAACTCAGGCTCCTAAAAAAATGGGCGATGTGATAATTGAAAATGTGCTGAACACAGGAATAGATATAGTCGCGAGCCGTTCAGTAAGGGTTAAAAATGGAAAGGCCGATTAAAATACATGAGGGAACTTTTTATTACTCTAAGCATAAGGTTTTTCAAAACCTCAATATTGAAATCCTTGCACAAAAAGTTACCTGTATTTTAGGCGAATCGGGGGCAGGAAAAAGCACCCTCTTAAAAATTATTTCAGGGAACCTTGAGTTAAAATCGGGGAGCATAGAAAACCGGCCAGCGCGCGGAAGCTATGCAATGGCCTATCAAGACATGCGCCTTATTCCTCATCTAACTGCCATAGAAAATATAGAATATGTTTTGGATTCAAAAAATTCTTCAAAACTTGAAAATAAAAAAAAGGCTCTTTTTTATTTAGAAGCTTTAGGCCTTTCCGGCTTTGAAAACTTTTTACCCGCCGAGCTTTCAGGAGGAATGCAAAGGAGAACAGGACTTGCCAGAGCGCTAAGCTATCCCGCTCCGCTTCTTCTTCTCGATGAGGCCTTCGATTCCCTCGACGAAAAAAACAAGTACAAGGTTGCCGATCTTTTTTTATCGATTGTCAAAAAAGAAAAGCGCACCGCAGTCTGCGTAACCCACGATGCACCCTTTGCAAAAAAAATCGCCGACAAGATAATTGAGATATAATAAACAGTTCAGCAGGAATTCTGCCTTATTGATTATTATTGTATGTAGTTTGTAATAAGATTTTAATGAGTGGAATAAAATCAAAAGATAGGTTATAATAAATAATATGTATGGAATTGCAGAAGAAATAGAAATAGCACGGCTTTCTCACATAATGGAAACGGAAACATCCCATAAAAAAGACTTAGGCCAATATTTAACACCGTATCCAATAGCAAAATACATGGCCTCTCTATTTCCCGAAACAGCAGAAGTATTAAATATTCTTGATCCCGGAGCAGGAATTGGCACCTTATCTTGTGCATTTTTAGAAAGAATTATCTCAGAAAAATGGAATAATCCTAAAATAAAAATTACAGCCTATGATTTAGATCCAGCCATAATTGAATTTTTAAATAAAAATCTTTCAATAGGAAAATCATATTTAAAAAATTACAATTATACTGTTTTTAATACGGATTTTTTAGAAAAGACATCATTTGAATATTCGTTTAACATAAATGAAAAATTTTCTCATGTGATAATGAATCCTCCTTATAAAAAAATTCCAACTAAATCATCAGCAAGAGGGTATACAAGAATCTTTGGGCTCGAAACGGTAAATCTTTATTCAGCATTTGTCGGAGCTGCAATAGCTCAATTAAAACAGGGAGGTTATTTATCCGCGATTATTCCGAGAAGTTTTTGCAACGGAGTCTATTATAAACCTTTTAGAGAATTTATTTTAAAAAACTGCTCTATAAAGCATATCCATCTTTTTGAGTCAAGAAATACGGCTTTTAAAGAAGAATCCGTTTTGCAAGAAAATATAATTATTTTACTCCAAAAAGGTACTAAACAAGAAAGCATAGTCATTTCATATTCTGATAATATAAACTTTTCCGATCTTAGCCAAAAAAAATTTGATTTTAAATCAATTATAAAACCTGAAGACAAAAATATGTATTTTAACATTCCTACTCCGAATCAAAAGAATTTCTACTTTAGTAATCTTTTGTTTTCATTTCAAGAAACAGGAATTTCAGTATCTACGGGCACGATAGTTGATTTTAGGGTAAAGGATTTTATTAAAAAAGAGCCTGAGCATAATACAATCCCATTACTTTATCCTGTTCATTTTCGGAATTTTAAAACTCAATGGCCTAAACAGTCTAAAAAGGCGAATGCAATTATCCGTGAAAAAAAAATAAAAAATATGTTCTTTCCTGTAGGATATTATGTAGTAGTAAAAAGGTTTTCTACAAAAGAAGAGAAAAAAAGATTGGTTGCCTCCTTGATTTCACCTAAAGATATAGAAACAGATGCTTTTGCTTTTGAAAATCACTTAAACATATTTCATGATAATAAAAAAGGTCTTTCAAAGAATATCGCATACGGTCTCATTGTTTGGTTAAATACATCTTTTCTTGATTCTCAATTCAGATTATTCAGCGGACACACACAAGTTAATGCAACAGATTTGCGGAATCTTCCATACCCTTCAAAAATCCAATTACAAAAAATGGGAGAAAAACTGCAAAAATATCATACTTGGCAACAAGAAATATTTGACAATATTGCTTTGGAGTATTTAAATGATAACTATACAGCAGCAAATTTCTAAAAAACTTGAAGAAGCTATTGATATTCTAACAAAATTCGGAATGCCTAAAGCACAGCTAAATGAAAGAACAGCATATTGCCTTTTTGCTCTTCTTAATATAAGTCCCGAAAAAGAATGGAAAAATGCAGAAAGCCCATTAATCGGAATTACCCCCATGATGGATTTTACAAAAATAAATTATCAAAAAGAATATGCACCAAATACAAGAGAAACATTTAGGCGTTTTAGTATACACCAATTAGTTCAAGCAGGAATTGTTTTGTATAATCCCGATGAGCCTTCTCGTCCGGTAAACAGTCCTAAGGCTGTATATCAAATCTCACCGGCTTCTCTTGAAGTTATAAAATGCTACGGAACTAAAACATTTGACATTTTACTAAAGTCTTTTATAAAAAATCAAGATTCACTAACACAACAATATGCTCATAAAAGAAAAATGAATTTGGTTTCAGTAAAAATAAATGAAGATCATCTAATTCAAATTTCACCGGGAAAACATAGTGAACTGATAAGAAGAATTATTGAAGATTTAGCACCTAGATTCCTTCCGAACAGTACATTGGTATATGTAGGTGATACGGGAGAAAAATGGGGATATTATGACCAAGAAATTGCAGGGTCCTTACTTTTTAATGTACAAGAACATGGAAAAATGCCTGATGTAATTTTGTATGTAGAAAATAAAAATTGGCTGGTTTTGGTAGAATCTGTCACATCTCATGGTCCTGTTGACAGCAAGCGTTTTATAGAATTACAAGAACTATTTTCATCAGTAAATTCCGATATAGTATTTATTTCTGCATTTCCCGACAAAAAAACATTTATCAAATTTGCTCACAATATTGCATGGGAAACGGAAGTTTGGATTGCAGAAAATCCGGATCATATGATTCATTTTAATGGAGATAAATTCCTAGGCCCATATAAATAAAAAACGCTTCAATATCTCCTATGGAAAACCTTTCGGCATATATTTTTTTTAGACACTCAAGCTCCGATAAGGCATTTATAATCGGAATATATAAGTATTATACTTGACTGCCTATTTTTATTCTGTTATAGTTTTATTATGTCAAAAGAAACTGTAAAAATATTATCGGTCGAGGACAGCGAGGATATAGCCTTCGGTATAAAAGAGTATTTATCCAAAAGAAACTTTGAGCTTACTCTTGCGGGCAGTATTGCCCAAGCAAAAAAAAGGTTAAACGAAGATTTCGACTTGATAATTTTGGATATTAATTTACCGGATGGAGACGGAAGAAATTTTCTTAAATATATAAAGACTGAGACGGACACTCCTGTAATTTTTCTAACGGTAAAGAACGATGAAAAAAATATCGTAGAAGGGCTTGATCTTGGAGCTGAAGATTATATTACAAAACCTTTTAAGCTTTCAATATTACATTCAAGGATAAATGCGGTTTTACGCAGAACAAGACATTCCTCAAATGAAATAATTGTTTTAGGTGAGTATAAACTGGATAAAAATCAAAAAAGACTTTTTAAAAACGAAAAAGAAATCGAATTAAGCTTGCAGGAATTTAATCTTATGCTCTTATTTATGGAAAATGCAAATCAAACCCTTACACGGCCCCGCCTCTTAGAATTAATTTGGGATTCAAAAGATAATTTTGTAAACGACAATACCTTGACTGCAACCGTAAGGAGACTCAGGCAAAAGCTGGATGAGCCTCTATTAAAAACAATTCACGGAATAGGCTATAGGTTTGAATTATGAAAAGATTTTATACCAAAACCGGCATTTGCTTTTTATTTATAATTTTACTGTTTGTAAATTTTTTTGTAATTTTTATTTATAAAATAACCGAAAAAAAATTTTATTTAAGTTTAGCACAAATAATCGGAGCAAGCAGCTCAATAGATGATAGTATAAATAGTGAAAACAACATACCCAATAATCAGGATAAATCCATTGAAAAAATTTTACTTTCAAGTTTAAAAACTAAAGACAAGGCTCAAGAAGATAAAGGAAAAGAAATTTTAAGAAAACACGGATATATCAAAAGTTTTATCATTTTTAAAAATAAAGTTTATGATCTTATTTTACTTTGCTGTCTATCCTCAATAATAACGATTGCCTTATTTTTAGTTTGCAACCGATACCAAAGTAAAAAATTAAAAAAAAGAATATCTTCTATTCTTTCTACAGCAGAAAAAATTAAAAAAGGAGATTATAAATTCTATAAGGAAAAAGAAGATGAGTTTTCTATATTGGAGGATTCAATATATAAGAGCCTTATCCTTTTGAGTGAAACCCGTTTGATTGCCTTAAATGATAAAGAAGAATATAAAGAAAATCTTGAAAACATAGCTCATCAACTTAAAATACCTATTACTTCAATAAATTTAATGCTCGAGCTTTTAGAAGATAATAAAGCCGATACGAATATTTTTAAGACTGCACATTTTCAAAAAATAAAAAAACAAATTACCCGTTTGGAAAATTTAACTGAGGTACTTTTAAAACTTGCCCGCCTTGATTCTGGAAGTATTGAAATGAAAAAGGAAGTATTTTTACTTGAAGAATGTTTAATCCATTCTATGGAAAGCATCGAAGATAATTTAAGAATAAAAGGCCTTTTACCTCAACTGAGTTTAAACGGAATTAAAATAAAGGGAGACTTTTACTGGCTCTCCGAAGCCTTTTTAAATATAATAAAAAACTTTTCCGACCTTTATCCCAAAGTAAAAAATATTTCTATCTCTACAAAAGAAAATGCAGTATATACACAAGTTTCTTTTGAAAATGACGGACCCGAAATACCGGCTCCCGACTTAAAAAACATCTTCCGCCGCTTTTATAAGGGCCAAACAAATGAAGGCAATGGCTTCGGCATAGGCCTTGCGATGAGCCGAACTATCTTAAAAAAACACAATGCCGAAATCCGAGCCGAAAACACAAAATCAGGTACGGTTTTTATTGTTAAATTTTATAAAGAATAAGGGACATCTTGCAAAAAGCGCTCCCAATAGTTTTTTTTAATTATTTTAAATTTTTCTTTTCTTGTCACAAATTTATCACAATTATAAATTATTATAAGACAGTAAAAAAAATACGGATTATATGGCATATTGATAATCAGGAGGGCTTATGCAGATATTAAAAACTGAAAATTTGACTAAGGTTTATAACAATCAGGTGAGGGCATTAAACGGTGTAAGTATTTCAATCGAACGGGGAGAATTTGTTGCAGTAATGGGCTCAAGCGGTTCGGGGAAGTCAACTCTTTTACATATCTTGGGCGGAGTAGACAGACCCACATCCGGCACGGTCTACATAGACGGAGAGGATATTTCAGCCTTAAAAGAAAAAGACTTAGCTCTTTTTAGGAGAAGAAAGATAGGCCTTGTTTACCAATTCTTTAATTTGATTCCCAATTTATCTGTAAAAAAGAATATTCTATTGCCCATCTTACTTGATAAAAAAAATCCCGATCAAAATTATTTTGATGAAATCGTTTCGGTATTGGGATTAAAAGAAAAACTGAATTCTTTTCCAAGTGAGCTTTCAGGAGGACAGCAGCAAAGAGTTGCCATTGCACGCAGCTTAATTTACCGCCCTTCAATTCTTTTAGCAGACGAACCGACGGGAAACTTGGACAGAAAAAACAGCGATGAAATTATCGGCCTATTAAAATTATCGAATAAAAACTATAAACAGACAATTATTATGATAACCCATGACGAAAGAATTGCCTTAGAAACCGATAGAATTATTAAAATCGAAGACGGAGAAATTTTATGAGCATTATCAGAGAATATACTTCAAATTATGTAAAAGTAAACAGAAAAAGCGGTATTGCTTTATTTCTTTCTATCACTGCAGCCGTAGTTTTAATAAACGCTTATATCTTTTTTGTGTACAGTGTTCTAATGGATTCTTTTAAGGCAATAAAAAAAACAAACCCTTGGGATGCTCAAACCTATGAAATTCCTATGAGCAAGGTCGGTATAGTAGAACAAAACCAAAATGTAAAATCCATAAGTCTTGAAGGAGCGGCTTATTGCGGTAAATTAAAAGAAGACAAGTCAAATAACTATATTTTTATCAGGAGCGGAGATAAAAGATATTGGGATGATTTTTCGGGTGATGAATTTATAACGGAAGGAAGGCTTCCTCAAAACCCTAACGAAATAATTGTAAACAGCTTTTTTTTAAATCAAAATCCGAATCTTAAAGTCGGGGATACAATAAAACTTAGCTTGGGTAAAAGAATATACAAGGACAATGAACTTTTAGCCTTTGACTCTCCCATAAGCGGAGAAGAGTTTATCGAAAAAAAAGAAATCTCTTTTAAAATATGCGGTTCCTTTTTAAGTTTTCCCGGCATAAACCAAAGAGCATCAATGGGATTTTATCTTTTTGATCCATCGTCATTAACAAAAGATGAAGCCATTGCCGTAAACATCTTTTTAACTTCCAAATTAAATGCTTATAAAAAATTATTTGAAATTACTGAAAACTTAGGATTTGAGCGAAACAAAGACGGAAGCTATAAAATTTTTATAAATACTCCGCTTTTGGATATGTACGGAATAAAAGATCCCTTACGCAAGGGGCGTTCCGAAATGGAAAGTTTAATTTTAAAATTTTTAATAGGACTCATTATTTTAACCCTCATCTTTGTTTATCTTATCTACAATATTTTTGAAGTTTGGGCAGCAAAGAGAATTAAACAGATAGCCATGTTAAAAAGCATAGGAGCAGGAAAGGGACATATTTTTCATAGTATCTTATTGGAAGCTGCATTGTTAAGCATTCCGCCTATCTTGACCGGTATTCTTTCAGGTATAGGTTTTAATATTTTTTTGTTTAAGCAAATTAATAAAATTGCAAATTCAGCTATGGCAGAAAACACCGATATTTTTTCGATGCCTCAATACGAATTCGGTATTTTACCGATTATTTTTGTTATAATATTTTCTTTTCTTACGGTACTCATAGCTTCGCTTATGCCTGCTGTCAGGCTTTCAAAAATAAACATCATCGACTCATTAAAAGGTAATATAGAAAAATTAAAAAAATATAAACGAAAAGTTTTTACCGATGGGGCGTGGGAAAAAGAAAACCGCAAAAATAATTTTAGAACATTTAGAGGCACGAGCAATGCAATTTTTATCTCATATATTTTACTCTTCAGCTTATTGACTTTAATTACCGTAAATTTTATTCGAGAAGACCATAAATATTATGAGTCAAAGGATGAGATAAAACTGAGCTATTGTTTGGTAAATGAAGATGAACAATTCGACTGCTCAGCTAAAAATATTTTTTATCCCATTCAAAACAGAGAAGAGTGTTTATCTTCTTACTATTATGTATCTTTAGATTCTTGGTTCATTTGTTCCGATAAAAATATTTCCGCTCAGTTTAAAAAAGAGTCTTGGTTTGAACAAAAACATCAGGGAAGATATTTTTGGAAGGAAGGTAAAAGTAAAAAACTTAATGCAAAGATATACGGGCTTGACAATGAGACCTTTAAAAAATTTTTAACTTCTATAGGAGAAGATGAAGCTTCCTATTATGCGGAAGATTCTTATAAGGCAATTCTTGTAAACCGTGTACAAAAGGATTGGCGCATTCCATATAGAAATTCACAATTTATCCCCCTCCTCGATTCAAGCATAAAAGAAATACATTGTTCCTTACAAAAAAAATTAGAGCCTTCTACGGAATCTCAAAAAGAAGATAGTTCTAAAACTCAAGTTCCGATTCTTATCGGAAAAACCATAAGCGATACCGATTTGATAGAAACAAAGGTTCCGCTCTATTCCGTTCTTTTAATCTTACCTATTGAAAAGGCTGAAAAACTCCGCAAGGCTCAAATTGCCTTTGATAAGGAAAACGCAGAATTCTTTCGAGACGGTCTTTTATATTCTCTCTTTTTAAAAACGGAAAAAGAAAATATAGTCCCTTTACGGAAAACCATTGAGCAAATAATGAAGCCCGCCCTGCGAGGAGAAAATATATATTGGCAGTCAGACATTTTTATCGAAAAACTTTCAGCTGAGAGCAGCAATAATTTTTTTAAAGCCGTTTTTTTCTCATTTTTATTTTTGGTGCTGCTTGCAGGCTGCATAAACAGCTATTCTGCAATTATGCTTAATTTAAGAACACGAAAAAACGAGTTTGCAATTTTAAGATCCGTCGGTGCCGATTCAAACATAATCGCAAACCTTTTTTATAAAGAGGCTGCCGGATTTTTAATCAAACCGCTCCTAAAAGCTCTTCCATTCTTTTTAGGGATTGCTGCAATCTTTATTATCAGATTTGATGAAGTTTTTGTTTTAAATTTTTTACTTTCATTTAATTGGGGCTTTTTCTTATTTTACAGTATGTGCTTAAGCGCCTCGATTATCAGTTCATACCATTTCGGCAAAAAAGAAGTTACAGGTGGAGAAATAATAAGCGAGATAGATAAGTTTTAAGGTCAAGATTCTCGGGCAAGGGGGTTAGAATAATTTATAAACTCCTTGCTCTCATATTTATCTAAAAAACATTCCAATAAATTCGTCTTTTTCGATTGCACCGAAATAGGCTTTTAAATCGGTTTCTGCAAGTTTTTTGCTCACGGCATTTTTTTCGTATTCGCAACCTTCCAAGAGTTTTTCAATTTCGGCAACATCCTTTGTACCGAAAAAGTCTCCGTGAATTTTTAAGCCGGAAATCTTTGCATTTTTAATGTTAAAAAACACCTCAATGCTTCCTATGGGGAACCTTTCATAGTGGGAGTATTCGGCCTTGGGAGAAGCTCCATAGTTCCATTCTTTAAGGGAAAATCTTTCGGCATATATTTTTTTTACACCCTCAAGCTCCGAAGCGGAAAGTTTGTATTCTACAGGTTCTTGACCTTCAAGTTCAAAGATAGCTTTTAATAATTCGGCCTTAAAATCCGAAACCGAAATATCCCGCTTTAAGTGGGGCTTTATATTTGTAACCCTGGCCCGAACGCTTTTTACGCCCTTTGATTCAAGCTTTTCTTTACGCACATTAAGAGCTTTTGAAAGTTCTTCCAAGCGGACATCAAAAAGAATACAGCCGTTACTCAAAACCCTGCCCTGCCAAACAGACTGTGAAGCACCGATACATTTTTGTCCGTCGATAGTAACATCATTTCTGCCGGAAAGCTCCGCCTTAACGCCGATTTTTTCCAAAGCATTTATAATCGGAATATAATAGCGTTTAAAATCAATCGTTTGATTTTCCTTTGTTTTTGCAACAAAAGAAAAATTTAAATTACCGAGGTCATGATATACGGCCCCGCCTCCGGTTATGCGGCGGACAACCTTAAGATTATGTCCTCTCACATAGTCATCGTTTACTTCCTGATAAGCATTTTGATTTTTACCTATAATTACGGCAGGCCCATTCTGCCATAAAAAAAAGTATTCATCGTTTTCAAGCGGCAGATGCCTAAAACAATATTCCTCAAAAGCCAAATTATATTCAGGATCATTTGAATAAGTTTCTAAGTATTTCATAAAAGCATTATACAATAAAATAAATTTTTATTCAATATGAGTATCCAATCCGATTATCTTACCTCTATTCAAAAATGCCTCTCCCTATCCCTGCCTGTTCCGTTGATTCATAATCATAAAACTTTTAAACCTGAATTTGTTAAAATTCCTTTTACCTATAAAATAAGAAATTAAAACTATAAGTGAAGAAATAATATAAACTGCAAGAAGGAATAATGGATAATGCACTCTTTCAAAAAAAGATTTTATCAATTCCAAATTAGGCAAATCTGAAATCATAATCATAGATACTGCAGGAAATAAGCCGTATCCTACAATCATAATAATAATAAATCTAAGAAGGCCGCCTTTAATGGATAAGGCCGATAAGATCATACTAAAAGAAATTATAAGGGGAAACAACACAAGCCCTATAAAAATCATAAATTTAATGTCCCCTATAGGAATGAAAATATTTATTAAAAATAAAATGAGGCCTAAAAACATAAGTGCAAAAAAAGAAGTAAGAATCGAATAAATAAGTTTAGCCTTAAAAATATCTTTTCCTCTTACAGGCGTTAAGATAAAAATCGAAATTTGATCATATAGACTAAGTTGATTTATGATAAGGCCATAGCAAAAAAATATTAGCCCTTGAAAAAACAATATCCTCATTGCCTGCGGTATTGAGATAAGCAGACCGACAATCATTTCGATAAAACCAATTAAACAAAAAATTCCGCCCAACATAAAATTTACACTATTAATAGAATTAAATATAATCGCCCTTATTTTTTTCATCTTAGATTTCTCTCCTTATATAAAAATACATAATATCTTCGAGGCTTGCATCTTCGCAAACCATTCCGCCAAATTTTTGATCGTCTTTATCCGAAACCAAAACCTCATAAGCATAATCCGTTCTTCTATAACCTATATAATCATTACTATACAAAGATTTAAAAGCCTTTTCATCTATTTTTAAAAGACCGTAATTTTTATAAATATTTTCTAACGAAGAATCGAAAACTTTTTTGCCTTTACTTATAAAAACAATTTCATCGCAAATTTTTTCAAGCTCATTTGTTTGATGGCTCGAAATTAAAATCGAATGATTTCCATCAAGCATAAAATTTCTTATAATATCCAAAAAATCTTTTTTGGAAACGGGATCTAAAAAATTAAGAGGCTCATCTAAAATCAAAAGCTCTGCCCCGTGGGAGAGGGCTATAGCAATTTGAAGTTTTTGCATAGTTCCCGAAGACAAGGCAGTCAAAAATCTTGAAGGAGGAATTTTAAAATCGTTTAGATATTTTTCATAAAGCTCCTGATTCCAATTTTTATAAATTCCCGCTAAAAATTTTCCTGCCTTTTTAGCCGTATATAATGAAGAAAATAAATTATCATTTATAACAAAACCTATCTTTTCCTTTATTTCTATATTCTCTCTTTTAAGCTCTTCACCAAAAAGGAAAACTTTTCCGCTTTCAGGCAGGTACATATCAAGAAGCAGGCGGATAAGGGTTGTTTTCCCTGCACCGTTTTCTCCTATCAAACCCGTAACGCAGCCCCTCGGGACCGAAAAAGAAATATCGTTTAACGAAAAAGCTTTTTTACCGCGCCCTATCGAAAATTTAAGTTTTTCGATTTTTAGTACATCATCAGATATCATAAACACCCCCTATAAGTCTAATAAATACGTCTAAGGACTTCATATAAATCCTCAGCATTTAGATTAATTTTTTTTGCTTGACCGCAAACTTCTTTTAATTTTTCTTCGATACTTTTTTTTATTGATTTTTCAATCTTTTTAAAATTCACATCGGCAACAAAATAGCCCTTCGCAGGAACCGAATACAAAAAACCCTCGCGGGCTAAGTCTTCATAAGACCGCTTTGTAGTGATGACGCTCACACGCAAAGAGGCCGCCAAAGCCCTCATCGAAGGCATCGGCTCCTCTTTTTTTAAAGAGCCTGATAAAATTTGATTTTTTATCTGCTCTGAAAGCTGCTCATAAAGAGGAACCCCTGAAGAATTATTTAAAAAAATATTCACTCTTACTCCGCCTCCTGTTATTCTGTATATATTAAATATATACAGAATAACAATATTTGTCAAGAGGAAAATTGAAAAAAGATACATTTTAATATAAAAATTTAAAGTTACTTAAAGACAAAATCTTGACATTTTTAATAATGTTTGTCATAATCTACCTTAAAGTATGATAGAACTTAAAAATATTGACAAAACATATAAAACACAGGAAAGAAGATTCGGCCTTTTAGGTATCGTAAAAGATATGTTTAAACCCGATTATTCTGAAGTTAAGGCTTTAACGGATATTTCTTTTAAAATTGAGAATAATGAAAATGTTGCGATAGTCGGCAAAAACGGTTCGGGAAAATCAACCTTAATAAAAATTATTTCGGGTATTTTGCGGCCTACGAGCGGCGAAATCTTATTCAATCATAAAAACATCTATGAAAATCAAAAGGAATACAAACGGAATATCGGCGTCATCTTTGGTCAAAGAAGCCAGCTCTATCAAAATATGATTTTTAGAGAATCCTTAGAGCTTTTTAGGCTTATCTATAAAATTGAAAAAAATGAAGCGAATAAAAGACTTAACACTCTTATTGATTTATTTAAACTTGAAAATCTTTTAAAAAAGCCGATTAGAGAAATGTCTTTAGGACAAAAAATGAAGTGCGAAATCGCTTTGGTTTTGTTTCATAATCCTAAAATCCTTCTTTTAGATGAGCCGACAATAGGCTTGGATCTTGAAGTAAAAGAACAATTTTATAATCTGATAAAAACTTATAAACAATCTAATGATATTATTTTAATTTTAATTTCCCATAATTCAGATGATATAATCAATTTATCCGAAAGATTATTGGTTTTAAACAACGGAAAATTACAAGAAGATATAAGAACTCATGAATTTATAGAATCTTACAATAAGTCTAAAATTGTTACACTTTTGTATAAAAAGCATATTGATTTAACCGAAAAACTACAAAGCAATTTTAACATTATAGATAAAGATCTTCAAAAGAACAGTATTTCGTTTGAAGTTGACAAACAGATTACAATGGAAGAAATTTTTAATTCTTTAGATGATAAAGAAAATATTTATGATATAAAAATTGAAAATGAAGATTTTTCTAAAATTTTATTAAATTATTATAAGGATAAAAAAACGGAATGAAATATTTACTGGGAATTATTTCTTTAAATATTAAACAGCACTTATATTTTAAAATATCGGCTGTTTTTTCTATATTTTCCTTGTTGTTTTTATTTTTAATAAAATCTTCGGTTTGGTCTCAAATAGGAAATGCGGACTATACTTCTTATTTTGCAATTATAACTATAGTCAGTTCTTTTATCAGCGTAAATACGGATAGATATTTTCAAACGATTTATCAAACAGGTTCTATTTCCTTTCTTTTATTAAGACCGATTAATTTCGGCATTAATATCTTTTTACAAGATTTTGCGGCAGCTCTTACAAGATTTATATTAAAATCCCTGCCCTTGCTTATAGTTTTAATTTTATTTTTTGATATAAATATCTATCACGGTATTGTAAATTTATGTTTGTTTATTTTTTCGATTTTTTGTGCATATTTATTTAATTGGTTTACAGCTTATATTATCGGCTTGTGCGTATTTTTTTACGGTAATAATGAAGGCTTTATTCAAATTAAAAATATTTTATTTTTATTTTTTTCAGGTGCATTGATTCCTTTTGATTTTTTTCCTGAAGTTTTGCAAAAAATCTTAAATTATTTACCGTTTCGAGTACTGTATCAAATTCCTATTGAGGTTTTAAATAGCAGCAATTTAAAATCATTTAATTTAATATCAAAACAATTATATTGGATATTCTTTCTTTTGGTGTTTACCTATATTTTTCATAGAACGGCAATAAAAAAAATAGAGATAATGGGCGGATAAATGAATTATTGTTATAAACTTTTGGTTTTAAAAATAAAAGAGCAGCTTTCTTTTAAAAATGATTCTATTTTATGGTTAATTGTTAGAGTCTTAAATTCCATAATGGGAATATTGGTTCTTGTTTTTATTTTTAACAAAACTCTTGAAATAAAAGGCTTTAATAGAGAAGAGTGTTTGCTGATTTATTCTTTATATACAATGTCAGTCGGTGTTTTTTATTGTTTCTTTGCTTGGACACTTTGGTATTCAAATACTTATATACTGCAAGGTAAATTAAGTTTGGTATTAAAACTTCCGGTTAATCCTTTTTTATATATTACCTTTGATAATTTTGCTCTATCCGAAGTTTTTGGAATTATTACCGGTTTATTAATCTTTATATATTCGGCTTATACCCTAAATTTAGGCATAATAACTATCTTATCTTTATTCTTATTTTTAAGTGCAGGAACTCTCGGTATTATCGGCATATTTTTGATAGTTTCATCTTTTTCTATAAAATATCCTAAAATAGAAGAAGCTTTTTCACCCTTAATGGATATGCTTGATTTTGCTCAATATCCCATATCTATTTATAGTGCGTTTATTCGGTTTATTCTGACATATATATTTCCTGTTTCGATGATAGCATTCTACCCTGCGGCTTTTAGTTTATCTAAATATTCATTTAATATTAAATTTATTCTTTTACCGATATATTCCATAATTATATTTATAATCGGATATCTATTATTTATAAAAAGCATAAAAAAATATGAAGGAACAGGGTTTTAGGAGAAACACAATGAAGACATTTATAGTTATTTGGTTCGGACAATTTATTTCGATGTTAGGTTCGGCTCTTTCTGCCTTCGGACTCGGAATATGGATTTTTCAAAAAACGGGGAGTGCAGCATCCTTTGCAATGAGTGCAGTATGCACGGTATTACCGGCTTTATTGTTTGCCCCTTTTGCAGGTTCAATTGCCGATAGAAAAAAACGTAAGGCTATTATTCTTCTTACTGACAGTATCGATGCCTTTTTAAAAATTTTAATAGTTACCCTTCTCATCTTTAACAAACTTGAACTCTGGATGGTCTACCCGTTGGTATTTATTTCAGGAACATTGGGCACATTTCAAAATCCGGCCTTTGGTGCATCTATTCCCACGCTTGTACCTATCGATAAGCTTACACGAGCTAACGGACTTTTACAGTTTTCATCTGCAATACAAAATTTATTAGCTCCGGTCATAGCCGGCTTTTTATATCCTCTGATAGAATTGAAAGGATTATTTATCATCGACTTTGTTTCATTCTTTTTTGCTTTAGCTTCCATTGCTTTTATAAAAATACCTCAGCCCTCAATAGAAAAGACAAAGGACTCTTTATTTTTAGCAGCTCTTAAAGATCTGAAATACGCATGGAAATATCTTATACAAAAAGAAGGCTTAATGCAGCTGATAGTTTTTTTTGCTTTTTTAAATTTTATTGCAAACCTTTCAATGATTTTATTAGGTCCGCTTATGATGAGCGTTTACAACTCTCAAGCTTACGGTAATGTACAAGCCGGTATAGGCCTTGCCATGCTTTTAGGAGGACTTTGTTCAAGCCTCATCCCCGATACTAAAAATAAAATAAAACGTATTCTTTTAATATTATCCTTGTGCAGCATAGGGCCTATAATTTCAGGAACAACGCTCAACCGGATTATCATTACGGCCGGCTTTTTTATCTTTATGTTTCCCGTTCCATACGTAAACACCCTGCTCATGTCTATTTTTCAAATAAAGATAGAAAGAAATGTTTTAGGACGAGTAGGGGCCCTTATGACTGCCATCTTAGCGGCAATTACACCGATTGCCTATCTATGCGCAGGCCCTCTTGCCGATTATGTTTTTGAACCTATTATGAATGAAAAGGGCAGAGGCATAGGCCTCATTTTTATTATATCGGGAATCTTACTGATTATAAGCTGCTTTCTCATGCGTTTAAACAAAACCGTAACAAGCATCGAAAAAAGACTGCCCGATTACATAGACAATAAATAAACTTCTCTAAAATTAAAAAAAATACCTTTTAGCTGGAAAAATTTTAATACCTGTGTTACAATTATTTTATGATCTAAGTGATAATGTTTAGATCTAATATTTTTTATGGAGGAAATTGAATGAAACGTATTAAAGTTTTTTCGGCAATGCTTATCATTTTAATGCTGATAAGCCCTGTGTTTGCCGAATCCACACCTGTTCCGGGATTGAGCTTTTTTAAACTTGACAACGGTTTGGAGCTCTTCGTACTCGAAAACCATGCAGTGCCTCTTACCCGTATTCAGGTTACTTTTAGGTGCGGTGCCCTTACCCAAACACCGGAAACTTGCGGCATTTTCCATTTATATGAGCACATGCTCTTTAAAGGAAATAAAAAGTATCAAACAGAAACTCAATTTGCTGCAGCCATGACGGAGCTGGGTGTAGCAGGCTGGAACGGAGGAACTTCCACCGAATATGTAACCTACTACATAACCTTACCGTCCGAAAAAACCGATAAGGGCTTGGAGTTTTGGTCTTATGCAATGCGCTATCCTCTTTTCGATAAAGAAGAACTTGAAATCGAAAAAGATGTAGTATGCAACGAAATCAACGGAAACAGGGCTAATCCGGGAGTGCCTATTTCCGAAACTTTAACAAAAAGAATGTTTTCAAAATATCCGTGGAGGCGTGATGTCGGAGGATATGATGAGGTCATCAGAGCTGCAACGCCCGAAATGCTTAAAGAGATGCAAAAGACTTATTATATTCCCAATAATGCGGCAATCTTTGTTGCAGGTGATGTAAATCCTAAAGATGTTTACGATGAAGTAAAAAAATACTACGGCGATTGGGAAAGAGGTAAAGACCCTTGGAATCCCATGCCTGATCCTCAAGCTTTCCCTGCTATAAAAGAACCGCTTTATCTCGTATATCCGGATCCCAGTTTCTATAAAGGTATGGTTGTTTTTTATATGTACATGAGGGGACCGGATGTAGTTAGGGAACCCAAACCGACTTATGCAGCCGATATTTGGGGCTCGCTCTATGGGCTGCCGGCAGGTAAATTTAAAAAGAATATCTTTGAAGCCGTTCCAAGTCTTTATGAAAAAGATCAGACTTGGGCAAATTATTATACCCAAAGGGATGGAGGTCAAATCAGCTTCGGCACAGTAGCCTTTGTTGATCCTTCAAGTCCGACGGGAAAACGTGCTAAAGATTTTCAAAAAGCAATCTATGCCGAAATCGAAAAAACAAAGAATGATGCCGCCTATTTTGAAAAAAAAGAATTTGAAATTGTAAAAAGCCAATTAGAAGACGCTGAAATTTTAAACTTGGAAAAACCGGATGACTTTGTTGAAACTCTATCTTTTTGGTGGTCATCAGCCTCTGCCGATTATTTTTTCAATTATCTTAAAAATATGAATAAAGTAACGAAGGCCGACATCGATTCATTTTTACAAAAATATATTTTGGAAAATCAGCCGATTATCATTGTAAGAATGAATACCGAAGACTACAAAAACGAAATAGAAGCATTTAAACAAGAAAATTTTGATCTTATAACCAGAGAAAATTGCTTTTGGTGGGGAGATAAAAAATGAAAAAAAAGATATTTATTACACTATGTATAATTGTATTGTTGTTTTCATGTAAAACAACTCCGCCTGCTCCGAAGATTGAGGGACTTGAAACTGCAAGCAGTTTTATGAAGTCCAATGTTCCCTTGATAAGCGAATACAGCTTGGATAACGGTATCAAGGTAATTGTAAAAAAACAGGATACCAATAGAATCTTCACGCTGAACGTTGTTTACTCAGGCGGACTTGCCCTTATTCCGGAAGGAAAAGACGGTTTGGAATCCCTAACCTTGAGTATGATGCTTCGGGGCTCAAAAAAATATTCTTATGAAGACATAAAAAAAATATCTTCAGAAAACTCAAGTGCTATGAGCGCAAATACAGGTATAGATCTTTCATGGCTCAATTTAACAACAATAGATAAATATTGGAATCAAATGCTCGATGTTTTTACCGATTCGATTATGAATCCCGTCTTTGATGAAAAAGAATTAGAGCTTGTAAAGAAAGCGGCTTTGATGGATATTAAAAAAAGAATGAGCGATCCTTATGATTTTACCGTAACAAAGCTTCACGAAAAAACTTTTAAGGGTCATCCTTATTCTATCGAAAAGGACGGAACGGAAAGCTCCGTTTCGGCTATGAAAATCGAAGACTTAAAGCAATGGTATACAGAAAAACTTACAGCCGACAGAATGTTCATCGTTGCAGTCGGAAACTTTAAGCCCTCAAGCCTAATTGCACAATTAAATAAAACCATAGGCAAAATTCCTGTAAAGCAAAATGAGATACCTGAAGTAAAAAAGCTTGACATAAAACAAAATCTTTTTACGGAAGCCTTTGAGGAGTCTAAGGGGATTGCTTACATAAGAGGCGACTATATAATTCCGCCCGTACAATCAAAAGATTTTACAACATTAAGATTTACTTACACAATCTTAAACGAACTTCTTTTTGAAATTGTAAGAACCCAAAATGCAGCCTGCTATTCGGTATGGACAAACGCACACGGATTTAATTCAACTTACGGCTCCCTTGTTGTCTTTAAATCGGATAAACCTACAAAAGCAAAGACAACCTTTGATGAAGCGATTGCAGTATTAGCTTCAGGACAAACAATTAATCTAAAGGGGCAGGGAATAAAATCAGGCGAAGGAAGCGTAACACAATCCAGCGGAAATACTTATGCACCCATTGCCGAAAACCTTGAAGCCTATAAATCCAAATTTATCAATGGTTTTTTCGGGAACCAACTTACCAATTCGGATGCAGCAGCTCAAATTATGTACAGCCAAGCTTATTATGGAAATCCTTATGAATATTTAAAAATGATAGACAATATAAATGCAATTACATCTGAGGATATAATAAGGGTTACAAATGATTATATAGTAAACGGAAAGGTTAGCTGGATGGTAGTTGCCGATAAAGAAACATTGTCAAAACTGGATAAATCCAAGTTTATGAAATTTACCGGGAACATAAAAAAATAAAAACGTTAAGGTAATCCAAAAACCTTAATTCAAAATTAAAAGTCGAGACCGATTAAAAGATTAAAAATCTTTATCGGTCTTGATTTTTAATATCCTTAGTATTATACTAAACGATAACAAATTAATTTACAAATAAAATAAATAAGGAAAGAAAATGAAAAAGGCCATCGTAATTGCAAGTTTTGGAACAAGCTATACCGAAACAAGAAAAAAAACTATAGACGTTATCGAAAAAGAAATCAAAGAGAATTTTAAAGATTATGAAATTTTTCACACCTATACATCCCGCATGGTAAGAGGAATTTTAAAAAAGAGGGATTCTATAAATATTCCATCTCCTAAAGAACTCATAGATAATTTAAAGGAGCAAGGTTTTTCTGAAATTTACATACAGCCTACCCATATAATCCCCGGAGAAGAATATGAAAAACTTTTATTTGAAAATACGGTTCTAGGGCTTCCCCTACTCCACGAAAAAGCAAACTTAGATGAAATTATAAAAGATCTTGAGTTAAAAAAGCCCCAAGATGATACGGCAATAGTTTTTATGGGACATGGTTCTTCACATGAGGCAGATAAATTCTACGAGATCATGCAAAATAAACTCAATTCGCAAGGTCTTGAAAATGTCTTGATAGGAACAGTTGAAGGCTCCGTAGAACTAAAAGATATCTTGCCTATTCTTGCCGAACGCAAAATAAAAAAAATTGAACTTTACCCGTTTATGATGGTTGCAGGCGACCATGCACATAACGATATGGCAGGAGATGAAGAAGACAGCTGGTACACCATTTTAAAAAATGAAGGCTACGAAGTTAATGCAAATCTAAAAGGTCTAGGCGAATATCCCATGATCCGTAAAATTATTTATAAATCTTTAGAAAATACAATAAATCTAAACCGAGGTTAAAATGAAAAATATTTTTGCCGTAGGAACAGGACCCGGAGCCCCTGAATATCTTACATTACAGGCAGTAAAAACTCTTGAAAATGCAGACCTCATTTTTGCTTCTAACAACAAGGGAAAGAATATGGCCTTAGATACGGTAAAAGATTTTATAAAGAGTAAAAAAGTTTTGCTTCTTGATTTTCCTATGGGCTTTGTATCTGAAGAAGATTATAAAATTCAAGCTGAAAACATAATAGAAAAAACAAAAGAAAATTCTAACACTGTTATTTTAACTATAGGCGATCCTACGATATACAGTACCTTTATTTACATGATGCCCTATTTTAAAATACCCGAAATCAATTTACAAATTATTTCAGGAATTCCTTCTGCAGTGGCTGCTGCAGGAAGAGCACAAATTCCTCTTGCGGAAAAAGGCGAGGTACTTACAATCACCGATCATTTAAATGAAAAAATTTTAAATTCATCTTCATCTATTGCTCTTTTAAAAACATTCAAACAAAAAAATCTTATAATAAAAGAATTTGAAAAAAAAGGTTTTGACTATGTTTACATAAAAAGGGCAACAATGGAACATGAATCAATCCTCTTCAAAGATAAAAAAGAAAAAATTTTAGAAGATGAAGATTATATATCCTTAATCATTGCCCGCAAACAAAAAGGAATATAGAAGATGAAAGGCATAATGATATCTGCACCGAACAGCAATTCGGGGAAAACGGTAATTACAGCAGCTCTTCTTTATTCTTTAAAAAAAGAAGGCTTTGATATTGCGGCTTTTAAAACAGGTCCCGATCAGGTTGACCGTAAAATACTGGAAATTATCTCAGGCAAAAGAGCCGGAAATCTCGACCCCTTTATGATGGGACAAAAAGGTATGGAGTTTTCACTTAATATTTCCAATTCGGAATACGCCCTTATTGAGGGAGTAATGGGTTGCTTTGACGGAATGGGAGCTACCTCAGAAAATTCTTCCTTTGACACGGCAGAAAAAATCGGGAGCGATATTGTATTGGTTTACTCGCCGCAGGGCGAAATGTTTACGCTTATTCCAAAACTCAAAGGAATGATTGAATTTTCAAAAAACAGAATAAAAGGAATTATACTTAATAAGCTAAATCCTAAACTTTTTCCACTTTATAAAAAAATGATTGAGGATAATCTTAAACTGCAAGTCTTAGGTTTTTTTCCTA
This sequence comes from Treponema putidum, assembly GCF_024401155.1. Lineage (NCBI taxonomy): Bacteria > Pseudomonadati > Spirochaetota > Spirochaetia > Treponematales > Treponemataceae > Treponema > Treponema putidum. Next base: position 2,197,074 of record NZ_CP038804.1, read on the forward strand.
AAGTTTCCAAGTTTGAAATTAAGGAATCAAATCTGGGGCTGGACATAGACGACAGGTTAAAGGAAGAACACTTTTTAGATGTTCTATATAAAATCGTAAAAGAAAATATAGATATAAAAAATTTTTTAAATTTATTTAAGCCCCTTAAAACAGGCAGCAAGGTAGAAATAAAAAAAACAAAAATGCGTACATCCATTGCAATGGATGAAGCCTTTAATTTATATTATTCCGAAAATTTATTTTTACTTGAAAACAGCACGGAGGTGAGTTATTTTTCTCCGCTTAAAGATAGTAAACTGCCGGACTGCGACTTTCTATATTTCGGAAACGGCCAAATAAATAAATATAAAGAAGCCCTTTCTCAAAATATTAAAATGAAAACTGCAATAAAAAAATTCGCCGAAGCCGGCGGAAAAATCCTAGCTGAAGGCGAAGGTCTTTCCTATCTTTTTGAACAGCTTAACGGTTTTAAAATGTGCGGAATTTTTCAAGGTTCCGTTGAGAGCACAAGCACTCTGCAAAATTTCGGATATAAACAGCTTGAATTTATGCAAGACTGCATTTTAGGAAAAAAAGGAACAATCTTAAATGCCGCCGAATATCATAAATCAAAAGCATCAACTGAAATTCCGCCCATTTTCACAGTTAAAAAACCTTACTCAACTTTGAGTTTTAAAGATGCTTATGTATACAAAAATTGTCTAGGTCTTTTTCAAAACATTAATTTTACCTATAGCCTTGAAAATTTTTATAATTTAATAAAAATTTAAATTGTAAGTTTTATTTTTCTAAAAAAATATATTGACACACTATTATAAAAGTGCAGAGGAGGCTAGAATATAATTTCATAAATTGTTATAATGATAAAGTAATAGTATAAAACACATTTTTATGGGAGTTATAGTATGAAAGAGGGTTTAAAAAAATACCTTGAAAAAGAAGGCCCAAATGCAAAGTTAGCAATGGTTGCATATTTGGCCAATTTGGATCAGGTTGCTTCTGTGTATCCTGAGATTGCATCAAGCATTGTTAAAGAAATTGAAAATCAGCGGAGTCACCTAAAACTCATTGCCAGCGAAAACTATTCTTCGTTGGCAGTTCAGTCCGCTATGGGTAACCTGTTGACCGATAAATATGCTGAAGGCTTCCCGGAACACCGATATTACGGAGGCTGCCAAAACGTCGATGCAGTCGAAAATGCAGCCTGTGAAGAAGCATGCAAAATTTTCGGAGCCGAACATGCCTACGTTCAGCCCCACTCCGGTGCCGATGCAAATATCGTAGCATATTGGGCTATCTTAAATGCCAAGGTTGAAGAGCCTTTTTTAAAAAAATTTGAAACGGTTGTAGATGGAAAGGTAAAAAAAATGAGCCTTGAAGGCTTGAGCCACAAGGACTGGGAAGAGCTTCGCCATTCTCTAGGAAACCAAAAACTTATGGGTTTGGACTACTATTCGGGCGGACACCTCACGCATGGGTATGTTCAAAACGTTTCTTCAAAAATGTTTAGAACATGCTCGTACACTGTCGATAAAGAAACGGGAGAGCTTAACTACGATGAAATTGAAAAACAAGCAATGCAAGAGAAGCCTCTCATTCTTTTGGCAGGTTACAGCGCATATCCGAGGAAAATAAACTTTAAACGCTTTAAAGAAATCGCCGATAAATGCGGTGCCGTATTGATGGTAGATATGGCCCACTTTGCGGGACTCGTCGCCGGAAAAGTTTTTGAAGGAGAATACAATCCGGTTCTGTGGGCGGACGTGGTTACAACTACAACTCACAAAACTCTTAGAGGCCCCCGCGGCGCCATGATTCTTTGTAAAAAAGAATTTGCAGAATTTGTAGATAAAGGCTGTCCGCTAGTAATCGGCGGTCCGCTCCCGCACGTAATGGCTGCAAAAGCCGTTGCCTTACGCGAAGCTTCAAGCAAAGCCTATCAAGATTATGCGCACAACGTACGCGATAATGCCGCCGCTCTTGCAGAAGAATGTATGAAGCTCGGAATGAAACTGCAAACCAACGGTACCGACAATCATTTAATGTTGATTAACGTAACAAAATACGGCTTAAACGGCCGGCAAGCGGAAACTGCAATGTCAGAGTGCGGCGTAACACTTAATAGGAACAGCCTTCCTTTCGATCCGAACGGCCCTTGGTGGACAAGCGGATTGAGGGTTGGAACTCCGGCAGTTACAACAATCGGAATGGGCAAAACAGAAATGAAACAAATTGCTTCAATCATAGACAGGGTATTAAAGGCTTCAAAACCCGGTGTAACAAAAAGCGGAGCCCCCAGCAAGGCTAATGTTGTGGTTGACCCTGCCGTAAAAGCGGAAATTCAAAAGGAAGTTGATGCGCTCTTACACAAATTTGTTCTTTATCCTGAATTGGACTTAGACTATTTAAAGAGTATCTATTGTTAAAGAAAATTTTCTTATAATTGAAATAGGGGGCTCCTAACGGCTTTTGCTTTGTATCGGATGCCCCTTTTTTTATTGACTGAAATGATGGAGGATGGATAAACAGTTCGCCAGAAATTCATCCGCCCTGTTTATCGGACGAGTTTTGTGCTTTGAACAAAACATCGCATTATTGTATGCAGTTTGCGAACAAACTGCTTGAAAAAACTTTTTTCGAAAGCTGATGCTTCCTGCAAAAAGTTTTTATGGAGGAAAGTATGAAAATCGGACTTTGTGCATCGGAAAATAAAAACGATGATATTGATTTTAATATATCTCAAATTGAAAATTTTGTAAAAAAGACAAGACATGAAAAGCCGGATATCCTTCTCTTTGGAGAAAGTTTTTTACAAGGTTTTGATTCTCTTTGCTTTGAATATAAGAAAGATATTTTGACAGCTCTCCAAATAAACTCGGAGCCCATCGCAAAAATTCGTTCAATTTCCAAAAAAGAAAAAACAGGCATAGGTTTCGGGTTTATCGAAAACGATCATGGAGCTATTTTCAGCTCTTATATGATAATCGGAAAAAACGGAGAAATGATTTGCCTTTACAAAAGAGTTTCCCAAGGCTGGAGGATTGACGGAACCTGTGCCGACTATCGGGAGGGAAAAGATTTTTTTGAGTTTGATTTTGAGGATAAACGCCTTGCTGTTTTTATTTGCGGCGACTTGTGGGAAGATAAACTTCTGGAACCGATTATAACTCTTAATCCCGATGTCTTTTTATGGCCGGTATTTTGCAGCTATACAAAGGAAGAATGGCAAAACGGCGAAGCCTCTGCTTACGCCGAAAGAACTGCAATCCTCGATAAACCGGTTTTATTTATAAACTCTCTTGTAGAGGAAAATTCTCCGGCTGTAGGAGGAGGAGCCTTTGTATGGCATCACGGCAACCTTGTTAAAGAAGTACCTATGGGCAAAACCGGTTTTTTAGTGTACGAAATTTAGGTAGAGCCGCTCTTTGAGTAATAGATATAGATGCTCCTTTAGCAATGGATTGAGTCCCTCTTAATTAGTAATTAGAGCTTGAAGAATGGCTCATATCTTTTAATACGACATCGTGGGGGCCGCCTTCAATAATACTGGCCGAAGAAACTAGAGTTATTTTAGCATCACGCTGGAATTCAGGAATACTTAAAACCCCGCAATTACACATTGTTGAGCGTATCTTGTTTAGGGTTACAGCAACGTTATCATGAAGTTTTCCTGCATAAGGAACATAGGAGTCCACCCCTTCTTCAAACGATAGCTTTTTCTCTCCGCCCGAATCATAACGCTGCCAGTTTCTAGCCCTCGCTGAACCTTCACCCCAGTATTCTTTCATATAGTTTCCGTTAATCAGTACCTTATTTGTGGGACTTTCGTCAAAGCGGGCAAAGTACCGGCCGAGCATACAAAAATCGCTCCCCATAGCGAGGGCTAAGGTTATGTGATAGTCAAAAACAATTCCGCCGTCAGAACATATCGGAATATAAATTCCCTTCTTTTTAAAGTATTCATCTCTGGCCTTAGCAACCTCTATTACGGCAGTTGCCTGACCTCGTCCTATTCCCTTTGTTTCGCGAGTAATACAGATTGAACCGCCTCCTATTCCGACTTTTATAAAATCGGCTCCTGCATCCGCTAAAAAATTAAAGCCGTCGGCATCTACAACATTGCCAGCCCCTATAGGAATTGAGTCCCCGTATTTTTCTTTTACAAATTGAATAGTCTGCCTTTGCCAATCGCTAAACCCGTCGGAGGAGTCTATACAGAGCACATCGGTACCCGCTTCAACAAGGGCAGGAACACGCTCTTCATAGTCCCTTGTGTTTATACCGACTCCCACCATGTAACGCTTTTTTTCATCAAGAAGCTCAAGAGGATTTTCGGTATTGCTTTCATAGTCTTTTCTAAATACAAAAGCAACAAGACAGCCTTTTTTGTCCAAGATCGGAAGAGAATTTAGCTTATATTCCCAGATAATGTCTTGGGCTTTTTTTAGGCTTATTCCTTCTTCTGCTACATGGAGACGTTCGATAGGTGTCATAAATTCTTTTACCCTAGTATTTAAATCAGTGTGACCTATGCGGTAATCTCTGCCCGTAACCACACCTAATAGCTTTCCGTGTCCTGTCCCGTCATCGGTTACGGCAACGGTGGTATGGTCGGTTTTGTCTTTTAAGTCTAAAACATCGCTCAATGTTTGATCGGGCGTAATGTTTGAATCGCTTTCGACAAAGCCCGCCCGATAGTTTTTTACTTTTGCAACCATCTTAGCTTCATTTTCGATAGATTGAGAGCCGAAAATAAAAGAAATGCCGCCTTCCCGTGCAAGAGCAATAGCCATATTATGATCTGAAACCGACTGCATAATCGAAGATACCAGAGGAATATTTAAACTTATTTTAGGCGGTGTTTCTTTTTTGTATTTTGTTAAAGGTGTTTTAAGAGAAACTGCCTGAGGAACGTGCTTGATTCCTGAAAGACGCGGCACCAGTAAATATTCGCTGAATGTATGCGAAGGTTCATCATAAAAAAAAGCCATAGATCACCTCGAAAATGAATTTTCTAATAGTATAATTTTTTGGAAAAAAAATCAAGGCTGCGGCCTATTTTTAATATCCGCCTCTTTTGAGCAATACTGTTTAATTTTTATTTTTTGTGCCGAGATATTTTTTATAATGATTATAAAAAATAAATACCTTTTCAAACAAAAATACAAAAATTATAAATCCGCAGGAATATTCAGCGATTAAAAAGAAATTTTTAAAATTATCGGGACAATTAACAAAAAACTGTATCATTTTAAGACTGTAAAAAATCATAGTAACCGCTATTGTTATCTTCCCTCCCTTCGTAGATTTTATTTCAACAGGGAATTTCAACAACATAAAAAACAACATACCTATGGCTTGGAACATCAGCCTTCCGAAGATGAGATAGAAAAACCAATTCGGAAGTAACGCCAACTGATAATATACAATTGAAACGAGAGCAAGGAGGGAATAATCGCTCATAGAATCAAGCATACGGCCTATCTTTGTCTCCTGATTAAATTTTCTTGCTATAAAACCGTCAAAAAAATCAGTTAGAAAAACCAAAATCAACACAACAGCCAATATTATTTTAAAGTATTTTATCTCATTTTGTTTTAAAAGAAAGGCAATCAGAGGAACCGAACTTATGCGGAAAAGAGTGATGGCATTTGCAAGATTAATTTTCTCAAGTAAAAGATTATTCTCCACATTTACAAATTCTCCTTTATATAGAATCAAAAAAAGCAAAAGCAGAGAATGCCATAAAGTTATATGTATTAAAAAAGCACTAAAAATTTCTTTATCCGTGTTAAATATCTTATAAATTGCAAAAACAGCTGAAAATTGAAACAGCCAATAAAATAAGACCAATCTGCCGATTTTTTTTTCCATAAAAGAAGTAACTCCGCATTATCTCAATTTTTTATTTAAAATTTTTTCTTTTTCATAATGAATTAATGTAAAAAACAATAAGCCTACAAGTATCAGCCCTATCAAAATTATAAGAGCTTCAACCCCTTGCAAAACTATAGCCATTCCTGCAAACAAATCTATTATAAGCTGGAATATCATAAAAATATACAAAGCTCCTCTAGGACTAAAACCTATAAGCATAAGCTTATGGTGAAGATGAAATTTATCGCCCTCACCTATAGGACGTTTATCCCTCACCCTGCGCCATATAGCTGCAAAAGTATCAAAGATAGGCAGCATTAAAATAACAGCGGCAAATTGCAGTCCTGCCGATTCGTAACCTATGGGCGAAGGTATAAGAGGAAGGATTGCCAATACAAAACCTAAGATTTGTGAGCCGCAATCTCCCATAAATATTTTTGCTTTGGGACGCGATAAATTAAAAAATAAAAATCCTATGATTGCAAATGCAAGAATAAGAATACGAAATATGATCATATAGCTTATCCCAATAGCATAATAAATTGCAGCATAAGTTAGGAGTACAGAAGCACCTAAACATCCGGCTTGACCGTCAATTCCATCAACAAGATTAATTGCATTGGTAATTCCTATTATCCATAAGAAAGTAATTAAATATGTTTCAGGCCCCATATACCAAAAGAAGCCTATAGGCCCAAAACTTATTTTTTTAAATGTATATCCTCCGTATAAAACTATTACGGCTGCACAAGATTGAACTAATAGCTTAAAAATCGCCCTCCAATTTTTTATATCGTCCCAAAGGCCCATTATAAATATAATCATACTTCCTAAAGCAATATAAAAAAAATTGGAATGCATTAAGCGCAAATCAGGAAAACGAAAATGCAATATTATGCTGGAAATTAAGTAAGCAAGCCCGAATCCAACCCCTCCTATCCTAGGTATATTACCTGAATGAATTTTTCTTCCGCCTGTTTTGTCATATAGATTATGTTTTTTTGAAAACCTAATCAATATATAAACAAAAAAAGCGGACGACATACAGGGAAGAATAATTATATAAAAGACAAACTGAATTATAGACAAACTCGGCATTCTCCTTAATTACATTCACTGCCGCCATTATACAACAATATAACTAAATTAGCAAGTCTTAACACAATAAGGAGAATCCTTAATTAACCTTATTCTATATTAATCTTTTCAACATAATCTAAAAAAGCAAAGCGAATGCCGGAATATTCTTTTTCGGCTTGTACAATTTTCTTCTTTAAATTATCCAAGGAATTTTCTATCTCCAAAAGTTTATCTAAGAACATTTTTCCTTGTTGAGTCTCGGAGCCCACAGCTTGAATATTTTTGCGTACCCTATCTTGTTCGGTATTAAGTTCTTTTTGTTCATTTTGTAAATTATTTAAAGAAATTTGGGCCTTGTCTACCTTAGCTTTTTCATCTAAAATTGATTTAAAAGCTTTTTTTATTTTTTCAGGAATCTCCGAATTGGAATAAATACCTAGCATTGCATTATTATCCATCGTATTGATTCGCAAAATTTCTTCAAAAAGTCTTTCTTCAACTACTTCAAGTTTTCCTTGCGAACCGGCTTTTACCTTTATGTTAAACCTGTACTTGTTTGAAGTCTTTTCCAACAAGGCTTTTTCATCGGCAAGCTTGTATCCCGAGCTTATAGGATGCTCGACCACAATAGAGCGTTCTTTTGATGCAGCATTCTTAATAGTATACATAGAGTTCTTAGACGACTTGTATTGCCGATGCAGCACTCCCTTTACAATTTTAATAGTTTGGATTTGCTTGTCAAAGTTTTCGGTTCTACTCCCCCGCACATCCATATCATCCCCAAAAGCTATAAACCGTTTTTCTTTTTCGGGTAAAAACTCCAAAATAGCATCGCCTACATATTCTCCGTTTTCAAAAACCGTAATAGGCCCTGCAGGAAATTTAAGTCCGGAATTATTCTCGATACTGATACATAGCTTAGGGTGCACATCAGCCCCATAAGCCATATTCGAAAAAACCGAATATTTTTGAGCCGGAAGAGAAACAAGGCTTAACGGAATCATAGTGCTTTTTTGTCTGGGTAAATTAACGGGTTTAACCGGAGTAAAAGCAAACATTTCTCCTGCCGAGGTCTTGGCAACAGTCTGATTTTCAAAATAAGAAGAGCCGTCGTCATCGGCCATTGCAGAAGCAAGTTCCTTAGAATAAGCCCTTTTTTCCATCAATGGTACTGCCATAGGTTCTTCATAAACCATATCGCTATCATAAGCGGAATCAAAGGTTTCAGGACTAGCCGCCTGACCTGCAAGAATCGGAATAGTTTCGCGCTCAGTATAATAAGGTTCATATAAATTTTGTTTAAAACCTACCGGCCGGCCGCTTGTCAGAGTAAGTTTTACATCCTTCCAATCGATATCAGTAGAGTTGTCTATTATTGCCCAAGCCTGAAATGCTGCACTGGTATTACCCATGTCGAGCCTATATGAAGGCTTCCAAATAGGAGCTTCCATAACATAAGAAAGTCCTATCTTCCTTTCACCCTCCGATTCTATATCTATTGAAATCAGCTTTCTTTCCTTTGCCGAAGCTTCTAAAATGAGACTTAAGGCTTTTTGCAAATCTTCATTTCTCTGGGGATCCGTAAATTTGAAAGATTGCACATCATTAAAAGATATAATCTTAACACCATCAGCCGAAACAATGGAAAGTAGAATACCGGCTTTAGAATCTTCAATTTTATCTACACTTAAAATTTTACCTGTAATCTTATTCTGGGTATAAACTTCAATTTCGGCACCTTTTTGTGCCTTAAGAAGTTTAAAAATAGAGTCATTCCCGAATAAATCAACCTTTAAACTCTGCATTGTTTTTTTAAGAGTATCTTCCGATTGATAATTTATCGATAAATTCTTTGCGGCAGGGTCTTTTACAAAAACGGACTTTAAGACATCGCTGATTTGGGAAGGAAGAAACAATAAATCTATCTTACCGGACCCTTTTACAATGCCTTCATGCTCATAATGGGCTACACCCGAAGAATAAAGAGTTACCTTTTTTAACGGAATATCATCTTCATTAAAACCGCTTTCAGGATCGGCAAAAACTGTAGCCATACAAAGTAATGAAATTAACATAAAAAATCTTTTTTTCATACCTCCTCCAAGGAAATAACGTATCTTTTATTATATCATAGATAAAAACCGTTGACTAGGGTATAATTTGCAGCTATCGGTAATTTATGACGTGATTATTAATAAATTCAATTCATCTTCCATTGACATATCTCAAAATAAAACGCATAATAGGAGAATGGTATCAACTATTATTATTTCCTTTTTTATTATTATTATTGTTGCTGTTATCATTGTCTTTATAGCTACACAGAAAAAATCCTCAGCGGGAGGAGGAAGAAAGAAAGTTAAAGGCAGGGCAGCTTTAATGAAAGAAGCCTCACGCCGCTTAGCCCAAAACCCTCATGATATTGAAGGTTTATTTATAATGGGGGATATTTATTATCAAGACCAAGACTGGGAAAAAGCATATACGGCATATTCGGCCTTGCTGGATAGAATGAAACCGCTCGAAATTAATAAGCAGCTGGATGTTGCAATAAGGTATGGAACTTGTGCCTCAAAAACGAACAGGCTCCCTGAAGCAAAAAAAGGTTTTCTTTTGGCAGAAACGATCAATCCTAAAAGTATTGATGTCAGTTATAATTTAGGTTATATCTATTATCTCGAAAAAGACTACGAAAAGGCGGTTAAATTTTTCAAAAGAGCCTTAATAATTGAACCAAACAGTTTTTTGGCTACAAAATATCTCGGATATACCTTTCAGAATTTACATAAATACAATGAGGCCTTACCTGCTTTTAAAAAGGCTTTGGATTTTAAGCCCGATGACAAAGAAGTTTTATTTGCAATGGGTGAATGTTTTTATGAAACGGAAGCAACAGACCGCTGCTTAAAGATATTGAACCATCTTAGGGTGGATCCGGTTTTTGGGCCGCAGGCTGCCCTGTATACAGGTATGATAAAGGCAAAGGCCAATCAATTGGAAAGAGCTATTGAAGACTTCCAAATAGGTTTAAAACATACAGGAGCATCCCCGGAAATTTCCAATGAGCTAAAGTATAGGCTGGCACAAGCTTATATCAAGACTCAAGAAATAGGCCAAGCTCTTCATCTTTTGAAGGAAATTCAAAATACAAGCCCGGGATACAAAGATGCAGCAACCTTAATAATGAGATATCAGGAATTAAATAAAAACAAGAATTTGCAGATATATCTAATGTCGGGGCAAAGCGAATTCGTAGCTCTTTGCCGAAAGATTGTAGCCCGCTTTTATCCGAAAGCTAAGGTAAAAATAGTTGACATTTCCGTATTGGCAGCCTATACCGATATAGTCGCAGAAATAGATACCCCGCGCTTTTCGGATACGGTTATTTTTAGATTTTTTAGATCACAAGGAACGGTAGGAGAACTTCTTTTGCGGGAACTGCATGCCCGCCTCAAAGAAGTAAAGGGCGGAACAGGAATCTGTATGAGTGCAGGGACATTCACCGAAGAAGCGGTTAGATTTTCTGAAGGCCGGCCTTTAGACCTATACGACAAAACAAGACTTTCGAGCGTTTTAAACTCATTAAAATAAATATAACAAAAAAGGCAGCCCGCAAGAGCTGCCTTTTTTAATTAAAGTTAGAAATTTACAGCCTGATAGAAAGGCCTAATTTTAAGTTTACGCTGTTAGCAATAACATCTTTTATGTTGCCGCTAGTATTGGAAACCGTATATTCTTGATCTCCAACTTTAAATGTCTTTTGAACTTTTAAAGGAGCAAAATAAACAGTATCGGCAACACCTGCATAAATACCTATAATATTTGTAAAATAATAGCTTGCAAGAACATTAACTCCCATACCGAACATTACATCCAATTTGTCGTAACTAACATTCTGGTTAGCTATAGAAAGAGATTGAGTTGCCTTCATAGCATTTAACCCTATACCGCCTCCCAAAAATAGGTTAAAAGGAGTATTTTTAAGCAAGGTGATGCCGACTCCAAGCTGAGAGTCAAGAATAAAGGCATTCTTTACTAAAAACTTATCTTTTTCAGAGGTTGCTCCCTTTACAAGTTGGCTATGGTTTTGACCGGGAAAGGCAATTTGAGTCATAAGATAAAAAATACCTGCCCTAAGATCCACAGCCGCACCCGCAGCATTGTTCTTTTCCTCTTTAGCATTTTTTAATGCATTTTTTACATCGGCACTAAACGTATCAAAATTGCCATCATTTTTAGTATGTACAAAATAATTCGTAAAGGCAGGGCCGAACGAAATAGCAATATCTGCAAATGCAAAAGCAACAGATGTAGCCGAAATAATCAAAATTAAAATCATTTTTTTGTGCTTCATAATAAACCTCCTATAAAACACATTTTTTTCTATTTAGAAAAAATAGTTAAAACTCCGAAGACCGGAATTTGTTACAGCTTTATTAAAAACAATACTTATTTTACAGCTTAAAGGCAACAGCCAATCTTAATGCAAGGTTATTAGCCCATGAATAATTTATAAGAGAATTAATATCTTGTTTTCCATCACTGGTAATCGTATAAGTAAAACCGCTTCCGTTTATTGCCTTTCCTTTGTAATATCTTTGGTTTGACATCGGAATAAAATATACCGTATCTTTAATATCAAAAGAAATACCTATATTTTTTGTAAAATAGTAATTCAAAGCTGCATTTATACCCAGACCCGCCATAGCGATACTTCGTGTCTCGTTAAGTTCCCTTGCTACGATATTGCCATCTTTATCTTTTATCGTTTTGACGTATTCATCGGGAAGTTTTCTTTTTGTCTGAATATAGTTTATACCTAAACCGCCTCCTACAAAAAGATTTACAGGTAAGCTCTTTAAAATATTTATACCCAAGCCTATCTGACCATCAACAATAACGGAATTATTCAACTTATTTGTAGCCCCCATGTCCTTTAGTTTTTGACCAAGAGGGTCATCTCCTGTAGGTATCTGTGTAAAAGGAAAGCCTATGCTTATATTTGCATAAACATAGCTTATTTTAAGTTTTAAGCCCAGGGCCAAGGCATTATACGAATCAACAGACTTTGGAGCATCCATTGTAAGGTTTCCTTGTCCTAGAGCATCCCCTAAACCTTGTGCCAAATTAGCTTTAAGAGAATCCGTGTTATAAACTGTCACCATATTATGATTCATATAACCGAGTCCTACATCCCCGGATATGTCCATAAAATCGAAATCAAGAGCCGATAAAGGTAAAATACAGCCTAAAACTAAAACAATAAAAATAAATTTTTTCATAAATCAATCCTCCAAAATAAAATTACAATCGATAGTCCTAATAGACTACCGTAGGTATTATAGCCCAATATAAATATATTTTCAATAAAAAATAAGAAATAATTATTTTTTAATATCTATTGCCGTTTTTACTTAAAAATAGTAGGATATAAGTATGAATGTACCACAGTATCCTGAATTTGCACCCATTTCGTTGGAAATGCAATCCGAAATGGAATTTTATTTAAAAAGGCTTCCTGACGGAATATCGGAGCTTACTTTTCTTAATTTATACCTTTTTAGACATAATTATAAGTATCAAGTCTCAAAAACCGATAATCTGTTGATAATACTAGGAGAATACAGGGGTGAAAGTTTTTTTATTACACCTTGCTGCACAGTAGATGTCGAAATAACAAAGGAATTATCGGCAAAATATAAAAAATGGATGATTCTTTCAAAATCTTTTTTAGATAATAACACCAATGTCTTCAATCTGCCTTTTTTTAAAGAGCTAAAAATAGAAGAGGATAGAGATAACTTTGACTATGTTTATCTTAGGAAAGATTTGGCTGAACTAAAAGGTAAGGACTTTCATAAAAAAAAGACCCATATAAATAAGTTTGAAAAATCTTATGACAAGATAAAAATCGAACCTCTCACCCTTGAAAATGTAGACGATGCCAAGAAAGTGCTTGAGGAATGGAATAGAACAAAAGTAACCTCAAATCCTGAAAATTCCGACTATGAAGCAGCCTTAGATGCCCTTTCAATTTTAAGCAGGACTTCAATGATGGGCATAATTCTATATGTTTGGGATGAACCCGTAGCTTGGACGCTGGCGGAAATAACACAAAACAATAAAACAGCCGTTATTTTATTTGAAAAAGCTCTGGCTTCTTACAAGGGAAGTTTTCAATACATTAACTATGCCTTTGCAGGTTATCTGCCTGAATATATAGAATTTATAAATAGAGAACAGGATTTAGGCGATGAGGGACTAAGACAAGCAAAAATGACATATAAACCGATAAAATTCATAAAAAAGTATAGAATTTTATTTTAAATATGATACAATAGGAAAACATGGATCTGGTAAGTACACGTAACAGTAATAAGATAGTATCTTTCTATGAGGCCGTAACAGACTGTATTCCGGCCGATGGAGGACTTTATATTCCGAAAGAAGCCTTGGACTTAAGCAATTGGACTTTTCATCTTAATGAAACTTCCAGTTTTGCCGCCATAGCGGGCTCCTTAACCTCTGCAATACTGCAAGAAGAATTCAGCCCGGCCGTATCGGAACGTATCGCCGTTTCAGCTTTCGGAAATTACAGCCCCAGATTGCGGCAATTGGACGAAAAATTCTTTTTGCTGGATCTTTTTCACGGGCCGACAGGCTGCCACAGAGATTTCGGCTTTTTATGGTTTGCCTCGGTTCTTGAACATATTTTAACCATAACCGACAAAAAAGCCATAGTTTTAGGAACGGGAACCAAAAAGAATGGTCAAAGCATGGCTGCCGCTTTTTGGAATAAAAAAAGAGTTAAAACGCTCTTAATACACCCCAAAGGTTATGCATCCGGTATCAGGGAAGAATATTTAGCCGAAAACGGAGGTTCTATTTACTCTGTAGAATGTGACGGAGATGTAAAGGACGTTGAAAACTTAAAAAGAGCCGTATATCTTGATAGAGCTCTTGTAGAAAAATACGGCCTTACCTTAGCAAATACGGTAAACATAGGCCGGCTCCTGCCCCAAATATTCTTCTATTTTTTTGCTTTTACCCGCTTTAGAAAACAGATTTTCGGCGAAATCTATTATGCTCTTCATTCAGGTAATTATGGAAATCTTGCAGCCGGTCTTTTTGCATGGAAGAGCGGGCTTTCCCTAAACGGCTTTATTACGGATGCTACACCTGAACTATCGGTAAACAAGGACGGAGATTGCTTTTGCAAAACAATGGAAATTCCTTTGACCCAAAGAAGTGCAGCGGATCCTGTAAGCCCCTCAAACATTGAGCGCTTGGAACAGATTTTTGAAATAAGCCCCGCAATTATGAAAGCCTTAATTTTTCCAAAGCAGGTAGATGCTAAGGACTATAAAGAACTTATCAGAAAGGCCTATCAAAGATATGGAATTATGATCGATACTTCTACTGCTGCAGCCTATGGGGCCGCCATAAAGAGTAAAATTTTAAAAAATAAGGGGCCTGAAACCATTGTTCTTATTTCAAAAGACCATCCGGCCTTTGAAAGCGATATAGTCGAGGATGCCTGCGGCGAAAAGCCTAATCAGCCTGAATACATGAAAGATTTGGACAAACCTATAAAAAATATAAAAAAGATACAGGCCTCTAAAAAAGAAATTGAAAATATGCTAAAATATATGGAGAGGTAGTTTTTATGTCATATAAACTTGATGGAGCTAAATTTCCCACGCTTGAAGAGCTTGTGGAAGCCCTTTATCCTATTTATTCCGATAAAATGAGCGAGGAAGAATTTAAAAAATACGCAGAAGAAAATGCCGAAAAAGATTAGTTTTTTCTCTTTATAAATCAATAAGGCTTTTTACCTTATATTCGGCAGCCGAAAACATCTTGGTCATATCCGAATAAATACCGGCATAAGAGTTTAAAGATAAAATATTGCATTTATGTACACTATCTTCAGGTCTTTCTTCCCATACAAGTTTAAACAAAATATTTATCAAAGCCAGCCTTTCCGTAGATTCTTTATTAAACCAAAGCTCCCCATTCCACTCGTTCAAACCTAAACAATTTTTAAGTACTTCATCATGTAAACAAAAATCCATAAAGTCCTTAACGCAATCCTTTTTTGAAATCAAATTTTCAAAAAACTTTTTCTCAGTTTCCGCCAAGCAAAATAAGCGGTTTAACAAAAATAAGGTGCTTTTTGAATTTAATTCCGGGACGCCAAAAGAGCAAAGCATTTCGGCAAGAGCAGAATCAAGGCGGCAGGTTTTTATTTTTTCTTTAGGAAAAAATTTAAACAGGGCAGACAATAAAAGGCCTGCCGTATATATGAGTACATCATCTTTTGTGTTAAGAAGCAATGTCTTAAGATCATTTATAAATAAGGTTGTTTCTTCGCTTTTAAGACTTTTATCATTAACATTTCCGTCAATTAAAGGCTCATTTGAACAAAGGCATAAAAAACACTCCATAGAATTTTTTAAACTCAAAGCTTCGGCCTTGTTTTTTTCTTTGAGGCCTTTTAAAGTTTCTTTTTCTTCATCAGAATAAAAGGTCTTAAAAAATATTTCTTCAAAGGCATCAAAGAAATCCGAAAATTTAGGATAAAGTTTCTTCAATATATCTTCAATTGTTTTCTCGTCTTTTTTAGAAGTATCGCAATAATCAGCAATTTGAGGAAAAATTTGTTTAGTGCATAGGTCCTGAACGGTCACGTAGAGAGCCCCGTACTTACATTTATTTATTTCGAATTCAATGTCTTTAAAACCCCGTCCTTCCGCTTTGTGATAGAGTTCCCTATAATAGCCATCATCATCCTTAATCTCATGGATGTTTAAAAATACTTGGCATTGATAACCGTCTAAGGCTGCAAAAAAGCCCTTTTCGGCAAGTTCGGAATTTTTTCTTAAAAAGAATAAGGAAGAACGCTGCTCATAAAACACCGTAAAATAGTACTCTCCCGAATTTAAATTAAGAGCGTTCATAAGATTTTCTTGCCTTAATTCTTTTTCATTTTGTGCATTTTTTACGGCAAAAGCCGCTGAAAGTTTTACCCACCCCGAGGCTCTTTCATAGGCATTATTATAAAATATCAATGAACGCTCTCCGTTAAAATCATTTGACCAAACAAAGACATTTTCGTTTACATTCCCCTCATTCCAAAAATCAAAGAGTCTAAATTTTTCAACGCCCGAAAAAATATGGCGTTTTTTTAAAAGAGGAAATATTTCCTTTTTATGCCTTTCAAGCAGACCGGAGTTTACGGCTTCATCCTTATAAGCTCTTTTATATTCCATCCCGTACTTTTCCGTAAAGCCTTCAAGCTGACCGTGCCCGAACATTGGAAGGCCAGGCATAGCCGACATCATTGTGCAGACGCCGAAGTACTTATCTCCGTCCCCGAATTGGGCTATGGCTGTTTCTTCATCAGGGTTATTCATAAAATTGACATACCGCCTTAATATCTCAGGGTCAAATTCAAGAGTGTTCTTTATGGTTTCCCTGTATTTTGCGTTTTCTTCGTTTTTGAGCATATTCATAAATGCAGAGTTATATACGCGATGCATTCCGAGGGTGCGGACAAAGTAGCCTTCCATCATCCAAAAGGCTTCGGCCAGTAAGAGAGTGTCGGGAGCTTCATTTGCGCAGCGGTCTACAACCTCCCTCCAAAATTCTTCAGGAATTCTTTTTTCAAATTCTTCAATAGAAAGAGCATAGCGGGATCGGCTTGCAATGTCTCCGCCTGAACCGGGAGCCGGGTACCATAGACGACGAATATGTTTTTTAGCAAGCACCATAGCCGCATCGAAGCGTATGATGGGAAAATTCCTTGCAACATGGAGAATTTTTTGGATAACTTTTTCCCTCGCCTCCTTGTTTAAAAAATCTATTTGAGCCGTATCATTCCATGGGAGGCCTGTGCCGTCATTTCCATGATAGATATAGCGTACATCGCCGGAATAGTTATCGGCGCGTTTAAAAACTACGGCACAATCCGTCTTTGAATAATAACCGCTTTCAAGATAAACACCGGTTCTTCCATCCCGGGAAAGGTTTTCAGTATTGTAATTATAGGCGGGAAAAGGAGAGTCTCTTGTTTGTAAAAAAAGATTCGGCTCTTCCATAATCCATTTGGAGTCAAGCCCCGTATGATTGGGAACCATGTCGGCCGCCATTCTAATTCCGAATTTCCAAGCTCTTTCCCTTAAATTAACCAGAGCCGGCCAGCCGCCCAATTCTTCTGCAATTTCATAGTCATAAATACTGTAGGCACTGGCGGCCGCATCAGGATTCCCGCAAATTTCTTTAATACGGCGGCTCGCCTCGGAACGCTGCCAAACTCCGATTAACCAAAGTCCCGTTATTCCCGCATCCGCCAAAAATTTGAGCTCGGCATCAGGAATTTGATCTAAGCGGGTAATCGGTGCAGAATATTTTTTGCTTAATTGATCCAGCCAAACCAAGGTACTCTTTGCTATTAAAACCAAATTGGGCATCCAATTTTTATCGGGAGTAAAAGCCTCATACTCTTTTAACAAATTTTCAAAGGTATAGACCGGAACATCAAAGCCTCCCCCTTGGGGCGGTGTCCATCCGCCCTTTTGTTCTTCCCTTATTAAGTCCTCGGCACCCAAAAGTTTAAGCAAAAGATTTTGAGTAAAGCGGCTCCAGTTTTCTTTTACATAGCTAAGCTGCCCTAAAATACTGTCAGGGCAACGGTTGATAGGTTCTTCCAAAAAAGAAAGAATATCAAGGTCTCCTTGTCCTTTTCCAAGTATGGCCCCTATGGGCTTATTTTTTTTTGACCATTTTTTTACCGTATCCCAAAAAATACCGTATGAATCTATTGTTTTTAAATTTAAATCATTAAATAAAACATCAAATTGTGCATTTGCAGGATTTCTATTTGCAAGGCATAGTAAAATAAACTCTTCAAAGGCGAGCAGTTTGTTGGGTACATTTGATGAGCCGTCAGTTGATTCAAACCATTCATCTAAGGAGAGCTTATCCGTGTAAACATCCTTTGGAGGAAAATCTTTGCAAAACTCTTTTAATAAAAAATCAAGACTATGAAGATTTTTATTTTTAAATTCTTTTTCGATAAATTCATATCCCTTAACAAAAAAATCGGCATCAACATTTTGACGGTAAAGTCTTAAAACATAATGAAGAACTTCATCCAAAATCCCCATCGCATTTAATTCGCCTGCTTTTAAATGAGCTTGTCCTTCTCCAAAAAGGCCTTTATTTACAAGAGAATTAAAATTAAACACAAAATTATGAACTTCGGAAATGTTTTCAAATATAATATTTCCGCATGAAGAAAAGAGAGCCGACTTTAAATTACACTTTTTGCGGATATCGCCGTTAATATGAAATTCCATTTCTTGAAAAAAAGCATTTAAACTCATAGGTTAAGTATAGCATTAAAAAGTTTAAAACGCAAGTTCTCTTTTTGACAGCCTTGAATACACAGGTTTACGGCAAAAGCATAAAAGAAAGTATGTAACTTTTTATATTTTTATCTATTAAGGTTGATAGCAAATTAAATTGAAATAAAGGCTTTTACTAAAGGCCTTATCTTAAATACCGATAAATTTAGGAGACACTTATTTTTATTTTTGGAGGGGATATGAGTTATAATAGTCAGGCAGCAGCAGCCTATAAAGAAACAAGTGTTAAAACGGCAAGTCCGGGCTCTCTTATTCTTATGCTTTATGCAGAGGGAATAAAAGAGATAAATCTTGCAATTTCTAAGATGAATGTGCCTAAAATTCCTGCAAAAGATATCGAACCCATAAACAACCACATCATTAAAGCCCAAGAGATTATTACAGAGCTTATGGCGGCCTTAGATATGGATATTGGGGGAGAAATAGCGGCAAATCTTCTTTCTATTTACTCGTATTTTAACCAGCAGCTTTTAACCGCAAATTTAAAAAAAGACTACAAACCCTTGTTGGATGTAAGCTCGATGATGCAGGAGCTACATGATGCATGGAAGCAGATTACTGTGTCTCAACCTGTGCCTCAAAGGTCTGAGGTTTCCGTAGGTGTAAACATAGCGGGGTAAAAAACTTATGAAGAAAACATTAAGCCGCCAAGAAATCGATCAGAGGGTTGCTGTTCTTAAAAGGTTTAAGACTCTTTTACAAGAACAAAGAAAAAAATTCAGCGACTATCTTGTTGTCCTTGAAACACAGGAGCGAAGCATACATGAAGATAATATAGATGCCTTGGTGCATCACACGGAGTTGGAACAGTCGATAATTGGGGATATTTTTACAATTCAAAAGGTAATAGACCCGATAGAAGAAATGTACCGATTCGGTATGCCCGATAAGGACGACGCCGAGGTTGTAAGGCTTAAATCGGATCTGAGTAAACTTCAATCCCAAGTCATAGACCAAAATAAAAAGAACAGGGAGCTTTTACAATCCCGAATGACTGATTTGAGGCAAGAAATAATATCCATAAAACCGAACTACAGCTATACATCAAAGGCCTTTGCCAAGCAAGAAGCCGTTTCAGGCTTAGTTGATATAAGCATTTAATTTTTATTTTTCAGGTATTCAATATCTTCCCTTATGGTTGCGGCTCTAAAAGAGTTAGGGGCTTTTTTTAAAGCTGCTTCAAGGTATTCTATTATTTTTTTTGCAGGCGTATTCGGTAAAATAGAGTAAAAATATGCAATATTGCATAATACCCCTTGCTCTTCTTCAGAAGTTAGAAGCCCTGTTTCTAAGGTTTTGTTTAATTCTGCTATTATTTCATTGTGTTTTTGTTGTTTAAACAATGGTTCAATGTTTAGCTGCATTCTCGCAAGTATAAAGGAGCCTAATAGTCCGCTTTCATTTGAAGGATCGCTTTTTATGCCTTCTTCAAAAAGATTTCTGTACTTTTCGGAATCGACAAGATAAATTTTATCAAAAAATGCGTTTATAGCCTTTATTTTTTCAGGGCCGTTCGCTTCATTGATGTTTTTTCGTAAATTTTCTACAGCTTTTCCCTTTTCTTTTAGTTTATTCAAATACTCTAAAAATGAAGAAGAGGATGTAATCTGTTCAGGAATTAGATCCGAATGATAAACGTCTCCGTGTTCATTTATCAAACACAGGTATGGAACTTGAGTAATATTATAATCCGAAAAAAGGACATAATTTTTTTCCAGTTGAACCGAATCGGCTGATTCTTCATCCTTTACTATGTCTACATTGTAAAAAATAAAATCCTTATTTATTTTTGAAAATAAGCTGCCGGTAAAAACGTTTTCTAATAAGTTTTTACTTTGCGGATCGGTATCCGAAGCAGTAAAAAGCATTAGCCCATGTTTTTTTGACAGAGCTATATCTTTTTCGATAGCGGATCCGTCCGTTTTCCAGTCTTTTTGTATGCTTGAACAGCTTGTAAGAAACAGCATAGAAAAAATAAACAGGTAAATTTTCATAATATTGATAGATTTCATATTAACTCCTGCAAAATAAATTTTATTTTAGTATTCTAAACAAACTTAGGATAAAAGGCAAGGCTGTTTTTACCGAAATGTAGAGTAAAAAGCTATATCCTCCGATCTGGAGAATTGAGCCGATTAGTCCTACAAGTTTTTC
Organism: Treponema putidum; assembly: GCF_024401155.1. NCBI lineage: Bacteria > Pseudomonadati > Spirochaetota > Spirochaetia > Treponematales > Treponemataceae > Treponema > Treponema putidum. The sequence continues at coordinate 2,217,614 of NZ_CP038804.1, forward strand.
TTTATTTTTTAATTTATAAAAAAGACCTGTCCTTCCGGCCCATGCTAAATATCCTGATGCTATTATCGGGATACTCATCCCTATAGACATAGCTATTACCGAAAAAATTCCTAAGGCTAAAACATCAAGGCTTACAGCTAAGACCAAAACAAGCATTGCCGCCGGACAAGGATAAATACCGCTTAGTAAAATTGCCCCAAGTTTAAGTTTTTTATTCTCAGAATTTTTTTTTGTATTTATATCTTTTAGTGCATCAATTATTCCGCAAAGAGATAGCACTATCAAAATTAAAAAAGAAACTCCCTCCATGTATATCATTGCATCATTTGAACGTGAGAGGATTGCTCCTGAAAGCCCCTTAAAAATAAGCATAAGGACTATTGCGGCACCTCCATGTGCACCTGCCAAAATAAGACCTGTAAAAAGAGGCTCTAAGCTATTTGATTCTTTTGTAATGTAAAACGAAAAGATTACAGTCTTACGGTGTCCCGGCCCTGCTGCATGAACCAAGCCGTATAAGAATGCAATGGCCAATATGGACAATAAAACGTTAAAATTTTTATTTTCTTTCCAATCGTTTATATAATCTCCCAGCTTTTGGTTTAAAATACGCTGACCCCTTAAAATATTTTCCGAAGGTTGTCCTTGATATACAGGCATAGGAGAATTCTTTTTGCCTGTAAAAGGATTTGCAAATAATGAGGTTATATTAACGACAAAAAAAATAATTATCCATCTTTTTTTCATAAGCATTTTCAAACCTAATTCTTACTTCTTTTGGATAATAGGTATTAAGCCCGGGTGCCCATTTATAATATATTCTATTATCGTCCATTGCTCCTAAAGGGTCATAATAAACGGGATAATTTTTATTTTCTATAATCATATATGATGGCTTTACCATAGTTTTGTCATATATGAATTTAACGGCCGCATTTTCAGGATAGGTAATATCGCAAAAAAACGTATAATCATAGCAGGCTAAAAATATTTCCTGCCCCTCAAACCCGCTTAAATCTATAAAAAAGCGGTAACTTAAAATACCCTTATTTTGCCAAACGGAAAAAGAGTCTTTTTCAATATGCTCAGGGGTTACCCGTTTTTCTCCCTGCCTAATGAAGGTAAAATAATAAAAATTTTCAGTGTAGCTAAATGCATTTTCGTAAACATCGGCAGTTTCTTTTGTGCTGAATATTCCGTCGCCATTTAAGTCATAACCGCTTATTACATCTGCACTAAAAAATCTATCAAATGTCCATGTAATATAGGCTCCTTTTATAGCTTTCCTCGAAAAAACTACCTCAAGGGAGCTTGTAAACCACATATGAGGATGAGAAAAGGCCGGAAAGCCTATTAGAAAAATGAATATTATAACCGGTATACTTTTTTTTAATTTTATCAACATAGTTCCGTATCTACAATCCAGTACAAAAATAGAACAAACATTCTTTTGATATGATACAAAAAAGTCCTTGTTTTGTCAAAGGAAATAGTGTATAATATTAGCATGAATAAACGAACGCATGTAGCAGGAACTATTACTTCCTCAAAAGAAGATTATCTTGAACGTATTTATGACTTATCTTTGATTGATGAGCACGTGAGGTCTATTGATGTTGCAAGAGCATTAAACGTTTCGAGGGCAAGTGTTAATAAGTCTCTTGGGGGGCTAAAAGAAGATGGATATATTGAGCAAGAGCCTTATGGAACCATTACTTTAACAAAAAAAGGCAAGGCTATTGCAAAAGATGTCCGTACAAGACACAATGCGCTAAGAGCTTTTTTAACTCAAGTTCTTAAAGTAGATTATGAAATTGCAGATACTGATGCTTGCGAGATGGAACATGCAATAAGTAAGCACACTGCAGATAAACTTTATGCCTATTTAAAAAAGCTGGGTATAACAGAAAAAAATATGGAAAAATAATCTATCTTACCTGCCACTTTCCCCCGATATTGACTATACGTTTTGCAGGGAGAGAAAGGATTCGGCCGTCATCTCCTAAAAGAGAGACCATCCTGTTAAGAAGATTTACTTCGGTAATTTTAAAGATTGTGCCGTCATACGAGAACTTTGCTCCTTCCGGCGGCATCGATCTTCTTGCTTCTGCATACCAATCATATTCGTAAGAGAGACAGCATAATAACCTTCCGCACTGTCCCGATATTTTAGATGAATTCAACGATAGATTTTGCTCTTTCGCCATTTTTATAGAAACAGGCTTGAGTTTATCGGTTACATTATGGCAGCAATAGGGCCTGCCGCAGCAGCCGAGTCCTCCTATAATTCTAGATTCGTCTCTAACACCTATTTGCCTTAACTCAACTCGTATTTTAAAAACGGAAACGAGATCTTTAACCAGCTTTCTAAAATCTATACGGGTGTCGGCACTGAAAAAGAATAATACCTTCGGTTCATCAAGCAAAAAATGACAACCTATAAATTTCATTTCCAAGTTATTTAAGGACACCTTTTCTTTAAAAATCTTGGCAGCTTCTTTTTCTTTTTTATTGTTTTCTTCTAAGATAATCTCTTCTTCAGTATTTATTTTTCGAATAATTTTTACAACCTCGTCAGGATCTGCATTGATGGGAGTTTTGACAAGACCTCCTAATCTTGCTGCATCATTACCATATCGTGTAGGTACAAGAACAAAGTCTCCCGTTTTAAACTCTTGGTGTTCGTCAGCTGTCGCATAAAAGCTTTCTTTTGAGTAATCCAAATTAAGTTCATACAGGGGTTGAGGAAAATCTTTAGGATTTGAGCTCATTTTTACAGGCTTTTGATCCTTATCTTCAAGAGATTCAATATCTTCTATATTTTCATTAATATCATAATCCATTTTTACTCCGCTATGTTGTCAAATTGATTAAAAGGCCTTTTATTTCATCCAGTTTAGCTAAAATTTGTAGTTTTTCAAGTTGATTAAATAAAAGTTCCTGTGTCAGCTTGTCTATTTTTTCATCAATGACTTTTACTATTACATAATTACGCTGTTTTAGAGGATTTAAGCCTCCTGAAGTTACCGCTTTTGCGTCAAGAGAGTGAGAAACGGCAAAACGGACAAATTTTTTAACAGCTTGTTTATATTTGGTAATAGTTTCGGTATTTACATTATCAGCCAGATTTGCCCCGCTTGAATAGACATCGTCTTGTAAAAGAGCCAGAATGTCATCTACGGCCTTTTTTCTTTCTTCAAGATTAAGACCTTCCAGCTTTTTTTCATAATAGAATTCTTCAGATTCTTGAATATTATTATCCAAAATTGTGTCTAAAAAGGATTTTTGCTTTTTTAGCTTGGTATCTTCTGCTTTTCGTGTTTGATTTTTTTGAGTATGCGAATCTTTTGCTATTAAAGGTGCGGCAGTATTAAGAGCGGAAACATAGTTGCTTGTGTCCACAGAGTTTCCCATAATTTAACCTCACCTTGAATGCACAAGAGCAGAAGCCGCAAGGCCCTGTCTGTTTTTATATTCTTTTTCTGCCTTTTCAAATTCATTTTGATTATCTACGGCAAAGCAGTAGCCGTGTAAAAATACATCATCATCAAGGCGTATCTTTTTTGTCAAAACGGAACCTAAAACAAGGCCTGTTGACAATACTACTACGCTTTCCGGGGCTATAACATCGCCCTGAACCATTCCGCCTATGGTTATTGATTTGGCGTGTATGTTGCCCCTGACTCTGGCGTTCTCTGCAATTATAACTCTTCCGGGAGTGTTGATATCTCCGTTTATATCTCCATCTATACGTAAAAAGCCGGGCACACTTAAACTTCCGTTTACGAAGGTTCCCGGGCCTATGATTGTGTTTATGGAAATATCATCAGTAAAATCGGCCATGACTATTTTTTTCTTCCGGTATTTTTTATGTTCAGATATTTCATAGGATCTACAACATCCGAACCTATGTGGACCTCATAGTGCAAATGAGGGCCGGTAGATATGCCTGTATTTCCTATATAACCTATTACTTGACCTTTTTGTACATGCTGCCCTCTTGTAACTCTAAATGAGCTTAGGTGAGCATACCTCGTAAAAAAACCATGCTTATGTTTGATAATAATGTAGTTGCCCCAGCCCGAATCCGTTTCTACTGTAATAACTTGGCCGTCAGCTGTAGCCATAATGGGATCGCCGGAACGGCCTGTTGCAAGGTCTATACCCGTATGAATATACCATTGGCCGGTAAAAGGGTGCCGGTTTTGGCCGAATGCCATCGTGATATGTCCGATACCCCCTTTGATGGGCCAAAGACTGGGAATATCTGAAAATAGGGCTGTTTGAGTGTCCATGAGCTTTGCCATTTCCTGTACAGGCTGAATGGTATCCTGTAAGTAGGCTGAGAATTTTTTTAGCTCATTTACTTCCCTGGCAGTTCCTTGAGCTTGCTCTTGTACGTTAAACAAGAGTGAAAGATCGCTTGAATCATCATTTTCCGCTCCTGTTTCCATAATAGACTGTAAGCCCAATGATGCTAACGTAGAAGAAAGAGTGGATTGAAAATTTTTTGCATTTTTTAAAAAATCATTTGTTTCATTTTTTAAAACATTAAGGCTCGCTTGAGTTTTGCGTGTTTCTTCTTTTAGGTTTGCCAGCTTTTTGGCTGAAGCTATGGATTCGGCTGTAAACCAAAAAAATGAAGCTAAAATACCTAAAAGCAGTACGGATACAAAAATAATCGAAAATATACTTGCCTGAAAATTTACGACCCTTTTTTGAGAGTGCGGAACAACCATTATGGTAAGTTTTTTGCGTCCGCCGTTAATGAACTTCATTACACCCTTAGATACGGCCGCACAGAAAGCTCTAAAAAGCTCATTAAAATACCGTACTAAGTTATTTTCTGCCCTTTTATATGTTCGTGTTTTTGACACTTTAAACCCCTCTTTTGACTATACCATATTAAATAATAACTAAATTAAAATTTCAAAATTATCGGTACTGCCTATATCTTATCGGCGTTTTTAGCTGAATTATTTAGTACACAGCCGACATCCTATTATATAATAAGTAATATTTTTTGTAAAGTCCTAAAATTTATATAAGCTAAATTGTGTACAAAGACTTAAAAATATGGTATAATCCTTTATATTTTATACAAGAAACCTCGGAGTAAATATGGATATAAAAAATATTATAAAAAATCTTCATCCTCTTGAAATTAAGGTGTTAAAAAAATTTAAAAAAGATGAAGACCTTGATACAAAAGCATTGGAGCTGCAATTAGATTATAAAGAAGGACATGCAAATCAGGTGTTTTCATGGCTTAAGATGAAAGAACTTGTTAAAGAAAAAAGCAGAAAAACAAAGATTTTTTTTGAACTTACCGAACTGGGAAAAGATTTTGCGGAAAATGGAATGCCTGAACAACGAATTCTTTCTCTTTTAAAAGAAAAAGGTAAATTACGCCTTCCTGAAATTGCCGAAGCCCTCAATCTTCCCAATAAGGATGTAGGCTCAGCCTTCGGAACCCTTTCAAAAGAAGGGGCCGTTAAAATGGATGAAGAAAAAAGAGCATCTTTCGTTGCAGAGCCTTCTTCCGGCCGCTTAGAATTGCTAAAAAGCTTATTAAAAAAAGGAAAAGAGGCGGCCGATCATCTTCTTTCGGAAGAAAATTTAAATGCCGAAGAATTAAAAATAATAACTACCATTGCAAAAAAACGCGGAGCGGCCGACAGCCCGTATAAAATAGTAGAAAGAGACTCAGTTGTTTACTCTTTTACGGATGAGGTAGAAGCCCTTCAAAGAGAACTTGAAGCGGAGGGTATTACGGGCGACGAAACAGGACAGCTTACTGCCGAGAGCTTAAAAACCGGAAGCTGGAAAAATCAAACATTTAGAAGTTATAATATAAATCTCCCTCCTGCCCGTATAATTTCGGGAAGAACTAACCCCTATTGCGATTTTTTGGAGGGTGTAAAGGATAAACTCGTAGGCTTAGGCTTTGAAGAATTTGACGGCCCGCTCGTAGAAACAGATTTTTGGAATTCGGACGCCCTTTTTATGCCCCAATTCCACGCAGCCCGCGATATTCATGACGTTTACTACATAAAAAATCCTACTCACGCAAAGAGCATTGAAGAACCCTTTTTATCCCGCGTTGCCGAAGTCCACGAGACAGGCGGAAACACAGGAAGCCGAGGCTGGAATTATTCCTTTGACAGGGATTTTACAAAGCGACTCTTACTCAGAAGCCAAGGAACGGTTCTTTCTGCCCATCAGCTGGCAAAGGCTAAAATACCCGGCAAATATTTCGGCATAGCCCGATGTTTCCGGTATGATAAGGTAGATGCTACCCACTTATCGGACTTTTACCAAACCGAAGGCATTGTTTTAGGCAATGAGGTCAATTTAAAAACCCTTTTAGGAATCCTAAAAATGTTCGCCGTCGAAATAGCCGGCGCTACCGAAGTAAAATATGTCGGCGGCTACTTCCCATTCACTGAGCCCTCGATTGAAGTACACATAAAGCATCCCGTTTTAGGCTGGTTCGAGCTTGGCGGTTCAGGCATCTTCCGCCCCGAAGTATCAAAAACAATGGGGGTAGATGTGCCCGTATTGGCTTGGGGAATAGGAATAGACCGAATGGCCCTTATGGCCCTTGGCTTAAACGATTTGAGAGAACTATTCAGCTCGGACATTGAGGGAGTCAGACTGAGGAAGTAAAAAAAAGCAAAACGGTTTTATAGAAATATTTTATGCTATTGATAAGGCACCTTCAGTAGAGTCCTGCATCTCTTTTTCAAACATTAGAATCATTTTTTGCAGACAGGCTTCATGAGCGAATTCTTTTCCATACTCAGCATATTTGATCTCCTGCTTTTTTCTTTCTTCGCTGTTATCCAGCCAATAGTCTATTTTCTCGGCGAGATTATCGGCACTTCCTGCAATAAACAGGCTTCTTTCATCTAAAGCAAATTGCGGTGTTGCGGATTGGACACTATTTGCGATTATGGGAACTAATCCGCAAGAAAAAGCTTCAATACAAGATATAGCCTCGATTTCGGCATCTGCTGTATGTACATATAAATCCGAATAAGAAATGATTTCTATTAATTCATCTTGTGTGCAAAAAGTAAAAATAGGCTTGTTTTTAAGATGTCGTGATAGCTTTTCATATTTTCTTTTTTGTGGACCCTTGCCGGCAAAAATTAACTGTATGTTTTCTGCATGTTTCGACTTACCGGCCGCCTGAATTAAAATTTCTTGTCTTTTTTCTTTTGATAATCTGCCTATCATCAATATTACGAATTTATTTTCAAACTCTTTAGGTTTATCAGTTTTCTTATATGTAAAATGGTCTGCAACTCCATTGGATATAACATGAGTTTCAGCAGTATAACCGTGTTCTTTTAACTGATTTGCAATAAAAACACTTGGACAGTGAATATGCCTAAAGTACTTATAAAAGGTATTTTTCATAAGATGGTATAAAAAATCATTTACAAGTTTTGATTTGCCTAGCCCGACAGAATAAGTAATATTCTGAGGTTGTACATGAAATGCAGCAGTATGAGGTTTATTGAGCTTTTGGGCAATCTTTAATCCTTTTACAGAAAGGAAAAAAGGCATAACAAAATGAACTAAATCAGCCCATTCTATAGCTTCATACAGTGCATCCTCATCAGGCATAGCAAACATCATACCTTGACTTTTTATGATTTTATCAACAATGGGAAATTTTAACTCATTGACTGTAAATTTATTATCCTCTGCCTTACCGGTGCTTATTACTCTTACATTACAGCCCATATTAATTAGACCTCTGACCAGACGCCGAGCAGTAATTGTAGTTCCATTATTTTCAGAATCGTATTGATCTAAAACAACCAGTAGTTTATAGTCAAATTTTCGGGGGGGAGGGGGGGGTAGTATATATATTTTTTATATCCATGTCTATAGCCTCTAAAAATCAGTATAAATATTTATAATAAAAAAATGATTGTGTCAATACCTTAATTAAAGATGTGTATCTTTTTGAAATATATACCCCTTAAATATAGACAAATAATAAAAAACAATTAGAATATAAGTTAGATAAAATTTATTTAGGAGAAGATGTATGGAATGGTGGAATAAAAGGGTTTTTTATCAAATATATCCCAGAAGCTTTTGTGATGCAAACAATGACGGGATGGGGGATATTCAGGGTATTATCTCAAAATTGCCTTATTTAAAGGAACTGGGCATAGGGGCAATTTGGATTTCTCCCGTAACGGCTTCCTCCGATTATGATAACGGCTATGATGTTTCCGATTATTGTGATATAAACCCCAAATTCGGCACCATGGATGACTTTAAGGCTCTATTAAAAGAAGCGGATAAACTGGATATAAAGATTGTGATGGACTTGGTTATAAACCATACAAGCGATCAGCACAGGTGGTTTATCGAATCAAAAAATCCCGAATCGCCCTACCATAATTATTATGTTTGGAAAGAACCTAGGCTTGTAAAGGGTAAAAAGCTGCCTCCCAATAACTGGGACAGTCTTTTTTTAGGTTCTGCATGGAAGTATTGCGAAGAAAACGGACTCTATTATCTTCACCTTTTTACCGAAAATCAGCCCGATCTAAACTATAACAATCCCGCGGTTATTGAAGAAGTAAAGAAAATATTGAAATTTTGGCTGGATATGGGTGTTGCAGGCTTCCGCTGCGATGTTATAAACTGCATTTATAAAACTTCTTATGAGGATGCAAAAAAAAGAAGGATTAAAACAGGCAAAGAGTTTTATCTTTCTCAAAAGGGCTGCCACGATATTCTAAAAGAATTAAATAGAGATGTTTTAAAACCGTATAATGCCTTTACTGTGGGAGAAACTATGGATGTTTCTTTAGAAGAAGCTAAAGATTTTATTCAGGATGAATTGACTCTTGTTTTTCCTTTTGAACATCACACGGGGGTAGACTGCTGGTTTCAAATTCCGGTTTTAAAACGGAAATATAAACCTTTCCGGATGATTAAAATTTTAAAAAAATGGCAGACTAAAATGCCTTGGACTCCCCTCTTTTTTGAAAATCACGATCAGGCACGTTCGGTTTCAAGGTTTGGGGATGAAGAAAAATACTACAAAGAAAGCGTAAAGATGCTGGCAACGGTTCTTTTAACCCAGAAAGGGACACCTTTTATTTATCAAGGCGAGGAAATAGGGCTTACCAATACCGGCTTTAAGAGCATGGATGAAATTGATGATATAGCCACAAAGAATATTTATGACACACTCCGCCGTCTTAAATTCGGTAAAAAACGGGCTTTTAAAATGACTATGAACTACGCCCGGGATCATGCGAGAACTCCCATGCCATGGGATGATTCCGAAAATGGAGGCTTTTGTACCGTAAAGCCTTGGCTGCGTTTGAACGAAAGGTATAAAGAGATAAATGTAAAAAAGAACCTATCCGAGCCTGATTCTTGCTTTAATTATTACAAAAGGCTTATAGCCTTAAGAAATAAGGAAGAAGCCTTGCAAACAGGCGATATAGAATTTGTCGATTTAGGAAAAGATATCTTTGCATATTACCGCAAAAAAGACGATAAAACTTTTTTTATTCTTTCTAATATGTCAGGCAAGGCACAGAAAATAAAAGAAGAGGTTAGAGGTCTCCCGATTCTATTTAATTATAGAAACTTTAATCCTCAACAGAAGATTTTACGTCCCTTTGAGTCTGTAATTACAAGAATTTAAAAAGAATTAAAAAAAAATTAAAATTTTACTATAAAAATTAAAAAAACCATATAAATAGGTAGGAGGTCTTTTATGAAAAAAAGATTTTTTTTACCTATTTTGTTGGTTTTGAGTTTATTTGCTTCTTGCAGCGGAATGATTGAACAGCCCGGATTTGTTTCAATTTTTTCAGGCCATGATGGAAGTATTACGCTCAAAAATATTGCACAGTCCCAAAATAACGAAATAACCCTTGGATTTGAAGGTCTTGTAAAAAATATACAAGTCTATGCCTTACGTGAAAACGCAATCGAAGAAATAGCTTGTACTGTTCAAGAACTTAATACGGAAGAAAATACTACAATTAAAGCGGCAGCTTCAGCAAATGACGAAATTTCTATCTTTAAAATTACACCTCTTTCCTCTTTTGGAATAGGTGAGGCTTTTAAGATTTGCGGAAAGGTAAAGGCCGGCTTAAATGAAGTTCTTGATTTTGAGCTTCCTTTTAAGGGCTCAAACAATAATCCGGCCGAGCTCTCATTTTCTTCCCTAAAGGTAGGTTCTGCATCTAAACCCGGTTTTATAAAATTCAGCGTAAAAAAGAGCGGAAACTTATTTGGAATAAATCTTGTAAATGCGGGGAACTCAAAAGAGCCTGACTATGTTTTTCCTGCTTTTGAGGTTAAAGAAGGAAATACAATCGTGTTCTATTGGTTTTTGCCTCTTGACGGTTCGGAACCTGAGGATGGAGTTTTAGTTTCCGCAGCGGATTGTGATGCCCTCGTCCAGGGAGAAAAGGCTTTTTGTTTTTGGGGTAAATTGCAAAAGTTTCAGCCGAAAAAGACAAATGCTATTATTATCAAGACAGGTCAAGACGGCACCTTACAGGATGCAGTCTTGTTTAGGAATCCTAATGATGAAACTTGGGGAAAAGAAGAAGTTGAACAAGCGGCTTTGGAAGCTGCCGAAGCCGGACTATGGAATCCTGACGGGGATATTTTAAATGCCGTACAAGTCAAGATGACGCCGACAAAGCTGATTAAACGAATTTCACAGGAAACAATAAATCATGATGCAGGAGACTGGGTTTTGCCAAAATAAATTTAAAAAAAAATTACAAAAAATTTACAAGAAAACTTGACGGTTGAATACATGTGTGGTACACTTTTAGTCTGTAGTTTATTAGTGCCTGTCTTGACCTTAAGATACTTTCTTAATTAAGCAATAGATACACAAAAAACTGCAAAGTTTTAAACTTTTATAGTTTTCTTAAAAATGGAGGTTCATTTATGAAAAAGAAAACGTTGGCACTCGGTGTCTTATTGACTGCCTTATTTGTTTTTGTTGCCGGTTGTAACAAAGATACCGAAAATCAAGGAACTGCAAAAGCAGACAAAAAGGGTCCGGCATATCATATTGGAATTATGACCGGAACAGTATCTCAATCCGAAGACGATTTGCGCGGTGCTGAAGAGCTTATCCGGCTTTACGGTTCTGTAAAAGACGGCGGAATGATTCAGCACATAACCTATCCTGATGATTTTATGTCTCAACAGGAGACAACAATCTCTCAGATTGTAGCTCTTTCGGATGATCCTAAAATGAAGGCTATCATTGTAAATCAGGCAATACCCGGAACAGCAGAGGCTTTTAAGCGCGTAAAAGAAAAGAGACCCGATATTCTTTGCTTCGCAGGCGAAGCGCATGAAGACCCGCTTGTAATTGACGCCGCCGCCGATATGGTTGGATCTCAAGACTTTATTTCGAGAGGATATACAATCGCCTGGGCTGCAAAACAAATAGGAGCAAAACATTTTGTACATATTTCTTTCCCCAGACACATGTCATATCAGACCTTAGGTCTACGCCGTCAACTTCTTGAAATTGCTTGTAAAGATTTAGGCATGGAGTTCCATTTTGAAACTGCTCCTGATCCCACAAGCGATGTCGGAACAGCCGGTGCTCAACAATTCATTCTTGAAAAAGTTCCTCAGTGGATTGAAAAATACGGAAAAGAAACCTGTTTTTTCTGTACAAATGATGCTCATACGGAACCATTGTTAAAGCAGCTTTTTGCTTACGGCGGTATGTTTATTGAAGCAGACCTGCCTTCTCCTTTAATGGGCTATCCCGGCGCTTTAGGTATTGATTTATCGGCAGAGCAGGGAGACTTCCAGAAAATATTGAAAAAAGTTGAAGACACTGTTATTGAAAAAGGCGGAAAAGGAAGATTTGGAACTTGGGCCTATTCTTTAGGTTTTACCGTTTCTGCAGGTTTGGGCGAATATGCCAGACGTGTTATTGACGGAGAGGCTCAATTACATAATATGAAGGATTTGTCGGAAGCATTTAATAAATTTACACCGGGAGCAAAATGGAAGAGTACTTCTTATGTTGATGCAAGCACAGGCGTACGATCAAAAAATCATGCTTTGATGTTTATGGATACATATGTTTTCGGCCAAGGTTATCTGCCGTCTACGGCACAGGAAATTCCGGATAAATATTATACCACAAAATTCTCCAACTAAATTGAGAACGAATTGTCGGCTAATTTATTTTAAAGGATTATTTAATTTTCCTTAAACTCGTAACTTAATAGGGGCGGATTAGCTTCGCCCCTTACTTTTTGATTTTAGGACAGAACTGTTATGAATGACAATAAAGATTTTTTGACATTGGAAAATATCACAAAAGATTTTTCCGGAACACAGGTTCTGCAAGGTGTGAATTTCTCGTTAAAAAGAGGGGAAATAATCGGTTTGGTAGGAGAAAACGGGGCCGGTAAAACAACTCTGATGAGCATCTTGTTTGGAATGCCTGTTATTAATGATACAGGAGGATATGGCGGCCGCATTTTGATTGAAGGAAAGGAAGTCAAATTTAAGTCACCTTTTGATGCTTTGGATGCAGGGATCGGAATGGTTCACCAAGAATTTTCATTAATTCCGGGTTTTTCTGCAACGGAAAATATCATGCTTAATAGGGAATTACAGACACCCTCTATTCTTTCGGATTTATTTACTTCCCGATTAAGCTTGCTTAAAAGAAAAGAAATGAATGAAAGAGCTCAAGCCGTTTTAAACGAGCTTGGCGTTTCTATAGATGCACGCACACTAATTTCGGAAATGCCTGTAGGCCATAAGCAATTTACCGAAATTGCACGCGAAATAGACCGAGATAATGTAAAACTTTTGGTTTTAGACGAACCTACAGCCGTTTTAACCGAATCCGAGGCGGATATTCTTTTAGCGGCAGTAAAAAAACTTGCAGATAAAGGAATTGCCGTAATTTTTATTTCGCATAGATTGCAGGAAGTTATAGATACTTGCGATAGGGTTGTAATATTAAGAGACGGAAAAACGATTCAAGATAAGAAAACAAGCGAGATTACAATTCCTGAAATTGCAGCAGGTATGGTAGGCCGTGAAATTTCCAATACGGAAAAAAAAGACAAGAAAAAAAAGATTGGGCCCGTAGTCTTTGATGTAAAACACCTTTGGGTTGATATGCCGGGAGAGCTTGTCCGAAATGTTAACTTTTCGGTTAAAAAAGGCGAAATTTTCGGTATCGGAGGTCTTGCAGGTCAAGGAAAGGTCGGTATTCCAAACGGAATTATGGGTATCTTTCCGGCCGGAGGAACCGTAACCTTTAAAGGAAAGGAGCTTACTCTAAATAATACTAAGCAAGCCTTACAGGATGGTTTAGCTTTTGTTTCTGAAGACAGACGGGGTGTAGGTCTTCTTCTTGATGAAAGCCTTGAGTGGAATATCGCTTTTACGGCTATTCAATCTAAGAGAGAATATCTAAAAAGCTATCTAGGCGGGCTTCTTAAAATAAGAGATGAAAAAGCTATGAAGGAGCTTTCGGATAAGTACATAGATATGCTTCAAATACGGTGTACCGGAAGTCAGCAAAAAGCCAGAGAACTTTCGGGCGGAAACCAGCAAAAAATATGTTTGGCTAAGGCTTTTTGTCTTAATCCTGAAATTCTTTTTGTAGCAGAACCCACGCGAGGTATTGATGTAGGTGCAAAGGCCCTTGTTTTGGATGCTTTGAGAAAAATAAATGAGGAACTTGGTACCACAATTATTATGATTTCAAGTGAGTTGGAAGAGCTGCGCTCTATCTGCGACAGGATTGCAATTGTTTTCCACGGAGAGATTTCAGGAATTTTGCCGCCGGAAGAACAGCCGGCTGAATTTGCTTTATATATGGCGGGGGTAAAATAGTATGGAAAAATTTAAAAAAATACTTGCGGATTTCGGTATACCGAGAATAATTATTCTATTATTTCTTCTCAGCCTTTTTATAATTGCCCCCTTTGTTAAGGTAAGCATTGGCGCTTCTCTTTCGGATGTTGCAAACCGTTTCGGGATGAATGCCTTGATGGTTTTGGCTATGGTTCCAATGATTCAAACAGGCTGCGGTTTAAACTTCGGCCTTTCATTAGGAGTTTTGGGCGGGCTTTTAGGTTCTACTTTAGCAATGCAGTTCGGGCTTGTCGGTATTGTAGGCTTTTTTACTGCCGTGCTTTTAACAATTATTTTTTCCGGAATAATAGGCTTAGGTTATAGTCAGGTATTGAATAGGGTCAAGGGAGAAGAGATGACAATAGCTATGTATATAGGTTTTGCATCGGTTACCTTTATGGCTATTTTGTGGATAGTGCTTCCTTATTCAAACCCGAGCATGGTTTGGGCTTATTCGGGACAGGGCTTGCGTACTACAATAACTCTTGAAGGATATTGGGTCAATATTTTAAATAATTTTTTAGCTATTAAAATAGGATCCTTCAAATTCCCCACCGGTGTAATATTATTCTGTGCAGTATGTATGCTCTTAATGAAGCTTTTTATGAAAACGCGCACTGGTACGGCATTGACGGCTGTCGGTTCAAATCCGGATTTTGCAAGAGCAAGCGGAGTAAGCATAAACAGGGCACGAACTATAAGCATAATTCTTTCTACAATATGCGGCGGAATAGGAATCTTATTGTACCAACAAAGTTTCGGGTTTATTCAGCTTTATAAGGCCCCGCTTTTTATGGCCTTTCCCGCAGTAGCCGCTATTCTTATAGGCGGAGCTTCGGTAAATAAGGCTTCAATTTTAAATGTCGTCATAGGTACGATTCTTTTTCAGGGAATTTTATCGATGACGCCTTCAGTTATAAACAGTATTTTGCAGACCGATATGTCCGAGGTTATCCGAATTGTGCTTTCAAACGGTATGATTTTATATGCTCTGACAAGAAAAACACAAAAGACGAGGTAATTGATTATGAATAAAATAACGGAAACATTGAATAGAAAATTAAAGAAATTTTCGGTACTCGATTTTTTGGCTGATAATCTTGTTTCGCTTCTTTTCTTATTGATTTCTTTTGTGGCTATTCCCGTATCGGGACTTTCGGCCCATCATATTATCGGTGAGATTTTAACTCGAATAGGAAGAAACTCCTTTTTGGTCTTTTCCCTTATTTTGCCTATCATGGCGGGTATGGGTATAAACTTCGGTATGGTCTTAGGAGCCATGGCAGGACAAATAGGCTTAATCTTTGCAATGGACTGGGGTATCGGCGGTATTTACGGCTTGGTTTTTGCAGCCTTGATAGGGATGCCTCTTTCAGTACTGCTCGGTTGGGTTGCCGGCTCAATATTAAACAAAGCAAGAGGCCGTGAGATGGTAACAAGTTATATCTTGGGATTTTTCTTTAACGGTGTATATCAGTTCTTTGTTTTGTACCTCATGGGTTCTATTATACCGATGCACAATAAAGCTATAAAACTTTCGCGAGGTTTCGGCGTGCGCAATACTCTTGAGCTTGCTCCTGTAAGGCAAGTATTGGACACGACTTTCTCATTCAATATAGCGGGGTTACGTATACCTGTTTTGTCCTATCTCATTATTATTGCTCTTTGTTTATTTATCGTATGGTTTAGAAAAACAAAGCTGGGACAAGATATGAGGGCAATCGGTCAAAATCAATCGGTTTCAAATTCGGCCGGTATTGCGGTTGAGCATACAAGGATTATTTCGATTATAATTTCTACTGTATTGGCTTGTATAGGGCAGATTATATTCTTGCAGAATATGGGAAATATGAGTACATACAACGCACACGATCAGACAGGTTTCTTTGCTGCAGCTGCCATCTTGGTCGGAGGCGCTTCTGTCAGCAGGGTAAGCATAAAAAACGTCTTTATAGGCGTTGTTCTTCTTCACTTCTTGTACATTGTTACCCCTATGGCAGGTCAACAGCTTCTTGGTTCTGCAATGATAGGAGAGTATTTTAGAGACTTTGCCGGTTATGCGGCAATAGCCCTTTCATTGGTGCTCTATGCTGCAAGAAATCAACGAAACGCAGAGAAAAAGCGTTCCGAATTGCGTTTGCAAGCTGAAGGAGGAAAAAAATGAGAATACAATCGAAAAAAACAGTCCTGGCAATAAGAATCATTTTGCCTATTCTTTATATTTTGCTGCTTATACTTATGTTTACTATGGGCAGAACTCATGCTGTTTTATTTGAAAATAAAAAAGCTGAGGACGGCAGCTTTAAGGCTTTCGATGTAATTGAGGTCAGCTTTAACGGACAAGAACCTTCGGAACTTTTTAAGGGTGAGAGGGATCAAATCCTTTTGAGGGGCCAAAAGCACAAGGTCGTTATAAAATTTGCTGACGGCCGTGATGATTTTATTGGGGAATTTAGGATACCTCTTTTTCAGGATACGGTATTGCTGTCCCTTCCGGCCTTGGTAGAAAATTTGCCTTCGGCGGTAACTCCCTTTGAGTTATATACCGAACCTACAAAAGAATAGGGCTTTAAATTATTTTACATCAAATCAACCGCCTTGTAAAACAATTAAGTTTTTCGAGGCGGTTTTTGTTATATATGAAATATTGATAACTAAATATGTAGAACATTCCCCTCTTTTTATGCTATAATTATCGCTAGGAGGCTTAATATGGACTTTGATTTATCACGAAAAATACCTATCGGAATCCAAAGTTTTGAAAAGATGAGGAATGATAAATATTTATATATAGATAAAACTAAATATGTGTATAACCTTGTACGCACTTCCTCTCCATACTTTTTAAGCCGCCCGCGCAGGTTCGGCAAAAGCCTTTTTCTTTCGACGCTCAAGGCCTACTTTTTAGGCCAAAAGGAGCTTTTTAAGGGTTTATATATTGAAAAAGCTGAAGAAAAAAGAGCCGAAATAGAAAAAACAGAGGCTTGGGTAGAATATCCTGTTTTTTACTTGGATTTTAATGTGGGACAGTATGAATTGAAAGAAGCCTTAGCTGAAAGTTTAGACTATTTTTTAAAAAAGCAAGAAAAAATATATGGACTAACAAATGAAGGAGATTCTTTTGGGAAACGTTTTCAGTCACTTATAGAAGCGGCCTACAATAAGACCGGCAAGCAAGCCGTCATCCTTGTAGACGAATATGATAAGCCCCTGTTACAGACTATGGGAGTAAACGAAGCACTAAACGAAGAATACCGGAACACCCTCAAGGCCTTTTATTCGGTGATAAAAACTTGCGACCAATATATCCGATTTGCCTTTTTGACCGGTGTAACAAAGTTCAGTAAGGTAAGTATCTTCAGCGATTTAAATAATTTGCAAGATATAAGCATGCTGAATGACTATGCCGAAGTCTGCGGTCTAACTCAAGACGAGATAGAAAATACTTTTAAGCCTGAAATAGAAAGGTTAGCAGGTAACATCAAGAATAGCTATGATAAAATGATTGAAGAGCTAAAAAAGAGGTATGACGGATATAAGTTCAGTGTTTTAGGGGAATCCGTTTATAATCCTTTTAGTATCTTAAGCACACTTAATGCGGGAGAATTAAAAAACTATTGGTTTGCTACAGGAACACCGACCTTTTTAGTAAATTACTTAAAAGATGCTCATTATAATGTACCTAACTTAGACGGTAATGTAGAATTAAATGAAGCAGGTATAGAACTATATAGAGCAGATGCAAAAAATCCTTTGCCGATACTTTTTCAATCGGGATATTTAACGATAAAAGAATACATAGAAGAAGGTAATCTATATAGGTTAGGTTTTCCTAATGATGAGGTGAGGTATGGTTTTTTAGAAAATCTTTTGCCGGCCTATTGTTCACTTAGACCTGATGAGACAGGAGTTTCGATATGGGAGTTTGTAGAAGATGTAAGAGCTGGAAAGGTAGATGAGTTTATGGAAAGGATGCAGGCGATAATAGCTGGGGTACCTTATGATAACTTACCTAAGGATAAGCTTAAACTTAGGGAGCAAAACTATCAGACTGCCGTTTACTTAATCTTTAAATTAATGGGACAATTTGTGCAGACTGAAATATACTGTTTAAAGGGCAGGGCTGACTGTATAGTGCAAACAAAGGATTCTATCTACATCTTTGAGTTTAAACTAATGAGTGCAGGCAGTGCCGAAGATGCGATAGCTCAAATAAAAGAGAAGGGCTATGCGGATCAATTTAAGACTATGGGTAAAAAGATAATCCTTATAGGTTCGAGCTTTGATGAAGAGGAGCGGACTATCGGAGATTGGAAGACGGAAGAGCTTTAAACTATTAAAAAACTGCAATGTAATATGGAAAATTTATAGAAAAGTCGTAGAACCAAAAAAAGCTGCCCAAGCGTATTGATTCTTGGGCAGCTTTTTAAATTATCGGTTTAAAGTAAAAAAACTTATTTTGCCTTTAGGTACTCATTTATTGCAGCAGCGGCTTTTCGTCCTTCACCCATTGCAAGGATGACTGTTGCAGCACCTAAAACGATGTCTCCTCCTGCCCAAACGCCCTCAATTGAGGTTTTTTGGCTTTCATCGACAACGATATTTCCCTTCTTAGTAACTTCCAAGCCATGACTTGTTTGAGCCATAAGGGGATTGGAGTCATTTCCGAGGGCAACGATTACGGCATCTACTTTTATTTGGTGTTCGGTACCGGGTTTTGCCACAGGCTTTCTTCTGCCGGAATCATCGGGTTCGCCTAATTCATAGTCTAAGACTTCTATTGCACAAACTTTGCCTTCTTCATTTCCTATTATTTTTGTCGGATTTTGAAGAAAGCAGAATTCTACGCCTTCTTCTTCGGCATGGGCGACTTCTTCGATTCGGGCGGGCATTTCAGCACGGGTTCGGCGGTAAATACAGTAGACTTTTTTACAGCCGAGTCTATAGCCCATCCTGGCAGCGTCCATAGCTACGTTTCCGCCTCCGATTACGGCCAAAGTTTCAGCCTGATAAAGAGGAGTATCGGAGTGTACCGCATCATAGGCCTTCATAAGATTGGCCCTTGTCAAATACTCGTTCGCACTAAAAACACCGATTAGGTTCTCACCTTCAATTCCCATAAATTTAGGAAGACCTGCACCCGTTCCGATAAAGGCGGCATCATATCCGTCTTCTTTTAAGAGCTGCTCGAGGGTTTCAGTTCTTCCTACCAAGAAATTAGTTTTAAACTCTACTCCCATCTTTTCAAGGTTTTCGACTTCTTTTGCAACAATTTCTTTAGGCAAACGGAATTCGGGAATACCGTAAACCATAACGCCGCCTGTTTTATGGAAGGCTTCAAAGACGGTTACCGAGTGTCCTTCCCTGCGGACATCAGCTGCAACGGTTAAACCTGCGGGGCCTGAACCGATGATAGCAACTTTTTTTCCGGTTTCTGGGGCAACAGGAGGAACGGTAATCTTATTATTGTTTCTTTCCCAGTCTGCAACAAAGCGTTCAAGACGGCCGATGGCAACGGCCTGTTCGGGGGATTTGAGCATCTTACCTACTGTACAAAAGGCTTGGCACTGTTTTTCTTGAGGACAAACGCGTCCGCAAATTGCGGGTAAGAGGTTTGTTGTTTTTATGATGTCAACCGCCTTTTTATAGTCGCCTTTTTGAATTTCAGCAATAAATTCCGGAATCGGTACGCCTACGGGACAGCCTTTAACGCAGGGCTTGTTTTTGCAGTTTAAGCATCTTTCTGCCTCAATGCGGGCCTGCTCATCGGTGTAGCCCATAGCAACCTCATTCATCAAAGAAGCCCTTTTGTGAGGATCGAGGGTAGGCATTTCTTGAATCGGAATCTGTGTTCTTTCTTTTGGGGTTAAGGTTTTACCCTTTAAATCGGCCCAAAGCTGTTTAGCTCGAGCTGAAAGCTCTTCATGGCTTATGTGTTCATTACATTCTTTATTTGTATTTTCCATATTTTTCCCGCTCCTTAATTAAAAATACCGGACTTGCACTTATGCCTATCCTGATCTTCGCGTCCGCGGAAGGCCTTCATTCTCATCATCATATTATCGAAATCGACCTTGTGGGCATCGAATTCCGGCCCATCAACGCAGACAAATTTTATCTGATTGTCTACGGTTACACGGCAGCCTCCGCACATTCCCGTACCGTCAATCATAATCGTATTAAGCGAAACCGTTGTTTTTATTCCGAAGGGACGGGTAGTTTCTGCGCAGAATTTCATCATTATGGGCGGGCCTATTGCAAAAACTTCATCGGGAGGGGTTTGACTTTCACAGAGCTCTTTTAAGGGCACCGTTACAAGGGCTTTTCTTCCGTAAGAACCGTCGTCAGTGGTGATAATGAGCTCATCGGCAATAGCCTTCATTTCATCTTCAAAAACAATTAAGTCTTTATTTCTAGCACCAATAATAACTATAAGCTTGTTTCCTGCTTTTTTAAAGGCTTGCGCTATCGGGTACATGGGAGCGACACCAATACCTCCGCAGACACAGGCTACAGTCCCGCATTTTGTTATGTGGGAGGGGCGCCCAAGAGGGCCTAAAATCGCAGCGATGGAATCACCTACGTTTTTATTGCAAAGTTTGATGGTTGTGGCCCCTACAGCCTGAATAACGAGGGCAACCCAGCCTTCTTCGGCATTTGCATCGGCAATCGTGAGTGGGACTCTTTCGCCGAAGTTGGTATCTATTTGAACGATTACAAACTGACCCGGATGCCTGTTTTTTGCAATTTCCGGTGCTTCAACGCGCAAATAAAAAACCTCAGGCGAATATTGCCGTTTTTCAAGTATTTTGTGCATAATCATACTCCTCAAGGTTTATATTCTATAAAAAAATAATGATTTAAGATATTAATACACATCTTCAAATCAACAATAACCTTAACGGGTTATTGTATCAAAATTTACAAAATCTTGCAACAGGCTTTTATTTTTTGTATTTTTTTTAATCTTTTTTCTGTCTGTTGAATTTAACATACATTAAAAAAAATATCTCTAAAAAAAATATAGACTTTTTTTTTAGAATATAATATAATATAACGTTGGATATGATAGAAAAAAATAAATATAAAGAGTTGTCAAGGGAGCAAATCCTCATCAAGATACTTGAAACGGAATCTTTGATACACAGTGTTCAAGACGTTGATGTTCTTTTAGAGCAAATACTTACCGAAGCTAGGAGTGTTGTAAATGCCGATGCCGGTTCAATATATATAGTTGAAGGAGATAGACTTGCCATAAGATATGCTCAGAATAGCACACTGCAAAAAAAACTTCCGGCGGGTAAAAAACTTCCCTACACTTTTTTTGATTTTCCTATAGACAATCATACAATAGCAGGATATGCTGCAAATACAAAAAAACTTATAAATATCCCCGATGTTTACAATATTGACCCTGAAAAGCCTTTTAAGTTCGGAAAAGCTACGGATGAAAAAACAGGCTATAAGACGATTTCGAATTTAACTATCCCAATTCTTTCAATGTCGGGAATGATCTTGGGTGTACTTCAAGTTTTAAATGCTCTTGATAATAACGGTAAACCGGAAGCCTTTTCTCATGATGATGAAATTTATCTCAGTCATTTTGCTTCAAATGCGGGGATAGCTCTTGAACATGCTTTTGTAACGCGGGCAATGGTTATGCGTATGATCAAAACGGCTGAATTACGCGATCCTAGAGAAACAGGAATGCATGTAAATAGAGTTGCAAACTATTCGGTTGAAATTTATGACAGATGGGCATTTAATAACGGCATCCCTATGTCTGAGCAAACAAAATACCGTGACTCGCTAAAAATTGCATCAATGCTTCATGATATTGGAAAAGTTGCAATTTCGGATATGATTTTAAAAAAAGCCGAAAAATTAACCGATGAAGAATTTGCTATTATGAAAACCCATACATGGCTGGGCGCTCGTTTATTCATTGGGAACGATTCGCCTCTCGATAAACTTTCAATGGAAATAGCTTTGCGTCATCACGAAAACTGGGATGGGACAGGTTATCCCGGCCACATTGATATAGAAACGGGGAAAGCCCTAAAAACGGATAAAAAAACAGGCTATACTAAAGGACTTAAGGGAGAAGAAATTCCTCTTGGAGCAAGAATTGTTGCAATGGCGGATGTCTACGATGCGCTTTCCTCAAAGCGCTCTTACAAAGACTCATGGACCGAAGAAGACATTCTGGAAGAATTAAAAAAAATGAGCGGAAAGAAATTCGATCCGGAAATAGCAAAAGCCTTTTTTGAAGTGCTTGACAGAATCCAAGCAATTAAAGCCCATCTTGCAGATGAGTAGTTTTTTTAAGTCTTAAAATAAAATATATAGATAATCAATAAACCCAAAGAGCCTATGACAAGACTGTAAACCCACCAAGGAAGAGGATCATCATATCTATTGGATTTATATTTTGCGCGGTATTCTTTTAGTTTATTCCTATGATATTTTTTTGTGTTCTTATTAGAGTCGGAGCTTACAGCAAAACCGCAAGAGGGGCATCCGTTTATAAATTCATCCGTATGCCCCATATAATTACAAGAAGGGCATCTTACCGAAGCAAAAAAACGCCCGCAATGGGGACATACCTTTGTGTTCCGTTTTACCTCTTGCCCGCAGTTTTCACAAAAAAACTTAGGCGAATGCCCTTTTTGTACCTTGCCCATAAAATCCTAGTGCTTACATGTTGAGCATGAAGATGAAGAACAACCTGAACAGCCGCCTGAAGCAGCTTTTGGAGCAGAAGAATCATTTATATAAAAACCGGAGCCCCTAAAATTAATTCCTAAGCCCCCGGAAATAACTCGTCTTACAGGTTTACCGCACTCAGGGCATACAGATATAGGCTCGTCACTCATTCTTTGAAAAACCTCAAAATCATGGCCGCAAGAATCGCAGACATACTCATAAGTTGGCATCTTTTTCCTCCAATAATCAATAATTATATAAAGACTTTATTATTTCAATAATCTTGGATTCGGTAACGGGTCTATTTTCTATAATCAGCTTATTCTCTTCAAGTCTTACATCAGCCTTAAGCTGATTTTTAAAAAATAATTTTAATAAAGAAGCCGTCATCATATTTTTTGTTTCGATACTTAAATCGTACAGATATTCATTTTCAACTTCCGAATTCTTTTTTAAGTACATTTCTATTATGCCGACAGGGAGTCCAAGCTGAACCCCTATTATCTGTCCTAAAAAAAAGTCTCCGTTTTTTACAAATATTCCTATATCTTGCGAGCCGGAATTGACAAGGGCATCAAAGCGTTGAGAGAAGACAGCTTCCTCAGGTTTAGCCAATTTTTCTAAGAAGGTTTCCATATTAAGCCTATTATCGGGGCCCATAACCAGACAGGCTATTTGAGGTGAAGGAATAGAAACATCAACATAAGAAGATTTATAATATTTATATCTTTCCTTTGTCTTTTTAGGCTCCCAACCGTTTTTTTTCTTAAAAATACTGTCAGTCATTCCGTAAGGATATTTTCCTACGGCACAAATCCTAATTTCGGTAAGCCTTTCTTTTACAAATACACTGGAATATACGGCTGTAGTCCGGCTCAAGGCCTGTTTCATGGAGTCTCCTCCGACAGAAGTCAAAATAGGTTCCGCTATTTTTTTATTCTTCTCGATAGGCATATAAATATACATATCTGCACCATCGCCTATCATCCCGAAAGGTCTTACAACCCCCGGAAGAGGCGGAGCGGTTTTACATGAAGCAAGAACCAAAATAAAAGTGAGTGCAGTAAGGGTATTTCTAATTATTTTTTTCAATTCCAATCTCCCATTCATAATCACCGGCTTCAACAAGGCTTGTTTTAATGGAACCTAACTTTGCCAATTCTCCTGTTTTAAGCCAAGAAGATTGCACGCTCAAAGTTTCATCGCAAACATAGTCCTTAAAAAGCTCAAAGGCTTTTTCCAACTCTTTATTATCGGCATTTTTGGGAGAGGATGAAATATACAGTTTAATCCTATCTATGACATCAAGCCCGCATTCCTTACGCAGGGTCTGAATACCTCTTACCAAGTCCCTTATATAACCTTCCATCAAAAGTTCTTCCGTAAGCTCGGTATTAAGGCCTACGGTTAGGGTTCCTTCATTTACTATTTTTAAGGAAGCCTTTTCGAGCCTGTTTATTACAATCTTATCGGCAGTTATTTCGACGGTTTTTCCGTCAATATCGATACTTAAAGTTGCACCCTCCATTATGTTTTGAATTTCATTTGAATTCATCTGCTCAATGACGGCGGCGGCCTTTTTCATAAGGGGTCCTAATTCTTTTCCAAGCACCTTAAAATTAGCTTTAGCAGAGTATTCTACAAGTTCATCCTCTTTTTCATGGAAGATAACCTCTTTAACATTGAGTTCCTCGATTATACTTTCTTCCATTTCCAGAAGAACTCTTTTTTCTTCAGAATTGAGGGTTACTATTTCGACGGCCTTTAAGGGCTGCCTTATTTTTAAGTTAAACTGATAACGCAGAGACCTTCCCATTGAAATGGCCTTTTGAACAGTCTTCATCTTAAATTCCAGCTCACTGTTTCTTATCTTTTCGTTGTACTCGGGATAGTCTGCAAGATGGATAGAAAGAGCATCGCTTTCGGTACGTAAATTCTGCCAAATGCTTTCGGTAATAAACGGCACTACCGGAGCCGCAACAAGGGAAAATTTCTTTAAGGCACGGTAGAGGGTTTCGTAGGCCTGAGCCTTGTCTCCGTCATTTTCGCTTTTCCAAAAGCGGCGGCGGGAACGGCGGATATACCAGTTATTTAAAAGGTCAATATATTCTACCATCGGCGGAATAGCTTGAGCAAGGTCATACTTGTCTAGGGCATCAGTTACATCGGCAACAAGTTTTTCGGTTACCGATAATATCCACAAGTCTAAGGGATTATTTAATTTAGCTAAGAATTCTTCTACGCCCTCATCCTTTCCGTCAACCTTTGCATTATGAGGAGGTTTTACTCCGTCGATATTGGCATAGGTTATATAGAAACTGTAACTGTTCCAAAAAGGAATTAAAATTCCCTTAAGAACATCCCGCACTCCTTCATCCGAATATTTTAAGTCATCAGCCTTTACAACATTTGAATTCATTAAAAAAAGACGAAGAGCATCGGCCCCGAATTGTTTTATAACTTCGTTGGGGTCGGTGTAGTTGCGTAAGGATTTTGACATCTTCTTTCCGTCTTCTGCAAGCACAAGTCCGTTTACGATACAGTTTTTAAAAGCCGGCTTATCAAAAAGAGCTGCCGATAAAATCGTTAAAGTATAAAACCATCCTCTGGTCTGATCCAAACCTTCTGAAATAAAATCTGCGGGAAAGTTTTTTTCAAAAAGCTCTTTGTTTTCAAAGGGATAGTGCTGTTGGGCATATGGCATTGAACCCGACTCAAACCAGCAGTCCAGAACCTCAGGCACACGCTTCATTGTTCCGCCGCATTTTTTACAAGGAATACTTATCTTATCGACAAAGTGCTTGTGCATATCTTCGGGAAACACTCCCGAGAGCTCCTTTAATTCCGCTCTGCTTCCTACGCAAATTGTTTCACCGCAATCGGGACATTTCCAAATAGGAATAGGATTTCCCCAATAACGGTTTCGGCTGATAGCCCAGTCACGGGCGCCTTCAAGCCATTTTCCGAATCGGCCTGTTTTTATATGGTCGGGTTGCCAATTTATTTTGGAGTTAGCATTAAGTAGCTTATCCTTTATCTTTGTAACCGAAACAAACCAGCTTGCAACAGCCCTGTATATCAAGGGGCTTGAACACCTCCAGCAATGAGGATAGGAGTGCAAAATCTGGGCACGCTTAAAAAGTTTACCTTCATTTTTCAGCCTTTCCATAATTTGCTTGTCTGCATCCTTTACAAAAAGGCCTTGGTAATCAGGTACTTCTTGGGTAAATTTACATTCCGCATCTACGGGACAAACTGTCGGTACTCCGGTATCCGCAAAGATGCGGTTATCGTCTTCACCGAATCCGGGAGCCGTGTGAACAATTCCCGTTCCGTCCTCGGTTGTAACAAAGTCCCCTATCAAAATTCTAAAGGCACCCTGCCCTGCTTCAGCGTTTTTTCCGTCTTCATCAGCAGCAAGGTTTTTAAAATAAGGAAATAGGGGCTCATACCGTAAGCCTTCAAGTTCTGCACCCTTCTTTGTCCAAATCAGCTTATACTCTTTTGCTTCTTCTTTTCCCGTTTTTGCAAAATAAGCGTCAAGCCGAGGCACGGCCATTATATAGTGAGCTCCGTCATATTCTATTAAGGCATAGTCGATATCCGCACCCACAGCAAGTCCAAGGTTACTCGGCAGTGTCCAAGGCGTTGTAGTCCATGCCAAAAGATAGGTATCGGAAGGAAGGGCATTTTTTTCCTCAAAGGCTTTAGCTGCCGGAGAGTTTTTTACAGGCGGAAGAGCCTTAAAACGAATCGTTATTGCAGGGTCATGAACATCCTTGTAGCCGCCTAAGTTAAGCTCATGGTTTGAAAGCACTGTGGAGCATCTCGGGCAATAAGGAAGAATATAGTAGCCCTCATACAAAAGGCCTTTTTCCCAAAGACTTTTCATAATCCACCAAATGGATTCCATAAAGTTAGGTTCCATGGTCTTATAATCGTTTTCAAAATCAACCCAGCGGCCTAAGCGGGTAATCGTCTCTTTCCACTCTTTTACATAACGCAAAACGCTGGCACGGCAGGCCTCGTTAAATTTATCTATACCGTATTTTTCTATGTCGGTCTTTGAGTTGAGCCCCAATTCTTTTTCGATTAAATTTTCAACCGGAAGACCATGACAGTCCCACCCGAAGCGGCGTTCAACCCTAAACCCCTTCATTGTTTTATATCTGGGAATAATATCCTTAATTGTTCCGGGCACAAAATGTCCGAAGTGAGGCAGCCCTGTAGCAAAGGGCGGGCCGTCAAAAAAAATATAGTTATCGCGTCCATCACGGAATGAAACGGATTTTTTAAACACATCGTTTTTTTCCCAAAATTTTAAAACATCTTCTTCTTGTTTTGCAAAATCAACCTTAGGATCTACAGGTTTATACATTAGAAAACTCCAAAATACAAAAATTACAGTCGATGATTATACTATTTTTTTTTAAATTATACAACTGCTTGCATTTTCGCATTTTTCGCATTTTCGTATCACATTTTCGTTTATTTATCATAGTATTTTCAGCACAGCCCTGAGTTTTAAAAAAAATTAAAGTATTCAAGTCAGATTTATTTTCTCCGAAACTTTAATTATGAAAAGAAGGATTTTTTATATTTTTATTTTTTGTTTATCTTTTTTGTTTTTTTCATGTTTGAGCTTTTTTGTAAGACCGCCCCATTTTATAGAAAGTGCAGGCAGGTGTTCGGCAGAAGAATTAACCGCTTTTTTTATAAGTCAAAATCCTAAAAGAGATAGGGCAAAGGTAAAACGATTAGCACGGTTTTATATAGAAGAATGTGAGGCCGAAGGAATAAATTCTGATATTGCTTTTTCTCAAATGTGCTTAGAAACAGGTTTTTTGAATTTTGGAGGTCTGGTAAGTGAAGATATGAATAATTTTTGCGGACTAGGTTCAATCGGGGCAGGGAAAAAAGGAGAAAGTTTTCCAACTGAGAAGATAGGAGTTCTTGCTCATGTTCAACATCTAAAAGCCTATGCTACATCTAAACCCCTTTTAAGGCCTCCAACCGATCCCCGCTACAAATACGTTAATCCTAAGGGAAAAGCTCCCACGATCTATGAGCTTGCCGGAACTTGGGCTGCAGATCCGAATTACGGCAAAAAACTTGAAAGCATCTTAATAAGATTGTATAAATCGGTTTATTAGCCGGACAGGAAAGTTACTGCGAACCCTCCTATAATTGAAAGACCGCCCCCGATTCCGTTTGCCGTTTTAAAGAAAACTCGCCGTACTTTTTCCCGTACATGCCTGCCCGCTTTCATTCTCTCAAAACTGTATGTTCAATATATCTTTAAGTGTGAGCAATTCTTCAGAATTGCTCACACTTAAAGCCTTATATATGCGATGTTTTGCGCTTGTCGCAAAGCTCGTTGTTGAAGCGAGCGGCGCCACCTGTGCCGGGAACTTGGGCACCGGCACAAGGTTGGGAAACTATCTCTTTTATTTTATCCGCGATATACGCTTTGCCTTGCGAAAAACAAAAATACAGCAGCAGTGTAGAGTGGTAAGCCTGAGCCGTCGGATATAATACCGTCGGATCAGTGTTTTCTTTAATGTAAAGTACTTTTCATACGCCGTAGATGCTTTCACCGCTGCCCGAACCGCTTCCGCCCGCACTGTTAGGGCAGACGTTAAACAGTAGTGTGACGAGCAGTGCAAAAGCCGCTCCCAAAAAGGCAAAGGCCTTATGTCTTGAATAACTTGGTTTCATCTGAAAACATCCTTAAAAAGTTTCTCTCAATTGTTAATTTGTAATGGGAATTACATTAACCATTGATTACTGCACTTCTTAAAGCTGTTCGATTTCTTCAACGGAAAGCCCTATTTCTTCGGCTATTACGGATGTACAGTCTTTGACGGTCGACAAACACTGAGTCTTTGTATTTTCTGTTTGAAGTACTCATATTTCGATAAGGCCGCCCTTTCGGAAGACGAGAATTTGATCCGCTTGTTGAATAGTCTTTAGATGTGCGATAACCAGTACCGTTCTGTTTTTTGAAAGCTCCGTAATTGCTTCTTGTATAAGTGCTTCGTTTACGGGATCGACATTGCTAGTCATCTTATCCAAAATCAAATCGCCGACACATAATACATGTAGTGAGTTTCCATAGCCGCAAAAGGTTTATAAAATTCTTTTGAAACAACCGCAACAATCATAAAGTTGAACACATCAATGTTTCCACTTAATGCCTCAAGGCCTGAATACAGCAAAAGCACAAAATACCCCGCATCGATTAAAAACGAAAAAACCGAAAGTCCTGTCATGCGCCGTCTTTACGGCAAAGTAGTTAAACAAAGCCTTTAAAATAAAAGAAGCCGGAATACCCGAAATGATCATTTTAAAATTCAGAGGCGTAATTTCTTTTGAAAATAATGCGCTTATTAAGACCACCAATAAAACCTGCGGTATTAAGTCAAACACTATCTTAAGTGCAAGCAGCAAATTGGACAAAAAGTTTTTACCCGTCGCCGTTTTCTTTAATTCTTTTTCAGTCATACCTACCTCTAACCTATTTCTAAAATTGAATAATATTGAATTTTAATTCAATATTAAATTAAATATTATCTATAACTAACTTTTAAGGTTAGTTGTTACCGTTTTTTATCCTCATAAAATGAGGGCAGCTAACTTACAGCGATTCAACTCCGTTAAAATAGCACTTATTAAGAGCAAAGAGCATGTGTTCGGCCCATTTTTCATTTTTATAGTGCCGTGCAATTTCCATAAGCCCTTCAACATAATTATTGGCTAAGATATGGGCAAGCATTGGATCGTGGTTTGTTTTTGAATATCGTTTTAACCCATCTTTTATATGCCGTTCCAACCGCTTAACCCAAATGTCTTTTGCATCTTCATGTTTTGTTCCCGAACTTTTGTCTATCAAAATGATGAGTTTTATTCTGTCTTTTAACAGCTCGGGAAGCTGAGATGCCCCTCCTTGATTAAATCTTTCATAGGGACTTCCGGCTTCCATCTTTTCCTCATCTTCCATTATTTTAATTACCCGATTAAGAATACCGCCGACCGTTTCGTCAAATAAGGCCGCCTTATCCTTAAAGTATGTGTAAATAAGCGCAACGGGAACATCAGCCTCTTCCGCAACATCGGTAAGTTTGGCAGACCTATAGTCTTTTTCATAAAAGACCTTTACCGCCGCAGAGAGGATTTTATTTTTTACTTCTTCTTTTAATACCTGAGCCATAGTCTTCTTTATTCCGTCTTAAAATTGAATTATGATTTAATAATAAACAGCTATTCAATATTTGTCAAGAGAGGTAAACAAATTTTATTTATTTTACGGATATGCCTTTTAAAAAGTATTAACATAAAATATAAAAAACTTTTGTAAGCGGCTATTGTTTGGACTGTTTTAATCATGCTGATGTCTGCACTCTATCCTTCGGTTCCATGGAGGCTTTAGGTCTGAAAAATTATACCCTATGCAAAAGTATTACTATATCATCAAATGATAGAGGATGTATTGTATAATCCATATAGTCAGTGATGAGATTAAAAAAATGCATTATTCGTAAAACAGGGGGCTACGATGAGAATAAGATATTATGTTGAAAACTTGAATAGAAATGAATGCTATGCCGTAATAGGATATTTTTACAATATATGTAAAAATCTTGACAGTTTTAGGGGGTGTTCAAAATTTTTTTGTTTATTTAATGCCTTGGTAGAAAAGTTTGAACTTGAAAATAGAAGTTTAGAAGTGGTGCAGACTATAATTCAAAAAAGCATACAAGAAAAACAGCTGACTTTATTTAATCCGAGGAAAAATTACCGGCACCCATTTGATTGTAGAAACGAACTTGAACAAAATTTTGAAGAAGATTTGATGATAAGTAAAAAGTTTGAAAAAGTTAATACTCATACTATTTTAAATATAAATCTATGCCGATGTATTTTTGCGAAAAACGAAAATTTTGCAAAAATTATTGCCTTAACATTTTTTTATAAAGAAACCGAGCAAAGGGATTTAGATATACTCGAAAAGCCATCTAAAGACATAAAAATATCTTTTCATATTTCACAAACAATTAACAATGTAAAATCGATAAATTTTTTAATTGAGGCACTCAAACTTTCCGATGAAGAAGCACAACTGCTTTTATCGGCGTACAGGACAAGTGCTATTTATGAATTATGTGAAGCGGTTTCTTGCAGCCTCTCGGATGATTATACGGATATATATGCAAAATTTCTTGACATTTCCGGCTTAAAAATTAAGACACTTCTTCGTCCCGATAAAAAACTTGTTTCTTTCGGATTGATGAATGATAATGCAGAAGTACCGGACGATTCTAACGAGTGTATTTTTTCCGGAACTCTTGATCCGTTTTTCTTTAATATTTTAAAAGAAGAAAGCACAGAAAAATTTTTTGATATAAGCACCTACTCTATAAAAAAAGAATATTCTACCTTAGCCTTACAATTTTTAAAAAGTGATTGTGCTTCAAACATTCTTTTATACGGAAATCCCGGATCGGGAAAAACGGAATTTGCAAAAACTCTTGCTGCACAGAGCGGATTAAAATTATTTATATTTAAAAATGAAATGGATACTAATGGTGATAATAATGAAAACACTTTATACCGTTTAAATTGTTTACTTTCAATTCAAAAAACGATTCTATTATTGTTGTCGATGAAGCCGAGAATATTCTACAGAGTAAATCATCTTTTTTTGGAATGCACTTTACGAGTCC
The DNA here is from genome assembly GCF_024401155.1 of Treponema putidum. Taxonomy (NCBI): domain Bacteria; kingdom Pseudomonadati; phylum Spirochaetota; class Spirochaetia; order Treponematales; family Treponemataceae; genus Treponema; species Treponema putidum. Next base: position 2,248,966 of record NZ_CP038804.1, read on the forward strand.
TAAAAAAGGTATCGTAAATAAGATGCTTGAAAACAATGTTAATAAGGTTATTTGGATTTTAAATTACACTGACGGTCTTGATGATTCCACATTGCGGTGTTTTACATATTCAATTAAATTCGGCGAAATGCCTAAAACCATGCTGCAATCTATTGCATATTCAAAGTTGAAAAATATTAATGTCAAAGGAAAATTATTGAATGAGCTTGTCGGCTTATGCGGTTCATATAGAGTAACGGGTGCATCAATTACAAATATGCTAAAAACAGTAAACAGCGGTGTAAATGAAAATGAAGAAAAAATAATTCTTGATGTAAAAAATATGCTTGAAGCAAATTCGGAGCTGTTATACGGTACATCCAACATTCGCAAAAAACTTCAAGACGGTTATGAACTTGAAGCTTTAAACACATCTATTGCACCGAACGAGATTGTTGAAATGATAAAAAATGCCGTTGAGTATTCTAGACGTGCGGAAATTAAAACAGGTATCCGCATGCTTTTTTACGGTTTAAGCGGAACGGGTAAAACCGAATTTGCCCGCTATATTGCGGAGAGCTTGGATAAAAAACTTATCTTAAAAAAGACTTCAGATATTTTAGGAAAATATGTCGGTGAAAATGAGCAGCACATTGAAGAAGCATTTGCGGAGGCTTCAACGGAAGATGCAATACTTTTGTTTGATGAAGTTGATTCTTTTTTTGCGAACCGTCTTGGCGCAAATAATAGCTGTGAGCGTACAATGGTAAATGAATTTTTAATTCAAATGGATGATTTTAACGGTTTATTGATTTGTACGACAAATATCAAAGAACTTATGAATCCTGCAATGCAAAGGCGGTTTCATATTATGACTGAATTTAAGGCTCTCAATAAAAACGGAATAAAAACACTTCTTGCAAAATATCTTGCTTCTTTTAACTTTTCGAAAAAAGATATTGCAGTATTACAAGAGTACAATTCTGTTACACCGGGAGATTTTAATTCTCTCTACGGAAGAATCCGATTTAGGCCCAAAGAAAATATCAGTAATGAATACATCATCACGGAATTATTAAATATGCAAAGAGAAAAAACTTTCAGCCGAAAAATCGGGTTTGGGAAGTAAGAGGAATATTTATGGAGTTATTTAGAACGATTACCGAAAGGAGATTTATTTAAAGTAAATCCTGATTGTTTTTTGTTGTATAATTTGTATAATAGGTATAAAAGGATATGATTTATGAGCGACACAATAAAAGAATTTGAGCAATTATTATCGGAATTTGAAAATGTTCCCGCTTTGCCGCATAGAGATCCGACTTTTCTCGAAATTTGCGAGTTTCCGCATAGGGAAGTTATTTGCAGTAATATTTTATGTTTTTTCTTTAATTCAAATAGAGAACATAATTTAAAAGATTTATTTGCACGAAGTTTACTTGAACTAATACATGGTAAAGAATCCAGTAATAGCCATTACTATTGTGAAAAAGAAGTTCTTACAGCAGATAATAAACGCATAGATTTAGTATTAACAGGCAATAATACTGCAGTAGTTATTGAAAATAAAATATATGCTGATCTTAATAATGATCTTCAAAAATATTTTAATCATATAAATAACTATAAAAATAAATACGGTGTTGTATTGAGCCTGTATGTTATAGATGAAGAGACAAGACAACAGTATAAAAATAAAGACAATATCGATTTTAAGTTTATTACTTATCAACAATTTTTTGAACAAATCAAAAAAAACATAGATTTTTATATAGAAAAAACCGATAAAAAATATGTAACTTTTTTATTGGACTTTATGGAAAATATCGATAATCTAAGAGAGGGGTATGAAATGGATAAAGATTTTATAGAATTTTTAAATCAAAACGATCATGGAGATGCAATAGTTAATCTTATAAATCGCGTAAATAAATTTACTAACTATTTAAGTACGAAAACAAAAGAATTGAAAGAAAAAATAGATAAAGTGATTGAGGATAATATGAAGGGCAAAGACTTATCATCATATCTATGGTACCCCGAAAAAGAATTTGGTCAGATTGATTTATGGAAAGGGGTTGGGGTTATATATAATTTTAACGGCTATAAAATCGATACTTTTGTCCGTATAGGTTACTGGGGGTGTTCTTTTCAAATATATATACGTGATAATGAGGAATACTGTATTGATAATAAGTATAAAGACCAAATCATAGCAGCCTTTACGATAAAAGCCTTTACAAAAGAAATAAAAGTTGAAATTAATAAAGAAGAAAAATGTTTTGATCTTGAACTGCCTGTTTCATTAAAAAATTTAGAATCTGATATTGAAGATATAGATAATAATCTTGACAAAATAGCCGGTACTTTTGGCAGAATAGTTGAAGCCATTTGCAAACCTGAGTTTTTTAAATAATTTATCGGCTATGCCTAAAACTGTAGCACTATGAAAGAAACAAAGCGACAGAGTGTCAACCATCAAATGCTTGAAAGGCTTATTTATATTCACAAAAGAATTAAGGCCGAAAAATATCCTAACTGTACTTTTTTAAGTAAAAAACTGGAGTGCAGTATCCCGGCAATAAATCGAGATATAGAATTTTTGCGTGATAGGTTTTTAGCTCCTATAGAATATGACTCGGCAAAAAAAGGATATTATTATACTCAAGAATATAATATGCCTCTTAACAGTATTTCGGCAAAAAACTTAATAGCTCTTTCGTCTGCAAAAATTCTTTTATCTAATTATAAGGGAACTCCTATTTATGATGATCTATGCAATGTTATTAATTTAATGACCTTTTCCGAGATAAGGGGAAATACGGATTTTATTGACAGGATTGCCGTGCCTCCAGCTTCGCCCATAATAATTGATGAAACAATTTGGAATACTATTTATTCTGCTATGAAAAATAATTCGATTATAGAATTTGATTATAACGGGAGACATAATACCGAAACAACTCATCGCCGTGTACGCCCGTATCAGATTTTATTGGATGATGGATTATGTTTTTTATTCGGATTTTGCGAACTGCGAAATGCGGAACGCCTGTTTTGTCTTTCACGAATTAAAAATCTTATCATCACTGATGACAATTTTACGCTGCCTCAAGATTATGAATTTTCATCCCGATGCGGAGGAGGTAAATTTGGAATTTTTATTTCAACTGCTATTCGAAAATATAAGATTCGTTTTTACGGTCCGGCTCGTCAATATGTAAAAGACAAAATCTGGGCTGATGATCAAAAAATAACCGACTATGACGAAGAAGGCTGCACCGAAATTATTTTTTCTTCTGCAAGATGATGTCATTATGGAATGGGTTTTGGCTCAAGGAGCAAATGTACTACCGATTGAGCCTAAAGTTTTTGCAGCCGACTGGAAAAATCAAATAAAACAGATGGCTGAACGAGCTGATATATTATAAATATCGAATTTTAAGTAAAAAAAACACTTGATTATTTTACTTATAACTGATATGATTATTTTAAGTAAAATTCTCTTTACTTAAAAGGTTAAAAATAATGAAATTAAAAACAAACAGAGCAGGAAAATTAAAAAAAACACAAACCGATTACGAATGTTTTATTCCGCATAATTTAAAGGATATAAAACTCAATATAGATGATGAAATGAATTTTTTGGTAAATAAGGCTCATCTGTTTCTAGGAAGATTGGACGGTATGGCTATTACCATACCTGATATAGACCTTTTTGTATCTATGTATGTACAAAAAGAAGCAGTTATCAGCTCGCAAATTGAAGGAACACAAGCATCGCTGATTGATGTTTTGCAAAAAGATAGAAATAACGAGAAAATAAAAGAAACAGAAGAAATAGTCAATTATATAAAAGCCGCAAATTATGCATTCCAAAGATTGACGGAATTACCTTTATGTATGAGGTTAATCAAAGAAACACATGCTGTTCTTTTAGCGAATGTGCGTGGTGATGAAAAAGCGCCGGGAGAGTTTAGAAAATCACAAAATTGGATTGGACCTGCCGGATGTATGTTAAATAATGCAAGCTTTGTTCCTCCTGCTCCTGACGAGATGAATGATGCACTGAATGATTTAGAAAAATACATGTATGAGGATGGTTTAATTTCTGCCCTAATAAAAATTGCATTAATCCATTATCAATTTGAAACCATCCATCCGTTTTTAGATGGCAATGGTAGAATGGGACGATTGCTCATCATATTATTTTTAAAAAAAGAAAAACTGATAGAATATCCTGTTTTATATTTGAGTTATTTTTTTAAGCAAAATAGAAATATATATTATGAACTCCTAAATAATGTCCGTACAAAAGGAGAATTTGAAACATGGATTAAATTTTTTATGCAAGGAATATGCGAAGTATCTGAAAATGCAATTGTCTCAATTCAAAAAATTATAAAATTAAAAAAAGACGATACGGAAAAAATTCGTACCATACAAAAAGGAAATGTTTCAAATCTTCTGTCAGTGTATGAGTATGCACTAAAACATCCGTTTTTAAAAACAGAAGATGTTAGACACTTATTGAGTTTAAGTAAACCGACTGTAAATAAACTATTGGAAACTTTAACGGAACTTAAAATTTTAGAACTGGTTGAAGATAAGCAGAGGTATAAACAGTATGTATATAGACAGTATATTGATATTCTCTCTGAAGGAACAATAGATTATTTTTGAAAAATACCGATTAGTCTATAAGACTAATTTTTGAATTTATTATGCAAAAAGACTTAGCACGACTGATTGTTATACACTCTTTTCTTTTAACGAAAAAAAATCTAAGAAGTATTTATAGGGGAAAATTTTAATTTTTGTTTCCTATCTCCTATACCATCCCCGCTTTTTCAAAATGCTTTTTTAATATCCACATAGAAAGCCACGCTCCCGCGAAACTTGTTATAACCGTCAATGCAATCATAGAACCGTACATCTGCCATGAGCCTACAACGTGCAAATACTGTTGTAAAGCTTCATCCGTTAAATGTAAAATCTCCTTTCTTTGCACAAAGTATTCTCCATGCGAAAGATACATAGGCAGGGTGAACAAGGCTGTCTGCAATGTGGAGCCCAGCACATAGGACAGAATAATTGCTTTTTTATCTTTGTACTTCATCGTTGACGCAAGAGTCTCCGCAATGAACCAGCCGATAATTGAAAGGCCGACGCCTATTCCGTTTGCTGCCATAAATCCCGGTAAAACGATAATTATCCCCATAATAAAAAAGACGCCCGTTTTTCTTACCTTTGATACCGCCAGCATAAATGCTATCGATACAAAAAACAGCGTAATCGGGATATTGGCTATCGTGCCGAAAAGCGTTAATGCAGCGAGTGCTCCCGTAATAAAGAAAATTAATAGTGCAACCGCAGCGAAGATTCCGATAAAAATAAAATCCCGTGCATTCAATTTGTTTGTCTTTGTTTCCATAGTTTATATTCTCCTATAAAAACTTTTTGCAGCAAATATTAATTTGCGAAAAAAGTTTTTTCAAGCAGCTTTGCACAAGCAAAGCTGCATACAATAATACGATGTTTGCCTTTGGCAAACTCGAAGATAAACAGCGAAACAGAATTTCTGTTGAGCTGTTTATCATATCTCCTTAAAAAATATTACTAAACTGTAAGTACGATACCGCACCCACAGCAATAGCCGTATATAATCCATATACAAAATCCGTTTTCGTAAATTTGAGCGGATAGATATTTGTTCTGTTTTTATAATTTTCAATTCCTCTCAGCAAAACCGATGTGGAAAGTTCCTCAGCTATGCGAAGACTTCTAAATAAAATCGGAACAATTATAAGTTCTAAAGAACGAATGGGATGAATTAAAAACCGTAAGCCCGAAATAGAAATTCCTCTTATTTTTAAACTGTCTTTTAAACAGCCGTAATCTTCTTTTAAGGACGGGAGATACCTAAATACAACAATTAAGGGAATTGCTATTATGTTTGGAAATTTCATCGTCTGCATAGCCGATATAATAGAGGGCATGGAAGTTTTCTTTTTCAAGAATATAATCATCATAACCGCAATAACGAATTTTTGAATAAAATAACTTAAAGATACAATCATGAGAGCAATTGTCGAATTCGGAATATAATGAATATAAAACATCGACACGGCAATGATACTATACATTCCGCTATATAAAACGGATTCACGATAAGCGCGTACATCCCATAAATAGAAATTACAAATAATAAGTAAAACATGTGAGGGGAGGGGCTTATTGACGGCAAGACCGAACGAGATAAAAATAAATACAATGCCGAGTACCGTTCTCGGATCCGCTTTTCTTTTTGTATTCACTTCACATTTCCTCTTTTTTACTTAAAAGCTCCCAGAGCATTTTCTTGGTATCATTATTTAAATTGAAATCAGCGTGAACCATTCCGCTTTTTAAATAAATAATTCTGTTGCAGACAGACAGTAAAAATTCATAATCATGCGATATTACAAATATAAGCCTACCTGCCTTTGCCGCAGTGAGAATACTTTTAGAAACCAAATCCATAGAATGTTTATCCAAGCCGCTTGTCGGTTCATCTAAAAAAAGTATCTTACTGTTATTACAAAAAGCAGCTGCAATGGTAAGCCTTTGCTTTTGCCCTCTTGAGAGGGCAAGCGGATGCCGTTCTTTTAAATCAAGAATTTCAAAGTCCGATAAAACGGTTTCTTTTTCCGTGCCGTTCAAACCGCCGCCTTTTTTTCCTATATCCAATTCATCCTCTACGGTGTTACCGAAAAGTTGAAAGTCTGAGTCCTGCATGACAAAATACAAACGCCCCGCCCTTTTCTTATAGCTCCGCTTTTCTCCTTTAATTAAAACGCTTCCGCTTTTTTCTTTTAATAAGCCTGTACACAATTTAGCAAGAGTTGTTTTACCCGCTCCATTTTCACCGATAATGCCGATAACTTCTTTTTCATAAGCTCTTATCGATATGTCTTTAAGCACATCGGTTTTTTCCTGTTTTGAATGTGAATATGAAATATTTTTTATTTCAAGCAATGGGGTGGTTTTATCGATAATACTTTTAGAATGAACCGTATCAAGATTTTCCAAATATATGGGTCGAATATTTTTATTGTTTTTTTGCAGCTCAAAAAATTCATCTTTTGAGTATTCGCCCGTAATTCTTCCCTTATCCATAATGAGCATACGGCTGCATAAGGTTGAAAGATAAAATAATCGATGCTCCAAAACGATAATGGTTTTCCCTTCGTCTTTTAAGCTCCGTAATATGTTTTCCAAATCAAAGATGGAATGAATATCCAGATTAGCTGTAGGCTCATCGAACAAAAAAATGTCAGGCGACATCGCATAGCATGACGCGATAGCCAGTTTTTGTTTTTCACCGCTTGAAAGTTTAAAGATACTCTTCTCTTTTAGATGATTTATTCCAAGCAGTTTCAAACTGTTGTCTACCCTTTTTAGTATTTCTTCCCTGTTCAAAAGCATATTGCTGCAGCCGAATGCCGCTTCACTAAAAGGATCGGTCATAAAAAACTGACTTCGCGGGTCTTGGAATACACAGCCTACCATGCAGCCTATTTGTGAAAGCTCCATAGTGCGTATATCTTTTCCGTTTAGATAAGCTTCGCCCGTTAATACTCCGTCATAGTAATGCGAGATAAGGCCGTTGATAACAGAGCCGAGTGTGCTCTTCCCGCTTCCGCTTTTTCCGGTAATGACAACAAATTCTCCTTTTTTTATTTCGAGGTTTATATTGTCGAGAATGAGAAGACCTGTCCTTGTTTTATACGAAATATCTTTTAGCGAGAGCACATTCCGCTCCCGTATTGTGCTTTCCAAAGCCGAGCATAGTAAGCGTCCTTTTCCAAAAGTTCATCGTGTTTTCCTTTTTCGATAAGACGGCCTTTTTGAAAGACAAGGATTTGATCTGCCCTTTGAATAGTCCTTAAATGATGAGCGATCACTATGACCGTTCTGTTTTTTGCAAGTTCTGTAATGGCATCCTGTATTAAAGATTCATTTACGGGATCGACATTACTGGTCATCTCATCGAGGATTAAAATCGGAGCGTCTTTTAAAAATGCTCGTGCAATGGAAATCCGCTGTCTTTGTCCGCCGGATAAGAGACCTCCGTTTTCGCCTATATCCGTTTCATAGCCTTTCGGCAAGCTCATAATAAAATCGTGAATCTTTGCCTTTTTTGCAGCATTGATGATTTCTTTTTTTGTTGCTTCTTTTTTTCCTACCCGGATATTTTCCTCGATGGTGTTATCAAATAGCTGCACATTTTGCATAACAATGCTGATGCGATCTAAAAGTTCATCGTAGGGAATATCCCGAATATCGGTACCGCCGAGCGTAATACTTCCGCCTTGCACATCGTAAAACCGCAACAGCAAATTCGTAACCGTCGTCTTACCGCTTCCCGATTCTCCTACAAGCGCGGTCATCGTTTTTTCCGGAACAGAAAAAGTTACTCCATTCATTTTGAACTCATCTTCTTCATAAGAAAACTCTACATCGTTAAAAACAATATCGTTTTGTGCAGGAGTAACTCCGTCCGTTTTATCGGCTATTACCGCGGCATGAAGAATTTTGCCCAGGCGGTGATAGCTGTCTACGGCAGACACATAATACATATAGTGCGTTTCCATAGCTGCAAAAGGTTTATAAAATTCTTTTGAAATGACTGCAATAATCATAAAACTGAGCACATCCATACTTCCACGTAATGCGGCAAGACCGGAATAAATAAAAAGAACAAAATACCCTGCATCGATTAAAAACGAAAAAACCGAAAGCTGTCTTGCCTTAAAACGGGAAGCAGCCTTACTTGTTTCTCCAAATTTTTTTGTCTTTGCAAAAAGTTCAGTATCCAGACTTTTATTATGCGAAAAACTTTTGAGCACCGGAATACCGCGTACATATTCAACAAATAAACTCACCATATCGGCAAGGGCGGAATTATTGTTATGCTCCGTTTTTTGTGCTCCCTTAATTGTGTAAAAAAGATAGGCAAGCGAAAGCGGAATCGAAGCGGCCATAACAAGGGCTGCACTAAGATTGATAAAGCAAAGACCTATAAATACCGCAAGAGCGATGAGAAAATCACCGAACATCCGCGGCCACATATGACCGACTACCATGGACATATTGTCCACATCTTTATGAAGAATTGTATTTAATTCTCCCAGCCGTTCATTCGTATAAAATCCCAAACTAAACAGCTTTAATTTTACAATCATCCGCTCCCGTATTTGCTGCACCACATCAAAGCCGGCTCCGTGCTTTTTTAAGTCGGCAATCATATTGCAAAGTCCCTTAAAAACGACCAAGCCTATCAGCAGTGCAAAAGTCCCGTAGAGCCCCTGCACATCAGTCCCGGCAGCAATCTTAAACAACATCGAAAACACCGTAAGCAACATCCCCACGGAGCTCAATCCGTACAAGGTAAAAAACAGAGAAGAAATACATACATCGATTTTTCCCCTCTTACTCAAAAATGCAAATAATTCTTTATACATAGATACCTCCTTATCTCCTTTGGCTAGTAACCCGTATTTTTTCAATATACAGCTGATTTTCTATTCACTTACCCTTATTCCGTTATTGGAAAGCTCTTTTTTTATCCGTATCCTACCTGTCCCATAATTATTCCTAATTATATCTATCTACTTTTATTATACAAGTTTCTTTTAATCTCAACTATTCTTAAAAATTTTAAAATAATCCTATATGTTAGACTATTGTGTCATCCGCTACTATATCTACTTATTTTTTGCTATATTCCTATATAAGCTTACGCTGCCATCCTTCCAATTCTTCCTCTCTAATTCGAAGTTGATAATATGTTTTCCCTTCTTTTTCTAAATATTGTTCACCAATTACTTTAGCAAAAATAGTCTTACCCTTGGCATAGTCATACACGCTTTTACCCTCTGGCAGTTCATTTTGATGAACACTCCCGACCGTATTTCTGTAGTCGAAAAGCTTAACCTTTAGAAAATTGCCTGTTCTATCTGTCCCACTTACGGTACATTTTACAGTCTTTCCAATCAATGTCTCATTATCATCACCCTTATAATCCAATAATTGAACACTCTTATTTAAAGCACGTAAGCCATCATAACTGAATCCCAAAATAAATCTTACCTTTTTATTAACATCTTCTACTGATATCCGTTTATTTTGACCAGATGGTGAAAAGAATACTTCCATGTTATATGCTTTAATCTGTGCACTTCCTTCATGTTTATACTTCGATAAACGACCTTCCAAATAACAGCCCTTACTTTCAATGTAATCCATTGCTTTCCTATGATATTTACCATTTTTTTGTTCAAAAGCGTTTATTAATCTATGAATTCCTTTTCCCTCCCCCAGCCATTCATAAATAACTCTATTATTGGGCATATGGTAAGTTTTTATTTTTAATTCTTCTTCTAGATTAGGAATAATGGCTTCTGCTCTTGATGATCCTTCTATAGCCTTAATACAAATTAAAATAAAATAATAATAATAGGCTTCGAGATTATCTCCAATTTGTTTCCATGATGCAAGTTTTTGAAGTGCTTCATCTAGTAAAACATCGTCGTCATCTCCATCAAAATAACGTAAGGCATTAAACCATATCCTGATATTAGCACCATTTTTAGGTTCTTGTCTCATGTTATCTTCCATCAATTGCATAACTTGTTTAACACTATCAATATTATTGCTCATACCTGGAAAAAAACTTTTTTCTTTTGCTCTAGCAATGAATCTCCTTACAGCGGGTTTTTGTAAATCTTCGGCCTTACTTAAATATTCTTGCCACATTGCAATAGTGCTCTCAATATTGTAAATCATATCTTCCAAAGAGTCTGCACATTTTGCTGATAATTTTACTTTATAAAATTCCGTATCTTCCTCCACTTGTATACTTCTAAAACCTTCTAAAAGAGTTAATGCTCTATCGTAATATTTCATGAACCATGACTCTCTATATTGCTTTATAAAATCTTCTGTAGAACATCCGTATAACTCTTTTCCAAAGTCCACAACAGAAATACACATTTCAATGTCAGAAATATACCCTGCTACCTTATTATTGGTTTCTCGTACTTTTTCAAACTGCTCACTCGCCTCTTCAAGGCTGTCGTATATTTCATTTAATTTTTTGGATAACAACTGTTTTCCGTCACGCTCTTTACATTCTCTTGCTTCTTTATATAATTTTCGTTCTATATATCTCCTTACATTCATACCATATATATGGTATAAAATCGAATCATACTCACCTAATCCTTCCGCCAAAGATACCGCATCCTTAGCTTCATATATTCCCCTTTCATAATTTTTTTCAATATGAGAATAATATCGTGACAAATGTGCTTTAAAATGAGGCTCTTCCGTGTAGGTATTCACTAGTTCTTTAAAAACTAATCCTATACAATTGTATTTTTCATGCTCATCAACATTATTTGGAATCAATGATTTCATATATTCTATCGCAGGTGCGAACTTACTCTTAATCAAACTATCCGGATCTCGAAGAATTAACAAATTCTTTAAAACATCTATAGTTGAATTAAGATCAAACATAATGTTCTGCTTAGAATATTTAATAAACTCTCTAAGAAATTTTGAAAGATTCTCCGCCCTTCCTAATTCTCTACCATCAACTCCTTCGGAAATTCTCTGTGAGATTATTTCTTCAGCAAATCTCGGATGACGCATCCTAACAGAAGAATTCTGTCCAAGGTTTCGCACACGTATCAAATTATCATTAACTGAATTTTCGAACATTTCCATCGTATTGTCAGATATCCTTAAAAAACTAATATCCAGCTCTCTATTTGCGAACCAGTCCACTAAAGAAATATATTCTAAAACCAATCTGTCATTTTTAGAAATAGAAAACAAATAATTTTCAATATAATTCTTTACACCTTTAAACTTTTCTTCAAAAGTATACATCGACATAAAAAATGGATATCTATCTTCAGGACTCTTTAATAACTTATTAACTTCACGTTTCTTTTCATCGGTCAGATATGGATCTAATTTTTTCACCATTTCATTGAATTCATCATCTATTAACAATCTTAAATCATCATCGGATGAATTATGTTTTCTTTTCAACCTGCTCACAAATAAAAACACATGTGGAATTGCTTGAGCCATTAATTCTCCATTCAATTTCTTTAAATCATCATCACTTATTACCGAACTCTCGACTACTATTAATATCGACATCCCCACTAAACGATAATAATTAAACACCTGTATTGATGTAATTCTTTCATTGTATGAAAGCAATAACAAGACTGGCATCTCTTTGCTCAAATGGTATGCAATGATTCTTGATAGAGTCGTTCCACCAGCTCCCGGATCATGGTTTAGCCGAATTATTTTGCTAGACGTTTCTCTACTACTTTTAATAATGTTATTCTTAATATTTCTAAATTGTGTTATTCTATCTATTGCAAATCCATTCTTTACACCATACCAACTAAGCAAATTTCCCCCTTGATAAAACAACTCACAGTTTTTGCTGTCTTCATCTTTTTCTTCATCTTCTATTCCTAAATAAGGAATTTCAAAACAAGAATAATCCTCTAATCGAACTTCAACTTTTCCATCTCTCCCACACACAAAATGACCTTTTTTAAAATCATGTTTGTTAAAAAAGGAAGAAAAATTCTTTATTCCCTGCGAAAAATCTGCTTCACTCATTGGAAATTTTTTTAGTATTTCTTTATAATCATCAATAATTTCCTCGAATTGTACTTCTTGAGACAGTAGATATATTTTTAAAGAATCTTCATATATTGCATCAAAAGTATTCAAGATTTCTTTGATTTTTTTTGCTTCACCGCTCATTATTATAACTTTTAATGGCTTAGAAAATACTTCTCTATACTTGCGTAGACATTCATTTAATATCGAACCGTATTTTTGACGCCATCTCCGGTCAGATTCTACTAATGATTCCGGAATGTCTTGTATTCCATTTATGTGAAACCAATATGGCGTGTTACTTACTGCATTAAAAAATGAATTTTTGGGAGATGAAACATCAAAAGAATTAGCTTCAATCCCATATTCATTCGCATATGCTTTAAATAATCCATCCTCTCTAGTATTTATATCAAAATCTATGATTAACGACCATTTAATAAATAACAGCCTCTGTTTTGCTAAATCATCTAAATTAATCTTGTCACATATTAAACAAAAATTGTATCTTTGCGTTTCATCCCAATATTCACACTCCTTCTGCAAGTTTACGTATTCGGTTGGCTGAGTTAAATTAATTTTGGGATTCAAATCTATATATTCTAAGATAAATTTGCGAATTTCATTATAGGACTCTGTAAATATATTAGAATCCACATCATTTCCTATATGCTTATTATCATTATAAATCGGATTAATATTTCTTTTAATCAAATCAAAATCAATACTTGTACTTTTCCGATTAGGGATAGCATGCAAATCCATCTGTTCAGACAAATATTTTAAATTTACCATACTACCGTTGGATTGTTTTCCATTTTCAATAATGTGAACTAAAGCCTTATAATCTTTCCATGGGATTACTTTCTGATCATACAATTCCTTATATCTCTTATCCAAATAATGTTTTAATCCCAATTCATAAGATTGTTGTAACTTATTCCCTGCGGTATTCAATTTTTTCTGAGCTTCCTCTTTATTACCTTCTAATAAATCTTTATACTGGTTAAAATATAATTGACTTTCGTTAAATAATGAAATAATAACCTCTTTGCTCTTGTAACCAAATGTTTTTTTCTTCATATCACACCTCTAGTTTCATATGCTTTTTACTAATTAAACAACATTTTATTATCTTTTTCAATTGCCCAATCCGTTTTTCGTTCTAGTTTAACTGCAATACCAGATTTTTGGAATATTATCTTTCTAAACGGATATTCTTTACAAAAATCATGATATTCAAGGGTATGAAGTCCTTTGCCGATGTTATCGCTGAATATAATGACCCCTACCAATGAAGGGATATCTTTTAATAAAACCAAAGTTTTCACTTCGATGTAGTTATCTACGATATAAATACTCTTTTTCGCTATAGTATAAATGTATTTATATGCAAGATTTGCTTCGATAGGTTGGCCGTTCAAGAGTAAAAATCCATATTTGAGCTGTGGATTGCTAAGGTCAATAATTAGTTCAGACAGTTCGGATTTATGCACCACATTATTCAAGGTGTCCATCACTTCCGCCACCTTATCTTGCACATTTCTTAAATCTCGTTTTAAATCCTGCATTTCCACGACATTACTTGTAATCTGCATCGAAAGCTGCAAAAACTCTCTCTTCCCAACCAACCCTTGATTTTCTACGATGTAGTCTTTCATTTGCTTGAAGGTACGAATCAAGGCTTTACTCTGCCTTACAGCAAGTTCCCCCTTGAGAACTGTCATCAGCATATAAATTCCCTGCTCGGTAAAGGCAAAAGGTAGATATCTTCTACCTCCGGAACACATTTCCGATTTTAAGATCAAATTTTTTGACCTCAAAAATTCCCATTCCTCTTTAGTGAGTTGAAATTTGAAATCATCGTCAAATTTCTCAATATTATTTTTAACTTGCTGATTAAAAGTTTTGGTTTCATACCCATAGATTTCGGCGAATTCAAAGTCAAGAATAACTTTCTGTCCTCGGATTGTATAGATCTTTGTCAAGAATCCTTCTTGACTTACAATCATCGTTTCATCTTTTTTATCCATTTCTTTAGAAACTTGTACAGTATAAGTGGACAAGTTTCCCTCATTCCTAATTAGCATTCTTAATTATTCCCCCTTTCCTTTAAACAGCGCACTGTTTTTGACTACAAAGTATTTTGTCAAAAGAATAGTGCAGAGGTCGGCGGAGGGTTGAACTAAAAGAAGTCCCGTTAAGCCGAAAAGTTTCGGGAGGACGAAAATCAACGGGATAAAAAAACAACCCCTGCCGTGAAAGGTTGAGAGTCCTCCTTCCTTTGCTTTTCCCATTGCAGAAAAGGTGGCGCAGTACACGCTTTGATACGCAAAGAAGATAAAGACAATGCCGTTATAAATGAGGGCTTTTGCGGCGGTGTCTTTTAAAAATGCAGATGCGTTGTGCGAAAAGAGTTTGACGATAAACGGATAGGTTCCGATTAATATGAGTGCGAATGCGGTGCAAAAAACTGCGCACCATTTGTTGGTAATGTGCACAGCCTCTTTTACCCGCTGCATGTTGCCCGCTCCGTAATTTATACCGATGACAGGCAGCAGTCCCTTGGTGAAGCCGAATACAATGTACAAGCCGACTGCCGTTACGCGCAGCATGATTCCCATTGCCGAAATGGCTTCGTCGCCGTAGGGAGCTGCCGCCTTGTTGGTAAGCCCGATTGCCGCCGACGCAAAAAATTGATACAGGAATATCGGAATGCTGATTTTAAAAATCTGTGCGAAGATTTCTTTGTCGCATACGGTGTAACGGAAACCGAAATGCACGGCGTTACCTTTTTTGTGTATTTCGATTGCATATAAGAGTGCCGAAAATCCTTGCGCTGCGGCTGTCGCGTAAGCCGCCCCTGCAACGCCCATACCAAGCGGGTAAATAAAAATCGGATCCAAGATGATGTTTAAAACAGCCCCCGCGCTCATCATCAGCATGGTTTTGTGAGGCTTGCCCTGTGCCGTCAAAATTCCTCCTGCTGTAACATTGAAGACGGTTAAAAAGCCTGATATGATGATAATGCATGCGTACTCTTCGGCTGCGGCGAGAGTGGCTCCAGATGCTCCTGCAAAGCGCAAAATCGGCTCAAGAAAAAGTAAAAAGAATGCAATCACCACCGCCGAGCTTGCCAGCGCAAAGCTGACCGCCGTTGTCGCCGTGTTTTGCGCACGGGGAATGTTGCCCGCTCCCAAAAGTCTTGAGATATATAAGGCCGCCCCGTTACTGAACGTCAGTCCGATACCGAGGATAATCTGCATAAGCGGAAACACAATGCTCACTGCAGCAAATGTGCTGTTTCCCAGCCCAGACACAAAATATGCGTCCGCCGCATTGTAAAGAGCGGTAACAATCATACCGGCAGTCATCGGCAGCCCCATCGCCAAAAGAACTTTCCGTATATCACCGTTTTCAATAAATAAAAGCCTATCCTTGTTCATAAAACATCCCTTAAAATTGAACAGCTGAACAAAATATCAATTTTGGAAGCTGTTCAATTCGCCGTTTCGCAGTGAAACGAGAAACGGTATAATCATGCGATGTTTCGGCAACCAAATATCCAAACCGAAACTCGCAGTGTTTTTAGACAATGCCAACTGCATTGTCTAAAATAAGCTTCCATTAAATTACTACCTAATTAGCCTGCGACCTTCCAGTTGTCTACTTTGTTTTGGGCTTCGACCATTTCTTTATAAAAGGTGCATCGCGAAATCAATTCTTCATGTGTGCCGGAATCTAGTATGCGGCCTTTATCCATAACGATTATTTTGTCCGCGTTTTGTACGGTGTTCAGGTGATGCGCAATCGTGATAACCGTTTTATTTTTTCTTAATTCTTCGATCGCCTCGTTTATGAGTTTTTCGTTTTCGCTGTCTACGGCAGCCATCGCTTCATCTAAAATAAGAATTGGAGCATTTTTAAGAATCATCCGGGCAATGGATATTCTTTGCTTTTCTCCTCCCGAAAGTTTTACCCCCATCTCTCCGACCCTTGTGTTGTAGCCGTGAGGCAGGGCGAAAATAAAATCATGACATCGTGCTTTTTGAGCGGCTTCTATTACTTCCGCTTGGGAAGCACCTGCCTTACCGATTGCGATATTTTCAAAGATGCTCATATTAAAAAGAATTACTTCCTGCTGAACACTTCCGATAAGAGCGGAAATGCTGTCCGTATCATAGCGTGAAATATCTTTACCCAAAATTGTGAGCACACCTGAATCAACATCCCAAAAACCCATGATAAGATTCGCAAGCGTGCTTTTACCGCAGCCGCTCGGCCCGACAAGCGCATTTAAAGTGTTTTCTTTACATTGTACAGTAATATCTTTTAACGCAAAGCCGTCTTTTTCATACTTAAAATGTACGTTCTTACATTCTATATCTCCCGTTTTCAGTTTTTCGCTGATCTTTTCTTTTGCAAGAGGCGCACAGAGAATCACCGCTATGCTTTTGAGCTTTTCAGTAAACACGATGGAAAAATGATGGAGCGTTGCGGTTTTACTTATTGCTGACACAAATACTGAAGATAAGATAACGGACAATATAAACTGAGCGGTAGAAATATTGTTATGTAAGAGCAGTATACTTCCTAACATCATAACCGATACCGCACCGGCTTCCATAAAAATATCTATAAGCACCATCGGACCCGTAACGGCACCCATACTCTTTTTTACATCTTGCACATAAGAGCGTGCGGAATTCAAAGTCCTACTGCTAAAACACTCTTCTTTTGCAAAGGCTTTTATGACAGCAATATTTTTTACGTACTCCATCATGTCTTCCCTCATCTGCATTTCTCGTTCAAAATATATTTGAAATCTTTTTTGCATAGTCTTTGCAGATAATTGTTGTACAAGGAACATGAGCGGTACCCCTGCAATCATTATTAATGCGAGCCGGTAATCTATAAAAAGCATTGCAATAAAAACCAGAACAGGAAGAAGGGTTGCCGCCATAATTTCCGGAAGACCGTGCGCCAGATATATTTCAATCTGCTCTACATCGTGTTCAACAATGCTTGTAAGCTCGCCGGTAGTATGCTTTTTAAAAAATCCTAAATTCAATTTTTTGAGGTGTTCAATTATGGTAAGCCGTAATTCCGTCAATGTACTAAAAGCCCTGTCATGAGCTGTCTTTACGGCAAGATAATTACAACACGCCTTGAGCATAAACGAGATGAAAATACCTCCGGCAATCATTTTAAAATATTCCCTTTCCGCTTTTCCCGAAAATAAGCTGCTTATCACCAGTACCAATAAAACCTGCGGTAGTAAGTCAAACACTATTTTAAGCGCAAGCAGCACATTGGACAAAAAGGTTTTACCCGTTACCTGTTTTTTCAATTCTTTTTCAGTCATATCTACTCCTCTCTACATCTATAATACGCATGTATATTCGTTTATCTTTAAAACTGAATAATATTGAATATTTATTCAATATTGATAGATAAAATGAGGAGCGGTTGAACGCTCCTAAAATAAATTCTCTTCTATACTACTGTAATTACAGCTTACAATGATTCAACTCCATTAAAATAGCACTTGTTAAGAACAAAGAGCATATCTTCTGCCCATTTTTCATTTTTATAGTGCCGTGCAATTTCCATAAGCCCCTCAACATAATTATTTGCCAAAATATGAGCAAGCATGGGATCGTGCTTGGTTTTTGAATATCTCTTTAAACCGTCTTTTATATGCTGTTCCAATCGTTTAACCCACATATCTTTTGCATTCTCATGTTTCGTTCCCGAGCTCTTGTCGATCAAAATGATGAGTTTAATTCTGTTTTTTAACAGTTTGGGAAGTTGAGATGCTCCGCCCCGATTAAATCTTTCATAGGGACTTCCGGCCTCCATCTTTTCCTCATCTTCCATCATCTTAATGATGTTATCTAACACACCTGCGACTACTTCATCAAATAAGCCTTCTTTGTTTTTGAAGTAGGTATAAATAAGCGCAACAGGAATATCAGCCTGTTCTGCAATATTCGTCAGCTTTGCGCTTCTATAATCTTGTTCATAAAATACTTTTTCCGCAGCTGTCAGAATTCTATCCTTGACTTCTTCTTTTAATACCTGCATACCGCCCGCACGCTCAAACCGTTCTCCTTTCTATTCTATCAATACTGAATTATAATTTAATAATAAATCTTTATTCAATATTTGTCAATAGAGGTAAACAAATTTTATTTATTTTACCTCTATGCCTCTTAAAAATATTAACATAAAAGATAAAAAACGTTTAATTAAGAATCAGGGCTTCTTTCATTTCATCTTGCCCTAAGATTGCCGTAAAAGGATAGTTTTTCATAATGATTTGAGTATAGCATTTTAGACTGGGATATCTAGGGGTAGAGTCCTTGCAGCTATGAAAGAAAAGCCGTATAATAAGTATCAATAAAGGGGAAATTATGGGAAAATTGTTGTGGAAGCGGGTGTACGATCTGCCGGAAAAAGGCGACGGGTTTAGGATTTTGGCGGATAGGCTGTGGCCGCGCGGAATTTCGAAAGAAAAGGCCTGCATCAGCGAATGGGCAAAGGAAATTACACCTTCGTCGGGTTTGCGGCAAGCTTATCACCGCGGCGAAATCGATTACAAAACTTTTTCGGAGCTGTACGCAAAAGAGTTGGTGCAAAATCCATGCACAAAAGATTTTACGGATAAAATCAAGGCCGAATTAAAAAATAGAAATGTTACAGTTTTGTATGCGAATAAAGATGTTGAACAAAGCCATATTCCCGTTTTGCAACGCTTTATCGAAAAAGCTCTGAACGGCTGAAAGCACTGCTGCTGTAATCTTAAGTGATACAATTAAATCTTGCGCAAATCAGACTTGTTTTTTCTGTTAATTTGAATATAATTATGTATAGAAGGGGTTTCTATGAGAAAAAAATTAAATATTACCGACGGAATTTTTCCTATGCCTGTATTAATGGTTGCTACCTATAACGATGATGGAAGCATAAATGTTATGAACGCTGCATGGGGAACTATGCAAGAACGTTCCATTATAGCTCTTAATTTGACCGAAACACATAAGACAGTAAAAAATATCAAGGCGAGAGGAGCTTTTACCGTTAGTATTGCTGATGCTGCTCATGTACTTGAAGCCGACTACTTTGGTGTTGCTTCCGGCAATAAGGTTCCTAATAAGCTGGAGAAGACCGGTCTTACCGCAAGCAAGGCGGAAACCGTTGACGCTCCTGTTATAAACGAATTTCCGATTTGTCTGGAATGTGAATTTATTGAGTATCAGGATAATAAATATGGTTGCGGTGTTATAGGAAAGGTTGTCAATGTAACTGCTGACGAAAGTGTTATGCCGAATGGAAAGCTTGATATGTCGTTAATAAATGCCATAGCCTTTGATCCATATACACACGGATATTACAAAGTATCAGAGCGTGTCGGTGAAGCCTTCAAAGACGGTTTAAAGCTTAAATAATAAACCAGTGTTTAATAATATTCTTTCTGAATAAACAACAGAACCCCTTTAAAAAAATACCGATTAGCCTACAAGACTAATCGGTATGTTACTTAAAGGGGCTGTTATTTTATGGGTTCCAAATGAGCTTGGAAGTGTCTAAGAATCGGGGGTTCCCAGATAATTTTGTAGCCCTTCACCTGAGAGGCTCTTTCTTTAATGTTAATTAAAGCTCCTGCAATAACATCTAAGTGAGATTGTGTGTATACTCTTCTCGGAATTGCAAGACGGGCAAATTCGAATTCGGATTTGATTTGTTCTCCGGTTTCGGGATCGTTTCCGAGCATAAAGGAACCGATGTCGCATGTTCGGATTCCGGCTTCTTTATACAACTCTACGCAGAGAGTGTGGCCGGGGAATTGATAATACGGAATGTGCGGGAACATGGCGTTTGCATCAACATAAACGCCGTGACCGCCTGCCGGGTTTTGAATAGCAACACCTGCATCAAGGAGCTGAGAGGCTAGGTATTCCATAGAAGCATTTCGGTATCTTAAATATTCTTCATCAATACCTTCATACAGACCGATAGCTAAGGCTTCAAGGTCTCGTCCTGCAAGGCCTCCGTAGGTAATAAAACCTTCAAAAGAAATACAGTTACCCTTAATCATTTGGTAAATTTCTTGATTGTTTTTAATACCGATCAAACCGCCCATATTAACGATAGCATCTTTTTTTGCACTCATCGTAAAAGTGTCGGCATAGCTGAACATTTCACGGATAATCTCTTTAATAGGCTTGTTCTTAAATTCTTCTTCTCTTTGTTTTACAAAGTAGGCATTTTCTGCAAATCGTGCTGCATCAATATTGAACAAAATGCCGTATTTTTTTGCAACTTTAGCAACATCACGGATATTCTGAATTGAAACGGCTTGTCCTCCGGCTGAATTGTTTGTAATAGTCATTACAATCATACCGACTTTTTCTTTTCCATGTTCGTTAATAAGCTGCTCCAGCTTTTCGACATCCATATTTCCCTTAAAAGGTGCATATTCCGCAGGTTTTTTTGCTTCCTTACATACACAGTCAAGAGGTCTTCCTCCGGCTAAGGTTACGTGAGCTCTAGTTGTGTCAAAGAACATATTTGAAATTGCAACTTGGCCTTTTTTGAGAAGCAAGGGGAATAAAACCTTTTCTGCAGCTCGACCCTGATGAACGGGCTGGATAAATTCATATCCGAAGATATCCTGTCCTGCTTCAACCAATTTAAAATAGCTTTTTCCTCCGGCATAGGCCTCATCTCCGACCATGACGCCGCTCCACTGCTTATCGCTCATTGCGTTAGTTCCGCTGTCGGTCAATAAGTCAATATAGACATCTTCGCCGCGTAAGTTGAACATATTGTATTTTGCTTTTTCAAGATATTTAATACGGTCCTCACGCGTTGTCATTTTGATGGGCTCAACCATTTTAATTCTAAACGGTTCCGGTACATACTTTTTCATTAAAAAGCCTCCTATAGTTATTATGACGCTTAGTTTAACACGCCTTTTTTGTACTGTCAAGGGTCTTAAAATACCGTGTCAAAATACCTCTACTCTTTTTATTCAGACTCAGGTGTAATGGTTCCCATACCTATAACTGAAATATCCTTTGGAATTTCAGGAACTGATAATACCGGAACCATGGGCATTTCGTATTCTAAAAGGCGTTTTATGAGAAGGCGGCCTTCTTCAGGAACCAGAATAACGGCTATCCCTACAAATTGAGAATTAAAGTTGTTGTATGCCGTTTGAACAGCCCTAAGCCATGCTTTCTTAGCTTCAGTGTCGATTGCCGGTTGAGGCCCTGTAATGGTATCTATACGGCTTGCTAAAACCGTTTGAAAAAATGCCGAATCTACCATAAAGGCTCTTAAGGCATTATCATCGCCTAAATATTGCTGAACAATTTGCCGCCCAAGTCTTTGCCTGACTTTTTCTGCAATCAGATACATATCGCCGGTAATACGTCTATAGTCTGAAATTGTTTCAAGAATTGCAGGAGTATTTCGTATTGAAACATTTTCTCTGAGAAGGCATTTAAGAACTGTTTGTAAATCGCCTAATGTGAGTTTATCGTTTGATTGAATTTCTTCAACAACAATCGGGTTTAATTTTTTTGCTGAATCCAAGATGTTGCTTACCATCTGCCTTGAAAGAATATCATCCGCATGTGTTTTGATTATATGTGTTAAATGAGTTGCTATTATGGAAGGCGGGTCTATAACAGTGTAGCCTGCTCTTTCGGCTGCTGCCCGATTTGATTCCGAAATCCAAATAGCAGGGAGGCCGAAGGCCGGATCCAAAGTGGGTTCGCCCGGAATTTCGTCTTGTACATTTCCGGGATTTACCGCCAAATATGCGCCCATCCTTATTTTTGATCTTGCAACCTCTACACCCTGTATTGTAATACAGTACTCATCAGGCGGAAGATTCATAGCATCCATAATTCTGATAATCGGCATTACAAGTCCCGTTTCAAGGGCTATTTCTTTTCTTATGCGTTTAATTCGAGACATAAGTTCAGAACCTTTTTTTTCGTCTACCAAAGGTATAAGACCGTATCCGAATTGTAATGATAGATCGTCTAATGGGCTTACGGCCTTAGTATCATCCGTTTCAGTCTTGGCTGCTTGTTCCGATGCGGCTTGGGCGTCTTTAGCTGCCTGTTCTTTTTGCGCTCTTGTTACCTTTGTTGTCTGTAAGCGCCAGCCTAAAAAGGCGAGGCTTAGTGCAATGAGTATTAAGATTATTGACGGAAAGCCGGGTAAAACTGCCATGACCGTCAAAGTGATAGCTGCTACATAGTATATGGTTGAATTTCGGGAAAATTGATCCGTAATGTCTTTTCCAAAAGAACCTGTCGAAGCTGAGCGTGTTACTACAAGGCCTGTTGCAACCGATATAAAAAGAGAGGGAAGCTGGGCTAAAAGTCCGTCACCTATGGTAAACCTTGTGTACATCTGCATAGCTTTAGTAAATTCTTCTTCTCTAAATACTATACCTACAATTAAGCCGGCTACAATATTTAAAACCGTTATAAAGATTCCTATTTTTACATTTCCTGAAACGAATTTACTCGCGCCGTCCATCGCCCCGTAAAAGTCTGTAGACCTTTGTAATTCTTCTTTTTTCTTTCGGGCTTCGGCTTCAGTAATAACACCTGCATTGTATTCCGCTTCTATTGACATGCTTCTGGTATTATTAAAGTCTAAGGCAAAACGGGCTGCAACCTCGGCAATTCTTGTAGCACCCTTTGTAATTACAAAGGCTTGAACGGCAATCAAGATGATAAAGATTACAAAGCCTATCACCAAACCTTGATTTCCCGCCGAGCCGATAACAAATTGACTAAAAGCCGCTATCATTTTTCCGTCAAATTTTTCTCCGTATGTCAAAATAAGCCTTGTGGAAGCAACGTTTAAAGCTAGACCGAATATGGTGGAGACTAAAAGCAATGAAGGAAAAACCGTAAACTCCGTAGGTTTATCTATAAATAAGACTATGAGCAGTATTATCAAGCTGAATATAAGATTCAACGCCATAAAAAAGTCCAAAAGAGCTGTAGGCAGAGGAAGAATAATAACAAATATTACCATGATAGTTCCTATAGCTACAAAGACATTCGGTACTTCCTTAAAAATTCTGTTTTCGGCCATTTATCTAGTTACCTCCATTCTTCTTTTGAGTGCTTGTTTATCTTTCATCGAGTAAATTTTTAAGAATATAATTGAAAGCGATTGATAGTACTCGCTTGGAATTATCTGTCCTAAATCTACGTTAGCATAAAGGGCACGAGCCAATGGAACATTTTCTATAGTAGGAATGTTGTTTTCTCTTGCAATCCTTTTTATATTTTGAGCAACCGCATCGACGCCCTTTGATATAACCATTGGGGCAGGCATAACGCCTTGTTTCCATTGAAGAGCGACAGCATAGTGGGTCGGGTTTGTAATAACGACATCGGCATCCGGAACATTTTTGATTCCCGTCTTTTGCAAAATTGCCTGCATCTGCCTGCTTATTTGAGCCTTTATCATCGGGTCTCCTTCCAATTCTTTGTACTCATCGGTTATTTCAGTTTTTGACATTTTTAAGGATTCTGAAAATTGACGTCTTTGAAAAAAGTAATCGGGAATACTTAACAGAACCAGAGCGATAGAGGCATAAACTAATATTTGAGCCGCCGTTTTTGCTATAAAGATTATTGAGTTAGTAAAATCTGATTGAAGAAGAGCTATCATCTTTGTAATATTGTTTTTTATAACCAGGTATCCTATAAAACCTATAATAACAACCTTAAAAAGCGATTTGGCCAAATTAAAAAGCCCTTCGGCAGAAAATATAGCTCTTTTAAAAAACCTCGCAAAATTGGGAGTAACTCTTTTGAAATCAGGTTTAATAGGCTTTGTAGAAAACAAAAAGCCTCTATTTTGTATAATGTTTCCCAAAACTCCCGAAATTAAAGCTACAGCCGTTATCGGAAAAACCATTTTAAAAAAATATGTAAGAAAAATCCAGAACCAAGCTCCGTTTATAACTTCCTCTGTTGTGCAGCGTTCAAAAAAGAAAGAGATTACCTGCATAAGAGATTTAAATATATAGGGACCCATTATTATAAGTGTAATTACGGGAAGCAGCACAACCATTGCCGCATTTAAGTCTTGACTTTTTGCAACTCTTCCTTCTTCCCTGGCCTTGCGTATTTTATATTCTGTCGGTTCTTCGGTTCTGCCTTCATCTTCGGCAGCGAACCACTGCAAGCCTATCTTCTTATTGAGGACAAGCTCTTCTTGCGAAAAATATCTTAGGTAAAGGAGGGATTTTTCGGATATCATTTAGTACTCCTCAAACTGTCTAAAAGCCGCCAAAAATCCGACAAACCTTCTTCAAGCATAATTTCAAAAGTGTTTATAAAAAAAGGCAGAGCAATGGCCAAAATAAAAAATGCGGTTAGAATAGTAATGGGAAAACCTTCCGATAGCAGGTTCATCTGAGGGGCTGCCTTTGTTAAAAGCCCCATTGTTATGTGAATTAAAATAAGAGTTCCCATAACCGGTAAGGCAATTATCATTGCATTAAAAAAAAGTTTCCCGACTGCGTTTAAAAGATAGCTTACAAGTTCTTCCTGCTTTTCTAAAAACATAAAACAGTTGACATGCTCTATCCCCTTCATTATACCGCCTAAAAAAAGGCGTTGAAAACCCTTTATGCGTAAAAAAATAAGCACGGCAATAAAGTTAAAATATTGACCAATGAGGGGATTTTCAACTTGAGCGAGGGCATCAAAAACCCCTGAAGCACCGAAGCCCATCTGAAACGAAAAGAACTGTCCTGCCGTACTGAATGTAGAAAACAAAATGCTTATAAAAAAACCTGTTAAAACACCTATAAGGCCTTCACCCAAGAGTAAAAGAAGATATTCAAGGCTAAATGCATTTAAATTTATAAAGTTGGGATAGGCATAGGGAGTTACCATAAATGCAGTTAAGCCCGCAAGAGCAACTTTTGCAATTCTTGAAACATTGCGCATTGACATTAGGGGGGATGTCATTAGCATTGCAAAAATCCTGACTGCTGCGAGTAAAAAAATAGGTTCTTTGTTTAGGATAAAATCGAAAGGCTGCATTTATTTTTTTAAAAGCCCCTTTAGTTTATCTTACCAGTTGAGGAATTAAATTCATTAAAGAAACAAAATATTCTCTTAACACCGTAATCATCCAACTTGCCAAAAGGGCCAACATTCCTAAAATAGTTAAAATTTTAGGGACGAAGGTAAGCGTCTGTTCTTGTATAGAAGTAGTCGCCTGAAAGATTGCAACGATTAATCCGACTAAAAGAGCTGCAATTAAGATAGGTGCAGAAAGCATCAGTATGATACCTATACCTTCACGCATTAAAGTAACTATAGTACCTGTAGTCATAGTCCCCTCCATAATGACCTAGGATTTTCTATAATTATAAACAAAAGAGATATATTTTTCAAGGCAGCAATTAAAATTCAAGTTAAAAAAATATATGCCGAAAATTTACCTTGTAGAGGAATTTGAAAAAAATGGCAGATTTTGTTTTTAAGATTTCACCAAAGGTTATTTTAGGAAACTACTCGCTTGCCCGCATCGGAGAAGAAGCTGTAAAATTCGGGAATCATTTTATGTTTATTGCAGACCCTTTTTTTGAAGACATGGGCTTGGTAGATAAAATCAAAAAATCTCTTGAAGAAAAGCATATATCTCTTTTTGTGTTTAACGGCTTTGAAAAAACGGCTGATTCTGAAGTCGTAGAAAGGGCACTTTCATTAGCAAGAGGAGCACATATAAGGGGAGTAATCGCCTGCGGAGATATGACTGCATGTGCTTTAGGCAGGGCTATTGCAGCTCTTTATAATGAGGACAAACCTGTTTACCGATATATTGAAGGCGAGCCTATCACAGCCGGAGCATTACCGTTTATTCAAATTCCCACAACTTGCTGTGACCCTTTTTTATTTGGGAATTCCAGTTTCATTATAGATTCCAGAAATAGAACCGTAAATATGCTAAAAATAAATGAAGATTTATGCAATCTTGTAATTTTCGATTCAAATACATACACAGGCCTTGCACCCAATGCAATGACTTCAATGATTTTTGCAGGCCTATGTTCTACATTTGAAGCCTATGTTTCGACAAGAGGAAGCTTTTTTTCTGAAACAATTCTCGGCAAGGCAGTCGAAATATTTTTAATTTCTCTTGATCCTCAACATGAAAAACTTGTCGGAATGCCTAGAGAGGAATTTATTGCTCAAGCTGCTTGCCTTTCAGCCATAGGAATTGCAGCTTCTGCCCCGGGCCTTGGAACTGCGATAGCTCTTGCTGCAGGCGGGCGATACAGAATATCCAGCCCGCTTATCTCGGCTATTTTACTTCCTCATGTAGTTAACGATGCTATTTCTTCAAGCCTTTCAAAAACCGTATCTGTAGCAAGAATGCTTGGTGAAACAATGCTTGAAGGCGGAGATGCGGCAGAGGTTTCAAAAAGAGGAATTGAAGAAATTCGCAGGCGGCTTGCTGAGGCTAACTTGCCCGTCCGCTTAAAAGATATAGATTTAACTATCGAGTCGCTTGTACCTGTTGCAGAAGATGCTGCCCGTCTGAGTTTTATGAACTATAACCCAAGACCGCTTGCAAATCACGATATTTTTGAAATTATAAAACAAGCCTTTTAAAATTAAAAATGCCGGAAATATTTAAACTGTACAATCTGCCCCAAAAACAAAGATGCCGCAAAATATTGCGCATTTTGGAATCAGCTGAACATGCCTTTGTTCAAAACAAAGCTGACGAATTTTTGGATGTCTTTTATCTGCGTTCCATCTTAAAAATTGTTTCAGATGATTTGGATTCCGTTTCTTCTTTAAAAATTCAAAATTGGATTGAAAACCCGCAAGAAAAAGAGAAAAGAAAGATTATCAATTTTGTAAGGTATGCTCTGTATAAAAAACTTGAAATAGCACCTTCGGAGTGGGACTTGATTTTACCTAATTCTACTGCCGATGAAATTGCAAATTTCAGACGGACTTTTTTTGAAGGGGTTTATGTCTATGCCGAAGATATCCGCACACCATTCAACATAGGTTCAATTTTTAGAACGGCAGAATCTTTTGGGGTAGAAAAAATTTTTTTGTCTCATGACTGTGTTTCTCCTGAAAATCCTAAGGCAAAAAGAACGGCTATGGGCTGTACCGGCTATCTGCCATGGGAAAGAGCCGGCCTTGATGGTCTTCCCGAGCTCCCTTTGATTGTACTTGAAACGGGAGGAACGGATATTTCAAAGTTTGAGTTTCCTAAAAAAGGAATTGTCGTTATCGGTTCGGAAGAATTGGGAGTAAGCCCCGAAGCTATAAAAAAAGCTGAAGATAGAATCATCACCATTCCCATGTATGGAATAAAGGCCTCGATAAATGTAAGCGTTGCCTTCGGTATCTGTATGCAAAAATGGTGTGAGGCCCTTACAACCGGTTAAATTAAAATAAGCCGCAAAGACCACCAAGGTAAATTAAAGAATATCTTACAAAATTGCGGTAAGTGTGCTATAATACAACAAGTGAGGAAACAGTTATGAGTACTTCAAACAGAAAATACAAAGACTCTGTGTTTGTCGACCGTCAAAGACTGTACATCCGTGTACAGTCTTTGACTTCGAGTTTTGAGCAAAGCTCAAAACATCGTAATGCCGGAACCCCCGCCATCCGTGGCGGTTATATAGTATGAGCACTTTTGCAAATAGGCGGAGCAGATGCAAGGAGTTAGGCAAAAAAGTACCGCAGGCGTATCGGGTATACGTCGAGGACACTTTTTTGCCGTGCGACACAGCAGATGCCCGCATATTTGCAAAAGAAAATTTCTTGTCGCTTTATAACGCCTTGCATGGTACAAATCTTCCGCTTTCGTCTCCGGTCGAAAATATAAGGCTTGAAAATGTTATGTATATGAACATAATAAACGACGTTTCCTGCCTTGTAGACGGTAAAATAATTGTGCTCGCAGAACACCAATCTACGATAAACGAAAATATGCCGTTACGCTTTTTAGAATACATTGCAAGGCTCTATGAAAAACTGCAAGCACCGACAGACAAGTATTTAAGAAAGCTGTCAAAAATACCTACACCTGAGTTTTACGTTTTCTATGATGGTATTGATGACTATCCTGAAACTACGGTTCTAAAACTTTCGGATGCATTTATAACAAAACCCGAACACGCTCCGCTGGAACTGACAGTACAGGTTTTAAACATCAACACCGACAAAGCAAATAAAGTCTTAACGGCCTGCAAGCCGCTTGAAGAGTACAGCCTCTTTGTAGAAGAGGTGAGAAAGCAAACACAACTCGACAGCGAAAAAGGCTTTACCAATGCGGTAAAGATATGTATAGAAAAAGGCATCTTGAAAGAATACTTACAGCGAAAATCACGGGAGGTAATAAATATGTTAGTGGCAGAATATGATTATGATACCGATATAGCCGTACAACGAGCTGAAGAAAGACAAATAGCTTTTGCCGAAGGCATCGAGCAAGGAATTGAAAGAGGCATTGAACAGGGGATTGAACAAGGGTTTTCCGATGGAGCTTACCGAACAAAACTTGAAACGGCAAAGCTTATGCGCATGCATAATTACCCCATTGCCGAAATTTGTACAATGACCGGTCTTACCAAAGAAGAGGTGGAAAGCGTTTGAGCCCGAATCTCTCCGCTATATTACTGAGAGCACTTTTGAAAATAGGCGGGATAAGTACAAGGAGTTTAGCAAAAGCGAAGCGGAGGCATACTTGCTGTACGTTGAGCATTTTTCAATAGCGGCATGGATGCCGCTGGTTCCATTAGAAGCGACGCCGTAATTGCCCGCCTATTTTCAAAAGCCCTATTGAAAAATATCCTTCTTAATGCTATCTTAATCTCTACCGATTGCGGAGGTAAAAATGAAAAAAATTAAAACCGTCCTTTTTATGACAGTCCTTGTGTTTACTTTTACAGGATGTGAACTTTTGGATTCTTTGGCTCGAGAAAGCGAAATCATTAAGCAGATAAAAGATGAAGATTTAAGGGGCTACACGGTAACATGACTGATTTTTGCGGATGACAGTGATGCCTTAAAATCTGCCGCCTATAAAAAAGCGGCCGGCTATTATAAAAAACTATCTGAAAGTACCGGTTTAAAAGATAAATTGCAAATTATAGTTGTTTCCGACGGTATAGAAAAAGCAATTCGTGAAAAGGTAAAGGAAGCCGGTTTTGATGCGGATTGTTTCCCGCTAAAATGGAACGGTAATGTAAAAAATAAATATAATCCTAACGATAAAAAGAATTATTCCGTTTTTTTTGATAAAAAAGGAAGAGCTCTTTTTAGTATGACGGAAGATTGGAAATTCGAAAATTACAGCGGTCTTTCGGATTATGCCCTTGAAGCGGCAGGCTTAAATAATATAAACGAATTAAAAAATCCGCTGACTTTTTTTAATACCTTAAATAAAATACAGGAAGACGATATTTTTAAATTTATAAACAATGCAGTAAATTTAAATCTAAAAGATATTTTAAGATCTTTTATAAACCAAAACTAATTTTATCTTAATGGAGGACTCAAGATGACTTTATTTATAAGCGACAGTATTTTTTCTTCTACCGAAAAAAAAGGAGAAGACTTTGATAAGGCTTTTGCCGGTTATATAGTTGTAGAAGACGGTCTCATTCAAAAGGTATGTAAGGGAGAAGCTCCCGAAAGTTTAAAAAACCAAGCCGACAAAATAATAGATGTACGGGGAAAAACTATTACGGCAGGACTTGTAGATGCTCACACCCACTTAGTGCACGGCGGCTCCCGCGAACACGAACTTGCAATGAAACTTGCAGGAAAGACTTATCTTGAAATTCACGCAAGCGGGGGCGGTATATTCAGCACCGTAAGGGCAACCAGAGCAGCATCAAAAGAAGAGTTGACTCAAAAAGCATGGAAAAGCCTTGACCGTATGCTTATTCACGGCACAACCACAGCCGAATCAAAGAGCGGCTACGGACTCGACATGGAAACCGAAATTAAATGTCTTGAGATAAATTCTTATCTGGATAAAAATCATCCTATCGATATTGTTTCGACCTATATGGGAGCCCATGCAACCCCGCCCGAATTTAAGGACAACAAAGAGGGCTATATCAAGTTTATGACAGAAGAGGTTATGCCCGAAGTTAAAAGACGCGGCTTAGCGGAATTCTCCGATGCCTTTTGTGAAGACAAAATTTTTTCGGTAGAAGAAACCGAAAGAATAATGAAGGCGGCAGCAGGCATGGGTTTCAAATTAAAGCTTCATGCTGATGAGATTATTCCCTTAAAGGGAGCCGAACTTGCAGCAAAGATGAAGGCGCATTCAGCCGAGCATTTGATGGCCATATCCGATGAGGGCATTACGGCTCTTGCAAAATCGGGAACGGTTGCCGTTCTTCTTCCTGCAACTTCTTTCTTTTTGATGTCACCCATTTATGCTCCCGCAAAAAAGATGATTGAAGAAGGCGTAAGGGTTGCCCTTGCAACCGATTATAATCCCGGAAGCAGCCCGACTGAAAACTTACAAATGTCTATGTGGGCAGCCTGTTACAAGATGAAACTTTTGCCTGCACAAATTTTACGGGGGGTTACCATCAATGCGGCTTATGCGATAGATCGTGAAAAAACGATAGGCAGTATAGAAGAGGGAAAACAAGCTGACCTTGTAATCTTTGATGCACCCAACATAGATTACCTTGTTTATCACTTCGGCCTAAATTCCGCCGAACAAGTCTGGAAAAAGGGAAGGCTTGTTGCCGAAAATAGCCGGATAGTTTACAATAACTAACTATGATGTTTAAATTGAACAAACAAAAACAACTTGAAAAATAGGAGATATTTTATGGAATTAGTAAAGATGACGGTAAATGCTTTTGTTGACGAAACCGCCAGTGATTCACCTGCTCCCGGAGGAGGCTCCGTTTCTGCATTGGCAGGTTCTTTAGCCTCTGCGCTTGGGCAGATGGTTATACGCCTCACGACAGGGAAAAAAGCCTTCGCCTCTCTTGACGAAAAAACTCAAGAAGAATTTAAGGCTCAGCTTCCGAAATTAGAAAAGGCGCAAAAACGGCTGGTTGAAATCATTGACGAAGACACTCAGGCCTTTAATGCTTTTATGGAAGCCTTAAAGCTGCCCAAGGACACCGATGAGCAAAAGGCAAAGCGCAGCAAGGCTATGTCCGATGCTACTGTTGTAGCCATGCAGGTACCGCTTGAAACAGCTAAGACCTGTTTAGAGATACTACGCTTTTTACCCATTGTTGCCCTTCATGGAAACAAAAACGCCGCTTCGGATGCGGGCGTTGCCGCCCTTAATGCCCGATCCGGCTTGGAAGGAGCTATCTTAAATGTTAAGATAAATCTAGGCGGTATCGATGATGCGCCCCTCTGCGAAAAGACAAGAGCTGAATGTAATAAGATGCTTGAAGAAGGCGAAAAGCTAAAGACCGAAATTTTAAAAACAATCTATTCAAAGATTGAATAGGTTCGGCAAAACATAGCTTTAACCGGAATAAAAAAGCTCTTTCCTTTTTGGAAGGAGCTTTTTTTGTTTTAATTAGTTTGTGAAGATATTTCGTCCAAGAATTCAAACAGTTTTTTTACGGCTTCCTCTTTTGTCGCCCACGAGGTACAAAAGCGCACTGCCGTTTGGTTTTCCGAAACCTTTGTCCAAAATTCGCATTTAAATTTTTTTTCTATTTTAGCTAAAAGGCTGTTTTCGATTATGGGAAAACTTTGATTTGTTTCACTTTCTATCAAAAAAGAAAAACCTCTATCGGAAAAACCTTTACGGATCATCTTAGCCGTTTTGTTCATCATTTTTCCTATTTCAAAATAAAGGTTATCCGTAAAAAGCGTTTTAAACTGAAGGCCTAAGAGTCTGCCCTTCGCAAAGAGCCCCCCCTTTTGCTTTTGGATGTATCTAAAGTCTTTTTGCATTTCAGGATTGTTGATGATAAGAGCCTCTCCGAAAAGAGCCCCCATTTTTGTTCCGCCTATATAAAAGGCATCCGTGTACCTTGCCATGTCTGCAAGGCTTAAATCGTTATTGTCGGCGGTGAGGGCTGTTCCCAGGCGGGCACCGTCAACATAGAGAGGTACGGAATATTTTTGAGCGGTCAGCTTTAAATCCTGTAATTCTTTTTTTGAATAAATGGTGCCGAGCTCGGTAGGATTGGAAATATAAATCATTCCGGGCTGAACCATGTGTTCGGCCGTGGGATCATCATAATGAGCCCTTATAAGAGCCTCAGCTTGCCCTGCCGTTATTTTTCCATTTAGCGTTTCAATGGTAAGAACCTTGTGTCCGCAAGCCTCTATTGCACCCGATTCGTGTACGTTTATATGCCCCGTATCTGCGGCTATTACTCCTTGATGAGGCCTTAGTGTAGAAGCTATCAAAGTTAAGTTGGTCTGTGTTCCGCCTGAAAAAAAATAAACCTTACTCTGAGGTGCATCCAATTCTTTTAAAATGAGGCCTGCCGCTTCTTCACAATATTTGTCGCAGCCGTAACCGGCAGTTTGCTCTTCATTTGTTTCCATTAGTTTTTGAAGAATTTTCGGATGACAACCCTCGCTATAATCATTTATAAAAAAATACATATCTTTTCTCCTTATTGTTTAAAGCTCTTCCGTCTTCCAATCTCCGATAGTCCGCTCCTCTTCATCAAAGCTCGAACCTATAAGGATTATCTTTTTACCCATAGTCTTAAATTGATCCGCATAGCCCTTCTCTTTTATTTGAGCTATCGCATCTTCGGCACTGCCTGCACTCATTAGTTTAAACTCAAAGATGTAGATAGAATCCTTTGTTTGCACTATACAGTCAGCCCTGCCCTTTAAACAGTATATTTCAGTCTGCACAAATTGTCCCATTAATTTAAAGATTAAGTAAACGGCAGTCTGATAATTTTGCTCCCTAAGTTTAAGTTTATCCTTAGGTAAGTTATCATAAGGCACTCCCGCTATTATCGCCTGCATCCTCTCCATAAACTCATCTACCTTTCCCGCCCTTACATCTTCTACAAACTCCCATATTGAAACTCCTGTCTCATCAGGTCTAAGTGAACAATAGGCCGGCAAAAGATTTTCTAAAAACCCGTAGCGTACCTCATCATTAGGAAAACCTAACCTATATAGATTACCTTCTTCTATGTATTCTTTTATCGTTAAATATCCCGATTGAAAAAGTATCGGCAAGGGATTTTTTGCATCTGCTCTATATAATTCTATACCTGCTTCATTTAATTCTATATTACCGTCTAAGTTAGGTACATTATAATGAGCATCTTTTAAGTAATTTACTAAAAAAGTCGGTGTGCCCGTGGCAAACCAATAGTTTTTTAATTCTCCTGAGTCGAGGGTGCTTAAGATACTAAAAGGATTATAAACGGATTCCCCTAAAACACTGAACTTATATCCGTCATACCTCTTTTTTAGCTCTTCTATCATTTTATCATAGCTATTCTTGGTGTTACCTGCTAACCTTTCTATTTCAGGCTTAAAGGTATTTTCTATCTCGTCTTGAGTTAGACCGCAGACTTCGGCATAGTAATTCAGCATACTTATATCTTTTAAGTTGTTTAAATCGCTGAAGATGCTTACCTTACTGAACTTTGTTACACCGGTTAAAAAGGCAAAGCGGATATATTGGTCGCAAGTTTTTATCACAGAATAAAAGGCCTTTAGGGTGTTACGGTATTCTTCGTTTAGTGCTTCATTTACTCCCATAGTCTGTAACAGGGGCTTATCATATTCGTCTACAAGAATAACTACCTGCTTACCGGTCTTTTGGTATAAGGCTAAAATTACGGTTTTAAACCTATCTTCAATGTCTCCTGAAGTCTTTGTAAGATTATAAAGCCTTTCCCAATCATTTAAGTGTAAATTGATAATTGTAAAAAGAGCCTCTTGGTCCTTATAATATTTTGTATTAAAATCCATGTAAAGGACAGGATATTCTACCCAAGCATCCGTCTTTTCTATTTCGGCTCTTTTTTCTTCAGCTTTTTCAATATATAAATCCTTAAAAAGCTCCTTTTGGCCTAAAAAGTAGGCTTTGAGTGTCGAAAGAAAGAGGCTTTTGCCGAACCTGCGGGGACGGCTTAAAAAGTATGGGGAAGAAGTACGTACAAGATTATACACATATTTGGTTTTATCTACATACAAATACCTATCATTCCTCATCTTTTCAAAACTTTGTATACCTATGGGAATTTTTCGTGATAAATCAAAGTCCATTTTAAAGCTCCTCATGCATATTATAGCATAGATAGGCATTTGTTTAAAGGGTTTAAAAGTAACAAAATATGAACCGTTTAGTTTTTAAAATAGAACACAAAAAACCCGCCTTACGGCGGGTTTTAAACTATACTAGGTATAGATTAGTAAGTAAGTTTAAGACTTAATACAAAGGTACCATTGTGGCTCTTGTTATTAATAGGAGTTCCAATCATGTAGTCACCGCCATTAAAACCGGCTTCATATTTATTCTCGTTAAGCTTACCATGTTCCCAACTAGCTTTAACTTCAACTTTTTCGATGGGTTGGAATTTTACACCGATCTCATAAGCCATACCTAAATAGAGCTTATCAATCACTTTGTCAGGATCAGAGGCATAAGTATCGGCATGCTGTGCAAAATGATTGGTTTCTGCATAGAACTCGGCATAAGGCTGTACCCACATAACATCAGTCATACTGTACTTATATGAAGCACCTAAATTAAAGCCCATGGGTAATTGAGCATACTTACTTCTTAAAGCTAATTCCAAAAGGTCCGCATAGGTGGTTGTGGCTGTGGTTAGACCTGGAATAATGGGTATCGTTGCAGTAGGTCCTGCATTAAGAAGTACTGCAAGGGCTTGTCTAAGACTTTTGTCCATATCCTGAGTACTTCGTTTTGCTAAAAGGTCATAAGCGTTTACTGTAGCATGGAAAGCCAAGCCCGGTACTAAGTTAGTATCTCCTTCAGCTTCGGATACAAAGGCCAAGTGTGCGGCCATATTAATACCATGATTCTTAAACTTTGTGGGGTCATCACCGGCGATATTATAGCCTTGGTATTTAGTACCTGTTCCGGCAAAATACAATGCGGCGTCTACCCATTTATAACCTACACTTAAACCTGCATCCCAACCGAGAGTCTCTTTAGTTTTGCCTTCATCTGTATAGGTTACACCTGTAACTCCGTCAAAACCGAGTTTAACCGTCAACTTTTCGATGGGTTCGGATGTAAATGCAACACCGAAGTTTACCATACCGGATTCCCCTTTTTCACCGCCTACGTTAGTAGGGGTAATACCAGCGTTGTAACCATAATCACCGGGGTTATTTAAAGTTGCTTTATTGGAAAGTCTTCCGAGAGTAGCATTTACAGTTGCTTCTACACCGAGGTACTTTTCAACAGGCTGCATAGAAAAATCTAAACCGAATGCATATTTACTGTCTTTTTCGCGTCGTTTATTACCGCTAGTTCCATCCCAAGGTTTAGTACCATCTGAGCCGTCTTGCTTCCAGCTTCCGTTTGATGCAAGTTTAAGAGCGACATCCAAGTTCATAAGACCTGCATTTTTATAGCCGATTTTTGTTCCAAAGCCGGTAAAGGCAGGATTGAACCATCCGTTTAAGTCATTAGTATTAGGATCCCAGTTTATAGGATTCCATCCTAATGCCTTATCAGCCTCAAAACTAGGTTGGCCATAAACGGTCATATAGGCACCATAGAAATGTAAGGCAGCTTTTACAGATGCAGCACCGCCAGCGGCTGTCCAGCCTGTTGCTACCGGAATAGCCTTGAAAGAAACATCTGCGTAAACATCAGCCTCTTTGTTAGCACTTCCGCCTGCAAAAGATTGTCGCTTGAAGAAAGGAAGCCTAATCTGAAAATTGTTAGAGTTATAAAAACCATGTGTAGCAACGGCATGATTGTCAGCACCGCCTTTGGTATAATCGGTTTCAGAACCGGCGCCAAAGTCAATACCCCAACTTAATGTGGCACTACCTCTTACTTCAGGCTCTACCTGGGCAAAAGCAACTCCGCCCACGAGTACCAAAATCATCAAAATTGACAGAATTTTTTTCATAAAAAATTCCTCCTTGTTATTCGTTTATGACAATTATACAATAGTCAAACATAATTTGTCAAGTCAAAAAACAAAAAAGTTACATAAAAACCGCTCTTTTTATAAATTCTTCCCGATTTTTTTAAATTTTACGGCCTATTAAGAACAAAAACCGCGGCTTCAAATACTTTCCATCTCTTCTTTGGTAAGACCGGCGGCTTTAGCGATAATATCAATTGAAACACCAAGCTGTTTTAAATTGCCTGCATCCTCTAAGGCTTTTCGGTACGAACCCAAAGTGTATTACCATTATCATAATAACATTAAGCGCTTTTCACTTAAAAGTTCCTTATGAAACTGCTTGTCCGGAAGCTTTAAGCCAACGATGCTTTCAGCAGGAATATCCGGTATACATTCCAATAAATCCTGAAGAACGCCCTTGTTTTCCTCTACTCCGCTTCTTTGCAAAAAAATTGTTATTATAGAGCTTGTATCTCTTCAACGGAAAGACCCGATATTGTACAAATATCGTTAATCGGATAATTCATATCTTTCATCAATCTTGCCGTTTCAAGGGCTTTTTGATATGAGCCGTTGAAAAAACCTTGTTCAATGCCTCTTTCAATTCCTTGTTCAATCCCCTGTTCAATGCCTTGCTCAATTCCTTCGGCAAAAGCTATTTGTCTTTCTTCAGCTCGTTGTACGGCTATATCGGTATCATAATCATATTCTGCTACTAACATATTTATTACCTCCCGTGATTTTCTCATTAAATATTCTCTTAAGATTCCTTTTTCTATGCATATCTTTACCGCATTGGTAAAACCATTTTCTGAGTCCAGCTGGGTTTGTTTTCTTACCTCTTCTACAAAAAGACTGTATTCTTCTAGCGGTTTGCAGGCTGTTAAAACTTTGTTTGCTTTGTCCGTGTTGATATTGAGCACTTGTACCGTCAGTTCCAGCGGAGCGTGTTCGGGCTTTGTTATAAATGCATCCGAAAGTTTTAGAACTGTAGTTTCAGGATAGTCTTCCTTGCCATTATAAAAAACATAAAATTCAGGTGTAGGTATTTTTGACAGCTTTCTTAAATACTTGTCTGTCGGTGCTTGCAGTTTTTCATAGAGCCTTGCAATGTATTCTAAAAAGCGTAACGGCATATTTTCGTTTATCGTAGATTGGTGTTCTGCGAGCACAATTATTTTACCGTCTACAAGGCAGGAAACGTCGTTTATTATGTTCATATACATAACATTTTCAAGCCTTATATTTTCGACCGGAGACGAAAGCGGAAGATTTGTACCATGCAAGGCGTTATAAAGCGACAAGAAATTTTCTTTTGCAAATATGCGGGCATCTGCTGTGTCGCACGGCAAAAAAGTGTCCTCGACGTATACCCGATACGCCTGCGGTACTTTTTTGCCTAACTCCTTGCATCTGCTCCGCCTATTTGCAAAAGTGCTCATACTATATAACCGCCACGGATGGCGGGGGTTCCGGCATTACGATGTTTTGAGCTTTGCTCAAAACTCGAAGTCAAAGACTGTACACGGATGTACAGTCTTTGACGGTCGACAAACACAGAGTCTTTGTATTTTCTGT
Source organism: Treponema putidum (assembly GCF_024401155.1). NCBI lineage: Bacteria > Pseudomonadati > Spirochaetota > Spirochaetia > Treponematales > Treponemataceae > Treponema > Treponema putidum. Next base: position 2,287,361 of record NZ_CP038804.1, read on the forward strand.
TTGAAGTACTCACATTAGCCTCCTAACTATTTGTATTATAGCATAGATTAGCCTATTTTTGAAGAGTACGGTCTTTTCTCGTTTATAATTATTGTATGAAGAGTTTGCAGATGGAATTTCGACGAAAGGAGGGGGCATATGGGTATAACCAACGAAGTTTCAAGTTGAAGCACCTTTCTCCCAAAAAGGGCGGCCTCCCCTAAATCACCTCTAAATCATTGTATTGACAAAAAACTTTTAGTATGTAAACTATTATCTATGACAAAATATTTAAATGACTGCCTCAAACAGATAAAAAAAATCTATATTCATCCTAATACGTTAAAAATAGCGTCTATTATAATTATTACTTTGCTTATGCTTTTTCCATTTAGCATGAGTAAAATGGATTTGTTTAATACCTCACAAAGGGCGATAAACCTTTACCCGCTGACGGTATTGTTTTCGGGCTTTACACATAAGGGAGTAAACTTCTTTTATGTGAGCAGCTTTTTATTATTTTCATTGCCGATAGCATTTGCAATCGTGTTTATATCTATTTTTCAAAAGAAAATACCGTCAAAAGTCGTTTATTTTTCGGCTTTAATTCCTATAAGTTTTTATCTTGCAGCCTCAATTTCGGGGATGAATCTATTTGCAAACACGCCCAGATGGTTTTATTCGCTTAGTCCTTTGACATATTTTGCATTCTTTATTGCCATAATCTTTCACGCTTTTTTGATTGCACACGGCATAATTTCCATAAAACGGCAAAACGAATCATATATGGAATATAAAAGACTGCTGCAAGAAAAGGAAGAACAGGAAAAAATTTTAAAAAAGAAGATAGATGATAAATTAAAAAAACAAAAAGAAAAATCCCAAAAAAACATAGCCGAGCCCATTCAGGAAGACTCCTTGTTTTTAAACAAAGTATTAAAACAATCCATAAATAATTTCAAAAACAGACAAAAAAAATCTCACATAAAAATCAAGATAACAATAGTTATTATTTTTACCATATTGGTAATTCTTTCGACATTTATCTACACGGATTTACGAAACTATAATATGCTCCTGACTCAAAATGTAAATACAACAGGTAAAAATCAGGCTGAGCAGGTTGCGGCCATATACAGTTTTTCGGACGGCCTTCACGCTAAAATCAATGCCTTCCTTGAAGGAATAAAAAAAACGAACTCCTCTTCTCCTTTTCCTTTCCAAAGGGTTGATATAATAACTACGAGCAATAAACAGCCTGTTTTTCTTGAAGAAATAGATGAATCGACCGAGCTGCCGGTATTTGATGTTTTTTCTTATACTACAGCTGCCGGTCAAGTAAGGTTTATACCCGATGAAGAAAAAAGTATAAGTCCTGAGAATGCAGCCATTTACATAAAACATTGCAAAAACGAGTCCACCGTTAGTACCCCTATTTACAATGAGGCAAAAGGAACCTGCCTTTATATCTATCCTGTAACCTTTGCCCGTAAGGATGGTCAGAGACTTGTAGGCTTTTCCGTTGTTACATACCTTAAAGAAATCTTAGACCGGCCTTATTTTCAGGCAAAGGTCTTTGTGTTTTCCATTTCGGCAGTATTTTTCTATGCTTCTATCTTAATTGTTCTTTTTTTAGCGGATTTTATTGCAAATCCGGTCATATTTTTATGCGGAAATATACGAAAAACGGCGAATATTTTAAGCGGAATGATTTCGAGTAATAGGGCAATCGAAGCAGATCGGCTCATTTTTGAAGAAAATATCAAAACCCATGACGAAATAAAAACGCTTTCAATAGAGCTAAAAAATATCATCTCGCTTATCCGAGGAATTTTACCTTATGTGTCTTTTCATACTATCCAAAATGCAGAAAAAAACATTTCGAATAAAAGCTCCTCCAGAGATTTATGTTTTTTGTTTACCGACATAAGAGGCTTTACAAGCATGTGTGAAAATATGCAGCCTAGAGAGGTTATTTCCATATTAAACCGGTATCTTAGCATCGAAACAAAAATCATTTTTGAAAACGGCGGAGATGTGGATAAATATGTCGGCGATGAAATTATGGCTTTTTTCTCAGGGCCTAAAAAAGAAATCAATGCATGTAATGCCGCTATGGAAATTCGTAAGGCTATGAGGCGGGAGCAAAAAGCAGCAGCACAAGAGGGCACAGCAGCAATTTCAATCGGTATCGGTATAAATTCGGGGCCTGTAGTATTCGGGCCTGTAGGTTCAAAAACAAGAAAAGATTTTACATCTATAGGGGATACCGTAAACCTTGCAGCCCGCCTTGAAGGAGCCAACAAAGAATACGGTTCAAAGTCGATTATTTCCGAAGCGGTGTATCAAAATTTAAGCGATGATTTTATTTGCAGGGAGCTTGATTTTATCGCCGTCAAGGGAAAAACAGAGGCCGTCCGTATTTATGAAATCCTTCAGCCGACCGAAAAACTTACAACAGAAAAACTTTACGATATAAAACAATTATTTGAAGCGGGACTGTCCTATTATCGAAAAAGAAAATGGAAGCAGGCTGAAAAGTATTTTTCAGAATGTTCAGAAAAATATAACGATGCGCCCTCCAAGGTCTTTTTAAGAAGAGTTGCCCATTATCAAGTTTCTCCGCCGAAACCGCGATGGAGCGGAGTCTTTGTAATGAACGTAAAATAAATTCGAAAGATTAAAATTGAAGGAGCTTTTTATGGAATTTAAACAGCTTGAAATATTTATCAAACTTGTAGAAAATTTAAGTTTCTCGACTACGGCAAGCGAGTTAAACATATCTCAACCTACTGTAAGTCTTACCTTAAAACAGTTGGAGGAGGAACTTGACACTCCTCTTTTTTTGCGTTCGACGCGGGAATTAAAACTAACTGCGGCTGGGCAAAAACTGTATGATGAAGCAAAAAAAATTTTAGCCGATAGGGATAAGCTGATAGAAAAATTTATATATCCTGAAAGGAAGGTTATAACTATAGGAGCTTCAACCATTCCTGCGGGCTATCTTCTGCCTTCAATAATAAAAGAATTTAAAAAAAAGCATCCGGATATTTATATAAAGATTGAAGAAAAAAACAGCCTTGAAACAATCAAAAAAGTTTCTGCAAATACCGTCGATATCGGCATTGTGGGTATGCAGGTCGAAGATGAAAACTGTGAGTTTCTTCCCATTTATAAAGATGAATTTGTGTTTATCAGTGCAAATAATTCCTATTACCAAAAGCTAAAAAAATCCAATCCCAGCTTTAAACGTATTGCCCAAGAACCCTTTATTATGAGAGAAACAGGTTCCGCCGTTAAACAAAATATGGAGCTGATTTTAAAATCACAAAAGATAGATTTAAATTCTATAAATATAAGTGCTTCGATAAACGACACGGAAGTACTAAAACAATTAACGGCAGAAGGCCTAGGAACATCTTTTATATCGAAGATAGCCGTTGCAGACATGGTAAAGCATAAAGAACTTATAGCTTTTGAGCTCGATGACATTCCGCATCAATACCGCGACATCTATCTTGTATGGAACAAAAAAATAAATTACGCAAGCCACATCAAAGACTTTTTAAACTGTATGGAATGTTTTAAAATAAAAAAAGAGAGTGAAGAAAAAACTATCTGACGATGAAAGGGCTGCCTAAAAGCAATAACAAAGCAGCTTTTGGACAGTCCTCTCAAATATTTTTACCTATACGTTTTTTAAATATTCAGCAACGAGCAAGCCGCATTCCAATTGTATGGATACAAGCTTTTTGATGGGAACAACACTGTATTTAATATTGGCTTCCAATTCGTCGCTTAATACATGGAGTTTCTTTTCCGCCGCGCTAAATTCATTGGATAAAGCTTTTTCTTTTTCTTTATCTTCCTCTCTGTTCTTTTTCATTTTAAAAAGTTCAGTTTCATTGGCTCTTGTTAAAAGACCGAAGGACAGCATTTTGTAAAATTTTTTAATCCATTCATTATCAAATTTTTCTGCAACCGTAGCATTCTTTTTACTGTAATTCTCATCTTCGTAAGTCATCTTAACGGCAGCATCATAATCATCCTGTCTTCCTGTAAAAGCATCCAAGGCAAGTAAAAACGGATTATTTTTTGCCATATACTTTCTTGTCTTTTTTAAAGAATCTAAAATGAACGCTTCGCTTTCCCTGTTTTCTTCTAAAGATTTTCTCACTATCTCACCTCGGTTTTCTCCGCTGTCCGATAGGTCAATAATCTTTTCGCTATAAAAATACGGAAGTTCAGTCAGCATTGTAAAAGACTTATACTTTTCCCCGGCATAGTCTGCGCTGCATGTTCCGACCCCGATTGCTTTTGGAATATCTTTTACACCGTATTTTTCCAAGTAGTCGTAATTATCACGAATGCCGAGTTCTTTATAAATTGCTGGAGCAAAGGCTTGGCAGTAGGGGGCTTCAGGTTCTCCCAAATTTAGCGGTACATTTTGTTTTTTTGCCGCTTCTTTTAAGTCTGCATATACTTTCGGAATGTCACGTGATAAATACCAGTATACCCCTCCAAATCCTGCATTATGAAGCGAATAAATGAATCGTGGTTTAATTTTATCGATTAGATGCATCATTGCAACAGTTTCAGGAATAGAATCGGTAAATTTTAATTCCTTGTACTCTATCGGGAATGTCCAATCCACTTGCTGATGTCCGGCAGGCCTAAAAAAATTTCTTGCGTAGTTATAAAGTGTAAACGGACCCTTAAACCAGCCCTCGTTCAGTCTGGTTCCGTCGGAATCCCAAGCTTTTACAATATACCACGTGTAATCCAGTTCATCGCGCAATTTTTTATTTTCAGCCAATTCTTTTGTAAAATAATCCAACATCATAGTGCCGATGGGTTCATTCGGATGAGGGAGGCCGAAAACAAGAGCATTTTGCCTTCCTTTTCCTATTTTTAAACCTATGATCTTATCACCGTCTCTGGTCGTCCCGAATTCAAATTCCTCAACTATATCGGGATATTTTTTTGCAAGGGCCTTACTTGCCGAATTCATTTCATCGACGGTCATAAACTCTTTATAATCGGGAACCCGGTTAATAACATCTTCAAATATTTTATTCACTTTATTACCCTTCCCTATTATTTCACTTTTTCAGTAAATGTATATTCTTGCCAACCCCATTTTCCTGTTCCGTCTATAGGTAAATTTTTAAAATTCACTGAATTTGCATCGTAGGATGCAAACCCTACTATGGGAATAAAAGGTAAATCTTCGGCTAAAATTTTTTGGGCTTCTTTATAAATTGCAGCTCGTTCTTCTTTATCACCTACAGTCAAGCCTTTTTTACATAGCTCATCAAACTTTATATTGGAATACCCGCTCCAATTGTTTGATTCATCAGTACCATATCTGGAATAAAGAGCTGCCGGATCAGGCCCCATAAAGCCGCCTTGTAGTTCCAGTATAAAATCTCTATTTGCCCCTACTTTATCCGACCATGCATTATATTCAGATACGTTTACCTTTAATTCAATACCGGCTTTTGCAAGTGTTGCCTGCATTAATTTTGCAGCATCGGGATATCCTCCACCCTCAAAAACTTCTATTTGCAAACCGCGTACAAAAAATCCGTCTTTATCGGCCTTGTATCCGGCATCCTGTAAAATTTTTCTTGCGGCATCAATGTTAAATTGAGGAGATACATTTTCCGTATTGCTTACCCATTTTATAAATTGAGGATACATAGCATATTCAGGCTTTTGTACTCCGTCGAAAATTTTATCGGAAATTTCTTTTTTATTTATTGCACTTGCAATCGCCCTTCTTAAATTTACATCCTTAACTTTTTCATTCCGCATATTAAAGATAATTCTCATCGGCGACGGATATTCATTGAATACCAGTCTAAGCTGAGGATTTGCTAAAAGTTCTCTATTATTTGCTGCCGGTACATTTTCCAATACATCTATTTCTCCGTTTACGAGTGCTTGTACTGCTGTAGCACTATCGGGAATTATTGTAAAAATTACATTGTCTATTTTCGGGGCTCCCATAAAATAGTTTTTATTTGCTTCAAGTGTAACCGATTCCCCTTGTTTAAATTTTAAGAGTTTAAAGGGCCCCGAACCTATCGGCTTTTCTTTGGCTGCAATATTATCTTCCCATTCCTGTCCGTTATCAAAAATATGCTTCGGGAGAACAAATGACGCATACCAACCGAGATTTGCCACAAGCGATACATCAGGGACTTTTAATTTAAACACAACCGTCTTACTGTCTTTTACAACTATTTCGTCAATAATTTGAAGCCGTGAATATAACAAGTACGTATTTTTCTTTGCAATATAATCAAATGTGTATTTTACATCATCGGCCGTTACAGGCTTTCCGTCATGCCATTCAGCCGTGTGAAGATAAAACGTTATCTCTTTTCCATCGGGTGAAATATCCCACGATTCGGCTAAATCGGGTATAATATTTTTTGATGCGTCCAATTTGACCAACCGATTGAATATATTTTGGAAAATCGGATACCCGTTGTCATCGGGCAAGCTGTCCGGATTCCAACTCATCGGATCGCCGCCTGCTCCTACAATGAGGGTAGTTTTTTCCGTTGTTTTTCCACCGGTTCCCATTTCTGCCTCATCCTTACTGCATGAAATTACCAATACAGTAACCGTCAAGACCGCTGCCATAAGCAGCATTGCAATTCTTTTTTTCATTTTCTTCTCTCCTATTGTTTATAATTTATGACAAGCAGCAATGTGCCCTTCATACAATTTTTTAGTATCCGGATAAGAACCGAAACATTCATCCGTCGCCATAAAACACCTCGGTGCAAAATAACACATATCTTTCGGGTCAATCGGAGTTGGCGGCTCTCCTTGTATAAAAATTTTTTCGGTTTTTTCCGTAGGGTCGGACGAACCGCAGTTTGATATTAAAACTTTTGTATACGGATGTTTGGGATTTTTTATTATATCATCGGCATCTCCATATTCTACAATTCGCCCTAAGTACATAACGGCAATTTTATCCGAAATATACCGAGTTAAACTTATATCATGGCTGATAAAGACAATAGTTGCATTATATTGCTTTTTTAAATTAAGAAGTATATTTATAATATCTGCCCTAACCGATACATCCAGCATTGAAACGGGTTCATCGGCAATTATAAATTGCGGTTTTAATAGCATTGCGCGTATAATCGAAATTCTTTGTAATTGGCCGCCCGATAATTGATGTGGATACCGTTTTAAAAAATCGGCAGCAGGATGTAAGCCTCCGTTTTCCAATTCCGTTATGAGAATCTTTTTTCTTTCAGAATCATTTTCTGCAATATTGTGTATTTTTAACGGACGCAATAATATTTCTTCTATGGTATTTTTCGGTGTAAAGGAATCATACGGGTTTTGAAATATAATTTGCACTAATCTTCTAAAACCTTTAGAGTCGCTTTTCATTATCTGTTTTGTTGAAAGTCCGTCTATATATACATCACCGTCCGTCGGTTCTTCCAACCGGCTTAATATTCTTCCTAATGTAGATTTTCCGCAGCCGCTTTCGCCGATTAAACCCAAAATTTCACCTTGTTTTAATTCTAAGTTGATATTATCAAGGGCTTTAACAAATGAACGGCTCTTTGTAAATAATGATTTTCCTTTTTTTACCGGATAAAATTTTTTTATATTTTGAATACTGATAAATTCTTTCACTTTGCCGCCTCCTTGTAAAGATGACAATACACATCCCCGTCTTTAAATTCACTTTTCTGAGGTTTATGGGATTTGCATATATCCATTGCATTCTTACAACGCGGAGCAAAAATGCATCCTTTGTATTGCTGCGATAAATCGGGAATAAAGCCTTCTATAGATTTAAGCGGTTTTTTTTCTCCGTACAAGGAGGGAAAGGATTCTATAAGTGCTTTGGTATAAGGATGTTTCGGATATTTTAAAACGGTTTCCGTCGCTCCTATTTCCATTAATTCTCCTGCATACATAATCCCTACTTTATTACATGATTGCGAAACAACACTTATATCATGAGTAATCATAATACGGGTCATATTCATTTCGGCTTCGAGCTTAACTATTTCATCCAATATTTGTCCCTGTGTAACCGTGTCCAGAGCCGTCGTAGCTTCATCTAAAATTAAGAGTTTAGGCGAAAACAATAGACTGATTGCAATCGATATGCGCTGCAGCATTCCGCCGCTTAGCTCATGAGGATATAAATTATAAACACGGCTGGAAAGATTAACCAGTGAAAATAAATACAAGGCCCTCTCTTTAATTTTCTGGGACGGAGCGTCCGGATAATGTACGCGGTAAATATCTTCTATTTGTACGCTGATTCTATGTACAGGACTTAATGCATTCATTGATTTTTGAAACACGACAGAGATTTCTTTCCATCGCAGTTCGTTATATTGCCTGTCGGTTAATTCCAATAAATTTTTTTTATCGAATTCGACGCGTCCTGTAATAGCTGTACTGCGGGCGGGTAATAACTTTAAAAGCCCCATAGCTAATGTAGACTTGCCGGAACCGGATTCACCTACAATTCCCAGCGAGTCTCCTTGATTCAGCATAAACGAAATATCTTTTACCGCATACACGCTTTTATGTTTGTTTCTATATGTGATGTTTATTTTTTCTACATTTAAAACGGTTCCCATGTTTACCTGCCTCCGCTTGATATGTTTTTCGGGTTTAGGATGTGATTTAATCCGTCACCTAAAAGATAAAATGTAGTTACCGTTACTACGATCCCTATCCCTGCAAATGTCGATATCCACCATGCAGTTGTGATATACGGCTTTCCCTGATATATCATTTGTCCCCAAGAGATAATATTCGGATCTCCCAATCCTAAAAAAGAAAGCCCCGCTTCCGTTAAAATAGCATTGGACATTCCTACCGTAGTATTTGCAATCACAGGAAAAATGCCGTTAGGAATAATATATTTAAATAAAATTTGTCTGTTGTTTTCTCCGAGAGCTTTTGCCGACTTAACATATGTGCGTTCGCGTATTGAAAGGGCTTGAGCCCGCATTAATTTTGCATTACTCGGCCATGTTGTTATTCCGATAACTACCATGACGTTATAAATGCTGCTCCCAAAAAGAGCTATAATCAATAGAATCAAAAAGAAGGTGGGGAGCATCATAAAAATATTTATACATTCGGATATTATTTGATCTACCTTGCCTCCAAAAAACCCTGCTATCCCTCCGATTATTACACCTAATATCCCCGATATTAAGGCTGAAATGATAGCAACTTTTAATGATGTCGCTGTGCCGTAAATAATCATACTAAAAACGTCTTGCCCCATATGGTTGGTTCCTAAAATATGTCCGTTTTTTCCTAAGCCGGATAGAATATCATTCCCGTATTCATAGGGATTAAAATTTGCAATTTGAGGAGCAAACGATATTATTATCAGCAATATTAAAAGGCAGATAAGTCCCAGCCTCATTTGCTTGTCGGAATAAGCAGCTTTACAAAGTTCTCGTATTTTTTCGATTTTCATAATTCATCCCCTTAGTACCTGATTCTGGGATCTACTATTGCATACACAATATCTACAACCATCATCATAACGGCAATTGCAATGCTCATAATGAGATAAATACCCATTAAAACGGGATAATCTCTTTGATTAATGGCATTTAATACAAGCCTTCCCGTTCCCGGCCATGCAAAAACAATTTCAATAAGAGCTACACCTGTAATTAAATATGCCAACGATATGCCGAAAACGGTAATTGTAGGTAAAATTGCATTTTTAAAAATATATTTTCTAAAAATCTTTTTTTCATTCATACCCGCAGCTCTTAATGTCATAATAAAATCTTCATTTGTTACCTGTAGAACCGAAGACTTCGCAATTCGGAAATACAACGGAAGCTCTATCAAGACTAAAGTTGTTATAGGTAAAATTAAGTGGATAATCACATCTTTTACATATTTAATTCCGGAATAATCTGCTCTGGGATCGGTCATTCCGAATGTCGGCAGCCATTTTAATTTTGTAGAAAATAAAATAATCAGCATTAATGCCAGCCAAAAAGACGGTAAAGCGTTTAGAACATAGTTTATACCCGATAAGCTTACATCAATAAATCCGCCTTCTTTCCGGGCAGCTACTATTCCCATAGCAGTACCAAGAAAAAGCGATATAACAGCTGCGGTAAATACAAGAAGAATTGTTGGCCCTATTTTATCTAAAATCATTTTTGAAACGGGTTTATTGTATATAATTGAAATTCCTAAATCTCCTGTTGACATATTTTTTAAGTATCTGAAATATTGCTCATATAGGGGCTTGTTTAAGCCGTATTTTTCTTCAAGAGCTTTAGTTTGTTCAATATTATCGGTTTCTTTTCCCATCATAGTCTTAATGGGATTGCCGGGAGCAATATTGATAATGATAAAATTAATTGTAAAAACAACAATAATCGTAATAAAAGCGGAAAAACTTCTTTTTAAAATATAATTTTTCATTAAGCCCCCTGCTCATAAAAAAATCTTAAAACAATCAAATTCCTATAATGCATAGTGAACACGTTCACTTTAAGTAAAGTATATCACGGTTTTAAATACCTGTCAACAAAAAATTTTAAAAATATTGCTTTTTTTTCTAAATTATTATACAATGTTAGCTAGGTGAAACGAATATAAAATTATTGGAGAAATTCAAAAAAATGCCTAAATACACCTTTTTAAAATTACCCGATGAACGAAAAAATAAATTTCGCAAAATTATATATAATATGTTTATAAAAAAAGATTATGAATCTATTTCGATAAGGAATTTGGTAAAAGAAATGGATATATCAATAGGAAGTTTTTATAAATATTTTGATGATAAAGCGGAAATGTACCTATTCTTCTTCTCTGAAATAGAAAAAAAAATTTTTGAAGAGGAAAAAAGGCGGAATGCTTCTTTTTTTTATCCGACAGAACCGCTTGATTTGAATGAAATTTTGACACAGGAAGAAATAGACTTCAGTTCTTCCTGGCTTAAGGTACCCGAAGACGTATTGTATAAATTTTATTTTAGAGGGCATGCAAAGCAGCTTTACCGTTCGGTACTTGATGAACTTTCAGAAATGCAGCAAAAGGCTCAGCTTAATCCGCATATTACTGCAAATATAGCATACCATATAATAATTACCTCAATGTTCAGTTTTATGCTATACATACGAGAAAATAAAATCACAGATAAAAAAGACTTCTTTAGTAGAAAAACAACCTATTATCAAACGGTAATTTTACCGGGTATATTATCTGAAAAATACTACAAACAAAAATATTCTAAAGATGCAATAAAAAACGAGATTATTTTATAAGAAGCAATGTTTTAAAATTTTATATTTTGGTTACTTTATTATCGATAAAAAAATATAAATATATTGACAAAAATAAAATTTTATTATATCTTTATTTATAGATAATAAATTATCTATAAATATTTTAATAGGAGGCCTCTATGAAAGGTTTTGCAATGATTAAGATGGGGGAAACCGGATGGATTGAAAAAGAAACTCCTGTCTGCGGCCCTCTTGATGCAATTTGTAAGCCCCTTGCACTTGCTCCGTGTACTTCTGACGTACACACCGTTTGGGAGGGAGCTATAGGTGAGCGGCATAACATGATTTTAGGGCATGAGGGCTGCGGGGAGATTGTTGAAGTTGGATCCCTCGTAAAAGACTTTAAACCCGGCGACAAGGTCCTTGTTCCTGCCATTACTCCCGATTGGAATTCGTTGGAAGCACAAAACGGATATTCAATGCACTCCGGAGGGATGCTTGCGGGTTGGAAGTTTTCAAATTTCAAAGACGGCGTATTCGGCGAGTATTTTCATGTAAATGATGCCGACGGCAATCTTGCCATCATCCCTGACGGAGTTAAAATTGAGCATGCCCCGATGCTCTCAGATATGGTACCTACAGGCTTTCACGGAGCCGAATTGGCTGATATACAATACGGAGATTCCGTACTTATTATCGGCATAGGCCCAGTAGGACTTATGTCTGTTGCCGGTGCCGCTTTGAGAGGAGCATCCCGCATCTATGCAGTAGGCACACGCCCTGCTTGCATCGAAGCTGCAAAATTTTATGGTGCAACTGATATTATCAGCTACAAAAACGGACCCATTGATACACAAATCAATGATCTCACACACGGCAAAGGAGTGGATAAAGTAATAATTGCCGGAGGTACCGTTGATACGTTTGCAGAAGCCGTAAAAGCCCTTAAACCCGGCGGCAAGATAGGAAATGTAAATTATCTTGGTTCCGGTGTATCCATTAAAATTCCCCGTGTTGAATGGGGTGTCGGTATGGGACACAAGCAAATTAACGGAGGTTTGATGCCCGGAGGAAGGCTGCGCATGGAAAAACTGAGCAGCCTTGTATCGGTTGGTAAACTCGACCTTTCAAAGCTCATCACACATAAATTCCAAGGCTTTGAAAATGTTGAAAAAGCTCTTTACCTTATGAAAGATAAACCGGCAGATCTTATAAAACCTGTAGTTATTATCTAAAACAATTCTTGAATTTTTATTAAAAGGCTGCCAAGCAAAAGGCGGGCAGCCTTTTTTAACACAAAATAAATGAGATGCTTAAAAAATGGGAATAAAATTATATGAAAATTTTAGTTATATCAGGTTTTCTAGGAGCAGGTAAAACAACTTTTATTCAAAAACTCGCGGAAAAATCAAAAAAAAATTTTGCCGTAATGGAAAATGAGTACGGCATAACGGGAATCGACGGAAATATTTTAAAACAAGATAGATTAAAAGTTTGGGAATTAACTGAGGGCTGTATTTGTTGCTCTCTGCAATCGGATTTTGCTTCTTCAATTTTAACTATTGCAAATACTACAGACCTCGACTATTTGGTAGTTGAACCCACAGGAGTCGGACTTTTAAGTGCAGTAATACATAATATTTCTAAAATAGAATATGAACGTATACGGCTTTTGGAACCTATAACCATTGTGGATGTTCATTGTGTTGACAATTATTTAAAAGAATTCGGAGACTTATATACAGACCAAATTAAAAACGCTCCGCATATCATTCTTTCGAAGACGGAAAACACTTCAGGAAACGAGCTCAATCGTATTATTACAATTTTAAAAGAATTAAACCCTAAAGCTCAAATTACTTCTGAACCTTATAATGCTCAAAAACCGGAGTGGTGGAAAAAATTCTTTGAAAACTTATACAATAAAAATAAAGCAGCTCAGCCGCTTATACCCGTTAATAAGCACGGCTTGGAAAACGTAGGACTCACCGATATTAAAATAAATAGTGTAAACGAATTATTGGAATTACTTGTTGCCCTTATGCAAGGTTTTTTGGGAACGGTTTACAGGGTAAAAGGTTATGTATCTATAGGCGGACAATGGACTAAATTTGATGTGGTCAACAAACAATATAATGTTAGCCTTTGTAATAAGATGCCCGAATCCAAGGTTATAGTCATAGGCCGTAATTTAGAAAAAAATCGACTCAAAGCAGCTTTTAATGTAAAAGTAAAATAGATCTATTGACTATTTTGCAATATCATATTTAATAGATTAGAATGCAAAAAAGCAAAGTTATACGATAAAGACAAAAAATGTTAAATGCAGCCTCTAAAAAATGAAGTTTTTTAGAGGTGTTCTGCTATTTTTCCCAACTACATATTTTCTCACCTACTTGTAATTTTTTTTAATAAATACTAACATATTATAATAAATATAGAGTAATTAAATCTAAACTATTTTTGGAGAATGATTATGAACAATCTGCCTAAAGGATTTGACAGCTTGGCTGAAGCTCAACAGAAAAAATTTTTAGCTTTAAAAAATTTAAAAGATGCAGGCGGCAAGGTTATCGGTCTTTACTGCTCTTATGTGCCTACCGAACTTGTATATGCAGCAGGAGCCGTTCCCGTTTCTTTATGTGCAACAAGTGAAAAACCCATAAGTGCAGCCGAGAGAGATTTACCTAAAAACCTCTGTCCTCTTATAAAGGCTTCTTACGGACATGCCATAACCGACACTTGTCCGTTTTTTTATTTTTCGGACTTTATTGTGGGAGAAACCACCTGTGACGGCAAAAAAAAGATGTTCGAACTTTTAAACGATATAAAGCCCACCCATGTAATGCATCTGCCTCAAAATAACCTTGATCCCAAGGCTTATCCTTTTTGGGCCGATGAGGTAAAAAAGCTAAAGGAAAGAATCGAAGAATTTTATAACATAACAATAACCGAAGACGATTTAAGGCAGGCTATAAAGGACTGCAATCAGGAAAGAAGAAATCTTGTAAATTTCTTTGAACTTTCAGCCCTAGACCCTTCTCCGGTATCAGGCTTAGAACAGTTTAATGTAAAAGAAGCCTTCGGTTTTCAATACGATATACAGAAAAAAAATGAAGAAATAGTTAAACGTACAAAAGAATTAAAAGAGTATTGGGAGAAGAATTTAAAAGGTACAAGGGATGAGCGTCCGCGAATCTTAGTGACAGGCTGTCCCCTAGGCGGGGTAAAAGAGAAAATATTAGCAAAGATTGAAGAACTCGGGGCTGTTATAGTAGGCTATGACAGCTGCTCAGGTCTGCGCACTCACATGGAATTTGTAGATGAAGATCCTGCAAGAGACCCAATTGAAGCTATTGCCGAAAAATATCTTAAAACAAACTGCTCCGTTATGAGCCCTAACCCCGGAAGACTTAAAGATTTGGACTATCTTATAGATCACTATAAGGCCGATGCGGTAATCGAATGCACCTTGGTTGCCTGCCACACCTTCAACCTTGAAGCTCACACAATCGGAAAACACATTATGCAAAAGGGCCTTCCCTATATTCACATAGAGTCGGATTATTCCCAAGAAGATGCAGGACAATTTGCAACAAGGCTTGAAGCCTTTTTGGAAGTTGTTTCAGAAAGGAAAAAATTAAAATGAATTATATAATTACCTTTGCAACTACAACAGCTGCTATTCAATGCGACTCAATTATAAAGACAAACCCTATAAATGCAAGGCTTATTCCCATACCTTCATTTTTAAAAGCCGGCTGCGGCTTTGCCTGTTTTTTTCAAAATATAAAAAAGAACGAAGTTGAAAACTGGATAAGCACAAACGGCATCAGCTGCGAGGAGTTGATTGAAGTAAGATATGAAAACGGAGTTATAAGTCCTGCTGCATAAAAAAACGCCGTACAAGAATTATCTTTTCGGCAGCTTCAACATAGGCCTCACGTCTAAGATTCTCCAAAAACGAAATATCTATCATGATAATATACAGGCTCCTATTGCTCCGGCAAAGGCCCCCAAGTCATCGGATAAAACGGGGGCTTCAAGTTTTTTTGAGATTTCTTCTATTATGTAGGCATTTGAACTAAAACCTCCGGTCAGAAAATATATATCGGAGCGAGGCTTTCTGTTTGCTAATGAAACTACTTTTGAAACTATTTGGTTGATAACTCCCCTTGCAATATCTTCGCGGGGAGTTCCCTTTCCCATGAGGGAGGTTACTTCAGATTCGGCAAAGACGGTACAGACGGAAGAAAGGTTTAAGTCCTTTCCCCTTACTGCGTACTCGCTTATTTCCTGTAAGCTCAAGCCCAGCCTGTTTGCCATTAATTCCAAAAATTTACCTGTACCGGCCGAACACTTATCGTTCATGATAAAGTCAATTACAAGCCCGTCCTTTACAAGAATGACTTTTGTATCCTGCCCGCCGATATCGATTACGGTTACATCTTTTTTTGCCAAAAAGTGAGCACCCTTTCCATGACAGGAAATTTCGGTTAGGGTTTTGTCTGCAAAAGGAACGCTTACTCTTCCGTAGCCTGTAGCGGTTATTTTAAAATCATTATTTTGCAAGGTCTCCTTTACCCAGTCTAAGACAGCCTCTCCCGTTTCCTTGCTGTTCCATCCGCTAGGTATACGATTTTTATAAAGGATGTTTTTTTTATTTTCATCCATTATAACGGTTTTGGTTGCCGTTGAGCCGATGTCTATTCCTATGTAGTGCATACTCCTCTCCGTGTATTGCCTATAATGTTTCATAAAGAATAAAAAGTCAATAGATATATTATGAATTTTATAAATTTATTAAAAATTATATTGACTCTTTTGTCCTTTCAGTGTATCTTGGCTGTAAGTATTTTTATGGAGGACAAAATGAAAAAGATTATTTTTTCTGCATTATTTTTATTGATTGCAAGTACCTTTGTATTTGCAGCCGGTTCTTCCGAAAAAGAATCAAAGGATCTTTCAGGAAAAACATTAAATGTGGTTGC
Organism: Treponema putidum; assembly: GCF_024401155.1. Classification (NCBI taxonomy): domain Bacteria; kingdom Pseudomonadati; phylum Spirochaetota; class Spirochaetia; order Treponematales; family Treponemataceae; genus Treponema; species Treponema putidum. The sequence continues at coordinate 2,303,613 of NZ_CP038804.1, forward strand.
AACAAGCGCTTATAAAGAGCTCTTTGACGCATTTACGGCAAAGACAAATGTAAAAGTTGAATTTCTTTCGATGTCGAGCGGAGAAGTTTTGGCAAGAACAAGAGCCGAGGGCAAACCTATTTACGATGTCTGGTTCGGAGGCGGAATTGATGCCTTTATGTCAGCAAAGGAAGAGGGCTTTTTAGAAAACTATGTTTCTCCCAACTCAAAGGATATTCCTGTCCAATATAAGGACTCTGACGGAGCTTGGATTGCAAAAGGAATTACCGTTGTAGGCTTTATCGGAAACAAGGATGTCTTGGCCGAGAAAAAACTTCCCATGCCAAAAACATGGGCAGAGCTGGCCGACCCTAAATACAAGGGAGAAGTTATTATGAGCGACCCTGCAATTTCGGGTACAAACTACGGAGCGGTAAAAGGCTTACTCGATCTTTTCGGCGAAGAAAAAGGCTGGGCTTATTGGGAAAAAATAAACGCAAATATTCCTTTTTTGGGAAAGAGAGGAAAGGATCCGCAAGAAAAAACAGCTCAGGGTGAATTTGCAGTTGGCATTATTCCTGCAGATGAAAAAGCTTTTAAACTTGCAGACGATAAAAACCTAATTGTAGTATATCCCGAAGACGGAATCCCATGGGTACCGGAAGGAACTGCAATCTTTAAATCATGTCCGAATCTTGATGCGGCAAAGGCTTTTATCGATTTTATGCTTACAAAAGAGGGTCAAGAAATTATTGCAAGACATGACGGAAAAGATGCCGCCCAACTTGTAAAACCGGGTGTTAAGGGGCTTTCATTAGGCTTGCCGAAAGATAAGCTTATAAAGGAAGATTTAAGCAGCTTCGGAAAAGACAGGCAAAGAATCTTAGATAAATTTGCTTCGTTAAGACCGAAAAATTAAAAGCTTTATTAAAAAACAAAGGGTACTGATTGATTTACGTAAACTTTGAATAAGTCAATCAGTGCTTAATTTTTGTATTATAAACCATTAATAAATCATTTTTATCTTGCCTAAGATTTTTTTTTATGTTACACTTGCACGAAGAGTTCAATGTCTTAGGAGTTTGTTATGATGAACAAAATAATTGAATGTGTTCCTAACTTTAGTAACGGCCGCGATCCTGAAGTTTTGGAAAAGATTATAGCCCCTTTTCGCGGAAAAAAAAATGTAAAACTGCTTGATTATGAATCAGACAAGGATCATAACCGTTCCGTTGTAACCGTAATAGGTGAACCCGAAGAGCTTAAAAAAACCGTAGTGGAAGCTATCGGAATAGCCGCAAGTCTTATCGACCTACGCAAACACGAAGGGGCGCACCCCAGAATGGGTGCGACCGATGTTGTCCCATTTATTCCGATTAAAAATTCCACAATGGAAGAATGTATCGAATTATCTAAGGAGGTAGGAAGGCTCATCTGGGAGAAGCACAAGATTCCCGTATTCTTATACGAAAAATCGGCATCTGCTCCTGCACGTGAAAACCTTTCCAATATCAGAAAAGGTCAGTTTGAAGGAATGTCCGAAAAGGTAAAGCAGCCTGAATGGAAGCCCGACTTCGGCGGAACCGAGATTCATCCTTCTGCAGGTGTTACAGCAGTCGGCTGCCGAATGCCCCTTGTTGCTTTTAACGTAAACTTGGCTACAAGCGATCTTTCGATTGCGGACAAAATTGCTAAAAAAGTTAGGTACATAGGCGGAGGCTTACGCTTTGTAAAAGCAATGGGCGTAGATCTTACAGAGCGAGGGATCGTTCAAGTTTCAATGAACATGACCGACTACACAAAAACGTCTCTTTACCAATCCTATGAAATGGTAAAGATGGAAGCAAAACGCTATGGCGTAAATGTCGTAGGCACCGAAATTGTCGGCCTTACCCCGATGGCCGCCTTAATGGATGTTGCTTCTTATTATCTCCAAATCGAAAACTTCGAATTCAGTCAAATCATTGAGGCAAGATTATTAGAATAGGTTTGATATAATGACTTAAAAACAAATTATCGGATAAAACCGATAATTTGTTTTTTAACTTTGTTGCCTTATTTATTTCTACGTGCATTTTTTATTTTTTGATATATTTGTTTACATGCTATTGAATTCTTTTTTTCCTTATGTTAAACTCACTTCTGCCGGGGTGCTTTTACAAGCTGAGAACATACCCGCAAAGGGCTGTCCGCACGGATGCCCTATTACCTGATCCGGATAATACCGGCGGAGGGAGCTTATGAAAAATCATTTACGCTCTATTTTAATTTTCTCTTTTTTAATCATAGGTTGTGCCGCTCTTTTTGCAGGCGGTGCAAAAGAATCTGACGGAACAAAGGTCGTAGTTTACACAACAAAATCCTTCGCTGCCGACTACGGGCCGGGTCCGAAAATTGCCGAGCTCTTTAAGGCAAAAACGGGCAAGGAAGTTGAATACGTTATCTGCAAAGAAGGCGTTTTAAACAGGGCCATACTTGAAGGCAAGGCTTCTACAGCGGATGTCCTCATAGGTATAGATAACCACCTTATCGAAAAGGCACGCAAGGCAAAAGTTTTAAAAGCCTACAAACCTACGGCCGCAGACAAGATAGATTCAGGTGTTCTTATTGCCGATGACTGGCTTTTGACTCCATTTGACTACGGTTATTTTGCCTTTATGTTCGATACAAAGGCCAAAATCAAAAAGCCCTCATCTTTAAAGGAACTAACCGATTCGGTTTATGCAAAAAAGATTGTTATTTTGGATCCGAGTTCGAGTACAACAGGTCTGGGTTTAGTCTCGTGGACAAAGGCCGTTTTTGGCGATAAGTATCTTGAGTTTTGGAAGGCTCTCAAGCCGAACATCTTCGCAATGGCTCCCAAGTGGAGCACGGGTTACGGCTATTTTACAACCGGAGAAGCTCCCATAGCCATCTCTTACACAAGCAGCCTCGCTTCCCATGTTTTATATGACAAAACAGACCGCTTTCAACCACTGATTTTTGAAGAAGGACATATTATTCAAATTGAAGGTATGGGTATTGCCGCCAATGCAGCTCATACTAAAGGAGCAAAGGAATTTATAGACTTTATGCTGACGGAAGAAGCTCAAAGCCTTCTTCCCGAAACACAGTTTATGTATCCAGTTATCAAGGGGCTTGCCCTTCCTGCTTCTTATAAGGATGTTCCCAAACCTGCAAAAGTTTTGCGTATTCCTTCAGAAGATCAAACCGAATCGGTAAATGCCGTAATCAATGTTTTACAAAAATAAACGGCAAGGCCGAGAAACTCGACATGACCGACTTTCTCGGCCGAGCGGCCTATCAAAGGTAGGCTGCCTTGTTTTACCACTCGGCGGCCTTATCTTTTTTCTTGTTCTGCTTTCTTTTTTTCTTCCGCTGATTTTAAGCTTTGTTCCCTTATTTTCTTCACGCTTTGACTTTTCGCATATTACGGGAGTAAAAAGCTCTTTTGATTTTTCGCAAGTTTTTAGGATTGCAGCCTTTACGGTTTCTCAGGCCTTTTTTTCCGCAGCTCTTGCCTGTGCGGTAGGCTTTGCTGCTGCTTATTTTTGTGCAAGAAAAAACTTTCGGGGTAGAAAATTTTTAATGGCTCTGTCGAGCGTCCCCCTCTGCGTACCTGCAATAATTGTTGCCCTTTCCTTTATAATATTTTTCGGGAATAACGGAATCCTCAATTCTTTTTTAAAGAGCTTATTAAACCAAGAAGAACCGCCTATCAATTTTATTTTTTCGATGGCGGGAGTAGTTATAATCCACGGCTTTTATAACTTTCCTCTTGCTATGAAAACAATCTCTCAAGTTTGGGAACGCTTAAGCGAAGATGAACCTAATGCAGCTATCCTTTTAGGGGCAAGTAAATTTAGAATCTTTAAAACCATAACCTTTCCGGCTCTTTTAAATTCGATAGCCGTTTCCTTTTTGTTAATCTTCCTTTTTTGCTTTTTTAGTTTTATAATAATCCTTCTTTTCGGAGGCCTTGCCCTTACTACCTTAGAGGTAGAACTTTATAAGGCAGCCCGCACAAAATTGGATATGAACCTTGCCGCAAAGATAGCCCTCACAGAAATATCTGCGGCCTTAATTTTAATCCTCATCTATTCTAACCTGCAAAAAAAGATGAGGGTACAAAACGAAAACCTAAAGGGAATAAGGGAGCGCACCTCAATAAAAGGCTTTGGACAAAAAGCTTTTTTTAGCTTTACGATTTTTATAATTATTCTTTTTTTAATAGCGCCATTGTTTTCTATCTTTTTACATTCTACATATAATGTAAATTATACTTCTATCTTTAACAAATTCTTTTATTTTAAGGCATGGAAAAATATTTTTTTATCCCGAACTTTTTGGACTGCTCTTTGGACAAGCATAAGAATCGGAGCACTTACGGCCATTGTAAGCCTTGCATCTTCTTTATTCTTTGCGTATATTACCGTTTTTTATAACCGGAGAAAAATATACGCGATTCCCTATCTGCCCTTGGCAGTTTCCTCTGTAATGCTGGGCTTCGGCTGGCTATTATTAAGGCCTAACGGAACGGAACTCATTTTAATCTTTGCACAAAGCTCCCTTGCATGGCCCTTTGCGTGGACTCAAATACAGACCTCGCTTTTACGCATTCCTCAAAATATTATCAATGCGGCAGTCTTGCTTTCACCGGATAAAAAAACGGCCTTTTTTAAGGTGATAGTACCTCTATGCAAGAAGGGCATCTTTTCCGCCTTGGCCTTTGTCTTTGCCATAAGTGCGGGAGATGCATCCTTACCCATAGTTTTAAACATCCCGCACTTTAATAACCTTGCCCTGCTGATATTCGATTATGCTTCCTCATACCGATTTGTAGAATCTTCTGCGGTTGCAGTTGTCTTAAGCCTTATAACCGGCTTTGTTTTCTTTTTACAGGAAAAATAAATTTGGAGAACCTCATGGAAAAAGAAAAACCGTTTTTACAGCTTAAAAACATAAAAAAACATTTTACAGAAAAAGACATTTCCATTTCTTTTGAATTAAAAAAGGGAAAAGCCTTGGCTCTTCTCGGCCCCTCAGGCTGCGGCAAAACAACGGTTTTAAAAATAATCGCAGGACTCATTTCCCCCGATTCGGGAGAACTTATCTTGGACGGAAAAGATATCAGCCGCACACCTCCCGGAAAACGCGGAATCGGAATGGTCTTTCAGGACTATGCCCTCTTTCCTCATCTTAATGTTGAAGAAAACATCTTTTATGGTCTGGTCTCCCAAGGTATGTCCAAAAAAGAAGCCCGCAAAGCCATTGCCCCCCTTGTTGAGCTTTTTCATTTAGAGGCCTTACAAAAACGCAAAACCGACCTTCTTTCGGGCGGAGAAAAACAAAGGGTTTCTCTTGCACGGAGCCTTGCAGTAAAGCCATCTCTCATCCTCTTTGATGAACCTCTCTCGGCCCTGGATGCAGACCTACGCCTGCACTTGCGCAAAGAATTAAGAGTCAAGCAGGAGAGCTTGGGCTACACAGCCGTTTACGTTACCCACGACAAAGAAGAAGCAGCAGCTCTTGCCGATGAGGTGCTTTACATGGGATAGAGCCTAGTCTCCGTATTCAAGTAAAAAATCTATTATGTTTTTGTGGATAATTCCATCTTGACTAAAATCTATGGAATTTTTTGTCGATTTTAAGCACCTTTTTTCCCGCAGTATCGTAGCGGGGCACCTGAATTTGAACCTGTCAGATAAATATCACAGTCCAAATCAACCCGCAGACCATCTCGATTATAATCGATAAAATAAGATATTTTTATTATAATTTCGACTATAATCGAAATTATAGGATAGGTTTATTTCTTATATATTTTGAAAATCGGCCGCTGCCGATAATTTTGATTAATCCTTCCCGTAACATAGTGCCTAAGGCTGCCTCAACAGTTGTAGGGCTAATATCGGGATGAATTTTGCATATTTCCGATTTTGAAATTGGGGTAAGACTATTTAGAACACAGGCTTCAACTCTGGCCGTTTTTGTAATTTTTTTTCCGTGAAGAACGGCAAACCTCTTATCAAGTTCTTTATAACATCGGTAAAGGGTGGACAAAAAGTTTTCGATAAAGGGGATATAGTCATTTTTATTTTCATGCCAATAATATGAAGATTTTTTTAGAGAATCATAATAGTAGGATTTATAATTATTTATCTGCTCCTCAAAAGAAACATATTTACCTGTATCATATCCGTTTTTATATAACAAAAGTAAGGATAATAGCCTTGACATTCTTCCGTTTCCATCCTTAAAAGGGTGAATGCATAAAAAATCAAGAATGACACATGGTATCAATAATAACTGATTAATACCGCTGTCATCCCGTGCAGAAAGATAAGCAAGCTCCAATTGTTCCATTGCCATAGGTGTTTCTTCAGCAGATATAGGCTGAAATCTGATTTTCCTATTGCCCTCTGCATCTACTTCAATTATAGAATTATTAGAAGTTTTAAACCGGCAGCCGTATTCATATCCTGCCGAAGACATTAAAATTTTATGAATATCCAAAATATCTTTAACCGTAAAATCAATATTTTCATAGGCTGAATGAATAGCATCAAGAGCATCTCGATAACCTGCAATTTCAGCCTCATCATGATTAAAAGGAGCACTGTTTTGATTTACAATAGCATTTATTCTTTCATCGCTTGTAACAATACCTTCGATTGCATTTGAGCTTTTAATAGACTGAATTCTTGCAACTGCTTCAAGTTCAGTAAAAACTTTTAGATAATCTTGTTTTCTGTGTTTTGCCTCATTTTTAAGCTCTGCAATTCCTGAAGAAATATTCAAAAGCCCAGCCGGAAGCAAAGCATTTTTTAAAAAAGAATAATCGAATTTTCTCATAAGCCGCCTTTCTGCATAAAAATTATACATTTTTATGCAGATAAGTCAAGTGTTTCTGCATAAAAATCATCAATTTATATGTAGATAGACAAAAAAGTGTAATCGTATATTCTTCATTTCAGATTTTCAAAATCTAAATATTTTAAAACGGCGGCCAGTACAGCCGAGGTTCCTTTATAAAATAAACTTTCATCTACATCAAACTTATCCGAGTGATGAGGATAAATTTGTCCGCCGCCATGAATAACGGGATTGGATAAAACAAAAAAAGTACCGGGAGCTTTTTGCAAAAAATATGCCATATCTTCACCGGCCATTGTAGGTACCGTAATTTCGTGGATAACATCTTCTCCCAAAATTTCTTTTGTACTTTCAATAAAAAATTCCGTAAAACCTTTATCATTTATTAAAACAGGATATCTAAAATCATAAACCGTTTTTGCTTCTGCCCTGTAAGATTTTGAAATACCTGAAGCAAGTTCTTCAATTCTTTTTGCAATGAAGCTGCGCTCGCTTTCATCCGTAGCACGTACCGTTCCTTCAATAAAAACCTCATCGGGGATTATATTGAAAGCGGTACCTCCATGTATTTGTCCTACAGTAATCAAGGCATGAGAAGTAGGCGGAAGCTCACGGCTTATTATTTTTTGCAAGCCCGAAACTATTTCACAAGCTATAGGAACAGGATCCGCCGAAAGATGGGGATAAGCTCCATGAGCTCCACGCCCCTTTATGATTATCTTGAATTTATCAGCTGCAGCAAAAAAAGGCCCCTTACATGCACCAATCTTTCCTTTTTCAACGCCCGGATAAATATAACCTTCATGAAGACCTATTACGGCATCAACCTTCGGATTCTCCATACAGCCTTCTTCAATCATAGGAAGGGCTCCTCCGGGATATTCTTCTCCCGGCTGGAAGAGAATTTTAACAGAGCCTTTAAATTCCGATGACAGTTCTTTGAGCACCATACAAGCTCCGAGAGCCATCGCCGTATGCCCGTCATGGCCGCAAGCATGCATACAGCCCTCATGCTTTGATGAAAAACTTAGGCCCGTATTTTCTTTTATCGGCAAGGCATCCATATCAGCCCTGATTGCTATACATTTACCCTTTTCTTTACCCTCAATGAGTGCAACAATAGCATTACCGTCAACAAGTTTATAATATGGTATTTGCAGTTCATCAAGCTGCTTACAAACATAACTAACAGTTTTAGGCAGGGATAATTCCAGCTCCGGAATCTGATGCAAATCCCGTCTAATTTGAATAATCTTAGCTTCTTTTTGTTTAACCAAGCCAATTATATCATACATATAACTTAAAACTCCTTAATGTAAATTCTATTTTACAATTATTGCACAGTATTTTGCAAGTGTCAACACAGTATCTTTTTCTTTATTGATTTTTTTAATTTTTTCCTTTATACTCAATGAGTGGAGGATCTTGTAGTTGAGATAGCCCTATGATTATATGCTTTTATTTTTAGAAAATTTTTTGATAACCTTTTTTTCTTCTCTTTTTGTACTTGTAAAAACAGGCTCATTTACCGCTATACCTTATTTTATGATCTTTTTTTCTTTAGGCCTTTGGTCTGGGATGATAAGCAATAATTATATAAAACCTTTAATTTTTATAACATTTATAATAGCTATAGCAAGCCTTGATAAAAATCTTGCTTTTTTTTCTCCTAGTTTTATAATTATGAATTTAGAAAACAGTAAACCCTCGAATGATTCTCAAAAAAATTATTTTTTATTTTTTAAATGTGTTCCCATTTTATGTCTTTTTTTTAATTTTGATCTTATTTTTTTTCTGTTTGCTTTGATTATATTTTTTTATTCAGGCGTTAAAGAAAACTATTTACTTAAAACATTGGAAGTAACCGGACTAAAAGACAAACTTGCCGAAAACATAATTAATTCGGAAAAGAGAGAGAGAATTTTAAAGAATGATGTTTTAAAAAATGCCGAAATTTTAATTTTGGCCGAAAGAAACAGAATTTCAGGGAGTCTTCATAACTCTATCGGACATACATTGAGTGCAGGTATTTTACAGGTAAATGCACTAAAATATATTTCCAATCAGGAAGAAGTAAAGAAAAGCCTAAATATTTTACAAAGTTCTTTAGAAAAAGGTATGACCGAAATAAGAGAATGTCTTCATAATATGCACAATGATTCTTTTAATTTACAAACAGGCTTAGAAGAACTTGCTGAAAACACAAAAAAGCCTAAAATAGAATTAACATATAAAGTAGACTCCATATCCTATGAGCTAAAATACGATATTTTTTCGATAGTAAAAGAGAGCCTTTCAAACACTATCAAACATAGCGGGGCAAGCGAATTGAATATCAGCATACTGGAACATATCGGCTTTTACTCTCTTATAATAAAAGATAACGGGCGAGGTTTTTCAGAAAAACAAATAAAAAATCTAAATTATGGTATAGGATTAAAAGTCATAGCAGACCTTGTAGAAAAACATAGAGGTATAATTAATTTTTATTCTAAAAACGGATTTAAAACCCATATCATATTTCCAAAAACAAAGGATAAATAAAATGAAAATAATAATAGTTGATGATGACTGCCTTGTAGTTTCTTCTTTAAAAACAATATTAACAGCAAACGGATTCGATATTATTGCAACCGGTTCCACAGGATGCGAAGCTGTTTCTCTTTTTAATGAATACAAACCGGATATTCTTTTAATGGATATAAGAATGGAAAATATGACCGGTATAGAAGCTAGCGAAAAAATCTTAGCTGAGCATAGCGATGCAAAAATACTATTGCTTACAACTTTTAACGATGAAGAATATATTACAAAAGCCATTAACTTCGGGTGTAAAGGTTATATATTAAAACAAAACATCAGCTCTCTTGTTCCTGCACTTAATGCCGTCGACACCGGAAGCATTGTTTTCGATTCGGAGATAATATCAAAACTGCCTCAAACAAAACCGACACGCTCTCAATTTTTAGGAGACTTAAATGATATGGAAACGGATGTCTTAGAATTGGTTGCTGACGGACTTAATAATAAGGAAATAGCAAACCGCCTTAGTTTAAGCGAAGGAACAGTCCGTAATTATGTTTCTTCAATACTCGAAAAATTGAATTTAAGAGACAGAACACAATTAGTAGTATATTATTATACAAAATAGGAGGACATTGATTGAAAAGAGAAAAAAGCAATAGTCAAAAATTTTTAGCTTGGTATACAAGAGTTATTCAAGAACAAAAAAAAGGTCTCTATGATTTTAATCAAAAAATATATATCACAATTGTAAGTTTTGTAAATAATGACCTTTTAACTACGGCGGCAGCAGGAGCATATAATTTTTTAATGTCCGCTCTTCCTGTTTTTATTTTAACATTAACTATTTTACTCCGTGTACTAAAACAAAGCCCGCAGCAAATAAAAGAAGCCCTAAGAGCGCTTTCAATTTTTCAAAACACGATTAATCTTGACAGATTTTTTTATTTTTTATTGAACGTAAATAGCTTTTCTTTTTTTGAATTTATTGTTTTGATTTTTGTTTTATGGATGGCCAGACGGTTTTTTGCAACAATTCAGCATTCAATCAGAAAAGTATACCGTAAGAAAATAAAAATCACGCCGTTAAAAACCAGCCTAATAGTTATTTTAGGTGAAATAATTGTTGTCATCTTTCTTGTTTTTCTATTTATATTTTTAATAACGGGCTCTGCGGTATTTAGAAGTGATTTTGCTCAACCTGTTTTTTCAACTAGTCTATTCAGTCTTTTAAGGAACCTGTTTAAATTTATTCCCGTCATTTTTATGCAATTGTTTGTGTGTTTGGTATATTATTTGATGCCGCCTATAAAACCGTCTTTTAAAACAGCTTTGCTTTCATCTGCAGCCTGCACACTATCTTATTATTTTGTAAAAATATTTTTTAGTTTTTTTAGATCTACAGCTAAATTTACATTAGTATACGGTCTTTTTACGAATGTAATACTTGTCTTAATTCAAGTATGGTTTTTCTTTTTCTTTTTTGTATTTTTTGCACAGTTTATGTACGTAAACCAATTTTTTAATAGTTTTATAATCTCGCAGCTGTACAGACTCCCGAAAGAAGATGCGCCCGGTTTTTTCAATCAGCTTTTAAGACATCTTTTTATTAGTCCGCCAAAAGAATACGGAAAACAAACTATAGAAATAAAAGCAGGAGAAACTATTTTTAATTATGAAGATGAATCAAGTGAGATTTACTACATAATAGAAGGAACCGTAAGCGTTACAAGATTAAACAAAATTTTACATTTCGGAAAAGGAGATTTATTTGGAGAATTTGCCTGTCTTTTAAACGGAAGAAGAACGGGTACGGCTATTGCTGTAACCGACTGCCGTTTGGCCGTTGTGCCCGAAAATGTTTTTTTAGAAGCAATTTCAGTGGATGGAAATCTTTCAAGACAGGCTTTAAAAATGTTGGCCGAATCATTAATAAACCACCCCCCCGAAACCCTGCATCGGGGCTGTTGATTTAACCATTTCCTATCTAAAATTATATTTAGTAACTATCGGCTTTCGCTTTTGAGTAACATCATTAAAGTATTCATAAACACTTATACCTAAAAACGAACCCATGATATTTACTATGTTCTTATATCCTTTACCTTTTAGAGCACAAAGTGCATTATAGCTTCTCTGACCTGAACGGCAATGTACATACACCGGCTTATCTTTCGGAATCTCGTTCATTCTTTCACGTAATTGACTCAAAGGAATATTTACGGCATTTATAATATGGCCTGCTTCAAATTCCTTAGGCTCACGGACATCAACTATAAAAGCATTGTTTTCTACAAGTTCTCGAACCATAGTTACGGGAATTTGTTTATATACACCGTTTAAAATATTTAAACCTACAAGAGCTGCATGATTAACAATATCCTTTGCAGTTCCGAACATCGGTGAGTAGCAAAGCTCTAACTCTTTTAAGTCTTCCAAGGTTCCGCCCAACATAATAAATGAAGCTATAACATCTATACGCTTATCGACATTTCCTTTTCCTATTGCTTGAGCTCCCAAAATTTTACCGGAAGGCTTAGCAAAAATCAGTTTAAAGAAAAGGGGATGTACATTCGGCATTATACTTACCTTATCACCTGGGATAACATAGACGAAGTCATAGTTAATGCCTTGAGCCTGACAATCTTTTTCATTAAGGCCTGTGCATGCAGCATTATAATCAAAACATTGGATAACCGAAGAGCCTATGACTCCCGTATTTCTATGAGGAATACCGTACATATCATCTGCTGCTGCTCTGGCCTGCCTCTGTGCAGGGCCTGCAAGAGTAAGCCTTGTCTTTTTGTTTGTTATAAAATGGCTGACTTCAATAGCATCCCCTACTGCATAAATACCATCTACACTTGTACGGTAATTATGATCTACTAAAATTGCTCCCGTATCTCCAAGTTTTACGCCTGCACTTTGGGCTAAAGTAACTTCAGGGCGGACTCCCAAAGATAAAACAACAGCCCCTGCCTCAATTTTTTTACCGCTCTCAAGGACAATAAAACCGTCTCCTATTTCTTTTATCCCGTCACCCAAAATTAAGTTTACTCCCTTATCGTACAATTCTTTATGAAGAATCTGAGCCATATCATAATCGAATGGGGCCATAACTTGAGGAAGTTTTTCTATAAGGAAAACATTTTTACCGGCAAGTTTAAAGTTTTCGGCAACCTCAATTCCAATAAACCCTGCACCTATAACCGCAATATCTTTTACATTATTAGCATTAACATAATCATCAAGTTTTGTAATATCTACAACATTTCTCACTGTGAAGACATGAGGCTTATCGTATCCTGCTATTGAGCGCGGAACAACAGGAGCCGCTCCCGGAGACAGAACTAAAACATCATAAGTTTCATCAAACTCTTTACCGGTATTTAAGTCTTTTACCTTAACAATCTTTTTTGACGAATCAACTGCCAATACCTCATGCGAAGTCTTTGCAATAATATTATATTGCTTTTTAAACTTTTCAGGAGTCATCAAAACAAGATTTTCACTTTCGGGAACAATTCTACTTAAAAAAAACGGCAAAGCACAGTTTGAAAATGATACATTGGGACCTTTTTCAAACATAATAACTTCAGCATTTTCATCCAAGCGTCTAACTCTTGCAGCAACGGAAGCACCGCCTGCAACACCTCCTACAATCACAACCTTCTTTGCCATAAATTACTCCTTAAAATAAAATTTATCTTACATTTATTTTTTCAAATACTTTTTTATAATACAAAGCAACACAATCATTTGGAAATATTTCCAAAACCTTATCAAAATATTTACTTGCAGCATTAACACCTTCAGTTGATAATAAATTTAAAGCCTTCTTCATATATTCTTGCGTGCTAAACTTTAAATTTTTAATTGAATCATCGTCATCATCATATACTTCATATAAAAAGCCATCTTTGTTTAACGTATTTTTAATTTTCTGTATAGGCCTAATATAATGTTCGGAAATATTTTTCAGCGATTCATATATTTTATCGGATATAATAATACATGAACAATATTTTTTTGTAGATTCTTGTAAAACTTCTGCAACATGATAAGAATTGGAAATAATAATACTGTCCATACGTGCTGAATTTCCTATAGTGCCTAAAAGAATATCGCCCATGTCAATACCTATACCTATTCTTAGAGGAGAAGAATTAGGAACCGAAATGCTATTCCTTGTAAGAGCCTTTTGTATAGCTACTGCACAAGAAAGAGCTGAATCAGCCCCGTCAGGAAATAAAGCAAAAAAACCGTCCCCTAAATACTTAGTTATAACTCCGTTATATGTCCTTACAATCGGAGCAACCAATGCGAAATATTCATTCAATAATTCAAAAACCTGATTCGGTTTTAATTTTTCTGAAGTATGAGTAAATGAGCGGATATCTATAGATAGAATAGGCATTGTAAGCTCTACATTATCTCCTAACTTAACATCGGTTATTGATTTTTTATGTAAAAACTCTACAATTTGATCCGGCACAAAACGAATAAGAGACTTATTTATAAGACTCATTTCAACACCCAAATCTTCTATTTTTTTTATTGAAGCGACATAATCATCCAAGACTTTTACAGACAAAATAATAACGGCAAAAACCGTTCCTATCTGAAGCATAAATTCCCCGGAAGTAATTCCCAGCGAAACCATTAAATCGTAAACACCGAATAAAAATAATACGGATGTTGCCGTAAATACCCATCCTGAAAATTCTTTCTTTTTCTTTAACCCGATAATTGCAACAACAATAATATAGACTACACAAAATACTGCAAAAACTTGATAGTAAATCAGTAAAAATACCGACACTTCAGGCGGAAGCACAACGGTAGATATTGCATATAAAATAGATACCGACAATATAACTATGTAAGGAATTTTATACCTCAATTTTAATGCCTTGCTTAAAAAAACGGTAAACAAAATAATAGGTAGAGGAACGGTAATATACCTCATAATAAAATTAAATAACCATGGGGTATTAGGAAACAAAATAATAAAAATATGGGGATAAAAGAAAATACCCCGCACAGCCAATACCATGGCTGTCAATGCAAACCAGATAACAAAAGATGCCTGTTTATGGAAAAAAGAAAGGATAAAGAAAAACAAAGCAACCGAAAAAGTTATAGCAAATATACTACCGTAAAAAATCAGGTCGCCTCTAAACATTATTCCAATTTGAGATGCCTCGCCTAAAATAATCGGACCTGAAATATATCCCCTATTATTAAAAAAATTGGAAACATTAATAATTATATTTGATGTTCCGTCTTTTAAGGGCCTAAATGCTATTTGGGAAGACCGTGTGCCGGGAGTTTCAGTTTCATTATTTATACCCGGCTGCCCCTGAGTATCAAGGTCTATTCCGTTTACCGCTATACTACAGCTTCCAAAAACTTGAGGAACTTGAATTGCATAAATTACATTAGGGTCTAAACCTGAAAGTTCCAATCCATACGAACCATATCCATAATTGCGGCCAAGTTCCTTGCCGGAAAAATTACCGGGAACCTTAGAATAAAATTCTTTAGAGCCGTTCTTCAAAGAATAAAAGTGATTCGGCGTATAATGGAAATCACCTTTTAAAGAAAAAAGAACAGCCTCTGATAAAGGCCGAGACGGAATATTAACCTTACCTTTTTTTACTTCCAAATCTATAATTTTTTGCTCATAAATAGGTGTAAGCAAATTAGTTAAATAGAGAAGAATAAATAAAAACAAAAAAGGTATAGACCCAAAAAATAATCTTTTTTTTTCTATCGGCATACTCTTCTTACCTCATAGATTTTAAGCGGCTCATCCTTTCCTCTAAATCTTACCAAACCGTTATATTTAAATACAACTTCATCGTTTAATAAATCAGACATATTCTTTTTAACAGCCTCGCTTATAAAAATATCTACTTCTTTTTTTAAAGCATAAAAATGGAGACGGGATGCAACATTAACAACATCGGATATAACGGTACCGTCCATCCTTTGTTCCTCTCCTATAGTTCCAAGCATGAGCCTTCCATAATGGATTCCTACGGCAAGATTTATTTTAGGAAGCAGGTTTATCTGTCTATCCAAATTTTCACAATGAACAATATCCTTAATCTCAAGCATACATTTTATGACATCATCTGCCGATCCATAAAAAAGAACCATTAAACCTTCAGGTAAATATTTATCAATAAATCCGTTATGGGTCTGAATAATGGGATTAATACTTGCCAAAGTATCATTATAAATGTTAAGTAAGCTCAATCTTTCATTTTCCGTTTTTAAGCCCGTATAAACACTTAAATGAATAAAAGCTATATACATATCTTTTAAAACATTATCGCCCAGTTTAATATCTACATGTTTTTTGCTTAAAAATTTCATAAATTCATTAGGAACAAATTTTGCCAGGGCCTTATTTGTAGCCTCGATCTGTTCCGTAATTCTTATAACTTTATCGGCACTTTCTCTAAAAGTACGCAAAATAACAATGGCCATAGGAATCAATAAAACTAAAACTCCTACATGAGACAGAAAAAAACCTTGGATAACCCTATTTGCAATCAAAATATCCCTTACACTTAAAATTAGAAAAATTGAAAACCCTATCAAAAAAAGGATAGCCGATGTATCTTTGCGTAAAGCAGCTTTTATAACAATTATTATATTATAAGCGGCAAACAATAAAACATAGATTTGAGCCGGCTGTAGCAGCTCAGCCGAAACTCTAATAGGAGCAAAAATATTTACAATAATATATAATATTGCAGGAATGCAAAGTATAGCCCAATACTTGCTTTTAGTTTTACTAAACAAGTTATGTACAAACAATGAAGTAAACACAAGACCAAGAGAAAGCGTAGTATAGCCTATTTTAAAAAGAAGCTCGCCATTGATACTCGGCATTATGATAGTGAGTAAAAATTCATCATAACAGCATATCCTTAAACAAAAATTTGCCGACAATAAACCGAAGTAAAGAGAATGTTTTTCTTTAGGATAAAAAATAAACAAAGAGATAAAAAAAGCGGCTGCCAGCAAAAGAATACCGGCCAATATGGTAAGAGTTAAAATGCTTGCATTTTTTTTATCTAAAAGGGTAGAAAAAAAACCGAACTCTATAGGCTTTAAAAATCCTGCCTTATTGTCATTAAAATTGGAAACATGAAATACTAATATTACCTCCTCCTTTCCTAAGGTCGGAAGAGGGATAAAAGCGGCATCCCAATCAAAGGTTTCTTGCTTATAGGAAGAGCCGGCAATACCGCTTCTATAAATTTCCTTACCGTCAAGATAAGCAATACAAGCGGAAGAAATTGTTGCTGTTTTTATTGCATATACGCCGTTCGAAGAAAGATTTTTTATTTTTAACGCATAAGTCCCGTATCCGTAAACGGAAAGCCTATCTTCATACCTATGCCAAGACTTATTTATGTTTTCAAACCGGCTATAGCCCGAAAAATCTTCTAAAGGATTTACAAACTTATTTGGAATAAAAATCCAATCTCCTTCAAGAACCTGTATATCTCCTACGGCGATATTTTCAGCATCAAAAACACCCTTTATAACCGATTGTGATACAAAATTATAAGATTCCGTACATGAAGCTAAAAAAAAGGCACAGATAAAAACTAGAAAAAACTTTTTCACACACTTAACTCCACAAGCGAGGATCTTGTATACAAGAAACATATACGCAATAAAGAATTGCTTCGCAGTATGATACTCTAATACGGAATATTGTCAATAGGGGGATTATTTATAAAAAGCTTCTTCAATGCGGCTGATTAAATCTTTTGAGGCTGCAAATTCCATTTCGGTATTATTATCAAGCTCCACTTTTAATACAGCTTTCCCTTTATGAAGATTCTGCAACACATCTTTAACTTTTTCTTTTTTTATTATTGTAGAAACCCGTATATATCCTAAAGAAAGATTTCTATCGAGAGTATTAAGATCAAAAAGTTCTACAAGCTCTTTAGAATCTAAAATAAAATATGCTTTTAAAATAAAAGCATCGGCTTTAGTATGTAAGGTAAAATTAAAATAGGCATCCGAGACATATTCTCTTTGTCTCATTTGATAAGTAAAGTCGGCCATCACATGGCCGGCCATCATATGGCGAGCCATATGATGGCTTGAAATATCTTTTTCATTTTTTAATACCATTTTCCCCGGACGAATATAGTACTTCATATTACCGGATTCCATATACGCCGTTATAACCTTTTCCTTACCTGATGGAGCGGTCACACATGAAGAAAACAAAAATAAAAATGATATTAAAACAAAAAAAGACTTTTTCATACAATTAAAAAACAGCCCCGCTATAAACATAGCAAGGCTGTCAAGGCTATGATAGCTTATTCCCCTGTAACAACCGTAGTTACAACATAATAGGGAATAGCAGGGCTGGCAGGATAGTCAATTCTAATATCAACAGTTCCTACTTTTGTAATACCGCCATTTTTTGCAGCCTGAGCAATTCCGCCTTCACCCTTTATAGGGAAAATAGCAAAGAAAGCCTGAGAAGCTTCACCTGTTTTTCGTCCTACAACACCTGAAGCACCGGCAACAGGCTTTACTGTTGAACATGATACAATTAAAAAAGCAGCAAATACAACAAACAAAACTAAAGCAATCTTTTTCATAATGAGCCTCCGAATTTGATATAGTTTTATTATAATAGTTTTGTTAACTCTGTCAAGATTTATATCGTTTTTATTTTTTTAATGACAAATCGCAAAAGATATGCTAAAATACTTCGGTATAGATTCTTAAATACAAAACAAATTTAGTAAGAGGCTTTTTATGAACAAAATTTTTAAACAAATAGAAAAAATAGGCATTGTACCGGTCATCGTTTTAGAAAATGAAAAAGATGCCGTTCCTTTGGGAAATGCCCTATCTGCCGCCGGCCTTCTCTGTGCCGAAATCACATTTAGAACGGAAGCAGCCGAAAAAGCTATTCAAGTTTTTTCAAAAAAATTCCCCGATTTTCTTGTAGGAGCCGGAACGGTTTTATCCCCGGAACAAGCCGATAAAGCTATCGCTGCCGGGGCCAAGTTTATCGTCAGCCCGGGATTAAACCCTAAGGTCGTCGAGCACTGCGTTAAATCAGGATATCCGATAATTCCGGGAGTTTCCACAGCAGGAGAAATCGAACAGGCTATGAGCTTCGGCCTTGAAGTAGTCAAATTTTTTCCGGCTGAGGCTGTCGGGGGAGTAAAATTTATAAAAGCCCTTTCCGCACCCTATCCGAATATAAAATTTATGCCTACAGGCGGAATAAATGCCCAAAATATTGCAGAATATGCAGCCTTTTCAAAGGTCATTGCCTGCGGCGGAAGCTGGATGGTTTCAAAAGAACTTATATCTTCAAAAGATTTTAAAAAAATAGAAGAAGAGTCTATTATTGCTTTAAAAGTTGTAAAAGATGCCCGTAATCCTAAAAAAAATACAAGCGCTTTAACTGCATTTCCATACCAAAAAACTTCAACAGAAAAAAAAGACTCAACATCAGACGAAAAACCTTTAGAAGGCAGCATTGAAACAAGTCAAGTGCCCAAAGTTATAACAATGGGCGAAATAATGCTCCGTCTTTCCCCCACAGGTTTTAACCGCTTTGTTCAAGCCGATGCTCTGGAATTGGTTTTCGGCGGAGCGGAGGCAAACGTCGCTGTTTCCTTAGCCAACTTCGGAATGCGGTCATCATACATAACAAAACTACCTGCCCATGAGATAGGCCAAGCAGCCGTAAATTCTTTGCGCCGGTACGGAGTAGATGTTTCAGGCATAATTCGCGGAGGAAAACGCATAGGTATCTATTTTTTAGAAAAAGGAGCCTCCCAACGTGCCTCCAAGGTAATATATGATAGGGCGAACTCAGCCATTGCCGAAGCCTCACCGAGTGACTTTAACTGGAAAGAAATTTTTAAAGGAGCCTCATGGTTCCATTTTACCGGAATTACACCGGCTTTAAGCAAAAATGCCGCCGAAATTTGCCTTGAGGCCTGCAAAACGGCAAGGTCAATGGGCATAACTGTTTCATGCGACCTTAACTACCGCAAAAAACTATGGACTCCCGCAGAAGCAAAAGAAACCATGAGCCGTATCTGCGAGTTCGTCGATATCTGCATTTCAAATGAAGAAGATGCAGAGCAAGTTTTCGGCATTACCTCAAAAAATACGGTTGTAAGCTCGGGCAAACTGAATGAAAAGGGCTATAAAGAGGTTGCTGCAAAGTTATGCAAAAAATTCGGTTTTCAAAAAGTAGGAATAACCCTCCGTGAATCCACCTCAGCCAGCGAAAACAACTGGTCAGCCATGCTTTATACAAAAGGCAAGGCCTATTTCAGCAAAAAATACACAATGCAGGTCGTTGATCGGCTGGGAGGCGGAGACAGTTTTGCTGCAGCCTTAATATGTGCAGAATTAAAAGGCTTTAAACCTCAAAAACAAATCGACTTTGCTTCAGCCGCTTCCTGTCTAAAACACTCCGTAAACGGCGACTTTAACCAAGTTTCTTTTGATGAAGTTTTATACCTTGCAGAAGGCGATGCCTCAGGAAGGGTTCAAAGGTAAGATTTCTTTTGCATTGGAAATAAGCATATTAAAGCGGTCTTCCTCCTTTATTATTTTTACACAATAATCATTATATGAACCTGTTTGTTCTATAGGTATTATAAATGGAAATTCAGTCAAATAGTTATCTGTATCTATGATTTTGTATTTCTTTGGTTCTGCTATACTTTGAGTAGGATAAATCAGAATCCCATGCTTAGAAGAGAATCTCAACATATACATTATTGTTTTATAGTAAATAGCGGCTGCACGCTCTTCGCCATATGAATAGTTTTTACTTAATGGAATATATTTAGCATCAGCAACTATTTTGTTATCCTTTGAAATATAATCAGGAATAATTTTTTGCTTTTCTTTACCGCCACACTCCAATAATTTAAAGTTACTGTTTTCTGAAGTATAATGTGCAAAATTATCTTGTAATACTCCTGCTATATATTCTTCCCACAACCATGCTCCATCAAAAAGTATTCCATAAACTTGGTTATGAGAGTCATCATCATACTTTAAACCTTCATGTCTTAAAATCTGTAAGCATATTTTTTGCAATGGAGTATATTCCGTATAATAGGGATGTTGAGTTTCTCTCAAATTCTCTCTGAATACTTTGTGTAAATCGTGATTCGAATAAGATGGAGTATTATCAATTATTATTCTTATATTTTCGCGAGTCTCTTGCCCAAGTAATAAATTTTCGCCAAAAGACAAAGTTTTAATGTATTCGATTGTGTGTCTGATTAATTGAGTAATACGATTATCGTAACTATATTCTCTGGTGCTATATGCGATTTTTCCGGCAAAAGGAACATTTAGTTGTATATGTTTATTTACATCTATCGAACCTTTTACTTTACTGTCATTATAATAAAATTTACGATATTCTCTGAATAACCCTTGAGATAAGGCCTTGTTTAAATAGTATGGAAATAAATATATCAAAAAGTCAAAAATCGTTATTTCGTTATAAGAGTGTTTCCAATCAAAAACATATTGGCACAATACTTTTTGCAGCAGATAGTGCAAAAAAAAGTCATTTCCGTTGTTATTAGAAAAGCGGGAACAAATACTAAGTTCTGTAAAATTACAACCTACAAACCCCATTAAATTTCCTGTTCTAATTGTTTTATCATTTAAGGAACAAATGTATTGAGAGCCTAAATTATCTCCGTATTCACCGAAACTTTGAGGAAAAATCAATAAGTTAGGATATTTTTCTTTTATATTTCCCAATGTAGCATTAGCTATGACTTGTAAATCGGAAATTACAGGCTCCGGCAAATTAAGAGTTTTGCTGCTGTTGTCCGCTATCCGTATTGATTCCATAGAAAAGACTCTCAAATTGCTCTAATTTAGATTTAGCATCTCTTTGCCCCCGCAAATATTCCCGAAGCAGTCCTTTTAGGTTATTTTCCCAAAGTTCTTTTAATGCTGCTGCATCGTTTAGTTTATCTTTATACCCTTTGAAATAGGCTCCTCCAATTTGGTAATCACTGCCAAGTTTTTCATCAATATCATCATTCAATCTTTTCATAGGGCTTGCAACACTATAGTCTATCCCCATTGCCTTTGCACTATCTTCGGCAGTGATTTCGTAAAATACAAATCTGCGTCGCATTGCAAAATCCATACTTTCAACAGACCGATCAATATCATTCATTGTTCCAATAATATAGACATTATCAGGAATATAAAAACCGTTTTTGAAAATATCTCCGTTTTCTATCAAGTTTTGATATTGGGTTAATACTTTACCATTTATTCCTCGATAATCGGGATCAACGGAAAAAAATAATTCACCGAATATCTTTGACATATCACCGCGGTTAATTTCGTCAATAATAAATACAAATTTTGGAGCGTTTTTCTTTGCTTTTCCTTTTTTATAATCTTCCAATCTAAAACGTTTTTTCATTTCGACAACTATTGCTTTACGATAATTGTCATGTCCACCGCTTGGAATACCGTTCAAACCTTTGTAAATATTATAAAGCTGTTCTTTTGAAAAAAATTTTGACTGGCCTCTTATCCAGTTACCGACTTTTTTATCTTCTTCTGAATTATATGTTCGTGTTGCCAATCCGTCCCCATATTCATTCAATTCTACTTCAAACGAACCTTTACCTGAAACTAACGGAATTTTCATACGAACATCATTATTTAGTTTATCAATCAGCTCTTTCCAACTTTTTTCAAAATTATCAGTCCCAAGCTCATTTTTTGCCAGTATTGCTTTTTCACAAAAATCTTTGAAGACTCCGTTTTTACGCTCAAAACCGATTTCTTTTTGCCCTGATCCTTTTTGAGGTCTTAAACCTTCCACAAAATCTGTATAGTCATAAGAAGGATGGAACTGAACAAATCCTATTTGAGTCTTTTCATCATCAGTTAAATTTTCATATGCCTTATTAAACATCATTTGTGCAGCAATTTGGCGAGCCATAAACGTTTTCCCTGTACCGGGAGCACCATGCAGAATGATATTGTATTTTAATTCAAGTTTTTCGATGTAATTTTTTGTCATATCGTATACCTTTTTATTTATTTGAGATTTTTCATAAAGATCAAACATTTTCTTCAATGCTTCATTCGGATTTTTGCCATCATTAAGCCCTATATCTGAAATTACAAATTCTTCCGAGTCGATATAATCGGGGGTATCTAACCAATATCTATATTCCGTTAGACCCAAAGAAATTATTTTTGTCTTTGTGTCATTCCATTTTGCATATACATTATGGCCTGTTCCTTTCCAGTTCAAATAGCAACTTTTTGATGAATAATCTTTTGTTTTAGGATGTATTTGCACACTTATACAAATATTACCATAATCATATTTTTCCCAGCCGGCAATCTGTTTTTGAATGCTGTCATTACCATATCCTTGTCCGGTTTTTTTAAAACCGGCGCTTTTTACAAATGGCTCAATATATTTCTTATAACCATAAGTATCTAGCGTATCACTTTCAGTATGCCGTATTTTACTCTGAAGATATTCCAGATGTGCAACAAAGTATTCCAAAAGATATTTGAAATTTTGATATTTATCTGCCATTTCCTTCCCTCAAAATCATCCTACCGGAGTTCTGTGTGTAGAACATTTATTCAACTTTTCCCGAATAATAAACTAAAAAATCATATTTTTCAAGTTATTAACCTGATAATTTTGCATATTAAAACAGCGTAAAACGTACTCCTTAAAAATATGTTAATCTATGTTATAATACAACAAGTGAAGATAAAATCCCTTTAATATTAGATAATCTTAAAGTGCGTACATCTTTGAAAACCAGAAAATATCTTGCGACCATTTCGTGAAGATTTGAGCTTGCATTTACTCCAAAGCATTGTTCTTGACTAAACCTTGTATGAGTATAATAGTCCCTTTTGTTTCATATTTATTTTTTACATATTCGTAACTATTGGGTAAATATAATGTTATTGTTGTAGAATACCCGTGTTCAATTAAAATTAAAAAATCATAATTGTATTGAGCAGCAAAAAATATAGGAGATAAAAATTCATCTTTAGGTGTAAATATATCATAATTTTTATAAGATATACTATAGCTATTATCATCATTTTTTATTAAATATTTATTAATAAAATCATCAAGACTCATATTTTTATCGGCTATATCTGTAGATAACTTGCTGATATTTTTATCAACTTTATAATCAAAAAAATATCTTTTAGTACCTATTACCTCATATTTCATCTTTGTTTCATATAAAAAATAATAACCATCATAACAATAAACAATAATCACAGGAATAGTTGCATTATCTTTTTTAGAAATATTTTCCAAAAAATAGTTTTCAATTGTTATTCTATCAATGTTCTTTTCAAGGCGTTTTTCAGTATCTTCTTCTGCAAAACAAAAAATAGATAATAACAATAAACAAGTTATAATAAATATTTTATTATTAATGCGTAAGTTTTTCATCATACAAAATCTTCTTTCATCTGTTTGGAACAGTCCGAAAAATAGGTATTCTGAAAGTTTTTAATTTCATTGAGCGTCATAGTTTTCATAATATTCTATTCCTCTTTTTCGATACGTTTTTCATCAAGAAAAACAGGCAAGACTTCTTCAAACGCAATACCCATGCTTGCGTTTGTTTTTATTTTTGTCCTACTCAAATATCATCTCTTGTTCCTATTACAATTATACCACATTTTGTCATTTATTTGAATGGAGAGGTATTAAATTCTGGGAATTTGTTGTATAATAATTTTTACTAAGATGTATTTTAATAATAAAGAAAATATCTCTACATAACGTTGCAATGCCACAGAGAGCGAGGTTCATACATTGCGAATTATAGATAAAAACAAAGATTATTATGATTATTTGGCCCATCAGGCAGATAGTGATGACGGTGTAACATTTGATAGACGAGGTTCTATTCCTCTCAGGAATGAAGATTTTTTTAATATCTTGAGTGAACATGTCAAAAATCATAAATATTACCGCCAATATTGGCGGTTCTGGAAAGAAGAACCGGCAGAATACAATAAGTTTTTCGCAATTCGTGCCGGAATTAAGTTATTCTTAATTGGCCTTAAATTAGAAATTGATGAAACTGATTTTCGTAATTGTATTTTAAAATCTTATAAAATGGAATTTATAAAAACTTTTGAAGATTTTGATTATAGAGGAAAAATTTTGGATATAGTTTCTGTTGAGAATATAGATTCTCTTGTTACTGCGATAAATAAAAAAAAACTTGAAAATGTCAAACTTTCAGAACTGGTTATTAGAAATATCGGATTACCGGATGGCTTTTATATTTTAAAGAATATCGGCATCCCTTCTATTATTCCTCCTGAACAAATTTACTATAGCATGGAAACTTATTTATTTTCACTTAAAAATGATAAGAACTGTGAATCAAAGGATTTAACGGATTCTGAAAAGATAGTTAATCATGGCTTTGACAAAAAAACATCTTTTAGAAATAGTAGCACAAAGAATGTATTTTAGTTATAATCAAAGTCTAATGGAGGTAAGAAAGTGACAATATACGATTATTCGGTACAGGATGCGCAAGGGCGAAATATCCCGCTAAAAGACTATAAAGGGAAGGTTTTGTTGATTGTAAATACGGCAACAAAATGCGGTTTTACGCCGCACTACAAAGAGCTTGAACAAATGTACGAAAAATATCATGAGCAGGGTTTGGAAATAATCGATGTGCCGTGCAATCAATTCGGGGAGCAAGCACCGGGTACTAACGAACAAATCAGCGAGTTTTGCTCGCTCAATTACAACACGAAATTTCCTCAAATGAAAAAATCGGATGTAAACGGCACAAACGAATTACCGCTGTATACGTATTTAAAAGCTCAAAAAAAATTTGAAGGTTTCGGTGAAGGTAAAACGGCACAAATGATGGACAATTTCCTTGCAAAAATCGATCCCGATTATAAAAACAATTCCGACATTAAATGGAACTTTACCAAATTCATTGCAGCGCGTGACGGCAGCATCGCCGCCCGATTTGAGCCGACGGCTCCCATGACCGAAATTGAAGCGTGTATTGCAAAACTGATATAAAATGCAGCTTTATAATAATCCACTTGATTTTTGGGATTATTATAAAGAGAATAAACTACTCAAAGAAACAATAAAACGGAATATGAACAGATATTCTATGGAGGTATTGACCGATATATAATTTGTACAAAATATGCCCGACATATCACCCTTAGTTTTATCATATTTAAAAACGCTTTCTCATGAAGAACTTATCGCATTAATCCATTCTTTTGCAAATGCCCATGAAGATATTCGGTTTACCCTTGAAGAAAAAGCCGCCGTTGAAACGGCAAAAAACGAAGACGAGGCTGCCGCAGACAAGCAGCAAATGCCTCAAACGGTGCCTGCGATAAAAGCTCAGAATATATCCGCACAATCACCACTTAGAATACCGGCAGTGGACACATCCACGACATCATCGAATGCTCTTGTTAATAGGAACAGTACGCCTCAGGAAAAAATCGATTTGTATACCTCTCTCTTTGTAGGACGGAAAGATGTCTTTGCGCTGCGCTGGTATAATGCAACGTCGAATAAAAGCGGTTATTCGCCTGTATGCGAAAACAAGTGGAAAATTGGGAAATGCGATATGAAAAAATATTCGTGCGCCGACTGTCCTTTTAAACTGCCTGTTCCGCTGTCAGATCGATATATTTTTAACCACTTGGCAGGAAAAGATTCCGCCTGCCGCGATGTGGTCGGTTTATATCCGCTTATGGAAGGAGATGTTTGCCGATTCCTCGCATTCGACTTCGACTCGCATACGGGAAGTTCCGATGCGTGGAAAAAAGATGCGACGGCCGTACGTAAAATCTGTGCGGCGTTTTCCGTTCCCGTTTCGGTTGAAATATCGCGTTCGGGAAAAGGCGCTCACCTTTGGATTTTTTTCAGCGAAGCTGTTGCCGCAAAACGGGCACGCAATTTCGGGAGATTGATTTTGCAGGCTGCGATGAATGAGAGGCATTCGTTATCATTTGAATCATTCGACCGTATGTTTCCCAATCAGGATGCGATACCGAAAGACGGTTACGGCAATTTAATCGCTCTACCGCTGCAGGGGCAAGCAGTAAAAAATAAGTGCTCGGTTTTTGTGGATGAAGATTTTATTCCGTTTGGCGATCAATGGGAGTATTTAAGTTCGGTCAAAACATTGTCCGAAAAAGCCGTACAAACATGCTGCAGCGAAATTGCAAAGGCCGTACCGGAGTTTTTGCCGAATGATTTTGATGAAAGCGAAAATGATAAGGCAAACGATATTGTTAAAGCCAAAACGGCATATAAAATTTCCAGAATACTGACGGATACTCCATCATCGAAAAATCCGCAGCTTACGCAAAAAGATTTTTCTTCGGCTGTGCACATTACGTTTTCCAACCAAATCGAAATTGAAAAAAACGGAATATCGGAACGGGCTCTGGGATTTTTCAGGCGAACGTCGGTTTTCTTAAATCCTGAGTATTTTAAAAATCTTCACATGCGCCTCCCGCTGTATAATATTCCGCGTTATATCGACTGTTCCGATGAAACCGAAAACACTTTGCTTTTGCCTCGCGGCAATCTCGGTCAAATCGAAAAATTATTAACCGATTGCAACACGCCTTACAAAATCAATGATGAACGGGAAAAAGGCGTGCGTATCGAAGTAGATTTTACTGCGGAACTGTATGAGGAACAAAAGGCGGCTTTGCAAGCTATGCTAAAATCGGATTTAGGTATTTTATCCGCCGGAACCGGTTTCGGAAAAACGATAACTGCCGCAGCCCTCATTGCGGAACGGAAAACGAATACGATAATCCTCGTGCAGACGCACACGCTTTTGGAACAGTGGAAAAAGGCTATCAAGCGGTTTTTAAATTATGAGGCGGGAACAATCGCTGCGGGAAAAGATACATCGACGGGCATTATCGACATCGCAATCATTAAGTCGCTCACTGAAAAAAATTCGGATGCGGTAAAACCGCGGCGGCATACATACGGTATGCTTATTGTCGACGAATGTCATCACGTTTCGGCATTCGGAACGGAAAACCTAGTAAAGAGTTTCCGCTCAAAATATGTATACGGACTGACTGCAACGCCTGTCCGGCGTGACGGCCGGCAAAAGATTATCTTTATGCAGTGCGGGCCTATTCTTTATGCGACGACTGCGAAACAGATGAACAGCGTGCAAAACTTTGAACATTATTTTATTCCGCGTTTTACGAACTTTCATATCGCTGCGGAAAATGCAGAGCATTCGAAATCTTCAATTCAAAATTATTATTCCGAAATGATAAAAGCGGAATCACGGAATTTATTAATCGTTTCAGATGTACAAACCGCCGTCAAAGCAGGACGAACGCCGCTTGTTCTTTCCGATAGGATAGAACATTTAAAATTGCTAAAAGAAAATCTAAAAGATGCAGCTGCCAATGTCATCGTGATTACAGGAAAAGGAACGCAAAAACAAAAAAAAGAACAGTTGGAAATACTCAACAAAGTTCCTGCCTCTGAATCGCTTATAGTGCTCGCGACAGGCAAGTATGCCGGAGAAGGCTTTGACAATCCGCGGCTTGATACACTTATGCTTGCAATGCCGTTTAGCTGGAAGGGTACGCTTGCACAATATTGCGGCCGCCTGCACAGAAATTTCGCAGGAAAAGAAGAAGTGTTGATTTTCGACTATGTCGATTTTCGTCTTCCGGTTTTCGACAGGATGTACCGGAATCGGCTTAAAGGCTATAAGCAACTCGGTTATACAATAAAGCCGGTTTTCGATTCAGGGAAGAAAGAAGACGCACCATCAAAGCTATATTCCGCCAACGACTACACAACCGATTTTATTCAAGACTGCATGGACGCAAAAAAATCGGCTATTATTTATTCACCGTACCTTTCCAAAACGGAAGTGCAAAAATTTTTACCTCTCGTACCTAAAATTATTTCAAACGGGTGCAAAATTTTTATTATGACAAAACTGCATGAAGATGAAGGACGGCGAAAAAAGCAACAGCAGTATATTAATATGCTCGAAACGGCGGGAGCTGCGGTTTCGGCGAAAGAGAATATTACACAAAGGTTAGCTATTTTTGATGAAAAAATTTTATGGTACGGCAGTATCAACTTTCTAGGATATTCGGAAGAGGAAGACTGCAGTATCCGTATCTGCAATTCGGAAATCGCGTCAGCTATAGAAGCGGAAATTATAAAATGAGCCGACATATCCCGACTCAAGAATATCGGGGTTCTTGATTTATGCTCAACAGGTTTTTACCCCATAGCTCCTACTATATATGGAATGGCTTCCGTATCATCTAATTCAACACTTTCAAAGTTCATATAATAATTATATGAACGCCCGTCTTTAAGCTGAATGAAAATGATATGGTTCGCAAAGCCGCTGTCGGGATCATACTTGTATGTTGCTTTCTTTATATCCTGTAAACTTAAGGGCGTAATATACTCCCCTGAATCTTCAGCTTCGCCGCCGATAAGTTCACAGACAAACTGCTCCGTTTCCCCTTGAAGAATATTCATACATTGTTCCTTAATATACTGAGGCAGAATATATTGCATACAAGCGTCAACGTCATGAGTATTTAAGGCAGCGGTAAAGCCTCGTGCCAAAGAATGATAATCGTGCTTCTTTTTCGGATAATCGGTAAGGCAGACAAATTTTTCATTTTGCCATTTAAAAATCCTACAATCCTGATTTTCGAGTATAACCGTAATCGAAGTTCCGCTGCGTGGCGGAAAAAAATACATATACTGACCAAGAATTTCCCAAGAAGAGCCTCCGATTTTTTTCCATATATCCCGAATGCCGAAGTTTTCCGTTTTGGAAACTTTGCCGTTGCTGTAAAGATAAAAAGCCGGAAATAAGTCTGAATTCACTAAAATCAGTTTTTCTTTGCCGCCTTTCAGATTCCAGTAACACATTTCCCAGTAGTAGATATCTCCTACGGCTTTAAAACTCACGTAGCGGTTTTCCTCATCGTATACTTCAATAAGCGGATCGAAACCATCGCTTCGCTTTATTTCGTTAAACTTAGCCGGAAATGCGCTATCGGGCAAGCGCATCAGCAGGTCTCTCAGCGTTCCTGCTTTTTCGGCAAAAACACCTGAAGTACCTACAGTCAAAATAGCAATGACCATAATTAATATAATTTTTCTTTTCATAGAACCTCCCATTTATCGGCTATTTTATACCTGTTATATTCGGATAATATAATATGAGCCCTTTATCGTCAAGTAACTCAGGATTGCTTTATAACTACTAATGTTATAGGCCGGTTCCGCACAAGTCTTCCCGCAAGCGGTTAGCTTCTCAACTCAACGTTGTTTAAACTGCCACACGCTTTACCGTGTTGTCGGCTTTGAAAAAGGGTGTTAGGTGATATTCATTTTATGGATGAATCATATCCATATTTCCAAATCCAAAAATTAGCTCGTTTTCTTTTATAACACAACATAAATCAAATTTTGTTATAAAACGAAATGATATTTCACTATTCTTAAATATCTTCCAATCAGAACTTTTCTTATAAATTTTTTTATATTGATTATATTCTTCATTTGAAATTTTTATTATATAGTAATAAGGTAATTGCTCAATATTAGTTGGAATCCCATTTGAATATTGTTTTTCAATAATCTCAATAGATTTATCTTTAATTTGAATATCCGTTTCATGAGTAAAAAGCCATTTTATGAAATTTATATCTTTACAATCAGCAATATTCAATGTGTCCTGTAAATAATATCTACTATAAAAATCCGAATAACTATAACAATCATAGATGATTTGTAATTCATTTAAAATATCACATCTATAGAATTTTTTAGACTCAGATTCATACATCCAATAATTATTTTGAATTTCATATTTTTTCCCTGTCAGTAAATACTCAACTTTATATTCACCATCTATAATACAAGCTTTTTCAACATTATTTATAGAAATAAGCTTTGCCTTTTTAATTTTTCTATCCATCGATATTAAAGCATTACAGAGATCCTTATTTAAAATCGCTGACTCATCATGAGATTTCGGAATCCATCCTTTATATAGGAGAGTACTATTAGAATTATTTTCCAATAAAATTAAAACATTCATCTCTCGTTCATCATCAGCAAAGATATTTTGCAATAAAAGTAGTAATATACACAAAATACATATTCTTTTGTTTTTCATGTTCTTCTCTGAATTTCTGCACGAAAGGCAGTCCGCCTAACATTCGCTTAACCTGCTTTGCGGCTTGTCTGCAATGTCTGATTTGAAGCGGGTGTTAGGCTATCTGTTTACAATGCGGAATTTTCTCTAAATCATTTACGAGCTTTAGCTCTGCTTCTCTCAAATCCAATTCATTTTGCATATTCAGCCAGAACTTAGAAGTTGTTCCAAAGTATTTAGAAAGCCTCAATGACATTTCAACCGTTATTTTTCTTTTTCCATGAACTAAATCCAAAATTGAACTGGAAGAAACACCTAAATCTTTTGAAAGTCTATATGGAGTAATATTTAAAGGCTCGAGAAACTCTTCTAGTAAAATTTCACCAACTGTCGGTAATTCAAATCTTTTATCCATAACACGCCTCCGTTTAGTGGTAATCCACAATCTGTACTTCATAAGCTTCACTGTTTAGAAACTTAAACTGTATTCTCCATTGACTATTTATTCTTATGGAACAATAGTCCTTTAAATCCCCAAGAAGATGTTCAAATCTATTTCCTGGAGGAATTCTCAGATCATCTTCTTTTTCCGCTGAATTAATTATCAATAATTTAGCAAAGGCTCTCTTATGTATTTCAGGCGGAAGCTTAGGTGATTTATTGCCTTTCCAGATTTTTTCCGTTTCTGAATCTGCAAATGATTTAATCATAGTTATATTATCTGTTATTAAGATATATCTGTCAAGTAGCTATATTTAATAGATTTTTTGTTGTGTTTTGAATCATATTTGAATTAGTTATTTATTTTCAGAATAAAAATTACTGTGAAAAATAACTTTCTTACCAATTTTTTCAGCAAATGCTATTTCACGTCTTACTTGTTCTCCGATATATCCATTCAGATTAACCACATAAATAGCATCTGCAATTTGTATTTTTCTATAATGGGCTTCATTAAGCTTTTTTATTTCTTCATCACTTAATTTTATTTCTTCTTCATTGTAAACACACTGTAATACACTCATATTGTGTGTCTTCTCTAATAAAAGAGCTATTTTTTTCATCTCATTTGCAAATCTCATGCTTCCACAAATCGTTACTACTTCCAAACTTTTTACCTCCCATATTACCACGCCTACGGCGTGTGAGCCTAACACCCCTCTTCTCCCCTTCCTCATAATATCATAAAAACCGGTACTTTCTATACACTATCACTACGGCAAGCACAAACGATAAGAATCGGCGGCAGGCTGCAATGGGTAAATGACGGTTTTTCCGTATAGGGTAGGCAGAAGGTATAAAAAATGCATCTTTTATTCATTGCCAATATAGTAAAAAAGCTCAGCTTTGTCAATGAATATTTTATTGTTCAAAAGCTCTTGCATTATAAACCTTAAGCCTGTATAATCCTTAATTGTTATGGGCAAGGTTAAAAATAAATCTCTCGTAAAAAGCGGGTCAAAACTTTCTCTTTTAGTTTTAGGGTCAAGAATTTTAGGTCTTGTCCGCCAGATGACTATGTCTCATTTTTTAGGGACTGGTCCCTTGGCCGATGCCTTTACCACGGCCTTTATGCTTCCCAACCTTTTTAGAAGGCTCTTTGCCGAAAACAGCATAACAGTTGCCTTTATTCCGACCTTTAATGCCTATCTGCAAAAGCACAAAGATTCGCAAGAATCCGCAGAAACAAAAAAAGAAATAAACGAATTTTTAAATTCTATTTTTACTCTTGTAAGTTTTTCTACTGCCATTGTAGTTATATTGGGCATTCTGTTTTCTCCGCTGATAATAAAGCTTTTTTTTAAGAATATTGCAGATTATGATTCTACAGTTTTTTTAACGCGGATAATGTTTCCGTATTTATTTTTAATTTCGGTTGCAGCCTTTTTTCAAGGTATTTTAAACGGAGTAAAGATTTTTACCCCTTCGGGCTTTACGCCTATTTTGTTCAACATAGCCGTCATTACTTCTACCTATGTTTTTGCAAAACCTTTTGGAGACCCCGCCGCAGCAATGGCATACGGTGTTGTTGTAGGAGGTATTATACAGGCAATCTTTCAGCTGCCCTTTGTTTTAAAGACGGGCTTTAGTTTTAAGCTCACAAACCTTAAAAAAACTTTTTCAAACCCCGGAACAAAAAAAGTCCTTGCCCTTATCGGGCCGACTATAATCGGCATGGCCGCCTATCAGATAAACGATCTTGTTTCTACCTCGCTTGCAACTTCGGCAGGTCTTGGAATAGCTTCAAGTTTACAATATTCTTTACGCTTACAAGAACTTTTATTAGGTATCTTTGCCGTTTCTGTAGGCACCGTAATTCTCCCCGAAATGTCGGCCTTGGCTCTGCGTAAAGATTGGAGAGCCTTCCAAACCGTACTATTGCAAGCCATAAAGGTAATCTCTCTCATTACAATACCCGCTACCTTTTTCTTTCTTTTGTCTGGAGAAAATTTAATCATCCTCATTTATAAGAGCAACAAATTCGATTCAGCTTCGGTAAAATTAACATTGGGAATTTTTAGGCTTCACATAATAGGGCTTTTTGCAATCGCTGCAAACAGGATTATAGCTCCTGCCTTTTATGCCCAAAGCGATTCAAAGTCACCTACAATCGCAGGAATAATCTGCTTTGCAGTTAATATCCTCCTAGCCTTAATTTTAGTAGGCCCCATGGGTGGAAACGGCATTGCTCTCGCTTTGACAATAGCATCATTTATAAACACGGCCATACTCTTAATGTTTTTAAAAAAGAACAAGGCCATTGATGTAAAAGAACTCATCTTTCCGGCTCTTTTATTTATTGCAAAAATATTCGCTTTTTCGGTTGCAGCATCAATTCCTATTTATTTTTTAAAGGATAAAATTTATTCTCCATTTGCTTCATTCGGAAAATTTATCGGACAAGGAGTTCCGCTTTTTATTTCTTTTATTATTTTTGCAGGAATTGGAGCAGGCCTTTTACTTATTACAAAGGATAGAACAGCAAGCATAATTTTAAAACGCTTAAAGGAAAAATAAAATGCAAATCATAAAACGAAACGGTGAAACAAAAAATTACGAACCGGAAAAAATTGAAGGAGCTATCCGCTCCGCCTTTAAAAGTGTGGAAAACTCTCCGCATAAAGACTTGGATAAAATAATTCCGCCTCTGGTAAAGGAAGTAGAAGAAGATATTTTGGAACTTTCTCAAAACGGAAATTTTGTTCATGTCGAAACAATTCAGGACTTGGTAGAAAAAACTTTAATAGAACATAACTATTATGCAGAAGTAAAAAATTTTATACTCTACCGTGTCGGACGCACAAAAAGGCGGGACTCTCGGCAAATGATAAGCCGCTTTTTTGATACAATAGAAATTCAGCCGGTCCTTACCGAAATTCAAAATGACTTTACTTCGGACGAGTACAGCCTTACTTTACTTGCGCACAAATTTCTTTCTTTTAGAAAAGAAAATATGAGCGAATCCGAATCCCTCGCTATACTTATAAAGGCCTCCGTCGAGCTTACCGCCCAAGATGCCCCGGACTGGGAATTTATTGCAGCCCGTCTTTTAATGCTTCAATTTAACTTAAAACTAAAAACCGAACTTGAAAAAAGGCAGATTCATTCTTTTTATGAAAAAATCAAATATCTTGAAAATGAAGGTCTCTACGGAACATATATTTGCAAGGCCTATAACCGTGATGATTTGGAGGAGGCCGCTTCATTTATAAAAGAAGAAAGAAATAAGCTTTTTACTTACAGTGCCCTTGACCTCCTTTTGCGCCGCTATGCTATTCGCACTCATTCAAACACCGTCCTTGAATCGCCGCAAGAAATATTTTTAGGTATTGCCCTTCATCTTGCAATGAAAGAAAAATCAAACCGCCTTGAATGGGTAAGGCGTTTTTACGATATGATGAGCACCTTAAAAGTTACGATGGCGACCCCAACCCTTTCAAATGCCCGAAAACCTTATCATCAGCTTTCTTCATGTTTTATAGACACGGTTCCCGATTCTCTTGACGGTATTTACCGCAGCATAGATAACTTTGCCAAAGTCTCCAAATTCGGAGGAGGTATGGGACTCTACTTCGGAAAGGTCAGAGCCGTCGGTTCGCCTATCCGCGGGTTTATGGGAGCGGCAGGAGGAATTATCCGCTGGATAAAACTTGCAAACGATACGGCTGTTGCCGTTGACCAACTCGGCGTAAGACAGGGCTCGGTCGCAGTTTACCTCGATGTTTGGCACAAGGACATTCCCGAATTTTTACAGCTCCGCACCAATAATGGAGATGACAGAATGAAGGCCCACGATGTATTTCCGGCAGTCTGCTATCCCGATCTTTTTTGGAAAACCGTCCGAGATGATATAAACGCTTCTTGGCACCTAATGTGTCCCCATGAAATTTCAAAAACCAAGGGCTATGCCCTCGAAGATTTTTATGGGGAAGAATGGGAAAAGAGGTATAAGGACTGCGTTGCCGATTCCCGCATCAATAAAAGAGAAATTCCTATAAAAGACTTGGTGCGTTTAATCTTAAAATCGTCTGTCGAAACGGGTACCCCATTTGCTTTTAACCGTGACCATGCAAACAAAACAAATCCCAATCCCCACAAGGGAATGATTTACTGCTCAAACCTATGTACCGAAATTTCTCAAAATATGAGCGAGATAAAACATAAAAACATTGAAATAAAAACTGAAGACGGAGATACTGTTGTTATAACAACTACTATCCCCGGAGACTTTGTAGTATGTAATTTAGCCTCCATTGTTCTCGGAAACATAAATGTAAATGACGAAAAAGAAATTGACGAAACCGTTTCTTCGGCAGTGCGCGCTCTGGACAATGTTATAGACTTAAATTTTTATCCAGTACCCTATGCACAAATTACCAATAGCCGATACAGGTCAATCGGCTTGGGAGCTTCGGGCTATCATCATGCTCTCGCAAAAAACGGCATTGCATGGGAAAGCGAAGAGCACCTTAACTTTGCAGATAAGGTTTTTGAAAGAATAAATTATGCCGCAATCAAAGCCTCTTCCCAAATTGCAAAAGAAAAAGGAAGCTATGCCTATTTTGAAGGAAGCGATTGGCAAACAGGAGAATATTTTAAAAAACGGAATTATGTTGATGAAAAGTGGAAGGCTCTCGCAGAGGAAGTAAAATCAAACGGAATGAGGAATGCCTATCTTTTGGCAGTCGCTCCCACAAGCTCAACCTCGATTATCGCAGGCACAACTGCCGGTGTAGACCCTATCATGAACAAGTATTTTTTAGAGGAGAAAAAAGGTTCTCTAATGCCTAGGGTTGCCCCATCTCTTTCACCGGAAACCTATTGGCTTTATAAAAACGCCCACCACATTGAACAAGATTGGAGTATAAGAGCCGCAGGCTTACGGCAGCGCCATATCGACCAAGCCCAATCTGTAAATCTCTACATCACAAACGAATTTACCTTCAGCAAGGTGCTTTCGCTTTATGTAAAGGCTTGGGAAGAAGGCCTTAAGTCAATCTATTATGTGCGAAGCCGCTCCCTCGAAGTAGAGGAATGCGAAAGCTGCAGCTCGTAAGAGCATCAAGATATTTTTTAGATATCAAGCTTAAAAGACCACTTATTTTTTTTTATAAATTATGGTATTATTATAACAAGGAACAAACTGTTTATGGATGAAATAAAACAAAAAGCTATAGAACAAATTATTGATGTGGCTATAAAAAATTTTGCAGAAGGTTTTGGAATAAAACACAAAAGCCAAGTAGATGATCCGGAAGGAGTTATAAATGCTAAAAAAAACAATTGTTTTATTGCAGAACTTGGACATGAATTTATGTTTTATAGTGCTTTTGTCAGAAGTTTTGATAGTTCATTTGGTAGAGTCTTAGAGGGGATCGGTAATGCAATCGCAACTTTATCATATGAAGTAAGAGGAAATCTAAATGCATATCTTCTACCTCAGCAAAGTCAACATATGGATTATATGATTTCTGAATATGAAAAAAATATACGCCCATCAGTTAATGATTACAATAGTTTTACTTGGATAAACCCGAAAGATGTACGATCGTTTTCAAAAAATCATGTTACTGATCATTATTTTTATAATAAAAAGAAAAATGAACATTACCTTATCGAATTAAAAGCCGGAGGAGACCTTGATAATAAAAAAGCAAAAAGTGAAAAACTTGCTTTATTACAAGAATATTTTATTTTAAAAAATTTTTTATATGAAAATAAAGAAGAAGAGGCAAAAATATTTATATATCTCGGAACAGCATATAATATGTTTGGAGAAGGTAATTATTGGAAACAGGATAGAGTACGCCAATTTTTTGCTAATGAAGAGCTGCTAATAGGTAAAGATTACTGGAATTTTGTATGTGATGATGATTCCGGTTTTGAAATTATAATGAATCAATATAAACGAAGTGCAAATTATATTAAAATAGCATTAACTGATATTAAAGATATGTATTTTGGGAAATGATAATCTATGTATGATTTAAAAAAAATAAACAAGGCTATACTCATTTTGGGAGATTGTTTTAATAAAATGAAAAACATTCCTGATTCTTCAGTAGATTTAATTCTATGTGATCCTCCATATAATTTAGCAGAATACTCTACAGGAAATATGAAATTTGATTGGAGATCAGAAATAAATAACGATGTTGCAAAATGGGACTTAGTACCTTTTGAGCCGGAAAAACTTGTTATAGACTTTAAAAGGATTTTAAAATCTACAGGAAATATATTTATATTTACGAGCTATAATTTAATAGGAAAATATCATGAAGTATTTGATCCTGTATTTGATACTTTCCAGTTTATGGTCTGGCATAAAACAAACCCAGTCCCAAATATTCGTAAGTCATCTTTTTTAAATAGTTGTGAATTAATAGTATGTCTTTGGAATAAGGGCCATACATGGAATTTTTCTACACAAAATAAAATGCATAATTTTATTGAAACTCCTATTTGTATGGGAAAAGAACGAATAAAAGAGCCTAAACATCCTACACAAAAACCTATTGCAGTGTTAAAACATATTATTAATATAGCATCAAATCCGGGCGATATAGTATTTGATCCTTTTATGGGTGTCTGTTCAACCGGTCATGCAGCATTAAGTCTTGGCCGTAAGTTTATTGGTATTGAAATAGATCAAAAATATTATGATGCTTCAGGAAGGCGTATTGAGGAGTTAAATTATCCGAATTCTAAAAAAAATATTAAAGAATGTATTAATTTTTAGGTAGTTCTATCTGAAAACATATTAAATTATATGCAGATAAAACACTCAAATAATAGAAAAAAGAGCAAGGCTAATCAACCTTGCTCTTTTTTATTGATACTCTAAAGCATAGTTTCCAAAAAACTATGCTTTTTAAAACTATGTTATTGAAGCTTCGTAAACGCCCTTGATTGTTTTTTCCAAGGTTGCATTAAACTCGGCATCACTCTGCTTGGCAGAAAGACCTTCGGCAAGAGCTCTGGAAAAACTTGCAATCATGCCCCTGTTTTTTGCCAAGAGCTTGTTTGCCTCATCTCTGGAATAACCGCCTGATAGGGCTACGACTCTAACTACTTGAGGATGTTTTGTAAATTCCTCATAAAGGTTTTCTTTTGTAGGAATTGAGAGTTTAAACATTACAAGCAAATCTTTCGGCAAGGTCTTAAGGTGTTCTTCCAATTCTTTTTTCAGGAGTTCTTCGCACTTGACCTTGTCGGGTGATTTAATATCTACTTCAGGTTCAATAATAGGAACAAGACCGGCCTTTGCAATTTGAATACCCAATTCAAACTGCTGATCTACAACTGCCTTTATTCCTTTAGGATTTGCTTCTTTTATAACGGAGCGCATCTTTGTTCCAAAAATGTGCTTTTCTACGGCATGCTTTAACATAGCGTCCAAATTAGGTATCGGCTTCATAAGCTGAACACCGTCCTTTAAGTCGGCAAGCCCCTTATCGACCTTTAAAAAGGGTAATATCTTCTTTTTTTTCCATAAGAAGTCGGCTGTGGGCATACCTTCAATTTCCCTTTCCATTGTTTGCTCAAATAAAATTGCACCCAAAATATTATTGGAATTAAAGGCTTTTCCCGTGATTATTCTTGTACGCATAGCATGAACAAGATCAAACATTTCTTTTTCATTGGAATATGCCGTTTCGGGAACTCCGTAAGCAGCCAAAGCCTTAGGCGTACTTCCTCCGCTCTGATCCAATGCCGCAATAAAACCCTTGTCGTTTTTCATCCTTTCAAGTTTTACTTTATCCATAATTCACCTCTCTAAAAATATTTACCGCAAGTGCCCCTGCGTACTTTCTTAATTATAACATATAAACTTTACTTCACTCAAGGGCTTAGCGGAGCTTAATAGTTATACAATTTAATGTTAGAATATGTTTCCCTCATCTCTTTGAAAATTTATTTTGAATGCCGAGTATTGACACCTTGTACATTATAATGTACTATTAAATATGGAACGAACAGAAGCATTAGAGGTGATATTTTTTGAAACCGCTAATAATAGACAACCTGTAAGAGATTTTATTTTATCATTAGATCAAAATGATAGAAAAATAGTTGGTTCGGATATTTTTTACTATTGAAGACTCTTCTTTAGTTTTGCTTCATGGATTTATAAAAAAGACACAAAAAACACCGCTCAAAGAATTAACGATAGCTATTTCTCGATTGAAGGAATTTAAGGAGATGAATAAATGAAAGAGAAAGGACAATCATTTAGTGAATTTATGGTCGAACAAGGGTTATATGAAGAAGCTCAAGAATTAGCAGCAAAAAAAATTCTTATATACCAATTAGAAGCTGAAATGAAAAATCAAAATATAAGCAAAAATGAAATGGCAAAACGATTAAATACCTCCCGCAGTGCTGTAAATAATATTCTTGATACGGCATATAACTCATCAATAGGCTCATTAGAAAAAATGGCTTATGCATTAGGTAAACGGATATCGATAACATTGCAATAACACATAGCGATATTTTAAAAAAATAAACATTTACAAATTTATGTAAATATTGACAAACCTCATTTTTTATTCTAATATGTCCCCATGTGTAACTTCTTACAAACTTGCTTTAAGTTTAATTTTTCTCAAAAAGGAATTTTAATACAGAAATTTATCTGTAAACAGACAAATCAAGTTACCCCCCCCCGAAAAATTTAATAAATTAAAAAATATTTTAATAAATGTATTTTCTCTTTATTGTTTTAATTTTACTGTAAATTTATTTACCCCACAAAATAGGTTTTATAATCGAAAGAATTTTAGGCTGACAAGCATTCTTCTTGAGGAAAGGCTTGTGCGGAACCGGCTTATAACATTTAATCGGTTTAAAATAAATAAAATACCTGCAATAACAAAAGATTGCAAAAAGGAAGATTAAAATGAAAAAAATATCACTTATTTTTTTATGTATTTTGTTGGTTTCCGTAAATTGTTTTGCGGAATTTGTAATAAGCCCGAAAATAGGATATTCTAATATTTTCTCGCTAAATCCTGGGGAGACGCAGAATCTAACGTTTTTTCATAAAAATTCATTAAATACCTTTGCCGTAAGTGCTGATATGGGATATATAGGAAATAAAGGATTTACGTTTCTTTTTAATAATAATTTTTCATTTTTAGGGTCAATAAATAAAAAGATGACTTTTAACAATGCTGATATTGATATAAACTTTAAAAAAATAAAGGGAGCTTATTGGAATGGAGAATTATTACTAGGTTATACTTTTAAACAACCTATGGTTTATTGTACATTAGCAACTGGCTTTGGAGCAGGGACAGCTTTAAATATGAGTCCAGAATCAGTTGAATTTAATGGAAACTCGGTTAATATAAAAGATTTTTTCAGTATAGAAAGTTTTAATGCAGGATTGGCTTTACATATT
This sequence comes from Treponema putidum, assembly GCF_024401155.1. NCBI lineage: Bacteria > Pseudomonadati > Spirochaetota > Spirochaetia > Treponematales > Treponemataceae > Treponema > Treponema putidum. The sequence continues at coordinate 2,344,173 of NZ_CP038804.1, forward strand.
TCTGCGGCATACTATTTTACAAAGAATATAGGTATTTCTTTTTCTTTGACTGATACATTAGGTTTTGGAATTTTTAATTACGCAATTAGAGTGAAAAATGCAGGAGCTATTTATTCCGTCATAGGTAATAACGACCTGAACGGATCCGGAGGCTTCTCTAATGTATTTTACTTAAAAGTAGGTCCTGTCTTTAAATTTTAAACAAATCATTTTGGTTTATGCAGTGATGAAAGTTCCGTAACTTACTGCATAAACATTTTACTAAGTAAAAATGAAAAGCAAGCTTTAAAAACTACTCCCTCATCTCTTTGAAAATTTATCTTAAATAGTATATAATGCAGTTATGAATCAAGATAGGGTTAAAGAAATTTTGCTTGAGACGGCGGATACGGAGCTTGAGTTTTCAGTTGTTTTTACGGGAAAAAGCAGCAAAAAGGTAAACGGGCTTTATAAGCCGGATACTCACGAAATTATTCTTCATAATAAGAATTTTGCAAATGATAATGAGCTTATTTACACGGCCGTGCATGAATATACTCATCACAAGCAGTGTGAAAAAGAGGGCGGTTTTTATTCAACACGGGTACACAGCCCCAAGTTTTGGACGCTCTTTCACAGCCTTTTGGCTGAGGCCGAAAAAAAAGGTTTTTATAAAATTACTCTTGAGGAATCGCCCGAGCTTTTGGAATTAACCGATGAAATCAGACAAGTTATAATGGTAGAAGACGGCCGCCTTATGAAAGAACTCGGCCGCCTGCTTGGAAAGGCCCGGCCTCTTTGCAAAAAAGCCGGCGTAAGATATGAGGATTATGTCGATAGGGTGCTCTGCCTCCCGAGGGCATCCGCAACTGCTATCGAAAAAATCAGCGCCTACAATGTAAACCCAGCTATCGGGTATGAGGCGATGAAGTTTGTGGCCAATATAGGTAATGCGGAAAAAAGAGCTGAGGCAGAAGAAATGTTTTTAAATAAGACAAGCCCTGCAACAGTCCGGGGTACAATTTCTAAAAAGAAAGAAGAAGATCCGCGGCGAACCTTAGAAAAAGAAAAACGGCGCTTGGAAAAAACCATTTTAAGCCTTCAGGCGCGGCTTGAAACCGTTGAAAGCAGGCTTGCCAATATGCCGATAAGTCCCTTTATAATCGCAGTGATTTTTTCTATCTTTATGTCCCTGCCTATGATCGGACAAAACTCTAATCCGATTCCTATTCCGTCCGTGCCTCCTATCCCCGGTATGCCGGAAATCCCTAAACCGAATACAATAAACCCTGTAATCCCTCAAGCTCCCTCAGCCCCGGAATTTTTAAAAACCACCAATCAGCCTAAGACTGAAAAAACCGTAGCAAGAAAAAAAATAAGCCCTGCCGAAATGATAGAGCGCTTAAACTCAAGCCAAGGCGGTGCTTTTGCAAAACGGCTGATGAGTACCCTCATCGAAAATGACGATCAGGGCTTTGATGTTCTAAACAAAATTATCGAGGAACTTTCAAAGGATAATTTACAAGGATTTCTTATTCAAACCGTAGAATCCAAAAATAAAAAAAACGTTTTAATAAAGAATTTTAATTTTAACGGAAAAAATATGCTGGAAGAATTCGGCTCCTTTGCCTTGTCCGGCATAACGGCCGATAAAAGTTTTTTTATGGCAGCAGAATCAAAGGCTGCAGCAGCAGGCCAAATAAACGGAGAGCGGTTGTATATTTTTGCAAAACGGAACATAGCCGGAACCTACAAGCTCTTTGTAGAAATAGACCAAGACACAAAAAATCATAGCTCATTATTTTTTAAGTTTTTTAAAAACTCTCCCTTTGATGCGAAGCTGGATCAAAATATTTTATTTTCTCAAACAAAGACGGAAAAATTCGATTTGGATGCGGTTTTTGATTTATCCACAGAGTAAGGGGAGCTATAAAAACATAAACTTTTTAAAAATAAGATGGAGCAAAAATAAAAAAGAAGACTCACTCAAAAGGAGGATAATGAGCGAGTCTAGTGAAAAACAGTGTGTATCGTTTGTGTGTTGCCAAAGTATACTTGAAAAGGAAAAAAATGTCAAGCATTTTTTTCCCAAAATATCTAAAAATTAAACATTAAATTTAAAGAACATAACATCACCGTCATTTACTATATAAGCCTTTCCTTCTTGGCGGTAACGTCCTGCCTCTTTTATCTTTTGTTCGGAACCGTATTTTATAAAGTCATCAAAGCTGTAGACTTCCGCTTTTATAAACCCTTTTTCAAAGTCGGTGTGGATTACTCCGGCCGCCTTTGGGGCCGTATCCCCTGCATGGATTGTCCATGCCCGGCACTCATCTTCTCCGGCCGTAAAGAAGGTTCTGAGCCCGATTAAGTGATAAGCTGCCTTTGCAAGCTGTGAAAGGCCGGATTCTTTTAGGCCTGCTTCCGCTAAAAAACTTAGGCGTTCTTCTTCACTTTCAAGGTCGGCTAATTCGGCTTCAAACTTTCCGCAAATTACAACGGTATCGGCACCCTCCGATTCTGCAATTTTTTTAACTGCCGCTATATAGGGATTGTTATCTTGAGCACCTGTTTCATCCACATTACAGACATACATTTGAGGCTTCATTGTAATTAGGTGAGTATCGTAGATTGCAGCTTTTTCATCATCGGTCAAGTCGGCAAGACGGGCTCCTTTTCCTTCCTGCAAAAGAGGGCGGATTTTTTCGATAGCACGCATTACAACGGCGGCTTCCTTTTGAGCTTCCTTGCCCATTCGGCTCGCCTTTTCGGCACGCTCCGCCCTTTTATCCAAACTTGCAAGGTCGGCAAGAGCGAGCTCGATATTTATCGTTTCAATATCGGAAGCCGGATCTATTTTTCCTGAAACATGGACAATATCATCATTATCAAAACAGCGCACAACGTGGGCAATAACGCCTACTTCTCTAATGTGGGACAAAAACTGATTACCTAAACCCTCGCCCTTTGAGGCCCCCTTTACAAGGCCCGCAATATCCACAAATTCTACGGTTGCAGGAATTACCTTTTTTGGGTTAAAATGTTCAGCCAGCTTTTTTAAACGGGCATCGGGTAAACTCACAATTCCCACATTGGGGTTTATTGTACAAAACGGATAATTAGCAGCCTCAGCAGGCGCGCTTGTGAGGGCCGAAAATATAGTCGATTTTCCTACATTGGGTAAACCAACAATTCCGCAATTTATAGCCATATCTCTTCCTCCATTACTGAAAGTTTAGTTTTCCCAAATAAGGTATTCGGGGCTGTAAACATAGATGCCTTTTTTTGACTTTAAATTTAAAAAATCCGTGAAGGCCTTGATGTCTGCAAAATTCATTTGTGAAAGCGTAGAGGCATTAATATCTTCTAAAATACTTTTTACTAAGGCCTCAGTTAAAGGCAGGGGCTTTTTTATTTCCTTTACGGAATATTGTCCGCTGATGTTTACAAGATCTGCAGCATATTTTACGGCATCGTCTAAAGAACCTAAAGCATCAACCAATTTTAAATTTAAGGCCTGCTCACCGGAATAGACACGGCCGCCGGCTAATTCTTCAACGGTTTTTTCGGGAAGATTTCTTCCCCTTGCTACGGTTTCGATAAAGGTTTTATATATGTGCATAACTTCAAGCTGTCTTACTTCTTTTTCTTCAATGGAAGGGTCTTCTAAAATATCATATGAAGGCTTTTGTCCCGAATAAACCAAATCGCTTGTTATGCCTAGGTATTTTTTTACGGCTTCTTTAAAAGAAGGAGCAGTAGCTAATACACCGATTGAACCTGTAATTGTGTAAGGACTTGCAAAAATATAATCTGCAGAAGATGAAATCCAATAAGCTCCGGAGGCGGCAACGGAACCCATTGAAACCACAACAGGTAAACCTGCGGCCTTAGCTCTGTCTATAGTCCGCCTGATTTCTTCCGACGCAAAGACCTCTCCCCCGCCTGAATTTACTCTTAAAACGATGGCCTTTACAGTCGGATCGTCTTGGGCAATATCAAAAAGCTCCGCAATCTTATAGCTTACAGCGGCCTCCTCTATAGGGCTTGAGCTGGAGGACGTAATTGATCCGTTTAGATGAATAACTCCTATCGAATTTTGAGACGGCATCTCCGTAAAATTTGCATTATATGAAGTATAATCTATTGTGTTTACATTTACTAAAAATGTTTTACTATCGGCAAAGCCTATGTTTGCAGCGAACTCATCTACTGAAGCAATATCGGTAACAAAGCCTTCTTCTAAAGCAGCTCTTGCTCCGTTTCCTTCATATTTTTTTATAACGGAATTATTGTTTTCGGCGAATTCCCTAATTTTTTCAGGCGATATATTTCTATTTGCTGCAATGTCCGAAGTGTATTTATTCCATAAATCATCGAACATAGATTTTAAATTGCTTCTTACATTTTGAGAAAGGCTATCCCGCGAATAAGTTTCTGCCATACCCTTGTAAGTTCCGGCCTGTATTACATTCCACTTGATGCCGAATTTTTCTTCCAAGCCTTTAAAAAATACCGGACGGGAGGCGAAGCCCGCAAAGGAGATTTCTCCCAGAGGATCGATTCCTATACGGTCTGCATAGGAAGCTAAAAAATAAGAAGGAATGGAATAACCCACAGCATAGGCATATATCTTCTTACCGGAATTTTTAAACAGATTTAAAGCCATTCCTAATTCGCTTAAATGCCCCGATGAAAGACCTCCTAATTCCGAAAAGTCCAAATAAAGGCTCGTGATACGCCTATCGGAGGCCGCATTTTTTATTGCCTTTACAAGATCAGAAACCAGTACTGCCGATTTTTTCCCGAGTGATGGAATACCGGCCGAAAAAATATCCGCTTCCTTTTCTGTAAGAATCCCTGAAGGATTTATCATAAGTACGGCTTCATTCGGTACGCTCTCTACTGTTTTTGTATTAGAGGGTATGGATCCCATAACCCCTAAAAAGGAAAAAAAGAAAAAGAAAAAAATGATGTTTATTATTATCAAGCGTAAAATATTTATCCCGCGAAAAAGTGCCGTAAAACAACCCGTCCGCTTTTTTTGTTCTTGGTTTTCCTGCATATTTGTCTCCTAAAATACAATTTAAGGCATCATCATAGCAAAAAAGCCTTTTTTTTTCAACTAAGTATATTTTAAGTATAATATTTTAAGCAGATTATAATGTGAACTTAAATACATCTCTTCGGGCGGTTATTGACACTAAAATAAATTTTAGGTATAGTATTTTCATCATATCCGCTCAAGGAGGTTATTTATGAAAAACTATTCATATAAATTCTCTGTATGACCTCAAGCTGATTTTACGGCAAGTGTTGCCTAAAGTTGGTAAATCTGATTTAAAACACTTAAAATTTATATCAAAGAATTCCCCTGTTTATAACTATGAAGTCTTACGCACTTGAGTTTTAATAGCCGTGAATTTGTAAAAAAGACTACAAAATATTTATTTTTTTGCAAAAAGGAGCCTTATTTTATGTACAAAGAATTTAAAGATGAAATGACGCCGAAAGAAAGGATGGAGGCTTTTGCTTCCCATAAGCCGATTGATAGGCTGCCGGTTGTGCCGGATATGGGGGTTACGATGGCAGGCTTTACCGGCCATACGACTAATGATTATTATACCAGCTCCGATGTAATGGCGGAAACGGAAGTCGCTTTGTTTAAGCGTTTCAGACATGAAGGTGTAGGTATTTCCACAACGCTTCGCGGAATGGCGGAAGCGATGGGTTCCGTATTAAATTATCCATACGATAATATAACCAATTTAAAAGAACCGGTAGTAAAAACAGAAGAAGACATAGATAAACTGAAACCGGTTAATCCGAATAAAGACGGTAAACTCCCTATTCTTTTGGAGGCGCTCTGTAAAATACGCGATAAAATCGGAGACGTTGCCGATATAGGGGCATCAATGACTGCTCCGTTTACGGTTGCTGCTTCCGTACTTGGCACTGAAGTGCTTTTACGCTGGATCATCAAAAAACCCGAAGCCCTGCACCATCTTATGAAAATTATTACAGCAAATAACCGTGAATATATAAAGGCCTTAGGTAAATTAGGATTCGGTACGGGATTTTGCGACCCCGTTTCTTCTTCCAGCATTTTAAAATTAGAACAGTATAGAGAATTTTCTCTTCCGTATTTTAAAGAAAATGTTCAAGACGTAATAAAATATTGCGGTTCACATCCTACCGTACATATCTGCGGTAAATCCCGCGAATTGTGGGAAGATGTAATGGAAACAGGCATCGGAAATTTTTCGATTGATAATTGCGAAGACCTTGAAGAAGCAAAAGCGGTTATGGGACACAAAGTAATGATTACCGGAAACGTTCCGCCGGTTGATGTTATGTATTTGGGGAACGAAGAAGACATACGCAAATCGGTTAGAGATTGTGTAAAAAAATGCTGGGATAATACATGCGGATATATTCTTTCAACCGGCTGTCAAATTCCGAAGGGAACCAAAATTGAAAACATAGATGCCTTTATGAAGTGGGGGCGTTATTACGCTCATATGCCGATAGATAAGAACAGGTTTGATGAAGATTAGAAATTATATTTGCAACTATAAAGACGGCAAAACAAACGATCCTCTCGAAGATAAAATTGATGTGTCAACAATTTTTTCTGATGTGAATTCTTATAAAAAGGCGGCCGAATATTTATCAAAAAACAATCCCTTTGTTTTTTTCCCCATTACAAATACGCTTGAAGCCGAATTGCAAGGTGCTTTGATAAATGAAAACAGCCTCATACGGGTAAAAAATCCTATTATAACGGATGTCGAAGAATTATTTTCTTTAAAAGAATTCGACTATACCGTTCCTCATTATAAAATAATGACGGAGTGTTTTGACTCTGAATACGATAAACCTCTCGCATATGAGATGACCGGTTTTTACACGTTTTTATCATTTATCATTCCCGCTGAAAAAATATTCAGAGCCTTTAGAAAAAATCCCGAAACTGAAAAAGCTCTTGCAGACCTTTTTTTAAAAAATTATTTTTCTTTTATAAAAGCATTAAATTGCTTTAATATAAGACTTATTTCCCTTGCAGACCCGGCCGCCTCCGTTGATATTATAGGCCCGGCTGCTTTGGAAAGAACAATCAATAATTTTTACGCGCCCTTACTCGATTATATTTTATGTAATACAAAGTTTTCAATTTACCTTTGTCCGAAATTAAGTTTAGCAATGGAGGACTTAGGTTTTTTAAAGGGACAAACGATAGAGACAGGCAAAAAAAATGTTCAAGATGCAATTAAGGATTTGGCGGCCGAAAAAAAAATATTTGGAAATATATGTATCAATTTAAAGACCGAAATAAACAGAATAAAACTTTTTGAGTTTATAAAAGGAGAAACGGATGAATAAAAAAGAGCGACTTCTTGCTATTTTAAACGGAAATAAAACAGATCGGCCGCCCGTCATTTGTCCCGGCGGTATGATGAATCCTTGTGTTACGGAATTAATTAAAAAATATAATATCGATTTTAAAAAAGCCAACTCCGACGGAAAAACTATGGCGGCTCTTTCAAAACTGGTTGTCGAAGAAAATCTTTTTGAAAACTATGCCGTTCCATTTTGTATGAGCATAGAAGCCGAAGCTATGGGAGCCGAATGCGACATCGGTTCGGATACCTGCGAACCTCATATAAAAGCATATGCTGCCGATGGAATGGAGTTGACAAATTTTCACAAAATAAATTTTACTGAAGGAAGACCTAAGGCTGTATTGGAAGCCGTTTCTATTTTAAAAAACGACAACATTCCCGTAATAGGAAATGTTCCAGGACCTTTTTCCGTAGGAACAAGCATCGTAGATCCTTTAAAAGTTTATCCGGCATTAAAAAAAGATAAAGAGACCGCTCATACCTTTTTTGATTTTATCAGCTCAGAAGTAGGACATTTTGCTCTTGAGCAGACAAGACGGGGTGCCGACCTGATTACTATTTCGGATCCGAGCGGTACGGGAGAAATATTGGGACCGAAGTATTTTGAAGAATATATGGTAACCTATATGAATAAAATGATTTCGATAATTAGAACCGATAAAAATATTCCGGTTATTGTTCATATATGCGGTCAAATGAAAAAAGTATTCGGCCTTTTAGCTAAAATAAATGCCGACGCTTTTTCTTTCGATGCAATCGTTTCGTTAAAAGAAGCAAAAGAAAAAATACAAAAACCTGTAATGGGAAACATAAGCACATATGCGCTGGAACATTCCCGTCCTGAAGTTATAAAACAAATGGCTGTAAACAGGGTAAAGAAAAACATAGATATAATAGCTCCTGCTTGCGGGCTAGGTATGAATTCAAAACTTGAAAACATAAAAAATATTTTAATAGGTGTGGAAAATGCCGAAAGCAGTGATTCAAATAAATAATTTAAAAAAAGAAACCGATTACAGTTTAGGCGAAACTCTTTTGGAAATAATAAAGCACGAAAATATTTTTATCGATGCTCCATGCGGAGGCAAAGGAAAATGCGGTAAATGTAAAGTAAAATTTACCGGTGAAAACATTCCCCTTCTGCCGGAAGAAAAAGAATTAAATTTAAATTCATATCGTCTTGCCTGTATGATAAAACCTTCAAAAGATATTATCATTGAAGTTCCGCAGGAAGAAAAAGCGGAAGGTTTTTTAATAAGTGAAACACAGTTCGACAAAAGAACGGAAGCGGCAATAAAAACGGTAACAAAAACAATAAAAGCTCCCGAAACACATGAAAATAAAAGCTGGCTTAATAAATACGAGGATGCCTTCGGCAAAATTAATTTTGAAATCTTAAAATCCTTAAAAACGGTAAGCGGTAATTATACCGGTGTGTACTTAGATAAAAACTTAATTGCGATATTGGATGGCGATAAAAATAAAAAGTATGCAATTGCAGCCGATATAGGAACAACTACGGTTGCAATGGTTTTAATCGATGTGGAAAATATGACGGTTTCTGCAAAACGTTCATTTATAAATCCGCAAATAGAATTCGGATCCGATGTTTTAACCCGCATCAGCGCAGCCCTTGAATCTGAACATAATCTTTTTAAAATGCAAGACCTCATTATAGCTGCGATAAAAAAAGCATCTTTTGAAATGATTGACGAACTGCAGATAAATCCCGATTTTATTTATGAAATAGTTTTTTCGGCAAATTCGGTTATGAATCATATTCTTTTAGGAATAAATCCTCATGTTTTAGGAACGGCACCATATAAAAATGTTTTTGATAAAATGCTTAATTTTAAATCTTCCGAAATCGGTTTACATATAGGAGCACATACTCATGCTCTTATTATACCTTCGGTTTCATCGTACATCGGAGCGGACATTGTTTCGGGAATAAATTTTATTGAAATGGAAAAACTTAAAACAAACACTCTTTTTATAGATATCGGAACAAATACCGAGCTTGTACTAAAACACGGCTCTTCTTTTTTTGCGACATCCTGTGCAGCAGGACCCGCTCTTGAGGGTATGAATATTACCTTCGGATCCCGCGCACAAAGCGGAGCCGTCGAAGACGTTAATTTTGATTTAATTTCGGGGAACATAAATTTAAAAGTAATAGGAAACACAGAACCCAAAACTATTTGCGGTTCGGGCATTCTTGCTTTAATACGCGAAAGTTTAAAGGCGAAACTTATCGATAAAAAAGGACGGCTGATTTCGTTGTCCTCTCTTGATGTGTCCGATGTGCGGAAAAAATTTTTATCGGATATAAATGGCGAAACGGTAATAAGGCTTTTTGATAAACTATATGTTTCAAAAAAAGATATACGCAACATCCAGCTTTCCAAAACGGCAATTCTTTCAGGTATCAATATTTTACTGGATAAATTTAATTTAACCGCCTCACAACTGGATGAAATAATTATTGCAGGGCAATTCGGTAATCATCTTACTGAAGACATGCTGATAAATACCGGCTTTCTTCCCCTAATAGCAAAAGAGAAATTTTCTTATATGAAAAATACATCTTTAGACGGAGCGATAAGCGCGGTTTTAAATATAAACAAAAGAAATAACTTAATGAAGCTAAAAAATAAAATATGGTTTAGTGATTTAAGTTTGGATTCTAAGTATCAAAAATTTTTTATGGAAAGTTCTTACTTTCCCGATTTATAAGGAGCCGGTATGGAAAAAATCGAGTATTTACAAAAACTTTCGGATTATGTATTCGAATATGAAGATGAAAAAATTGCACAAGTTGCAAAGGATTATCTTAACGAAGGCTATCCCGCCCTCGATGCAATTATGGATGGACTTGTAGATGGAATGAAGCGTGCAGGTGATATGTTTCAAAAAGACGAATATTTTGTTACCGATATTTTGCTTTGTTCCGATGCAATGGAAAATGCGCTTGAGGTTTTGCGGCCATGCTTGGAAAAGAAGGATATGAGTTCCGGCCATAAAATCGTTATGGGTGTAATCGAGGGAGACACTCATGATATCGGAAAAAATCTTGTAAAAACGATGCTTCAAACAGAGGGGTTTGAAGTTATCGATTTGGGAAGAGATGTTCCGGTCAATGATTTTGTAGATACGGCCGTCAAAGAAAATGCCGAGATAATTGCAATGTCTACTTTAATGACGACTACAATGCCCAATATGCGCCGTGTAATCGAAAAATTAGAAAACGAAAATATGCGCAGCAAGTTTAAAATAATGATTGGCGGCGGCCCGATTTCTCAAAACTTTGCAGACAAAATAAAAGCTGACGGATATTCCAAGGATGCCGTCGAAGCGGTAAAACTTGCAAAACGATTGGTTAATATTTAGCAGCTCCATTGGATAATTGAACAAAGTATGAACTTTGGAAGATATTAATATAAATTTCTTCCCCTATTGTAATTTTCTTTAACAAGTGATAAAGTGAATTAAGTGAAGTTTTTACATTCTTTTTGGAGGCAAAATGAATTATCTTGAATCGAATAACCTCGCAATTATTGCTTGTCCGGGGGGTGAAGAGTTTGCAGATTTAACGATTAAGAATTTGAAGCATATCTATGCCCGTAAGTTATATCAGCAAAGCGAAAAGTTAGCAAAGAGGTACAATACCTCCGGTGAAGATATGATTCAAAAGTTTAACTTTTATAACGATTTGTTTTCAAGCAGGATGTCTGTAAACAAGGATACAAATAAAATCCATGTACCCAAATTCAAGGTGGATGCCCGTTTTACATATTTTATGAACGGCGAGTTTAAAACAGAGCTCTTAGAGACAGTCCGAGGAAAAGATGTTTATATTTTTCAGGATGTTGAAAACAAGCAGGAAATTACCATAAATGAAGGCAAAAACAAGGAAATCTTTTCAGTAAACGATCATCTTATGTCCCTCATCGTAACAATTGATGCCGTCCGCCACGCAGGGGCAGGGAGAATATCTTTAGTTCTTCCGGTTTATCCTTACAGCCGTCAGCATAAAAAGAAAGGAAGAGAGGGCTTAACTGCCAGCTTACTTGGGCATATTTATGAAGACCTAGATGTAGAGCAGGTTATTACCCTTGATATTCACTCCCGCGAAATTGAAAACTCATTCCATTCTGCACGCTTACAAAATCTTCATGCAAGTTATCAGATTATTAGGGAGCTTACAAGAATACTCGATTTAAGTGCCGACTCTAAAGAAGAATTCGTAGTTGTTTCTCCCGATTCAGGAGCTGTTGACCGGAATAAATTCTATTCTTCAGGCTTGCAAAAGCCTCTTGCCATGATTTATAAGGAGAGAGATTATTCCATAGTTACCCAAAATGCAAAGCAATCAAATATCATAAGCATAAAACTTTTAGGAGATGTTGAAGGAAAAAATGCCTTCCTCGCTGATGATATGTTGGGCACGGGCGGGACTCTTTTAAAAGCTATGGAGTTTTTGAAGAGCAAGGGGGCAAAAAAGGTTATAGCCGCCGTAAGTCTTCCCTTTTTTACAGGAGACGCCATTCAGCAATTCGATGAAGCCTATTCCAAGGGGCTTTTTTATAGGGTCATAGGAACAAATGCCGTCTATCATACCGAGCTAAAGCAAAAAGAGTGGTATATTGAAACCGACGTATCGGGGCTATTTGCTCAGGTTATTACCCGTCTGCACGAAAACCTTTCCCTTTCGAGCCTTCTCGATAATAGAGATATTATCGAAAAATTACTCAAAAACGCTGCAATGCCTAAAAAATAGAAAAAACAATTATGTGTTCTATCTGATACGGTATTTGTATCTTGATTGGTAAGAGCATTATATCTGCCTTTTATCCTTTCCAATCAAGATATTTCACAGTATATTTTCAAAAAATCATTCGAGCTCAAAAGCTCCGGTGTAAAGCCTGTAATACACTCCCTTTTTGGCGATGAGGCTTTCGTGGGTGCCGCGCTCGATAATTTCACCGTGATCCAAGACCATGATAACGTCGGAATTCATAACGGTGGAAAGGCGGTGGGCGATGACGAATACGGTTCTGCCTTCCATTAGCCTGTCCATGCCTTTTTGGATGAGAGCTTCGGTTCTGGTGTCGATGGAAGATGTCGCTTCGTCCATAATCATGACGGGAGGGTCTGAGACTGCAGCACGGGCAATGGACAAAAGCTGCCGCTGTCCCTGCGAAAGAGAATTTTTATTTCCTTCAATTACGGTGTCATACCCGTGGGGCAGCATTGTAATAAAGTTATGCGCATTGGCGAGTTTTGCCGCTTCAATACATTGTTCATCGGTTGCGTCCAAGTTGCCGAAGCGGATATTTTCCATGATGGTGCCGGTAAATAAATTCACCTCTTGCAACACGATGCCGAGCGAACGCCGCAGGTCTTCCTTCTTGATATGGGTAATCGGTATACCGTCATAAGTAATCGTGCCTTTATTTATATCATAAAAGCGGTTAATCAAATTGGTAATCGTCGTCTTGCCGGCACCTGTCGCCCCGACAAACGCAACCTTCTGTCCGCGCTCTGCGAAAAGGTTTATGTCCTTTAAGACTTTTTTATCGGGGATGTAGCCGAAATCGACATGTTCAAAAATCACCTTTCCGGTTAGCCGAGTCAGCGCAACACTGCCGTCTTCGCTTGTTTCCTTCCATGCCCAAAGGCCTGTGTGCTCCGCAGCTTCGGTCAGTGTACCTGATTCTTCACGTGCATTCACGAGGGTAACCGTACCGGCATCTTTTTCCGGTTCTTCATCCATCAATGCAAAAATCCTCGAGGCACCTGCAACGGCATTGATTACCGAGTTAAGCTGATTGGATAGCTGGGAAATCGGATTTGTAAAGCTCCGCGACAGCGTTAAAAACGAAGCGATGGTTCCAAGCGTCAGCGTATTGATACCGGCGATAGTCGGGTTTGGTATTTTTGCAATTGCAAACCATGCTCCGAGAAGCGCAACAATCACATACTGAAAATACCCCAGCGCATTCATAAAAGGCATGATGATATTCGCATAGGCGTTTGCCTTGGCCGCACTTTCTTGCCATGCGGCATTCTTTTCGCAGAACTCCGCTTTTACCGCCTCTTCCCGGCAGAACACCTTAATTACCTTCTGCCCGTTCATCATCTCTTCAACATAGCCGTTCAGCTGCCCAAGCGTGTCCTGCTGCCGGACAAAATAGAAACCGCTCTTTTTGGCGACAAACTTAATCACTTTTAAAATAGAAAAGATGGAAGCGACCACAATGACGGTGAGGTACACGCTCTGATACAGCATTGCAAAGAACACGGTAATAATCGTGCACACGGAAGAAACCAGCTGAGGCATCGACTGAGTAATCATTTGCCTGAGAGTGTCGGTATCGTTGGTGTAACGGCTCATAATATCGCCGTGAGTATGCGTGTCAAAATACCGTAGAGGGAAGCGCTGCATCTTAGAGAACATTTCATCGCGGATACGCTTTAGCGTCCTCTGTGCAACATTGATCATCAGACGGTTATAAATCCACGAACAAAGAACACCGGTTCCGTACACCGCACCCATAAAAATGAGCACGCGTAAAAGCCCTGTAAACACCGGTGTGCTTTGCGCAAGGAGAGGCGTAATATACCGATCAATCAATACTTGCAGGAATAGTGATGATGCAGCGGTTGCTCCCGCACTGATAAGAATACAGACCGTAACAACCGCAAGGACGGTTTTATATTGTCTAAGATAGGAAAGAAGCCGTTTGACGGTAGGCATAGAAAGCTTCATTTCATGTTTTGTTGTGTGAGCTGGTTTCATTCTTCATGTCCTTTTTGTTGAGTTTCAAAAACTTCTTTATAGATGGCACTCGTCTGAAGCAGTTCGTCATGAGTGCCTACCGCAGTAATCGAGCCGTTATCGAATACAAGGATTTTATCCGCATGCTGTACGGAAGAAATACGTTGTGCAATGATAATCTTTGTGGTCTCCGGCAGGAACTCCTTAAATGATTTTTGAATCAGTGCGTCCGTTTTGGTGTCCACAGCACTGGTTGAATCATCGAGGATTAAAATCTTAGGCTTTTTTAAAAGCGCCCGCGCAATACAGAGCCTCTGTTTTTGTCCGCCTGAAACGTTTGTTCCGCCCTGCTCGATACGGGAGTTATAGCCATCCGGCATTGCTTCAACAAATTCGGCGGCGCAGGCAAGGCGGCAGGCTTCGGCTATTTCCGCATCGCTTGCATTTTCGTTACCCCATCTCAAATTACTCTTTACCGTGCCGGAAAACAATTCGTTTTTCTGCAAGACCATCGCCACAGCATCCCGCAATGTTTTTACATCATAATCTTTTACATTCACGCCGCCTACACTGACCGAACCGGAGGTAACATCATACAAACGCGGAATGAACTGCACAAAGGAGGTTTTGGAAGAACCTGTGCCGCCGATAATCCCTACCGTTTCTCCCGAAGCAATCGAAATGTTGGCATTGTTGATTACCTTTTTATCCGCATCGGCACTATACATAAAGTCCGCATTGGTAAAGCGGATATCTCCGCTTTTTACTTCCGTTATGGGATGTTCCGGGTTTTGAATAGTAGAGCGTTCGTTTAAAATTTCGGCAATACGTTCCGCAGAGGAGCGGGAGATGGTAATCATCACAAAGACCATCGAGAACATCATCAAGCTCATCATAATCTGTGTTGCATAGGAAAAAAGCGCCATAAGCGATCCTGTGGTTAGCCCGACCGCCGCATTGTTTCCGCTTGCAACAATCGATCTTGCTCCGAACCACGAAATCAAAATCATACAGGTATAAATAGAAAACTGAGCAAGCGGCATCATCAGCGTGATATACCGCTCCCCTTTTGAAAAGCCGCGGTAAATCGATTCCGAAATTTTTTCAAACTTGGCAATTTCGTACTGCTGCCGGTTAAAAGATTTTACTACCCTTACGCCGCGCACGTTTTCTTGCACCACATTGTTTAGCTTATCATAGGTCTTAAACACCGTCTTAAAGATGGGATGCACTTTGCGTATAATAAAAAAAATACCGAGCCCCAAAAATGGAATCATGCAGAGGAATATCATGGAAATTTTAGTACTGATTCTAAACGAGGCGATCATCGCAAAAATCATCATACCGGGAGCGCGCACAGCGAGCTTTACCAGCATCTGATAGGAATTGAGTACGTTTGTTACATCGGTGGTAAGCCGAGTTATGATAGAAGAAGTCGAAAATTTATCGATATTTGAAAAAGAAAATGTCTGCACGTTAGCGTACATATCCTGCCGCAAATTTGCTGCAAACCCCGCCGAAGCCTTAGCTGCCGTAACCGACGAAAACACCCCCGTCAGTAATTGAATAAGCGCAAAGATTAAAAGAGCTGCCCCGTACTTAAACACGGTTCCCATTGCACCGGCTTCAATCCCAAAATCTATCAGATATGCCATAGTGGACGGGATGATTATTTCAAACACCACCTCCGTGATTGTCAGGAGCACTGCGATAACGGATGTCCGTTTATATTCCCGAAGGCTTTTTGATAAAGTTTTAAGCATAAATATTAATCCTTCAATATAGTTTGAATTTAAAGCAGTACCGATAAAAATGTGATTTGTTTAAACGGATTTTGCATTTAATTTTTCTTGTATATATAGCTTCATATTATATTAATTTTTATTGTGAAAAGCAATTGGTTTGTTTAAATTGCTGAGAAAACTTAAATAATCATCGTGCCACATAAAACATAAAACAGTTCTTGACAGCTCTGACTTTTTAGCCTATAATACTCGACTATATTACAACAGAGTGAAACCTTTAAAAAAAATTTAAACTTTTCCTCAAATCTTCTAGGAGAATAATGTATAGCCCCTAATTTTTTGGAAATATGTTGTATTCTTAATGTACTACTCTGAAATTAAATAAACTGTAAGGAGTTTTTACTATGAGTAAAACAAAACGTTTTTCTTTGTTCAGCAAATTTATGGCCATATTCGGACTGCTTATTTTGATAATCAGTATTATATTAAGTTTTTTTTCGATACGTATCGCACGTAAAGCAGTAATCGAAAAAGTCGAAACCCATCTCATCGACAAGGCGGCGGACACAGCAGAAATTGTTGACGGGCGTATTTCAATATTTTTTCAAGTTCTTGAGGATATAGCGCAGGAACCCATTTTAAAAGATCCTGCAGTATCGTATCAGGAAAAAACAAAATATTTGGAAAAAGCAGTTTCTTCTAACGAAAAAATCGAACAGCTTAATCTATACGGACTTTCCGGAGTGCGTACTACTAACGATGGAACGATAGTAGATGTGCATGATAGGGAGTGGTTTAAATCCGCTTCTGCAGGTAATAAATTTATTTCGGAGCCGCTTCTTTCCAGATCTTTGAATAAATTTACAATTATACTCGCATTACCGTTATATGACAACAATCATAATATGCTTGGCGTATTAAATTGTGTTGTAGATGCAAAGCATCTTTCAAATCTTATTTCTGACATTGTTGTCGGTAAAACAGGTTATTGCTTTATTATCGGTTCGACGGGCACCATCGTTGCACTACAAGATTTTGACAAAGTAACAAATATGGTGAATATATTGAAAATGTCGGAAACCGACAAGAGCCTTGAATCTCTGGCCTCATTTGAAAAGACTGCACTCGAAAACAATACCTCATCGGTAGGTTTTTATGAATACGAAGGTGTAAGTAAAATTGCTTCTTATGCTACGATGAAAACTACCAATTGGAAGGTTATCATAAATGCACCTGTAAACGAATTTATGAAAACAGTCAATTCTTTGCGTCTTTCACTTATGGGTCTGACTGCAATTATTTTAGTTGGGGCGTTTATCCTTATATATTTTGATACCCGTTACATAATAAAACCGATCAAAAAAGTAGTCAACGCTCTGAAGAATATTGCGCATGGCGAAGGAGACCTAACGGTCAGACTTCCGATAAACGGCAACGATGAAATTACCGACCTGTCGGAATATTTTAATCAGACTATTTCCAAAATCGGCTCATCGATTAAGACCGTAGGAGCAAGCAGTGAAGAAATGACAAGCATAGGCAGCGAGCTTGCATCTAATATGACCGAAACCGCCAGTGCCGTGCACCAAATAAGTGCGAATATCGACGGAGTAAAACAGCAGGCACTTACTCAGGCTGCAAGCGTTACCGAAACGGCGGCTACGATTGAAGAAATTATCCGCACTATAAAACAGCTTAACGGCAGTATCGAAAATCAGGCAGCCAGCGTAGCCGAATCCTCTTCGGCTATCGAGCAGATGGTTGGGAACATAGCTTCTATCACTCAAACCCTCGGCAAAACCGATGATGTCATAAAAACACTCGCCTCCGCTACCGCCGACGGTAAGGAGACGATAGTTAATTCAAACTCTGTTACCCAAAAAATAGCCGAAGAATCAGGCAGTCTTTTGGAAGCCTCAAGCGTTATCCAGCACATTGCAAGTCAGACCAATCTTTTAGCAATGAATGCCGCAATCGAAGCCGCCCACGCAGGCGAGGCTGGTAAGGGCTTTGCCGTTGTTGCCGACGAAATCCGTAAGCTCGCCGAGGAATCCAGCACACAAGGTAAAACCATAACTTCTACCCTCAAAGTATTGTCGGGCGAAATCGAAGCTCTTTCAACTTCTTCAAAAACGGCAGAAGAAAGGTTCAATACCATCTTTGCTCTTTCGGAGCAGGTAAAAACTATGAGCCAAAACCTAACTAACGCTATGCGTGAACAGGAGAACGGAAGCAAGGAAGTACTCACTGCAATCCGCGATATCAATATGGTAACAAACCAAGTAAATGATGGTTCCGCCGAGATGCTGCGAGGCGGTGAGAATGTAGCTCAAGAAATGCAAAAGCTCGATGAGCTTACCCGTGTCATTACCGACAGCATGAACGAAATGGCGATCGGGGCGAGACAAATCAATAATGCCGTTCAGGAAGTAAATGAAATAAGTCAAAAAAACAAGCACAGCATTGAGAATTTGGCAAATGAAGTAAAGAAGTTTAAGGTTTAATGATTTCTTCTGCGGAGAGCCCTGATATTTTGCAAATATCACCTATCGGATAATTCAACCTCTTCATGCGTCTATTTCAAATGATTTTAATAATATGTATTCCCTTGCAGTTTTTATTATGCATTTACAGGAAGTAAAGGAGATTAGTCAAAAAATAAGCCTTACGGGAAGGTAGATCGTCTAAAAAAGCTGTCTCAAGATACTGTCAGACACATGTCAAAACACTTGACAGCTTATAAAATGAGTACTAAAATAATAAGTAGGAACTAAAAACTTCAGTTTTTAGAAATGACCAAATATTAATATAGGGGGTGTTTTTATGAGTTTGATGGATTATTTTGCAATTCATGTTGTTCCGAAAGTGTACAGAGGAAAAGGAGCTTTCCATCCTTCGGAAACAGGAAAATTGACGGAGACGGTAAGCTGCGTAAGAGAATACGACGTTAATATCTTTTTTATCCGCAAGGGCAGCACACTGATCGCAATAGATTCCGGATACAAAAATCATCCTGCTCTCTTACCTGGATGTAAAAAAATCGGAATCGATCCTAAAGCGGTTCAGGCACTGTTTCTTACTCATGCGGATCCGGATCATGCAGGAGGCTTGGATATTCGTTGTGAAAATTGCTTTACCAACGCTGAAATTTATCTCGGCGAAATTGAAGAAAATTATCTGACAAATACCGTATATCGTAAAAAGATCGGCCCGTTCGGATTAAAAAATTCCGTAAAAGTAAAAGATAATTATCACCTTCTTAAAGACGGCCAAACCGTTTCTATCGGTGATTTGACGATTCAACCGTTTTTAGTCCCTGGCCATACACTCGGACACTTAATGTATTTAATCGACAATGAAATGCTTTTTACGGGAGACTCCATTGCACTGAATGAAGACGGAGGATGGTGTTTTTTTGATCTGTTCAACTACAACAGTGAAATGAATATTGAATCTTTGAAAGCATTAAAGGAAAAACTGGATTTAAATAGAATTAAGTATGTATTTACTTCCCATAACGGATTTACTGATAACGTGAAGGCTGTTTTTGCTCATGTCGATGTTATTCCGAAATGGAATGAAAAAGGATTTATATTTGATAAAACAGCCCCTTATGATTGTTTTGCCGAGTAGCAATTTTTTCATAATGCGGCCTCTTGACATTTATTCAAAAATTAATTATATTACTTTTACACACAGAAGATACACACTATTATTCTATTCACAAGCAGCCCTTTCTCCTCCTTTTCGGGCTGCTTTCTTTTTATAAGCTTAAAAATGTATAAACTTTGTATCTGCAAAACTCTAGTTAAATTTCCGGATTACTTTTATGTTCTTGTCCTGAAAATCAATCATCATTTATTTACTAATTTTAAGTTTTTTTGTATTATATGTTCCTTAGGTTATTAAGCTAAGAGGGAGACTCTATGAGACTTATCATAAAAAACAACTATGAAGATTGTTCAAAATGGACTGCCGATTATATCTGCAATAAAATTATCGAATTTAATCCTACAAAAGAAAAGCCTTTTGTTCTTGGGCTTCCGACAGGCTCCACACCGCTGGGTGTTTATAAAGAGCTTATAAAAAAGAATAAAGAAGGCATTTTATCTTTTAAGCACGTAGTTACTTTTAACATGGATGAATATGTAGGTTTGGAACCCTCCCATCCTCAAAGCTATCATTATTTTATGATGGATAATTTTTTTAATCACATCGATATTGCCCCTAAAAACATTCATATATTGGACGGGATGACTAAGGATAAGAAAAAGGAATGTGAAGACTATGAAAAGGCAATCCGCTCTTACGGAAAAATTCATTTATTTTTAGGCGGAATAGGAGCAGACGGGCATATTGCCTTTAATGAGCCGTACTCTTCATTAGCTTCCCGTACAAGGGAAAAAACTTTAACACGGGATACCATCATAATGAATTCCCGATTCTTTGGCGGGAATGAAGACCTTGTTCCAAAAACGGCTTTGACTGTCGGTATCGGTACAATTATGGATGCTGAAGAAGTTTTAATAATGGCAACCGGACATGCTAAGGCTGAGGCCGTTCATCAGGCAGTTGAGGGCGGGGTAAGTCACGTTTGGACTGTCAGCACTTTACAACTTCATCCGAAATCCATTATAATCTGCGACGATGCTGCAACAGACGAACTTAAAGTAAAAACCGTAAAATACTTTTTGGATATCGAAAAGGAAAACAGAAACTAATGTATCAAGAAAACAAACACAGGCTTCACACTATTTCATTCTTTGTATTACTTGCAGGAATGTTGATTCTTGTGGGTAAGTTATTTTTACCATACGCAAGCGTTTTATTATGGTCGGCGGTAATTTATATTTTGGTAAGGCCGTTATATAATAAGATACTATCTAGGATGAATAAAGAAAAAAAAACTTTCCCGATAAAGAAAAGATTGCTTGCAGGCAGTTTTGCAATAATAACGGTTCTTGTTGTTGCCGGTGTTTTGTTTTTTGTTGTGATAAAAATATTCGGGCAGGGAAAAATACTTGTTCAAAGTATTCAAACCTTTTTAGAAAATATTAACAATGCAGATTCAGGCTTTTCAAAAAACGATATAGCAGAAATGGTAAACCGCTTATCGATGGGGACGATAGATATTTCCAACCTTGATTTACAAAAAGAAGTTTTAAACATTTTATCTTCTTCTTCGGATAAAATATTAAGGTATGCAACAAGTCTTGTAAAAAATGCAGGTTCGTTTTTTTTGTCCCTTGTTTTTTTTGCCTTTGCTCTTTACTTTTTTTATATAGATGGGGCTTATCTTTTTAGCTTGCTAAAACATGCTATCCCGATAGAGAATGAAACATCAAGCAAACTGTTTTCTAAAATAGGCGAAATTACAACAAATCTTTTTAAGGGTCTCTTTCTGGTTTCGTTTTATCAATGCCTTGCATCTTTTGTAGTTTATCTTATATTCGGTGTTCAAAGTGCACTATTGCTTGCAATTCTAACCTTTTTTAGCTCATTTTTACCCCTTGTCGGCTGCGGTTTAATTTGGTTTCCTGTAGGAATAGGGCTATGCTTTACAGCAGGTTTTGTAAAAGGTATTATTTTTTTGGTGGTTGCAGGTTCGATAATCAGTTTTATGGATAACTTTTTACGTCCTTTCTTTTTAAAGGACAGAATAAAAATACATCCTCTTTTAATCTTTTTTTCAATGTTGGGAGGCGTCAGTATGTTTTCATTTGACGGTATCATTTTAGGACCGATGATTGTAATCTTATTCTTTACCGTTTTAGATATGGCTTTGGATATAGAAGAAAAAAAAGACAACATTTTAAGCGGAAATGTACCGCAGGAAAATAAAATTGAACAACATATCGGCAAATCTAATTTTGAAAATAATGTTATAAAAGGAGTAGATAAAAATTATGATAACTGAAAAAACCGTTTTGCCCCAAAAGGCTTTGTTTAATGAAAAAGGAGATATAGAAACTCACAAGCGTAAAATGATTGGAGGAAATACTACCAACCTAAACGATTTTAACAATATGAAGTATTCATGGGCAAGCGATTGGTATCGGCAGGCTATGAATAATTTTTGGATACCGGAAGAAATTAACATGACTACCGATGTTCAAGATTACCGAAAATTATCTGTACCGGAGAAAACAGCCTACGATAAAATACTTTCATTTTTAATTTTTTTGGACAGTATTCAGACTGCAAACCTTCCGAATGTCGGCCAATATGTAACAGCCAACGAAGTAAACTTGTGCCTTACTATTCAAGCCTTTCAAGAAGCGGTTCATTCACAAAGTTACAGTTACATGCTCGATACAATTTGTTCTCCCGAAGAACGCACTGAAATTTTATATCAATGGAAAGACGATGAACATCTTTTACGCAGAAATAAATTTATCGGTGATTTATACAATGAATTTCAAACCGACAAAAGCGCTCTTGCTTTTTTAAAAGTATGCGTTGCAAACTATATTTTGGAAGGTATTTATTTTTATTCCGGTTTTATGTTCTTTTATAATTTGGGAAGGAACAATAAGATGCCCGGTTCTGTTCAGGAAATACGCTATATCAATCGGGATGAAAATACACATCTTTGGCTTTTCCGCTCGGTGATACAGGAACTTCAAAAAGAAGAGCCTCAATTATTTACTCCGCAAAGCGTGGAACTTTTTAGAGGAATGATAAAGGAAGGCTGTGAACAAGAAATAGCTTGGGGAAATTATGTTATAGGAAACGATATTCCCGGGCTTAACAGTCAAATGGTTACCGACTATATTCAATACTTGGGGAATCTCAGATGTGAAAATCTCGGCTTTGCACCTATTTATGACGGGCACAGGGAAGAACCTCAATCTATGAGCTGGGTCAGCCAGTATAGCAATGCGAACCTGATTAAGACTGATTTCTTTGAAGCCAAGTCCACCGCCTATGCAAAATCATCTGCGATGGTAGATGACCTATAAATTAAAATAAGGTTCGAACCTTTTACTCTTTTGCGACGATATTAGTATGAAGTCTTTTTTATGGAGGGAAAAATGTTTTTTATTTCACTTATTACTGTTATTATTACAGTATCTACTTTTGCTCTTGTTGCCCGCATCCTTATTGCATATTGGATTTACAAAGATGCACAAGAAAGAAATGACGAACCATTGATTTGGGTTTTAATTGTATTTTTTCTATCGGCAGTGCTTGGACTTGTTCTTTATCTTGTAGCGGCCCGAAAAAGTAAGAGGATAAAATGCACCTCATGCGGATTTATTCAAGCTGCCGGAATACCATTTTGCGGCAGCTGCGGTAAACAGATGCCTCATATTTCGGATGCTGTAAATAAAAGAAACAAGGCAAATCTCTGGCCTCTTATTGCCGCCGCGGTTTTAACTCTTTTGAGCTTGATCTTTTCGATTATCTTATCTATTTATATTTTTAAATCGGCCATGGATGGTGAAATCGAAAATTTCTTTCCTGATACAAATATAGCCATTATGCAGACCCAAACTAATTTTAATAATCTATGGAAGGCTAAATTTAAATATAAAACTTCTGAGAATATCACTACCTTTACAATAAAGGAAGGTAAAAATTTAAAATGTTTATGGAATATAGATTCAGGTAATATTTCGGTAGAAATAAGTTTTGGTGATAAGTTAATCACATCTTTTGATAATAATAAAGACGGAAATATATTAAATACCGAAATTGATATGTCTGCTTACAACGATAAAAAAATTAAACTCAAAATAAAATGCAGCAAAGCATCCGGTTCTTTTGAATTTAATGCACGCTAGATAGATACTAAAAATATAATTTAATGATTCTCCCGCTTGCAAAAAGGTAGATTTCACAAGACAGCCGAAATCAACAACCCCGACGCAAGCGTCGGGGTATTAAACCCTCCGCACGAATAAAGGCCGCCTTGTGAAATGACAGTAACTTATGCATTCAATGGTTTATCTTTAGTACTTAGATCTTTTTTAAAAAGTTTAATCACTATAAGTGCAGATAAAACCATAACTAGTGTATCTACTATCGGACTTGAAATCCAAATCCCACGTGTTCCAAAAAATACGGGAAGAATCAATACGGCCGGAATATAAAGCAAGAATTGACGAGAAATTACCAGCATACCTGCGTACTTTGCTTTACCTAGAGCTTGGAAAAGGGTTAAATTGATAATCATAATCGCCGACAATGGGAACAAAGAAATAGCAAGCATTGTATTCGTTCTTCCTAGAGATATAAGTTCCTTATTTTCCAAGAAGAGACCTAAAACCCTTTCAGGCATTATTAAAAATACCAGCCAAAATATCAGTGATAAAAACAATCCGAAGCCGTAAAAAAGAAACGTACCTTTTTTTACTCTGTCAAATTTTCCTGCTCCGAAATTGGTTCCTGCAAAGGGTTGATAGCCCTGACTTATTCCCCAAAGAGGAATAAATGACAACATTAGATATCTAAAAAAAGCACCCATCAAGATTACCTGATCTTCTCCGCCATATTTTTTTAGTGTAGAATACATTACCGCCTGCTGCAAAAGTGCAAAAACTTGCATAAGCATTGCAGAAAAACCGATTGAAAGAGTTTCTTTTACGATACTTTTTTGAAGCTTAAAATATTTGAATTTAACATTTTTGCTAAAGAAAGCAAAGTAACAGAAATTACATATTGCAAGAACTACTTGAGATATGACTGTTGCTATAGCGGCACCCTCAAGTCCTTTTTTTAAAACAATTACAAAGACCGCATCCAAAATAATATTTAATACGGCACTTATTCCCATCAAAAGCATTGCAATACCCATTCGGCCTTCTCCTCTCATAACCATGTTTGCAGCCTGACCGAAATTTACGAATATTGATCCGAGGTATACAATTCTTAAATAGCTCACTCCTAAACGGAGCATTTCGCCTTCGGCTCCTATAAGATATAAAAGTTGAGGCGCAAAAATTAATCCTATTGTCATAGTTACCAATGAAAAAAGCAGAGTTAGCAAAAGGACGTTTCCCATAATAGAATCAACGGTTTCTTGGTCACTCCGCCCTACAGCCCTCGAAAGAACGGAAGCGGAACCTATACCTACTAAAACGGCAATGCCGTTATTTATCAGTGTAAATGTATAGGCTACACTGATTGCTCCTAAAGCTAAGCTGCTTACATATCTTCCTACAAATATTGCATCCACAAAGCTGTATAAACTGATTACAAACATTCCGATAATGCCCGGAATACTGAGTTCGAGCATCAGCTTGAACATATTATCTGATATTAGATGCTCTCTCTTATCTGTCATATAAACCTCCATAACTGACGATACCGTCAGTTAGATTATATAAAAAGAGAAAATAAAGTCAAGATAGGGTAACTAATTTTGACTGAAGTTTTTATTTAGCTGATAATAAAACTCTTTTTTATAAAAGAGTAAATAAGGCCGTGTATGTCTTTCTTTCCTTTATCAAAAACGGTTTTGTCTTCAAAAAGTTCATACATTATAAGGATTCCGTTAAAGAGGCGGGAGTAGAGTCTTTCCGCTTTGTTTGTTTTATACTTTATTTTTTTACCGGCAAAAGCTCCTTCTTTAAACAAGTGCTCCAAATTTTCTCTTATAAACTTATGAGCCTGAGCCTCAAGCTCCAAAAAAAGAGCTTCATATTCTTTGTCATATAGAATTTCTGCAAGGAACATTAGATAAAGCCGTTTTTCGGGGACATCATCAAATAGTTTTGCTTCTAAAGCTTGGGTCACAATTTCATAAGGGTCGTCAATTTTTTTTGCAGAACTAAAAATTTCTTCGTTCCGTTTGTAGCGGAAATAGTTTCCTGCCTGCATTATAGCAAACATTATAGCCTTTGTGTTTTTAAAGTACTGATATACCCCTCCTTTTGAAAGGCTTGTGGAGGCAACTATATCTTCCATAGTAGTATTACGGAAGCCTTTTTTTAAAAACACTTTCTTTGCCGCTTCCATTATCTCATGCGAGCGCTCTTCTTTTGTTTTCCGTTTAAATTTAGCCATATCTATATTATAAGGAAACAACAAAAAAAATGAAGAGGCTGTTATAAATGGACATCTTTAAAAAACTTACCGGGTTTGTTTCGATTCTTTAGAATAACAATTATTTACTGAAAATAATGGCTTGGGGCCGGCCTTTTGTTTATAAGGTTTTTACATATACCCTATAACAAAAGACCGAGCCGCGGCCTAATTTTAGTCGACCAAGCCTATGGTAATACCAATTATCATTATATTGAAAAAATCAATAAATAAGGAGCCGACTATAGGAACGACAAAGAAGGCTATCTTTGAATAGCCGTATTTTTCGCATATAGAGCCCATATTAGCCATGGCGTTAGGGGTTGCGGCAAAACCGAAACCGATGTGTCCGGCCGTGATGACCGCAGCATCGTAATCTCCGCCCATAACCTTAAAGGTAACAAAGCGGGTGTATAAATACAAAAGAACGATTTGAGCGCTTAAAATAATCATCAGAGGGATAGCCAAACTTACCAGCTGCCAAAGTTTTAGCGAAACAAGAGCTAAAGCCAAAAACATATTCAAAGAAATATTTCCGAGTGCATCAATTTCGTCCATATTTATCTTGAATTTTTTTGACGTATCTGCAATGTTTCGTATAACGGCAGCACAAATCATCGCCCCTATGTAAATGGGGAATTTAAATTTGGGCGATATTGAATTAAGATAATTGGTAACAAAGAGACCAAAACCTGAAGCCAGAACTAAAAACATAAAAGCCAGTAATAATTTTTCACTGCTAAGATGCTTTTCAGAACTGGTTGTCGAGTTATCTACTTCACCTTTTGCCGAGGCTTCATGAATAACTTCTTCCTGAACCGTTACGACTTCTTGACCCTCTTCCCTGCCCTTTGTGGGATTAAAGAAGAGCCGCTTTATAAAGCTCGGATGAACCGCTTCTACTTTCTTAACAACTTTTGTTGTTTTTATTATGTTTCCCGATTCATCAATTCTTACGCTTTCATCGGCATTTGAAGGCTGTAAGCCGTATTTTTTTATCAGACGGTTTCCGACGGGACCGCCTAAGATGGAGCTTATCAAAGAGCCGAAGGTGGGAACGGCTACTGCGAGGGATAAGGCTCCCAGAGTGTTTTCCGGATCAACAATAGGAGCAAAGGAGGCCGCTGTACCGAACCCCCCTGTAAAAGATGTTGAACCCAGCATGACGGCGAGCATCGGATTAAAGTTTATAAGCCTTGCGACTCCTTGAGCTACAACGTTTTGCAAAATAGCAAAAACTATAGCTACAGCCAAAAAGACAAAAACTTTTTTCCCGCCGTCTCTTAAAATCGAAAACCCTGCATTATAGCCCACAGAGGTAAAAAACATTACCATCCAATAGGTTTGCAGGGTTGTGTCAAATTCGAAGTCGAGTACTTTTGCTGTGTGAAGTGCTAACGAAATCAGCGCAAACAAAAAGCCGCCCACTATCGGGGCAGGTATACAATACTTTTGAAAAAACTCAAACTTCGCCTTAATGAATCGTCCAACCAGCAACCAAGCGATTGCAAAGCCGAGCGACTGGTACATATTCATATGAATTACCATAACTCTCTCCTTTTGCGTGCGTCTAACGCAATTCGGGATGCAAGAGTGAGTATAGGCCTTTTATATGAATATGTCAATCCGTCGGTATAAAATCTTTACCGTTTAATCAAACCTTAAACTTGCCGACTTCAGCAGCTAGATTTTCAATACTCGTCTTATTTTTTTGTGTTATTGCATTTACTTCCTGAACTGCATTGTTTATCTGAACGGCACCTGCTACCATCTCGTTCATACTGTCGGTTATCATACGGGTTAAATTATCAAGTTTTAGCATTTCTTCTGCGACCCCCTCTCCGCCTTTCAGCATCTCTTCGGAACCGGCTTGAACTTCTACGGTTACCGTATTGATATTTTTAATTGCTCCGAGTACTTCGCGGCTGCCGTTCTCCTGTTCTCGCATTGCTTCGGTAAGGCGGTCGCTCATCGATTTTACTTGTTCGGACAAATTAAAAATCGTGCTGAATTTGTCTTCGACGGTTTTAGAAGAAACCGAAAGAGATTCTATTTCGCTTGATAAGGTTTTAAGCGTAGATGTTATCGTCTTGCCTTGAGTTGCCGAGTCTTCAGCGAGCTTTCTGATTTCATCTGCGACGACAGCGAAACCTTTGCCCGCTTCACCTGCGTGGGCTGCTTCAATAGCAGCATTCATTGCGAGCAAATTGGTTTGGCTTGCAATATGCTGAATAACGCTTGAGGCTTCTATAAGGGAGCCCGATTCTTCTGCAATTTTCTGTGTTACGCTGTTTGAGGTTATAATCGTTTCTTTTCCGTCTTCAGTTGCCGATGCAAGATTTTTGACAACATCATAGGTTTTTTCAAGCGTTTGCGTAATGGATGCGATGTTGGCAACCATCTCTTCTACTGAGGCCGAAGACTGGGCAACGCTTGCTGCTTGATGTTCGATACTGTTATTCAGCTGTTTGATAGTGCGTACAATTTGTTCAATTGTAGCTGCGGTTTCGGTCACGCTTGCAGCTTGCGTAAGGGTTTGGCTTTTAACCCCTTCAATGTTTGCACTGATTTCATTTATCGCACTCGCCGTTTGAGTCATATTGGAAGCAAGTTCTTCTCCTATGGCTTCCATTGAAACCGAATTTTCACCGACATTTTTGATTGCAGCGCCTATTTTTTCAATTGTTTGATTGAAATATTCGGACAAATCTGTGATTTCATCATTTCCGTTAACGGGAAGACGAACAGTTAAGTCTCCTTCTCCCTGTGCAATATCTTTTAACGCTGTAACCGTTTTTCGAATAGGCTGGAGCATATAATGTGCAACGGCATATATAACGGCAAGAGTAATAATCAAAATGATAATACCTAAGATTCTTATACTCATTCTTAAATCGTCTACCGTTTTTATGAATTCTTTAACCGGTGCTTTAAGAATGACCGTCCATCCGGTAATTTTGATCGTCGAATATGAAGCGATATTTGAAATATCGTCATAATCATAGTAGCCGAGCTCACTATCATCGGTATCAAGGGCATGCTGCAAAAATTCCACTAGGGAAGCAAGGTTTTTATTGTTCTTACCTTCTTCAATCATATTCCTCTGCTTGGTTACCATATCAAAATTTTTGTGTGCTATAACGGTACCCTTTAAACCGAGTATATAGCATTCACCTGTTTGCCCGACTACGATGTCATCGATTTCCTCAGAGAGGAGCTTAGCCGGAACCGCCGCATTTAGGATACCGATTATTGAGTTATTGTCATCGTAAATCGGAACTGCAAAAAGGATTTGCATATTATTTGTTATGTGTGAAATAGTCGGTTCTGTAATAAAGTTTTTACCCTGTGCAGCTGCTTTAAACCATTCTCTGTCTCTTACGGACGTACTCATACCATTTGCATCATAACGGTTGCCTTGCATATCACAGACACCGAAGTAGTCTATCTTTTTGTTGCGTTCGGCTTCTTTTACAAGAAGCTCTGCTTTTTCGGTTAAAGTCATTGAATTGTCGCGTAAAAACGGCATGCGGGCCAAGCCTTCAATAAATTGAACAACGGAAGTTACCCTTCCGTCAATGACTTCAGCGATGTCGGTTGCTTTATCTGTTAGATGCGCTTCCACTTTTTCAAGTACCGCTTTACGTGCAATACCCACCGTAAGCATGGCTGCAATTACAAGTGCAATCGTAATTAAAAGCCCAAAAACTAAAACCATTTTTTTGCGCAGCGAAAACTGCTTTTTAGTTGTTTTCGCAATCTGATGTTTCTCATTGTTTTTTTCAGAGAAAATTCCGTCATTCTTTGTCATTTTAAGACTCCTTATGAATTAGGCAGGCCTTGAAGAATGTTTAGTTTTTCGAGGTATGTCTTAAATTTAGTTGCGGCGTTTGTTAGATTTAAATTTCATTTTTTTTAATATAATTATTTTAACAAATTTAGTCTACAGTTTTTTTAATTATTCTTATACTTTAAATTTGGAAACCTCATTGGAAAGATTTTCGATACTTGCCTTATTTTTTTGCGTAATCTCGCTTACTTCTTCGACGGCGGCGGTAATTTGATCTGCCCCTGAAGCTATTTCATTCATATTGTCGGTTGTTTCGAGTGTTATCTCGGCGAGTTTTTGCATTTCCTGTTCGATTTGAGTACCGCCTTCAAGCATTTCAGCGGAAGCTGAGTTAATTTCACTTGTTACGCCGTTTATTCTCTTAATGGCATCAAGTACCTGCCTTCCGTTTTCTTCCTGTTCTTGCATTACTTCCAAAATAGTATCTTCTTTTTCGGAGATCTGACTGACCAAATTGTAAACATCGATAAAGGTCTTTTCCGCTTGAGAACCGGCCTCGGTAATGTTGCGGATAATTTCCGTCGTCTCTTTTATAACCGCAGCAATTTGTTTTCCTTGCAAATTAGAGCCTTCGGCAAGTTTTCTAATTTCGCCGGCGACAACGGCAAAACCTTTTCCGGACTCGCCTGCGTGGGCTGCTTCTATTGCAGCATTCATTGCCAAAAGGTTGGTCTGGCTTGCAATATTTTGAATGATTTGGCTCGCCTCAAGGAGGGATGCCGATTTTTCGGCGATTTGCTTTACAATCTCATTTGCAGTTCTTGCTCCGTCTTTACCGACCTTGGTTTGTCCATACACCGTTTTGATAAGCTCGTTATTTTCATCAAGCGTTTTAGCGATTTTAACGGTGTTCTCCGCCATGTGCGTAATGACCTCAGAAGATTCGCTGATGCTTGCGGCTTGCATTTCTATACCGGAAACGAGGCGGCTAAGCCGTCCATTGATTTGCTCCACTGTTGCAACAGTTTCGGTAACGCCTGCAGCCTGAGTCATAGCTTTTTCTTTTACACTGTTAACGTTTCCGCCTATCTGTTTAATTGCAGCTGCCGTTTCTTCCATACTGCTTGATAGCTGAGATCCGATTGAGCCCATTTTATCGGCTTCATCTTTTAAAAGGCATATCATCGTATGATTGTTTTCGATTGCGGTATTGAGATTTATCATAATACGTCCGACTTCGTTATTCTTTTTTACCTTTACCCTATCGGTAAGGTCGCCTTCGGCAATTTTGCCGAAAACGGTTTCGAGCCGCTTAAAATAGCGTTTAAGAGCCTTTGCAAAAATAAAAGCCAATGTAAAATACAGGACGAACATAAAAAGACCGATAAGAATCATATTTTTTAAGAGGGTATAAAAAAGTGAAAGCATTTCGTTTTGTTCGATAAAAAGAGCAACTTTCCAATCGAGGCCCGAAAGTGAAAATACTGAAACCTTCCATCTCTTTCCGTCAAGCATAATAAAAGCCGAACCATCTTTCATTTTGTCTATTTCGTTAAAGGCAGGAATGTCTGTTTCTTTTAATGTTTTTAGATTATAGTCTGTATGTTTCGGGTCGGCTAAAATTAATCCATCGTTTTGCATAAGCATACAATAGCCCGACTCGCCGATACGAGTTCCGCTTATAAACGAAGTTAAATCCGAAAGGTTTATGTCGATTCCTATAACTCCGATAAATTCGCCCGAATAATTTTTTACACTTTGCACAATTGTAAAAGTGAGGTTCCCGTCCGGCGACATATATGCCTCGGTTATTACGGGCTTTCCATTAGCAGCCGCTGCATTTTTATACCAATCCCGTTCACGAGGGTCAAAACCTTTCGGAATTTTTTCATGCTGTATTCCTACAAATCCGCCCCATTTAGTACCTAGATATACTTCGTTAAAGTTCGCATAACTTGCTTTTGCTCGGTTAAATTCTGAAACAATATCTTGTTCCGCTTTTCCGCTATGAGACATATCATTTGTCTGCGAGCTATAATTGTAAATACTTTCATCGGCATTTTTAACTGCAGGAGTTTCCGTAAGCATGGAAGCTGCATTTTTTCCGTTCAGTATAAAAAGATTTATGGACTTTTCAATATTGAAAAACTGCTGCCCTGTAAATTCATCGAATTGGGTAATGTTCTTTTTATATAGTTGAAAGCCCACAACCGCAGAAATAACGGCTACGATTGAAATGATTGTTATCGTAATTGCCCGTAAAAGCCGTGCCGTAATGGATGTTGCTCTTTTTCTCATAATGCCGTCATTATTTTTTGAAGGTGCGCTCAATGTAAGTTTTTCTTTCATTTTGTTAAATCCCTTTTATAAATTATATGGAATATAGCGCCAATTATATATATTTTTTTATTTTTCTGCAAGGACTCGCATTTACTGAACGTTATCTTGCACTTTAGTTTTGAATAGGGTATACTTATCGTGTTATTGGAGTTATGCGGTTTGTAAACAAACCGCTTGAAAAAACTTTTTTCGGAAATTGATATTTCCTACAAAAAGTTTTTATTGGAGGTAAAGATGAGTGTTCATATAGCTGCAAAGCAAGGAGAAATTGCCGATAAGATTCTTTTACCCGGGGATCCTTTGAGGGCGGAATTTGTTGCAAATAATTTTTTGGAAAATCCGCAATGTTATAACAAGGTTAGGGGTATGTTGGGCTTTACGGGAACCTACAAGGGCGTAAAGGTTTCAGTTCAGGGAACGGGAATGGGTCAGCCTTCTTTTTCGATCTATGCAAATGAACTGTTTAATGAGTACGGTGTACAAAGGGCTATCCGTATCGGAACAGCCGGAGCCCTGCAAAAGGATATAGGCTTGAGGGATGTAGTTTTAGCTATGGCAGCCTCTACCGATTCGGGGATTAACACACACCGTTTTAAGGGCTGTCATTATGCTCCTACTGCCGATTGGAGCTTGCTAAAAAATGCCTATGACCATGCCGAAAAAATGGGAATAAAACCTTTAGTAGGTTCGATTGCCAGCTCCGATGTCTTTTATGATGATCTTGAAACATGGAGAATGTGGGCTGATTATGGAGTTTTAGCGGTAGAGATGGAGGCGGCCGAACTTTATACCCTCGCTGCAAAATATAAGCGCCAAGCCCTTGCCGTGCTTACCATTTCGGATAACGTCGTTACACATGAGCAGACAAGTGCCGAAGAGCGTCAAACTACTTTTAAAACCATGATGGAAATTGCTTTAGAGGCAATAATAGCTTAGCCGCTCTAAAATTTTAAACTGCGACTACCTCGCTGACCTCGGGGAACATGTCCTTAAGCTGTTCTTCAACCCCCATTTTAAGGGTATAAATAGCCATAGGACATGACCCGCAGGCTCCTTTTAGCTTAACATAAACTTTTCCGGCTTCATCAACTGAATCAAGCTCTATATCTCCGCCGTCGGCCTGTAAATAGGGCCTAATCGAGGCTATACCTTTTTCAATTTCTTCTTTAACCAACATAATGACCTCCTATTATCTTATTAAATACTTCACAAAATATACAAAAAATAATAGGATAAAGCAAGGCGGAGCAAGCTATTAAATATTTTTAGTTACCAAAGAGTTTTTACACTATATTTAGGAATGATTGTATCTTTTGTAATAATTACCAAATTTTCAATTATTGCCTGAGCAATGATCAAGCGATCAAAAGGATCATTATGAATATTTGCCAGCTTTATTATTTTATCAAAGTATTTGGGTTGAATTTGTAATATTAATATATCCTTCTCATGGCATAATTCAGCGATTTTTTCTATAGAGTATTCAAATTCAAGTTTACCTATACTTTTTTTTATTGCTATTTCCCATAATGAGACAATACTGACATAAACTTTATTTTCTGTAGTAATTATCTCTAAAGCTTTTTTTGATAGTTGTGGAGAAGCTCTTAAAAACCATAGCAACGTATGTGTATCCAGCAGGTACATCAAACATAGTCCTTAAAACATTCCGGAGTTTTATCAAAATCTTCCGCCATATAGAATTTACCTTCAAGGCCTCCGGGTTTTCTTCGTATATTTTTTTGATTTTTTGCGGCTGTATTTTGATATAAAAGGAAATTTACATAATCATAAACAGACTGTTGCTGCTCTAAAGTTAAGTTATTTATCTTTTTTTCCAAAGCGATATATGGCATACTTTCCTCCTCATAAAATCATTTTAACATATTTCCGGATAAAATACTATAACTTATAAAATTTTCTAAAACTCATAGCCGATGCTCATTTTTATAAAATGATTGTTTTGGTATCGGCCTAATTTACCGCTTTTTTTGCCGCCGAAGAAGCCGAGGCCTAGATCAAAGTCGATTGTGCCTATAAGCCACGAAAGTTCGGGGTTTATCATAAAGTCTGCATCTTCTATTCCTACAAGAGCGTTGAGCTTCCATTCAAGGGAACCTCGTACCAAGGTTTGAGAGATGGAGAAAAGGAGGCGGGTATCTGTAATAGGGCTGCCTTTTTCCGTATCTAGGCTAAGATGACCCTGATCGATTCCGCCATTAAAAAGCCTAATTGTTTCGGCAGCTTGAAGTCTCAAATTTATATTTTTAGGAAGAGCGTATAAAAGGCCTAAATTCCATGCAAGATTAGGATTATAAATATCGGGATTATTTCCTTTTAAGTCCCCGCTTATGTTTGCGGCAAATTCGGCTTGTATTGTAAACTGCCCGAACATTGCTTCATAATCAGCACCGATTTGATGATAGCGGTTGTATGTAAGCTCTGCCTTATCGAAGACTTGTGTAAATTCCGCTTCGGTGGGGGCGGAAGGTTTATGCTTTGATTTAAAATTGGGTTCATGTAAAAAACCGGTAAAATACTGAAAACCTATGTCGTGTTTACCGTCGGCACTAAGGGTATAACGTACTCCCCCTTGTGCATAATCAAAAGTGTTTGTCTCCGCAGAAGAGGGCAAACCTTGTATAATGTTTGCAAAGGTATCTTTTTTCCATCTGCCGTCAAGAGCAAATTCATCGGCTTCAAAAACGGGAAGATATACAAATTCAAGCTTCATTTCTTTGGGCAGATAAGCCGAAAGAAAGAAAACCGGAGAGGCTTTTTTAATTTTTTCGGGATAGAATTCGTAGGGTTTGCTGAAGTCTTTCGGATTTACAACATCTAAAACACTAAAAAAGCCCGCCCTTCCCCAGTTTATTTTTTTGATTCCTCCGCCTAAGACTACAGGGCCTGCAAGGGCCTGTACATAGGCCTCTCCAATCCATGCAGGAAAAAGCGGCTTAGGAAATAATTCCGCTGTTTCTCCCATTCCGGCTGCGATAGTTTTAGCGTTTAAGTTTACCGAGGCATAGGCTTCGGCAAGAGGAGACTTTGCTTCTAAATGAAGACTGCCCCAAATAGGGAACGGAGGTTTATGGTTTTCAGGCTTTTTAAAGGCATCAAAATAAATTTCCGTACCCGCATAAAAAGCACCCCCGAAATCTACACTGAATACGCCTGATTCGGTCCCGCCTTCTTCATCATCAAAGCCGAAATCTCCTAAATCATCATCTGAAAAAATCAATGCGTTTAAAGAAAGGATAAAAATTAACGTAAAAAAAAACTTTTTCATTTTGTAAAATACCTTATGGGAAACCTTAACTCAATTTGAGTTTAAGGGCTCCCTTAATTTATAAATAATTTATTTTTTGCCGGTTTCCAAATATTTTTGTGTAAAAACATAATCGGGTATTTTCATGCCGTATTCTATTTTTTTTATGGTGATAACGGTGGATGTATTTGTCTTAACCGTCGAAAGTTTTGTTTTATGAGCCGTCATTATCCCGCTTACTTCCTTATAATCGTAAAGCTCAAGAATTTTTACAAGCTGAGAACCTTGATAAAATTCGGCCTTGAGTAAAAGATTTTTATCCTTTGTGATTCGCATTACGGTTTTAGAATATGTGTAATTTTTATCCTTGGGCGTAGATTCTATTAGATAGACAGGGTTTCCCTCATATTCTTCTTCACCTAAGATTTTAAAATTATCGAGCTTTGTGTCCCTTTCCATAAACGAAATATCGTTATTTGAAAAGTCTGAACCCATAAAAGGCTCATCGGCGCTTCCTTGGGCCGATATCTTTTGTACCTTTTTTGTTTGAGCTAAATACATCCTTTGATCCGTTGAGCCGTCGGCATTTTCAATCATTAAAAACCTTGAGCCCTTATAAGACGGAGGATTCTTTATTTCAACAAGCATCCTTTGTAAACCGTTTTTGTCCAAAGAAGAGTATTGAATAATATCCAAGGTAGAAATGGTCTTTCCGCCTGACTGCATATCCAAGCTGGAGGCAGTCCCCATTGAAGATGCAGTATTTTTTGTCTTTGTTTTAGCTGCAATTTCTTCGGCATTTTGCGAAAAAATAAAGCCGCAAAGCCCAAAAATAAAAATTAAACTTAGAGTAATTTTTTTCATATCTTATACCTCTGTACCTTTTTCTTCATTAAAAGGATGTTCGTTTTTGACTTCCTTTATATCTACAGGTAAAAGTTTTCTTATAAACTTTGGTTTCATTAAATTTAATAAAACCGGAAGAATAGTCAAGCTGCCGAGGGAGCTTGTCAGCATTATAAGGGCAATTAAAAAGCCCAGCTCTGAAAGCATATTAAATTTTGAAAGCATTAAAACCGCAAAACCTGCACCTACCGATACAGCGTTAAATAAAATAGCCTTTCCCGAACCTAAAAAGGTCAGATATAAAAATTGACCGCTGCCCTTTGTTTTAAGAAAGCATTTATGATATGCAGCCAAAAGGTGAATTGTATAATCAACTCCTATTCCTATTGCAAAACTTGCAACCATTGCAGTTCCTATGTTGAGCTTTATACCAAATCTGCCCATTATTCCGAAGTTAATCAAGATGGAGAGGGTGAGCGGAATAATTCCAAAAAAGCCTGCAATGGCTGACCTATAATATATTGAAAGAATTAAAAAGACTATAAATAAGGAAACTCCTACGGAAATAAGCTGGGATTCTACTACGAGTTTGTTCAAGGTCTTTTCGACCAATACAAAACCGCCTGTTTCAGCTGTTACATCTTTGGGAAATTTAAGGCGTACAAATTCGTTAATTTCTTCCAGAACCTTGTCCGTATCCTTCTGTCCGACGGTTCGGAGTTGGATATTTACTTTTAGTGTTTTAGGGTTTGTATTATTATCTAAAAACCCTTCGGTATTTTTTCCTAAGAGGAGCAGGTAGTTGCCCATTAAAGCCGATAAGTCTTCTTGGGTTTCTTTTCCGTATTTTTTAGGATCGGAAGGAATCTCATAGTATGCAAGTCCCTTATAATTAATCTTTTTTCCGAATTCATAAACCAGCTTTTCTGCGGAAAGATTCTTTTTTGTTCTTTCTTCCGCCGTTTCATTCAGTATAGACATAATTTCTTCTTGACTATATTGTTTTTTCTTTGTGCGTATATCTTCCGTAAGTTGATTATTATCTGCCTCTTCCGTTTCAAATGTCCCGAAGTCTCCAAAGCTGCCTGAATCTTCCGCTTCAACTATATCATCATATTGTATTTCTTTAGAGATTCCTTCAGGGGACTCATCGGCATTATAAACCTGATTTAAACGCTTAATTAGGGGAACAATGGAAGTTACTTTACCGACATCATCAACTTCTTCTTCTAAAAAAATAGAAAGATTGTCAATGGCTTTTAAAATATCGGGGCGTATGACACTTGAACCGTCTTGGGTCTTTATGACCATTTCAAGCACTTTTGAGCCTCCGAAGTGTTTACGCATAAAAGTATCGGATTGAATGACTGCGACATCTTTATCAAAGTATTCCATTAAAACATTATCGATAACAAGTTTTTTTAATCCTAATACTGAAAAAATTACTATCAGCCCGACAAAAAGAATAACGGAGCGGGAATGTTCTGCAATGATTACAAAGGTACTTGCGATGCCGCGATCCAAACGGCTGGTATTATTTTTTTTATCTGCCCATCGCATTGACGGTTTTTTAGGCCCTCTTAGTATCAATATGCTGGGAATTAAAGTTATGGATATTAAAAATGCTGCAGCAACGCCGAAACTTGAAAAAATACCGAATTCAAAAATAGGGACGACGGATGTAAAACAAAATGAAACAAAACCTGCAAAAGTTGTAAGGGCTGCCAAAAAAACCGGCCTTATAACCTCGCTTAAAGCTTTAACAACCTGATTTTTGTGTTCTTCTTTTGAGATGGAATCATCTTGTACAACTTCATCATAATAGTGGTTTATAACGTGGATGCCGTAGGCCGAACCGACTGCTATTAAAATAATAGGTAGAATTGTAGAAAGAATTGACAATGGAACATTAAAAAGAGCCATGGCTCCCAAAGCCCATATTACGGAGCATATTACCGTCAAAAGCGGCAAAAACACCCCTGTAAATCTTCTAAAGGAAAGGAATAGAACTCCTACAACTACAACAATAACAAGAGGAATCAAGAAGCTCAAGTCATGGGCTGTTGCCTCATTTACTATTTCATTAAAAATAGGAGTTCCCGTCAGGTAAATTTTAGAATCGGGAAAATTCC
The DNA here is from genome assembly GCF_024401155.1 of Treponema putidum. Lineage (NCBI taxonomy): Bacteria > Pseudomonadati > Spirochaetota > Spirochaetia > Treponematales > Treponemataceae > Treponema > Treponema putidum. Next base: position 2,382,486 of record NZ_CP038804.1, read on the forward strand.
AAACAGCCGTCAGTTCCATAATTTTGCGGCAAACTGCAATAGTTTCGGGAGAACCGCTTTCTTCGTTGGTTATATTAAGAAAAACTAAAATTTGGGTTGCATGCAAATCCTCCGAAACAAGGCTTCTTTCATACATATCCCAACTGCGCAGCTTATGTTTAACAGCCTTAATTTCTTCTTCCGTACCCGAAAAATCCGGCGGAATAATAGGCTCGCTTACAATTCCTTCTTCACCTATGTCTATATGGGTTGTGTTTGTTATTAAAACCGTATTTTTTACTAAATCGAGCTTTTTTAGGTTTTCATCCAGTTTACGTATTTCATCTAAGAATTCTTTATCTACAATAGTAGAAAAGCGGCGCTCTATTCCTATCAAAATGGGAACATCCTCTCCAAAAATATCGGCAATTTTTTTTGCGCTGATTCGGGACGGATCATTTTTAGGGATAAATCGGAAATTATTGTTATCAAAATCGAGTCTTATTATTTGTAGAGCAAAAAACAAGGTTATTGCAAGAATAGTTATAAGCATTGTTATGGGATGTTTATAAAAATTTTTTACGGAAAATATGTGCTTTGTTTCTTTTTTCATAAAGTTTCTCTTTCAAATGGGCTCCGCCAATTATATAGTTGCCTTATCTTTTTGTCAAGCAAAAATAAAGAACCCTTTTTTGAACAATCATGAAGTTCTGTTGTAAAAGCGAATTTTAAGTGTCGAGTTTTCGGCATACTGCGACTGGGTAATCGGTAATTATTTGCCCTAAAAAAATAAAAATATTCTCTGATTGCCTTGCGGTATACGGCAAAATATGCTATACTCTATAGCGATGATAGAGAAGCGCATCGAGAAAAACAGTATGCTTTTTAATAAAAAAACGCAAAAAATTTTTACAAAGCTCTTGACACAATACTGCATAGCGGGTAAAATTCGCAGCCTCGCAGCCTCGCAGCCTCGCAGCCTCGCAGCCTCGCAGCCTCGCAGCCTCGCAGCCTCGCAGCCTCGCAGCCTCGCAGCCTCGCAGCCTCGCAGCCTCGCAGCCTCGCAGCCTCGCAGCCTCGCAGCCTCGCAGCCTCGCAGCCTCGCAGCCTCGCAGCCTCGCAGCCTCGCAGCTGGAATACCTGTGTCCAAATAAATTTACACCAAAAAGCACGCATTTTTTCTCAATCTATAACACGCCTAAGGGCATTGTGCCTTTGCTCATTTTTTTGTAATAAAAACAAACCACAACGTACTCAAGGGGGAAATGAATAACTGAAGATTGGTAATTCGAGGTATTATTAGCTATGAGTTATGATTATTCATCTGTTCTAGCAAAGAATATAAAACGTATACGGAACAAACTGGAAATGTCTCAAATGGAATTAGCCCTGCAAGCAGATGTATCTATTGCCTTTATCAATGCAATCGAAAATAAACAAAAATGGGTTTCTGCTTCAACTTTATCAAAAATAACCGATGCTCTAAAGACTTCCCCTTACGAACTTTTCCTTACGGATGATGTTAATGAAGAAAACCTAAATATACTAGTCGGCCGCCATAATGAGCTTATAACGGATTTAAATAAATTATTAAAAAAATACAATCCGGAATATCATAATAAAAAGGATACGTCTTTAACCTAGGCAAAGGCAATTTTACTTTATTAAAGATAATTAAGATAAATGAGTAACTTTTATTTCGAAATTTAGTTATACTTAAGCAAAATAGAGAGACATATTTAGTTTAAGTCAGGTATTACAACAAAATATTGTTTTGGCATTTAATTTGCACTGTCAAATTTTGATAAAAGAAATTTACACATAAATTTAAAAGGCCTTTTAAGGAGGATATTTAGAGGTATATTATATGAGATTAAAACAGAAAATTATTCTCTTAAATGCATTAGTATTTAGTGCTCTAATAGTTATTGCAGTATTCCTTAATTTTTTTTACTCAGCAAACTTTTTTTCAACAAATCTCAACGATAAAAATAAATTAAAGGTCAAACTTATAGCAAAAGAAATAGATGAATGGCTTGTTAAAAAAACAGCCGTAATTGAACAAGTTATAGATACTTTTGTTCATATGGATATTACAGATTATGAAAACTGTACTGATTTTTTAGTAAATTTAAACATGCTTGACCCCGAAACCGATTATGCGGTATTCTATGAAAATGGGACATTTGCAAACGGCCAACACTGGGTACCTCCAGCCTCTTATGAACCTAGGGAGAGGCCTTGGTACCTTGAAGCAAAAAATGAAAAAAACCTTATCATAACCAATCCCTATCACAGCATAAGTTCACGGGAAGACTCAATAGTTGTTTCAATTATGAAGCAGTTTATTACAAAAAGCGGCTCTGAAGGTTTATTTTTTGGAGAAATAAGAATAGACGAATTATTACCCCTTATAGAAAGAGTTAAATATAAGGAAAACGGCTATGCTTTTTTAATAGGTAAAAAAAATCGTATACTATCCCATCCAAATGAAAAGTATCAATTTGGTCTTGATAATTTTACAGAACTTTACAATATTGAAGGCGGAGAAATCTTTATAGAGCACATAGCTAAATTAAAACTGGATGAAAACTATAACGAATTCTTGCCCGCAATAAAAGACTATGACGGAATTGAAAGATTTTTTTACTTTGCTCAATCGGAGATTTCCGGTTGGACAATTGGATTTACAGTGCCTGCATCCGATTTTTATAGCCCTATAAATGGTCTAAAATTTAGATCAATATTATTTGCATGTACCTTTATTATTTTTGTAAGTATTTTATCGCTCGTAATTGCGAAAAAAATAGCATCTCCTCTCGAAACTATTACAAACCGCTTAGAAAAGGCAGCAAAAAACACCGAGCTTATCAAATTTGATTTTTTGGGTAAACAATACCGTGAAATTGCAAGAATTGCGATGAGTTTTAATTCCGTAGTAAAAAATGCAAAATCGCGCTTAAATAAAGACATAAATTTCAACCTAAATTCTCTCACAATGGCTCAAAGAATAGATAAAATAATTCTTGAAATGGATGACAGCGAAGAAGTATGGTTTTTATATTTGGATATAGATAAATTTAAAACCATAAATCAACTTTGGGGATATTACGCCGGTAATGCCCTAATAAAACACATATCTTCTTTGATTTTAGATTATATAAAATCGGAAGGTATGCCTGAAGACTCTGTTATGCATGTTATCGGTGATGAATTTACACTTTTTTATTATGGAAATGAAGAACAAGTATGTAATTTTGCCCAAGACCTCATAAATAAAATAAATAATGAACATTTTGTGTGGAACGAAGAAATCTTAACTATTTCCATAAGTGTAGGCATTGCTGCTATTAATAAAATACCCCATAGCTCTCAAGACGTAATTTCAAATGCGTATGATGCTTGTTCAGTAGCCTTTAGGAGAGGAGGAAACAGGTATGAGATAGTGTCCTTTTCAGGAGGTTCCGGTTTTTCGAGGGGAAATATTTCATTTTGGCTAAATACGATCCAAAAAGCCCTTAAAGAAGATAAATTTGTTTTATATGCACAGGCAATTATGCCTTTAAATAATATTTTTAACAATACCAAATATGAAATTTTGATAAGGCTTAAAATTGATGATGATCACGTTATTATGCCCGATGTTTTTATTCCGATAGCAGAAAGATACAACCTTATATACGAAATAGATAAATGGGTCATAAGACATTCCTTTGCCTTTTTTGCAGATGCTATCAAAAAAGGGTTTTTAGAAGATAATGTAGTATTATCAATTAATATTTCGGCTGACTCGTTTTTTTCCAATGACCTTATAGAATTCATAGCTCGAACCCGTAGAGATTTCAATGTTCCGGCTCATAATTTTTGTTTTGAAATAACGGAAAGCTGTGCAGTACGCAACTTAGAAGCGACATCACAATTTGTTGCCGAATTAAGAAAACTGGGCTTTGCTTTTTCATTGGATGATTTCGGAAAAGGATTTTCATCATTCCCGTATTTAAAAACTCTTCCGATAGATTATGTAAAAATCGACGGTTCTTTTATAAAGTCCATTGATAAAGACTATGTAGATTTTTCGATGGTTAAGACCATGCGGGATATGTGCCACCATTTAGGCCTTTACACAATAGGGGAATATGCAGAAAACGAAAAGATAGTTTCAATTTTAAAAGATATAGGAGTCGATTACGGACAAGGCTATGCCTTCCAAAAACCGGTTCCTATTGAAGAAGCTATAAAGTTTCAAAACAATAGGAACGGAAAATAGAGGAAGGGCTAGTTCTTTTTTTCTCCCCAGATCTCTTTAAAGGTGTGAATTGTTCCGCAATATTGGCAGGCATATCTGTTATCAACAGTGCGGTAAAAAATTGCGGGCGCACCTTCGGATTGAGCGGGATGTGAAATGCAGGCCTCATTTTTACAAATCAGATCTTCAAAGTTGTAAATTCGAGGCGGAAGGTGAGTCCGGTATTTTGCTTGAATTTTTCCGTCTTTTATAAGATTAAGGGTACAGCTTGAAGCAACAGCCGAAAGCCGCTTTAAATCAGCTCTTGAGAATTTATATTCGCCCGGCCTGAAAATAATACCCTTAAAGGTTCCCTTATCCTTTGTAGAAGTTGAGACCCATTCACCGCCCTTACCTTCTTCGAGCCCCATAACATTGATAATTTTGGACATGTGATGCCTTATTACTGACGGTTTATCTCCTCTGCAAATATGATCAATGACTATTCCATTTTGTATTGGGCGTACACCTTCTGAAAAGGTTTCAACCTTACTTTCTTTAGAATTACTGATAGGGACTTCAACTATGTAATCTTCATCTTCAATCGATGAGCTTTGCTTGACTTCAGGCCCCTTATAATCATCGCCTATTTTTCCTGCTATCATCGAAAGGAGAACCATTCTTACGTACATTCCGTTTATAGATTGCCTTTCCCAGCCATTAAAAGAGGTTGCATCTAAAAAAGTAGGAATCGTCGGATGAACCCGATGTCTAGGCAGAGGATGATAAAAGCGGGTATTTTCATGAAGCTTTTCGATAAATTCTTTTCGGAAAGTTATGGAACGGCGCAGTTCATCCTGTTTTTTTAAAATTTGTTCTCCCATTCTTTCAAGCTGTGGACGGGTAAAGTACCAGATAAGAGCTAGATCGGATTGCTCCAGATACTCCTCTATTGAGGAAAATTCTCTTACGGTAAATCCGTTTTCTCTCATTCTAACCTTATAGTATTCAGGCATTGCAAGCTCAGGGGGTGCTATCAAGTCCACTTTTACTGAATTAAAAATTTTTAACCCATCGGCTTTTGAATGAACTGTCCGGCCGTGATATAGGTCGCCTACTAAGGCAATGTGGATTTTATCAAAAGACCAGCCATTATCTTCTATAAACGTGAATTCATCAAGAAGCTCTTGAGTAGGATGTTCATGCCTACCGTCTCCGGCATTTATAAAAGCAGGCTTTCGCTTTAAGTTATTTCTTTGATAAAAAGCCTGAGCTTCGTTTTCAAGCCAGCGGCATACTCCCTCTACCTTGCTGCGGACAATGAATATGCTGTTTTGATAACCGGCAAGGGTATTAAACGTATCTGCATAGCTTTCTCCCTTATTAAAAGAAGAAGATTCTGCGGCTAAATCACTTAATTTTACTTGATGAAATTTTGCTGCATTTCTAAATGACTCTTTTGTACGGGTACTGGGCTCAAGAAAAACCTCATAGATACCGAAGTCTTTGTCGTTAATTCTAAATTCATCCATAACCTTTTGGTCATCTTCTTGAATAGCTTTTTTTAACCGCCTTGTTTTTTCAAAAAGATACTTTCTTTCATCGATTGATAAATCATCAATTACAGTCAATGACCGTCCCATAAATTTGTTTGCCATTTTAAACTCCTGTTAAAACAAAAATGCAAAAAAAAACATCGGCAAAACCGATGTTATCAAAATAAAAGAGGTGTACAAAACTTGCAGCTTATGTTAATTCCGGAATAAATCATCTTGGCACCTCCATAAAAATGCGGACTAAATCGTACACATTAAAAGAACTCTATCAAAAAATAAAAAAATTGTCAATAGAACGAATTTTAATTAAGAATTATTTTGGTTGACAATTTTTTTAACCATCTTTTTAGACGTCTAGTAAAAGGTTTTATATTATGATAGAATAGTCGGCGATCATAAAATACAAGTATTTAGGAGTTTTTTATGGACATAATCTGTATAGTAGGCATTGTAGCTGCGGCATTATTACTCATGTATGGAATTAAATACATGAAAAAACTGAATATGAGTTTTAATGTACGTGTAGTTACAGCCCTTGTTGTAGGTATCATCTTTGGTGCAATATTGCAGCTTACTATTAAAGATACAGCTCTGATAAAAAAAGCAATGAGCTGGATTACTTTAGTAGGAAGCGGTTATGTACGATTACTTAGGATGATTGTTTACCCTCTAATTATTGTGAGCATTACAAAATCAATTGCTACACAAAAGCAAAACATTGGAAAGGCAGCAGGAAGAATTTTAGCTGTTCTTATTATAACTGTTGCAATAGCAGCACTCGTAGGAGCTCTTACAACTTCTGCATTCGGCTTATCGGCAGAAAATCTTACAGCCGGTGAAAGTGAAATTGCAAGAGGAAAGGCTATGGAAGGCAGACTTCAGGATTTTGAGGCAAAACCGATTCAACAGCAAATTCTTGAAATTATACCGACAAATCCCTTTTCCGCATTTTCAGGTCAAGGTTCAAATGCTACCTTGGCTACGGTTTTCTTCTCTGCAATGCTTGGATTTGCAGTCTTATTCTTAAAAAGAAGTAATCCCGATAGTGCAGACGTATTTATTAAATGGCTTAATTCGTGCTCCGATGTAGTTATGAGACTTGTCCGAATGGTTCTCCGCATTACGCCTTACGGAGTTCTGGCTCTTATGATTAATATCACTTCAACTTCAAATTTCTCCGAAATCTTAAGACTTATCGGATTTATCGGAGCAAGTTATGTTGCAATTATCATAATGTTTATTGTACATGGATTGTACTTGCTTACTGCAGGATTAAATCCTATAACTTTCTTTAAAAAAAGCGTTTCAAACCTTATGTTTGCATTTACATCAAGGTCTTCGGCAGGAACTCTTCCTCTTACCGTTTCAAACCAAGTAAACAATTTAGGTGTTCCCGAAGGTATTGCTAACCTTGCAGGAAGTTTGGGTACAAGTATCGGACAAAACGGCTGTGCAGGAATTTATCCGGCGATGTTGGCTGTTATGATTGCTCCCACGTTAGGAATCAATCCATTGGCACCGGTCTTCCTTGTAAAACTTATCATAATTACGGCATTGGGCAGCTTTGGAATCGTTGGTGTAGGAGGCGGAGCAACATTTGCCGCAATCATAGTCCTATCTTCAATGGGCCTTCCCATAACTCTTGCAGGTCTTCTTGTTGCTATTGAGCCCCTCATCGATATGGGCCGAACAGCCTTAAACGTAAGCGATTCTCTTCTTTCAGGTGTAATTGCAGCAAAAAGAACAGGCGAACTGGATGAGTCAATTTATAACAGAAAAGAAATTATTATTGAATAAGGAGCAATTATATGACAATAAATATTGATGACAAAGTTTTGGATTATTTAAAAAAAATCAATTCTAAGGCAATAACTATTGACCTTATAGGATGTGCTTCCTGAGGTGTGGGAGAACCCCAACCGGTCGTGTCACCGGTAGAACCTAAAAAAGATAGGGAAGAGTTTAAATTGATAAAGTCGGGAGATATTGATGTTTATGTAAAAAGTAAAATCAATGCATCAAACGATACTCTTTTTGTTAAATACAAGAAAGTATTATTTTCCGAAAAACTAATTGTCGAAGGTATAGTCTTTTAAATAACCTTATTAAATTATAACTACTAGCGGCAGATAGTTTTTTGAAGCATCTGCCGCTTTTTATTTATCAAAAAAGCTCTTTTAAATTTAATCTCTTAGTATTTTTATAAAGTTCCATAAATAAAACCCTTGAATAATAAATGAATTTAATATAGAATACGTTAGGCCATCGTTATTAATTGGCAAATTATTTTAATTTTATATAAATTTTTTGGAGGCATTATGGCAAAAGTCGCTATAAAAGGAGCAAGCTACATCTTAGTTCATGCTCCCGATCTTCTTTTTCACAACGGTTCAACTCAAACAGGCACAAGGCTTGCAAACCCTGAGGATGAATATTTAAAGGCAATACCCTCTCACTTACGCAGCTTTGAAGAGGCAGTAAACTATCCGCCTAACCAAGTTTATATCGGAAACATGACTCCCGAAGACTTGGAAAAAATCCCCGAACCTTGGTACAAGGATGCAAAAAAGGCCGAAAGAAGGGGCAAATTCGGCGAAATTATGACTCAGGCCGAATTCTATATTTTGATGAAACATGCCGACGTTTTTGAACTTGTTTACTTCACAAAAGAATTCACAGCTCAAGCCGCAAAACTCATCGAAAACCATCCGATAATGAAAACCCAAGACATCAAACTCGGTGAAGGCCATGACATGGCAGAAATCCAAAAAATGGTTGATGCCCACACAGCAGAAGGTCTTTACGAACAGGGAAAACTCATCGGCTGTGTAAAACAGGCTCACGATACTGACGAAAACTTGAGTGCCCACACCATGCTTGAAAACATAGCAACAAAGGCTTCCGGTATTCTTTCTGCATGGCACATGGGAAAACTCGAAGGCATCGATATGAAAGATGTTGAATACATCATCGAATGTTCTGAAGAAGCCGCAGGCGATATTAACCAGAGAGGCGGCGGAAACATTGCAAAGGCAGTCGGAGAAAAATCGGGCTGTGTAAATGCAACCGGTTCAGACGTTCGAGGATTCTGTGCAGCTCCCGTTCACGCAATTATCCACGGAGCAGCCCTTGTAGCAGCCGGTATCTTTAAAAACGTAATGGTCGTTTCGGGAGGTTCGGTACCCAAGCTCGGTATGAACGGAAAAGACCATGTAAAAAAAGACCTTCCCCTCTTTGAAGATATGATCGGAGGATTTGCCGTTATGCTCAGTGCAGACGACGGAGTAAACCCCGTTATCAATACCGAAGTTGTAGGAAAGCACGTAATTTCTTCCGGTTCCGCCCCTCAGGCCGTTATGAGCGTATTGGTTTACGATCCTCTTAATGCCGCCGGTTTAAAGATGACCGACATCGAAAAATACTCGGCAGAGCTTCAAAACCACGAAATCACCGCTCCTGCAGGTGCCGGTAACGTACCCGAAGCAAACGTAAAGATGATTGCCGCTTTAAGCGTTATGAAAGGCCAACTTGAAAAAACTCAAATTGCCGAATTCGTAAAAAAACACGGAGTTGTCGGCTTTGCGCCCACTCAGGGACATATCCCTTCAGGTGTTCCCTTTATCGGACATGCACGCCGCGATATGATGGCAGGAAAACTCAAAAATACAATGATAATCGGAAAGGGAAGTTTATTCCTCGGCCGTCTTACAAACCTCTTCGACGGCTTAAGCTTCTTAATTGAAGCCAATGACGGAAAAGGCTCCGCATCTGCCGGTCAGGACACAGCCGGAATAAAGAAGATTGTTGCCGAAGCAATGAGAAATGTAGCTGAAAATATTCTCAAATCCCAAAACTAAGGAGATAAGAATATGGCAGATAAAAAACAAATTGCTGATTTATTTTTAGGACTTGCCGAAGGGCTTGAGGGCGGCTCCTTTGTCGGCCGATTCCCCGTCGGCTTAACAATTCCGGGAAGCGAGCACGGCGAAGCGGAACTTGTTTATGCTGCAGAGCTTGCCGCAAAAAGAAATCCCGATCTGGATGTAATCCTCATCGGAGGACCGGAAGCAAAGGGCTTAAAACATTTCCCCGCAGCAACTCTCGAAGACGCTCATAAAGAAATGGAACGCCTTTTTAAAGAAGGAACAATTAAGGCTTGTGTAACCATGCACTATAATTTCCCCTTGGGTGTAAGCACCGTAGGAAAGGTTGTAACCCCCGGAAAGGGCCGCGAGATGATTCTTGCTACCACCACGGGAACAACCGATGCAAACCGCTACAAGGCCATGCTTTTAAATGCTATCGGCGGTATTGCCGTTGCCAAGGCTTCCGGAATAGCCGAACCCACCGTAGGTCTTTTAAACATTGACGGTATCGCCGTTATTGAAAAGGCTCTAAACAAAATGAAGGAAAAGGGCTACAAGGTAAACTACACCGAATCGAACCGTGCAGACGGAGGTGTCCGCATGAGAGGAAACGACCTTTTGCAGGGAACTCCCGATGTAATGGTTTGCGATACCCTCACGGGAAACTTGCTGATTAAGCTCTTTTCTTCCTTTGTAACGGGCGGAAGCTATGAAGGCTCAGGATTCGGTTACGGACCCTGTATCGGTTCGGGCTATGATGATGTTGTCGGAATTATTTCGAGGGCATCGGGAGCTCCGGCCATAGCCAATGCCTTAAAATTCGTCGCCGACTGTGCAAAGAACAATGTTCACGGCATCTATGCAGAAGAACTTAAGGCCGCTAAAAAGGCGGGCTTGGATGAGCTTTTGGAAGATATGCCCGGAGCAAAGCCCGTTGCCGCAGCCGCTGCCGAAGAAGTAAAGGCTCCGCCTAAGAAAACCGTTGATGCCGGTATTCCCGGAATCGATGTTATCGAAATCGAAGATGCCTGCAAGGCTCTTTGGAAGGAAGGCATCTATGCCGAAACGGGAATGGGTTGTACCGGCCCCGTAATCATGGTAAGCGAAGAAGACTTACCTAAGGCAAGGGATGTACTCCACAAGGCCGACTATATTTAAAAATATCCGGTTTAAAGAAACTCTTTAAACCGATTAAAAACAAAAAAGGCGGGGGCTTTTAAAGCTTCCCGCCTTTTCTTTTAGATATGCTTTGAAACAAAGTTTACAAGGCTCTTTTTATCCATATAACCTGTGTGTCTATCCACCTCTTTTCCGTCTTTTAAAACGATGAGGGTAGGAATTGACATAAACTTAAATTTTACTGCCAATTCTCGTGCATTATCCACATTAGACTGTGCAATCACAGCCTTGTCGCCGAGTTCCGCCTCGGCAGCCTGCAGCTCAGGACTGAGCTGTACGCACCCCGGTCACCACGGTGCCCAAAAATCAATTAAAACGGGCTTGGCGGTCTTTAAGGTTTCATCAAAATTAGCATTTGTAATATCCAATACTGCCATAATCATCTCCTTATAATTTAGATTAGAAAAATTCATTTTTCCCGATTAGTTACAATATACAACATTCTAAAATATAGGGCAAGACGGAAAAGCGATTTATTTTAAGGTATAAAATATCTATGTAAATATAAAGGTCTCCTGTAAAAACTCCGTTTAATTTATTCTTTCGGTAGTTTCTCCGTCAAAAAAATGCAAAGCATCTAAATCAAATGTAAAGTCATGAATTTCATCCACAGCATATTTAAAATATCCTGGTTCGCTCATAATACAGTCGGTACCGTCGTCCAACTTTGTATATAAAAGCTGTTCTTTGCCGAGTACTTCAATTACATCTATTTTTGCATGGAAGGAATTCTTTTCATTTTCTCCTGCAATAAATCGTTCGGAGCGTATACCAAGGTATACTTTTTTGCCCTCATAAGCAGCAAGAACTTTTGCGTCAGCTTCTTTCGGGAATACTTCGATAACACCCGAAGCGGTTATAAAACGCCCATGTTCAATTTTGCCTTCAAAAATATTCATTGTGGGAGAGCCGATAAATTCGGCGGTAAAAATATTGGCAGGCTTATTGTAAAATTCTTCGGGTTTGCCCACTTGCTGAATTTTTCCTTTATTTAATAACACTATTTTTGTAGCCATTGTCATTGCTTCCGTTTGGTCATGCGTTACATAAATTGAGGTAGTGCCAAGTTGTTTATGCAGCCGAACCAATTCAACTCGCATGTGTTCGCGCAGCTTTGCGTCAAGATTTGAAAGCGGTTCATCCATTAAAAAAACGCCCGGACGTCTTACCATAGCGCGTCCTAAAGCTACCCGCTGCCTTTGTCCGCCCGAAATATCCGATGGCTTTGCATAAAGATTGTCGCTTATTTGTAAAATCTTTGCTGCCTCTAAAACCCGCTCATGGATAACTTCTTTTCTTTCTTTTTTCATTTTTAATGAAAAAGCCATATTATCATACACCGTCATGTGCGGATACAAGGCATAAGACTGAAAAACCATTGCAATATCCCTATCTTTCGGAGCAACTTTATTTACAATCTTTTCTCCGAAAATAAGTTCACCCTCCGTTATCGAATTCAGCCCCGCTATCATTCTCAATAATGTAGATTTTCCGCAGCCTGAAGGACCTAAAATCACACAGAATTCTTTATCATCAATTTCCAAATTGATATGTCTAATCGTAAAATTTTCTCTTCCTTCATATTTTTTGCCGATATCCTTTAAACTAACTTTCATACTACCTCCCCTTCATATAATGTATAATTAATTATCATGTTTCTATCCTTTTACCGAGCCGGAACTTAGCCCTGAAACCAGTTGATTTTGCAAACTGATAAACAAGATTATAATCGGTATTGCCGTTAATAAGCCGCCCGCCGCAAATGCCGGTGCGTTCATAGTTCTTGCGTCGTTTATAAGTGTAAATAAGCCTACGGTAAGCGTATAATCTTTTGAATTAGTAAGTAAAACTTTCGGTAACATGTAATCCATAAAAGGCCCGATAAACGACCAAAGAGCAATAATGGCAAGCATCGGACGCGCAATCGGCATAATGATCAGCCGATAAACCCCCATATTTGAGCATCCGTCTATTTTTGCAGCGTCATCAAGCTCCCGCGAAATTGAATCTATATAACCTTTTAGTATAAATGTGTTTCCTACGATTCCTCCTCCCGAATAAATTAAAACAAGCATTGCCTTTTTTGAAAAAAACGGAATTGCCGTAGAAATAATCGAATGGAGGGTATAAAACGCGGTAAGTCCCGCAAAAACCGGTATAATTTGGATAAGCATAATTCCCATAAGAATAGTTTTTTTGCCCGTAAATTTATACCGTGAATACGCATAACCGGTAAATGACACGATTAAAAGTGTCAGTAAGGCGGTTGCAATAGCTACAATAAGCGTATTTTTTACCCACATAAAAAAATAGGTCTCGGTAAAAAGATATTCAAAGTGCTTAAGCGAAAAACTGAACACCGATTGGAGTGAAATATTTTTCCCTTGATTTCCGTTAAACGCCGATACAACAATAATAGCCAGAGGCAAAATAATAAATAAAGCCCAGACGATCATAATCAGATAGGAAAGGGTAAGAAAAATTCTACCTCCGGTATTGAGAGGCTGCTTATCCGACAAATAAAGTTCATTTTGTTTTTTCATCTTTATTCTCCTTGTCTTAATCTTCTTTAAAAGCTTTTGTTCTTCTAAAATTCAAAAATGCAAATACCATAAGAACCAGCGAAATTCCTATCGTAATTGCAGCCCCTATCGCTTGATATTGATTTTCGATAGTTAATTTATAAATATAAGAAATCAATATATCCGAACTTCCTGCCAAATTTCCATATTTTGTCGGATTAAAAGGCCCGCCCAAATTAAAAAGATATATAATCGAAAAGTTATTAAAATTAAAGGTATACTGCATTATTAAAAGCGGCGCGGTTTGATAAAGCACTAAAGGCACGGTAATTTTCATAGTACGCTGAAAGCCGGTTGCACCGTCTATTTCGGCAGCTTCATATAAATCTTTTGGAATGCCCTGCAAAACGCCCGTAGAAAGTAAAAAGATATATGCGGAACCGAGCCAGCTCTGTAAAAGAATAAGAGCTGTGCGGGTAAGATGCGGGTTATTTTTAATATCAATCGAAAGCCCAAACAGTTTTTCAAGCAATTCTGAAATAGGACCGCCGCGCGAAGACATTATCGAAAAAAACATAATCGTTATAAACGCAGGCACCGCCCACGGTAAAATATAAATTGTTCTAAAAACTGATTTTCCTTTTATTCTTTCTTGATTGACAATAAGACTTAAAACAAAGCCTATAACAATCGAAAGCGTGGAGGCTCCTACCGTCCAAATAAGAGTCCATCCCAAAATAAGATAAAATGCTTTACCTGCAACGCCGTGTCCCGTTATCAGCGTTTTATAGTTTTGCAAACCTATCCATGAAAATTTATTTTGATGTACCGGATCCATATTTGTAAACGAAATAAAAACCGTCGTCAAAATCGGAACTATTACGATAAATACAATAACAATTAAAGCCGGAGCTGACACCAAATAAGGAAAGCCCTCCCGTTCAATGCTCCGTTTGCTTTCAAACCAAGTTTTCCGTCTTATGCCTTTTAAGGCATTTACTTCAACCTTCCGAACATCTTTAAAAGAAACAATATACAGCAAGACCGAAAAAAGAATTAAAATTAGAGCTATAATGCCTTCAATCATAAAAATAATTGATTTATCTATTTTTGTTCCGCCTTCGGCAAGTCCGATAAGCCCTGAAATTCCGGAACCTTGATAATTCGTATAGCCTAAAATATAGGGGAATGCAATGAGATAAATAAAAATTGAAAATAAAAAGAAAATACCGGCTTTTACATATTGTTTATTTAATAACTGTCCGAGACCGGGTAAAAAACAAGTAAAAACGGAAATTAAAGGAAACCGTTCCAATTCGATAGGCGTTTTTCTTCTTACATCGGCAATATCCGATTCTAAAACATTCAGTTTTGTTTTTATATCCATTTTAAGCCGATATGTAATATTTTTAATTTCTTCTTGTAAACTCACTTTGGGGTCGGTAAAAGATGCGGCAAGAACATCTTCTTTATATGCAGCTCTTTTAATTTTACATTCGGTTTTATAGGCTTTTTTTGAAATGGATTTGGATGTATATTTTTCCGATAGTGTTTTCAGTTCGGTTTTTAATTTTTCTTTACGCTCTGCAACGGTCAGCTCAATTGTTTTTTGAATAATTGTTCTTTCATCTTCATCAATGTCTGCTAGTTTTTCTTTTGCTGTCTGGAGTTTCTTTTGAAGCAATGCTTTATGGGCAAGGATATCCGGTATATATCGTATTTCAAGTTCTGCAATTTTTGCTTCCAAAAAAGCGTCATAAGAAAGTTCCGCAAAATCTTTATAAAATTCTTTTTTTCGCTCCGCTTTAAAAAGCCGTAGATTTAAATAATCGGTTGCAGCATCTTCTCTATGCGAAGCCGAATATTGTTTTGTTTTCCGTCTTAATGTTTTTAAAAACTCTTTCCGTTTTACCTTAAAATCTTCAAGTTTAATATTGTATTCGTGTGAAGACTTTGCAGCTTTAAGTTCTTTGCGTTTTGCAGAATCGGCTTCCGCCAATTCTAACAGATATAGGTTTTTCCTAGGGTGAATATTACCTATACCGTCCGACAAAGTTTTTGAATAAGTCATTTTCACCTCCGGTTTTAAAGCTGCCGGACAATACTATGTCGGCAGCTTTTAGGATATTAGGAAACCTCTAAAATCTGACAGAAATTTTAGAGCTTACCATTACATTTTAAAGTTTGCCATCATTGCATCGAAAGAAGCCTTTAATTCTTTATATGCTTCCTCGGCATTTTTAGGATTAACACTGTTCCATGAAAGAACGGCATTTCTCCATGTATCCCAAACCTTTCCCCATTCCTTAAATAAAGGACGGGCAGGGGAAATTTTATAAGATTCTATTACTGCCCTAATAACAGCCTTTTCTGTATCTGAAAGATTTGAAGCGGTATATGTTTCGGCAGGAACATTTTCCAAAATCTTACCGGTCGCTTTAAAAAAGTCTACGGCATATTTCGGGTTTACGATTTCTTTTATCATCGCTTCGGCAAGTGCATATTTTTCTGCATCTTTTTCGATACGGGAATTAATAGCAAGTCCCCAGCCGCCTTTCCAATGTAAAATCGGTTTACCGTTTAATGTAATATGGCTTATAGGATAAATTACAAGATTTCCTTTTGTCTGTTCCAAAATACTTCCCGTATCCCACGGTCCACCCAAACGGATAACGCCCTTATTTCCATTACTGAATTCTTTATCAATATAACCCCAACCGGCATCTGCATCAAAAAGCGGAGTTTTGTTTTCATAATTGAGCTTCCAATAATTGTATATAGTTTCAATTGCAGCTCTTTTTTCTGCCGGTAAATCTTTAAATTCCATAACCATATCGGAAAAAAGTTCCGTTCCGTTTTTCTTTCCTAAGAATTCGATTGCAGCCGAATTTGCAGGAGCAACTCCGTACCATGCATCAAAAAGAGGCAATAAAACGGTTGCAGGATCTTTTTGATTTGCAAGTTCGAAGGGTTTGGTATAATCGGAACCTTGTGCTTTTGCATTTGCTGTATTTACAAAGGTAATGAGTGTTTCTATATTAAGGGGGAAAGCAAGATATTCGTTACCGATTTTTAAGTTTCCGCCAAGTCCTAAATCAAAATTCGACCAGCCGCCCAATTCGGAAGAAATTTTTTTGGAATCGATGGAAGCTAAAGCTTCATTCTCCGCAAGTCCGTAAAGTCTATCGGCAGGAATTGCAAATAAATCTGCTACATCCTTATTTGAAGCATCTGTGGCATCAAGCCTATCCAAATGGTCGAAAGCTCCTACTTCAATAAGTCTAATTTCCGTATTCGGATGAGTTTCTTCAACCCTTTTTACTGCTTCTTTGTAATATGGCATCCAGCCTTGTTCTGCTTGTACGGTTAATACTACTTTTTGCTTTTCGGTTTTACCTCCGCAAGAAACGGTGAACGATAAAGCAAAAAACAAACCGATAAAAAATAAACCGGCTACAAATACATTTTTTTTATGTTTCATAAAACTCTCCTTATAATAAAAAGTATATCATAAAATTTACGCTTAAACAAGAATAAATTTCAAAATTTTCATTGACTTTTTTTTCGATTGCTTGTATTATGAGACTGGACAGTAGTCATTTTTTAAGGAGCATACCGATGAATTGGATTTTGTATGTCATCCTTCCTGCTGTCTGTGTAATTCTTGGATGGACGATTCGCTGGCTTTATGCCAGATTTCAACTATCTGCTTCTGAACAACGTGCAGAACGGATTTTACAGGAGGCAATTAAAGATGCCGAGGCTCAAAAGAAGGAATTCTTTCTTGAAGCAAAAGAGCAGCTGATTCGGGAACAAAAACAGCAGGAACGGGAAAATAGGGAACGCCGGAGTGATCTCCAGCGCTTCGAACGCAGGTTGACACAAAAAGAGGAAATCCTCGATAAACGTGTCGAAACTGTTGAAAAACAAGAAAAAGAGCTTGTCAAGAGGGAAGCCGCACTTGATGAGCGGACGGAATTTTTAAGCGGTGAAGAAGAAAGATACAGGGAAGAATTGGAAAAAATTTCCGGTTTGACCCAGCAGCAGGCAAAAGATTTGATTATCCGCGATTTGGAAACTGAAGCAAAGCATGATGCAGTTACTATTATAAATAAGATAGAACAAGAAGCTCAGTTGACGGCAGAAAAAAAAGCGAGGGATATTCTAATTACTACGATTCAACGTCTTGCAACGGAAACGGCCAGCGACATTACTGTCTCAACGGTCAGCTTGCCCAGCGATGAGATGAAAGGAAGGATTATCGGCCGCGAGGGACGCAATATCCGAGCCTTGGAAACTCTTACCGGTGTGGACATAATTATCGATGATACCCCTGAGGCTGTTGTAGTATCTTGTTTTGACCCTGTGCGCAAAGAAATTGCAAGGGTTGCTTTAGAAAGATTAATTCTTGACGGCCGAATTCATCCGGCACGTATTGAAGAAATCGTTCAAAAGGTAACCAGAGAAATTTCGCAAAAGGTTTATGAAGAAGGAGAAAAGGTTCTATTTGACCTAGGCATCCATAACATGAACCAAGAAGGCGTAAGGGCATTGGGAAGGCTTTATTTTAGAACAAGCTATGGACAAAATGTGCTTCAGCATTCTAAAGAAGTAGCCATAATCGCGGGAATGATTGCAAGCGAAATCGGTGCAAACGTCGAAATAGCAAAGCGAGGCGCCTTGCTGCATGATGTCGGAAAGGGTGCAGAAACCGATTCCGATAAAAACCATGCCGAAATAGGAATGGAACTTGCAAAGAAGATCAATGAAGATCCGAGGGTTGTAAATGCCGTAGGCGCTCATCATAATGATATAGAACCTACTTGCATTGAATCGGTAATTGTACAGATTGCAGATGCGATTTCAGCCGCCCGTCCGGGCGCAAGACGAGAAACTATGGATAACTATGTTAAGCGTCTTGAAAACCTTGAGCAGCTGGCTGAAGGTTTTAGCGGAGTTGAAAAGGCCTATGCAATCCAAGCCGGAAGGGAATTGAGGGTTGTTATCAACAACGAAAAGATTTCCGATGCCGATACCAAGATTTTGGCCCGGGACATTGCAAAAAAAATCGAAAACGATTTGCAGTACCCCGGAAGAATCCGCGTAACCCTTATACGCGAAACACGTATCGTAGAATACGCCCGCTAAAAAATCACTTAAAAAAGCCCTCCCTTTTGAGGGCTTTTTTTATTATCCAACTATGACTTATAGTTTTGATATTTTACCGCTGAACCGTTGGCGGTTTTTTCTATTTCGATTTTTTGGGGGATTCTGGTTTTTAGCTCGCTTACATGGGAAATTATACCCACCATGCGGTTACCTCTTACCTCGTCGAGGATACTAATGGCATTTTCAAGGCTTGCTTCATCGAGGCTGCCGAAGCCCTCATCAATAAACATTGAATCCAATCTTATACCTCCGCTTCTTGTTTGAATGGAGTCGGCAAGGCCGAGGGCAAGGCTTATGGAAACCATAAAGGTTTCTCCTCCCGAAAGGCTGGCTGTAGGGCGGACGCCTCCTGTGTAGGCATCATAAATTTCCATATCCAGTCCTGAAAGGTTATTGCCCGAAAGCTCCTTGCTCAACTTTAATACATAGCGGCCGCCGCTCATGCGTTCAAGACGAGTGTTGGCATAGATTATTATTTCACGTAAAAAGGCCGAGAGCATCCAAATATCGAATTTCAGCTTATACTTATTGCTTCCGTTTAAACTTAAAGAAAGCTCGGTTATAAGCCGAGCTTCTTCGGCCCTTTGTTTTAGTTCGCTTAAAAGGTTCTGCCTTCTTTCAAAAAGGTCTTTAAGTTTGTCGAGGCCGCTTTTTACTTCAGTAAGGCGGTCTTGTTCTTCATCAAGATTTTTTTGCAAGACTATAATTTCGTCCTCAATTTTTTCGGGCTGAATAAAAGTTTTTCCCTCAATATCTTTTTCAAGTCCGGCAGCGGAATGTTCCAAGGTAATTTTTTCTTCTTTGAATTTTGTTATGGTTTCTTCAAAATCGGCGATTTTTTCGTCAGATAAAATAGAATCTAAAAGCTCTTTTAAGGATGAAAATCCTTTACGCTCAAAAGAATCTTTTAAATTTTCTTCTTCTTCCAATAAAGATTTTTCCCACTTGGCCAACTGATCCTGCCTTTGAATAAGGCCAGCCTTTATGCTTGTATGCCTGTCATTGCTTTCCTTGAGCCTCTCCTCATAACCGCTTATTTTGCGGTCTGAGGTAAAAATCATTTCATTGCAGCTTTCGATTGTGTCATCTATATTTTCCTTTTGGATATCGGAAGGAATAAACTTAAAGGCATCGTCATATTGTTTTTTCTTTTCATGAAGGATTGTGTTTAACTCGCTTTCTTTTATTTTTATATTTGTAAGGGCATCCGTTAGACTCTCCTTTTGATTTTGAATGGAAGAAAGCTTTTGCTCCAAATTTATTTTAGACGTGTTTGCCGTTTGAGCTTCTTTAAAAAGCAAGGAATCTTTTTCAGCATCCTTTCCGGCTTGCGGAAGAAGATCTTCTATTGCTTTTTCGGACGGCATCTCTTTAAAAATAAAGGGGTAGTTTTTAAATTCTTCATTTAGATTAAAAAAGGAGCGGTCAAGCTCTGCCAGCTGCTCCTTGTACTTGTCGGCATCTTTATTGCGGGCTGTGAGGCTGTTGCTGAGGTTTTCTCTATCATGATTAAACTTTTCTATGCTGCGTTCGCACTTTTGTATTTTTTCGTCCAGCGAAAAAATACTTCCGGTATTTTCAACGGCTGGGGCAGGATGATGGACTGAGCCGCAGACAGGGCATGGCTCTCCTTCTTTTAAGTTAACGGCAAGGGCAGAGGCTTTTTGGTTTATTTCCAAATCTTTTTTTTCTTTTTTGAGTTTTTCAAAAAGTTCTTTTTCTATTTCGATGTCCTTTAAGATTAACTGTAAATCGTTGTAGTTTTTCTCGGCAGCCGCCTTATGGGTTGTATAGAGCGTTGCCGCCTTTTCTTTTTTTGAAGAGATTTCAAAAGCTATCTTTAGGTAAGAAAGCTTTTGCTTTGAAGTTTCAGCCCTCTCTTTTCTGTTATCGAGCTCGCTGATTATTTTAAGATATTCCGAAACTTTATCTTTAAGTTCTTGAATATTTTTTTCGGTTTGAGCAAGTTTTTCGGTGTTTTCTTTTTTTTGTAAAGAAAGGCCTTTTTTTTCGTATGACTTTTCTTCAATTTCTTTGTGTATTTCGGCAGCCCTTTTGAGGCGGTCAAGACTTTGCTTTAAAAAGGTATTGTTTTCTTTTTCGGCTGAGATTTCTTTTTCTTGTGCTTTAAGACCTTCCAAAACTTGGGTTACGGCATTTAAGTCTTTTATCTTTTTTTCGATATCGGTTTTATATTCGGCAATATTGTTTTTCAGTTTGCTTACGGAATCTGCAAGACCTGCAAGGGAAGATGCCCTGCGGGCTTTTTCGACAGCTTCTTCCATCAGGCCTATTTCCTCTTTATGGGCATTAAGATTTTCGAGCCTTGTTTTTATTGTTATAAGTTCTTCTTTTTTTTCTTTGAGAACCTTTGCCTGTTCTTTTTCGGAGATTTTTTCCTCGATTTTTTTTGATATTTTGTTATAATTTTTTTTGATAAGTTCTATCTCTTTTTCAAAACTTTCTTTTTTTGAAGGATAAGTGTCGGCATCGAATTCTTTGCCGAGGGCTTCAAGGGCATCTTGCGTGTTTTTTATTTTATAGGACTCCGCTTTTTCTCTTTCCTTTAGATTTTCCATTATTTTGGTATAGCGGGAAATCGGAAAAAGCTCTTCAAGGGTTTCTTTTTTTTGGCTTGAGTTTTCGCGTAAAAAAGCGGCGAATTCGCCTTGGGGGAGGAGGACAATGCGGGCAAATTCTTTTTCGTTTAGGTTTATTATGTTCAATATTTTTTTATCCGTGTCCCGCTTATTTGTAGAGCTTAAATCTTTCCAAGTTTTGCCGTCCCATTGGGCTAGGGCCGATTCTTCAGGAGTTTCGTTTTTCTTTCCCGGGCGTAAAAAAGGAAGCCGTCTAAAAATCCTGTATTTGGCAGGTCCTATAGTAAAGATAAGCTCAACCTCGGCCGTTTCCTCTTCGGGGGCAAACTGACTTCTGAGGCTGCGGGTAATTTGGGAGCGGCTCCCCAAAGGCTTTGAATAAAAGGCATAAGAGATTGCATCGAAGATGGTTGTTTTTCCGGCTCCTGTTTTTCCGCATACCAAAAAAATGGAATCCATCCGGCTAAAGTCTATTGTGTGTGTTCCGCGAAAAGGGCCTATGTTGGTCAATTTTAAAATTTCAGGTTTCATTATTCCTCCAGCAATGTCTTCTTATGTAAACTGCTCTTTGCAAAGGCTTTTGAAAAGCTCCTGTTTTTTTGCGGAGGGCTCTTCATCTATGGCCTTTTCAAAAAGCATAAAGTTTTCAAAGATGACATCTTCGTCTTCAATGTTCTTTTTTAATATATGAATTTGCTCCTCCTCTTTTAATTCGGCTGCAACGGCCTCTTGATGCAGGTTTAAAAGATAGGGAAACTTTTGCTGTAAGAGGCTCATAGGGCTTTGAATTAGGGTAGAACCTGTAAGCTTTATTTCTAAAAAATCGTCCTTGTAGGCATCGAATTTATCCGTATTAAAAAAATCAAAAAAACTTCCCTCTAAACGGCTCATTTTACGCAATGGAATAATCGGAATTTTTTCTACCCGAACAGGAAACCCTTGAGTTTTGCAGTCTATGTCGACGGATAGAACAACCTTTTCTGTTGAACATTCATCGAATGCGTATGTGAGGGGTGCACCGGAATAGTACATTCTGCCGGTAATTTTTTGCATTTTGTGTAAGTGCCCTATAGCCGTATAGGTAAAAAAATCGAAGAGAGCGGGCGAAACATATTCTGCAGTGCCTAAAAAAGACCTTTCAGATGAGGAACTTTCTCCGTTTAGGGTAAAAAGATGAGCAACCAAAACCGACGGAATCGAAGGATCCACAGCTTCTTTTAAACGGCGGGAGGCTTCTTGGGCCATTTCTGATTGAGATGTCAATTTTAATTCCGAATTTTCTTTGGAAAATGAGCTTAAATGCAAAAAAGGCATCAAAAAAAATTGAACTTTTTCTCCATTTTGTGCTATAATGATGGGCGAGCATAATTTGCCGATGTCTGCAGCAATGTGGATATTACCGGAACTTAAAATTTTAGAGCCGAAGGCTAATCTTTCGGCAGAGTCATGGTTTCCGGGTATGATAAACACGGTCGTATCGGGACAATCCTGATGGACGGCAGATAAAAATGAATCGAAGAGAGCTACATATTCTGCAGGAGGAATAGAACGGTCGTAGATATCTCCCGCAATAATAAGGGCTGCATAATCATCTTTTAAAAGAATTTTATGAATATCATCGAGCATTTTTTTTTGCCTTTCATATTGCGATGTTTCGTACAAGTTTTTACCTAAATGCAAATCGGCTGTATGCAAAATTTTCATACATCTAGTGTATGGGTATTTAAGGATTATGTAAAGGACATTGGAATGAAAAATTACATAAAAATCATTTTTTCTTTATGCGGTATTGCTTTGGCCCTAGGTATCGGCGGGGCGGCTTTTTTTATTGCTGCAAAACCTTCGTCGGATTTTCAGCTCAAGACGGATTATCTGCTTGAGTACAGGTTTTATCTTGTAAGTTTAAAGGCGGATATGTACAGGACTGCAAGCAAGGATGGGGAATTTTCGGTTCAAAATCTTAAAGCAAGGATAAAAGAAACTATTAATTCTTTTGAAAATTTAAAAAAACTTTCAGCTGCCGACAAAAACGATTCCGGCTTAAACTTTGCATATAATGATTATGAGAACTCAAATAATAAGCTGTTTAAAAGTATAGAGGCTTGGAGGCAGGAGTTTGAGCTTACGGGAGATTCTTCAGCAAAAACTTTTTTGCCTGTGCTAAAAGAATTCGATTCCGTACAAAACAGTTTTGAAAGGCTTAAAGATGAATACAAGGACGGATTTATAAAGCAGGAAAAAAGATCGAAAACTCTTGCCGTCTTATTGATTGTTTTAGCCTGGGTTATAGGCGTGTTTTTAACATGGCTTCTTTCTTCGATTATATATAAAATTTATATAGAAAGAGAAAGGGCAAAAAAAGCAAAACTTAGACTTCATGCAGGGCCTAAAACCGAAGTGCATGAGGTACAAAGGCCTTCTTTTGATAGAACTGAAGATAAAACATTGTCTGCACAAAGTTCCGCTTCGGTAAATACAGCTTCAGCAAGCTATGCTGCGCTAAATACCACGTTGCCGAACACTTCTTCGTTAAGCAACGCAACGGCCGAGATATCTGAGAAAAGCGCCCGGCAGCCGGTTATTGTGCAGGGCTATTATTCCAAATCAGCTCCCGTCCGCATAGAAGAATCGTCTGTTTCGATAGAAAGAGGACTTTCTATCGAAAACTCTCCCGTTTATATCAAGCTTCAAAACGATTATAAAGAATTAAAAGAAGTGTCCGATGAGTTAAATGCGGCTTATAATGAACTGCAAGAAAAACACAAGGAGCTGGGTTCATCATATAAAGAACTGCAAGAATCTTTAAAACAAGACGATGAAAAAAAAGCTGAGAAGTGCGAAACGGTAAAATCATTTTTAACCGATATACAGATGGAAGCTGCCGAAGCCCAAGAAGATGCTCAGGCTGCACAAGAACTTGTAGATACTTTTCAGGGCGGACATAAGCTTTTTAAGTCTACTTACGAAAAAATCGTCCATATAAATCAGAGCATTGCGGATATACAGGAAATGGCGGAGGTTATAGCCGGTATTGCAGAGCAGACAAAGATGCTTAGTATGAATGCCGCCATTGAAGCGGCCCATGCAGGAGATGCCGGAAAGGGTTTTGCCGTTGTAGCTGAAGAGTTGGGACGTTTGGCGGCAGCCTCAGTTGAAAGCTCTGCCGGAATAGGAAAAACGGTAATCGAGGTGGTAAAAAATATTTCGTTCATGGCAAAGAGCAGCGAAGATCTGGATAAGGCCTTTAACGATATAAATACAAAAACAAATAAGGTCTATACAACAGTTGTAAATTTTTCGGATAGAATGGTACAAACTTTCCAAAAAACGGACAACGTTTTACGAGGGCTTGACACAATTTAGCAATAATAGTATTATAGACAGATAGTAGAGTGTTTTAAATTACTCAAATTCATTGTGTTGTGGAGGTTCTTTTTTGTGAAAGTTATATACGATCAAAATCGTCCAATATATTTACAAATAGTTGAAAAAATAAAATGTAAAATTGTCTATGGAGAGCTTAAACCGGGTGATAAAATTCCTTCAATGAGCGATATGTCCGCCGAGATGGATGTAAACCCGAATACTATGTTCAGGGTCTATAAGCAGCTTGAAAGCGAAGGCATAACGGAATCAAAGCGGGGACTAGGCAGTTTTGTTGTAAATGAGGCTGATTTGGTAAAAAAATTGACGGAAGAGATGGCAGATCAGATTATCTTGCCGGCTATCGAAGGCCTGAGGAATCTAAAATTTTCTAATGAGCAAATAATGGCGTCTATAAAGGCAAAAATAGAATAATTTTTTTGGAGAAAAAAATGAGTATAATACTTGAAACGGAGCACTTAAAAAAAACATACTTGGGAAAAAAGACAGCTCTTTATGATGTCAGTCTCAAGGTAGAAAGCGGAAGAATCTACGGTCTTTTGGGGCCTAACGGTTCGGGAAAAACAACCTTTTTAAAAATAATTGCAGGACTTATAAAACCCACTGCCGGCAATTTTAAGGTATGCGGAAAAGAATTCGGTATGGATACAAAAAAGATGGTAGCCTTTTTGCCGGATAAAAATGTCGTATATCCTTGGATGACTTCGGAAGATGCTATTAATTTCTATGCAGATTTTTTTGAAGATTTTGATAAAAACAAGGCCTTGGAGATGCTGAAATTTATGAAGCTGGAGCCCAAGCAAACCGTAAAAACTATGTCGAAAGGTATGATCGAAAAACTTAATTTAAGCCTTACCTTTTCGAGAGCTTCAAAGCTTTATATTTTGGATGAACCTTTGGGAGGCACCGACCCTGTAGCCAGAGAGCAGATTATTAAAACTATAATCAAAACATGGACTGAAGAAAGTGCAATCCTAATTACAACTCATCTGGTTTCGGATATAGAGCATGTATTTAACGATGTAGCCTTTTTAAAAGAAGGCGAGATTGTTTTGGAAAGCGATGCGGAAGATTTGCGTACTACAAGAGGTAAATCTATTTATCAAATCTATCTTGATGTTTTTGGAGCATAAAATGGGAAGAATTTTTAAATATGAAATAAGGCGAAGGC
The DNA here is from genome assembly GCF_024401155.1 of Treponema putidum. Taxonomy (NCBI): domain Bacteria; kingdom Pseudomonadati; phylum Spirochaetota; class Spirochaetia; order Treponematales; family Treponemataceae; genus Treponema; species Treponema putidum. Next base: position 2,408,137 of record NZ_CP038804.1, read on the forward strand.
TGAATACTATTTTGATTTTAAGCGGAACTATGATTGTATTGTCGATCGGCTCAATAATCCTCTTAAGTATCTTTAAAACGCCTTTCAGTGCAATGGGAACGACGGGAAACCTTTGGCTGGGCTTAACTTTTTTTGCCCTTGCCTTTATACCCCTCGTAATGTTTTTTACATGCAGCAACGGGCACATAGATGAGCTTTTGTACAAGGACACCAACTACCTTATGCTTACCATCCCTATAAGAAGCGAAGCTATACTGGGAGGCCGAATTATAGCAGGTTTTGTGGAATATTTAATATACTCTTTGGTTGCATGTATATTTTTTCTGATAATAGGAGCCCAGCAAGCTGTCTTTTATGAAGCAGCCGGTCAAAGTTTTATATCGGTTTTGAGAGGTGTATTCTATCAGATATTTGTACAAAATTTTCTTCCCTTTCTTTACGGTGTCTTATTATTGGTCTCATCATTTTTACTTGTAGGAACAGCTTTTATGTTTGTTAAGGCTTTAACCCGTTCTTTTATAAGAAAAAAGATGGCAGCTCAAATCATTGCAATCATTCTTTTTATTTTAATTTTTGAACGAATCATAGCCTTAGGTACTTATTTAAGTACAAGGTGGGATCTTGTGCAGTACATAGATTTAAGACTTATGTCTTCCCAATATTATAACTTTGTAAACATTCAGCCGCTGCCGGTTCATTTGGTTACAATAATTATGACCATACTTATTTCAGCCGGTTTTTTTGCGGCTACAAGTTGGTTATTCGATAAAAAGGTTGAGCTATAACTTAACTGATGCACATTAACCGATACACAACCGCCAAGGCGGCAATTTTTTGAAAATAGCGTGACATCTCTACTGAGCTGTTACGCTATTTTCTTTTAACATTGAATAAACCCTTATCTTATGTTATAATAATGTTGAGGAGGGTAAAAATGGATTTCGATTTATCAAGAAAGATACCTATAGGTATACAAAGTTTTGAAAAGATGAGGAATGATAGGTATTTGTATGTAGATAAAACCAAATACGTGTATAATCTTGTACGTACTTCTTCTCCATACTTTTTAAGCCGTCCTCGCAGGTTCGGTAAAAGCCTCTTTCTTTCGACGCTCAAAGCCTACTTTTTAGGCCAAAAGGAGCTTTTTAGGGGTTTATATATTGAAAAAGCTGAAGAAAAAAGAGCCGAAATAGAAAAAAATGAAGCTTGGGTGGAATATCCTGTCTTTTACTTGGATTTTAACATAGGCAGGTATGATGAACCTCATTCTTTAAAAAATCATTTAAACCTTGCCTTAAGTCAATTTGAAGAAATATATGGTTCTCATAAACAAGAAAAAGAACCCGCTCAACGCTTTGCAGGTATAATTCAGAGGGCTTATCAAAAAACGGGCAAGCAAGCCGTCATCCTTGTAGACGAATATGATAAGCCCCTGTTACAGACTATGGGAGTAAACGAAGCACTAAACGAAGAATACCGTAACACCCTCAAGGCCTTTTATTCGGTGATAAAAACTTGCGACCAATATATCCGATTTGCCTTTTTGACCGGTGTAACAAAGTTCAGTAAGGTAAGTATCTTCAGCGATTTAAATAATTTGCAAGATATAAGCATGCTGAATGACTATGCCGAAGTCTGCGGTCTAACTCAAGACGAGATAGAAAATACCTTTAAGCCTGAAATAGAAAGGTTAGCAGGTAACACCAAGAATAGCTATGATAAAATGATTGAAGAGCTAAAAAAGAGGTATGACGGATATAAGTTCAGTGTTTTAGGGGAATCCGTTTATAATCCTTTTAGTATCTTAAGCACACTTAATGCGGGAGAATTAAAAAACTATTGGTTTGCCACGGGAACACCGACCTTTTTAGTAAATTACTTAAAAGATGCTCATTATAATGTACCTAACTTAGACGGTAATGTAGAATTAAATGAAGCAGGTATAGAATTATATAGAGCAGATGCAAAAAATCCTTTGCCGATACTTTTTCAATCGGGATATTTAACGATAAAAGAATACATAGAAGAAGGTAATCTATATAGGTTAGGTTTTCCTAATGATGAAGTGAGGTATGGTTTTTTAGAAAATCTTTTGCCGGCCTATTGTTCACTTAGGCCTGATGAGACAGGGGTTTCAATATGGGAGTTTGTAGAAGATGTAAGGGCGGGAAAGGTAGATGAGTTTATGGAAAGGATGCAGGCGATAATAGCGGGAGTTCCTTATGATAACTTACCTAAGGATAAACTTAAACTTAGGGAGCAAAACTATCAGACTGCCGTTTACTTAATCTTTAAGTTAATGGGACAATTTGTGCAGACTGAAATATACTGTTTAAAAGGCAGGGCTGACTGTATAGTGCAAACAAAGGATTCTATCTACATCTTTGAGTTTAAGTTAATGAGTGCAGGCAGTGCCGAAGATGCGATAGCTCAGATAAAAGAGAAGGGCTATGCGGATCAATTTAAGACTATGGGTAAAAAGATAATCCTTATAGGTTCGAGCTTTGATGAAGAGGAGCGGACTATCGGAGATTGGAAGACGGAAGAGCTTTAAACAATAATTAATAAATATTTAGTAAGTAACAGTTGACTTTATTTGAAATCTGTGCTTAAATAGACTCATGTTGAATATTGCTAACATCGAGTACAATTTAGTTTATTCTTGCGCGCCTTGTTTGGCAGGCCTTAAGCCCTCAAATTTGATTTCCGTATCAGCAGAAGATTTTAAGCAATTTTTTTTGCTTGATAAGGATTTGCTTGAATCTAAGGGCTTTTATCTAAAAGTTTTGTGTGCTTGTGAACGGGGCGCACAGATTCTTTTGTATAAAAAGGAAGCTCTGGAAGCTTTAATTAGGGATGAAAGAGTACAAAAAGCTCTTTTAATGTTCGGTTATGAGCTTCAGATGAGTTTGGAAGATATGTTGAATATTTTAGCATCCAGAATGCACAGCTCACAGATGGACAGGCATTGTAAAAGATGCTGTTCTTTTCCGCATGAAATAGGGCTTTTTTTAGGCTATCCCGTATACGATGTTTTGGAATATTATAGACGAAAAGGTGAAGGCTGCATTTTTTCGGGCTATTGGAAGGTTTATTCCGATGCCGAAAAAGCAACTGAAATTTTTGATCGATATAATGAATGCAAAAAGCATTTTGCTTTGCAGATAGAAAAGGGCTTAAGGCTTTACGATTTGTTAAGCGCTTAACTCTCGATTATTTTTTTAACCATAGGAGGTTTTTTATGGCAAAAATTGCTGTTATTTATTGGAGCGGGACGGGAAATACTCAGTCGATGGCTGAATCCGTTCTTGAAGGTTTAAAGGCCGGCGGAGCAGACGCTTCTCTTTTTACCGTTTCGGAATTCGGATCAAAAAGCATTGATGATTATGACAAGATTGCATTCGGATGCCCCGCTATGGGTTCCGAAGAGCTTGAGCCGGATGAATTTGAACCCTTCTTTGCTTCTATTGAAGGAAAACTGTCCGGCAAAAAAATTGCCTTGTTCGGTTCATATGAATGGGCCGGTGAAGGTTCAGGCGGCGAATGGATGAGGAACTGGGAAGCAAGGTCTAAGGATAAGGGAGCCGACTTATTTGAAGAAGGCTTAATTATCTATGATGCACCCACTGCCGCCGGAAAAGACAAATGCAAAGAATTCGGCGAGAGATTTGCAAAATAAATTCAGATAAATCCTGTTTGTTTTTATAATTAAAAAAGTTTAAAAATTGATTTTTTAGGGCTTAGAAAACGGCAGTCTAAACTGCCGTTCTTTAGGCCTTTTTTTATTTAATAATCAGAATTTTTCTCACTTCATCTATATCGGGGCCGGCAATTCTGACAAAATACATACCGCTTGCAACCGGATTGCCGCCATTGTTTCTTCCGTCCCATAGATAAAAGTGGTCACCTGCATTGTGGTGAGAACGGGTTAAAGTGCGTACTATGTTGCCGTCCAAGGTCATAATCTGAATTGTAAGCATACCGGATTTTTTTAGGTGTGCAGCTATTGTGGCAGACTGCCCCTTGTGAGGATTTACAACATTGTCAAAGATTGACACGCCGCCCTTTTGCATTCGTACTCCTACAATTTTAAAATTCCAGACATCGAAGGAAAGGATATCGTTTGGATTTCGGAGTCTTGCACAGGGAAGCCAATTATTATAGACATACATAAACTGCCCCACCTTTCCTTCTTTTAAGGAAGGATCAGTTGATGGGATGATGGAGGTTATAAGGTTACCATTCAATGTAGGAGAATAATTTGTTGTGCCTGCCTGAGGATTTGCAAAAGAGCCGGGTGGTGATGGTATAGTATCGGGATGCCAAAATTTATGCTCCGCAGAGTTTTTTGAGAAAAAATGCAAGATAACATTGGAAGAAGAAGGTGCTTTTTCGGCGAGTACTCTAACATCAAGTGTAGGTAAGGCCGGGTCATTATCACCGGCATTAAAGTTACGTAAAACTATCGAGTTAGAAGCCGTCAAAGGTTTTACCATGTCGATTCCGATATCAGAGATTTGGGCTTTGTGTTTAAGTGTACCGAAATAATTTAAAGATACCTGATAGGTGGATTTAAGAATATCATCAGGATTAAATTTTTGAGTTCCGTCAAGTTGAATCTTCCATAAAGAATGTCCGGAAGGTATATATGAACTTGGTTCCTTGTGGACTGTTTGCAGATTAGATGTATAAGTTGTTACGCCGTCTGTAATTTGTAAGGAATGGGTTAAAGCATTTAAACTATGAAATTCTTCTGTAGATAAGCTGTCGTCATCAAACAAAAGATAGATATGGTTATCATTGGGTTTAGCAAAGGAATTTACTATTTGCAGACTATCTTTATAAAATATCCAGCCGTTTTTACTAATTGTTGAGCCGCTATCATCTTTACTGTCTTTTACGACATAGTATTTACCTGTAGATCCTGTAGATTGAATCCTTACTTTGCCGGTATATATCATTAGAAAATTTCCTTTTGCAGTACCTGAAGTTAAACCATGGCTGTTGCTTAGATGAATTTCGGCACTATTAGAGCCGTTAATTGTTAATGGCTTTCCGCTTGCTCCGGAGAGAGTTAACGTTCCGGTTACAGAAATTTTGCCGCTTATGTTAAGAGTTTTTGTGGTAGTACTTGTTGTACATTCAAGTTTGTTGAATTTTGTATTGCTTGCAGTGCCGGTGCCTGTAATCGTTACGGTATTGCCGGTCGGACTAAGGGTTACGGTATAAGTGTAGTCGTTAAAGGTTCCGCTGTTGGTAAAATTGCGCTGAATCGTAATATTCGAGCCGAGTTTTACCTTTGCTCCGGAATCAATTGTAAGATTGAATATGTTTTTATCGCCTGCACCGGTAAACTTAAGCTCCTGCTCGGGTGTTCCCGTGCCGTTAAAGGTAAGAGTGCCGCCTGTTTGATTAAATTTACCTGCGGTTAGGTTGCCTTTAAGTTTTATATCTCCAGCTGTGGGCTTCCATAAATAACCATTATCAACTTTGATATTACCGTTTGACGTAACATTCCCCGAAGAGTCCCAATTTTTTTTTGCTTCAATGTTATTCGCTGTAATGGTGGAGCCTTTAGAGTCCCAAGCTCCCGTAACGGTAATATTATTTCCGGCCCGAGTTATAACTTCGTCTGCAGAAGTCCATTTAGCTGCCTCTATGTTTGTGCTGGCTGTTATAGTACCGCTGTTTGAGTTCCAGTCTCCTAGTACCTTAATTTTATTTGCTGTAATATTGTGTTTTGTAGTTATTGTTGAACCTTCGATAGTAATATCTTTCCCTGTAGCATTTATTGCTCCATTATAAGTTTGAGTACCTCCGCCGCTATTGATGGTAACATTGGAGCCTTCAACGGAGAGCTCTCCATTTACTTTTAAATTACTGTTTTCTGTTTCGCAGGTTCCTATATTATTTAAAATCAATTTATTATAACCGTCGGTACCTCCGCCCCATAACTTTATTGTTGGCGGTGCACTATTATAATATTCAACCGTAGAATTTTGGGTTATTGTCATTCTGTTTGAAAGATTAGAATGTTCAAACCAGTTTTTTTGACCATCTGTGCCTTTGAGTCTGAGGGTGCCTTTGGCGGTAAGTTCTGCGGTTGCAGTTTTTGCCGTATTTGAGTATATAAGTTTATCGGCTAGATCGAGGGTTGCGGTGCCTACAACTTCTACTTTTTTCGCATAATAATCTCCGCTTCCCAATATGGGGTGCTTACCGGCCGCAACTGCACGCACTGTTGCAAATTGAGTTGGTTTAGGGGCATGAGAAGTTCTGGGTCTCCAGTTATTTGGATTATTCCAGTTATTATCGTTAGCCTCACCTGTCCATCTTAATTCATATACATTTGTGAAAATCCAGTTTTCAGGTTTACCGGCTATTATAGAATTAATGTTTCCGGTAGGCTTACTTTCGTCAGTGGTACAGGTATACGTAGAAGAAGTCAGAGATTTTATCGGAAGATTTTCAGCAACACCAAGCCACTTACATTCATAGCCTGAGGCGGTTCCCTGATTTGACTTTACATAAATTTCGGCATCATTATCTGTTCCCGATATATTAAGCAAGTTACTTATGCTGGACCCCTGCAAAGTTAAATTACCGTGTACGGAAATCTTTTTGTTAAATTTGATTTGCTTTCCGCCCGCATTGATACAGATGAGGTTGTAAAATTTGGTACCTGCTGCGGTGTTACTGCCTGTAATATCGTGATTTCCATCATTCGTCAGAGTTACCGTATATCCCGGCGGACTGCCCGTGTTTGTTGCGTCAAAGGTTCCGCTGTTGGTAAAATTGCCCTGAATCGTAATATTCGAGCCGAGTTTTACGCTTGCAGTTGCATTTATGACAAGGTTCTTTATTTTTGAATCGGATGAATTTATGGAAAGCTGCCGGTTTCCCGTACCGTTAAAGATGAGATCTCCCTCATTTTGAACAAATTTTGCGGCATCCAAATTACCGGTAAGAGTTATTTTTCCTTTTTTGGATGTCCAGCTTCCTCCTGATAAAACAGTAACCGTTTGCGCGTTAACAGTCGAGTTACTTGTCCAATCTCCGTTTACAGTGATGTTTGCAGCGGTAACCTCCGTCAAGTTTGCGGGAGTGTCTTTCATTGTTTTTAGAGAAGCTGTTTTAAAACTGAGATTGATTCCCGTTGCAGTAATACTGCTCTTGTAATGTTGTGCTCCGTTTCCCGTATCTATTTCAAGAGTTGAAGGCGGTGTAGTATGAGTAACTTTAAATGTACCTTCAACGGTAAGAAAGTCTCCTCCCGTTATTAATTTATCTCTATTTTGGGCTTGCAATTTATAATAAGTCCCGCCCCAGATATTGGCAGTTGAATTATCATAGTATACAACAGTTGAAGTGTTTTGAAGAGTAATTTTATCGGCAGGAGAGGCGGCTGCAAACCAATTTTTTTGGTCAGCCGTACCTTTTAGTTTTAGCGTTCCATGAACGGCAAGCGGACTCCGTCCAGAGTTATCACTTATAACAAATCCGTTCAGGTCAAGCGTTGCCGGGGCAGCTATTGTAATGCTATTTGCTTCAGCATTGCCTGCAAGTATGGGATAGTGGTGAGCGGGTCCCGCTTTTTGAGGAATTGTTACATCCGTATTTATGCCCGGAATCGCAAGAGCCGGCTCCCAGTTTCTTCTATCATTCCAATTACTGTCAACAGAGCCTTTCCAAGTTAAAGTTCCATTATAATTCGTAAAAATCCAGTTTTCGGGTTTACCGGCTTGTATATCGGTATCCGAACCGTCAGGCAGACTGTCTTCTGCCGTATAGGTACCGCCTGTAATTGGTATATTGGTTCTGACTTTGAGATATTGACCATGTGCCGAATTGGCTGTGGTAAGTGCAATGCTAGAGTTGGTTGAAACGCCCTCGATAGTGAGCTTATCCGTACTTGTTCCTGTAAGGGTTAAATTCCCCAATACCGATATTTTTTTGTCTATAACAAGCTTTTTCCCGCCCGCACCTGTAAGACTTAGATTGTGGAATTTTGTATTGCTTGCAGTGCCGGTGCCTGTAATCGTATGATCCGCGCCATTAGTCAGTGTTATGGTATATCCGGGAACTGTTGTTGCGTCAAAGGTTCCGCTGTTGGTAAAATTGCCCTGAATCGTAATATTCGAACCTAGTTTTACCTTGGCAGAGGAATTGATTGCAAGATTTTTGATATTTTTATTACCGGCACCGGTAAACTTAAGCTCCTGCTCAGGTGTTCCCGTACCATTAAAGGTAAGCGTTCCGGCTGTTTGATTAAATTGAGCGGCGGTAAGGTTGCCTGCAAGTTTTATATCTCCAAGGTTGCTTGTCCATATGTTGGTATGAGCGGTGTTATCGGCTGTAATATCTCCGGATGCAGTAATATGGCTTGAAGAAGTCCAGTTTCTTTTTACAATTATATCTTTTACAGTAATCTGCCCTGCAGAAGTCCAATCTCCCGTGCCTTCTTTGACGGCGATAGTACCTGAACCTAGAGCGAGCATAATATCTCTTGTTTTTATTTCACCATTTCCATCAAAAGTGATAGAATTTCCAAAAGTTTTTAAGTTATTTTCAAATATAGTTCCTACAGATAAATCGGACTTAAAAGTAGTTTCTTTTTTTAACTCTACAGCACCTTTATAATTTTGTGAATCTGCATTAACGGTAAAACTTCCTGTGGTATCAACGGTAAAAGCTTTATTTACTATCAAATTTCCCGTTGTAAAGCTTGTTTTTCCTCCGCTTACTTTCAGATTTTCGTAAGGGCCTGCCCAAATGTTTGCATTGGAAGGGGGGGCGTCGTAATATTCAACAGTGGATGTGTTTCCGAGTGTTATGTTATCGTTATTTCCCGCACTAAACCAGCTCAACTGATCTCCGCTGCCCGTCATTTTAATAGTACCATTATTGGTAAGCTTTGCTGTAGGGGGGCCTTTTTTTATGGTATAATGAGTCAAGTCAAGTTCCGCTCCCGTGTTCACCGTAACGGATTTTGCAGACACGTTCGCTGTAAGTTTGGGATAGTGAGCAGCTGCCTCTTTTTGAGGAATTGTTACATCAGAGTTTCCTCCGGGTATTCCGTAGGGGCGCCAGTTTTGCCATCCATTCCAGTTATTCGAATGAGTTCCCTTCCAAGTCATGGATCCGGCATAGCCGCTAAAAATCCAGTTTTTAGGATTACCATCGGAGAGAGGAAAACCGGAAACTTCGTGAGCCTTGCTTTCCGTTACGGTATAAGTTTTACCGCCGCTTTCCGGAATCATCGGTACATTTGTGTGTACGTTAAGCCATTTACCGTTACCCGTTTGATTTGCAGAAAGCTCAATACCGGGACTATTGGTACCGCCTGCTATGGTAAGCAGTTGTGCATCGGCGGCCCCCGATCCTTGCAAGGTTAAGTTCCCGTTGACGCTAATCTTTCCGTTTATCGTGAGCGTTTTCCCACCCGCACCTGTAAGACTTAGATTATTGAATGCCGTATCGCCTACAGTGCCGGTACCCGTAATCGTTACGGTGCCACCTGGCGGAGGGTTAAGGGTTACGGTTGTGCCGGGGTCGGCAGTAAATTTTCCCAAATTTCCATTTTTTTCCGTATAGTAAATTTTTTCGGTAACGGTAATATCTCTTTTTAAAGCTAAATGTGCATCGCCCAGTATCTCTATTTCGGAAAAAGTCATCGTTCCGGAACTTCCTGTGCCTTTGGTTATTTCTAAACCATGGTTTCCACCACGGAAGGTTACTTTGTTGGCTCCGGCAGTAAAGGTCCCGTTACTTGTAAAAGTACCGCCTACGGTTATAGGTTTATTAAGGGTTAAAGAACCTGTACTCGGAATGGTTATATCGGTAAAGTTTATATTGTGATTAATTGAATTAGTATTTGCAGTACCGCTGAACACAAAGTTTGAAAAATGAGGAATAAAAATTCCGTCCTGTCCGTTTACAAAGGAGTTTTTAATATCTATTTGAACGAATTTATTATGCTCATTATTATTAATACCGGAAAGAACTACTTTAAGGGTTGCACTATCTGCAATTTTAAGGATGTGGAACTTATTTTCAGGCATAGGGGAAGGGCTCGCCTGGGTTCGTGTTATTTCAGCATTGGTACCTATAAAGGTTACTGTTTTATTATGTGCCTGTGCGTCAAAAACACCGTCGTTTGTTAGAGTGCCGCTTATTTCGAGACTAGCGTTATTAAGGGTTAAGGTTTTGCCGCTTTCTATGCTAAGATTTGCAAAAGATACCGCATTGCCGCTTATTGTTGAAGCGGCGGACACGGGGGCTGATCCTTTGACAAAGCTTACGGTTTTGCCGTTGACGGTAAAACCTCCGCTGTTGCTAAAATCTTTCTTAATTTTTATATCCTGATTCAGGGTTAACGAAGCGGAAGATGCTATTTCAATATCGTAAAATTCGGTTATTTGTCCGCTATCGCCGGATATTCCTATCGAGGCGGCTCCGGTAAAGGTAACTTTTTTATTATTGTGATTAAAGGTTCCCTTGTTTAAGAAGGTTTCTTTCACCTTAATCTCCGAGCCGAGTTTTACTTTTGCACCATTGTCGATTGTAAGATTGTATATGTTTTTATTGCCGGCACCGGTAAACTTCAGTTCCTGCTCGATTCCCGTACCGTTAAAAGTGAGAGTTCCGGCTGTTTGATTAAATCTTGCGACGGTAAGGTTTCCTTTAAGAGTTACGTTTCCAGCGGCTGTCCAGTCATTTGCTGTAATGGAACCGTTTGCGGTAACATTATCTAAAGAAGTCCATTTTCGTTGTGTATTAATAATATTTGCTTGAATCTTTTCCGATGAAGTCCACTCCCCTCCTGTGTTGGAAATTACGTTGATATTTCCATATCCATAAATATCTTTTTTTGTTTCTATTTTACCGTTTCCTGAAAAGTCGACTGTATTTCCATTAGTCATAAGGAATGATTCAAAAACCGTACCGCCTGCATTAGTAGAACTAAAGGTTGTTGATTTATTCAGGGTTACCATTTTCGTATAGGACTGCGAATCTGCATTAATGATAAAACTGCCTGTGGTATCAACGGTAAAATATTCATTTACTTTCAGATATCCCGTTGTAAAGCTTGTTTTCCCTCCGCTTACTTTCAGGTTTTGATAGGGGCCGGCCCAAATGTCCGATGCGGCAGGAGAGGCACCGTAATACTCAACGGTTGAACTGTCACTAAAAGAAATTATTGCGTTTTCAAACCATTCTTTCTGTCCTTTCGGGTCGGATGCAGACGATGTTCCCATCATTTTGAGAGTGCCGTTGTTTGTAAGCGGTGTAAAATCGTTAGATCCCGTTCCTTTTTTTATAATTTGCCCGCCTAAGTCAAGTTCCGCTCCCGAATTCACCGTAACGGATTTAGCCTGTGCACCGGCTGCTGTAAGTTTGGGATAGTGAGCAGCTGCCTCTTTTTGAGGAATTGTTACATCAGAGTTTACTCCGGGTATTCCGCATGGCTGCCAGTTTTGCCATCCATTCCAGTTACTCGAATGAGTTCCCTTCCAAGTCATAGGTCCGGCATAGCCGCTAAAAATCCAGTTTTTAGGATTACCATCGGAAATAAGAAAACCGGAAACTTCGTGAGCCTTGCTTTCCGTTACGGTATAAGTTTTACCGCCGCTTTCCGGAATCATCGGTACATTTGTGTGTACTTTAAGCCATTTACCATTACCCGTTTGATCTGCAGAAAGCTCAATACCGGGACTATTGGTACCGCCTGCTATGGTAAGCAGTTGTGCATCGGCGGCCCCCGATCCTTGCAAGGTTAAGTTCCCGTTGACGCTAATCTTTCCGTTTATTGTGAGCGTTTTCCCACCCGCACCTGTAAGGCTTAGGTTATGGAATTTAGTGGCAGTCTCAGTGCCGGTACCTGTAATCGTTACGGTGCCACCTGGCGGAGGGTTAAGGGTTACGGTATTGTTTGTTCCGGCAGCAAAGGTACCGCTGTTGGTAAAGGTTGTGCCGATAAAAGTTATGTTGTCGGCATTGGCATTGAAAGTGCCGCTGTTGGTAAAAGAACCGTTAAATGTAAATGAGTTATTTGTACCATCTGTGGAATTAAAAGTGCCGCTGTTGGAAAAGGTGCTGTTCAGAGTTATATTATAGGTACTTGCATTAAACGTTGCTCCGTTGCTATTTATAAAAGCTCCGTTTACTGTTATATCTTTATTAAGGGTTACACTCTTACTGCTTGCTACGCTCAAGTTGTTAAAGCTTATCGCACCGCTTCCGCCTATGGTGGAGGAACCGTTAAAGGTTACGGTATTGGTACCCGGAGTAAAGGTGCCGCCATTTGTGAAATTACCGCCGAAGGTTATGTTTTTACCGTTTGCATTAAACGTTGCTCCGCTGCTATTTATAAAGGCTCCGCCGACTGCTATATCTTTATTAAGGGTTACACTCTTACTGCTTGCTACGCTCAAGTTGTTAAAGCTTATCGCACCTGTTCCGTCTATAGTTGAAGAACCGTTAAAGATGAAGGTTCCTGCCGCTTGAGTAAAAGAAGCAGAAGCAACGGTAAAGTCTTTGTTTACGGTTATAGACGAAGCTCTAAGATTTTGTCTTGAACCGCTTACTTTCAGATTTTCGTAAGGGCCTGCCCAGACATCTATAGCGGAGGGAGGGGTTCCATAATATTCAATGCTGGAATCGGTTTTAAGAGTGATTTTAGTAAACCAGGAATTTTGAAGACCGGTTCCCTTCATTTTTAGGGTTCCGTAGTTTTCGAGAGAACAGGGATTTGTCTGTGGTGCCGGCGGAACAGTATTGACGGAGCTGATTACATATTCATCGCAGTCAATTTCAGTTCCTGCTTCTACAGTAACTTTCTTTGCTTTTGCATATGTGTTGCTTTCCAATTTAGGATATTTGCTGTTTGCGACAGAAAGTATTTTTACGTATGTATTTATTCCCGGAACCCCTTTGGGCACCCAGTTGTCGCGATTATCCCATTTTGTTTCATGACCGGAAGATGCTCCGGCCGTCCATTTTACGGGGGTAGCATCCGTATTATTACAATTGTCGAAAATCCAGTTTGCCGGCGGCGAAGTCATGTTTTCAGGGCGGCTTTGGCTTGTTGTGTATGTTTGTGTTCCCGTAATGGGAATGTTAGATTTTACATCAAGGTATTGTCCGCCGCTTTTATCGATATTGAGCACAATACCGGGACCGCCGGTGCCGCCTGCAATTGTAAGCAAACTGCCGACATTTGTTCCCTGAAGGACTAAGTTTCCGTTTACGGAAATTTTTCCGTTTATTTTAAGGGTTTTACCGCCGCCGTTTGTAAGGCTTAGATTATTGAATGTTGTGTCGGTCTCAATGTTGGTGCCTGTAATTGTTACGGTATTGCCGGAAGGTATAAGTTTAACCGTAGATGTTCCCGGCTCAAATTTTCCTTGTGGATTATTGAATTTTTCTGTGACGGTTATTTCCGTATTATTTTCTGCATTAAGGGTTCCCTTATCAATATTGTTAAAAATTTTAATTTTAATTTTTGTTCCGGCGGTAAGCGTTAATTTATTATGATTAAAACTAGGCGGCATAAGAGGTTCCCTTTTATCTATAGCCAATGTTGAAAATTCCGTTTCATTTGCAGTGCTTGTAATTTTGGATCCGTATCCGACAAAGGTTACCGTTTTGCCGTTGTCAGTAAAATTTCCGCCATTCGTAAACGTCCCTGCAACTTTAATATTGCTTCCAAGTTGTAATCCTGCACTGCCCGCTATCGTCAGGTTCCAAAACGTTGGTTCCGAATTAACAGGAGCAGTTATTGTTGAAGTCAAATTGGTAAAAGTAACGGTTGTATCATTGTTTGCATGAAAATCGCCGTTTTTTGTAAATGTGCCGGCAATCTTAATATTTTTTTCAAGTTCTAACTTTGCAGGTAACGCATCTATCGTCAGATTCCCAAACAGCGGTTCCAAACTGCCTGTACCTGTTATTTTGGAGTTGCTGCCGTTAAAGGTTACGGTGGTGTTAGGCCCTGCACTAAATGTTCCTCCGTTATGTGTGAAATTGCCAGAAAGGGTAAGGGTTTTTCCGTTACTTATTGTAAGCTGTGCTCCCGAATTAATTGTAAGTGACTTTATAGAGACATCATTATTAGTTATTTCAGGTTTATTTGTTGTACTAGGTATTATTACATCGTCTCCGGCAGCGGGTGTTTCTCCTAAAGCGGCCGGACTGCCATTTTTATTCCAATTCCTGTAATCATTCCAGTCGGTATTTTGTGTCCCTGTCCATGTAAAATCTGCAGCAAATCCCGCCGTCATCACTAAAAAAGTATATATCAGTGTAAATATAATTTTCTGTATTTTTTTCATAACATTATAATTATACATCTTTTTTTGTGAAAAATCCAGTCCAAAAGTGGAGAAATTTGAGAAAGATATGTCAATCTGTAATTACAAATTATGCATTCTCAATTACAAATTAAATTAGAGTTTTTCGATTTCTTCCCAGCTTAAGCCTGTACCTTCGGCTAGTTTAGTAATATCAACTCCGAGTTTTTTAAATGCTGCCGCAGTTTCAAGCTTGGTTTGGTAAGAGCCTTGTGCTATTCCTTGTTCAATCCCTCGTTCAATCCCTTCGGCAAAGGCTATTTCACGCTCTTCTGCACGCTGTACAGCTATATCGGTTTCATAATCATATTCGGCTAGTAACATATTTAATACCTCTCTTTTGCAAATATGCGAGCATCTATCTTGCCGTTAATCGATAAAATATGTATACTCTCATTGTAAAGTAACAGTAACTTTAAACTAATATTTTTGGAGGAATTATGAAATTTAATATTGCAAAACAAGGCGGTATAGTTGCTCAGTTGGTTTTTGAGGACAAAATAGATGGCAGCTATCTTAATTATTTAAAAGAAAAAGAATTATTTTCCGGAAAGGCAGAAGAGGTTTATTATAATCTTGATGCCGATCTTAAAGCCCGAATTTTTATAGGGCTCGGCAAAGAAGAAAAAATTGATTTGGAGGTTTTACGGAAATCTTTTTTTAAGGCAGCGTCCGAACTTTTAAAGAACAAGATTACAGAGGTTGAACTCAATATTCCCAAACTTAATAACTTATGCACTTACAAAACAGCATCGGCTATTGCTGAGGGAATGCTTCATGCGACCTATCAATATGACAAATTCAAGAGCGACCGCAAAGAATTAACCGAAATTACGGTCAATTATAATCCTGAAAAAGGAAAGGAAGAAAGAGCTCAAAAAGGCGTCAATGAAGCCGTTAAACTTATGGAAGCGGTTTTTTTAACAAGGGACTTAGTAAACCAGCCGGCAAATATTATCTATCCTGAAACCTTAGCTCAAATTGCTAAGGAAAAACTGGAAGCAAAGGGAGTAAAGGTTACCGTTCACGGTAAAAAAGAAATCGAAGCTCTAAAAATGGAGGCATTCCTTAGCGTAGCCAGAGCGAGCACTAAGGAACCTAAACTAATTGTTATGGAATACTACAATAACCCTGACTCCGATGAAAAAATAGCTCTTGTAGGTAAGGGTTTAACCTATGACAGCGGCGGATACGCTATTAAACCTGCAACAAGCATGGTTACCATGTTTACGGATATGGGAGGCTCGGGTACGGTTATAGGTGCTGTGCATGCACTGGCTGACCTAAAAGCTAAGGTAAATGTAGTAGCTGTTGTTGCTTCCTGCGAAAATATGATTTCAGGCGACGGCTACAGAAACGGAGATATTATCGGCTCAATGAGCGGTAAGACTATCGAAATTATCAATACCGATGCTGAGGGAAGACTTACCTTAGCCGATGCCGTTTATTATGCTACCAAGAATTTGGGAGCTACTAAGCTGATTGACCTTGCAACCCTGACAGGAGCCTGTGTATCTGCTTTTGGAGAACAGGTAAGCGGAGCGGTTACAAACAATGACGAATTTTTTGCAGATCTTGTAAAAGCAAATGAAAGAGCCGGCGAAATTGTATGGAAAATGCCCACAATAGATTATTATAAAAAAATGAATGAATCAAAAGTGGCCGATTTAAAGAACAGCGGAGGAAAATTCGGCGGAATGATGACAGCCGGCCTCTTTGTAGGTTCCTTCCTTGCAAAAGAAGATATCCCGTGGATACATCTCGATATTGCAGGAACCGCCTATATCACGGAAAATTCCGGCTATTTAAAAGAAAAAGCTACAGGAACCCTCGTAAAAAGCCTTTACTATATGTTAAGTAAAGAAGCTTAATTAAAGTCAACTTATGCTGTAGGAAAGTATATAACTTTTCTACAGCTATTATTTTACTAATAAATTATATCAATCTCTTATAAATCTCCTCATTTTCCTTTCCGAAGCAGACTATAAAAACTTTCATACAATCCTTATGTTCTTTTAAAAACGCGGAAATCTCGTTTAAGGCTATTTTTGCAGCCTCTTCTTTAGGATAACCGTAAACTCCGGTACTTATACAAGGAAAAGCTATGGACTTACAGCCGTATTCAAAAGCTAAATTTAAACAAGACTTATAAGAATTTGCTAAAAGTTCAGCTTCTCCGCTTTTTCCGTCCTCATAAATAGGTCCAGGCGTATGAATTACATATTTCGAAGGAAGTTTATAGCCTTCCGTTATCTTGGCTTTTCCTGTCTTACAGCCCTTTAATTTTCTACATTCTTTTAACAATTCGGGACCCGCAGCAGCATGAATAGCCCCGTCAACTCCGCTTCCGCCTAAAAGAGTGGTATTTGCAGCGTTCACGATAGCATCTACTTTTAATTTTGTAATATCGGCATTCATTATTTCTATGGGTAAAGTACTTGTATTTTCCATAGTTATAAATTATAACATAAAAAATCAAAATAAAACAATATATTTTGAGTGTATAACCTCTGTATTTTTTTTAGAATATATGTTAATATACAATTAAGTTTTGTGGATAACTTTTTTATTGCTGTACAATCAGTAATAAGCTGTTTATAGTTTTACGGACTTATAAATCTTTTAATTCCATATCCAATATAGAATTAAATAACTTATCAACAAATTCACAGGGCTTACTACTATAACTACTAATTATTATAAAAGATATAATAAACAAGGGAGAAAAAAATGAAAATAAGTTTTGACAGAGACACTCTTTTAAAGGAAATATCCATCGCTCAGGAAATTATAGCTACAAAAACAGCTCTAACAATCCTTTCAAACGTATTGTTATCGGTTAAAGACGGCAGTCTTACAATAAAGGCCACCGATATAAAAGTCAGCTTTGAAACAAAAATACCCGTAAACATAATTGAAGAGGGCTCAACAACGGTTTTTTGCGATAAATTTGCCGGTATTCTTTCAGCACTGCCTTCAGGTGAAGTAGAAATAGAACAAAAAGATCAAAAACTTACAATAAAATCAGTAGTGAAAAAGGCAAAATTCCAACTTAAAACAATACCTGAAAACGATTTTCCTGCCTTTACGGAACCTACAAATGTAAACTTCTTTAATATTCCTACAAAAGAATTTAAAGAAATGATTCATCAAACTATTTTTTCCGTTTCAGATGATGAAACACGCTATTTTATGAACGGTGTTTATATAGAAAACAAAGAAGACACCTTATATTTTGTTGCAACTGACGGAAGACGCCTTGCTCATATTAAGAAAAATTTCGGAATACCTATCCCCGAATTTAAAGGAGTAATTGTTCCTCCTAAAATTTTAAATATCATCAACAAAAGAGCATCTGACGAAGGAAACATAGAAGTAGGAATAGGTGAAAAAAACATATTCTTTAATTTTAATTCTTATAAATTCTCATCCGTTTTAATAGACGGTCAATTCCCTAACTATGAAAGAGTAATTCCTCAAAATCAAAACCTTTCTTTTGAAGTTTCAAGAACCGAATTTATCGAAGCCTTAAAACGAGTTTCTCTTTTAGTAGAATTAAAGACAAGAAGAATATTTTTAAACATTCTTCCCGGTTCTCTTATTATTTCTTCTCAGGAAAATGAAATAGGAAGTGCACGAGAAGAAATTCCTTGTAAATATGACGGTCAAGAGGTTATGCTGGCCTTAAACTATGTTTACATAGAAGACCCTTTAAAGACTATAACTTCAGACAGAATAAAGGTGGAATTTACCGAAGCCATGAAGGCTATAACCTTAAAACCGGAACCTGAAGAAGACTTTTTCCATATAATAATGCCTATGCAGACGGAGTAAGGTTATAAGTGCCCTTTCTTTCCGCTTCTTTCTATAATTTTAGAAATCTGGAAAATGCCACAGTAGATATTTCTTCTCCTGAAGTTTTTTTAGTAGGAAAAAACGGACAGGGGAAGACTAATTTTTTAGAAGCCCTCTATGTTTCTTCTTATGGAACTTCCTTTAGAACCAGATCTTTAGCTCAGATATGCACAAGGGATGAAAAAGAATTCAGTGTAAGATCTCTTTATAAAGAAACCGATAAAATAAGCCATACCATTTCTATAATAATTCAAGATAAAAAAAAAGATATTCAAAAGAATTTTAAAAAAATTAAAAATTCAAAGGAGTTGATAAGCACTATTCCGTGTATTTTGTTTCATGGGGACGATATAGAATTTGCCGTCGGAACTCCTTCAAGGAAGAGATTTTTTATAGATCAATCGGTTTCACTGTGCAATTCCGGCTTTATAGAAGACTTAGTAAAATATTCAAAGGCATTAAAATCAAGAAATATAATATTGGAACAAAAAAAGGCTTCTCTTTTAGATTCTATAGATGAAATTTTTTCTTCCCTTGCTTTTTTAATCACAAATGAGAGAAAGAATATTGTAGAAGAGTATTCAAAGTATTTTTCTTCAATGTATGAGGAAATAAGCGGAGTTTCAGGCGTAGAAATGGTTTACCGCCCCTCGATTAAGGTAGAAACTGAAAAAGATTTGCTTATCTTGCTTGCAGAAAAACGCCAAAATGATTTAATCGATAGAACAAGTTCTATAGGTCCCCACCGCGACCGTATTCATTTTATAAAAGATAAAAAGCCATTTACCGAAAGAGCCTCAAACGGTCAAAGGAGGCTTATCTCCCTTGTTTTAAGAATGATTCAAGCTAAAATCTATTCCAAAAAAACTGGCCGAAAACCCATTTTTTTGATGGACGATATTCTTTTAGAACTCGACCCCGAAAAACGCCAAAAATTCATGGAACTTCTTCCCTCCTATGAACAACTCTTTTGCACCTTCCTCCCCGGCGAACCCTATAAAAACTACCAAAAAGAAAATACTAAAATATTTTTTGTTGAAGACGGAAGGTTTAGTGTGGAGAGGGAATAAAATTCTTTTGATAAAATTTAATAAAGATAGGCCTAATCTGCCGACCGTTTATTTATTCGATTTGTTATTATGGTAGAAAGATTTAATTTTTTATTTTGCAGCAGTTTAGGTTGCAAAGTATCGGCTTTTATGATATTATGAGGAAGGGTCAAAAGGATGTTAGATGGACGCTTCGCGCTGAAATATGGAGAGATGTATGGTAAAACCAACAGTTACTGAATTGTTACTCGATCTTACACGGATTGATAGTCCTAGCGGTAACGAGACAGCTTTTTTTGATTATGTGGAATATATATTACGTTCAATGAAGTTCGAAATTCAGTACGATTACTATGGTAATATGATTGCATATAGAAATATCCGTTCATATAAAAAACCGATACTATTCGCTTTTCATGGTGATAAGGTTTCTACAGGGGAACCGATAAAAGGAATGATCAAAGGCGGTTTTGTTATATCAGATGGTAAAAATTCAATAGGAGCAGATAATAAAGCTTCATTAGCTTGTCTCATTCATGTTTTAAAAAACAGGAATGACGAAGAACCGATAGAAATATTACTTACAAGAATGGAAGAAGAGGGATTCATAGGGGCAAGAAATCTTGATAGGACAATGATTAAAGCAGAAATTGGAATAACAATGGATGGAGGCTCAATAGGAGAAATTACTATTGGTTCTAAATATTGGACAAATATATTGTTGAAATCAAAAAAAGATATTAAAGATATTGAAAGATGGCTTAAAAATCGTACAACAAAAAGTGATTGGGGTATTACTGTTAAAAGTTATAATAATAATGCCTACAATTTTTCATTAAGCATACTTACTCCGGAAAGCAATATTGATGAGTTTATAAAAGAAACCTGCAAAATGCTTGGACCGGACAAAATAAAAGTTATGAGACAATGTCCAGGATTTGATGTTACCAACAATGAAAAATTTATCACATTTGTAAAAGATAGCATAAAAGAAACAGGGATAGAACCAAAACTAATCTTTGATGACATAGCTCCTGAAGTATGTGTATTAAATTCGAAAGGAATCCAATGTGTAAATATTGGTGATGGTGTTATGGATGAGCATGAAGTATATGAAAGGGTTTTGATATCTGATCTAGAAAAAAATGTAGCAATTATTAATAAGATACTAGATAATTATCTTCATCTAACACCCGCTTCAACGCTGACAAACGGGTCAAGCCCGTTTGCAGGTTAAGCGAGAAGTTAGGTGGACGCTTCGCGCAGGAACGCATTGGATTAAGCATTTACTAACTTTAAGTCAAATAAATTCTGTTCGGATTCAAGTTCTTCTTGTGAAAAAATCTTTACTTTTTCATTAGGAATTTCTAATCCCCAATTATCCCAACCAAAATAGTTCTTTCTCGCAAAAAGTTCAATTTTGGTTTGTTCAGGAAACATTTTAGTAATTCCAGCTATTACTATTTCTGGTTTTTCACTATGTCCTCCTCTGCGAATTGAAACTAATTGGCGGATGTTTCTTGCTCCTCTAGGTGTAGGAAATTTTCCTTTTTTAAAAGCTAAAACAAATTCTGTTTGTGATAACGTATAACGTCCGGGATTATGAACTTGTTTATCCCAAACAAATGCAACTGTTTTATATTCAAATCCCCAAGCTTCGCCAAGCTCAATTGAATTGGACATCTGAGGTCCTGTAGTCCACATAAACAAAATACAATCATCCTCTGCAATTGACTTAACATCTAAAGTTTTCAAATCATTTAATTTTACAGTAGGGTATTTAAAATTTGCAGCACTTATAAAAACATTCTTTTCAAAACCAGTGTTTATTGTTTTTATGCTGGATTTATCATATTGCATTTTTCCGCCGTAATCCCATGGAGGATCCGCATAAATAATATAATATTTCTTGTTGGGTAATGTAGGATAAAGTTCTGCAAGAGGATTTTTTTTCGTTCGGCGCTTAGCTTCCGGATTATATTTTGAATATCCGCTAACAGAGACTTCTAATTGATCTAACATGAAATAACTTCCTTATCAGAAAATAATTGTTGCTTATAGTCCGTTGACTTCTATCATTTATAATATATACTTTTTTTTTATGATTGTCAATATGAATATTAAGGAATCTTTCGGCAATAGAGTACGCGAATTGCGCAATAGTTTAGGAATTAGCCAAGAAAAATTTGCATTGAAAATTGATATGGATAGAACATATTTTGCTTCCGTTGAATCAGGAAAGCGGAATATTTCAATAGAAAATATATTCAAAATTTCAAAAGGCTTGGAAGTAAGTATGGCGGAATTATTTAAGGGGCTATAATATGGCAAGTTCAGAATTGAGGAAAAGAAGCAACTGGCAAACAATAAGCGGTTACAAGGCTTTAAAAATAGAAGAACTATTTCAAATTTCTTTGCAAGATGCCTTAAATATAGTTTACCCAAACAAGTTTTTGGTAGATAGGCATCCAAAGGAATTTGGTGACATATATTCGACATATCCGTTACCAAAGGATGTACAGGAAAAAATTTATGATGTCGATGTTTCTGAAAAGCAGCCTAATGGTCGTCCTAAATACAAATGGGGAATTTCGATGGATTTTGCTATCAGAAACACAGAGAACGATAAAATTCTTTTTGGTGAAATTAAAAGGCAAGACGGTTGGATAGAAACAACAGATATGCAGACTGGTAGAGGAAATGCTCATGAAAGAAGTTGTAAATACTTTACTCCTGGTCTTATGCGTGTTTTGAGGGAAAAAGGAAAACTTTCAGAGGAAATACTTCCTTTTTGGCTTGTAATTGTTGGTGATATTACAAGAGATCCTAGAAGGAATCGAGAAATTGCCTTTTGGTTTCAAGAATATACGAAAAATTATTACATGTGGAGAGATACAAACGATGTAGGCGATTTATTGGATTTCTTTGAAAACAATTTACTGCCATACCTGTTGTCATAGCACCTAACACCCGCTTCAACGCTGACATTTGTTTTGGCACGAAAGTTGCTTGGACGGTCGCCTACGGCTCCCTTTTTGTGCAACTTTCGTGCCAACTTTGCCTTGCTATACGCGTCGGCAAAGCCGCAAATGCAGGTTAAGCGGAAGTTAGGTTGACACGCCGCAGGCGTGCTTATTTTTCCTATAAATATATTTAGTACTTTTAGAATGTAGATTTTTATTTATAAATTTGCTAAACTGTAATTTATGCGTGGGACTAATAATACAGATAAATTAACTTATATTACCCTCTTTAGTAGTGCAGGTGTTGGCTGTTTTGGTTTCAAAATGGCTGGATATGAATGTATAGCTACAAATGAACTTATTCCACGTAGATTGGAAATCCAAAAATTTAATCATAAATGTAAATACGATACAGGATATATCTGTGGCGACATAACAACAGAAGATACAAAACAAAAACTTTTTTCTCAAATAGACTTATGGAAGAAAAAAGAAAATTTAAAGCGAGTAGATGTATTGATTGCAACACCGCCATGTCAAGGCATGTCGGTGGCGAACCATAAAAAGGCAGAAAATGAAATAATTAGAAACTCTCTCGTAGTTGAGTCTATTAAAATCATAAAAGAGGTAAATCCTAAATTCTTCATTTTTGAGAATGTACCCGCTTTTATGAAAACTATTTGCACAGATATTGACGGAAAAGAAAAACCAATTTCTGAAGCAATTGAAAACAATCTTGGTGAAAAATATTCATATATTTCGCGTGTTATTAACTTTAAAAACCATGGTGCTTGTTCTAGTCGCCAAAGAACTTTAGTAATTGGCGTTGCCCGTGAATTCGCAGATGAAATTTCTCCAATAGAACTTTACCCAGAGGTTGAAAACGAAAAAACTTTAAGACAAGTAATTGGTAATTTAAAATCACTTGATTTTGGTGAAATTGATTCAAATGATTTTTATCATGCTTTTAGAACTTATTCCGAACACATGAGAGCGTGGATTCACGACTTAAAAGAAGGAGAATCAGCTTTCGACAATAAAGAAATAGAAAAACGACCGCATCAGATAAAAGACGGTAAAATTGTAGAGAATACTCGCAAAAATGCAGATAAATATACCCGACAATTTTGGGATAAGGTTGGTCCTTGCGTTCACACTCGTAACGACCAATTGGCGAGCCAAAATACAATTCACCCAAAAGACGACAGAGTTTTTTCAATTCGTGAACTTATGCGAATGATGACTATTCCAGAAAATTTTAAATGGGTCGATAAATCGCTTGATGAATTAAATGCGTTGTCAGAAACTGAAAAGAAAGTTTTACTCAAAAAAGAAGAAGTAAAAATTCGCCAATCATTAGGCGAGGCCGTTCCAACACAAATTTTTAATAAATTAGCAGAAAATATAAAGAATGCTATTTCACATACTTTAGTTACTACAACATATATAAATAAACTCATAGAAAAATATGGTTTAATTGAAAAAAAAAATCTCATAAAGTTTATCTCTAACAATCCACTTAATTTAACAATTTCTGCTTTAGGGAGAATTGCAGAATTATGTAATTCAAAACGAACTGAAAATGCAGCTTATTTTACAAATAAATCATTAATCACAGAGATAATTAAAAATCTTCCTTTTGTTGAAACAGAAGAAGTTTCTATTTTAGAGCCGTCAGTAGGTGTTGGTAATTTTATTCCTCTCATTCTACGAAAATTTGAAGGTAAAAAAATCAACTTAGATTTAATTGACATAAATCAAGATTCATTAGAAATTGCAAAACTTCTCATTTCAAAATTAGCAATTTCAAATTCTGTAAACATAAATTACATAAATGCAGATTTTCTTTTGTTTGATTTTGAAAAAAAATATGATTTTGTAATTGGTAATCCACCTTTTTCAAAAACAAATATAAATTCATCTTTATTGAAAACTTACAAAAAAGGTGTAGTTAATGATGAAACAAATAATCTTTGTTCTTTCTTTTTGGAAAAATCTATAAAAATTTCAAATTATGTTGCAACGGTTTTTCCAAAATTTTTACTTAATACACCTGAATTTGCAAAGAGCCGAGAATACTTAAAAAACAAATCTGTCGAGTGTATCATTGATTTTGGCGAAAAAGGTTTTAAGGGCGTTTTAGTCGAAACTATTGCAATTTTTATAAACAATAGTTCTTCTCCAAACAAAACTAAAGTCATTTCTGTAACAAAGCATATTGAGATTGAACAAAATCAAAAATATATTTTTTCAGATAACTTGCCATATTGGATAATTTATCGAAATTCGTTTTTCGATTCAATTTACAATAAACTTAATTTTAATGAATTTTCAGTTTTTAGAGATCGACAAATTACAAATTCAAAACTAAACGCAAAAAAAGGTATTAGAGTTATAAAATCTCGTAATATCAATGATACAGGCACAGAAATTTTAAATATTTCAGATTATGATTCCTTTATTGAAGATTCAAAAATTTCAGAATTGTCTGTTGCGAAGTATTTAAATGCTGATAATGTTTTTTTAACTCCGAACATGACTTATAATCCACGTGTTATACGAAAACCTAAGAATTGCTTGGTAAATGGCTCTGTTGCCATTTTGATTCCAAAAGAGAGCATCGTTATTACAGACAAACAACTGTTGTATTTTTCTACAAAAGAATATCGAGATTTTTATCAAATTGCACGGAATTATCAAACACGCTCTTTAAATGTGGATGCGTGTTCTGTATATTTTTATGGATTATTGAAATAAAATATAAACTTAAAAAAGGAAGATACTTATGTTAACAGAGCAGTCAATTATTGATTTTATTGGTAAGTATGAATATGACATTCGCGAATCACATAACGGACGATGGATAGATCAAAAATGTACTCCTGATGTTTTATCATTCATTGCAGATTGTATTTATTTTTATGCAGCAGAAAATCCAAATAAAGAATTTTGTACACAAGATATTTGGTTTAGTGACTATGCAGTACAGAATACTGAATCTGTTTTCAAGAAGCTAAGTCCAAAACAAAATGCTGCAAAAAATGAATATGATAAGTTTTTCCAACAGCCAATGAAACTGCTCGCAAATTCTCAAGTTCTTTTAGAGCGAAAGCAAGGTTCAAAAAATATTTTTAAAGTAAACAATTTAGATATTTTGGAATACATTGCTATCAGTGAAAAAAATGCTTTGAAATTTCTCTATCGCTATATTAGAAAAGTATTGCAAGATAGTGGTATATATTATGACTTTGAAAATTTCTTTCAGAGTCAAAAAAACGCAATAGGAAATAAAGATAAACTTCAATTTGAGTATAATAAGTTGAAACAGAAATTTTACGATTTTACCCATTCGTACACAAAAATAAAAAAAGACTTAGAATGTGGTCGTATTTTTACAAAAGTCATAAATCCATTAGCCTATTTTCATAATGCATTTGGTACAGAAGGTGGATATGTTTCTTCCGATGTAATAACTTTCGATGTTTTAATGTACAATCGCAACAACTTCCGTGATGTTTACGCAAATAAACCTAAAGGTATTACAAGAAAAGTTTATGCAAGTGAACATCATGTAGAAGTTAATGAAAAATATTATGATTATCAGTCTTCAAAGGCAAAACGCTTCCTAAAAATGTTTAATGAACAATACAGAAAAGGAATTACAGAGCATCTTGAAGAAGCACATTTAAAGGATGCGGCAATTCATATTCATCATATTTTCCCCAAAGCGTTATATCCAGAAATTTGTGCTTATCTTGAAAATCTAATTGCATTAACGCCAACTCAGCATTTTAATTATGCCCATCCAAATGGGCGCACACAAGAGATAAATGTTGAGTATCAAAAACTTTTACTTTTGTCAAAAGCCGACAGAATAAAAGAAAACCTAGAAGATAGTTATACTGAAAAAGTAGAACGTATCTATGAGTTCCCGAAGTTTTTACATGTTTTGAGTGTAGGTTTCGATGACGACGAAGTAGAAAATATTTCAAATATGGACTTTATTGCAGTAATGAATGCAATAAATCTGCATTACGCAAATATATCCTAATAGAATTTGCCTTTTCTCTAGTTTTTTATTAATTTAAGAATTAGGAGGATACTATGAGTAAATTAATCTATGGTCGAAATCAACAAATACAATTTAAAAATGATACTGAAAAGCAAGAAGCTATTGATTATATATTAAATACACCATCAAATGTAGACTTTAAAATTCATGAAGATAATCAAAATCAAGGAGCTTGGGGACCAGAAGAAAGAATCCATTTTTATTCAGAAGAAGGTGTTCCTGAATGTTTAAAACGGCAAATGACAGCAGGAAGAAGAGATTTGTATGGACGTATTAATTGCAAAGAATTTTGCGAAGAATTGAGACAAATTGCAATTGATCGAGGACTGTAAGAAATATCGCCTAACAAGAAGTTCAAAGCCGACACAGGCTCAAGGCCTGTGCGGTTTAGCTACATAGTTATACGGATTGCCCAGTGGACAAATTTTTCCCACGGAAATCAATTTTGCTAAAAACTGCCGATAATGAAGGTATGGAAATAGAAAATATATTTGATTACTTTAACGACATCAAAATAATTAGCAATCACGACGGATATTTTTACAGCGTAAAGGAAGCTTTAAAAATATTACTACTTGGACTTCTTTGTGGACGTAAAAATATTAGAGAGATACACGAGTGGGCAACTGAAGATATTATAAAAGAAAAACTTCGTAAAGAATTCGGAATAGAGAAAATACCTTGCTATTATTGGCTAACCTGTCTACTTAAATTGATAAACATAGACTCATTAAACGAATGTTTTATGAATATGGCTGAAGCTCTTATCAAAGAATACGGTACAGAAAAGCCTCTTACAATAGCGATAGACGGAAAAACTATCCGTTCAACAGATAAAATGAGCAGCTATGAAAGTCCGCTGCACATAGTCTCTGCACAAGTTGCAGAATTTGGTATAACATTGGCACAAAAATGTGTTAAAGGAAAGACAAACGAGATACCTACGGTTCAAGCTCTTATAAAAACTCTTAATATAAAAGGGCATATAATCGTTGCAGATGCCTTAAATTGTCAAAAAGAAACGGCAAAAATCATAAAAGAGGGAAAAGGGGACTATTTACTGTCGGTAAAAGGGAAGCAGCCTTTACTAAAAACGGATATTGAAGAATATGTTCAAGATGAAATTTTAAGAAAACAAATGGAAACAGCTTGTAAAAGTGAAAAAAATCGTGAAAGAGTTGAAAAGCGAACAGCCTTCTGCACAACTAATTTAGGTTGGATGGATAATACAGATGAATGGGAGGGGTTAAGCTGTATTGGAGCTATTCATTCAGAGTTTAAGAGTAAGAAAGGAAAGAGTGATGAATGGCATTATTATATTTCGAGCAGAAAACTTACAGCTCAACAGCTATTGGATATAGCAAGAAAAGAATGGGTTGTAGAAACCATGCATTGGTTATTAGATGTTCATTTTAGAGAAGACTTTTGTCGGCTTTTAGATAAAAATCTACAACAAGCCTTGAACATAGGACGGAAAGTGGCGTTAAATTTGGTCTCGCGATACAAACAAAAAAATGCACCTAAATCTTCTTTGTCACACATTATGTTTAAAGCTCTCATGGATATATCTTTTATCAAAAAAATATTACAAAATTGATTTCCATGAATTTTTCCTTTTACCATTTGATTATATTAAAAAATAATGCTATAATAATACTGAAGTATGCATAGATATGGAGGTTTATATGGCAAATACAGCATTAGTACAGCTAAAAGTCGATTCCGAAATTAAAGAAGATGTTTCAAGAATATATGAAAATTTAGGGTTAGATTTACCGACTGCAATAAGAATTTTTTTCAAGAAAAGTATTGCTGTGGGAGGATTACCGTTTGAATTACGAGAAGAAAATACCAGATGGAAAATATATGATCAAGTTCGAAAAAGTATTCAAGACAATAATGTTCCGGAAATTTCGCTTGAAGAAATAAATGCAGAAATTGCTGAAACTAGAAAACAGGTATTCGGCAAATGAAAAAATATGTTGTTATTGATACAAATATTTTGGTTTCTGCATTGATAACACGAAATGAAAATGCTCCAACTGTAAAAATATTAAAACATCTTTCTCAAAATAAAATAGTACAGGTATATTCTTCAGATATAGTAAAAGAGTACTATGCATTTTTATAAATTAAAGCTTAAAACCCAAATCAACAGTTTAGATTCTTAAAATAAAAGTATATTTTATTATAATGATTAATTGAGTAAGAAAAATAAATTTTTATCAAAGGATCTTAAAACTTGGTAAAGAAAATCAACACCCTCGACGCAGAGCATCGGGGTATTAAGCCCTCAGCACGAATAAAACTCACCTATAGTAAAATCATTAAGTTATATGAAATTATGTGTTGGTTTTAATGAGTGGGAGATGATTTTGTTTATAAAATATTGTATACTATGCGAAATGGATGGGAGGTGCCTATGTCGGAATTAGTTTTTAAGCAACTTTCAGCACAAGTTGATATGCTTTCTTATGCTGAGAGAATCAAATTACTTGATAAAATAGTACGTACTTTACATACACCTGTGAAAACTCATAAAAGAGAATTCTCAGATTTTAATGCGGCTTTTGGTTTATGGAAAGACAGGTCTCTTTCTGCTGAGGAAATAAGAAGCAAGGCTTGGAGGCGTTCTTAATGATTTATCTTTGTGATACGTGCGTTCTTATAGACTACCTTCGTGGAAAAACCGAAGTTCAGCAAAAACTTGAGCAAGACAAAGGACTAGGTTTGGGAATGTCTTCAATAACTTATATGGAGTTAATGGTTGGTGCTTTGAACAAGCGGGAGGTAGGCATTATAAAAAAAGCTTTTTCGGATTTTGAAATTGTAGAAATTTCTGAATTGATTTCTGTAAAAGCCAGAAGTCTGATTGAAAAGTATACTAAAAGTCATGGTCTTTTGATTCCGGATGCTTTGATTGGTGCTACTGCATTAGAATTTGGATTGCCATTGTATACTACGAATATCAAAGACTTTCAGTTTATTTCTGATTTGGTTTTGGTGTAGATTAAGATATAGTTTTGTATAGAAAAAACGTCTAACACCCGCCGCCAGTTATGACTACAATATCTGCAAAAATTGCTAATGATGATAAAAACTTATTTGAAAAAATTTGTAATTCTATGGGCCTAAATGTATCGGCTGCAATAAATGTCTTTGTAAAGGCCACAATAAGAGAAAATGGTATGCCCTTTACTATGAAGGCTTCTGAAGATCCTTATATTTATTCCGAATCAAATATGAAATTTTTAAAAGAAAGTATTTCTCAAATTGAAAGCGGGAAAGGCCGGATTCACGAGTTAAAGGATAATCTGTAAATGCGGTACACATTATCAGCAGTAATTTATAAGAGAGAACTAATGCAAAAAACCTTTTTAGACCTAAAAACAAAAATTGATAACCTCTTAAAAGAAACATCACATAAAAAAATAGTTCTTATCCTACAAGATATAATGTACACTCTTTTATCAGGTTATGTATTTAAAATAAAGGGAAATAAGGGTTTTGTTACAATTGATCCCATCGAAATAGAAGCCTATTTTTTTAAAGAAGCTTGTTTTGAAGATAATTGTGTGCATCGCAATGAAAAGCAAAAAAATAATTTCGGGAAGCTCTATCTGCATAAAATTAAAAACAATCACTTAAAAGGCGGAACAAGAAAGGGTATGGACCTTTGTCTTTCCGGCAGTGAAAGCTATACCCTCGCCTTCTTAATAAGAAGTGCCTATGTAAACAGTATGGAAAACAGAATTTGCGGTCCATCTTTGTTGACTGATGAGGTCTTTGAAGAGCTCGGATTCGATTATAAAAAAGACTATTATAAACTTGAATCCCAAACTGTGCTTGTCAAAGAAAAAAAGCCGGAAGCCGAATTTTATCTAAGCACAAGAATAAATGTAAATTCAAAGATGCAGAGCTCTCTTTTAAGAATGGTGCGGATCAAAGATAATTATTTTACAGGTCTAAAAGAAATTAACAAACTTAAAAGCCGCCCTTTCTCCATTGATTAATCATACAAAATGATGTATATTGTATGCAAGGAGGTGCGATATGCCGTTATTGCAAGTAAGAGAATGTCCTGAAGATATTTATAGAAAAATTACTTATGCCGCAAAAAATGAAAATAGAACTATTGCACAGCAAATCATTGTTTTACTTGAAAAAGCCTTGGGGCAAGAAGAATCAAATATTTTGCGTCGGAAAAATATTCTAAAGAAAATTCAAAGCCGCGATATTTCTAATAAAATAAAAGCTGTAAATCCTGTCGAACTTATCAGAGAGGATAGAGACCGGTGATTATAGTTCTTGATGTAAGTGCTGCAATAGAAATACTTTTTCAAAGGGAAAAAAGCGGTTTATTTTCTGAGATTTATTCCAAGTCTGATTGGGTTATAGCTCCTGATTTATTTGTTGCCGAGATCACAAATGTTTTATGGAAGTATTATAGAGCTGGGCTTATAACACATGAAAATTGTATTCAATATGTACAAGAGGGGCTTGATATGGTGGATGATTTCATTGATGCAAGTACATTGTGGAAAGAATCTTTATCGGAAGGAATTAAAAATAATCATTCAATTTATGATATGTACTATTTGGTTTTAACTAGAAGAAATGACGCTACATTAATTACTAATGATACTGCCTTAGCCGAGATTTGTAAAAAGATGAATATAAAAATTTGTAATTGAGATTTTATTGTATTAAGTTAAAATCTTTATGAGTAAAAAAATATGAAACTTTTTAAAACATCAAAAGAAATAGTAGATAATTTTTCTCAAAAGTTTAATGAAATGGCGGAAATTTCCTCAAATCTAAATAGCGAACAGGCTCTATCTGTTTTTGAAGGATGGGAAAAAGTCATAGGCGATAAAAAATTAGCCGCATATTGCGAGCTTTATGATATAAAAAATGAAACGGCAATGATAAAAACCAGTCATACCGGCTGGAGCCAACAGCTTTTAATGAGAAAGAACAAAATCATATATAATTTTAAAAAATTTTATCCGGCATTAGATATAAAAAATATTTCGGTTTTTGTTGAACCTGATTTTCAGCTTCAGTCAAAAATAATTACTCCGGATGAAGTTGAATTGAAAAAAAAATATTCTGTTGAAGAACAAGATAAAAAAGCATCGGAGTTAGATTTACCTAAGACTCTTCCTCCTGAATTAGCAAAAGCATTAAAATCACTAAAAAAAGCTGTCTTAACAAAAAATAAGTAGATGACAACATATTCACAGTTATTCAAATTTAATGAACAAGTTATCCACAAGCAAAAGTGGAGTATTTTATAAAATCTTTTTATATCGATATCTTTTTTTTGAAAAAGTAAGGAAAAAAGGTGATAAAACTCTAAAAAGTCCACCAAAAAGGCTATTTTAGGCTTATTTTTGCTTATCTTCCAATTTAAAATGTTTCACGTGAAACATTGTTTTTATGCTTAATTTTAGCCTGAGTTTATCACAAGTTATCCACAAGCGGAATTAATTCGATTTGGCATTCTTTTTGCTCAAGGTTTAAAAGAAATCTTTTACGATCCAAACCCGCAGAAAAACCGCCTAATTTTCCTCCGGTACAGATGACTCTATGGCATGGAATTATAATCGGGATAGGATTTTTTCCGTTAGCGTTTCCTACGGCTCGGTAAGATTTGGGATTGTTTATATTTACTGCTATTTGTTTATAGGATAGAGTTTTTCCATATGGAATTTTACAAAGCTCTTTCCATACGGTCTTTTGGAATTCCGTACCTTCGGGGGAAAGCTGTACCGTAAATTGTTTTAAATTTCTTTCAAAATATTTTTTTAATTCTTCTTTGGCCTGTTTGCATATCTGTAAGGCTTTTGTAAAATTATCTTGAGTTCTTTCAAGCTTATTTGTAATGGAATCTTTTGTGCCGAATCTTAATTCTTTTATACCGGAATTATCTGCAATAATTATTATTTTTCCTATCGGGCTGTCAAATTTTTCGTATACCATAAATACCTCATTTTTCATTTAAAAGTTTTTCCAAACAGGGTTTAATTAAAAAAGCTTGTTTTATTTCTTTAAATTCTTGCTTGGCTTTTTCAATAAGTATAGTTTTGCTTTTTGATTTATCATCAAGTTTTACGGCTTTGATTAAGATGTTTTTAGGAGTATGTTCCGTTTCGATAAATTCTTCAACGCTTACCTTATATCCGCAGGTTTCAAGCAGTTTTCCTCTAACCGTATCTGTAAGAAGGGACGTGAATTTTTCGGTAATAATGCCGTAATCAAGCATAGGCGAAAAAGATTTTATAATGTTGCTCTTATTTTTACGAATTTGAGTATTAAACTCGTGCTGGCAGCATGGAACAGCAAATATTATTTTTGCATCGCTTTTGACTGCCTTGGCTATAGCCAAATCCGTTGCCGTATCGCAGGCGTGGAGACTTATAACCATATCGGGCGGTGTATCAAACTTAAATCGGCCTATATCTCCGACTTCAAAGATAAGATTTTTAAAACCGCATTCTTGTCTTATTTTATTACAAAAATCTATTACATCTTCTTTTAGATCCAAGCCGCATATCTTGACGGGTAATTTTTCAATTTCGGTTAAGTAATAATAAAGAGCAAGACTTAAATAGGCCTTTCCGCAGCCGAAGTCTGCAATATGCAATTCTTTTTTTTCTTTTAAAATATCTTTTAGTTCGGGCAAAACGGATTTTATAAATTCCAGATATTTATTTATCTGCCGAAATTTATGATATTTACTTTGAATAATCTTACCTTCATCGGTAAAGAAATTAAGTTTTTTTAAAAAGATAGGCATTTCAGAAGTGTTTAGAATATATTCTTTTTGCTTATTATGCTCAAGATTTTCAATTGAAGATACATGCTCTTTATTTAGGGGGCTTTTTTTATTGCCTTTGTTTTAAAATGAATATCTCCTTTATTATTTTGCAAAAAAATAAGTTGGCTGTTTAAAGAGGCAAATTCTGCAATCTTAAATTCAAAAAAAAGGTCTTCGAGTTTTTCTTGTAAACTTTGAGGCAAAAGATTTTTATGAAAAACTTTTGTGCCGTCAAAGCATTCAAGTTGATATTGTTCTTGATTTTTTAAAAGAATTTTTCGCAATTTTATTTTTTGAATCGAGGAATCCTTTTTTACCGGTTTTGAGAAAAAACCTGAAATAAGACCATGTTCAATACAAATTGCGGCAGCTTGTTCTTTTGATACTATATTCATAAAATACTCCGGCATTATCTTATCATAAAGTCCTATCTGATACAAGAATGTAAAAATGTTTCACGTGAAACATTTTTACATTCTAATTATATAGGTAAGTATAAATCTAAAATAATGATACTGTGAAAAGAAGGACTATCTAAAAAAGAGTGATGCGGGTGTCATAAACCTATTGACAAAAAACCGTTTTTTAGGGTAATATGAACCCTGCATTTTGGAGCGATGGCCGAGCGGTTGAAGGCGGCGGTCTTGAAAACCGTTGTGCTGAGAGGTACCGGGGGTTCGAATCCCTCTCGCTCCGTGAAAATTTATGATTGTATAAATTCGATTGTAAATTTTTATATCTTGACCTGTTGGTCATGTATGAACTCTGGAGTGGTGCGAGAGCGGTCGAATCGGGCTCCCTGCTAAGGAGTTGTACCCTTACGGGTACCGGGGGTTCGAATCCCCCCTACTCCGAATAATTTTTGAGGCTATAGCTCAGCTGGATAGAGCGTCAGATTGCGGATCTGAAGGTCGGCAGTTCGAACCCGCCTAGCCTCGTTAATAGCCGGCGGAAAAGATATTTGTATTTTCAACCGGCTTTTTTATTTTGGAGAGATGCGAGAGCGGTCGAATCGGGCGGTCTCGAAAACCGTTGTACCGCAAGGTACCGGGGGTTCGAATCCCCCTCTCTCCGTTTTATGACGGAGAAAAGATTTAACTGTAAACGCATTCCTTAATTTTGGAGAGATGTCCGAGTGGTCGAAGGTACACGATTGGAAGTCGTGTGTGCCAGAGATGGTACCGAGGGTTCGAATCCCTCTCTCTCCGTCCCGGGACCTATGCAAAAAAGGTTTTTCGAACCCCGTCAGATCCGGAAGGAAGCAGCGGTAGATTAATTCTTTTTGTGCCGTAGTGTTCCCGGGTTTTTTATTTTAGCCTTATTGACCTTTTGGCCAATAACTATTATCATATATTCATGGCCTTTGCAGTAAGTCAGCAGTTAAACAGATATTACAATTTATACAAAGATATAGATGTAACTTTCTCAAAAGAAGTCGTTTCTACTCTTAATTTTGACCCTAAGCAGGTTTTTGTACGCTGTTCCGGCGGACAATGGCCATGCATTATTAATTCGGCTTCTATGACAAAGGCAAAAATAATTTGCGGTAAAAAAAGCGGTTTTATAGATAAGTTGAGGAGCGGAATAACATCCGTAAATATAAGATTTGCTTTTTTTGATACGGAAGGAAAAGAATCCCTGTCTTTTTTTGTTGCCGCTAAGTTGGTCGGCATCTCTTCTTATGAAACAGGGAGCCATGAACTTGTCTTAATAACCTTTGAATATACTCAAAGAGCTCCGGATGATTTAATAGAAAAATTAGGCATCTTACTTGAAGCTAATATCAATTCACAAAAACGCCAAAATGAGAGGGTTGCTATTACTCCGGAGATAAGCAGGAGAATAGGTCTTGTGGAAAAAGGAACGGTTGTGTATGTAGATGCTATTCCCAGACGCTGTATTATTCGGGATCTCTCTTTTTCAGGGGCAAAAATCCTTCTTGTAGGTGTTGCTAACTTTTTAATGAATAAGGAAGTAACTCTCCGCTTTGCGTTTGATGACCCGCGTTCCGTATTCGGTATAAAGGGACGGATAGTAAGAACCGAACCGGTAGAAGGAAGAAAGGATTTAGTTGCTCTTGCAGTCAATTATTATCCGCAAAATATTCCGATGATGTATAAGATGTATCTGAACAAACATTTTTCTGTTGTTCGTAAATCTCATTCCGACGGTTTTGGGGATGACTTTTTAGAAGATGTTGCTCCTGCTTCATCTGTTCCGCCTATTTCTCCGCCTGCAAGTAACAATGCGGCTCCCTTAGAACCGCCTCATGAAGACGTTGTACCGGAACATCCTTTAGAAAAATGAATAATCCTATTGATTCGCTTTTGTATGTACAAATATCGGCTGAACAAGCCGGTAAAATTTTTGAAGGTCTTGAACCTTTGATTCCTCTTCCTATCGGATTACCGGAGCCTGATCAAAAAGAAAATTTCAACATTGAAGATATTAAATCCGAAATGATTCTTGCCGGAATGTTAACAGTTTTTGCTTATGATAGGGAAAATCCTAATATCGAATATTACCGAAAAATATTCAATTTACTCCGCCCCGATATCCGCAAAGAAATGACTCAGGCTGCAATAATCAAAATTAAAAATAATGATTTTGATATGGCTGAAGAGATTTTACTTTCTCTTGAAGGTTTAAATCCGGATGACGGTATAACCAAATTAAACCTTGCTCTTTTGATGGAAGAGCGTTCTCAATTTTGTGAGATGAGAGAACTTTTTGAAGATGCTTTGAACTTTAATAAAAGAGCCGAAGAGCTTTATTCAGAGCTTATACTTTTTGAGCCTCCATTGCCGGGCGTTTTTTTTAATGCTGCATATTTTTTTATAAAGCAGAAAAATTATATAAAAGCCAAATCCCTTTTAAAAACGTATTTGGAAATAGAAAATGATTCTTCAGAAACAGCCGAATTCCGAAAAGCTAAGGCTTCCGAGTTGCTTCAAACTATTTCGGAACAAGCTCTTGACGATGAGCTTTTCCAAAAAGCCTATGAATATATTGATTTAGGTGAAGAAGAAAAAGCCGCCGAAAGTATAAAGCTTTTTTTGAGAAAAAATCCTAAGGTTTGGAATGCTTGGTTTTTGCTGGGCTGGGCTTTAAGACGGATGAGCCGATGGGACGATGCCCGATCTTCTTTTTTAAAAGCTATTGAATTATTGGAACATTCAAAAATTTCCGATAAAACACCTCTTTCCGATGTCTATAATGAGCTTGCAATTTGTTCTATGGAGTTAAAACTTTTTGATGAAGCTGAAAAATATCTTATAAATGCTTTGAGTTTAGATTCCGAGAACATAAAAATTATTTCCAATCTCGGCACCCTTGCCCTAAAACAGGGAAAACAAGAAGAAGCCGAAGCCTTTTTTAGAACCGTTTTAGAAATAAACCCTGACGATAAAATAGCTTTAAGTGTTTTGGGTAAATAGGCAGGTTTAATTTATGTTAAGCTAAGTTAATCTCTTGACTTAAAAAGATTATTTATAGTATTCTTATCGGGCCGGAAAATCGGCATTGGAGGAAAGTATGAAAAAAATATATTCGAGTTTCTTTTTCTTATTTGTTGGTCTTAGCTTACTATTTGCAGGCGGGACCAAGGAAAAATCCGCAAATGACAGCTTTAAAGTTAAGGTTGTATTACCCGTAGGAGCTCCTGCTGCAGCTCTTTCAAAACTTGTGTATGAAAAAACACAGTTTGATAATTCTGAAACGGAATATGAAGTTGTTTCAGGTCCGGAGCTTTTACAAGCGAGGATTTTATCCGGGGAGGCCGATATTGCAGCCGTGCCTACCAATCTTGCATCGGTTTTATATTCCAAACAGAAAAATATAAAATTGTTGGCTCCCATTGTTTGGGGAAATCTTTATTTTATAAGTTCGGAGCCTGTTTCTTCGATAGCGGACTTAAAGGGCAAAACTATTTATTCTTTTGGAAGAAATAATACCCCCGATTTGACAGCCCGCGAAGTGCTTAAGAAGAACGGTATTGATCCTGATAAGGATGTGAGTTTTGAGTATTTAAGTGCTGCCGGGGATATTCCCTCTGCTTTTATAAGCGGGAAAGCGAAGTATGCCCTTGCTGCAGAACCTTCTCTCAGCATGATTATGACAAAAAGGCCCAATACTAAGATTGTTGTTGATATTCAGGAAGAATGGAAAAAAGCCTTTGAAGGAGCATCTTATCCTCAAGCTTCTTTAATTGTAAACGCCGAATTTTTACAAAAATATCCCGAATATGTAAGTGCTTTTTTAGATAAGGCTAAAGAGTCTTCCGAATGGGTAAAGGAAAATCCTCAAAAGGCTGCCGAGTACGCTTCCAAAATTGCTGCATTGCCTCCGCCGCCCATTTTATCCAAGGCTATTCCTAAGCTGAACATAGTTTTTGTTGAGGCCGGAAAAGCAAGACCTGCTGTAGAAGCTTATTTGAAGGTTTTGGCTGAAGCCGATCCTAAATTTATAGGCGGAAGTTTGCCTGATGATGCTTTCTACTATAAAGCAAAATAAGTTTAAAATAGGCGGGGCTTTTTTTTGCCTTATCCTTTGGGAAATATTTGTCCAAGGCCTAAAAGCTCCGCTTATTATTCCCCCTATAAAAGAAATATTATCAGCTCTTTTTGTTATTATAAAAACTCCGGAAACTTATGTTTTTATTTTAAGCAGTCTTATCAGGATTTTTATAACATTGGCTATAGATTCCTTTATTGCCTTTCTTTTAGGTATAGCTTCCGGTTTAAATAAAAATGTTGAAGATTTTTTATCGGCTCCCGAAAATATTTTAAAATCCAGCCCTACAATATCCGTTTTGCTTTTAGCCTTAATTTGGTTTAAATCGAATATGACTCCCATCTTTGTAACAAGCTTGATTGTTCTTCCTCTTCTGTATAGAAATATTGTAGACGGAGTAAAAAACATAGATAAAGGTCTGATAGAAATGTCTTACGATTTTAATGTCCCTTTCGGTAGAAGATTAAAAAGTTTATACCTTCCCTGCATAAGACCTTTTTTAAAAAACGGGTACATTTTAAGTACTGGCTTTGCCGTAAAGGTTGTTATAATGGCCGAGGTCTTGAGTCAGCCGAAATACGGCATAGGCTCTGCTTTTCAAACGGCTAAGATTCAGATTGAAACCGCCTCTATCTTTGCATGGACGGGAATAGCCGTCTTACTTGCCTCCCTCTTACAAAAGGGAGTAAAAAGGATTTTATAGTATAATTTTTCGATTTTAGTTTTCTGTATTCTTGACTTTTTCATATAAATTTAATATAAGTATAGTAATCTATTTACAGCTTGGGGATGTTCCGGTTTCGACCGGAAAGACGGAGGCTTAAGCTGCAGGCGGAGTGCCGATCTCCTGATTCGGCAAACACTATAACTGCCGAAAATAACGACAGTTTCGATTACGCCTTAGCTGCATAATCGCGGAATCTGCTTTGCACTGCTCCGAGCGGGGCATGATTCCGACGCCAATCGGGGCTTGCTTTTTAGCGGTGTGTAAACGCTAAAGGGGACTTTTTTTACACTAAGGATTCGACGCTTTCGGTGCTGCTACCGGATCCCGACAACTACCTCGCACCGATAAGCCTGTAGACGCTTCTGATTCCCTTTTCGGGACGGGGGTTCAATTCCCCCCATCTCCATCAGCTTTTTAAGATTCTATACCCCGCCTTGCCTGTACACCGTCATTAAAATAGTGTTTTATCATCTTCATTTCGGTTACAAGGTCGGCCGCTTCAATTATTTTTTTATTTGCGTAACGGCCGGTTAGGACGAGTTCTACGGATTCAGGCTTGTTTTTGATAATATGCAGGATGCGTTCAATATCAAAAAGGCCGTATAAAAGGGCAACATTGACTTCTTCCATAATTACAACATCGTACTCGCCCGACATAATTATCTTTTCAATCTTATCCAAGCCTTCATTTGCTCTTTGAATATCCTTTTCCGTAGGATCATTATGAACAAAGTGGGCTTCTCCATATTGTTCTATTGTAAGATTGGGCAGGTACTCGGGAGCTTTTAGCTCGCTGTAATTCATTCCCTTTAAGAATTGGCCTATATAAACCTTGTATCCGGCACAAACGGCTCTAAGAGCAAGCCCAAAGGCCGCTGTCGTTTTTCCTTTACCGTCTCCGGTATAAACTTGAACATAACCTTTTTTCATATTTCCCTCCAGAAAAATTAAGCAAATTCGCTATATCTTTATTATATCGGTTTTTTGTTAAAGATACAATTACACGCCATAACAAAGCCAAATAAGAATATAACCTATTATAACCGCAATAAGGGTGTAAGGAACGCTCATCTTCATAAATTCACTGTTTTTTACCTGATAGCCTTCATTCCTTAAAATACCGAGAGAGGTAATATTTGCAGAAGCTCCGATGGGCGTGATGTTTCCGCCAAGCGTTGCACCTGAAAGAAGTCCAAAAAACAAAATAGGCGAAGTTATATTAAGCCCTTCTGAAAGTATTTGTATGATAGGAATCATTGCTGCAACATATGGAATATTATCTACAAATGCCGAAATTAAAACCGAACCCCAAACTATTATTGTATAAATTAAAAATACATTTGAGCCGAGGGTTAAAAACCAGTCTGCTATAGCCTGTATAACTCCTGCCCTTGTAACTGCTGCAATAACCGTAAAAAGCCCCATCAGTAAAAAGAGGGTTTCAAAACTGAGTTCTTTTTTTACCACCTTTAAAATATCAAGTTTTCTTGTTTTTATGATGTTGTAAAGAATTCCTACAATCATAAGGCCTGTACAAATTAGCCCGTTTATTGTTTGAGGTTTTTTGTCTTCCGGTAAAAATGAGGCGCCTATCATAAGTATTACCATTACAATAAGTAAGATTGACGGAAAGTAATCGGTGACTTTGGTAAGTTCAACCTTGTCCGGTTTTTCATTTGCTTTGCGAAAAATAAAATAGATAATCCCTGTAGCTGCAACTGCTGAGATTTCAACAGTAAAGAAAAGAGAGGGTTTTCCCAAGTACCAGAAAAAGTCGAAAAAGCTCATATTCAAATGACTTCCCAAAAGAATTGAGGTTGTGTCGCCCACCAAGGTAGCCGCTCCTTGAAGGTTGGCTGAAATCGAAATAGCAATTATGGATTTAACCGGCGACATGTTGAGCTTTTTTGATAAGACAACTGCAATGGGTGCCAGCATTAGAACTGTGGCAACATTATCCATAAAGGCCGAAATAAAACCGGCAAAGAGGGATAGGCATACTATAATCCATTTTACATCGGGTACATTGTTTATAATCTTATCTGCAATGCGTTGGGGCATTTTAGATTCGGTAAAGAGGGCGACCAAGCCCATTGTTCCAGCTATCATTAAAATAACATTCCAGTCAATGGCAAAAAAGACTTCATTATAAGGCAATATTCCTAAAATTATGAAAATTAGGGCTGATGAACAGGCAACTATAGGTCTGTGGTTTGTCAGGGCAATCATTAAAACATAGGTCAGTCCGAATAAAACGGCCGCTAAAATGAGAGGATCTATAACCATGGTAATCTCCTAAAACGTAAATTTTTACACTAAATGAGAAAATTTGTCAACATATGGATGATTGTTTTAATGGCAACTGAAGGAACAAAAGGAGATAATGATTTCGGTCCGGATCCGAAAGCTGGAGAATAAGACTTCTTTCTAAAACAGGATTTATAAAACGAATTGTAAATCCTGTTTTTTTCTGCTATACTCCTCAGTATGGCACGGCAAAGTTACGGGACGACACCTTGGGGTGCATGGTTTTTGGAGATGCTAAAAGCCTACGATGATTCAGGCAGATTATCTAGGGGGAAAACTTACGCAAACACAGGTAAGGTAAATTCTCTTGTGATAAGCGGGCAAACGGCGGGGGCAAAAGTTAAGGGAAACTATTCTCCTTGGTACCATGTGTATTTTAAGTTTCCGTCTCTTTCAAAAACAAATGAAGATGCAATCCGGTCAATTTTAGAAAAACATCCGATTGAACTGGCAGGCCTTAGAGCCGGAATTATGAGCCCTGCCCTAATCGAAGCCTTAAAGAAAAAAAAGGTGAGGCTTATTCCTGCCCGCTGGAATTTAATTGAAAGGGATTGCACGTGCCCCGATTCGGGAGACCCTTGCAAACACATGGCGGCCGTTCTCTTTTTACTTGCCAAAGAAATAGACCATGACCCTCGCCTTTTGTTTAAACTTGCAGGATTTGACATTGATTCAATAAATGTACCGGAAACCGCAGTCTTCGAAAAAGGAAGAACACAAAAACTCGGACTTCTCCACGAGCATCCTATTCCGTTAAGTCTACGCAAGGATGAAACTTTAAATGAGGCAGCAGACTTATCTTTAGGCTTATCTGTCAATGAGGCCGCTCATAATCCTTGTGAATTACAGAGCCCTTTAAAATTCTCCCTTGGAGAATCCTATCTTCCACTGATAACAAACATTCTTCCTCCTGAACCTAATTTTACATCAAGCGATTTTATAATAAAGCTGACGGAATTTTATCACAAGGCTGTTTTAAATTACGGGCTTAATTTTTACCGGCAAGAAAAGCAAAACGAAAAACAGGAGGAAAAATCGGTAAACCCTTTTTTGTTTGCAAGGGTAAAAATAAACATCGACAATATCCGAAAACAAAAAAGAACCTTTCCCCTTGAACCTAAAAGCCCTTTAACGGTAAGTATAAAACTAGGCGAAACCAGCGAAATAAATCAAACTCTTTTACAAGCTCAAAGTTTTTATAAAACAAGAAGCAATCAAAATGAGATGAGTCCTTCGGTCAAAATTCTTTTTTCTTTATTTGCCCTTGCAGGAAAACTGATTCAAAGTTCAGCCTTTATACCAGCCGTCTTTACCGAAAACAAAAGACTTTTTATCTTCTGGAAAAGCCTTTCGGCATCTTCGGAAATAAAGGCCGACATTCTTAAATTTGCAGCCTCCCTAACAAAGGAGTTTTTTGTTCCGGTTGAAAAATGGGGAAGGCTCTATTGTGCAGAACTTTTACTTACAGCCCTTTTAACCGAATATGCTGTATCCTTAAAATTTTTCCCCGACAAGTCCTATACTAAAGACAAAGAAATAGATAACCTCTTTTTTTTAAACGAAGAAATCGATATAAGTATTCCCGGCAAGCGGAATTTGGATACAGTAATCTATTCTTGGCTTTCGGTTTTAAATTACAGTAATTGCGGATATGAATACCGTTTAACTTTGGATGCCTTAAAAGACGACGAATTCTTTTTGCTTTCCGCCCTTGTCCGCAAGGCTAAAGAAAAGCAAATAGAGGCAGGCGATGACTCCTTCGCTCTTGAAGCAGAGGCCCCATTTGCCGAATTGAATATTGCAGCAAAGAGGAGTAAAAACCCTGACGATATTTTACGCTTTCCTGCAACCCTTTCGGCTTACTTACCGGCTCTTTCGATTCTTGCAATTAAAAAAAATGTGATGCTTTCGCGGGAAGAAACGGGGCTTTTTTTACAAAAGTCGGCAAAGCTTTTACAGCGTTTCGGCATCGATATAGTTTTACCTAAAAGCCTAAAAAACGTTTTGACTCCCAAACCTGTCATAAGCGTAAAATCCGTAAAGGGAGCCGGAAACGTAGTTTCATTTTTAAACCTTGATGATGTTCTTTCTTATGACCGAGCCCTAATGTTGGGAGACACCCTAATAGATATAGACGAATTTAAAAAGCTCTTTTTAAATAAATCGGGCTTGGTAAAATTTAACGATCAATTTCTTTTACTTGATCCCGAAGAAGTTGCCAAGATGTTAAAGGTCCTTGAAAAACCGGCAGATACAAAGGAGGTCTTACAAGCGGTTCTTTCGCGAAACGCAGTTTGTTCCAAACCCGCCTCAGAAATTATCAAGAATATTTTCAGGCAAGAAGAGGTTCCCATTCCTCAAAATCTAAATGCGGAATTAAGGCCTTATCAAGAACAGGGCTACCGCTGGCTTTATGCAAACATCAAAAGCGGCTTCGGCTGTCTTTTGGCCGACGACATGGGCTTGGGAAAAACCGTACAGATTATAAGTCTAATGCTTAGCTTTAAAAATTCAAAAGAAGCGGAATCACCTTTTTTGGTTATAGCCCCTGCAAGCCTTCTTTCAAACTGGGAACACGAAATAGCAAAATTCGCTCCTTCTCTTAAAACCGCCGTTTATCATGGGGCAGGGCGTAAGTTCAATATCGAAGCCGATGTAATTATAAGCACATATCAAACTATGCAAAAAGATATAGAAAAATTAAAAGACAAAAAAGTTTTTTGCATTATTTTAGATGAAGCTCAGGCTATAAAAAATTCCGGAACAAAAAAGGCTCATGCGGTAAAGGCAATTCAGGCGAGGGGTAGAATTGCTCTTACAGGCACCCCGGTCGAAAACAACCTTGAAGACATGCGTTCCATATTCGACTTTTTTCTTCCCGGCTATTTAGGCACAGCCGACGAGTTTAGAAAAAAATGGCGTATTCCGATTGAGCTTCATAATTCGGAAACCGAAGCGGATGATCTAAAAAAAATTACTTCACCCTTTTTGCTCCGCCGTCTAAAGACCGATCCCAAGGTTATCTCGGATTTGCCGGATAAGATAATTACAAATCAATATTGCAATCTGACACCTGAGCAGTTGGCAATTTATGAAAACCTTGTAGAAACGGAATTGCACAAGGTAATGGGAGCCGAAACTAAGATTGAGAGGCAGGCCTATGTTCTAAAACTTTTAACGGCCTTAAAACAGGTATGCAATCATCCGAGAGCCTATGACAAGGAAACTCCTGTCGAAATGAAATACTCAGGCAAGGCCGCTGTACTCATCGAGCTTTTAAACGAAATAATTTCTTCGGGAGAAAAGGCAATTATTTTCAGCCAATATGTAGGCACCCTCGACATTTTAAAAAACATCATTCAAAAAGAATTGGGAACCGAACCTCTTTTACTTCACGGTCAAATGCCCGCCTCAAAAAGAAAAAAGGCTGTAGATGTTTTTCAAACGGATCCCGCTTACCGCATCTTTTTAATTTCGCTTAAAGCAGGAGGTACGGGACTTAACTTGACGGCAGCTAATAGGGTAATCCATTTTGACCTTTGGTATAATCCCGCAGTTGAAGATCAGGCTACGGACAGGGCCTTTAGAATAGGACAGACAAAAAACGTCTTTGTTCACCGCCTTATTTGCTCCGGTACCTTTGAAGAAAAAATTGATGAGATGATTCAAAAAAAACGGGAAATAAGCGGTATGAGCATTTCTGCAGGTGAAACGTGGATTTCAAAATTGACCAATGAAGAGTTGGCAGGTCTTTTTAAGAGTTAATTTAAACATTGATAAACCTCTTTTTTTATGATATAATTTTTTAGGAGGTTTAAAATGGATTTTGATTTATCAAGAAAAATACCGATAGGGATACAAAGTTTTGAAGATTTACGCAGAAAAAATTTTTTATATGTAGATAAAACTCTATATGCCTTTAAGCTGGCCGCCTTAGGTAAGGTATATTTTTTAAGCCGTCCTCGCAGGTTCGGCAAAAGCCTCTTTCTTTCGACGCTCAAAGCCTACTTTTTAGGCCAAAAGGAGCTTTTTAAGGGTTTATATATTGAAAAAG
The DNA here is from genome assembly GCF_024401155.1 of Treponema putidum. Classification (NCBI taxonomy): domain Bacteria; kingdom Pseudomonadati; phylum Spirochaetota; class Spirochaetia; order Treponematales; family Treponemataceae; genus Treponema; species Treponema putidum. Next base: position 2,452,850 of record NZ_CP038804.1, read on the forward strand.
CTGAAGAAAAAAGAGCCGAAATAGAAAAGACGGATGCTTGGATGGAATATCCTGTCTTTTACTTGGATTTTAACATAGGCAGATATGATGAACCTCATTCTTTAAAAAATCATTTAAACCTTGCCTTAAGTCAATTTGAAGAAATATATGGTTCGCATAAACAAGAAAAAGAACCCGCTCAACGCTTTGCAGGTATAATTCAGAGGGCTTATCAAAAAACGGGCAAGCAAGCCGTCATCCTTGTAGACGAATATGATAAGCCCCTGTTACAGACTATGGGAGTAAATGAAGCACTAAACGAAGAATACCGTAACACCCTAAAGGCCTTTTATTCTGTGATAAAAACTTGCGACCAATATATCCGATTTGCCTTTTTGACCGGTGTAACAAAGTTCAGTAAGGTAAGCATCTTCAGCGATTTAAATAATCTGCAAGATATAAGTATGCTGAATGACTATGCCGAAGTCTGCGGTCTAACTCAAGACGAGATAGAAAACACCTTTAAGCCTGAAATAGAAAGGTTAGCAGGTAACACCAAGAATAGCTATGATAAAATGATTGAAGAGCTAAAAAAGAGGTATGACGGATACAAGTTCAGTGTTTTAGGGGAATCCGTTTATAATCCTTTTAGTATCTTAAGCACACTTAATGCGGGAGAATTAAAAAACTATTGGTTTGCCACGGGAACACCGACTTTTTTAGTAAATTACTTAAAAGATGCTCATTATAATGTACCTAACTTAGACGGTAATGTAGAATTAAATGAAGCAGGTATAGAACTATATAGAGCAGATGCAAAAAATCCTTTGCCGATACTTTTTCAATCGGGATATTTAACGATAAAAGAATACATAGAAGAAGGTAATCTATATAGGTTAGGTTTTCCTAATGATGAGGTGAGGTATGGTTTTTTAGAAAATCTTTTGCCGGCCTATTGTTCACTTAGGCCTGATGAGACAGGGGTTTCGATATGGGAGTTTGTAGAAGATGTAAGGGCGGGAAAGGTAGATGAGTTTATGGAAAGGATGCAGGCGATAATAGCTGGGGTACCTTATGATAACTTACCTAAGGATAAGCTTAAACTTAGGGAGCAAAACTATCAGACTGCCGTTTACTTAATCTTTAAATTAATGGGACAATTTGTGCAGACTGAAATATACTGTTTAAAGGGCAGGGCTGACTGTATAGTGCAAACAAAGGATTCTATCTACATCTTTGAGTTTAAGTTAATGAGTGCAGGAAGTGCCGAAGATGCGATAGCTCAAATAAAAGAGAAGGGCTATGCAGATCAATTTAAGACTATGGGTAAAAAGATAATCCTTATAGGTTCGAGCTTTGATGAAGAGGAGCGGACTATCGGAGATTGGAAGACGGAAGAGCTTTAAGATATTTTTGCATAAATATTTCTATTTACAAAATAATAATTTTATCCGATAATTAATATATGAAAAAAAGTAAGTTTTTATTGATTATTATTGCCGGCCTTCTTTCTATTTTCCTTGAAGCTGAAGACTTAAGCCTTTCAAGAGAAGATTTGCTTGTTATACAAAACCCTAAGGGCGGCTACCATTTATATATAAAAGCCAAACCAGATATAAAAAGTGTCCTTTTAACCGAGACGACAAAGGATCCCGATTTAAAACTTGATAACTATGCCTACCGTGATCCTAATTATAATGAAATAAATGGAGATGAAAAAAGACTTTTAAACGGTGAATTTCTGCTGCCCGAAAAAAAACTTTATAGCCTTATAGATTCTACCCCCGAAAAAAATACGCCTCTGGGGGAGGCCTATCATATTTGGATTCCCTATATAGTTTTATACGGATATGATTGGTCTCGAAGCGGTGAAGTCGAAGTAAAAGACGGAACCTTTTTTAATATACGTACTTTTTCAAAGCCTTATGGAGATTATACGGGAAATTTTCAGGATAATCCTTTTACCTTGAGGGTAACCCAAAAACCTATTGAAAAAGATCCGCCTCCGGATATTTCTTACAGTGATGAGGCCGTCAAAACTTTTACGGACTTAGCCGATACAACCGAAGGAGAAATGATCTATGCAAAGGGGCCTGAGGATATTCTTCCAACAATAAAACAAATTTTAAAAAAGGGAGAAAAGAATCACCTTGATTTACTCTTTGCTTTGGATTCCACTGAAAGCATGAAGGATGATATTGAAGAAGTGCGTAAAAATATCAGCTCAATGCTTGCCGAGATTCTCCCCCAATATCAAACTTATAGAATAGCTTTGGTTTTATACAAGGATTACCGTGAAGACTTTTTAGTGCGGGAAGCCTGTGTTTTTACCGATAACTTAAAAAAATTTGAAAAGGCCCTATACGGGTTTAGAGTTTTCGGAGGAAGGGATATTCCTGAAGCCGTATATGAGGGTATCTTCTTAGGACTTCGCCAGTCATGGCGTGCTTTAGATGCAGATGTGGATAAAAAACTTATTCTTATAGGAGATGCTCCTCCCCACCCCAGACCTCGAGGCAAGGTAACAAAAGAAGATGTTGATAAACTTGCTGCAGATAAGGGAGTAAAGATTTATCCTATAATATTGCCGCATACTTTGTCATATTAAGAGATTTTAAGGTAATGCATTAAATCCGGCTTTAAGTAAAGTAACAAAATATAGTCATTGCTGCGTTCATATGAATAGAAAATTTTCCTTAGTTAAATATCCGCATAATATTCTCCCTGTTTTTTATACATTCGAGCATACCTGCCGTCTTTTTTTATCAACTCGGTATGTGTGCCTGTTTCAATAATTTCACCTTTATCCATTACGATAATTCTATCAACCTTTTGGCAGAGGGCAAGTCTATGAGTAACAACTACCGCCATTTTTTCTTTCATAAGTTCAAGCATCGCCTCAAGTATTTCATACTCGGAATCGGGGTCTAAAGCTGCCGTAGGTTCATCCAACAGCACAGCCTCTCTATCCGCCCAAACACAGCGCATAAGTGCAATGCGCTGCCACTCCCCGCCGGATAAATCAAGCCCTCCTTCAAATTGGCGAGTCAATAAAGATGAGGGCATTAATAAAGAATTTGAAATCGGAAAACTTTCGCACAGCTTTTTAAACCGCTCATTACCAATATTATCTAAATCTTCTGTTCCTTCTTTTTTTGATATGCACACGTTTTCTTCAAAAGTCATAGGAAAACGTGCAAAGTCCTGATATACTGCCGCAAATGATTTTCGTAATTCGCAAGGCTGTATTTTATTTGAAAGCATCCCATTAAATGTGTAAAAACCTTCGGTAACAGGATACATTCCGCTGATAAGTTTTACCAATGTCGTTTTACCCGAACCGTTTGCACCGACAATAGCTATCTTTTCTTTTTTTTGTATATCGAAATTTATATTATCTAAAACCTTTTCATTGCAGCCGGGATATGAAAAAGATACATTGTTAAAAGAAATATAAGCCTTACTTTTATCCTGAGAGGAATTTTCTTGCGGTAAATTTATTTTATTTTCTGAATTAAGAATTTCAAAAAAGGGTTTTAATCTTTTAAATGCAATATTTATATCCAAACCAAAAAGAAGCACCGTAAAAGCATTTTGTCTAAGCTGTGTTACGGCTGTAATTGCAAATACGAAATTTCCCGTGCTCAATTCTTTATTTATGAGAAGCGTATACAAATAAGCAATAACTGCACAATCTGCAAGTCCTTCAAAAATATTTGCAAAAAGCGTTGAAATCATACTTTTATTTCTTAAAGCCGATGTTTGGTTTAATAAATGTGTTCTGTTTTTTTCCAGCGGTTCAATATAAAAAAAGCCGAATCCCATAAGCGTATTTCTTTTGCAAAACCGGGACTTAAAAGAATTGATTCTTGAACGGTAGCTTCTTTGTATTCTTCTCCGTTTTGAATTTCCAATGCCCACAGTCTTTCTTCAAGATTCCATTTTATAATTAAACTCGGAAGAAATGCGGCTATAAGAGCAATCGGCACCCACCATCTTGTCGTAAAACCTATCCACAAAAAAGGGATGGAACCCAATATTCCCGAAGCAAGCATTGCAAGCGAATTAAAAAATCCGTGAAAACGCGGTATCGATTGGTCTGCTAAAGATAACCGGTTTAAAAATTGCGGATTTTCAAAAATATCTATGTAAGGCCAAGAGGATACTTTAGACAGCAATTTACCTTTTAGTTCTAAAAATATTTTACCTTCCAAATATGTAGAATACGTCCAGCGGATTGCTTCAAAGGTATCGTTTGTAACAAGAAATGCCCCTATCATTATGATGTAAATAAAAACATTTGCACCCGTGCTTATATTCGAAACAGTATCGACTACTTTTGATAAGCCCCAAAAACTGATAAACGGAGTTAAAGATGAAATAAGGGCTAAAAGGGAAAGCATAACCAGATACTTAACCGGCACCAGAGTAAAAAATTTATACGGTTTTGAATTTTTTTTCATTTAAAATATTTCCTTAAAATATAAAACTGCCGCGATTTTAATTTACGATTTTATAACAATACCAATTTATGGTCAAGATTTCCATGGAAATTTTTTAGCCAGTCCTTTTTTATGCGTAAGCCCTGGATTTAGCCTTCTCCTACTTTTATTTTTTCATCTTATGTGATAAAATACTCTTTCGCTAAAAAGTTTTAGATAAGAGGAGGTAAAAGATGGATCCCAAAGATGTTGCCGAATGGCGTGAAAATTTTGTAAAATTGCCCGACAATCTTTTTTTTGATTTAATACAGTTGTATTTGGGAAAAATTAAAACCCCCTTTAATAAGCAAAGACTTGCAGAGCAACTTAGTGCTTTTCTACAAAAACCGGCAATACAAGAAAGAATTGCAGAAAGTTTAGATTCTTGCGATATATTGATTTTAAAAGCCGTGAACGAAATTCCCAATCCCACGCAGGCAATGCTGTCTGTATTTTTTTCAAAAAAAATATCGTATTCCGAATTGTCCGGAAAACTTTTAAATGCGGAAGAACGTCTTCTCTTGTATCGAGTTCAAAAAAATAACGGAGATAAAGCATACAAAATTAATCCTATTTTAAAAAAAATTATAGAGCCCTTTTTATCAAAGAATCTTTTTTTTATGCCGGAAAAAATAGGGCAGGTAAAATCGAAAGAAATAAATATAAACGATACGGCTCTTGCCGGCCTTTATTCCTTTTGTGTTCACAACGAAGCCGTTTTAAAAAATAACGGTTCTTTTAAAAAAAAATACGAAGATTTAATCAAAGAAATTTTTCCTTGGCTTTCGGAAAAAACAAAGTACGTTTATTCTATTTTTTCGGCATGCGAATCTTTAGGATTTATTTTTAGAACCGAAAACGGATTTGCAGTTCAAAAATCAAAGTGGGAGGCCTTTTCGCAATTAAGCAAACTTGAACGTTTGGTATATTTTACGGCAGCGTCCTTATTCAAAATGAGGAAAGAAAATTTACAAAAACTTGTTATAACTCTTTTTGAATTTTTAAATGGTTTTTATCCCGATGCATATTATGAAGAAGAAGATGTAGAACAATTTTTTCTTCTTTTATACATGCAAAATTTTTCTTCGGCAGTACAAAATGAAATTGGAAACGAGAATATTTTACATACAAACTTTATTGAAACCGCAGAACTGTTCGGAATTTTATGCAGAGAGAAAAATTTGGTTTACTTGAATCCCGAATTATTTAAAAATGCGGAAGAACCTCAAAAGCCTCTTTTAATTGACCCGTCATTTGAAGTTACGGTCTTACCCGATAGTAATCTAAAAAATCTTCTGCCTGCAGCGGAGTGTATGGAGCCTGTTTTAATTCAAACGACAGGAAAATTCGAAATCACAAAAAAAGCTTGTTCCAAAATTTTTCAGTCGGAATTAACTTCTGAAAATATATATAAAATCTTATCGGATGCAGCAGGGCATGAGATACCTCAAAATATAAGAGTTTCAATAAATGAGTGGTATAAAAATTTTACTTCATTGGAATTATACAGCGGTTTTGCCGTTTGTGTAAAAAAGGAAAAGGAGAAGTTTTTTGAACTTGATACTCCTTTAAAAAAACTTGTCCGTAAAAAAATAGCGGAGGGAGTTTATCTTTTAAATGTTCAAGATTTAAAAGATTTTGAGCAGGCCGTTTATAAAAGCGGTTTGGAATTTATCTTTTATAAAAATAAGCCTCTTCAATCTCCTTCCGTAAGAAATTTTCAAAGCTTGAATTTATTTTCTCAAAAAGAAAAAGATTATACAAAAAAACTTGATTGGATAAAGCAGCAAAAAGAAAGGAAAAATAAATACTCAAAAACTTTATTACAATTAAATGCGGTACTAAACGATTTGGAATTAACAAAGGAAGATGTTAAGGCTATAAGCAGCCGCATAAACCGTAAAGCTATAATTACTGAGGAGCAGCTTAAAGAAGGTGTTTTTAAATTTACAAAAAAAGAAGCTTCCGGTCTTGATTTTTTAGGAAAACAAAAAATAGCAGAGCAGGCAATCTTAGGAAAACACCTCCTTGAAATAGAGATAAACACTGAAAAAGGAACGGAAAAGATAAGCGGAGTTCCTGAAGAAATTTTAAAACAAGAAAAAGATGCAGTTCTTATCCTTACATGTGAAAATCTTAAGGACAAGTTAAAAATTTCCGTTGCTCATATTTCAAAAATAAAGTTGATTCAAGATTCTATTTTTTCGGAATAAGGGGATGACAGGATAAAAGGGGCAAATCTATGGGTAAATACAAAAATCAAAACATAATCGAAGAGCGTGTAGAAATTGAGGGTATACCTTGCTTGCGTTTTTATCCTTCGGAAACAAGCAGCTTTGTTCGGCCTTTTCCTACCGTATTTTATTATCACGGCTGGTCTTCAGAAAAAAATAAGCAAAAGCTGATGGGCTATGTTTTTTCTACTTTGGGTTATCAGGTAATCTTACCCGATGCAGTCCATCATGGCGAAAGAAATAAGTTTGAAGACTATGATGAAGCTTTAAACGAATTTTTTTTGCCTACAATTATGCAAAATCTTGCCGAGTTTTCTACACTAAAAGATTATGCCGTTAAAAATTGTAATGCCGATAAAAACAAGATTGCCGTTTTAGGGCATTCTATGGGCGGCTTTACTACGGCAGGAATCTTTACCCATAATCCAAGCGTAAAAACTGCGGTCGTTTTTAACGGTGCCTGCGATTGGCAAAATGCAATCCTTCAAATCGAAAAAGAATATGATGAAGCCCATATCGAATTTGATGAGGCAACAAAAAAAGCCGACCCCGCACAAAACATCGGCAAGCTCCTAAACCGTCCTCTTTTCTTACTACACGGAATAAAGGACTCCCTAGTTTCTTATAAAATCCAAAAACAATTTTACGATTCAACCCTTCCGCTTTATAAAAACAAGGATCTTTTAAGACTTATGAGTGTCGAAAGAATGAATCATTATATAAGTATTCAAATGCTTGATGAGACCATTCTATGGTTGAATAAAAATCTATGAGGAGGGTTGAGCTATGAATGAACTAAAAGAACTTTCGTTTTTAATGTACACCTCAAAAGAGGAAAATGTATCGGTTAATGTTGTTGTAAAAGATGAAACCATTTGGCTTACCCAAAAAGCCATGGCTGAACTTTTTGGTGTGGGAATTCCAGCCATATCCAAACATTTAAAAAATATCTTTGATGAGGGAGAGCTGGACAGTTTTTCAACTATTTCCATTTTGGAAATAGTTCAAAAAGAAGGGAATCGGAATATAAAACGAGATACTGAATTTTTCAATTTAGATGCAATCATCTCGGTCGGCTACCGTGTAAATTCACAAAAAGCAACTAAATTCCGTATTTGGGCGACAGGAGTTTTAAAAGAATATATGATAAAAGGTTTTACCCTTGATGATGAAAGATTAAAACAGGGTAAAACACTTTTCGGCAAGGATTATTTTAGAGAGTTATTGGAGCGTGTCCGCTCAATCCGTGCAAGTGAAAGGCGTATATGGCAGCAGATAACCGATATTTTTGCTGAATGTTCCATAGATTATAATAAAGACGATCAAATTACAAAAGATTTTTATGCTATGATGCAAAATAAATTCCATTATGCTATAAGCGGAAAAACCGCTGCGGAAATTGTATATGAAAGTGCAGACAGCAAAAAAGAAAATATGGGGCTTATGACATGGAAGAATTCTCCTAAGGGGCGTATTTTAAAATCTGATGTCAGTATTGCAAAGAACTATCTTGATGAAAAATCCATAAAAAGACTTGAACGGGCTATTACCGGATATTTTGATTATATCGAAGACATAATAGAAAGGGAAAATACCTTTACCATGCAGGAATTTGCCCAAAGTATAAACGAATTTTTTGCTTTCCGCCGATATGATATTCTTCAAAATAAAGGAAAAATTTCACATGCTAAGGCAAAAGAAAAAGCCGAATCGGAATATGATATATTCAATAAAACACAAAAAATAGAATCGGACTTTGATCGGGAGTTAAAAAAACTTACAAAGGAGATGAGCCATGAAAGATGAAGAAAAATTGACAAAGATGCGGGCTCTCGAACTCTGGGATAAAAATTTAATTGACAATATTGAAGTTGGAACCTTTAAGGGCTTGCAGGAAATACATAGGTATCTGTTTCAAGATATTTTTGATTTTGCGGGAGAAATTAGAAAGGTAAATATTTCAAAGGGGAATTTCCGCTTTGCTCCGATTTTATTTTTGGCTGAAAACCTTAAAATAATCGATAAGATGAAGTCGGAAACCTTTGACGAAATTGTGGATAAATATGTAGAAATGAATGTAGCTCATCCTTTTAGAGAAGGTAATGGAAGAAGTATGAGGATATGGCTGGATGCTTTTTTAAAACACCGTCTGGGACGCTGTGTTGATTGGGCAAAAATCGATAAGTTTTCTTATTTAAGTGCGATGGAGCGCTCTCCGATAAACAGTCTGGAAATTAAGGTTTTATTGGAATCTGCTCTGATCGATGATATTCAAAATAGGGAAATTTATATGAGGGGTATACAGGCGTCTTATGAATATGAAGGTATGAGCAGGTATGATATTGGGGATATGTAAGATTATAAAAATTATTTAGGAGTTAAAAAAATGAAATTAACATCTAAACAAAAAGGTATTATGTTTTTAATTCTGTCGGCGCTTTGCTTTGCATCAATGAATTTGTCGGCAAAGCTCGCCGGTAGTTTGCCCTCAATGCAAAAGGCTTTTTTTAGAAATCTAATAGCGGCTGTTGTATCCTTTACCGTGCTTATAAATTCAAAGGAAAAATTTCATTTGAATAAAAAAAACCTGCCCTTCTTTTTTATGAGGGCAATTTTCGGCACTATGGGGATTGTCGGAAACTTTTATGCGATAGAGCACATGCTTCTTGCGGACGCTTCTATTCTTGCAAAACTGGCACCTTTTTTTGCCATTCTGTTTTCTTTTTTATTTTTAAAGGAAAAAATAAAGCTATATCAAATCCTTGCGGTAATTACGGCTTTTTCGGCAAGCCTTCTTATAATAAAACCGGCCTTTGCAGACACAGGCCATGTGATTGCAGCTCTTATAGGGGCTTGCGGAGGAATGATGGCAGGAGCCGCCTATACTTGCGTCCGCTGTCTTTCTCTTAAAGGTGAAAAGGGGCCTCTCATCGTATTTTTCTTTTCATTTTTTTCGATTTTAATGCTGTTTCCGGTCTTTATTATTTTTTATCATCCGATGAGTCTTTTTCAAGTTGTTATGCTCTTAATTGCAGGTGTTTTCGGTACAGGTGGCCAGTTTTGTGTAACTGCAGCTTATGCCCATGCTCCGGCAGGTTCAATCTCAGTCTATGATTATACACAAATAGTTTTTTCTGCAATTTTCGGATTTGCTTTTTTAGGAGAACTTCCCGATCGGTGGAGCCTTTTGGGGTTTGCAATAATTTTTGCAGTAGCCCTTTTTATGTTTTTGCATCGCGAGGATAAGACAGAAACACATGTAAATCTAAATTAATTATGAAGGAGAATAATTTATGTATGTATCTTTACAGGCAATGATATTTTTATGTTTTTGTGTCTTTCTTGCAGGTTTTGTAGATTCTGCGGCAGGAGGGGGCGGTTTAATTTCTCTTCCGGCTTATTTTTTTGTAGGACTTCCGACTCATACGGCCATAGGATGCAATAAGTTTTCAGCTGCGTTCGGTACAACTTTTTCAACCCTCCGGTTTTTTAAAAATGGAGCCCTTGAGTGGCGTATAGCCTTAGTTTCTGCCTTATTTTCTTTTATTTCTTCCTATCTAGGCATGAAAATTGCCTTGAGAATAGATCAAGTTTTTTTAAAAAAAGCTATGATTTTAATGCTTCCGGCAATAGCTTTGATTCTTTTGATAAAACGGAATTTCGGCAATGAAAACAAATCAAAAGAAATTCCTAAAAAAAAAGCTTTTGCTTTGGCTGCCTTTATAGGTGCTTGTGTAGGTTTTTATGACGGGCTTATAGGGCCGGGAACGGGTACCATTGCAATTATTGCCTATTCTGCGTGGATGAAGTATGACCTAAAAACGGCATCGGGGAATGCTAAACTTTTAAACCTTGCTTCAAACTATGCTTCGCTGACAGCCGTTCTTCTGAATAATAAGGTTATTTTTTCGATTGCTATTCCTGCTGCAGTTTGCGGTATTATCGGAAATTACTTAGGTGCGGGATTTGCTTTAAAGAAAGGTGCTGCATTTATCAGGCCTCTTATGATTGCGGTTATAATTTTATTGTTTGCAAAATTATTCTACGATGTATTCGGCGAAATGGTATTAGGATTATTTTAAATTATCTAACGGCCATCAGCATATCGGCCTCTTTTTCGGTTATTACATTTTCTTTAACAAGGTCATAAAATTGCTCGCTGTTTGTCTTTCCGAAAAAGAGAATATCATCGGTTCCTATGCTTATAGGAACCCCTGCATCCAACATTTTACGCAATGGATGGGATTTTAGGTTTTTGACGGCACCTAACATCACATTGCTTTGGGGACAAACATTGCATCTTATCTTTCTGTCGGCTAAAAACTGTAAGACCTTATCGTTTTGAGCCGCTCCTATTCCATGCTGAACCTCGTCTAAAGCAAACATTTCAACAAAATACTTTACCGAAGCCGCATCCGAGAATTCTCCGACGTGAGCTTTTTTCTTTAAACCGTATTTTTCGGCCAATCTAAATATATACACGCACTGTTCAATACCTTCGGAAACTTCAGGGCCGTAAAGGTCTATATTTTTAAAAACTTTTGATGACATCATGGGTTCTACCCATTGTTTTAAAAAACTTTGATCTATAGTCTTTGATATTCCTAATTCGGGGATTATTTTGATTTTATTTTTATATTTTTTTACAATCTGTTCTACAGCCGATAAAAAGGCCTCTAAGTCTTCATTAAATTGTTTTATAAAGCCTATGTCGACAGATCCTTCAATATACACAACATTGTCTTCAACTGCACTTTTTATGGACATTTCGATGAGGTCTATAACGTTTTGTGCTGTGGTACATGCAGGACGGGTATATTGTCCTATTATTTCATGCATCTCATCAAGACCGTTCATCTTTCGAGGAAAATTGGGAATTTCAAAACCTGCCCATTTTTTATAGTCTGAATAATTCATACTCAAATTCAGATGATTATGAGTATCAGATTTGGGCTGCTTTTTATAGTAATCAAAGTCTCTCATTAATACTTCCTTGTATCCGTTAGTATAAGTATATCACTCTTTTTTAAAAAAACCATATAAAATATACAATATTCCTAAAATATTATCGGTAATTTATGTTAAAAAGTTTAATCCTTCAAAAATTCTATAATTCTTTTTGCTACAAGTTCCTTTTCAACATCATTTGTAACTACATGACTGCTTTTTTCGAGTATTAGATACTCATTTTGAGTTCTTAAATTCTTGTCTATGAGGTTTTTTACTCTAAACGGCACTAAATTGTCTGCTTTTGATAAAATTGTAAGAGTTTGGGATTTAATAAAAATCATATTTTTTACTGCTAATTTTTGAAGCTTATACAGATCCGCAGATTTTTCTAAATACTCTATACCGTTATAGTCTGCCATCGCCCTTCCATATTCGGGGTCGTTTTCATAAGTTTTTTTGACGGTCGATATCTTTTTGACAAAAAATTTTAAAAAAGGAGTGAGTTTTATCCGGTTATCTGTTGCAATAAAAGCCGGAGCGCATAAGAATATTTTTTCAGGATTAAAGCGGGCTGCTATCAGAGAGGTTAATATTCCCCCCATTGAAAGACCTCCGACAAATACTCTTTCATACATTGCACAAATATCTATATATTCATCGCATACCTTCCTAAGCCAATCCTTCCAGCTCGAGCTTAAAAGATCGTCTTTATTTGTACCATGCCCCGGAAGTCTTGGTATGTAGACATTGTAGCCGGCTTCATTTAGCTGCCGTCCCAGCCAAATCATCTCACGCGGAGAGCCCGTGTAGCCGTGAATAAGTAAAATAGCCGGAGCGGTTTTTAGCCCTTTTAAAAAAAACGGCTTTGTCGTATCTGAAAGTTTTATAGGGTAATTGTCAAAAAACACGCTAAATCTCCTTTAAATTTAAGAATATTATATATCTTTTTTTGTAAATAAACTAGGTATCGCATATTAAATTTTTTAATTATCAAAGCGGCTATTGTGTATTTAAAGAATCTATAATATAATAATGGGAATAGGGAGATTTTATATGAAAAAAATTATTTCAGCATTATCAATCGCACTGTTATTGCTTGCAATATCAAGCTGCGGCGGCAAGTCGGAAAAGAACAATGCTGTTCTTAAAGTAATAAAGGAAGCCGAAGGTATGACCCTTGATCAGCTTTTCGAAAAGGCTTATCAAGAATCAAATGGAAAGGTACTAAAAGGTTTGGGTAATTCAAGCCGGGGTAAAACAGCGGGAGAGACCTTTGTTGAGGCGATAAAGGCAAAATATCCCGACTATACAGGAAAAATAGATTGGTCTCAGCCTAAGAACAATACTATTTTTGATCAGCTTACAAATGATAATAAGAACGTCAATCCCGAATTTTCTATGACTCTTATTCAAGATGGAGCCCAAATTAAGGCTAAGATGATTGATACGGGCATTCTACATAATTTTGTTCCTAAAGAGTGGAAAGAATCTATGGGTACGGATATGAAAGAAAATGGGAATCCTTTAGCCTTGCAGACTTTGAGCAAAGTTTTTATGTACAATAATGTCGATGCTTCAAATAAGTTTTTAAATGTGTGGGATTTTGTAAAAGAAGGTCAAAGTCCCTTATTTATGGGTTTGGAATCCGAACCTATCGGAAAAAACTTTTTGCTCATGCTTACCCACGAAAAATATTCAAAGGTTGTAAAAGCCGCTTATGATGCTTTGCCTGAAGCCGATAAGGCTTATTTTAAACCCATAATTGAAGGCTTAGAAAAGACGGCAAAGGAACTCGGTTTAAACGAGAACGGAAAATATGCCCTCGCATGGATCAAGCTCTTTGTTTCTCAGTTTAATTTAAAAACCGATGACGGTCCCATCAGCGTAGATTTGGTAAAAAAATCTTCTAAGGATCAAACAGGTTTATTGGTTTACTCTAAATTACGTTCCATAAAGGAAACGGAAGAATCTTCCGTTAATAACATTACAGTTGCGGCCTATCAAGACGGGTACAAGGGATTCGGAGGCTATGCCTATAAGCACTATTTGCAGGTACTGAACAATGCTCCTCTTCCGTGGACGGCATGCGCCTTTATTGCTTACATGGTAACAACCAAAGAAGGATTCCACCCTTGGGGAAAAGATATGGGAGGATACAGCTCCAATCCTGCCATCAATCAAGATCACAGTATGGACGGCTATGTTGATGAAGAAATAAACGGCGAAACAAAAAAAATAAATAAATTCCCCGCTAAAAATGATAGAGGTTATGACTGGTGGACAGGCGAAGGAAGAGGCGGTTTAATTATCGAAGATCCCGTATACTGTGCAAGTGTTACCTTTACTGTAGGTGAGTGGATCAGCTCTTTAAGAAACTAAGAGAGGTTAATTAAAAGATGCTCTTATTTAAGTAATTAAAAAGAGTTTTTATCAATAGGTTTCCGCTGTTTGTATTTTTAAACGGCGGAACCCTTTGTGTTATTTGGAGGAGATTTTGGCTGGAACAGTTCCGGTTTTTTTAAATAAAAGCAAGGATTTTTTTAGAAAACCTCAAAACCTGATATTGCTGATATTCGGTATTGTACTTTCGGTTACAACTATAGCACCGGTAGTAACTATTCTTTTGGACACGGTTACGGTTCATCCCGGCACTATAGATGCTATACATGGGCCGAGCGGTTTTACGGTCTTTAATTGGAAGGATATTTTTACCGGCTCTCTTGCCGTAAGAAACTTTTGGGGCCCGCTTACAAATACCTTATTGCTTGCCGTATTCAGCTGTGTAGGAGCTATCTTAATAGGCGGAGTTTTTGCATATTTGATTACACGCACAAATATAAAATGCAAAAAATATCTGAATATCGTTTTTATTTTTCCGTATATAATGCCTCAGTGGACATTGGCTCTTACTTGGATGAACTTATTTAAGAGCACTGCCGTTACGGGAGGCTCTAATGGGATACTTGCTGGTCTTTTCGGTATTACAATGCCTGCATGGTGGGCTGAGGGACTGTTCCCTTCAATTGTTGTTCTGTCCCTGCATTATGCAGCCTTTGCATATATCTTAATCGGAGGCATATTTAAAAATATGGACTCCAATTTGGAAGAAGCTGCATTGATTTTAAATACTTCAAAGACGAGAATATTCCGCAAGGTCACCCTTCCGTTATTAAGGCCTGCCATTCTATCTACTGTTTTGCTGGTCTTTGGAAGTGCTATGGGTAGCTATCCTGTTCCCCACTATTTAAAACTGACCACTCTTTCTACCAAATACATAGATTTAAAAGTTGTAAGGACGGGGCAGGCTAGTATTATCGGCGTAGTGATGATGATTTTCGGAATTTTAATACTGATTACTAACAGATTAAGTATGAAATCCCGAAAAAATTATACAACCATTACCGGAAAAAGCGGACAGGTCAGCAAGGTAAATGTGGGAAAAATCGGACAATATTTAATTCCCGCAATTTTAATTATCTTTACCTTATTCACCGGAATATATCCTGTCATTTCCTTTGCCTTTGAAACCTTTTTACCTAACCCCGGAGACTACAGCTTTTTTAGAACAGGCAATTTTGCAAACTTAACCTTAAAATGGTGGACTCATCACTCGGCAGAAGATGTCGGCATGTACGGACAATTCGGTATTTTATATAACCGCGCCTTTTGGATGAGCTTTAGAGGAACCATCATTGTCGCCTTTTTCTGTGCTTTCCTTGCAGGAACAATAGGGCTTTTGATAGGCTATGCGGTAAGCAAGCACAGAAGAAACAAGTTGGCAAATTACGTAAATGACATAGCCTTTTTGCCATACCTTTTGCCTTCGCTTGCCGTGGGTATAGCCTTCTTTATCTTCGGGTCTATGCTGGGAATTTATGATACATTTTTGCTTTTAATAATAGTCGGAACAATTAAGTATATTCCTTTTTCGTCACGGAGCTCCCTTAATTCGATGCTCCAAATAAGCAATGAGATAGAAGAGTCGGCTTTGATACAAGATACGCCTTGGCATAAGCGTATGACTAAGATAATAATTCCCATTCAAAAGACGGCTATTTTAAGCGGCTATCTTTTACCCTTTATAACCTGTGTTAGGGAATTAACCCTATTTATGCTCTTGTGTAGTCAGTCCAAAATAAGCACAACCATGCTTGACTATTACGACGAAATGGGCTTATACGCCTTTTCGAGTGCAATCAACTTAATTTTAATTATATTTATTTTGGCCGTAAATTTCGGATTAAACAAGCTTACAAAGGCCGGAATCGATTCGGGTGTAGGAGGACAATAATGCCTGAGATAATTTTACAAAACCTTACAAAAAGATGGGGAAAATTTTACGGAACGGATAATTTAAATCTAAGCATAGAAAATAATTCTTTTATTACCCTGCTTGGGCCTTCAGGCTGCGGTAAGACCACAACTCTTAGAATGATTGCCGGCCTTGAAACACCTACAAGCGGAAAAATAATCATCGATGGGGAAACGGTTTTTGACAGCGAGAAGGGCATAAACATTCCTGCAAATAAAAGAAAGGTCGGTTTTTTATTTCAAAACTATGCCCTTTGGCCGAATATGACGGTTTATGAAAACATAAGTTTCGGCTTAAAAAATATTAAAGAACTCATGTCCCTCTATGATTTTGAAATTAAAAGAATGGATGATTTAAAAAATATTTTAAGTGAAAGCAAAAAAGTTGCCGAAATCATCATTGATTCGCAGACTAAAGATAAGAAAAAAGGCAACAGGCTTGATGAAAAAACAGCTTTGATAAAATTGATAGACAACTTTATTATTTCCGAATATACGGCAAAAACGATTTTGTCTTACGGGCTTGAAAAAACTGAAAATCGTGAAGAAAAAGTAAAGGCAATAATTTCCGGTTTGGATGAAAAGAGGGCATCTCTTTTAGAGAAGCACAAGAAAAACGGGTTTTCGGTAAATGATAACTACGAACTTGTAGATGAAAAAGGTGAAGTTATAAAAAAAATACGCAAGCTCGAAAACGAAGAAATAGACTTAATAGTCCGCCGTGTTTCCCGCATCGTAAAAATCGGAATGTTTATGGATCGGTATCCCAATGAGCTTTCAGGCGGACAGCAGCAAAGGGTTGCTATTGCTCGAACCTTAGCTCCCGGGCCCAAGGTGCTTTTTATGGATGAGCCCCTTTCAAACCTTGATGCAAAACTCCGGCTTGAAATGCGGAGCGAATTGCAGCGTCTCCATTTGGACACAAAATCGACTTTTATCTATGTTACCCATGATCAGCTGGAGGCTATGACCCTTGCAACAAAAATATGCTTGATGGACAATGGCCTTTTACAGCAATATGATGCTCCCTTGGATATCTATGAAAAACCTGTAAACTTATTTACCGCAGACTTTATAGGAAATCCTTCGATAAATTTTATAGAAGCTGTGGGTGAAACCTCTGTAGACGGAGATTTTAATTTAACATGTCTCGAAGGTTTAAAATTTAAGTTTAAGCCCGCTCAGAAAATCGATTATAAAAAGTGGCTTTTGCAAACGGAGGCTGAAATTAAAAAACAAAGAGAAGAAGAGGCTGAGCGAACAAAAAATGCAGAAAAGGAAAATAAGATTTTGCCTTTTAAGTATCATATATCAAAAGCCGAAGAAGCTGAGCTTGATTTAAATTCTTCGGTACCGTCTGAAAAAGATTTTATAATCGGAGTCCGGCCTGAATTTATTAAAATACACGAAAACGGAAAACTGACAGGATCCATATACAGCTCGATGCCCACAGGTATGGAAACTACCGTCAAAATTAAAGTTGGAAATCTCCTTTTAACGGGTGTTGTGTTTTTAAACATAACCTATAGGATAGGAGAAAAAATAAAATTCGATATTGAAGGTGACAGGATTATGCTCTTTTCAAGTCTTAATCAAAGATTGGTTTCTTTAGGATGTTTGGAAAAAGAGAATATGAAAAATAGTTGACAATCCAGCGCAGATGTCTGATTGTTACTTTCTATGCAGAAAAGCTAAAAAACTTTTTTGAAGCTCCTTTAAAACCGAAATAAAATTATAATAAGGATAGTTGAAAGTCTTACGGATTGAGACTCACCAATCTAAAAATGGTATGGGAGATTTTAAGGTATCTACCCCGAAACTGTAAGGAGTGTTTTACTATGGACAAGACAAAACGTTTTTCATTGGCTAACAAGTTGATGCTTATATTCGGTTTGCTTATTTTTGCAATCAGCCTTATATTAGGATTTTTTGCTGTACGCACCGCCCGAAAAGCAGTAATCGAAAAAATTGAAGCGCACTTAATCGACAAGGCTGCAGATGTTGCTGGTATTATAGACGGAAGAGTAGATTCTTTTTTCCAATTTTTTGAAGGAGTCTCTCGTGCTCCTATCTTATTGGATCCGGAAATTTCCTATACTGAAAAAACAGCCTATTTAAAACAAGAAACGGCATTCAATGACAAAATTTACAGAATGGATTTGATAGATATGAACGGAAAAAGGCGTACTTATGACGGGCAAATATTAGATGTTTCAGACAGAGATTTTTTTATCTCTGCATCTAATGGGAAAAGTTTTGTTTCAGAACCGCTTGTTTCCCGCCTAGACGGTACCTTTGTCATCGTATTTGCCGTTCCCATTTACAATAAAGATCATAGGGTAGCAGATGTTTTGCTTGCGACAGTCGAAGCAGTCCACCTTTCTAAAAGAATTGAAGATATTGTAGTGGGCAAAACGGGAAATTGTTATATTATGAGTAAAAGCGGCGTGATTATAGCTCATAAAGATACCAATCTGGTCAAAAGCCAAGTGAATATTATTGAGCAAGCCAAAACAGACGGCGAACTTGCTTCTACCGCCGCTTTTTTGGAATATGTTTTGGGCTCTTCCAAAAGTGAAATCGGCTATTACACATATGAAGGCCAATCATACATCGCTTCATTTTCACCGATGAAAAATACCGACTGGTCGGTTATTATCCGCGCCCCTGTAAACGAATTTATGGGTACTGTAAATACCTTGCGAACCTCACTGGTTATTATTGGTGTGGTAACTTTTTTGATCGCACAGTTAATTGTCTTTTTTATAGCTAGAGCCTTAGTAAAACCTATTCGCGGTGTTGTATCAGCTTTGCAAAATATTTCACATGGTGAGGGGGATTTGAGCGTGCGCCTTCCGATAAACGGCAATGATGAGATTACCGACCTATCGGAATACTTTAATCAAACTATTTCTAAAATCGGTTCATCGATTAGGCAAGTAAGTTTAAACAGCATCGATATGGAAAATATCGGAAACGAGCTTGCATCTAATATGACCGAAACCGCCAGTGCCGTGCACCAGATAAGTGCTAACATCGACGGAGTAAAACAGCAAGCCCTTACTCAGGCTGCAAGCGTTACCGAAACGGCGGCTACGATTGAAGAAATTATCCGCACGATAAAGCAGTTGAATGGCAGTATCGAAAATCAGGCAGCCAGCGTAGCCGAATCCTCTTCGGCTATCGAGCAGATGGTCGGGAACATAGCTTCTATCACTCAAACCCTCGGCAAAACCGATGATGTCATAAAAACACTCGCCTCCGCTACAGCCGACGGTAAGGATACGATAGTTAATTCAAATTCCGTTACCCAAAAAATAGCCGAAGAATCAGGCAGTCTTTTGGAAGCCTCAAGCGTTATCCAGCACATTGCAAGTCAGACCAATCTTTTAGCGATGAATGCTGCAATCGAAGCCGCCCACGCAGGCGAGGCGGGTAAGGGCTTTGCCGTTGTTGCCGACGAAATCCGTAAGCTCGCAGAAGAATCTTCTACGCAAGGTAAAACCATAACTTCTACCCTCAAAGTATTATCCGGCGAAATCGAAGCTCTTTCAGCCTCTTCAAGAACGGTAGAAGAGAAATTCAACACTATTTTTGCTCTTTCGGAGCAGGTAAAAACTATGAGCCAAAACCTAACTAACGCTATGCGTGAACAGGAGAACGGCAGCAAGGAAGTTTTGACAGCCATTCGAGACATCAATATGGTAACAAACCAAGTAAATGACGGTTCCGCCGAGATGCTGCGAGGCGGTGAGAATGTAGCTCAAGAAATGCAAAAGCTCGATGAGCTTACCCGTGTCATTACCGACAGTATGAACGAGATGGCTAGCGGTGCGGTACAAATCAGAAATGCCGTTCAGGAAGTAAATGAAATAAGTCAAAAGAATAAGATCAGCATTCAGAACCTTGCAGAAGAAGTCGGAAAATTTAAGGTGTGATTTTTATAATAGACAAACTTTTATTTTTTTGGTAGAATGCGCCGGACATACACCAATAAAAGGAGAATTGTATGAACTATTTGGTTTTAATAGGCGTTGTAATTATCATCGCCGGCTTCATTTTAAAACTCGATGTAGTTGCAGTCGTTTTGATTTCCGGTCTTGTAACCGGTTTGATTGCAAAGATGGGGTTTGTTGAAGTTCTTAATGCTATCGGAACAGGCTTTGTAAATAACCGTTATATGAGTTTGTTTTTTATTTCTTTTCCTGTAATTGCAATAATGGAGCGTTACGGATTAAAAGAAAGAGCTGCAGAATTCATTAGAAAGATTAAGGGAGCAAGTGCCGGTATGGTTATTTGGCTCTACATTCTTATAAGAACAATTGCATCGGCGTTTTCTATTAGATTGGGCGGCCATGTTCAGTTTATCAGGCCATTAATCCTACCCATGGCTGAAGGAGCTGCTCAAAAACATGTAAAGCTGACCGAAGAGGACATCGAAAAAATTAAGGGCCTCGCAGGAGCTTCCGAAAACTACGGAAACTTTTTCGGTCAAAATATTTTTCCCGTTGCATCAGGAGTTCTTTTGATTACAGGAACTCTAAAAGAGCAGGGCTTTGATATCAGCAATACTGACGTTGCTAAATATTCCATCTTAGCAGGTGTTGCAATGGTCATTATTGCCCTTGTTCAATGCTGGCTCTTTGAAAAAAATCTTAGAAAAGGAGAAAAGGCAGATGTTTAGTTTTATTCATAATAATACAATGGTTATAGATGAAATCGTTTATGGGCTTTGCGGTCTTGTTTCGATTATCACAGCCGTAATCTCCTTAAAAGATAAAAAGAATCCTACCGGAACCTTCGTCTTTTGGGGACTTTTAGGGCTCTTGTTTATGTTCGGCAAAGCCGTTGTTGTAAATGTTCCTTACGGCGGTGCTATTATCGGCGGTTTGCTCTTTGTTTTGGGCGGCTTTACTATTACAAACCAAGTAAAAGTTGCAAATATTAATTCGGCAACAAAAGAAGAAATTGCCGAAAATTCAAAAAAGGTAGGAAATAAGATTTTTATACCTGCCGTTTTGATAGGTGTTGTTGCTATGTTATTGGCCCAAATGAAGAGCTTTAAAATTTCGATTGGAAAAAATGCTGCCGGAGCAGATATTATCTTCGGTTTTTCTACTGCACAAGTTGTAGGTCTTGCTTCGATAGTTGCCCTTATTTTTGCAATAATTTTAGCAAAACCGAAAATGAAGGATACAATCAACGATACTTCAAAGATGCTGATGCAGGTAGGTTCTTCAAGTTTACTTCCTCAGCTTCTCGGTGTTTTGGGTGCAATCTTTGCAACAGCCGGAATAGGTAAGATAATCGGTCATTTTGCAAGCGGTATTGTTCCTCAGGGTGTTCCCGTTCTGGGTGTTATCGCTTATTGTCTTGGAATGGTAATCTTTACGATGATTATGGGCAATGCTTTTGCCGCCTTTACCGTTATCACAATCGGTGTAGGTGTTCCCTTTGTAATTGCTCAAGGCGGAAATCCGGCTGTTGTAGGAGCCTTAGGTATGACTTGCGGTTACTGCGGTACGCTTTTAACACCTATGGCAGCAAACTTTAACATTGTTCCTGCAGCAATTTTGGAAACTAAAAATAAATATACATTGATTAAGGCTCAAGCCCTTATGTCTTTTGCTTTGATTATTGTTCATATTATTTTGATGTTGATATTCGCTTTTTAATTAAGAGATAAGATAAACAGCTCGGCAGAAATTCTGCCTCGTTGTTTATCTTCGCATTATTGGAGAAGTAAATGAAGATTTTAGTTACCGGATTTGATCCTTTCGGCGGCGAAAAGATTAACCCTGCCCTTGAAACGATTAAACTTCTTCCCAATGAAATTTTGGGAGCAAAAATTATCAAGCTGGAAATTCCGACGGTTATCGGAAAATCCGTAGCCAAGATAAAAGAAATGATTGAAAAAGAAAACCCCGATGTGGTTTTAAGTATCGGTCAAGCCGGAAACCGGGCCGATATTTCGGTTGAAAGAATCGGTATAAACATTGATGACTGCCGAATTCCCGATAACGAGGGAAATCAGCCCATTGATGAACCTGTAGTAAAAAACGGTCCTGCTGCTTACTTTGTTACTTTGCCCATTAAGGCCATTGTAGAGAAGCTAAAAGCCGGAAAAATACCCGCTTCAATATCGAATACGGCAGGAACCTTTATATGTAACCATGTCTGCTACGGTGTAGCACACATTGCTGCGGAAAGAACGGCACAAGGTAAACCGATGAAAAGCGGATTTATTCATATTCCGTTTTTACCTGAACAGGTTATCGGAAAGCCGGCTTTAACGCCTTCAATGGGGCTGGATATTATTGTAAAAGGAATTGAACTCGCAATTGAAGCTATTGTCGAAAACGATGCCGACATAAAGATTTCAGGCGGCAAAATTTGCTAGAAGACCGGTTTTAAGTTTTTTAATTACGCCTATTAAGATGTTTAATCTTAATAGGCGTTTTTTATTTATTTTCTGAGAATTTTATTTTATTAGCCGTTTTGAATTTGCCTGCTTCTTTTTACCTCCAAAAAGATTTCAGTTTTTAAAAACAGGTTTATTTTTTATCAGCTGCTGTTTTAAATCCCTCATCTTCTCGCTTAAAGAAACCTTGTATATGTGAGGGTTTAAAAGACGCTTTGAAGTATAATCCAAACTGTCGAGCTGCTTTTCTGCATAGGCTTTGATTTCTTTAAGACTTGGTGCCTTGCCTACAGCCTTGCCGTTTTCAATGCGTTTTTCTAAAAGGGCTTCAGCTTTTGCAGGAGCAAAAGTAAAATTTTGGTAATCGTTTGCAGGGTGATAAAAAGTTTGCTCTACGCCCTCTTGTATTTTTTCGTCTTCAAGAGTTAGGATGTCTGCTTTAAAGGTTCCGTCAGGATTGTATAGGCGCCAAACCTGTTTACATGCAGGGTTAGTCATCTTTGCAGGATTATCCGAAAATTTCATAACAGGAGTCCATTCCGTTTCTCCTAAACTTTTGCGGGCTGCCATTTTGTAGACCCCTGTAAGAGATGCTTCATTTCCGCCTGTAACCATGTGGGTTCCTACTCCCCAAGAGTCTATAGGCGCATTGTTTTGAACAAGGGATTCTACAATTTCTTCCGTCAGCTCGTTTGAAACGGAAATCTTTGCTTTAGAACATCCTGCCTCATCAAGCCGTTTTCGAACATCCTTACTCAAATAATAAATATCGCCCGAATCTAGGCGTACTCCGAAGTTTTTTCCTTTTTCCTGTAAGCGTTTGCCTACTTTAATTGCATTTACAATACCCGAACGGAGGGTATCATAGGTGTCTATTAAGAATATGGAGTTATCGGGATATATGTCGGCATAGGCCTGAAAAGCATCTTCTTCATTTTTAAAAGACATTATCCATGAGTGGGCCATTGTTCCGAGAGCGGGTATGCCGAGTGTTTTGGCAGCAAGGGAATTGCTTGTGCCGAAAGCTCCGCCTATGTAGGCAGCCCGTGTTGCACTCATAGCTCCGTCATTGCCCTGAGCTCGGCGGAGGCCGAATTCCATTATAGCTCCCTTTTTTGAGGCCAGCCAAATTCGGGCTGTTTTGGTTGCTATAAGGGTTTGGAAATTTATCATGTTTAAAATTAGACCTTCCAAGAGCAAGGCTTCAACCGCATCAGCTTCAATACGTATTAAGGGTTCATTCGGAAAAACGACGCTGCCCTCCTTCATTGCCCAAACATTACCGGAGAATTTAAAATCGGCAATATATTCTAAAAAATCTTTTTCAAATATTCCTAAAGACTTAAGCCAGTCTATATCACTTTTTTCAAAGTGAAAATTTTGAATGGTTTTTAAGAGGGGTTCAAGGCCTGCAAAGACGGAATAGCCCCCCTTAAAAGGATTTGATCTAAAAAACATTTCAAAAACGGTTTTTGTGTTATTTCCTTTTTTCCAAAAACCTTGAGCCATTGTCAATTCATAAAAGTCTGAAAATAAAGCATTATCAATCATAAATTTTACCTCATATAATTATTTTAAGAATGCGTAATTACTTCCCTCGGCTTTGAGCCGTTTGCAGGGCCGACCACTCCGCGCTCTTCCATTTCTTCTACAATGCGGGCGGCTCGGTTATAACCTATTTTAAGCCGCCTTTGAATATAAGAGGCAGAGGCTTTTCCTTCTGCCAGAACAATCTCTAAGGCCTCATCATAGAGAGGGTCGCTTTCATCTCCGAAGAGGGAGCCTTGAGAATATTCTTCATCATCTACGAATATTTCGTCATCTATGTAATCGGGCTCACCGAAGGTTTTTACGCATTCTACAACTTGTTCTACTTCGTCATCCGATAAAAATGTACCTTGGATTCGGGATGGGAAAGGTTTTGTTGTGCTTACGTAGAGCATATCACCCTTTCCTAGAAGTTTTTCAGCTCCGATGTTATCGAGGATAATTTGACTGTCTACACGGGAGGCGACCATAAAGGCAATTCTACTGGGGATGTTTGCCTTAATTAAACCTGTAATTACATTGGTCGAAGGCCTCTGGGTTGCAAGCACCAAGTGAATACCTACGGCACGGCTCATAGCACAAAGCCTTGAAACGGTAGCTTCGAGTTCTTTGCCCGTAGTTGCCATAAGGTCTGCAAATTCATCGATTATGATTACTATATAGGGCAGGGTTTCTGCAGCAATTTTTTCCCTTCTTATTTTTTTATTGTAGCTTTTAATGTCTCGAACGCTCATAGAGTCAAGCATAGCGTAGCGTCTTTCCATTTCGCAGATACAATATTGCAAACCTTGAAGAGCCCGTTTCGGTTCGGTAATAACCGGAGTTAATAAGTGGCCTATTCCGTTATAAAGTTTAAGCTCTACTATTTTGGGGTCAACCAAGAGGAGCTTTACTTCTTCGGGACTCTTATTGTAAAGTATTGAAAGAATAATGGAGTTTACGCAAACCGACTTACCTGAGCCTGTAGCTCCGGCTATTAAAAGATGAGGAGTCTGACAGAGGTCGAGTGTTTGTGGTTCTCCCGTTACATCTTTCCCAAGAACGATGGGTATGCCCATTTTTTCGATACCTGGTATTTCCGTTTCGATTAGTTCTCTAAAGCCGACTATTGCCCTTGATTCATTAGGCACTTCGATACCGACGGCTTGTTTTCCCGGAATTGGGGCGACAATACGGACGCTTTGCGCGGCAAGGCGTAAAGCTATATTGTCTTGAAGAGCTGTGATTTTACCCAGTTTTATGCCCGGAGGCGGCAGGACTTCAAACATGGTAACTACAGGCCCTTTTCTAATACCTGTAATTTCGATACTGATATTGAATTCTTCAAAGGTATTTTTTAAGGCTATTGCTGCTTTTCGGGTCGAATCATCTACTATCCAGTATTCGTTTCCCGGGTATTTTGTTAATAGGTCATAAGGAATGTGGTAGCCTTTTTTTTTGTCCGTTGAACCTGCCTTAGGCTCCAGAGGCTGAGCGGCACTTATTTCTATATCGTCTGAACTTTCTTCTTCAACATTTTCAGGTTCTTCATCATCGGTTTCATCTTCCGGCAGGGTAATTTCTTGGGCCGTGTCATCATCATTATCATCGCCGTTTTTTTCTTCTGAGGAAGATAGAAGTTCTTTATCATTTTCTCCATCTTCTTCTATTGAATGGAGTTCTTCCAAGTCTTGTTCAATGTTTATATCTTCTATTACGACAAGAGATTCTATTATACCTTTTTTGGGCTCGTGAGCAAGAGATTGTCCTATGTCTACTTCTATATCGGCCCCTACATTTTCGAGTGCGGGCATTTCTTCTTTAAATTCTTTAACACTATTATTTAGTTGAGATTTTATAAACTGATTATGTGTAAGGGCTGCTTCCGATAAATTTCGTTTGTTTATATCCGGCTCCGCCTTTGTATTTGATTTTACCAAAAACTCGGTTTTAAAAGATTCGTTTTTTTCTTCAAAAATAGGAGCGGCTTCTAACAAATGATAACTGTCGCCTATAATGTCCTCTATTTCTTCTTCTTGATGCGGAAGGCTTTTTTTTGAATTAAATTTTTCACTTAACATAAGAGTAAAAAATACTTCCACTAAGAGTAAAAGGCCTGTTGCAAGAGTTACGGCAATTTTTGTGAATTCTTGGACCGTATTATTTGCAATTTTAGGAAGTAAAAAATAGATTAAGTGTTCACCTAATACGCATGTTAAAAAATATACAGGCATAAATGATAACAACAGCTTTGAATATAGAGTCCAGCCGGGGATAATCAATAGAATTGCAGAATAAAGAAGAATAATCGGTATGAGTAAGGAAGAGAATTTATATGTAGAAAAAAGAGCTGTTCCTAGCTTTTCAAAAGGAAACATATAGCTGTTAAAGCCGAACATAGGTAACAGCACTGCAAGGGCTATGTATATTGAGCATATAAAAATGAGAATTCCCAAAATGATGGATATTATTCTAAATTTTGATTCTTCTATCAAACGTCAACTCCGAAATTGTAAAAAATTATCCGGCAAACCCCCAAAAATAAATACTAAGACCGATCCCCAGCGGAATTAAATAGAAAGCAAAATACATTAATTTTCCTTTTTTTATAAGTTTAAGTAAAAACCGGAGAGAAAAATAACCTACAACAAAGGCGCTTATCATTCCGGCTATTAGGCTTATGGGGCTTATACCTGCAAGAAGATTATCGGCAGATTTAAGTTCAAGTATAAATGCTGCAAGAATTGCCGGTATTGATAGTAAAAAAGAGAATTCTCCGGCTTTTTCCCTGTCAAGACCTGCAAAAAGAGAGGCTGAAATGGTGCTCCCCGATCGCGATATACCGGGTATAACTCCTATTCCTTGGGCAAGCCCTGTTAATGCTGCCGTAAGGAGATTTAGGTGTTGTACCGATTTGTTGTGTTTTATCTTAGACGATGCGATTAAAAGAAACCCTGTTATGATAAAGCAAAGGGGGATAATACGGATGTCGATATTTTTTACCCAATCCTTTAATAAAAGGCCTATTACGCCTGTTACTGCGGTTGCAAGTATAATGGCAGCAATCATCATAAGATTTTCTTTATCTTCGGGTTTTGACTTTCTTATTATAAAGCGGCCTAAAGTGCAAAAAAGGGCGGCGATTTTTTTTGCAAAAACCGTACAAACCGCTGCAAGGGTGGCTACATGTAAGAGTATGTCAAAGAGGATAGGAAGGCCTTTTTGATTAAAAAAGTATTCTAAAACGGCTAAATGGCCGGAACTTGAAACAGGTAGAAATTCGGCTAAGCCTTGAACCGCCCCTAAAATAATAGCTTGAAAAATAGACATAAAAATTCTCCAATAAAGTTTTTACAAACGGCAGAAACCGATATGGGACTATAGCATAAAAAAAAGAAAAATTCCAGCCGGAAAATATAGACGATTTATTGAAAATTTAATGTGTTATCTTGTTCTTTATTTTATTTTTTGATAGAATAAATGCCCGTAAAACATTTGGAGATATTAAATGACAGATAATATAAGTAAAATACTTAGCGGTTTCTTTTTTAAGGATGTAAACGGTATTTGGACAGGAAGTATAGGCAGGAATAAATTTCTTGTTAGACAAGATAAATTAACCGATCAAGAGCTTGTTCTTAAAACCTCTTGTGCAGTGAGAGGATCAAAGGGCGATTTGTTCGGCTTTTTAGATGAGCAAAAACAAAAAGGAAAGATAAAAAATTTTAATATGGATGAAAATTTATTATCTTTGACCTATGCTTGCGGTGATAACGATTCCGAGTTTGAATTTTTCTTAAAGAATCTTTCAGATATTTTAACCAAATTAGAATCGCAAGATGTTTGCTTTTCATGTAATAAAATAAGAGAAACAAATACTTATAAAATTAAGGACGTTCCAACTCTTTTATGCTCCGAATGTGTAGAAAATTTTAAAACTAAGATGGAAAAAGTAAACAATGAACCGAATAATTATTTAACCGGAGCTTTATGCTGCATCATCGGGGCATTAGCCGGTTCCGTGGCTTGGATTTTAATAGGATATTTCGGTTTTTATGCATCCATTGCTGGATATTTTATAGCCTACTCTGCATTTTACGGTTATAATTTTGGAAAAGGAAAGGCAACCAAGACAGGAGTTATAATAAATATCTTTGCTATAGTTTTCGCCTTGCTTTTTGCCGAATACATAGGCTTATTTTTAGCCGTCAAAAAAGAGGTCAGCTTAGATTTTTTATCTTTTGTAAAATTATCTCCGGTATTTTTTTTCGATTCGGCCTTTATAAAATCTATTCTTCCCAGTCTAGGTCTCGGCTTTTTGTTTGCCGGCTTAGGCTCTTATAGAATCATAAAAGATATGTTTAAAAAGGCAAATGAACTTTCAGATATCTCTATAGAAAGAATTTAATAGCTTCAAAAAACTATATACTTGTCTCCCGATTGTTTTTTTTTGATTTTTTTGCTATTATTTTTGCTTAAAATAAGATTTTGGAGAATGTGAAAATGCTTGATAAGATGCGGAACATAGGAATAATGGCTCATATAGATGCGGGAAAAACCACCACGACCGAGCGTATTTTGTTTTATACGGGAAAAATTCATAAGATAGGCGAAATAGATGACGGTCAAGCAACCATGGACTGGATGGCACAAGAACAGGACAGGGGAATTACTATCCAAAGTGCCGCCACCACTACTTATTGGAAAAACTTTCAGATAAATATAATCGACACTCCCGGGCACGTAGACTTTACGGCCGAGGTAGAACGCTCCTTGCGTGTCTTGGACGGGGCCGTTGCAGTTCTTTGTGCAGTCGGAGGAGTTCAGCCCCAGACCGAAACCGTTTGGCATCAGGCTGACCGTTACAAGGTTCCCCGTATATGCTTTGTAAACAAGATGGACAGAATCGGAGCCGACTTTTTTGCAGTTTTAAAAGACGTGCACGAAAAATTCGGAGTTGAAACCCTGCCCGTTCAAATTCCTATTGGAGCAAGCGACAGCTTTGAAGGAGTTATCGATCTTATTGCAATGAAGGAAATTCACTGGGAAGCCGAAACAGAGGGCGAAAAATATGAGTATACCGCAATAGCCCAAGACCGCCTTGCCTTGGCGGAAGAATGGCGCGAAAAAATGCTCGACGTTATTTCTTCAGCCTCGGACGAAATCACCGAGCTCATCCTTGAAGGAAAAGAAGTTCCCGAAGAGCTTATCAAAAAAGAAATAAGAAAGGCGGTTTTAAATCAAAGCTATATTCCGTTTTTGTGCGGTTCTGCACGAAAGAATATCGGAGTTCAACCTTTAATCGATGCAGTCGTCGACTTTTTGCCCGCCCCAGATGAGGTTCTGCCGGCAGAGGCCTTTAATCCAAAAAAGGAAGAAAAACTCTCGGTTCCTTGCAAGGTAGAAGGGGCTCCCCTAGGCCTCGTATTTAAAATTCAATACGATAAGGATGCAGGAAGCCTTTGCTATGTCCGAATGTACTCGGGTAAAATCAAATCCGGCGATCAAGTTTTTAATACGGGAAAAAAGAAAAGAGAGCGCGTAAACAGAATTTTGCGGATGCACTCAAATAAGTCGGAACAAATGGATTCCGTTCAAGCCGGAGACATCGCCGTTTTTATCGGTTTAAAAATTTCTCAGACAGGAGATACCCTAGGTTCAGAGGGTCAGCCTCTCTTGCTTGAATCCATGCACTTTCCCGAGCCCGTTATTTCCGTTTCGGTAGAACCGAAGAGCTTATCTGAAAGCGACCGTTTAAAAGAGGTCTTGGAAATTCTTTCAAAGGAAGATCCGACCTTTACCAGCCGCGAAGACAGCGAAACCGGACAGCTTATAATTTCAGGCATGGGAGAGCTCCACATAGATGTTCTAACCCGCCGAATGTTAGATGATTTTAAGGTAGAAGCCAGAGTCGGAAACCCTCAGGTTACTTACAGGGAATCTATCACTACCGAAAAAACTCAAACCGAAAAATACAGCAGACAGCTTGGCGGAAAAGACAATGAGGCCGAACTCACCCTTACTGTCCGCCCCCTTGAGCGAGGAAGCGGAAACCGCTTTGTTTCAAAAGTCAAGACCTTTCAAAAATCAGGTTCGGGCGGAACCAATTCTCTCCCCGAAGAGCTTTTAGAAGCCGTTAAGCGTTCTATTGAAGGCTGCTTTAGCTCAGGCATCAAGGCCGGCTATCCTTGTACCGACATCGAGGTAGAACTTGTTTCGGTAAAATATAACGAACTTACGGCAACCCCCTTTGCCTACGAAGCCGCCGCCGCAAAGTGCTTTGATGACGCTTGCAGTGCAGCAGAGCCCGTACTCTTGGAACCGGTAATGGCTGTGGATATTATGAGCCCCAAAGAATTCGTCGGAGATGCCATGAGTCAGATTACCCAAAGGGGAGGCTTAATCTCAAGTATGGATTCAAAGTCAAGTACCGACATTGTACACGCTCAGGCTCCAATGGCAAAAATGTTCGGCTTTTCAACCGACCTCCGTTCGGCCACACAGGGAAGAGCTTCCTTTACAATGAGCTTCAGCCATTTTGAGGTTAAACGGTAGAAATTAGAAAACGTCTTCGGGTTTAAATGTTTTTCGACCATATCTTTTTTTATCTGCAATTTTCTACGCCCAAAACGGATAATTGCAAAACACGCAAGTATATTGAGAGGAATATAAATCTAAAAGAATATATTGAGCCCCGAGTAAAACAAGAAAAATAAAAATATATAAAAAGAGAAGATTTTTAACTTTGGTTTATTTGATATTAAAACATCTTTATATAATTACTACACTTATTATTCTTTCTGCAATCATGTTATGCGATTTGACTTACATAGCCAGTTTTAACTCCGTAATAATTCTAGCCATATTTACAAAATCGTCATCATCATGTAGAAGCGGAATATTATTTTCAATCGCAGTTTCTGCAATCAGCAAATCTATCGTACTACGAATTGTAACACCTTTTCTGCGACAGCGGAAATTCAACAGAGCTGCATTTTCAAAGGATTGAATACCGAGCCTTAGTGAATACAAAGGCACATCAATTAAATAAGATTTCAAAATGGAAAATTCTTTTTCATCCTTTGCACCTTGTAGAATTTCTTGATAAATAAATTCATTTATACAAAAATGTTTTTGTTCTTCAAGTAATTTTTCAAAATATGCCGTACCGACAGTTTCCCTGCCACGAAAAAAATTAATCAGCACGGAAGTATCTACTAAAATCATTGAGAACTCCGCATTGCTTTATAATCATATCCATCGGCAAAATGAATTTTACCCTTTAGGTCGGCAAGACTATGCTGCCGTTTTTCAGTGGGAAATTCAATTGTTTCCATGTATGAAATAACCATTTGTGCCTGCTCATTATCCAGCATTTCAAAATAATCCATCGCTTTTTTTTTAAGAGCTGTTTCTAGCATCAAAAACCTCCTTACAAGAATCATGCCAGCAGCATGCGAGCATAATACCCCTTCGTTCCTTATCTATTATATCATAACAGCCAACGCTTTTCAATCTAACGCAACAAAACTAAAATAACTTTTTCTATCATAATGCGAATCAGACAAACAAATTATTTAATAAGCATTCCAAAACATAATAAAAATAAATACGCAGCCCCATGCATTCTTTGTTATATTTTTAACCATCAACATACCATAAATAATAATAAATATTGATACCATTTCTAAAATATCATTTACTGTAACACCTATTACACCATGCACCAAAATACATAATACTCCGCATGAAATAGCCCCCCAGTTCAGCCATATATTCTTACTTGGATAACGCTCATTTATTTTGTCACTAATCACAACATAATTAAAACCTTCAAAAAAGCCCCAAATTAATGATGTTATTAAAATCCCTATAACATTTACAGGAAATCCGCTTAAAATAATTTCACTTGTAGTCAATATCTTCCGAAAAGGTAAATATATTATAGCCCCATCAATGTAATATGTGTAAATTATATTTGGTATAAAACATAATGAGCATAGGACTATTGATTTTATTAGATTCTCTCGATTAAGTCCATGTATTGAAAATTTTTCTTTTCTTAATAATCTTATTATAGTTATTCCTAATCCTGCTACTCCAAATTGAAAAGATGCTGCTAGTAATAATCGCAGAAGAATATAGATTGATTTATCTTTTAGTATTTTAATAATTACCGATGAAAAACTATTGTATAAAATAATAACAAGCATTGTTGATATAAAAATAATCCATAAATCAATATCCAACTTTTTCGTTATTTCATTTTTTGTATTCATACTTCATACCTCTTAAAGTGATAATAATGTGTGTGCATTGTCTGTCAAACACAACTCGTCCCTCACTATATCAAAAAGCTCAACAATCTTCAATACAAACTAGCACTTACTTTCGCAACATACTCACATATTTCTTTCAGTTTTTCTTCCAAGCCCCATGGCGGATTTGTGATTAAAAGGCCTGAGCCTTGTAAGCCGTATTCATTTTCAGAATCTATCTTGTTTGAAAAATGTTTGACTTCAATGTTTAATATTTTATTGTTCATATCCTTACTGATTCGGTTTTTTAGAGCTCGGCACTCTTCGGTTTTGTGATTCAATATAGGATACCAAATTATAAAGATGCCAATAGGCCATTTTTTACAGACCTTTTCGACAGACTCTGCAATCGCTGTATAATCGGAATCGACTTCATAGCTGGGATCAAATAGGGCAAAGCCGCGGATAGGAAGAGGCGGAGTAAGAGCCCTGACAGCCTCATAGCAATCCCTTTTGTGCACATGAACATTTTCTACACGCTTATAAAGCTCTTTTAATTTTTCAGCTTCAGCAGAATGTAAATCGCATAAAATTAAATTGGATTCCTTTTGTAAAAATGAACGGATGATTTCGGGAGAACCGGCATAAGAGGAATTTTCATCATAGTTTTTTAGGCAAAAATCCAAATAAGCCTTGAAGTCTTCAGGTATCGGAAGAGGAAGTTTTTCTTTTTTATATAAATCTAAAATACGGATTATTCCTTCTTCCGCTTCGCCGGTTTTTAAGCTCCACTCGCTTAAAAGATTATAGAAAGCGCCCCCGGCATTTAAATCAAAGGCCGTAAAAGGTTTTTGTTTTTGGGTGTAGAGGTTTAAAAAAGAAAAGAGAACCGAATGCTTAAAAACATCGGCCTGATTTCCGGCATGGAAACCGTGACGGTAGCTAAGCAAATTTTAGACCCTCTTATTACACCAAACCCCTTTGCGGTAGTGATAAAAAATAACCGTAAATTCTGCAATTTCCGATAGGATATACGAAGTCCACACCATAAATAATGGGAGATGTAAAATATTTACAATTAAAAATAAAAACGGAATCTGAACACACCAACGAGAGCCGAGGCTGGAATAAAGCATAGGCCTTGTATGTCCGGAACCTGAGAAAACAGATGAAAAGCCTAAGCCCGCAGACAAAATTATAAAGGACGGATAAAATATGCGGAGCATAAGGCTTCCTTGTGCGAGCATCTCGGGATCGTCGGGAAAAAAGAAACGCAAAAAGACTTCAGGAATTCCCATAACAATCAACGCAAGAACACCGACTATTGAAGCTGACATAAGCGTTGTTATCTTAGATGTAAGTTTTGCTTCATACACATTGTCCCGTCCAAGGCTTTGACCAACCAAAGTTGCGCCTCCCATATTAAATCCGAACATAGGCATAAAGGCAAATTGTGAGAGTTTTCCGCCGACACCTGCAAGAGCAACGGCATCCGCACCGTAAACGGTTACGAATTTCATAATGGTTACTTGAGCAAATGTGCGCACAAGGGAGTTAATTCCTGAAGGAAGACCTATAAGCAAAAGGTCCAGATCTATTTTTTTATCAAGTCTAAAAAGGCCTCTAAAGCTGATTTTTATCCTACGCCTTCCGCTTAAAAGAATCAAAAATCCGTATAAGAAACTTATAGTTCGGGCTGTTACTGTCGCCAGAGCTGCACCAAAAACACCCATACCTAAACCCGGGATATTTGTTCCGGGAATTATATCAAACATAAGAACAGGATCTAAAACCAAATTTATGATAGTAGATATTATCATAATTTGCAGGGGTGTTTTTGCATCTCCGGTACATCTAAAAATAGTATTTACCGAATATGAAGAAAACATTACAGGAATAAAAAATATTCTAATCCATCCGTATTCTAAAGCGGAATTTAAAACTTCTTGATCCGGAAGAAAAAACCATAGAATCGGTTTTAAAAAAACAGCTAAAAGAAGACCTGACATTACTGCAAGTACAACCTTAAAGCTGATTGTCTGTTCGGCAATGCGCTGAGTTTTTTCCATATCGCCCCGTCCGTAGTTTTGGGCAATCATCGACACGGAGCTGGCTCCTGCTACCTCATTCAAAATAGTAAAAAGCATATAAATTGAAGAAAAGAGGGTAACGCCTGAAAGAGCCGTCTTAGATATCTGCCCTACCCAAACCATATCTACAATGTCATAAAAGTTTTGTAAGCCTACGGAGATCATTGTAGGATAGGCCAATCTCCATAAATTTTTTGATATTGTTTGAGGTTTTAATTTCAGGCCGGTTTCATCACAAAAACATTTTGAATCGGATAGATTCTCCATAGCAACATACTCCTTTATAGACTTTTAAATCGGTAATTTACCAATTTTAAATTATAATTTTTTTGAAGAAAAAAGATTTTTAAAGATTGACGGTTTTATATCTCCATCTTTTTTTAAATTATTTTTTAAGCTTATCTTTCCGCCGGAAAAATTATAGATGTGTTCTTCAGAGGCAACAACTAAAAGAACATCATCTTCTTCAAATTTATACTCGGGATCATCCATAAAGATAAAATCTTCGCTTTCCTTTTTTCGGCGCGCTATAATGTTTACGCTCATGTCCTTTCTTATGTTGGATTCGGCAAGGCTTTTTCCGACATATCTTGTTTCTATCTCGACTTCGGCAAGGGCAAGGTTTTTTGAAATAGGCATAAATTTAAGAAGGAGGTCGGCGGCTAAAATAGGGGTTGTTCTTTTTGCTGCTTCACTGTCGGGATAAATTACTCGAGTAGCCCCTACGGTTTTTAAAAGCCTTCCATGTTCGTCTGATTGGGCACGCACAACAATGTTTGCAATGCCTAAATTTTTTAATATTGTCGTGCTGATTACTGAAAGCTCCACCTTGCGGCCGAAATCTACGATTACTGTATCCACCTTGGAGGGAAGAATTTTGCGTACTGAAAGCTCGCTTATTTCTTCAAGTACAACTGAAGAAGAGGCCTTAGATTTATACATTTCGATAAGGTCTTTATTTTGTTCGATGATGATGACTTCGGCCCCTATTTTTATAAGTTCATCCAGCATTCTTACTCCGAAGGTGCCCAAGCCCATAATTGCAAATTTTTTCATATACTTCACCTACTCTTCATCGCGGGCAACAACATCAAGGCCTATAAGCATATCGGGACTTTCAATATCCAATATTCTTACTCCCTGTGCAGACCTTCCCATAGTACCGACAGAATCTACGCTGATGCGGATAGTTTTGCCTTGACCCGTTATGCAGACAACCTCATCGTCATCAAATACGGTAAGAAGGCCGACAACCTCTCCCGTTTTTTCCGAAAGGGTATAGATACGCTGTCCGCCGGTTCCCCTTCCGTGAGCGGAAAATTCGGAAAACTCTACGCGTTTGCCGTAACCGTTTTCGGTCATAACAAGCATTTTTTGATTTTCAGTTACACGGAGTGCGCCTGTAAGTTCATCCTCGGAAGAAAGCTTTATTCCGGTAACGCCTCTGGACGAGCGCCCCTGTGAACGTATGTCTTCCTCGCTTGTGCGAAGGGCCTGACCTCGTCGAGTAATAAGCATGATTTCGTCCTTGCCGCCTGTAAGAATTGCGCTTACCAGCTTATCGCCCTCATCAAGTTTTATGGCGATTATTCCGCGGGTTTTTGCATTTGCAAAATTATCGGTTGTTACTTTTTTTACAACACCTCCTGCTGTTGCCATCAAAAGATAGGTCTTATCGTCAAATTCTTTTAAGGAAACAACGGCCGTAATTTCTTCATCGGAAGAAACTGAAAGAAGGGATTTTATGTGAGAGCCTCGGCTTGTTCTGCTTGCTTCCTGTATTTCATGCACCTTTAACCAGTAAGCCTTTCCCGCATTTGTGATAAACATAATGTAATCATGGGTTGAGGCCGTAAAAATCTGATCCAAAAAGTCGTCTTCGGCAAGGTTTGCAGAATTGGAACCCTTACCTCCCCTGTTTTGGCTCTTATAGGCTGTGGCAGGAATACGCTTAATATATCCGAGGTGGGAAATTAAAATAACCATCTCTTCTTTTTTGATAAGGTCTTCGATATTGAGCTCTTCAACCTCATCGGCTACTATATCGGTTTTGCGTTCATCTCCAAACTTTTCGGCTATTTCGTTAGTTTCTTCCTTTATTAAGGCTAAAATCTTTTCGGGATGAGCAAGGAGGTCTTTTAAGTGAGCGATTAGAACCTGCAATTCCTGTAACTCTTTTCGGAGGTCTTCGATTTCCAAGCCGGTTAAACGTTTTAGCTGCATATCGACTATGGCCTGAGCTTGAACATCATCAAAGCCGAATCTTTCCATTAAGCCGTTTTTTGCCGTTTGCGGATCGCGGGATGCCCTTATTATTTTGATAACCTCGTCTATGTTGTCGATAGCAACGATGAGGGCTTCTAAGATATGAGCTCTTTCTTCCGCCTTGCGTAAATCGAATTTTGTTCTGCGGGTAACGACATCGACCCTGTGCTCGACAAAGTATTTTACAAGAAGTTTTAAGTTAAGGGTTTCAGGTCTTCCGTTTACCAGAGCAAGGTTTATAACTCCGAATGAGGATTGAAGGGCTGTTTTTGCAAAAAGCTGGTTTAAAACAACCTTTGTAATAGCCCCCCTTTTTAGCTCTATAACAACTCGTAAGCCGGTTCTATCCGAAGTTTCATCGTTTACGTTTGCAATTCCGTCTATAATTTTTTCGCGGGCTAATTCCCCTATACGGGATACGAGGGTGGTTGTGTTTACCTGATAGGGTACTTCGGTAAAGACTATAGTTTCTTTTCCTTTTTTATCAACCTCGATTATAAATTTACCGCGTACCAATATTTTTCCGCGGCCTGTCTTAAAGGCTTGTTTTATTCCCTTTCGGCCGTAAATAACTCCGCCTGTCGGGAAGTCAGGGCCCTTTATATATTTGCAAAGCTCGTCTATTTCGATTTCGGGGTTGTCTATGTAGGCCGAAACCGCAGCGGCTATTTCGCGTAAGTTATGGGGCGGCATATTGGTTGCCATACCGACAGCAATTCCGCTTGAACCGTTTGCAAGCAAGAAGGGGAATTTAGCCGGAAGAACAGTCGGCTCCTTTGTAGAATCGTCAAAGTTCGGAATAAAATCGACTGTTTCTTTTTTTATGTCCTCGACCATGGTTTCGGCGATTTTGGCCATCTTAGCTTCCGTGTATCGGTAAGCTGCGGGCGGGTCGCCTCCTATGGTTCCGAAGTTTCCTTGGGGATAAATAACCGGATAGCGGAGAGAGAAGTCCTGTCCAAGGCGGACGAGGGCATCATAGACCGAAGCGTCGCCGTGCGGGTGGTAACTTCCTAATACATCACCAACAATCTTAGCACACTTTCGGGTAGGGCCTGAGTTACGTAAGCCCTTTTCTTCCATTGAATAAAGGATTCGCCTGTGAACGGGCTTTAGACCGTCCCTTACATCGGGCAGGGCTCGGCTTACGATAACTGACATTGAATAATCTATGTAGGCTCTTTTTACTTCATTTTCGATAGGAATCGGAATTACGGCTCCGCCTTCCTTAGTTTGTATCTCTTCCACGCATTATACTCCTAAATTCGAGGCATTTTAGCATAAAAAAGGGGCTTGGTCAAGGAATGGAGAAATTGTATTAACAACAAGCGAAATGCGAAACGTTGACAAAAAAAAATCTTTTAGGTATACTTTTATCGGAATTAAGGAAAAACAAGAGAGAGTCATTATGCAAAAATTTAAAACTTTTTTTCATCAACAAAATCTAAGGCGGAGTGCGGCAAGGTTGGCAGGGCGAATAGAAATTGTGCTATCCTTTGCAATGCTTATTGGAATTTTAATTCTTTCTATCGAAATTTTCTTTGACATAAAAGAAATGGCTTTTGCATTTATTTATAGTAAAAAAATTCCTTCATTCTCAGAATTCCTTTCATTAATATTTTCTCTTGTAATCGGTCTTGAATTTGTAAACATGCTTATAAAGCATACGCCGGGAAGTGCTCTTGAAGTTGTGCTCTATACTATTGCACGAAAAATTATCGCCGATCACGGCAGTATGCTTGATGCTCTATTGGGTGTTGTTGCTATAGCAATTTTGTTTGCCGTAAAAAAATACCTAAACGAAGGCGGAGAG
Source organism: Treponema putidum (assembly GCF_024401155.1). Taxonomy (NCBI): domain Bacteria; kingdom Pseudomonadati; phylum Spirochaetota; class Spirochaetia; order Treponematales; family Treponemataceae; genus Treponema; species Treponema putidum. The sequence goes on from NZ_CP038804.1 coordinate 2,491,179, forward strand.
TACGGCGCAGGAAACGAATGTGATTATATCGTAAACGGCGGCACCAGTATTCACGAGATTAATCATAGGCTGGATTCTGATTTTGATGAAGCATACGGAAACACCGTCGCAGGTTATTTGTTTAACTATCTTAAACAGCAAGGCCGTTCACCCCATCTCGGTTTGGAAGTCGACATAGGAGAATATAAATTCATTATCCATGAAATGGATAATGACTTAATAAGATACATTAAAATTCTTCCTATCAACGAACACAAGGATTAAGCTTTTAATTAAGATTCGGCTATTTATGAGAGCGTATATCCGTCAAAAGAAGTAAAGCTTTCGAGTTAATTATTCGGGGTTAAATAAATAGCTTCAGAATTGTTTAGGTGAGGGAAAGAAACCGTTTTGCGGTCATTTGTATGACCGTTAAATAATATTGTAATGCTGTCATTGGATGTGATAAAAACGACATGGGATTCTTTTGTAAGACAGATAAAACCTCCCTCACATGCGGCAGAGTAATTTGTTGTATAAAATATATTTTTTTGCTGCATATAGTCGGTTACTCCGCTATTTTCGTATCTTGGGCTTCCTGTCCTGATCCAAATTAGACTTTCAGGATACCAAGCCGCTGTTGTAGAAACACCTCCGGCATGTATGCACTGAGAAACATAGTTTGCACAATCATTTTCGTAGGTTTTGTACTTTGGGTTCCAAACAGACATATCACTAGACATATTTAAGGGATTAGATGTGTATTTATTTGCATAGCTGACGGCCGCCGCATTATTGTAATTAATTTTTTTTGAGTCTGTATTGACGTGATATTTTATAAAATCAAACCCGTTTTGCATAATCTCATCGGGTTCAGGCGGTTTTAATGAAAAAGCGTCTATTTTTGTATGATATGTTGCTATTTCAATTTTTATATTTTCAAAACTATCTTTTTCGGTAAATGTTATCTTAAAAATATTGTTTTCAAGTTGCTTTTTACCTATATATTTTTTTAATTCCGTAGTTTTCTTGTTGTATTGATTCAAAGCTTTTTTATTATCTTTAAAATATTCAACAGCATTTTTCATTCCGGCAACAAAGGGAAGCTGATAAACCGAATTAAATTTTAATTTTTTTTCTATTACAACAAAATAAAATTTTTCATTTGGGCCATAATCTTCATCATCAGGTATATAATCATAGACTGAAACATCCAGAATATCATAATATTCCGAGTATAAACTTTCAGCATATTTTTTAAAAAAGAGCTCCTCTTTTGTGTCTTCTTTTTTCGGCTTTGCTTTTACCGTTACATCTTGCTGACCTTCACTTTCTTTAGCTTCTTTAAATTCTTTAATTATCGGATATAGTTTTAAAATTGCAATTATCCAAAGGATAATTATAAAAAGAACAAAAAAAAGTTTAGCCTTATTTATTTTTTTTCCCATGATATAAAACTAAATTATTCTTCCTCTTTTTTATCGAGAATTTGAAATGTCCGCATTGAGGCATCGAGCATTTCCACAATTTCCGGTTCTGCATCATGGGACAAGGTAGCAGCACAGATATAAAGAAGATTGTTGTGCTTAAACAAATAAAAATAATGTTTTGCAATGCCTTTCCCTTCAGGCAATTCTATAATTATTTTTTGGGATTCCAAATTATAATTATTTTCAAATTTTTCTTGCGTTATTACTGTATAAGCGGAGGCAGAGTCATCGGGCCCTTTTTGACCGGAGAAATACTCACTGACTACTTCCTCCATTGAACCGGAAACTTCTTCGGAAACAAAAATCATATTTTGATTATAACCGTTTAAAGAATCACCGCATATTATCTTATACTTCAGCCCGGGATAAGTCATTGTTTCCCAGCCGTCGGGTATTTCAAATGTAAAATCTTTAAAATCATCAATATAATAATCTTGGGATGATAGATAAGGCAAAAATATAAAAACAAGAAAGAACATAGATAAAAATCTTTTCATAAACCGGCTCCTAGGATAAAAACTATACAAAAGATAGAAAAAAATGTCAAGGTTTATTTTTAGCCATTGAAATATCACGGTTAAAAAACACAGCCGAGTTTTAAAATGATACCCTACTTTAATTTATGCTTGCTTTGCGATATAATCCAGACCTGTTTTAAACATTTATGGAGGTTTTTGTGGATATTTTAGATAAGCTGAGGGGCGGTGTCATTATGGACGTAACCAACCCCGAACAGGCAAAGATTGCAGAAAATGCAGGAGCTGTTGCAGTCATGGCCCTCGAAAGGATCCCTGCCGATATAAGGGCAGCCGGAGGGGTCTCAAGAATGAGCGATCCTAAGATGATTAAAGAAATCATGAAGGCTGTAAAAATTCCTGTTATGGCAAAGGTAAGAATTGGTCACTTTGTAGAGGCTTCAATTTTGGAAGCTATCGGTATCGATTTTATTGATGAGTCCGAAGTTCTGTCTCCGGCAGACGAAGTTTATCATGTCGATAAAACCAAATTCAAGGTACCCTTTGTCTGCGGTGCCCGCAATTTGGGGGAAGCCTTACGAAGAATTCAAGAAGGCGCCAAGATGATCCGTACAAAGGGTGAGGCCGGAACAGGAGATGTTATTCAGGCCGTAAAACACATGCGCCAAATTCAAAGCGAAATGCGCCAACTTACAACCCTGCGTGAAGATGAACTATACGTTGCTGCAAAGAATTTTCAAGTTCCATACTCTTTGGTAGAATATGTGCATAAACACGGAAAGCTCCCCGTTCCGAATTTTTCGGCAGGAGGAGTTGCAACCCCCGCAGATGCAGCCTTGATGGTTCACCTCGGTGCTGACGGCGTTTTTGTCGGAAGCGGTATCTTTAAATCGGGTGATCCGGCAAAAAGAGCGGCTGCCATCGTTAAAGCCGTAAAGAATTACGATAAGCCTGCAATCTTAGCAGAAGTTTCAGAAGACCTTGGCCCTGCCATGGTCGGAATCAATGAAGAAGAAATAAAGGTTATAATGAGCGAAAGAGGAATTTAAACCGCTTTACTCAATGCCTAAGCAAAGAGAGGTGTTTTAAAGAGTTTACCTTAAAATTAAAGCACCTCTTTTTACCTTTTATAAGATGCGGACTCCTGCGGAACTTTTAAATTCAAAGAATTTGGGGCTGTCCCCCGTCTTTTCAAAATACCTTTTATGAACCTCAAGATAAAATTCCTCAAAAAAATCTTTTTTTACCAAGGCCAGAATATAGCAGCCTTCGGTGTTTCCGATTAGCTTTGCTCCGCTGCACCCTCTTTGAATAATGGCGGTTTCAAAAAGAATATTTTGTTCGGTGCTCATAAGCTCAAAATCATCCCTCATCGAAATATGGGATTCACAAAGAAGTTTCCCCAGAATATCCATGTCTTCATTCTCTAAAGCTATTACAGCCTTAGCCGTTCTTGCATTTTCGGTAGTACAATGTTTTACCCGCCTAAGAATTGTCTTATCCAAAAAGCTGGGCTGATAGTAAGTATAATCGGCCTCCGTTATTTCGCACAAGTGATCCAAGTCTAATTTGTTTTGTAAAATGCGCAAACCCTCTTCACATTCCATATAGCGGACATTGGAAGACGCTCTATACGTTTCCTTATTTGAATGAGTTCCGATTATTATGATTCCATATTCTCCTAAATTTAAAGGCAGGTTTAAAACAGAAAAATCATTAGAATCAAAAAGACAAATTTCATCCTTTTTTGCCTTAAAACAGGCCATCTGATTGGATAAGCCCCGTTTTGTGTTTAAGATTTTATGTTCGGCCTCAAGACACAGAGAGGCTATAGTTTTAAATTCTTCTTTAAGTTTAAATAGAGATAAAATTCCTGTACAAAAACCCGCTTCAAAGGCCGGCAATGAGGTTTGCCCTGTTTTAAGGCGTATCTCATCGAAAACCAGTATATCAAAACCGCTTACAGGATTTTCAAAATGCTTATTAATTTTTTGTGCCGTTAAAAGAATAATATTGAATATGGAACTTATAGAAATTTCTTGCCGGCTGTCCGGTTTTTGATTTTTGCCGTCTTGTTCTGTTATAAGGCCTTCAATTTTTTTATTTATGACTAAATCCGTCAAAGAAATTTTATCCGTATTATTTTTTTTAATAAAAAAATAAATAGACTTATCAAAGCATAAATTTAAAACATTGCCGCCGTTATAATCCAATTCCTCCCCCATGAGAATCAAACTAAGAGGAGAGGCTATTAAAATTCCATCTTCCGGTGAAGCACCATAAACCTCATCAAAAAGTTTTTTAAGTTCAAGTTTTAATTCACCTTCGCCCATGTTTTCCAAATTCTTTATATCCGCATTAAAATTCATACAACACCTCTAATCTTTATCGGCAATAAAGCTATTAAAACAAAAGCCATTGTCTTTTTTAAAAAAAAATATTATTCTCATACCTATGGCAAATCCAAAACTTTTTAGAACAATCGACAGGGCTGTTTTTGATTATAATATGATAGAAGAGGGCGACCGTGTTCTGCTTGCTGCCTCAGGCGGAAAGGACTCTACAGCCCTAGCCGAGTATTTTTCGATGCGCTTAAAACGCCCCTCGCCTAGATTTGAAGTTCATGCTATGCACATAGCAACCGATGTAGCCCCTCCCCTTTCTCCGGATTTGATAAAAATGTTTGAAAACTGGAATATTCCGCTCACAATAAAAACCGTTTCGGTTTTGGGAAGATTAAAACCTAATGAAAAGATGAATTGCTGGTGGTGTTCAACTCAAAGGCGCACCGAACTGAATAAATTTGCTATGGAGAAAGGTTTTAATAAGATAGCCTTGGGGCATCACTTGGACGATATTTTGGAAACCCTTTTGATGAATTCCTTAGAAAAGGGCATTTTATCTACAATGCCGCCTGTATTAAAATTCGAAAAATATCCGGTTACAATGATAAGGCCGCTTTGTCTTGCGGATTTATCTATGATTATCCGCCATGCGGAACAAGCCGGTTATATCTGTTCTACCTGTACTTGCTACTTTCAAGAAAACTCCGCCCGCAAAACAGCCCGTTCAAGGCTCGGCCGGCTGACTGGCGGTTCTTACAAGCTAAAACTGAACCTCTTTAATTCCCTAAAGAATATCTTACCGGAATATCTGCCGTGAGAAAGTTTATACTTGTAAAAATATCTCGCCTATGATAAACTTATAATCATGGAATATGTCATTAAAATAAACTGGGACAATGAAGTCGGGGTATGGATAGCAACAAGCGATGATGTGAGAGGCCTTGTTCTTGAAAGCGGTTCTATTGATGCCCTCATGGAAAGAGTACGATACGCCGTGCCTGAGCTGCTCCAAGAGAATAATCAGCTTCCTCACAGTCAAACCACATTGCACTTTTGTGCCGAAAAATCCGAATTAATGTACGCATAATGGCACAGTATGAAAAAATTGTGAGAGAAATATTGCACAAAAACGGGTGTACTTTTGTAAGGCACGGCAAGGGTGATCATGACATTTGGTATAGTCCAATAAGCGCTTGCCGTTTTACCGTTGATTCAAAAATAAAATCACGTCATACCGCTAATGCTATCATGAAGCAAAGCGGTATAGATCATAAGTTCTAACCTTTATGTAAAGTTACCTTATATCTTCCCTCAATAAGGGCATACTCATACAGCGGGGGCCGCCGCGGCCGCGGGAAAGTTCGCCGCAGGGCATTTCGAGAACTTTTAATCCCTTCTTGTTTAAAATTTCGTTTGTAACATCGTTTCGTTCATAGACGACTATTGTTCCTGGACTTATGCAAAGGGTATTGGAACCGTCATTCCACTGTTCACGCTCGGCTGCTATCTTGTCTCCTCCGGCGCATTGGATGAGCTCAACCTTTCCGGCTCCCGTATATTTTTCAAGAACCTTTTCCAAGGTAGAGTCAATCTGCTTTACATTAAGCTCTCCTTTTTTTGCTCCTCTGGTAATTTCAAAAACTCTTAGAGGTCCTAAAATTCCGGGATGGATAGTAAATTTGTCAAAGTCTATCTGAGTAAAAACCGTATCCAAGTGCATAAAAGCCCTGATTGCCGGAATCTGAAAAGCCAAAATCGTTTTTATGGGGGAATCCGAGTCATAAAAGATATTGTTTGCTATAGAATCTATAGCATTGGCCGATGTTCTCTGTGAAAGGCCTATCGCCAAAACATCTTTACCGATATTTAAAATGTCTCCGCCTTCAATATTGGGAGCATCATATCGGTTATAGAATCTATTTACCTTTCCGGCATATTCAGGGTGATGGTCAAAGATGTACTCACCGTAAATAGTTTCACGGCATCTTGTTACCGAATACATTTTATTTAAGCTTACTCCGTTTCCTATACATGCAAAGGGATCGCGGGTGAAGTATAGGTTTGGCATTGGATTTATAAGCATAGAACCTGAATCCAAAACATAGTGCGAAAGTGAATGAGTGTTCTTTAAAGGTATTTCTTTTACGTTTACTCCTTCCATTGTTTTTAAGATAAGTTCTTTCGGTTCCTTGATTGCATTAAGAAAATCATAGATCATTTTTTGATGATATTCGGAATATACATCAGCCTCGTTAATATATTGTTTTATAAATTTTTCACGGATTTCTGCACTTTGAGATATAGCCTCTGCCGCTAAGTCTTCAAGATAAACGACATCAACTCCATTTTTAGATAGAATATCGGCAAAAGCATCGTGTTCTTTTTGGGCAACCTTCAAAAACGGAATATCATCGAACAAGAGCTCATCAAGTTTATCAGGTGTAAGGTTTAAAAGTTCCTTTCCGGGGCGGTGCAGGAGCACCTTATTTAATTTACCTATTTCGCTTGTAACATTTATGACAGCCATGCAATTCTCCTAAAGTTTAATAATATTGTGGATTGTACAGGATAAAGACAAAGAATTCAATAGGGAAAATTCTTTAAAATCCGGCATGCATCGGAACTTGTTTTATTGGTTGAAATTAAAATCTATTCCCAAAAGCCGTTATTTGCAAGGAGGACGGACAGAGCAGAAGTAAGGGCGGTTTCGGTTCGTAAAATGCGCTTTCCCATAGAGTAAGGAATAAAGCCGGCTGAAAAAAAGGCTTCCCTCTCGTTTTGGGTCCAACCCCTCTCACTTCCAATTGCTATAATCAGTTCTTCTCCTTTTTTCATTCTAAATGAAGAAAGGGGTTGGTGTTCTCCTATGTCGAGGAGAATCTTACCGCCTTTGAACGAGGCTGTCTTTAAATTTTTTAAGGCTTCTTTTACCGAGCTGCAAAAAGAAAATTCAGGCAGCAGGGTTTGGCCGGCTTGAGAGATACCGTCTAAGAGATATTTTTTTATTTCTTCGGAGCTTGAAAGGTTTGACTTTAAATAGGAACGCTCCCCCAATTCCGTACCGCATAGTACAATTTCGGCAAAGCCTAAACTCGCAGCGTCCCTAAGGATTCGCCTCAACTGAATGGGGCGGGGAAAGCCCAGAATTATTTTTATGGGCGGAAGAGGCAGAGGGTTACTCTCAATTTTATCGTCATCTATGTTATCTAAGTTTTTATCGGGTTCATTCGGACAAAAAGAAAAAACGATTTTTTCTTCGGAAAGGTGAAGAATAAGAGCCTCGCCTATTTTTCCGTTTATGATTCCGGCCTTAAAAATATCTCCTTCTTTTAAGTGCAAAATCTTTTTTATGTGAAGATAGCGTTCATCATTTTTATAAAAGAAAAAGCCGTTGTTTATGCTTTTATCGTTTTTGTAAAAAACACAGCCGCCGTTTATACAATCGGGATTTACACAATCGTCATCTGAAAACAAAATAATGTTCATTTATTTTCCTTAAATTGAGATTAGCTTTCTTCGCAAACATCCAATTCGGCTTCGGTAAGAATCGAGTAGTCATAACCCTGCTCGGCTAAAAACTTTTGACGCTTTTCGGCAAAGCCTTCTTCTATGGTTTGGCGGGTTACAATGCTGTAAAAATGGGAATCACATTCTTTGGGCCTCAAGATTCGTCCCAAACGCTGAGCCTCTTCTTGCCGGCTTCCGAAAACGCCCGAAACCTGAATAGCTACTGAAGCATCGGGTAAATCAATCGCAAAGTTTGCAACTTTAGAAACCACCAAAACATTTATCTCTCCCTTTCTAAATGCATCATACAAAAGTTCCCGCTCGGCATTTGTATTTTTTCCTGTGATTATAGGGGCATTTATTTCTTTTGCAATTGCTTCAAGTTGGGACAAGTACTGTCCGATTATAAGTATTTGATTATCCTTGTGCTTAGACAAAAGTTTTTTTACTATTTCGAGTTTTGCAGGGTTTTCGCTTGCAATACGGTGCTTTTCGCGCGTGGTACCTACAGCGTATTCTATCTCTTTTGCTGGAGCAATGTTTACCCTGATTTCGGTACAATAAGCTTTTGCTATCCAGCCCTTCTGTTCAAGGTCCTTCCAGGGCACATCAAACCTCTTAGGCCCTACAAGACTGAACACATCACCCTCACAGCCGTCCTCTCTCACAAGGGTCGCAGTAAGCCCGAGTCTTCTTATAACTTGAAGCTCTGCCGTAATTCTAAAAACCGGAGCCGGTAAAAGGTGAACCTCATCATAGATGATAAGACCCCATGCCCTTTCTCTAAAAATCTTAAAATGGGGGAAAGCCGCTTCGGTGTTGGGCCTCCAAGTGAGCACCTGATAGGTCGCTATCGTAACAGGCCTTATCTCTTTTACCTCGCCCGTGTATAAGCCTATGTCCTCATCTTTTATATTTGTCTTATCCAAAAGCTCCCGTCGCCACTGATAAACGGCAGCTACATTGGGGGTTAGAATAAGGGTGCTTGTTTTAAGAAGGCTCATCGTAAGCATTCCGACTATGGTTTTTCCCGAACCGCAGGGCAGAACAATTGTGCCGAAGCCTGTTCCTGCCGACTTATCGCCGACAAAGGAAGAGGCGGCATCCCGCTGATAGTCCCTGATTTCAAATTCGGCACCGCTTGAAGTTTTTTCTTTTAGAGAAATATCCAAAGGTTCTCCGTCACGGAGAGGTACCTCATCCTGTACAGGCCAACCCTGTTTTAAAAGAGCCTGCTTTACCGTTCCCCTGTTTAAAAGGGAAATCAAAAAGGAGTTTTCCTCATCGGTATCTTCTATTAAATATTTTGAAAGAATCTTGCTGCTTTTTAGTTCTTTAAAGATAAGAGAGTTTTCAGGCTTAAGGCGCAAAAATTCCGCTCCGGGAGTTTCGAGATTTATTTCGTCCGCTTGATTTTTTTCGGTTTCTTCGATAACATTAACTTTCCCCTCAAGTCCGTTTTTTTCTTCTTGAGACTTTTCGATAGGGAGGAGCTTTATTTTGCCGTAGCGTTCCATCGTCTCTTTCATCCAAACCAAGATAGAGTCGGGAACCTTAAACCGGGAAAAGCCTGTAAGGGTCTTCATAATAGAATCGGCTGAAAGCCCGACACCTGCCGCATTCCAAAGCGAGAGGGGGGTCAACCTATAAGTGTGGAGATGCTCAGGCGACTTTTCAAGCTCAGCAAAGGGGATAAGGGCAAAGCGGGCTTCGTTAGCTTCAGGATCGTGAATATCCAAAAGAATGGAGCGGTCTCCTTGAATTATAAGCGGTTTAGATTCTTGCATAGCCTGATATTATACAATTTTATTGGGGAGAATTCAAGGGAAGAAAAAAACAGGAGATGTGCAAATACAAAGTATTTATTGAATATTGGAAGTAAGCTATGAGACAAAAACAAATTATAGAACCTGTTGGGATATAGTAAAAGACTTAATCTCTAGTAAATTTTAAAAATTTATGCTACCATTGCCCCATGGCACATTGTATAGCTCCGGAAGCGGAAAAAATTTTAGATAAAGAATTTAAGGTTCTTGATAAGGGTTTTATCAGGTTGGTAGACTACATGGGAACAGATGCCCGAATAGTGCAGTCAGCCCGTGTTTCTTATGGGGAAGGGACTAAAACCGTCCGTGAAGATGCAGGCTTGATAGATTATCTTTTGCGGAACAAGCACACCTCGCCTTTTGAGCAAGTGGTTTTTACCTTTCATGTTAAGCTGCCCATTTTTGTTGCCCGCCAATGGATCAGGCATAGGACTGCCCGCTTAAACGAAATTTCGGGACGGTATTCTATATTAAAGCCCGAGTTTTATATACCCGCCGGAAACGATATCGCTTTGCAAAGCAGCGACAATAAGCAGGGCAGAATGAATGAGGCGGTTCCTCAAGACCTTCAAAATGAAGTTATAAATTCTTTACAAAAACAACAAGAAGAAATTTATGCGGGCTACTGTAAATTACTTGATAAAAATATTGCGAGAGAGCTTGCCAGAATAAATCTTCCCCTTTCTACTTATACCGAATGGTATTGGCAAATAGACTTGCATAATCTTTTTCATTTTTTGCGGCTGCGCATGGATGCTCATGCACAAAAAGAAATTAGAGACTATGCCGAAGTGATGTTCGAGATTTGTAAAACCGTAACCCCTCTTGCCTGTGCTTCTTTTGAGCGGTATGAAAAAAACGGCGTAAACTTTTCGGCAGAAGAACTTGAAGCTATTCGTAATTTAATAGCCGGAAAAGACAGCGGCTTAAAAGGAAAAGAGCTTGAACGGTTTAACGAAAAAATTAAAAGCGGAAGACAGGTATAAAACGCAAGGAACAGCAAAATGAGAAAACGAGATTATTTTGTCGTTACGGCTTTCGCTTTAAGCCTTATACTTTTATTTTTACAGCAATTTTATCCCGAAAATACACCCGGAATTATTATCCATACAATAGACATTATTATTCTTATCGCTGTTCTTGCAGAAACTTTTTTTGCCGTCAAGCAGGAAAAGTATATACGAAAATACTTTCAAAATAATCTTCCAAACTTTTTAGTAACAGTAATATTTGCATCGGTATTTATTATCTTTAAAATACAAATAGGTTTTAAAAATATTTCTGAAGAGCTAAGTATTGTTTTTGATATTTTTAAAAATATCTTTTTGTTTGGAAAAATAATTAGATTGATAAGCAAGCAGGCAGGATTGACTGCAAAAATTATTTCAAACCCTGCCCGTACTTTAATTATTTCTTTTTTTATGGTGATAATTATAGGCAGCTTTTTACTTATGCTTCCTGCCGTATCTGCAACAGGCGAACCCTTAAATTTTTTAACTGCACTTTTTACATCCGCTTCTGCCGTATGCGTTACGGGCTTAAGTGTTATAGATGTGTCATCTGAGTTTACCATAGTAGGAAAATTTATTTTGATTGTTTTAATTCAAGTCGGAGGACTAGGCATAATGGTTTTCTCATTTTTCGGAATGCTTGCCTTTCGAAAAAAAATGACGGTCAGTGAAAAACTCACAATCTCTTATATGGTCAGCGAAGACGATATGTCAAATCTTTTTAAAACATTGCGTATAATTGTTTTTTCTACATTTTTTATAGAAGCCCTAAGTGCTGTATTTTTATTTATAGGATTTTCACGCATTTTCGGTTTCAATCTTAAAGCTCTGGGCTTTGCAATCTTTCATGCGATATCCGCATTTTGTAATGCAGGTTTCGCTCTTTTTTCAAACAACTTGGAATCTTTTACTTCCGATATTATTATTACTCTAACAATAGGCTTTACCATAATTTTAGGCGGAATAAGTTTTGCGGTTATTTATGATGTTTTAGCTAAGGTCAGGACAGATATAAAAAATAAATTTTTGAAGAAAAAAAAGATTGATTATTTAATTTCGGTAAATACAAAAATGATTTTAGGCCTTACCGTTTTTATTCTTTTTATTTCTTTTTCTCTTTTTTATTTACTTGAACACCGCAATACAATGAAAGAACTTTCTTTGGGAAGTCAATACCTTGCAAGTTTTTTTCAGGCGATAACATTGCGTACTGCGGGATTTTCAACGGTTTCCTTTGTTAATTTAACAAATGCGACCTTGCTTTTTATGATATTTATAATGTTTATGGGAGGAGCCGCAGGAAGTACGGCCGGAGGAATAAAGTTGAACACGATTGCAGTGGTCTTTGCTTTTTTTAAATCTTTTTTAAAAAATCAAAAAACCGTTGTAATCAAAAATATTTCGGTACCTGAAGAGCAGGTAAAAAAAGCTTTTTTAATTTTCGGTTTCGGACTTGCAGCAATTTCGGTTGGAATTTTTTTATTAACAATTACTGAAAGCCTTCCTTTTTTAGCATTATTGTTTGAAACCGTTTCGGCTTTTGCAACCGTAGGACTTTCTACAGGAATAACGGCTGCTCTTTCACCTGCCGGAAAAATCGTAATAATAATTTTGATGTTTATCGGAAGAGTTGGCCCTTTAACTTTTTTAACTGCGGCCGGTAAAAAACAAAAAAATGATGATATAGAATATCCCTATGGAAATATAGCTATAGGATAATGGGAGGATATATGGAAACAACTAAAAACTTTGCAGTCATAGGTTTGGGAGAATTCGGTTCAAGAATTTGTGAGGTCCTCGTAGAAGGAGGTGCTTCGGTTGTAGCCTTTGACCATGATATTCAAGCCGTCGAAAGAATAAAAAAAATTGTTCCGGCAGCAATGCTTGTAGAAACTACAAATGAAGAAGCCCTTTTAAAAGCACCTTTAGATGATGTAGAGGTTGCTATAGTTGCTATCGGCAATAACATAGAAGCAAGTGTTTTAACTACTACTCTTTTAAAACAAAGAGACATTCCCTATGTTTTATCCCGTGCCGTTTCGCCTCTCCATGCAACCGTTCTAAGAAGGGTCGGAGCGAATGAAGTTTTAAACATTGAAATATCTGCTGCAACAAGAATTGCGAGACGGCTTATTTCTCCAGATGTAATGGATTCAATTGCCGTTACAAAAGATTTTTCAATAAGGGAAATTATTGTTCCGAAATTTTTTATTGGAAAAACTGTCGGAGCCCTTGCCTTAAAAGAAAAGTTCAATATAAATTTGATTGCCCTTGTCAGAATGGACTTGGATATAGATTCGGTGGGAAATCCTGTCAAGCAAGAGACTATGCATTATCCTGAAGATGAGCTTGAGTTGAGAGAGGGAGATAAACTTTTTTTGATAGGTGCAAATATAAAGCTCGAAGAATTTAGAAATATGTAGCGGAGTAAATATGATTTTTATTGAAAAAAAACTATTGTTTATAAGTTTAATCATATCATTCATTTTTATGATTACAATTTCCTTTTGGGCATACGGTGTAGGTATGAAAATTCCTCTTAAAGGAGATTCCGAACTTGTTTTATTTTTGGGATTTATATTTTCAGGCTTGCAAATAATTATGATTATCAATATCATGATAGGTGCAATAAAAAAGAAAAAAGATTTTTTAGCTTTAATGAAAACTATAAAAGCCGGAGGAATTTTATCCGAAAAGAAAATTGCAAAATTAGGCACTGTAGGATTTTTTTTACAAGATGCTCTTAGTACATCCAATACAATAACGGCTCAAAAGAGTTTAAAAATTGCAAGTCTTAACGGCTTAATTAAAAGCTTAATTGATATGATAGATATCCCTGTAGCAGTTGTCAACCTCAATGGAGAAATAGTAGAAGTTTCCCAAAAAATTAAGACCGAAATAGATTATAACAAAGATTTAAATATTGCAGATATTATTCCGCAAATAGATATTAGGGAAGCTTTTAAAGAAGCTTCCCTAAGTCATCTTCCCGTAAAACAAGGAGATAATATTTTAATACCCGTTTTTTCAACGATAGGAGATATAGCATATTTTTTAGTTGACATATCTAAGCATGGGGCTTTAACTAAATTTATAAATAATTTTATACCTCCCAAAAAGAAAGATGCCGGAAAACAAACAAAAAAAGGATTTTTTAAAATTTTAGGAAGCCCTAAAAAAGTTTAAATTTACAACTTATAAATCCCGTCTAATTTTACCGACGGCAAAACTCAATCATTTAATTTGTAGGAATAAACGAGTAAAAATTATTTCCAATCTTCTATGGTTAAGTTTTTTATACGGCAGAATTCTTTTGTATTGTCGGTAACAAGAATTAGATTTTTCGCTAGTGCCTGTGCCGCTATCAACATATCATAGGCTCCTATAATTTTCCCTTCATTTTTTAGGCTGGTCCTTATTTTTCCAAATTCCTCGGCATCTCTATCATCAAAATTTAAAACAGAAAAAGGTGTTAAAAATTTTATTAATGATATTCTATTTCTTTCCATATATTTACTATTGTATACGCCGAACTGTAACTCTGCCACAGTAATACTTGAAATGTAAATTCCCAAGTGTTTCTTCTCTTTAATTTTGTGAAGTACATTAGGACTTTTTTTATTTTTAAGAAATATACAGATATTTGTATCCAATAGGTACATTATAAACCTTTCCGATTCTGTAATTCAGGCTGGTTTCTTCCTTCCTCCATAAAATCGTCGGTAAAACCGTTTAAGCCTTCTAAAAAGGTTTCCCATTCCCTGTTTTTTGGGAATAAAATAACGGACTCTCCGGCTCTGCGGATAAAAACCTCGGTTCCCGAAAAATTATATTTTTTAGGCAGCCTAACTGCTTGACTCCTGCCGTTTTGGAATAATTTTGCCGTTTCCATACTACACCCCCTTAAAATAAGTATATATCATAGTATATATTATGTCAAGAAAACTATAATAGAAATTTTGTCATTAATATAAATCCTAATTTATAAAATAAATAGAACATCCCACTTGACAATATTATATCATCTATAATATTATATTATATATATTATTTTTTAGAAAAGAGGGTGTTTATGTTTAAGGGTGCTTTGTATTATTTTGCTATGTGCTGGCGGCTTGACAAGCGTTTTCCTGTTGTCATTTTATTAAAAGAAATTTTAAATGCCGTAAAAACTGTAATGACGGTGGTGCTGCCTAAGTTCATTATCGATGCTTTGTTTACAACACAAAATAAAGAAGAAGCTGTTAAGTTTTTACTCATATATGCCGGAACCTTATTTGCGATAAGTCTTATAACAGCCGTTTTAAACCGTTCTACAATTATTTTAAAAAGCATCTCCTTTCAGCGATTCCAAGCTGATATAGGAAAAAAATTAATGCAGGTAGATTATGAACGGCTCGAAACTCCCGAATTCTTAAACTTAAAGCAAAAGGCGGAACAATATGCATATTCAGGCGGTTACGGATTTGCCGTAATCTTAGAAGACTCCGTCGGTTTATTCGGTAAACTGCTCACTTTTGCAGGTCTTATCTCCGTTATCGCAATTTTAAGCCCATGGCTTGTACTTGCAGTTATCATAATTGTAGCTCTTAATTCTTTGGTCTTTGCAACAACAAATAAACATGGGATAAAATACCGCATGGAACAATCCGTGCAGGAAAGGCGTATCGGCTACTATTCTAAAAAAATGGAAGATTTTCAATACGGAAAAGAAATCCGTACTTATAATTTAGCTCCGTGGTTTTTAGAAAAATACAATCAGCAAATTAAAGTGCTCGGAAAATTTTATAATAACATAGCCAATACCCGTTTTATAAGCGGCGCCTTTAATTCTTTTACCTTTGCCGTTCAATTAATCATAAGCTATTTTTTTGTAATTAAGCAAACATTAGACTCCGCTCTTTCGGTAGGAAATTTTACAATGTATCTTGCAGCAGTAAGTTCATTCGCTTCAATACTATCCGAAATTATAAAAACCGTAGTTCAGCTTTCGCAATTCAACACTTATTTTGCGGCTTTTAAAGAATACATGAATATGCCGTCTATGGAAAATACAAAAGGCGGAAAGCCTATTTTATCTGAAAACTTTGACATCGAATTTCAAAATGTTTCTTTTAAGTACGGTACAAGTGAAAAATTTGCCTTACAAAATGTAAACGTGAAATTTAATTCCAAAGAACGGATTGCAATCATCGGGGAAAACGGTGCAGGTAAATCAACTTTTGTAAAACTTTTAATGCGCCTTTATGAACCTACCGAAAGGAAAATTTTAATTAACGATATCGACATAAAAGAAATAGACTATAACCACTATCAAACTTGGTTTGCCGCCGTCTTCCAAGATTTTAAAATTTTTTCTTTCAGCATAAAAGAAAATATTACCTTCGGCAATGATAAAACCGAAGAAGACAAAAAACGATTGGAAAATATCGTTTCGGCATCCGGTTTAAAAGAAATTACCGATAAATTGGATAAGGGGTTGGAAACTTTGGTGTACCGTGATTTTGATGGTGCAGGTTTTACTCCATCGGGAGGAGAAGGCCAAAAAATTGCAATAGCCAGAGCCGCATATAAAAATGCCCCGATAGTAATTTTAGACGAGCCGACCGCAGCCCTCGACCCAAAAGCCGAAAATAAAATCTATGAGCAGTTCGATTCTTTTTTTGCGGATAAGTGTTCTCTTTATATTTCGCATAGAATGGCGGTTACAAAATTTTCGGATAGGACTCTTGTATTCGACAATGCACAGATAGTCCAAGACGGGAATCACGAAACTCTTATAAATCAAGAAGGCAAATACAAGGAGCTTTATAACTTGCAGGCTAAGTATTATACAAAATCTTAACAAGGCTCAAATCTTTCAACCTCTTGCAAAATTTTAACATAAGGCGTAAAATGATACTATGATCGATACAAGCTATAAAACAATAGTAGAACATTTTAAAGCAAAGATGGCAGAACGGATTGTGGGTCAGCAAGAGCTTATCGAAGGAATTTTAACTGCGTATATTGCAGGTGGTCATGTGCTCCTTGAAGGCGTGCCCGGCCTTGCAAAAACCCTCATAGTAAAAACCTTTGCAGAATTATCGAATGTAATTTTTAAAAGAATTCAGTTTACACCCGACCTTCTTCCTGCCGATTTAATCGGAACTTTGATTTATCAGCAAAGTATCGGTAAGTTTTCCGTAAGGAGGGGCCCAATTTTTGCAAATATTGTTTTGGCCGATGAAATAAATAGAGCTCCTGCAAAGGTACAGTCTGCACTTTTGGAAGCCATGGCCGAAGGGCAGGTTACAATAGGGGAAAATTCTTATTCTTTGCCCGTGCCTTTTTTTGTGCTTGCAACTCAAAACCCTATTGAACAGGAAGGAACCTATCCCTTACCCGAAGCAGAGCTTGACCGTTTTTTATTAAAGCTATTTGTTCCATACCCTTCAATTGAAGAAGAAATAAATATAGTAAATAATTTTTCAAGCCTTAAGCCCAATGAAAACAAAGCAAGTCTTGGCCAAAGCGAGCCTATCTTGACACCGGAAAACTTAGAGATTCTCCGAAAAGCTGTAGAGCAAATTAAGTGTTTCCCCGAAATTACAAGCTATATAGTTTCAATTATTGCAGCTACCCGTCCCGTAAAAAATGTAAAGCAGGATGACTATATTCACGGAAACTATTTAAGCTATATTCTTTACGGGGCATCTCCAAGAGCCGGAATTGCTATTCAAAAGTGTGCAAAGATAAAAGCTCTATTTAACGGAAGAGATTATGTAATCCCTGAAGATGTAAAAGCCGTTGCCTACGCCGCTCTTAGGCATAGATTAAAACTTTCTTATGAAGCTGCCGCCGACAATTTATCGGCTGATGATATTATCGAAAAGCTGTTGGGAATTGTTCCCCAGCCGTAATTTTAGAAACATCTGCAATAAGAAAAATAATTTTACCCATCTCAACCTTTTCTATTTTAAATTCAATCTCGCCGATATTAATTTTTTCCCCCTCTTTAGGAAGGTATTCTGCCGTTTCAAGAATAAGGCCGCCTATCGTATCATTATAATCCGAATGAAAATCGGTATTTAAAATTCTATTAAGCTGAACTATGGGAACTCCTCCCGGAATTAGGATATGCGTACCGTCAACAATTTTCATTCCGTTTAAGGGATTTGTTTTTGTTTTAGTATATTCATCTTGAATGGAACCGAAAATAGCCGTGCTTATATCATCAATCGTTATAAGCCCCGCAGCAGAACCGTATTCATCTATAACAAAGGCCATATTCCTTTTATTTTTACTCATCGTTTTTATAGCTGAAAAAATATTTGCCGTTTTTGGAATAAATAAAGCCTTTCTTATAATTTTATTTATATCCGTTTCCGCTTTATGGCTTTTATAAAATAAAATGTCCTTATAATGAACGCTTCCTATTATTTTATCTTTTTCTCCTTTGTAAACCGGAAGACGGGAAAACATTGTTTTACGAAAAATGCTTATCATAGTTTCGAGTGATGAATTTATATCGAGGCTGACAATGTCTTCTTTTTTTGTCATTATGCTTTGTAGTTTTAATTCATGGAGCCTCACCGCTCTTTTAATTAATTCATGCTCTCCCGTTTGAAAAGTCCCGTCTGCCAAACTTATATTTATGAGCGTTTCCAAATAATCTTCGGAAAGTTCAGAGCTTTGATTGTTTTGTCTTTTTGAAACAAATTTAATGATAGAGTTAGACATAAGAGAAAAAATAAAGATAAGCGGTTTTAAAAGAAACCTTACGGCCGACAAGGGTACTAAAAATGTTTTTGTAATTTCTACGGCATTATAAGCGGCTATGGCCTTGGGTAAAATTTCAGCAAAGATAATTATAAGAACCGTTGTAATAGCAGTAGCAGCCGGAATATATTGCTGACCGTACATATCTATAACAAAAGCCGTTATTAAAGCGGAAGAAAGAGTATTTACAAAATTGGTGCCTATCAGAGTTGCGCTTACAATTTCATCTTTTCTTTCAATAAGAAAGGCAAGGGTTTTATTCTTTTTTGTCCGGCTTTTTTTTATTGCCTTATATTCTGCTCTTGTAATTGCAGTAACTGCCGTTTCGGATGCAGAAAAA
This sequence comes from Treponema putidum, assembly GCF_024401155.1. Taxonomy (NCBI): domain Bacteria; kingdom Pseudomonadati; phylum Spirochaetota; class Spirochaetia; order Treponematales; family Treponemataceae; genus Treponema; species Treponema putidum. Next base: position 2,509,913 of record NZ_CP038804.1, read on the forward strand.
AAGAATGCACAAAGAAGAAGAGCAATAAATTCTATTATTATTAAAGCTAATTCAAATTTCATTCTTCATCCCCTGCAATATTTACCTGCAATTCGCTTATTCTGTTCCCCTCGGTTTTTATAACCGTAAAATTATAGTTTTCTATTTTTATTGTAGAACCGATTTGCGGAACCTCTCCGCATTTTTCCATAATCAAGCCGCCTATTGTGTCATAATATTCGGAAGAAAATGAAGTTCCCAGATTTTCATTTAAATCGCTCAGCCTCATACTGCCTAAAATGGTTTGACTAAGATTTTGAGTTGCTTTATCATTTATATTATCAAGATTGGGTTCCTCTGCAGCTGCATCATCGGTATCGTATTCATCGGCTATGTTCCCGAATATCTCCTCATTTAAGTCTTCAAGAGTTGCAATACCTAAAGTTCCTCCATACTCGTCGATAACCACAACCATATTCTGCTTTTCTTTTCTAAATATTTCCTGCAATTTTGAAAGTTCGGTGTTTTCAAAAACAAGGACAGGTTTACGCAAATATTTTTTTATATCGAATTTCTCTTTTGATTCTTGTAAAAAATCTTTTGCAGCAGCTTCTGAAAATAAAAAATCTTTAATATAAAAAATACCGATAATTTCATCTATATCTTCTTTATAAACAGGAAATCTTGAAAATCTTGACGAATGAGAAAGTTCTATAATTTCTTTAGGATTTACATCAGAGGTAAGTCCTATTATATCGGGCCTCGGGGTCATAATATTTTTTACGGTTATATCTCCGTAGCTTAGTATTTTTTCGAGGACGGCTTTTTCTTCAGAACGCAAATCTCCATGCTCTTGGTGTACATCAAAAAAATCTTTTAAGTCTTCATCGGTTAAAGCTTCATTCGATTGAAAATTTTTTACACCTAAAAATTTTAAAAAGAATTTTGTAAAGCCTAAAAAAAGCCATTCAATAGGTGCAAGGAGTTTAATTAAAAATAAAATAAAGCCTGAAAATTTTAAGGCCAGCGGTTCCGAAAAAACCAGAGCAATCGATTTAGGCAGTATCTCACCGAAGATTAAAATTGCAATTGTTGCGGCTGTTACCGCAATACTCAAACCTTTTGCTCCTACCAGTTTTACAAGTAAAGCGGTTAATATTACCGATATTAAAATATTTACAAGACTATTGCCAATCAAAGAAGTCGTTAAAAATTTTTGTTTATCTTTTAAAATTTTTTCGACTCTGGCAGCTTTTTTATTTTTCTTTTCACGTAAATATTTTATCTTCAATTTATTTACGGATAAAAAAGCTGTTTCTCCCGACGAAAATATCATCGATAAAAAAAGAAGAGTAATTAAGAGTAAAATATACAGCCATTGCGGAGGGGGCTCGTTCATCCTATAAACCTATTTTATACCATAAGCCTTGCTTATCGGAATAACAAAAAGAATTCCATGCCCATCTTTTTCTACATCAGATTTTTTTCTGATTGCTTCAACAACTTTTTCAAGCCTGTCATCATCAACAATAGTTAAAACGATTTCTTTTTCGGGTTCGATTTCCATATCAAAGATAACTTTTGTTTGGTTTAAGCCTGAACCTCGTGCATGAATTATTGTTCCTCCTCGAGCTCCGGCTTCCAGCGAAGCATCAACGACTTCACCGGCTTTTCCTCTATTAACAATAGTAAATATGGCAGATTTCATAGTTTTTACCTCCTCCCTTTTAAATACGGGTTTTTCTTCTAGGGCATTTTTAATATTAATAAAACTTAAAGGCATACGGAATGCTATACCGAAATTCTTCCGTGTAAGATTGAATTTGTTATTTAGATTATCCATAAGACCGTCTAAAACATCTCCATGTCCGGCCGTTAAAATCAATTCTTTTCTTGTTTCTTGAATTCCTAAAAAATCAAGAAGTTTACTTTTTACCGTACCAAAGGCAATCATTATTGTAGCGCCGGTAAGACCCTTGTCTTTAGCATATCTTACGATTTTACGTGCACGCCCAAAAGGTACTAAAATAATCAGAAGGGAAAAATCTTTCATTTTTGCTCTCCTCCGCTTTTAATTTTAAATATCAATCCTAAAATTTGCAGTGAAATAATAGGAGCTAAAGCTACGGCGGCTATAATTCCAAAGCCGTCTATTAAAACATTCGCTGTCGGCGTAGAATCGGCAAGCCCCTGTGCAAGGGATAAAACAAATGTTGCCGTCATTGGACCTGACGCGACGCCTCCGGCATCAAAGGCTATACTTACAAAAAGATCCGGAACGATGATTGATAATAAAAGCGAAACTATATATCCGGGAAGTAAGATATGCCATAGCTGAAATGCCGGCTCTATAATTCTAAGTAAAGAAAGCATTACTGCAAAACTGACTCCTATACATAAAAATATTAAAACTATTTTGCGCGGAATATGGCCGCTTGTTACATTTTCTATTTGTACCGTCAAAACATATACGGCAGGTTCGGCCAAAATAGAAACAATACCTATCAGGGCTCCGATAAAAAGAATTAAAGGCCGTGTTCCTATTTCTCCCAATCGGCTTCCCATCGCTATTCCGACATCTAAAAAGCCCGATTTTGCTCCCCACATAAATAGAAATAAGCCTATCAATGTAATTATAAGACCTTTAATAATGGGAATTAAATCCTTGACCCGCAACTTAATGCTTATAAAGTTTGTAATTAAAAATATTACGGTCAAGGGTAAAAGAGACATAATACATTCATAAAGTACCGGTAAAAAATGTTCAGCAAAGGGATAAAATATTTGTGCATGTACATCTAAATTGAATACAAAATCATCGGCGGATATTTCTTTTGTTTTTCCTAATACGCTTAAAGCCAATACCGCTAAGATTGCTCCGGCAGATGCCATACCTACAAGACCGAAAGCATCCCGCTCGGAAGCAGCCGAATCTTTTTTCATCTCGGAAACACCTGCAGCCAAGGCCAAAATAAACGGAACGGTTATAGCACCTGTCGTAGTTCCGGAAGAATCGAAGGCAATTGAAATAAACTCTGCCGAAGAAAATAATGCAAGTAAAAATATAATGCCGTATGAAACTGCAAAAACAATTTTTTGCGAAATATTGAATACCGTTCGCAATATACCGAAAACCACAAAGGCTGCAACACCGACAGAAACGACTACAATGAGCCTTAAAGCCGGAATACCGCTTTTTGTTACCGTATTTACCTGACTTGCTAAAATCTGTAAATCAGGTTCTGCAATTGAAATTAAAAAGCCGAGGGCAAAGCCTCCTAAAATCAAAATAAAAATTTTATTCCGCTTTGTAATTTCTTTTCCCATCTGTAAACCGATTTTTGTAACGCTAATTTCGATTCCAAACAGAAATAAAGCAAGGCCTAATATTATGCATACACTTCCGATTAAAAATCTAATAAAGACTTGATAATCGATATGAATAAATGCAAAATTAAGAACAGTAGTCAAGATAACAATCGGTAAAACCGACATTAAGACTTCTTTAAATTTATCTGTTAGAATATTCATATTTTAAAACCTTAATATCCTTATCATTTTTTATTAGAGGCAATAAGCTTGATAATCAGCTCTCCATATTTATCTTTTTTTGCTTTCCCTATTCCAAAAACACCATCCAGCTCTGCAATGGTTGCCGGTTTTTTAAGCCCTAAGTCTAAGATGGTTTTATCTGAAAAAATAATATAAGCCGGAACCCTTGCTTCTTCTGCAAGTTCTCTTCGTTTTTGTTTTAATGCATTGACTATTGCCTCACCGCTGGCATCTAATTTGCTTTCAGATATTTGAGGTTTCGGCTTTTGTTTTGCTTCCTTTTTTATGGAATTTTCTTTTCCGTGATTAAAGGGGAGCAAAATACTTGTTCCGGCTTGAAGTTCTTTTTTTGCTTTTTGAGTAAGAGACAATACCGAGTAGTCTTCATCTTTTATAAGATAATCTTCGGTCAATAAAACACGGACAAGGGCAAACCAGCCTTCTCGGTTAAATTCCGTGCCGATTCCCCAGACTGAAAGGTCATTGTGTTTGTTTTCAAGTATACGTTTTTGCTTTGAGCCTAAAAGAACATCGATTATATAGCTGGCACCGAATCGGCATCCTGTTCTGACTACACAGGATAAAAATTTCTGAACAGGGACGGTTAGGTCGATTTTTTCTATTTTTTCGCGTGAGCAAAAATCACAGCAAGGTGCATCGCCCTGTATTTCTTTTAATTTTTCTTCAGAAATATTTTCTCCGAAATATTTTAAAAGCATTCTGCGCCGGCAGCTATTTGCTTGGGCATAATTACTGATAGCGGAAAGCATTGCTTCAGCCTTTTTGACCTCGTCAGGAGATTTATCCTGCATCAAGAATTTAAGTTTAAAAATGTCGGCAGCGGAAAAAAGCAAAAGAGCATGAGCCGGATTTCCATCTCGGCCTGCTCTGCCTATTTCCTGATAATATTGTTCAATGCTTTTGGGCAAATCAAAATGAATAACAAACCTTACATTGGGTTTATTTATTCCCATCCCAAAGGCCACGGTTGCTACAATTATTTCAATATCATCATTGATAAAATCGTTTTGCGTTTTTTGCCTGAGCTCATCGGATAGGCCTGCATGGTAGGGCTTTGCATTATACCCTAAAACAGATAATTGCACCGACAGGGTATCTGCCTGTTTACGGGAAAAACAGTAAATAATTCCGCTTTCTCCCTTATGTTCTTTTAGAAACTCTGAGGCTTGTTCAAAGGGCTTTTGTTTTTCTTTAACTTCCAAGAAAATATTTTTGCGGTTAAAACCGGCAATAAATTCCTTCGGCGTTTTGAGCTTTAGCATTTTTTTTATGTCAGAGCGTACTTTTTCAGTTGCTGTTGCCGTTATGGCAAGACAGACCGATTCTTTTAAGAGTTTGCGTATTTCAGCCAGTTGCCTGTATTCCGGCCTAAAATCATGACCCCATTCCGAAATGCAGTGAGCCTCATCTATCGTAAGACAATCCACTTTTATTGAAGAAAGAAGCTCTTTGCATCGTTCACTGACCAGAGTCTCAGGAGCAGCATAGAGGATTTTTACCTCTCCGTTTTTAATGCGGCGTATGTTATCGGTATATTTTTCCCAATCCAAAGAGCTGTTTAAGGCAACCGCTTCGACGCCGATAGTTTCCAAACCGCAAATTTGGTCATGCATGAGAGAGATAAGGGGCGAAACTACTATGGTTACCCCTTCAAAAATGAGAGCCGGAATCTGATAGCATAGAGATTTTCCCCCGCCTGTAGGCATTACTGCCAGAACATCTTTTTTTTGTAGAAGGCTATCTATTATTTCCTTTTGAAACGGTCTGAATTCATCATACCCGAAGACTTGCTTTAAAATGCTTTCGGGTGAGGTGAGTATTTTTTTATTGTCAGAACCTTTTGATCCGTGCGTCATATATGGCTGTTATTATACCCTAAAACGGCAAATTAAGCAAGCATCAAGCGAACAGTTATGGGAAGTAGATAGTGTACTATCCGGATGCTCAAATTAATTCAATATAAATTCTGGACAGCTATGAAAAAATAAGTTATAATTTTGAGTAATCAATAAAAAAAGGCTTAACGATGTTAAGCCTTGATGCTCCACAATGAGCAGTCCCAAAAAGGGACGATTTTGATAAATTCTTATTTGAACTCGTAGTGTAACTTAAGATGGATCTTAAGTATATATGTCTCTATTATAATACCTTTTAAAAGGATGGTCAAGGTATGAAAAAAGAAATTAAGGATTATTTTCTCGGATTGGATGTAGGAACCGGATCGGTGGGTTGGGCAGTTACTGATACTGACTATAAACTCTTAAAGGCTAATCATAAAGACCTTTGGGGAATGAGGTGTTTTGAGACGGCGGAAACTGCTGAAAAACGCAGGCTATTTCGGGGGGCGCGCCGCCGCATTGAAAGGAGGAGAAAAAGGATAAAGCTGCTTCAAGAACTTTTTTCCCAAGAAATTGCAAAAATAGATGAAGATTTTTTCCAAAGAATGGAGGAAAGCCCTTTCTATGCAGAAGACAAGACTATATTACAAGAAAACACTCTTTTTAATGATAGAGATTTTACCGATAAAACATACCATAAAGCCTATCCTACCATAAACCATCTGATAAAGGCTTGGATTGAAAACAAGGTAAAGCCGGATCCACGATTATTATATTTAGCCTGTCATAATATTATAAAAAAACGAGGACATTTTTTATTTGAAGGTGACTTTGATTCTGAAAATCAATTTGATACCTCTGTACAAGCTCTTTTTGAGTATCTGCGTGAGGATATGGAACTCGATATTGATGCCGATAGCAAAAAAATAAAAGAGATTTTAAAGGATAGCTCTTTAAAAAATTCCGATAAACAAAATCGGCTAAATAAGCTTTTAGGGCTGAAATCTTCCGACAAGCAAAAAAAAGCTCTTACTAATTTAATATCCGGTAACAAGGCAAACTTTGCCGATCTTTATGATAATCCCGATTTAAAGGATGCAGAGAAAAATAGCATATCTTTTTCTAAAGACGATTTTGATGCTTTAAGCGATGAACTTGCTTCCGTTTTAGGAGATTCTTTTGAGCTTTTGTTAAAAGCAAAGGCTGTATATAATTGCTCGGTTCTTTCCAAAGTAATAGGAGATGAACAGTATCTTTCTTTTGCAAAGGTAAGAATATATGAAAAGCATAAAAATGATTTGACTAAACTAAAAGAAGTTGTAAAAAAATATTTTCCTATAGAATATCGAAATATATTCGGATATAAACAATCTGAAAATAATAACTGTAATTATTCAAGATATCTAGGTGTGTGTAAAAGCGGAAGTAAAAAAAAGGTTATAAATAAAACTGCAAGTCAAGAAGATTTTTATAAGTTTTTAAAAGATATTCTTTTAAAAAGAAGTGATGTGCCTGAAGTAAACGGAATATTAACAGAAATTGAAATAGGAACCTTTCTGCCGAAACAAATTTCCAAAAACAATGCAGAAATTCCTTATCAATTACGCAAAATAGAATTAGAAAAGATATTAACCAATGCGGAAAAGTTTTTTTCTTTTTTAAAACAAAAAGATGAAAACGGTTTATCTCACAGTGAAAAGATTATAATGCTTTTAACATTTAAAATTCCGTATTATATAGGGCCTATAAATACTTCTCATAAACAGTATTTTCCTGATAGGTCATGGGTAATAAAAAAAGAAAATGCTCCTCAAGAGAAGATAACTCCATGGAATTTTTTTGATCATATCGATAAGGAAAAAACAGCTGAAGCCTTTATTACAAGCAGAACCAATTTTTGCACATATTTAATAGGAGAATCTGTTTTACCTAAAAATTCTCTTTTATATTCCGAATATACAGTTTTAAATGAAATAAACAATTTACAGATTATTATTGACGGAAAAAATATCTGCGATATTAAACTAAAACAAAAAATATACAAAGAGTTATTTAAAAAATATAAAAAAGTTACACAAAAACAGATTTCAACTTTTATCAAACACGAAGGTGTTTGCAATAAAACGGATGAAGTAATTATTCTAGGTATCGATAAAGAATGTACATCTTCGTTAAAATCATATATAGAACTTAAAAACATATTCGGAAAGCAAGTAGACGAAATTTCTACAAAGAATATGCTTGAAGAAATTATACGATGGGCTGCTATCTATGATGAAGGAGAAGGTAAAACAATACTTAAAACAAAAATAAAAGCCGAATATGGAAAATATTGTTCTGATGAACAGATCAAAAAAATTCTAAATCTTAAATTTTCAGGTTGGGGCCGATTATCACGCAAATTCCTTGAAACCGTCACATCAGAAATGCCGGGTTTTAGCGAACCGGTAAATATAATAACTGCAATGCGGGAAACTCAAAATAATTTAATGGAGCTGCTTAGCAGTGAATTTAAATTTACTGAAAATATTAAAAAGATAAATTCGGGATTTGAAGATGCTGAAAAACAATTTTCATATGACGGCTTGGTTAAACCTTTGTTTTTATCACCATCGGTAAAGAAAATGTTGTGGCAGACTCTAAAGCTTGTAAAAGAAATATCGCGTATTACCCAAAACCCTCCAAAAAAAATATTCATAGAAATGGCAAAGGGTGCAGAGCTTGAACCAGCGAGGACTAAGACAAGATTAAAAATTTTACAGGACTTATACAATAACTGTAAAAATGATGCGGATGCTTTTAGTTCTGAGATAAAAGATCTTTCAGGTAAAATAGAAAATGAAGATAATTTAAGGCTTCGGAGCGACAAACTTTATCTTTATTACACGCAGCTTGGAAAGTGCATGTATTGCGGCAAACCGATTGAAATAGGCCATGTATTTGACACAAGCAACTATGATATAGATCATATTTATCCTCAATCCAAGATTAAAGATGACAGCATAAGTAATCGGGTTTTAGTATGCAGCAGTTGCAATAAAAATAAGGAAGATAAATATCCTTTGAGGTCTGAAATTCAATTGAAACAAAGGGGTTTTTGGAATTTTTTACAAAGAAATAACTTTATAAGCCTTGAAAAATTGAATAGGTTAACAAGAACAATTCCAATCTCGGATGACGAAACGGCAAAATTCATTGCCCGGCAACTTGTAGAAACAAGACAGGCAACAAAGGTTGCTGCAAAAGTATTAGAAAAAATATTTCCTGAAACAAATATCGTTTACTCTAAGGCTGAAACCGTATCAATGTTTAGAAATAAATTTGATATTATAAAATGCAGAGAAATAAACGATTTTCATCATGCACATGACGCATATTTAAATATTGTTGTCGGAAATGTTTATAATACTAAATTTACAAATAATCCTTGGAATTTTATAAAAGAAAAAAGAGATAATCCTAAAATTGCCGATACGTACAATTATTATAAGGTTTTTGATTATGATGTAAAAAGAAATAATATTACAGTATGGGAAAAAGAAAAAACAATTATTACTGTGAAGACTATGCTTAAAAGGAATACCCCTATTTATACACGCCAAGCTGCCTGCAAAAAGGGAGAACTCTTTAATCAAACCATTATGAAAAAAGGATTGGGCCAACATCCTCTAAAAAAAGAATGTCCTTTTTCTAATATTTCAAAATATGGGGGCTATAATAAAGTTTCTGCTGCATATTATACTTTTATAGAATATGAAGAAAAAGGAAATAAGATACGAAGCTTAGAAACTATCCCTCTATATTTGGAAAAGGACATTCAAAAAAGTCAAGATGGATTAAAGGGTTACTTAATAGACCAACTAGGAAAAAAAGAAATTAAGATTTTAGTTCCCAAAATAAAAATCAACTCCCTCTTAAAAATTAACGGCTTCCCTTGCCACATAACAGGAAAAACAGGAGCTTCCTTTGTTCTAAGACCTGCTGTTCAATTTTGCTGTTCAAATGATGAAGTTCTTTATTTTAAAAAAATTATAAGATTCAATGAAATAAGAAGTCAAAGGGAGAAGATGGGAAAAACAATTTCTCCTTATGAAGACTTATCCTTTAGATCTTATATCAAAGAAAATTTATGCAAAAAGACAAAAAATGATGAAATAGGAGAAAAGGAGTTTTATGACCTTCTTCAAAAGAAGAATTTAGAAATCTATGATATGCTTTTAATAAAACATAAGGATACTATTTATAGTAAAAGGCCGAATTCTACAACTCTTGATATGTTAATCAAAGGAAGATATGAGTTTATAAATTTAAAGCCTGAAGATCAAATTAGAGTTATGCTGGAAATTCTAAAATTGTTTTGTACTACTAGAGAGGTAATAGATTTAGGATTAATCAAAGGTAAATCTGCGGCCGGGGTCACAACATTAGGAAAAAAAATCTCAAACCTTGATAGCTGCATTTTAATTTACCAATCAATAACAGGCATTTTTGAAAAAAGGATTGATTTGTTAAAGATATGAGTTGGAGAACCGTTGTTATTTCAAATAGGGCAAAGCTGGATTTACACTTAAATCATCTCGTAGTTAGAGGTGAGAAAACCCACAAAGTTTTTATAGAAGAAATTTCAGTTTTAATCATTGAAACAACAGCGGTTTCTATAACTGCAGCCTTATTAAACGAGCTTATAAAACAAAAGGTTAAAATAATTTTTTGTGACGAAAAACGGAATCCGGCTTCTGAATTGATAGGATATTACGGCAGCCATGATACAAGTGAAAAAATCAGACTTCAAATAAAATGGGATAAGAATATCAAACAGCTTGTATGGACTGAGGTCGTAACGGAAAAAATAAGGCAGCAAAAATACCTCTTAGAAAAACTGAATCTTCCGCAAGCAAATTTACTGGCTGAGTATATTATAAATATAGACATTAACGATAAAACAAATAAGGAAGCCCATGCTGCAAAAGTATATTTTGCAGCACTTTTTGGGGCAGGATTTTCCAGAAGTTTGGATATTCCTATAAATGCAGCTTTAAATTACGGATATAGCATCTTACTTTCTGCATTTAATCGTGAAATAACAGCAAACGGTTATATTACACAACTAGGAATTTTTCATGATAATATGTTTAATCCTTTTAACCTAGGTTCAGATCTTATGGAACCTTTTAGACCATTGGTCGATGCAGAAGTTTTCAAACTTAATCCTCAAAAATTTGAACATGAAGAAAAACTAAGAATGGTGGATGTTATGAACAAAAAAGTGTTTATAAATAATAAAGAGCATTATCTAAATAAAGCTATAGAAATTTTTGTACACAGTATTTTTGATGCTCTAAATGAAAAGGATATTTCACAAATTAAATTTTACCGCAATGAGTTATAGATTTATGAGAGTTATCGTTTTTTTTGATTTACCCGTAATAACACCTGAAAATAGACATAATTATTCGGTTTTTAGAAAATACCTAATTAAATCAGGCTTTATTATGCAGCAAAAGTCGGTTTATTCAAAATTGGTTTTAAATCTTACAAATAGAGACTCTATTGTAAAAAGTATAGAGAATAATAAACCTCCCGAAGGTTTGGTTGAAGTATTAACCGTTACTGAAAAACAATATGCAAGAATGGAAATCATTATTGGAGAGTCTAAAACGGAATATCTAAATACTGATGAAAGGCTTGTTGTCCTACGAAATTAGTGTATCCTGATATTGAAAACCAAATCATTTTTTCAGAAAATACGGTTAATGTTTTAACGATAGAAAATGAAACTTTTTTTACCGAATTTGTATCGGAGCTTTTTAGTCAATATTCAGGTTATGAAGGCAAATTCATATTATCAGAAGATAATAAAGAACTTTCTATACCAAAAATATGTGAAATGATACTTAATCCGATAAATATCAATATAAATAATAAACAAAATTTAAATAAAATTTATTCAATTTTAAAACAAAGTATTTCCGACGAATATAATTATATAAAAACATGCACAATAAAAAGCGAAATATTAAAACATATAGACGATATACTTCTTTCTTTGGATGTACCTCTAAAACGGAGTGAAGAACTTGATTTGATCAGCATATTTAAATCTGTTAATATCTCTTTTGAAACAGAAAATAAAAATTTACTTGAAAAACTTATAGATTATATAAGTGCCTCTGTGGAACTAAATCAAATAAGATGCTTTATTTTTATAAATCTAAAGCAGTTTTTAAATTTCAAAGACTTATCCGAGTTATATAAATTTGCCCGATATATAAAAACGAATCTATTTTTAATCGAGGGAACATACACATCTATAAAAGAAGATTGTGAAAAATCATATATTATTGATAATGATCTTTGCGAAATATATTGACAAGAAATTATTTGCATGTTAATATTAAAAAGTAATCATCTTAAACTACCGCTATCCATAGCGTGATAGGCTCTCACCTACACCATATCTGATGTTTGAGAGTAGTGTAATTTAAGATGGATCTCAAACTTTGGAATATTTATCGGGTTGGAATTGCGGGTTTGAGAGTAGTGTAATTTAAGATGGATCTCAAACATTGCAACGGCACAGCCCCGATTAACACGGGTTTGAGAGTAGTGTAATTTAAGATGGATCTCAAACGAGGCGATGAACCACATAAATAAGAATGTCGTTTGAGAGTAGTGTAATTTAAGATGGATCTCAAACGTTAAAAAACTTACAAAACCAAAAGCGCCTGTTTGAGAGAAGTGTAATTTAAGATGGATCTCAAACGCTCAAGCACTGCAATGAGGGCTATGATAAGTTTGAGAGTAGTGTAATTTAAGAAGATTCTGACTGTGAAAGAATGAAAGGAACATACAACCGTATGTATCTTGCAGTTTAACTTTATCTGCCATATATTTTAATTTTTTTTAAGAAAGTCGATTTTGTTTATTGACTTTTTATGGGAGCATTTATAGTAAATAATGGAAACATAGTTTTATTAAATGATGAATTAAAAAACATAAAACGGTAATCGCTTCCGGTTTCATAAAAACTTCTTTTTTAGTTAAAATTTTCATCTATTATTTTTTGTAAGTTGATAACCGATTCAATATCCCCTTCCAAAAAAAATTTAAAAGTATTTGCTGTTGAGGCAAAATAAAATTGGCATTTATTTGCTTTCTCAATATTTTCATTTATTTTTTTCATTAATTCTTTTAGTTTAAAATCTTTCTTATACGGATAATGCAGGATTGAAAAGATTTCAGGCGTTTCAATAGAATCTTTTTTTAAAAATTTTTGTAATCTATGGTTTTCATCAATATTTTTTTCATCAATAAAACTTTCGTCCGAAAAAAGCCGTTTAAGGTCTTTTTCTGTAAAACGCCACTGAGAACCTATTTTTTTCCCCGTCAGTTTTCCTTCCTTTAAATAATTTTGAATTGTCCTTACACTGAGTTCGAGCATCTCGGCTATCTGATTCATTGTATATAGTTTTTCCAAATTTTTTCTCCTAGTCCTATTTTGATTTTACAATAATATTTCTTTGATTACAATCGGGCATTGTAAGCTTTATTCCATTTGTATAATTTTATTGGCGAAATTTTCAGGCAATGTGTCATGTGAAATTATAAAAACTATTTTATTCTTACAAGCGTTTTTTATTGTATTCAAAATCAAGGTAATACTTTCAGCATCAATATTGGCTGTAACCTCATCAAAGATTAAAACTTCTGCATCTGAATATAAACTTCGGGCTATGGCAAGTTTTTGTTCTTCTCCTCCTGAAAGATTAGCACCCATATCCATTATCATTGTATCAAAGTTTTTATTTTGTAAAATTGTAGAAAGGAGCTCGCTTTTTTTTAATTTTTCTTCGGTTTCAATTGAATGACTTTTGTTTAAAAATAAATTATCACGGATTGTCCCATTGATAATTGAATTATTTTGCGGGATATAATCAATAAGAGAGCGGAGACTGCTATTGCTGATAGAAGAAATCGGTTTTTCATTTATTAAGATTTCTGATGCCGTCCTAAATTTTACGAGTTGTTTCATTAAACTTGACTTTCCCGAACCGCTTTTTCCCTTTACCCAAATGATGTCGCCTTTTATAAATTTATCTTTTATATTCGCCTTAAATGTTTGTTCTCCTATTTGTATTGCGCCTATATCAAATTCTATTTTTTCAATTGATTTGATTATCTCATTTGAATCTTTTTCTTGCTCCGAATCTAAAAATGAAATAAATTCTTGCGAGACTTTTAGATTATTTTTGTTTAAATTAATATTTGTAATTATACTGACATTGGAAAAAAATAAAGGAAGTACAATTGTATAAATTACAATCGGTAAAACTTGATTTTCTCCGCTTAGATAATTGTACATAACAAGTAAAATACAAACCGCTTGCAGCATTGAATTAAGCGATGATATAAACGATGAAGAAGTTTGAGCATATTTGTTTACTTGAGCTATGCTTCCGTAAATTTTATTCAATGCAGGTTTTAATTGGTTTAGTACAATATCATAATCGGGGCATTGTTTTAAATAATCTGTTTGGTTTACAACTGAAAGTATTTCTTGGAATCCCGTTGCAGTGCTTACTTGCATAACTTGAGAGCGTTTCTTTAATTCTAAATTCAAAGATTTATAACCTAAATAATTTATTGGAATTAAAACAAGCAGTATTAAACCTATAATGAAATTATCAAAAAATATTGCGATTAAAATAATTATTGTTGAAATTATACTTGACCATATTTGAACTGCATCTCCCGTCATATATATGTACATATTGTTTACAGCCTGTGCCATCCGCTCAACCAAATTCATATTCCCTTGAGAAATAATCGTATCGTATTTTAACCTTAAAATTTTTTCAATAATGTTTTTGGCATTTTTTATATTAAAATGTTTTGCAAAATTCTCACGCAAAAAAATTATAGCGGTTTTAAGTAAGAACATCAGTATAAGCACCGATATAACAATAAAGAATCTTTTTAAATTCATCTCAACATCGGTCTTTGCCCAAAAACTCAACAGAAAAGGTACAACCAATGATGTCATAGCCGACACAAGGGCAAGAACTGCCATAGCCATAAAAAAATGCTTATAAGCTTTATTCATAAAGTAAAGATTCTCCTTTTTTAAAGGTTTTTCTTTATAATAAACGATTTTTTATAAACTGTCAACACTTTTTTTCGTGCATTTTCGTAGATTTTCGTGAATTTTACGGAAAAATACGGCTATTTCATGTGGTCTTATTTTATGTAACATGTTTATAATTATTGTATGATTTAGAATGTAATTAACTTTTGCATTGTTTTTAAAGATAGAGGTTACCTCATTACCCTAAAAATCTCTTCTTAAACTCTAATAACTGATTAGAGATATGAGTTCGCCATTCAGTTGAATCAGACACATCGGATATATCCACACATCCATCATAGAGCGTCATTATATCTAAATGATGTATTTTAATGCCTTGTTTTTTTGCTGTTTTAAAAATTTCCAGCAAGTCGATGAGGTTAGATATTGTAAGCGGTATGATTTTTTGCTTTTGACCTTGATACTCATATTTTACGGCAAACCAGAATGTATTTATTGTATCTTCATGTAATTTAGGTGCAATAAATAAACAATAGCTGGGTTTTTCATTATTTTTGTCTTCGAATTCTCTTAAATGCCTCATTACCGGCTGGCCTTCATTAAACCATTGATCCCTACCTGTGAGCATTGTTACTTCACAAATTGCATTAAAGTTTTTGTAAAAGCATTCAATATCAGGAACTTTTGCCGGAGCGGTAAATGTTGGTTCATTATCATCGCCTAATGGAGAATTCGGCTTTATCAGTTTTGCGTCGTCTATAATGTTTAAAGCAATATTTGTCCATTTTTCTAAAGCTATAGAGGGTTTTATACCAAGTTTAGAAATATTTTGTAAAGCACTTTTTGCATCATCAATTTTTACATCATTCTCATATGTGTATTTAAGCATTTCATTTTGCAGAGCAAGCCGTTCTTTTCGCAAGCTTTCAATTTGTTTTTTTAAATTGTCTATGTCTTTTTGAAGTATTATTTCTGAAATTGTTTTATTCAGCTTTGTTTTTAAATCTTTAATTTCTAAAATAATTTCGGAAGCAATTCTCTGTAGTTCAAAAACTGTTTCAAAAGGCAGAGTATAACCGTAATAGTCTCCAATAAAGGCTTGATATGATTCAACGGAATAATAGCGAGCTTCACCTGTTAAATCATTAAGAATTGCATCTATTTCAACTCTTCTGCGAGGTTCCAAATCAATATAATAACCTCCGCCTCGTATGTATATATATTTTGTTAGTCTCAAACATCGGATAATATTATCGGTATATTCATGAATGTTTTTTTGAGGATTATTAAAATCTTTTAGATATTCTGAAATATAGGATTCAATATATAGGCTTTTTTGTTGTTAGATTATGAGATAAATCATTAAAGGCATCTTGCAAATTTTTTGAAAGAATATCTATTTTTGTAGGAACTTAATAGCGGTTTTTTATTAATCGGCTTTGCAGTTCTTCTTGCGCTGCTTTAGTCCATTCTACGCCTTCCATTTCTGCAATTGTTGACAGAAATGGAAAAGCCCTTTCGGGATTCCTTATTGTTGTTGAACAGCTCATGAATTGTTTTATATTCCCTTATAGTACCAGTGTATTTTTGAATAATTCCGCCATTTTTGAATGTTGATTTGCAAGAATTTCATAGTCTACAAAATCTACAAGAGATTTTATTGGTCTGTAAATCGACTGGCTGATTTTGTCATCAAATTCATTCTTGCGTTTCTTATCAGCAACAATGCAGAATCTTGCTCTGAAATCTTGTAGTTCAAAAAATTTATTCAAAGAATTAATTATGTTTGTAGAATGTTCGACTTCATAGAATGCAGTCGGCATTTCACGCTCATTGAACCAGATTATATCAATTGTTTTAGCTCTGTTTGTAATTTTTGGATATGTAAATTCAGGGATATCAGTCATTGTTGAAATTTGCCCAAGTTTCTTATCAAGAAATAATTTGTTTTTATCCTGTGCAGGAACATATGTTTTCAGATTTTTCATGTTCCCAATATCTACAATCAGACCTTGGTAATATGAGTGTGTAAAAGTTTCAATCTGTTCTTTTCTATTTTCTTTGATTTGAAATTTTTTCAAAACTGACTCACGATAATTAGTTAATGCCCAAAGTCCCGGCTGGATTTTAAAGAACTCATCGCTCCTTTGCAAATAGCAACGGATACTTTCAAACGGTGTTTTTGTTTTCCAAGAGCTTGTATCAACATTCTGATTAAGGTGAGCAAGTGTTGCATACCCTCCGTTTTTTTGCATCGTTTCGATTATATCATCAACTTGTGTATGTTTCTTTGCCATATTCTGTTCCTATTAAGTCCTTAGCCTACTTTTGGCGTTTATCAGCGTATGCGGAAGAAACGGCACCTGTACCGGCAAAAATATCGGCAAAACTATTAAAATTACCGCATTCCGATGATATAACATCAGTAATAAAGGGAAGCAGTTTATATTTATTTCCCAAATATCGACGATTATTTATTTTTGTTGTTGTCATTATATCACCCACCCAATAAAATATAGCACAAAATCATTAAAATTTATATACCCTATGACCAATAATTAACAAATTCTACCCCTCAATCGACAATTACTGTCTTCCGTATTTACAATCCATTCCTCCTCATCTGGTACTTCCTAAAATTTTTTGTTATAATGATGATATGCAAATAAGCTTAGAAAATATCAAAAATAAAAAAGTAACCGTTATGGGACTTGGTCTAAATGGGGGAGGGCTTGCGACTGCCCAATTTTTTGCCCGATATGGAGCCGAGGTTACGGTAACGGATTTAAAAACTTCGGAAGAATTAAGGCCGTCAATCGAAAAACTTTCTGCCTTTAAGAATATTCGGTTTGTGTTGGGTGAACATAGAATAGAGGATTTTAGAGAAGCCGATCTTGTCATCAAAAACCCCGGCGTAAAATTTGAA
Source organism: Treponema putidum (assembly GCF_024401155.1). Taxonomy (NCBI): domain Bacteria; kingdom Pseudomonadati; phylum Spirochaetota; class Spirochaetia; order Treponematales; family Treponemataceae; genus Treponema; species Treponema putidum. The sequence goes on from NZ_CP038804.1 coordinate 2,527,314, forward strand.
GGAAATGTTTTTTTAGAAGCCGCAAAACAAATAGAGTCGGATGTTTCGGTTTTTCTTTCTCTTTCAAAGGCACCGATTTTGGCGGTAACGGGAAGCAAGGGGAAATCCTCTACGGTAAGTGCTCTTTATTACGGGCTTAAAAAGTTAGGCTACAATGCTTTTTTGGGCGGGAATATTACGGTCAGCCCTTTAAGTTTTTTTGAAGAAACCTCTTGCGATACGCCTGTGGTTCTGGAACTCTCCAGTTGGCAGCTTGCTGATTTAAAAAATAAAAAACTGCTTAAGCCTAAGATTGCGATTATTACGCCCATAATGCCCGACCACTTAAACTGGTACGGCACAATGGAAAAATATGTTGCCGATAAAAAAATAATCTATGAAAATATGGATAAATCGGATTATTTAATTTGTAATTTTGATGACGGCTGGGGGAAAATTTTTGCAGAAGAAACAAGGGCAAATGTTTTTTGGTACAGCGAAAAAAAACTACCTAAAGAATATCGGGGTGTTTTTTTTAATAAGAACCAAGAAGGCCTTTACAACTTAAGCGGTGAAGAAAAAATTTTACTTTCAAAGGAAGCAAAAGTTCCCGGGCTTAAACTTAAACAAAATGTCTTGAATGCAGGTCTTGCTCTTCTGCTTTATCAAAAAATTCATAAGCCTGAAAATTTAAAAGACAACGACATCTTAAAAGATAATAACATCAAAGAACAATCCGAATTTATCCGTAAATTTATGGATGAGTATTCGGGTATTGAACATCGGTTGGAATTCTTTTATGAAACAAACGGAATAAAATTTTATAATGATACGGCCGCTACAATTCCTGAAGCATCTGCTGCCGCCTTAGAAGCCTTTGATAAGCCTCCCGTCTTAATTTGCGGCGGAACAAATAAAAACTTAAATTTTATTCCGCTTGCCGAAAAAGCAAATCTTGCCAAAAGCCTATATCTTCTTGCAGGAACGGGAACAGACCTTTTAATTCCTCTCCTTAAAGAAAAGGCTATTGAATATAATGGCCCCTTTGACAGCTTGGACTCTCTTTTGTTTTCATTAAAAGAAAATGCAGAAAAAGGCGATGTCGTAATTCTATCGCCGGGTGCAGCCTCCTTCGGCATGTTTAAAAACGAATTTGACCGCGGAAATAAATTTAAAGAAAAGGTAAAAGAAATATTTTGCTGATAGAATTTGATTAAGGTTTTATTATGAAAATAAAAAGAAAATTGATTTTATGGATAACAGCTGTTATGTTTGTTCTTTTTATTTTGCCTATAGGTATTGCTTACTTTATCTATTGTGATACTTTCGGTTTAAGATATACAACTTCTTCCTATATGAAGCGGCAGGTAGAAGAATTTGAAGGATTGAAATTAAAAAAATATTTTTTTACTTCAAATAAGGGACAAAAAACAATTTTTTGAAGTTGATAAAGCTCTAATGGAAAAAATAGTTTTGTTTTATGATGAGAGTTAAATACTTATCACCGCTGCATTTTTATCTTCAATTTTTTCATGTGTAACGGCAATAATAATTTTATCGGTTATTTGCATAAGATTTTGTTCTATTTTTTTGTAAATTTCACGTTCTACATTTTTAAAAGGTTCATCCAAGATGATAACGCTTTTTGATAGATCAAGATTTCGGGCAAGGTTAAGCCTTCGGGTTTCTCCTCCCGAAATACTTTTTTCATCTAAGCTGCCTTTTTCATGTAAAGTATTTGCAAGGGTAAATGCACAGACAAGATCAAGCTCTTTTTGTTTTTGTTCAATAGGAACAAAAAGGTTTTCTTCGATAGATCCATTGATAATAAAATTTTCTTGCGGAATATATGAAATTTCACCGATAAGTTCATCTTCAGTATAGGAATTGATATCTTTACCGTTAATAAAAATCGAATTATCAGGGGCAGGTAATTCTTTTGTAATAAGTTTTATTAGAGTAGACTTTCCTTTTCCGCTTTCGGCCTGCAAATAGTAAAACCCGTTTTTTAGTGATATGTTAAAATCGGTAAAGACAGGATTATCTCCATAAGAAAAATTAAGATTTTTTATCTGTATTGAAGTAAGGGGTTTTGTGGTTATTTTAGTTTCCGAAAGAGGAATTTTAACTTTAAAATATTTTTTGTCCAAAATTAAAAGACCTGATCGAATCGAAACAATATTATAAAATAAATTTTCAAAGCTGCTTGAAATAAGTGCACTCAATCCGAGTATGCCGGCAACCGATCCGACTGTTGCTTTTCCTTTTAAAATAAAATAGAATAAAAAGATAATCATCAAAACATTTATAACAATACTTGGAAAATTCACAATATTCAAAAGTAAATCTCTGTTTGCGCTATATTTATATCGGTAGTTTTCATAATTTTCAAATTCTTTTTTTGTACGTTTTACAAAATATTTTTTTGCACGGTTAATAAAAACAGTAAAATGCCCCGTTAAAATATCTTGAATGTAATTATAATAATCAGACCTTTTGTCTATAAATGTATTTGAGAGTTCATCAAGTTTAGGATCAATTTTTTTGAACATTAAAAAAGAAAAAGCCATTGAAACAAAACAAAAAATAATAAACGGAGGAAAAATAAAATACATTGTTACGAGACCGAATATAATTGCATTTATATTATAGAGGGCATCCATTAGATTACAAATTGCTTCGGAAGAAAAATAATCGCAAGAGTTTATAAAAAGCTCATAGTATTTTGTTTTGTCCTGATGATATTCAATTCTGTTTTCAAAAGCCATATAATTTGCGATATTGTTTCTAAGTGTCAATCTGCAATCTTTTCGCAGTTTAGTTTCAGCTAAATTTTCTATAAATAATATCAGAGCTGCAGCAAAACCGAATGCGGCAAATAGAAAAACATATTCGACCTTTCCATTTCCTTCAATAGTCTTATCTATGCTAATCTGTAAAATTTTTGATGAATAACTATTTAAAAATGCAGTCATTGCAACTAATAAAAAGGTTATACTAAATAGAAATTTATTTTTCTTTAACAGTTGTAACATTTAATTTTCCTCCTTCCAGAGTAAATATATAATCAAATTTTTCGGTATCAATTTCACGATGCGAAATTTCAATATATGTTAACTCTTTATCATCCAAAAATTTGTTTTGAATAAATTTATAATTTTCAAAGTCAAGACCTGCAAAGGTTTCATCCATAATTATATTTTTATATGAACCTGCAAAAACCCGAGCTAATGCGGTGCGTTCTTTTTCTCCTCCGGATATTTGCATTCCGTCAGTATCTAATGCGCTTATATCCTTATCGTAAAATTTTTCAAGCCGTGCAAATTCATAAGGTTCTTTTTGTTTTTTATCTCCAAAGAAAATATTATCTTCAATCGATGTTTTAAAAAGATGAAAGTTTTGATTAATAAAATAAAACGGCGGATATTCGTTATCTGAAATTTCCTCATTGTTAAAATATACTTTACCGGTATCGGGTTTTAATAAATTTAAGGCAAGCTTTATCAAGGTAGATTTTCCGCTGCCGCTTTTTCCCGTTAATAATATTTTATCACCCTTGTTGATTTGTAAACTTATATTTTTTAAAATGGAAATATTTTCTTCGTCTTTTGTGTTATATGAAAAAGAAACATCTTTGAATTTAAGAGTCTGAAATTCCTTTGTAGATAAAATTTTATTTTTTCTACTTTTTATGATCCCGTCTATTTTTTCTTTACTCGTTTTTCCGTAACGCACTTCAATAAAAAGCTTAAGCAGCCCTTCAAGCTTTTGCGAAAAAACATTCATATATAAGATTGTAGAACTCAACATACCGATTGTTATTTTGTTTTTTGTAAACAAAAAAATTGCAAATGCTAAACCGGCTACCGCTAAACACATTGAAGTTAAAATTATTATCCATTCAAAAACGGTTTTTTTAATTTCTATTTTGCAGCTTTTGTTTTCAAATATATTATTTGCGCTTACTTGACGGGTAAAAAGCAGATTTCTTTTTCCGTTTAAAATATAGAAGGGAAGGCCTTTTTGATTTTCGCTTGTCTTTGCATTATATTCTTCTTGCAGTCTAATTTCTTGAGAAGAGATTTTGTCAATGTGAGGCTCAATGATTTTTGTAACAAATTTTCCGATTATAAAAGATGAGAGCATAATAATCGGCAAACTAAAATGAAATGATATCAAAACAAAAACTGTCAGTAAAATTCCTACAAGACTTGAAGCGATATTAATGCGTCCAAGTAAATATGAGGTTTGTATTTTAGGTATTTGATCTTTAAATGCGGTAAAATAATAGTCCGTTTCATGTTCTAAAAAATCTTCAGGAGGAATATTAAAAATAGCATCTGAAAGATTTTGACTATAAAGAAGAGCAAATTTTTTACGTATAAAAAATATACCCCGTTGACATAGGTGATGAATGACTACAAAAAGAATTTCAAGCAGAGCGTAGAATATAATGAGTTTAATTTTTTCGGGTGAAGGATTTTTTGTAAATTCATCAATAGCGAATCCAAAAAAATATAAGATACCTGTTGAGACTACCGTTTGAATGGTTTTAAGAATAAAAATCAATATATACATCTTTAATCTCCTCTTCAACCCTATCTATAATACTTTCCCAAGAATGTTTTTTTATTTCTGCTGAAACAGGGGAATAAAAATCTTTTTGAGATTTAAGTCTTTCCATTTGAAGCATTATTTTTTCGGAAAGGGCTTCGACAAAGGCGGGCTTATCTTCTTCGTATGCTTTGTCTACATCATAGATACGGGGAAGTTTGACAAATTCGATAATGCCGCTTGTGTTGATTTTTTTGCCAAGGATGTTTATAAGTCCTTCAATTTCGGTTGTAACGGTAAATAGCCCGCAAGCTAAGGCTTCAACAGCGACAAGACCTAAGGCTTCATAGTATGAAGGCAAAATAAAAATATCGTTTTGTTTTAAAATTTTACACATACATATTTGGGATGAGGCATTTACTATTTTTAAATTTTCACTGTAGTCTGCATTTTTTAAAAGAATGTTTTTTTGTTCTTCTGTTGCATTTCCGATTAAGGTTAATTCAGTATTAGGATATTTTTTTAAAATAATCGGAAGGGTTTTTGCAAGTTCAAACACTCCCTTTGACTCGGATATCTTTCCTGCATAGCATAGTTTGAATGTTCCGTCAAAGATGTGTCTATCCTTATCGTTAAAAATATCGGGATTAAAACCTCCTCCTGCTAATTTAATTTTTTCAAGTTTTGCCGAAAAAATATTTTGCACTTCGGCAATATCCTTAGGGCTTACGGTAAAATATAAATCGAGTTTATCCAAGTTTTGTATGTACCATGTCTTTATCCAAGGATTTTTTTTAATCTGCCTTATATCCGTGCCGTGACTTATGCCTATTATTTTTTTGCCAGAAAATATTTTTTTTACCAAAGAGGTTAAAATAAAAAGATGATGACTTATAATGACATCGGGATTAAATTCTTCTCTTGCACGGAGAAGAGTTTTTTCAAAAACCGAAATCCATTTTTGATACATCTCATCATTCATTTCGGAATAAACGGTTGAGGTATAGGGCATTATGTCGCTCATTCCTGCAATCGGGAAAGGAATGTCTGCATTAAAAACGGTTTTTTCTTCCTGCTCATAATCGGATAAAAATTTGATGGGATATTCTTTTACGCTTCCCTGTAATTTATCGGATAAAGATTCATTAAAAGTTTTTTCGGCAAAGGGAAGCTGTGTGCCGTAAAGAACCGCATTTTTATGTCCTTTTTTTATCATTCCTTCGACAAGGGTGCTAAAATAAACCCCGCTTCCTGTTTTCATCGGTAATTGTGCAAGGCAGTGAAGTATCTTCAATTTAAATTCTCCCTATTGTATTTGATGTAGACCTTTTCATTCTTTTGATAATTGCAGTCATTGTTTAAAACAATGGCCTTTAATTCTTTTTCTTTAGTTTTAAGAAATAGTTCTATTATTTCGCCCTTAAAAATAATATTGATAATTTGGGCTTCTTCAAAATCTTCCGTATCTTCTTCCGGTAATGATGTAAATACTTTTATCTTTTCCGGTCTGATATATGAACTTCCTATTTTATTGTTTGTACCGATAAAGTCAAGAGCAAATTCGCTTGCAGGTTGATTATAAAGAGATTCGGCTGTTCCTTCCTGAATAATTTCTCCATTGTTCATCAAAATAATTTTATCGGCAATTTCAAATGCTTCGCTTTGATCATGGGTAACAAAAATTGTAGTGATATTAAATTCTTTTTGAATTTGTTTTATTTCTTTACGCATATTGATTCTAAGCTTTGCATCCAAGTTGCTTAAAGGCTCGTCCAACAAAAGAAGTTTAGGCCTTATAATCAAACTGCGTGCAAGAGCAACCCTCTGCTGTTCTCCGCCTGAAAGTTCGCTTATATGTTTTTTTTCATAACCCGATAAGCCCATCGTTTTTATCATCTTCATTCCGGCTTCAACTCGTTCAGCCTTAGGCATCTTTTTAAATTTTAAACCGTAAATAATATTCGATAAAACATTCATGTGAGGAAAAAGCCCGTAGGATTGAAAAACTGTAGAAACATTTCTATTTTCAGGAGGGTCATTTGTAATTTCTTTACCGTCAAGAATTATTTTTCCGCTGTCAGGTTTTAAAAACCCTCCTATCGATTTTAATACCGTACTTTTTCCGCAGCCGGAAGGCCCTAAAAGACAGAGGAGTTTTCCTTTTTCAAGATTGAAGCTGATATTTTTTACCGCATTTTTTTCTTTATATGTTTTTGTTAGGTTTGTTAATTCCAAATACATAAAACCTCCGGCATTTTAAAAATTATTTTTTCTTTAAAACTAAAAAGTAAATTAAATTTACAATTAAACAAATTATAATTATAAGCAAGGCAATTACCGAGCCTATTTCATAATAACCGCTTTGAATTACATCGAACATAACAAGGGTTAAAACTTTTTGACTCGGGTATACCAAAAAAATAATTGAACCTATTGTAGTCATAGTCGTTGTAAATCCGTTGATAAAAGAAACTCCTAAACTATTTTTACTTAGAGGGATAACTGCATCCGTAATTTCATTTATTCTTTTACCGCCTAAATCTCTGATTGAATTTAAAGTGTCGATGTTTATTTCTTCCATTGATGCATTTCCTATCTTTGTAGAAAAAGGGAGCTGCTTAAATAAAATGTTTAGGACAACTATTGCTGCTGTTCCTGTAAGCATTAAAGGTTTTGAGTTAAAGGCCAATAAATAACCGAGTCCGAAAAATGTTCCCGGAATTATATAGGGAAGAGTTGCAGCAAAATCTACAGCCTGCATTATTTTTATTTTTCTTATTTGTTTATAATAGGCAAGAAGCAACCCGATTATGCTGCCTCCTCCCGCAGCAATAAGACTGTAGACTATACTCCTTATAACCGTGCTTGTAATATGATCTCTTGTTTCTAAAATATTTGCAAAGGTAAAAATCATTTTTCCTTTTTTCATTTTTGTAAATGCGGACAATATAATAGAAGAATATTGAATGCTTATCCATAATAAAAAGAAAACGGCAATTATGCTTATAAGATAAAAAAGAATTCCCTGCCTTTTTATTTCAATTTCCGAGGATGCCGTGCCGTGTGAAGATATGGAAATATTTTTAAAACTTTTTTGATAAAGAATAAAAATAATAATTGCAGGAATTAAAAGAAGCACATTTATTGCGGAAGCCTTTCCCAAATTGCCTTGAGCTATTACCGCAAAATAGCTTTCTGTTGCAAGCATATTAAAAGAGCCACCTATGATTGCAGGCGTTCCAAAGTCCGATAAACTTCGCAAAAAAGTTAAGAGCATAACCGATTTGATTGCAGGAAAAAGGAAGGGAAGAATTATGTCGATAATTAACCGGTTTGTCTTTGCTCCGAGGTTGCGTGCACTGTCTAATTGGGATCTGTCCAAATTATTTAAAAAACCGATTAGGATTAAAGCCGCTAAAGAAAAATTACTCAAGGACTGCATCAGCACAATGCCGGTAATTCCGTACGGGCTTTTTGAAATACCTAAAAGATAATAAGAAACAAGGCCTCTTCTTCCAAAGAGGTTTATATAGCTGAGGGCTGTTACAAAGGGCGGGCTTATCATCGTTACAGCTAAAATTAAAAAAATAAGGCGTTTTATTTTGTTAGGCATCAGATAAGAAAACAAGGCCGTGGTTATCCCTGCGATTGCCGTTAAAACCGTCGTATAAAATCCTACCGATAAGGAATTTTTTAAAAGGTTAAGATGATTTTTAAAAACATCTTTAAAAAGCTTAAAACTAAGGCTTCCGTTTATAACAAGACTTTCTTTAAATACATAAAAAAAAGGCATAGCTATAAATATAAAAATACCTAAAATTAAGCTTAGTATGAGGATATAATCTATAAGGCTGTTATAATTTCTTTTAAGTTGCTGTTTCATTAAATTATCCTACAAGTCTATATTATTTTTAATAAATTTACTAGTATATGATATGCAATAAATTTGAGGTGATTGATATAGGAAACCCGTTTTACTCAGCCTTGACAGATTCTAAATTTTGGCTTAATATGAATATATGCTTGGGAGATTTTTAGCTTATTTTCAATTTTATTTTTCTCAAAACTCAAATTTGCTTATTAAAAAAGCAGAGAAAAATGTTAACCTTGGTTTACCTCCCCCCCCCATTTTCTCTATTAGTTCTAATATCTCTAATAAATAATTTTTTACATTATTGCTGTTCTCATAAAAAAGATTTTCTTTATAAAATTCAATCGAAAGAAATTAAAACACATTGTGCTCTATTAATAAATACTAGTATTAAAAATTCTGCTAAACTATGTTTGATTGGCCGGACTACGGATAGACTGGCAACGGAACCGATCAATATATTTAGATAAAAAATTGAATTGCAATAAAAATTTGCAAGAAGGAAGGATTAAGATGAAACAAAACAAATTGTCTTTAACAATTAGTATAATTGTTGTTTTAATGTGTTCTGCAATTTTATTTTCAGGTTGTGTCTCATTTCTAAGAGATACATTTTTTGGAAAGGAGGATACATCTATAAACTGGGAAATGGTAGAGCTAGAGAAAGCTCCATCTATGAATAAAATTGAGAAATTAGGTGTAACATCTAAAGAAAGAATGGCAGTTTTCAGATATGCAGAAAGAGCTCATGCAGAAGAAAAAAAATGGTATAAGCTTACGGCTCCGGAAAAACCGGGAGAAGAGTATTATGTATATAAAATAATAGCCGCTAATGGAGCTGAGTGGGAAGTGTATAAGAAAAAATAATAATTAAAACAAGGCTTTTGAAAGACGTTCCTGATTTTAAAAGCCTTATTATAATATCAAACTAAGGAGAGAAATAATGACCAATTCAGATAGGATAATTAATTTTTTAAAAAAAGAGTCTTGCGTTTGTGATGATTGTTTGTCGGAAAAATGTAAGGTTTTTCCTCGCCAGCAAGTAAACAGCATTACTAGAATGTTGTATGCACAAAATAAAATACAAAAACAAACGGGTACTTGCGTATTTTGTTCAAAAGATAAATTAGTATCTAAAATAATGTGAATAAATATATGTAAATATACGCCTATAGCTTGAAAAAAATATAAAAACGGTTTCAGAGGGGTTCTAATGGAATACTTGCCGGAAGTTATTAAGCGAAAATAACAACCTTATTCTTTCCTTCTCTTTTTACTTTATATAGAGCCGTATCGGCTTCTTCGATAGTATCCGTGATAGGTTTGCCTTTTGATAATTTACTAATACCGGCACTAAAGCTGATATGAGGGTTTTGTAACTTAGATAAACAGCTTTTATTAAATAAGTCTTTACTTTCATTCATTAATTTTTCGGCAGTAGTTTTATCCGAATTGATTACAATTAAAAATTCTTCTCCTCCATAGCGGAAGGCAGTGAATACATCTTTTGAATAAGATTTAAAAGTTTGGCCTAAGATTCTTATTACTTCATCTCCATATAAATGGCCGTAGTCATCATTAACCTGTTTAAAATTATCAAGGTCTATCATTACTATGTATATTTCCCCTTTATACTCCTGCACCTTACTGATATATGTTCTAAAGGCAGCTCTGGAGTATAATCCTGAAAGATCATCTATCATCATACCATGCCAATATTTCTCTTTTTCTTGGAGAGTGTTCAGTATTTTTAAAAGTTGGATATTATTGTAATTAAGAATATATTTTGCAGTAATATAGGATACAACGAGAATACATTCCAGTACCAGAAAGTCTAAGATATAATTATTTGTTATAACGTAATCTCCATCATATCTTATTATAAAAACAGACAACATGATTGCTGCAAAAGAAAAGACGGCCGTGATTTTTGTTAGCTTTTTGTCATTATAAACCGTCGATAAAAATATCATAACTAAAAAACCTGCATAAATCGTTACAAAGGCTTGATGAATTAAAATATAAAGAAAGGCTTGCAATAATGAGCTTAACATTACAAAGTAATTTTTAGTTTTCGAATCATAATACTTTCTATTAAAAATATTTGTTATAATATACAGCAGAAAATTAACGATAAATGGAATGATTACAAATTTAAGAAAATACTTACAGCAAGATGTATTTACTTGTTCTTTACCAATAAAATAATAAAAAAATTCAAGGCAGAATGCAATGATTATAATGATAAGCTGAGTTCTTATGTGAATAAGCCTGAATTGTGCCTGTAGTGAATTTATTTCATTATGTGCAATTTGAGTATTATCGTTGAAAAAATCATGCAGATGATTTTGAGTTACATCATCATTAATGCCGTAACTATTCATAGTATTATCCTTATCAAAAAACGGAGTAATTAAATAGTGCGAAAATTTTTAAAACTTATTTTGCTCCTAAAGCGGCCATCGTTATATAATTATACGGTTTATTAAAGTGAGGCAAAAAGAAAATATCTAAAAGTTTTAGCTTGTCTATTGTAAGTTTTTCTTGAATAGCAAGGGAGAACATGTGAATTCCCATAGACATATCGTATGTGGAAGCCATTTGAGCTCCGATTATAACCCTCGTTTTTTTGTTATACACAATTCTTAATTTTACGGGAGGATTATCGTGCTCCATAAATTCGGGACGCTGCAAATCTTCAAAATCGGTAAACTCCGCATCAATACCCAGCTTCTTTGCTCTCTCTACAGTAACTCCGCTCGATACCATCTTCAAGTCATAGATATTGATTCCGTTAGAACCTTGGACTCCTATGCCTTCTAGGGGAACTCCTGCTGCGTTATAAGCTGCTATAATTCCGCTTCTTACTGCGTTTGTTGCAAGAGCAATGTAGGATTTTTCGCCGAGAGAGTTATCAAAAACCGTCGCGCAGTCCCCTATTGCATAAACATCCTTTATACTTGTTTCTTGCTTTAGGTTGACCGAATAGGCTCCGTTTTTAAAGGTTTCAAGTTTATCTTTTCCAAGTTCGGTATTGGGACGAAAACCGATACAGACCACTACCATGTCGGCAGGATATTCTCCCTTGTCCGTAACAACGGCTTCTACCCTTGTTGTTCCCTTGATTTCTTGGACGAGCTGATTATATGCAAGTTTTATTCCGTGATCGCTTAAATTTTTATCCATCAAATCCGTGAAGGGTTTATCGTAATAGTTTGAAAGGCTTGACGGCATTGCATCAATGAGCACAACTTCTTTATTATGCCTTTTAAAGGCTTCGGCAAGCTCGACACCGATGTAGCCGGCTCCTACAACTGCAATTTTTTTAATTTCAGGATTTTTTAGCTTTTCGATCACCTCTTGAGCGTTTTGAAAGATTTTTACCTGCTGAACATTTTCCAAATCCATACCCTTAATTTTGGGCATTATCGGAATTGAACCTGTCGCAAGGATTAATTTATCATAGGATTCTTCGATAGGCTGTGAACCCTTTACCGTTCCGTATACGATTTTTTTGTCAAAATCGATTCGGGTAATCTCGGCTTCCATCGTAACCTTAGCACCTTTAGCTTCCAGTTTTTCCTTATTGGAATAAAAAAGACCTTCTGGGCCTCTAATTTGATTACCTATCCATAGGGCCATTCCGCAGCCCAAAAAGCTGATATTGGTATTTCGGTCAAAGACCACAACCTCATTTTCTTTTGAAATATCCGTTAAAAAATTAATGGCCGATGTTCCGGCATGATTTGCACCCACTACTACGATTTTGCTCATATTTAACTCCTTCGCCGCCTTAAGGCGGATCTCTTATATTGTACACCTAAATTCTTATTTAGTATAGGGTGTATGTTAATGATTATTTTTTACCGGTAAATTCAAACAAAAAAAGACCCGCATTCACGGGTCTTTTTTTATGGATGAATCTTTATATAAAGATTTTATGGCCTTAAATAGTTTTTACAAAATTACATTGTAAAGTAATTGATACCTACATAAGCCTTCCAAACAAGGGGCTGTTCATTAATTTTTTCTTGCTGTGTTGATATTTCGGATCTTTGAGATGTACCGTTTTTTTTGTTTGACTTAATAAATTTTAATAATGTTTTCATCTTTGCTTCTCCTTAAAGATATTGGCAGCTTTTTATCTGCTCTTGATACATCTAATATACATTAAAATAAAAAAGAAGTCAAGTAAATTTAAAAGAATTTTATGTATTTTTGTGTAAATTTAGAGAAATATTTGTAATTATTTGCGGTTTATTACGGTAATCTCTAAAAAATCTACTCCCAATCTCCTGCAAAAATAACTTCCGGTTCAAGTAAAAAGCCGGTTTTATCTTTAACGTTTTTTTGGACCTTTTCTATCAAAATTTTTACATCCGAAGCCGAAGCATCTTTTTTGTTAATTATAAAATTTCCATGCCAAGGAGCCACCTGAGCCCCTCCTTCACAGAGGCCTTTTAGGCCTGCATCTTCTATTAGCTTGCCGCTGGGCTGCCCGAATGTTCTGTTATTTTTAAATGTACTTCCGGCAGAAGGAGCCTTAAAATGCCCCTTTGAAATTCTATCTTGAATTTTCTCTTCGGTTTTGGCTGCAATTTCTTCCTTTATTCCATAAGTTAAAGTAAACACGGCAGAAATCACTATCTTTCGATTGTTTCTAATCTCGGTACTTATGGGATTTTGTTGAAACGGTGAAACTTTATAGCCCCAATCGGAAGGATTGTATTTATATTCTGCAAATTCCGTTTTACCATCATCGGCTAAGATATATTTTACTGATTTTAATCTATCCGAGATTGAAACATCATAACAGCGTGCGTTCATAAATACGGCTCCCCCGACGTTTCCGGGAAGACCTCCGAAACATTCCAGACCCGAAAGAGAATTTTTAACAGCCCATTTTGTAAGATTATCAGTGAGAACGCCTGCTCCGGCTCTTACAAAAATTTTGTTCTCGGATTCACCTATAATTTCTATCTTGTTTAAGTTTTTTAGGCTGATTAAAACACCCCTAAACCCCTTATCTGAGACAAGGATGTTCGCTCCGCCTCCTATTAACGAGACAGGAATTTTATTTTTGAGTAAAAAAATTAAGGCTTCTTTTAAATGTTCTTCGTTTTTGGGGCAAAAAAAAGCTTCTGCATTACCTCCGATTTTATATGCTGTAAGAGGTTTTAGAGTTTTATCGAATTCTATACTTCCCTCTTGAAATAAAGGGGTATTATGAAGTATACTAAATAAATTATTCATTTGATTTTAGTATATACAATTATAAATTAGATAACAAGATAGGGGGAACGTATGAGCTTAAAATTACATAATACCTTGGGTAATAAAAAAGAAGAATTTATTCCCATTCATGAAGGTAAGGCCGGAGTTTACGGCTGCGGGCCTACAGTATATGACTATGCACACATAGGAAACTTACGCACCTACGTTTTTCAAGATATCCTTGTTAAGACGCTAAGATTTTTAGGTTATGATGTTACCCATGTTATGAATATAACCGATGTCGGCCATCTGACCGATGATGAAGACTCGGGTGAAGATAAGATGGTAAAGTCTGCGGAAGAACGCGGAAAATCGGTGCTTGAAATTGCAGAATTTTATACGAAGGCTTTTTTTAAGGATACGGAAAGGCTGAATATCGAAAGGCCGGGTATTGTCTGCAAGGCTACCGAGCATATAAACGAAATGATAGAACTTATAAAAAGAATAGAAGCAAACGGACATACCTACATGGCCGGAGGAAATCTATACTATGATATTTCTACCTTTCCCAAATACGGAGAATTGGCAAATATAAAACTTGAAGACCTTAAAGCCGGTGCACGTATTGAAGTAGATAAAAACAAGCGCAATCCTCATGACTTTGTTCTTTGGTTTACAAAGAGCAAGTTTGAAAATCAAGCCCTTGTCTGGGATTCGCCTTGGGGCAGAGGCTATCCCGGCTGGCATATTGAATGTTCGGCTATGAGCATGAAGTATCTGGGTGAACAAATCGATATCCACAAGGGAGGGATAGACCATATAAGGGTGCATCATACCAACGAAATTGCCCAATCCGAAGGGGCGACGGGTAAAAAATGGGTAAACTATTGGCTTCATAACGAATTCCTTGTTATGAATAAGGGCAAAATGTCTAAGTCTGCCGGTTCTTTTATCATTTTAGAAGATGTTATCAATAAGGGTTTTTCGCCCCTTGACTACCGTTTTTTGCTTTTAGGCGGACATTACCGAAGTCAGCTTACCTTTTCATGGGAAGCTATGGAAACGGCAAAAAACGGCCGAAAAAACTTAAATATGAGAGTTTCAAAGCTGATGGAAGACCTATCCGAAGCGAAAATTAAAGAATACGTGTCCTTGACAGGAACCCTTAACCTAAAAACTGCAAAAAGCATGATAGAAAATGAAAAAGCCCGCAGCTACTTTGATGATTTTGTTGCTGCAATGGAAGATGACTTTTCTACTCCAAAAGCTCTATCGGAACTGCAACTTTTGATAAAGGAAAAGGATATTCCTAAAAAAGATGTGTTAACGGTTCTCGCAGCTATGGATTCTATCTTGGGTATCAAGCTGATAGAAGAATCTTTTAATATGCTAATGGATAAAGATTCTATTCAAATCGATGAATCCGAAATTCTAAAATTGATAGAGGAGAGAGCTTCGGCAAAACTTGACAAAAACTATAAACTTGCTGATGAAATTCGGGATAAGCTAAAAGGCATGGGTATTATACTTGAAGATCAGGGCAATAAAACGATATGGAAAAAATTATAAATTGATATGTTTTTTATAAAACTGTAACATTTTGGAGTTAAGGATGTTTAAAGAGAAAGGCGCTTTGAGGGCTTTATCGGATGATGATTTCAGATCGATATATGAGGCTCTAATGCCTGTTATTTATAAAGTAGCCTACAATATAGTCAGAGAAGGAGATATAGCCGAAGATATCTGCCATGATTCTTTGATAAAAATGACCGAAAAAAAGATGGAATTCCCGTCTATGGATGATGCTAAATACTGGCTTATTAGGGTTACGCGGAATGCATCGCTTAATTATGTAAAAAGGTGCGGTCGAGAACGAAAAGCTTATGCTAAAGCTCTAAAGGAAGATACCCGTAAGGTCGATACCGGAGAGGAGATAGTACTAAAGCAAGAGTCTATAAATTCGGTTCAAGCCGCTCTTGAAAAATTGCCGAAAAATTTGAGAGCTGTTTTACAGCTTAAAGAATACGGCAGTTTGAATTATAAGGAGATAGGCAGCATTCTTGGAATAAGCGAAGGTAACGTAAAGGTCCGAGTTTTTAGAGCTCGAGAACAATTAGCAAAATATATAGGAGAAAGCGATGTCTACATGCCCTGATAAAGATTTGTATTCAGTCTATGTTGATGGAGAATTAGAGTCCTCATGGAAAGAAAAAATAGAAGAACACTTGGCTTCTTGTGAAAAATGTAAGAGAGTGGTTGACTCATACAGAACAATAAGTTTAAAACTATCGGAAAACTCGTCTCCGGATTTGGATATTCAAGGCTCCTTTCTCAAACTTTATGCGAAAAGACAGGATTGCTTAAAAAGGATGGAGATTAATAGAAATAAACCTACAAGTTGGATGTATAAATCAAATAAGATTCCTATTCCGGCATTAGCAGCGGCAGCTTTGTTTCTTTTTGTACTAACTCCTATTGTTGTGCTTAGTACACAAAAAAGTTTGACTCCGTCAGAGTCCGTTGCTGTTAGTGAATTTAAATCCGCAGCCCCTACAACAGAAAATTTAAAATCGGTAAATAAATTTAAATTAAATGTTTCAAATATTTTCGGTTCAAATGAAAATGCTATTATTTTTGAAGGTAAGCCTCAAGAAATAAATCTAAGTAAATATGCAAATTTATATTTACCGCCATCAAATGAAACAAACTCTGATATATTAAATAAGAATATAAAAAACGAAACTTTATTTTTTGACTATACACATGGGATAACCGTAACTTCTTTTAAAAATGGGAAATAGATTTACTTATTCATTCAGAAAATTCTTTATTGTTAGATTTTTTGTATTTTTTATATTGTTAGGCGGACTTGTTGCTCTTACCTTATATTTAACTTCTTTAACTGTAAAACACCCTGTTATAGCTGAGATTGCTCCCCCGATAGCTAAAGCCGGTGATCAAATTGTAATTTATGGGGAAAATTTCGGTTCAGAGATAGATTCTTCTTGGATTGAGATAGGGGATGCAATCATTCAGGCGGAAAACTGTGATTCTTGGACAGATAAAAAGATTGTTTTTAAGTATCCGGAATATCAAAATGGCGGTATTGTATATGTGGCCGTTCAAAATAAAAAATCTCCCCCGTCATTTATGGCTTCCGCTTCTTCAATTCCATCTATCAAAGATAAAACTTATGCGGGCGGTATGCCTGAGATTATCTCGTTGGATAAAGACTTTGCCGAAGTCGGCAGCATTATAAAAATTTCAGGTGAAAATTTTGGGGAGACAAGAGGTAATTCTCAAGTTTTGTTTGTATCCGACTTTAATTCTTCAATGATTCAGCAAGTTGAAAAAAAAGAAGAGATCGAGGCAGCCCGCTGTTCGGACTATGATTTTGATTTTGTGCTTTGGTCAAATGAAGAACTGCATGTTAGAGTGCCTGACGGTGCAGATTCAGGTATGCTTATGATTATAACTTCTTCAGGAGCGAGCAATGCTGTTCCTTTTAGGGTAAGAAATAAAATAGGAACAAAGACTTATTCCAACAAAAAGAATTTTGTAATTGCAGCTGAGGTTGATATTTCGAATATGGCGGCTGCGGAAAAAAATTCTATGTTTATAAAAGTGCCCATTCCTATTGTTTTTTCGTCCCAACGAGATGTTAAGATTTTGTCTATTAATCCTTCTCCGTTTGTAGCCGATTATCAAGGGGCATCCATTCATCAATATGAGAATATAAACCCTTCCACAAAGATTCATATAAGACAAGAGTATAGTGTAAATACCTACGAGGTAAACACGAGGATAAATCCCGTAAATGTAAGAATTAACTCACGCCAAAATAAAGAGATATATGATAACTATGCAATTGCTACCGAATTGATTCCTTCTAATGATCCTATAATCCAAAAGACGGCGGCAGAAATTGTTCAAAATGAAAGGAACCCTTATAATAAGGCAAGACGTATATATAATTATTTATTGAAAAATGTTGAAATAATTCCTTCTTCAATATTGAATTCCGGTGCTTCGCCGGTAAATGCCTTAACTGAAAAAAAAGCCGACACATACGACACTGCAATTTTGTTTGCTGCTCTTGCAAGGGCTGTAGGTATACCGGCTCAACCGATTGCCGGTATTACGGCAGATGTTTCTCAAACGGTTTACCTTCACTGGTGGGCAGAATTTTATCTGGAAGGTTTCGGCTGGGTGCCTGTAGACCCCGGTATGGCTAAGGGCGTTCCTTTCGATATGGGAGTATCTCAGATGGAAAATTGGTACTTCGGCAATCTGGATGCTTTTAGAATTGCTTTTTCACGAGGTGAAAATATTCAGCCTCCTATGGCATCTAACAGCACAATGGTTTCAAAAGAAAGAAGCTATGCTTTTTATAATGGTTGGGAAGAATATTCCGGTATAACAAAGTATAATTCCGTTTGGCGGACTCCGGTTATAATAGCAATTTACTAAGGCAGACAGGTATAAAGGCTAAAGACCTATCTTTTCCAAAATGCCGGCATAAAGTAAACTATCATTGTGTATAATTCCAATCTCCCTGCAAGCATTACAAAGGAAAAGAAAATTTTTACGTGGGATGAAAAAAATGCAAAGTTTCCGGCAGGTCCTACTCTTCCAAATCCGGGTCCTATGTTTCCTATAAGTGCCAGTGAAGCCGTAAAGCCGCTCAATAGGTCAGCTCCGTCGGCGGCTGCAACCAAGGCTGTAATAAGGGTTAAAAAAAAGTAGCAAAATATAAAACCTGCAACGCTGTAGACTATGTCCTTTCTTCCAGGGCGGTTATTAAGCTGAATACCGAAAACCCCGTGAGGGCTTAAAAGCCTTTTTGCCTCCATTCCTGCTTGCTTTTTTAGGATAAGCCAGCGTATTACCTTGATGCTTCCTGCCGTTGAGCCTGAACAGCCTCCGACAAACATCAAGAAAAACAACACCATTTTTGCGAACTCCGGCCATGCATTGTAATCGGCTGTTGAAAAACCTGTAGTAGTGATTACCGAGGCAACTTGAAAAAGACTTTGCCGTAAGCCTCCTCCAAGTCCGTAAATGGGATAGATGGAAATAGCAATTAGGGCGGTTGATACAAATACTATTTTAAGATAGGCTTTAAGTTCCGAATTATGAAAAAATTCTTCAGGGTGGCCTGTGAACAAGTGAAAATACAGGCTGAAGTTTACACCGGCTAAGAGCATAAAGACTGCACAAATAATTTCAACCGCAGGAGAATTAAAGGCTCCAACGCTTGCATTTCTTGTTGAAAAACCTCCGGTTCCTAGTGAAGCAAATGTGTGGCAAAGGGCTTCTAAAAACGGAAGCCCTGCAAACATTAAAAGGATAGTTTGTACTACAGTCATTCCAAGATAGATAAACCAAAGAGCTTTTGCCGTATGGGTTATCTTTGCCGTTACCTTTCCCTTGTCGGGGCCTGTTGTTTCACTTTTGATTAGATGAAACCCTCCTACTCCTAAAAGAGGAAATAGAGCAACGGTTAAGGCTACTATACCCATTCCTCCCAGCCAGTGCATTTCGGTTCTCCAGACATGCATTGTCATTGGGCAGGCTTCGACATTAGTAAGAATTGTGGCACCTGTTGTGGTAAAGCCCGATACGGATTCAAAGAGGGCATCTGCAAAATTAGGTATTACGCCTGAAATAAACAAAGGTACTGCTCCCAAAATACCTGCAGAAACCCATGCAGCTGCAACTAAAATTATTCCGCCTGAAATTGAAAGTTTAATTTTTTTATTTTTTTGAAAAAAGAAAAAGCCGGCTGTGATTGCAAATATAAATGCTGACGGTATTAAAAAAGACGGTATTAGATAGGCTTCATTTTTATAAACTGCCGTTCCAATCGGGAGTATGAAGCTTATGGAAATAATCGCTAAAATCATAAAAATAATTCGGACATATTGGAATACTTTCATTTTAAATTCAGTTTCCTCCGAACATTTTTATAATTTCATCACTTCGAGATGATTTTACTATAAATACTATTTTATTTCCCGCTTCCAATTCAGTATCTCCGTTGGGGATTTGTTCTCCGACTTTATCCGTAATAAGAAGAACTAAATATATTCCGTGTTGTGAAATATCTTTTAGTTTTTTACCTAGAATCGGACTTTTTTCCGATACTTGAAGTTCTATGATTTCAAGTTTTCCGTCACCCATTGTATGAACACCTGTTACATTTTCGCTTACAAGATGACTCATTATAGAATCAACAACAACATCCTTAAAAGAGACTGCAACGTCGACTCCGATTTTATATGCAACATTTTCAAGGACTGAACTTTGAACAAGCGAGATTGTTTTATAAACGCCTAAAGTTTTTAAGTAGGCACAGGCTATCATATTAAATTCATAATTAGGCGTTGTGCATATTACCAAGTCGAAAGAGTCAAGGCCTATTTCGTCTACAAAGGCTTCGTCCATAACATCCGCTTTGTATATATAGGCTTCGGGAAATTCGGCAGCAACTTCCTTTGCTTTTTTATCGTTTATTTCTATAATGGAAATTTTCCATTTTTGGTTTAAGTTTACCGGTAAGAATTTTGAAAGAAAGGACTTGCTCTTTGAATTTTTAAGAAGGTATTCTGCAATGCTTTTTCCTATACGTCCCATTCCTACTAAGGCAATTTTTTTAAATTCTTGTGTTTTAAATCCCGACAGTTCATAAAATTTTTTTATGTGTTCTGGTTTTGTTAAAATTGAAACCCGTGTTCCTGCCGTCAAAATAGTGTCGCCTGAAGGAATTTTATTTTTTCCGTTTTGTTCTACACTTACGACAATGAAGGGAATATCTACATATTTTCTGATATCAAAAACAGCAAGGCCGTCCAGAGTACTTTTTTCACAAACATTAAAACGGGTAAGCTCGTAGCTTGAATTTTCAAAAGACAAAACATCGCTTACCGCTCCGTGTTCGATTGCTTGAATAACGGCAAGGGCTGCTTCTTCATCAGGATAAACCAGAGCGTTTATGCCCAGAGTTCTTTCTTCCGAAAAATTTAGGGCCTTTACATAGTCTTCATTCCGCACTCTGGCTATTTTTATAACTTTAGGAGCCAGACTTTCGGCAATGCCGCATATTATCATATTGAGTTCATCCGAGTCGGTTACAGCTATCGCAGCGTCGGCTTTTTTTATTCCGGCATCCAGTAAAATTTGGGTATCGTTTCCTGCTGCTTGTACTACCATACAGTCCAGTCTATTTGCTGCATGGCGGGCTGTGTCTTCATCTCTTTCTATTAAAACAACATCATGTTTTTTTCTTATAAGCCTGCGGGCTAATTCCGTTCCGGTAACACCGCCGCCCACTATAATTACTTTCATATTTTTATAGTACAATAAATTTTGATTTTTGAAAAGAGAGTAAATATTTAGTTTAGTATGCCCTTAATAATTTTTATATTTTATGATACAATATTACCCTGTATGAATTTAATAGAACAAACAATAAAAACTTATGGAAGAGATTTAAAAAACGTTTTTGTATTTCCTTCAAGGATTGCTTCAAGGTTGTGGTTTCAAAAATCGCTTAGTATTACCGGATTGGGTACCGTTCCTTCTGAAAATTATATGTCATGGGACGGCTTTAAGGAGACTTGTCTTGTTTCTAAGGCATCTTCTTTAAGTCCTGTGTCAAATACGGTGCGCAGAATTTTTGCTCAATATATAAGCCGCCTTAATTCGGAAAAAGCAAAAGACGGAGAGCCTATGTTTAAATTTCTTATTCCGTCAGGGTATGCCGAATCGGGAGAGGTTTTTTCCGAATGGATTGCAGGTATTTTGCCGCAGCTTGATCATTTTGAAAAACGGTATGCAGGCAGAAGTTCGGAGTTTTTAGACGATGATGAAATGAAGGATTATCTTCTTTTGAAAAAAGAATACGCCGATTTTTTAAAAAAGAATTCTTTGTTTGAACCGTCTTGGGTTTCTTCGGAATTTTATTCTAACCGGAAAAAATATATTATTATTTATCCCGAATTGATGGAAGACTTTAGTGAACATGCGGAACTTTTAAGGCAGCAGAAAGAAATAAGTTATGTTCACTGTCCTAAATTCAATAGAAAAGAAAACTTAATTGATGTTTATAAAAATTCCAGAAGCGAATTAAAAAATACGGTTTTACAAATTGAAAAACTTCTCAGTGAAGGAGTCAGAGCGGATGAGATTGCCGTAAGTGTTCCCGATATTGAAAACTATGCATCTTATATAAAAAGAGAATTTTATCTTAGAGGGATCCCTGCAGAATTCCGGTCGGGTTTTAAGTTGGGACTTGAACAAGCCGGTAAACTTTTTTCTCTTATTTATGATTGTGTGCAAAATAATTTTGCTTTTGAATTTATGAAACCGATTGTTTTAAATAAGCATATTCCTTGGAAGGATAGGGAAGGAGCTGAAGCCTTAATAGATTACGGCGTAAAAAATAATTGTGCAGTATCGTGGAAAGAAAATAAAGAAGATACTGTTTATAAAAATATTTGGATTGAATCTTTTAAAATAAATTATGAAAAAGATGAAATTGAAGTTGAACAAAAGAAAAAAGCGAGGGATTGGTTTTACAGTTTCTATTATGCCGTAAATAGAATCTGCGAATCTAAAACTTTTTCGGAGTTGCAAAAAAATTATTTTTTATTTAGAAAAGATTTAATAGATGAAAATCTTTTTTCCGAAAAAGATAATGCAATCTTGGGACGTTGTATTTCTTGTCTTCAAGAACTTTTATATTTAGAGGATAAGTTTGAAGAATATATGCCTTACGATAAATTTAAGTTTTTTATTTCTGAATTGGATAAGGCTATATATGTTCCTCAAAACACAGGGCTTGCGGTAAGTATCTTTCCTTACAGAGTTGCGGCTGCTACTCCTTTTACTCATCATTTTGTTTTAAATTGCAGCCAAGAGAATACAAATATTATTTATAATAAACTTTCTTTTTTGCGTAAGGATAAAAGAGATGCCTTAGGTGTTTTTGAAACCGATGCATCCGCTTATTTTTTTGAGGCCTATACGGAATCTCCGAATACGGTTTTTAGTTTTAGTCCTCACAATTTTAATTCATATTTGATTATAAATAATCTTTTTGAAATTTCTGAAGATGAAGAAATTAAAAATGCCGAACGAATGAATAAAAAAATAGAAGAATTAAAATCCTATGATTCTTTTTTACTGGATTATTTCGGAGAGAAAAAAAATAACTTAAAGGAAATTCCTACAATATATAAAATTCAAAAAAAAGGATTCTCAACTTTTTTTACATTCAAACAAAAAAAAGATTTTTCTTATTTACAAAATTCATATGATAGAATTAGCGAAGAATTAAATTCGTATATGGAGGAAAATTTATTTAAGGACGGAGCTTTTAAATTAAGTCAAACCGATTTAAAAATATTTACCGAGTGTCCTTCCTCTTGGTTTTTAGAAAAAGTTCTTTCCGTCTTTTCAGAAAACTATGACGCTAAAATTTTTGATGCTAGAAATATCGGCAACCTTTCGCACAATGTATTGGAGGTTCTATATAAAGAGATTGGTGTAACGGATAAGTATTTTAATTCTAAAAACTTAGATAAGTATATTGAAAGAGCTTCTTTAATATTTGATCTTCTTGCAGAAAAATCCATAGATTTTAGGGGTGGTTTGGCAAAACCTTTTATTCAATCCTTAAAAAGAAGGGTGATGGAAGCCGTCAACTTTGTTTTAGAAAGCGATGCTTCACTTTTGGACGGATATGCTCCTAAATGGGTAGAAGAATGGATCGAAATAGAAAATGACGGTATTTTGTATCAAGGGAAAATAGACAGGGCATCTTTTCCGCAAGATGAGAAGGGCGGAGTAATTATCGATTATAAAACAAATAATATGCCGGCCTATTCTTCATATGGTAAAAAAAATTTAAGTGCTGAAGAGATAGAGTTGACCGATTTTCAAATACCCATGTATATCTTTTTGGCGGAATCCAAATTAAAAAAGGATTTAAAAAACGGAAATAAAAATTTTGAAACTATAGAACATGCGTGGTTCTTAAGTTTTGTGCAGCAAAAAATAAATAAGGTTGTAAATGACAATGAAGTTATTCCCGTTACACGCAGCGGCTCTGAAAGAACTCGTGAAGATTTTCAATCTTCAATCGATGCATTTATTAGAGACGCGGAAAGATTTGCAGAGTCGGTTAATGCTCAAGATTTTACAAAACCTTCTTCCGTTTCATTTGAAACATGCATTAGCTGCGGGTTTAAGCATATTTGCAGAACAGTTTATTCGGTTAAGTAAAAATTTTATTGGAGAAAGATTAAAATGAATGATTATATAAAAAATATAATGGATAGCTTAAATGAAAATCAAAAAACTGCGGTAAGCATTGAAAAAAATTCCGTAATTGCAGCGGGAGCCGGTTCAGGAAAAACGAAAGTCTTGGCCGCACGTTATGTTTATTTTGTTGTTGAAAAGGCTGTCAGTGTAGAAAAAATAATAGCTCTAACCTTTACCGAAAAAGCCGCTGCCGAAATGCACAAAAGAATTTATAATGAATTAAAAAAAATAGATCATCCTAATGCAAAAACTGCTATCGAAAAATTTCATCTTGCTAAAATTTCGACAATAGACTCTTTTTGCAATCGAATTGCAAGGGAATCATGTAGAAGTTTCGGTATTTCTCCCGATTTTAACATTGATAATTCCGAGTCTGAAAAGTTGGCCTACCGCATAGGCTTGGATTTCTTTTTAAAAATGCGCTCCGATAAAACTATGCAGTTTTTTTTGGGAGATAACGGCATAGATGATTTTGTTTCGGGGCTTTTTGTAAAATTATTAAATAACTATGTTTTGATTTCAAAATCCATTGACTTTAAAAAAAGTTTAGAAGCTCAAATAAAATATCATGATGATGAAGAAAGAAAAACTCTAGCGGAATGTTTTGACGTTTTTGAATTTATAAAAGAAAACGATTCTTTGAAGAATTTTAAGGAAGAAGCTGTGAGTGCGTATTCTACTCTGACCCATTTTCCTGAATCGGTAAAAGATGAAGCCTTTATTAAACTACTTCTTATTGTCGATAAAATTTCTAAAACAGCAAAAGGGCGAGGAAATGATACCGTAAAAGAAGTAAAAGAAAAATTAAAAAACATATATAAAAAACTTTCATCCATTTATAATTTTGAATACTCGCGTGAGTACTTGGCACCTTTTTTTGATATGCTTGAAGGGCTTCAAAAAGAATATGTATATCAAAAAAAACAAAGGGGCATTTTAACTTTTTCGGATGTGTCACAGCTTGCTGTGGATGTTTTAATAAATGACATAGATTTACGAAACTTTTATAAAAAGAATGCAGATATTATTATGATAGATGAGTTTCAAGATAATAACAGCTTGCAAAGAGATCTACTTTTTTTAATTGCTGAAAAACTTGAACGCTCCAAAAAATCCGTTCCCGGTCCTCAGGAGCTTTGTCCCAATAAACTTTTTTTTGTCGGAGATGAGAAGCAATCGATTTATGCTTTTAGAGGAGCTGATGTTTCGGTGTTTCGAAAACTTGCTGACGATATTTCGGATAAAGAAAGACTTGCCGCTACAAGACTCTTGATAAATTACCGAACGGAGCCTGTTCTTATAAATTTATTTAATGCAATATTCTCCAAAGTTTTTTATTCCGAAATAAATAAGCCCTTAGAAAAAAACGGATTTGTTCCTCCCTATGAGGCGGAATATGTGCCGACTGAAACTAGAGCCCCTGTAAAAGGAGTTGAACCTAAAATTGAAATAATGTTTTTTGATGAAAAAAGATTTAATGCATTGGAAGATTCAAACAGCTTTCTTGATCCTGTAGAAACTGAAGCTTTTTATCTTGCAAAACGAATTTTAGAATTGCATAATCAAGGTTTTAAAATTAGGGACGGTAAATCTGCAAGAGCTTGTTCATGGAGCGACTTTGCCGTCTTGCTTAGGGCTTCGACAAAACAGAGTGTTTATGAAAGAGTTTTCCGCAATTTTGGTATTCCCTATAGGAGTGTGCAGCAAAAGGGTTTATTTAATGATGCGCCTATAAACGATATCTATGCTATGCTTAAAATTATAGCCTATCCTTCAGATAAAAAAACTTATGCACAAGTTTTACATTCGCCTTTTGTAAATATGGATGATGATGCCTTTGCAGTTTTGCTTTTAAATTTTACAAGAGCCTTTGACATTTCTTTAGCGGAAAAATTAAGCGGAAAAAATAAAGACGCCTATTTGCGGGCTTGCGATTTATTTGCTCGCTTAAATACAAATATTTTAACCATGAGCTGTGCCGAGTCGGTTACATATCTTTGGTATGAAGAAGCCTATAGATATTTTTTATTGAGTGATGAAGAAAATCATCGCTATATGGATTTGTATGATTATCTTTTTGAGCTTGCCTGTCAAGCTGATATAGACGGATTAAGTTTTTCTCAATTTGTGGATTTACTTTCATCTCATATTGAGAAGAAGGAAATGCTTGATGATATGGAGCTTCCCTTAGATGATGAAAAAGACTCTGTTCAATTTTTAACTGTGCATAAGAGCAAGGGTTTGGAATTCCCTATTGTTATAGTTCCCGACTGCGGAAACAGTGGTATCTCTGAAAGAAAAGATGGACTTGTTTTTTATAAGGAAGATATGGGACCTGTTTTGCACACTCCTAAGGCTTTGGTCTTGCCTGAGAACTCTGGCAATCTTATTTTTGAATCATTACGTGATGAGGCTAATGCAAAACTTATTGCCGAAACGAAACGGCTTCTTTATGTTGCCGCTACAAGGGCAGAATCTTATTTAATTATAAGCGGTGTATATGATTGCTTACGAAAGAAAAAGTCTAAAGATTCGAAAAAGAATGAACCCAAAGAGAATGATTGTTCGTCTTCAGACTCAAGAAGTCTTAAAGAAATAAAAAACTTGCTTAAATTTTCGGATAAGACTATAAGCTTTTTTGAATTACTTTTGCCTGCTCTTCCAGATGAACATGAAGATATTATTTTTAATGAAATCTTACCTCTTAAAAGAGAGGTTTTATTTAACAAGTTAAAA
This sequence comes from Treponema putidum, assembly GCF_024401155.1. NCBI lineage: Bacteria > Pseudomonadati > Spirochaetota > Spirochaetia > Treponematales > Treponemataceae > Treponema > Treponema putidum. The sequence goes on from NZ_CP038804.1 coordinate 2,553,994, forward strand.
ACACAAAAACATGAAAAAATAAATTTTGAAAAACTTTTTGCTTCTTCTAAGGTAAAAGAATTTAATCTTGCAGAAAAAAGAATACACACCGCTACGGGAATTGCTCATGAGGTAAATAAAAAGAGGGGCGAAGATTTCGTTTATTCTTTTACTTCCGAAAAAGATAAGCTGCCTATTTCTTCTAAAGATAAAGATGAACAAAAAGAATTTACGGCTGCCGAGCTTGGAACTCTTACCCATGCCATAATAGAAGCCCGTCTTTTAAATAAAGAATTTATTTATCCTAAAGGTCATTCCGAAGTTGAAAGAAAAAAGATTTATGCTTGGGCCGATAATTTTTTTAATTCGTATATGTATGTGCTTGCAAAAGAAGCAGAAAAATTAAAAAGCGAATACGGCTTTTTAACGGATTATGAAGGACAAATTGTAAGCGGACAGATAGACTTACTTTTTAAAAAAGACGGAATAGTCTATGTTGTAGATTATAAAACCGATGAGATAGAAAACCCCGATGCACACTTAACCCAGCTGAAGATTTATAAAAAAGCTGCCTCCGATCTTGCAAAAACCGAATCGGAAAATCTTAAAGAAAATCCGGATAAGCCCATCGAGGTTAAAACGTTTATCTTCTACCTGAAAACGGGACATTGTGTTGAGCTTGATACATAGGTAATGTAGTATTTTAGACAAACAGGAGAAGATTATCTAAGGTAAGAGCCAAAATCTGAGACTGAGGAATTCCCTTGTCGAGCATGTGTGCAATTCTAAAAGAGATAACGCGTGTTTTCCCCGAACCGGCTCCCGCTATTATAAGCACGGTCCCGTTAATTGTCCTAACGGCTTTAAACTGTTCGGGATTAAGACCTTCAGTAAATTCATTCATAGGAAGGGTGAGTATACCAAAAACGGGAAATTTGGCAAGAAGCGGTAGAGTTTTAACACGGAAATCAAATTTGTAGAGTACTCATTTTATTTACTCATTATCCCAGTCAACTTCTGGTAAATTATTAACAATGTCGACCGTCTGTATGCTTACATTGATTACCGAAAGCAGCAAGTCAAAAATATAGCGAGGCCTTTTATGTTCACGAGACCAGTCATTCGGGTTGTTTGTGATTCCTGATTTTTTATCTGTCGTTACAGCATAGCGCTCCATAATCCACTCGATTGCAGACTTTCCGTTTACAACATATTCATACGCTTTTTCTGGTATATTCTTTATAGTATGCCAGTGATTGTATACAATCGTATCTTTCTCACCTTTCTTCGGGAACTTCATTTGTTCCACTGCGTAATACTTGTAGTCGGTTTCACTATGCGGTGTAATCTTTCGGTTTGGCTCTGCTTCTATAAACCCATCCTTACAAGCATTCTTCGTTTCGGTATCGTACTGAATATATTTAAGCGAGCTTACTTTTATGCCTGGATAGTGTTCAATCTCTTCATAATTCAAATGCAAGTCAGCAAGCATACGGCCCGCCTTACTAAACTCCCAGAACTTTTGCCAGTCGCTTACAAGCGGAATACGCGGAAGCATTTTTTTGAGGTCGGCGCTGAATGTTTCTCGGTAGGATTTTGAATGCAGGATACCGTAGACATAATAGAAAATATCTTCTTTCTGAACTGTGTCTCCATACTTTTGCTGTGCACGGTCTAATATAAAGTCGCTGATTGCTTCATGTCTCATGATTTTTTCTCCGTCAGTAAAAAGTGAATGCTGCTTTGGCTCGATGGTCTCGTACCAATAAAGCGGGAAGCATTGAGATTTTTCTACATAATCAAGACTTGGAACCATATCTGTTATTAAGGCAGTTGGGCCTTTTGTTGAACTAATGCCTGTTACGCAAATCACAAGGTTTTTATGCTTTGGTGTAGGAAAGAGATTTTTGCTTAGACCGGGGCGTTCAATAAGACCTTCTGATAAATACAGATACTGTTTTTGAAATGGTCGATACATTCCTGAAACAGTGTCAATTTCATCAAACTCATGAATTTTATTTCGTTTTACATCAGATTTAAGATTTACTGTCCAACTGATTTTACTTGTATTATTTGAAACAACATCATCAACTTTTAAGTCTTTATTCAATTTTGCTTTTTCTGTAAAGATTTCTCGTTGCCCGTTATAAAAGTCAATCATTTGCTGCATGTTTTCTTTTAAAGCAGCTCTTGAATAATTGTATACCCAACTATCACGATTTGTCGCAACACCTATGGCATAAGTCGTAAAGAATGACTGTGCTTTAGAGTCAAATTTTTCATCTGCTTCTATCGGAATCCATGCAGAGAACTTATCGTTTCTCTGACTTATCCAGTCGCCGTACGCATTGGGCGTAATCAGACCTAATGGAAGTCTGCTCATGTCGTGGAAATCTGAAATTATTGTAAGCTTCTTTTCACGGCTGAGGTAGTTGCCAATATCATGATACATAATCTTTGCTTTTTCAGAATGACCGGATTTCTTAACAAGAAGAGTTATGGCAATAGGAGTACGGCTTCCTGAGCCGAAAATCTTACCGCCTTCTTTTTTGGAAAGCTCTCCACTGGTACGCTGGTTTCCCCGCAAATTGAAAACATAAATTGCACTGAATTCTTTTTCTATTGTTTTTCTGAATCCATCAAGACCATTTCCATCAAGCCAAGCACCATTTGAAACAAAAGCAATTACTCCACCGTCTGTCTTATCAAGTCTGTCACTTGCCCAGCGGAAGGCTTTAATGTATGAATCATAAGCGGACTTTTTTAATCCTGCTTCAGATTCCTTTGCATACGTGGTTGCAATACGTTCTTCAAGTTTTGGGTATCTTTGATTTTGTGCATTGTCGTTAGCCGACTTCTGCCCGATTGAATACGGAGGATTTCCCATGACGACGGTAATCGACTGTTTTTTCTGTTCGTTTACACGCTCGCTGTTTTCACTGAATATCCTGTCATCTAAAGTTTGCTCTCCGGTTTCGTAAAGCTGGAATGTGTCAGTCAAACAGATACCGCTGAACGGCTCGTAGGTATCCTTGCCGCTTAAATCGTGGTAGGCATTTTCTATGTTTACGCTTGCGATGTAGTAGGCTAGAAGGACTATTTCGTTCGCAAAGATCTCACGCTTGTATTTCCGCTTCAAGCTTTCGTTTTTGATAATTCCAGACTGTAAAAGACGAGTGATGAATGTTCCTGTCCCCGTAAATGGGTCAATCACGTTTACCCTTTCGTCGCTGATTGAACGACCAAATTCCTTATTCAAGACCCATTCAACGCTATGGATAATAAAGTCTACGACTGGAACTGGAGTATAAACAATACCCAGCTTCTCAACAGTCAGCGGAAAGGCGTTCCTAAAGAAAGAGTCGTAGAGCTCCACGACGACTTTCTGTTTTCCTTCTGCGTTGTCTATACCTTCGGCTCTTTGTTGAACTGATTTGTAGAATCGTTCGAGCTTTTCCAAATCTTCCGGATCTGATTGTTCATCGAGCAAGGCAACAATTTCTTCAAGTGATTTTGACACCGGATTTTCTTTAGTAAAGTGATCGTTCCCGAACAGAACCTCAAATACTGGTTTTGTAATCATGTGCTGGGCAAGCATCTCCACGGCTTCAGATATACTTACGCTCGGATTCAAGTTCTTTTTTATACTTTCCCAGTAAGCATTGAACTTGTCTTTGTGGTCACCATCCGCTGCAATCAGCCTGTTGATACGATCGATGTTTCTCTTTGCGATTTCACCTACATCCTTTCCCCAGTCTGCCCAGTAGCGTCTGCTTCCGCACTTGCTTACCATCTTTGCGAAAACCTGCCCGGTGAGTTTTTGGAACTTGTCATAAAGCTCCTGCTGAAGTTCGTCAAAATCGAGGTAGCCTTGTGTCGGCTCGGCTACTACATTATCGTCATCATCACCACCGACTACCGATTTTCCGCCAAAGTTACCTCCACCGGTAACGTTAATGATTTTAGGCTTCTTTTTATTCAGTTCTATTTTATTGATTGTCGCATTGAAGCGGTCGTCGTGTGCTCGGAGGGCGTTCAACACGCTCCATACAATCTTGAAGTCGTCACTTGTGTCCAGAACTTCATCAGCGTTTTTATCCGCAGGAACAAGAACCGGGATGATGATGTAGCCGAACTTTTTACCTTCGGCTCTTCTCATTACACGGCCAACCGACTGAACTACATCGACCTGACTGTTTCTGGAAGACAAAAACATAATAGCGTCGAGGCTAGGAACATCAACCCCCTCAGAAAGACAACGAACATTATTCAGAACACGGCACTCTTTTTTATTTTGGTCGGCTTTCTTGAGCCAGTCGAGTTTTTCTTCACGGACTGTACTCCCCATGCCACCGTCAACGTGGTCTGCCTGAACTACGACGAGCTGGGCTCTTTCTTCCTCAGACATTTTTTCATAATAGGCTTGCTGACATACATTAAATGAGTCTTTCAGGTAAAGTGAGTTTTTGATGTTAGAGCAGAATGCAACTGCCGACTTCATCGGCTCAGGGTCATCGTTTCTGAACAGTTCCTTATCGGTAAGATAGTTCGCTCGTTTTGAAAGGACGTTGATACAACCGATGAGTTTTATAGCGTCGCTTTCCTTCAAGCTAGCGTTTCCGTCCAGAAGTTTTTTGAGAAGCTGAGGCTCTACCGAGTTTTCGTCGAGAGTAAGAACGATTACCTTGTAATCAGAAAGCAGTTGCTTTTCTACTGCTGTACCGAATCCGATACGGTAGATTTCTTTACCGAACATTTCAGGGTCGTCCATAGACCAGACTTCAACTTCCTTTTCCCTTGCTTTTACCTGAGCATCGGAAGAGTAGAGTCTCGGTGTGGCGGTCATGTAAAGACGTTTCTTGCTCTTTATATTGCCGTTTGAATGTACCTTTGTGAATGAAGACTGGAGCTTATCCTTTTGCTTTACGCCGGTTGTACGGTGAGCCTCATCGCAGACAATCAAATCAAAAATGAACGAGTCCTTTTCCAGACTGTTTATTTGTTTCTGAACGTCGCTAATTACATCGATTGACTGGTATGTAGAGAACACAACAATCATTCCACCTTCGGAAGATTGCCTTGTTCTGAAATCCACGAACTGTTTGTAAACTTTGTTAGGGTCAGTTGTTGCAGGAAGCACGAGGTCTGAAATTGAGTCTTCAGCTTTATCGCTTGCGTGGGAATCCGAACAAATACAGATAGGATAAATGTTGTCCTTACATTGAGCCGACCACTCTTTGAGAGTCTGGCTTAAAAGTGCGATTGATGGAACTAAGAACAATACCAAGTGACTGTCTGTTGCCAGAGCTTCTGAAATTCGAAGCGAGGTGAAGGTCTTACCGGTTCCACAAGCCATGATTAGCTTTCCACGTTCGTAGTCTACAAAATACTTGGTCGTGGCGTCGAACGCTTCTTTCTGGTGCGGACGGAGCCCGTATTTCGCAACGGTTGCTTCAGAACCTTTCTTTCCATAATCCAGAGCTTCCCAGTCTACATCGTCATTTTTTAAGTCAATTAAACCGATACGATGAATTCCAAGACGCTCAACTACATTGCTTGCTTCGGCATTGAAGCCGTCATATGTTGTATCAATCCAAATTCTGAAAGAGAATGTTTTTTTACCGTCTTTGGTTTCAAATTCAAAAGAAGAAGTGGAAACAAAGGAGTCCACCATTGCCTTGTCTACTTTCTTGTCGGCTTGGTAGCATTTGCACTGGACTGCCCAGTATTCTCCATCGTGTGTACGGCAAACAAGGTCAATACCCGTGTCCTTACCGCCAGTTCCGAACTGAGCTTTATAAGGAAAGTCTGACCAGAGCCAAACATTGGTCAATAAAGACTTGTAGATCGGTTTCGTTAAAAGGTAGGCTTGCATAAGCCGTTCAAACTTGTCTCCTTTGTCTCGTTCAGAAGTCGAGTTCTCACGGTACTTATCAATAATCTGGTCAAATGTCAAAGTCATACTTCCCCCAAGGTACGATTGATAAATTCATTTATACTGTATCATAAAATCTGGTATTTGACAACTGAGTTTAATGCAAGCACTTTAGAAAAGTATGGAAGATGATTGTAAAGTCTTATATAAAAATCTACAACGAGCATTGAATATAGGACGAAAAGTAGCGTTAAATTTGGTCTCGCGATACAAACAAAAAAATTTAAACTTTTTGTAGACTTTCTAAAATTTTATGTGATATATTATTAGAGGGTATAATTTATGGAATTAAAACTACAAAGAGCAAATCATAATCTTAAAGAAATTTTAAAAGACGGCCTTATTTATAATATCATTTTGTTTTCTCCCAATAAACCTAAAACAACTCCCGGAGTAACCTATATTCCTTCCAATGAAGTTGTCAGACAAAATATTGAAAACTCTTTAAAGTGGCAAGGCTGCTGGTATAGTAAGGTAATAGAGAATGGTGAAGAAACTTATCTTTTGTATAACTATACGCTGCCTCATCTAAGCTTTTATCGATTTGTACAAGATTATAAAAAAGAATACTTTATTGTAGCTCAAAATGAATCTTCAGAATTAATTTATTATCTTTACAAGGTTGAACCTAAATATCCTCCATTTAAGCTTACAAAGGAAGAAGCTGCAAAATTAAAAGAACGCCGTTCCTTTGAGCTCATATATCGGGGAAAGTCTCTTAAGGAGCTGCACTCTCATCATAATGACGCGGCTCTAAAACTTATAGAAGAAAAAGATGCAGCAGAAGGTGCTTTTGTCTATACGCAAAAAATAATGGAGCTGTATTCGGAATGTCCGGGTATTTCTCTTGAACAAAGAATCAAAAAATATCTAAATAAGTTGATTTTTTTATATTTTGGAGTATAATAAGTATTATGAGAGTGGAATATTATCTAGGCTTACAATTTAATTTTTCTCAAAGCTTAAATTTGCTGCTGAAAGATACGGAGAAAAATGTTAGCCTAAGTTTACCCCCCCCCCCCATTTTCTCTATTAGCTCTAATATCTCTAACCGATAGGTTTTTATTTTATTTTTATTCTCATATAAAAAATTCTCTTGACAAAATTAAACTTCAAAACAAATTAAAGATTTATACTGCCTGCATATTTTTTACCAACTTTTTTAATTACAAAATTTTTTCTTACTTAATAAATATCTATAATTTTTATAAGACAATTTACTATCTACATCCTTTTTGTAAACACAAAAATGCTATTTTAAGACTCATCGAAAACGATATTCCCTTACAGATAAGCTGCCCCACAATGAAGCAAAATAAAGACGACTATGGTGAAGTTATGCGTTGGGCTCATGAACACAAGGTTCGTGCAGTTACCGATTATATTATGATGGCTCGGTATGACCATACTACAGGCAACCTTGATAACCGTTTAAATTTATGTGAGGTCGAAAAAATTATCCGCGATATTTTGGCTGATGACATCGACTATCAGGCTGAATTATTAAAGCCCGATTTTGACCAAAGGATAAAGGAACTTACAAACGATCCTGACGGAATTGTCTGCGGCGTAGGTATTTCCTCCGCCTGTATGATAGCAAACGGAAATGTCTATCCTTGTGCAGGCTGGCAGGATTATATTTGCGGTAACCTTTATGAAAAAACCTTAAAAGATATTTGGTACAATTCCGAAAAAATGAATTTTCTGCGTAATATCCGAAACAAGGATTTTCCCGAATGCGGCTCTTGTGAGGATAAACCTTTTTGCGGTATGTGCATGGTACGCAATGCAAACGAAAACCCTGAAGGAGATCCTTTTAAAATAAACAAGCACTTTTGTAAGGTTGCAGCCTTAAATAAACGAATTGTTTACGATTGGAGAAAAGAACACGGTGCTTTGCAAGAGGCAAAAAACATATGAAAAAAGAAATATTTGATAATCACATTCATATAGGACGCTTTTATGATATTTATTACGATGCTCAAACGGTTTTTAAAATCTTAAAAGATGCAGGCGTGATAGGCTTTATGTATTCTTCCACTACTTCAGGTGAAACGGTGGACTCAAAAGACGCAGCCTTACAGCTCTATCAAAAAATCAAAGAAGAAATCATAGATGCACAAAAAACAGCGGCTTCTCTTAATCTTAACTCTTTTCCTTTATATTGGATTATTCCTTTGGTACACCGCTTTTTACCTGAGCTTACACTTGAAAAAGTGATGAGTGAAGCTCCATATAAAGGGTTTAAACTTCATCCGCGTGCAAATATTTGGGATATTTCGGAGCCCTTTACAAGAGCTCTTGCAGAATCGGCATTTATCTATGCCGATAAAAAAAAGCTGCCGATTTTAATTCATACAGGTTATGACCACGACCGAGCAGATCTCTTTGAGCCTTTTTTCCGGCTTTGTACAAACGGAAAAATTATCCTTGCTCATTGCCGCCCATTGGATACTACACTGAGGTTATTAGCTGAGTATGATAATGTTTTTTGCGACACCGCATTTGTTCCGCCGGAAATAATTAAACAAATTAATGAAGCGGGATTTAAGAGTAAAGTTTTATTCGGTTCGGATTTTCCGATTACCGATTACTTTAATAATAATCGACATTATAAACTATTAAGGAGTTAAAAATGGGAAAGAGATTTACCGAAAAAGGTTTCTACTTTGAGGATGCCGAAAAAACAATTCTTGTCGGCTGCAGCAATGAGATAGCGGGAATATTAAAAATTCCTGCAACGACAGTAACAATAGGAGAAGAGGCCTTTACTGAAAACAGAGCTATAACGGATATTGATTTTTCTGCCTGCACAAATTTAAAAACAATTGAAATGGGAGCATTTTCTTATTGTCAAGAATTAATAAAACTGGACTTTTCAAACTGTACAAGTCTTGTATCTCTCAACGAAGCAGCTTTTTTTGAATGTCCAAGTTTGACGGAAATAATTTTTCCTTCAAGTCTTACCGAAATAGGTGAAAAGACATTTTATGCTTGCAATAATTTGACTAAGTTAAAATTCCCTCCTAACCTTAGAACAATCGGACAACATGCCTTTGCCGACTGTAAAAATATTACATATCTGGACCTCTCCGCATGTATCAGTCTTGATAAAATAAGCACGGCGGCTTTTCGAGGATGTACACAGGCAGAAGTAAAAATGCCTGCATCTATAGGAACAATAGAAAAATATGCATTAGGAGAAATATCTGATAATGACGATAACTTTCTGTGCTACTCGGTAACCGTTCCGGATTATAAAGTATGCAAAAAAGTTATGATATCATCTTATCCTTTATACAGGATTACTGTTGAAAACAGAGTTATCGAAAATGGTCTATGCTTTGCAGATGCAGAAAAAACAATTCTTATAGGCGAAGAGGATATTCAAAATGGAATAGTAAAAATTCCTGAAACGGTGGTAAACATAGGCGCTCAAGCTTTTGCATGGAACGAAGATATAACCGGTGTAGATTTTTCAGGCTGCAGAAAATTAGATAATATTGAATCCAGCGCTTTTGTTTGTTGCACGGGCTTAGTTCATCTGGATTTTTCTGGTTGCGTAAATCTGGGGCATATCTATTATTCAGCCTTTTACGGATGCACAGGATTAAAAAGTTTGAACCTTTCAGACACCAAATATTTTGCAGCGATAAAAGGCAATGCTTTTGAAGGTTGTACGGCTTTGGAGGAGATTGATCTTCCTTCTTCAATTATCGAAATCGATGAAGAAGCTTTTAAGGGCTGCACGAGTTTGAAAAAGTTTGACCTTTCAAAGTATACGCACCTTGAAATTATAGGAGCCGGTGCTTTTGAAGGCTGCACGAGTTTGACGGAAATCATTTTTCCTACGACTTCGACTTTTGCACTTGCCAAAATAGGAAAAGGAGCTTTTAAAGACTGTACAAGCTTAACAAGGCTGGACCTTTCGGAATATATTAACTTTCCTACTATCGAGGACAGTACTTTTCAAGGCTGCATTGGCTTGACGGAAGCACTTCTTCCACCCAATCTTATTTCGATCGGTGACAATGCTTTTAGAGGCTGCAGCGGTTTAAGAAAAATGGACCTTTCAGCTTATCCTAGACTTACCGGCATCGGTTCTGGCGCATTTTACGAGTGTAGAGGCCTGACGGAAATTTCCTTACCTTCAGATATAACTTTCATAGATAGCCACACTTTTTCAAATTGTTCCGATTTGACAAGTCTGGACCTTTCAAATTATACGAAGCTTAAATCCATCGAAATGGGTGCGTTTAGCAGCTGTAAAGGCTTAACGGAACTGATATTTCCTCCGAATCTAAATCATATAGATAAGTGGGCATTCTCCATGTGCGAAAATATCACCGAGCTTGTATTCCCTGAAACTCTTTTGAAAATCCGCTGGGATGCTTTTAGGGGTTGCAGTAATTTACTTAGTGCTGACCTTTCCGCATGCGACATGCTTGAAGAAATACGCGAAGGTGCTTTCGGCTATTGTGAAAATGCCAATATAAAACTGCCTGCAAAGATAGGAAAGATAGAAGAGAACGCATTCAGCTATCCAAATGGAGCGTGCTGCAAAAATGTAACCGTACCCAATTTTGAAGTGTATAGAAAAGTTGTTGCGTCTAATTATCACAAAGATAAAATTATCGGTGAAGGCGGGCTTGCTGTAGAAAACGGTTTTCTTTTTTTGGATGCCGAAAAAACTACTCTTATCGGCAGCGATGGTACTCAATCCGGTACATTAAGAATTCCCGCAACAGTAACAACCATTGAAGAGGCAGCCTTCAAAGGAATGGAAAATATATCTAAAATAGACTTTTTTGCTTGTAAAGGGCTAAAAAGCATAAAGAAAGGAGCCTTTCAAGACTGCGAAAATATAAGCGGTACGCTTATGTTTCCTGCCGGTCTGGAAGAATTGGGAGAAGACGCTTTCCGTAACTGTCAGAGAATAGATGCTTTGGATTTTTCTTCATGTACAAACCTTAAATGCATAGGAGGACAGGCTTTTTTGAATTGTAGATTTCTAACAAAAGTAAACTTTTCGGGTTGTGCAAAACTGGAGACTATCGGATGGTCAAGTTTTTTTCACTGTCATGGTCTTAAAGAAACGGATTTTTCAGGCTGCACAAGTCTTATAGACATAAAAAGCAATACTTTTGAAGAGTGTTACAATCTACCGTCTGTTGATCTTTCAGAATGTACAAACCTTACAGATATAAGTTTTAAGGCTTTTTTTGGATGTACAAAGGCAAAGATAAAGTTGCCTACTTCGATAGAAAAAATAGCCTATGATGCTTTTAACTGTAAAAGGTCGTGGTGTAAAAAGATAATAGTTCCTACCAAAGATGTATATGAAAAGGTTGCAGCATTAAAGTATCCTTTGGACAGGATTGTCTGTGAGGGCTTCGTTATAGAAGAAGAATAACAAATTGTATTTTGCTTATCGGGGAAGGGCGTAGAGCGTTTCGGTTTTTCTTTAAATACCAACAGCTTTCCATTCTTTTATCGTTCTTTTCCGCTCGTCAAAGCTCGCTCCGATAAGCATAATCGGTTTTCCGCATGAGGCGTATTTGCCCGCATAGTTTTTCTATTTTATCTGTGCGATTGCCTCTTCAGCACTCCCTTTCGCGCCGAGCTTAAATTCAAAAATATAAACGGCCGTTTCAGTCTGCACAATGCAATCCGCTCTGCCTGCGGAGCAATACACTTCCGTTTTCTTAATAGCTTATCTTTTCTTTATCTGCCAAGACCTGAATTTCGGGAGAAAATACAGCTGCCGAGCTGGGAACTCTTACTCACTCCTTAATAGAAGCCCGTCTTTTAAATAAGGAATTTATCTATCCGAAAGGTCATTCCGAAGTTGAAAGAAAAAAGATTTATACTTGGGCCGATAATTTCTTTAATTCGGATATGTATGAACTTGCAAAAGAAGCCGAACAATTAAAAAGCGAATACGGTTTTTTAACGGATTATGAAGGACAAATTGTAAGCGGACAGATAGATTTACTGTTTAAAAAAGACGGAATAGTCTATGTTTTAGATTATAAAACCGACGAGATAGAAAATCCCGGTGCACACTTAACCCAGCTGAAGATTTATAAAAAAGCAGCCATCGATCTTGCAAAAACCGAATCGGAAAATCTTAAAGAAAATCCGGATAAGCCCATCGAGGTTAAAACGTTTATCTTCTACCTGAAAACGGGACATTGTGTTGAGCTTGATACATAGGTAATGTAGTATTTTAGATAAACAAGAAAAGCCCCTCCCGCTGCAAAAAAGTTTAAACTTTTTGTAGACTTTTTAAAATTTTATGTGATATATTATTATATAGCGGGTATAATTTATGGAATTAAAACTACAAAAAGCAAATCATAATCTTAAAGAAATTTTAAAAGACGGCCTTATTTATAATATCATTTTATTTTCTCCCAATAAATCTAAAACACCCCCCGGAGTAACCTATATTCCTTCCAATGAAGTTATCAGACAAAGTCTTGAAAACTCTTTAAAGTGGAAAGGCTGCTGGTATAGTAAGATAATGGAGAATGATGAAGAAACTTATCTTTTATATAATTATACGCTGCCTCATTTAAGCTTTTATTCCCTTGTACAAGATTATAAAAAAGAATACTTTATTGTAGCTCAAAATGAATCTTCAGAATTAATTTATTATCTTTACAAGGTTGAACCTAAATATCCTCCATTTAAGCTTACAAAGGAAGAAGCTGCAAAATTAAAGGAACGCCGTTCCTTTGAGCTCATATATCGAGGAAAATCTCTTAAGGAGCTGCACTCTTATCATAATGACGGGACTATAAAGCTTATAGAAGAAAAAGATGTCTCAGAAGGAGCTTTTGTCTATACTCAAAAAATAATGGAGCTGTATTCGGAAGGTCCAGGTATTTCTCTTGAGCAGGGAAAGGAAGATATAGCTGAGATGGTATCGACGCAGCCTAATGAATGGATGGGCTCATATTTTAGAAGAAACAAGGTCCAGTGGGGAGGCGAAGAACGCTGGAAGAGAAATGATAAAGCCGAAGGCTCCAGACTGAAAATCTACCGTTTCGGATCAATGTGCTTTTCTTTTAATTTTTCTAAAAAATAATAGGAAAGTAGGTGAAGAAGTTGAGCTTGAGTCATTCAAAATTCCAGCTGCTTCCCTATATTTTGATTTTAGTGTATGATAAATTCATGGGTAAAAAATTTGAAAAAGAATTGCCGGTTTGCGGTTTTGAAAGCTGTCTTGCTTTAGCAAAATATCATCCCGAAAAAATTTCCCGTTTGTTTTTTTCGGAAAAAAGAGCAAAACATTTCGGCGAGGTTTGTAAATATTTAGCTTCCAATAAAAGGTTATATAGAATAGTTTCCGAGGATGAATTGGAGAAGCTGTCGGAATCGGTTCACCATCAGGGTGTAACGGCTATGATTTTTGAACCTGAAATTCCTATTTTAAAGCATGAGGAAATAAACCTTTGGGCTCAAAATAAAGAACACGCTTTAATGCTCGATGAAATAGGCAATGCAAATAACTTGGGTGCAATTATACGGAGCGCGGCTTTTTTCGGTATAAAAAACATAGTTTTAACAAAGGAAGATAAACAGGCATCTATCACAACTTCAGCCTACAGGGTTGCACAGGGCGGAATGGAATTTGTAAAAATCTTTAAGGTTTCATCGACGGCTTGGTTTTTGAGGCAATGCCGTGGAAGGCTTACCTGTATAGGCACTGACTTAAAAGCTCACCATGAAATAGCCGACATGGGAAGATTGGTAGAAAAGGATGAATCTTGCGTGATTGTCTTAGGAAATGAAGAGAGTGGAATAAGTGAAGAAGCCAAAAAACTTTGTGTCCATCTTGTAAAAATAAAGGGAAGCGGCAATGTGGAAAGCTTAAATGTTGCCCAAGCCGCAACCCTTTTTTGTCATTCTCTTAGCGCAATAAATCTTCAATCTTTTTAATTACATATTCTTTTAAAGGAAGACCTGCAATCTTAATATCTTTAGGATCTTCATAATTCGGAATAAGTTTAAAGAAATTTATATAAATTTTATTCCCCTTTATATAAAATTCTTCTGCATGGGCAGGGATAAATATAAGTTCTATTTCATCGAATTTTGTAGAGGGTTTATACTTTTCGATGATCTCCTCAAGGTTTAAGGTCTTAATCGGTGCCATCATATTATGCATGGTCTGTAAGTCTTCTAAAATCCACATATTGTTATTCCAAAAACGACTCTCACTCATAGTGCGGTTATTCAGCTTTTCTCTGTTGGAAATTGCAGACATAACCCTCCGCACGGAATCCTTAGAAAAGTCGTCGCCATAGACAACTTCCATTTGCGGCTTTTCGGCAATACTCATAAAGTAATCGTCTCCCATCTTATCCTTTGAAGCTACGCTTTCCCAAAAGAAAACCATCATTTCCAAAACATCAAAATCAATTTTTATATTTTTCATAAAAACCTCCGGAATAATTTTTTAACCAATGAAGAGTGTACATCTATTACCGTTTTTTTTCAATGAGGGGTAACTAAAAATATGATAGAGACGTTACAGAGCATTTAAAAAAAATGAAATTTTTAAGGTACGCTATAGCCTATAATTTTTCAATCTCTTTTTCAGAAAGCCCTGTGATTGTATAAATATCCTCAAGCGGATAATTCATGTTTTTCATGATTTTTGCTGTTTCAAGGGCTTTTTGATGTGATCCCTCAGCTCGGCCTTCAGCCCGTCCTTCGGTTAATCCTATACTTTTTCCTTCGGCTCTGCCTTCCGCTAAACCCTCAGCCAAGCCTTCTCTTCTAGCTTCGCTGCGTTCATCTTCCACATACATCCGGTATTTTTCGTCAGAGAGTTCTATTGCCATTCGCCTCTCTTCATCAGTTACCCTAAAGAGTGTTGCTTCTGCCATTTTTATACCCTCCTCTAAGCTACACAATTTTTCCAACATTCCGCTTTTTTTGTCTTCTTCATAGTTGGCTAAAAACCTTATCCAAAAGTCTTTTAAGCTATACTCTTCCAAGCTCTTTTTCATAGTATAAACTATTAACTCGTTTAATTCAACATAAAGATATTGAATTATTGAGCTCTCAGGCATTTTTACAAGCTCTGCGCTTTTAGGAACATCGCAGCCGAAAACTGAAAGGCTTATAGCGTATAAAAAATCATCTTCTTTGGGTTCCGTCTTTAAAAAGCGGGAAGCGAGGCGCATGAGGTACATTTGACTTCTTCGAGGATTGTTTGTTTTCCAAAACTGCTGCATTTCGAGGTCGACAAGAAGGCCTGTGTCAGTTCTAATCAAAAAATCGAGGCGGTAAGTTTCTCCCGAAGGCCTATCCCGAATAAGTTCGGTGTTTATAATTTCAGCCTTTGTGATTTTACCGTAAGAATCTTCTAAAAAAGCGTTTAAAAAGCTTATTAGGGCCTTATTTCCTTCTTCTCCTTTTGAAAACATCAGCTTAAAAACCCAATCTGTTTTGGGGTTTAAAATAGGTTGTTCATTTGACATAACGTTTCTCCTCAATAATAATTTACATACCAAATCAATGGTCAGGATAAAGCAAAAATATTTATGCCTAATCATTATTATTGTAGGATTTTATTGCATTTAAGAGTAAAATTATAAAAAAAAGCTTTTATTTTTTTATTCCCGAAACCCATTTGGTGTTTAAAATTAAAATAACGGCAATTAGACCGGCCGTTACGTTTGAAAAAAGATTTCCCCAATAGATTGAGTAGTACGAAAGGTATTTTTCGGTTGTAATTATAAATATGTACCTCAAAAGCCATATACGCAAAATACCCAGCATTAACGGAACCTTTGTTTTTCCAAGGCCGATAAAGGCTCCTTGAATTGTCATACAGACACCGAAGCCTATTACCGAGTAGGTGTAAATATGCAGGGCTTTTACTGCAATTTCTCCTATCTGGGGCATTTCAGGTTTAAACATTGATACGAGGTAGGCGGAAGACGGGACTATAATAGCTATAAGGACGGCTCCGCTTATTGCGCTTGTGATACAGCCTAAAAGGCAGGAACGCTTCGCTTTTCCGGGGTTTCCGGAGCCTATATTCATGCTGACCATGGTCGTAACGGCAGCACTAAAACAGCCGGGAATATTAAAACAAATTGTCGAGATATTGCTTGCAATACTTTGACCGTTTAAAACTACGGCACCGTAGGGTTCCATTTCTCTGTTTATCAAAAAAAAGCCTACATAGATGAAAGCATAATTTATCATTGCAGGAAAGCCGACCCGTAGCAATTCATGTATTGATGAAGGCAAAAATTTAAATTGTTTTAAAGTGAGTTTATCCGGTGTGTTTTTTATAAAAAGGTCGTAGAACATCCATGCCGCTACTACGATATTGGCTAAAAGAGAGGCTAAAACACATCCGTCTATTTTCATACTCAAAAAATATAAAAATATAAGGTTGCCGATTATTTTGATTATAAGCATTATAATCATTCTAAAAAAAGGAGCCTCAGGCTTGCCGTTTGCATTCTTTATTCCGTTGTATATGGATTCCATAAAGCTAAAAGGCATTACCAGACAATAAAGAGAAATATATCTGAAAACCAACGGAGCTATTTCGCTTTTTAGGCTATAGCTTATTACGGTACCTAATATAAATAAAATCGGAATTGAAATCAGGCCTAAGAAAAAAGCAAACACGAAAATTTGTGTTGCCGTTTTTCTACTCTCATCTATATCTCCGCGTCCGTTGAGCTGGCCTATGATTGCCGTAGCTCCAACGCTCAAGCCCTGTCCGAGAGCCAATACAATGGAGATAATCGGCTGGGAAAAACTGACAGCACTTGCCGTTACATGATCCGTAAGCCTGTTTATAAAAAGGCCGTCCGTAAATGGCATCATAGCTTGAAGCATTGCCATCATAAGGGCAGGCAAAGATAGTATGAGCAAGGTTTTAATAGGGGATGCAGTTAAAATGAGTTCACGCCTTTGAGCCGTAGTTTGTCCGATAAAATTGAATCTCATACTTTAAGTATTTTACTTTATTCTCTAAAAATAGGGAAGATGTATAAATGAAAAAAATTGTATAAAATATCAAAAATTGGTTGATATTATCAATGTTTTGTATGTATATTAATATCCACTATATCACTCATAATATTTTAACCTGTTTTAGACAAATTAAAGATTTTGTCTATATTTGCCGATAATCTGTCGATATATTTATGTAATTTACTTAGGAGTATGCTATGAAGAAAATTATCTTATATTTTGCCGTCTCAGCGGGCTTATTCGGTATGCTTTATGCCGGAGGATCTAAAGATATTGATACGGTTCAGATGACAAATAATGAAAGCTGGGAAAAATCTATAGATATTTCTAATAAGAAAAAAGGAAAGTACAATATCATAATAACGGCTACAGATATAGCAGGAAATGAAGGCTATGTCGGCCCGTTTAATATGTATATAGATCCTAATTCGGACTTACCGATAGTAAATATAAGTAATCCTAAAAATGATGATGTTGTATCAGGAAACTTAAATGTGATAGGCACCTGTTTAGATGATGATGCCGTCGACTATGTAGAACTTAGGGTAGACGGAGGAGAAACCATATATAGGGCAAAAGGAAAAGAGTTTTGGTCGTATTATATAAATACTGAAAATTTTGAAGAAGGAACCCATACGATAGAGGCCTGGGGAGTTGATATTAACGGAGTAAAGGGTAAATCGGCAAAGAACAGCTTTTATCTAAACCGTAGAACCCCTATAACGGGTATAGTAAATAAGACTATCGGGGAACTTGTTTCAGGAAATATAACTATTGAAGGAACAGTGGAAGACGGAAACGGTATAGAAAGGCTTCTTTATTCGGTAAACGACGGTGAGAATTTTGAAGAAATTAAACTATCATATAATAAAAAAACAAAACAGTCTCATTTTTCTTTAAAATTAAACACAAAAACAATAAATGACGGGCCCAAACTTCTTTGGTTTAAGGCCGTAGATAAGCATGGAAGTACGGGCATATACACATTTTTATTATTTATAGACAATACTCCTCCGGTAATAGAATTTATATATCCTGATAATGATCAGCCCATGCCCCCTGTATTTTCTATAGCAGGGAAGGTTATGGATTCGGCAGGTCTATCAAGTTTATCTTGGAAATGCGATGGACGGACTGGTGATTTTGAGCTTACTCCGGGAAATGATTATTGGATAAAGGAATTCGATGTAAGTAAAAGCGGTGTTAAGAGTGCAGCTGTAGAGATAACTGCACAAGATATAGCCGGAAATATTGTAAGGGTAAAAAAAACCATCCCAATCGATCAGAGCAAAGGGAAACCTGTAATAGAAATGCTCAACCCTGTAATGAATGCAAAGGTTTTTGAAGACCTTTATATAGCCGGTGTTGTGCATGACTTATATGGAGCAAGTGAAATACGGTATAAGATAGATAAGGGTGAAGAAAAAATTATACCTGCATATGCTGCCGGCTTTGGAGCTGTAGAAAAAGGAATAAGCGCAGGAACCCATACATTAACGATATATGCAGTAAACAAAAAAGGAATATCCGGTGTTCCGGTAAATATAAATTTTAAAGCTGAAGGCAAGGAACCCGTTATATCATTTGATAACGGTAAAACCGTCATACCTGTATATAATGCTCAATCTAAGGATTCTACATCAATTCATATAAAAGCTCCTTCAGGCTTAAAATATATAAGTGCAGGCTTTAACGGCGAAGATGAATCCTCCTTGCCATTAAAGGCCGGACAGACTGAATATGTGTTAAAAACAAATATAAATGCCAAATCCGAACCGGGCTTGTATACCGTCTCCGTTACGGCAGCCGACATAAATGACAGAATCACTAAGCAAACCTTGGTTATACGTGTTGTAAATATGTCCGGATCAGGCGGAGAAGAGAATCTGGTTTGGGCTAAAAGTAATTTAAATGAGAATAATCAAATTATATTAGGTGAAGCTAAGCCCTTAATCGGTATTTATCAGCCCAGAGAAGGAATGGTTATAGAATCTTTGGAAGTTATAGGAGCTAAAAACATTGAGGCCGAATATGAAGGCAGTTTGGTAAAATTAACCGTAAAGGGAGACGGTTTATATAAGGGCGTAGGTGTAAAAATTACCGACAGTGAAGGTTCCGTATATACAAGTCCTCTTGTAGACATTCTTTCAGATATGGCTCCGCCTGAGATAAACCTTGATATTAATGAAGCTGCGTCTTTTGTAAATAATTCTATAAATTTAAAGGGTAAGGCCTCGGACGGGTCCGGCATTAAAACCGTGGAATATAGACTAGGCAGTGACGCACCTTATGTAAAGTTGTCCAATGCTTTTAATGAAAATATAAATCTAAGCGGACAACCTGACGGCCCCATACTTCTGACGGTAAAAGCCGTCGATTTATCCGGAAGAGAGAGCTTTGAATATAGACTATTTTACAAGGATACGGAAGCCCCCGAGGTTGTTATGGTCTTACCTGAAAGCGGAGGAATGGTAAACGGTTCGATCTACTCGGCCTTTAAAGTAAGTGATAGATTTCCCGGCGTAAAAGCTGAATATAAGGGTGCAAGCAAGGGAGCCGACTGGCAGAGCTTTGAATACAGTACTCTTCCTAATCTTATAGTAGGATCGGCAAAAGAGCCTTTAAGTAAAAATATGCAGTTTAGGTTTACCGACCTTGCAGGGAATTCAAGGAATTTTAACAGCTATAGTTTTGAAATAGATAATTCGGGAGATGCTCCGAGAGTAGATTTACACTTACCTCATGAGAACGAAATTATAACGGGCGATTTTGAAATTTCAGGAATGGTATATGATGATGATGAAGCCGCAAAGATTTATTACAAAATAGATAACGGTGCATATAAGCCGATGGAAATAAAAAACAGCTTTTCCATACCCGTATTGCTAAGCGAGCTTACTGATAATGAACATGAAATATCAATGTATGCTGAAGATATTTACGGGGTTACAAGTGAGCCTGTAAAAAGAAAGATAAGAGTGTCTTTAGAAGTACCTCAGGTAACCGTAGGTTACCCGCTTATAACCGATACCGTAAAAGGAATAAGCGTAATATCCGGAAATGCAATTGATAAAAACGGAATCAAACAGGTAGAAGTATCTGTTGACAACGGACAGACATATAACTTGGCAGAAGGCTCTGAAGAATGGAAATACCGAATAAATACCCATATAATAAATGACGGTACCCATGTAGTCTTTATAAAGGCCACAGATAAATATGAACAAGTTTTTTTATATTCTACGTTAATAAACATAGACAATACGCCTCCTGTTTTAAGACTTGAATATCCTTTGGCCGGTTCAAAATTGGATAATAATCTTTTTGTATCGGGTCAAGTTTATGATAATATTTCGCTTGAGGGTGTAATGTTGAAGATAAAAAGTCTTAGCGGTTCTTCCGTACCGCAAAAACTATCCGAGATAAAAATGGAAAAAGATATAATCTTATCCAAAGATATAGACATAAGTTCATTACCTGAAGGAAGATATAATCTTGAAATAAGCGGAGTGGATAAGGCAAATAACGTAAATGAGGCTTCTATCAACTTTGATGTGTACCGGAAAAAAGACAAAAATAAGATAGAATTGCTGTATCCGCTGAATGGAGAGACGGTAAGAGGCGAATTTAATATATATGGAAGACTTATATTGGATAAACGGGTTGAAGAAGCAATCTTATACATAGACGGTAAGGAGGCTGAAAGGGCTCCTGTATCTAAAACGGGCTATGTTTGTTTTAAATTAAACAGTGAAAAGATTATAACAGGGGAACATAAACTTGAGCTAAGGGTAACTCCAAGCGGAACAGGTACATTGTCTTCCGAAGTACATACTATACACTATGATGCAGTAGGGCCTTGGATTACAATCGATAACTTTGCTATGGGGGATTTTGCAATAGAAAGGCCTTATCTTAGAGGAAGGGCGGGATATACCGTATCCGAAGAAGAAAAGGCTCTGGTATCCTCAAAGGGTGCTGCATCAGAGGATAAAAGAGCTTTTAAGGCCAAGAAGCTGAAAAAAGTAGAAATCAGCTTTGATAACGGAAAAACCTTTGTTCCGGTTAAGTCAACCGCCAATTGGAAATATAGGCTTGAAACGGAAGATATGGCTCAAGGAAATCACTTTTTATTGGTAAGAGCCGTTATGGAAAACAAAGAAACGGCAGTCTGTAGAACAATAATAAAGATTGATAAGACAGCCCCTGAGATTACATTGATATCCCCGGGCGAGGGAGGAAGGTATAACGGTTCTATAGACTTTAGAGGTTTATCATCTGATGATATAGAATTAGCCAAGGTTGAGGCTTCTTTAAGAAAGGGAGATAAGGCGAGCTATGGAGTACCTAAGTTCATCCAAGGTTTACACGTAGAAGGTGCTTTTTGGGGCGCTTCCTTGTGGAATTTAGGTATAGGATTAAGTTTTTTTGACGATAACGTAAAACTGCAGCTTCATTACGGGCAGTTTTTACAAAGTCAGTTTACAGCATTATACGGTAATTATCAAATTAGGTACGGGGGGCATATAATATCGTTAAAACTTTTAGCTAACGTATATGAACTGCCTTTCGGTTACTATTTTGGACCTGATTGGAAATGGTTGTATTTGGATGTGGCCTTGGGTGCACAGTTTTCGCTTTTTACAAATACCCAAAGCGGCCGTCCTCAAATATTGTCGGCTTTGCTTACACAAATTGAATTTCCCCGTGTGAAATTCCATAAGCAAAAATATTTTAGTTCTTTATCGTTATTTACGGAAGGACAATTATGGTTTATACCTACCGATGTAGATTCAACAAGTAAAAAATCTGCAATCAAATCGGTTATTCCGCATATATCAGTAGGTATAAGAGTTGATATATTTTAACAAAACTTTTTAGAGGTTTTTATGAAAAAGAACAGATTTTTTTTAATTTTTTTGGTTTTAATTTTGTTTACGGTATTTTTGAGTGTTACTTGCAAACAAAACATAGGTTTGGGCGGCACTATCGATATTGAACGCCCGGACGGACAAATTATTTATCCTGATGCAGGAGGTGCACCTATCAGGGGTAGTTTTGTGATGAAAGGAACGGCAAAGGACGATGAGGGTGTTAAAGATGTTTCTGTTGTATTTAAAAATACTGAAACAGGCTGGGTCTCTAAACAATATTCTGCTGGCTTATCAGATGTTAATAATGGCTCTGTAATATGGACTCTGTCTGTTAATAATGAATTTACCGGAAGGACAAGAGATGGTCATCCCTTGGTAAAAGAGTATCCGATACCTGACGGTAAATACATTGCTACTGTTACTGTTACTGATATTACAGGTAGAACAACAAGTTTTAGCCGTGAGTACGATATTGACAATACTCCCCCTGTGTTTATTGTGTCCCGCCCGTCGACGATTGTCTTAAACGATGATCCTACCGCACAGGCCGACCCTTACGGTTCGGTTTTTACAGTTATAGGACAAGCGGAAGATCGAAGCAAAATAGAGGATCTTACTTTAACAGTTGACGGTACCGATATAAGCATATCGAAAAAATTTGTCGGAAAAAATATAAACGAAGAAATAGCTACTGCTGTGAAAAATGATACCGAGTTTACAGATCCTTTGTATAAATATAATGATATAAATGGAAATCCTAAAATTAAAGCGCATGTATTTTTAACCGATAATGCGCGCTTTTTTAAAGGCGACGGAAATGAAGGTGAGGGAAACACTTCGGAATGGTATTATTTGCGGGATAGAGATATCCGATCGGTTTTGGAAAAAGGATATACCGCCGATGTTATAAACGATTATTTTGCGGGGAAAAGAGGTTCGGCTTCTTCATCGAATAAAACGCTGAAGCTTTTGGCAAAATTATATGACGACAGTGATCCTGAAGGACAGTCTGTAAAACAGATATTGGAAAATGCCCGCATCATGACAAATGGCGTTACCAATGAAAAATTTTCCTTTTTTACGCTGGATCCGAATAAATCGCCCGGTTTTAAAGTAACAAATGGAACCCATTTTCCTCAATCCTATCCCGCGACGACTCCAGATGCGGATTTGCCTCATCCCGGTGTAGAGTTTTTCAGCGGTTCGGTACGGCCTAAAGTTTCTCTTAAGCTTATTCCGAATAGAAACAGCACTCCGTTGGTTGACCATTTCAATTACAACGGATACAGATCGAGCGGTATTGTAATCAATATGTATAAATGCAACGATGATGTTTCGTATGTTGCTTCCGGCGATAAAAAAATATTGAATTTGGTGCAGTCCGCTACCCCTGCTTATTCTTTAAAATTTGCGGATTTATCGACACAAGACGAACTTAATCAGGTTGTTACCGGCACAAGTGAATTGACCGTACAATGGCAGCTGCCGAATCCTGCTACTTTTTCTGCCGGATATTATGTAATAGAAGTAGAAGGAAAAGATACCGAAAATAATGATTTTGTTGCTTATGATAGAAATAATTCGCCCGGAGGCTCTTTCGTTATCAAGTTTGAACCGGCAGGTAACCACCTCATGATACTTCCCGGTGCTCCTTCCGGGTTTGTAAAAGAAGCTTTTCATGTCATTGCAAATGTTTCTTCCGGGCAGCCGGTTACCAAGGTATGTTATAAATTGGATGGGCCGGCGGGTGAAAGCGATACGGAACTTCCGTACTCTTCCGGAACCGAATGGAAAACCGCTGTGCCTGTTTCACTTGGTTCATTATCGGAGGGACCACACACAGTTCATTTTTGGGCTAAGAGTGCAGGTCAGACTGCTGCTGCCGAAAAAGCGTTTATTAAAGATACAACAGGTCCCGTGCCGGTTTTAGAATATCCTCCGGCAAATGCCGAGCAGGCGGGAACCGTAAGAATTATGGGAAGCGTTAGCGATGCCTATGCCGGCGTAAACAAGGACGGTACGAAGTACATCATAGGAAAACAGACTTCCGTGCCAACCATTAATACTACTACTGGTTGGCGGGTTATGGATAAAACCACTCCGGTTTCATGGGAGTTTACGTATAACTTGGATGATTTTTCGTCAAATCCCGCCTCTCACGGTAATTTGGTTAGCGCGGGTGTGTACGATATTCCCGTCTATATTTTGACAGAGGATACCATAGGAAACAAAGCTGTTAAAGACTTCACTATACGCTATGATTCGAACGGCGACAAGCCGGTTATTACAGTACTTTCACCGCAGCAAAATCAAACTTTGGGCGGTACCATCCAAATATTCGGTACGGCAGCTGCCCGACTGGGCACTCCTGCAGACATCGGTAACGTATATATTCAGTTTTCAAAAAACGGCGACTTTAACGATACTGCAAACGGGAATATGACTTTCGGAACATCCGGCGGCGGCTATGATGCCGATTGGTATAAAGGCGGCGATGGTCAACTTGTACCGGGTACTGACGGTGCTACCGGTGGCTCGAATTGGCAAATTTCGATAAATGAAAACGGAGCGTTTAATAACCCGAACGGGCAAAACTGGGCGGTTTATTTCAGAGTCTGTGCCAAAAATAAAACTACCGGTAAATTAGGTTCATGGTCAGAGACTATAAAAATCTTTATAGATGAAAATTATCCGACAATCGGCAGCCCCGATTCCTTAAAGCTGGTAAATAAATCGGACGGTTCAAATCCGATAAATTATACATCGGGTATGTGGATCGCTGACGGGAAAAAACTTATCGGTTCTTTATACGACGACTCCGGAATAAAAACCGTCGAGATTTCATCTCAGGAACTGTTGGGCAATCAAAAATATAATTTGTCACAAGCGTTGTCAAACCATTGGATTGTCGAAGACACCGCACATGCGCCTGCTTCTCCCGGTGCAAAAAATTATACGCTTCAAATTCCTCTTGATTTAAGTACGCTCAGCGAAGCGTCGAAACGCAAAGGCGAGATATCGATAAAAATCAAAATAGTTGATGTGGGACAAAACTTGTCGAGAGAAGAAACAGTAAAGCTGAACTTCGATATTACGCCCCCTGCAGGTGATTTGGGAGACTTTATCTACAGATACAGCGGAAACGTCAGAGTATCTTCCATAACGGACTCCAATCTTGCACAAAAAGTAAAAGAAAAGGCTCCCGGCTCGTCTCCCGATTACAGCAAGCTGCGCCTTTTAATTAACGATAATATCTGCACGGTAACAAACGTCAGCGGAAATACGGTGTCTTTTGCCCCCAATCTTGATAAAGCGGGCACATACAATTGTCTTTTATATGAAGCGCCGTATATTATACGGAACGACGGCGGAAACTGGATTGTGCGCGGTGTTGCAAACGACGACGGCTCGGGTATAAAAAAGATCGAAGTGAAGGTTACCGTTGACGGGATGTCCGAATCAAGCGGTGAAATTACAGGAAATAAAATAACCAAACATCTCGGCGGACAAGTCAGCTGGGAAGGAGAAATCAATTTAAGCACCCTAAAGGACGGTAAAGGAAAACTGAGCTGTAAGATTTACGATGAGCAGGATAACGTATATACAGTTCCCGATGTCAATGTAGTCGTAAAAAACAAGCCGATCGCCGTACAGAAGATTACGCTTATGACGGACATAGGCGGTACACAGAAATCGTTTATAAGCGATAATTTGGATATTCCGTCCAACAAAGATACAAACCTCGATTTTACGGCGAATTTTGCAAGCAGCGGTTTTGCCTTTAAGAATAAAGATAATTCTAAAATAAAGGTTGACTTTACCGGCGGATACGGTACGGTAAAATATCAGCTTAAAAAAGAAAATGGTACTCGATTGGGAGGACTTACCGCTATTACAAGCGGCGGTGAAATCGATTTAAAGGATCATTTTGGCACGGCTGCAGATAAAATCAACAATTCAAACGGTACGCCGACAAAAATTATCCTTGAGTTATGGGGCGAAACGGCGGGCTATACACAAGGCACGGATTCCGCTTTTGCAAAAGTCAATATTACTACGCTCTTTGAAGCTATCGATACTACACCGCCGACGGTGGTCATCCTTCCGTTCCATTGGAACAGCGAAAACGATAACTCGCTATACGAAAACAAACGCACCAACGGGCATGTGGAAATTGCAAAGATTAACAGCTTAGGCAACGATCACTCTTCCGTTTCGGGCAAGGTTACAATCCGCGGGTTTGTGTATGACAATATTAAAATTGATTCAATTACAGCTGAGGTATCCGGTAAAACGTTAACAACTGCGCTTTCCGGCAATGGGCCGTGGACGGCCGGAACAATAACTTCGGCAGATGGTATTGTATTAAAGGTAAAAAAACTCGGTGCCGACTATCTTGGTTATTACGTTACATGGCAGATTGATTGGGACACTGAAAAGATGAGCGTAGGGCTTGCGAAAGACATTAAAGTAACGGCTAACGATGGAACAACGACATTTTCCGATACCGAAGTGACTACAGCAAAAACAACAGGCGTTACCCGGGCTGAAAAAAGATCTGCAGAAAACGCTGTTTTCGCAAATAAGAAGCCGGGACAGTTCGTTGTGTTTACAAAAGGCGAAACGCAGTACCTTACACGTATAAGAAGCGTAACAGGCAATAAGGCAACGCTTGAAGATGACGTCCCCACTGAGGCAACCACAGCTTATATGTACGATTATACTGCAAACGAGCCGAAAACAACGGTAAACGTTGTGCCGTATATTACGGAGGTAGTAACGGGTTTAAAAGGTGCCGACGGCAGTCATAAAGGCGCCTTCTCTCGCGCTTCGACCGGCGAATATCCGGTACGGGCTGGGGAAACGATTAAAGTAAAAGGTTTTAACCTCGCAGGCGGAACGGTTGTGCTCGGTACCTCTTCGCTCGGTACGAATTTGAACAGCGTAGTCATAGTATCATCGCATACGAGCGGCGATCTGTCCGTTAAGGTCGATTCTGTCGAATCCGTCAACAACAAGGTGGATATTACAAAGCCGTACAATATTGAAAGCAATGGAATTAATAACGATATCCTCAATGCAAAGCGTAAGCTGTTTGTATGGAATATGAAACCTATTATCAATAACAACTTTATGGAAAGCCCGCAGTTTGTGATGGATAGTAAGAGTAATTATTATATGTCTTACGGATCTTTGGCCGGAAGTGATATGAGTTTCAATATGATGAAAAACGGCACTGTAAATCATACATCAACACAAATGGCTTCTGCAAATATTATTGAACAGTGTTTTAGTAAATATCATAATACCGTAATAGCCTTTGATGATAGCGAAAATATGTACGGAGGTGCAACCAATACCGATAGAGCCGGAGGAAGTACGAGTTTTACGTTCTTCTCTCGTGAACAAGGCGAAGATGCACTCGGAACAAGCGGAAATTATACCGGTGGAACAAACCGCCGCCGTCTTGAAAACAATAATAATATAGGCAGAGGTGTTTATGATGTAAACCGTGTGCAGATACCTAAGTTGGCAGTTAGAGGACCCGCCTCCGATGCAAAGGTTGCTCTTATCTATTACGATAGAAATAACAACGCACTTCCCATTAAATTCCGTTACGGCTCCGTTACCGCTCCTGATAGCATTTCAAACGGTTTAGGTTATAATGTAAAGGATGATGGAGATTACAGCGATCCTAACAATTCAGGTTCTGCACGAGGCTATGAAGTTATAGCGGATAATGCGGATACCACCGTATATAAGAGCGGGGGCTATGCTGCCGTTGCTCTTACCTCTACTGAACGAGCCGTTGCCGTGTGGTATGATTCCGTAAACAGCCGATTGGTATACAGTTATCGTGATGTAAACAGTTATACGGAACCTGCTGCCGGTGCCGCTGATCGTAAAACTGCGGTATGGCAGGGTAATGCCGTAGTTGTTGATACCGGTGCACCGCTCTATGTTGATGTGGCAATTGACGATGAGGACGGATTACACATCGGCTACTATTCCAGCGGTGACGGCGGGGTGAAATACGCCTACTTGCCGCCGAATAAAGTAAAAGGGACAACAAAGCCTGTTTCTACAGACTTTAAAGTTGTTAAGGTCGATACCCACATGAATCCCGGTACCCTTCTCAAAATTGGTGTACGCAAAGAAGATACCAAGCAGGTTCCGTACATCAGCTACTATCATAACGGTTTTTACGGTTCCGCAAATGCAGCGCGTATCGCCTGGCTTAAAGACGGTATTGCTTCTGCCGCCGACGTTAAAAACGGCGTTGAGAACGGTAAGTTTACCGGTAATTGGGTGGTTATGACGGTGCCTGCAAGCGCCGGTATCCAGCAGTACACGATTTGTCAGGGTGTGCCTACGAGCGGTAATTATGCAAATAAGGTTATCGCCGCATACTTTACAACAAAGAATTACGAGATGGCGGTGCTGACGAAGTAACTGTTCCGCTTAGCGAGTTATCCCCCCGTCGGTAATCCGATGGGGGATTTTTTATGTGATGTGGGAAACCGAGGAAAGACAGCTGGTTTGGTAAGAGATCCAGGTATGAAGTGTCGAATGGAGCTGTTGCGATGCGGAAAATAAAAAAGAAAAATCGAAATATAAAATTAGATATTGACTTTAGTATGAAATGTGTGTATACTCTAAATCAGGGTCAAGAGTGCTGCCTTTAAGTGGTGCGTCGAGTTTTCTCGCTTGGCTCTCTTTTTTTGTTTGGAGGCTTTTCATGTATTTACTATATGCTGATGATTCAGGAGTAACTTCAGACCCAAATGTAAAATATAGTGTTTTGGCAGGTTTTGCAACTTTTGAAATTTTGAATATAATGATAATGCATATTATTCAATAATTAAAGATTGTTTTGATAAAGAAAAAAATCTACAACATGGATTATATCTTTTGGAAAAAAATAACATATAACATCAGAAAGGAACGTCATTCAGCAGTACACGATTTGCCAGGGGGTACCGACGAGCGGGGACTATGCAAATAAGGTTATTGCTGCATACTTTACGAACAAGAACTACGAGATGGCGGTATTGACGAAGTAACTGTTCCGCTTAACGAGTTATCCCCCCGTCGGATTGGTAGATGGGGGCATCTTTTTACACATGTCCTCTAATTAATCTTTGCACTCTTGGCGTGCCTTGCGATTAATTTTCGAGGTATTCAGAAAATAAGGCTTGTAATAAAGGCCGAAATTTGATACAATAAGATATGAAAAGGTGTGTTTATGCGGCGTATTCTAAAGAAGACGCAGATTACTTTCTTAACGAAATCAAAAATTTATGGGATGTAACTTTAATATTTGATAGCAGCAAAATAATAGAAATTTTAAAGAATGACAACTTTGATTTTGTGATTTTAGATGCTGAGGCCGGCGGCTTTTTTTTGAGGGATATATCTGCATTAATAAAAAAAGAATTTCCTGACATACATATATTTATCATAATCCATTGTAATAAAAACGAGTGGAACTATGATTTATTCGGAAACGATATTTCGAGTATTTTCGAATTCCCATGCGACTTAAAAACTATTTATAATACGATTGAAAATTTTTTTCTTGATTCTTGTTGCCATGATAGGATTGCTGATTACACAATCGAAAAAGAATTCGCAGACATATTAAAAAATGAGGTAATTGGTGTAAGTAATTCCGTCAATGAACTTAGAAATTTTATATATAAAGCCTCGCAGTCAAAACTGCCTGTTCTTTTATTGGGAGAGACCGATTCAGGCAAAGGTTTGGCAGCAGATTTAATACATAAACTTTCACCTATTAAAAATAAAAAATTCCTCTCAATAAATGTCAGCTGTATACCGGAAGAATTGGCTGAGTCTTTTTTATTTGGAACAGAAGAGGGGAGTTTTACAGGAGCAATTAAAAAAGAAGGGGTCTTTTCTGAAGCTAAAGGAGGGACTATATTTTTAGATGAAATGGAAACTCTTTCTATGGATGTTCAAGCAAAACTTCTACATGTTCTTGAGTCAGGCTTTGTACGGTCTGTGGGGGCAGTTACTGAAAAGAAGGTTGACTTCCGCTTAATAGCATCATCTAATGAAGACCTAAAACAGATGATACAAGAAAAAAAATTCAGGCAAGACCTTTATTATAGGCTGGATGTTTTGCGCCATGAAATACCGCCTCTAAGAAACAGAAAAGAAGACATAAAATATCTTGTTTACGCTTATTTATCCAAAATAAATAAAAATATAGATGATGAAGCTATAGCTAAGCTGCGTTTATATAACTGGCCGGGAAATATAAGGGAGCTTTATAACTGCTTAAATAGGGCAGGGATGCTTGCCGGTCAGGAACAAAGAATAGAAGCCCAGCATATACAATTTTAATCGTTCTCAGCCGGTTTTTGAGTTTGGTGAAGACCTTTTCCTTTTAGACAAATCGTTCCATCTTTTATTGTTATTTTACCCAGCACGCTGATAGGTCTGTCTGCATCTATTTTTGAAACAAATTCACAAAATACGGGAACTACACCTTCCAATATCTGCTTTGTGTCATACCCTACTAAGAGATTAAAAGCCGTACTATAGGTTCCTGTTTGAATATTTGTAGGCATTCCTTTCCAGACTACCCAGCAATCTAGGTAGAGCAGAGGTTCCTGTTTTACTTGAGCATAAGAATAAACATCTTGGATATTATCAAAACCCGGCTCGTCAAAGTAATCCATCAAAAGTCTTGATTTTTGTTTTATTGAAAAAGACGCATTAGATGAGAGCAATCTGTTTATTTCAACTTGGGCTGCATTGTCTCTATGAGCTTTAAAATAGTTTTGAGCATCCGTATAAGATTTTAATATTTGACTTTGAGTTAAAACATATAAATAAGAACCTTCCATATCTACGGCATGTTTTCTTTCATTGCTGTCCAATTTAAATTCATCTAAATTAGCTCTATCATTATCAGAAAATTGTCTTGTATTAATAACGTAAGGAACGATAAAAATAAGAGAAATAATTGAAATGCTTAAAACAAGAGCGATTGCAATAATCTTTCCTTTTTTTTCTTCCTTTCCCGGGCTAGGGTAAAGGGTTTTTATTTTTCCGGATTGAACTAAATTTCCGATTTTTTCGGGAGAATTATTTTTACGGATAATATCTAATCCTTTTTTTGCAATCTTACAATTTGGATTATGCTCAAGGGCTTGCAGATAATATTCTACAGCTTCTGCAGTAAGTGAACGTCTTAAAGCCATTGCTGCGTAAGTTGACAGTAAGTCCGGATCGTTCGGCTTTATTTTCTTTGCTCTTGTAAGATAGGTCATAGCACTTTGAATATCACCGGCATACAAATATGAAAGGCCTAAATAAAAATGAAACGCAAATGAATCTCTGTAGTCAAGGATATGCGGTTCTAGTGTTGAGATTACTTCATTATATTTTTTTTTGCTTAATAATTTTTTACCTTGGTCTACAATAGAAACGGCCATTTTTTATTCCTGTATGTCCTGTATTGCGTTATCGGTTTGGTTTATTAAGTCTTGAATATACTCATCAGTTACTATGTCAGGATTTGATTCAACTTCAAGAATTTTATCCAATAAAGTTTGTATGTATTGATAATCTTTTTCATCCTTCGGATTCATTTTTTCGGTGTTTGCCGAAGGAGTTTTATTATTTTCTTTATCCGTAATTTTTACCTGAGATTCTTGTATATTATTTTCAGCATTCTTCCTTAAAAAATCATAACAGCCTATCAGCATTGTAACATTCATCTTCTCACCGTTTCCTACCATTTCTTTCGGCCAAACAAACAGAAGGGCAGAATCGTTATGAGAATATCTTGTACTAAAAAGTCTTCCCGGAACGGCATTAGGCAGCCACTTGCGGCTTTGAAGTCTTTCCCAACTAGCAGCGTAAATTATTTGAGGAATTTTTGCTTCAGAATGATTTATTAAAAACAAACAAGCCAAATCGGAATTTGCAGAAATGACGGCAGAGTCTCTTTCCAGTTTAGGTTCTAAGACCGTCTCTCTAAAAAGTCCCGTTCTTAAATCCGTATATAAAGGTGTTTGCCTCCTTTCACCTAGGTTGGTATCAAAAATTGCCTTTAAAGCAAACTCTGAAGTACTGCCGCTTGTGTTTTCAATTATAGTTTCAATCTTTAAAAGATGCCCTCCGGTACCGTAATCCTTTTCGGTAAAAGACAGTTTTTGGGTAACATAGAAAGAATCATTAAACTCATATAAAATGCTTATTGAATTTTCATCAGCCTCAATTTTAACTGGTTTTCCTATTCGTTTTTTTAGTTCATAAATCTTATTGTCTTTATAAACGTAAAATTTATTGGTTCGGCCTAGAGACCTATCATCATAAAGAGGTACATATTTATCCTTCCCTTTTTGAGAAAGATTGTAGAGGCAAAAATTTCCCGTCTTTCTAAAAACTACTAATTTAAGATTATTTTTTAAAAGTTCATAATCAGGCAAAGATTTAGCATGTAAAAAAAGTGCAGCCATACCTAACAATAAAATACTGAAATATTTTTTTCCTCTCATTGATTTTGGTCCTCCAAAAGCTGATTATACATACTTTGCAAAATTTTAGCTTTTTTTATTAGAGCTTCAATGGCAGCACGCTTAGCATTGGGATCGGAGTAATCCGCTGATTGAGTACCGCTATTTTCCGCCATTTCGGAAGTATACTTAGAATCCATACTTGCCAAAGCCGCTAAAATTTCTTGATTTTTTAAATCAAGCATTACAAATTTATCATATAACTCTTCATTTTTCTTTCTTTCCATTTTGAGCTGTTCCGAAAGTTCTGCAATTCTAATATCGCCGCCGGTATCGGAAGATTGCCTTTGATATGCGGCAAGAGTTTGCTCATAAATTTTTTTATTTTTTTCGGATTCTTCGGAAAGTTTTAACAGTTCTTCATGGCTTATTTTTAAAAGTTGTAAAAGTTCGTCTTGTGTAGATGCCTGATCTATGAGGGCTATCTTATATCGGGCAGGTTCGACCTTTGCCGATGAAGGATAATCTATTATAACTCTGGAAAAAATAGTTCTTGCATCTTTTAAGCGTCCTACCATATATAGGTTTTCGCCTATCCAATAATAAGCAGATGCCGTTTGTCTGTGATTGGGATATTTTCTTAAAAAGCCGTATAAAATATTTATGGATTGTTCATGTTTTGCAGATAGACAATATATTCTACCTTGCTGATAAATAACCTCAGCTGTTTTAGAGCTTCTAGGAAATTTCTTTAAAAAAATTTCGGCATCGTTTAAAGCAACAGGATAATTCCGGGCTGAGGCATTTGCCATTATAAGCCAATATAAAGGCTCATCTAAAGAATTTTTTGAAATTTCCATTGCCTTTTGAAATGAAAATACTGCTGATGACCAGTCCGAACGGGCATAGGCATCTAAGCCGGACGACATGTAATCGGTGTAATCTTGTGTAAAAGCATTTAAAGCAAAAATCAAAAAAAATAAAATAAAGATTTTTTTCATAGTACTAAATCTCCCGAAAAAAATGCCGAACCGGATACAACAACATCCGCTCCTGCATTTACAACCGTCTCAATATTTTTTGAGCCGACTCCTCCATCTACCGAAATCAAATAAGTGCCTTTTTTTTCTTCACGCATTTGTTTTAACCGTTTTACCTTTTCCAAACAATAGGGAATAAGTTTTTGTCCTCCGAACCCCGGATTAACACTCATAATCAATATCAGATCAACCAGAGGTGCTATATGTTCGAGTGTTTCGATAGGTGTAGACGGTACAATGCTTACCCCGGCCTTCATTCCGTGCGAACGGATATCGGCAATAAGCCTGTCTGCATGTATAACCGCTTCAGCATGGAAAGTAAAATAATCGGCTCCTGCATCGGCAAAGGCTGCTACCAAATTTTCAGGATTATTTACCATTAGATGCACGTCAAAAACCAGCTTGGAGCAAGGCCGTATAGATTTTACTACCGGAGCTCCAAAGGTTAAATTAGGCACAAACTGCCCGTCCATAACATCTATATGAACCCAGTCTCCGCCGTTTTTTTCTATAAAAGCCAATTCTTCACCTAATTTTGAAAAATCCGCACTTAAAAGCGAAGGGCTTAATTTAAAACACCTACCCATATATACCATATTAGCAAACAAATGAATATATGTAAATAGGTAAATAGTAAAAATCAATAAGTAGTATCATCCATATTCATAAAGTCCTCTCTGACTTTTTGAAGGCGAAGAAGCTCCCTTTTTATAGTCCGCTCATAGTTTAAATCTCCTGAAGCAATGCGGGCTCGTTCATTTTCCCAAAAAGGAAGACCGTCTAAAAATATGAATTGAAATTCCCTCATATTGGCCTTTTCGGCCCATAGTTTTGCTTCATGCCAATAAACAAGAGCTGTCTCATAAAATTCTTCCGCCTTAGAAAGGCTTTCGATATTTTGTTCTTTCCAAGGGTAATTATAAAAATATGCAACTTGTTTGTCAAATTTACTTCCTAATCTTAAATGCTGATCGACCATTTTAAGGTTTAGGTGCATCATAAACATATACCGGTATTTTTCCCATTCTTTCTTAGTATTAATTTTGCATAAAGCATGAAGAGGGTTACAAAAATCGGCGTTTATTGCCCTTTCAAGCCAATAAATATTCTCAACTATATCATCGGGTTCTTGTTCGTAGTGGATATGATAGAGTTTATAATACTGCTCTTTGTACTCTACAAAATAAGAAAAAAGTTGATTATTTGAGAAAATAAAAAAACATAAAACAATAAAAGAGAAAAATCGCCTTTTCATCGATTATATTTTCGGCAAATTTTTTACAATACTCCATAATTTATTGTGAATTTCTTCAATTTGTTCAACAGCGTTAATTATGACTATGTTCATTTTGGGCTCTTTTGCCCTGTATTCATCTATAACCTTCTTATATTCATCTTGAACCTTGTACTGAAAAGTTTTTTCTTCATATATTTCGAGCATATTACTTCGGCCTATGACCCTATTCATAGCTTCATCAACGGGCAGATCAAAAAAGAATAAAAATTCGGGGAGAGGAAAGCCGTCGTTTTGAAGTTTTACAAGTTCGGCGGCTCCTGCAGCAGTTTGATAGGCAAGACTTGAAAAAACATACCTATCCGAAAAAACAGCCATTCCTTCATTAAGCCGATTAAGAATTCCTTGTGTACCGTAAATATGTTCGCAGCGGTCGGCAGCAAATAAGCGCGTCATTGTTTCGGGTGCCAGCTTAAAAGAACCTTGAAGAGCCGCACGGATTAAAGTCCCAATAGGGCCTGATGTGGGCTCTTGCGTAAATGAAACAAGATGACCTTTATCTTCAGATTCAAATCTTTCTTTTAAAAGTCTTATTTGACTTGTCGTTCCCGAACCGTCTATGCCCTCAAGTACAACAAAGTTAGGTAGTATCATGAGGCCTATCATAACATTTTTTTTTTTGATATAATAGTAGTCGAGTGGAAAATATAAAAAAAAGACGCATCATAGAAATTATCGTTTTTCTCGCAATAGTTGTAAGCTCTTTGATAGTGTTTTATCCGGCAGCCAAAGCTCTGGAAGAGAGGCTTGTACATGTGCGGGATAATCTTATAAAATCTGTGGAAGAAGAATTTGAAATAAAGATTACTTATGCTTCCATATCCCCTTCTTTTTTTGATAGAATAAAAATAAGGGATGTGAATATTTACAATGCTGCAACAGAGCAAAAAATAGCACATTTTTCACTGCTTTATCTTGATTATAGATTATATTCGTTAATTAAAAAAGATTTTACTTCCGCACTTGTTTCTTTAGGTATTTATGACGGAGTTATAGATTTTAATATCGAAAAAAATAAGAATATTTTAAAAAAATTTGACACACAAGAAATTTCATCAAGTGTAGAAAAAGAAGATCAAAAAAAAGTTAAAAATACCGAACCCGATACGGTAGATATATTAAAAATTGTTGAAGAAAATTTAAAAAACACAAAAACTATTAAACCTGCAAAAATTGAATTAAAAAATATTGCATTAAATTACAGTAATAAAAATTCAAATATGAATTTTTATACCTCAAGCGGGAGCTTTGCATTAAATTCCGATAAAATTGATTTTTATATAAATTCAAATATTCGATATAATAATTTTGTAAAAGCGGATTTGCCCGAATTCAGTACGGCTGTGAATATAAACGGGTCGGTTTATCCTGCAACCGTTTCTGCTTCATCAATAATAAATTTTGCAGATATTAAAATCGGAAATATTTATATTGATAAATTTTCGATTTTTGCATCATATTTGAATAAAATAGCCTCTATTACAACATTGCAGGATATTCAGCCTATTGATGTAAAAGGTTCTTGGAATACGGCGGACAATAAAGGAAACATAAATATTGAATGCAAAGATTTGAAACCTCTTTTGTTGATTTCTCCTTCTGAAGAAATAAGTCTCCTTAAAGAATTAAAAGATGCAGCATTTACCGGAAATTTTAATTTAAGTTTTTCTGCGGCTGAAAATTTTTTATGGGATACGGTCTTTTCGGTTAAATTGCCCAAATTCAATATATCAGGCAACAGGATTGAAGAATCCGTTCTCAGCTTTAAAATTGGAGGAGACGGCAATCTTATAACCTTACAAAAACTTCAATTAAATAATTCGGATATAAATGTGTCTGCACAAGGTTCTTATAAGATTAAAGAAATCGCTCCCGATTTTAATTTTAATATTTCAAAATTTAAATTAGGATCGGGAGAAAATATCGCAATGCGTTTAAATGTCTTCTCGGAGCAAAATAAAATTTTTTCTAATATTCCCTATCTGGAGATTGGAAAAGCTCAACTGAAAGATATTGCGTGTGTACTTGAAAAAAAAACGGGAAAAACCGACATATACATATCGGGGAAAGATACTAAGGGGGCTTTTAGCCTTGACGGAACATGGTCTCATCCTGTATCTGATGCCGAAAAAAATGTTAAACAAAACATGGGGTATTTGGAACTTCATGGAGCGGTTGATGCGATCAGCATTGAAAACATTTACAATGGAGTAAAGGCTGTTACCGATGTTAAGGTGCCTGCAAAAGAGTTTTTAGAAGACTTTATTTCTCCCGTTCAAATGACCAGCGAGTTTTATTTATCAAGCGACTTTAAACATTTTTCATATAACATAATCCAGACTGTTCTTGCTTCAAGTTCGAAGAATGGATTCTACAGTCTTTTTTCTCTTCAAGGAAATGAAACTTCTTTTGACATCAGCAATATTGATATTCTTTTTAACAAAATAAACCTGCGCGGTAATGTAAGTTCCTCTTTTGAAAATGAAGGAATGGTTTTTGATTCTCTTTTGACTTTAAACGATATAAGCTATAAGGTTTCCGGCTTAATGACTGATGAAGTTATAAGTGTTTATGGAGATTACGGTTTAAATGTAAATGTGTTAAAAGATTTACATAAAAATATAAAGGGAACGATACAGGTAAAAGAGCTTCCCGTTCCCTTTATAAATTCCATATTTTCCGCCGACACAGCCTTTGAATACAAAAATCAAAAAGACTGGATGATCACTTGCAATTATGCAAAACTTGAATACCTTGAGCCTGATATTACAAAAACGGATGACACTTTAGAGTTTTATACCGAAGGTTATGTCAAACCCGATGAGGCTTTTTTTCATGATGTAAAAGCCGGTATAAAAAATAAACAGCTCGAAGGTACCGCTGCCTTTAATGTTCTTCCTGTTTCGGATGAAAAAATCAATCAATATGCAGTTAATCTTTCACTTACGGATAAAAACAAAACGGAAAGTTTAATCTTTAATTCTTCATTTACTTTTTCCGACAAGGTTTATTTTGACGGTACATGTAAAATAAAGGATATATCGCTTAATCGTTTTTTAAAAACACAAAAAGGAGAAAACAAAGCAGATGCAGAATTTATATTTCTTGGAAATCAAGAAGCCCTTTCAATAAAAACCGATTTAAAAAAAATATCGTTTAATCTAAATGGGCAAAATCTTGAGGGCATGGCCTCGGCTTTTATCGACAACAATAAAATAAGCCTTTATGACTCCTCCTTGAAATGGGGTATTCACAATATAAATAAAATTGAAGCCTCTATCAGCCCGTCTGAACAAAAAGGATTCTTGAGCTTTTTATATGAAGCTGATTTAAAAGAACAGAATAATAATGAAAATCTTGATACTAAAGCCTCATTTTATTTTGATTTTATGTCTAATGCAGATAAAAATAATGAAAATAAGAATACTATAGAAAAAACTCTTAGTATGACTTCTCATTTTAATATAGATATGAAAATATCGGATTGGATACTTGCAGGAAAAAAAGGCGATTCGGATATAAAAGCCTCATTAGTAAAGGAACCTAATATTATAGCCCTATATGCCGGAAACAATGATGAGATATACGGCTTTAAAACCGATGATGGAATTGTTTCGCTTCATATAGATGAATCGTTTCCCTTCCATCTGAATATTGATGGTATGTTTACCGAAAATGATATAAACCTCGCTGTAACAAACATAGGTATAGACCTTGCTCCGGTTATAGATATTATCCCTAATAATGATATTATAAAGTTTTCTGCAGGAAAACTTACCGGTAGCCTTCAGATAAGCGGTACCCAAAAAGACCCGCTTTTTTACGGAGAACTTAAAGGTGAAAAATTATTTTGTACGTCTCCTAACTATAGTCCTGATACCTATGGCCCTGTAGAAGTGCCGATACACATTGACGGTACAAATATGTCCATCCCGTATACAGTTCTGCATGGCAAGATTGGAAGCCTTTGGGGCGAGGCTAAATCGGAATTTATCGGCTGGGTTCCATATTATACGACGGTAAACTGCGGAATTCTTGAAAATACGCAGGCCCTTATAAGAACAAAAAATATAGCCTTTCATGCGGACGGAAGAGCCGAAGGGAAAATAAAACTTGAAATAAATCCGGAAACCATTGCATTGACAGGTGATGCTTATTTTGATAAAGGATACTTTTCAGTTCCGTTTGCTGATTTACAAAAACAAAAAGAAATATCCTTGCAAACCCAAAATAAAATCGTTTTTTACATGAATTTGAATTTAAATTTGGGAAAAAAGTCCGAATTTAGGTTCCCATCAACTGAGCTCCCTATTTTAAGGGCTCTTGCTTATACTGAAAATGAACCTTTTAACTTAAACCTTGATACAGGTACAGAAAAATTTGAAATGTCCGGTTCTGCAAAAATTCGTACTGGCGAAATATTCTACATAAAAAGAAACTTTTATATAAAAGAAGGAGAAATTAAAATCCTTACAACGCCTTTTCAACAGATTGAGCCTATGATAACCGTCAGAGCCGAAATAAAGGATAAAATGGCTGACGGCCAGCCTCTTACAATAAACTTGGCTGCAAAAGATCAGCCTCTCGATATTGAACGTTTTAGGCCTGTAATTTCAACATCCCCTCCAATGGCAATGTCCGATTCCGATACGATGAACTTGATGGGGCAGGTAGCTTTGGGAGATTTAAAAAGCGGTAATATTTTAAAAGAAACACTACGCAATACCTCCGATATTTTAGCAAATATGGGTATTATGAGAGGAATTGAACAAGAAGCTAGAGACCTTTTGCATGTAGACGTATTTTCCGTAAGGAGTCTCCTCATACAAAATGTTATTTTGGAGAATTTATTTAGGACTTCAAAGGATAAGCCATTGACAATCGGTAACTATTTTGATAATACAAGTGTTTATATTGGTAAGTATTTTGGTTCTGCCATATATGCTGATGCAATGCTGCATCTTAGCTATTACGATCCGCTTTCTACAAACACAGATGCAGTTAGAAAACCCGTTTACGGGAATTTACTGTTTCAGCCTGAAATAGGTTTTGAAATGAATACTCCGTTTGTTATGCTTAGATGGCACATAACTCCCAGCAGGCCTGATTCTTTGTTTGTGTCCGATACAGGATTGACACTGTCATGGAAATTTTCTTATTAATTAAGGGGATAAAAATGTTGAAGAAAAAAATTATAGGTTTTATTCTAATCTTGTTTGCTTTAAACTGCTTTGCTCAAGAACCTGAGGGCTGGTATAATGGAAAACCTGTTTTAGAGATTCAGTTCAAAGGCTTGGAAAATATTGAGGCTTCAGAATTAGATGAAATCTTCAAGTCATATAAAAAAAAGCCTTTTTCCGATGAACTTTATTGGGAAATCTTACAAAAAATCTATGCTCTGGATTATTTTACCGATATTGTTCCTAAGGCTATACCGGCCGACGACAAATATCAATATGTCTTTTTGCAATTTACAGTTAAAGAAAAACCTGCCATAAAAGATATTATTTTTATAGGAAACAACAATGTAAGAAAGGCCGATTTGCTTTCGTCTATCAAGCTAAAAAAAGGTGATATATTTAATGAAATCAATGTGAAAAATGCCGAAAGAACCTTAAAGGCCTTTTATATCGAAAAAGGTTTTACAAAAGCCGAAATAACAAGTAAAATTTCTGAAGATAAAGAAAAAAACAGCATAAATGTAGAATTTTCCGTCAATGAAGGTAAAATGTCGGTTATAAGCAAAATACTTTTTGAAGGAAATTCAAAATTTCCCGAAAAAGCTTTAAAAAAAGTACTTGCTTCTAAGGAGTCATGGCTATTACAAAAAGGCTTTTTTAGAGAAGAAGCCTTACAAGACGATAAAAGCGCAATTAAATTATTTTATGGAGAACACGGTTATATTGATGCCCATGTTGAAACTATAAAAAAAGATATAGATACGGAATCCGATCCGCAAAAAGATCAAATTACTCTTACATATGTAATAATGGAAGGGGAACAATTTACATATACAGGCACCGATTTTGAAGGAAACTATATTTTTTCTACTAACGAGTTAAGCGAAAAAATTAAGCTAAAAAAAGGTGATATTTTTAACTTAAGAAAATTTG
Organism: Treponema putidum; assembly: GCF_024401155.1. Classification (NCBI taxonomy): domain Bacteria; kingdom Pseudomonadati; phylum Spirochaetota; class Spirochaetia; order Treponematales; family Treponemataceae; genus Treponema; species Treponema putidum. The sequence goes on from NZ_CP038804.1 coordinate 2,594,735, forward strand.
AAACAGGGTTTGGAGATATTGCCAACTTATATTTTGAAAACGGTTATACCGGTAACTATATAGACAAAAAAGAAAACCGTAATACATCGACAAAAGAAGTAGGTTATACAATTATAATTGTGGAACGCGAAAGAAGCCATGTCGAAAATATTATAATAAAAGGAAATACCAAAACTAAGGAAAATGTCATTTTAAGAGAAATTCTACTAAAAGAAGGTGATGTATTTTCTAAAACCAAACTAATGAATAGTTTTAGAAATTTAGCCAACCTAAGATATTTTTCTGCTGTTTTACCCGATGTTTTACCCGGCTCGGAACCTGATCTTGTTGATGTTATCCTCAATGTTGAAGAACAATCAACCGCCGGAATTCAATTCGGTGTTACTTTTTCAGGTTCACCGGATCCGGATACCTTTCCTATGTCCGTATTTGCACAATGGGAAGAAAAAAACTTGTTTGGGACAGGAAGAGAACTGTCGGTTAATGTAAATGCTGCAAGCGATACGCAAAGCTTAATTCTAGGTTTTACGGAAAACTGGTTTTTAGGTAAACCTCTTTCGGTAGGGTTTGATTTTTCAATATCGCATAAGACGATGTATAGTTATCAGGACTTGAACTATAATAATATAGCCGATCCTTTCTTTACTGAATCGGAATTTAATTCTAATTCTTCATTGGCAGATGCATTTAAAATGAAATATGACAAACTGGAATTCGGTGTAGGAATGAACTCAGGATATAGATGGTTTCCAAAATTTGCCGTTATAACCCTTAGGGGCGGGCTAAATTTCGGTCTTGTCAAAAACTTTTATGATAATAATCTATACAGACCTGTTGACGAAAAAGTTAGAAAGCAACAAGAAAGATGGGGCTTAACTAATTCTTTAAAGGTAAAACTGTCTGTAGATGATAGAGATATTACATATGATCCTTCTAAAGGATGGTTTTTAAGCCAAGAAGTAAGTTTTTTCGGCCTTATACCAAAAATTGAAGATGAGTACTTTTTTCAGTCGGACACAAAGGGAGAATTTTATATTACACTTTTAGACTACCCTGTAAGCGACATATGGAACCTGAAATTTGTTCTAGGTTTTTACTCAGGGTTTTCCTTCCAAGTCCCTCTTGCTCAGCAGTCTATAAGTTTTGAGCGAATGCTCTATATTGACGGATCTTTTAAAGGCCGCGGATGGGTTGGACTGGGGCTTCAAGGAGCCGGAACCGTTATGCAAAATAACTGGGTAGAATTTAGATGGCCTTTAGCTCACGGAATTTTATCACTTGATTTCTTCTTTGATGCCGTAGCTGTAAAAAAGGACCTGAATGACTTAAAAAACTTGAGTATAAACGATTATTATTTTAGTTTTGGGCCGGGACTTCGGTTCTCTATACCACAATTCCCTTTGCGGTTACTACTTGCCAATACGTTTAAGTCTGAAAACGGCAAACCCGTTTGGGGAAACGGAAAAGGTGCTGACTGGAGATTCGTTCTTTCTTTCAATATTCCAAATTTATAAGAGGTTAGATTATGAATAAAAAAGGTGTTTTGATTATTTTTATTATGTTTTTAGTGTCTCTCGGAATCTATGCACAGCAGATTACAAGATTTGCCGTAATAGATACGGGTTTAATATTTGATACTTTTGGGCGCGATGCGAAAGCAGCCCGTGATTATCAGGAAAAAAAGGAAAAATTTGAAAATCAAAAGAAACTTCTTGAGGCTGAGATTATACAGCTTAGACAAAGAAAAGTTAATGCCGAAGCTGACGGACAGGAAGCTGAAGTAAAGAAATATGAAGAAAGGATAAAAAGTAAAATTACATTCTTGTTGGAATATGTAAAAGCTTCAAATGATGAACTCAATATGCTCCGAAAGAATTTAATAAATGATGATGAATTTTACAGCAGCCTTTATGAAGCCGTCCGCCGCGTTGCCGAATCGGAAGGCTACACGATGGTTTTAAGCTATGAACATAATGCCGGAATAATATGGTACAGTCCAACCGTCGATATTACGGAAAAAGTTATTCAAGAATTAAGAAGACAAAGTGAATAAGCCTCAAACGCCCATGATGAGGCAATACCTCAGCATTAAGGCAAAATACAAGGACGAAATACTTTTTTTTAGGCTCGGCGATTTTTATGAGATGTTTTTTGATGAGGCCGTTGAAGTAAGCCGAATCTTAAACCTAACCCTCACAAAAAGAACCGATGTGCCTATGTGCGGAATTCCATATCATGCCGCAAAAATATACATAGCCCGCCTCCTGCGTGCAGGAAAAAAAATTGCAATATGCGAGCAAGTTACGGAGCCCGTCGCAGGAGGATTGACCGAGCGCAAAGTAGTCGAAGTTATTACACCCGGTACCGTTGCAGAAGATGACTTTTTGGAGCAGGGAAGCAATAATTACCTTGCCGCCGTCTATTGTTCAAACAAAAAAACGGAGGGAAACAGCGGCACGGACTACTATACAGGCTTTGCCTATATCGATGTTACTACAGGCAATTTTTTTGCTACATCCTTTCCTAAATCGGACTTTAAGGAACAGTTTTTAAAAGAAATAGGAAGAATAAATCCAAAAGAAATTTTAATCCAGCAATCTCTTCAAAGTGAATTACCGGCTTTAAAGCAAATTCTTTCGGAATTCCCTTCGATGATACAAAACTTTTATCCGGATTGGAGCTTTAACCCCGATCAAGCCGAAAAAAGGCTTTGTTCACTTTTCGGAACCGAAAACTTAAAAGGCTTTTTACTCGATATAGATTCTCCCGAAGTTCCGCCTGCCGGTCTTTTGATTCAATACTTGGAAGAGATTTCAGGCAGGAGCATCTCCCATATTTCGGGTATTAAAATTTATGCTGAAAGTGACTTTGTTTCATTGGACGACTCCACAAGAAAAAATTTAGAGCTCTTATCAAACCTTAGAGACAACAGTACCTCATACAGCCTCTTTGAATCGGTAAATTATACAAGGACAGCAATAGGAACCCGTCTTTTAAGGAGAAGGATAAGCTATCCTCTCCGTTCAAAAATTGAAATAGATAAGAGGCTTGACAAGGTAAACAGTCTTTTTAAGGATGGAAAGGCCTCGGCTATTATACGGGATACTCTTTCTTCCATACTCGATATTGAGCGTCTTGCCGGACGAATTGCTATGAAAAAGACTCACGGAAAGGACCTTCTTGCCCTTAAGCAAAGTCTTAAATCGATAATAAAAATAAACGCATTCATAGAAGAAAAAAAACTTGACTTTTTGCAGCTTAATGATGAAGAAAAAAAATTGCTTAACGAAATCTACGAACTTTTGGAAAGGGCAATTAATGAAGATTGTACAATAGCCTTAAATGACGGAAAACTTATAAAAAAAGGCTTTTCAAAAAAAGTGGACGCAATAAAAAACATAAAAGAAAATGCCCACGAAATTCTTGAAAAATATTTGGATGACGAACGAAAAAAAACAGGTATTAATAATCTAAAAATAAAATACAATAGAATGATGGGTTATTTTTTAGAAGTTTCTTTAGGAAATATCTCGGCTGTTCCGGATTACTTTATCCGCCAGCGTTCTCTGTCGAATGCAGACCGTTTTACCACTGAAACCTTACAACAAATTGAAGATAATATAAATAACTCTGAAGAAAGGCTGATCGAAGCCGAAAAGGATGCTTTTGATGAGGTTTGTTCCGAAATAGGTTCACATCACCGCTTTTTACAAAAACTTGCAGAAGAGGTTGCAGAGCTTGATGTAAACCAATCCTTTGCACAAGCCGCCGTTTTGCACGCTTGGACAAGGCCGGAGCTTTGTGAAGATTCCGGTATTTTGAATATAATCAACGGCCGGCACCCCGTGGTCGAAAACCATCTTAGAGCCGGAGACTTTGTTCCCAACTCCATTGAGCTATTATCCGGAGAGGATGACTCTTATTTAGATGATGATAGGCCGGATTCAGGCCAAGATTCCAAGAGTCCGGACAAAGATTCCAACAAAAATATTCCCTCCTTTGCAGTAATTACAGGCCCCAACATGGCGGGAAAAAGCACTTTTTTGCGACAGACAGCCTTAATCTGCCTATTAGCCCAAATAGGCTCCTTTGTTCCGGCAGAAAAAGCCGTTCTAAGCCCCGTAGATAAAATTTTTTGCAGAGTAGGCGCTACGGATAATCTAGCCCGAGGGGAATCAACCTTTTTAGTGGAGATGATAGAAACAGCCTACATCCTTAATTCTGCAACACGGAACAGCCTTGTCATAATGGACGAGGTCGGCAGAGGAACTTCTATGGAGGATGGGCTTGCCATAGCTCAGGCTGTAAGCGAACACCTCCTTAATACTATAAAAGCTAAGACTCTCTTTGCAACCCACTATCACGAGCTTACCCGCTTGGAGCACAAAAAAATCATAAACCTAAAACTGGATGTACTTGAAGCGGAAGGAAAGATAGTATTTTTAAAAAAGGTCGTACCCGGTGCTGCGGGAAACTCTTACGGCATCCATGTTGCGGGTCTTGCCGGTATTCCTCAAAGCGTTCTAACACGGGCAGAAAATCTTTTATACATGCGAAGCCGGTTCCAAAATGAAGAAAATATCCAAAAAACGGATTCTGCTTTACAAGGAGCTGAAATAGCATCTCTGTCAGCTCCATCTGCAAAAAATTTATCTCTTTTTCCTGAAGAAGAGCTTATCTTAAACGAAATTCTTTCAACCAATCCCGACGAAACGGCCCCAATAAAGGCTTTGCAGCTCATAGCTTCATGGAAAAGCAGACTTTCGGGGAGATAAAAACGTTTTATAGGTAAATGTGCTTGACTTTATATACGGAATAATATATTTTATAAACATATTGGAGTTTTTTTTGATGTTAAAAAGATATAAACTGGTGAGTTTTGCCGCCGTTGCAATTTTTTTTCTTGTGTCCTGTAAAAACAGCTATATATCCGACATTAAACCGAAAAAAACTGTTGGACATGTTACCGAGAGTTCTTTTTTGACTGATGAAATCACCGTTGCACCGGAACCGGTTCCGGTTGAAAATATTGTGGTTGAAGAGACGGTACCTAAGCTTATGCTTATCGGAAATACCTTTAAAATCAAAGCGAAGGCACAGCCCGATGAGGCTACTGATCAAGGCCTTATCTACTCCGTAGATAACGGCAATGTGCACATTGCCGAAGACGGAACGGTAAGAGCTCTTAAAAACGGTTCTGCAACAATAACCATAGCATCAAAAAGTAATAGCGGCATTACAAAGAGAGTTACGGTTACTATTAAAAAAAGGCCAGAAATTGCACTGAATAAAACAGAATTTGAAATTGAGAGTACCGAAGCAAATCCCGCTTTTACGGTAAAAACGCTTCACGGCAAATTGAACTATAAGCCCGAGATAATAGGCGGCGGGGCTAAATGGTTGAGTTTTGACAAAAAAGTCTCTACAGACGAAAGCACAGATACAATAACGCTGATTTGCCAAAAAAACAAAACCGTTTGGGAAAGAAGTGCATATATCAAATTTAAGGATGACAATAATAAATATATTAAAGAGCCGGGCACTAATAAGGATATGGAGGTAAAACTCACCCAAAAGAAGAATGAGCATCCGGTTGTAACAATAAAATGGGTACACGGCATAGATGCCCCGCTCCCTGCTGAAAAAGAAAAAATTGAAATTCCTCATACATATCCCACAGAATACTGGGATAACTCCTATATATTTTTTTGGAATGAATCCGAAACGACAAAATGGTTTAACAACAGAAAGGTAAATAATTTAGGTATAAATACTCCCGACGGCGGGGATACTAATCAATGCTGGGCTAAAACCGCTGCCAATATGCTGGATTGGTGGTTTGAACAAAATAAAACCAACATAGCACGGTATATAGAGAAGGAACCTGTAACAGGTGCCGATGCTGAAAAATATATGTATTTTTATAAACGAGAATTTCAGGATGAGCAGGAAAAAGAAAAAAGCTATATAGCAAATATTTTCAGAACACAAGCCCATAACGGCGGACAAGGCGATTATGCTATGAGCGGACTTATGTGGTACCTATACGGCAATAACAGCGTGTCATCGCCGAAGATTAAAGCCGAAGACCCGTCGTTTATCGGCCCTGCCTTGTTTAAGGATGTGTTCGACAAAGACCATACACCAATCGCCACTGCAATAGGTCACACAAAAAAAGAATTTGAAGATGCACTGAAAAATGCCCTCGATTCCAAAAAAGCAATCGGAATAAATATAAAAGGCACAAAAGGCAGCAGGCTTGCATACGGTCATTGGATAACGCTGTGGGGTGCCGCCTTTGACGAAGACGGCAATATTCTTGCCGTTTACGTTGTCGATAATAATAACAAAGAAAACAGGATATTCCCTTACGGTATACATTATAAAAACGACATCTATACCGGCACCGGCGAAAACAGGCCGTACCTTTTTAATTTTCCCAATAATGCGGCCGACAATGACAAATATATTGAGGAAATAACCACGCTCGATACAGGCGAAGCGCAGTGGGAAAAATGGCTGACGGCACATTAGAATTCAAATCTATAAATTGATTTAACGGCCTTACAAAGCCTGATGATTCGTTTTTAAAAATGGAAGAAAAAATGATTACGGTTCAAAATATTTGCAAAACGTACAAGGTAGCAAAGAGAAATAAGGGCTTAAAAGAAGCGGCAAAAGCTCTTTTTACGAGGGAGTTTGAGTATGTAAAAGCCCTAGATGATATTTCTTTTACAATTAACGAAGGAGAAACCGTAGGTTACATCGGCCCGAACGGAGCCGGAAAGAGTTCTACCATAAAGGTTCTCTGCGGAATCCTTACTCCCGATTCGGGAACTTGTGAAATTGCAGGTCTTGTTCCATGGAAAAAGCGAGTGGAATATGTAAAAAACATCGGCGTAGTTTTTGGGCAAAGAACTCAACTGTGGTGGGATATTCCCGTTATAGATTCCTTTGAGCTTTTAAAGGATATTTATTCTGTGCCTCAAAATCTTTTTCAAAACAATTTGGAAGAGCTGATCAATCTTTTAGAATTAAAAGAAATTGTCAAAACACCTGCCCGTCAGCTTTCTTTAGGCCAAAGGATGAAGTGCGAAATTGCAGCCTCGCTTTTACACAGTCCCAAAATTCTTTTTTTGGATGAACCGACAATCGGACTTGATGCTCTTTCAAAATTGACGGTGAGAAAATTTATTTCGGAACTGAACAGAAAAAATAAAACGACTATTATTTTAACAACCCACGATATGCAGGATATCGAAGCAATTACCGAGCGTATTATTTTAATAGACAAAGGACAGATTCTTTTAGACGGCACATTAAAAGACATTAAGAAGGATTCCTTATCTTTGGATGAAAGCCTTGCCGAGTTTTATAAAAAAAATTGTTAAAGGGCTGTACGGCTTATGAAAAAATATCTTTCTTTTTTTAAAATACGTTTTATCGCAAACTTACAATACAGGGCAGCAGCTCTTGCCGGTATCTCAACTCAATTTGCTTGGGGAACTTTAAATATCATTTTATTTAAAGCCTTTTATGAATCCTCTCCGGAAAATTTTCCTATGGGCTTTTCTGCTTTTGTTTCTTATATTTGGATGCAGCAGGCCTTCTTAGCGTTTTTTGCAATGTGGACATTTGAAAGTGATATAACCGATTCGATTGTTTCGGGCTCTATCGCATATCAAATGTCTAAACCGATAAACATATACAATCTTTGGTTTACCCGCTCGGTTGCATTAAGACTTGCAAGAGGTCTTTTAAGATGTTTTCCGGTTTTAATAATTGCCTCAATTTTACCTCAGCCTTACCGTCTTATGATGCCCGATCCTATTACCTTTTTTATATTTATAGCTTCTATGATATTGGGGCTTTGCACGGCAGCAGCCTTTACCTGCCTGATATATGTGCTTTGTTTTTTTACTGTTTCTCCCAAAGGGCTTCAAATAGTATTTTTATCGGCCTCCGAGATGCTCATGGGGCAGATAATCCCTATTCCTTTTTTTCCTGAAACAATAAAAAAGATTTTGGAATTTTCTCCCTTTACGGGAATTCAAAATATTCCTTTAAGAATTTTTTCTTACGATATTTTACCTGCCGATGCAGGTAAAAAAATACTCTTACAAGTCTTCTGGCTCCTCGTTTTATTTTTATCGGGAAAAATTATTGCAAGAGCTGCAGAAAAAAAACTGGTAGTGCAAGGAGGCTAATTAAAATTTAGGATAATTATGAAAGGCTTAAAACTTTATTTTAAATATCTAGGTATTCTTTTAAAAAGTACAATGCAATACAAGGCTTCATTTTTTTTATCCTGCTTGGGTCAGTTTCTTTTAACATGTAACAGCGCGGCAGCTCTTTATTTTTTATTTGCGCGCTTTCAGTCCATAAAAGGATTTTCCTTTGCCGAAGTTGTTTTTTGTTATTCAATAATGCAGTTAAGTTTTGCCCTTACCGAAAGCTATGCAAGAGGCTTTGACTCATTTTCTACACTGATTATAACCGGAGACTTTGACAGACTTCTTTTGCGTCCCCGAAATTTACCCCTTCAAGTACTGGGAAGTAAATTCGAATTTTCAAGGATAGGAAGATTGCTCATAGCCGTTGTTTTATTTTTTTACGGCATAAGATTCGGAAATATAGATTGGTCTTTTTTAAAAGTTCTGACTGTTTTCTTTATGCTCTTAGGAGGCATAGCAGTATTTTCAGGGCTCTTTTTAATCTATGCAGCTATTTCTTTTTTTACCATACAAAGCCTTGAGTTTATGAATATCTTTACCGACGGAGCCAGAACATTTGCCTCATACCCTGTTTCAATATACGGAAATAAAATTTTACGCTTTTGCACTTTTATAATTCCTTATGCTCTTTTTCAATATTATCCGCTTTTGTTCTTATTCGATAAATACAAAAATCCCTGTCTCGCCTTTTTACCCCTTCTTTCATTTTTGTTTTTGATTCCTGCTTATCTTTTTTGGCGGCTCGGGGTTTCTAAATACAAATCTACAGGCTCGTAAAAACCTATCGGCTATAAATTTCTATTTTATAAATTTTCTCTACTATAATATTTTTCATTTATTTATTGCATAAACGCCTAGTAAAAATAAAAAAATTAGTGTAAAATTATATTTTCCGACTCTTAATGTATATTCAATAAAAATCAATTACAAATAGTTTTTAAAATAATACTTGAAAGGAACTCTAAATATGGTAAGTGGAAAAAATTATCAGAAGGAGGGAAGACGGTTTTCTATCTTAAGAAAATTAGTTTTCTTTTTTGGTGGGTTAATCCTGATAGGAGGATTTACAATGGGAGCCTCTGCTTTATTTGTAGCAAGAAAAGCCTTAATGGAAAAAATTGAAGAGGCTTTAATAATGAAGGCAAAGGATACGGCAGAAATTGTCGACGGCCGGGCCAATGCCTTGTTATATTTTTTGGAAGGCCTTGCACGTATCCCGATACTACGTGATTCCAAACTTAATTTTTCTGAGAAAGTAATAGCATTACAAAAAGATGCCGAGCGGAATAAAACGATAGAATACTTTGGAGTTTCCGATAAAAACGGTATAAGATATTCTCCTGACGGAACTTCCATTTTTGTCGGTGATCGGGACTGGTATAAGGAGGCTATTAAAGGCAGGAATTTTATTTCTGAGCCTCTTATAAGCCGTACAACGGGTGAACTTCAAATTATATTTTCCGTACCTATTTATGATGATGAACACAATATTTTAGGCGTGTTTAGTGCCGCAGTTAACGGCTTAGATCTTAACAATCTAATCGACGACATCGTAATAGGAGAAACGGGAGGTTGTTATATTATTGATGCTTCAGGAACAACGATTGCTGATAAGGACATAGAACTGGTTAAAAGACAAGAGAACAGCATTAAAAAAGCCGTATCCGACCCTGAACTTAAAAGCATTGCCGATTTTGAACAAAAAGTTTTGGCATCTTCTGAAGCCGGTTTAGATAGATTTGTATATGAAGGAGAAGAGGAAATTGCCGCTTATTCTCCTATGAAAACGACAAAATGGAAAATAATAGTCAGTGCTCCTGTTAGTGAACTTACCGGCAGTCTCCGGCCTTTAAAAATTACAATCAGAATTATAGGCATTATCATATTGATTGTGTCTATTATACTTACGGTTATTATCGCCCTTACAATAGTCAGACCCATTACATCGACAGTTCACGCTCTTAAAAATATTGCCGACGGTGACGGAGATTTAACGGTACGCTTACCGGTTAAACGAAATGATGGAATAACCGATTTGTCAAAATACTTTAATAAAACAATTGAAAAAATCGGAAACTCAATCAAAACGGTAGGAGCCGGAACACAAGAAATGGAACAAACAGGAAATGAACTTGCAAGTAATATGATTGAAGCGGCTAGTGCTATTCACCAAATAAGTACAAACATAGAAGGTGTAAAACAACAAGCCCTTACACAGGCGGCAAGCGTTACCCAGACATCCGTGACTATCGAACAGATCATTAAAACCATTACACAATTAAACGGCATGATAGAATCTCAAGCCGTAAGTGTAGCCGAATCCTCATCGGTAATAGAGCAAATGGTCGGTAACATAAGTTCTATAACTCAGAATCTTGTAAAAACGGATGAAGCAATCAAAAATCTTGCAGAAGCTACGGCTGAAGGAAAAGAGACTCTTTTACTATCAAATACCGTAACTCAAAAAATTTCGGAAGAATCGGGAGGTCTTTTGGAAGCTTCAAGCGTTATCCAGCATATTGCAAGTCAAACAAATCTGCTTGCTATGAATGCAGCGATTGAAGCCGCTCATGCCGGAGAAGCAGGAAAAGGTTTTGCCGTTGTTGCCGACGAAATTAGAAAACTCGCAGAAGAATCAAGCTCACAGGGAAAAACAATAACTTCAACTTTAAAAATTTTAAGCAAAGAAATTGAAAACCTTTCATCTTCTTCAAAATTGGCTGAAGAAAAATTTGACAGCATCTTTGCCTTATCGGAGCAGGTAAAAAAGATGAGTGAGACTCTTATGCTTGCAATGAAAGAGCAAGAAAACGGCGGCCGTGAAGTTTTGACGGCAATTCATAATATCAATTTAATAACTTCTCAGGTAAATGACGGCTCAGCCGAAATGCTTGAGGGAGGAAAAAATGTTGCCGATGAAATGCAAAAACTTGATGACCTTACAAGAGTTATCACTGCAAGTATGAATGAAATGTCAGCTGGTGCTCTTCAAATAAATGAGGCAACTCAAGAAGTCAACATCATCACTCAAAAAAATAAAGAAAATATCGGCAATCTCGTAAACGAGGTTGAAAAATTTAGAGTCTAAAAATAGAGAGGAATAAATTTGTACGGGGAGATTTTTATGAAAAAACTGGCTTTTATATTGGCATTGTTAGGAATGCTTTTTGGGTGCAGTAAAAACACTGAGGTAAGCACGAACGAAAGCATTACAAGGGAAACAGAAACTGCAACAGAAGTGCAAAACGAAGCAAGCACTGTTGTACAAAATTCAACAGGTGTTGAAACTAAAACAGAAGAACCATGGATTGCTCTTATCGAAAAAGAGATTACAAAAATTTCTTTTAACAATGGAGAATACAGGTTAATGCCAAATGACAAAGAAGGTTATTATTATATTAACGCTGAATTAAAAAATGGTTTGAATTTTTATGTACAGCTCATTCAAAAAAACTATATAGATGATTCCATTAAATTCGAACTGCCAGAAACATTTCAAGAATATGCAAAAGCTGTTTTGTCTGTTTCAACTTTACCGCAAGATTTGAGAACTGCTAGAGGGGCTGTTGAAGTGAATGGTCACAAATTTGCACGAAACATTCGGGTTTCGCAATTTGCACCTGATATTTCTATGTTTCAAATGAGTTATTATACAACAACGCCCATGTATACGCTAGAATGTACCTTTTCAAGGGGCGCTGATGAATTCAAACAAGAAGCCCCAGAGTACTTTGAAGAAAATGGAGACTGGAAAGAAGAAATGCCTTCAGGCGAAACTGGACATGATGAATTTGTAAAAAAGATAATTGACGGTACAATCGAAAGTGAAACTGCACGGGAATTGTATAAAATAAGTGAAGATTTTATGAAAACTATTGAAATAAAAACAGTGGAGTAATTATTAGTTTCTTTCAGAGTAATTAACGTCTTCATTTGACTGTAGAGGCGTTATCTCTAAAGAAAAACAAATTCCAAATGATGTAAAGCTGCCTTTTATTGCACATGTTGTTACGTCAGTTGGCAACCATTATGTTACTTTTGCAAGCAATACAAATCCGTAACAACCTTAAAATGCTTGATGAACAAATAAAAAATGCAAATAGTAAAATAGAAGCGCTTAAATTGCGCAATTTAGAAGCAGAAAGTATGTACTCATCTGGGTACATTAGCGAAGTAGAATGTAGTTTGCAGAAGCTAGAATTACAAGAAGCAGAGTTGGCATATACAAGTTTAAGACTTTCGAAAATTATCTATTATTTACAATTTTATAACAAAAAACAATTATAAGCTATTTAAGATATATCATCAATGATAATTTTGAATTTTATTCCTCTTTTTTTATTCTCCCCTCTTCTCCTTAAAATATTTTAAAAGTTTTAAGTGTAAATTATTTCTTCTTTGCCTCATATTCGGAAAGGCCGATAAAATATGCCCCTTGTTTTTTTCAGCAATAAGTTTAAGTTGTTCCTGTACTTTTTCATAAGCGGAATATCCGTCTTGTTTTAGTTTTTCACGCAGAAGATTAAAACTTTCTGCAATATTGCTTTCGCTTATTTTTTCATGTATATCAAGCGATTCAAGATGTGCATAAAAATTCTCTGTCAAAGTCTTAATATGTAAGAGCGCATCATGGAGACCGATCAGAGCCTTAAGCGTAAAAATAAAGTCGGCAATAAAAATAAAAAGTAAGGCTTTTGAAATAATCAAGATAAATAGATCGGGTATTTGATTTACATATTTTGAAATAAAAGGATTTACTATATACATTAAAGCAAGCCCCAATATTCCAAAAAGCGTCGAATTAAGGGCACAAACCCTTCCGTTAATATTCAGTTTGTGTTTTGAATAATCCCACCAAAGGGTATCAAATAAATATTCTAAAATAAAACTCGCAGCATATTCAAGAGCACTTGTCAAAAGTACGGCAGCAAAAAACAAAACTATAGGATAAGGGATTAAATTTTTTAGCGAAAAAATTAAAATCAAAGCCCCAAAACCGTATATGGGACATACAGGTCCGTAAAGCATTCCTCGGTTTAACACAAACTTCCTTTGTAAAAGCGAGCAATAGACTACTTCACAAAACCATCCGATAAAACTGTAAATAGTGAAATATAAAATCAAATAATCCAATGCCATCATTTTCCTCCTACTCTCAAAATTAAGTTATCCTGTTTTAAGGCCTTACGCAATGAAGGTGCTCCGCTTGTAGATACTGAAATTTTGAGAGGCTTTTCTATTTTTATGTTTTTAAAAATTTCCAATTCTTTTTTATTTGAGGGGAAGCTAAATTCATTCCCGTTTATTTTTAAAACTTCATTTTGGGATAAAGGCTTTTTTCTGACCAAATATATTGTCCACAAAGTTTTATTATTCACGTCTTTTGAAATTTTTAGATTAACTTCAAGTTCCGTACAAATAAAATGAGAAGAATAATAATCTTTTCCCGTAAATCGGTACAATTTTTTTGTAAATGGGATTTCGTTTATTTTATCTTTTAATTCTGTAATAAAATCTTGGGGGAGAACTAAATTTAATTCTTTACAAAGTTTTTTTGCGCACCCTTGAGAAAGAGCTTTTGATTTAAAAAAGTTGCCTATCTTTTTTAAGACTTCCGATTCAAAAGCGACAACGCCTCCGTCTCCTTTAGGGCCGATGTTCAAAAGGTAATTGCCTCCCATAGCTCTTACCCTTATAAGGCTTTCTATAAGCTCCCGCGCTTTTTTATTTTTATCGTCCCGTTTTTGCCATGAACGGTAGCCCCATGTTTCATGGTAAATGGAAGCAGGTGTTTGCCAAGGAACATTTAAACTTTTATCAGGGAATTTATTATCTCCCATGGTGCAAAAATCTCCGCAGTCATTCCATATACGGCCGTTTATCATCATGTTAGGCTGAAGTTGTTGAGCAAGAGCTTTCACCTCTTCGCTTTGTTTTTTCGTAGGAAAGCCCATATCCATCCAAAGCTCACAAAGGGGGCCGTAATTTGTAACCAGCTCTTTCAGCTGCTCAAGATTAAGTTTTTGATGCTTGGGCGGAATTTTATCGCTGTTATGATCGCTTATAGGAAGAGCAAATTCGCAGTCCCAATCTATCCAAGAAAAATAAAGCCCGAACTTTAAACCGTTTTTTTTGCATGCGTTAGAAAGTTCTGCAACAAGGTCTCTTTTTGCAGGTGCCTTCATAGAATTATAATCGGTAGTCTTTGTATCAAAAAGACAAAATCCGTCATGGTGCTTTGCTGTGATAATTATGTATTTCATTCTTGCAGCTTTTGCAAGAGCACATATTTTTTCCGCATCGAAATTTTTACAGGTAAATTTATTTTGTAAGGCCTTATATTCTTCTTTAGGAATTTTACCGTGACTTAAAATCTGTTCACTGTAACCGCGCTTTATAGGTTCACCCTTCCAAACACCTCCGCATAAAGAATAAAGCCCGTAATGAATAAACATTCCGAAACCTAATTTTTGCCACTGTATAATCTTATCCGGTTTCATAATATTGAGTATATAAGATAGAATGAGAGATTTCAAGTGAGTAAAAATAGACAAGCCCATAAAATTGATCAATACTTGAACCACTATAAATTATAATATATAATAAATAAAGGGAATGAAGAATAAGCACTTATCAACGATTATTTGGGGAGGCAAAAAACGATGGATTTTTCTCGGAAGATACCTATAGGTGTACAAAGTTTTGAAGATTTACGCAAAAAAAATTTTTTATATGCAGATAAGACGGAATATGTGTTCCGGCTTGCCAATTTCGGCAAGGTTTATTTTTTAAGCCGCCCCCGCCGTTTCGGGAAAAGCCTTTTTCTTTCTACTCTTGAAGCCTATTTTTTAGGAAAGAAAGAATTGTTTCAGGGATTGTATATCGAGAAAGCCGAAGAAAACAGAACTAAAAACGAAGGAACTGAAGCATGGATTCAATATCCTGTCCTTTATTTGGATTTTAATATGGGGCAGTATGACGAAAAAGAAGGTGTAAAGCAGATTCTAAATTATCATCTTACCGATTTTGAAAAAATATATGGGAGCAATAAAACGGATGACGGCTTGGCCGCCCGTTTTGCCGGTATCATCAATAGAGCTTATGAAAAAACCGGCAAACAGGTAGTTATCCTAGTAGACGAATATGATAAGCCCCTTTTACAGACAATGTATGTAAATGCAACACTAAACGATGAATTCCGAAGCACACTCAAAGCTTTTTATTCGGTTTTAAAAACTTGTGATAAATACATCCGGTTTGCATTTTTAACTGGAGTAACAAAATTCAGTAAGATAAGTATTTTCAGTGACCTAAATAACTTGCAGGACATAAGCCTTCACGAAGATTGTTCTGCCCTTTGCGGTATAACACAAGAAGAATTAGAGGCTGTATTTTGCCCCGAAATTCAGGTCTTGGCAGACAAAGAAAAAATAAGCTATGACGAATGTTTAAGTCTTTTAAAAAAACGCTATGACGGGTATCTTTTTGCAAAAGAAGGAAAGAGCGTTTATAATCCTTTCAGCCTTTTAAACGCTTTTTCTGCAAAGGATGTTGGAAGCTATTGGTTTGCAACAGGAACTCCGACCTTTTTGGTAAATTATCTAAAAGATGCTCACTATAATATTCCCGACTTAGACGGGAATATTGAGCTTGATGAGGCCGGCTTATCCGATTACCGAGCCGACACAAAGAACCCTCTTCCGATTTTATTTCAGGCAGGATATTTAACAATAAAAGAATATATAAGAGAAGCAGCCCTTTACAGGTTAGGTTTTCCTAATGATGAGGTCCGCTACGGGTTTCTAAAAAATCTTTTGCCGGACTATACTTCTTTGCGTGCTGATCAAACGGCTTCTTCCGTTTGGCGTTTTGTCGAAGATGTAAAGGCAGGAAATGTGGACGGCTTTATGGAAAGAATGAAGTCTATAATTGCCGGTATTCCTTACGATAATCTTCCCAAAGAAAAGTTAAAGCTTAGAGAGCAAAATTATCAGACTGCCGTTTATTTGATTTTTAAGCTGATGGGACAGTTTGTTGAAACCGAAATACACTGTGCTTCCGGAAGAGCGGATTGTATTGTTCACACGGCCGATACGATTTATATCTTTGAATTTAAACTTGACGGAAATGGAAGCTCGGAAGATGCGGTAGCACAGATAAAAGAAAAAGGCTATGCAGCACCTTTTAAATCAAGCGGTAAAAAAATTGTCTTAATCGGTTCCTCCTTTGATGAAAAAGAGCTCACCATAAAAGACTGGAAAACCGAAAAAATGTAACATCTGCGTAACATTCGTTACAGACTTCTATTCATAGAATAACTATAATTTATTTAAACCTTTGAATAGGAGAATACTATGGACACTATGTTTTGTTTTCAATGTCAGGAGACATTTAAAAATTCAGGCTGCGTAAGGGTAGGAGTATGCGGGAAAAACCCCTTAGTTGCAGGATTGCAGGATTTTCTCATCTGGGGAACAAAAAAACTTTCCGAGGTGACGAGTTATATGAGGGAAAAAGGGATTAAGGTTGAAAAAGAAATTAACCACATCGTAAGCACGAACCTTTTTGTTACAATAACCAATGCAAATTTTGATGAAAAGGCAATCAACAACAGAATAAATATTACTCTTAAAGCAATCCATGATTTGTATAGTTCTTTAAACCGCTCCCTTGATCCGGAGATTGAAGCACATCTTGGCTCGGATATACCGAAAAGGCTGGGCAAGGCCATGACAATAGGTGTTTTGCAGACAAAAGATCCGGATAAGCGTTCCTTAAAAGAACTTATTATCTATGGGCTAAAGGGGCTATGTGCCTACGTAAAACATGCTAACACCTTGGGCTATGAAGATGAAGAGGTGGATGCTTTTATTCAAAAAACGCTTTCAATGCTCATAGATGAAAATTTAAGTGTTGATGAACTTATTTCGCTTACCTTAAAGACAGGAGAGGCCGGAGTTAAGGGAATGGCTCTGCTGGATAGCGCCAACACAGGCAGCTACGGCAATCCTGAAATAACCGAAGTTTCGATAGGTGTAAGAAATAATCCTGGCATCCTTGTGTCAGGTCATGATCTAAAAGATATAGAAATGCTCCTTGAGCAAACCGAGGGAACCGGTATTGATGTTTATACTCACTCCGAAATGCTGCCTGCAAATTATTATCCAAAACTAAAAAAATATAAACATCTTGCAGGTAATTACGGTAATTCGTGGGCAAAGCAGGCTTCCGAATTCGAAAGTTTTAACGGCCCCATCCTTATGACAACCAACTGCATAATTCCTACAAAGGCTTCCTACGTATCAAGAATGTATACTACAAATGCAGCAGGACATCCCGGCTGTGTTCATATCGAAGCCGATGAAAACGGACATAAGGACTTTTCCGAAATTATAAAAAAGGCAAAATCTTGCCCGCCGCCTAAGGAAATTGAAACCGGAAAGATTATAGGCGGCTTTGCTCACGCCCAAGTTTTTGCTCTTGCCGATAAAATTGTCGAAAGCGTCAAAAACGGGGATATTAGAAAATTCATAGTAATGGGAGGCTGTGACGGCAGACACACAACGAGATCTTATTATACAAATTTTGCAGAAGCTCTTCCAAAAAATACCGTGATTCTGACAGCAGGTTGTGCAAAATATAGGTATAATAAACTAAATCTTGGAGATATAAACGGAATTCCAAGGGTATTGGATGCAGGGCAGTGTAATGATTCTTATTCGCTTGCTCTTATTGCTCTTAAATTGAAGGAAATATTTAACCTAAGCGATATTAATGATTTACCTATAATTTTTAATATAGCATGGTACGAACAAAAAGCCGTCATAGTACTATTGGCGCTATTATTCTTAGGTGTAAAAAATATACATCTTGGGCCTACTATTCCGGGTTTCCTTTCGCCCAATGTAAAGGAGGTTTTAATAAGCAAATTCGGATTATCGGGAATATCTTCAATAGAAGATGATATAAAACGTTTCTTCGGCTAGAAACATAATCGAGTGACAGACTAAGGGCTTTTTCTGATAAGCCCTTAGCTAAAATCTTCGAGCTTATCAAGGTTGACAATGATGGTATCTTTTTCGATTTTTAAAAGACCGTCTTTTTGCATGTTCATAAGCTCACGGGAAAGAGATGGACGAGGAAGGGCTAAGTATTCAGCCATAGCTTCCCTGTTTAGGTTTAGCTCAACCTTTGAGCTTCCTTTAGCCTGCTGCAATAAATAGAGGGCTATTTTTTGACGAAGACTGAATGAAGAAAAGATAAGGAGCTTTTGGTTTAAAAAATAAGCCTTATGAGCTAAAATATTTAATAGGTTCTTTAAAACCTTAAAATGAGTTTCGGAATAAACTTCGGCACCAAAAACTCCTTCTATGGGGAGACAAAGAATTTCAGCATCGTTTATGACACGGCATGAATAATCATATACGGCCGAATCTAAAAGAGCATAGACTTCGGCAAAAACCGTACCGGGATGTTCAAAGCGGTTTACAATCAACCGCTTTCCATCGGCGGTGTTTTTTTCGATTTGAACGATACCCGATTTTAAAACAAAGATAAAAGAAGGGATATCGCCCTCAAAAAAGATAAAGGCATCTTTTTTATAGTTGAGGGTTTTGGCCTTGGTATTTTTTAAATATTTTTCCGTTTCTTGGGCGGATATATTTTTAAAAATAGGATTCATACTTTTAATTTCGGGTTATTTTAATTTTAACTTGATTATATATCGGAGGATTATAATGAATAAATATTTTAATATGGATGAAAGCGTTTTTGATATTACAGAACGCTTTCCTGAAACAATAAGATACTTGGCAGGAAAAGGCTTTACCCCTCTTACCAATCCCCTTATGCGTAAAATAATGGGTAAAAAGATTAGTCTTGAAAAAGCTCTTTTATCGAAGAACCTTGATATTGATTCGTGCGAAAAAGAGCTTATCGAAATTATCGAACAAAATAAAAATACTGATTTTGCCAAAATAGATTTAAGCCTAGAAAATAAAGATGCACAAAATACCGGGTATGATGACGGCAAAAAAAATATAAGAATTGAGGGAGTGCTTCCATGCCCTATAAGAATTCCCTTGCTTGAAGCCTTTAAAGAATTTCATTCCAAGTATATTGAAGAAAATAAAGAAGAGCTTGAAAAACAAAACTACAAAATCAGCTATGATCTTCGTTCTGCAAACCTTGGAATCGACTGGATAATAAAGCAAGCTCAAACAGGGAAAAAAGAAAATCTTCCCGATATTCTCCTCTCTGCAGGATTTGAGCTTTTTTTCGATAAAAAACTCATGGGCTCCTTTATCGAGAATAAAGATTTTCATTGTTCAATCGAAAAAATGAATAAGGATTTTTGTAATGATTATATCGATCTTAGAGACAGTAGAAAAAATTATGGAATTATCGGAGTAGTTCCCGCAGTAATGATTGTAAATACCGAGATGCTAAGGGGAAGAAAAATGCCCGAAACTTGGGAAGACCTCCTCTTACCCGAATTTGAAAATTCTGCGGCAATTCCTTTCAGCGATTTGGATTTGTTTAATTCTGTAATTCTAAATATCTACAGCCGTTTCGGAGATGAAGGCATAAAAAAACTAGGCAGGGCATGCCGCACCTCTCTTCATCCGGCTCAAATGGTAAAGGGTAAAGCCTCTCTTGTTTTAAAAAAAGCAAACTCCGTTGTAAATGAGCCTCCTGCCGTAAGCATAAGCCCATACTTTTTTTCAAAGATGATAAAAGAGGATTCGGCATTAAAAACGGTTTGGCCTAAAGACGGGGCTATAGCAGCTCCTATTTTTATGCTTGTAAAAAAAGAAAGTGAAGCTTTAACTAAGCCCTTTGCAGACTTCTTTCTTTCAGAAAAGACCGGAAAGGTGTTTTCTGAAAGCGGCTTTTTTCCGTCAACTAATCCCGATGTCGATAACCGTTTAGGAGAGGATAAAAAGTTTTCTTGGGTAGGTTGGGATTTTATTTATCAAAACGATATAGGAACTCTATTGGAAAAAATCAAAACCGATTTTGAAACGGCAGCCGGAAAAATTTAAACCTATGTTATTTGGCAAAAAAAGTGAGGCAAAGAAAAAGAAATAGTAAATACTATTCCACTTGGTTCAAACTAACCTCGTCGGAAACTAACTCATTTTTTTTGCCGTCATCGGTTTCTATAATAAGGTGACCTAAATCGCTGATTCCCAAAACCAAGGCTTTATAAGGGACTCCAGCAAAGGGCAGAACTCTTACCTTTTTTCCGGTAAGAAGGGAGAGGCTTTTATATTCTTCCATTAGATTGCCTTGAGAATGCAAGCCGTAAAGGGCTTCAATCAGGCTTGATATAATGGAAGAAGCTAAAACATTCCGGCTAAAGGAAAGAGTTCCGGCTTCGGTAAAAGATGTGCCGGTTTCAGTAAAAAGTTTGCCTGCTTCGACAAAAAGAGAGCCGGCCTTGTTTTTAAGCTCGGGAGGAAAATTTGACTCTTTTACATTGAGGCCAATACCGATAATCACGGCTTGCATAGAAGAACTTTCCATATCGATTATACCTTCGCTTAAAATGCCGCAGATTTTTTTTCCGTTAAGATAAATATCGTTTACCCATTTTATTTGCGGAGCAAAGCCCAGAGCCTTTAAACAGCGGCAGATGATAACTGCCGAAATCACCGTATAAAGAGCTGTATCCGGCACTTCCTTTTCAGCCCTTGCCGGAATTGATGGACAAAAAATCAGGCTAAAATATAAACCTGCGCCCCTCGGCGAATAAAAACTGCGTGAAAAGCGGCCCCTTCCGGCACTTTGATGCTCGGCAAAAAGAACCGTTCCGTGAAGGGACTCGGCATTGTTTGAGGAATTTAAACGCCTTTTTGCTTCGGTGTTAGTGGAATCTATTGTCTTAAAAACTTCTATTCTTCCCTTACAAACAGACCGGGCAAAAGAAGATAAATTTTTTTCAATTAAAAAAGCGTTTAATACATCGGAAGATGGGCTTAAAATATAGCCCTTATTTTTTCCGCCTTGAATATCATAACTTTCGTCTCTTAGTTTTTGCACAGCCTTCCAGACGGAAACCCTCGAAAGCCCTAAGTGTAGTGCCGCTTCTTCGCCCGAAAGAGGCCTTCCGCTTTGTTCTATAAGCATATCCAAAAGGATATCGCTCGTTGTCCTTGACATAAACTCTCCATTAAAAATCGAACGGGATTCTATCATATTTTTGTTTTTTTTTCTATTGCAACTTTTTTTAAACAGCCTTGTCTATTATCTTATAAGGTGAAGCTATGTTTTATAAAGAATACATAAACTATATTGAAAGCGACGACTGGGAAACCGTACATAATTCTTTTTCAGTCAAAGCTCCGGAAAATTTTAATTTTGCTTATGATGTCATAGATAGAATGGCGAAAGAATATCCCGAAACGGAGGCACTCGTCTGGTGCGATGAAACCGAAGAAAGGATTTTTTCGTTTGCAGAATTAGCAAAGCAGATAAACAAAGCGGCTAATTTCTTTAAGGCTATGGGAATAGGAAGAGGCGATACTGTTCTTCTTTTTTTGCGAAGAAGATACGAGTTTTGGTTTGTTCTTCCTGCCCTGCACAAGATCGGAGCCATAGCCGTTCCTGCAACGGTTCAGCTTGCCTCTCATGATATCGAATACCGTATTCAGTCCGCCAATATAAAAATGGTCATGGCCGTACAAGAAAAAAATTTACAAGAAGAAATTCAAAAAGCTGCCGAATCCGCTTATAATAAGCCCCTTCTCGTATGGGTTCATGACGAAATGGAAGGCTGGATTTCCTTTGATAAACTTGTAAAAAATATGAGCGATGATTTTACATCTCCCCAAGGAGATGCCTATCCTTGCGGCAAAGACACTGCCCTCTTGTACTTTACCTCAGGCACTTCGGGCAATCCCAAAATGGTGGAGCATAATTTTTTATATCCGCTTGGACACATTGCAACGGCTAAATTTTGGCAAAACGTCAAAGAAGGCGGAAGGCACTTAAGCGTTGCCGAAACGGGCTGGGCAAAGGCTATGTGGGGAAAAATCTACGGTCAATGGCTTTGCGGATGTTCCGTCTTTGTGTATGATATGAAAATGTTTATCCCTAAAAACATGCTCGAAAAACTATCAAAATACAAGATAACCTCCTTTTGCGCTCCTCCGACGGTTTACAGGTACTTAATCCGCGAAAAGATAGAAGATTATGATTTATCATCATTGGAAGAATGTACAACGGCGGGTGAGGCTCTTACTATGGATATTTTTAATACCTTTAAAGAAAAGACCGGAATAGACCTTAGAGAAGGCTACGGCCAAACAGAGCTTACCCTCACAACGGGAACCTTCCCGGGCATGAAAATTAAACCCGGCTCAATGGGAAAACCTGCCCCCGGCTATGAGATAGATATTATCCGCCCCGACGGTTCTTCCTGCGAGGCAGGAGAATCGGGAGAAATAATCTTGCGTTTGGATAAAAAGGTTCCTTTCGGAATGTTCGGCGGTTATTATAAAAATGCGGAAAAAACGGCCGAGGTTTTTAAGGGCGGAGTTTACCATACTGGAGATGCCGCCTATAGGGATGAAGACGGTTACTTTTGGTTTGAAGGCCGAACAGATGACCTTATAAAAAGCTCCGGTTTCCGTATAAGCCCCTTTGAGGTGGAGTCGGTTCTTCTCCAGCATCCGGCAGTCTTTGAATGTGCAGTAACAGGCGTGCCCGACCCGAAAAGAGGGCAGGCAGTAAAGGCCTTTGTTGTTTTAAACAAAACCTATAAGCCTAGCCAATCCTTGGAAAAAGAGCTTATGTTCTTTGCAAAAAAAAATGCAGCCCTCTACAAGGCTCCGCGTTCTCTAGAATTTGTAGAAACTTTGCCCAAGACTCACAACGGGAAGATAAGCAGGGCAGCCATAAGGAATCGAATGGCTTGATAAAAAGTAGGACAGATAAAAACAGATAAAAATCGGCCTTGACAGAGAGGCTGTAAGCAAGTACACTTTGTTTATAGGCTGTTGAACAGACTGACATAAAAAACATTCTTTAACCAAAGAGTACAAAAATGCGGAAATTTACGCAAAATAGGAGTTTATATGAGAAGAGTTGTAATTACAGGCCTCGGTGCCGTAACCCCCATTGGAAACACCCTAGATGAAACATGGGAAGGAATCAAAGCAGGTAAATGCGGAATAGGAAACATTACCCAATTTGATTGCTCTGATTTTAAAATTAAAATAGCGGCAGAGGTAAAAAACTTCGACGCCTCACAATTTATGGATAAAAAAGATGCCCGTAAAATGGCCCGGTTTACTCAATTTGCTGTAGCCGCAGCTTCACAGGCAATGAAGGATGCAGGCCTTTCAAAAGAAAACATCGATGCAAACCGCACAGGTATCATACTTGGAAACGGTATAGGCGGTTTTGAAATCTACCAAGAGGCCTTTAAAAAATACTTTCAAGTCGCTCCGGATCGTATCCCCCCTATGACGGTTCCTCTTCTTATTCCGAATGAGGCCGCCGGAAACATAAGTATGCAGTTCGGCATAAAGGGCCCGTCTTGGACATTGGCTACGGCCTGTGCTTCCGGTACCGATGCCCTCGGAAATGCTTTAGATCTTGTCCGCTCAGGAAGGCTTGATGTATGCGTATCGGGCGGCACGGAAGCAACAATTACCGGTTTCGGCATAAGCGGTTTTACGATTTTGCAAACCCTTGCCTCAGGCGATCCTGCCAAGGCTTGCTGCCCCTTCGATAAAAAGCGTTCAGGCTTTGTAATGGGCGAAGGCTCAGGCATTCTCATTCTTGAAGAATATGAACACGCAAAAAAGAGGGGCGCTAAAATATATGCGGAATTTGCAGGCTATGGAGCTTCCTCCGATGCCTACCACTTAACCAGCCCCGACCCCTCAGGTGACGGAGGAGCATTGGCCATCACCAAGGCCTTAGCCGATGCAGGCGTAAAACCTGAAGAAGTTCAATACTATAATGCTCACGGAACCTCGACACCGATTAACGACCCTGCAGAAACGGCCATGATTAAAAAAGCTTTCGGAGACCATGCGTATAAAATGAAGGTTTCTTCAACCAAATCGATGATAGGCCACTG
Source organism: Treponema putidum (assembly GCF_024401155.1). NCBI lineage: Bacteria > Pseudomonadati > Spirochaetota > Spirochaetia > Treponematales > Treponemataceae > Treponema > Treponema putidum. The sequence continues at coordinate 2,619,062 of NZ_CP038804.1, forward strand.
CTTAGGTGCCGCAGGAGCTCTTGAAGCCATCTTCTGTATAAAGGCAATGGAAGAAGGATTTTATCCCCCGACCATCAACCTAACCGAACCCGACCTTGAAGCCGGCTGCGATTTGGACTATGTTCCGAATAAGGGCGTCAAAGGCGAAATAAACTGTGCCGCCTCAGGCTCCCTCGGCTTCGGAGGCCATAACGGCGTCGCCGTCTTCAAAAAGATAAAGTAAGGGCTTTTTAAAAAACTCTAATTAGATAAGCTAAAACTGAAACAACACATTTAACTTTGGCCCTCGGAATTTCCGTACCGAAGTTAAATGTGCAATTCTAAAAGAAAAAGAAATCGAAGACTTCATAAGAATAAATTTTTCAAATAAAGTAGGATAAAAAGATTTAATACAAATTATTGACAGAAAGTAATTAATTATTATATAATAATATAAGTAAGGAAAGTAAGGAGGCGTTTTATGGAACTTGCAAAACTAACATCTAAGGGTCAGATTACAATTCCGCTTGCAATAAGAAATATGCTCGGATTAAAAACCGGCGATAAAGTCTTTTTTGAAGAAAGCAGAGGAAAAGTTTATATTACAAATGCTTCTCAAATAACTTTAGCAAATATTCAGACTCAAATGCAAGGAGAAGCAGAAAAAGCCGGCTTTCAAACAGAAGATGACGTTATTGCTTATATTAAAGAGCTAAGGAAAAAGAGTTGAGGATTTTCATAGATTCAAACATTGTGATTTCTGCGATACTTTTCCCTGATGGTAAGGTTGCTAAAGTTTTTTCTCATTTGCTTGAAAATCATACGGTAATAATTTCTTCATATACAAAGGAAGAATGCAAAAAAGTTTTTGAAAATAAATTTCCATTTAAAAAAGAGTTATTGGGTATTTTCTTTGATAGAATTACTTTTGAAGAATTTAAGAGTCCCGATACAATTGATGAAAATAAATATCCAAAAGTTCGGGATATAAAAGATTTGCCGGTTCTTGTATCTGCAATTTTATCTGATTCAGATATTTTGATTACGGGAGACAAGGATTTTGAAGATGTAAAAATTGATAAACCATTAATTTTTACACCATCAAAATATTTCGAATTGATTGCAGAAAAATATTGATATATTTAGGGGTGAAAATAATTTTAAAAACCGGAGGATAAAATTAAAATGGATAATTGTATATTTTGTAAAATTATCCGAGATAGAAAACTTATAGACTAATGGCATATGCGTACATATAAATTTTGAACGGTTTTTTGTTAGTTGAAAAAGATGATTTTTTGAGGTAGGATAGGTGTAGGCCTAATGTGTGTAAGAGGCGGCAAAGGAATTGGAATACGATGAAATTGATTAGTTGGAATATGAATTACTGGCAACAGAAAGATAACCATGATTTAGCTTGGGATTATTTAGTAAATACAATAAATCCTGATATAGCATTACTTCAAGAAACCGTTGTTCCTGAATTATATAAGGAGCAAACGGTATTTTTGGAAAGCCATACTTGCAGAGCTCAGGACCCGATAAAATGGGGAACATGTGTATATATCAGCAAAGATCTACTACAGAAAAGTTCATTTAAGAATGTTACTGAATTGTATGTCGATAATGTGTATGTAGATAATGAAAGTATAAATGGAAAACAAGTATTTGCAGAATTAATGTTTAATAATAATATTTTCACTATATGTAGTTTACATACTAATACTTCGCCTGATGATATTTATTCAATTAGAAACCATATTGAACAAATCTTCAATAATAAAATAATGAATGATAGCATTAGTAAATTTATCATTGGTGGAGATTTTAATGCTGATATTGAAATGTATAAGGGTTTTTTCTTGAAAACTTTCAATAGCATAAAAGCGCAGTATCATGAATGTATACCAAAATACACACAAACATTTTTTGGAAATAATATGGCTGAAAGAAATCATTATCAAGATGATCATATATTTGTCAGCAAGGATTTGTCAAATAATATAGGTGAAACATTTTCTTGAAATTATGGTAAAGTTAAGCAATATAGCGATCATACGATTTTGGAGGTAGAGCTTAATATATAAGAATAACCTGACACACACATTAATCTGATATTCATTTAATAAAACATAGATGAAAAATAAAATTATTTTTATTTTTCCGGCATATTAAAAAATCTTATATAGAATGGAGATGAATAAATGTTAACTGATGTTATTGAACGAGAAAAGGATAAAATTTATGAAGAATTCAACAATGAATTTCCTTTAGAAAGAGTACGAAATTTAACTTTGGAAGAATATACAAATACGGAGAGGAGTAACTCATTTTGTTATTGGGTTGAGAAAAAAACAGAAAAGCTAGGCTCAATATGGGGCGGATCAGCTTATAAATTTGGAATATTTAAAATAGGCGGTAAAATAAAGGGGAGAAATGGAACTTTATCCGACAATGAATATGCTTGGTATAGTAAATACGGGAAAGATCGACAGGAAGCCTATGAAAATGTACACTCAAATATAATCAGAATTATTGAAGCATCTCAAAAAGGTCATTTTGAAGAAATAGATTTAATTGATTTAGGCGATGCATATAAATGGAAAATTGCTTTTTTATACTCTAATAAAAAACTGCTAAATATTTATTTACCAAAAGCAATATTATATTTAGCAAATAAATATGATAACAATTTCACTATTAACAGTCCCATTTCAAAAATGCAGCAAATTATACTTTCAAACACTGATTCTAAAAAAACTATATGGCAAAAAGGAGATGAATTATGGAGTATTTGGGAAAATAGTCTGGAAGCAAAAAAAGATAATACTGAACAAGAAGAGGATGAACCTGATACAAATGATTTAATCCTCAAAACAAATATACAAAATTACAAAAATTTCCTTAAAAAGCATCACAATATAATTTTACACGGTGCTCCCGGAACGGGGAAAACATATCTTGCAAAACAGATAGCTAAACTCATGGATGCGGAAACGGAATTTGTTCAGTTTCATCCAAGTTATGACTATACGGATTTTGTTGAAGGCTTAAGGCCTGTAAATAATACCGATAAAACTAACATGATGTTTGAACGCAAGGATGGAGCCTTTAAGGCTTTCTGTAAAAAAGCCGTTCATAAAAAAACTGAACAGATAAAAGAAACCTCTTTCGTGTTTATTATTGATGAAATCAATCGTGGAGAAATAAGTAAAATTTTTGGAGAACTTTTCTTTTCCGTTGATCCCGGTTACCGTGGTAAAAAAGGACTTGTAAAAACACAGTATCAGAATCTTGTTGAAACAGGCGATATTTTTGAAGACGGTTTTTATGTTCCCGAAAATGTTTACATCATCGGTACAATGAACGATATTGACCGCAGCGTTGAAAGCATGGATTTTGCTATGAGACGAAGGTTTGCTTTTAAAGAAATTACGGCAGCTCAAAGTGCGGAAAATTTTGAGCTTTCAGAAAACACAAAAACACGTATGGAGAGCCTTAACAATGCAATAAGCAAAATTGACGGTCTTAATTCTGCATATCATATAGGAGCTGCTTACTTTAAGCAATTGGATGATGACATGGAAACTTCTGATGAACTTTGGGAAAATTCATTGCATGATCTTCTTGTTGAATATTTAAAAGGAAGCGGAAATGAAGAAAGCAATCTTGAATTATTAAAGAATGCTTTTGATATGATAAATATTGAATAATTTTTATGGCTATTTTTAAGACTACAGACAATAACGGCGGCAAACGCTTGCAAGTCATTAATCAAGAATATGGAGAAACTGATTTTAAGGCCGCCGTAAGTGATATAAAAAGAATTTCAAATAAAACGCTTGCAGAACTTTCAACGGAGGAAAACCTTTTGATATTTCCGACAAAGTTGGAAGATTCCGCAGACTTACTAAAAGAGTCAAAACTCGGAAGCCTTACAAAATCAGACAAGGAAGAAGATTATATTTTTTCTACGGAAAATATAGCGGGATTCATTGGCATAAATGATACTGATATTTCCATAACCTCACGATTTGCAAAAAACGAAGAAGATTTTTTTCTTCATTACATGATTCAAAAAGTATTAAACCTTAATATTACAAACCTCAATTTTTCATCTTCACAAGAAAGTGTATTAAACTTACTTATTTATATATTCCCACGGCTTTTGCAAAAAGCTCTCTCTCAAGGCATGTATAAAGAATATAAAACTTTTCATAAAAATGATGAAAACGTCAGGGGCGTCATTGAGATTTCCCGTCATATTCAAAAAAATATTCCCTTTGAAGGAAAGATTACATACAAAACAAGAGAATATTCTTATGACAATACAACAACAGAACTTATACGGCACACGATTGAATATATATCTGCCAAAAAAGATATTGCCGGTATTTTAACTTCTTCTCAAGAAATTCGTGATGCTGTCAAAACAATCAAAATGGCAACGACTCTTTACAATTCAGGTGAAAGACAAAAAATAATAGCTGTTGCTATAAAAAAACAAAACCATCCATATTTTACCTATTATGTTCCGCTAAAAAAATTATGTATTCAAATTCTTCAAAATAAAAAAATAAAATTTGCACGGCAGAAGAATCGTGTATATGGAATTTTATTTGATGTTTCATGGCTTTGGGAACAATACCTTGCAACAATATTAAAACAAATCGGATTTTTTCACCCTGAAAATAGAAAAGGAGTAGGGAGTATATCTGTTTTAACCAATAATATCGGCCGATTTATTCCTGATTTTTATAGAGATGACTTTGTGCTTGATGCAAAATATAAACCTTTTGATAAAAGGAATCCGCCTTCCGATGATTTAGCCCAAGTTATAGCATATATGCATATTATAAAAACTATGAAGGGAGGTTACATATATCCATCTGAAAATGAAAATGAGACAATTTTAAATGAGTTAGGAGAAATACAGGGAATTGGAGGGATGCTTTACCTATGTCCTTTTTATATTCCGCAAAATTGCAGCACTTTTTCGGAGTTTTCAGAAAAAATAAGAAAAAAAATGGAATCAAAATTAAGAAGATGGATAAATTCAGATGAATTCTGATAAAATCGATTTACGTACAAATGGTAAAAGAGATTGTAAAAGCCGAAAAAACAATCGGAGGGAGATATAAAGTTATCGACACTTATTGATTATGTTGATAGTATTGGAATGGGGCTGGAAATAAAAATATACCCTAAAGCTGTAATATATTTATGAAAGTAAAAATGATTTAATCCTGCCGATTTAAGGCAATTACCTCTAACCGGCAGGAGAAAGACTGTAAGGCCTTAGCCTTATTTTTTAAGATATTTTTCAAACCAGTTAAATATCTCGGTTAAGCGGCGGATTCGATGCTTGGGCTTTCCTGTTCGGGAGAGATCATGATTTTCTCCATGGAACAAGACAAGCTTTGCCTCGCAGCCGTGATATTTTAGAGCAGTAAACATCTGGAAGGCACAGGCTTCAAAGCAGCGGTAGTCCTCATCCGATTGAATAAAAAGAGTCGGTGTCTTGCACTTATCGGCATATTTGAGGGGGCTGTGATCCCACATTTTTTCTACGCCCTTCCAAGGAGTAACTCCTCCGTTTTGGTCGGAATTAAAATAGTAACCGATATCGGTAATTCCGAATTTGGATATCCAGTTTGAAATTGAACGCTGGGAGCAGGCTGCAGCAAAGCGGTTTGTGTGGCCGATTATCCAGTTTGTCATAAAGCCTCCGTAAGAACCGCCCATAACGCCTACTTTTTCCTTGTCGATATCCTTATACTTCTTTAGAACCTCATCTGTAAGCTTCATTAAATCGGAGTAGTCGATTGTTCCGTATTTGCCACGAATATCTGCAAAGGCTCGTCCCATTCCGTCGGCACCGCGGGGATTTGTAAAAAACACAAAGTAACCTGATTGAGCTAAAAACTGCATCTCGTGGTAAAAGATTGAACCGTAAACGGTCTTAGGCCCGCCGTGAATGCTCAAGATACCGGGATATTTTTTTCCGGCCTTGTAGTTTAAGGGCTTTAAAACAAAGCCGTGGAGTTTGACACCGTCATTGGTAAATTCGAATTCTTCAGGCACAATCTTTTGCAATTTTGAAGCATAGGTATTATGCTTTGTAAGGCAGTTTTCTTTTTTATCTTCAAAAAGATAAACCTCTTGTAATTCCTGTTTTCTAAAACCTATAAAAAGAATTTTTTCTTCATGAACGGCAAAGCAGTCCACAGAACCTTTTTCGGTAATAAGCTGTTTTAATTCTCCTTTTTCGTCAATGACATTTACAAAGGAAGAATCGTCCTCGGTTGTAATAAAATAATATTTTCCGTCTTTGACATGGGAATTGGCACCGCCTCCGTATCTTGAATCGGAACCCACGGAATTCCATAAGCTCTTATCGTAATCCTTGGGCGAAATCATCTTCGCTCCTGTTCCGGTTTTGGGAATAAGATAAATATCGGCATCTTGGTTTACGCCGTATTTTTTTCCGTCGGCACCCGTATAAAGAATTTTATCTTTGAAAAATTTGGCATCGGCGTACATAAAATCTTGACCGGCATTTAAGAGCTTTGCCTTTTTTGTTTTTAAGGGCATGAGCATCAGCTCATTATAGATGGGCATCTTGTCGGTATAGGTCGATTTTGTAAATAAAATTTCTTGGGTCTTTTTATCAAAATCAAAACCGTCAACCTGTGTAAACTCATCGGTTAGAGCAGACCCTTTCATGTTTGAAAGATTATAAACAAAAAGACGGTTTCTCTTGCGTGAGGTAAAGCCGCCCCCGTTACTCCAAAACGGAATCTCTTCAAAGGTTTCATAATCGGCCTCGTCTTTTTTTGCTTCTTCTGCCTTTTCTTTAGGCAGCTTTTTGAAAGGGTCATCCTTCCACGAGTGTAGAACAACAGCCGTCTTTTTATCGGCAAATTCCATTTTTAAAACGGGATGGGGAAAGGTGTAGGCAAGCAAGGCCTCACCGCCCGAAACAGGGATTGAATAAACAAAGGTTTTCTCTTTTTCTTCCTTTTCTTTTTTTGTTCTTCTTGCAGAAAAAAGAAGGCGATCACCGTCAAAGCCGTAAAAAGAATTTACGTCCTCGCCCGTAAGCTGCTTTGTCTTTTTTGTTTCCATGTCCAAAAGAAAAAGAGCCTTATTATAATCGTTTTCGGTTAGATCGGCATGAGCACAAATATAGGCTGCATATCTTCCGTCTTCCGAAAATTTAAGGTTACTTAAAAATGAGTAATTTTTAAAATCGTCCAACTTTATTGTTTTCATCAAAGTTCTCCTTTAAATTTTTGTTAAATAAGTATAACAGTATCGGACAGTTTGAACAAGTGGAGGAAAGCTATAAGTGCCCATATTTTGAAATTAAAACTACAGTTGTACGTGCAAGCACTACATATATTTGTTGGTTCATAATCTGCTCGGCTTTTTCTTCATCTAAAAAATCTTTTCCGTTCGTGTAAGAAGTGTCGATCAGCCGGTACCAAGATGTCCCGCTTAAAGATGGAGGGGGCAGCTTTACCGTTATGTCGTTATTATAACTATTTACCATAACATAAAAATCATTGTCGTCCTCGTCGCTTTCCAAATTAATTTTATTGCCGTCTATTAAAAATGCTAAAAAATTTGAAGGCACTCCCCAATTTGGGGATTGTGCATTATAATCAAACCATGTAATATCATTTGGGCTTCCGTTACTTTTAGGTACACCTGTAAAAAAATGATTTCTTAAAAAAGAAAAATGAGCCTTTCTTAAATTGATAAGTTTTTTGGTAAATTCGAGCAAGTCCTTATTTTCATTTAAAAGCTCCCAATCAAACCAAGATATTTCATTATCCTGACAATAAGTATTATTGTTTCCGTTTTGTGTACGGAATACTTCATCTCCCATATTCATCATAGGTGTGCCGGCTGAAAGAATAAGAGTTGTCAAAATATTTTTTGCAGACCTCATCCGCATTCTTTCAATTTCGACAGATGCAGGCCCTTCTATTCCATGATTATAGCTCAAATTTTCATTTGAGCCGTCCCGGTTATTTTCCCCATTTTCTTCGTTATGTTTTTCGGAATAGCTTAATAAATCGCAAAGAGTAAAGCCGTCATGACAGCAAACAAAATTGATTGACTGATAAGGCCGTCTGCCTTTTTGAGAATATAAATCCGCAGAACCGGTTACTCTGGTTGCCAAGTGTCTTATATCAGGATTGGGCTTCAGCCAAAACTCTCTGACGGAGTTACGGAATAAATCGTTCCATTCCGCCCAGCGTCCGGGAAATTTTCCTACCATGTACGCACCGGCTGCATCCCAAGCTTCAGCTATAATCTTTGTAGAACGAAGCACGGAATCATCTGCAATGGCCTGTATGATAAAAGCGTTGTAATCTATACCTCCGGTTTTATCGCGGGCCAGAACAGGAGCCAAATCAAAACGGAAGCCGTCCACGTGCATTTCAGTTACCCAATACCGCAGGCAATCCAATATAAATTTTATAACTGGAATTTCCGAAGCTTTTAAACTGTTACCGCAGCCTGAAAAGTTTTTATAATAGAGCTTATTATCTTCAAGATGATAGTAAATGGAATTATCCAATCCCTTAAAAGAAAAAACGGGGCCGTTTTCATTTCCTTCTGCGGTATGGTTAAACACCACATCTAAGATTATCTCGATACCTGCTTTATGAAATTCCCTGACCATAAATTTAAACTCGTTTACTGCATTGCCAGGGTCTTCGGCATAGAGGGCCTTAGGTGCAAAAAAAGAAATTGTACTGTAGCCCCAATAGTTTTTTAGCCGAATGCCGGTTTTAGGATTTACATTCATATTTTCGTTTTCATCAAAATCAAAAACGGGCAAGAGCTCAAGAGATGTGATACCCAGATTTTTTAAATATGGAATGAGTTCTACAAGGCCTGAATATTTACCTCGTTTTATAGGACTTATTTTATCGTTTAAAAAAGAAAAGCCTTTTACATGAGCCTCATATATTACACAGTTTTGAAGAGGAATATTTAAGGGCTTATCTCCCTGCCAATCGAATTCCCTATCATCTACAACTACACATTTTGGGAAACCCTTTGCCGTTCTTTTATGCTGATTTTTACCGCCTGAAGCCTTGCTCTCTCTTTGGTTAAAAGTTTGTTCCGAATTAAATACGGAATGAGAACTTATGAGTTTTGCATAAGGGTCAAGCAAGTAATTATTTTCATCGAATAAGAAACCCGATGCAGGTGAAAACTCTCCATCGGCCGTATATAAATAAAAAGCCCAACTTTTTAAACCCGCTGCAAACACATGCCAAACATCACCAGTTTTATTTACTTTAGGGTCAAGTCTATAAGATACGGCAGGATCGGCATCATCTACTGCTTCAAATAAGTGTAGAACTATCTCTTTTGCATTCCGTGAAAAGATGCTGAAATTCACTCCATCTCGGCTTAATTTTGCACCTAAGGGATCAGCTTTTCCTTGAAAAAAAGATAAATCGTTCATATTCATCATTAAAGTATAGTATGTATTTCAAATTTATGCTATAATGTGAGCGATATTTTAAAGGAAATAATGATGAAAAAAGTCCCTATAATAAGCACAATACAGACTACAGTGAATGGATTAAAAGCAGTTGCACAAAAACAAAACATAGAAAATGTCGATATTGCAGTCCTTGATAAATATGAAAACATTGTTTCGTTTTTTAAATATGAAATGCCCGAAATCAAAATCATCGATTTCGGGGATCCGAATATCGATGCCGAAGCTTGTGTTAAGGTTATAAAAGATGACCCATGGCTTTTATTCGGAGGAATTATAGCCATTACCAACAGCCGTCAAGAAAAGGCAAAACTTGAACAAATAAAGGAACCTAACTTTCTATTTGTATGCACAAGAAAAGATTTTGAAAAAAATACCGAACAGATTATAAAAATTTTAAACCAACATCAGCATTTTCTTTTTAACAGAGGAATGCATCAGCGGCCTGACGAAAAAGAAACAGGTCATTTTGTAAGCGATACCGATCCCTTTGAAATAGTTTTCTATGCTAACTTGATAGGAACCTATCTTTACAATACCGACAGAGTTAATGAAGAGGAAAGGTCTTCTTTACAAACGGCAATGATGGAATTTTTACTTAATGCCGTAGAACACGGAAACTGCAACATCTCTTACGAAGAAAAAAATAAATGGCTGAAAAGCGGAAAAAATATGCTGGACTTAATTGCCGAAAAGCAAAAGCAGCCTGAAATAAAAAAGAAGAAGGTGTATATCACATATTCGGTATTACCTGAAAAAACAAGGATAACTATAAAGGATGAAGGTAACGGTTTTGACTGGAAAAGCCATCTTGAAGCCGACTTTGAAGCAGGCCTTCACGGTATGGGCATTAAACTTTCTCAAACCCTTGTAAAAAATATACGCTACAATAATATTGGGAATGAGGTCTCATTTGAGGTAAAAAATCAAAGAAACATAGCAAACCTTACGCCTGCTATTTTAAAAGCTCAGCAATTACTAACCTTCAAACACATGCAGATTGTTTGCCGCGAAAACGAGGATTCAAGCGATCTTTTCTATATAAGTTCGGGACGCTATGCCGTCTATGTAAATAATAAATTAATGTCGGTTTTAACACCGGCTGATATTTTTATAGGCGAAATGGCGTTTTTAATGAATGACAGAAGATCTGCGACGGTCGTATCCATTGGAGAAGGCTCGCTAATTAAAATTCCTAAAATGAATTTTATGAAACTGATAGAAGAATACCCTCATTACGGTATTTTCTTATCACGCTTGTTGGCAAACCGCTTAGCCCGTCAGTCAAAGATTACGGCAAAACTAAAAGAAGAACAAGAAAACTGCAACAAGTACTAAAATGAATAGTTAATATAAAAATTCATCAACGGAACTTGTTTAGAATCTCTTTTAAAATTTTTAAAAATTCCTCAAGTTCATTTTTTTGTGTTAAAGGGCCTATTGAAACTCTAACGGAATTTTGCTGCATTTTAGAGTCAATTTTCATCGCCTCTAAGACGGGACGGTTTTGTTTTTTTGAAGAACATGCAGAACCTGTTGAAATACAGATGCCCCTTTCAGACAAGCAGCGGACAAGAACCTCGCCGGTTAATTCTTTAACCGCAAACTGTAAAATCCACGGCGAAAATTTGTCATTTAACTGCGGACGGGCTTCGGGGATAAAACTTAAACCCTTAATGCTTGCCAGTTCTTCAATCAAAAAATCCATTAATTTTTTTGCATGAGAAAAATATGTTTCAGAATTGTCATAATATTTTTTAAGACAGCCGGATAAGGCTAAAACACCTGCAAGATTTTCGGTACCGGGCCTTAACCCATTTTCTTGCCCGCCCCCGCGGATAAAGGCTTCCATATTTTTAGCAAGGTACAAAAAACCGATTCCTCTAGGGGCACCTATTTTGTGTCCGCTAAAAGAAGTGGAATGGATGGGCAGTTTTGAAAGTTCAAAAGGAATTTTTCCTATAGCTTGGACGGCATCGGTATGAAAATGAATCCTTCGTTTTCCCTTAGAATATTCTTCAATGGCCTTACCGATTTCAGCGATGGGCTGAATTGCTCCGGTTTCATTATTTACAGCCATCACCGAAACAAAGGCCGTATCAGAGTCTATGGTTTTTAAAACCGAATCGGCGCTTATAAAACCGTTTTTGTCCGCAGGAATTTGTAAAATCTTATAACCTCGTGCCTTCATAACGGCAGCCTGCTCCCTGACTGCGGAGTGCTCTATGCTGCTGACTGCAATCGAACAAGGAGAAGGCATGGCCATAAAAGACAGCATAGGAATATAATCACCTTCGGTTCCTCCCGATGTAAAAATAATATGATCGGGAATTACGTGCAAAAGTTCTGCAATTTCCGAACGGGTTTCTTCAAGAATTTTTCGGGCATCCTTACCTAAAAAATGTTTTGAGGAAGGGTTTGCAAAATATTTAAAAGACTTTTTTAAAGCCTCCGTATTTATATCTTCTTGAGGCATGGCCGTTGCCGCCCAATCCAAATAAATCATAGCACCTCCCTGATGTCTTTTTCAGAAACCTCATAAATAAAAGTCTCGCAAATATTTTTTTGTAAAATCAAACGGATTTTAGTATCTATATTTTTTTTATCTTTTTTCATTGCTAAAAGAATTTTATTTTTATCATATAAGAGCGAAGCATCTATACGGCTATAAGAACGTATAACAGCACAAACCTCATCCGCATAAGAAGAATCGGTTAATCCTAATTTTTTACCTAAAAGCATCGCTTTTGATATTCCCCAGGCGACAGCTTCCCCGTGAGTAATTTTTGAAAAATTTAAAACGGATTCCAGCGCATGGCCAAAAGTATGCCCCAAATTTAAAAAAGCTCTTTCATTTTTTTCATCAAAGTCACGGCTTACTACCTTAGCTTTCGCTTCAACGGCTCCTCTGACAAGCTCTAAACAAAGGCTTTCGTCCCGTTCCAATATTTTTTCTCTTTGCATCCTAAAGGCTTGGTAAATATTTTTTGAATATAAAAGGCCCATTTTAAATATTTCTGCCAGACCTGAAAGATATTCTTCATCGCTTAAACTTTTTAAAACTTTGGGGCTTATGTAAATTTCATCAGCCTTAAAAAAAGTTCCTACCATGTTTTTATAACCGTCAAAATTTATTGCAGTCTTCCCGCCTATGGCTGCATCCGCCATAGCTAAAAGACTGGTAGGAACAAGTTTGCATCTTGCCCCCCTCATATAAACTGAGGCGGCAAAGGCCGCTAAATCGCATACAAGGCCTCCTCCAACCCCGATAAAAACCGAATTCCGGTTTAAGCCTGCATCAAGGGCGGTTTTTAAAATGGACACAAGGGAAGTAAAATTTTTATTTTCTTCTCCGGCTTCAATTATAACTAAGGGAAGGTCTGAGCGGAAATTTTTTGAATTCTTTGCAATAGGTGCAGTATTGGAATCGGCAATATACATTCCGCCGGGCGAATCTATATGCGGTAAAAAAGGTTCATCGCAGTAAAACACTTCAGTTTTTCCTTGAACCGTTGTAAAAGAAAATTTATCCATAAATTACCAAAGCGTTATTAAAGCATTTTCAGCATTTGCAGTACCAGAAGAGAAGAATCCTTTGCCGCCTGTGCCGAAAAAACATCATAAGATATTTTTGCAATTTTGTCCTTTCCTGCCGTATCGGACATGCTCCTTAAAATTAAAAAAGGAATTTTATTTATGCTGCAAACTTGAGCTGCGGCGGCTCCTTCCATTTCAACACAGGCAGGATTAAATTCTTTTATAATTTTTGCCCTGAGTTTTTTATCAGAAACAAAAACATCCCCCGAAGCAATACGGCCTTCGATAAGTTTAAGTGTTTTTATGTGTTCATCGTCACTTTCGTTTTGCAAAGCCTTAAAGGCTTTTACGGCAAGGTTCTTAAGTTTTTTATCAGTGGGCCAAAAAGGTGATTTTGTCATAGGCACCTGACCTAGGGGATAACCGAAGGTAACAGCATTTACATCATGCTGAACTGCGTCCGTGGAAACTACCATATCGAAAACTTTTAAGCCTTCCAAAAGTCCGCCGGCAGCACCGGTATTAATTATAGCATTAACTTTAAATTCCGAAATAAGAATTTGGCAGCAAAGAGCCGCATTGACTTTTCCTATTCCGCTGCAAACAAGCACAACTTCCTTTTCCATTATTGTTCCCGTAAAAAAACTAAGTCCGGCAATTTTTCGAATTTCTCCCACTAAATGCTTTTTTAAAAGTTTAACTTCCTGCTCTTCAGCACCGAAGATTCCTATTTTCATATACTAACCTCTTCTAAATTAAAAATAACCAAAAACATTCTATCAAATGTCCTATGGTTTTTCAATGGCCCGGTTTTATGCACAACATAATTTTGCATATAACCTCTATTGACTATATGTATAAACTATAATAGAATTCATAAAACTTATACACTAATAGGAGAATAAAATGGAAATACTTTTAAAATCTTATAGAGGAAAAATTGAAGACCTTTATACATTCGGTTCAATCGCCGTAGTCGATAAAGACGGTAAGATTGTATACTCGGCAGGAGACCCAAAGGAAGTAGCATTTCCTCGTTCAAGTGCAAAACTTATTCAGGCTCTGGTACCTCTTTCATTGGGTGCTAAGGAAAAGTTCAATCTAAGCCATGAAGAAATAGCTCAAATCTGTGCCTCACATTCAGGGGAAGATTTTCATATAAAAACCGTAACGGGAATATTAAAAAAAATCGGACTTGATGAAAAAGCCTTAAAGTGCGGCCCTCACTATCCTTTTAAACCGGAAGTAGAATTGAGGATGAAGGTAAACAATGAAAAGCCGCGTGATATTCACAATAATTGCAGCGGAAAACATTCCGGTATGCTGGCGGCAGCCGTATTGATGAAGGCCTCCACTGACGATTATTACAAACCCTATCATCCCGTTCAGCAAAAAATAAGGGAAATGATAGAGCTGATTTGTGATTGCAAAATTCCCGATGATAATATCTCGGTTGACGGCTGCGGAGTTCCGGTTCACTCTCTGCCCCTTTACAATTTTGCATTTGGAATGGCAAGAATGGCCGACTATGAAAATTTGCCTCAAAATGTATCTACTCATGCAAAAGACATAATAGATTCCATAACAGCCTGTTCCGAATACACTTCCGGTACTGATAGAATAGACCATCTTTTGGTCAAAAAATATCCCGGAAAACTTGTTGTAAAATCGGGAGCAAACGGATATTTCGGCGGCCTTTTACCCGATAAAAAATACGGTATTGCCGTCAAAACCTATGACGGAATTTCAAAAACCAGAGATATCGTTTTGGTTCACTTGTTAAAAAAACTCGGTGTAATTGATAAAGCCGATTACGAATATTTTGATAGCATTGCCGATAAAAACATCAAAAATCACAGAGGCGAAATAGCGGGGGAAGTTGTTCCTCAGTTTTAAATTTCTTTTAATTCGGTATTTTCTATTCTTAAAAGGCGGTTGTAATTTAGACCGCCTAATTGGTCAGCCTCATGAGCTGTTAAAATTAAAATTTTAGGATTTAATTCATTTATTATTCTTATCATGTTTTCGGTATTTTGCAGATCCAGTCCTGAAAACGGTTCATCAAGTAAAACTATTTTTTCGCTTAAATTTCTTATAAGCAGTCTTGCAAAATCTATACGCCGCTCTTCCCCGCCTGAGAATTGCTTTTGATTTTCCATCTTTGTGCTTAAATAGGCTATATTAAGTTTTTTTATTGCATCTTCGGCGGCCGCATTATTTGCCGTATCAAACAATGTAATATTATCGATTAAGCCGGCATCAAAAATATGAGTTTTTTGCTCCAGCATAAAAATAAGATTTGAAAGACTAATATCGGCTTCTTGTAAAACTTCATCTATATAAAGCTTACCCATATTTTTTTCAAATCCTGCCAAAACATTAAGTAAGGTACTTTTTCCGGAACCGCTTACTCCTGTTACAAGAATTCTATCCCCTGTTTTTAAGGATAAATTTTCTATCTGCAAACATTCCTTTTCTTCTTTAACAATTACACAATCTTTAATCCGTATTTCTTTAAAATCTTTTATTTTATAAATATCTTCTTTTTCTTGTAGAACTGATTTTATAGTTTTTTTGATAGCTTTAGAAGACATTATACCGGCATATCTTTCACCTATAATTTGAAAAGGCCCGGCAATCGATTCGGCAATTTTGGTAAGAGCTATCAAACCGGAAAAAGTCAAAAGCCCGGCTCTTATAAAAAATGCCCCTGAAACCCATGTCAAAAGAATAATTAAAAGCCCTAGGCCGAAAGCTGATGACATAATAAGATTTTCACGCTTTGCAAGTTTTATTTCGGCTTGGGTATAATCATAATTTGAATTATCGGAATATTTTACACCGGCTGCTTCAGCTCCATACATTTTAATTGCTCTAAAACCGTTCAATATATCGCTTAATTTCTTTATAAAAAACGAACGGGTTTCGGATTTATTTTTTTGCAAGAATTCAAGTTTATTTTGTGTCAATCTAGGAAATAAAATCGGCGGAATACATATAACCAAAATAACAGGTAAAAAAAACGGCTGAATGTATAAAATCGCCAAAAATGAAAAAACTAAGTTAAGAGCTTGGTATAGGCACGATAAAATGGCCTCAAAATAGTTTTGCTCCAAACTTAAAATATCATTTAATAATAAGGATTGATAATCGGAATAAGATTTTTTTTCTTTATGAAGAACGCTTTTATTCAAAATATTAAAAATAATATCGTTTTTTAACAAGTATGAAATATGCTTACAAAATTTAATACGGGAATAATGGGCCAAAAAATCTGATAAAACGGCAAGAAAAATATAAACTACAGTACAGCTTCCAAGAAGAATCATTTTATTCAATTCGTAATTGAGAACCGAGTCGGCTATGAGTTTTAGTAAAAAAGCCGTACCGACATTAAAAAAAGAAGCTGCAACGGCCAAAAAAATTACAAAAAAAATAGATACTTTACTTTTAAAAAGATATTTTAGTGTAAAAGAATTTTTCTCCATTTTTAACTCATAAAGCGGCAGTTTGAACAGCCTAGAATGTGAACTCTTTTTTTCCCTTTTTTTCGGTCAAAGTATCTTGCAATTAGATGAGCTTCATTTGGAACGGTTTTATGGCAAACAGGGCATTGACGTTGAACGCCGTTTTCACATCTGGGATAACAATGCGGACAGCCGTATATATAGCATAATTTATCATCTTCACCCGGATAAACAGCCGATTTTACCTGTTCATCTCTAGCCAAAACCGTACCGCATATGGGACATACTCCGGGCGCACCTTTTTTTCCTGTTTGCCTGATTTTCTTTCCGCTTGCATGTTTTGCAGAAGCACTGAAAAGAGTATAAGCGAATACAATTAAAAATAGGCCTATAAAAACTAGTATCATCCATGATAAAGGCTGTAAATCAGTCATAAATATATCATACACTTTTTTTCCTATTGATTCAATACTAAAATTATGATACACTGTTTAAGTGGGAATTTTATTTGTCGTTGCCACTCCTATAGGCAATCTAAAAGATATCAGTTTTAGAGCTTTAGAGACTTTTCAAGAAGCCGATTTTATCGCCTGTGAGGATACAAGGCACACATTAGGCCTTTTAACTCATTATGAAATCTCTAAGCCTCTAATTTCGTGCAGGGCGGTAAATGAAGCGGCCTCCTCAGAAAAGATTGTAAAACTTTTAGATGAAGGGAAAAAAATAGCCTATGCCAGCGACGCAGGAACACCGGCAATCAGCGATCCGGGTTCTATTTTGGTTAGGGCGGCAAGGGAAGCAGGGCATACAATAATTCCGATTCCGGGAGCTTCAGCCTTTGGTGCTATGATGAGTATAGCTGGCACATACGACAAAACTGTTGTTTTTGAGGGATTTTTGTCGCCTAAGGCCGGAAAACGCAAACGTAGGCTTCAAGAGCTCTTTGATTTCGGGGCGGGCTTTGTTTTATATGAATCCCCCTATAGAATTGTAAAGCTATTGGCTGATATTGCCGAAATAGATAGTAACCGTGAGCTCATTGTTGGGAGGGAGCTTACAAAACTCCATGAAGAAATTATCAAGGGGCAGGCTGCAGAAGTTTTAGAAAACTTTGAAAAAAGACCCTCGATAAAGGGGGAATTTTCGGTTTTTGTTACAGGAAAATAGGCTTTTATAAAAATAAAACCTTAACTTTTGACTAAAATTAACCGATAATCGGTTATGAAAGCAGGAAAATATGATGATAGAAAAATTGGGCGGAATGGATCCGATCAAGAATTTACAAAATACTCAAAAACCAAGAAAAATAGAAAAGGTAGGAGCTTCCGATTCGATACAAGTGTCTCCTGAGGCTCAAAAACTATCAGAAATTTATTTTGCAATGGATGCAGTAAAGGCTGCCCCGGACATCCGTCAAGAAAAAATAGAAGAAGTTAGAAGAAAATTTCAAGACCCTTCATACATTGATAGTGTTTTGGATCAAACAGCAGAGAAAATTTTAGATTCTTTAGGATTTTAATTAAATATTTTGTTAAAGATATGGGCTTGTCGTATCTACCTTTCAATTTAACTCAAATCTTTAAAAAAAACAAAGGCTGTATCTCTTTATGAGTTTACAGCCTTTTTAATTTTACAATCTTTGATAATCTTTATTGATACATTATGAGATAAGGACGAGGGTTTAAGCTAAAAACCTCATCAGGGGTCATCATGGGCTGGTCATAACCTGCACCCGCAACAGTCGGCTTTGAAAAAAGCTTAAAAGATTTTAACGGAATGTTTTGTGCGAGAGCATTATAAGCATAAGAATCTTTCTTTAATTGAGGAGAGCCGAAGCCGTCCGCACAATGGACAAGTTGGACCCTTTCATAATCGCTTCTTACATTAGCCCTTTTTTTAATCATTATAGAATTAAACTGATGAATCACAAGCATTCTTCTGCCTGTAATACTATTTTCCTTTATGTATTTATCCATCATTTCCTGGGCCTTATTTATCTCATCCCCCGTAACAGAGCCGATTACCTTCATCGGTTCTGTCGTATGCCATTCGGGATCCAAGGCAAGATGAACATTCGGGTACCTCAAAAAAGGCAAAATTGCATTCATAGCCTTTTCTACCGTGTATTTTCCGATTTGGTGGTCAATAAATACATACCATCCCCTTTCGGCGGCGAATTCAATGTATTTTTTTACAGTAGATAGGCTAAGAAAACCGATTTCTCCTCCCGGCCAACATGTGCCGTAAATTAAATAAAAAGCAGGAATAAGGCCCCGCTCATTATTTGCTTCATCATAAATTGCCGCAAACTCATTCATAATCGGTTCAATTTCTTCAGGAGTATATCTTCCTAAAATGCCCATAGTATAGGCATCCGGTTTCCCATAAAGGGCAAAAATATCGTTATTTAATAAAACGGATTGCAGTTTTGATTCATCGAATTTAAGCGATGCTTCCATTTCCGGTTTAGTCTTTGCAGTATATATCACAACTTCCTCTTTAACCGGTGCATCCTTTATCCACAAAGCCGAGGGAAATAAAGGCTCCCATTTAGGAGGAGAAAAAGAGGCCGGAACATTTTGCTTTATATCTCCTGATTCGGAAAAAATAACTGAAATAAAAAATAAAAAAAATATTGCTCTAAAAGCAAATTTAACAAGAGACTGCTTCATTAATAAGTCTATCGGCTAAAAAAAAATAAGCTTTAATTTAGCCTTGCACCTAAGCCTAAAAAAATGTATAATAAGCCCCTTAATAAACTTGACATTATCTATAACAGTTAGGAGGTTTTGTAACTATGCAAGTTAAAGTCAGATATGCTCCCTCTCCCACCGGCTTTCAGCACATAGGCGGAGTCCGTACAGCCTTGTTTAATTATCTTTTTGCCCGCTCAAAAGGTGGAAAATTCGTTTTGCGTATTGAAGATACCGATAGAACAAGATACAGCGAAGAATATGAACAGAACCTTTATGATACCCTTGAATGGCTCGGCCTTGAATGGGATGAAGGCGGCCCAAAGGGAGGCCCCTGTGCGCCCTATATTCAGTCTCAAAGGTTCGAAATTTACCGAAAATACGCCCAAGAGCTTGTCGATAAGGGCTTTGCTTATTATTGCTTTTGCGACTCTGAAAGACTCGACAGAATCCGAAAGATTCAAACCATGAATAAGATGCCTCCGGGCTATGACAGGGCTTGCCGTAATTTGACCGCTGAAGAAATTAAGGCTAAAATGGACGAAGGTCTTCCCTATGTTATCCGCTTAAAGGTTCCACTTGAAGGCAGCACCAAATTTACAGATGCCCTTTTAGGCGATATTGAATGGAAAAATGAAGATATAAATCCCGATCAAATCCTTTTAAAAAGCGATGGGTTTCCGACATATCACTTGGCAAACATCGTGGACGATCACCTTATGGGCATAACCCATGTTATGCGTGCCCAAGAATGGCTCCCTTCCACCCCCATGCATGTGATTATGTACAAAGCCTTCGGTTGGGAACCGCCTCAATTTTGCCACCTGCCCATGGTTATGGGAAATGACGGGCAAAAGCTTTCAAAACGGCACGGAGCCACCAGCTGTAACGAATTCAGAAACAAGGGCTACCTAAAAGAAGCTATTATCAATTATGTTGCTATGCTCGGCTGTTCTTATGAAGACGGCCGTGATATGTACAGTCTTTCAGACTTGGAAAAACTCTTTGATGTTAAGCATTTAAACAAGGCTCCGGCCGTATTCGACTATAAAAAGCTGGAATGGTTTAACGGCCAATATATGAGAGAAAAAACCGATGAAGAGCTCTTCGATCTTACATGGCCCTATATTGCAAATTCAGGCCTTTTTGGAAAAATAAATGAAGAAGAGCTGAAAAAAGCCGGATGCCGCTTTGAAAACCAAACCTATTTAAAACCCTCTCAAGAACAAAAAGAAATTCTAATGAAAGTGATGCCCTTGGTAAAAGAAAGACTTCATCTTTTAAGTGAAATAACCGGCATGGTGCGTTTCCTCTTTGAAGAACCGGCAGTTCCTCAAGCCGAAGAGATAATACCGAAAAAACTTGATGCCGAAACTACAAAAAAAGTTCTTCAAAGGGCAGTCCAAGTAATGCCCAAAATTGCCGGCCTTGATGACCATGCAGGCGGAGAAGTCTTTAGGGCGGAAGCCGATGCTATGGGTATTAAGATGGGAGACTTTATGATGCCTGTCAGAATGACCGTTACCGGCAGCAGAATAAGCCCGCCCCTTGTAGGCTCAATCCAAATTTTAGGTATAGACAAAGCTATTAAGCGCATAGAAAAAGCCATAGCGGAAAGGTTTTAAATTTTAAGATGCTAAAAAGGCTAATCTTTTAGGTGAATCCGGAATTCCAAAAAAGATTAGCCTATAAAATTTTTAATGGCCCGTAAATTCTTCGCCCTCAGACTTTAGAACATTCCAATTTTTTTTCTTTGCATTATTAACCTGCTGAATAGTGCAGATATTATTATCTGTACTATTTTCCCGTCTATCGACTACATAGAGGCTTCCATTTTCTTCGTTTGAACGGGCAGGTAACGACTTTATGAGCCTTTCCATTTCTTTTTCTTTTATTTGGTTATTATAACAAGATATAAGCTTTATATTCTTATTATTTAAAACACTAAGCCCCATGAGTAAATTATCGTAACACCATAGCTTTTCCAATTTTACATTATTTCGTAAATTCAAAAATTTCAAACGGTTTTCGCTTACCGATAAAAACTGCAATTCCGTATTTTTTGTAAGATCTATATCTGTAATTTCATTTTGTTTACAGTATAGATTACTTAATTTTACATTATTAGATGTATTAAGAGCCTTTAGTTTATTATTTCCGCAATATAAGTTTTTTAACTTTCTATTACTGTTTAGATTCAGTTCTGTCAACATATTGTTGTGACAATAAAGTTCCGTAAGATTTAAATTTTGCCTTATATCCAAAGCTGTAAGGCTGTTTCCCGCTACATAAAGATACTCAATATCTTTAAGATTAGAACAGTCTATTTGAGAAAGATTATTTTTGCCGCAAGACAATCTTATCAACTTAGTATTTTTAGATACATCCAACTCGCTTATATTTGTATTGTGGCAATAACATTCTTGTAATTCCGCAAGATGAGAAATGTCAAGCGAATTCAGTTGATTATCATGGCAAGATAATATTTCAAGATTCTCATGGCCATCTAAGAATAAATCGGTTAGATTATTTTTATTGCACCAAAGTTCATTTAAACTGGAATTATTGCTTATATCCAATTCCGATAATACATTATTACTGAGCATAAGAAATGTAAGGTTCACATTTTTTGATAAATCGATATTTTCAAGTTTATTATTTGCACACCATAATTCACGCAAAATAGAGCTTGAACTTATATCTATATATGTGAGAGCATTTTCGGAACAAGCAAGAAACTTTAAATCTTTACAATTATCCGTATTTAAATATGTCAGCTCATTTTCATAGCAATATAAAGTTGTAAGAGAAGTATTTTTCGACATATCGAGAAATTTTAATTTATTTTTTTGAGCTTCTAAAGTTGTTAACCTTTTAATATGAGAAACATCGAGTTCTCTGATTTGATTTTCATCACAAAAAATTTCTTTTAAATCAAAATTTCGGCTAAAATCTATAGAAGTCAAATTATTTTTACCGCAAGATAAATATGTCAGTTCTCTGTTATTTATAAGAGACAAGTCTTGAAGATTATTATCGGAACAAGAGAGTTTTGTTAATGAAGGATTATTAGCTAAATCAATGCTTGTTATACGGTTTCCCTCACAAAAAAATCTATTTATTTTACCATATATAGTTATAACTTCACTATCAATAATATAATCACGATAAGCGGACATACCGGGTACAACAAAAGGCGTTATATCTTCATTTTCATCCATTTTTTTATTTGAATTTAAATCGATCCATATAGGTTCACGATTGGAAACAAATCTTTCAACCCTAAGCTTTATTTTTTCACCTTTTAACTTTGCTGTGGTCAAACTTATAGATTCCGTATTCGGCAAATTTATTGATGCTTCTTCTTTAATGTCGTTTTTGCTGTCAGCCGTTTTTATATCTTGTTCTTTCTCAGAATTATCCGAACAAGCCGCAGCAAGAAAAATAAAGCTCATAAAAATTATAGCCTTTTTCAGATTTTTTATATCCATAAAATAAAACCTCTCATTAAAATCATTAAATATGCTAAGACTATGATGACCCTTTTTCAAAATGATGTCAAGGCTTAATAAATTTGCAATATAAAAACCATATTTAAATTTGCATTCCAAGCGTTTATATGATATAATTATATGTGCACTTATATATAAATGTTTTTACAGGCCTAAATCTATGAAAAAGATACTGCTTATCCCCGATTCCTTTAAGGGAACAATGAGCTCGAGTCGAATATGTACTTTGATGAAGGATGCCGTAAAAGAAATTTTCCCTGAAGCTCAAACTCTTTCGATCCCTGTTGCGGATGGAGGGGAGGGCAGTGTCGATGCCTTTTTAGAAGCTGTAGGCGGCATAAAAAAAACCGTTAAAGTCAAAAATCCTTTTTTTGAAGAAATGGAAAGCTTTTACGGTATCTTAAAAAGCGAAGATTCGACTGCCGGAAAGACCGCCGTAATTGAAATGGCTGCCTGTGCGGGTCTTCCCCTTGCAATGGGAAGGCTTAATCCATCTCTTACTACGACCTATGGGGTGGGGGAGCTCATAGCCGATGCCCTTAAAAACGGCTGCACAAATATTATAATCGGTTTGGGCGGAAGTGCTACAAACGACGGCGGCTGCGGAGCTGCGGCAGCCTTGGGTGTCAAGTTCTTTGATAAGGATGGAAAAAGTTTTATTCCGGCCGGCGGAACTTTAAAAAATATTGAACGCATAGATATGACGGGCTTAAACCCTCTTGTAAAAAAAGCAAAGTTTACGGCTATGTGCGATATAGATAATCCTCTTTTCGGAAAAAACGGAGCGGCCTACATCTCTGCTCCGCAAAAAGGCGCTGATCCTAAAATGGTTGAAGAGCTCGATCAAGGCCTACAACACTTAGCCCTGGTTGCAGGGAAAACCGAATCCCTCAATTCCCGTTCCAAAGCGGCAGAAATTGCGGGAGCGGGGGCTGCCGGAGGTATGGGCTACGGAATGCTCATCTTCTTAGGTTCCGAGTTAAAAATGGGTATTGAAATTGTGCTTGATACGGTTGACTTTGAGAACAAACTGGATAAAACCGATTTTGTTTTTACGGGAGAAGGCAAATTAGATAGGCAAAGTTTAAGGGGAAAGGTTATTGCGGGCGTTGCCCAAAGGGCCAAAAAGAAAAATGTGCCTGTAATAGCTGTCGTAGGTGATGCAGAAGAGGAAATAGACGATATTTATAAAATGGGAGTTTCCGCCGTATTCAGTATAAACCGCCTTGCAGTACCTTTCAGCCAAGCAAAAAAAACAGCCGAGGCCGATTTGACTGCAACAATGAAAGATATTCTAAGATTAATCAAAGTTTCACAAATGTACCATACATAAATCTTTCCGTTGATATTTCATTTTTAGATAATTCTAAAACTTTTATTGTTTATTTACAATACATTTCCTAGACCTTTCAGGTTAAAAGTTGTATATTAGTAACATGAGTAAAAAAATAAAGTTCAACATTACAGGTATGACTTGCTCGGCTTGCTCTGCCCATGTTCAAAGGGCTGTCGAAAAACTCGAAGGAGCCGCCGAAGTACAGGTAAATCTTTTAACCAATAGCATGAGCGTCAATTACGATGAGGCTTCCCTCAGTGCGGATAAAATTATAGAGGCGGTCGAAAAGGCCGGATATGGAGCTTCGCTTGCCGATAGTTTAAAAAGCTCTTCTTCAAATAGAAATTCGGCTGAGACTGATGGAAAAACTTCCGGTACCCGCTCATATCAAAACGATGCTGCAAAGGCCGAAAGAGATAAAATAAAAAAAAGACTCTGTTGGTCTTTAGTCTTTATGATTCCTCTTTTTTATGTGTCGATGGGGCACATGGCCTCTCTTCCGGTTCCTCATTTTTTGCACGGAATAGAAAATGCGGTTATTTTTAGTTTTACCCAATTTTTGCTTGCCCTCCCCGTGCTGATTATAAATAAAAAATTCTTTGTAGGAGGCTTTAAGGCTTTTTTAAACAAGGCTCCCAATATGGACTCCCTCGTTGCAGTCGGTTCCGGTGCTGCCGTTGTTTACGGTATTTTTGCTATTTATAAAATGGCCTACGGAATGGGGCACGGAGATATGGAAACGGTAAGGCTTTTTTCAAAGGACATTTACTTTGAATCGGCTGCAATGATTTTAACCCTTGTAACCTTGGGGAAATTCCTTGAAGCCAATGCAAAGGGAAAAACTTCTCAGGCAATTACAAAGCTGATGAACCTTAGACCTAAAACGGCTATTGTTATCAGGGACAACAAAAAGGAAGAAATTCCGGTCGAAGAAATTGTAAAAGGTGATTTGATTTTAATCAAGCCTGGTTTTTCCATTCCCGTTGACGGCGTTATAGTGGAGGGCAATTCTTCGGTAGACGAGGCCGCAATTACCGGTGAAAGCCTTCCGGTCGAAAAAACCGTAGGAGACAGGGTGGTAAGCGCCTCCATAAACTTATCTGGAACCTTTACCTTTAAGGCTGAAAGAGTAGGTGATGACACAACCCTATCCCAAATAATTGTGCTTGTAGAAGAAGCCTCTGCCTCGAAAGCTCCCGTGTCTAAACTTGCAGATAAGATAAGCAATTACTTTGTGCCTGCGGTTATAGCCATTGCGGCTATTACGCTTTTTGTCTGGCTTATTGCAGGTGAAGGCTTTGAATTTGCTCTTTCCAGGGCGATTTCGGTACTTGTAATTTCCTGCCCTTGTGCTCTAGGCCTTGCGACGCCTACGGCAATTATGGCCGGAACAGGCAAGGGAGCCCGGCTCGGCATCTTAATCCGCTCTGCAGAAGCCCTTGAAACGGCTCATAAAACGGACACCGTGGTTTTGGACAAGACCGGTACAATAACCCAAGGCCGCCCCGACGTAATCGATATTAAAAAAACCGAAGGCTTTAGCGAAGATGAAGTGCTTCGGTTTGCTTATAGTTTGGAAGTGCTTTCCGAGCACCCGCTTGCAAATGCCGTAATCAAAAGAGCACAGGAAAAAAACTTAGAGGCCTTGAAAATTAAAGACTTTAAGGCCGAACACGGTTTCGGTATTTCGGGTATTGATGAAACTTCAAACTTAAAAATCTTTGCAGGGAATGAAAAACTTTTTCAAAAAAATAATATTGAAATTTCCCATGCCAAGAGCGAAATTGATGCCCTTGCGGAAAAAGGTGCGACTCCTCTTTTGATCGGTGTGGGCGGCGGTACGGGCGGAAGCTCTTCGGAAACCGGTACGGGTGCAAAGCTCATAGGAATTATAGCTGTTGCAGATAAAATTAAAGAAGGCAGCATTGAGTCAATAGCGGAATTTAAGGCGATGGGCATAAAAACCATAATGCTTACAGGAGATAACAAAAAAACAGCAAATGCTATAAAGGCTCAAACGGGAGTTGATGATTTTGCTGCCGAGCTTCTGCCTCAAAATAAAAAATTCGAAATCGAAAAATTGCACCAAGCAGGGCGTAAAACGGCTATGATAGGAGACGGAATAAACGATGCTCCTGCCCTTATGACGGCAGACGTAGGTATAGCCATAGGGAACGGAACGGATATAGCTATCGAAAGTGCAGATATTATTTTGATGAATGATAATTTACAAACTGCCGTAGATTCTATTCAGTTAAGCCGTGCCGTTATGCGGAATATAAAAGAAAACCTGTTTTGGGCGCTCTTTTATAATTCTTTATGTATACCTTTAGCGGCGGGAGCTTTTTACCCTGTCTTCGGTATTGTTTTAAGCCCGATGATTGCAGCAGCTGCAATGAGCTTGAGCTCCGTTTCGGTTGTAAGCAATGCTTTGCGCTTAAACTATTTTAAACCTAAAAGAAAACAAAAAATAAACCGTAATGCAGACTCTACAGAATCTTGCATAACGGGTGAAAATAAAATTAAGGAGAAAGAACTTATGAATACGGTATTAAAGGTAAACGGCATGCAGTGCCAACATTGTGTTTCCCATGTTAAGGAAGCTTTAACAAAGATTTCGGGTGTTTCTGCCGAAGTAGACCTAGGCGCAAAAACGGCAACTATCACACATCCTGAAAGCGTTACAGTTGCAGATCTAAAAAAGGCTATTGAAGATGCGGGCTATACCGTAGAATAGGCTTATTTTAGTAAAAGAAAAAAATCGGCCGAAACTCAATCTCGGCCGATTTTTCTATAAGTTTATGTAAGCTGTTTTTTAACTTTTACGGAAAAGGCTTATACTCGTTTACCCTGCTTATCGATGAAGAAACCTTACGTCCTTCTGACATTTCTTCGGCTACGGACACGGCTTTTTGGATAAGCCCTGCATTGTCGGCTACACCGTGTAAAATAATTTCATCTTTCGAAATATCGGCTTCAAGGAAATATATTTGAAGTTTTAAATCGAAGGAAATATGATTTACGATTTTTTGAGCCAATAAAAGCTCTTTTAATCTTTTATCGCCTGAGGCCGTTTCTTCTTTGCTTATGGTTTTTTCAAACCCGTATTTGATTATCTCGGCAGCTTGAAGAGGGGCTACATGCCCCGTATTTATAACTAAATTATATTCGGACGAGTCTTCATTAGCCGTATTAAAAAAATTCTTATGGAACCCGTCTCTATTATTATCACTTTCTTCCATTAGCGCTCTTGCATCTTTTTCGGAATAATTGAATTCTTTCATCAATCTTGAAATTCGTATATCGTCGGCAGCAACTAAGCGTACCGAATAAAGGCCGGGTACATTTCTCAAGATTGCGAACCCTCCCCTGCCTATAAAAATGCTGTTGCCGGAAGAAGCATGCTCGTATACTGCTTCACGCAGATAATCAAAGTAGGAATCTCTTTCCCTTGAAAGGGATGCCCAAAAGCTAGGCTTGCGTTCATCATATTTTTTTAGCTGCACTTCCGAAATTCCTCTTGCAAGCAAATCTTTTTCCAATGATTTGCGGTCAACAAAGTTGTAATTTAAAAGTTTGGCCAACTCAATTGCCGTTTCGTCACCAAAGGAAGCGATTTTGCGTGAAATAGTTATAATTGCCATAAAAACCTCCTTGCAATTAAATTCGCTTTATAATAGAATAACCTGAAATCCTTGATATGTCAAATGGAGAATTGCAATTTTTATGGAAAAGAATGACAAAATTATATGGAAACCTGATTCTTCCAGAGAAGTATTAAAGACAAGAGTATTTACCGTATGCGAAAAAGACAGTATTTCTCCTGAAGGGGAAAAAAAGACCTTTATTTCTTTAAAAGCACCTAGCTGGGTTATTATTGTTCCCGTGTACCGAAACTCATCTGGAGAAGACATGTTTGTAATGGTACAGCAGTGGAGGCACGGTGCGGAAAACGTCTACATAGAATTTCCCGGAGGTGTTGTTGATAAAGGAGAAAAGGCCGAAGATGCGGCTTTAAGGGAGCTTTTAGAAGAAACCGGTAGAGCCCCTAAAAAAATAAAATGTTTGTCGGTATTGTCCCCAAATCCTGCAATAATGGAAAACACATGCACGGTTTTTTTTGCAGAATTGGATGGCACTGAAGGCAAGCAAAACCTTGATGATGATGAGTTCTTAAATATTCTTGAAATCCCCGTTAAAAAAGTTATTCAAAACATGGGTAATCCGCCTTATACCCACGCAATGATGAATGCAGCCCTTTTCCTATACTTAAAAGAAAAAGAATATCACTGATATGCCGGTGCACTGATATATCGGTGATTGCCCGCTGATATATCAGTGAAAATTTTATTTAAAACAATCTTTTTTATTAAAATTCCAAGTATTTCGATAAAAATACCCTTATTTTTGCTTAAAAAAGCCTTTTTCCTTAAATTTTATGCTTAGCATAGATTTTGCTTGTATATAAATGAACAAATATGGAGGTGTTTATGAACAATATAACTAAAAGATTATCAGTACATACTGCCGACTTAGCGGTTCTTTATGTAAAATTACATAATTATCACTGGCACGTTGAAGGTATTGATTTTAAACCAGTGCATGAAATGATAGAATCATATTATGAAACTATTAGCGATTTCTATGATTCGGTTGCTGAAAGAATTCTACAGCTAAACGAAAAAGCTCCTTCTTCAATGAAAGAGTATTTGGCTGTGACAGGAATTGAAGAAGAAACAAACAAATCTTTTAAAAGCGTAGAAGCTCTTAAAAAAATCTTGGCTGATTTTGAGTACCTTGTAAAAGAAATAAAGGTAACTCGGATTGAAGCTGCAGACAGTAATGATGCATCTACAGACGGAATCCTTAGCGGGATTATCGAATATTTTGACAAACAAATATGGATGTTAAAATCCGCTTTAAAATAATTTTAAGGAGAAAATTATGGAACACATGGCAATGAATATGCCCCTTTTAGGGGATGATTTCCCTCAGTTAGAGGTTTCAACAACACACGGGCATCTTAATCTTCCCGGTGATCTTAAAGGCAGCTGGTTTGTGCTTTTTAGCCATCCTGCAGATTTTACCCCCGTATGCACTACGGAATTTGTAGCTTTTCAAAAACTTATGCCTGAGTTTGAAAAACTAGGAGTAAAACTTATCGGCCTTTCAATTGACCAAATACAGAGCCATTTAAAATGGATTGAGTGGATTAAGGAAAAGCTCGGTGTTGAGATTACTTTCCCTGTAATTGCTGCTAATGACAGTGTTGCAAATAAGATTGGTCTCTTGCACCCCGGAAAAGGTACTAACACTGTTCGAGCCGTATTTATCGTTGATCCTAACGGAAAAGTTAGACTTGTTATTTATTATCCGCAGGAAATCGGCCGAAATATGGAAGAAATTGTTAGAGCCGTTAAAGCTCTGCAAACATCCGATAAAAATAAAGTTGCTTTGCCTGCCGACTGGCCTAATAACGGCTTAATCAAGGACAAGGTTATCATTCCGCCGCCTCCCACAGAAGCGGAAGCTAAAAAGCGCTTAAAGGAATATGACGGTTATGACTTCTGGTTTTGCCACAAGTCTTTATAATCTTAAAGTGATTTAAAAAAGTAATTTAAAAATCAAAAATCCCCGAGTTGATAATCTCAATTCGGGGATTTTGTAGTTTTAACGGAACTAAAACAACTCGGCTTATTCCAAACCGTTTTGCCTTTTTGCGGCGATAAGAGTATTTGCAACGAGCATGGCGATGGTCATGGGGCCTACTCCCTTTGGAACGGGTGTTATTGCAGAAGCAATTTCGCAGGCTGGCTCAAAGTCTACATCGCCTACAAGCCTAAAGCCGCTTTTTTTGGTACTGTCATCAATCCGGTTTACACCGACATCTATAACGACAGCTCCCTTTTTAATCATATCGGCTTTAATAAATTTAGGCTTTCCCATAGCAGCAATCAGTATATCCGCTTCTTTTGTTACTTCGGCTAAATTTTTTGTACCGCTATGGCAAACGGTTACCGTTGCGTTTACATCCTTATTCATCATCAAAACGGAAAGAGGCTTTCCTACAATGTTGGAGCGGCCTACGATAACGGCCTTAGCCCCCTTAGTTTCAACACCGGCTCTTTTTAAAAGATGAATTACACCGTGGGGGGTGCAAGGAATAAAGGTATCATGTCCCAAAAGGAGTTTTCCGACATTTACAGGATGGAATCCGTCTACATCTTTTTCGGGATTTATGGCTTCAATTACAGCATCAGGATCGATTTGCTTAGGTAACGGCAACTGCACTAAAATACCGTTTATAAGTTTGTCTGCATTCAGTTCTTTTATAAGTTTTAGTAACTCATCCTGAGTTGTCGTTTCAGGTAGTCTGAATGTTCTGTCATTCATACCTACTTCATGAAGGGCGTTTGTTTTTCCCTTTACATAAGATTGGGAGGCAGGGTCATTTCCTACCAAAATAACGGCTAAGGTGGGCTGGACACCCTTTGCCTTTATTTTTTCTACATCTTTTGCAACATCTGCCCTTAAATCTGCCGCTATCTGGGCACCGTCAATAATTTTTGCACTCATTTTTTCCCTCCGTAAATAATTGTATAAGTAACTATTATTCTCCTTGTTTGTTCTACGCTCGTAATAGTTTTGAAAAACAAGGACTTTCTATATTATCTTATAGATATAATGTTATAACATAATAAGATTTTGTTCAAGACTTACATATAGACATTCTTGTAAAAAATACGATATACTATATTCTATCAAGCTAGAGGTGAACTAAACGTGAAGAAATTTATTTTCTGTATTCTTATAAGCATTTTTTTTATTCCGATTTTTGCACAAGATGAGGGAGAGGTTCCTTCAAACAGCAAAATAGACGGTAGTGCGGTGTTTCGGCCTGTCAGGCAAGGCGATAAATTTATAAAAATAGGCCTATCCCTAGGAATACCTCTTTTTAATACTTCTGCTAGCAAATTTGCGATTAAGCCTAATATTTGGCCGGGCGGTACTATCAATGCCGCTTTTGGGTATTATATTCTTGACGGATTTTCTTTGGGAGGAAGTATAAGTTTTCAGTTTTATCCTACATTGGCAAAAAACCTTTACTTTGCCGTACCCATAACCTTTGATATGGCTTATACCTTTGCTGCCGGAAAATGGCGCTTCCCTCTTGGCGGAGGTATAGGGGCTGCCGTTCAGTCTTATAGCGGAAACGGGGCTCAATACTTTGGGATGATTTTTAGGTTTGATGCAGGAACTTACTATCAATTTTCTCCTGAATGGTCATTCGGAGGCGATGTATCTTGGAATGTTGTTCCTGAGTGGCACAAGGATAAATCAAATAACCGAACAGGAAACTTTTTAGGCAT
This sequence comes from Treponema putidum, assembly GCF_024401155.1. Classification (NCBI taxonomy): domain Bacteria; kingdom Pseudomonadati; phylum Spirochaetota; class Spirochaetia; order Treponematales; family Treponemataceae; genus Treponema; species Treponema putidum. Next base: position 2,650,488 of record NZ_CP038804.1, read on the forward strand.
AAGCTTTGCCGCCAGATATCATCTTTAATTAAACGGAGAATTCAGCATGAAATTTAGGAAATTAATTTTTATTTTAATACCGCTTATTTTTATCGGCTTTATGTCTTGTAATGATCGCCCCATATTTGCTGCTATTGAACAAGAAATAGAATTAAACAATTTTTCCGTTGCGGGGAATGTATTAAGTTTGCTGGAGGTGAACAATAATGTTTATGCTGCAAATCTGGGCGGCGTTTATTCAAAATCAAAAACTTCCGACGGCTCTTGGTCAAAAATTTTAAGCGCCCAAGGTACTCAACAGCTTGCAAGTAACGGTACCGTGGCATTTGCTTGTTTTGCTTCAGGAAGTGTAAAATATTATGAAAACGGAAGCTGGAAGGATGTTCCCAATTCTGAAAATATACGCATTATTGCCGGTAATAAGATTGTTTTCGGCTATGATTCAAGCCAAAAACAAGTTTTTAAGATAGAAGAAACAGGTCTTAGCACTTCTATAGATACAGGCAAAGTAGATTCCTTATCAGCGGCAGGAAACTATGTTTTAGTAAAATCGGGAAGTTCTGAAAAGCTATATAAAAATGGTGTTTCCTCAGCGGTCCCTGATTTGCCGAGCGGTGCAAAAGCTATTTGTCCTGCCGGAGCTGATAATGAAATTTTTGTATTGGCCGGATCAACAATCTATTATTATGATGGAAGTACCTTTAGCTCTTCAATACCAATATCCGGAAGCCCTGACAATATTTCATACTTTAAAGCCGGAACACGAAAAACCATATTGATAGGCTGCGCCGAAGGATATACCGAGGTACAGTTGGATGGTTCTACCCCGATTAACCTATCAAATGCAAAACAGCTTAACCCCGGTAATTCCGGTTCTACAACGCCCTCCGGTTCCTATTCCCAATATCAAACCACTCTTGGAAGTTATTATTCATTTCCTCTGTTGGGCGTTTCTAGAGGTGGGGATGAGTATGCCGTATTTATGGGCATCTATTCAGGCGTGATTCAACGAAATGCCGGTCTATGGGGCTTTTATAGCGATAAAAAACGCGAATGGAACCGTGAGTAAGGATCTTTTTGAAGCTGCAGCTTCAAGTTCTAAACAAAATGAACCTCTTGCCTCCAGAATGAGGCCCCTTAATTTGGATGAATATGTGGGGCAGGAGCATATTATTGGAGAGGGGTGTCTTTTAAGGAGGGCAATCCAAGCCGATAGGCTTTCTTCGGTTATTTTTTTCGGCCCTCCCGGCACGGGAAAAACCACCCTCGCCCGAGTTATCGCAAATACCACCAAAAGCAATTTTTTAAGTTTAAATGCCGTTTTAGCAGGAGTACAGCAGATAAGGGAAGCTATATCCAATGCTGAAGAAAATAAAAAACTCTACAACCGCAAGACTATTCTTTTTGTGGATGAGGTTCACCGCTGGAATAAGTCCCAACAGGACGCCCTCCTGCCATGGGTAGAAAACGGTACGATAATTTTAATCGGTGCTACAACTGAAAATCCTTATTTTGAGGTAAACAAGGCTCTTGTAAGCCGCAGCCGAGTTTTTGAATTAAAACCTTTAACCGATGATGATCTAAAAAAAGTTGTACAATTTGCTCTGGCAAATAAAGAAAGAGGTTACGGTAATTGGAAAATAGAATTTGAAGAAGGAGCCTTGGCTCATCTTATTGATACGGCATCCGGCGATGCAAGAAGTCTTTTAAACGCTCTTGAACTTGCTATTGAAACCAGCGTAGACCATTGGCCCCCTGAAGAAAATTTTAAAATCACGATTAGTTTAAAAGCAGCCGAAGAAAGCATCCAAAAGAAGGTTGTCTTATACGATAGAGACGGGGATTATCATTATGATGTTATAAGCGCCTTTATAAAGTCGATCAGGGGCAGCGATCCCGATGCGGCCGTTTACTGGCTTGCCCGTATGATAGCGGCAGGAGAAGACCCAAGGTTTATCTTTCGGCGGATGTTAATTTCAGCCTGCGAAGATATTGGGCTTGCTTCGCCCGGGGCTGTAAGCGTGGTTGCAGGTGCGGCCGAAGCCTTTGACAGGGTCGGTATGCCTGAAGGCAGGTATCATCTAGCCCATGCTGCCCTTTATTTGGCGACCTGCCCTAAATCAAACAGTGCAGAAGCCTTTTTTAAAGCCCTCGATTGTGTTCAAAAAGAGAATAAAGAAGTGCCTAATCACCTAAAAGATTCAAGCCGTGATGGAGAAGCTCTAGGTCATGGTGAAGGCTATTTATATCCTCATGCCTTTGAAGGGCATTGGGTCAAACAGCAATACCTTCCGGATGGGCTTGAGGGCACTCATTTTTATGAGCCGAGTGACCAGGGTTATGAAGGCAAAATAAAACCGGAAATTTTAAAAAAGCGGCAAAGCTAAAGACTTGCAGCCTTATAGATTTACCGCTATTCAACGTTATTGATTAAAAAGTTAAATTCACCTATTCACTCATCAGATAAGCATATAATAGGTTTATAGTTTCTTTATAGGAATCGATATGTGTCCGCTCATAATGATGTGTTGCGTTTACTCCCGGGCCCATACAGGCAAAGTTAATATCAAATCCCTGCAATACGTACATACTTGCATCCGAGCCGTATCTGAACATAACATCGGTTCTGTAGTTTATTTTATTTTGAATAGCAAGGTTTTCAAGTCTATGCCTAAAACCGAAGTCGTATGGGGTGCGTGAATCCTTAGCGATGATGGTTACTGCATGTTCATCCGAATTTTGCTCACCTCCGACCGTTCCGATGTCGAGGGCTAATACTTCAAAACATTCTTTAGGAATACCGTAAAAACCGTGTCCTATTTCTTCATAATTGCTTATAAAAAAATGTGTTGTATAAGCCGGTTTTTCGCCTTTTTCTTTTAGGGCCTTACAAGCGGCAAAAAGCATACCGATACAAGCCTTATCATCCAAATGACGGGATTTTATGTAGCCGTCTTCGGTTTCGACCGTGCGGGGCTCAAAGGCTACAAAGTCTCCTATATTTACACCAAGAGCCAGAGTTTCTTCCTTTGAGTGAGTTTCCGCATCAAGGCGGACTTCAAAGGTTTCTAAGTTTCTTTCTTCCTTTTCGATAGCTTCAAATATGTGAACAGAGGCTTTTTCGGGAAGGCCGGTCCCTGTGATGACCTTGCCGGTTCGTGTAATGATGTAAAGGTTTTCGCCTTCAATGCTGTTAAAAGCTATACCGCCTATGGCAGCAAGTTTTAAGCAGCCGTTAGGTTTTATTTGTCGTACCATTGCACCTAGGGTGTCGGCATGGGCTGAAACAACTCTGTGTTTAGCTGTGTTTTTTCCTTCAATAGTTCCATAAATGGCACCCTTATTCGTTTCGGTATATTTTATGCCTAATGAATCGAATTCTTTTTTTATTCGGTCTATGGCATTTTTTGTATAGCCTCCGGGACTGTGTATCTGTAAAAGCTCTTTTGAAAACTCAACTGCATATCTGATATTCATAAATTAAATTCTCCTAATTATCTTGTTTATAAGTATTTACTGCCGGAAATAAAAAAAACTTCCTCCCTAGGGAGGAAGTTGATAAGATTAAAACTCTTTAAGTCTTCGTCTCAAGGATTCGGCTACTCCTGTTCTAGCTTCGTCCTCATAAATTTTGATACATTTTTCAAACTCAGGTCTTGCAAGCATTTTTGAAGGCGAGTGCTGCATAAAAAGATCAAAATCAGGGATTAAAAGTTTCATTTTCGGTGTAAGCTTGTCCGGATGTTGAACCTTACCGGGGTTAATTGCCATAATTATGGGGAAATAGTAAGCTTTTTCTCTTGTCCCATAAAATTTCAAAGCAATTTCGGATAAAGTATCTCCTTGTGCTACTACATATTCCTTTACAGGAACATCTCTGGGTTCTTCAACGACAGGGGTAGGTTCGGGTTGCGGTTCCGGTGTAGGTTCGGGTTGCGGTTCCGGTGTAGGCTCAGGTTGTGCTTCCGGTACAGGTTCTTCTACAACTACAGGAGCCGGTTTTTCTTCAGGGGGAGGAGTCGGAGGTGTTCCGCAGCTCGTAAAAATAAAAGAAAAAACAGCCAATAAGGTTAAAATTTTCAAAATGTTTTTCATTTTTTACTCCTTAAATAATCGATAATTTATAAATTTGCTTTTCTGCAAACTTATAAATTGCTATTTTATTATTATACAACATTATTTAAGAAAAATCAAATAATATCGTATATTTTTATAAGTTTTATGACAAGCCTTCTATGTTTCCGTTTACAAGGTCAATTCTAACGGCCTGCGGATCTTTCGGAAGTCCAGGCATTCTCATCATATCTCCCATAATGGCTACAATCATTTCAGAACCGGAATTTAAAACGATGTCTCTGACATTCATTTCAAAGCCTTTAGGAACGCCGTAAAGTTTAGGATCCGATGAGAAAGAGTACTGCGTTTTTGCAATACAAACGGGGAAGCCTGCCATTCCGGCTTCTTCAATCTTTTTAATCATCTTGTCGGCAGCTCCCGAATATGTAACATCAGCGGCACCGTAGATTTCTTTACAGATCTTTCCTATCTTTGTTTTGATTGAATCCTTATCTTCGTAAACGAATTTTAAGGGCTTCGACGGATTGGTTTCGATTGTCTTTACGACAAGCTCAGCAAGTTCAACAGCACCCTTTCCTCCTTCAACAAAGGCATTGTTGACGGCAAAGCCTACACCCTGAGCTTCGCAGTGCTTTTTAACCAGTTCCAATTCGGAATCAAGGTCATACCCGTATCGGTTAAGGGCGACTATTACGGTTTGTCCGAATTTTTTCATGTTTTCGATGTGCTTATCCAAGTTTGCAAGGCCTTTTTTGAGGGCTTCTGCGTTGGGTTTGGATATTTCTTTTTCGGGAACATCCCCGTGCATTTTTAAACCGCCCGTAGTGGCCGCAATTACGGTCAATTTGGGGTTTAAGCCGGCCTTTCGGCACTTGATATCGAAGAATTTTTCGGCACCGAGGTCTGCAGCAAAGCCTGCTTCGGTAATTACATATTCACCGTAGGTAAGAGCCGTTTTTGTTGCGATTACCGAGTTACAGCCGTGGGCTATGTTTGCAAAGGGGCCGCCGTGGATAAAGGCGGGTGTGTTTTCAGTGGTTTGTACAAGGTTTGGATTGATTGCGTTCTTTAAAAGAACTACAATAGAACCTGCAATTCCTAAATCCTTTACGGTTACAGCCTTATCTTCCGTATCGTAGCCTAAAATAATATTTTCGATTCTGCGGCGCAGATCTTCAATATCTTTTGCAAGACAGAAAATGGCCATAATTTCGGAAGCCGGTGTAATATCAAAGCCGGATTCCATAACTACGCCGTTGCCGTCTCCTAAGCCGGTAACAATTTGGCGTAAGTTTCTGTCATTTACGTCCAGAACCCTCTTCCAAAGAATCTTCTTAATGGCCTTAGGTGTTCCTTGAGTTCTGAAGATGTAGTTGTCAAAAAGGGCGCTTATCATGTTATGTGCCGAGGTGATTGCATGGAAGTCTCCGGTAAAGTGGAGGTTAATGTCTTCCATAGGTAAAACTTGGGCATAGCCCCCTCCTGCGGCACCTCCCTTCATACCGAAACAGGGTCCTAAAGAAGGCTCCCGCAAAGCTGCTACAGCCTTTTTCCCTATTTTGTTTAAGCCTAAGGCTAGACCGATTGACACGGTTGTCTTCCCTATCCCTGCCTTTGTAGGAGTGATGGCGGTAACAAGGATTAGATTATTCTTTTTTACCTTTGCATCATCTATAACACTGTAGGGAACCTTGGCTATGTATTTTCCATAGGGAATGACATTATCGTCATGAATCCCTAAACCGTCTGCAATTTCAGCGATTTTTTTTAGCTTCGCTTCTCTAGCTATTTCTATATCAGTTTTCATACAAATATTATGACATAAAAAGAGGATATTTACAAGCTGTGATAGTTTTTTTTTTCACCGAAATAAATGTTTTACAATCGTACCTCTCGTGCCCAAGTGTCAAATGTTTACAGCTTTTCCGGACGAGATGTTTTTTCCCCTAAATTTCGGCTTTTGGGGTTTTTGGGGCGGTCTTGTATAATTATAAAAAAAATATTATAATCTTCAATCAATACTGCAATTACTTATACGGAAAAAACTTTTTTCGGAAGCTGAAGCTTCCTGCAAAAATTTTTTATAGGAGATAAATTTATGGAAGATCATAAAATTTCAATGGAAAAAATTGTAAGTCTTTGTAAAAGAAGAGGATTTGTTTTTCAGTCATCCGAAATTTATGGAGGGCAAAACGGTGCATGGGATTACGGCCCCTTGGGGATAGAGTTAAAAAATAATGTTTCCCGTGCTTGGTGGAAAGAGATGACCCAACTTCATGACAATATCGTAGGGCTGGATGCTGCAATTTTGATGCATCCCCGTACATGGGAGGCTTCCGGCCATGTTGAAAATTTTACCGATCCTTTGGTCGATTGCAAAAAATGTAAATCCCGTTTTAGGGCAGATCATTTACCTCCTGAAAACCTTGAAAAAAGAATTTGTCCCGATTGCGGCGGCGAGCTCACCGATACCAGAAAATTCAATCTTATGTTTAAAACTCACATCGGCCCCACAGACGATAATTCAAGCGTTATCTATCTTCGCCCCGAAACTGCCCAAGGCATTTATGTAAACTATAAAAATATTATCCAGTCAAATCGAATGAAGATTCCATTCGGTATTGCCCAAATCGGAAAGGCTTTTAGAAACGAAATTGTTACAAAAAACTTTATTTTTAGAACCTGCGAATTTGAACAGATGGAGATGCAGTTTTTTGTAAAGCCCGGAACTGATGACGAGTGGTTCAACTATTGGAAAAAACAACGCTGGGCTTTCTATGAAAAGTACGGGGTAAGAACAAATAAACTTCAATGGCATCAGCACGGCAAAGATGAGCTTGCGCATTATGCAAAAGATGCTTATGATATTGAATACGAATTCCCGATGGGCTTTAAGGAGCTTGAAGGTGTTCACAACCGTACAAACTATGACCTTACACGTCATACCGAGTATTCCGGCAAAGATATGCAATACATTGATCAAGATAACGGAAATGAAAAATATATTCCGTACATAATTGAAACTTCGGCAGGTCTAACACGGAATGTTCTTATGTTTATTTGCGATGCCTACGATGAAGAAAAGGTTGCAGATAAGGGAAACGATGATGACTGGAGAACCGTATTACACTTTCATCCTAATATTGCCCCTATAACCGTAGCTGTTCTTCCTTTGATGAAAAAAGACGGGCTTGCTGAATTAGCCGAAGAAATTCGAAATGAGCTTAAGGAAGAATTTAAAACCGATTACGATCAATCCGGAGCTATAGGCAAAAGATACCGCCGCCAAGATGAGGTCGGAACTCCTTTTTGTGTAACTGTAGATTATGATTCAAAAGAAGATAATACGGTTACCTTGCGCTTTAGAGATTCTATGGAACAAGTTAGAATTCCCAGAACCGAATTAATTGCAAGAATAAAGACTGAAATTAAAAACTATAAAAGAGTATAGTAAAAAGAGCAGAAAATGGAAAACTACTCCTACAGTGCAGAGGACAAGTCATTACTTACGCCTCTGCTCTATAAATATTTTGTATTTCCCCTTGTAAGAATTTTACCTGAATCGATTCCGGCAAATATAATAACGGTATTTTCAAACAGTTTTATACTTATTTCTTTTTTTATTGCCTATATAAATTATCTGCAGGATACGTATAAATTTTTGTGGCTCATACCGGTTTTGTGTTGGTTATATATTGTAGGGGACTGTTCGGATGGTGTGCAGGCAAGACGGACAAAAACAGGGTCTCCATTGGGAGAGTATCTTGATCATTTTTTGGATAGCTTTGTTACGGGATTTCTTACCGGCATTTTAATGCTTTGCTTTAGAGTTACAAATCCTATTTTGCTTTTTTGTGTATATCAGTTTTTATATTTGGGACAAATAGGAACATTTTGGGGCCGTTTTAAAAACGGGGTGATGCAGTTTGCTGCTTTTAGTACGAGTGAAGGAATTATGGCGATTTCCCTCATGTCGGCTCTTGCCTCTGTAGGTTTTATACGTGAAGCAAGCGTAAAAAATATTTTGTTCGGTGTTAGTATTCCATACATAATTATTTTTGCAGGTTTTGGAGCGGCTTGGTTTACGGGTTTAACTGAGATTTTTAAAACTAAGAGGTACAGTATACGTTTATTTTTGCATATCGTTTTTTCAGCTTTAATAGGGGCGGTTTTAGTTTGGTATGTAAAAGCTTCAATATTTACACAAACTGTAATTATTACATTTTATAATGTTCTGTTTATTCAATCGGTACTATCGGCTACGGCAGAAAAATTAAAAGAATCTTTTCCGGATTTTTTAGTGCCTTTAAGTTGTCTTCTTTATTTTATTTTTTTTGAATATAGTATTATTATTTCAATTATTCAAGGTTCATATCTTTTAGTTAGAATAGTAATAAGATTTTTAATATTTTTTAAAAAATATAAACATTGTTGGTATTGGAAAAATCCTCTCCCTACAAAAAAATAAATAAAAATGCTTTTAAGGTATTGACAAAATCCTGATAAAATAGCAAGGTATACCTATGGTTGGTCAGATATTTAATGATGAATTTTTAATGTCTCCTGAGATAAAAGATATAGCAGTGTTTGAAATCCCGAAGTTTATAGATGCTGCAGATGATGAAGTGGTCTCATCAGCTTTGAAAATCTCCAAGGCTTTTGGCCGATCAGCATCTTTTGAAATTTACACGGATGAGACCAAGACAGATTCAGAAAAAAACTTGATAGAAAGTTTTATGAAAAATATCCGGCTTCTTGTTCAAAAAACATGGGTTGAAAAAGATGATGAAGAATGTAAAGAAGATACCTTGTATAGAATAAATTCTTTATGTGAAAAATTGACTATATCTGAAAAACCTTCCGTCTATAAAGAATCATTTGATGAGTGTTTTGCAATTTTGCAAGATGTGGTTGCTCTTCTTTTCGGAGATATGGTAAAGGCAGATTCTTTTGTAGAATATGCTTTTCGTATAGACCCTGCTTTCGGTTTTTTTTGGTATTATGTTACACGCCTTTCAAAGGTTGAAATTATTTCCGATGTAAAAGCTAGGTATGCCGTTTTGCTTGCGATGTTCTTTTTGGCAAATTTTTAAAATAAGCTCTTTTGAATTTTCAATTGTTATTTCTAAAAATATGAGATTCTAAAATCACATGATTCGGTAAATCCTATTTTTTTGTACATTTGCCTCGCAGCCGAGTTTTTAATTTTTACAAAGAGGGCGCATTTTTTTTTATATTGAAAACAGTCGTTTACGAGCATCATCATATTGGCTGTTCCGACCCCCTTGTTCCGGTACTCAGGAATTGTAAAAACTCCGCCTATTTGGTTCCAGTTAAAACCTGAAGCGTTTATTCCGGCCTTTGAGATATATCGGCCGTTCTTTTTTACTGCATATAGAGCATGGCTGTTTATTCTTTTTTTTAATAGCTTTAAGCATGATTCATAAGAGGCTTTTACTCCGGGTGCTAAAACCTCCGATTCATTGTAATCTATTTCCATTGGGCAAAGAATTTCCGCATCTTCGATAGGAGGTTTTAAAAACTCTAAGGTTGACTTTAAATTATGGGAGGCTTTCATACAAAAGCCGTTTGTTTGATTCGGCTTATTTTCACTTAGAGTAAGAAGTTTATAGTTTTCAAATCTGGCCGGTACAAGAGATAGGCTTTGTTTTATTAGTTTTTCCAAATAAATGGAAGTGTTTTTTTCTCCCATTACTGAAAGCGGTTCTGTTTGTTTTAAAAAAATATTTTTGATATATTCTGCAATATCGTCAGTAATTTCTTTAGTAAAACAATGGAGCAAAACGCCGTGGGCTGCCAATAGCAAAACACCTATAAATTCTTTATCTCTTGAAAAAAAAGCTTCGGCTTTTATAAAGGTAAAAAAATCTTGATCAGTATCAAAAAATCTTTTTTGCTTTTTCAGACATTCGGTAAGGTTTACACAGAGGTGTTCATGGGGAAGAATCAGGTTTATAAACTTGTCTATATTTTTTTTTGTGAGCGGTACATGAAAAAAAATCATTTAGGTGTTCCTATTTTATTCCCGAAATAGGTAATTTTCCGTTAGGGGTGAAGTCGCCGCAGAGAGCCCCGAAGGCCGCGGTAAAGGAAGCCGGTGAATAGCTATAAATGGCGATTGCCGTTTGGGCATCAGGCACCTTCGCCAAAAATGCAGGAGATAGAACTGAGATAATGATGTATTTTTTCTTAGGGTATTTACTCATTATTTTTTGTAAAACACTTAAAGAATATTTGTCGGACAGGCAAAATATAATTGTATCAAAGTTTTGTACATGGTAATAGGCGGAATCGACTTCTATTATTTTTGCTTTTGGAAAACGTTTTAAACCGTATTTAAAAAAATCTTTATAGTCAGAGACAAGAAGAATATCTTCATTTTCTTCAGGCTTAAAAGGGATATCGGCATCCCGAACTATTGTGGTGGAACGGCCTGCTAAACTTAAAAAGAATTTTTGACCTTCTTTGTCGGGAATTCTTTCATCCAGTTTTTCCATATCAGGTATAATGGGAACATGATTGCTGCTTTTAAAATATTTTAATTTTTCAAGCAAAATACGAAAAGCCGCATCTTTTACTCTATCTTTAAATTGGGGTTCGTCTTTCATAGCCTTAATATTATCCTTCCAAAAGGCTTGATAATGCCGCGGTGTTGTAGAAGATTCAATGATGTCATTTCCTGCTTCAAGAGCTAACTTTACGGCCTTTGCAATTCCGCCTGCAAAATTCATAGCTCCATGCATCATCATATCATCGGTAATTATAAGTCCCTTAAAGCCCAGTTCGCCTCTAAGTATGTCCATTAAAAGATATTTGGAAAATGTTGCCGGTTCTCCATTAGGTAAAATTGATGAAAAGTTTAAGTGCCCTGTCATAATTGCGGGTACATCCGCATCTATTAGATACTTAAAAGGAATCAGCTCTCTGTTGCGGAATGTTTCTTCGGATATGTCGATTTTAGGCAGACGGCCGTGACTGTCGATGCTGGTATCTCCGTGACCCGGAAAATGCTTTGCTGTTGTAAGAACGCCTGCATCCCTGCTTCCTCTAACAAAGGCTGCTCCTAGTATTCCTGCGGCATGAGGGGAGTCTCCAAAGGAGCGTGGGCCTATTATTGATGAGTCATGATCCGTTAAAAGGTCTACTGCCGGTGCAAAGTTTAGGTTTATGCCGAGAGCACTTATTTCGCGGGAAATATAATAACCTGAATAGTAAGAATCTTGAGGTATGCCTGACGCTCCTATTGCAAGATTTCCGGGCGTTTCCGAGGTTAGGCCTTTTACATGTCTAACCCAGCCTCCTTCTTGATCCGTTGCTACAAAAAGAGGAATACCGAATCTGCCCTCAAGAGATTTTTTTTGTAAAATGGAAATAGATTTAGCAAGTTTGCGGGAGTCTCCCGTATTCCAGCCGAAGACCTTGATGCTGCCCAGCCCCGATTCTTCAATCCATGAAAAGAGTAAGTCCCCCGGATTTTGACCTGCCCACCCGAACATAAAGGTTTGAGCTAAAAGTTCCTCATCGGTCATGTTGTCGATTATTTCGGCCGCCAGTTTTTCATTCGGCACATTATCATAAAAATTCGGCAGTTTTTTTGCTGCCGGATTGGAATTCAAATTAAGCAATAATAAAAAAATATAAATAAAAAACAAAATATTTTTTTTTAAATTTGAGCCTTTTATTTTCATAAGTTTGTTTATTCCAGCCAGTAAACCTTATCCGGCGCTTTTTCCGTAAGGAAAAAATTTTCATATCGATTTGATGATTCTACACGAACATCATCGGGGAAATATGTTGAATGCAAAAACCAAACAACATCTAAAATGTCTCCAAAAGAGTCTGAACATGAATACCTGTAATAAAGCTCTATATCATCATCTTCTAATATTTTTCTTCTTTCGGGATCGGTTTTGGTATCGGGGTCTATGGCTTCCCGGATATTGCTTCGTAAGCCTCCATACCATGCATGTGTTACCGACAAAAGATTAAGACGTTTTTCTTTGTCCATTTTATAAAGTTCATAGACTCCCGACATTGCGGGAACGGCACGGTTAATCTTGTACTTATCAGCCTTAGTAAGAGGCGACCATGTGAGAATGTAGTGAGGCTGATTTTTAAACATCTTCTTTATAATTACAGGTTCCATTTCAAACATTGAGGCATTATACTATTTTTTTATTAAAATTGCTATAAGGCCTTGTCAAAGTTTGTATTTTTTGATATACTGTCAACACTTCGGCGCCGTACCCAAGTGGTAAGGGACAGGTCTGCAAAACCTTCATTCATCAGTTCGATTCTGATCGGCGCCTTCCCCATTTTTTAGTTTTTTTTCATAATGGGAGCCTCTTCACAGAGGTTCCCCTCCTTTTTTAATTTTAAGCCCTTTTATATATTTTCCTTTCTTTTATTTGATCAGATTAGCAATAAGGGCAGGAACAGTTATAAATGTTCCTATTGAGCTTCCAAGCGAAGAAAGAATAAAAACAAGAAGAACCTTTGTGATTCTGTTTTTATACCAGCCGGATATTTTTGCTGCATCATTTGTAAGGTTTTCCATATCCCTGACTTGCGGCTTTTTTGCCCAAGCCTGTACAAGGCCTGAAATCATGCCTATACCTAAAAGCGGATTTATTGTTGTAAATGGAGCTCCTAAAAATGAAGATAGAATAGCCAGAGGATGACCAAGGGCGATAATAGCTCCTATCGCTGCAAGCCCTCCGTTCCAGAGAACAAAGGATAAGAGCATTTGCCCTGTTTTTATACCGCCTCCTTTAATAAAGCCTAGAACAATCAAGCCTATTATAATTATAGGAAATATCCAAGAAGCAATTTTGCTTCCGGTGCTTTTCGGCGGGATTGCCTCAATGTCGGAGACATCTGTTGTTTTTGTACCTGCTTCCAATTCTTTTATAAAGCGTTCGGTACCCGGAAGATGGCCTGCACCTAAGACAGCTACAATTTTTTTTCCGCTGCTTTCCCAAATTTTTGTTGCGAGATAGCGGTCTCTTTCGTCTATTAAAACCCCTTTTATGTTCGGAAGATATTCGGCCATTTCCTGCATCATGTTGTCCATTGCACTTTGATTCTTTAATTTTTCTATTTCGGCTTCGTCAACTTTTTCGTTTGAAAAGGCGGCACTTAACAGGGTTGCTAAAAGTTTTGACCTTCCCCAACCCTTATTTTTGGCCCAAGCTCTTTTTAATGTTATGTGAATAGGGCGGTCAACCATTTCGGTTTTTATGTTCAGCTCTTGAGAAACTTCAATAGCCGCTTTCATTTCATCGCCCGGCTTTATACCGAGATCGCTTCCGAGTTTTTTTTGAAAAGAGGCAAGAACCAAATTTGCAAGAAGTAAAAAGCCTTTTCCTTCCCTTAATATTTGGGAAATATTGATTTGCTGCCATGCGTCTTTTGAGGTTAAGGACTTATACCTTGCTTCGTCCAATTCTACACAAACACAATCGGGGTTTTCTTCCCTAATTGTAGATTCAACATCCTTAATACTTTCTTTAGAAACGTGTGCCGTTCCTAAAAGAATAATTTCGCGGTCTTTTAAAAGAATACGCTTTAAAGTTTTTTCGTTATTTTCGTCCACAGTTGTTTCCTTGTTCAGAATGAGCTAACTCAATGATAGAGTTTAAAAATTCGGCTTTACCGCAGTATTTTGCTGCATCGATTACTCCGCCTGCCATGTGTGCATGACCTCCTCCCGATCCCATATCTTTTACCGCTTCTTGAATTAGATAGCCTGCATCGAGGTTTTTATCGCGGCTTCTTGCGGAGAGTTTATATTCAGGGCCGTTTATTTCCATTACAATAACAAAAGAAATATCTTTTATCCAAATTAAAAAATCGGCTACAACCGATAAAATAGCTCTTGAGTAGTCTTCACTTAATTCTACAATTAAAAAATTATCTATGCGTAAATAGTTGGTAAAGGCCTGTCCTATTTCTTCAAGGTCACAGATGTTGATGGTTGTTTTAATCATTTGATAGGTTTTTTGCACATCCGATTTAAAGTAGAGTTCATAATAAGCGTCCAGATCAAGTTTACTTACACTTCTGGATAGAAAAGCCGTATCCAGCTGTATACCCGCAATCATTGCTGTTGCAGTTACTCTGTCATATTCTTTTCCCGATTCTTTCCAATAGGACCAAATAATGGAAGAACAGGCTCCGATACCTACCCTTATATCCGTATAAGCTGCCGTAGATTGCATCCTTGCCGGATGGTGATCTATTACGGCCTTTAAGATACCGCCTACATTTTTTACGGTTCCTTTAAAAGGAGAGCCGTCTACAATTATAACTTGGTATTTTTTTAAATCATCAATTTCACCAAGTTTTAAAAGCGGGTAGTCTAAATATTCTACAAATTCTATTAAAGACAGACTTTGAATATGACCGCCGTAAGCAATCTCTACTTTGTAGCCGTAAGTTTCTAAAAGTTTTAAAAGAGCATAAGCTGCGCCTAGAGCATCATGATCGGGAAAATCATGAGTCTGTACAAGTACCGGTTGATCTTTGTTTAAAACCGAGCAAAGCGTAGAAAATTTTTCTTCCATGAATTTAATCCTAAAATACCGGAACAATATATCACAAAAAAAAGTGTTTTTCAATCGCCTGTGCTTTTATCTTAAAAGCTTTTCAATTTCCTCTTCCTTATAATATTGAGCTTGTGCGTTCCAGAGTTCACTGTATTTACCCTCTTTGTCTTGAAGAAGAACATCGTGAGAGCCTTGCTGTACCAACTTGCCTTCATCAAAGACTGCAATCTCATCGCAGAATTTACATGAAGAAAGACGGTGCGAAATATAAACGGCTGTTTTGTTTCCTATGATTGTATCAAACTTTGAATAAATTTCAAACTCTGAAATCGGGTCGAGGGCGGCGGTCGGCTCATCTAGTATTATAAAGGGAGAGTCTTTATAAATAGCTCTTGCCATCGCAATCTTTTGAGCTTCGCCGCCGGATATTTCAACGCCTCCTTCTTCATAGTCTTGATAGAGATAGGTCTTTAAACCTTGCGGCATTTTTTGTAAAGCTTTTTCGAAGCCTGCTTTGGTTAAGGCGTCTTCAGCTCTTTTTTCATCATATTCCATTGAAGCTGAAATATTTTGTCCCAACATAAAAGAGAAAAGTTTAAAGTCTTGGAAGACTACCGAAAATATATCCAGATACTCGTTATAATCATACTTTTGGATATTGATACCGTTTAATAAAATCTCGCCTTCCGTAGGATCATAAAAGCGGGTGAGAAGTTTTATCAAAGTGGTTTTTCCACTGCCGTTCATGCCGACTATGGCAAGCCTTTGGCCTATTTTGAATTTTAAGTTCACATTTTGTAGAACATATTTTGAGGTTTTAGGATATTTAAAACTTACATTTTTAAATTCAAACTCATATTCATTATCATCTCTTTTTTCGATAGGAAGGGAGCCTTCGTATTTTCCGTTAGATAAATTAAGATAATCGAAGATGGTCTTAAAATAATCTTTATTGGCATAAAGGCTTGAAATAGACATGATGATAAGAGTTACGGCATCGGCAGTTAGTACTGCAATGCCCGTATACTGAACAATATCGCCCAACTCGATAAGGCCGTAATAGGCTTTGAATCCTGCATAAAAGTATACAAGCAAAGAAGAAAAAATTGTCATCAGTCCCGTTTGAACATTGCACTTAAAAAAATTATGAGACATCCGGTTATAAAAATTTTTTACATTATTATTGGAATTTTTTAACACACTTGTAAGTAAATTGTAATTATAAAGACGGACATCCTTTCCCGATTTGTAATCATCGTTAGTATTCATATATACACGAAGTAGTCTGTTTAAAAATACGACATCCTTATCAAACATTGCCTGCATTTTGGTATTAAATTTTTTGGAAGCCAGTATTGAAATAAGGCTGAACGAAAAAAATAAAAGAATAAAAATCGTATTCCATAACCAATTGGCTATAGGAATAAGCTCCGATTGCATCCTAAAAAGATTTATGGAAAAAATTATTGCAAAAATAAAAGTCAATACCGAATTTATTATTGCACCGAAATGTCTGCCTACATGGTAGATACCGTAATTTCCGAAGTTGTCATATTCTCTCATCTTTGTAAGGCCCAACTGAAGATCAGTGTCTTCCAAAAATTCGTAATCGAGTTTCATAGTTTTTTTATTTATTTCCATATCCCTTTTATACAATATGATACGGAATCTGTTAGTTTGAGTCTCTTCTGAAAATCTTTTTATCAAGATTAAAACAAAGTTACTTATAAGAGCTATAAGACAGAGAAATAATATTTCTTCTTTTGTTTTACCCTTTACAAAAGCATTGATGATGAGCTTTACCAAATAAAGGTTTATAAAAATATCGGCTGTACTTACAATTTGTTCTAAAATTAATGATGTAAATAAAACCTTATCCGTTTTATAAGAAAATTTAATAATATCTTTTATACCTGTTTTCATTTTATTTCCCTCCCTTGTGTTTATTGTCTTGATAGTATGAACTTTGTATATCGAACATTTTTTTATATTCTCCGTTTTGTTTTATCAAGTCCGAATGACTTCCTTCTTCTATTATTTTACCGTTTTCGATTAAGATAATCCTATCACAAAAACGGGTTGATGCCAGTCTATGCGAAATAAAGATAGAAGTTTTATCTTTTGTCATATTATTGTACTCGGAATAAATTTGACTTTCCGCTATAGGATCAAGAGCCGCTGTAGGTTCATCTAAAATAGAAATAGGCCCGTTTTTATATAGAGCTCTTGCAAGCATAAGACGCTGTTCTTGTCCGCCTGAAAGGTCTATCGCATTAGGCCAAACGCCTTTTACAAGATAGGTGTTTTCCTTTTCGGTTAAGGTTTCAATAATTTTTTGTAAGCCTGATTGTTTTAGGGCAGAATCAAAGTCTTCTTGGTTAAATTTTTTATTTCCTGCGGTAACCAGATTTTTAATAGTATCGGGTAAAACATACATATCTTGAAAAACAGTTGAAAATAAAGAATAGTATTCATCAACATTGTATTCGTTTATATTTTTTCCGTTTAATAAAACTTCGCCTTCAGTGGGTTGAAGAAGATTCATTATCAAACATGTTAGGGTAGTTTTTCCCGCTCCATTTACTCCGACTATTGCAAGTTTTTCTTTATCTTCTATGCGCAAATTTAAATCTTTAAAAATATATCTCTCAGATTCGCCATATTTAAAAGAAACATTTTTTAACTCTATATCGAATTTTTTAGGAAGAGGAATGCCTTTACCTTTGGTTAATCCGTCATCAAGCTCGCAAAAGTTACGGTAATAGTCTATGTTTAAACTTTCTCTTTTTAAGAGAGTAATCTGCGAAATAATTCCCAATAGCCAACCTGAAAATGTTTTTATAATAGAGAATAAAAAGATAAATTCTCCTATGCCTATTTCTTTGTTTAAAACCATTCCGGTTAAATAAATATAGGCAAGGCCGTCTCTTAAAAATATAAAAAGAGCCGATATAAGGGCACCGATAAAATTTACGGTTTTTATTTTTCCGTAACATTTGTTTATTATTTTTAAAGAACTCTTATATGCTTGCACTATCCAAGTTTCTATCTTGTAGAGTTTTATATCTTTAGCAAATTTATAATCACAAGCCCTTTGTGTAAGATACCTCATCTTATGATGTTCTTTTTTTAAGACTTCATTTATTTCTTTATTCTTTTTTATCTCATATTTTCCGTAAAAATAACTTACTGTTCCCGATATAAAAATTAATCCGATAAGAATGGGATTAATAGAAGCAATAAGGCTTCCGAAAAAGAAGATGCCGACAATACTTACAATGAGGCTGCTTATTTTCCTCGGGAATTGCTGGCTTATTGAGTAATCATTATCTACCATATCTCTTGCTTTTTCAAAACTTAAAATTCCTTCTTGTGAAGCAATATTTTTATATGACATTGTCCACATTTTTTTGTAAAGCTCTGTCATAAGCTCTATTCTCCGGTAAGATCCTCGGCAATTAAACCTTGCATTTAAGAAGGTTTCAAGAGCTTTTAAGACTGCTACAATAAAGGCTATAATCAAAAAACTTTGAATAAAGACGGAAATTCCTGCCTTATTTTGAATCGATTCTATTACCGCCCTCGGCAAGTAGGCACTTGCAAGAGGCGAAAAAACAAAGACAGGTATGTACAAAACCATTAGACTAAAAAGAATCTTATCGGTTTTAAGAATGTTTTTTAACATATAAAGGCTGTTTTTTATAATCCCTCTTTCTTTTGACTCCATAAGAGTTTCCCTCCAATGAGCCTTATTATACAATAAAAACTAAGGTTTTGGGAGAGAATGGCATAGATGGTATCAGATTTGACGCAAACGGTTTTTGAAAATATGCGGGCAATTACTGCGTCGTTACACAAAAGCGAATGCTCAACGTACAGTAAGTACGCCTCCGCTTCGCTTTTGTTAAACTCCTTGTACTTACCTCGCCTATTTTCAAAAGGACTTGCGAAGGAGCGGGCATCTTCTGCGTCGCACGGCAAAAAAGTGTCCTCGACGTATACCCGATACGCCTGCGGTACTTTTTTGCCTAACTCCTTGAATCTGCTCCGCCTATTTTCAAAAAGATTATTCAAAAACTGCCACAGACGGCGGTGGTTACACCTCCGCTTCGCTTTTGTTAAACTCCTTGTACTTACCTCGACTATTTTCAAAAAGATTATTCAGCAAAGAGTATTGTATTGCAAAGATGCAAAGGAATTTTGATGGCGGTTTAATAAATCTTTTCTACATTTACCCTTCGAGGGCGTACCGGGTTCTGGAGTTTCTTTTCTTAGTAAATTTAGTATAAATTCAAACATTTTTTTATAATTTACTATTTTTTTCAAATAATAACTATAAATATAATGGGAGAAAGCAAATGCTAAAAAAATTTGAAGATTTAACATTTACGGATGATTTTATGTTTTGTAAAATCATGCAAAATGAAGATTTATGCAAAGGGCTTATTGAAATGATATTATCAGATACAATAGGAAAAATTACCTATATCTCGGTACAACATAATATTAGTACCTATGAACAGGCAAAGTCCGTACGGTTTGATGTTTTGGTGCAGGCAGAAGATGGTAAACTTTATGATATAGAAATGCAGGTAAGCAATGAACGCAATATCCCGAAGCGTATGCGGTTTTACCAAGCTGCCATAGATATTTCGTTTTTAGACAAAGGCAATTCCTATAATAACTTAAATGACAGCTTTATAATTTTTATCTGCTTGTTTGATGTTATAGGCAAAAATAGGCCTATTTATACCTTTGAAAACCTTTGTACAGAGGATAAAAATACCCCTTTACAAGACGGTACAAAGAAGGTTATAATAAATGCAGAGGCTTTTGAGAATACTGAAAACAAAGAATTAAAAAACTTTTTAGAATATATTAAAACCGGAAAAGTAAAAAATGAATTTACAAGGGAGATAGAAACTATGATACAAAAAGTAAAACAAAACGAACAGGCAAGACAGGAATACAGGTTATTATCTACTTTTGAAATGGATGCTAGGGATAAAGGCTTTTCTGAAGGTTTAAAGCAAACAGCTAAACTTATGAAGCTAAAAGACTTAGATATAGCTTTGATTAAAGAAATAACAGGCCTTTCTGAATCTGAAATTGAGGAACTGTAATTTTCTATTTTAATTGGTAGAATTCTATTAAATTGCACATTTAAATCAACATAGCCCGGCGCTTTAATTCATTGTTATTTTTTTTCGGCAACAAAATAATACCTATGAATTCTTCCCTTAATTACGCCTTCTTTTTTAAGAATTTCTTGCGCTTTAAAGAGATTCTTTTGATGTTTTTTTACTTCAAAGTATGGGAATTCCCAATCAATTATTCTCGCAAACCAAACAAGTGCACCCACATCATAAAATTCAATCGGCTTATAGGCTTCAGCTTCTTCTATAATATCAAACCCATTATCAATAAATTCTTGTTTTGAAATACTCAAGTAAGCATCAGGGAACGGAATTTCAACATTGCCGATTAAAAGTTCTACCAGTTCTCTGTCATTTTCAGCACCGACTTGCTGCGTAAGAAATACTCCTCCGCTTTTAAGAACTCTTTTAATTTCAGTTACATTGTATTTACCATGCCTATTAGTAATAATATCAAAGTAATTATCTTTAAAAGGAAGGGCGTCACCTCCATCGCATGGTTTAAAATCTATTCCTAAAGGAAGAAGTCTTTCCTCACATATTTTTATATTTGGATCATAGCCTTCAATTGCAGCAGTATATTTAGGATTTGAAAGAAAATATAAAAGAAATTCTCCTCCGCCTGTTTCCATATCTAATAAATAATCAGTATTACGCAGATAAGATTTTATTACATTTCCAAAATCCCATGGAAGGTCATCTTCTTCTTTATACCTTCCTCTAATGTGAGAGAAATCCCAACCTTTAATATGAGCTATTTCCTGCTCATGCAGCCATTGATTTAAAAGTGTTTGTTTTTCCATGTTCTTTATTCGTAATTAGTTTATCATGTATGAAAAATGTATTCAAGGAGTGTTTGCCATCTTGTCATCTTGTTTGCCAGGCAGCAAAATTGCAGTGTTTTTAAGCGGTACTATTTGTGCTGCTATTCAAAACAATCGGAAACATAAGTTCTACGGCGAAGGCTCCTTCTTCGCTTTGACGGTTTATAAAGGCCGAATATTTTTTAACTATTGCATCGATTCGTCCCGAGCCGAATCCGTGATCTTTACCTTGTTTTGTTGTAAGAAATTTTCCTTGAGTTTTTTTGCGGCGGCCATCGCAAGAATTTGTAAACGAGATATAGAGATTATCATTTAATTTTCTTATGTACACCCTTATAAATCTTTTATCTTTTTCTTTAAGGCTTAAAGCGCCCTCAATGGCATTGTCAAAAAGATTCCCTATTATTACGCAAAGTTCAAGATCGCTTAAGATTATGTTTTGAGGAATAGAAGCTTTTATGTTTAGTTTTATATCATGTGAAAGAGCGATAGCTATCTTTGTATTTAAGATTGCATCGCTCATCAAATTGCCTGTTTTTATTACACTGTCCACCTTAATGAGATCTTCTGTTAGATTGTTTAAATAGCTTTCAAGTTCATCATAGTTTTTAAATTCAAGATAAGCTTTCATAACTTGAATATGATTATGAAAGTCGTGCCGCCAGCCGCGCATTTTTTTATAGATGGAATCTACATCCTCGTAGTATTTATTGATAAGACCGTTTTCAAAATCATCGAAACGCTTATTGACGGCTCTTCTAATTAAAAAGTACAGAAGTATAAACAGCAAAAGGATTGAGCTTAAAACAAGTATAAAAATGAACATCAGATTTCTCCTTGGGTAAAAAAGCCGATAAAGAGGGTGTTGACATTTTTATATTCCCTGCGGCTTATCGGAATTAAAGTATTATCCGCAAGGACGGCCTTGTCTTTTTGAAGCTGCCTTATGTGCATCAGGTTTGCGATAAAGGCTCTGTGAGTTTTTACAAATAGTTTGGAATTTAACTTTTCTTCCGCCTCCGATAAATTCATTCTTGTTATGTATTCGCTTTTTAAAGTTTTTATTTTTAGATTATGTGAACTAGATTCTATAAAAATAATTTCAGATTGCTTTAATTTTATAAGGCTCCCTTCGCAGGAAAAAACAAAGCTTTCTTCTTTAACTTTATCCTGTTTTTTTAATGCTCTATCCAAGCAATCAAAAAGTTTTTCTTTTTTTACAGGTTTTAAAAGATAGTGTAAGGCTTCGACATCGTAGCCTTCCTGCATATAGTCGGGTATACCTGTTATAAAGATAATAACGGCTTCGCTTTTTATTTTTCTTATTTTTTTTGCCAGTTCTATGCCGTTTATTCTTGACATCTGTATATCCAATAAGATTATATCTATATCGGAAAGCTCTTCAAATTCAAACCAAAACCGTTCTCCTGAAGAAAATATTTTAATTTCCGAATGAAGATTATTTTTATTTGCCCATTCGGTTACATAATTTTTTAGGAGACGTGATTGAACTGCATTATCTTCAATAACGGCTATTTTAAGCATAGTTCTGCTAATCTTATCAATAGAAAGAAATATACTTCTCCGGCGTCTCTTGTTCGGCTGACTTTAATTTAGTTTTTTTATTTAAATTGATATCATACGAAAAAAACGTCAAAACACTCCCGTCATATTCAGTAAATAAGAGTTGGTTATTGTCTGTAATTCTAACTTTATATATTGAGTTTGAAAGTTTAATTAAATTTTTACCGTTATAGTCAGAGATATATAGGGCTATATTATCTTCTGAATTTAGTGTGTTATCATTATTTGTGTCTTCATTTACAACGGCATAAATATTTTTATCGCAATAAATATTATTTCCGGTTTTTTCTTCAGAAAATTTATATCTATATATAAAAATATTTGAGTCAAATAATTTATACTCTTCATAACTTGTATCATTTATAAAAATTAAGTTGGTAATTCCTTCGTTATGTGATTTTTTTGAAAAACTTGTGCCGGATTTAAAGGCTGCTTCAGGTATATTATCATACAATCCATCGGCCTTTATTTTGGAACTTTTAAGATTAAAAATAAAAACATCTTTTATTTTTTTGTTGAATTCGATATATTCCCGTATCTCCTCTTTTGGATCGTCTGCAACAATTGTTACTCCATTTGAGACAGTATGGCGGCCAAATGGATTAAATGCATCTATCATAACAATAGCCCATGTAACAATCCCTAAAATTAAGAAAATAAAAATTAACACAAAATCAATTTTTTTGATTAATTCAAACGATATTTTTTTCATTTTATAACTCCTATAAGATAAATAGTGAGGCAGCATTTATGCCGAACTGTTTATCGCCTATGTTTATAAATACTGTATGAACAGTATTGTATATCTTTTTATCAAGAAGTACAAGATACCGCATTTATCCAATTTATGTAATAGAGTGATGTGCTTTTAGCTTATACTATTTTTTGAATGATGCTTTTATCAATAAAGTGAGCTTTTGAGGCACACACGCAAAAAGTCCGCCGCTGGAAAAAACTGCTTGGAAATGATATGATGTAATGAAGAGATATAAAATATGAGCGATTTAAAATTAACTCTTTTTAAAAAATGGGAATTCGATAACGAATTTTCGTATGTGTATGGTTCGGTTTTGCTGGCGGACGGAACTGCGGTAATTTTGACCTCGGAGAACACCGATTGGAAAAAATATTGCGCCATTATCCTTTTCCCCGGCGGCATAAAAAAGATTCAGATTGACTACGCTAAAACATCCAATAGGGATTATCCCGTGCTTTTTCGGTCTGGGAACGGCTTCGGTATTATCATTTCGGCAAAAGAGGTGCGGTATTATTATACCGGTGATTTTTCATCACACGAAATCATTCCGATAAAAAACAAGCCCTCTTTTTTAATGAGGGGAATTATCCCCGAAAAAGCGGAACAACGGTATTTTCAAAATATATCCGATAGTATGACGATTCCCGTCTGTTTCGAAAACGAAGTATATTACGGCGATGCACGGAATTTCGCTCTGCTCGAATTCAACGTTGCAGCAAAACGCGCCGAATGGAAATCTTTTTCAAACATTGATAAAAAGGCATTCACACACCGTGATGACACAACAGACGAGACGCCCAAAATAGACAGTCTGAAAATAGCAAACCGAGACATCTATGCTTTTCTTTCGGGAGAAAGTACAACATCGGTTAATAAATGGGGGATGGATTACTATGCACTTGCAAAAATTTCTGCTGGCGGGAAAGTCGTTGAGAAGTTGATCGAATCGGAAGATTTAAAAATCGGAGGTAAAAAACGCGGTGTGAACGGAATGTTCACCAACTCCGACTATGTAGTAATGACACCTCTTTTTAAGACAGATGATTGGAAGGGAAAACAAAAATTTTTTTCACTTACTGCAAGGGAATATTTTGATATCAGTCTCCCGAGAGGAATGAGCAAACATAAGGTACAAAACATCAGCCAAGATAGTTGTATTACGTCTCTTTATGACAGAGGGTTAAAAGAAGTTGCACTTTGTAAAATAGGATAGCAACAGTAAAGATTTATGATATTTTTTAATTCGCAATAAACTATGATAAAATGAGTTGAATTCACATCAAAAGACCGTTTTTTTGGGTGGTAACATCATATTATCAGTTTGCTGAGGGAGTATGTTTTATTTCACAGTTTGATTTCAGGTTTGCATTTACTGAGATAAAAATGAATGCAATCATGTGATTGGCAAGGTAACATAACAATACAATTTTAGGAGGAATGTAGAATGCTGTTGGATGAGGAAAGATATGCTTCTGTTGTTGCTTATGGCAGGGATGCCGTAAGTAAATTTAATGAGAAGAGGATGGAGGAAGGATTCGCTCTTGCGGAACAAGGCTGGAAAGCTTTTCCGGAGTCGGGAGCAAAATGGAATCAGGGATACAACTATGCAAAAAGCTTTTTCAAACATGCAATGGAAAATCGTGATATGGTGATTGCAAAATGTTGGCTGGACAGAATGATAGAGAACAATGATGAACTGCATTTATATGATTTTGAGATTGAGCATATGAAAGCGAAGTATGAATTTGAAGTCGGAAACTTGGATGAAGCTTTTGAATTATGGAAGAATCTGCTCAAACAAAAAGGGGTAGGGTATCGATATTTTCAGTCTGATGATCCAAAGTATAAGGAGTTTTATAAATCTAGAAAATAAATGAGGAGAATGTATTATGAAAATGGAAACAGGAAAAAATTATCTCGTTAAAAAAGATATTTTCAGTTTCAAAAAGGGAGAAATCTGCTTATTATCCAATAAAGGATATCAGATTTACTTCGGCGAGCATAATTTTGTTTTTGTTAATGAAGAGAAGCAATGTAAATGGATGGTTTTGCGTGACGGATCAAGCGAAGATATGAGAATATATTGTCATTTGGAAGAATATTTTGAAGAAGTGAATAATACGGAAGCTTAATTGAATATCCGGAAAAAGGAGAAATTGATATGATAGCAAAGGCGGGAGATGTTTACTGCGTCTATAATAAACACTTAAAGAAATATACAGCTTGTCAAATCACAAAGATAGAAGAACATGGCAGGAAACCGCAGGCGGTAATTCTTTTACTGGATTGGTCGGGTGACCGGCCTCTTAAAATGGAGAATGACGGAGGAAGAGGTTGTCGATCTCATAAAAAAACTACAGTGAATATATCCAAAAATTTATTGCATATCGAACCGTGTCGCCACATCAAAAACAGCAGGAAAAACAATTAATAAAAAATTTTAAAGAAATGAGGGTAAATAATGAAAGCAAAATTTACAATGTATAACCATATCGGAAAACTGTGTGAACCGAATAACGGCTACACAAAAGAATTGAATCTCGTCAGTTGGAATAATCGTGAACCTGTCTACGATATCCGTACATGGAATGCAGACCATAGTGAATGGAAAGAGGGCGTTACCATAACTTATAATGAGATGCGCAAATTTCAAAAATTATTAGCTGATTATTTCAGTGCCGAAAACACGGATGAAGAACTGAGAAGTATCTATATTTCATTTGCATCAAAACTGAAAAACGGTTCTTTTGATGAAGATTTATACAATGTATTGTTTAAACAATTACAACAAAGATTCAAGCGGTGGAAAGATGATAACGCAGTACCTATGAGAACTTTTCAAGTTTGCATCGATTTGCTGTATGTGCTTTCAAAAAACAATCAGTTCCTTTGACAAGAAGATTTGGAAAAAGTAAAAGCTGCAAAAGATGAAATATACGGTCTTTTTATGGACTTCGAATAATTTATGTATTGTATAAAAAACGGTATTTTAGGACTAAAAGATGTTTCCAAATTATTTGGACGGTGCAAGAGTTAGATATTGCACAAATGAAGATGACTTTGGAACCGTCGATTACAACAACGGCGAAAAAATCATACCGATACACTATCTTGCAATTTGCAGTTATGCAAATGAGCAAGGTTTTTATTTATTTTTTTGCGATGAAAAATTTAGCACGGTTAGTGATTATTTTTTCGATACTGTAGAAGCATGCAAAGAGATTGCAAAAAAATCAAAAGAAAATATCGAGTGGATTGAGAAAGCAAATAGTATATCCGAATTTACGTTTGGAGAAATTAAAACTTTACTATTAAAAAGCATAGATGAATATGACTGTGAAGATTTTGAAATATTGGGGTTCCGGAAGTAATTATGGCATCGAGTAAAGCATATTTGGATTTTATTTTGGATCAGCTGTCTGCTTTGGAAAACATAAGCTATCGGGCGATGATGGGAGAGTTTATCATCTACTATCGCGGTAAAATTGTCGGCGGTATCTACGATGACCGCTTGCTCGTAAAAGCTGTCCCATCGGCGATTGCATATATGCCGAACGCTGCCCGCGAATTGCCGTACTCCGGCGCAAAGGAAATGCTGTTGGTAGACGAATTTGACGACAAAGCCTTTATAACCGGCTTATTTAATGCGATGTACGATGAGCTGCCCGCGCCAAAAGCGAAGAAGGCGAAATGAAAAACACGGGGTATTACGATTACGGCACATTTCTTATTTTTCCAATAGTCAATACTTTCTAAAATACGGTTTTGAAGCGGGTGTTAGGGCTTTGTGAATTCCAACAATTTTCCATAATATATTTTAGTTACTAAAACATATTGACAAAAAAAGGAAGATTTATTTTAAGGAGGACTTGTTATGAAAGCCGTTATTATCGTATTCAGTCCGTCAGGACATACATTGACCGCAGTGCGTATGATTCAAAAAAGTTTTGACTCTAAAGGAGGTACAGCTGATATTGTAAATAT
Organism: Treponema putidum; assembly: GCF_024401155.1. Taxonomy (NCBI): domain Bacteria; kingdom Pseudomonadati; phylum Spirochaetota; class Spirochaetia; order Treponematales; family Treponemataceae; genus Treponema; species Treponema putidum. Next base: position 2,677,438 of record NZ_CP038804.1, read on the forward strand.
TACAAAAAATAATAATCTGTTGACTGCTTCAAAATCGGAACGGCAAAAAATGTTGGAAAATTGCTTAAAAGAGTTCGACGTGCTTTTTGCCGGAGCTCCGGTATATGCAGGGCATGAGGAAAGTCATATACTGCATATCCTTGAAGCATTGCCTTTGCCGGATCAAAAGTGTTCAAAATCGCAATTCCGTTTGTAACATACGGAGGCGCTCATTCGTTTATCTCATTGGAAGAAATAGGAAGGGCATTAAAAAAGAAAAAATATGTACCGGTTTTGGGAATAAAACTTGCTTCGTTCCATACATTAAGCAAATTTTTTCATACTAAAATATTGGAAAACAAACCCGGCAGTACGGAAGAGCGCTTAATAGAGGCGGCCGTAAGTAACATTTTCGATTTATGTTCGCATACGAAATGTATAAAAGATAACAGCGCTTCTTTTGCGTATACCAAAGGCCCCATGCGCTTTATCCTGAAAATACTTTCGCAGGAAAAAATACATAGTAAATTTAAAACCGTATCGATTATACATAAAAATTGCAGCGTATGTAAAAAATGTATTTCAGTGTGCCCTGTCAACAATTTTATATTCGCAGACGGTAAGGTATCGATAAAAAATCAAAAAAGTTGTATATTATGCGGAGAGTGTTTTTACAATTGCAGCTGCAATGCAATCGATTTTGCATACCGAATGGCTGCTCAAAAAAGATTAAACAATGGAAATATTGTTTTGGAAAAAGACCTGTCGGCAGTATATCCTAAACAATACGGCTGAGCATCTCTAAAAACTCGGTTAGATTTTTAGAGATGCCCGACGAGTATTTTTTATAAATTGTTATACTGTAATAATTTATAAAAAATACATCGCAAATAAATCTAAGGAAAACCTCTAAAAAACTGAAGTTTTTAGAGGTTCTCGGCTATAAATAATAAAGGAGATATGCTATGAGTAATGTATGTATTGTGTATAGTTCAACACATCATGGAAATACCGAAAAGGTATTGCGTAAGATAAAAGAAAAATTCCCGGAAATCGAACTTATAAAGGCCGGTGATTTTAAAAGCGATGATTTTGCGCGCTATGAGGTAGTCGGTTTTGCTTCAGGAATTTTTTATCTTAAATTCGCAAAAACCGTCGACAAACTATTTGAGAAAGCTCTTGAAAGCACTGTGCAAAAACTGTTTTTTATTTACACTGCCGGAGCGGTCAATTCCGGTTTTGAAAAAGCATTACGCAAAAAAACCGAACAAAGCGGAAAAACCTGTATGGGCATATTCGGCTGTAAAGGTTTTGATACCTTCGGACCGTTAAAGCTGATAGGCGGTTTAAACAAGGATAGACCTAACGAAGAGAATTTTAAAAACGCTATTGATTTTTTTGAAAAAAAAATTATGAACGGGTAAAGGATTTTTTGGATACGGCTGTTCTATTTTTTTAAGTCGTATGGAATAACGTTTAATAGCTCGCTCCAGACGGTTCTTATCCCTCAAGTGAGATCTCAAAGTTGCAGCACGCCGATATAAGTTCAAAGTCGTGAGTGATAATGATTATCGTTTTTCCGCAAGCTGCCGCGTCCAAAAAAGCTTTTGCAAGGATGTCCGCATGATAACCGTCCAAGCCGCTGGTGGGTTCGTCGAAAATGAGTATGTCTCGGCCGGATAGCAGGGCGCATGCAACGGAAAGCCTCTGTTTTTGTCCGCCTGAAAGTGTTGCTGGATGAACATCTTTTAGCTCATAGAGTCCCATCATTTGTAAAATATTCCGCGCTTGTTCAATCCTATCGGAACTGTGCATAATGCTTAATAGAATTTCCTCAGAAACGCTTTCGGTAAAAAACTGCGTTCCCGTATCATTGGCACTGTACCATACCGCTTTGCGGCGTGCCCTCAGTCCGCTTTTTTTCCCGTTAAGCCTTATCGTGCCGTCCGACTCTTTGTTAAGTCCGCTTAAAATAAGGCCGAGAGTTGTCTTCCCAACTCCATTTTTACCGGTAAGTGCAATAATTTGCCCACGCCATATGGAAAAAGATATTGTTTTTAAAATAAAGCGTCCTTTTTCTTTGCGGCATAATTCGTCAGCTTGTAGTAAGGGTTGATTTTCCGTACTATTTGCTGTACCGGAGGATGAGGCTGTTAATGGAGGAAGGGGAAGCACCGGTTTTAAAGCAGGCGTAAAAGACCTCAGCCCAAAACGTTTTTTTTGCTCAAGCGTCATTTTCTGCATTTCTTCAGCCGTACGCGTCCACTGTATTGTCCCTCCATCTATATAGACAAAACGGTCTGCTATCCCGTACAACCAGCTTAATCGATGTTCCGAAATAATCAGAGAACGCCCTTCTTCTTTTAGTTTCTTTAAAACATTACCAAGTCTTACAGAGCTTTCTTCATCGAGATTGGCAGTAGGCTCATCACATACGTATATCGAAGGAGAGAGGGCGTATACCGATGCGATTGCAGCACTCTGTTTTTCTCCGCTTGAAAATGTGTCAAGCGGATGGTCACGTAATGCCTCAAGGTGAAACGCTTTGATTGCCCTTTCCGTACGGCTGATAATCTCGTGTTGTGACAGTCCGTAATTTTCGCATGAGAAAGCGATCTCACCTGCAAGCTCGGAAGAAAAGAACTGGCTTTGCGGTTCCTGAAACACGCTGCCGATAAGCCTGCTCCGTTCCCACAATGGAATAGAAGACATATCTTTTTCTCCGATGAAAATGTTTCCCGAAAACATCCCATTGTAATACCCCGGTGCCAAACCGTTCAAAAGACGCAATACTGTTGTTTTTCCGCTGCCCGACGGTCCGGTCAAAACCGTGCATTCTCCTTCGTTAATTGTAAGATTGATATCCGATACACCTCTTTCACAGTTCTCATAATGAAAACTTACATTTTCCATCCGTATCATCAAGCAAGGCTCCTTACCATGATAACCGCAGCTGTAGTAGTGCTCCACACGATAACAGCGATATAGTCGAAAGCCCGCATTTTTTTTCGTAATAGCTGCTCCGTTTTACCGGACACTGAATACCTCTTACAACTGCCGAGACTGCGAGCTGATCGGCAATTTGAATGCAGCGTAAAAGCAACGGAATCAGCACATATTCTCCCGTTTCTAAGGGATGAGTTAGGATGCGGATCGGTTCCAAGAGCCCTTTGGTTTTCATTGACAGACGGAGCTTTTTTACTTCTGCTTTCATCACCGGTATAAAACGGAAAATAACGAGCAGCCCCAAAATAACGGACACCGGCATTCCGATGCGTGAAAGAAAAGCTGCAAGTTCTCCGGGCGGAGTTGTTATCACATCCCATCCGGTAAGCATAACCGGCAAGAGGCTCCAGCATAAAAAAATATAGAACTCCGGTATGATGATTGTTCTAACACCATACAGTCGGATACCTATTAAAAGAAGCATTAGCAGCGCATAAAAGAGGCAGAATGATATCAGCAGCCGCCATTTACATTGGACGGCAAGATATAAAAGTCCTATAAGCGAAAGAATACCGTTTATCCTATAATCGGCGATAAAAAATGAGCTTACAATAACGCACAAAAGCGCCCACAATTTTACCGGAGCCGGAAAATCTTTTGAAACATTTTTCATTTAATTTTATAACAGGGTATTTTTAAAAACTCGGATGAGCTTGTTACAAATATTTTTATAATACGCCTGCTTTTTCAAAATGTTTTTTTATCAGTTTTGAAGCAACCAGGCTTCCGACAAAACCGCAAAATGTAGTAAAAGCAACGATGAAAATGATCCAATAAGGGACGGTAAAATACCTAACGTATGAGTCGATATATTCTTGGCTCATTCCGCTTGAAATAGCAAAGGCATAATAAGCATCCCAGAAGAACCATATCGGAAGTAAATTTGTTCCATTAAATAACAGGCTGGAAATCGTCCATGCAGCTGTAAGCCTGCGCTGATTTTGATAGGCTCCTTGTTTCCATAAAACAGCTTCGCATATTAAACCGATAACAATGTAATACGGTAATAAATACCAGTTTCCCATTATTAGAAAAATGATGCCGAGAAGCGTCATGTAGATTAAAGACACACCCCGTTTTCCCATCCGTTGTACCATGAGAAAATAAACCGGTGCGCAGATAAATACGGAAAAGCCGACTGATAATGTCATGCTGACAAAATGATTTGCCATGCACACCATATTTACAATGAATTGCATAACGATAAGAAGAGCACTTAATAAAACCGTAGTTATTACATCTTTTATCGTCCATTTGGCTGTTTTGTTCATTTGAATCTCCTAATTTCCTGTGTATTCTATGTTTTTTGCTTTTATCGTGAACATAGGTATAGTTTTATATCTCTTTGCCTGAAAAGGGTCCAGATATTTATCTTTGGAAAGGATGCTGCTCATAATTTGCTTAAAGCCGATTTTTTTCAGAAGCTGTTCATCCCATTCAGGGCGATTTATATAGGCAAGCGGAAATTTTTTTAAAATATTTATCATCTGTTCATCATGATAATAATCTCTGAATTCGCCGTATTGCTTAACAAGCTCCGCTTCGTATGATTTGAACTTTTCAAACTCATCTGCATTCCATATGGGTTTAAGCCAATTAGCATCAATGTTCAGCATGGTCCCATCAGGCTTTAGTATTCTTTTCCATTCTTTGTATACGGTTTCCGGTGCATTAAATAGCCATGAAGCATGTCTGGAAACCACAGCATCAAATAAGTGTTCAGGAAAACCCGTTGAATGAGTATCTTTAAACAAAAAGGTAATTCTGTCTGAAAGCCCCAATTCTTCAGCCGTTTTTTTACCTTCTTTAAGCATCGCCTCGTTGCTGTCTATGGCGGTAACTTGCCAGCCGTCTTGTGCAAGTAAAATGGCTAAAAAACCTGTACCGCACCCTGCATCCAAAGCTTTCTTTCCCTTGCAGTCCTTGAGATTTTCTTGGAGCAGTTTTTTCCATTCGCTTCCGGTATCCTTTAATTCCTGCATATGAAACATTCGCATATTTTCTGCCTGTTCAGACCATTTTTTCATTAAATCATTTATATCCATTGTTTTCCTCCGGTTGTTTCTTCACGGATGTCGGCAAGGTTTTTTATTTTAAGCCTTCCGATAAAAAATAGCAATGCTATTTTTAGTATACATAATTTCTTTTAGATTGTCAAGATAAATAAAAACTTATTTTAAAACTTAAGTAATCCATATTGTCTGGAATACTGATAATTTATAAGTGAATGTCAGATTTATTTATTAGTAATATTATACTCCATTCTTTCTATTGCTTTTGCATGAATTCTATCATGCCATATCAACCGCCGCAGAATTTTTCTAATGGACCAATCTTCTTCATCATTCTTAAATACTCTATTTCCTTCTTCTTTGTATTTTTTTATCAGTTCATCAATATTATTTTTTCGTCCCTTTATGATATCAAGATCTATATCTGCTTTTAAACCTACTTGTCCTAAGTAATATTGTTGTACATTACATATATGTTTATATTGCTCAAAGATTGTAGAATATACATTTCCATAAAATGTCTTTCGTACTTTATTATCATCGATTACATTTTTGTTATTGCATTTGTTGTAAATGCTATAAACCTTTTTTGCCGATAAAAAAGCTAATTCACATTCACGATAAAAATCATTTTCATTCTCATACTCTTTTTTTTCTATTTCAAGAATAATATTACTATCAGCATCTTCAATCATCAAATCGCTATGTACAATTATTTCATCAACTTTGTCACCTTCATTAACTTCTATATCTAGCCATTGTCCGTATTCTTTAATTTCTCTTTTATATTTATTTCGTGCTTCTTCTAATGTTTTGCCTCGAACATAGGCACCGGGGAGATTTTCTATCCAACCAAGAAATCCTTTTCCATTAGTTTCGTATACTACTTTCATAAAAATATTCCTTTGCTTTTAATATTTTTTCTATTTTTCATCGCCATGCATCCGTCTAACATTTGCTTAACCTGCAAACGAGCTCAGTCCTATTTGTCTGTTTTGAAGCGGGTATTAGACACTGTGTTATTCATTTATATAGTTAGAAATCTCATTAACTTTTTCTTTTATAAGCCTTTTATTTTCAATTTCTATATTATAGTTACTTGGATTTGTTGTCATTAGTATTAATTCTATGAATTCTTTATTACTTAAACAATTATAATCTTTATCAAAATAAAATTTTGATGCATCAGCAAGTCCAATTATTCCATTTCCAAAATAGGCATTTGAAATCACATAGTTATAGCAATCTTTATATTTAATATTGTTTTTAATATTTCTCATAGTGCCAAAAATTATAATTCTCCAATCCATTGTTGTAATTTTTTTATTTCTTTCATCATTCGTTGCAAAATAAAATGTTGCCATTATGTATGCCATTCTATTTTTTGAAGAAAAAAGATCTATAATTAAAGGATGTTTTTTGAATTTCGGATTTTTATTATTTGTGTAAATATAACTCACAATTTCTATTTGCTTTTCAGTTAGTTCAATTGTAGTTTTATTTTGTATATTTTCATACTTTATTTTTAAACCTTTCTTATTAATATATATATTCGAAAAAATATATAAGCAAAAACAACACAATAACATAAATAAAAGTAAAGAAATAAATATTTTTATAATTAAAGATTTTATATTTTTTTTACTTTCTGCTAATTCCATTTTTTCCCTTGCACCCCCGCTGGGGGCATCCGTCTAACATTTGCTTAACCTGCATTTGCGGCTTGTCCGCAATGTCAGGTTGAAGCGGGTGTTAGGTGATAATTCCTTTTTCAACAAGAAATTTAGCAACACCATCGTTATCATTTGTATCAGTCACAAATTTTGCAATTGTTTTCAATTCACTAATTGCATTTCCCATTGCCACGGCATTCTTACAAAATTTGAACATTTCAATATCATTGTAATCATCACCAAAACAGTATATATCATTAGAACTAATTTTATATCTTTTAGAAATTTCATCAATTGATTTCTCTTTTGATGCATTCTTATCCATTATTTGAATTAATGTCTTTGAATCCGTCTCTATTACATTACAAATGTTATTAAACTTTTCATTTAAATAATTTAAATCTGAATAAGAATTTATCAATATCTTATTCGGATTTTTTTGAAGTAACTTAGTCTCAGTAATAATTTCAGGACCATCCTTTACAGAATAAAAATCCTTAAAATCAAAAGTGGAAGACGAAAACCATGTATCATTATCTTCGATAGAAACCACGGCACATTTATCATTTTCTTTTATATAATAAAATACTTCCTTAAAGACATCTTTTTCTATAAAATGCGAAAAAGTTATACCATCAAAACAGCGAACAAGAGCACCATTATAATAAATATTATCTGTTGGAACTCCAAGTTTTTTAATCTTAGAATCTATGCTTCTAGGAGGGCGAGCCGTTGCTATTACAATTTTATGACCGGCTAAATACAGTTTTTGAACAGCTTTTTTATTAGATTCAGATATTTCCTTTTTAGAATTTAATAAAGTTCCATCTAAATCAAATGCAAATAACATTTTTCCTCCAAGCGCCCCAGTGCGGGCGTCCACCTAACATTAGTTTAATCTGCAAACAGGCTCACTCCTATTTGTCTGCTTTGAGGCGGATGTTAGATTTTATTATTGTTTTGATTAACTCTGTACTCTTCATCTCGCAAATACATCATTATAAAATCCGAATATTCGCCATTATTGAAGAATCCATCCTTTTGTTTACCCTCTTCTTTGAATCCTATACTTTTCCAGAACCTTAATCCTCTTTCGTTACATTCCACAACTCCAATTGCTATTCTATGGAAATTTAAGCTATTAAAACCATATTCAAGCATTAAGTTTGCGGTTTCTTTTCCATAACCTTTATCCCAATAATTTCTGTTCCAAATCATTAGCGAATAATCTGCCGTTCTCCATGGCATAAAAATTCTTAAAAAACCTGTTTCTCCAATTATTGAATTTGTTTCTTTATCAATAATTACAAACCAGATCCTGTCATCTGTTTTTTGACATCGATCATAAAAGTTATCCATTTCTCTTTCAGTTATTGGATATACTTCTCCGCTTAATACTCCTATTTCTCTATCTGACATTAACTCAGCCAATTTTTTAAGATCATCTTTTTGGACCGGGCGAAGTCTTATTCTCTCACTCTCCATAAAATAACTCATATTATTCCTCGCATACATTTTAAATAAATATTTTCAGCGTTAAAGCGATTGTTAGATTTTATAATTATCAAATTGTGTACCTATATCTTTTTGCGTACTTGCTTAATATTTCATTTATCATTGTTTGGTATTTTACATTATTTTTCTTTATCTTATCATTACGCAAGGTAAAACGGATCGTCAATATTTTATCTTCAACTTTACCAAGACAAAAATATCTTTTCTCTTTATCCGAATGTCTTTCATCATATAATATAACTCTATTTTTATCAAAAAAAGCTTCCTGAGCTTCTTCAAATGAAACATTATGTTTTCTTATATTTATTTCATTTTTATTCTTATCCCATTCAAATGTAATAGTATATTATACATACTTTTTGCAATATTTTCAATACATATATTTTTATTTTAGAAAATAATATTTTATATAGTTATACTACTGTTTTATAATACTTGACTTTATAACAATATTTTTCAATCAAAGAAAACATTATAGGTCGGTTCTGCACAAACTTTTCCGCAAGCGATTAGCTTGTCAATCTAACGGGCGTTTAACCTGTATTTGCGGCTTGCCCGCAATGTCAGGTTGAAGCGGGTGTTAGAAATCTTTTTATCCGTATTAGAACATTCCGATAAATTCTTCCGGCAACAGGACTTTTATTTCTGCATTTTTGTAGTCTTCAATATTTCTGATTATTATATATTCGCATTGATTCTCTACAGCTGAGAAATATTGTAATGCATCCTCAAAATCAGAAAATTTTGATTTTAGTGCGTTTAATACATTCTGGTGATCGATTGTTATTACAGTTATATACTTAACTATATTTACTATAAATTTTCGTGCCTTACTATTCCCCCCTGATTTTCTCAATATATAATAAATATTGGCGATACAATTCGATGAAATATTCCCGATAATAATATTATTTTCTGCCATTGCTAATATGATTTTACTAGCAGAAAAAAATGGTTCTCGAGCTAATGCAACATCAAGGATAATATCGGTATCAATAAAAACTTTTTTTATCATAAATATTTATCCTGCAATGCTTCACTGAGCATATCTTTATAAGATTTTCCATTGTCATGAAACATTCCCGAAATACTATTGGTTATCGGTGATTTCATTTTAGAAAAAGAAGTACCTATTTCATGATTGGTTACGATATTTTTCAGATACTCTTCTACAATTCGAGAAACACTCCTATTCTTTTTTTGAGCATATTCCTTTGCTTGTTCTATTACAGATTGCTCTATAGTCAATGTAAGCTTTGCCAACATATATCACCTCGCACGTATAATTATAGTATATAAATACGTATAAGTCCATAAGTGTATACTTTATAATCAAAAAGGACATCTGTTTATCTTAGTAAAAAAAATTAATTCATATTCTTTATAAAACATATTATTAAAATTCAGCAGTCGAATAAAAAAGTAATTTTAGAAAATACTGAATTAGTACGCAAATAGCGGTTATCTAATCTGCGATGCTTCTAGTTTGCTTGAACTCCGTACTTAAGAAACCGTAGTATTTCAGCAGGCGATATTAAATCACAGCAGGCAACTTTCGTGACAAGACAAATGTCAGCATCGAATCGGGTGTTAGACCGTTATTATCTTAAAACTTTTTTAAAAGCTCTACTAGATTATAGATTATTGTATTAGGTTTTTCTTCTATATTCATTTTCCAATATTGTCCATATCCTTGTTTTATCCATATTGTTTTCATTCCAATTTCTTTTGCCGGGACAATATCATTATCAATCCGATCACCTATCATATAGGATTTTTCTGCTTTACATTTACTTCTTTCCAAAGCAATATTAAAAATTCTTTTATCTGGTTTTGCAATTCCTTCTTCTGCGGACGCTACAACTAATTTTATATATTTTAAAATTCCAAATTTTTCTAATCTTTCAGAACTTCCAAAATCTTGATTTGCTATTATTCCAATATTATATTTTTTACTAAGTTCTTCTAGGACTTTTTTTGTTTCCGGATATAATTCTTCAAGTCTAAAATTCCATTTAGGTAATTTTACACAAAATTCTTTTGCAACTTCCAAGTCCCCTTTCTTATTATTCTTATAATAATTAAGAATTTTATCATATATATATTCATATTTATATCCTGAAGATTTTGCTATAGTTTCAAACCTTTCCTTATAAACCTTTTCTTCATTTATAAGAGTTGATCCTATATCAAAAAATAACCATTCAATATTTTTATACATTTTTATCTAAGCTCCTATAAAATAGCTATCTCTATGTTTCACTTCAAAGGTATGTCGCCATAACGGACGGCAGCTTCGCAGCTCAGGGAGCAGTCCATATAACTGCCGCTTAACCTGCATTTGCGGCTTGTCCGCAATGTCAGGTTGAAGCGGGTGTTATGTGATCCTTTCATTTAATTTATTATCTATTTCTTTAATAAAATTATAAATTAAATCATATGTTTCTACTAATTGTGGTTTTGAAATATTTATCTCTTTATTATTTTTATCTTTTCCATTCCTATGAACCAAATCATGTCTAATTTTAATTCTCTGCATAATTTCACCCATATTATTAGGAATATCTATATCAAATATTATTTTATAAATATTACTTATCTTTGGTAAATTATGATACATTAGCTCAAATAAATCATCTTTTACTCTCTTTTGTAATTTATCCATTTCTTTATATATATCATTTAGGTTAAATGAAAGTTTGTGATAATCTTTGAAATTTTCAACAAAACGTTTTAAGTACTGTTCATTATTAAAAATAGAATTTATAATGGCATCCGAAAGATAGGTTTCTAAGCAGGTTATAAGATTTACAAACAAAAGTTTATTTAATGTTTCTATTAATTCTGGTTTCAAAATATCATTTTCAAAGAGTTTCTTATTTGATTCCATCTGATTACAAAAAGTATCAAAATATTTTGAGTTACTTTCAACAATTTCTGAATAATCTTCAAAATATTCATTCTCACAATCTTCGATTTCTACTTCTGTACTTTCATCCAAATCATCACTATATAATTCTCCACCACAAATACTTGCACTTAAATTAATTGAATATTCTTTATGACAATTTGGACATTCAATATAAGTAGTATCTAACTCCAAAGTTGCAGAATGAGTATCTTTTCTGCCATTAAGTTTGGAGTTGGAATATTTTCTAAAATTTCCTCTATAGGTTCTTTGCATTTACAACAATTAAATCTTAATATAATACTTTTTGTTGAAAAAATATTAAATTCACAACTAAACATTTAATTTTTTCTCCTGCTTAACTTTTATTAGAACAGTGTGTGGTACACATAACACCCTTTCGCCCCTTCCTTACTATAGCATAAAAACCAATAATTTGCAATCTAAACTGCTGTAAAACAAAAAATCACATCTTTCTATGATAATATGAATAGGATAAATAAACAGCTGGCAGATTAGGCCTATCCTCACTAAACGGAACAAAGAAAAATCATATCCTGTCTATATCGCATTGAATGTCTAGTCCGACGCGGTTTAGGACATGGGTTTAAAATCTCTTCACGGATTTTGTCTTAGAATGAAAACAAAAGTCGCATTTGTTGCCACCCATTCCTAATGTTTCGCTTCTGTCGAATTGCAATTTTTTTATATTTCCGAAGACGATATGATCACATAAACAAAATATCTCACAGATTTCAGGGCAGTTAAAATAGGTGCAGGTATCAAACCAAAGACACTTTAAAACATCCGTAGAATATTCATTCGCATTGTCGGCTAATGTTTTACTTATCCAAATTTCTTCACCGGTCATTCCCTTTCTCATAAAAAATCGGAACAGTTTAAAAAAGCCGGGAATATGGAACAATGCGTTCAAAATACGGTGAGCTTTTCCTGCAATATAAAAAGAATATTCTTTTACAAATTCCTTTGCCTCTTGCGCAGGAATTCCGTTGTCGATAAAAGTTTTATAAAGCGCTATGTTTGATATGATACTGCTTTTTTGCCGCTCCTTTTGTTTTTTTGTCCATGCTCCGAGATCGAGTTCCTGAATAAGAAGTTGCATTTTTTCTTTATGCGCCGCATCTATATGCTCTAATATGTGCGGCGTTAATTTCCCTGAATCAACAAAGCCTCTGCGCGAATAAAATCTTTTATATTTCATGCTTCTCTCCGATCAATCTTCCAGCCGATTGCTTCTTCACGGATACCGACAAAACGGCGGTACAAACCTTCCTGCTGCATAAGCTCGGCATGAGTGCCCCGCTGCACAATGCGTCCTTCATCAAGCACAATAATTTGATCCGCTTTGCGTACCGTATTTAAACGGTGCGCAATCATCAAGAGCGTTTTGTTTTTTGTCAATTCCTCAATAGCTTTTTGTAGTTCATGTTCATTTTCGGGATCGACGCTGGCGGTCGCTTCGTCCAAAATGACAACAGGTGCATCCTTGAGAATTGCCCGCGCGATGGAGATACGCTGCTTTTCTCCCCCCGACAAGGTTGCGCCGCTTTCGCCGATGTGCGTTTGGTACCCGTCCGGCAGCGCAGAAATAAACTCGTGACAACATGCTTTTTTTGCTGCGGCAATCACTTCGTCCATCGTTGCATCCGGCTTACCGAAACGGATATTGTTTTCTATCGTATCTTCAAACAGATATACCTGCTGAAACACAATAGAAAAATTTTTCAAAAGGCTGTCGCAGGTATAATCTTTAACATTGATACCGCCGAGTAAAATCTCACCCTGATCAACATCCCAAAAGCGAGCGATTAAATTACACAGCGTTGTCTTACCCGAACCGGACGGACCGACAATCGCGCAGCTCGTTTTTTGCGGTACCGTAAAACTTACATTCCGTATCGTTTCTTTTGTTTCATTTTTATATGCAGTATTTTTATTCGTAGTATTTGCATCGTAAGCATCTTTATCATACGAGAATGAGATGTTCCGAACCGTAATATCATAATTGTTTGGAATATGACCCGTGCCGTGTTCATCCAAAAGCGGCATATCGGAAATTTCTTCCAACCGGTCAAGCGATGCCTCTACAACCCGCGCAACAGCCGCCGTACTTCCGGCAAGTTCCACGGTTGCATAAATCGTAAAACTCGCAACAGCAAGCAACAAACATTTTTCCGGCGTTATTTCTCCGTACAGTAAAAGATACGGAGCGGCAATCAATATCGCGGCTCTGATCACCTTGAACACGGTTTGAAAGGCAGCAGCCAATTCCGAAAAAACTTTTTCCAAAATGATATTCGCCGCAGCGCTTTCAGTAATTGCAGTATCCACTGTTTTACCGGCACGCTCTCCAAGTCCAAACGCTTTTACCACGGCCATCCCTTGAATATATTCCAGAATACCGGTTACGAGCTGAGCCTGCGCTGCCTGCCTGCGGGGAGAATAATGTTTCCCTGCTTGTTGCGTTTTTGCATAAATGAAGAATGAGATACAAAGCCCCGCCAGCATCAGCAGCCCTATTCTCCATTCATACGTTAAAAGCCATACGTTGATAACAAAGGCGTGGATAAATCCGCCCGCTACCGATTCAAGCACCGTTACTGCGCTTGTTTCAAGATCGCCGAGCGTAGTGGTAACCGCTGCGGTAATATCTCCTAATCGATGTTCGCTGAAATATCCCATCGGCGCACGCTTTAATTTTTCACCGAAGTTCATCCGCCACTCGCTGCACATGGCGAAACTCCCCACGGTTCTATTTATCGAAGATATATTGATAAAAATTATTTTCCCAACGACGCTGATCAACATAATTGCAAGCGACACCCAAATGGTTTTATACGGCATCGTATTTCCCGAAAACGATGACACTATTCCTGCAAGCACCGTGAGAATTGCCATAATCGGGATCATTTCAAAAAATGAATTACCGATATGAAAAATAAAAGAGAGTATCAATCTTCTTTTTTCTACACCTGAAAAATTCAACAATCGTTTAAACATATTAATCATACAGACTCCTCCTTTTTGTCGCTTACGCTGATGTGCGCATTCCACAAGGAGCGGTACAATTCGCAGGATTCCAAAAGCGATTGATGACAACCTTCCGCTTCGATCTTTCCGTGATTCATAACGATAATTTTATCCGCCGCCGTGATAGTCGAAAGTCGATGCGCAATCACGATGAGGGTTTTGCCCGCTACGAGTTCCCCGATGGAACGCTGAATAACCGCTTCGTTTTCAGGATCGGTAAACGCTGTTGCTTCATCCAACACAATGATGGGGCTGTCTTTCAGTATAGCCCGTGCGATTGCAATGCGCTGCCGCTCTCCGCCCGAAAGATTATTGCCTCCGTCTCCCGCAACCGTATCATAGCCTTGAGGCAGTGAGCTGATAAAATCGTGGCAGCTTGCCTTTCGTGCAGCCTGTTCTATTTCGGCATCCGCAGCGTCCGGTTTACCCAGCCGGATATTTTCCCGAATAGATAAGTGAAACAAATAGTTATCCTGCGAAACATACCCAACCTGTTCCATCACTTGCGAAAGAGGCATCTTCCGTACATCGCAGCCGCCGATCATAACCGAACCTGCGCTTGCTTCCCAGAACGATGCGATTAAGCGGGCAACGGTCGATTTCCCCGAACCGGACGGACCGACAAATGCGGTCATCCCATTCGGCACTGTTTGAAAGCAGAGGTCATGCAGCACTTCCGTATCGTTATTCGTAGTGCTGCGATCCGCACCGTTATTATCCGCTGAGCTATATGAAAACGACACATGTGAAAACTCAATGGTGTTTCCCGTAAACGGTATCGGATTTTTGGGACGGTTCATTTCTTCCGCTTCCAAAAGCGCGGCAATTTCTTTGACCGTAGAATCCACCATTGCAAGACTGTCCGTATAACGCAGTGCCTGAATGAGCGGTGCGATAAGCCCCAGCGACAAGATGATACAGGAGATAAAATTCCCGGCGGATATGCTGCCCTGTATAAAGAACCACGTACCGAGCGGTAACACGCCCAGCAAACTTGAAGGCGCAATCGCCATTCCGGCAGCGTAGTAGGGATTGGTCTTTTTAAACCATTCCGCTTTAGCATTTTCATTTTCCGTTATCGCCTCGGTATATTTCCGATACGATGCAGTGCTTTGGTTAAAAGCTTTTATCACTTCAATTCCGCCTATGTATTCAACCGTAGCAGCATCCATATTTTTTCCCGCGGTGAGCACTTTTGCATACCGTTTTTCATAGTCCTTCATCATTCCCATATAGCAGAGGAGACCGAGCGGAAAGGTTGCAAACGCAATAAGGGCTAGTCGCCAATCCAGATAAAAGAAGTAGAGCAGCATCAACAACGGAATCAGCAAGTTTGCCGTCAGCTCCGGTATGATATGAGCGAGCGGCAGCTCCAGCTTTTCTACCGTATCGACCAGCATAGTTTTGAACTTACCGGATGGCGTGTCCAATATAAAACCCATCGGAACGCGTGAAAGCTTTGCCGTCAGCTGCATACGGATGTTTTTGAGCACCGTAAATGCGGCGCGGTGAGACCGTATCGTGGAAAGCGTGGATAAACACAGCTGCCCCAGATAGCCTGCAAGCGCGATAAGCGCAGTTAAAAGAACCGCTTGGAGGGTATAATTCCGTGCGCATATCCGGATGATAAGACCGGAAACGGCAAGGTACGGCACAATCCCCGCCGCTGCCCCAAAAACCGCAAAAATCACGGAGCTTGCCAGAAGACCCTTGCACGGTTTTGCAAGAGCGAGTAAATACTTCAAAGAACTTTTTTGCTCCGCCTGTTCAGCGTCTTTCATTATTTTCTCCTACTAAATAAAATAGCAGTGCTATTTTATTTAGTATACATAATTATTTTTTAACTGTCAAGATAGCAATGCTATTTTTTTTAATAATTTACCGAGTATTATTATCAATATATAGTAGAAAAAAATGAATTTAGGATGATATAATGCCGGCAAATAGTGAAAAATAGGGTAATTCCTGTGGATATTATTGAGAATTTATGGTATAAAAAGAAAAGAATATTTAGGGTAAGTTATATGGAGGGAACATATTTTATGCACAATGGGATATCTATAGGAAAAGGCATTTTGTGGGTACTTGTTTGGTTTGGCTTTATGATCTTGTATACTATTCTTGATGTTTCGATATGGAGAAAGATAGCCCCTGAACATAGCAGAGTTTTGAACATAATTACTGTTATTTTGTGTATGACTATATTCCTTATTTTACTAATGAAAAGAACAAATTTCAGACCTAATTTATTTACGAATATTTCTTTTCAAGGATTAATATTAGCTGTAGGCTGTTCCATATTGTTCTATTTCCTTTTAGATAAAGGATTAGATCCCATATTTGAAAGTTTTTTTCCATCAAGCAGAGAAAATTATCAACAAATCATTCAATCAATAAGAACTTCACCAATTATCGGTTTAGTTGATTTTTGCATACTTGCACCTATTCTTGAAGAAATCTTAATGAGAGGATTTCTGCTTGAGGGGCTATCAATAAATTATGGAAAAATTGTTGCCTTACTTATATCTGCAGCACTCTTTGCTATGCTCCATTTCAATATAGCCCAAATAGTTCCTTCATTTATTTGTGGTGTGATTTTAGGCTTACTTTATTTTCATACAGGCTCAATATTTTCTTGCATACTTGCTCATATGGGATACAATTTAATTGCGTACAGTGTGATAGTTTTACCCATATATAATAAATAATGGAAGAACTGAAAAGTACAGACTCCCGCTAAAACTGTAATTATAAATTTGCTGTTATTTAATTAAATATCCTTTTTCGACGGCTTTTTCCAATAATTGCAGGACAAAATTCCATATTTTTTCCGAGCCGTCTTTAATATGTATATTTTTATTTATTACCATATCATATGTTACGTTATTTTTTTTCCAAGAATAACCTTCAGACATATAATTTTGAATTATCGGTTCCAATCTATCAAATACGGAAGCAAATTTTGCTTCATTCGTTTTTCTTTCTTCAAATTCTTCCCATAAGCTTAAAAAATATTTTTTTTGATCCGGTTCCAATAAGCCGAATATTCTATCCGCAGCTTTTTTTTCATTATTATAAGATTCATCTCTTTGTGAAGAATATAAAAAGGTATCTCCTGCATCTATTTCAACGATATCATGGATTAATAGCATTGAAATAACTTTTTCAATATTAACTTCAAAATTTGCATATTCTTTTAACAGAATACACATGATTGAAATTGTCCAAGAGTGTTCGGCATCATTTTCCAATCTTTCGGAATTAAATAATTTTGATTGCCGGAAAATATGTTTAACCTTATCTATTTCTATAATAAAATTGAGTTGATTAACTAATTTATCATTTTGATTAAAATCAATTAAAAATGCTCCTATTCTTTTTGAATCCATTTTTTTCTCCTATTTCCTCACCGGAGGTATGCGGCTTAAATTAAGTCTATCTATATTATATTAAAAAACCGGTTTCTTCAAGTAATAAAACTTCTTGTCAAACTTCTTCAATACATTATTTTTTCTTTATAATTTTTCCTATAAAATGTGTTATTGCAGCAAGCAAAGACAAAATTGCAAAATAATCAACAAAAAACAGAATATATCCTTTTTCAAGGTTGAGGAAAAAGAATTGTTGTTGCAAGATTAAATACCGCCATACTCCGCGAGTGATAAAGGCGTGTAAGCCGTAAATGCAAAGGAGGGCTAGCATGATTCTGCATACGAGTATCTTTGCCCGTCCTGCATTTGTCATTGTCCGGCTTGACCCGGCAATCTTTTTCGCAATCATCCCAGCGTGAAGTCCGATATGAAACGACATAAACATAAAATACCAGTGACTTGCCAAAAGATGTACAATCCGTGCAAACCCAAGACCGATTTCAATTCCTAAGAATGTAAAAATATGATTTGAAAGAATTATTCCGCTTATCATTAAAAAGATAACACAAACAAAAATCCCGCAGTTTATTATTGTTTGCATAATACGGAGGCTGTTGTATTTTCCATGAAACATTGAACCGTACCATTTTCTGTTCAGTGTAATATGAACTGCCCACAGTACAAACAGAGCAGCCCCTATTATTTCATGTACAATATCAGCCGGAAATAAATACGCTCCTCCCATTAATATAATGGAAAGAAGCGTCATTACGATGTCAAGCGGCATTCTTAGTTTGTTGATCGTCATTTTCTTTGCAGTCCGTTTTTGTTCAGCCAAAAAGTATCACAATAGAATAAAGCGTTTTTTTCATACTTATTCCTTATTTTAAAAGGCTTTCGGAATATTTTTTGATTTCAGCGCCGCTGGCGCGGGTAAAATCTTTTCCGCCCTTAAAATCCGCTCCTTTTGCAAACTTAGCTAAATCCGCTCCGCTTCTTCCAAGTCCGCTTCCGCCGCTTGTGCAGAGTGTAATGAGTTTTTTGCCATTCCAGTTCTGGCTTTCTACAAAGGTGTACATTATTTTAGGCGCATACGCCCACCAGATTGGATAGCATAAAATTACCGTGTCATAGGCGGAAATATCGATTTTGTTTGCGATTTCAGGCCGGCATTTTGGGTCATTGCACTCAATCGTCGTAAGCGATTTTTTATCGTGCCAGTTCAAATCCGCATTGGTGTATTTGTGAACCGGTTGGATTTCAAAAATATCTGCTTTCATTTCTGAGGCTATGGATTTTGCCATTTTTTCCGTCGTTCCTGTTGCACTGAAATATACAACCGCCGTTTTTGCTGAAAGTCCTGCCATAATAGATCCTCCAAGTAAAAGTGTAAGAATTAGTTTTTTCATGATAAGGTCTCCTCAATAAGTTTTAGTAACACTTCGTTACTAAAAACAATATAAGTGATAAAGCGTTATTTGTCAATACCTAATAGTAAAATAATTAACAAAAAGTTACTTATTGCATAAATAAAAGATTAGTTGTAATATAATTGCTATGGCTGATTATATCCGTGCTAGAAGCGGCGAACACAAAGAAGAACGTTTTTCTCAAATCAAGCAGGCAACGGCAGAACTCTTTGAAAACGTACCTTATGCAGTAATTACGCTTACTATGATTGCAGAAAAACTAGGCTGGTCCCGTGCGAACCTTTATAAATATGTTACCACAAAAGAAGAAATTATTCTGAAAATTGCTGCAGATAAAATGTCTGCCTATTACGGCTCACTTCTTTCAGCTTTTCCCGACGGTAATAATTTTTCTGTCGAAGTCATTGCAGAAATCTGGGCTGGAATTTTGAACGCAAATCAGGATTATATGAGGTATGTTTCATATTTGAATCCTGTGATAGAAACGAATGTTACGGTCGAGCGTCTGGCAGCTTTTAAAAAGCAATACTATGATTTTACAAAGGCTTTAAGTGAAAGGCTTTCAGAAATGCTTGACGTTACGCAGGAAGCCGCTTATAAAATCCAGCTCGATGTTTTGTTTTACGCTTCATCAAATGCCGTCTGCTGCTACAAAAATCCACTCGTGCAGGAAGCGTTAAAACAAATCAATATTACTCCGCTTCCTATGGATTTTTATCAAGATATGAAAAAGTTTGTGAAAATGCGCATAGAATATAAATGATATCCCTGAACAGTACCCGATAGAGTGTTTTATCAAACACTTTTTTCTAATTTCCGGTTATTGAGTTCAGCTTTAATTAAGTCCGGAAATTTTTTGCTAATACCCTTATCTTGATTAATTGTCGTTAGTGGACATTCATTGTCCTTTAGATTCAATAACCATTCTTCCTTATCCATATTTATTCATTCTCCTTTCAACTTCTAATTTACCAATCTCCACAAACCTAGGTTTTACAATATCTTAGTAAAACAAATAATTCGATTTACTTCCTTGAAATTCAGGGCTT
Organism: Treponema putidum; assembly: GCF_024401155.1. Classification (NCBI taxonomy): domain Bacteria; kingdom Pseudomonadati; phylum Spirochaetota; class Spirochaetia; order Treponematales; family Treponemataceae; genus Treponema; species Treponema putidum. The sequence continues at coordinate 2,697,432 of NZ_CP038804.1, forward strand.
TATGAAAGCGAAAACTAACTATATTATCGATTTCGCAATCACTAGCAAACTCTTTGCAGCCGTTACATTTTGCCCATACTTCACACTCAGCCAAAAGTTCTTTCGCATATCCCATATTGCGATAACTCTCTTTTATAAAAATTCCCTCTAAGTAACCAACTGGACTATATTTTGTTCCTTCCACATAGTCATATCGTAACCGGCACTGTGCAAAGCCGACAGGAATATCCTCCTCATATTTCAAAAAGAATTGGGCTTTCCCTCTCGAAATAGTTTCTGAAAATTCAGCAATCAACTCGGTGTGAGAATGGCCATCCCATAATAATGCAGCTAAATTGGCCAATATTTCTAAATCCTGTTTTCCCGCTTTTCGTATCATATTCTATCTCCAGATTCTAATTTGTCAGTTTCTTGTCCACCCCATTATATCATATTTCCCATATTTTGTAATTTAATCAATTTGAATATTCATTCTTGTAACCTCTGTATTTTTTCTTAATTTTGCTTTTTCTCTTGTGACAAGATACTTCTGAATATCAAAGAAATTTCTCTTGTCATAGTCCTCCAATAGTTTGTAATTCTTATGTTTTGTGATGTCGAATTTATCCGATATAAAAGGGCGAACACCTCGAAGCTGAAAGATACATTTTCCTCCATCCATAACTGTAATCGCATCTTGACTCATCAGTTCTTTACCGGGCTTGGCAATGTTCGGCAGCCTTTTGAATGAGAAAGCGGTCGGCGGTGTTTGTGGTGCATTATTAACCAATATTGCAGGTTGGCTGTCCGGCGTTTTTATTCCGATTGATTTGATAGGCGGCGCTTTCAAAACAATAAGACTGTTGCCGTTCTATCATAGTACTGAAGCAATACGGATAAGTTTAAGCGGTAATTTCAGTCATATGCTTCCTCATTTGATTGTCGTAATAGGATATACAGCCATTATTTTCACGCTTGCTATTATCTCTTTTAATCGTAAAATGAATGGTGAAAAAGCTTAAAAATAAATCATCCCGTGCGGAGTGTGAGATAGTCCTTCGCACGAATAAAAAACAGTAAACCGATTTTGATTTACTGCTTTTTTAATAGCCATGTTGCAGCATTTTTATTTAATTGTTTTAGTTAGACAAACTGGGATCTATCGTTATTATACTCCAGCAAACTTTTCCCATCTTAATAAATATCTATAGTAAAGCCCCATTCTAAATTCACATCCTGGTAATTCTTCTGATATAACTTTTCTTACATCACCGAGATAAGGAAAATTATAACTAACAGGTATATTTTTATCTTCACAGGAACGTATTCTTTTTATCTTAGACATTATCATACAAGGTATAACTCTCATTCCCTCAATCAAATAGTCCATTAAATTTGAAGGCTTTGCAAGACCAACAATAATTAAAACACCATTTTTTGAAAGCATTGATTTTGCTTTCTTTATCCAGTTATAATAAACTGTATTGTGATTCCAGTATTCAATCTCTTTCAACATTTTCTCTCCACACCTTCTAATTCTGCCTGCTGGATTTCTATTTCTGATTTTATTTCTTGTAGATTTACTTTATTAGCTATTACATTTTATTTAATTGTTTAATTAAGTTAGACAAACTGAAATTTGTCGCTCTTTAAAGAACTGACACATCAGTTGCTTTTTTATTTTGCTCTCTAATCGAAAGAACAGCTGCCATTACTATAATAATTATTTTACAAGCATAAGCTATATTTTGATTACCACCTACTGCTAATTGTGAGAAAACATTTATTAACGAATGTGTCATCACACATATCCACAAACTGTTTGTCTTTATAAATAATGCGGATAAAATAAAGCAATTAGTCAACAATCCAAGCAAAAATCCAAACGCCCGTACTTGCGGCAATGTTCCTTCAATGTAGAAATAAGAAAAATGCCATATTCCCCATAGAACAAAAGTAATTAAAGTTGAACTAATATAACTATGGCGTTCCATCATAATTGGTTGAAAAACATATCTCCACCCTACTTCTTCAATCCCACCAAAAAGGATTGCTTTAAGAAATAAGATAATAGGAATATACCACGCATTCAACGCTAATTTTCCATCAAATGCAACATAGCAAAAATCCAAAAACAAGAACACAATAACGAATAAATAACTGCCGGTGTTTTGCTTTATATCGAAAAAATCCTTTAATATTTTCTTTGTACTGTACTTTTTGTATCTAACTGCAATAACAGTTCCCCATAGAGCAGATGAAACTCCACCTATTCCAATAGCAACCATTCCCATTGGCATCGTATAATCTACAACCATACCCAAATTACGCAATATAAAAACTATAATAAATATCGTCCATATTTGCCCTAAGGTTCCTAATAAATAAAGGAAAATTGCTTTTTTTCGACTCATAAATTTCCCCCTAAATTCAAATTTGTCAGCTAATAAATTTCCCCGCCAACTTGTACACTTGCTTTATTTCTTTGCTTTCTAAGTTCCAGTTATTGAGTTCAGCTTCAATTAATTCTGGAAATTTTTTGCTAATATCCCTTAAAGCGTTTCCTACTGATTTCCTAACATAGTCACTCGTATCTTCTTTTAATGAAGCAATTCGTCTAATAGCTTCATTCGGATTATCTTTGAAATATGGTCTGCTCGTCCATATTCTTAATCCTTCTGTAACGGCTCTTCTTGTATTAGGATTATTATTTCTTAACCATTCATCAATGATTGGAAGTGCTTTTTCATATTCTATTTTCTTGCAAAATTCATCAAATGCCTTTGCCAATACTTCCTGAACTCTCCAATTATCATCTTTAGAAACTTCATCTCGCATAAATGCTAAAATATCATCTTGTTCTGATAAGTGTCCAAAAAGAAATACACCGTACATTCTTACTTGATAGGTATCGGATTTATAGGCTAAAAAAGCCAACTTCTTGATATATTCATTATCATTAGATTTATAATCGGTTAAGGCTCTTTTTTCTTCCTCTTTGAAACCATTATCTACCAAAGAAAATTCTTTTTCTAAACTCGCAATATACTCTTTCAAACGAACTCACCCCCGTTATCTTCAAATTTTTCTCTCTACATATTTGCCGATATTATACCATTTTTAAACCGATTTTTCTACCGGCAAATTTGCTGCTTACTTTCAAGTCTTTCATAGAAACTATCATACCGTAATACCGGAGATTATTTATCATTATAATGATTTTTACACTGAATAATTTTAATCCGCCCACGCATCATCTGAAAAATCTTTATGCACTTGTTACGCCTCGACAAGTTCATGAATTGAATGCTGCCCATTTTTCATTTGAGCTTTAGAATGTTCCAAAGCTTTTATATTGTTTTCCGAATAAAAAGAATCATCTTGAACAATTTCAAATGGAATTTTACGTTGGATTAATATTTGCTTTAAAAAGATACGTATTGCAGTTGTCGTATCCATTCCGATTGATTCAAAAAAAGCATCTGCATCTTTTTTTAGCGTTTTATCTATCCGTGTTTGTAAAACAGCTGTTTTCATATTTAATTAAAAAGTTATTTGTCTTTAATCGAAACCCATATTTCTAGAGGTGTTTCACCATCATACTTTATTCATTTGCGGCTTGTTCGCAATTTCAGCATTGAAGCGGGTGTTAATTGCACATATTAAATTTACCAACATAATATCAAGACATCAGCTTTTCAAGTTCATTCTTTTCGGCACCGCACAGTTCTTTGACAATCTTCCCGCAGGATAAAATCAGTACGCGAGAGCAGATTGTTTTGATAAACTCAATATCATGGGTGATAACGATGACTATTTTTTTATCGTCCGCGAGCTGCTTGATTATGTGTCCTGCCTCCTGCATACTTTTAAGATCAAGGCCGCTGGTCGGCTCATCAAAGATAAGAATATCCTTTCCGCACAGCACACTGACTGCTACCGCAAGCCGCTGTTTTTGCCCGCCGGACAGAGAAAGCGGATGCCTCTCTTTTAGCCGGTCAAGCGAGAGTTCCGCTAATACTTCATCGATAGCGGCATCCGGTAAATCTTTGATACCTAACCGGCATTCTGCATATACGCTGTCAGTAAAAAGCTGATGACCGACATCCTGCATCACCATGTAGGAACGCTCTCTCCGCATTTTTCTCGATAGGGCTTTGCCGTCAAACGATATGCTTCCAGTCTCTTCCTGTGTAAGCCCGCATAGCGTACGTGCAAGTGTTGTTTTACCTGCTCCGTTTTCTCCCGCTATTGCAATAATTTCTCCGCCTGCTGCTGTAAATGAAATATTTTGAAGGACGGATGTATGCCCTAATTTGACGGTAATATCTTTTACTTCAAACGTATGTACGCCAGAAGATACGCGTACATCGGAAGATGCACTTATATCGGGAGTTGCGTTTACAGTCTCTGCTTTAACATCAGCAAGATTTCTACAGCGCAATTCCATATGTTTTATTTGCGCTTCAGGCAGATTTACAAACGTTTGAATATCCATATCCTGTGCAATCTTTCCGTTTTCCATAAAAATAACACGATCAGCTATATCCATCACATACCATATTCGATGTTCGGCAATAACGATTGTCTTTCCTTGCTGTTTGATTTTGCTAATAAGAACACGCAGTTCTTTGATAGAACGGTAATCCATATTAGACGAAGGCTCATCCAACACAAATATTTCAGGCTCTGCTGCATACACAGAAGCAAACGCAATCTTTTGTTTTTCTCCTCCGGAAAGTTCGAAGATACTGCGTTCGCGCAAGTTTTGTATCTGTAAATCTTGGGTAACTTTTTCAAGGCGGCTAAGTAATTGCTCCGGAGGAAGTCCGCGGTTTTCCAAACCGAATACGATTTCGCTATCCGTATCGGTATTAAAAAACTGTGTTCTTGGATTTTGAAATACCGTACCGACACTATCGGAAAGCTGCGCAATATCCGCTTCCGCACTGTTCATACCGTTTATAATTGCTTCTCCGGAAAATTCGCCTTCAAAAAAATGGGGAATTAAACCGTTAATTAAACGTGTTACTGTTGTTTTACCGCAGCCCGATCCGCCGCAGAGCAGCACGCATTGTCCTTTTGGGATATGCAATGATATGTCACTCAAATTATTCTCTTTTGTTCCGTTATAAGAAAAAGAAATATTTCGTAAAGTAATCAAGGAAGAACCGCTCCTTTTACAGTATTAAAAATGATAAGCACAACAATGCCTGCATAAAGAATGAGCAGCAGTGCATCTCTCATCCGGAACCGTATGTTTTCAAGACAGCTCCGCCGCTCAAGGTGATCGATTCCCCGTGTAATAGCAGCCTGTGTTATCTCGTCGGATATTTTTGACGCTGACACAAGCATCGGCACATACACATATTCCATTGTCCGTACCGGATGGAAAAGCAATCCAGCAGGAGAAACCGATATACCCCGCAAAGACATTGCATCCTTGATAAAACCCCATTCTTCCGTCATTGTTGGAAAATAGCGCAAGGTGATCGATAATGCAATCGTAAAACCTTTCGGTAAGTGCAATCGGCTGATTGCCGCCAAAAAAGTGCTTACCTTAGTTGTTCTGATGAGAAGAGAGCCGAGCATAAAACATGGAATGAGCTTTCGGATGTATACGGCAAACATATAGAGAATGCCGCCTACAGTTACCGGAAGGTGCGGCACTAGCAGCATCGGCAGTGCCAGCAAAATGACGAATGCAGCTCCGCTTTTAAATGCACGCCGACAATGTCTTGCTTGTAAGAGCAGCAAAAAGGGGAGGAATGTAAAAGCGTATTCTATCAGCGTACTCTCATTCAAAAAAACTGATACGCTCGTAATCGCAAGGATGAGTAATTTTGTGCGCGGATCAAAAAGCATTTACACAATTCCCGCTTTTTCAAAATGTTTTTTCAGCAATTTTTTTCCGATTATTCCGCCGATGAGCGCGCACAGAACCGTCCCCGCTATCATTGCCGGAAGCACCCATCGGTTAGCTCCGATTGCGTTAATAACTTCGGCAAAAGATGAAAAGTCCCCTTTTTTGCGCATAAACGCATCAAACTGAGCAGGCATCACGGCCATTGGAATATACGCTCCCATCGGTGCAAGCGCAAAAATACAATATGCCGTAAGATTTTTTTTAAAAGACTTAAACTCTCCAAAAGATGCGATACCGTCTGCAATAAAACCGAAAAGGATAAAAAAGGCCGACATCATCCAAAACATGCCGGTAATAAAGAGCAATAATCCGGCTAAAATCCCCAAAACCGAAATGGCGCCCCGCTTCGGAATTTTTGCGGTATACAGCATAAAAATACTGCCGGCAAATAAGGCGACAATCATCGGCATAAACGGAAAGGTAACCGGTGTCATCTGCGCAACCCCGCCGATTACAAAAGCAGCCGCAAAATAAACAAGCGAAAAAACGCCGATGGAAATAAAATCTTTAGTCTGTAATGTATTTGACTTTTTGTTTTTCATATTCTCCTCATATCAGCTTTAAAAGCCCCTCCCATCCTGAATTAAAGAAAACGGCGAGTTCTTCTATATATCCCATCGCCTGTTCTCTTGTCATATCATGTACTACGGTTTCAAACACTGCGGTAAAATACGCACTCGTAATCATGTGATGAAGTTCATGACTTATGCTTCCTTTGATTTTTCCCTTTTCCCGCAGCAGTCGGTAATATGTTTCGGTACGTTCCACATCCAGCTCCACCAGATCATGGATATAATTTGCATATTTCGTACCTTCTGCACCGCAAAGCACCAGCTTGAATTCGTCGAAACGGTCATACACGTAATTTACAAAGTGCCGTAAATACTCTGTCGATAAATCCCTGCTTTCTGCTGTCCGCTCTTGAGGAATCAACTCAAAATGTGCCTCTTGCGCCGCCTTAAATTGCTCGACCAACCCGTCTGCCGCTTCGGAAACAAGGGCTTCAAACAAAGCAGCTTTATCCGCATAATACCGAAAAATCGCTCCGGTCGTTAATCCCGCTTTTTTTGCAATCGTGCGGACAGAGGCAGCGTTATAGCCTTTTTCTAAAAACTCGCGCTTAGCCGTATCCAAAATCAATTGTTTGGTATCTTCACTTTTGCTCATAAACGAACCGCCTTTGTAAATAAAATAGCATTGCTATTTTATTTAGTATACATAATTTCTTTTTGAGTGTCAAGGGCCGTATTTGTCAACTAAAAAAAACATTTTTTTTATTGCCGCACAATACATAAATAAAAAATGTTGAAAACTTACCGTACGTAGTACGTATTGACAAAACATTAATTTGCATATATAAGAGGAAATATAAAATGAAAAGAACGGCACTTCATTCGTCGGCTAATTTTATATTTACCTCTTTTGAAGTTATTTTAGAATATACCTTAATAAGAATAATTGCAGCTTTACTTACCTCATTGCATAAGCCTCTTCCTTATATTTATTTGTTTTTAGCGGCTGGGTTTCTTTTCTTTTTTTGCAGCTTTTATGCACGAAAACTGCGTATGTTGGTAACCTTAGAAAAAACGCAAGATTTGCGCAGCAAGGTGCTTGATACGTGTTTATTCCTAAATTAGGAAACAAGGCTGAACTCTTTGCAAAACTTAAAGATTTTTTACACAGTTTTTCGGAAGTAATGATGTTTTCGATTATAGGAGCAAAAAATAATTTTACCGTAAGTTTAAAACGCTTTCAAAACATTGCAAATAAAAACACAATCATAAAATCATCAACCTCAGAATTTACAAAAATAGAATATAAAAATGTCCTTCCTTTTTATTTAAAAGAAAAACTTAAACCTCTTTCTTTTTGTATAAATAAAAATGATAAGGTTTTAATTAAAGGAGAAAACGGAATCGGTAAGCATGAGAATAATTTATCATATACTCTTCCTCACCCTTTAGCCCGTTTTTAAGCCGCAGGATTTTTTCAAAATATTGATAAAAATTGCTGAGGGCTATGCCTAAAGTATTTACTATATCCAAAACACTTGCCTGAAATATTGGATTATTGGCATTTAATATTTATAAAAAAAATCTATAAAAAATCAGAAGTTCTATTGACATTACAATAGATTTATTGTATATTATAGCTGTAAGTTAATTAGAACAACTTGCATAGATTTTAAACGGTCATTTATTTTATAATGAGGTTGCAATGGAAACAAAACTAAGTCTTAAAGGTATCGCAGAATATCTTGACGGAATCGGGCTGCAGTATATGGCTACAATCGGACTTGATGGAAAGCCTAAAGTACGTCCTGTTCAGTATATGATTTTGCGTGATGATAAATTATGGTTCTGTACAAACAAAGAAAAAGCGATGTATGCGGAATTGCAAAAATCGCCGTTTATAGACCTGTGCGGAAGCCGACTGCAAAAAGATGAAATTACAACGGCATGGATTCGGTTCAGTGCAGAAGTTGTTTTCCCGGTAGAAAGTGAAGAAATCTTCGCTGTAAAAAAGGCAATAATGCAAAAAAGTGAGATAGTTCATGAGCTTTATCATAACAATCCGGAGCATCCTCTGTTCAAAGTTTTTTATTTGAAGAATATTTGCGGTTCACTCAATAATCTCGGGCATGTAAAAGGTTTGGAAGAGCGAAAAGATTTTTCAAAGCCGATTGATTTTTATTTTTAAGAAAGGCTTATTGTAAGGAAGGTAAATTATGACACAGACAGAACGGCGGCGTTTTTTAATTGAATATCTTCTCGCAGAAAATTCTCAATACCGAGGCATGCAGATTCCTGAAAATGAAACGGAACAAAAGCATCTTCTTCGTTCACTTGTGAATCTACGTCCTGTCGTTCCTGCAAGTGAAGAGTTTTTGCATATTGAAGATGAGTATTTGCAGGAAGAAAATAAACTGCGCGGAATTACCGACATCATGGATTTGGTTCCGGCGTGCAGCGGCTTTTACCTGTGGAGGGGCGACATTACTACACTCAAAGTCGATGCAATCGTGAATGCTGCAAACAGCGGAATGACCGGCTGCTGGCAGCCCTGCCACTCCTGTATCGACAACTGTATCCACACCTTTGCAGGAATCAGACTCCGTGCCGCCTGCGATTCGATTATGAAAAAACAGGGTCACGAAGAGCCTGAAGGTCAAGCAAAAATCACTCCTGCGTTTAATCTGCCGTGTAAGTTTGTGCTTCATACCGTCGGCCCGATTGTTCAGGGAAAACTTCAAAAAAAGCATGAGGAGCTGTTAGCATCTTGTTACTCTTCCTGCCTGAAACTGGCTGAAGAAAATGAAGTTAAGAGCCTTGCTTTTTGCTGTATTTCTACAGGGGTATTTATGTTTCCGAATGAAAGAGCCGCCGAAATAGCAGTAGAGACCGTCCGCAAATATTATGAGGAAACGGGAAGCCGGATGAAAGTTGTGTTTAATGTGTTCACTGAAAAAGACGAGGAAATTTACCGGAGGCTTATTTTCAGCCGCTAAAAATAGGGAGTTTTTTATATGACAGAGAAGATTGAGAAATTAAAACAGATTCTTTCCGAAGCGAAAACAGTTGTCATCGGAGCGGGAAGCGGGCTTTCCACTTCGGCAGGATTTACTTATTCCGGTGAGCGGTTTGAAAAATACTTTTCCGATTTTGCGGCAAAATACGGTTTTCACGATATGTATTCGGGAGGATTTACGCCTTTTGAATCGCTTGAAGAGCGTTGGGCCTATTGGAGCCGTTATATTATGATAAACCGCTATATGAATCCGCCGAAACCGGTTTATGAAGATTTGTTTTCTCTTGTGAAGGATAAGGATTATTTTGTGCTTACTACAAATGTAGACCATTGCTTTCAAAAAGCGGGTTTTGACAAGGAAAGGCTTTTCTACACGCAGGGAGATTACGGATTGTTCCAATGCAGCGAGCCGTGCCATGAGAAAACTTATGACAACGAAAAACAAATCCGTGCAATGTGGGAATTCCGGCAGAGAATGGAAATCCCGGCAGAACTTGTTCCTCATTGTCCTGTCTGCGGAAAACCGATGAGCATGAACCTGCGGGCAGACATCACTTTTGTTACAGACAAAGGCTGGCACAAGGCATCAAAAAGGTACGAGAATTTTTTGCAGACCCGGAATATAATCTCCCCGCAGGGTCAACAAGAACATCAAGCAGACAGCGGAAAAGTGCTGTTTCTTGAACTGGGCGTTGGAGGAAATACGCCCGGAATCATAAAGTATCCTTTTTGGCAGATGACGTTAAAAAATCTGAATGCGGACTATGCCTGCATCAATTTTGGCGAAGCCGTTGTGCCGCTCAAAATAGAAAACCAATCTATTTGTATCAATGAGGATATTGGCGAAGTTTTGAAGGAAATTAAGGCAAAAAGATGAAGATAAGTGTCCGTTTTACGGCAGCAGTACATACGCTTTTGTGTATCCGGCATTTTCAAAAAGATATGCGCGTTACTTCGGATTTTATTGCCGCAAGCACGGGTGTGAATGCCGTTATAATAAGAAAGATTTTGCTTCAGTTACAAAAAGCGGGACTTATAGAAACGGCGGCAGGGGTCGGAGGATCGCGATTGGCACAGAATCCGGATAAAATAACCCTGCTCGATGTTTATAACGCAATCAATGAGGGCGATGAAGAGAGGAATATTTTTAATTTTCACCCTAATCCCAATCCGAAATGCCCTGTAGGAAGTAAAATTCATCTTGTGCTTGATGTCAAATTGGATGATGCTCAAAAAGCAATGAAGGATTCGCTTAACAAAACAACTATTGCCGATTTAAGTAAAGATATTTAACATGAGAGAAAGATTCCTAATTCAAGCTTCTCAGTCTGACACGGAGATCGAACCGTTGTTGTGCGTCGATGCGCTGTCTTGAAAATAAAGATTATTTTTGCTAATATGAAACGTGTTGATTTTATCTAATTTAATTCAGTCTATAAAAGACTTTTTCTATTCTTTGTTTTTTTCAACCGAAGAGGAAGCCGGCTCTCAAAAGGCCATGCGGAGTATTATTCAGGATTTAAAAAAATGCAGATACCCTGTATACCGTCATGACAACACCATATTGGCCGGCTTGCCTATGCTTATTTATGAAATCTACAGAATAAGCTTACCCCTTAAACATATTCTGCAAGAATCTATATGTTCCAATGATATTCGTATTTCAAATTTCTTTTTGGATAAAATTGTCGAGTCCTCATTTTCAGACCAACAAAGAACACTAAAGGAAAATATATCTTTTAGCTGCCGAATGGAAAAAATCGCTGATCTGATGAGAGATGATTTTGATCAAAAAATAAAGGAGCAAACAAATGAATTTGATGATTTGTTGTTTTCTTTAGCCGAGCCTGCATTTAAGGTTGTTGATGTAAAAATAAACAAAATATTTACTTTTTTTGATTTTTGCAGTTTTCAATTTAACACCTTTTTTGCTTATTTTGATCCGGGGTTTAATACGGTTATTAATACCGACGCTGTGATGGAACATTATAATTTTGAAAATGTAGACGGTATGACTATTTTTCAAGAAATTCTTGATTTGGATTATCTTATCCGTAATATATCTATAGACGAGCATTTGCTGGATGGTTTGCTCTTTCTTAATTCCATTCTTCCCGAAGATAAGCAGTCTGATGAGCTTTATATAAAAAAAAGTTTAAAAATGTTTGCTTCAACGCTCGAAAACAGTCTCGGTAAAAATACTTTAATAAACCTTGCCAAGCTGATAAAAAACGATCCTAAGTTTGAAGATAAAACAAAAGCTCCCCGATTTTTTTCTGAAACGGAAGACTATAAGACAAGGCTTATAACAAATTTTAGCGCCGATACAAAAAAAATCCTCAAATTAAGACAAGACGCTCAAATGGTATCGCTTATAGACGATTTATTCGGAAATATTGAAATTTTTAAACTGGATGTTTATAACGATGAACTAAATAATAAAATACAATCTTTATCAGGTCTTTCTTTAGATTGGATAAAACCTCTGGAAATTGTAAAAACTTATACAAAGAGTTTTTTTGTGCCTTTGATGGAGCCTTTTTTGAGAGAGCTTTTGGTAGAAGGACTTTTTGAAGATAAAAAAATGAAATCGGAATTTGCAGCGGACTATTATTACTGTTTGGCTGTTATAGAAAAGATAAATGAACTTGAAAAAGCGATGTACGGTAAAAATGAGTCTTCAATAGAGCTTATAAGAGGTTATTTAACAAGAATGGAGGCCGGAGGGGATTTTGAAAAACATCTATCAAAAGTGATTGATGATATTAACCAGCGTTCAAAGAAATTTTTAGAAGAAGCCGGCAAACACTACTTAAACTTGCTTAAATTTTGTAAGTTAATAATAAAAGATACTTATAAACCCGTTCCCGAAAATGTATATAACATAACAGCAATGATAAATTCTACAAAAAACAAAGAAAGATTCGCTATTTTTGCAAACGGAATAGAAAATTTTGAAAAAATGATAGAGCTTTTAAAAAAATATGTTGTCATCGATATGTCGGAACTCAACGAAAAGGCAGGTAACAGCTATGAAAACAGGATCAAATGAAAAATTATTAAAAAAAGCATTACATGCAGGGAATTGTAAAAAATATACGGATAAAATTTTTCATCAAGAAAAAGAAATATTTGATTTAAAGCAATTATTGCAAATTTCAAAGAGTTTAAATTCGGTTTTGGAATTTGACCGCTTGATTGAGGCAATATTATATATAGTTATGGCTCAGCTAAAAACCTTAGGCGCTGCAATTTTTACAAAAAAGTCCTTTGACGATAATAATTTTGTTTTAAATAGAGATCATTATGGGTTTGATATATCCCGTGATATTCAATATTCCATCAATACGGACCACCCGCTGATAAGTTTTTTGAATAAATCCAATTCAGGTTTTACTCCTGATGAAATAGGCAAAAACATAAAAACCGACAAAATTATAGAAGACTTATTTAGTCTCAGGCCTTCTTTTTTGATCCCCTTAAAAGCTAAAAACAGAATGGTAGGTTTTTTGCTCTTAGGCGAGAGAATGGAAAATTCTCATAAATTTACCGATTATGAAAAAAATATTATAGAAAATATTGCCTCCTTAGCGGCTATAGCAATAAATAATTCTCAGCTTCTGGAAATGACAACAACCGATATAATGACTCATTTAAAACTAAAACATTACTTTTTTACTCTTCTTATGGAGAGGTTGGATATTATAAATTCATCAAAAACAAAAGAAGAAACCCTTTCCATATTGATGATTGATATAGATTTTTTTAAAAAGATAAACGATACCTATGGGCATTCTGCGGGAGATATTATTTTGGAAGAAACAGCTAGAATTATAAAATCATGTACCCGATCTGCAGATACGGCCGCAAGATACGGAGGAGAAGAATTTGTTGTAATGCTTAGTAATACTCCGGCTAATGATGCTATGGCTATAGCTGAGAGGATAAGAAAATCGATAGAAAGGAATGTTATACTCTATAATGATAAACAAATCAAAATCACTGTTTCGACAGGTGTATCAAGTTATAACTTTGACCTTGAGCCAGCAAAATCTTTAGTGGACAGAGCCGATAAGGCCTTATATGAATCCAAACAAAACGGAAGAAATTGTGTAACATTATCTGAAAATAACTTGCCTAAAGGTTAGAAATTTTAGATATTCTATGTATGAAGTATTTAAGAAAACCTTTTAAATATACATATAAGAATGCCGTACTAGCCATAGCTATTATAAATGCGGCCGTTTTTGTGTTTACGAGTCTCTTTAAAAACCTTAGTGCATATCTGGGTTTGACTCCTTTCCTGGTAGTATATGCACAAACTTATTGGCAGTTTTTCACTTATCAATTCGTTCATGGAGATTTTTTTCATTTGGTATTTAACATGCTTGCTCTATTCTTTTTCGGCGTGCCGGTAGAAAGAAAAATCGGAACAAAGGAATTTATACTTTATTATCTTTTGATAGGTACAATCGATGGAGTTTTGAGCTTTTTGGCATATGCTGTGACAGGATTCAATATTACCCTTGTAGGTGCTTCGGGTGCAATTTTCGGTGTTTTACTTTTATATGCCGTAATTTATCCAAACTCAGTGATCTACCTTTGGGCGGTGATTCCCGTACCTGCTCCTCTTTTGATTTTAGGTTATGCCGTAATCGAGTTAATAAGCATTTTCTCTGTAGGTGACGGAATAGCTCATTTGACCCACTTTATAGGACTCCTTACAGGCTGGGTATATATAAGAATCCGCTTCGGAATAAAACCTCTTAAAGTCTGGAATTCAACGGGACGGTGAAATTATCCGATAATAATGTTATGAGAAAGTTAATAGCGGGAACTCTTTTTTTTATAAGTTTTTATTTATATGCGGATACTTATTCCGGCGCTTCCGACAGTGATGCTTTGATTGTAAGAGCTCCTGTCTGGGTCTTTGTTGATGAAGCCCCAAAAGGAATCGATGATGAGAATAAGGCTGAATTTATTCCGCCTAAAGAAGCCCTACTTAAACTTTCGGCTTATATCATCTCAGGCATGACCTACGGTTTAAACTTTGTATATACTCCCTTGGACAAAAAACGTAATGTAGAGGAGCTCTTTGAGCTTGAGCCTGTTTTTACACCAAGTACCGAAAATATAAAGATTACAGACGTAAGGGTTAAATACCCCTACTGCTATTCTTGGGCCGAATACGGCATCCCCGAATCCTATGCCGGGCATTTTAAACTCTGGACAAAAAATGCTCATAAAACGATAAAGGGGAGGGGAAAGGGAGACCGGTTTAATGAGCTTGAAGGGGTCTATGCAGCTTATACCGATGCGGTAAAAAATGCCGTGCGGGAGTATGCACGGGGGTTTTTAAAAAATAAGCCTAAAGAAATTCGAGGGGCTGTTTTGATAAAATCTCCTCCCCGCCTATTTGTAGAATCGGGCTTTTTTAAGGCAGAGCTTGAACTTTATATCCAAATAGATGAAATTATAAAATATACGGTTTTTTAACTTATGAATTTTATATCGGCACCTATGGCAGCAATAACCCATTCCGCTTTTAGAAGGTTGGTTGCCTGTTTTAAAGAGCCTGGTGAGTATTTTTCTGAAATGATACATGCTCCCTCGGCTGTTTCAGGCGGAGGTTTTGAAAAATGGTATTTTAGGGCCAATCCCTCGCCTGAAAAACTTGTTTGGCAGATTACAAGCCCTGATGAGAAGGCTGCGGCCGATTGCGTTCCCATTTTGCTTCGGCACGGAGGCTTCGCAGTTGACTTGAATATGGGCTGCTGTGCTCCGCAGATTGTAAACACCGGTGCAGGTTTTGCATGGATGAAAAAGCCGCTTTCCGAGGCGGCCTCATTGGTAAGCAAGGTTAAAAAAGCTGTTTTGCTGTATGATGAGCAAAAGGCCGGGCCGCAAGCAGTTCCTATCCGCCTTAGTGTAAAACTCCGCTTAGGTGAAGAAGAAAACTATGGCCGGCTTTTATCCTTTTGCAAGATGCTTGTTTCTGAAGGAGTAGATCTAATTACCCTCCATCCCCGTACCCAAAAACAAAAATATTCACGTCCTTGTAAACATGAATACATATCCCGTCTTGCTTCCGATTTGCCGATTCCGGTCTACGGAAACGGAGATATAAATTCTCTTGAAACCTTAAAAAAAATCAACTCAAAATACCCCTGTTCCGGCTGGATGATAGGCCGTGCGGCAGTACAAAAACCGTGGATTTTTTACGAACTTTCAAAGATCAATTTAAAAAAGGGAGCAATCGAAAACACAGAAAAAAAAATTGAAATAGATTTATTAAAAACGGCAGACTTATTTTTAAGCTTTTTGCAGGAAGAACAGCCTAAAGAATTTTATATTACAAGGGCTCAAAGGTTTTTTGCGTTTTTTTGTGATAATTTCAGTTTTGCTCACTACATAAAAAGCAAAGTTCTAAATTGCAAAAGCCTTGACGATATGCTTCATAATTTAAGCACTTACTTTGAAGAAGTACCCGAAGACAGGTTCATAAGGGTTTAATTTTTTTGATGTAAACATTTTAATAATACATACCACATACTTATATTTCAGTGTTTTTTCATCAGTTTTTCTTCATAAAAAACCGAGCGTTTTTCAATTTCGGAATTAAGCTTCTTTAAGCCTTTTTCTTCAAGCAGAGTTTTTTCGCCTGAAAATAAGGAGCGGCCTAGACCCAAACCCTTTGCATCGAATTCGATGCCCATACTTTCTACAACAGTGGGAAAAAGATCGAAGGTCGTAAATAGCCGGTTTTTGTTTTTATCCGTTGTTTTTGCCGAATTTATAAACGCATTGTAGGGGTGTCTGTCTTGTAGTTTAACAGTCGGCAGGTATAAATCCCCGCCCATGTATAAGTGATCCCCCAAAATGACTATTGTAGTATTTTTATAAAAGTCTTGAGTTTTAGCCCATTCTACAAAATCATAGGCTTTTTTTGATGCACCGGCGTAGACATTGTGTATTTTTTCAAAATAAAGGTTGGGACATTTTTCGTCGGCATAACCGCGGGGAGAGTGTGTGTCGGCAGTAAAAAAAATATAGACAAAAGGTTTATCTTCTTTTGAAAGTTCCGTAAGGTCTTCCCTTGCAAATTGATAGAGCTTTTCGTCTTCAAAGCCCCACCATACATTATAACCTTGAGGAATTCTTCCGTTTTCAACAAAGTAAGAATAATCTTGAACTTTAAAATTTTTATGACCGGTTAAAAAATTACCCAAGCAGCCGAAATTTTTATCTGCTGCCATACTGAACACAAGATTATATCCGTTATCGTATAAAAGGTCTCCTAGCCCGTAACCTCCTTCCATAAACCTATCGATTTTTAGTAAGGAAGTATTCAAGGATGAAATTTTAAAAGAAGATGCATCAAAAGAAAGAAGATTTAAAATTAACGGGACTCCCATATTTAGGGAGGTAAGGGAAGCTATCGAATGAGAGGTTCCCATAACTTGGGTACCTCCGCCCAATTTTTCACAGTGGCTGAATGAAAGGTTTTGCTCGGCTATCCCGCGTAATTCCGGAATAAGGTCATAACGGGATAAGCCTCCGAATTCCTTTGATGTAGCGCTTATTTCCATCGATTCAAGGTAGAGGATTATAAGATTCCTCTTTTTTTGAGGAAAGGTAAACTTTACTTTTGAAGGATCGATATAGTTAGTTTCATAAAGGTCTGTCGGATGGCTCAATTTATAATAGGCATATTGAATATACTCGAATTTATATTGGCAATATCCTAAAATAATGCACAGATAAATTGCCGCATAAAGACGGGGTCTCTTTATCAAGACAGGGAAAATACGGTAAGTTTTTTCTTGCTTTGTTGTTAAAATAAATTTTGTCTCTTTTAATATTAAAACAAGGTTTACAATGGATAGTATTATAGGAATTACAAGTGCCTTTATATAAAAACTTAGAAGAATTTCACTGCTTGTGCCGTCAATGGGTGTTACGGTAGTAAAGATAAGCTGATCTATTTGGGCATGAGGAAAAACTCCTAAAAGCCAGATTATAAGCATTATAAGAAAAGCGTACAAAAATACAAAAAGGCTGCCTAAAAAAGCTTGCTTTTTCTTTTCTTTTTTATTTGTGAATTCAATTTTTTCTCTTATAAACATATCGCATCTTTAAGCTTTCAAGCTAAAAAATTTATCCCGTATATTTATCGAAATATCCTTGTATAAATATTATAGGGGTTCCCTTGTCTCCGCTTCCCGATGTAAGGTCAGAAAGAGAGCCTATTAGGTCGATAAGCCTCCTCGGTGTAGTCCCTTGAGACTCCATAGAGTCTATGTGGGAGGAGGTTTCTTTTTGATGTTTTTCGATATATTCGGCAATTTTTTGCTTTTGTTCTTCTTTGCTTAGGTCTTTAAAGTTGTTGTCTGCCAGATATTTTAATTTTACCTCATTGGGTTTGCCTTCAAGCCCCTTTGTATAAGCAGGCGAAACAACCGGATCGGCAAGTTCCCAAATTTTGCCTATCGGATCTTTAAAGGCTCCGTCTCCATAAACCATAACTTCAATGGTTTTGCCTGTTTTTTCTTTTATTATAGCCTGTATCTTATCGACAATGACTTGAGCATTTTGGGGGAATAGCTTAATTCTGTCATCCCCGGATTTATTGGAACCTAAGAGGCCGTAAGTTGAATTAAAGCCGCTTCCGTTTACAGGGCTGCTCAAAATATCGTCGAGGCCTAAAACGGTCTTTGCTCCGGCTTTTTTTAAAAGTTTTTTTGTTCTGTTCCGTGTATGAATATCGCAGGCTAAAACCGAATCGGTGTATTCTATTATTTTTTTGGAATCATTGGATAAGATTACAAAGGATTCGGGATTATGCTTTTTGATTATAGAATCATAATATTCTATATAGTCCATCCCTGTAAATTTATGCTTGTGGTCTCCGAATTTACTTCTAAATTCTTCTCTTGTAAAGGAATTTGTCCATGGATTTACATCGGAATCTTCAAAGACATCGGGGTCAATCAAGTGGTTGCCTACCTCATCGCTGGGATAGCTTAACATAATAATGAGCTTGTTTTTTGAACGGGCGATGCCTTCCAAACAAACGGAAAAACGGTTTCGGCTTAAAATCGGAAAAATTAGGCCTATGCATGAATCTCCGAATTTTGCCTTTATATCGGCTGCTATATCATCGGCTGTTGCATAGTTTCCCTGTGCACGGGCCACTATGGACTCCGTAACGGAAAGAATATCTTTATCATTTATTGTAAAGTTTTCGGCTTTTGCGGCATTTAGAAGAGTTTCGGCAGCAATGGAGGCTATGTCATCCCCCTCGCGTATTATCGGAGCAATCAGCCCCCTGGATGTAGTTCCTATAAATTTCTTCATTTCGAACCTCGAAAGGATATTATATGGCCTTTTTTTTTGTTTGTCAATAAGTTTTTTATTACTTGTTTTTTAATATAAAGACATCGACTGCCCATTGTAAAATAAAATAAATTATGTTAAACTTTTTGCAGATGAGGGGAATAAAATGAAAAAAATTGCCTTTAATTTTTTATGTTTAACTCTGATACTCAGTTTTTTTCTTTCTTGCGGAGGGAGAAAAGATGCTTATGAAGCCGCCAAAAGCGGCCGAACTGAAAATTACATGTCCGAATCCAAAAGTGCATTATCAGATTCCGCTTTTACTGAAGACAAAAAAGAGTCTGAGGATGTTAATATTGCAAGTTTAGATAACACCGAAAACAACAATATCGAAAGAAAACTTATAAAAACGGGTTTTATAGAATTTGAAACTGAAGATATAAAAAAAACAAGGGAAATAATCGAAAACCTTGTAAAAAAATATCAAGCCTATATAAGTCAAGAAGATGAGAAACATTTTTATTCCGGCCTTAGACAAACAATTATTGTTAGAATACCAAAACAAAACTTTGATGTTTTTTTAAATGAGCTCACTGCCGGTATTAAAAAACTTGATAATAAAAATATTACGGTTGAAGATGTTACGGAAGAATTTGTAGACAGCCTTGCCCGATTAAGGGTAAAAAAAGAAACGGAACAGACTTATTTAAAAATTTTAGGCCAAGCAAAAACGGTAAAAGATATTTTAGAAGTACAAAATCAAATTCAATATTTACGCTCCGATATTGAGTCAATCGAGGGCCGTTTACGCTATTTACAAAATTCGGTAAATTACAGCACCTTAAATATTTCAATGTATCAAAATATTACCGATGGTACGGCAAAGCCGTCATTCTTTACAAAATCCTTTGATGCTATAAAAGACGGAATAAGTCTTTTTAGCGATATAATTATAGGTATCCTTTACCTTTGGATATTTATACTTATCATTATAGCGGTTTTAGTAATTATCATCAAAAAAAGACGCAATAAAAAAAGATTAAAGGAAAAACTTTTAGATAATTAGGTATTCATCGAAATTATAAGCTCTATTTCGCCGGTAGGAAGGGGGACTTTTTCGGCTATCAGCTCTATTGAAAGACCTTTTTTAGCCATTTCAATTATCTGTTCCTTCATCGAAGCTGTCCGATCGGGAACAATCCCTGATTTAGGAGCTAGAATTTGTTTTGTATATATCTTAATAGGTTCATCTTCGATATAAATATTTTCTTTTTTAGTTACTTGCTTTGGATGTCCGTTCTCCCTTATACCTCCATTTGAGGTTATAGGCCTTTCGGCTTTTGCTATAACATTTTTATCAAAGCCGGAAAAGGAATCGGCCTTGACTGTTTCAGCAAGGCTTTGGTAAACCCTTTCGGCAGCGCTTCGTTTTTCTTCTTCTTTTCCGGCAAGCAATATACGCTTGTCCAACTCAAGAATAAGACTGTTGACTTCCCTAATTTTATCTTCCATTATCGTAACGGACTGATCGGTTTGAAAAGCAATTTGCGCTACCAATTTTTGAGTTTCATTTTTTATATTATTTATCGAAGCCCTATCAGAAAATTGATTTTTAAACTTAAAATAAAAAAAGAGGATTAAAAAAATATTTAATACCAATAAAACAATTGCAATAATATTTATCATCCCGAAATATCCACCCTTTGTCCCAAAGAAGGGTCTTTTATATATTCTTCAGTATCAGGCTCCTGCTCGGTTTGAGGTGTGGTTTGTTTTTTTGAACTTTCTTCTTTCTTGTTTTCCTCTTCAGGAGACCTTCCGTCCTTATTAATTCTAAGATTTTCATTATTGTCGGAATCTACAATCTGAACAGTGCTTAATCTTTTTTCTGCATCAATTTTATTTTGCTGCTGCTGAGCATCCTTTACCATAGAAACAAGCTGCTGTTCGGCTCCCTGCTGTTTGCCGACTTTAGCCATTTGAGCATATAGAGTTTGCAAATCAATTGGTTGAATAGCCACTTGGAACCTTCTTAAAATCCTCTTCGTTTTCTTCCTGATACTTTCCGTAACGTACAATTCCCTTGTCAAGATAGAATGTAGTAGCTTTACAATCCATCCTTACATCCTCGGCAGTGTCCCTTATTACTATGCGTACTCCCGGATATACATGTCCTGAAGCGGAAACCCTGCCTTGATTTTTCAATGTATTTAGATATTCTTTTATTTGGGTAATTTCTTTTTGTACTTCGTTAATCTCGGTTTGAAGAGTATATTTATACTCGTTCATTTTATTATAATTTTCTTCTTTGTCTTTTGGCAGTTCTCCCCGCTTGGATTTAAGCTCTTCAAGACTCATTAGATTAAGTCTCAGGTCTTCAAGGCTCTTTTGATCCATTTCTTGTTTTTGAAGCAAAAAGTTTAGCCTCTCCTTGCTTTTGGGGTCGAAGCCTACACTTACCACAAGATCGTTCCCGCCTGAAACGCTGCCCAAATTTCTGGCCGAAATAGATTCGGAGGCACTTAAATTGCCGCTTATTATATCGGCTTTTTTTCCGCGGCATATGATTTTGCGGTTAGCCATTACATTCGATTTTATAATACCGTCCGAAACAATTACCATATCTCCGGCCTCAACTACGTCTGTGTTTTGAATAAATTTAGACCATATGGATTTGCCCGCTCTTATTGCGCCGCCTTCTTTACCCATGATGCCCTGACTTACAACTATATCGCCTTCGGTATCAAGCTCCGCCCTGCCGACCGAGCCTTTTACCTCAATATTACCGGAGGCTTTTATAACAAAGCCGTCATCGACATTTCCGTTTACAAATACGGAGCCTAAGAATGTAATATTTCCGGTTCTGATTGAAACGTCGCCTTCAACTACATAGATTTCTTGTACCGTAATCTTATTTTTTACTAAAAGAACTTGTCCGTTTACTTCAGCGACTATAGTTAAACCATCCGCAGCAATCTTTGTATTTTTGCCTACGGGCATAACAATATCTTTTCCGTTAAGAGCCTCAAGGTATTTTCCCGTAACGGTTTTTCCGGGCTTTCCTCTTTGGGCAGGAACCTTTTGAGCCACAGGCTGCCCTTCTACAACGTTTTGAATGAGGTTTAATTCCTTAAAATTGATTTGTCCGGAGCGGGTTTCCTGCAAACGTACCTGTGTGTTATCCACTTCAAAATTATAAATAATCTTTGCATCGGCACCGTTTTGAGGTGCTATACCTTCCGCTACTAAATAATCTTCACGGTACACAGGAGAGTCTTGGAATTGTTTGACTCTCTCTTCATTTATTCCGACTATTATTCTGTTATTCTTTAAAAATGCGATAATCGTATCTGCGGAAAGGTCAACTCCGCCTGCCGTAGGAGGAGTTACATAAAGGTAGGCCTTCATTTCATCATCGCTTATATTGACGGCCATCGCAGCATCATTGCCGGGTATCCGTTTATAAGGAGCGACCCTGACATATTCTCCGCTTTTTTCATCCAATATTGGGGTAAGCACATCATCTTCAGGTATGGGAAGAGCTCTGTCTCTAAACTTGTCTCTTGCGGCCTTTATGTCAAAAAGGCGGCCGTTTCCTGAAGGGGGTGTTACCTTAAAGTAAATGCCGTCTGCTGCACAGAACACATAGCCCATTCCGTCTTTATTTATAATTGCCTCACCTTCAATTATATCTTCGGCCTCAGGCTTTTCTTCTTCTGTATGTTGAGGTTTTTTTACTTTTATGGTTTCATAGGCTCTTATTTTCCATTCTTTTGGAATTATGGCAAAAAAGCCGGAAGCGCCTTTTTGCAGAATTTCATAGTCTATTGATGAAACAGGCATTCCCAGTTGTATAGCTGCATTAGCAAGGGCTTCATCAAGGGTATCTCCGCTTATATCAACAAAAAAACGCCCTGAATCCAATTCATGCATTTCAGACATTTTTTCTTGTATTTGATTAAGCCTAATCATATATTCCCCCTACTTTATACCCTTAGTAACATTTGAGAGTTTAGCTTTTAATTTTACGTTTGCACTTGTATGTATCTGCGATACGCGAGATTCGGTTACGTGAAGGACTTCTCCTATTTCTCTTAGGGTCATATCTTCATAATAGTACATAATTAAAACCTTTTTCTCTCTTTCAGGCAATTCTTTAAGAGCTTCAGATATAACGCGTTTTGTATCTTCACGTTCTACAATTACATCCGGATTCAAGGAGGAAGGCGACTCAATTATATCGCCTACGGAAAACTCTTCAGAGTCATCATTGGAAAATCTTAGATCAGTTAACGAAATAACATTTGTTCCCGATATTTTTAATAAAAGAGAATTATATTCTTCAATATCCAATCCCATTGCATGGGCGATTTCTTCGTTGGAAGCAGAACGCCCTAAGCGGGCTTCCAAATCGGCAATAGTTTCTTCAATTTCACGGCTTTTTTGACGCACAGACCTAGGAACCCAGTCTATAGACCGCAGTTCATCAAAGATAGCTCCTCTTATTCGATTAACGGCATAGGTATTAAATTTAACATTTTTATCAAGATCATATTTTTCTATAGCGTCCAGTAGGCCGAAGACTCCATATCCTACCAGATCGTCGAATTCTACATTAGTCGGCATTCCTATTCCTATCTTGCCGGCAACGTATTTTACCAATGGAGCATACTTTAAAATAAAATATTCTCGGATTTTAGGATCTGAGGTCTTTTTGTATTTTTCCCAAAGTTCGTCTTCAGGAATATTTTCATAATCCGTATTTGCCATTACCCACACCTTTTATATTCATAATTAAACAATTTAGGAATCCCTTTTAAGCACAGTCCGAATTGCACTAACCATAGTGTTCGTATCCATACCTGAAGCGGCTAAATCGGTCGAAACATCAAATGTAGATGTTCCCCTTTGGGTAAAATCCATTTGATCATCTCCCTGTTCCGAGTCATCCTCGGGTATAAAATCCTGTAAATCCGGAAGTTCTTCCAATTCTTTTACAGTATTTTTTTCTTGTTTTTTTACGGTTTCAATGGTTTTATCTGAAGATTCCTCTCTACCTACAGAGGCTGCTGAAGCATCTTTTGCAGTATCAAAATCTTCTTGATCCGGTTTTCGCTCACCTAAGCCTTGTATATCATCCAATACAGAGTCTTCATCGGCCTTTACTGCATCAGATTCCGCTGCAGATATTTCTTCATCATTTATAACCGGCATTTCTATAGGGTCGTCAATGCTTATATTTACATTCTTTCCGGTTTCTTTTTTGGCGGCTCCCTGAGTACTAAGAGGCTGAAATAAGTCCGGCACAAAATGTTCCAAAAGAATTTGTACTCCAAAAACAAAGCCGCCGCTTATTAAGAAAATAATCAAAGACCGCATTAGTATTGCAGAAAAACGAACCCCGCTTACCAAACCCAATAGGACAGACAGAGCTAACGCAATTAAAGCGCATATAAGGGGAATTTTCAATTTTGCCGTCACTCTCTGAACCTCCTATCGTTAATTTTAAAAAATGACTTAGTCCCACTTTCTTCCAAACAGTTTTTGTAAGAAACCGGAAAAACCTGAATATTCATTATAATCCGTTTTTTCAAGTTTTGCAACTATGTGGCGCAAACAACCGGACGCTTTACTCTTTGGAGCATGTATAAAGAAGGGTTTTTGCTTTAAAACAGCCTGTTCAACAGCCGGATCATTATAAATAAAGCCCAAGTACTCGACTTTTAAATTTAAAAATTGGGCTACTATTTGTATCATCCTCTCTGCTATTTTTTTGCCTTCAAGGGCGGAATTTACGCGGTTGACAATCATTTTTAAGTTTAAATCATAGTTTTCCACTTCGGTAGCTATTATTTTTATAATCCCATAGGCATCGGTTATAGCTGTAGGTTCCGAAGTGGTAACAATTACAACCTCATCGGCAGCAGCGACAAAGCTAAGCACATTCTTAGAAACACCTGCGCTTGTATCGATTATTATTATATCGGCTTCTGCAAGAGTGTATAATTCCTTAATAAAATCGGACCTTTCAGCCTCTTCCATATTTGCAATTTTTGAAAAACCGGAGGCTCCTGCAATAAATTTTATTCCATATTCCGTATCGATTATGATATCCGACATTTTCTTTTGCTTTTTCATTACATGATAAAGATTGAATTTCGGAATTATATTCATCATAACGTTTACATTTGCAAGGCCTAGGTCTGCATCGATTACAATAACGTTTTTTCCCATCTTTGCATAGGCAATCCCCATATTTGTAGAGATATTCGTTTTTCCTACGCCGCCTTTTCCGCTGGTTACGGCAATTATCCTAGTCTTACGTTTAGGAGGAAGGTCTGATAAGTCTTTGTTGCCGTTGTTTTTATTTTTCATCAATGTTTTTAAATCTTCTGCCTGATCTGTCATCTTAACTCCATACTATAGAAATTTCGTCATTGAAATTTTCATTGATATACTCCAAAGGGAATCCCGTAAGTTTTCTTAAAAAACTTATTTTAGAAGCCTTTGCAATATCTCTCGGGACTTTTTGCCCTTCGGTTATATATGCGGCAGGAATCTTGTATTCATCTAAAACACTTATAATGCTGCCCACATGAGCAGTTTCATCAAGTTTTGTAACTATCAGGCTGGAAAAATCAAAAACCGAATATTGTTTTATTATTTCGCTTATATCGGCAGCCTTAGTTACGGCACTGATTACAAGATGAATTTCTATCCGTCCCGGCTCTATTTCATCAAAATATTTTTGCATTTCAAGAATTTTTTCGGGATCGGACGGACTTCGCCCCGTCGTATCTATGCATATAATATCGGCAGAATCCTTATATAGATCGAGATATTTGCGCAAATCTAAGGGATCGCTTGCAATTATTAAGGGAATATCCATGTGTTCACAGTATTTTTTTATCTGAAATGCCGCCCCTATCCTAAACTGATCAAGGGTGATAACCCTCACATCCAGAGGTCTGCCTTCAAGTTTTGAAATAGCCAAAACATAGTAGGCGGCAAGTTTTGCAAGAGTTGTGGTCTTTCCTATACCTGTAGGCCCAACCAATGCAATCAAACCCTGTTTTTTTCTTTCTTCTTTTTTTATGGGAATAGAAGAAGCTATCCATTCCAGTACTTTTTTTTGTACGGTTTCAAAATCATTTAATTCGGCTAAACTCAAGTTAGCCGTTATTTTGTTTTTTATGGAACGGATATATTTAGCGGTAAAATCATTTTCTTCCAAAAGAGCTTCAATTTTTACAATGTTTTCATGTTCTTGTGAAGATTTCGTCTTTTGTTTTATCTGTTCAGCGAGCCGTTCAACGGTATCTGCCAGTTTTTTAAGCTCGATAGATTCAATATTACCTTTTGAAGGAGCGGGGGCCTGATTTTCAAGTTTTTCTATATACGGCATCATCTTTTCAGCCATTTCTTCCGATTGAGATGCAGCCATTTTTATTATTTTTAAGCGCTCTTCTTCAATATTCATAGGAGAATAGTTTGTTACGGATTTTTGTTTTGACTGTGTTTGTTTTTCTTCATTATCACCGGAGAATTTTGGAATAAAGGATTCGTTTTGGATATTAAAACTTACCCTTATTGTCTCCTTGTTAAAAAAACTAAAGAAGCCTTCATTTCTTTTTATCTCGCGCCGGGTAATCATTATATTCGGCCCGTACTTTTCTTGAATTTTTTGAATACACTTTTCATATGTTGAAGCTTCCTCGACAAATGTTTCCATAATAAACTTTATACCACCCAAAGCCATTATAAAACATTTTTATAAATTTTACAATACAGATATGAGATGTTTGTTTGACCTTTTAGAGCTAATTGTTTTAATAAATTTACAATTATCTTTGTGAGAGCGGACAGCAATTCTTATATGATTTTCACCGAGGGTTTTAAAACTCCTACAGGTTCTTATCAAGATCCCATTCCGTTCAAAGAACTTTAAAGCATCTTCATCCTTAGCATTTAAAACTTTAAGAAGGATAAAATTGCAGTGAGTTTTATAAGCTTGTAATTTTATATCTCCCCTTGTTCCATATTTATTTATATTTTCGAGCAAAAAAGCTCTTTCCTTTTGAATATAGGCCTTGCTTTCTGCAATAAATTCCTTATCGGAAAAGATTGAATTAGCCGCAGCTTCAGCAAAGGAGTTTATGTGCCATGCCATTTCAATTTTAGAAAGAGCTGAAACGGTTTCGGGGGAGGTACAGGCATAGCCTAAACGAAGTCCCGGAAGAGCAAAAAATTTAGTTGCAGCCCTTAGTATGCAGATGTTCTTATAACCGTCTTTTTTAAAAAGGCTTATACTGTCATAGTCAGGCAGACAAAACTCATAGAAAGCCTCATCTAAAAGCAAAAAAGCCCCTGCCTTTTGTACAAAAGAGTAAATTTGCAAAAGATCCGTTTTTTTTATTCTTAGACCTGTGGGATTATTCGGGTTTCCTAAAATGAGAAGGTCATCGGCTTTTAAGTTTTTTTTAAGAGCAGAAATATCGGAAGAAAAATCAGGAAGGTAAGGAATTTCTAAAACCGTTTTTTTATGAACAAGAGCCCTCAATCCGTATTCCGAAAAACAAGGTGTGCATAAAATTATTCTTTTAAACATTGAACAAAAATTATCGATTATTTCTACAGCTCCGTTCCCCAAAACAATATTTTCAAGCCCGCACTTTAAATACTTAGCTGTTATTTTCTTTAAAGAACGATAGCTAATATCGGGATAAACTAAAAGGTTATTAAAGGAAGAACTTAAAGCTCTTTTCAATCCCTTAGGGGCTCCCAGAGGATTTATATTGCTGCTAAAATCGATTAAAACTTCATCATTTTTTTTATAAGATAAAAAACCGCCGTGTTCCAAATTTTCCGCCTTCTGTGTAATTTAATACATTTCAGTTTAAGTGTCAGCCTCAGCATAAGCTGCTTAAAGTTTTACGTAAAAATTATATTATTTTTAATATTAAAACGCAAGGTCTCATTTCCCCACGAGTTGTAAAAAAGTTATAGTATTTTGTTTGCCTTATTTTTGTCCTTGAATAATTTTAACTTTTGTATTATACTACGGAGCAATGCCTAAAAAAACTTTTTTAAATTTGCCCCAAGAAAAACAGCAAAGGATACTCGAAACATGTAAAAAGGAGTTTGAAAAAAAACCTATTTTTCAGGCAAGTGTTTCGGATATAGTAAATACTCTGGGTATAGCCCGCGGAAGTTTTTATCAATATTTTGAAAATTTGGAAGAATGTTTTTTTACAATTTTAAGCTCCGAAAACATGGATGTCCATGCCCTGTTTCAAGAATCTTTACAAGAAAACGATAATGATTTTTTTAATGCCCTTTTAAGATATGCCGGTATTTTGTCTAAGGAGCTTTATAAAAAATCTAAGCGGAATTTATATAAAAACCGTTTTCTTTATTGGACTCCCGATTTGGATAAGGCTTGGCTTGAATACAGAAAAAAATATCTTCAAACCGAAAAGGTTGCCGAAATGGAAAAGATATATTTTTCAAATCTAAAAAAAAGCTCTCTTTCCCTTTCAACTTATGAAGATATAAAGGAACTTATAGAATACACCAAGGCCATTGTTCATAATCTTATATCCCGCTCCTTTATTGAAAACTGGAAACCGGAAGAATTTATTGAGCAATTTCAAAAACAAATAATGTGGATGAAAAACGGGCTTAAGAGCGGGAATTAACTTCTTAGTCCTTATACGCTTCCAATTCTATAAGCTCATTGTTTTCCATGATAAAAGGTTTTGCCGTATCTTCGTCTTGGTAATGTTTATATTTTAAAAAAAGGTAATTATAGCAATCTTCTTTTTTGGCAAATTTTACGGCTTGAAATGGCTCGGAAAAAGAAAGTTTTTCTACAAACAGGAATGTGTTATTGTTTTGCAGCAATACGCCCGTGTGTCCTATAAAAAGAAAGTCACCGTCCAAATTATCATGCAGAACAACCGAAAGCATTTTTACATTTTTATCGAAACCTATGTTTGCAAAATGTTCTTTCATCTTTTGGGCATGAATGAGAATATCCTTTGTATTTTCGGTTTTTACCCTCGAAAATAATTGTTTAAACCTTTCAGTATCGTTATCATTAAATATTTTTCCTACGGAGATAGCTTCATTATCCATAAACAAAAGAGCATCATCGATAGGGGCTTTTTTAATTTCAATATTATCCTTTAAAAGCATAAAGACGTTTATCCGGCAATTTGTTCCGATAAAATTGCCCTTTTTAGATTTCCATAATTCGTCTATTTTTTGCTCATCATATTCAGGAGGCTCTTTTTCAAAACCCTTTGTCAAGCC
The DNA here is from genome assembly GCF_024401155.1 of Treponema putidum. NCBI lineage: Bacteria > Pseudomonadati > Spirochaetota > Spirochaetia > Treponematales > Treponemataceae > Treponema > Treponema putidum. The sequence goes on from NZ_CP038804.1 coordinate 2,726,515, forward strand.
GGTTTTTTCAATCGTTTCATTATAGTCGATAACTCCCCGTATAAAGGCTTCCGCATTTTTGTTTTCTAAATGCGAATTCAAAACAGCTTGAACTTCTTTTATACTTTCATCGTCACTCATGTTCGAAAATAGGGGTTTATTCTTTTGACATGATACAAATACAATAGAAATGGTCAAAACCAATGCTAATATTTTTTTCATTTTTACCTCCGATTTTTTAATCCAATATAAATTCATATTCCCGATATATGAGATTATCTTTAAAATCAAAAATATCGATAGATATGTTTCCTTTATCATTTATTAAACAGGCAGCTATGCGGTTGCCCGAGTTAGAAATTTTCATGTCCTTGCAGGTAAATTTTATATCCGTATTTTTATAGGCATTTTTTATAAACTGCATATATTCATCAGTCCCTTTAATATTTTGGACATCGTTATTGAATAACTGCCATACAACTTCAGGATGTAAAAATTTTTTATATGCTGTCCAGTCCCGGCTATTTTCTGCCTCAAAAAAATTTTGTAAAATTTGCTGTGTTTCCATTTAAGCTTTCCTTTTTAAAAAAAGTTTTTTTATTCATTGTAATGCTTATTCCAAATAATTTTCTGCCTGTTTGGTAAACATCTCATAATACCGTCCTTTAAGTTCAATAAGTTCATCATGAGTTCCATATTCCTGTATGGTTCCGTTTTCTACCAAGACTATTTTATCCGCGTTGCGTACTGTAGAAAGTCTATGAGCTATCATTATTGTAGTAGTTTTATTTGCTTCGCCTAAAATAAGCTCATTCATTTTATATTCGCTTAGAGGATCTAGAGCTGAAGACGGTTCGTCTAAGATAAGAAGTCCGAATTTTCCCGACATAATTCTGGCTAATGCTATTTTTTGTATTTCTCCGCCCGACAACATAATACCGTCCGCATCAAACTCCTTTGTAAGCTCCGTTTCGCGGCCTGCACCGCTTTTTTTAAAAATAGAGAGAAGCCCCAGCTTTTCGCATATTGCTTCTATATCGTTTATCGGAATATCTTCGTACAGCGAAATATTTTCTTCTAACGACATAGCATAAACAAGAGGCTTTTGAAACGCAACACCGATTTTTTTTCGCAATTCCTTAATATTATACTCACTTATTCGGTTGCCGTTTATAAATATTTCACCATTCGTAACATCATAAAACCTAAGCAGTAATTTAACAAGTGTAGATTTACCCGCTCCATTTTCGCCTACAACAGCAATTTTTTCACCCGGCTTTATGGATAAATTTATATGAGACAGCGAAAAAGCGGACTTCTCATAAGCAAATGATACATCTTTTAGTTCAACCGAAAAAGCCGTTTTTTCAAGGATCGACTTACCGCTGATAGAAGATTCAATCTTGGATTCAATGTCAAAAAATTCGCGAAGTTTTTTCGCATTTAATGACAATTCGTCTGCTCCGGTAATAAGGTCAATAAGTTCACGAAGTTTAGAGTCCCCGCGGTAAAAAGCTAGCGTCATCATTATGTAAAGTCCTACTTCTGCGATATTTCCAACCGTAATATTATAGACAATATAACAAATAATAATAAACTCCGTTAACGCAAAAGTTGTCTCATGCAAAATACTGTAAAGTGCTTGTTTTTTCGAGTATCGTTTAACTATATCCAAATTTTCATTTTCAGTAATGTCATATTTATCCATTATCTTTTTACCGACTAAAGTCGATTTGATATCCGCAGCATATTCGCTCTGATAAAACAAACGTTGAAAATACGAAAGACGTCTTTTTACGGGAACTAATTTCTGTTTATACGCAATATTCATTTTATTTTTTACAAAATCTATTTTACAATGTAAAAACATTTGAATTATTTCTATAGGTATAATCCAAGGTCCTATAGCGGCTATCATCGTAAACAACATAGTTACAGACATAAAATGTTGAATAAATTTACTCATAAAATCGCGTGCGGCAAGAGTTTGTGCAGAGTATTCGGTAATTGCCCAAGCGTATTTATTATAATATTCAGGATTATCGATATATCGGTAATCAATAGATATTGCTTTTTTGTATATATCCCGTTTAATTTTAAGATCTACTTCTTTGCTTTTGCGTTGAAAATACGGATACAATATTTTAGGCGTCATATTTTTAATAAACAAAATTCCGCATACTATTGCAGAAAATGTTGCGACATACCAAAATGATTTTCCTACAGCTAAAAGATCAACGATTTCTTTGGGAAAATACACATAGAAAAAATCATCGATCGGTTCTAATAATGCGGAAGTCAATAGAATCACAAAAAAATAAACTCGGGCGTACTTCCGATACGGGCGGCATAACCAAAAAATATTTTTTAATCTTTTACCGAAATGCTTCATTTAATTTTTTAAACTCCTTTTTAAATTTCGGCTAAAGTATTTTTTAAAAGCGAGGTTTCAATAAAAAGATCAATTACACTTTGAATATCCTTTATAATATCTGCAAGCTGCGGCTCATAGATAGAATACTCGTCAATTAACTTTTTTACAATATATCTTTTTTTTTCGCTTTGTCAAGCCGACGCTGCACTATTTTTTAAAATAAATTTGAAAACCCTCTTGACAAAATGACATGCTGTCATTATATTATTATGTAAAAAATGACAATGCGTCATTATGTTTGATTCTATAAGGAGTTTTTATGTACATCGTTGAATCTATTTTTGATTTGAGTTACTTGGTTTTGGTTATGGCCCTAAGCATAAAGCTTTTGTTACAAAAGGATAGAACGGCAAAGCTGTTCGGGCTTATGGCTCTTCTTTTAGGTTCAGGGGATTCTTTTCACCTCCTCCCGCGTGTAATTTCTATGTGGCACAAGGGCGGTTTTGAGGCAAATGCTTTCTACCTTTCAATCGGGGTTTTAATAACCTCCATTACAATGACTATTTTTTATCTTATGTTCTACCATTACTATAAGATAAAAACAAATACAAGCAGTAAGTCAAAAGATATTCTCATATACGGTTTAGCCCTGATAAGATTGGTGCTTACTGTTATGCCTCAAAACGAGTGGGGAATGGCTGATGCAAATTATACTTGGAGCATTATCCGAAACATTCCCTTTGCAGCCCTTGGAGCAGTTTTGATTTACTTCTTTTACAAGGCTAGAAAAGCCCCCGGTTTGGAGCACATGGCTCTATTAACGGCCTTAAGCTTTTTGTTCTATCTGCCTGTTGTCTTGTTTTCAAAAACCGTGCCTTTAGTAGGGGCTCTTATGATGCCCAAGACGGTGGCCTATGTGGGAATCGTATATGTAGGATTTAAGCATTTTATACCTAAGTTTAGTCTAAAAAGCATCTTGGAAAATTCTTTTGCTTACTTGGTTTTAGGCTTGGCTGCAGGCGTATTTTTTAGGGAATTTACAAAATTCAATGCCTTTGACGGCTCCTCATATCTAAGCCTGATGCATGCCCATGTTTTGATTTTGGGTACTGTACTTTCCTTAGTTTCTTATCTTGCATTTAAGCAGGTCCCGGCCCTTAGCGAAAAAAGGCTTGCCTGTGTCAGAAGGGCTAACCATTTTTGGAATACGGGTCTTCTTATTACTGTGGTTCTCATGCTTTTAAGAGGCATTATTACAATTTTAGGAAATAATTACACCTCAAAGGCTCAAGATGCAGCCTTTTCAGGTATAGCAGGAATAGGACACATTCTTTTAGCTCTTGGTTTTATATATACATTTTTGATGATATTTAAGACAAGAGAAGATTAAAAGATTCTCTATCATTTTATTAAATTTAACCGCAGAGGCCGCGAAGATCGCAAAGAATTTTTTATACTTTACTAAATAATATAATCCTATATTCATCTTTGCGGAGTTGAGCGTAAGCTCAACGCTTTGCGTCCCTTGCGGTTTATTTCTAGATATTTTCTTTAGCTTTAAGCTCTCTTTTTTCCTAAACCCGCCTTAAAAATAAGCCGAAAATTTATTGAAGTGACATATAGGAGGTTCATATGCAGGCACTTGATGTTCGTATGCAGGCTTTGCCGGTACAAGAGCCGGAAAGAAAAGCTTCTGAGGACTTTAAAAGAGCTGATGCGGAACCTGTAAGAAACGGAGATTCATTCCTGGCAATGATCAAAAAGATGATTGCCGCTGCCAAGGATGGGAGCAAGGAGATTGATGATGCCCGATTTGAAGATTCCCGCTTTAGGGAAGACAAAGTAAGGAATTCATCGCTTCAAAAGGAAGCAGGAAGGCAGAATACGGAACTATCATCCGAAAACCGGCCGTCTAAGGAAATAGATGCCGAAAATCTGCTTAATTCCAAAGAAGCTTATCTAAAAGAGACCAAGGACTTAACGAAAAAGCCTAAGAGCGAAGCCAGTAAGCTGCACTCGGAAAATTTAGATGCCCAAAAGGTGCAAAAAAATATGCCTGAGCTGGAGCTTAAAATTCTCAATGAGGATTTTAATGAGGAAATTAAAGATTTTTTGCCGCAAGATTTAAAAGAAGAAGAAAGTATATCTCTTTTTTCGGATGAAGCTTTAAAAAAATTCGACAAGACTGAAAAGAAAAAGCTTTTTTCTACAGATGAGGAAAAGGCGGCACAAGCCGATAAGCTGGGGCTTTTATCCCGGGTCGATAAAAAGGACTCATCAAAAAAAGCTCATTCGCAAACCGAGTCATCACAGGAAAATTTAAGTAAAAAGTCTATTAACAAAACAAAAGCAAAAATCTCTGTAGAAGACTTGCGTTCAATGCCTTCCGTTCAATCGGATGCTGCTATTCATACTACAGTTGCCGAATCGAGGGTAGAGACGGATAACTCCGTCGATATGGTAATCGATTTTAGCAGCAAGGCTCAAAATGCATTACAAGACGGAGAATTTCAAAACACTCAAACCGGAAGCGAGTCCCAAAAAACAAGTCAAACTTTTTCGGCTATGTTGACTCAAGAAATAAGGGATGCGGCGGCAGACTTTGTACAAGCCGGAAAAATAGTTCTCCGCGATAATAATGCAGGAGAAATAAGACTGCATCTAAGACCTGAAAACCTAGGAGCCGTAAAAATCAATTTAGAGCTGAGTGAGGGTAAAAGGGTTACCGGAACAGTAACGGTTGCTTCAAAAGAGGCTTACGATGCCTTTGAGAAAAATTTGGATAATTTGGCTAAAGAATTTAAAGAAAACGGTTTCGAATTTGCCGAATTTAATTTAAATTGGTCGGGCTTTTCGGGCCAAGAGGGCTTTGCCGAAAATTTTGAATCTTTTGCAGGATTTGCCTATAAAAATCAAGAACAAGATTTAAGGCAGCTTGAAAAAACGGCCGATAATTTGATTACCTACAGTTATGTCTATGGTTCGACTGTAGATCTTTTGGCTTAAAGGGGTATTTTATGCAAGTAAATAACATTAATGGAAGTGCCGTAGATACGGCTTTTGAACAAGCTGAGATGATGAAGAATTTTAAATCCGAGATGAGTCCTGAAGAAAAAGCTCTTTTAAGTATGCAGGTTGACACCTTAAATAAGCAGAATTTTGCAGAAACAAGGGTTCCGAAACAGCAGCTTGGAAAAGACGATTTTCTTCAGCTTTTAATTGCCCAGCTCACCCATCAAGATCCTACATCTCCGATGGAAGACACGCAATTTATAGGGCAAATGGCTCAATTTTCATCCCTTGAGCAGATGACCAATATGAACAAAAACTTTGCAGCCTTAAATGAGCTAATGACAGGCTCATCGGCAGTAAATGCTGTCGGCAAAAAAGTTGACTTAGACCTAGGGTCTTCACAGGTTTCCGGTTATATTTCAGCCGCGACACGCGGTATAAATCCGGAAGTTATGGTAAACGGAAACTGGTACAACTGGTCGGCCGTTAAAACAGTTTATGCAGACAACAATTAGGAGGCAATAATTATGATGAGATCATTATTTTCCGGCGTCAGCGGAATGCAAAATCACCAAACAAGAATGGACGTTATCGGAAATAACGTAGCCAATGTAAATACAACAGGGTTTAAGAGGGGAAGAGTAAACTTTCAAGACTTAATTTCACAGCAGCTAAGCGGGGCATCCCGTCCTACCGAGGAGCTTGGCGGTGTAAACCCTAAAGAAGTAGGTTTAGGAATGATGGTTGCAAGCATTGATACAATCTTTACACAGGGAGCCTTGCAGACAACAGGCGTCAATACTGACCTTGCAATACAGGGAAACGGCTTTTTTATCCTTAAAGACGGCGAAAAAACTTTTTACACAAGAGCCGGTGCCTTCGGTCTTGATAGAGACGGAACCTTGGTAAACCCTGCAAACGGAATGAGGGTACAGGGCTGGATGGCTGAAGAAGCTGATGGACTTAGACTTATCAATACTTCAGGCCAAACTGAAGATTTAACTATTCCGATAGGCCAAAAAATAGATGCAAAGGCAACAACGAGCGTAGACTATGCTTGTAACCTTGACAAGAGATTGCCTGAATTACCCGAAAATGCAAATAGAGCCCAGATTTTGGAATCTACTTGGTCTACAGAATTTAAGGTTTATGACAGCTTCGGAGAAGCTCACGAACTTCAAATCGATTTTGCCAGAGTCCCCGGAGAAGTTAATGCTTGGAGGGCTACGGTAAATGTCGATCCTACAAATGCTGAAGCAGCAGCAACAAGGTCGGGAATTGGAACAACAGACGGCGTTGAAAACAGCTTTATAGTACGCTTTGATAATAACGGTCATCTTGCTTCTGTTACAGATACGGCAGGAAATGTGAGTGCCCCCGCAGGTAAAGTTTCCGTCCAAGTTTCTTTTAATGTTTTAGGTGCAAACCCCGGAGAAGGCGGAGCTGCGACCAGACAGACCTTGGATGTAAATTTAGGAGAAATAGGTACATCAAAAAATACCATTACACAGTTTTCAGATAAGAGTACTACAAAGGCTTATCAACAGGACGGTTACGGAATGGGCTATCTTGAAAACTTTAGAATCGACCAAAGCGGCATTATAATCGGTGTTTATTCAAACGGAGTAAGGCAGGAGTTGGGTCAAATAGCTATGGCCGGTTTTGCCAATCAAGGCGGTCTTGAAAAGGCAGGTCAAAACACATATGTTCAGTCCAATAACTCAGGCGTTGCTAATATTTCTACATCGGGAACTGTCGGAAAGGGTTATCTGATAGGCGGAACCCTCGAAATGAGTAACGTAGATTTAACAGACCAATTCGTAGATATGATTGTAACTCAAAAAGGCTTTCAGGCAGGTGCTAAAACAATACAAACTTCTGATACAATGCTTGAAACGGTCTTGAACTTGAAACGATAGTATGGTATAATATAGGGTATTTTTTATGATACAGGTAACGCGGCTAAACGGAACAAAGTATTGGATTAATCCTCACCAAATTGAAACGATAGAGTGCAATCCCGATGTTACTTTGCAAATGCTTTCAGGAAAATATTATGTAATTAAGGAAACGCCTGAAGAAATTTTGGACTCTATAGTCGCTTACCGCCGTAAAATCGGCATATTTAAAAATGAGTTGTAGTAGAAGCAAAAAGGGGTATATATGGATATAGCGTCGTTTATAGGAATATTCGGAGGTATAGCAGTTGTTGCATTCGGTGCAATCCTCGGCGGCTCGGCCGGAGGGCTTATTCACCCGGCTTCAATGTTAATTACGATTGGCGGCTCCTACATGTGTCTTTTTTTAACCTATCCTTTATCCTATACGATAGGAATTTTCAAAGTTGTTGCAAGAGTTTTTAAGGTAACCGATTACGGCGAAAAAGCTCTGGTTCAGCGTTTTGTAGCCCTATCCGAAAAAAGTCGCCGTGCAGGTCTTCTTGCCTTGGAAGAAGAAATTGAAGACTTTGAAGATCCATTTATGCGCTCCGGTTTACGAAATGTAGTTGACGGTATTGATGGAGAGGCTATCCGTTCTCTTATGGAAAACGAACTTAATCAAATGGAAGAGCGCCATAACACATGGATATCCTTAGTAAACGCTTGGGCAACCCTCGCTCCCGGTTTCGGTATGTTGGGAACGGTTATCGGTCTTATCGGTATGTTGTTAAACTTGGATGATAAAAGTGCTCTCGGTCCTAACATGGCTACGGCTCTTGTTACAACCTTTTACGGTTCTCTTATGCAGAACTGGCTTTTGGTTCCTATAGCAACAAAGCTTATGTACCAAAACAATATGGAAGTTAAGTCCAAAGAAATGATTATAGAAGGTGTACTTGGAATTCAAGCCGGAGATAACCCTCGAATCTTGGCTCAAAGACTGATTACATATTTGACGCCTTCCGATAGAAAAGCAATTGAAGCGGAAGTATTAAAGGATTAAAATGGCAAGAAAAAAGAAACACGGTGCAAGTGCCGCCGGAAGCGGATGGCTTACCACTTATGCAGATATGGTTACTCTCATGCTTTGCTTTTTCGTAATGCTTTTTGAGCCGTCTGAGGTAGATGTAACTCAGCTCTTGGCTCTTTCTGCGTCAATAAGCGGTGATCCGACGGGAGGCGGCCATTCGGTTTCTGCAGGCAGACTTTCAGACCTTGGTAACACCATAAGCTCAATGCCTTCAATGGAAAAAGGAAAGATGCTCGCAAGTGCCTTAAGAAAGGCCGTTTCACTTTTTGCTCCCGAAATTAAAACAAATAAAATTGCCGTTACAAGCGATGAGAGGGGGATAGTAATCAGCCTGGCATCGGACGTGTTTTTTTATCCGGGCAGTGCAGACCTTAATATTGCCGAATCCAGAGATACCCTTTTAAATCTTGCTCAGTTTTTATCTTCTCAAGATTTGGCTTCCTATAGGTTTAGGGTCGAAGGCCATACCGATTCGGGTGTAACGGATCCTAATGTATGGAAAAGTAATTGAGAGCTTTCGTCTGCAAGGGCAATAAATATTTTGCACAGCCTTACTGACTTTGGAGCCCAAGAATCCCGATTTTCCGTAGCAGGATATGCAGACACCCGGCCCATATTTTCAAATGATACGGCAGAGGGCAGGGCTTATAATAGGCGGGTTGATATAATTATTCTTGATGATGCACATTTTTAGTAAAAATAAAATTGTGCCGATTATAATAATAAGGAGAAAATTATGGCTGATAATGACTTAATGGATGACGATGATATACAGGAAAATATGACTTCATCAGTAGATACCAAAAAAAGAGGCGCAGGTCTTATACCCATGCTTATAAAATGGGTTGCAATTGTATTGGTTGCTATAATATTCGTTGTTACCGTCGTAGTTATTACAATGAATATAAGAGATAGAAGCGGTTCTTCCCATTCTAGTTCGCCGGTTTCTGAAGAATACAGGGAAACAAGGGATGTGCTTCAGTGGTATCAGGCAATCGGCATTTTAAAAATATATACGGCTGATAGAATTCCTGCGACCTTGATAGTTGACGTAGCCTTAGGTTATACTAACAATGATAAATCTACACCGCAGGAGCTTTCTGCAAGAAAGGTAGAAATAATCGACTTTTTGCGCTCTTATTTTAAAAGCAAAACTACTGCGGAATTAAGACAGGAAGAAAAAATAAAGATTGAAATAAAGCACGAAATAAACGATAATGTACTTACAAAAAACAAAATAAAGGATGTTAAATTCACGCAATACGATATTGTTGAACAATAAAGGATAGGAGAGCCATGACAGAAGTTCTTTCGCAGGATGAAATAGATCAGCTTCTCACCGCAATAAGCTCAGGAGATACGGAGACAGAGGACTTTCGAGCCGTCAATGATACCCGTAAAATAAAAATTTACGACTTCAAGCGTCCCGATAAATTCTCTAAAGAGCAGATGAGGACGGTACAGATGATGCATGAAACCTTTGCACGTCTTACAACCACCTCTCTTTCCGCTCAGCTGCGAAGCATGGCTCATGTTCACGTGGCAACCGTAGAACAGCTTACATATGAAGAATTTATAAGATCAATACCTACGCCGACGACTTTGGCGATTATAAACATGGATCCCCTAAGGGCAAGTGCCCTTTTGGAGATAGACCCCTCGGTTACCTTTTCAATTATCGACCGCTTATTCGGCGGTAAGGGACAGGGTTCAAAGGTTCAGAGGGAATTGACCGAAATTGAGAGTTCGGTTATGGAAGGCGTTATAGTACGTATTCTTGCAAATATGAGGGAGGCGTGGACAACTGTAGTCGATTTACGTCCCCGTTTAGGAAACATAGATACTAATCCTCAGTTTGTTCAGATTGTAACTCCGTCGGAAATGGTTCTTTTGGTAACCTTGGAAACTAAGGTCGGAGAAGAAGAAGGAATGATGAATATCTGTTTGCCTTACATAACTCTTGAACCGATTATATCAAAACTATCGACACAATTTTGGTTTTCTTCGGTTAGAAGGGCATCGACGGGACAATATGCGGCTGCAATTAAAGATAAACTTTCTTCGGTTGAAGTAGATATGATTGCCGAGGTAGGGTCTTTGGATGTTTCCATCAAAGACGTTCTTAACTTGAGAGCTGGAGATGTTGTCCGTTTACCCAATGTCAGGGTAGGAGATCCCTTTAAGTTGACTGTAGGCAGCAGACCTAAATTTTCCTGTCAGCCCGGTGTGAAAGGGAAAAAGTTAGCAGTTCAGATTTTGGAAAAAATAGAAGATATTAGCGGTGATGAATTCGAAGAATTAACATCGGAAGGAGATGAGTTGTATGAGTGATGGTTCAATTTCTCAAGATGAAATAGATGCTTTGTTATCCGGAGTAGGCGGAGGCGGAATTACACCGGCTCCTGCGGCAGGCTCAGGTGATGATTTGACAAGTTTTAAAAAAACAGCCTTGCTTCAATTTGTAAAAGAAAATGTTCCCGGATTATCTTCTAATTTGGAGTCAATGACAGGTAAAAATGTCAGTATTTCGGAACCTGTGATTGAATTTTCCGATAGAGAAAACTTCTTAAGAAAAGTATCGGAAATGGTTGTTGCTACGCTCATTGATTTTTCCGGGGCTATGGCAGGTGATCATGCCTTTATGATGAGTCCTGAGCTGGCAAAAAAGATAGTCAGCTTGGTCAATCATGAAGATAGTGTAGAAATAGATGACATGGCTCTTTCGGTTATAAGTGAGACCATAGCACAATATGTGGGAACTGAACTTAGTTATCTTGAGCGGGCAGGGCTTACCGGTGTTTCATCTGCTCCGGCAGAATCTTTGCATGTTCCTAAGGCTATGATGAGATTACCTCAAAGCAATTTTATAAGCGTAACTTATAATATGCAGCTTGATAATTCTTCATACCAGTTATGGGAGATTCTTACTGAAGATGTTGTTGATAAAATAACCTCGACGATTGCAGGTCCCGATCCCTCCCAAGCAACCGGAAGCAATGCCGGAATGCAAGGCATGTCTGCAATGGGGGGCATGCAAATGGGTACAATGCAAAACGGAATGGCTGGCGGTATGCAGATGGGAACGGTACAAAATATGGGAGCCCCTGCACAGCAAACGTTCGGTTCCGGAATGTCCCAAGGATCGCCTCAGCAAGGAGGAAATATGCAGGCTATGAATAATATGGGCATGATGCCACAAATGGGAATGGGCACTAATGTTCAGCCTGTTCAATTTCCGCCCCTCCAAGGTTTTGTAAGTCAGGAGGAGCAAGGTAATATCGGTCTTATCATGGACGTTTACATGGAGATGACCGTAGAATTAGGACGAACAAAGCGCATGATTAAAGAAATCCTCGGAATGGGAGAAGGTCATATTATTGAGCTTGACAAACTTGCCGGTGAACCTGTAGATGTGCTTGTAAACCATAAGCCTATAGCAAAGGGCGAGGTTGTAGTTATAGAGGAAAGTTTCGGGGTGCGTATAACCGAAATTTTATCTCCGTCAGAGCGTATTTCGGATATATAAATTAAAAATCGGGTGGGGGCTTTTAATGAGCTTTGGGAAAAAGCTGTTTTTTATTCTTTTCTTTTTGTTTTCAGTCTTGTTATTTGCAGAAACCGGCGGGACTTCTTCGGATGAGGATTCCTTGCCTTCAGAGTCGGGTATTTTATTGGATGCAAAAACAACAGATAATATCGGCGAAACCGGAGATAATTCTACACCCGCAGAAAATGAAACCGGGTTTAATTTAAATGTTGCAGAAAGAACTCAGTCTCCTGTTTCAAATCTTTTACGTGTACTTATATCCTTAGTTGTAGTATGTGTTTTAGCCTATGTTGTATTGAAGTTTTTAAAAAAATCTTCACTATCGTTTTCTTCAGATAGTCCTTATCTAAAAAGCGTTGCTTCAATAAATCTTGCTCAAGGAAAAAGTATCCATGTAGTTACTTTGGGCGAAAAAGCATACATTGTAGGTGTTACGGATTCTTCAATAAATATGATAGGCGAGGTTGAAGATAAAACCCTTATTGATACTATGAATTTAGATGCCGAAAGGCGAAGCTCTTCGCCTAAACAAGACTTTGCTTCTATGTTGGCTTCCGTTTTTAAGGGCTCAAAAAACAATAGTGTTGACGTAAATTTTTTTGAGGCGCAAAGAGAAAGATTAAATAAGGCTGCTAAGTCTCAAGTACCGGAGGAGAAAGAATGAAAAAAAAGTTTTTAATTCCAATCTTTTTTATTATGATTCTTTTTATTCCGGTTCAGATTTTTTCTCAAGCGAATTTTCCTGACGGCACTACGGCAGGAAGAACCGATGCCGATCCTAACAGGCAAGCAGGCCGTATTCCTTTTATCGATTTTTCGATAAGGGAACCTTCGACAAATAAGGATGTTGCCTTTTCCGTTCAGCTCTTGCTTTTTATTACTCTTATTTCGATAGCTCCCAGTCTTTTGATGCTGATGACGAGCTTTTTGCGCCTGAGCATTGTTTTGGATTTTGTCAAAAGAGCCTTGTCTTTACAGCAAGTACCGCCTACTCAGGTTCTCAATGGTATAGCCTTTTTTTTGACCCTTTTTATAATGTGGCCGACCTTTACCCAAATATACAACAATGCTTATAAGCCTATGAGTGATGGCCAAATCGGAATAGAAGAAGCCTATAGGGAGGCGGAAAAGCCTATGAGGTATTTTATGTACAAGCAAATGCAAAAAAATCCTGAGCATATCAGAACCTTTATGTCCATGGCAAAACTTCCAAAACCGAATACCCTTGCAGATGTGCCGACCCACATTTTGATTGCAGCGTTTATTTTACATGAACTTACAATAGCTTTTCAGATAGGAATATTTTTATACTTGCCCTTTATCATAATAGATATGATTGTAGCGAGTATACTTATGTCTATGGGTATGATCATGCTACCCCCTATTCAAATCTCGATGCCGTTTAAGCTCATTCTTTTTGTTATGGTTGACGGCTGGGGTCTCCTTTTCGGTAAATTATTTGAATCGTTTTTATAAAAACATTATATTTTACTGATAAGTTAATGTTTATTTTGCTAGTTTAATATCGGTATATAAAGTATTTTCTGATATTTGTTCTTTTATTGTGTAATAAAGGCATAAATAATACATTGCTTTATTTCTATACAATTCTATTCTTTCTGCACAATATTCACCAATATACACTTCTCTCCCTATTTTATTAAAATCAACATTTTCAGCTATCAATTTAAAATCTTGTTTTAGCGTTTCTTCCCATTTTTTTTGATTTTGTCTTATTTCCTCTTCAAACTCTGGAATAATTGAGATCAATCTTTCCATTTCCAAATACATTTGCTTTTCCCAAATAGATACATATTTTCCAATAATGCTCTGCCATTCATAATTAGTAACCCAAGTTTGCATATCTATTTCATATTGTTTATCAATTTCATTGTTTTTTGGAAAATAATCTTTATTTATCACTTGCGAGAAACAGGGAATACTTATAATTAAAACTAATAATATTAAAAATAATTTTTTCATTCTTATACCTTTCTATTCCTATAGGCTATTTATCTAACATCCGCCTAACCTGTATTTGTGGCTTGTCCACAATGTCAGCGTTGAAGCGGGTGTTAGGCGAATTTTTTCTTTCTAAATAAAGTTTTTTGCCTTTATTATCCAAACACCATAAAAACTTACTTGTTGCTTTACAATTATTACATTTATAGAAAAATTTCTTTCTAAATAAAGTTTTTTTAATTTCTGGAATTACTAATTTATTACATTTTTCACAGAAAGCCATCTTAAAAAAATTATCAGGTAATTGCTCTTTGTATAGGTCTATATCCAATAGTATTTTTTCTTTTATATAATCACATAAATTGTCTTTATTTATATCGTATTTGTAATAAGTAATTCCATCTTCGAGTAAATCAACAGCATCACCAAATTCAACCCATTCCCAAAATCTTTTATCATTTGTTTGATAATACATTTTTTCTAATATTGTAAGTGCATATATTGCTTCAATTTCATCATTATGAACTTTTCTACCTAAATAGCACAAGAAATTGTAATTAATATCTTCATCCATTTTAACTATTTTAAGCTCATTAATGACAGCAAAAAAATATTTATTTATATTATCATAATCATCTGAATCTAAGCCGGCTAAAATATATATGTTTTCAGATTCAATCTTTTCATCTAATAAATATAAAGCAAAATTTACGCATTCATACCATTTATTTTGAAGTTTAGCAGCAGAATAATTTTCTTTAGCAATTTTTTCTATTTCTCTCAATTCCAATTTTAATACTTTCCCTTCATACCATATCAGCGGCATAACTTGCTTAACCTGTATTTGCGGCTTGTCCGCAATGTCAGGTTGAAGCGGGGTTAGATTAATAATTACCTGTAGTAATTGCTTCCCGTAAAATACTATTTATTCTTGTTTGATAGCCTTTACCTAAAGACTGAAGCACAGCAAGAATATCTGCATCTATTTTTATAGAAATTGTTTTTTTAATGGGTGTTACATTCCAATATGCTTCATGAGCCGGTCTTAATCTTGCAATTTGTTTCTTTGTCAGTTTTGGACTATCCTCATCATACGATATAGGATAATTTTTTATTTCTTCCAATCTTTCAGCCGTTAATTTTTTTGAAGTAATCATAATATTCCTCCCTCAATTCTTTTTCTGCTTGCCGTGCAGATATCAACCGTATTCTGTTCTTCTTCTCAGTAAAAAAGACCAGAACTATCAATATCCCATTCAAATTTCCAATACCATAATATCTATCTTCTTTTTCGGAATGCTCAAAATCATATCCTATTAAAAATGCAGGATCGTCAAAGACTTCCAATATTTCTTCAAAAGCTATCCCATGCTTTTCAATATTAGCACTATTTTTCTCTTCATCCCATTCAAAACGATTATCTTTACTTATAATTGTTTTCCCCATAAGCATAATATACATTTATAAGAATATATTGTCAAGTATATATAATAAAATCATTTCTATATCATAGGTTATTTTATAAATTCCTATAAAATTAATTCTGCACAAGCCTTTCCCGCAAGAGATTAGCTTGTCAATCTAACATTCGCCTAACCTGCATTTGCGGCTTATCCGCAATGTCAACCTTGAAGCGGGTGTTAGGTTTATGGCCTTGGTCTAAATCCAATATCATTACTTTCACTTGATATTATTCCATCCATATACCTAATATCAAATTTACCGTCTCCATAATCACTTAGACTTGGCTTATTTTTATACTTGCTTATATACTCATCATTCTCAAAATTAGGTAATTCTCCATTCTCTTCTACATATTTAATTACATATGCTTTTAATTTATAAAGTTCTTCTTTTATTTTATTTGTTCTATGTATGTCAAAATAAAATCCAAGTAATGCAAACATTAAAGTTACAATAACTCCGAATGATAATAGATTAATTTTTTTGTTTTCCATTGATTTCTTTATAAATAATATGGAAATAATAAGACCTATAAGGCATCCCACTGCAACAAAAATAATTCCAAGAGGTAGTATTAGCCCTCCCAAAAATGATATTCCTGCAGCAAGTAATAATAATATTTCATACACAAAATTAAGCATTACCTACCTCTTTTTTAATAATACTTATTTTTTCGATAACACATTTTTATATAATCTAATTCATGCTTTATATCTGAATCAATTCATCAAGTTGATGTTATTCTGAAGAATACAATCAATGCTAGGGAAAACTTGATTCCTTTAATTTAAAGATAAAACAAGCGTGCACCGTCCGTCCAACCTACATTAGATCTTTCTAAAATAATACACCAGCGAATTATTTTTTTCAAGATATCTTATAAAACTAATAAAAGGGCTATACTGCTGGAAGAATCATCTAAAATTTGCTATAGTGCAAATCGAGGCTTATATATGAAAGGTAGAAAATTATTTTGGTTGCCGGCACTGGTGTTGCTTTTTTTTGCCTGCGGGAATAGTAAAAAAATTGATGCACCTCAAACAGTTACGGCTTCATTGGGTGCGGAACCGACTATTTTGGATGCTGCGAAGGCTTCGGATAGGTACTCTTTTATCGTATTGGATTATATAAACGAAAATTTGACCGATATTTTGACCGAAGATAACGGTGAGCGCAAGATTCTTCCGGCTCTTGCCGAGTCTTGGACTCATAATGCCGACTATACCGAGTGGACTTTTAAATTGCGCGAAGCCTATTGGTCTGACGGAGTAAAGATAAGGGCTGAAGATTTTGTTTACAGTATTCGCCGTATAATCAATTCGGAGTCAGCCTCGCCTATGGCTATGTATTACGACTATATCAAAAATGCTCAAGCCGTTTTAAAGGGAAAACTGGATTATTCCGAAATAGGAATCAAGGCTCTTGATGAAAGAACCCTCCAAATTATAACTGAAAATCCGATAAAAAACCTTCACGAATTTGCCGCAAAAATTCCGCCGCAGAGGGAAGATATTATAAAAGAATTCGGACTATCCTACGGCAGTGATGCCGGCAAGATAATTTGCAGCGGTGCTTTTAAGGTAAAAACTTGGGTACATAACAGCAAGATAGAACTGGTTAAAAACGATAAATTTTGGAATGCCGAAAATGTAAAAATAGATGCTCTTACATTTAAGATTATAAATGAAGAAAATGCCGCCCTCGGTGAGCTCTTAAACGGTAGTATTGATATTGCAAATGCTTATTCCATCAGCTGGATAAACAAGCTAAAAAAGGAAAACCGCTTTGCTGAAATAAACGGAGTTGACAGCCGTGTTCAGTATATTTTTATGAACCAAAAAGACGAGCTCTTTTCAAACAAAAAAATTCGGCAAGCTCTTTCGGCAAGCCTTGACCGCAAAGAAATTTGCACAGACCTGTTTGACGATATTTATAAACCGGCCTACGGTTTTGTATCCATTGCTACGGAACTTGAAGGCCAAAATTACCGCTCTATTGCCGGTGAGCCGATTCAAGAATTGATAAAAAAAATTCCTGATCCTAAGGCACATTTTATTGAGGGCTTAAAGGAATTGGGGCTTGGAGATGATCCTTCAAAGATAACAATTTCTATAATGTTTCCTTCAAATGAAAGCTCTAAATTTGATGAGTATCTGCAAAATAGGCTTTCAAATGTTTTAGGCGTAAATGTTGAGCTTGATAAGGTTGAAGGGACGGTTTTTAAAAAACGGAACAAAACCCTTGACTATCAAGCAGGCTTTAAATCATGGGGCGGAGGTATTGATACGCCTGCCCGTTATTTGGATTTATTTTTACCCGGGAATAAAATAGTTCCGATAGGCTGGGAAAACAAGGAATATGCTGATCTTGTACAAAGAGCAAAAAAAAGCTCCGATTTTAACGAAAAGCTGGAACTTTTTAAAAAAGCGGAAATGATTTTAGTGACTGAAGAATGCGGCATTTCTCCTTATGCCAACCAGACCTATAATATTTTTATGCAAAAAAAATTAAAAGGTGTTAAACAATTTTATCCGGGGACTTATAATTTAAAATATGCCTTTATATCGGATTGATATCCTTATAATTAAATACGGGATTAAAATTTATTTTCATAAAATTTTGACAAATCAATATTTTTTAGTGGACAAAAGCTATAAAATAAGGTAGCATAGTAGTATACAATCAACACATGGAGGCTTATGTTGAAAACGAAGTATATTGATTTGCCTACGATGGCAAAGTATCTTAAATCTGTCGGTGCCGAAACTGTTATTAAACGGCTTATTCCTTATTTGGAAGAAGATTACAAAAGATGGAATGACTTTGATAAGGTTCCAAGAATGGCTCATCACAGCCCCGTCGGGGTTATTGAGCTTATGCCCATAGGAGATTCCAAAACCTATTCTTTTAAGTATGTAAACGGTCATCCCGAAAACCCCAAACACAATTTTTTAACGGTTATGGCTATCGGAGTTTTAGCTGAAGTTTCTACGGGATTTCCGCTTCTTCTGAGCGAATTGACGTTGACGACAGCGATCAGGACTGCTGCAACATCGGTAATGGCTGCAAAATATCTTGCAAAACCGAATCCGAAAAAAATGGCCCTTATCGGAAACGGATGCCAAAGCGAATTCCAAGCTCTCGGCTTTCACCATATTTTGGGCATAGAGGAAATTTACTGCTATGATGTAGATCCTGCTGCAACCGATAAACTTATGGATAATCTTAAAAATGTAAAGGGCCTAAAACTTATCAAATGCGGCAGCACAAGAGAGGCTTGTAAAGGAGTAGATATTATCACCACGATTACGGCCGATAAAAAAAATGCCATTATAATTACCCCCGATATGGTTGAGCCCGGTATGCACATAAACGGCGTAGGAGGCGACTGCCCCGGAAAAACCGAACTTGATTCAAAAGTCCTTTTTATGGGTGATGTTTATGTAGAATTTGAGCCGCAGAGCCGAATTGAGGGCGAAATTCAGCATATGGATGATAGCTTTAAGGTTACCGAAATTTGGAATATAATTAAAACAGGTAAGCCCATCAACCGCAAACCTGACGAAATTACTATTTTTGACTCCGTAGGTTTTGCTCTGGAAGATTTTTCGATTCTTCGCCTGATGTATGATATAGCAAAAGATGAAAATGTCGGAATACCCCAAGAGCTGGTTCCGGTTTTGGAAAATCCGAAAAACTTATACGGTATGTTGAGATAGTTTTTGCATACTTGGGATAATCTTTATAAAAGGTTTAAGGTTTTAAAAAATCTTAAACCTTTTTTTCACTTCATATTTATCTAAAACCATATTTTTTTATGCCGATATAGGTAATATGGATATCATAACCTATGCCGATACAGTGCATCATAATAATACATATAAAAAATCCGTAAAAAATCGAGTCTTAACGTCAAAGGATGAATCTTTTATTGTTTTAGGGCTTTTAGTGATATTGACAGCAGGCTTTATATTTTTTTATTTTTCGATTTTAAGGCTGAACTGGGGCGTTTCATCGATAAAACCTATAGCGTTTTGGGAAGACCCTTCCTCTATGAATGCAATGCGCCAATATGTTATGCCGTCGGCTGATATTTCAAAGGGAGATGATATTCTTCAAACAGAAGCCTCCGAAAAAATCGGTTTTTCTCCGGCAGATGTACCGGATTTTATTACTGCCGTTGACTTTGAAGAATATATGGTTTCAAAAGGAGACACGGTAAGCGGCATTATTCAAAAATTCGGCCTTAAGAATTTGGGAACACTTCTTTCAGTCAACGAAATAAGCAGCGCAAAAAAGTTGAGAATAGGGCAAAAACTGATTATTCCTTCGATTGACGGACTTATTTATACGGCCGCAAAGGGGGATTCTTTAAGTTCGATTGCTCAAAAATATAACTTACCTCTTAATGCAATTTTGGATGCAAACGATCTTGAAAATCAGACCCTAAGTATAGGTCAAAAGCTATTTATTCCCGGTGCATCTATGAGCTCTTTCGAGCTTAAAAAGGCTTTGGGGGAACTTTTTATTTATCCGATAATAGGAAGGCTGACTTCTCCATTTGGATACAGAAGTGATCCTTTTACCGGAAGAAAGAGCTTTCACACAGGTATAGATATAGCAGCACCCATTGGAACCCCGATTAAACTGACCCTTGACGGTACGGTCTCTTATACAGGCTACTCTTCAGTTTATGGTAATTATGTGATAGTTACTCATTCGGGGGGCTATCAGTCAATGTACGGGCATATGCACACAATAAAAGTAAAGCGGGGTCAAATTCTAAGTCAGGGCGGTATTATAGGAACAGTAGGAAGTACAGGCCGCTCTACAGGCCCGCATGTTCATTTTTCCGTATATAAAAACGGAAAACTCATTAACCCTTTGACCGTATTAAAGTAAGCAATTATACATAAAAAAGCAGGCCGTGTTCTATCACGTCCTGCTGGGTTGTATTTAGGATTAGCCTAAATACCAATCGGCATAAGTTAGTGTAAAGATAGTCATAAGACAGTCAATAGATTAAGACCATTTTGACAGGTCAGCCTCTTTAACGTCAAATATAAACTCTTCGCCGTCTCCAATCATCAAGCATGGAATGCCGATTTTTCCCTCCTTTTTGAGCTGAGCAAATTCAGCCCTTTCATCCCGATACTTTAACAAAAACTTTAGATAACCTAAGTCTTCAGTAATGTCAAAATAACGGAACTTTACTCCTTTTCTTTCTAAATATTCCTTTGCAGGCCCGCAATCGGGGCATAATTTACTACCGAATAAAAATAATTGTTTTCTCATATTTTAGTACCCATCCGACATTTGGCGGTTTAAATCTCTTTGGCAAAGCTCCTGATATACCAATGCCCTATCCTTGAGTTTTGCCTTAATCGAGTCAGAAAAGGGCATATACCGCCAAAACACTTCTCTAACTTCCTTGTCTAATTTTTGAATGCCTTCGCTTTCTTTTATCATCCAAGTTATATAATCCTGAATAAAATATTCCTTTATGTCGCCTTTTAGCTTTTGGTTTTGAAACCATTGGTAATAATTGCCGGTCAAACCTTCTTCCATCCAGTAGTAAGAGGCTTTTTCCTTAGCAACCTGCCAGCGTAAATCCGCAGTAGCCATTAAGAGCGAAACTTTTAGACTTTTAGGATACATCGGAATTACTATCCTTCCTCTACTTGTAACCCTATTATAGCGGTCAAAGGGTTCCCAGCAAAAACCTATATCCCCGTAAGTCGGAACTAAGATAACAAAGGGCGGTATTCGGTTTAGTTGATTTTTATATTGACGGCAATAAGCCTGAACATCTATGTCTTCAAGCCACTTCAGTTCTCTTAAAACATTTTCACGGGTACCTAGCTCCTTTGATGAGCTTCTAAAATATTCACGGGATAAAATCGGAAAGTGATTGCCTTTTCGTCCGCATGTCATCTTAGCCATTTGTTTTACGGTATCGAATTCTCCTTCAGCCCCGGACATATTGGTCGTGATTCCTCCGGAAGCATCGGCCTTTTCCCTCAAGCTGCGTACATCCGCATCGGCTTCTTTATAATCCGAAATGCAGCTTTGCAACTCTTTATCAGAATTGAGAAGTTTTTTCAGCTTTTCGTTTATTTGCATGATCTGCTGTTTTTGAGATTCTGAATAAGGCGATTTTACGTTGGAAAAATTAGCCAGCATATCATGAGAGAACATGCTGTCAATTTGCTGTTTTATGGAGTCTTCAAAGCGGCTGATTTCTTCCGATTTTGCTCTTAGCAAATTATCGGCAGTTTGAAGTTTTCCCTTTGCCTTTTCTAAAAGCTGATTAAATCTTGAGTTATCGTCTCTTTTTGAAATTTTAACTTCGTCTGTTGCCGAAGGGGTGATTTTTCCTATTCCTATTTCTCTGAACCATTCATCCAAATAATATACGGCCTCACAATATGTATTCTCGTCTATTATTTTTGCAAACATATTTTTTTGTTCTGTGGTTAAAAGGGTAGGAAGAACAAGTCCGTACCTTACTGCATATTGCTTTTCTTTTGAAGATTTTCCGGAGGCTATTTTCATAATCATATCGGAAACAAGATTCCAATAAGAAGATTCTACTTGCTGCCTGAATACGCTCCGATCTTTAGGGTCTGTAGCTGTTAAAAATTTAGTAAGAGCTGCATGAAGACGCTGAGCATTCTCGCCTTCGCCTTTTAAAACTGTCTTGTAAAACTCAGCAGTATCAAACAAAGTGTGCGGGGTATCAGAAAAAAATTTTTCAACTTTTTCAAAATGAGTTAAGGTAAGATCAGGCTCGCTCGGGTCTCTTTTTTTTTCGCCCCTCGCTTCAGGAGCCATTGAAAACATAGTCTCCTTGCTTAGACCTCCGGCTTTTATATTTGGAAAAGGATTAGCCTGATTTATATCAAAGTCAAGTCCTTCGGGCGTAGAGGAAGATGGTGCAGTGCTGCTGCCGGAAGGCATTACTACATCTTTGAGAAGCTCATCAAGATCTATTTCTGTTGTCGAATCCACTGATTAGCCGCCTTATTAAATCAATACGCCGATAATATACCAACTGGAGATAAGGGGAATTGAACCCCTGACCTCTTGCATGCCATGCAAGCGCTCTACCAATTGAGCTATATCCCCATCAACACGAAAGGATTATATCAATAAAGCTAATACTATGTCAAGTGTATTTAAAGAATTATCCGCTATTTATTACAAAATAATCATACCGCTTATTTTTTCTTTTAGCTGTTCAATCCCTCTTCCCGTCTTAACCGATATTTCAACAAGTTCGGGGTAATGCTCTTTTAAGCTAAGTATTTGAGCCTCATCAAAAACGTCATCCGTTTTGTTTACGGCAATTATAGAGGGCTTATTACCGCAGGAAAGCTCGTCTAAGACCTTTTTTGTTACTTCAAGACATTCCGGCATTGCAGGATGGGCTGCATCGCATACTATTATTAAAAAGTCTGCAAGAGCCGCTTCTTCTAAGGTAGAGCGGAAGGCATCAATCAACTGGTGAGGAAGATTGCTTACAAAGCCTACGGTGTCGGTCAATAGAATTTGAATATTTTTTTCGGCTGTTTGTAAAAAAACTTTTCTGGTTTCGGCATCAAGGGTGGCAAAGAGCTTATCTTCGGTAAATACTTCCGTTCCGGAAAGTTTTTTTAACAGGGAGGATTTTCCGGCATTTGTGTAGCCTACGATGGCTCCTATTTTCTTATCCCCGTTTAAGCGGGTTTTACGCTGCTCACTCCTTTGAAGTCTTACCCGCTCGACTTCTTTTTTGAGCTTGGAAATTTCGGTTTTTAACCGTCTTCTGTCAAGTTCCAGCTTTTTTTCACCGGCACCTCTGGAAGCTCCTCTCGTTCCCTTTGCCCCGCCCCTTTGCTGGGCAAGGCTCGTCCATCTTCTGGTAAGGCGGGGCATAGAGTATTCTAAACGGGCGAGTTCAGCCTGCAAGACTGCCTCCCTTGTTTGAGCCCTGTCCGCAAATATTTGGATAATAACCTCGGAGCGGTCTATAACGCAGGTGTTTAGGGCTGCTTCAAGGTTTCGCTGAATACGGGGGCTTACTGCACTATTAAAGACAACAAGGTCAGCTCCTTCTTCTTCGATAGCTTGGGCAATTTTTTCAAGCTGCCCCGAGCCTACAAGAGTTGCAGGGTTTTCTTTTGCTATTTTAAAACGGAGGGAGGATAGGGGCTCTAAAAAGATGGTCTTAACAAGGCTTTTTAGCTCTTTTTCTTCTATTTCTTTTAGGGCATCCGCACTTTTTTCATGCAAGGAAGAGCGGCTTATATGAGAATTTGAGGCCGAACTTGAAAATATATCCGTAAAAATGAGTAAGGCCTTTTTTGTTTCGTTATCGGTTATATACATGCCGCTAGCTCCTTGTAAATTATCAATCTGTTAGACTGCCAATGGTTGCATTTTTATAATTTTTTAATCATTATCAAACACGGATTCCATTCATCCCAAAGTGTGGGAAAAACTTCTAATTTTTTAAATCCTTGTTTTTTGTAAAAGGCTATTGTTTGGTCATATTCTTTATAATGACCTTCATCTACCGTTTTTACCTGTATATAATCATATTTAGTTGAAGCAAATTTTTTTAGCTCATTAAATAATAATGTGCCGATTCCCTTATTGTGATATAGTTTTTTTACTCCCATGCAATGCACATCAGCACAATCGGGGCTCGATTCGGTTAATGTTATAAACCCGATAATTTCATCATTTTCCTTTGCTGCCCATAAATCCAATTCTTTTGAATCATTGATATACTCTTTTGTGCTTTCAGGCAAGCCGAACCATTCCGGTAAATCAGTCAAAACTTCTTCGACAATTTTTGCTTTTTCGTCTTTGTTTTCTATTTTGATAATTTTTATCATAAATAACTCCTATTTTGCTTTTTAAACTTATTCTATATCTAAGCCCTTAAAAAAACAAGGGCTTACCCGATTTTAGGTAAGCCCTTATGATTAAAGTTTTGAATCGTCTATCGAATTAAGCCATTTTTCACATTCAGGGGTAACCGAAGCGATGCAGCCTTCTTCAAAGGGATTTTTTAGGTTTGCAAGTTTTAAAAGCTCCAAGAAGGGAAGGCTTCCGCCGGCCTTGCAAAGGCGCAAATAATCTTCCCAAGCCTTTTTTCGGTCGGCATTGGCTTTTACCCAGAACTGTAAGGCACAAACTTGAGCCAAGGTGTAGTCGATGTAATAGAATGGGGAAGCAAAGATGTGCCCCTGCTTTACCCAAAAACCGCCTCGGTTTAGGTAGCCGTTATCGGCATAATCGATTGAAGGATCGTACTTTAATTCGATTTTATGCCATTCGGCCTTTCTTTCGGCAGGGCTTGCTTCGGGATTTTCATATACCCAATGCTGGAACTCATCGACGGTCGCTCCATAGGGAAGAAATTCGAAGGCACCGGAAAGATGGGTAAACTTAAATTTTTCGGTTTGGTGTTTAAAGAAAAGCTCCATCCATGGCCATGTAAAAAACTCCATACTCATCGAGTGAATTTCGCAAGCCTCAAGGGTCGGCCATCCGTATTCGAGAAGACGTGCATTTCTGCTTTGATAAGCTTGGAAGGCATGGCCTGCCTCGTGAGTCATAACCTCGACATCGTGCTGGGTTTTGTTAAAGTTTGCAAAGATAAAGGGAACCTTGTACAGAGGAAAGCCCGTACAATAGCCGCCTCCCGCCTTTCCCTTAGTAGAAAGTAAGTCCATAAGGCCGTAACCGGTCATCATCGTAAAGAATTCGCTTGTTTCGGGCGATAGCTCGTTGTACATCTTCTTTGCCTGTTCTACAATCCAATCAGGCTCGCCTTGAGGAACGGCATTTCCCGTAAGGTATTTAAGCCCGGTGTCGTAATAATAAACCTTATCGAGCTTTAACCTCTTGCTTTGGCGTTTTTTTAAACTTTGGGCAATGGGAACAACAAGCTCGTAAATCTGCTTGCGGTATTTTGCGACCATTTCGGCATTGTATTCGGTTCTGCCAAGCCGGTCATAGGCAAGCTGAACAAAGTTTTTATAGCCCAGTTTTTTGGCTATCTTTGTGCGTACCTTTACAAGCTCATCATAGATAGAATCGAATTCGGCTTCATTTTCTTCAAAAAAACCGTAGTAGGCCTTTGCCGCCGCCTTTCTTACCTCTCTGTCCATGTTTTGCATAAAGGGACTTAATTGGGAAAGGGTTCGTTTTTCGCCTTGAAATTCGATTTGAGCAGAAGCAATGAGCTTACTGTATTTGCTGGCCAGTTTGTTTTCGGTCATAAGGTCGTCCATAATTTCGGGACTGAATACCTTTAGGGCTAAATCGGTTAAATCAAAGATTTGATGGCCGAATTCCTTTTCTAGCTCGGCTCTGAATTTGGATTTGACCATTTCTGCACCGAATTCGTTTGAAAGTTTACTAAAGAGAGGCCCTGCTTCATCATAAAAGTCATTCTCTTTATCGTAGAATTCATCCCTTGTATCGATAGTATGCCTGACAGAGGCCAAAGACGACATAGTGCTGTACTCGCGGTTGATAGCCTGCACCATATCGATAGCTTCTATCTGTTCTTTTACCGAAGAGGCTGCCTTAAATTTAGATAGGGCATCGGCAAAGCCCTTTTCAATAGCTTTCATATCCGGCCTCGTATAAGGCATTTCCTTAAAAGGAACCAAAGGCAAAGTTTTTACTGTAGATGTGTCTGACATAAGTTCTCCTGAAAAAAGTTTTTTACAAAACAAGTATATAAAAGAATTAGCCTTATGTCAATTGAATGGGTTTTGGTAAGATATTCTTTAATTTACCCTTTGCGGTTTATTTAATTTAACCGCAAAGATGCCAAGAGCTCAAAGGGATTTGAAGAAAGGCCAAGAAATACTAAAAAGCTCTTTGAATTATAGTTTTATACTCCGCTATTGTCGAGGCTTGTACCAATTCTTGACGGAGGCGGGATCCGTTCGGTATGCCCTTGGTGTAGGCGGCAAAGCGTTTACGCATTTCACGGCAGCCTTTTTCTTCTCCTTTTTCGCCGCATAAAAACATCAATTCTTTTAAGCCTGTGCGGATTTTTTCTTCAGGGCTTATTTCGCTGTATGTTCCAGTGGTTAAGAGCTCCCTTGTTTGGGTAAAAATAAAGGGGTTTCCCATAGCGCCTCGGGCAAACATTATGCCTGCACAGCCTGTTTTTTCAAGCATTTTTTTAGCGTCTTCGGGCAAAAACAAATCTCCCGATCCGAAAATAGGGATTTTATAAGGCCTTGCAAATTGAACCAGCTCGCCAAGGATGTTCCAATCGGCCTTTCCTGAATACATTTGGGTACGGGTTCGAGGATGGAGGGTGAGCATTTTAATTCCCGCATCTATGGCGGCTGCGGCAGCTTCTTTCCAGTTAAGTTTGTCGGCGGTAAAGCCCGACCGTATTTTTAGGGTTACGGGAATCTTATATGGCTCCATTGCATCGTTTACCGCCTTTACAATCCTGTACAAAAGGGAAATGTCCGTCATCAAAGCTGATCCGGCTCCGTTTTTGGTAATCTTTGCCATGGGGCAGCCCGAATTTATGTCGATACATTCGGGAGAATATTTTTCGGCAATTATGACGGCTGTTTTTGCCATGTATTCGGGGTTTGATCCGAATATCTGTACGGCATAGGCCTTTTCGTTAGGCGCTCTTCCGATAAGGGTTTCGGTTTTTTCGGAATTCCGCACGACGGCCTCCGAAGAGACCATTTCGGTGTATGTAAAATCCGCACCGCAGTCCACGCAGATGGAACGGAATGCCTTGTCGGAGTAGCCTGCAACAGGGGCTAAAAAGATGTTCCCCGATAAAAGAAGCCCGCCTATTGAGACGGGCTTGTAAAGCAATTCTTCCATGTTTTATTCGGGCAGCCGGAAGAGCTTACAGCTGTTTTTCCAAAGTTGATCGGCAAGTTCTTCAATATCTTTACCCAGCATTTCCGCCATAAACTTCACGGTTTCGATGGTGTTGGCCGGCATATTTCTTTGGCCGCGATATACCGATGGGGGCATAAAGGGGCTTTCAGATTCGACTACGATGCGGTCAAGGGGAAGGGCTAAAACCGTATCATGCAAATTTCTTGCATTGCGGTAAGTCAAATTTCCTGCAAAGGAGAAGTACAGAGGAAGCTTTAAGGCTTCTTTTGCATAAATATCGTCTTCTGAATAGCAATGTAAAACGCCTCCTTCTTTGGGAATCCTTTCCTTTAAGATATCAAGAAGATCTTTTCCGGCTTCTCTATTGTGAATAATTACCGGAAAACCTGCCTTTGAGGCAATGTCAAGCTGGGCTATAAAAAGCTCAATCTGGGAGCGTTTATCCCCGTATTTTTTGCAATAATCAAGGCCTATTTCTCCTACAGCCACTACATTTGGTAATTTTAAGCTTTCTTCTATTGTTTTTTGCCAGTCTTTTCCGGGAGATGTAACTTCAGACGGAGATACACCTACGGCATGGTATACCGCCGGTGAAAACCTAAGAGTTTCATACACCTTGGAAAAGTCGTGTAAACTGTTACATATACTTACTATTCTCATTACAGAGCCTTGGCGGGCTTCCTGCACAACGCGTAATTGCTCAATCGGATCGGAATAGATCAACCCGACATGAGCATGAGTATCAAAAATCTGCATATTATTCTTCCATGTAAAATTGATATAATAAATTTTTACCTATTAATTAAGGTAATATTACCGTCCTGTACAGGATAGCATAGAAATGCTTAATCGTCAACTTAAATTTTAAAAATATCTTGCTTTTTTGATGATTTCAGTATATGATTATCGTATAAGTATATTTTTGGAGGTATATATGTATAATGAATGTTTAGATCCT
This sequence comes from Treponema putidum, assembly GCF_024401155.1. NCBI lineage: Bacteria > Pseudomonadati > Spirochaetota > Spirochaetia > Treponematales > Treponemataceae > Treponema > Treponema putidum. The sequence continues at coordinate 2,754,670 of NZ_CP038804.1, forward strand.
TTGTGTATTGCAGCTCTTGCCTTGTTTTTAGTTATTTCGATTATTCATTTAATCAAGTGCTTTCAGCAAAGACAAAAATGGGCTGATATGACAAAATTTATGCTGATGCCGGCCCTTCTTTTATTCTTTTTGGCCTTCAGCTTTGTAAGTATTAAAACATTTTCAATATTGAATGTTTTAATAATAATTGCTTTGGTTTTCAGTTTTTTGGGAGATGCAATACTTCTTTTTGATAGGGAAAAACAGAATTTTGCTCTTGGTATCTTATTTTTTGCAATTACACAAATATCTTATATAGTTTTTGCAATACTCGGTGCTAAGGTTGAATATATTCCCATTATCCCCGGAATTGTAGCGGCATTGATCTTTTTAGCGGCAATTGTTTATATTATAATGAGAACTAAAAAACAATTAAAAGGGCTTAAACCTATTGTAGTGGCTTACGGACTTATAATATCACTAATGAGCTGGATTTTTATAGTTTTTGCCTTTGCAAACCCGTCCATAGGGCTTATATTGGCCGCTATTGGAAGTGTTTTGTTTATTATATCGGACACTATGGTTTCAGCTAAATACTTTTTTGGCGGCAAGGCCGGAATGCGCTTTCTTATTATGATAACTTATATTTTTGCCCAAGTTTTAATTGTATTCGGAGCCATAGGAATTATCGGAGCTTAATGGTTTAATAAGAGTCTTTAGTAATTCAAATCGGTAAGCGGCTGCGGGTGTTTATCCGCTGCCGCTTATTTTTTACAGTTACAATATGGTTGGCCTTTTTGAGTCAAGTTGATATGTAAGAATATATGCATAATTATATTTTAGAAAAATGCGGAAAGACGCAAAAATCTAAAATGAGGTAAGATGCTTATGAAAATAGCTGAAAGACAAATGTTCAAGGTGATATATATGCGGCATGGAAGAATTGCTTTATGAATAAGTTTTTAACTTCTTTTCCGATTTTTTTTACTATGCACTTTTCTTTTATCGAAAATATGCTATAATACTACGAGGTGGTATGCATGATTACTGATAAACGGAAAATAGAGGCTTTGAGTAAAGCTCCTCTTTTTGCAGGATGGGATGAAATCTACTTAAAAGACATAGCCGATAAGGCAGGGGTAGACAGCTATCAAAAAGGGGATATCATTTTTAGGCAGGACGCAAAGGGAGACCGTTTTTATATTATTGTAGAAGGGAATGTTATAATTTTATCGCCTGAAGATAATTCAGTTCTTGCCGAATTTGTAAGCGGTGAAATGTTCGGAGAAACGGCAATGCTGACAGGCGAGGAGCAAAAAGCTATAGCTTCTGCCAATGAAGATTCTATTATTCTTTCTTTTCCTAAAGAAGGCACTCCTATGGAAGACGTTTTTAAGGATAATCCTATAACCTACGCTCAACTTTTAAAGTCTTACTTGGTAATGGTTTCAAGAAGAACCCGAAAGGCTAACTCTTTAATAAAAGAAAACTCCCCCATTATGCAAGAATTGCAAAAGCAGGTTTATGGCGATAAGCTTACAGGGCTTTTAAACAAGGCCTATCTTGAAGAAAACATTGCAAAGTTTATGAAAAGCTCTTTTTCTCTAATTATGATGAAACCCGACAACTTTAAAGCTATAAACGACACCTACGGCCACGAAAAAGGAGATGCCTGTCTTACCTTTATAGGTAATCATTTAAGCCGTTTTTTGGATACGGATTCGGTTCTAATCCGTTATCAGGGAAACGAATTTGCCGTTTTAACGCCTGAGCAGGGAAGAAAAGCCTCAGCTGTTTTAGCCGAAAAAATAAAGTCGGAGCTTGAAAGCCTCGATATTTCTCCGGTTTTAAACAGCCCCTTTAAATTGAGCATGAGTTTAGGCATTTTACTTTATCCCGATACGAAGATTGAAAAAACTGACTTTATAAAACGATGTGCCGAGATACCTCTTATCGGACGGGGGCGCGGAGGCTCTCTGATTCTCTTTGAGGAGGACATAAATGAATAGCTCAAAACAAAAATGGCTTGAAATTTTACAAAAGGCGCGGCTTTTTGACCATCTTTCTATAAAAGAAATTGAAGTTTTAGCTGAGGCAATGTTTTATGCCGAATTTGAAGCAGGTCATGCTCTTGTCTATGAAGGAGAATCGGGCAATGAGCTTTTTATCATAGTAAAAGGCACTATTTCCGTTTCGGTAAAATCGGAAGGAAAGGAAATAGAGCTTGTCCGTCTGGGAGCGGGAGATTTTTTCGGTGAAATGGCAATGCTGGAACAAGAGCACCGCTCGGCGACATGCCAAGCTGTTGAACCTACTTCCTGTCTTGTTCTAAAATCTCAAGATTTTTCTTCTTTAATTATAGATCAGCCGAAAATAGCTTCGACGGTTTTGTACAATATGCTTAAGATTACCGGCAGCCGATTAAGTAAGACGGACGGCCTTTTGTCGCAGATAATCCGGTGGGGTGATGATGCAAAAAAAAGAGCTATTACCGACGAGTTTACAGGGCTTTACAATCGAAGATATTTAGATGAATCTTTTGAAAGCCTTCTTAAACGCTGTGTCCGCCAGCATATCGGGGTCAGCTTTGCCATGGTAGATATTGATCACTTTGGCCGGCTTAATAAAGATTATGGAGCCGTCTTTTGCGACAAGGTTCTGTTATCCATTGTCGAAGTTTTTAAGCGCAATTTTGATACTGACGATATTTTAATCCGGTACGGCGGAGATGAATTTTCGTTTATTATCAGAGGAATATTGGAAAGAGCCGAATATCAGTGTAAAAGGGTATGTACCGAAGTTAATGCTTTAACTTTTCAAGAACACCCTGAATTACGGGTTTCATGTTCTATAGGCCTTGCCGTATATGACGAAAAGATGACTACACCTGAACTCTTAAAATTTTCCGATACGGCTCTTTATTCAGCAAAAGAGGGCGGTAGGAACAGGGTCTTTGTTTATCAAAAATAGAAAGTTTTACCGGAGTGTGTTCTTTAACATAATCAATGATATTCATCTTAGACACTTCCCAGCTCTACAAAGTCGGTAGAAATTTTATATGCTAAAAATTCCTTTTTATAAAAGATTTGTTATTGATTGTATTGATTATACCATAAACTAATTTCTTAGGCCAAGTTCGTTTCCCCAAAGACAATCTCCTTTGAGTTTTGTAAAAGCTCTGCAATTAAGTCTATTAGCTTCATCGAAATAAAAATTCTTAAAGATGGGAAAACGCCTAAGGCAAGGGTCAGCACAATTACGGCACTTATCCTAAAAGGCGAGGATTTAAAAAAAAGCTTAAATGTCCTAATAAAAGGATATTTGCTCATTTAGATTTTTCCGGTCTTGGTATAATTACTTTAAATTGTTCACCTTGAATATCATTTATTAATTCTATATTAGGCTGTTCGGATATAGCTCTTTTAATTCCTGACCCTAAACCGCTAAAAGGTAAAAGATGTAAAGCGTAAGAAACTAATTGGTTATTTCTTATTACGGGATTTCCGAATTTTATTTCTTCGACAGTCAGGTTATTAGGCAGTTTACCCGGGCTAATTATTTCAACTCTATTATCAAAAATGAGAATTCTAATAGGGGAATTTTTAAAATAATCTCTATGCAGCAAGGCATTTTGTAATATTTCAATAAGAGCTATTTCGGAGATTTCAAGAATACCTGTCGAATTAAAACCCTGTTCTTTTTGAACATGGTGTAAACAAGATTTTAAATATCTCATAGCTTCATCAAAGAGCTGAGGAATTGTACCTTTTAGATCTGAAGGTTTATTTCTATAGTAATTTCCCGATATATCGTTTCCAAAAAAAGAAACAAATTTAATCGTAAAAGCCGGTTTTATTTCTTGAGGATTTTTCCCAAAAAAAAGTAATCCCGCAAGCGTTAAGTGTTCATTTCGCAAAACCCGTTTTGCTTTTAAGGCCTGCTCAAGATTTAATCCTTTATCTTCGTATGTTGTACCGAATTCTTTTTTAAAAAAGTCTGAAAATTTTTCTTTATTGATATCATCGACGGAGGATCCATAAACTTCCATTTCATCTGCAAGCAAATTTGCACTTTGTTGGAATAAACGCATTATTTCCGAATTATCGGTAACAAGTCTTTTATTTGCTCCTTGTTTTATAAATATTTCGCCTTTTGATGTTTTATAAGGTTTATTTATTCCTTCTTGAATATGAATAGCTAAAATATATTTAGTTTCAGGGGTTTCTATTTTTAATACTTCGGTTGCAATATAAACAGGAGGCTTTAAATTATCGGCAGCTTGAGATATCCTTTTATCATAATCCTCTATTTTTTCGGGAGATAAGCCTACTATGCCGCCGGTAACATCCTTAATTCCAATTAAAATAAGCCCGCCTATGGAATTAGACATTGCAACAATTTCTTGTGCTATGCTTTCCAAATTAGGCAAATCTTGTTTAAATTGAACTTTGCTTGTTTCTCCCAATGTAATAATTTCCAATATATCTTTAGTATTCATAAATGCATATCTCCATTTATTTTTATATCTTCCCCTTTTTATACATTATCCTTGTGTAGATAATTGTGATTGCGGCTCCTACAGGGATGAGCATGCTTATGGCCTTTCCAAGTTGAGGCATTGCAATAAAAAGAATCAGCATAAAAACGAATGGGACTACGGCAATCTTAGGATTTTTTGCAACGAAGACTACCAAGAGGCCGCCGAAAAGGGCTGGCAGGATATTTTTAAAGGCCGGTGCCATGATGGGAGATTCCAATATGGGTTTTAATTGAGTCAATAAAAGCATTCCCAACACCAAGATGAGGGTTGTAGTAATGGAAGAAACTGCGACGGCTATTGTAGTAACCACATCACCTTCTTCGGTATTGGCCTCAACCTTTGCAGCTTCCAAAGCCAAAACTCCGCAGGGGACTTTTAGGTTCGTTAGGTTTCCTGTAATAAAGCCTACATATGTCCCGCCTGCACCGAGCATGGGTGCAAAGGTAAAGGCTTCGATAATGCCTACCGGCCAAAAAACAACGGCCACACCGAAAAGCCCCCTTAAAAGGAGCCAAAAATTAGGCCAAGTATTATAGTAAATACAGGTAAAAAGAGGATAAGAAAGAAACATTATAATGGCTATTATCATCCATGTTCTTCCCCACCTATGTATGCTTTTTTCGTATGAGCTGAATTCGATTTGTTTATCTTGCATAAAATTCTCCTATAAACTTAGACAATTTAAACTATCAACATAGTAATCGGAATGGAAAATGCCATCCCGCCCAAAAGGCTTATCGGCATCGCATAGCTTTCAAGCCATTTAGCGCTTGTTTTTTTTACGATTAAACCGCAGATAAGCATTAAAAGAGCCGAAAAGAACATCACAAAAACCGGAATCCAGCCCTTAAGCCCGAACCTGATTTCAGAAAATATCATTCCTAAAAAGGCGGAAATCATTCCCATAAAAAGGGCATCGATGAGGAGCTTACTCCATTTTTCATCCTTGGACTTCATCTTAATAAGATTTTTTTGCATCTTAGGCAGAAAAAGAGCAATCACGACAATCCCCGAAATTATTCCAAGAGCCATAACCCAAGAAATAGTCGTATAGGCTGCTGCATCTGCAATAGGCTGATCCAAGGGAATATCTAAGACGGAAGCTGCCGTGCTTGCCGCCGTAAGTTCATAGGTTAAAGCCCCTAAAACCGAAAGCCGGAGCCAGGGCAGAGGAAGGCCTAAAAATTTAGAAAGGCTTATCATGCCCAAAATTATGGAAATAGCTGGGGCAACCGTAAAAATCGCCGCTCCCGAGATAATTTGCTTTATCTTTTTTTTGGACATATTGAGCTCTTTTGCCCGCTTTAAAGCCTTTATCAAAAAAGAGACGGATTGAATTAAAACAAAGAGTATTACAACTCCTGCAAACCAAAAGAGAATAGAACTATTAACATCAAACATACATACTCCTTAAATTAGATATCACACATCCAGATTTGCATAGACGGCATTTTCTTCGATGAACTTTCGTCGGGGCTCGACTTCTTCGCCCATTAGGGTGCTGAAAATTCTGTCGGCTTCAACGGCATCGGGGAGGGTAACCCTCATCATTTTCCGTCTTGCAGGATCCATTGTTGTCTCCCAAAGCTGGGTTCCGTCCATTTCGCCCAAACCCTTGTACCGCTGAACGGCCGCATTGTTTCCGCGTCCTATTTGGTCCAAAACGGAATCTCTTTCATCATCATTGTAAACATACCATTCTTTTTTATTGTGAGAAATTTTATAAAGAGGAGGCATGGCAAGGTACACATGGCCTTTTTCGATAACCTGAGGCATGTACCTAAAAAAGAAGGTTAAAAGAAGGGTTCGGATATGGGAGCCGTCAACATCGGCATCGGCCATTATTATAACCTTATGATAGCGTAATTTTTCTATATTAAAATCTTTTCCGATGCCGGTTCCGAGGGTCGCAATAATAGGCTGAAGCTTTTCGTTATTTACCACCTTGTCGAGACGGGTTTTTTCGACATTAAGCATTTTTCCCCAAAGGGGCAGGATGGCCTGCGTCTTGCTGTCCCTTCCTTTTTTTGCAGAACCGCCCGCAGAGTCTCCCTCAACTATGTAAACTTCGCAAGATTCAGGATCCTTTAAAGAACAGTCTGCAAGTTTCCCCGGAAGGCCGAAACTGTCCAAACCGCTTTTCCGTCTGGTAGCTTCCTTTGCCTTTCTTGCAGCAATTCTGGCGGCGGCCTCTGCGACGCATTTTTCCAAGACCTTTTCCACTTCGCTTGGGTTTTGCTCAAAAAATAAGGTGAGCTTTTCGTTTACAAATGAGTCAACTATACCTCGAACATCGCTGTTGCCCAACTTTGTTTTTGTTTGTCCTTCAAATTGAGGTTCGGGTACCTTGACGGAAACGATGGCGGTAAGACCTGCACGGACATCTTCGCCCGTAAGTTTTTCTTCCTTATCCATCTTTTTTACAAGTTTAGGATACTTCTTTAAAAAGTCGTTCATTACACGGGTGAGGGCTGTTTTAAAACCTTCAAGATGAGTTCCTCCTTCGCGGGTGTTTATATCGTTTACAAACGAAAGGAGGTTTTCGTTATATCCGTCATTGTATTGGATGGCAACCTCACAGAGAATATCGTTTTTTTCGCCTTCGATAAAAACGGGACTTTTCGGAAAAACTTGTTTTGATTCGTTTAAATAAGAAACAAACTGCGATATTCCGCCTCCAAAAGCGAAGGTAACCTCTTTTGGGGTAGAAAGGCGTTCATCCCTCATCGTAATGGAAATATGACTGTTTAAAAAGGCCAATTCCCTTAAGCGGGTTGCAAGCACTTCAAAATTGTATACTGTAGTTTCGGTAAAGATGGAAGAATCTGCTGCCCACCTGATGACCGTACCGCTTTTTTCGGTTTCTCCTATTTTTTTTACGGGCTCAATAATGGAGCCTTTTTCGAACTTTGCATAATGCTCAAAGCCGTCCTTGTAAACCTTGGCTTCCATCCAGACGGAAAGAGCGTTTACAACCGAAACGCCTACACCGTGTAAACCGCCTGAAACCTTGTAAGAACCCTTGTCAAACTTACCTCCGGCATGAAGGCGGGTTAAAACCAGCTCTAAGGCACTTATTTTTTCGGTGGGATGGATGTCTACGGGGATTCCTCGGCCGTTATCTTCTACACGGACAATATCGTTAGGCTCAAGCACTACCAAAATTTTATCGCAAAAACCGGCCATAGCCTCATCTATACAGTTATCTACAACCTCATAAACAAGATGATGAAGACCGTCCGGCCCTGTAGACCCTATATACATACCCGGCCTTTTTCTGACCGCTTCCAAGCCCTTTAAAACCGTAATATTATTTGCCGAATAATTTGATTTTGTCATTTTTTTCCCTTAAAAACTTATAAATTCCCATAAAATTTGACAATAAATGCCTTTTTTCACTATATCATTATTGCAAAAAAAAGTAAAGAAGTAGTATAATGGGCTTCT